>CAWKDN010000001.1:0-3232534 GCA_963848415.1 uncultured Solirubrobacteraceae bacterium
GTCCGCGGCTCGTGATCTGCGACGAGCGCAACGCCGCCGAGCTCGGCGCTGCAAGTCCCTCGTGCGACGTGCTGCTCGTGCCCTCGCCAGCGCTGACGGCCGCCGAGCCCGTGCCGGCGGTCGGGGTCAGCGCGAGCGATCCGTGCCTGCTGATGTTCACCTCGGGCACGGCCGGCCCGCCCAAGGCGGTCGTGCACGCGCAGCGCTACCTCGCCGGCCAGCGGCTGCAGGCGAGCCACTGGCTGGACGCGCGGCCGGGCGACCTGGTCTGGTGCACCGCCGGCACCGGCTGGTCGAAGTCGGCCCGCAACGTCTTCGTGGCGCCGTGGCTGGCCGGAGCCGCGGCGGTGTTGCACGACGGCCGCTTCGATCCGGCCGCGCGGCTCGCGACGCTCGCCGCGGAGCGCCCGGCGGTGCTGTGCATGGCCCCGACCGAGTACCGCCTACTCGCCGCGGCCGGCGAGCTGCGCCCGCTCGACGGGCTGCGCGGCCTCGTGGCCGCCGGCGAGGCGCTCGACCCCGAGGTCCTGCGCGCCTGGCATGAGGCGACCGGGCTGTGGATCCGCGACGGCTACGGCCAGACCGAGACGGGGCAGCTGACAGGCCAACCGCCGGGCGCGCCGCCGCGCCCGGGCTCGATGGGCCGCCCGCTGCCGGGCGTGCGGCTGGACGTCGTCGACGGCGAGCTCGTGCTCGACCCGGCCAGCGACCCGACGTTCTTCGCCGGCTACCTCGGCGAGCCGGCCCCGGCGGGGCCGTGGCACACTGGCGACCGCGTCCGCCGCGACGAGGATGGCTACCTGTACTTCGAGGGCCGCGCGGACGACGTCATCGTCTCCGCCGGCTACCGCATCGGGCCGTTCGAGGTCGAGTCCGCGCTCGCCACCCACCCGGCGGTGGCCGAGGCGGCGGTCGTGGCCGCGCCGGATCCGTTGCGCGGCGCCGTGGTGCGCGCCGTCGTGGTGCTCCGCGCGGGCCACGAGGGTTCCGATGCGCTGGCGCGCGAGCTGCAGGACCACGTGCGGGCGGCGACGGCGCCGTACAAGTACCCGCGCGTGGTGGATTTCGCCGGCGAGTTGCCGAAGACGGCCAGTGGGAAGGTGCGCCGGGCGGTGTTGCGGGAGGGTGGCACGACGTCGTGAGGGCTCGAACACCTGCATCGAGGGAGACCCGGGCCGTTTGCGGTGAGTCCGGCGGCGAGAGCGATCAAAACGTCGAGATCGGCAGCGGCCGGGCCTCGATCTCGACGTTTTGTCCAATAGCGAGCAAGACGTCGAGCCGGCGTCGCTCGCACTCCCCAATCTCGACGTTTTGACCGCCGCGCTTCACGCGCCCGCTCACCCCGCCCGACCCTCCCTCGATGCGGGGTTCGCCGGTCCCTGGAGCCGTCGAGAGAGACCGCCGGCGCGCCATCCGGTCCAGCGGCGATGATGCCGCCCATGCGTGCCGTCCATCGCCTGCTCGCCGCCGCGCTCGTGCTCGCCGCGGCGGCCGCCCTCTGCCTGCCCGCCGCCGCGTCCGCCGACAGCAAGGGCGGCGGCGTCCACCGCCTCGCCGCCGACGGCACGCCGCTCTCGTTGCGCTCGGTGGCGCTCGGGCAGACCGATCGCGACCTCACGCTCGCCGTGCGCTTCCGCAAGCGCCTGCAGCCGCGCCGGCTCACGGCGGGCCGCGGCCGGCTGTGCGTCGCCTTCGTGCAGTCCGAGCGCGAGCAGCGCCCGTGCCTCGAGCGCGCCGACGGCGCGTGGCGGTTGCGGCTGGGCGAGGAGGCGGTGCGGGCGTCGATCAGCCAGACCGGCCCCGGCTCGCTGACCCTGCGCGTCCGGCCCGAGCGCGTCGGGCTCGCCCCCGGCGTGCTGCGCTGGTCGGTGGCGGCCACGCCGGCGAGCTGCCCCGGCGGGGAGGACGAGGGCAGCGGGGGTGAGACCCCGTCCGGCACCGGCGAAGGGCCGAGCGACGGCGGCGTGAGCCCGAGCCGCCTGCAAGAGCCCGAGGAGGCGCCGGCCGGGCGCCCGTGCGCCAGCCGCGCGCCGCGCGGCGAAGGCGACTACGCCGGCCGCGTGTGGCGGGTCGTCGCGGGCGGCGGCTGCAAGGCGACGGGCGCGGCCCAGGTCCGCCAGGGCCCGCGCGGCAAGCGGATCGCCCTCACCTACGACGACGGGCCTTCGCCATACACGACCGGGCTGCTGAACACGCTCAAGTCGCTCAAGGTGCCTGCCACCTTCTTCATGATCGGCCAGCAGGTCACCAACGGCGCTGGGCTGGTGCGGCGGATGGTCGCCGAGGGCCACGAGCCGGCCAACCACAGCTGGAGCCATGCGAACCTCGGCGGCGGCGGCCCGGCCGCGACGTCTCAGCTCGCCCGCACGAACGCGGCGATCCGGGCGATCACCGGCTCGAACCCGTGCGTGTTCCGCCCGCCGTACGGCTCCACCAGCGCCAATCTCGTCTCGCGCGGGCGCGCGCTGGGGATGACCTCCGTGCTCTGGAGCGTGGACCCGCTGGACTGGCAGACGCCGGGCACCGGGGCGATCGTCTCGCGCGTGCTCGGGGGCACCGGGCCCGGCGGGATCATCCTCTCCCACGACGGCGGCGGCAACCGCACGCAGACCGTCGCCGCCGCCCCGGCGATCATCAACGGCCTGCGCGGCCGCGGCTACACCTTCGTGACCGTCTCTGAGCTGCTGGGCTACACGAGCAGCAGCCTCGAGCTCGTCAAGTGATTCAGGGGGCGCGGCCGAGACGGCCCGGGGTGAGGATCCGCTCGGGCACCTTCGGCAAGCGCCCCGGCCGCAGCGTCTGACGGCGCAGGTAGGAGGCGATGTCCTCGGCCGGCACCACGTAGACGCGCTGGTCGCTCAGCGAGGACCCGGGATCGTCCGCGCTCTCGGGCGGGCGGCGGAAGACGTCGAGGTGGCGCCCGTCGATCGCCCCGCCGGTGTCGTCGGCACGGAACCAGCCGTCGCCGTTGACCGGCTTGTAGGCGGGGACGTTGACGATGCTCCCGAGCGGGATCAGGCCCGGGTCCACGGCGACGCTGCGCCCGTAGCGCAGCGGCCGCGAGGGCCCCTCGGCGAAGGTGATGCCGCTCGTCGGCTTGTAGGTCTTGCCCTCCCCCGCCGACCACCCGCCCGCCTCCAGCGGGAAGGTGACGGTGCCGCGGCGGTCGCGCCAGAAGCCCTCGCCGCGCCAGTAGGGGGCCCGGCTGCCGCCGACCCCGAAGCTCGCCTTGCGCCCGCGGCGGGTGATCCAGCCGCTCGAGCCGAGGCCCTCGATGTGGTAGCGCTTGCCGTCCTCGCCGATCCCGTCGCCCTCCATCGAGACACCGGTGGCGGAGTACAGCCAGTCGACCCGGCTGGGCCGCTCGAGGCCGGGCGTGGCCACGCGAACGCCGGTGAACCACGCCTCGGGGACCGGGAAGTACTCGGTCACCTGGGTGCCCGAGACCCACGACGGCCGGCTCACGGCGGCGGCCCCCGCGGTGGCGGGGGCGGCGCCCGCGACGGCGGCGATCAGCAGCCCGGCGGCAAGCGCCGGGCGCATGCGGTGCAGCGAGACCGGCATGACGCGCGCTGAGGCTAGCGAACTGCAGGCTCGGGCTCTGCAGCGGATCCTGCGCCGCCGCGCCGGATCCGCAAGCCGACGAGCGGGAAGATCGCGGTCGAGAGGATCGCCGCCCCGACCAGGCCGGCCGAGGTCGAGCTGCGCATGTGCCCCTCCTCGACGGCGATGGTGGTGATCGCGACCACGAGCGGCAGCTGGGTCGAGGCGAGGAAGCCGAGCGCCGCCCGGTCGCGCAGCCCCAGCTCGGCGCGGTAGAGCAGCAGCACCGGGATCCCCCGCACGACCAGGAAGAGCACCAGGAACAGCGGCAGCTTGAGCAGGCCAGAGACGCTCGAGGTCAACGCGTCGAGGTCGAACTCGATGCCGCTGACCACGAAGAAGAACGGGATGAAGAAGCCGAAGCCGACTGCGACGAGCTTCGACTCGAACTGCTCCGCCTCGCGGCCGCGGAGCGCGGCGCGGGTGATGATCCCGGCCGCGAAGCCGCCCAGCAGCAGGTCGAGCCCCAGGTCGGTGGCGAGCGCCGCCAGCAGGAAGACGAGCACGACCGAGAGCCGCACCGCGAGCTGGCCGCTGGTCTCCATCGTCTGCTCGTAGAGGTGCCAGCGCCGGTCGACCGACCGGACCGCGAAGACCGCGGCGAGCACCGAGAGCATCACGAAGGCGACCAGCAGCGCCGCGGAGCTCAGCGGGTTGCGAGTCGAGAGCACGAGCGTGATCAGCAGGATCGGCCCGAACTCGCCGACGGCGCCGGCGGCGAGCAGGAAGGTGCCGAAGCGCGAGCGCATCTCCCCCGCGTCGCGGAGGATCGGGATCAGCGTGCCGATCGCGGTGCTGGCCATCGCCGAGCCCGTGAACACCAGCGAGAGCACGACCCCGGCCAGCGCCAGCAGCCCGCCGATGCCGTAGGCGAGCGCCAGCGAGAAGATCCACCCGAGCAGCGCGAGCCGCAGCGGGACGCCCTTGATGCGCTTGAACTCGATCTCGTAGCCGGCGAAGAAGAAGAGCATCCCCAGCCCGAGCTCTGAGATGAACTCGCTGAACGCGTCCACCTCGGCCAGATCGAGCAGCTGCGGGCCCACGAGGATCCCGAGCAGGATCTCGATCACCACGACCGGCAGCATGATCCGCAGGTCCAGGATCGCCGCGAGCGCCGCGACGCCGACGATCACCAGGAACGAGACGGCGTCGACGCCGGGGATCGGCGTCTCGGCGGCGGCCGTGACGAGCGCGGGGCTGGGCAGGGTGGAGAGCATCGTCGCGGCGGCCCGCCACGACGCGGGCTCGCGCGGACGCTATCCGCTCCGGCGCCGGCGCGGGCTCAGCAGCAGCGCGCCCGCGGGTTGGCCTCGCGATGGTCCTGGCGCGCGCGCTCGAAGTCGCGCCGGGACATCGCGAGGCCGTCCGGGTGCTCGCGCCGCATGTGCTCGAGGTAGCGGTCGTAGGCAGACTCGCCCGAGACCTCGCGCAGGTACCAGTGCACGCCGCGGGCGAGCCGGCGCAGTGGCCCGGGCGCCGTCGCGGCGCTCATCGCTCGTCTCCCGCCCCGACCGGCTCGCGTGCACGCCCGTCGCCGTCGGCCTCCTGCTCGCGCTCCTCGGGCGTCGGGATGAGCCCGGCCGGCGCCCACAGGTGGGACTCCTCGAAGGGCGCCTCGGTGCTGGGCAGCGGCTCGCGCGCCCGCGCGGCCTTCACCCACACCCGTGAGGCGTCGAGGATCACGATGATGATCAGTATCGCGAACAGCGCCGCCAGCACGCCGTCCACGGTCGAGTTGGTCACGACGGAGCGCATGTCGTCGAGGTTCTCGGCCGGCGGCAGCACCTCGCCGTTGTCCAGCGCCTCCTGGAAGCGGTCGCGCTGGGCGAAGAAGCCGAGCGTCGGCACGTCGGAGAACACCTTCTGCCAGCTGGCGGTCAGCGTGACCGCCACGTCCCACGCCAGCGGGATGCCGGTGACCCAGACGTACTTGAGCTTGCCCGCCTTGATCAACAGCGTGGTCGCCACCGTCAGCGCCACCGCCGCCAGCAGCTGGTTGGCGATGCCGAAGAGCGGGAACAGCTGGTTGATCCCGCCCAGCGGGTTGGTCACGCCGGTGTAGAGGAAGTAGCCCCACGCGCCGACCACGATCGCGCTGGTCAGCCACAGGCCGGGCTTCCAGCTGACCCGGCCGATCGGCTTCCACACGTTGCCCAGTGTGTCCTGGAGCATGAAGCGCCCGACCCGCGTGCCCGCGTCCACCGTGGTGAGGATGAACAGGGCCTCGAACATGATCGCGAAGTGGTACCAGAAGGCCCGCAGGCTCTCGCCCGTGGCACCGGAGAAGATCTCGGCGATGCCGAGCGCCAGCGTCGGGGCGCCGCCGGTGCGGGCGATGATGCTGTCCTCCTCCACGGCGCGGGCGGCGGCGTCGAGCTCACCCGGGCTGATCGCGAAGCCCAGCTCGCCGACCGCCTGGGAGGCCGACTGGGCGGTGTCGCCCACCACCCCGGCCGGCGCGTTGACCGCGAAGTAGAGGCCCGGGTCGAGGATCGACGCAGCGATGATCGCCATCACCGCGACGAAGGACTCCATCAGCATCGCGCCGTAGCCGATGAAGCGCACCTGGCGCTCCTTCTGGATCATCTTCGGCGTCGTGCCCGAGGCGATCAGCGCGTGGAAGCCCGAGAGCGCGCCGCAGGCGATCGTGATGAACACGAACGGGAACAGCGCACCGGCGAACACGGGTCCGTCGCCCGAGGATGCGAACGGCGTGACGGCCTCGTTCTGCATCACCGGCAGCGTCACGACGATGCCGATCGCCAGCAGCATGATCGTGCCGATCTTCATGAAGGTCGACAGGTAGTCGCGCGGGGCGAGCAGCATCCACACGGGCAGCACCGAGGCGAAGAAGCCGTAGACGACCAGGCAGATCGTCAGCGTCTCGGGCGAAAGCGTGAAGAAGTCGGCCAGCGCGCCGTCGGACTCCTCGACCCAGCCGCCGGCCACGATCGCCAGCAGCAGGAGGCTGACGCCGATCGCCGTCGTCTCGAGCACGCGCCCGGGCCGCAGCACGCGCATGTAGAAGCCCATCAGGAACGCGATGGGGATGGTCATCGCGATGGAGAACGTCCCCCACGGCGACTGCGCCAGCGCGTTGACCACCACGAGCGCGAGGACCGCCAGCAGGATGATCATGATCGAGAACACGGCCAGCAGCGCGGCCACGCCGCCGACCGGGCCGATCTCGTCGCGCGCCATCTGGCCGAGGCTCTTGCCGTCCCGGCGCATCGAGAAGAACAGGATCGTCATGTCCTGCACGGCGCCGGCGAAGATGACCCCGACGATGATCCAGACCGTGCCGGGCAGGTAGCCCATCTGGGCGGCCAGCACCGGCCCGACGAGCGGCCCGGCTCCGGCGATCGCGGCGAAGTGGTGGCCGAAGAGCACGCGACGGTCCGTCGGCTGGTAGTCGACGTCGTTGTCCAGCCGCTCGGCGGGCGTCGCCCGGCGGTCGTCGACCCCGAGCACCTTGCGCGCGATGAAGCGGGCGTAGAACCGATAGGCGATCGCGTAGGAGCACAGGGCGGCGAAGATCAGCCAGACGGCCGAGATCGTCTCGCCGCGCACCAGCGCGATCACGCCCCAGCACACCGCCCCGACGATCGCGACGGCGGTCCAGATGACGACGGAGCGCAGCTTCACGAGGTCCCCCTCCCCTGTGGCGTTGGGTTCTGTTCTCTAGAGCCTGCCGAGGCTGGCCCGCAGCCCGAAGTCCGGCGGCAGATCGGACACGAAGTGACGCAGACCGAGCCGGCGCCGGCAGTCGACGGCGACGTCGCGGCCCGCCAGGTGCGGGAACGCCTGGCGGTGGACGAACACGGGTGCCGCGGCCGGCTCGGTCGCCACCTGCCGGTACGCGCGCGAGCCGGCCAGCCGGTCGGCGGGCGCGCGGCGCAGCGACACCTCGCCGGCGGCGGCGCAGCAGATCGCGACCCGGTGCCAGTCGAAGACCAGCGCGTCTCCGGGACGCAGCTCCTCCCTGGCCTGGGACGTGAGCCTGATCACCTCAGCACCTTCCTCCCTCGGTCACCGTGGGCTGGCGCGCGAACCGTAGCGCGCGCGGCGTCAGTCGGGCAGGGCGATGACCGCGTCCATCTCCACGCCTGCCCCGAGCGGCAGCGCGGCGACCCCGATCGCCACCCGCGCCGGCGGGTCTGACTCGAAGAAGGTGCCGTAGACCTCGTTGATCTCCTTGAAGGCGGTCATGTCGGTCGTGTAGACGGTGACGCGGGCCGCGTCGGCCAGCGAGGCGCCGGCGGCGGCGGCCACGATCGCGAGGTTCTCCAGGCAGCGCCGGGCCTGGTCGCCGGGCGACTCGCCCGTCAGCTCGCCGGACTCCGGGTCCAGCGGAACCTGGCCGGAGATGAACAGCAGACCGCCCGCGCGGACGGCGTGGGAGTAGGGCCCGACCGCGTCGGGCGCGCCGAGCGCGGTGACGGTTTCGCGATGATGAGACATGGCGGCCACCCTACCCTGAGACCGATGCCCAACCGCCTCGCCACGGAGACCTCGCCCTACCTGCTCCAGCACAAGGACAACCCGGTCGACTGGTACCCGTGGGGCGAGGAGGCGCTCGCCCGCGCGCGCGAGGAGAACCGCCCGCTGCTGGTCTCGATCGGCTACTCGGCCTGCCACTGGTGTCACGTGATGGAGCGCGAGTCCTTCGAGGACCCGGCCGTCGCCGAGCTGATGAACCGCAGCTTCGTGTGCGTGAAGGTCGACCGCGAGGAGCGCCCGGACGTCGACGCGCTCTACATGGACGCCGTGCAGGCGATGACCGGCCAGGGCGGCTGGCCGCTGAACGCCTTCCTCACCCCCGAGGGCGTGCCGTTCTACGCCGGCACGTACTTCCCGCCCGCCCAGCGCCAGGGACTGCCGAGCTGGACGCAGGTGCTCGGCGGCATCGCGGCGGCCTGGGACGCCGAGCGCGAGCGCATCGTCGCCGACGCCGGGCGGATCCTGCCGCGGCTGGCGGGCGCGGCCACGCTGGAGGCGCCCGACGCCGAGCTCGACCCCGCGAGCCTCGACGACGCCGTCGCCGTACTGCGCCGCGACTACGACGAGCAGCGCGGCGGCTTCTCGCGCCAGGCGCCCAAGTTCCCTGCCGCCTCGGCGATCGAGTTCCTGCTGCGGCGCGGCGAGCGCGCGATGGCGCTGCACACGCTGCGCGCGATGGCGGCGGGCGGCATGTACGACCAGGTCGGCGGCGGCTTCTCGCGCTACTCCGTCGACGCCGCCTGGATCGTCCCCCACTTCGAGAAGATGCTCTACGACAACGCGCTGCTCGCGCGCGCCTACCTGCACGGCTGGCAGGTCTCCGGCGAGGAGCGCTTCCGGCAGGTCTGCACCGAGACGCTGGACTGGGCGCTGCGCGAGCTGCGCCAGCCCGAGGGCGGCTTCGCCTCGGCGCTGGACGCCGACAGCGAGGGCGTGGAGGGCCGCTACTACGTGTGGCGCCCGGACGAGGTGCGCGCCGTGCTCGGCGACGAGCTGGGCGCGATCGCCGTGGAGCACTTCGGGATGACCGAGGCGGGCAACTTCGAGGGCGCGAGCATCCCCGTGCGGGCGACGCCCGACCCGCCCGAGCTGGGAGAGATCCGCCGCCGGCTCTACGCGGCGCGCGAGCAGCGCGTGCGCCCCGGCCTCGACGACAAGCGCCTGACCGCCTGGAACGCGCTGATGATCTCGGCGCTCGCCGACGCGGGCGCGGTGCTCGAGCGCCCCGACTTCCTCGAGGCGGCCGTCGCCTGCGCGGAGTTCGTCCTGCGCGACCTGCGCGACGCGGACGGGCGCCTGCTGCGCACCTACAACCGCGGGCAGGGGCGTCTCGGCGCCTACCTCGAGGACCACGCCTTCCTGCTGGAGGCGCTCCTGACGCTCTACGAGGCGAGCTTCGACCCGCGCTGGTTCCACGCGGCGCGCGAGCTGGCCGACACGCTGCTCGAGCGCTTCGCCGACCGCGAGCGCGGCGGCTTCTTCGCCACCGCCGACGACCACGAGCGGCTCGTCGCGCGCCGCAAGGAGCTCGAGGACGCGCCGATCCCTTCGGGCGCCTCCGCGGCCGCGTTCGGGCTGCTGCGGCTGGCGGCGCTGACCGGCGAGCTGCGCTACGAGGAGGCGGCGCTGGGCGCGATCAACCTGCTGCACACCGTGGCCCCGCAGCACCCGGTCGCCTTCGCGCACCTGCTGTGCGCGATCGACTTCCACGTCGCGGCCGTGCGCGAAGTCGCGCTGGTCGGCGACGGGATCGAGCCGCTCGAGCGGGTCGTGCGCTCGGCGTTCCGCCCGCACCTCGTGCTGGCCGGCGGGCCCGAGGACGGCGTCCCGCTGCTCGCCGGCCGCGGGCCGGTCGGCGGGCGCGCCGCCGCCTACGTGTGCGAGCGCTTCGCCTGCCGGGCGCCGGTGACCGACCCGGCGGAGCTCGAGACGCTGCTCGCGCCAGCCTGATGCAGATACGCATCACATGATGCGAACTTGCATGATAGCCTCGAGCCGTGCCCAAGACCGTGCAGATCCGCGACCTCGACGACGAGGTCTACGCCGGCCTGGCGCGGCGCGCGGCCGAAGCCGGGATCAGTGTCCCCGAACTGCTCCGCGGCGAGGCGGCCCGCCTGGCCGCCCGCCCCAGCGTGGCGGAGTGGCTGAAACGCACCGAGCGGCGAACCGCTGACGCAGGGCGCGCGGAGGTCCTGGCCGCGCTCGAGGAGCAGCGGGGGCCGTGGCCGGATGCTGGTGGTTGACGCCTCGTGCCTGTGTGAAGTGCTGATCGGGGCATCCGGCGCCGAGGCGATCCGCCGGCGGCTCGGCGAAGACGACGATCAAGCCGCCCCCCACGCGGTGGACGTCGAGGTCTTCGGGGTCATCCGGCGCGAGCACCTGCGCGGGCGTCTGGATCGCACCGCGGCGTCTCAGGCGGTCGAGGATCTCGCGGCCTGGCCGGGCGAACGCGTCGGTCACCGGCTCTTGCTCACGCGGGCGTGGCAACTGCGTGACACGGTTCGCGGCTGGGACGCGATGTACGTGGCGCTGGCCGAAGCGCTCGACGCGGTCCTGCTCACGACGGACCGGCGACTTGCAGCCGCGACCGGCCCGACGTGCCCGATCGAGACGATCGACAAGCGGTAGCGCGGCTCGCGGGTAGGGACAACCGTACCCCGCACCCGGCGGTCTGCCCCCCTGGCGCCGGGCCCGCGGGCCTGATCGCATGACAGCGAGCCCGGCGGCGCGCCACGGTGGCCGACTTCGCCTCGAAGCGCTCTCCCGGCTCCAGTAGGTTGCTCGCTCTGACCCAGCGATCCCTCCCCGCCCCCGACCCTCCCCTGGTGACGTGACCCGATTCCTCACCCTTCCCAGCGGTCGGCGGGCCAAGTGGCTCGTCGGCGGCATCTGGCTGCTCGTCATCTTCGGCTCGATCGGGCTCAACCTGCCCGGCAAGTACGCCGACGCCGAGAACAACGAGTCCACGACCTTCCTGCCCGGCGACGCCGAGTCGACCAAGGTGCTCGGCATCACCGAGGAGCTCCAGGGCGGCGAGCAGGCGCCGATCGTGATCATCTACCGCCGCGAGGGCGGGCTCACGCCGGCCGACCGGGCACGCATCGCGGCCGACCGCGTCGAGCTCAACCGGGCGATCCAGGAGGGCAAGGGCGGGATCTACCGCGCGGTCGCGCCGTTCGGCCGGGCACAACCCTCGGAGTCGGGCGACGCGGCGCTGCTGGTCGGCAACATCACGGGCGACGGCGAGTCCGAGACGATCCTCGACCCGATCGAAGACATCCGCAACCGGGTCAGCGATCCGGGTGGCGGGCTCCAGGTCAAGGTCACCGGCCCGGCCGGCTTCGCGGCCGACGCGATCAAGATCTTCGAGAACATCAACGGCACGCTGCTGGGCGCGGCGCTGCTGCTGGTGATGGTGCTGCTGATCCTGATCTACCGCAGCCCGATCTTCTTCTTCATCCCGCTGTTCGCGGTGATCTTCGCCGAGATCGCCACCCGGTCGATCGCCTACGGGCTCACCGAGATCGGCGTCACCGTCAACGGCCAGTCCTCCTCCATCCTGTCGATCCTCGTGCTGGGCGCGGGGACGGACTACGCCCTGCTGCTGGTCTCCCGCTACCGGGAGGAGCTGCGAAAGCACGAGGACAAGCACGAGGCGATGGCGCTCGCGCTGCGCACGGCGGGACCGGCCATCGTCGCCTCCGGTGCCACCGTGATCGCCGCGCTCCTGTGCCTCACCCTGGCCGAGGTGGAGGGCACGGCCGGCCTCGGCCCGATCGGGGCGCTGGGCATCTTCGTCGCGATGGTCACCATGCTGACCCTGCTGCCCGCGGTGCTGGTCATCTGCGGCCGGGGGGCGTTCTGGCGCCCGGCGATCTTCGGCTGGGACAACGGCGTCCCGCACTACGGTGACGAGGGTGCCGACGAGACCCACGGCACCTGGCGCCGGGTCGGCGAGCGCGTCGCGCGCGGCCCGCGCCGGATCTGGATCGGGACCGCGGCCGTCCTGCTCGTGGCGTCCCTCGGCGTCCTGACCATCGACACCGGGCTCACCCAGGCCGACGGCTACCGCGACGAGGTCGAGTCGCTGCAGGGCCAGGAGCTGCTCGCCCAGTCCTTCCCCGCCGGGGCGAGCGCCACGACCGACGTCGTCGTGCCCCAGGGCGCCGACGTCGCCGCCGTCACGCGGGCGGTCGAGGGCGCCGAGGGCGTCGCCTCGGTCGGGCCCGGCGCGGCGCCTCCCGGGCCACAGGGCACGCTGCTGAGCGCCACACTCGAGCCCGACCCCTACTCGACCGAGGCCTACAACCTCATCCCGGACATCCGGGAGGTCGCCAAGGAGGCCGGCGGCGAAGGCGTGCTCGTCGGCGGGCCGTCAGCGATCGAGTACGACGTGCGCCAGGCGGCCGCGCGGGACACGCTGCTGATCATCCCCATCGCGCTGGTCGTGGTGTTGCTGATCCTGATCGTGCTGTTGCGGGCGCTCCTGGCTCCGCTGCTGCTGATCGCGACGGTGATCCTCTCCTTCGCCGCCTCGCTCGGGATCTCGCTGGTCATCTTCGACGTGGTCTTCGGCTTCGTCGGCGTCGACCCGTCCTTCCCGCTCTACGCCTTCATCTTCCTGGTGGCGCTGGGGATCGACTACAACATCTTCCTGATGGCCCGGGTCCGGGAGGAGACCCAGGTCCACGGCACCCGGCAGGGGATGCTGCGCGGCCTCGCGGTCACCGGCGCGGTGATCACCTCGGCGGGCATCGTGCTGGCCGGCACCTTCTCCGTGCTCGCGCTGCTGCCGCTCGTGTTCCTGACCGAGATCGGCTTCGTGATCGCCTTCGGCGTCCTGCTGGACACCTTCATCGTGCGCTCGATCCTGGTGCCCGCGCTCGTGTTCGACGCGGGGCCGCGGATCTGGTGGCCGTCCAAGCTCCAGCACGAGGACGCCGGCCGCGGTACGCCGGCCGAGCGGCCCGCAGCGATCGCCGGCGGGGCGAACGGCAGCGGCGGCGCCGAGTAGGCGCTAGAGGATCGAGAGGTAGCGGTCGAGCTCCCAGGGCGTGACCTGGACGCGGTAGTCCTCCCACTCCTGGCGCTTGATCTCCACGTAGCGATTGAAGATGTGCTCGCCGAGCGCGCGCAGCACCAGCTCTGACTCGGCGGTGATCTCGACGGCCTCGCCCAGCGTCTCGGGCAGCTGCTCGATACCGAGCCGCTTGCGGTCGTCTGGCGAGAGGTGGTAGAGGTTCTTCTCCATCGGCTCGGGCAGCTCGTAGCCCTTCTCGATGCCCTCGAGCCCCGCGTGCAGGAGCACCGCGAAGGTCAGGTAGGGGTTGCAGGCCGGGTCCGGGCAGCGCAGCTCCATGCGCGTGGCCTGCTCCTTGCCGGGGTGATAGAGCGGGACGCGCACGAGCGCCGAGCGGTTGCGGCGCGACCACGCGCAGTAGACCGGCGCTTCGTAGCCCGGCACGAGCCGCTTGTAGGAGTTCACCCACTGGGCGAAGATCGAGCAGGTCTCGCGCGCATGGCGCAGCTGGCCGGCGATGAAGGCCTTGCCGACGTCTGAGAGGAAGTACTTGTCCTCGGCGTCGAAGAAGGCGTTGCGGCCCTCCTTGAAGAGCGACTGGTGGGTGTGCATGCCCGAGCCGTTCTCGCCGAACAGCGGCTTGGGCATGAACGTCGCGTGCCAGCCGTACTTCAGCGCGTACTCCTTGACCGTGATGCGGTAGGTCATGCAGTCGTCGGCCATCTTCAGCGCGTCGGCGTAGCGCATGTCGATCTCGTGCTGGCTGGGGCCGACCTCGTGGTGGGAATACTCGACCTGGATGCCGAGCTTCTCGAGCGCGAGCACCGTGTCGCGGCGGACGTCGGAGCCCGCGTCGAGCGTCGTGAGGTCGAAGTAGCCGCCCTCGTCGAGCACCTCGGTCGAGCGGTTGTCCTTGAACAGGAAGTACTCGAGCTCCGGGCCGACGTAGTAGTGGTCGAAGCCCATGGACTGGGCCCGCTCCTCGGCGCGGCGGAGCACCTGGCGCGGGTCGCCCTCGTAGGGCTCGCGCTCGGGCGTCAAGATGTCCGCGAACATCCGCGCGACGCCGGCCGACTCGTCCTCGGGACGCCACGGCAGCACCCGGAAGGTCGTCGGGTCGGGCATGGCGATCATGTCGGACTCCTCGATCGCGTTGAAGCCCGTGATCGAGGAGCCGTCGAAGCCCATCCCGCCCTCGAAGGCGTCGTCGAGGTCCTGGGAGTTGATCGAGAAGGACTTCAGCTGCCCGAGGATGTCGGTGAACCAGAGGCGGATGAACCGGATCCCCCGCGCCTCGACCAGGGTCTTGACGTCGGCGGCGGTCTCGGTGACGGCGGGGGACAGGTCTGGCTCGCTCATGGGCGCACAGGCTAGATGAGTAGTTTCGTGGCCGCGCGGCCGGCTGGTGGATGTCCCGTGGATGCTCCTGCCTCGCTCCGCTCGTCACCGGGCTTCGCCCTCGGGCGCCCGCTCGAGGGCACAGTGGTGGTGCCACGGGCACTCTGGGCGGGCGCTGTCCAGCGCCCGAGGCGCAGCCGGTGACGAGCCGGAGGCGAGGCAGGAACACCGCCAGACGATCGTGGGGTCGCGGAACTGCTCATCTCGTGAGCGCGCGGGGGCGGGAGGGACCGTCAGTCCAGCCAGCGTTGCGCCCAGGCCTGCAGCTCCTTGAGCGCCGGGGCGAGCTCGCGGCCCATCGGCGTGAGCTCGTACTCGACGCGGACGCCCGTGTCGGGCTGCACGCGGCGCTCGACCATCCCGCGCGCCTCGAGCTCCTTCATGCGCTCGGAGAGCAGGCGGTCGGAGAGCTGCGGGACCGCCTGGGCGATCTCCGAGAAGCGCATCGGGCCGCCGTGCAGCAGGACGTAGAGGATCGCGCCGGTCCAGCGCTTGCCGACCAGCTCGACCGCCTCGTGCAGGTGCGGGCAACACGCCCCCGGGCGCTCCGCCTCGGCCGTCGCGACGGCGTGGCGGCGGGGCGCGGTGTCGGGGGCGGTCGGGCTCATGCCGCGCGCAGCACCCGCGTCTGCTCGAAGGAGCCGTCGACCGGCACCTCGCCGGCGACGTTGACCATCGCGGTGAAGGACTCAAGCGAGACGACCGCCATCGCCTCGAGCAGCTGCTCGTCGCTCCAGCCCGCCTCGCGCGCCTCCTCGTGGAGGTGCATCGGGGCGTGCCCGCGCTCCTGCACGAGCGCCTGGAGGTAGCGCAGCAGCGCCGCCTCGCGCTCGTCGCCCGAGGTCCACTCGCGCGCGAGCGCGACCTCGTCGATGCCCAGCCCGGCCCGGCGCGCGGTGCGGCCGTGGATCGCGATCCCCGGCTTGGAGCGGTAGTGCTCGGCGACCGCGAGCGCGATCCGCTCGAGCGTCGGGCGCTCGAGCGCGCCGTGGCGCAGCTCGGAGCGGAAGCGCGCGTACGCGCGCAGTGCGGCCGGTGAGCCGGCGAGCACGCCGAGGAAGTTCGGCAGCTGACCGGCCGACTTCAGCGCGCCCTTCAGGACGGGTAGGGACCCCTCGGGGGCGGAGAGGTCGTCGTGGATGTGGAAGCGACTCATCTGGGTCTTCATGGCTACCGCCAGAGGTCTTGGGGAGGATGTGAAAGGAGCTGCAGGAGCGTCATCCGTGCTGGGGACCGGATCATCGGCGCTCCTTCCTTACGTTGCATAAGTGTAGGAGTGCACAAGCGCGCGCGCAAGCCGTGGTGACCGATGTACGGCACTCGAGGGCGGCGCGCTCAGCGCGCCCGTGACGACGTGGGTCGCGGCGGCCGGCGACCCCGTCCGGCCGGTGCTCCGCGGCAGCGGCCGCTGTCGCGGTTGCCCGGTCTCTGACAGCGGCGCGCCGCGGCGCGCCGCGCCGGTCAGATGCCGGCGGTGAGGATCGCGACGAGGATGAGCACCAGGCCCAGCCCCACGGCCCAGGCGGCGGTGTGATCGGGGCGGGTGCCGAGATGGTCCGGCACGCCGCTGCGGCGCCGCGAGCGCGTACCGGCCGGCCGGCCGCTGATGACGATCGTGCGCCGCTGGGCCCCGGTCGGCTCCCCCGCGGCCGGCGGCGCCTCCTCGATGCGTACCTCGGGCGCCCGTTCGGTCGGCAGGTCGCGAAGCTCGACCGGAGCCCAGCCGCGACCGGCGGTCGCCGGACGCCCGTGTCCCGGGCTCGCGGCCTGCGAACGCTGGTGCTCCGGTTGCGGAGCGGCGGTGGCGTGCGGCGAGACCCCGTGCCCCGGGGTCCGCGAAGCGGTGGGAGCGGTCGCCCCGGGGCGCGACCGGCGGACGGGACGCCGGTCGAAGAGCTCGTCCCCGCCCCAGTCGGCGACCGGGCCGCGCCGGCGCGCGCCGTCGGCCACGTCGCCGCGGTCCTCGTGGTCGTAGAGGCCCTCGTCGGGCCCTCGGGCTGCCATGGTGCGTTCGGTCCTCGTGTCGTCCGCTTGCGAATCGAGGTGACCGCCCGGCATCCGGCGAGCAGGCCACGGCAGACGCCGACCGGGTCGAGCAGCGGCTCGATCTGCGATGCAGACCCCCCGGCCGGCCGCCCGCTCGGCGCCCACCCAGGCGATCCTTCGCTTGCCAGGGTCCTCCGTTCCCCGGCGCCTCCGGTCCTTCGGCGATCTGGTCGCGGCATGGTAGCGAGCGGCCCGGCGGCGACGGCGCGGTACCCCTACGATTTCGCGGAGGATGCGGCGCTCGCCCTTCCCGCGGCGGGGCGCAGAGCGCCGGCGGCGGGCCTACTGCGCGGGCTGGCTGTTCGCGCCGGTCTGGCCGACGGACTTGGCCACGAACGCCGCGACGTCCTCGGCCTCCTGGCCCTCGACCAGGTTGGCCGCCATCTGTCCGTTGCCGCGGGCGCGGCCCTGCTGGATGGCGTTGAGCACGAGCTCCTCGGGCGGGCGCAGCTGATCGAGGTCCGGCCCGACCTGGGCGACCGCGTTGGCCGCCTTGAGCGAGTGGCAGTTCGCGCAGCGCTGGCCGAAGAGCTTGCGGCCCTCCTTCTCCTCCGGCGTGAGCCCGTAGACGCTCGCCGACGGGACGTCGTCGCGGCTCTGCACCCCCGCGATCACCGCCGCCGGGACGGCCACGCCGAGCAGCAGGAAGAGGAGCCCGAACCCGATCGCCGCGCCGCGGCGCCCGCTGCGCGACTGCGTCTGGATGCGCGCCCGGGCGCCCTTCGGGCCGCCGCTCAAAGCCACGAAGAGGATCCCGAGCCCGACGACGACCCAGAAGAGGATGAAGACGGCGACGGCCATCGCGGCCGGAGATTATCCGTTCGGGCGGGCGGTGGGAGCGGGTGGGCGCGCCACATGAGCTCGGCCCTGCGCGCGGCGGCCGGGGCCGGGCGTGGGCCGGGCGCACGCGTTCGCCCGCAGGACCGGGGAGCTCGGCCGGAGCACGGGCGATCACCTTCGCCGCCCGGCCGCGAAGCTCAGGACCGCGGGCGCGACGCCGCGGAAGTCGGCGAGCGCGGCGTCCCCGCCACCTGCGGCCGCCGCGACGGCGGGCTCCTCCTCCCCGGTCTGCGGCTCCAGCGGCGGCGCGGCGGTCGCGGCGGCGCGCTCGGCGAGCGCGACGACCTCCGCCGCGTCCCCGGCGGGCGCGTCCAGCGCGCGCACCTCGTGCACGAGGATGTTGATCGCCCCGCCGGCGATGGCGAGCTTCTCCAGCCGCCCGGAGGCCAGCAGCAGCGGCTCGGTGCGCACGGTCAGCCGGTGGCGCTCGTAGACCTCGGGCGGGACGATGAGGTTGACCGTGCCGAACTCGTCCTCGAGCAGGAGGAAGACGATGCCCTTCGCCGTCCCGGGACGCTGACGGGCGACGACCAGGCCGCCGATCTGCACCTGGCTCTCGTGCCGGAGGCGCGCGAGGTCGCGCGAGGTCACGACGCGGTCGCCCAGCCCCGGCCGCAGCAGCCCCATCGGGTGCGTGCCGAGCGTCAACCCGGTCGTCGCGTAGTCGGCCACCATCGCCTCCCACGCCCCCAACGGCCGCAGCGCCGGGGCGGCCGGGAGCTCGAGCGGCAGCGAGAGCTGGGTGCCCGCCGGCATCCGGGCGCCCGGCGCGGCCACCCCCATCTGCCACAGGGCCGCCCGGCGGGCCTGCTCAGAACCCACCCCGAGCAGCCGGTCGCAGGCGCCCGACCAGGCCAGGCGCTCCAGCGCCGGCCGGCCCGCGCCGGCGCGCGAGGCCAGCTCGCCGAGCGAGCGGAACGGCCCGCCCACCCGACGGGCGGCGACCAGCGCCTCGATCTCGTCGGCGCGCGCGCCGTTGACGTAGCCCAGGCCGACGCGGACGCGGAGGGCGGGGGCCTGGCGGGCCGGGGCGGGGCCGAGCGGGCGATCCGCGGGCGAGGCGGGGCCGGCCGGGCGGTCCGCGGGCGAGGCGGGGCCGGCCGGTGCGGAGCTGGACGCCACCACCTCGACTGTGCACATCACCTCGCTCGCGTTGACGTCGGGCGGGGCGAGCTCGATCCCCTTGCGCTGGGCCTCGTGGGCCAGCGTGTCGCTGGGGTAGAAGCCCATGGGCTGCTCGTTGAGCAGCCCGCACAGGAACTCGGGCGTGTAGTGCACGCGCAGCCAGGTCGACTGGTAGGCCAGCAGGCCGAAGGCGGCGCCGTGGGCCTTGGGGAAGCCGAAGCCCGAGAAGCCGGCGATCATGTCGTAGACCCGCTCCGCCGTCGCCCGGTCGGCGCCGTGCGTGCGCGCCGCCCCCTCGACGAAGCGCTCGTGATGGGCCTCGATCGCGGCCGCCGAGCGCTTGCGGCTCATCGCCCGCCGCAACCCCTCCGCCTCCCCCGGCGAGAAGCCGGCGAAGGCCATCGCGACCTCGATCACCTGGTCCTGGAAGATGATCGTCCCGAGCGTGTCGCGCAGCGCGGGCTCGAGCGACGGGTGGTCGTAGGGGACCTCGAAGCCCGGGTCCTCGCGCAGCTTCTGCTTGCGGGCGATGTAGGGGTTGACCGCTCCGCCGACGATCGGCCCCGGGCGGACGATCGCCACCTGGATGGTCAGGTCGTCCAGCGTCTCGGGCCGCGTCCGGCGCAGCGAGGCCATCTGCGCGCGGCTCTCGATCTGAAAGACGCCCATCGTGTCGGCCGCCTGGATGGCGTCGTAGGTCGCGCGGTCGTCGAACGGGATCCGCGAGAGGTCGATCCGCTCGCCGCGCGTCCGCGCGATGGTCTCCACGCAGCGCTCGACCGCCGAGAGCATCCCCAGCCCCAGCAGGTCGATCTTCAGGAAGCCCGCGTCCGAGCAGGAGTCCTTGTCCCACTGGCAGAGCTGGCGGCCCTCCATGGCGGCGGGCAGCACCGGGCAGCAGTCGATCAGCGCGCGGGTGGAGACGATCATCCCGCCCGAGTGCTGGGAGAGGTGGCGCGGCAGGCCCCAGGCCTCGCCGCACAGCCGCTCGAGCCACAGCCAGCGCCCGCCGCCCGCGCGCTCGGCGTCCCCCAGCCCGACCTCGATGTCGCCCCCGATGCCGCGGGGCCCGCCGAACGGGTCGGCCCCGCGCGCGATCCGCTCGAGCTCGCCCGGCGGCAGGCCGAGCACCTTGCCGAGCTCGCGGACCGCCCCCCGGGTCTTGAAGGTCGGGAAGGCCGCCACCAGCGCCGAGCGCTCGCGCCCGTAGCGCTCGTGCACGCGCGGGATCAGCGCCTCGCGGACGTCGCGCGGGAAGTCGAGGTCGATGTCCGGCAGCGCCGAGAGCTCCTCGTTGAGGAAGCGCCCGAGGAAGAGCTCGTTCTCGATCGGGTCGATGTGCGAGAGCCCGGTGAGGTAGCAGACGATGGAGGACACCGAGGAGCCCCGCCCGCGGCCCGGGGGCAGCAGCGCGCGGGCGGTGTCGGCCCCGCGGACCTCGGCGGCCACCTCGCGCGCCAGCTCGAGCAGGTCGCGATGGAGCAGGAAGAAGCCCGGCAGCCCGAGCGCCTCGATGACCCGCAGCTCCTCCTCCAGGCGCCCCTGCGCCGCGGCGCGGACGCGATGGCCGGACGGATAGCGCTCGTCGAAGCGCGCCGTGCACAGCTCGGCCAGCCGCCGGCCCGCCTCGACGTCGTCGGAGCCCGGGTAGCGGTAGCCCAGGTCGGCGGTGAGGTCGAAGACCAGCCGCTCCCCCAGCGCGTGCGCCTCGGCCAGCGCATCGGGATGGTCCTCGAAGCGGGCGGCCATCGACGCGGGCGAGGCCAGCACGTGGGCGAAGTTGCCGCGCCGCAGCGGCTCCGAGGACTCCAGGGTGGCGTGGTTGCGCAGGGCGACGAAGACGTCCTGCAGGGGCGCGCGCGAGCGTGCGTGCGCGTGGACGTTCCCCGTCGCCACGCACGGCACCCCCAGCCGCCTCGCGAGCCCGGCCAGCCCGCGGTTGAGCGCGCGGTCGTGGCGCTGGAAGGGCCGCTGGAGCTCGACCCGGAGGCGATCGGGCCCGAAGGCGGCCCGCAGCCGGCGCATGGTCGGCTCGTCGCGGACGCCGTGGGCCGCGCAGCCGCTCAGGCACACCAGGCCCTCGGCGTGGGCCTCGATCGTCTCCAGCGGCACCGCCGGCGGCGGCTCGCCGTGGTCGCGGTCGTGCACGTGGGCGCGGGTGACGATCCGGCACAGGTTGCGCCAGCCCTGCGGGCTCTCCACCAGCAGGGTGAGGTGCCGGCCGTCCGTGAGGTCCATCTCCGCCCCGTGGATCGCCTTGAGCCCCAGCCCCTGCGCCGCCTGGGCGAACTCCATCGAGCCCGAGAGCGAGTTGTGGTCGGTCAGCGCCACGGCCGCGTAGCCGAGCTGCGCCGCGGCGCCCGCCAACTCCTCGGGAAGCGAGGCCCCGTCGAGGAACGAGAAGGCCGAATGGGCGTGGAGCTCGGCGTACACGGTCGAACACATGTTCGCATGGCAGGCGGCGGAGCGGCGAGCGGGGGGATGCAAACGGCTCACCCGGGGTAGCTCTCCGCCGTGTCCATCATCAGCCGCCTCCGCGACCTGCCCTGGCTCAGGATCGTCGCGATCGGGCAGATCGCCCTGCTCGTGCGCCGTCACCTGACCAAGCTCGACGGCGACGAGCGCCGGCGCCTCGCCGACCTCACGCGCCGCGCCCACAGCCTCACTCCCGACGAGCGCAACGAGCTCAAGGACCTGGTGGCCAAGCTCGAGCCGGGGGTCTTCGCCGGCGCGGCCGCTCAGCGCTTCTCACCCTTCCGGGTCCCGCGCCGCTACTGATCTCGCCACTGCCTCTGGCATCGTGCGGGCGATGCCGGTCTCTCTCCCCCTGCGCACCGAGCGCCTCGTGCTGCGGACCTTCACGCCGGCGGATCTCCCGGCGATCGGGCGGGTCTACGGCGATCCCGAGGTGATGCTCGAGGTCGGCGAGGGCCGCCCTGCCGACGCGCCGACCGTCGCGCAGATGGTGCGCGCGGCGGTCGATCACCAGGCACGGCACGGCTACAGCGTGTGGGCGCTGGCCGAGCGAGAGAGCGGCGAGCTGATCGGCGACGCGGGGCTCTACCGCAGGGGCGACGAGGTCGAGCTCGGCTACACGCTCGGGCACGCGTGGTGGGGGAAGGGCTACGCCACCGAGGCGGCGCGCGCGTGCCTGGACGCCGCCTTCGGCGACGCCGGGCTGACCGAGGTCATCGCGCTCGTGACGCCCGCCAACGCCCCCTCGCGCCGGGTGCTCGAGAAGCTCGGCATGACGCCCGCCGGCCACCGGCAGGCCTACGGCCGCGACCATGTCCTCTACCGGGCGAGCCGACCGTGAGCGCGGCGGCCGCGGCGGGCCTGGTCAGTCGCCGAGCAGCAGCGTGTCCAGCCCGCGCGTGAGGCCGACGCGCTCGACGGCCCGGCGGGCGGCGATCAGCGTCCCGGCGACGTAGGGCTCGGGCTCGCCGCCCGCGTCGTGGCGGATGCTCAGGCGCTCGCCGGGCTGGGCGAAGACGACCTCGGTGGAGACGACGAAGCTCGGCAGGCGGACCGAGTGCACGCGTGTGCCCGCGACGTCGGCGCCGCGCGCCTCGCGCGGCCCGATGATCTCGTCGATCGCCCGCCCCAGCTGCGGCCGGCGGACCGCGCCGAGGCGCTCGGCGAGCTCGTTCGCCGTCCCGCTCGGGACGTCGGGCTTGGTCGCGCTCGCGTAGTCGATGATCTCCCACTGCGAGAGGTGACGCGCCGCGAGCAGCGCGCCGGCCTGGGCCATGGCCGCGGTCAGCGAGAAGTTGCCCGAGGCCACCACCCCGACTGACTGCTCCCGCGCGGCGGCGTCGACCTCCTCGTAGTCGGCGGCCGTCAGCCCGGACGTGCCGATCACGACCGCCACGCCCGCGCCGATCGCGGCGAGCGCGTTGGCCTTGACCACCTCGGGGGCGGTGTAGTCGATCAGCACGTCGGCGCCGGCGAGCGCCTCCGAGACGGTCGCGACGACCTCGACGCCGAGCCGGTCGCCCCCGAGCGCCTCGCCGAGGTCGCCGCCGGCCGCGGACCGGCTGACGGCGCCGACCAGCGCGAGGTCGGGCGCGGCCAGCACGCCGTGGGCGACGGCGCTGCCGGTCCACCCGGTGGCGCCCGCGATGGAGATGGCCAGGGCGCGGTCGTCGGGCATCGCGCCATCTTGCCAGGCGGGCTGTGGCTTCTCAGCGCTGCGCGTACCACCGTCCCGCCTCGAGATCGCGGAAGACGACGAGGTTGCGGCCCCGCGACGTGACGACCTCCCAGTAACGGCGGCGCAGCGGCTCGGGGGTCCACCAGCGGTCCTCGACGAGCCATGACTCGCGCACCGCCTCGACCGGCTCGCCGCCGACCGTCTCGGGGCGCCCGCCGGCGCCGCTGCGCACGGCCACGGGACGCGGGACGGCGAGCCGGCGCGGGCCGCGGCCCGCGGGCGCGGTGCCGTCGGCGCCGGGCGCCGAAGAGCGCGGGGGCGGGGTCACGGGTCCCACGGCGCGAGCGTGAGGCGCCGCTCGGGCACGCGCGAGTCGGGGTCGACGGGGATGATGCGCAGCGCGGCGTCCGGGCCGGCCACGGCGCGGGTCTGGCGCACCGCCTCGCGCAGCCGGGCCGAGCGCACGGTGGCCGGCTCGGCGAGCAGCGCGCGCTGGTCGCCCGCCACCGGGCCGAAGCCCTCCACGCGCAGGCGCAGCGCGTGGGCGGGAGCGGGCAGCTCGGACAGGCGCGGGCCGAGCGCCATGCGCATGCGCCGCGGGTCGCCCAGTGCCTCGCGGAAGGTCACGCGCGTGCGCCACGTCCCGCCCTCCACCAGCGAGGCGGCCATCACCACGGCGCGCAGCGTCCGCCCGCGGCGCTCGCGCCGGGCCAGCACGCGGTCGACGAGCAGGCGCAGCGCGCGCTCGAGCTGCGGGCCGGAGGCCGCCTCGGGCAGGTCCAGGCGCTCCTCGAGCTGCTCGGCCACCCGCCGGGGGACCAGCGGCGTGTCGCGGCCGCGGGCGAGGTCGCGGGCGAGTGGCCCGGCCGCCCCGAAGCGGTCGGCCAGCGCGGCCCGCGGCAGCGCGGCCAGCTCCCCCAGGGTGCGGACCCCGAGGCGCTCGAGCGGCTCGGGGAGCGCCGCCGTCGCCTCGCGCGCCGCAAGCAGGATGACGGGGAAGGGCGCGAGGTAGCCCGCGAGCCGCGCGGGCGGGACGGGTGCGAGCTCGGGCCGCCGCGCCCGCGCTCGCCCCGCGGCCGCGAAGGCGGCGAAGCGCACCGGCGCCACCCCCAGGCGCGCCGGCGCCTTCAGCGCCCGGCGGGCGGCGGCCAGCACCCCCTCGAGCCCGCCGTGCAGCGTGCACAGCCCGCGCGCGTCGAACCAGGCCTGACCGGGATGCCCGGGCTCGACCGCCGCGCCCATTCCCTCCAGGGCGGCGAGGACGCGGTCGTTGGCGTCGGCGACCCCGGCGGGGTCAGGCGCCACCAGGCGCAGCGTCGGACAGCGCGCGAGCGCCTCCCCGAGGCGCAGGCCGGGCCGGACGCCGCGGGCCTCGGCGGCCGCCGAGACCTCGCCGATGAGCTGATCACGACCGGGCTCAGGAGCCAGCGCGACCGGCCCCGCGGCGAGCGCCTCCCGGCCGCCGGCGGCGACGGTGAGCGCGAAGCGGGGGAGCAGGACGCAGACGATCAAGGCGAACACATGTTCGCATCTGGAGCGGACGAGGACAAGCGACCCGGCGCGCGGACGCCGCCCCCGGCCGGTCAGCCCGGCAGTCCCCGAAGCCGGCCCGCGAGGACCGCCGCGCGCGTGGCGCGTCCCGCGGTGGTTCGAGATCCGCTCAAGCGGGTACCGGCGTCCCCGAGAGCGGCCGGGCTCGGAAGCGGGCGCTCATCCACACATGGGAAGGGCCCCCATTGCTGAGGGCCCTTCCGGTAGCAGGCCTGTAAGCCGGATTCTGTCGTGAACAGCCATCCATCTGAGCGGCCGACCTGGACCTCGGCGGGTCACCTGCAAGCGGTCCGGCTTGGCCTTGCATCGGGTGGGGTTTGCCTGGCCGCCGCGTCACCGCGACGCCGGTGCGCTCTTACCGCACCATTTCACCCTTGCCCTGCCGCACGGCGCGCCGGAGCGCGCTGCGGGCGCGGGCGGTGTCTTTTCTGTGGCACTGTCCCGCGGGTTTCCCCGGGTCGGCGTTACCGACCACCCAGCCCTGTGATGTCCGGACTTTCCTCGAAGGGCTTCGCACCTCCGCGGCTGCTCGGCCTGCAGGCACACCGTACCGCGCCAGGGCTCCTCCAAGCTCACGCCAACCTCACGGCAACGCGCGCGTGTCACCCTAGTCGTGATCCGGTCAACCAAATCGTCCGAAGGGACGAGGACACTCCCCTCTCATGTACGACGTGATCTACATCGACGCGCAGGGCGACGAGACGCCGCTCGCCCAGGACCTCGCCGAGCGGTGCGACGCCGCCGACCTTGCTCGAGCGGAGGCCGCCCAGCGCGGCGCCGGCCGGCTCGTGCTCCCCGGGTCGGTCAAGCTGCGCAACTGCGTCTGCGTCGTCCCGGTCCCGCCGGTCGACCGCGCGGCGTAGCCGGGCCGCGCCCGCGAGACGCTGCGGACGTCGCTGTCGAGGCGACGCGTCGCACCACCCTGAGCGGGATGGAAGGGGCAGATGCTCGTCGAGCACCGCGGCGTCGTGCCGACCGTCCATCCGAGTGCCTCCGTCGCTCCGACGGCCGTGCTCGCCGGTGACGTCCACCTCGGACCGGACGCCCGCGTGCTGTTCGGCGCAGTGCTCAGCGCCGAGGACGGCCGGATCGAGATCGGATCGCGGTGCGTCGTGATGGAGAACGCGCTGATCCGCGGGCGCTCGTCGCATCCGGTGCGGCTGGGCGACGACGTGCTCGTCGGTCCGCACGCCCACCTCAACGGGACGCAGGTCGCAGACGGGTGCTTCCTGGCGACGGGCAGCTCGCTGTTCCCCGGGTCACGGCTCGGCCGCGACGTCGAGGTGCGCATCAACGGCGTCGTGCACGTCAACTCGACGCTGGGCGACGGGGCGCTGGTGCCGATCGGCTGGGTGGCGGTCGGCGACCCGGCCCGGGTGCTGCCCCCGGACCGGCACGAGGAGATCTGGAAGATCCAGGCGGAGCTGGACTTCCCCGGCACCGTCTACGGCCTCTCGCGCGAAGCGTCCGCGCGCGAGCGGATGCAGCGCCAGGCGCGGTTCTACGCCGCCCACCGCGACGACCGCATCCTGCCCTCCTGACCGCTCGGGCCACCGGACCCGGCCGGAGCGGGACCCGCTAGCGTCCCGCCCATGCGGATCGGGGTCATCGGCGGCGGGCTCATGGGCTCGGGGATCGCGGAGGTCTGTGCCCGCTCGGGCGTGGACGTCACGGTCGTGGAGTCCAGCGAGGACCGGGTCGAGCGGACGCGCGCGGCGATCGCGACGTCGCTGGAGCGGGCGTCGCGCTCGGGCAAGCTCTCGGCGCAGGACGGCCAGGCCGCCGGCGAGCGGATTGCCTACAGCACCGCGATCGAGGACCTCGCCGGTGCCGACGCCGCGATCGAGGCGATCGTCGAGGACGAGGACGCCAAGCGCGAGCTCTTCCGCCGGCTCGACGCGGTCCTGCCCGAGGCGGAGTTCCTGGCCTCGAACACCTCCTCGGTGCCGATCATGAAGCTCGGGGCGGAGACCCACCAGCCCGAGCGGGTGATCGGGCTGCACTTCTTCAACCCCGTGCCCGTGCTGCCGCTCGTCGAGGTCGTGCGCTCGATCATGACCGCCGACGAGACGCTCGCGCGCGTGCACCGCTTCGCCGAGGAGACGCTGGGCAAGACCACGATCGACTCCCAGGATCGCGCCGGTTTCGTCGTCAACGCGCTGCTGGTCCCCTACCTGCTCTCGGCGATCCGGATGTACGAGTCGGGCTTCGCCTCCAAGGAGGACATCGACGAGGGCATGGTCAAGGGCTGCGCGCACCCGATGGGCCCGCTGGCGCTCGCCGACCTGATCGGGCTCGACACGCTGCGCGCGGTCTCTGACTCGCTCTACGAGGAGTTCCGCGATCCTTCCTCGGTGGCCCCGGCGCTGCTGAACCGGATGGTCGAGGCGGGGCTGCTCGGGCGCAAGTCCGGGCGCGGCTTCTTCGACTACTCCCGCCGTGAGACGCAGGCCGCCCACGGCTGAGCCTCAGCTCAGCTCGGAGCCGCAGCCGCCGCAGCGCCCGCCCACAACGCCGGTCCCGGCGCCGTAGCGCGGACGCAGCTCGCCGGCGCAGACCGGGCAGGCGACCGGCGCGTGCGCCGACAGGCCCTCCCAGACGCGGGTGACCAGCGCCTCGAGCGTCGGCCCGTCCGGCACCGCAGCCGCGGGCTGGGCGGCGGGCTCGCGAGCGGTCGTGCCTTCCGCCGGTGACACCCCGGGCGCAGACTCGGGCGAAGCGGGCCAGAGCCGCAGCTCGCCCGACTCGTCGCCGGCGCTGCGACTCCGCGGTCGCGATGGCGTGAGGACCGTCATGCGACCTGCCGGAAGACGCCGACGACCCGGCCGAGCACCCGCACCTCGCGTGAGCGGATCGGCTCCATCGTCTCGTTCTCGGGCTGCAGGCGGACGTGGTCGTTCTCGCGGAAGAACCGCTTGACCGTGGCCTCCTCGCCGACCAGCGCGACGACGATCTCACCGTCGCTCGCCGTCTCCTGCGGCCGCACGACCACGAAGTCGCCCTCGAGGATGCCGGCGTTCTTCATCGACTCGCCGCGGACGCGCAGGACGTACTCGCCCTCCTCGCCGCCCGCCAGCGACGGGACCGGCACGTACTCCTCGATGTTCTCCTCGGCCAGGATCGGCTGGCCGGCCGCGACGTGGCCGACGAGCGGTAGCCCGGGCGACTTCACGACCGACTTCACCGCGTCGGCTGCGCGGTCGAGCAGCTCGATCGCGCGCGGCTTGGTGGGATCGCGCCGCAGCAGGCCGACCTTCTCGAGGTTGGCGAGATGCGCGTGCACGGTCGACGACGACGCGAGGCCGACGGCCTTGCCGATGTCGCGCACCGTCGGCGGATAGCCGTACTTGGCCGAGTAGCGCTTGATGAAGTCGAAGATCTCCTGCTGGCGCTTGGTGAGGTCCTTGCCGATGTCCATCGGGCTGGTGACTCCTCGATCTCTGGGCGGGGGAGCGAACACGTGTTCGATAAGGTAGCGCCGTCGGTGGACGGAAGCAAGTCGCAGGCCGCGCCCTGCCGGCGCGCCGGCCGCCGCCGGCGCCGACGTCCGCGCGGCGGGCGGCGCGCGACCTCGTCGGGGCTATACTCGGCCGCTCGCTGCGCCGATGGCGGAATTGGTAGACGCGCCAGGTTGAGGGCCTGGTCCGGGATAACCGGGTGGAGGTTCGAGTCCTCTTCGGCGCACTCCTCGCACTCCTCGACATGGCACCCGCGCTCGTCATCTTCGACTGCGACGGCGTGCTGGTCGACAGCGAGCGGCTCGGTGTCCGGGTGGAGGCCGAGGCGCTGGCGGCGCTGGGCTGGCCGTTGACCGAGGCCGAGGTCGTCGAGCGCTTCATGGGCCGCACGACCGCGGCGATGCGAGCCGCCATCGAGGCGCACCTCGGCCGCCCGCTCGACGACGCATGGGCAACCGAGCTCGACCGCCGCTACGAGGCGGTCTTCCGGGAGGAGCTCGAGGCCGTCGACGGCGTCGTCGAGGCGCTCGACCGGCTCGACGTCCCCACCTGCGTAGCGTCGAGCGCGGAGCACGCGAAGCTCCGCCTCACGCTCGGGCTCACCGGCCTGCTCGACCGCTTCGAGGGGCGCATCTTCAGTGCCGAGGACGTCGAGCACGGCAAGCCCGCGCCCGACCTCTTCCTGCACGCGGCGAGCAGCATGGGCGCCGCGCCGGACCGCTGCCTGGTGATCGAGGACAGCGTCCCGGGCGTCACCGCCGCCCGCGCCGCCGGCATGCGCGTGCTCGGCTACGCCGGCGGCCTGACCGCGGAGCCGGCCCTACGGGCGGCCGGGGCGACGTCCTTCGAGGAGATGCGGCACCTGCCCGAGCTGATCGCCGCCGCCTGAAGGGAAAGGCCGGTCGTCACGCTTGGCTCCCGTCGCGGTCACCTCGAGGCCTCCCACCCCTCCCCCCGCCGCACCCGCTCGAACCCGAGCCACACGACGTTGATCGCGGTCGCCACGACCTGCTCGCGCGCGACGTGCGGGTGCTCGCCCCACCACACGGCGAGGCCGGTCAGCCCCGAGCGGATGAGCTCGACGGCCATCTCGAGCGCCTCGGCGTCAGGCGCTCCGCCCAGGTGCTCGGCGCCCGGCTCGCGCGCGAGGATCTCCGTCAGCGCGGCGCGCCCGCGGGCGTTGACCGCGCGCAACGCCGCCTGCACCTCCGGGTCGCCCGACGTGTCGCGGAACAGCATCCGCCACGCGAAGGGATGCGCCTCGACGTAGCGCGCCCAGGCGTCGATCGACGCGGGGATGCGCTCCTCGGCCGGAGCGTCGCGGTGCAACTGCGAGCGCCACAACGAGAGCAACTCGTCCGTGTGGCGCTCGAGCAGCCGGCGGTGCAGCTCGAGCTTGGAGGAGAAGTGGTCGTAGACGACAGGGACCGAGACGCCGGAGCGGCGGGCGATCGCGTCCATCGAAGCGCCGCCGTAGCCGCGTTCGGCGAACACCTCGGTCGCGGCGCGCTCGATGACCTCGCGGCGCTCCGGCGCGGACAGGCGGCGCCGCCGGCCGTCGGGTGTGGATAACGGGCTTGACAACCTAACGATCCCTAGGTATCACCTAACGGGCATTAGGTTACGACCTCAAGGAGTCGCCACGATGTCCACGCCGCCCATCATCGAGGACCCCGTCCTGCGCCAGCGCTACCGCTTCGCCCGCACCACCGACGCCGACGGCGCGGAGCTGATCGACATGGAGCTGTGGGTCGACCCGGGCGGCGGGGTCACGCCGCACCTGCACCCGGTGATGGAGGAGCGCTTCCAGCTGCTCTCGGGCCCGGCCGAGATCCTCTCGGGCCGCACGTGGCTGCGCCCTGCGCCGGGTGAGTGGGCGGTCATCCCGCCGGGCACGCGCCACGCCTTCCGCAACCGCGGTGACGAGACGGCCCACCTGCGCTGCGAGGTCCGCCCGCCGGCGACGCTGCAGGCGTTCCTCGAGGACGTCGCCGCGCTCTCGCGGGCGGGCAACGTGATGCGGCCGGGCTTGCCGAAGAACTTCGCGGGCGTGCTGCAGGCCTCCGTGCTCATGAAGCACTACCGCCACGACACGGTGCTGCTGACGCCACCGCCGCTCGTGCAGAAGCTGCTGCTCGACCCGCTCGAGCCGATCGCGCGCCGGCGCGGCTACCGGCCGGGACGGCTCACCCCCGCCGCGGTCTGACGCGACGGGGGCGGCAACCGGCTCAGCAGTCGATCGGCGTCGGGTCCGGCGTGTTGACGTCGGGATCGGTCGGTGTGCGCTTCAGGCTAGAGCGGTTGCGGAACACCGCGTCGGGCACCCAGATGCGCTTGGTGGCCGGCGTCGCCCCGAGGCCGTCGTAGTGGCGCAGCTCCTCCTGCGCGGCGGCGCCGAGGTTGCGCTGGGTGACGGCGTCCCCGCCCAGGCTCCGCCGGAAGGCGACCGTGTTGACGATCGTCGCGAGCACCTCGGCGGTCGCCGCGACGTTGAGGATGTTCTCCGGCGTGTTGTTCGGGCTGCTGGCGCCGCGCCCGTGGGCGAGAGCCGAGCCAGGCAGCGCGCCGACGAGCCCCATGCCGCCGAGCGCGGCCGCGGCGGACGCCGCCCCTAGCGCAGGCCCTTGTGACATAGATCACTTGATAGCGCCGGTCCGCTGAGCCCGTGAGGGCGGCGTTGGCCTCGGCCTTGGCCGGGCGCTACTGGCTCCCATCAGCGATCGTCGTGGCGAGCGACCGCCGCGACCGCCAGGATGGGAGCCGTGGCCACCGCGACCACCGCCCCGCCTCCCGCCGGCCCCCAGGCCGGCGCCTTCTCCGGCGCCGACTGGGCGCTGGTCGCGCTGGTCGCCTGCGTGTGGGGCTCGTCGTTCTTCCTGGTCGAGATCGGCCTCGAGCGATTGGCGCCGACCGTGGTCGCCTTCCTGCGCGTCTTCTTCGGAGCGCTCGCGCTCGCCGCGTTCCCCGCGGCCCGCCGCGCCGTGCCGCGCGAGGCGTGGCGCCCGATCGCGCTGCTCGGACTCGTCTGGATGGCCGTCCCGCTGACCCTCTTCCCGATCGCCCAGCAGTGGATCGACTCCTCGCTGGCCGGGATGATCAACGCCGCAGCGCCCCTGTTCACCGCGGCCATCGCCGCCGGGATGGCGCGCCGGCTGCCGGGCGGCTGGGTCGCCGCGGGCCTGGCGATCGGCTTCGCCGGCGTGGTGATCCTGACCCTGCCGTCGTTCGGCGAGGAGGAGAGCAGCGCCCTCGGGGTCATGCTGGTGGTGGTCGCGGCACTGCTCTACGGCGTCGCGTTCAACCTGGCCGCGCCGCTGCAGCGCCGCTACGGCGCCACGCCCGTGATCTGGCGGGCCGAGCTCGTGTCGGTCGTCGCGCTGGCGCCGTTCGCCGCCGCCGGCGTGCCGTCCTCGTCGTTCGGCTGGGACACGCTCGCCGCGATGCTCGCCCTCGGCGCGCTCGGGACGGGCGTCGCCTACGTCGCGTTCACGACGCTGGTGGGCCGGGTGGGCCCCACGCGCGGCTCCGTGACCATCTACCTCATCCCGGTCGTCGCGATCGCGCTCGGCGTCACCTTCCTGGACGAGACGATCGCCGCCCTCGCCCTCGTGGGCGTCGCCCTGATCCTGCTCGGCGCCTACCTGACGGGCGGGCGGACTACTTCGCGGACTTGAGGTCGATCACGAACACGAGCGTCTCGTTCGGCCCGATCGACGGCGGCTGGCCCTGCGCGCCGTAGCCCTTGTCCGGCGGGACCACCAGCACGCGCCGCCCGCCGACGCGCATCCCCGCCACGCCCTCGTCCCAGCCCGGGATCACGTTGCCGGCGCCGAGCTCGAGGTCGAACGGCTTGGCGCCGCTGTCCCACGACGCGTCGAACTGCTCGGCGGTGCTCCAGGCGAGCCCGACGTACTGCACGGAGAGCTGGTCGCCCTTGCGCGCCGCTCGGCCCTTGCCGACCACCAGGTCGGCCTGCTCGAGCTCGGCGGGCGGGAGCCGGTCGGGGATCTTGACCGCCGGCTTGGCGGTGAGGTCGTCCGCGCCCTGTACCCGCACGTCGTCGACGCCGCCCTGGGGCAGCGAGGCGGGAGCCTCGTCCGATCCGCCGCCGGACTCCTCGTCGTCGGACCCGCAGGCCACCCCGCCGAGGGCGAGCGCGAAGAGCAGGACGAAGAGCGCGAAGAGGCGAGGCATGCCGCGCAGACTATGCGCTGCCGCGGCTGTCAGCCGCCGGCGGGCGGCGTTGCAGCGCCGGCGCGACGCCACGCCCGCGTGTCCGGGAGCGGCGTGAGCACGCCGTCGAGCTGGTCGCGCAGCGACTCGAAGCGCGGCGGCAGCGACAGACCCTCGCCGAGCCGGTCGGCCGGCTCGTCGACCGCGAAGCCCGGCCCGATCGTCGCCAGCTCGAAGAGCACGCCGCTGGGCTCGCGGAAGTACACCGAGCGGAAGTAGAAGCGATCTATGACCGGCGTCGGCTGGAGGCCCGCGCCGGTCACCCGCTCCTGCCAGGCCTCGATCTCCTCCGGCGGCGAGGCCCACGCGACGTGGTGCACAGTGCCCGCGCCGCTGCGCCCGCGCCCGCGCTCGGCGCGGTCGTAGCGGATCTGGCCGCCGCGGCGCTCGCCGCGCGCCTCCCAGGCGTCCGCGCCGGCCGCCTCGAAGCCCAGGACCTCCTCCAGCGCCGGCGCGCTGGCCGCCGGGTCGCGCGCGTAGGCGCGCACGTGATCGAAGCCCTGCAGCGCGTACTCGTCCGGGATGTCCGCCGCCCGCGCGCTCAGCGGCGCGTCGGCGACCGCCACGACCGCCAGCTCGTGCTCGAGCCCCTCGGGATCGGCGAAGCGCACGACACCGGCGTCATCGCCGGAGGCGAGCGAGACGCGCTCGCCGGCCAAACGCTCGCGCCAGAAGTCCAGCGCCGCCTCCGAACCGACCCGCCAGACGATCCGGTGGACCATGCCCGCTCCCGCCGACCCGACCGAGGCGCCGGGATACTCGAAGAAGGTGAGGTCTGAGCCGGCGCTGCCGTCCTCGTCGGCGTAGAAGAGGTGGTAGACCGTCGGATCGTCCTGGTTGACGGTCTTCTTGACCAGCCGTAGGCCGAGCACGCGCGCGTAGAAGTCGACGTTGCGCGGCGCGTCGCCCGTTATGGCCGTGATGTGGTGGATGCCCTCGAGCCGCATGGCCTCCACCGTACCGCTCCCTGGATGAGTGATTCCACGACCCCAAGACCGTCTGGTGGTCTCGCGGCCGCCGAATCAATCATCTAGTCCGTGCGCACCTCGGTCCCGTCCTGCGCCCAGCGCGTGTGGAAGATGCCCTCACGGTCGCTGCGCGCGTAGGTGTGCGCGCCGAAGAAGTCGCGCAGCCCCTGGATCAGGGAAGCCGGCCCGCGCGCGCGGCGGTAGCCGTCGTAGTAGGACAGGCACGAGGTGAACGCCGGCATCGGGACGCCGCGCGCGATCCCGTGGGAGATGACCCGCCGCCACGCGTCCTGGGCCTCGGCGACCGCGTCGGAGAAGTAGGGCACGAGCAGCAGGTTGGGCTGCTGGGGGTTCTCCTCGTAGGCGTCGGTGATGCGGTCCAGGAAGCGCGCGCGGATGATGCAGCCGCCGCGCCAGATGCGGGCCATGGCCCCGAGGTCGAGGTTCCAGTCGTACTGCTCGGAGGCCACCGCCATCTGCTGAAAGCCCTGGGCGTAGGCGACGACCTTCGAGGCGTAGAGCGCGCGCTGGACGTCGTCGACGAGGTCGCGCGCCTCGCGCTCGCCCTCCTCCGGCCTCGGGCCGGCGAGCACGCCGGCGGCGGTGCCGCGCTCCTCGCGCAGCGCCGACAGCGAACGCGCGAAGACCGCCTCGGTGATGCCGGTCAGCGGCACGCCGAGCTCGAGCGCGTCCTGGGCGGTCCAGCGCCCGGTGCCCTTCTGCTCGGCCTGGTCGACGATCACGTCGACCAGCGGCCCGCCCGTCGCCTCGTCGGTCTTGGCCAGCACCTCCGCTGTGATCTCGATCAGGAAGGAGTCCAGGTCGCCGGTGTTCCAGGCCTTGAACGTCTCGGCGATCTCCGGCACCGCCATCCCGACGCCGTGGCGCAGCAGGTCGTAGGACTCGGCGATCAGCTGGATGTCGGCGTACTCGATGCCGTTGTGGACCATCTTCACGTAGTGGCCCGCGCCGTCGGTGCCGACGTGCGTGCAGCACGGCGTGTCGTCGACCTGGGCGGCGATCGTCTCGAAGATCTCCGCCAGCGCGTCGTAGGCCTCCGGCTGGCCGCCGGGCATGATGCTCGGGCCCTTCAACGCGCCCTCCTCGCCGCCCGAGACACCGGCGCCGACGAAGTTGATGCCCTTCTGCTCGAGCGTCTCGGTGCGCCGGCGCGTGTCGACGAAGTGCGCGTTGCCGCCGTCGATGATCACGTCGCCCGCCTCCAGGTGGCCGGAGAGCTCGTCGATCACGGCGTCCGTGGGCCCGCCCGCCTTGACCATGATCATCACGCGGCGCGGGCGCTCGAGCGCGGCGACGAACTCCTCCACCGACTCCGTGCCGGTGAGCGGGCCCTCCTCCCCGTGCTCGGCGATGAAGTCGTCGGTCTTGGAGGTCGTGCGATTGTGGACCGCGACCGGGATCCCGTGATGGGCGATGTTGCGGGCGAGGTTGGCGCCCATCACGGCGAGGCCGGTGACGCCGATGCGGCTGTCTGCGCTCATGCGCGGGTGTCTACCACCCGGGCGCCTCGGAGTCAGGGCTCGCGCGTCACCGGGCAGGACATGCAGCGCGGCCCGCCGCGTCCCGTGCCGAGCTCGGAGCCCGCGATCGCCACGACCTCGACGCCCTCGGCCTCCAGCCGCGCGTTGGTCTCGGTGTTGCGCTCGTAGGCGACCACCAACCCGGGCGCGAGGGCGAGCGTGTTGTTGCCGTCGTCCCACTGCTCGCGCTCGGCGGTGACGGGATCGAGGCCGGTGTCGATGACCCGCAGGCGCTCGATCCCCATCGCCGCCGCGGCGGCGTCGAGGAACGGCGTGGGCCCGCGCACGTCGCCGCCGGCCTCCAGCACGAAGGCGCTCAGCGTGTCGGCGAGCGGCGGGTACATGACGACCGCGTCGCGGTCGACCATGGTGCAGACGGTGTCGAGGTGCATCGTCGCGCGGTCCTGGGCGATCGGGACCGCGAGCACCGCGCGCGCCGCGCCTGCCGCGAACAGGCGCTGCGCGAAGGCCTCCGCCCCGGCCGGCCGCGTCCGCTGGCCGACCCCCACCGCCAGCACGCCGGGGGCGAGCGCGAGCACGTCGCCGCCCTCCAGCCACGCCTCCCCCTGCGGGCTGGCGCCGTAGAGCACGTCGGTGCCCGCGAAGCGCGGATGGTGGGTGTAGATCGCGCGCGTGATCGCGCTCTCGCGCCGCCGTGCCCCAAGCGCGAGCTCGCCGACCGCGACGCCGTCGGCGAGCCAGACGCTCGAGTCGCGCGTGAAGAGCAGGTTGGGCAGCGGGCGGATGATGAACTCGAGCGGGTCGCTCATCCGGTCCACGAGGCCGCCGCGCACCGGCAGCTCGCCGTGGGCCATGCCGGCGACCATCACCTCCGTCAGCGCCTCGTCGTCCAGGCGGGCGAGGTGGTCGCCGAGCGCCTGCGCCAGCGACGGCCCGATCGCCTGCGGGCGCAGCGCGCTCTGCAGCAGCGCCGCGCGCGCCTCGGGCGCGGACAGCGTCTCGCGCAGCAGGGTGCGCAGGTAGAGCACCTCGACCCGGCGGTCGCGCAGCGCCGCGGCGAAGGCGTCGTGCTCCTCCTGGGCGCGGTCGACCCACGGCACGCCGTCGAAGAGCAGCTCGTCGTTGTTGCGCGGGGTGAGCCGGCGCAGCTCGTCGCCGGGCCGGTGCAGCATCACCGTGCGCAGCCGCCCGACCTCGCTCGAGACGCCGTGTCCGGTCATGCTCGCGTCGGACCGTACACGCCTTGCCCTCGCGTTCAGCGCTCCGGGGCCCAGCGTGCCGTGAGCCCCGAGCCGCCGGGCCGGTTCGTCCAGCGCATTCTCGGCTGGGGGCGAATGGGCGTCGGAGTCGTCTGGACCTCAAAGGCCGGGAGGGCGCGGAGCGCGGCGCTCACGCGCTCGGTGAAGGACTGGGTGGCCTCGGACGTATCGGCAGGGGTCATGAATTTCTCCTTGAGATGCAGGGCCGGCGCGGGTCCGGCCTCCGCTTGGTTGCTGGTGTGTGGCACTGGAGAAATCATCGATGCCGGGAGCCATCTGGACCATCGGCCGGCTGGGCGATGCCGCGGGCGATCCCGGCGTCCGTCATCGAGGCCACGGCGCTGTCCCCCGATCGGGGGACGCGGCAGCGGCGGGTGGGCGCTACCCGCTGCCCGCCGGCGTGCAGGGCAACTCGACGCGCGCGATCGTTCCCGAACCGTTTGCGCCGGTGAACGACAGCGTGCCGCCCGCCGCCTCGACCCGCGCCCGGTAGGACGCCAGGCCGATGTGGCCGTTTGAGAGGCTGCGCTCAGCGGCCTCCTCGTCGATCCCACGGCCGTCGTCTGCAACCACCAGGCTGGCTCTTCCGCGCTCCTGCGAGAGGGTGACCGTCGCCGAGGTTGCGTCGGCGTGCTTGACGACGTTGCTCAGCAGCTCCCTGGCCGCCGCGTACATCAGACCGTCGACCGAGGAGCGGAAGTCGTCACCCCAACCGTCGAGCTCGACCGCTATCTCAAGCCGTCCGGCGGTCGCCTCCGAGTCGGCGAGCTGGCGCAGCGCACCCGCCAGACCGGCGTGCTCGAGCACGGCCGGGTGCAGCTCCGCCACGGTGGAGCGCAGCAGCCGCGAGCTTTCCGTGAGCGCAAGCTCCAGGCGGGCGAACGCCTCGGGGTCGGCACGCTGCCGCGCGTCCTCGAGGTCATGCCGCGCCCCCAGCAGGTACTGCAGCGCGCCGTCGTGCAAACGCTCGGCGAGCGCCCGGCGCTCGCGATCCTCGGTGCCCATCAGCTGCCCGATCAGGTCGGTGCGATCCTCGAGCAGGTGACCGATCGTCAGGACACGGTTGCGCTGAATCCACGACAGGGCCACGCAGCCGAGGCTGATGGCGAGCAGCACGCCCGTGCGCAGCGCCAGCGAGCTCCACGGCTCAGCGTTCGCCGCGCGGGTGGCGATGCTCACGGCGAGGTACACGGAGATCGTCGGTGCGAGGATCGCCGCGCCGATGCGCGGGGCCAGCTGGGTTGCCGCCAGGACCGGCACGAGCAGGAACCCGTTGATGAGGACGTCAGCCGTCCAGCTCTCGCGCGCCGAGGCACCCGCCAGCACGGTCAGCGTCGCGAGCGCCGCGAGGTCGACGAGCAGCGCGAACCACACCATGCGCAGTGCCGTCGCGCCGCCGCGCCAGCCCCACGCTGAAATCGACGCCACCCAGATGGCGTAGGCGCCGGCCACCAGGTAGCAGGCCGCCTCGTTGCGCGCCGGCGGGACCATCGTCACCGACACGAGCACGAACGCCGCCAGGAAGCCTCGCAGCAGCACCTGCAGGCGCAGGCCGCGGCGGGCCTGCTCGACGATCGCCGCCCGCAGCTGCGGGCTCGAACCAACGCGACTCAAATCAGCAGCGCGCACCCGCACATATACTCGCCGTCGGAGAGGCACGGTGTCGACCCGCGACAGCAAGGTGACGGTCCTGGTCGTCGATGACCACGCCTTCTTTCGCGACGGCCTCAGCCGCGGACTCACGCGGAGCGGACAGATCACGGTCGTGGCCGAGGCTCAGAACGGCCGCGAGGGGCTCGAGGCGATCCGGCGCGAGCACCCCACCGTTGCGGTCGTCGACTACCAGATGCCCGACATGGACGGGATCGCGCTGTTGCACGCCGTCATTCGCGAGCAGCTCGCCACCCGCGTCCTGCTGCTCTCGGCCTTCACCGACAGTGCCGTCGTCTTCCGGGCGTTGGAGGAGGGCGCCGCCGGCTATCTGTCCAAGGACGCCGATCGGCAGGACATCGTCGACGCGGTGCTGGGCGTGGCGCGCGGCGACACCGTCGTCCCCGCACCGCTGGCCGCCGGGCTGGCCGGCGAGATCCGTCTGCGCGCCCAATCGCAGGCGCCTGCCCTCAGCGCACGCGAACGGCAGGTGCTGCAGGCCTTCTCCCGTGGGCTCTCCATACCGCAGACCGCCGCCGAGCTCTACATCGAGCCGAGCACGGTCAAGACCCACACCCAGCGGGTCTACGAGAAGCTCGGGGTTTCCGACCGCGCAGCGGCCGTCGCCGAGGGGATGCGGCGGGGCCTGCTCGAGTAACCGCTCCTTCTCGCCGCGCGGTCCCGCTCCGCCGCGCTCCCCGCGAGGCGACCCGCGTCGCTGATCCCAACGCGCTTCACCTGCTAGGACTCACGTTCCACGCGCGAGACCGGCCCGCACCGGGGATCGGGAGGACCTTCAGAGATGGCCACCGCCGACGTAGATCCGCAGGAGACCCAGGAGTGGCTCGAGGCGCTCGACGCGGTCGTCGAGCACGACGGCCGCGAGCGCGCGCAAGAGCTGCTGGACGCCGTCGTCCATGAGGCGCGCCGCAGCGGCGTGGCCGCCTCGCACGACTGGACGACGCCGTACGTCAACACGATCCCGAAGGACCACGAGGAGCCGCTGCCGGGCGACCAGGAGGTCGAGCACCAGCTGCGGGCGCTGATGCGCTGGAACGCGATGGCGATGGTGCTGGCCGCCAACAAGGAGTCATCGGAGCTCGGCGGGCACATCGCCAGCTACCAGTCGGCCGCGACGCTCTACGAGATCGGCTTCAACCACTTCTGGCACGCGCCCTCCGAGGCCCACGGCGGCGACCTCGTCTACATGCAGGGCCACTCCTCCCCCGGCTTCTACGCGCGCGCGTTCCTCGAGGGCCGGCTCACCGAGGAGCAGCTGCGCAACTTCCGCCAGGAGGTCGACGGCAAGGGGCTGAGCTCCTACCCGCATCCCTGGCTGATGCCCGACTTCTGGCAGTTCCCGACCGTCTCCATGGGGCTCGGGCCGATCATGGCCATCTACCAGGCGCGCTTCATGAAGTACCTGGCCGGCCGCGGGATCGCCGACACGAGCGGCCGCAAGGTGTGGGCGTTCATGGGCGACGGCGAGATGGACGAGCCGGAGTCGATGGGCGCGATCTCGCTGGCCGCGCGCGAGCGGCTGGACAACCTGGTCTTCGTGGTCAACTGCAACCTGCAGCGCCTCGACGGGCCGGTGCGCGGCAACGGCAAGATCATCCAGGAGCTCGAGACCAACTTCCGCGGCGCGGGCTGGAACGTCATCAAGGTCGTCTGGGGCCGGCGCTGGGATCCGCTGCTGGCCTCCGACCGCAGCGGGCTGCTCGTCCAGCGCATGGAGGAGGCCGTCGACGGCGACTACCAGGCCTACAAGAGCCGCGACGGCGCGTTCGTCCGCGAGCACTTCTTCGGCCGCTACCCGGAGCTGGCCGAGCTGGTCGCCGGCATGTCCGACGCCGAGATCTTCCAGCTCAACCGCGGCGGGCACGACCCGTACAAGGTCTACGCCGCCTACGCCGCGGCCGCCGCGCACACCGGCCAGCCGACGGTGATACTCGCCAAGACGATCAAGGGCTACGGGATGGGCGAGGCCGGCGAGGGCCAGAACATCACCCACCAGCAGAAGAAGATGACCGAGAACGCGCTGCTGGCGTTCCGCGACCGCTTCGGCCTGCGCCTCTCCGACGACGAGGTCCGCGAGGGCAACTTCCTCAAGCCGTCCGACGACAGCCCCGAGATGCGCTACCTGCACGAGCACCGCAAGGCGCTCGGCGGGCCGCTGCCGTCCCGCCGGCGCACGGCCGCGGCGCTCGAGGTGCCGCCGCTGGAGAAGTTCGACGCCCAGCTCAAGGACACCGGCGAGCGCCAGATCTCCACCACGATGGCCTTCGTGCGGATCCTCAACACGCTCGTGCGCGACAAGCAGATCGGCCCGCACATCGTGCCGATCGTGCCCGACGAGTCGCGCACCTTCGGCATGGAGGGGATGTTCCGCCAGCTCGGGATCTTCTCCCAGGTCGGCCAGCTCTACCAGCCCGAGGATCGCGACCAGCTGATGTTCTACAAGGAGGACAAGAAGGGCCAGATCCTGCAGGAGGGGATCAACGAGCCCGGCGCCTTCTCCTCGTGGATCGCGGCGGCGACCTCCTACGCCAACCACGGCGTGGCGATGGTGCCGTTCTACATCTACTACTCGATGTTCGGCTTCCAGCGGATCGGCGACCTCGCCTGGGCCGCCGGCGACAGCCGGGCGCGCGGGTTCCTGCTCGGCGGCACGGCCGGGCGGACGACGCTCAACGGCGAGGGCCTGCAGCACGAGGACGGCCACAGCCACGTGCTCGCCTCGACCATCCCGAACTGCGTCGCCTACGACCCGACCTACGCGCACGAGCTGGCGGTGATCATCCAGGACGGCCTGCGCCGGATGGCCGGCGACCAGGAGGACGTCTTCTACTACGTCACCCTGATGAACGAGAACTACCCCCACCCCGGCCTGCAGGAGGGCGACGCCGAGGGGATCCTCAAGGGCATGTACCGCCTGCGCGCCGGCGCCGAGGGCGACAAGCGCGTCCAGCTGCTGGGCTCGGGCACGATCCTGCGCGAGGTCGAGGCCGCCGCGGAGCTGCTGAGCGAGATTCGGGGTCACCGCCGACGTGTGGAGCGTGACCAGCTTCACCGAGCTGCGCCGCGAGGGCCTGGACGCCGAGCGCTGGAACCTGCTGCACCCGACCGAGGAGCCGCGGCGCTCCTACGTCGAGTCCCGGTTGGCCGACGCCGGCGGGCCGGTCGTGGCGGCGACCGACTACATGCGGACCTTCGCCGACCAGATCCGACCGTTCGTCCCGGCCCGCTACAAGGTGCTCGGCACCGACGGCTACGGCCGCAGCGACTTCCGCGTGGCGCTGCGGCGCTTCTTCGAGGTCGACCGCCACTACGTCGCCGTCGCCGCGCTCAAGGCGCTGGCCGAGGACGGCGCGGTCGAGCCGAAGGTCGTCCAGGAGGCGATCGAGAAGTTCGGCCTCGATCCCGAGCGCCCGTCCCCGGCGCGGGTCTGAGGAGGGTCGCGGAGATGAGCGTCCAGGACGTCGTCGTACCGGACATCGGCGACTTCACGGACGTCCCGATCATCGAGGTGCTGGTCTCCGCCGGAGACACCGTCTCGGCCGAGGACCCGCTGATCACGCTCGAGTCCGACAAGGCGACGATGGACGTCCCGGCGCCGTTCGACGGCGTCGTGCAGGAGCTGCGCGTGCGCGTGGGCGACACCGTCTCTGAGGGCTCGCCGCTGATGAGCGTCGAGACCGACGGCGGGGCTGCCGCCGGCTCCTCGAACGGCGCGGCCGCGGAGCCCGAGGCGACGCCCGCTGAAGGGCAGGAGGCGCCCGCCGAGGCGGCCGCCCCGCCGGCGATCGGGACGGCGATCGAGGCCGAGGCCGAAGCGCCCGCCGACGGCGACGACGCGACGGAGCAGGCAGCCGAGGCGTCGGCCGCGGACGCGGGCCCGCCGCCCGGCGGCGCGCCCGCCTACGCCAGCCCCGCGGTCCGCCGGCTGGCGCGCGAGCGCGGCGTCGACCTCTCCACGGTGCAGGGCAGCGGGCGCAAGGGGCGGATCACCAAGGACGACGTCGAGCAGGTGGCCGCCGGCGAGGCGCCCGCCGCACCCGACGCGCCGGCGAAGGCGCCCGCGGCCGCGCCGGCCGGGGACGGGCTCGCGATCGCGCCGTGGCCGGTGGTCGACTTCGAGAAGTTCGGGCCGGTCGAGCGCAAGCCGCTCTCGCGCATCCAGAAGATCAGCGGCCCGGCGCTGCACCGCAACTGGGTGATGATCCCGCACGTCACGCAGTTCGACGAGGCCGACATCACCGACCTCGAGGCGTTCCGCAAGCGCACGAACGAGGAGTACGCGCAGCCAGGGCGTCAAGCTCACCATGGTCGCGCTGATGCTCAAGGCGTGCGTGGCGTCGCTCAAGCAGTTCCCCGACTTCAACGCCTCGCTGGACGGCGACGAGCTGGTGCTCAAGCGCTACTACCACCTGGGGTTCGCGGCCGACACGCCGAACGGCCTGGTCGTGCCGGTCATCCGCGACGTCGACCAGAAGGGCTTCATCGAGATCGGCGAGGAGCTCAAGGAGCTCTCGGGGCGCGCGCGCGAGGGCAAGCTCAAGCCGGGCGAGATGCAGGGCGGGACGTTCTCGATCTCGAGCCTCGGCGGCATCGGCGGCACCGCCTTCACGCCGATCGTCAACGCGCCGGAGGTCGCGATCCTCGGCGTCTCGCGGTCGGCCACGCAGCCCGTCTGGAACGGGTCGGAGTTCGAGCCGCGGCTGATCGTGCCGCTGTCGCTCTCCTACGACCACCGCGTGATCGACGGCGCGTCGGCCGCGCGCTTCACAACGCACCTCGTGGGTGTGCTCTCCGACATGCGCAGGGGGATGCTCTGATGGCCGACGCCGTGGAGGTCAAGGTCCCGGACATCGGCGACTTCACCGACGTCCCGATCATCGAGGTGCTGGTCTCCGCCGGAGACACCGTCTCGGCCGAGGACCCGCTGATCACGCTCGAGTCCGACAAGGCCACGATGGACGTCCCCTCGCCCGCCGGCGGCACGGTGGCCAAGCTCGAGGTCGAGGTCGGCGACACCGTCTCGGAGGGCTCGCTGATCATGACGCTCGAGCCCGAGGGCGCCGAGGCGCCGGCCGGCGGCGACGGCGCCGTCTCAGCCGACGCCTCGGAGACCGCGGAGGAGCGCGTCGAGCAGCCGGCGGCCACCGCTGATGGTGACGGCGACGGCAAGCCCGTCGAGGTCAAGGTGCCCGACATCGGCGACTTCACCGACGTCCCGATCATCGAGGTGCTGGTCGAGCCCGGCGCCGAGGTGGCGGCCGAGGACCCGCTGATCACGCTCGAGTCCGACAAGGCGACCATGGACGTCCCCTCCCCGTCCGCCGGGGTCGTGCGCGAGCTGAAGGTCGCCGTCGGCGACGCGGTCTCGGAGGGCTCGCTGATCCTGCTGCTCGACCCGCAGGGCGCGGACGCCGCGCCGGCCGCGGGCAACGGCGCCGGCCCGGCGCCCGCCGAGGAGGCGCGCGAGCAGGTGGCGCCGGCTCCGGCGCCGCCGGATCCGGCCGACATCGAGCACGGCGACGTCCACGCCCAGGTGCTCGTGCTGGGCAGCGGCCCGGGCGGCTACACCGCCGCCTTCCGCGCCGCCGACCTCGGCCTCGAGACGGTGCTCGTCGAGCGCTACGACTCGCTCGGCGGCGTGTGCCTGAACGTCGGCTGCATCCCGTCCAAGGCGCTGTTGCACGTCGCGCGCATGGTCGCGGAGTCCGAGGAGGCGGCCACTCAGGGCATCGCCTTCGGCGAGCCCGAGATCGACGTCGAGAAGCTGCGCGACTGGAAGCAGTCGGTCGTCGGCAAGCTGACCGGTGGGCTGCAGGGTCTCGCCAAGCAGCGCAAGGTCCGCGTCGTGCAGGGGCGCGGCGAGTTCACCGGCCCGCACATGCTGGCGGTGCAGGGCGGCGACGGCGAGACCACGACGGTCTCCTTCGAGCACTGCATCATCGCCTGCGGCTCGCAGGCCACCCACCTGCCGGGCTTCCCCGACGACGACCCGCGCATGATGGACTCGACCGACGCGCTCGAGCTGGCCGACATCCCCGACGCGGCTGCTCGTCGTGGGCGGCGGGATCATCGGGCTGGAGATGGCGTGCGTCTACGACGCGCTCGGCGCCGAGGTCACGGTCGTCGAGCTGCTCGACGGGCTGATCCCCGGCTGCGACCGCGACCTCGTGCGGCCGCTGCAGAAGCGCATCGAGGGCCGCTACGCGGGCATCCACCTCGCCACCAGCGTCACGTCCGTGGAGCCGACCGACGACGGGCTCAAGGTCACCTTCGAGGGCAAGGACGCGCCCGAGCCGCAGGTCTACGACCGCGTCCTGCAGGCGGTCGGGCGGCGCCCCAACGGCGCGCTGATCGGCGCCGAGGCGGCGGGGGTGACCGTGGACGACCGCGGCTTCATCCGCGTCGACGCGCCAGCAGCGCACCAACGTCTCGCACATCTTCGCCATCGGCGACGTGGTGGGCGAGCCGATGCTCGCCCACAAGGCGACGCACGAGGGCAAGGTCGCCGCCGAGGTCATCGCCGGCCACGACGTCACCTTCGACGCGCGCTCGATCCCGAGCGTGGCCTACACCGACCCCGAGGTGGCGTGGACGGGCCTGACCGAGACCGAGGCCTCCGAGCAGGGTGTGGCCATCGAGAAGGCGACGGTGCCGTGGGCCGCCTCGGGGCGGGCGCTGGCCAGCGGGCGCGGCGAGGGCATGACCAAGCTGCTCGTGGACCGGGACACCCGCCGCGTGCTGGGCGGCGGCATCGTGGGCATCAACGCCGGCGAGTTGATCGCCGAGGTCGTGCACGCGATCGAGATGGGCTCCGACGCCGAGGACATCGGGTTGAGCATCCATCCCCACCCGACGCTGTCCGAGACGGTCGCCTTCGCCGCCGAGACGGCGGAGGGCACGATCACCGACCTGCCCAACAAGAAGGCGGCCAAGGCGGCGGCGCGGTGAGCACCGCCGTCCAGCCCTCCGCCTCCTACAGCATCACCATGCGGGTGCACATCCCGCAGCGGCCGGGCTCCTTCGGCCGCGTCGCCAGCGCGATCGGCGAGACGGGCGCGATCCTCGGGGCGATCGACCTCGTGCGGGTCGAGGGCGGCACGGTGGTCCGCGACGTCACCGTCTCCTGCGCCGACTCCGCCCACGGCGAGGCGGTCGTGGAGGCCGTCCGCGGCGTCGAGGGCGTCGAGGTCGCGAGCGTCTCGGACCGCACCTTCCTCATGCACCGGCGAGGGAAGATCGAGATCCGCGGACGGATCGCGGTGCAGTCGCGCGACGACCTCTCCATGGCCTACACCCCGGGCGTGGCGCGCGTGTGCGCGGCCATCCACGAGGACGAGAACAAGGCCTGGCCGCTCACCATCAAGGGCAACACCGTCGCCGTCGTCACCGACGGGACGGCCGTCCTCGGGATGGGCGACATCGGCCCGACCGCGGCGATGCCGGTGATGGAGGGCAAGGCGCTGCTGTTCAAGGAGTTCGCCGGCGTCGACGCCTTCCCGCTCTGCCTGGACACCAAGGACGCCGACGAGATCGTGCGGATCGTGGAGGCGCTCGCGCCCACCTTCGGCGGCATAAACCTGGAGGACATCGCCGCGCCGCGCTGCTTCGAGATCGAGCGCCGGCTGAAGGAGTCGCTCGACATCCCCGTCTTCCACGACGACCAGCACGGCACCGCGATCGTCGTGCTCGCCGCGCTCTTGAACGCCCTGAAGGTGGTCGGCAAGCGGGCGGCCGACGCCCGCGTCGTGATCGTCGGCGCCGGGGCGGCCGGGGTCGCGTGCGCGAAGATCGTGCTCGCCGAGGGAGTCGGTGAGCTGATCGTCTGCGACAAGGACGGCGCGCTGTCCGCGGACACCCCGGGGCTGAACGACTCCCACGCCGAGCTGGCCGCTCAGACCAACCCGCGCAAGCTGCACGGGAGCGCCGACGAGGTGCTGGCCGGCGCCGACGTGATGATCGGCGTCTCGCGCCCGGGCGCCGTGTCGGCCGAGGCGGTGCGATCGATGGCGCCAGGCCCCGATCGTCATGGCCATGGCCAACCCGGTGCCCGAGGTCCAGCCCGAGGAGATCTTCGAGGAGGTGGGCATCATGGCGACCGGACGCTCGGACTACCCGAACCAGATCAACAACGTGCTCGCCTTCCCGGGCGTCTTCCGCGGCGCCCTGAACGCCCGCGCGCGCACGATCGACGAGCCGATGAAGCTGGCCGCCGCCCAGGCCCTCGCCGCCGTCATCCCCGCGGAGGAGCTGCACGCCGAGTACATCATCCCGAGCGTCTTCAACCGCGAGGTGGCGCCTGCCATCGCCGCGGCCGTCGCCGAGGCTGCACGCGCGAGCGGCGCCTCCGGCGAGGAAGCGCGGGGGCACGCGCCGGAGCCCGGCGCGGGCGTCTGACGCAGACGCACGTCGAACAGCGGTCCAGCCGACGGGTCGGTGCCCCGGGCCTCTGGGCAGACCCGTGAGGACCGGCTCACGAGGTCGGCCGGGGGTCGGCGTCTCGCCCAAGGTGCTGGCCGAGCGGCTGGACGTCACGGTCTGCTCGGTGGCCTACCACGTGCGCCGGCTGGCGACCGAGGGGCTGATCGAGCTGACGGCGGAGCGGACGAACCGCGATGCGGTCGAGCACTTCTACGGTCTCAGCGCGGCCGGCGAGTCGGTGCTGCACGCGATCGCCGAGCTCGAGCGCGAGCCCCGATTGCGCGGCGCGGCGCGTCGCTACGCGCTCGCGCCGACGGCCCGACGGCGGTCGCCCGTCAGCAGCGCCCGCGCGACGACGCCGGCGATGATCTCGCGCCGCCGGGCGTGATCGGTCTCGGGGTCCTCGCGGCTCGCGGCGAAGGTGACGTTGACCGGTGACCAGGTCATGGCGACCGCGGTGATGAGCTCGTAGACCTCGGCCGGCGCGAGGTCGTCGACGATCAGGCCGTCGCGCTGAGCCTGGCGGATCGCCTCGTGCTTGGGGTCCCACAGCCCCGGGACGGCGGCGAGCAGGTCGCCGCTCGGCACCCGCTCGAGCCGGTTCCAGGTCGCGAGGCGCAGCAGCTCGGGCTCGGCGACGTAGGAGTCGTACAGGCGCACGGCGTAGCCGGGCAGGTCGTCGGCGGTGAACGGGACGGCGTCGACGATCCCGGCGAGGTGCTCGGCGAACACGGCGTCGAAGAGCCCCTCCTTGCTGCCGTAGTAGCTGTACATCTGCGCCTTGTTGACCCCGGCCGCGGCCGCGATCCGGTCCACGCGCGCGCCCGCGATCCCGTAGGAGGCGAACTCGGCGGTGGCCGCCCCGATGAGCCGGCGCCGGCTGCGTTGTCCGTCTCGCATGCCGTCAGTTTATAACCGACGAGTTGGTTGGTTCGCGCCGCGCGATCGCCACCGGCGCGGCGTCGGGCATCGGCGTCGAGACGGCGCGGGCGCTTGCTCAGACCGGCGCCGAGGTGACCCTGGCCGTCCGCGCCCAGAAGCCGGCGAGCGGGTCCGCGAGGACATCGTCGCCACGACGCAGAACACCACTGTGCACGTCGCCCAGCTCGACCTGGCCGACTTGGCCTCCGTCGACGCCTTCACGGCGGCGTGGGAGGGCCCGCTGCACGTGCTGGTCAACAACGCGGGCGTGATGGACACGCCCGAGGGCCGGACCGCGGAGGGCTTCGAGCTGCAGTTCGGCACGAACCACCTGGGCCACTTCGCGCTGGCGCTCGGCCTCCACGACGCGCTCGCCGCTGACGGCGCGGCCCGCATCGTCGTGGTCAGCTCGAGCGGCCACGGCAGCTCGCCCGTCGGTCTTCGACGACGTGTTCTTCGAGCAGCGCCCGTACGACCCGTCGCTCGCCTACGGGCAGTCCAAGACCGCCAGCGTGCTCTGCGCGGTCGAGGCCACGCGCCGCTGGGCGCAGGACGGCATCACCGCCAACGCCCTGATGCCCGGCGGCAGCTGGACCAAGCTCCAGCAGCACCGGAGCCCCGAGTTCCGCGCCGAGCAGGAGGCGTATGCCGCCGACCCGGCCAACGCGGTTCCGATGAAGACACCGGAGCAGGGCGCCGCGACCTCCGTCCTGCTGGCCACCTCACCGCTCGTCGAGGGCATCGGCGGGCGCTCCTTCGAGGACTGCCACGAGGCCGAGGTCGTCCCCGAGATCGAGGGCATCAGCGGCGTGCGCGACTACGCCCTCGATCCCGACGCCGCCGGCCGGCTGTGGGATGGCTCGCTCGAGCTGCTCGAGGCCGCGCGGCAGAGGAAGGCGGCCGCCTAGTGTCCCGCGTCTGATTCTCGTTCCGGGCAGTCGTCGGTCTCAGCGGGGGTCGACCCACCAGGCCGCGCGGGCGGAGCCGCTGCGGACGCTAACGTCGCGAACGGCTTGAGCCCGCCGGCAAGTAGGGACTTGGTCGTCGTCGGCGCCGGCATCGTCGGCGCATCGGTGGCCTATCACGCCGCCCGGGCGGGCGCCACCGTGACGTTGGTCGACGCCGCGCGGCCAGGCGCCGGCGTGACGGCGGACTCGTTCGGCTGGGTCGGAGCGTCTGGCGTGCGTAGAGGTCCGGCCGCCGGGCTGCGGGCCACCGCGACGGCGGAGTACCACCGACTCGGGGCCGAGTTGCCGGGACTGCCGGTGACCTGGTCGGGCTCGCTGAGCTGGACCAGGGAGGACACTGCGCCGGACGCCGGGCCCGGGCAGACGATCGTGGACGCGGCCACCGTGGCGACGCTCGAGCCCACCCTTCGGCAGCCTCCGGAGTGGGCTGTCTGGGCGCCGGGTGACGGCGCCGTTGACCCGGTGGGCGTGACCGAGCGGCTGATCGCGGGCGCTCGCACCCATGGAGCTCGGGTACATCTCGACACGCCGGTTTCCGAGGTCCGCCGGGATACAGCGGGCCAGATTGCCGGGGTTGAGACGGCGGCAGGACCCCTCTCCGGCGCGACGGTGGTGCTGGCGGCCGGAGTTGCCACGGCCGCGCTGGGCGCGCCGCTCGGCGTGCGCGTCCCGGTCGAACCGTCGCCGTCGCCGCTCGCCGCGGCCGTGGGCCGCCTGGTCGCGCGGGAGCTGGTCGACGGAACCGTTGAGTCGGCTCTTTCAGGTTGCCGCCCGGATCGCTTCTAATGGTTGCCTCCGGCGGTCGCCTGGTCGGCGCGGCGCCAGCTAGGGTGCCGCGCGTGACCAGGGAGACGGAGGAAGAGCGCTTCACGGTACGCGACAAGGTCGTGATCGTCACGGGCGCAGCGGGCGGGATCGGATCCGCGCTCGCAGGCGGCTTCGCGGCGGCCGGGGCGACCGTGCTGGCCACCGGGCGGACGGCCGCGTCGATCGAGGACACGGCCGAGCGGCTCGGCCGCGCCGGGCGTCCGGTCACCCCGGCGACGCTCGACGTCACCGACACCGACGCGTTCGCCGCGCTGGTCGAGGAGGTCATGGGCGAGCACGGCCGCCTCGACGTGCTGGTCAACAACGCCGGCGTGAAGTCGGGTGAGACCATCCTCGAGGGCGACCTCGACGCCTGGGAGCAGACGGTCGCGATCAACGCGTGGCCGGTGCTGCGCCTCTCGCGGCTGGCGCTGCCGCACATGCCCGCCGGCAGCGGCAGCATCGTGAACATCGGCTCGTCGGTCTCCTCCCGCGCCGCGGTGCTCAACTACCAGGCGGGCGGCGCCGACTACTGCCTCTCGAAGGCGATGGTCCACTCGATCACCCAGCTGCTGGCCTACGAGGCCGCCGCCCGGGGCGTCGTGGTCAACGCGGTGGCGCCGGGAATCGTCGACACGCCGATGCACGGGCGCCCGCGCGAGGAGACCGAGTCGCGCCACGCGGGCCGGATCCCCCTCGACCGGATCGGCGACCCGGAGGACTTCGTCGGGCCGGCGCTCTTCCTCGCGAGCCCGGCCGCGCGCTACCTCACCGGGCAGATCCTGCACGTCAACGGGGGGATGCTGATGGAGCCTTGAGGCTCCGGCGGCGTGGTGAGACGCGGCGAACCCCGCATCGAAAGGGGGGCCGAAACGGAGGTCGGGCTCCGCGAGCGGACAGGTGTCAGGCAGGCGCGCCGGCTGCCGCGCCCGCGGCCGCCCGCGCCGCCAAGAGCGTGTTGCGCAGCAGCATCGCGATCGTCATCGGCCCGACGCCGCCCGGCACCGGCGTGATCAGCCCGGCCCGCTCGCTCGCGCCTGCGAAGTCGACGTCGCCGACGAGGCCGGCGTCCGTGCGGTTGATGCCGACGTCGATGACCGTCGCGCCCGGCTTGACCCAGTCGCCCTGCACCATCTCCGGCCGCCCGACCGCGGCGACCAGCACGTCGGCGCGGCGACAGACCTCGGCCAGGTCGCGCGTGCGGGAATGGCAGACGGTGACGGTGGCGTTGGCGGCCAAGAGCAGCTGCGCGACCGGCTTGCCGACCAGGTCCGAGCGCCCGACCACGACCGCCTCGGCGCCCTCGAGCGCCACGTCGTGGCGGCGCAGCAGCTCCATCACGCCCGCCGGGGTGCAGGGCCGCAGGCCGGGGCGCCCCTTGGCCAGCAGCCCCGCCGAGATCGGCGTCAGGCCGTCGACGTCCTTGGCCGGGTCGATCAGCTCGGTCAGCGCCGAGCCGTCGACCTGCGGCGGGGTCGGCAGCTGCAGCAGGATGCCGGAGACCTCGGGGTCGGCGTTGAGCTCGCGCAGGACCGCCTCGACGGCGTCCTGGCCGGAGTCGTGCGCCAAGCGGTGGTCGAAGGCGGCCATGCCGACCTCGGCCGACGCCTTCTGCTTGCCGCCGACGTAGACGGCCGACGCCGGGTCGTCGCCGACGAGCACGGTGGCGAGGCCGGGGCGCCGGCCGCCACCGTCGATCCACCCGGCGACGTCCTCGGCCACCTCCGCCCGCACCTGGGCGGCGATCGCCTTGCCATCGACCAGCCCCGCCGCCATCAGCGAGCGGTCCGGGCGCCGGTGATCGGCTGCGGCGTGCTGCCGTCCAGCGCGCGATGGACGTGCAGGTCGAGGCCGCCGGGGGCGAAGACGTCGCGCGACCACTGCACCGCCTCGCCCGAGGTGAGGTACATGACCTCCTCGAGCTCGAGCCCGGCAGTCGGGCCCGTCACGCCGAAGGCCGCGCCCGCCGGGTCCTCGGGGGTCAGCAGCAGGGCGGTGACCCGCGTGCGGGCGAAGCCGACGGCCACGCCCGCCTCGAGCAGGTAGTCGAGCACCATGCCGCCGCGCAGGAGCGTCCCCCGCAGCGCCTCCCCGCCGCCGACCTCGACGTCCGGGTGGATGACGTCGCGCATGATCGCGGCGGGCTCGCCGTCGGCGAGCACGAGCCGCGACGCGGTGATCGCCTCGCGCCCGGGCTCGACGCCGAAGGCCTCTGCGACGTCCGCGGCGACGGGCGCCGTGGTCACGAGCACGTCGCGCACGGCGAGCCGGACGCCCCGGCGCTCGGCCAACGCGCTGTACGCCACCAGCGTCTCCAGTCCCTCGCTGAAGGCCGAGGGCGTCGCCACCCGGCCGACGAAGGTGCCGCTGCCCTGCCGGCGCACGATCTCGCCCGTCTCCTCCAGGCGCTCGAGCGCCGTGCGCAGCGTGCCGCGCGAGACGCCGAGCATCCCGGCGAGCTCGAGCTCGGGCGGGAGCCGGTCGCCGCCGCGGTGCCCGCCGGTCGCGAGCCACGTCCGCAGCGCCTCCTCGGTCGTGTCGACGAGCGACACCCGCTCGGCCGGGACGCTCATGCCAGCGCCGCCTCGCGCGCGGACCAGGCGGTCGCCGCGTGCGCACGAGCCTGCCCCGGGCGCGGATCGTCCGGCAGGCCCGCGAGGTTGAGCTCGACCAGCTGCGCCGCCGCCCGGCAGGACGCCTCGGCGAGCAGCGCGCCGGTGGCCGCGTCGCCGCGCAGCGCCGGCGCGCCGTCGCGGCTCAGCTGCGCCGCCAGTTCGGCGACCTCGGCCGCGGCCGCGCAGACCGCCAGCGGAACCTCGGCGGCCTCGCCCAGCGCGGAGGCGACTCGGCCGGGCCGCCGCGGGTCGTCCGCCGGCAGGCGCTGGGCCTCGAGCACCGGCGCGTAGCTCGCGAGGTCGCGCTCGGCCAGCGCCAGCCCCTCGGCCCGCAGGGCGGCGGCGCGCACACCGGCGCGACCGTCGGCGAACGCGGCCGCCATCTCGACCAGCCCGGCCGCCAGCGCGCACGCCCACGCGGCCGAGGAGCCGCCGCCCGGCGCCGGGCGCTCGGCCGCCACCTGCGCGAGCACGTCGGCCAGCGGGCGATCGGCGAGCGCGGTCACCGCGAGTGGACCTTTCCGCGACGTTCCACCCGAAATCGGCGATCGCCGATCACCGCCAAGCCGCTCTGTCTCGCTGCGCTCGCCACCGGCTTCGCCTCGCGACCCTTGAAGTCCACCAGGGATTCCTGCGGGTCTGCGTCCTCGCCTGGCGGCGCCGGCGACCGGTCTTTCGAGCGCAGCGTCACGAGAAGACCCACTAGAAGAGCCCCACCGTCCGGCCCTCGGCGTCGATGTCGACGTTGAGGGCGGCCGGCGCCTTGCCGAGCCCGGGCATCTGCATGATGTCCCCGCACAGCGGCACGAGCCAGCCCGCTCCCGTGTAGGCGAGGATGTCGCGCACCGGCAGCGTGAAGTTCTCCGGGGCGTTGCGCAGGTTGGGGTCCGAGGAGAGCGACAGGTGGGTCTTGGCCATGCAGACCGGGAACCGGTCCAGCCCGTCGGAGATGAACTGGCCGATCTTCTTCTCGGCCTCGGCGTAGAGATAGACGCTGGAGGCGCCGTAGACGTTGCGGGCGATCACCTCGATCTTGTCCTGGATCGTCCAGTCGTCGTCGTAGAGCATGCGGAACTCGCTCGGCTCCTCGCACGCGTCGACGACGGCCGAGGCGAGGTCGGCGGCGCCGATCCCGCCCTTCGTGAAGCCCTCGTTGGCCTCCGCCGCAAACGCGCCGGCCTCCATCGCGAGCCGCTTGACGAGCTCGATCTCCTCGTTGGTGTCGCCCGGCCGGCGGTTGACGGCGACCACGCAGGGCACGCCGAACTGCTTGACGTTGGCGAGGTGGCGGCGCACGTTGGCCATCCCGGACTCCATCGCCGAGAGCCCGTGCTGGCGGTCCACGCGCGGGTCGTCCTCGATCCCGCCGTGGTGCTTGATCGCGCGCACGGTCGTCACGAGCACCGAGGCGCTGGGCGTCAGCCCGCCGAAGCGGCAGACGATGTCGAAGAACTTCTCCATCCCCATGTCCGAGCCGAAGCCCGACTCGGTCACGACGTAGTCGCCGAGCTTCATGCCGATCAGGTCGGCCACGAGCGAGCTGTTGCCGTGGGCGATGTTCGCGAACGGGCCGCAGTGCATCAGGCACGGCTGGCCCTCGAGCGTCTGGATCAGGTTCGGCTTCAGCGCGTCCTTGAGCAGGACGGTCATCGCGCCCGCGGCGCCGAGGTCCTCGGCGGTGATCGGCTTGCCGCCGTCGAAGGAGTGCGCCACGGTGATCCGCCCGAGCCGCTTGCGCAGGTCCTGCAGGTCGCGCGAGACGGCCATGATGGCCATCACCTCGGAGGCCGCGGTGATGTCGAAGCCCGACTCGCGCGGGTAGCCGTTCGCGCGCCCGCCGAGGCCGACGGCGACCTGGCGCAGCGCGCGGTCGTTCATGTCCAGCGCGCGCCGCCAGCCGACCCGCAGCGGGTCGATCTTGTGCTGGTTGCCGTGCAGGATCGAGGCGTCGAGCATCGCCGCCAGCAGGTTGTTGGCCGCCCCGATCGCGTGGATGTCGCCGGTGAAGTGCAGGTTGAGATCCTCCATCGGGACCACCTGGGTCATCCCGCCGCCCGCGGCGCCGCCCTTGACGCCGAACACCGGCCCGAGCGACGGCTCGCGCAGCGCGGCGATCGGGCGCTTGCCGATCGCGCCCAGCCCCTGGGTGAGGCCGACCAGCGTCGTCGTCTTGCCCTCGCCGGCCGTGGTCGGCGTCATGCCGGTCACGCAGATGAGCTTGCCGTCGGGGCGATCGGCCATGCGGTCGAGCACCGAGAGGTCGACCTTGGCCTTGTAGCGGCCGTAGGGCTCGAACTCGTCGTCCTGGAGGCCGGACTGCTCGGCGATCGCCTCGATCGACTCGAGCTGGGCCTCCTGGGCGATCTCCAGGCTGCTCTTCATGCGGACTCCTCTGTTAGTGACTGACCGCGGCGGCGGCGAGCTCTGAGACGAGCTTGTCCTCGTAGAACCGCTCGAGCGTGAACGGCGCGATCAGCTCGGGCGTGCGGCCCGTGTCGACCAGCTCGGCGAGCGTCTTGCCGACGATCGGCGCCGCCTTGAAGCCATAGGTGCCCCAGCCGGCGCTGACGTGGAAGTTCTCGACGTCGGTCTTGCCGAGGATCGGGCTGTAGTCCGGGCTGAGGTCGCACAGGCCCGCCCAGCTGCGCAGGATGCGCGCATGCTCGAGCTGGGGGAAGAGCTCGAGCGTGTGGCGGGTGAGGTCCTGCAGGAAGTTCAGCGTGCCCTGCATGCGATACGTCGTCCACGGCTCGATCTCCGAGCCCATCACGAACTCGCCGCGGTCGGACTGGCTGATGTAGATGTGCATCTGGGAGGAGACGATCACCACGTCGAGGATCGGCTTGACCGGCTCGGTCACGCACGCCTGCAGGATGTGCGTGGTGATCGGCATCTTCACGCCGGCCATGTCGGAGATCAGCGAGCTCCAGCCGGCGGTGCAGTTGAGCACCACGCCGGCGCCCACTTCTCCGCGCGTCGTCTGCACGCCGCTGACGCGGCCGTTGTCGCGCGTGATGCCGGTGACCTCGGTGTAGGGATGGATCTCCGCGCCGCCCTCGTCGGCGCCGCGGGCGAAGCCCCACACCACCGCGTCGTGGCGGATGATCCCGCCCGGCGGGTGATACAGCGCGGCCTGGACCGGGTGGGTCGCGCTCGAGTCGATGTTCATCGCCGGCGCGAGCTGCTTGATCTCGTCCGGGAAGATCAGCCGCGAGTCGATCCCCATGAGCCGGTTGACCTCGGCGCGGTCGGCCATCACGAACTGCGCCCGGTCGGTGTGGGCCAGCGTCAGGTGGCCGATCTGGGAGAAGAGCAGGTTGAAGTTCAGCTCCTGGGAGAGCCCCTCGTAGAGCTTGACGCTCGCGTCGTAGAACTTCGCGCCCTCGGGCGTCTTGTAGTTCGAGCGCAGGATCGTCGTGTTGCGCCCGGCGGCGCCCGAGCCGATGTAGCTCTTGTCGAGGATCGCCACGTCGGTGATCCCGCGCTGCTTGAGGTAGTAGGCCGTGGCGAGGCCGTGCGCGCCGCCGCCGATGATCACGACGTCGTAGCCCTTCTTGAGCTCGCCGCGGCGCCGCCACATGCGGCGCTTGCGGAAGAGGTCACGCATGGCCGGCCTCCTGGGGCTGCTGGGCTGTGTCTGGAAGCGGGTCGAGCGCGTCGAGCCCGACGGGCTCGGCGCCCAGGTGGGCCGCGGCGTCGGCGACCACGGTCCACAGGTACTGGCCGAGCGCGGCGCCGACCCAGGCGAGGTAGCGCTCGTCGTCCTCGCGCAGCACGAAGCCGGGGGTGCGGGCGACCGAGCCGGGCCGGAAGCCGTGCACCGGGGTGACCGCCGGGCGCAGGTCCAGCGCGCAGAAGCGGGCGAAGACCTCGCGCGCGAGCGGCCCGGCGATCGTGAGGGCGCAGAAGGCGGAGGTCAGCTCGACCACCGAGGCCAGGCCACTCGCCGCCGCGGCGGCCTCCTCCAGGCTCGCGCGCAGGGCGGGCACCGTCGCCGGCTCGCACAGCACCAGCGCCTTCTCGCGACGTGACCGGGCACCACCAGGCGCCCGCGGCGCGCGTCGCGCAGCCGGGCTGGAGCTCGGCGCCGTCGGCGCAGCGCGCGACGATCGCGGCCAGGTCCTCGGCGCCGGCCTGCAGCTCGAGCTTGCCGAGATGGGAGACGTCGGCGAACCCGGCCCGCGAGCGCAGGGCCTCACGCTCGCGCTCGCCGTCCGCGTAGCCGACCGCGACGTTCCAGCCGTCGCGGACCTCGAAGCGCGCGCCCGCGGCGCGCGCGCTGCGCTCCATCGGGCTGCGCGCCAGCGGCGCGAAGCGCTCGCCGGGCTCGATGGCGTCCGGTGCCAGGAACTCGAAGCTCATGACCGCAGCACCTCGCCGTCGGGGTCGTAGAAGGGCCGGGTCTGCACGCTGGCCTGCAGCCGCTGGTCGCCGTCGGAGATCGTGATCGTCGCGCCGTCGCCGGCGAGCGCGCTCGGCACCCACGCCAGGCCGATCACCTTGCCGAGCTGGGGCGAGTAGCGGGCGCTCGTGACGCGGCCGGCGGCCGCCGCGCCGTCGAGCACCGCAGCGCCCTCGGTCGGCACGTCGCCGTCGGCCATCGTGAAGCCCACCAGCGCGGTCTCATAGCCGCCGTTCTCGTTGGCGTGCTCGAGCGCCCAGCGGCCCATGAAGTCCTCGTCCTTGTCGAGCTTGACGATCCACGGCATGGCGGCGTTGTAGGGGGTCGACTCCGAATCCGTGTCCTGGCCGATGATCACGTGGAGCTTCTGCAGCCGCAGCAGCCGCTGGGGCTCCAGGCCGAAGGGCAGGATCCCGTGCGGCTCGCCCGCCGCGAGGATCGCGTCCCAGACGTGCTCGCCCTGGGCGGAGGGGAAGTGGATCTCGTAGCCGACCTCGCCGACGAAGCCGATGCGCATGACCAGGCAGGGCACGCCGGCGACCGGCGCGCGCCTGGCGTCCATGTAGCCGAAGCCGTCGCTGGAGGTGTCCAGGCCCGTCAGCGCGCCGAGGATGTCGCGGGCACGCGGGCCGGCGAGGTTGACCGCCGAGAGCCCCTGGGTGACGTCGGTGATGTGCAGGTCCATCCGCCAGGCGGCCTGCCACCAGCTGAACCACTCCTCGACGGCGCTCGCGCCGCTGGAGGTCGTGGTGACGTAGAAGCTGTCCTCGTCCACGCGGCAGATCGTGCCGTCGTCGAGGATGCGCCCGGCGTCGGAGGTCACGACGCCGTAGCGGATGCGCCCCGGCTTGAGGTTCGAGAAGCGGTTGGGGTAGAGGCGATCGAGGAAGGCGCCGGCGTCCGGGCCCTGCACGAGCAGCTTGCCGAGCGTCGAGACGTCGATCAGCCCGGCCTGCTCGTGCACCGCCAGCGCCTCGGCCTGCGGATCGCCGTAGTCGTAGGCGCGCCGCCAGTCGCCGGCCCACTCGACGGTGGCGCCGAGCTCGCGGTGGCGGCCGTGGATCGAGGAGCGCTTGGCCGGCTCGAACGGGCGGCCGGCGAGCGCGCCCATCGGCACCGTGACCCACGGCGGCCGAGCCGTCGTCTGCCCGACGTCGCGCAGCGTCTGGCCGGTCTCGCGCGCCATCAGCCGCGCCATCGCCAGCGACGAGTGCCGGCCCTGCGAGGGGCCCATCGTCACCGTCGTGTAGCGCTTGGCCAGCTCCATCGAGTCATAGCCCTCGGCGATCGCCTGGCGGACGTCCTTGACGGTGACGTCCTCGTCGAGGTCGACGAAGCACTTGCCGCGCCCCGCGCCGCTGACCGGCGGCGGGACGGCGACGTGCGGGCGCTCGCGGGTGAGCTCCGCGACGCGGTCGGCGGCTGCGCGCTCGGCGCCGCGGCTGTCGTCGTCGCCCAGCCCCAGCCCGTGCGCGGCGGCGGCGCCCGCCGCCTCGCCGGAGAGCTCGGCGGCGTCCGGCGCGCCCTCCCCCACCAGCTCGCCGGCCGCGTGGGAGGTGGCGACGAGATCGGTCAGCCGGAACTGGCCCACCGCCTCGTCGTAGACGGTGCGGGCGCCGGCCTGCAGGGGCAGCGACGCCGCCGGGGCCTCGCCGCCGGCGACGACGATCAGGTCGCAGTCGTAGCTGCGCTCGCCGCCCGCGCCGTCGATCGGGCCGAGCACCGCGCCGGTCACCGTCTTCTTGCCGAGCGCCTGGATCACCGTGCTGTGGGCCAGCACCTCGGTGCCGTGGGCGCCGAGCGCCTCGGCGGCGGGGTGGGTGACGCGCGGGCGCAGGTCGGCGACGGCCAGGACCTCGACGCCGGCGGCCTGCAGTGCGACGGCGGTCTCCCAGCCGCGGTCGCCGACGGTGGCGAGCACCGCTCGGTCGCCCGGCTTGACGGCGTAGCGGGCCAGCAGGCCGCGGGCGCCGCCGGAGAGCATCACCCCCGGGCGGTCGTTGTCGGCGAAGACGAGCGGCTGCTCGATCGTGCCGGTGGCGAACACGAGCCGCGCGGCACGGATCTGGTGCAGCGTGGAGTCCTTCCACACCGGCACGAGCCCGTCGAAGCAGCCGAGCGCGGGCGCGCCGGTGAGCAGCTCGACGCCCGCCTCGCGCGCCTCCTGCGCCAGCCGGGCGGCGCGCTCGTGGCCGCCCTCGGCGAGCAGGCGCCCGCCGAGGTCGAGGCCCTCGTCGGCGAGCACGACGTCGGCGCCGAGCCGCGCGGCGGTCGTCGCGGCGCGCAGGCCGGCGGCGCCGCCGCCGACGACGAGGATGTCCGCATGGCGGCGGCGGTACTCCGTGCGCCACTCGCGCTCGGCCTGGCGCTTGGGCAGCTTGCCGAGGCCGGCCGCGTTGCGAAGCACCTTCTCGTACAGCGGCCACAGCCGGCGCGGCCAGATGAAGGTCTTGTAGTAGAAGCCGACCGGCGTGAACGGCCCGCCGAACTTGTCGGAGGCCTGCATGACGTCCAGCTCGAGCCCGGGCGTCGCGTTGAGGTGCTTGACGACCATCCCGTCGCGCACGGGCTCAGAGCTAGCGCGCACGCCGGGCGCACCGTCGACGGCGACGAGATCGGTGCCGGCGCTCGGGCCGGCACCTCCCAGCAGGCCGCGGCGGCGGTGGTACTTGAAGCTGCGCGAGAAGACGCGGCGGCCGCCGGCGTAGAGCGCCGAGGCAACGGTGTCGCCCGCGAACGCCTGAACCGCCTTGCCGTCGAACGTGAACCGGACGGGCCGGGAGCGGTCGATCCGCTCGCCGGGCTGGACGGGCAGGCGGGTCATGTCAGCGAGGCCTCCGAGCCGCTGCCCTGGGGCACCGGCGTGTTCGGGTCGCCCTCGGCCGCCGGGGCGTCCTGGGCCAGCGCGGTGAAGAGCACCTCGTTGGTGCGCGTGTCGCGCTCGGCGAGGAACCAGGCGCGGCAGCCCGAGCGATGGAACCACCACTCCCGCTGGACCCCCGCGACGTTGCGGCGGAAGTAGTTGTACTCGTTGAGCTCGCGGAAGGAGGGCCGCTCGGCCGGGCGGGCGGAGAGCTCACCGCCGTAGCCGAAGTCGGTGACTTCGCGGGTGCCGCAGTTCGGGCAGGTCAGAAGGAAGGACATGACGCGCGAGATCCTAGACAAATAGGTACAAAACGGCAACCCCACCGGATGGCGGATTGGCCTCGCCGGCCGACCACCCGAAAGGTGATATATCACGCCGTCCGACGCGGCGCACCGACGCGACTGCACGTTGCCACCGCATATGGTGCAAAGTGCAGGAGGATCAGCCGCTCGGCGAGGCCGGCCCGCTGCGGGCCACCCTCGGTGCGGTGTTCGCCCACCCTTGCGCGTAGGTTTCGCCCCTCAGGGCGTGACCGGCCCGGGCAGCGGACCCTCGTACGGCGTCGGGTCGACGTGGATCCGCGAGACCGGTCCGATCGCGATCCCGCGCGGGAGACCGAAGTCGGGTCCGCCGGCCGGCGCGCCGTTGTCCGAGAGCGTGGTCCTGACGCCCGTGACCGGGTCCACGCGCACGATCGAGCCGACGTAGCTGTCGGTGACAAGGATGTCGCCGCTCGCCTCGACCGCGAGCTGGTCGACCGCCTGGAAGAACGCGCCGCCGACGGGATCGTTGTTGTGCGTCACGGTCGTGCGGGCGCCGGTCGCCGGGTCGACGCGCGTGACCCCGCCCCAGCCGCCGAGCTGGCCGTCGGTGATCAGGATGTCCCCGGCCGCGTCGGTGGCGACCCCCTCCGGGCTGACGAAGTCCGTCCCGCCGACGGGGCTGGTGTTGCGCGAGACGAGCGTGCGCGTGCCGGCCTGGGGATCGACCCGGACCACCTTGCCGCCGTTCGGGAAGACGTCGTCGGTGACGAGGATGTCGCCGTCGGGCTCGAGCGCCAGGCCGCTCGCGTAGTCGAGGTTGGGCGCGCCCGCGGGAGCGCCCATGCGCGAGACGGTGGTGCGCACGCCCGTCGCCGGGTCGATCCGCAGCACGCCGCCGTTGCCGTTGGCGAAGGCCGTGGCGTCGGTGACCAGGAGGCTGCCGTCGGCCTCGACCGCGATGCCGGTGGGCCGGACCAGATCGGGGCCGCCGTTGGGCGTGGCGTTGTCGGAGACGACCGTGCGGGCGCCGGTGAAGCGGCTCACGCGGACCACCTGCGGGTTCGCTCCGTAGCTGTCGGTCACGACGATGTCGCCGTCGGCCTCGAAGGCGAGCCTGTTCGGGCTCACCAGGTCCGGCCCGCCGACGGGGTCGTCGTTCTCGGTGAGGCTGGCCCGCGCGCCTGAGGCCGGGTTGACGGAGATCAGCCCGCCGTCTCCGGCGATCCCGTCGATCGCCGTGTCGGTCACGACGATCTTGTCGACCGCAGAGGCGGTCTGCGGGAGCCCGGCGAGCACTCCGGCGGCCAGCAGGGCCGCGGCGAGCGGACGGGGCAAGGACGAGCGAGCCATCGGGAATCCCTTCGTCGGCGTTGGGGGCCAGTCCTGTCCCCTGCCCACCGAGGACGCCCGCGGCTCGCGGGCTATTCCGGCAGCAGCGCGGCCAACGGCTCAGGTCGCGCCGTCGCGGCCGGGGATCCAGCCCGTCCCCGCCAGCGGCACGCGCGCCATCGCCGACGCCTCCACGGTGAGCGCCACCAGGTCCTCGGGCTCGAGGTTGTGCAGGTGGGACTTGCCGCAGGCGCGGGCGAGCGTCTGGGCCTCGAGCGTCATCGTGCGCAGGTAGTTGGCCAGCCGGCGGCCGCCCAGCTCGGGGTCGAAGCGCGCCGCGAGCTCGTCGTCCTGGGTCGAGATGCCGACCGGGTCGCGACCGGCCTGCCAGTCGTCGTAGGTGCCCGCCGAGGCGCCGATCGCGCGGTAGGCGGCGTCGTACTCCGGCGCGTTGTCGCCCAGCGCGATCATGGCCGCGACGCCGATCGAGACGGCGTCGGCGCCGAGCGCGAGCGCCTTGGCCACGTCGGCGCCGGAGCGGATCCCGCCCGAGACGACCAGCTGGACCTCGCGGTGCATCCCGAGCTCCTGCAGCGCCTCCACGGCCTGCGGGATGGCGGCCAGGATCGGGATCCCGACGTGCTCGATGAAGACGTCCTGGGTGGCGGCGGTCCCGCCCTGCATGCCGTCCAGGACGATCACGTCGGCGCCGGCCTTGACCGCCAGCGCGGTGTCGAAGTAAGGCCGCGAGGCACCGACCTTGATGAAGATCGGCGTCTGCCAGTCGGTGATCTCGCGCAGCTCCTCGATCTTGATCTCGAGGTCGTCGGGGCCGGTCCAGTCCGGGTGCCGGCAGGCGCTGCGCTGGTCGATCCCGCGCGGCAGGTCGCGCATCTCGGCGACGCGGTCGGAGATCTTCTGGCCGAGCAGCATCCCGCCGCCGCCGGGCTTGGCGCCCTGGCCCACCACGACCTCGATCGCGTCGGCGCGGCGCAGGTCGTCCGGGTTCATCCCGTAGCGGGAGGGGAGCAGCTGGTAGACGAGCCGCTCGGACGCCGCCCGCTCCTCCGGGGTCATGCCGCCGTCGCCGGTCGTCGTGCACGTCCCGACCGCGGTGGCGCCGCGCCCCAGTGCCTCCTTGGCCGGCGCCGAGAGCGCGCCGAAGCTCATCCCCGCGATCGTGATCGGGATCGCCAGCTCCAGCGGGCGCCGCGCGTGGCGCGTGCCGAGCACGACGTCGGTGTCGCAGCGCTCGCGGTAGCCCTCCAGCGGATAGCGCGACATGCTCGCGCCGAGGAAGAGCAGGTCGTCGAAGTGCGGCAGCTTGCGCTTGGCGCCCCAGCCGCGGATGTCGTAGATGCCCTCGCGCGCCGAGCGCTGGATCTCGGCGATGACCTCGGGCGGGAAGGTGGCCGACTCCCTCATCCGTAGGCGCCGGCGTCGTCGACGGTGAACGAGTACAGCTGCCGCGCCGAGCCGTAGCGGCGGAAGTCCTCGGGCGCGACGTCGTCGATCCCGGCGGCCGCGAGCAGCTCGGCGAGCTCGGCGACGTGCTCGGCGCGCAGCTCCTTCTCGACGCAGTCGGCGCCCAGCTCGCCGGCCCGGCCGCGGACGTACAGGCGCGCCTCGTAGAGCGAGTCGCCGAGCGCCTCGCCGGCGTCGCCGCAGACCACCAGCCGGCCCTTCTGGCCCATGAACGCCGCCATGTGCCCCACGGAGCCGCGCACGACGACGTCGATGCCCTTCATCGAGATCCCGCAGCGGGCGGAGGCGTCGCCGTGGACGACCAGCAGGCCGCCGCGGCCGGTGGCGCCCGCGGACTGGCTGGCGGCGCCCTCGACGACGACCGTGCCGGACATCATGTTCTCGGCCACGCCGACGCCGGCGTTGCCGCGCACGCGCACGGAGGCGTGCTGGTTCATGCCGGCGCAGTAGTAGCCCACGTGGCCCTCGATCTCGAGCTCGAGCGGAGCGTCGAGGCCGACGGCGACGCTGTGGCGCCCGCCGGGGTTGACCACGCGCCAGCGCCGCGGCGCCTGCGGGTCGTCCGCCGCCGCGTGCAGGCGCGCGTTGAGCTCGCGCAGGCTCGTGGCGGCGAGGTCGACCGTCTCGGCCGCCACCGTCGTCACGCGACGGCCTCCCGCGCCCAGCTGTACACCCGGCCGGGCTCGGGCTCCCACAGCTCGGCCTCCTCGGCGCCGGGTAGGACGGCGATCGCGCGGTACTCGGAGGCCATCGCCACCCAGTCGTCCGTCTCGGCCATCACGGCGGGCTTGCAGGCGATCGGGTCGCGCAGCACGGCGAACCCGTCGGCGGTGCCGACGGCGAAGGTGTAGAAGCCGTCGAGGTCGTCCAGGCAACCCGCCAGCGCCTCGTCCAGGCCCGCGCCCTCGCGCATCCGCCAGGTCAGGTAGCCCGCGGCGACCTCGGTGTCGTTGTCGGTCTGCAGCTCGATGCCCTCGCGGCGCAGCCGGCGGCGCCACAGGTTGTGGTTCGAGAGCGAGCCGTTGTGGACGAGGCAGAGGTCCAGGCCGGTGGAGAACGGGTGCGAGTGCTCAGTGGTCACGCGGCTCTCGGTGGCCATGCGGGTGTGCCCGAGCGCGTGGCTGCCCTGCACGCCGGCGAGGCCGAAGCGGGCCACGAACGTGCGCGGGTCGCCCATCTCCTTGTAGATCTCGATCGTCTCGCCCGCGCTCATCACGCGCAGCTCCGGGTGGCGCTCGCGCAGCCAGCCCTGAGCGGTGGCCGCGTCCGTGCCGACCGCGAGCACCGCGTGGCTGGCGCGCACCTCGGGCTCGGGCGCCGCGCCGAACGCGTCGCTCAGCCCGGCGTGCACGGCGCCCCAGTCCTGGCGCGGGTCGGGCGAGAACAGCGTGACCTTGGAGGCGCCGGCGGGCGCCGGCTCGCGGTAGAAGGCCACCCCGGCACTGTCTGGGCCGCGATCGGCCAGCTGGCCGAGCATCGCGCCCAGGTGGGTGCCGAGCTCCTCCGAGACGGTGGAGGACTTGCTGAAGAGACCTGCAATGCCACACATGGGACGGCGAGTCTAGTGTGGACCTCCGCCACCGCCCATGGTCCGCAGCGGCACAATCTGGCCGCCCGTCATGGAGGATCCGGACACCCAGCCGTGGCCTAGGTGGCGCGCCGGCGCGAAACCAGCAGCCACACCCGCAGCACGATGTAGCCCGGGAGGTTCACGAGCAGCACGAGCAGGCACCACCAGAGCCTGACTGCGGCGCTCATCGGCTCGGCCCGGACCTCGATCCAGGTCAAGTAGACGAGCAGCGCCAGCAGCACCTGCAGGACGAGGGGGGCATTGCCCGTGAGCACGAACACGATCATGCGCGAGCCGACGATAGCCTCCATGGAGACGCGCGGTCGTGGCTCTAGAAGCCTCCACCGGTGTGTGCAGTCCGAACCGGCTACGGAGCGATCGCCCTCCCCATCGCCCGTCGCACCGGGATGGCAGTGTCCGGTCTGGACACTACAGTTGCGCCAAGAGTGGAGGAGCCCGACATTGCGCCTTCCTGCCCGGCTGGAAACGATCCTGGACCAGGAGGCCGGGCGCCGTCCACGTCCGCGAGGGTGGGGCAGGCGGCCTGGAGCCATTCGGAGGAGGTCGTGCGCGCATGAGCCTGGTCGTCGCCCAGGTCCAGAACCTGCAGGATGCCGCGAGCGCGGAGTCGCTTACCACCGACTCCGCGATCCTCGCCGAGCAGTTCTACTTCTTCACGGTCGTCCTGATGTGGCTGATCCACGCCGGGTTCATGGCCTACGAGGCCGGCGTGGCGCGTCGCAAGAACGTCATGGCGACGACGATGAAGAACATCCTGACCATCGCCGTCGTCACGCCGAGCTTCTACTACTTCGGCTGGATGATCTACGGCTGCGCGCAGCCGGGGATCCCGATCTCCCCCAACTCAGACGACTTCAGCGCCGCCGCCTGCGCGGCGGGGATCCCCTGGAGCGACGCCTTCGGGCCGAACCTGGCCAACAACATCAACCTGATCTTCTTCCTGGCCTTCCTGCTCTTCTCCTGGACGACGGCCTCGATCATGTCCGGCGCGCTGCTCGAGCGCGTGCGCATCTCGGCCTACCTGCTGCTCGCCGTCCTGCTGGGCTCGGTGGTGTGGATCCTCGACGCCGCCTGGGGCTGGAGCGCCGGCGGCTGGCTGACGCTGCGCTTCGGCTTCCACGACTCGATCGCCTCGGGGGTGGTCCACGGCGTCGCCGGCGCCTTCACGCTCGGCGTGCTCTTCAACCTCGGGCCGCGCATCGGGCGCTTCACGCGCGAGGGGCTGCCGCGCCAGTTCAAACCGCACAATGTGCACATGACGGCGCTCGGGCTGATGCTGATCTTCACCGGCTTCTACGCCTTCTACGGCGCCTGCCTGGTGATCAGCTCCACCTCCCTGCCCGGCTGGGCGAGCATCTACCTCAGCCCCACGACGCTCGGCTCGATCACCATGGTCATCACGATGGGCTTCGCCGGCGGCTTCACGGGCGGCTGGTTCGTGAGCCGCGGCGACCCGTTCTGGACGATCTCCTGCGGGCTGGCGGGGGTCATCGGCGTCTCGGCCGGCGCCGACGTCTACGCCCCCACGCTCGCCTACCTGCTCTCGATGCTCACCGCCGTGCTCGCCTACTACGCGGGCCAGGTCATCGAGCGCCGCTTCCGCGTCGACGACGCGGTCGGGGCGGTCGCGGTGCACGGCGTCTCGGGCTTCCTCGGGCTGCTGTGGGTGGGCATCTTCGCCGCCGGCTACCCGACCGGCCTCAACAACGTCGAGAGCTCGATCGGCGGTCAGCTGATCGGCATGGCGACGTTCCTGCCGCTCGGGTTCCTGAGCGGCTGGGGCGCCTCCTTCATCCTCAAGCGCTTCAACGTCCTGCGCGTGCCGCCCGAGGTCGAGCTCGAGGGTCTCGACATCGCCGAGTACGAGGCCGACGTCTATCCGGAGCACGCGGCCAACCCGGAGTTCATCTACGAGCCCGACGGGCGCCCCGTCCCCGCGGCGCCGGTGCTCGCGGGAGCGTACGCAGAGCTCGACGGACGGGCATTGGGCGGGCGCGCCGAGCCGGCTGAGCCGGGTGAGCGCCCGTGATCACCCTGATCGTGGCCTTCACGCTGATGCTCGCCGTCGCGGGGCTGGCGGGCAGCTGGGCGTCGCGCAAGCAGCGCCGGCTCGCGGCCGGCGAGTCCACCGAGCGAACGGAGGCGCGGCATGCCCGCGATCATCGACAGCGCGCCTAGCTGCGTGACCTCGGCGCCCGGCGCCGTCGAGGGCGACGACGCGGACTTCATCCTGCAGAGCACCTACGAGGAGTGCGCGGGCATCATGACCTTCGGGCCCGGCTCGATCTACGGCGAGGGCGCCGCGTCGGCCGCGAGCGCCTACTACGTCCTGACGATCATCGGGATCGCGGTGATGGTCCTCGCCCTGGTCGCCTGGGTGCTCGTCGAGCACCGGCGCCTGACCGGACACGTCGCCCGCCTGCGCGGGCGCGACGCCGCGGCCCTCGTGCCCGGCGGAGAGGAGCGCCCATGAGCACGCCCGACGCACCCGACCGCGACCGCAGCGCGGCCAGCTGGAGTTCCCGCCGCTGCAGACCCACTCCAAGGCCTTCGAGGCCGTCATGGTCGGCCTGTCGCTGATCTGCGTGGTGATCGTGCTGGTGATCGTCCTGGGCACGGACATCGGGAACCTCTCGCGGTAGTGGCGAGCAACGGCCACGCGGCAGCGGTGGGTCCCGGCGGGCGTCCCGGCGTTCGCCCGCACCGCCGGCCTGGGCTTCTCGTGGCCGCGCGCGCTGGCGGTGCTGGCCCTCGTGGCCTTGTGCGCCGTCGTGGCCAACTCCTGCCAGCGCTCACAGATCCGCGTCGAGCAGTCGCGGGCGATCGCGACGGCGCGCGCGCAGGTGGACTTCCGACCCGCCCAGCAGCAGATCCGCCTCGTCCGGCAGGGCCTGACCTCGCGCCCGTACTGGGCCGTCTCGCTGTCGGTGCCCGGGCAGGCCGGCAACTTCCGGCGGCTCGCCGTCGTCAAGGTCGACGCCAACACCGGCAAGGTGGCGTCGGTCGCCACTCAGCCTCCAGGTGGCGGCTGAAGGTCCCGCGTCAGGACCGCGAACGGCCCGGTCCTCACACGTTGAGGGGCACGTACACGTTGAGCTTCTTCTGCGCGGCGGCGACGGCGCGGAGGGCCTCGCGCAGCCCGACCCGCCGCAACGGCGCGAGCGTGCCGGGCTCGACGCGATTGTCCGGCGGCCGGCCCTCGCGCAGACACGTCGCGTGGTGCTCGAGCCGGAGCCGCGCGATCACCGCAAAGGCCTCCCGCAGCGCCGTGGCCGTCTCCGCGTTGAGATGGCCGGTCTCCTCGGCGCCCACGAGACGGTCGAGCGTCGGCGAGATCGTGACCCCGGCGGCCAGCGCGTAGAAGCGCGCGAGGTTGGCGATCGGCACCGCGCCGCCGGCCTTCAGGTCGACGCTGCCGTCGCGGTCGGGGTGGATCGAGCCGAGGCGATGCAGCGGCACGCGGCGGTCGGTGGCGGTGCGCGCCAGGCGCCGGAGGAAGTCCGGATAGCGCTGCGCCGCGCGCAGGACCTCGACGAGCGGGGGAGCGACGTCCAGCCCGCCCACCACGGCGCGGAAGTCGAAGCTCACCGCGGCGCGCACGAGGTGGGAGCTGTCCGGCTGCTCGAGGCACTCGCGGAAGACCGCCCGCCAGCGGCCGGCGGGCATGCGCCAGGCGGGGTTGCGCGCCAGCACCCCGGAGCGGTCGGGGCCCAGCCCGCACCGCGCGAGCCCGCCGTTGACATCAGCGGCGACGCGGGCGAAGTAGGCGTCCACGGCCTCGCCGCCGGGATCGGCGTAGGCGAGCGCGTTGTCCTGGTCGGAGGCGAGCGTGACCTCGAGCCGGGCGACGCTGCCGAGCGCGAGCCACGCCCAGCTCGCCGGCGCGGGCCCGTGACGCGCGAGCGCGAAGTCCAGCAGCCGGGTGGTCGCCGTGTCGCTCTGGATCGCGAGCACGCGCGTGATGTCGCCCGGACCCAGGCCGGAGGCCAGCAGCGAGCCCAGCAGCGGCGGCAGCCCCTCGGCCACCGTCCACACGAGCGCGTCCACGCCGGGCGCGCGCGCGATCGCGCGGCGCAGCGCGAAGGGCGTGTGCTCGCCGCCCGTGACGTCCTCGATCGACAGGAGCCCGACCACCCGGCCGCGCTCGGTGACGCACAGCTCCCGCCGGTCGGCGTCGAGCAGGTCCATCAGCGCCTCGCCGGCGGTGCGGTCGGCCTCGACGCAGACCGGCGGTCGGCTGCCCGCGATGTCCACCGGCGCGTCCGGCGATCGCCCGGCGGCGAGCACCCGCTCGCGCAGGTCGGCGTCCGTGACCACGCGCAGGCCGCCGCCGGCCTCGAGCAGCGCCGCGCCGGTGCCCGCGCGCGTCATGGCCTCCGCCGCCTCGCGCGCGCTCGCCCCAGCCGGCAGGCGCAGCGGCGCCCGTCCCACCAGCGACCCGATCCGGCGGGTGCTCAGCTCGGGCAGCGCGTGCACCGTCTGCCCCGTGCGCACGAGCCGCCGGCGCAGGCTGCGCGCCACGTAGGCGACGCCGGCGGGTTGGGCGAGCACCCGCAGCGCCGCCGTCGCGGGGACCCACAGCACGGTCGCGTCCTCGTGCGCGCGGACGGTGAAGGCGGGCGCGAGGCCCGAGAGCAGCGAGGGATGCCCGAAGCACTGCCCCGGCTCGAGCAGGTCGACCACCTGGTCGCCGTGAACCAGCTCCATCGCGCCCGTGCGCACGACCGACAGCCCGGTCGCGGGCGCGCCGTCCTCGACCAGCACCGCCTCACCCGCCGGATAGGAACGCTCGGCCACGGTCGCGGCTGCCGCCGCCAGCTCCGCGGGCGGAAGCGCGTCGAACGGCGGGTGGCAGGCGAGGAAGGCCGCGTGACTCAGGCGCTCAGGCCTCCACGACGAGATGGACCGGTACATCGGCCCGGCGCTCGACCCGGTAGGGCTCCTGGGACCAGATGAAGTCACGCAGCCAGCGGCTGCGCGGCGGGTCGGCGCCCATCACGATGGCCTCGCATCCGAGGCGGCGCGCCTCTGAGGCGATCCGCTTCGCCGCGGCGCGGGTGCCGATCACGCTGCCGCGGGCCTGGACGCCATGCGCCTCGAGCGCGCGCACCGCGCCGTCGACCACCGCGCGCTGCTCGTCCCACTCCTGTCGCGTCGGCAGGAGCCCGGGGCTCGGCAGGCCGAGCGAGGTTCCCCACACCCGCGCGACGCTCAGGACGTGCACGGGCGCGCCCGCGGGCGCCGCGAGCTCCGCCGCCCGCTCCACCGCGGCGGCGGGGATCCGGCGCGACTCCGAGGCGAGCAGGACGCCGCCGCTCACGACGGCGAGAGGGGGTCGTCGGGCGTCGGCGTCGGCTGGCGCTTGTCCTCCACGCGGGTCCGGTAGAGGTAGAGCGGGATGTAGGCGAGCGCCACGACCCAGCCGAGGAAGTAGTAGATCTCCGTCTCGCCGATGATCGAGTAGGCGATGCCGCCGAAGGCCCAGATGAAGAACAGGCCGGCCGCGAGGATCAGCGCCACGTACTTCATGAACTCCGGCAGGCGGACCGGCCGGCGCACGTCGGGCCGGTAGCGGCGCAGCATGTAGTAGGCGACGAGCACGAAGATCAGCGAGCCGGTGTAGCCCACGTTCGAGAAGGTGTAGATCTCGACGGCGCCGCCGGCCAGGATGACCACGAGCGAGGCGAGCACGTTGAAGAACATCGCGCGCGAGGGCACGCCGTGGTGGTTGAGCCGCTGGAAGAAGCGCGGGAACTGCCCGTCGACGGACATCTGGTGCAGCGAGCGCGCGCAGCCCATGATCGCGTTGAGCGCCGACAGCGCCAGCGCGACGATCAGCATGCCGGCGACCAGCCAGTTGAGCAGCTCACCGGCGGTGTTGAAGACGTCGCCCGCGAAGGTGACGAAGATCGTGTTCGGATCGACCAGGTCGGGGTTCGAGAGCGCCCCCGCCCCCAGCACGACGATGAAGCCGATCGGAATCAGGGTGTAGATGAACAACCCGAAGCTGCCCTCGAGCGTCATGGCGATCTTGGCGTCGCGCTCAGGGTCGCGGCACTCGCCGATGTAGCAGGCGGCTGCCTCCATCGCCAGCACGTTCCAGGTCAGCAGGAACGCGTAGCCCATGTAGAGCGCGAACCAGCCCGTCCCGTCCAGGCCGCTGAAGAAGCTCGAGCCGTCGAGCTGCTGGAAGCCCGACAGCTCGCCGAAATCGAAGTTGCCGCTGAAGATCCAAGCCACCGCGAGGAAGGTCAGCGGGATCATCGCCACGAGCCCCAGCACCGTCGCGAAGGCCGCGCCGATCCGGATCCCGAGGTAGGCCGGGACGAAGAACAGCAGGATGCCGACGGCCGCGATCGCGAGCGTCCACCAGGCGATGAAGGTGTTGATGGGCGTGAAGCCGGACTCGGTGTTGAGCCCGAAGCGGTCCGCGATGTAGAACGACGCGAGGATCATGTTCAGCGGCGCCACCGGGAACCAGCCGAGCCAGTACATCCAGGAGGCGAGGCCGTTGGCGTGCTTGGCGAACGTCGGCCAGCGGTGGCGGAACGCCGGGTAGACGTAGGACGGCGCGCCGCCCGTGCGCTCGGGCATCATCGCCGAGAGCTCGGCCAGCAGCAGGCACAGCAGCCAGCCGACGAAGGTCAGCACCACGATCAACGGGATCGAGGCGGCGCCGAGCGACGTCACCATCACGGGCGCGATGCCGGTGACGAGGATCGTGCCGGCCAGGCCGACCACGAACGCCCCCCACCAGTTCGTCTCCTGTGCGAGCCCGCCGCCCTCGTAGTCGAGCTGCTCGCGCTCGGTCGCCCCCATGGACGTCTTGGACTCTGTGCCCATCCTGCTGACCCCCTTCTCCGCCTCGTTGCTGCGACCCTGGGGGCGGAATACAGAACGGCCAGGCCAACGTCAAGGATCTCCACGGCCGGACGACGAGCCCGCCGTCGTTTGTGTACAACTCATCCACTGTTGGCACAACAAACGTGGTCGCGGCGCACATTCCACCCTGTGGCCTGACGGGCTATACCTCGCTCGCAGGCGCCGAGCGGTGAACGCCGCACGACCACCAGGAGAGGACGGGGATGACCACGGGCGACGGCACCACGACGGCCAGCAGCGCCAACGGCGGCTCGCCGGCCTTCACGGCCCCTGAGAGCGCGGACGCGGTACGCGAGTGGGTGCGCTCGAGCGGGGTCGAGTTCCTCTTCGCCCAGTTCGTCGACATGCACGGCAAGCCGAACGCCAAGCTCGTGCCGGCCACGCACCTGGACGACCTGCTGACCGAGGGGGCGGGGTTCGCGGGCTTCGCCGCCGGCGACATCGGCCAGGTGCCCAGCGACCCGGACATGATCGCGATGCCCGACGTGCGCAGCCTCACGCCACTGCCGTGGCGGCCCGAGGTCGCGCGCTTCGCCTGCGACGTCCAGGTCGAGGGCGAGCCGTGGCCCTACTGCCCGCGCACGATCCTGCGCAACCAGCTCGAGCGCGCGGCGGCGCTCGGCTACGAGTTCAAGATCGGGATCGAGCTCGAGTACTTCCTCGTGCGCAAGCTTCCCGATGGCTCCATCGAGCTGGCCGACCCGCTCGACACGCTCGAGCAGCCCTGTTACGACATGCGCGCGCTCACCCGCAACCTCGACTTCGTCGGCCAGGTCGCGCGCAACCTCAACGCGATCGGGTGGGACAACTACGCGACGGACCACGAGGACGCCAACGGCCAGTTCGAGCAGAACTTCGACTACGCCGACGCGCTGACCAGCTGCGACCGGGCGATCTTCTTCCGCTACATGGTGGAGGCGATGGCCCAGGAGCGCGGCCTGATCGCCACCTTCATGCCCAAGCCGTTCGCGCACCTGACCGGCAACGGCTGCCACTTCCACATGAGCCTGTGGAAGGACGGCGTCAACGTCTTCGAGGCCGACCCCTCCGAGGACCCGCGCGGCATCGGCCTCTCGCCGGAGGCCTACGGCTTCATCGGCGGCCTGAAGGCGCACGCGAAGGCCTACATCGCCCTGACCGCGCCGACGGTGACCTCTTACAAGCGCCTGGTGGTCGGCTCGCGCAGTGGCGCGACGTGGGCGCCCGTGTTCGTCAGCTACGGCTACAACAACCGCACCCAGATGCTGCGGATCCCGGCGGCCGGCCGGATTGAGGACCGCACCGTCGACGGCTCCTGCAATCCCTACCTCGCGGCCACGGCGATCCTCGCCGCCGGGCTGGACGGGATCGAGAACGAGCGCGACCCCGGCGAGCCGACGACGGAGCTCAACCTGCACGAGGTGTCCGCGGCCGAGCGTGCCGAGCGCGGGATCGAGATGCTGCCCGGCAACCTGCTCGACGCCACGCGCGAGCTCGAGGCGCTGCGACGTGCTGCGCAAGGCGCTGGGCACCACGGCGCGCGAGGACTACCTGGACTACTTCGTCAGGATCAAGCGCGACGAGGTGCGCCAGGCGCACGAGCAGATCACGCAATGGGAGCTCGACCGCTACCTGCAGCTGTACTGAGCCGGCGGCCATGACCGGCCCGGGCGGCGACCTCGCCGCGGAGCTCGAGCGCGTCCAGCTGCGCTCGGAGACGCTCTACGCGGTGATCGGGGCGGTCGCCGCCTCGCCGGACCTCGACCACGTGCTCGACGGCATCGTCGAGCTGCTCACGGAGGCGACGGACTGCCACGCCTGCTTCGTCTACCTGCGCGACGGCGACCGCCTGCGCCTGCGGGCCGCCTCGCGCATCTACCGCCACCTCGTCGGCCGGCTCGAGTGGGGCGTCGACGAGGGACTGACGGGCTGGGTCGCGCGCACCAAGGCGCCGGCGTTCATCCGCGACGAGGCGCTGCAGGACCCGCGCATGAAGTACATCCCCGAGATCGAGGAGGAGCACTTCCAGTCGATGGTGGCGGTGCCCGTCCCGGCCCGCTCCGGCGAGGTGCTCGGGGTGGTCGTGCTGCACACCGTCGCGCCGCGCGAGTTCGACGAGGGCGTGCTGACCTTCCTCAGCCACACCGCGTCGCTCGTGGCCGGCGCGATCGAGAACGCCGGCCTCTACGAGGAGTCGCGCCGGCGCGTCGAGGCGCTGACCCTGCTCACCGCGCTCGGCCAGCGGATCGCCGCCGTCGCGCGCCGCGACGAGCTCTACCGCACCGTGACCGAGGGCGTGCGCCGGCTGCTCGGGGCCGAGCTCTGCCAGCTCTACGAGTTCGACGCCGACGGCGGCCGGCTCGAGCTCGTCGCCGCCGATCCGGCCGACCGCTCGGCGCCGTGGTCGGCCGGCGAGGGAGCGGCCGCGCTGCTCGACCTCGTCCGCCGCGCGGGCCGGCGGCCCGCGGCGCGGCAGCCCGCCGGCGGCGACGGCGCGCTGCTGGCGCTGCCGGTGGAGGCGGGCGACGCGCCGCTCGGCGTGCTGGCCGCCGGACGCCAGCGGCCGTTCGGCGAGGAGGAGGACGAGCTGCTGCGCGCGGTGGCCAGCCAGCTCGCGGTCGCGCTGGAGAAGGCCCGGCTGATCGAGCGCCTGACCGCGGAGAACATCGTGCGCGACCTGTTCGCCGCGCTCGCCGACGGCGACGCCGACGTGGCCGAGGCGCGCGCCCGCGCGGCGGGCTCCGACCTCGGCCGGCCGTATGCGATCGTCCACGCCCTGCCGGCGGCCGACGCGGGCGAGGGCCGCCCGTGGCCGCTGCTCGCCGAGCGCGCCGAGGCCGGGTTGCGCCGGCTTGCGCCCGGGATGCTCTTCGACGCGGGGCGCGACGGCGTCCGCGCGCTCGTGCCGCTGGCCGGCTCGGCGGACGACGCCGGGGTGGCCGAGCTCGGCTCAGAGCTGGAGACGCTCGGCGCCGAGCACGGCCTCGCCCTCGGCCTCAGCGCGCGCCGGCGCGGCGGCGCGGAGGGCCGGCGCGGCGTGCGCGAGGCGCTGGACGCCGCCCAGATCGCCCTGGCCCTGCGGCGCGGCGGCGGCGCGATCGCCTACGAGGCGCTCGGCGCCTACAAGTACCTCGTCCACCTGCGGCTCGACGATGCGCCGCGTGACCGGCACTGGACCGCGGTCGAGCGCCTGCTCGCCTACGACACGCGCCGGCGCACCCAGCTGGTGGACACGCTGGAGCACTACCTGCAGGCGCGCCGCAGCGTGACCACCACGGCCCGCGAGCTCTACATCCATCCCAACACGCTGCGCCAGCGGCTCGACCGCATCGAGCAGCTGACCGGGCTCGAGCTCGCGACCGAGGACCTGCTGGCGCTCGAGCTGGCGATCAAGCTCGTGCGCCTGCGGGCGATGGGCTCCGGTGGAGCACCGGAGGGCTGAACTGTGGACGAAAGAGCCATGGAACCGGTTCCGCGCACCCGTCACAATGCCGGCATGTACGACGTGGTCTACATCGACGGGCACGGTGAGGAGCAGGTCCTCGCCGAGCACCTCGACGACCGCGCCGAGGCGGGCGGGATCGCCCGCGAAGAAGCCGCGCGCCGCGGCGTCGGCCGGATGATGCTGACCGGCTCGAAGAAGCCCCGCAGTTGCGTGTGCGTGATCCCGGTGGACGGGGACGGCGACGGCCGCATCCCGCCTCCCGGCCGCGCCGCCCCTGCGTGAGCGACCCGCTGCCCGGCACCCCGGGCGCCGACGGCTTCCGCATGCCGGGAGAGTTCGAGCCCCACGCCGGCCGCTGGATGGCCTGTCCCGAGCGCGCGGACAACTCGCGTGACGGCGCCGTCGGTCGCCGCCTCAGGAGCCGCCGCCGGCCCGGAAGGTGAAGACCAGATTCGACCCCGCCGGGGTGGACTGCACCGCGTCGAGCCCGAACGTGTACTCCGAGCCGCCTCGGCGAAGACGCTGGTCGACTAGCCCATAGGCGCCGCGCAGCGAGGGACGGTTGGGCCGCACGGAGACGAGCCGCAGGTCGGTGTCGGACAGCTCGATCGTCACCCGCTTGTCGCTCGCGCCGCCCGCCAGGCTCACCCTCGCCCGACAGGAATCGCCGCCGCCCCGGCAGCGCACCGTGGTCGGGCGCACCATCCGCAGCTCGCGCCGAACTGCGTCGATGACCAGCTCCGGCTGTGCGGTCTGCACGTAGTGCTCGCTCTTGCGGGCGATCACGTGCCGGGCGTACGGAACCAACGCGGCGAGCCAGCCCTGGGCCGTCCGCCATTTGCGCTCAAGGGTGTCCGCATCCGGGAATCCCGGCGGCAGGGCGTCCGGCAGGGGCGACACCGGCGGAAGTCCGCGGGTCAGGACGACCATCGGCAGCGTCGGGCGCAGCGGCCGGGCCGCCTTCGCGCGGGTCATCTGGTCGAAGCTGGTGTAGAAGTCGGCGATCTCGAGCGGCGGATCGATCCCGGGCACCGAGTCGGCCTCGAAACCGAGCTGCCGTAACAGCGCGTTCTGCTGGGGGGTGAGCTGATCGCGTACGAACTCGGTCGAGGCCTCGACCGAGACGAGCCCGGCGACCTGGCGCGGGTACGTGCTCGCGTAGAGGCGGGCGATCAGGCCGCCGAAGGAGTGTCCGACCAGCAGGTAGGGACCGGGGACGCGCGCGGCGCGCAGCAGCGCGTGCAGGTCGGCGACCGAGCTGCCTGCGGTCACTGGCTGAGCGACCGGATCGCTGCGGCTCGGTCGGTCGTCCAGCAGGCGGTTGTTCGGGCGATCGTACGCGCAGACGCGGGACATCCGGGCGACGCCCCGCATCACCGCCGGCCCCCGAACGGGCAGGTCGAGGCCCGGATAGAGGTCCGGCAAGCCTTCCTGATACTCGACCCGGGCTTGCTCGCCCCAGACGTCGCCCGCGTTGCCGTGCCCCGAGACGAGGATCACGGTGGGCCCTCCGCGGCCGCGACATTCGAGGTAGATCCTGCGACCACCGCGGATCTCGACGAGGCCGGCGAAGCTACCGCGCTGCGCTCCGGCCGCCTCGCCGCCCGCCGCCCGGACCTGGTCAGCCGCGGCGGCCGGCACAGCGAACAGGGCCAGGAGACCGGCGACGGCAAGGGCCAGCGTGAGGAGCCGACGACGCGCGCGCTCGTGGGCCGTTCGTGCCTGCTCGCTCGCTTGCTCGGACGGACACCCTGTCTTGCCGCCGTTCTTCGCGTCGGCCTGGTCGGCGGATAGCATCGGTGCTCCTGGGGTGGGTTCTGGGTTCGTCGGCTCAGGGTGGCCGGAACGGTCACCCCGCGCGCGAGGACTGCGAGTCCGAAGGCGGCCAAACGCGTCGGCGACGCGGCGGCCCGCCGCGCGGGCGCCCTCGGTCGGTCGTGGCCGACGAGCCTCGCACTTCCGCGCGTCCAAATCAACGCGGTCGAAGATGTCGCGGCCCGGCACGGCCCCGCAGCGGCCGGAGCGACGGCAGGCGCCCCATGCCCCGGACAGTGCGGTAGCCGACCAGGGCCCACTCCACCGAAAGAACGAGCGAGCTCCTGGTCGTCGCGCCATGCCCGCGTCGACCCGGCGATCGCGCATCCGTCCTGAGAATGGGTCACGGTGGGCGCGTGACCGCGTGGATCGAGCGTCGGCTGGGCTTCCGGGCACCGCTGGATGCCGCCGGCCTGCTCGCGTTCCTGGGCACGCGCGCCGTCCCGGGCGTCGAGGCGGTGCGCGACGGCGCCTACGTCCGCAGCCTGCGCCTCGCGCGCGGCAACGGCCTCGTCGAGCTGCGCCCGCGCGACGGCTGGATCGCCGCGCGGCTGCGGCTCGACGATCCGCGCGACCTCGGCGAGGCCGTGCGCCGGGCGCGCCGGGTGCTCGGCCTGGACGCCGATCCGGCGGCGGTCGTCGCGGCGCTGGAGGACGACCGGCTGCTCGGACCGCTCGTACGCGCGGCGCCCGGGCGGCGGGTCCCCGGCACGGCGGACGGGACGAGCTGGCCGTGCGCGCGGTGCTGGGCCAGCAGGTCTCGCTCGCCGGGGCGAGCACGCTCGCCGCCCGGCTGGTGGCCGCCTACGGGCAGCCGCTCGCGCGGCCGTCCGGGTCGGTGACCCACGTCTTCCCGACCGCGGCATCATTGGCCGGCGCCGACCCGGAGCGGCTGGCGATGCCCCACGCCCGCCGCCGCGCGCTGCTCGCCCTCGCCGGCGCGCTCGCGCGTGAGGAGATCGACCTGTCGGCCGGCGCGGACCGCGACGAGGCCCGGCGGCGGCTGCTCGCGCTGCCCGGGATCGGCCCGTGGACCACGGAGTATGTCGCGATGCGCGCGCTCGGCGACCCCGACGCGTTCCTCGCGGGCGACCTCGGGGTGCGCCACGCGCTCGAGCGCCTCGGCGAGGACGGCCGGCCCGCCGCCGCGCTGCGGATCGCCGAGCGCTGGCGCCCGTACCGCGCCTACGCGGTCCAGCACCTGTGGGCGAGCCACAGCCCGCCCCGGGACGACTGACGAACGGGAATAGGCGGCGCGCGCGGGCGTCTCGGATCGAGCACCCCGCCGACCGAGAGGATCCCGATGCCCCGTCCCATCCGCCCCGCGCTGCTGGCGCTGACCGCGGTCGCCGCCGTCTTCCCCGCCACCGCCGGCGCGGCGGTGAGCTCGGACGTCGTCGACGGCACGCTCGTCGTCAGCGGCGACGTGACCGTCGACCAGATCGCGCTCACGGGCACCAAGGCGTCGCTGCAGGTCGTCGCGGGCAAGCAGCGGCTCGAGGTGGCGCGCTCGCGCTTCAGCCGCGTCCTCGTCCGCGCGGGTGCCGGCGACGACATCGTGCAGGTCGACGGCTCGGCCGCCGTGCCCCAGCTGACGATCGAGGGCGAGCAGGGCCTCGACACGGTGCGCCTCCCGGGCAGCGCCGAGTCGGAGGAGATCACGGTGCAGGCGGTGGGCGACCGCGCCCGGATCTCGCGCGACATCTCGCCCGCGGTCGCCGAGCTCGCGGCGGTGGAGATCGCGGACGTGGGCGCCGGCGCCGGCCAGGACCTCGTCGACCTCGGCAACCTCGCGGGCTCCGGGCTGCAGCGCGTCAACGCCGACCTCGGAGCGAGCGACGGCGCGCGTGACCAGGTCGCGGCCCAGGGCAGCGCGGCCAACGAGTTCATCGACGCGCGCCCGGCCGGCGGCGGCGCCGTGAGCGTCTTCGGGCTGCCCGGCGGCGCGAGCATGGGCATCACGGGCTCCTCGGCGGCCGACGACCGCCTCGCGCTGTCCGGCCTCGGCGGCCGCGACAGCCTGACGGCGATCGCCGTGCCGACGATCGCCGTCGCGCTCGACGGGGGCGAAGGCACCGACACGCTCAGGGGCAGCGACGCGGCCGACGTCCTGCGCGGCGGCCCGGGCAACGACAGCGTCTTCGGGGGCAGAGGCGCCGACGCCGTCGACCTCGGCGAGGGCGACGACGTCGCGGGCTGGAATGCGGGCGACGGCAGCGACACGCTGGAGGGCGGCGCGGGCGCCGACACGCTGAGCCTGCGCGGCTCCACCGCCGCCGACACCGTGGGAGCCGCCGCGGACAACGGCCGCGCGCGCATCACGCACAACGGCACCGCTGCGGTGATCGACGGCGACGACGTCGAGCAGCTCGACACCGACGTGCACGGCGGCGCCGACCGGGTGAACGTCGGGGACCTCACCGGCACGGACCTCGTGGACATCGACGCCGACGTCGGCGCCGGCGACAACGCCACCGACGAGGTGACCGTGGCCGGCACCGCGGGCGACGACAAGATCACCGCCGTCGGCGCAGCCGTCTCCGGCCTCGCCGCGCTCGTCGCGGTCGCCCCGGCCGAGCCCCGTGACAAGCTCTCGATCCAGGCGCTGGACGGCGAGGACACCGTCGACGCCACCGGCGTGCCCGCGACCGGCCTTCGGATCCTGGCCGACGGCGGCGCCGGCAACGACGTCCTGCTCAGCGGCGCCGGCGACGACGTCCTCCTTGGCGGCGCGGGCGCCGACGTCGCGTTCGCCGGCGGCGGCGACGACGTCGCCCTCGGCGGCGCTGGCGACGACGTCCTACGCGGCGAGGCGGGCGACGACGTGCTCGATGGCGGCCCGGACGACGACGTCCTGCTCGGCAACGCCGGCGACGACATCCTGCTCAACGGCGAGACCGTCTTCGACGACTAGCCACAGCGCGGGCGGCCCGCCGGGTGGGGCCGAACCTCCCGGCCCGCCGGGACGCGCGCCCCTGTCCGGCGGGACGCGCTCGCGCGCAGACTGACGCCATGCCCTCCCTCGTCACCCATCTGCGCCGCCAGGGTGTCGCCTACCTGGCCCTGTTCTTCGCGCTCGGCGGCACGGCCTACGCTGCACAGGCCGGCGACGCCCAGAGCCGCACGGGCCCGCCCGCGCGCGCGTTCGCCTTCGTCGAGGTCGACGGCGACACCGTCACCGTCGACCCTGCCCAGTCGCGGGGCGTGAGCGGCGCCACGTTCCGCAAGCTCGCGCGCGGGGAGGAGACCGTCCCGGGGATCGTGTGCATCAGCGGCCTGCGCTTCACGCCGCGCAACGTGGTCGTCACGTCGGAGGCCTCGGGCCCCAACGGCCTCGCCGGCGTCCGGCTCGCACCGGACGAGAACGTCCCGGGCACCTGCGGCCCCGGCGCGCAGGCGCTCGTGCAGATGCAGGCGGCCGGCGCGACCGGCGCCCCCCGCCTCGCGGACCGGTCGTTCTTCGTGCTCATCAACTGACCCCGCGGCGCGCACCGTTGCCATCCTGGCAAGCAGGCTTGTCGGATCGAGGTCCCGCCCTCATCCTGCGCCGCCATGCCCGACTGGACGAAGAAGAACTTCCTCAAGCTCCGCGACAAGAGCCCGAAGGATGCTCCGATGCAGTGGAAGATGGCGCGCGACGCCCTGGGCTCGCCCGAGCTCGGGGTCAGCCGCTTCACCTACGAGCCGGGGGCCCGCATGCCGTTCGGCCACCGTCATCGCGAGCAGGAAGAGGCCTACGTCGTCGTCGCCGGCTCCGGTCGGGCGAAGCTCGACGACGAGCTGGTCGAGCTCGCGACGTGGGACGTGCTGCGCGTCGCCCCCGCCGTCGTCCGCTCCTTCGAGGCCGGCCCGGAGGGACTCGACCTCATCTGCATCGGCGGCCGCAAGCCCAAGCGCGGCGACAGCGAGCGGGTCCCGGACTTCTGGGACCCGGCCTGACCCGGCGGCTACCCGTCGCCGGCGGCGAGGCGGTCGAGCCATTCGCCGAGGAGCCGCTGCTCGGCGTCGCTCAGCGCGGTCTGCTCGGGCAGGGCGGCCCGCAGGGCTCGCGCGGCGCCGGCGGGACCCGCCTCCTGCACGGCGGGGCGCTCGGTGGTGACGGCGGCGACCATCGACTCGCGCATGGCGCTCAGCAGGGCCGGGTCGCGCCGGTCGTCGGGCAGCGAGAGCCAGGTGAGCACCGCGCCGCGCGCGGTCGCGTGGATCAGCGCGGCGGCGAGCTGCTCGTCGACGCGTAGCCGGCCCGCCGCCGCGAGCCGGCGGATCCGCCCCAGCAGGACCTGCATCCCGGCCTGGAAGGCGGCCGACGTCGTGCCGCGCCGGGGCTCGCCGTACATCATCGCGTACAGCGCGGGGTTGGTGAGCCCGAACTCGACGGCGAGGTCCCAGCCGGCGCGCAGGTCCTGCACCGGGTCCTGCGGCGCGGAGTCGACGAGCTTGCCTGCGAAGAACGTGGCGTAGCCGTGCTCGGCGACCGCCTCGAGCAGCCCGTCCTTGTCGCCGAACAGGCGGTAGATCGCCGGGGCCTGCAGGCCGGCCGCCGCCGCGACCGCGCGCGTGGTGACCGCCTCGCGACCCTCGCGCGCGAGCAGCTCGGCAGCGGCTTCGACGACCCGCTGCCGCGTCAGCTCGCGCGCGCCGGACCCGGCCTCCGGTTCCGAGGCAGGGGTGGCGTCGATCCTCGGCCCCATGGAGCGATGGTACGGCCGAGCGTGCTCCCCTGTCCCCGCTGCACAGCGCCTCGGGATGCGAGACCCTCTCGCCCACGCCCATGACGCTGCGCGACCTGCTCGCCACCCCCACCGTCCTCGACGGCGCGCTCGCGACCGAGCTCGAGGCCGGCGGCCACGACCTCTCGGACGCGCTGTGGTCCGCGCGGCTGCTGATCGACGCGCCCGAGGCGATCGAGGCGGTCCACGAGGCCTATCTGCGCGCCGGGGCGCAGGTGGTCGTGACCGCGAGCTATCAGGCGAGCGCCGAGGGATTCGCGGCGCTCGGCCTCGACGAGCACGAGGCCGCCGCGCTGCTGGCGCGCAGCGTCGAGCTCGCCCGCCGGGCGCGCGAGCGGGCCGGGACGCCCGCGGCGCTGGTCGCCGCCTCGGTCGGCCCCTACGGCGCGACGCTCGCCGGCGGCCAGGAGTACACCGGCGACTACGGCGACCTGAGCGTCTCGGCGCTGGCGTCCTTCCACGAGCGCAGGCTGCGGGCGCTGCTGGCCGCCGGACCGGACTGCGTCGCCTGCGAGACGATCCCGCGCGCCGGCGAGGCGGCTGTCCTCACGCTGATCCTGGACCGCCTGCAGGCGCCCGACGCCTGGATCTCCTTCACCTGCCGCAACGGCCGTGAGACCGCGCACGGCGAGCCGATCGAGACCGCCGTCCGCGTGGCCGCCGGCTCGCCGCGGGTCGTCGCGGTCGGCGTGAACTGCACGGCGCCCGAGCACGTCCAGGAGCTGCTCGCCCGCGCCCGCACCGCCACCGATCTCCCGCTCGTCGCCTACCCCAACAACGGCCGCACGTGGGACGCCGCGGCGCGGCGCTGGAGCAGCGACGGGGGCCGCACGCTGCGGCCGCAGACGATCGACGGCTGGCTGGCGGCCGGCGCGGGGCTCGTCGGCGGCTGCTGCGGGCTCGGGCCCGGCGCGATCGAGGACGTCGCCGGCGCGCTCGCGGCCCGCTGAGCCGGCCGCCGGAGCAGGGGCTACCGTCCGAGCGCCCGTGGACCTGCCCGAGCCCTCGCAGCCGTTCCTCGACGCCATCGGCCGCGGCGCCGGCGATGCGCTGGCGACGCTCGTGCTGGCCGAGGACGGCTGGATCCACCGGCGCGTCGAGACGCTCGGCGTCCTCACCGCCGAGGTCGCGCGGCGCCAGCTGACCGTCGACTTCACGCTCCCCGAGCCGCTGCGCGACGCGCTGCGGATCGGCCCGCAGTGGATGGTCCCGCTCGCCACGCTGCGCAAGCGCAAGCTGCGCAACTTCGACCTGCGCGACGAGGCGCAGGAGGCGCTGCCGCTGCTCGGCCGGGAGCACAACCAGCTGCTCGGCGCCGCGGCGGTGATCTCCCAGGCCGCCGACGTGCTGCCCGAGCTGCCCGCCGCGCTCGTCGAGGAGCTCTCGGGCGTCGTCCGCGCGCCCGACGCGCAGGAGGGCCGGCGGCGGCTCGAGGCGCTCGACGCCGCCCGCGAGACCGACGCCGCGGTCGCCGCCGTGCTCGACCACGAGCCCGCCTGGCGGCTGCTCGCCCAGCTCGCCGAGAACTACCTGCTGCTCGCCCTCGTCGGCGACGTCGGCCGCCGGCGGGTCGTCAAGTACCGCTACGACAGCTTCCTGTCGGTGACGCCGGGCTGGCGCCAGTCGCTGGGGCTCGATCCGCTGGTCGTGCGCATGCCCACGCCGGTGGCCGCCGGCGCGGTCAGCTACCACGCCGAGGTCGTGCCGCCGGAGGAGCTGCGCTCCGTCGGCGCGAAGCTGCTCGACGCGGACACCGAGGCGGTCCTCGACGCCGACCCCGAGGCCGACCGGGTCGCGCTGCACGCGAGCGCGATCCCGCGCGACGCCCGGCCCGAGGTCGAGGTCGCCATCCGCCCGGAGCAGCAGGGCTTCCCCAACGCGGCGCTGGGGATCGGCGTCGTGGTCTCGGCCGTGCTCGTCGTCGGCTCGCTCGCGGGCGACCTCGACCGCGTGAGCGGCGGCCCGCCGATCACCGTCCTGCTCGCCGCGTCCGTGCTGTTCGCCGGGGCCGTCGGGCGGGCGGGGGAGCACCGGCTGGTCCAGGTGCTCTTCTCGGGGCCGCGCCAGGCGCTGGTGCTCACCGGCCTCTCGGCCGTGCTGGCCGCCGCCGCGCTCGGGTTCGACGTGCCCGGCCTCGAGTGGGTGTGGCGGTTCAGCGCGTTGGCGAGCCTCGTCGCCACCGCGATCCTGGTGGTCTTCCACCGCCGCTGCCGGCCGACGATCCGGCCGCTCGAGTAGAATCAGGGTCGTGTTCGCGCGAAACGGCACAAGCAGCACGGACGGCGAGCGGCCCCACCGGCCGGGCAGTCTGTACGCCCCCGCGGCGGAGGGGCTGCCGACCCGGATCAACGGCCGGCGGCTGCAGGCGTCGATCAAGGGCCTGCCACTCCCCACGCCCGAGCGCGGTCAGCGCGTCGTCGCGCTCATGCTCGGCGCCGCCCCGCACGCCGGCTGAGCGTCACCCGCACGCCGCCACGTAGGCCGGCAGCAGCCCGCCCCACCCGCGCTCGTTGCGCTCGCGCCGCTGCGGCCCGCGGTCGGCGAGACGCTCCCAGCCCCGGTGCTCGATCTCGACCGCGGTGCCCTCGCCGCCCGGCTGCGGCGCGAAGCGGATCTCGACCTCGGTCGCGTCGGCAAGCTCCTGGCGCAGGTGCCAGCGATAGACGAGCCGCCGCGGCGGCTCCCATTCGAGCACGGCGCCCCAGTCGTGCTCCTCGCCCGCCGTGGTGCGCTCGAAGATGCGCCCGCCCGGCCGCGGCTCGAAGACGATGTCGAGGTCCGGCTCGCCGGTGACCGTGTGCCCGGCCGGCCACCACAGCGACGTCCGCTGGGTCCACATCGTGAACGCGTGCTCGGGCGAGCACGCCACCGTCAGCGACAGCCGCAGCGGCTCGATCACCGGCGCTCCGGCGTGTTCTCGGCGGCCAGGCGAAAGCGGCTCGACGCCTCGCCCCAGACCTCCAGCAGGTAGGCGCGGGCCTGCTCGGCGCCGACGTCGTCGAGCCGGTAGAGCCGGCGCGCCCCGCGCGGCTCGGCGACCACGAGGCCTGCGCCGCTGAGCAGCCGCAGGTGGCGCGAGACCGCCGGGCGGCTGATGGGCAGTGCGTCGGCGATCTCCTGCACCGAGCGCTCGCCCGTGCCGAGCAGCTCGACGATCGCGCGGCGGTTGGGGTCGGCGAGCGCCCCGAACGGGTCGCCCTGGGGTGCGGGGGCGGGCACGGCTTGCCCAATGGTAACCAAACGGCTACGGTTGGCCGACGCGAGCCGAGAAGGGGCGAGACGCATGACGACCGAGGAGACGACCGGCGACGGCACCCCGGAGGTGCCGTGGCGGCTGAAGACGCCGAGCGGCGGCTCGGAGTACGTCGCCTTCCGCGACGAGACGCTCGACCCGCCGGCGCTCGTGGTCCGGGTCGGCAAGACCGAGCTGCGCTACCAACTGCGCTGTCTGGACGACCTGCAGGCGATGCTCGCGGCGCACGGCGACTGGGTGCCGCTGGGAAACGCAGACGAGCAGAAGCCCGCGGCCGACGGGACGGTGGAGGCATGGGCCCGCTCGCCCGAGAACCCGGTGGGCGGCTGGTACGGCCTCAAGAAGGGCCTGCGCGGGCGCTTCGCCAACTACGTGCCGCCGGTGATGGAGGCGCTGGGCCTCGCGGAGGTCGAGCACAACCCCCGCAACAACCGGATGCGGGTGGGCTAACCGGCAGACACCGGGTTCAGCGCCGGCTCGCCGGCCAGCACGGCCAGCGCGTTGCGCGCCGCCAGCTCGGCCATCGCCGTGCGCGTCTCGACGGTCGCCGAGCCGAGGTGGGGCACGAGCACGGCGCGCTCGAGGCCGAGCAGCTCGGCCTCGACCTCGGGCTCGCGCTCGAAGACGTCGAGCGCCGCGCCCGCGATCTGCTGCTCGCGCAGCGCCACGGCCAGCGCCGCCTCGTCGACGATGGGGCCGCGCGCGGTGTTGACGAGGAAGGCGCCCTCCCCCATACGGCGCAGCGCGGCTGCGTCGATCAGGTGCCGCGTGTCCGGCGTCAGCGGGCAGTGCAGCGAGACGACGTCGGCGCGCGCGAGCAGCTCGTCCAGCTCCAGGCGCTCCGCCTCGAGCTCGGCCTCGACGGCAGCCGGCGCGTCGCTGCGCTGGCAGTAGGCGATCTGCATGCCGAAGGCCCGCGCGCGGCGGGCGGTCGCGCGGCCGATGTCGCCGAGGCCGACGATGCCGAGCGTGCGGCCCTGCAGGCCCGTGCCGAGCATGAAGAACATGTCCCATTGCCACGGCGGCCCGCCGCGGATGCGCCGCTCGCCCTCGCCCAGGCGCCGCGTGACGATGAGCATCAGCGCCAGCGCCAGGTCGGCGGTCGCGTCGACCAGCACGCCCGGGGTGTTGGTCACCACGACGCCGCGCTCGGCGGCGGCCTGCACGTCGACGTTGTCGTAGCCGACCGCCACGTTGGCCACGCAGCGCAGGGCAGGTCCCGCGGCGTCGAGCAGCTCCGCGTCGACGCGATCGGTGACGGTCGTCACCAGCGCGTCGGCCCCCGCGGCGGCCGTGCGCAGCTCCTCCGGAGAGAGCGCGCGGTCCTCGTCCGGCAGCCACACCTCCTTCGCTCCCTGGCGCAGGCGCTCGAGCGCCGGCTCGGGCAGGCGCCGCGCCACGACGATGCGCGCCACTAGCGGCGCACCGGGGCGGCGCGTGCCGCGCCCACGAACCACTCGAACACGCCGAGGAACCGCGTGTCGATCCGCCACTCCTCCTGCAGCTCCCACTGCACGGCGAGCACGTCGGCGCCCGGCAGCTCGACCGCCTCGGGCAGGCCGTCCGGCGCGCGCGCCGTGACCCACAGGCCGTCGGCGACGCGGTCGAGACCCTGATGGTGGAAGGAGTTGACCTCGGCCTCCGCGGCCCCGAGCGCCTCACCCAGCCGGCTGCCCTCCTCGATCGCGATCGCGTGCCGGGGGTGTGCGCCCGGCGGCTCCTGCAGCAACGAGGCGTGCTCGACCTCCTTCCACGCCGACCACCCCGGGTCCGACGGGTGCTCGGCCCAGTCCGGGTGGTCGCCGAGGTGCTGGACCAGCGTGCCGCCGAGCGCGACGTTGAGGATCTGGATCCCGCGGCACATGCCGAGCACCGGCAGGCCGCGCTCGAGCACCCGCGGGACGAGCTCGAGCTCGAAGGCGTCGCGCTCGGGCTCGGTCGGCGCGAGGCTCGGGCCGGGCTGCTCGCCGTAGCGGCGCGGGTCGATGTCGCGCCCCGGCGCGAGCACGACGCCGTCGAGCCGGTCCAGGGTCGCGTCGAGCGCGTCGAGCACGCGCGGGAGGATCACCGGCACGGCGCCCGCCAGCACGAGCGGGCGCGGGACGCCGACCGCGCCGTAGTCCCCGAAGTCGTGGTAGCTGGCCGAGATCCCGACCAGCGGGCGGCCGTCAGCGAGCTGGGTGGCCACTACCCGCTGGCGTTGAGGTGGCCGAAGCGCCCGGCGTAGAAGATCAGCGGCTCGCCGTCCTCGTACTCCATGTACTCCACCCGGCCGACCCACAGGCGGTGGTCGCCCGCGTCGTGGATCGCCTCCACCCGGCAGCCGACGTGCGCGAGCGCCCCGTCGATGAACGGCAGCTCCTTGAACCAGGTGAACTTCGGCGCCGCGTCTTCCAACGGGCGCCCGGCGAAGTGCTTGGCCAGCGTCTCCTGCTTCGCGCTGAGCACGCTGACGCCGTAGCGGCGCGTGCGCGGCAGCATGTCGTCCATCTTGCTCGCCCCGAGCGAGACCACGATCAGCGGCGGGTCGAGCGAGACGGACATGACGCCGTTGGCCGTCATGCCGTGCACCTGGTCGCGCTCGGCCGTGGTGACGACGGTGACCCCGGTCGCGAAGCGCCCCATCGCCCGCCGCAGCCGCCACGGCGCGCTGCCACGGCTGACCTGGCTGAGCTTGGCGACCCCGCGCAGGGCCTCGGCGGTCATGACCGCGGGCGCTCCTTGTCCGGGTCGTAGAACGGGAAGCGGGCCACGGTGGCGGGGATGCGCTTCTGCAGACCGTCGAGCTTGCCGATCTCGACCTCGGTGCCGAGCTCCGCGTACTGGACGGACATGCGGCACATCGCCACCGGAATGCGCCGGTGCGGGCTGCGGGCGCCGCTCGTGACCACGCCGACGCGCCGACGGCCGACGTAGACCTCGTCGCCGTGGCCGGCCGGCTCGTTGCCCTCGAGCTCGAGCCCGACGAGCGTGCGCTGCGGGTGGGCTTTGCGCTCCTCGAGCGCCGCGCGGCCGATGAAGTCCTCGTCGGTGGTCTTCAGCCCGACCGTGAAGCCGATCCCGGCCTCGAAGGGGTCGACCTGGTCGTCGAACTCGTAGCCGGCGAAGATCAGCCCGGCCTCGATGCGCACGATGTCCAGCGCCTCCAGGCCGAGCGGCATCAGCCCGTGCGGCTCGCCCGCGTCCATGATCGCGTCCCACACCGCCACGCCGTCGTCGGGGTGGCAGAAGACCTCGTAGCCGAGCTCGCCGCTGTAGCCCGTGCGCGAGACGATCACCGGGATGCCGTCGTAGTCGCCGATCCGCCCGATGCAGAAGCGGAACCACTTGAGCTCGTCGAGCGCCGGCTGGGTGGGCGGCGTCCACACCAGGCCGCTCAGGATCTCGCGGCTGAGCGGGCCCTGGACGGCGAGGTTGTGCAGCTGGTCGGTCGAGGGCTTCACCCACGCCCGCAGCCCGAGCCGCTCGGCCTGCTCCTTGAGCCACACGCCGTCGTAGGCGTCGCCGCCGACGAAGCGGAAGTTGTCGTCGCCGAGCCGGAAGACCGTGGCGTCGTCGATCATCCCGCCCGTCTCGTTGCACATCGCGGTGTAGACGACCTGGCCGACCGCCAGCCGGCGGATGTCGCGCGTGACCGTGTGCTGCATCAGCGCCTCGGCGTCGGGGCCGAGGATCTCCCACTTGCGCAGCGGCGAGAGGTCCATCACCGCGGCCTTCTCGCGGCAGGCCCAGTACTCGGCGATCGCGCCCTCGTTGTCGAAGCAGTGCGGCAGCCAGTAGCCGCGGTACTCGACGAAGCTGCGCGTGCGCTCCGAGGTGCGCGGGTGGAAGGCCGTCTCCTTGGTCAGGACGGCCTCGGCGTCGGCGGTCACGCGGTGCGCGATCGCCATGGAGAAGCGGTTCTCCGGCGCGTAGACGCGGACATGGACGTCGGTGCACTCCCAGGCGTTGGCGGGGTCGATGTCGTCCGGGCAGGCGGACGAGGAGCAGACGAGGTCGTTCATCGCCCGCAGCAGCACGTAGTCGCCCGGGCGCGACCACGGCTCGTCGGCGAGCAGGATGAGGTCGGTGTCGAAGCTCGTGTTGTAGAAGAAGTTCAGCGCCGGCCAGCCGCGCTTCTCCTCGATCCCGTAGCCGGTCAGGACGCGGTTGAAGTTCTCCGTGCAGTTGACGTGGCCGGGGTAGCCGGCGTCCTCGTAGTACTTCGAGGTGCAGGCCAGGCCGAAGGTGTCGTGGCGCCCGACGGTGTCGCGCACGACCTCGACCAGCGGGTCCATGTCGGGGTCGTAGAACTTGCCGTGCAGCCCGGGCATCGGGTAGGCGTTGCCCATCAGCGTGCGCGTGGTCGTGGAGTCCAGGCCGCGCTCGAGCCCACGCTGGAGCTTGTCGTGGTGGAAGGCGAGGAAGTCCGAGCACTGGCGGCCCTGGACGTCGAGCACCTGGATGTACTCGCCCTTGCGGACCTCGTAGCTGAGCGCCGTCGCGCGGTCGACGCGGAAGTCCAGCCGCGGCTCGGCCAGCGGCTCGGGCAGCTCGAGCTCGAGCTTCGGCCGCGGCACCGCGCGGCGCACCTCGACGTGCAGCGCGGAGGCCGGCAGCGAGCCGTCGACCACCCGCCCGCCCGGGGCGGCCACGACGGCGAGCGCCTCGCGCTCGACGCGGAAGGCCTCGGCGGCGCCCGGCGGCGTCTCGGCGGAGAACAGGCGCGCGCAGCGGGCGTCGTGCGGGGCCAGGCCGCGGGCGTGCAGCTCGCCCAGGAAGCCGTTGCCGGCCGGCGCGTCCAGCAAGCCGCGCAGGACGCTCGCGGGCGCGTCGGCGCGGGCCCCCAGCGCCGCCGCGTCCTCGCGCCCGTCGGGACTGAGCACGGTGAGCTCGGCGACCTGGCCGCCGTCGGGGTCGACGATCGTCACGCGGTCGTCGGCGTGCAGCGGGACGACCGTCGCCCCGCCGGGGCGCACCCAGAAGACCTCGAACGCCGGGTCCAGCGGCTTGAGCCCCGGCTGCAGGAGCGGCGGGCGGGCGGTGGCGACGGCCATGGTCAGTCTCCTACGCCGTGGCGGGCGCCGACTCGGCCTCCTCCTTGTCGGCCTGCTCTGAGAGCTGCTCGGCCAGCTCGCGCTTGGCCTGCGGGTCGAGCTTCTTGATCTCGTTCTCCACCGCGCGGCGGTTGTAGGTCTGGTTCCAGTAGTCCAGCGCGTCGAAGCCCAGCAGCACCGCCTTGCCGACGAACTGGCGCAGGACCTCGTTGGTCGGGCCCATCACCCAGCCGGCCTTGGCGTCGCGCAGGTAGCGCTCCATCTCCATGCCGCCGCGCTTGTAGCCCGAGCCGCCGCAGGCGTGCAGCATCTTGTCGACCACGTGGGCGGTGTTCTTGGCCGCCTCGAACTTGATCTGCCACGCCCAGTGCAGGTAGTTCGCGCGGGCGAACTCGCCGGGCTCGAGGATGCGGGTGTTGTCCTCGGTCTCGCGGTCCATCGCCTGCGCGACGGAGTAGACGAAGACGCGACAGGCGTTGGTGTCCATCACCGCCTCGCCGACGTAGTCCTGGATCGTCGGATAGTCCGCGACGCGCAGGCCGACGTCGACGTGCTTCTTGCGCGTGGTCTGGCGCTTGGCGATGTCGATCGCGCCCATGGCCAGCCCGTTCCAGACCGAGGAGGAGCCGATCAGGAACCACGGGTCCACGGCCTCGTCGTTGGAGGCGGCGCCGTCGCCGATCGGGCCGACGATGTTCTCGCCGGGGACCTGGACGTCGGGCACCTCGATCGGCCCCGACTGGTTGCCGCGCAGCCCGAGCGCGTCCCAGGAGGACGGATGCGACTCGGCCTGCTCGCCGTCGATGACGAACACCGACAGGTCGTCGTAGCCGGAGAAGTCCGGGCTGGTGGTCTGCACGACGTAGAAGTCGGCGAAGCCGCCCGGACGTCGTCCACGACGCCTTCTTGCGGACCTTGAAGCCGCCGTTGGAGCGCTCGGCGCCGGAGGAGATCGGGTACCAGAAGTGCGAGCCGGTCTCGGGGTCCGAGTAGGAGAGGGTGCCGATCTTGCCGTCGTTGAGCGGACGGATGTACTTCTCGATCAGCGCCTCGGTCGGCCGCAGCATGATCGCCTGCACGGCGCTCATGTGCATCACGTAGCACATGGCCGTCGAGGCGCAGCCGTAGCGGGCGATGGTCTCCGCGGTCATGCCGTAGGCGACGTGGTTCTCGCCCAGGCCGCCGTACTCCTCGGGCACCGTGAGGGCGAGGAAGCCGTGCTGGCCGAGCAGCTCGAGGTTGCGCCGCGGGAAGCGCAGCTCCTCGTCGTTGACCGCCGCGTCGTCGCGCATCTGCTGCTCGCAGAGCTCGATCAGCGTCGAGCGCAGCTCCTTCTGGCGATCGGTCAGCAGCCAGTCCGGGTCCCAGTCGTAGCCCAGGCCCCAGAACGGCTCGCCGTTCCACGTCTTCTCGGCCATCTTCTCCTCCACCACGGTTCGTGTGCCCGTCCGCCTCGGGAGGCTGGACAAATAGGTTCAAGCGGCCCTCGGGTTTTACACGTTCGGGCGCGGCGTGTCTACGGCCAGGCTACCGGTTGGGGCCCGATCCGCCGCTTTCAGCGGCCCCGTTGAGGTTTGACCGCGTCCGCGCCAGGTGGTAGAACCCGGCCCGTCGGAGGGTTGGTCCAATTTGTATAGAGCGCCGCAGGGCGAGCGGCGCGACCACGGAGGAAGAGGAGACCAGTCGTGGCGAGTGCCCAGGTCGAGGAGCGCGAGCTCCTCAAGGCGATGACGTGGTGGGACGGGTTCGTGGTGGCGCTCGCGAACCCGGGGTTCCTGATCGCCGCCCTGGGCGGCTCGATCGGCGCGCTGGGCACGGGTGGCGCCGTCGTGCTGTGGACCATCTCCATCTGCCTGGGCGCGCTGCAGAACAACGTCCACGCCGAGCTGGCCTCGATGTTCCCGTCGAAGTCGGGCGGCATCGCGCTCTACGCGCACGAGGCGTGGCGCAAGTACCTGACCGTCGTCGGCCCGCTGGCCACCTTCGGCTACTGGATCGGCTGGTCGGTCGTGCTCTCGATCAACGGGCTCGTGGCCGGCACGCTGATCCAGGCCGAGTGGTTCTCGTCGAGCACCTGGAGCGAGACCGCCGCCGGCTTCGACCTCAACCTGCCGATCGTCATCGGCATCGGGCTGATCATCCTCGTGTGGGCGTTCAACGTCTACGGCGTGCGCCCGGCCGTCTGGTTCGGCTACGTCACGGGCGCCCTGCTGCTGATCCCGGCGTTCGTGCTGATGTTCCTCCCCTACGTCACCGGCGACTGGAGCAGCTCGAACCTCGACTTCGAGATCGGCGCGAACGGCGGTCTTGCCCTCGCGCTCACCTGGCTGTACTTCATGTGCTGGTCGTCCTACGGGATAGAGGTGGTCGCCACCTTCGCCCCCGAGTTCAAGGACACCGAGCGCGACACCACCCGTGCGCTGCGGGCGGCTGCGCTGTTCAGCGTGTGCGTCTACGCGCTGCTGCCGCTCGGCCTGGGCGGCGTGCTCAACACGGAGGCGGTCGCCGCCGACACGACGCTGATCGCCTTCTACAAGACCGCCTTCGACCAGATCGTCGGCAACTTCCTGGGCGGGGTGATGATCTTCTGCGTCGTCGCGGGCCTCGTGCTCTCGATGAACACCGCGACGATGGACGGCTCGCGGGCGCTGTACGGCATCTCGAGGGACGGGATGACGATCAAGGAGTTCGGCGTCCTCAACAAGCACTCGGTGCCGGGCCGGGCGATGACGCTCGACGCGCTGCTGAACATCCTGCTGATCTCGTTCTTCGCCGGGGTGATCGAGATCCTGGCGGTCTCGAACGTCGGCTACGTGTTCGCGACCTGCACGGCGCTCAGCGGCTTCCTGCTGCTGCGCAAGGACCGCCCGAACTGGCCGCGGCCGGTCCGACTGCCCAACTTCTGGGTGCCGCTCACCGGCGTGTTGCTCGCTGCCAACGTCACGTTCCTGGTCGCCGGCGGCTTCATCTACTCCGGCGGCTTCCTCGGCATCGAGGGCTACGGCTACGGCTGGGACAAGACGCGCGTCGGGCTGCTCGTGCTCGTCGCCGCGCTGGTGCTCTACGTCTGGCGCCACGTGGTCCAGGACAAGCAGCCGATGCGGCTGCGCGAGGAGATCCCGCAGACGCCCGAGGAGGAGCGCCTGCACCCCGAGCTCAAGGTCGAGCCGGTCGCCCCGTAGGCGGCCGGCGCTACTCCGCGCGCAACTCCCAGCGCGGGAGCTGGGCGATCGCCTGGCGGTAGCGCCGGCGATGGACCGGGCGCACGAAGACGAACCAGGTCAGCAGCCCTATCGGGAGCAGGAAGAAGACGCTGAAGGCGTTGCCGGTCAGCGTGAAGAAGATCGCGATCGCGGCGACCACGAGCCCGAAGGCCACCGGCAGCGCGCGGAAGCGCAGCTGGGTGCGGCGCACGACGTCGTACTGCTCGCGCGGGATGCGCGAGCTGTCGTAGGTGCGCCCGCACTGCTCGCAGGTCCAGCGCTCGCCGTAGGCGAGGTCGTGCTTGACGCCGCACTCGCAGGTCACCGAGATCGGCGGGCCGCGCAGGACGGCGCCCGGCTGCTCGCGCCCGAGCCGCTCGCGCGGCGACCGCGCCTGCGCTGGTCGGCGGCGCGCGCGACGGCCCATCAGCGGCTCACGCGGACGCGGCCCGTCACTAGTGGCCCTCGGGCGGCTCCCAGCCCTCGAGCACCGGCGGCGTCCAGTCGGCCCCGACGGTGCGCGAGCCCTCGACCCACGGGCCGAGCTCGGGCTGGGCGAACTTGGCGTGGCGCTCCTTGAGCGCGATCCCGTAGGAGTTGCCGTCCTGCAGGTGGCGGATGAGCACCTTGCGGGCGAGCTCGTCCTCGCGTCCTGCGGGGATCTCGAAGTAGAGCTTCAGGAACGAGTTCGAGTAGCGGTCGAAGACCGCCGGGACGCCGTCCTCGATCAGCAGCGTGATGTCCTCGAGCCAGTTGATGTCCTCGCCCGGCGTGGCGGCGACCAGGTCGATGTCCTCGACGAGCGACACGTCCTCCTGGTAGGGGAAGCGGCGCCCGGCCAGCTCCTCGGCGTCGATCCCGCGCCGGCGCTTCGGCGGATCGGAGAGCGCCTGCTCGTCGCCGACGGGCCCGGCGCTCATGCCAGGCCCCCGTTGCCGCGGCTGCCGACCGGGGCGTCCGCGGGCAGGTAGTCGACCGGGTTGTCGAGGTGGCGCTCGAGCAGCCGCTCGATGCGCTCGAGCACCTTCTCCTCGCTGACGCCGGGCACGTACTCCGTGCCGGCGAGCGGGACCTTGGCCATCGCCGCGGCCTCGACGGTCAGCGCGCACAGGTCCTCGGGCTCGAGCGAGTGCACGTCGGTCTTCCCGCACGCGCGCGCGAGGACCTGCAGCTCGAGCGTCATCGAGTGCAGGTAGTTGTAGACCCGCTGGGCGCCCTCGTCGACATCCAGGCGCTTGCGCAGCTCCGGGTCCTGGGTGGTGATGCCGACCGGGCAGCGGCCGGTGTGGCAGTGGTAGCACTCGCCGGCCGGCACGCCCATCGTGCCCTCGTAGTCGGTGACGCCCGGGATCTCCTTGTTGCAGTTGAGCGCCATCAGCGAGGAGTGGCCGATCGCCACCGCCTTGGCGCCCAGCGCGATGCACTTGGCGACGTCGCCGCCGTTGCGGATGCCGCCCGCGACCACGAGGTCGATCTCGTCGGCCAGGCCGACGTCCTCGAGCGCCCGGCGCGCCTCGGGGATCGCCGCCATCAGCGGGATGCCGGTCTCCTCGGTGGCGATGTGCGGGCCGGCGCCGGTGCCGCCCTCGGCGCCGTCGAGGTAGATGATGTCCGGGCCGCACTTGGCGGCCATGCGGACGTCGTCGTAGACGCGCGCGGCGCCCAGCTTGAGCTGGATCGGGACCTCGTAGTTGGTGGCCTCGCGGACCTCCTGGATCTTCAGCGACAGGTCGTCCGGGCCCAGCCAGTCCGGGTGCCGCGCGGGTGAGCGCTGGTCGATGCCGGCCGGCAGCGAGCGCATCTCGGCCACCTGCTCGGTGACCTTCTGGCCCATCAGGTGGCCGCCGAGGCCGACCTTGCAGCCCTGGCCGATGAAGAACTCGATCCCGTCGGCGAGCATCAGGTGATGGGGGTTGAAGCCGTAGCGGCTCTGGATCACCTGGTAGTACCACTTGGTCGAGAGGTCGCGCTCGGGCGGGATCATCCCGCCCTCGCCCGAGCAGGTCGCGGTCCCGGCCATCGAGGCGCCCTTGGCCAGCGCCATCTTGGCCTCGATAGAGAGCGCGCCAAAGCTCATGCCGGTGATGTAGACCGGGATGTCGAGCACCATCGGCTTCTTGGCGAAGCGCGCGCCGAGCACCGTCTTGGTCTCGCACTTCTCGCGGTAGCCCTCGATCACGAAGCGCGTGAGCGTGCCCGGCAGGAACATCAGGTCGTCCCAGTGGGGGATCTTCTTGAACATCGAGAAGCCCCGCATGCGGTAGCGGCCGAGCTCGGACTTCATGTGGATGTCGTCGATGACCTCCGGGGTGAAGATCCGGCTCCGCCCGAGGCGGGTGCGCGCGGAGGGCGCGGTCTCGTCAGCCATGTCGTGTCTCCTGGACCGTCTAAAGGACGAGCTTGCGCTCGGAGGGCTCGAGGGTGTCGTAGTTGTAGAGCTTCTTGCCGCAGACGAACTTCTGCAGCTCGGGTGGGGAGCCGAGCCCGTATATGCGGAACTTGCGCTCGATGAACTCGGTGTCGGCGTCGGTCCACTCGCCGGGCACGCAGTCGATCCCGAGCGCCTTGACCTTGCCGGCGACGTAGATCTGGCCGTCGTACATCGAGTCGCCGAGGCCGGCGCCGACGTCGCCCAGCAGGATCTGGCGGCCGCGCTGCATCATGAAGGCGGTCATCGAGCCGGCGTCGCCGCCGACGATGATGGTGCCGCCCTTCTGGTCGATGCCCGTGCGCGCGCCCACGCGGCCCCTGACCACGAGGTCGCCGCCGCGCATCGCCGCGCCGGTCAGCGAGCCGGCGTTGCCGTCGACGACTACGACGCCGGACATCATGTTCTCGCACGACGACCAGCCGACGCGGCCCGTGATGTGGATCTCGGGCCCGTCGATCAGGCCGCAGGCGAAGTAGCCCAGCGAGCCCTCGAAGGTGATCCGGCAGCGGGTGAGGAAGCCGACCCCCAGCGAGTGGCGCGCGCCCGGGTTGAGCACCGTGACGTCGCGCACGCCCTGCTCGTAGACCAGCCAGCGCAGCTCGTTGTTGATCTGGCGCGTGGTCAGCTCGCGCGCGTCGAAGCGCGCGCGCCCGTCGGAGACCTCCGAGACGCGCGGGATCGTCTCGTCGAGCTCGACCAGCCCGCGGTCGTCGTAGCGGCCCTTGCGGCCGCCGCCGTCCTCGGTCAGCGCGTCCACACCATCACCTCGCTCTCGTACGGGTCGTACGTGTCGATCTCGCGATCGATCACCGCGCGGATGGCGATCTCTTCGGAGGCCAGCGCGACGACGTCGTCGGACTCGTAGAGCACGAGCGGCTTGGCGGCCAGCTCGTCCTTGGCCATCCCGAGCGCGTCGCCGGTCACGCACAGATAGGTGAAGACGCCGTCGAGCTGCTCGAGGCTCGCGCGCATCGCGTCCTCGAGCGAGTCGCCGTCGTTCATGCGCTCGGCCAGGTAGACGGCGATGATCTCCGAGTCGCACTCGGACTGGAAGCGGTGCCCGTGGCGCTCCAGGCGCCGGCGCCACTGGTGGTAGTTGGTCAGCTGGCCGTTGTGGACCACCGCGACGTCGGAGAACGGATACGCCCAGTAGGGATGCGCGCCCGAGATGTCGACGTCGGACTCGGTCGCCATCCGCACGTGGCCGATCGCGTGCGTGCCCTCGAAGCCTCCGAGCCGGTAGTCGCCCGCAACCTGCTCGGCGTCGCCGAGGTCCTTGACGATCTCCAGCGAGTGCCCGAGCGAGAGCACCTCGGCGCCCTTGACGTCCTCGACGCGGTCGGCCAGCGCCTTGAGGTCGCCGTCGTAGGAGAAGGTGACGGTGAACGCGTGCTCGGTGGCATCGGGGCTGTGCACGTCGCTCGCCCCGAGCGCCTTCAGCCGCCGCTCGATCTCCTGGCGGTTGTTGCGCAGCCGCGCCTCGAAGTCGAAGTCGCGCACCGTGCCGGTGTCGGCCAGCTTGACGTGCATCACCCAGCCCTCCGACGGCGGCCGGTAGAGCGCGAAGCCGGTCGAGTCGGGCCCGCGGTGCTTCATCGACTGCAGCATCCGGGTCATGTCCGAGCCGATGGCGGTCTGGCCGTCCTTGTAGATGAGCCCGGCGATGCCGCACATCAGGGCAGGACCTCCAGGTACTCCTCGCGCTCCCAGTCGGTGACGGCCGCCAGGTAGCGCTCCCACTCGTCGCGCTTGTAGTGGTTGAAGACCTTGTAGAGGCGCCCGGGGAGCGCGCTCTTGATGACCTCGTCGGCCTCCAGCGCGACCAGCGCGGCGCCCAGCGAGTCGGGCACCTTCTCGATCTCGGCGCCCTCCTGCAGCAGGTCGTAGGTGTTGCCCTGCTGCGGCGGCCCCGGGTCGATCTCGCGGCGCACGCCGTCGAGGCCGGCGCGCAGCAGCGTGGCGACGGTGAGGTAGGGGTTGCAGGAGGAGTCCACGCCGCGGTACTCGAAGCGCCCGCCGGCCGCAACGCGCACCGTCGTGGTGCGGTTCTGCCAGCCCCAGTTCTTGTAGATCGGAGCCCAGAAGCCGGTGTCCCACATGCGGCAGTAGGAGTTGACGGTCGGGTTGCCGACGCACATCAGCGCCGGGAAGTGCTCGAGCATGCCGCCGAGGAAGTTGCGCGCGATCGTCGAGAGCTGCGCCGGGCCGTCGGGATCGTGGAAGACGTTGTTGCCCTCGTCGTCGATCAGCGTGAAGTGGTGGTGGTGGCCGTTGGCCGAGACGCCCGTGAACGGCTTGGGCATGAACGTCGGCAGCAGGCCGTGCTTGCGCCCGACGGCGGCGCACACCTGGCGGTAGGTGGAGATGTTGTCGGCCGTGCGGACCGGCCTGTCGAAGCGGAAGTTCAGCTCGAGCTGGCCGGGCGCGTCCTCGTGGTCGCCGTAGCTCATGTCGAGGCCGAGCGCCTGCCCGTACTCGATCACGTCCATGAGCACCGGCCGGAGCTCCTCGAACTGGTGGATGTGGTAGCAGTAGGGCTTGGTGACGCCCTCGGGCTCCTGGCCCGGCTCGGGCTTCTTGAGCCACATCATCTCGGGCTCGATGCCGATCAGGAACTGGTAGCCGAGCTCCTGCTCGAACTCGTGCGCGATCTGCTTGAGGTTCTGCCGCGGGTCGGCGTCGAGCAGCTCGCCGGTCTCGGTGTCGTAGCAGTCGCAGTACACGCGTGCGACGCGCGGGTCCCACGGCAGCACGGCGAAGGTGTCGAGGTCGGCGACCGCGGCGAGCTCTGACTCCTCGGGCCCGAAGCCGATGTAGTCGCCGTAGCGGTCGGTGAACAGGTTCGCGGTCGCGCCGTAGACGAGCTGGTAGCCGCGTTCGGCCACCTGCGGGAAGAAGGACGCCACGACGCCCTTGCCCATCACCCGGCCGGTGATCGAGACCTGCTGGAAGAAGACGTACTTGATGCCCTCGGACTCGATGCGCTGAGTGAGCGCCTCGATCTTCTCGCGGCGGCCGGGGGCGGTGCGCGCCTCCTCGAGCGTGGCCGGGGCGGGCGCGATGCGCGGGCTCGCCGTGACCGTGGCGACGTTGCCGCCGAACGAGGGCGCCAGCTGTACCGCGCCGTTGCCGTCCGCGTTCATCCCTCTCTCCTCTGTGAGAACTCGGCGAGCCGTGTGCGCGGCGCCTCCGGCGCGCCGGGCGGCGGCTCCCCGTGGTCAGTGTCGGGGCGGACTATACCGGTGCGTTGGTCAAATTGGTACATTCGCGGCGATCGGGTCGCCGACCCGGACGATCCCCGCGGTGAGGACGTCGCAGCGCAGCCCGCCACGGTGCACGAAGGCGCGCAGGACACCGCGCTGGGTGAGCCGCTGCATGTGGGCGCACGGCTCGCAGCGCCGCTGGCCGAAGCACTCGACGCCCCCGACCGTGAAGCGCCGGCCGATCAGTGCGTCGAGTCGCACGCCGCGGGTGACGACGTTACGCCGCGCCTGGTCGGCGGGCAGCCGGCTCCCGTCCGGCAGCGTGGTCGCCTCGAGCATCTCGGCCTCGATCAGGGTCAGCGCCGTGCCGGTCGCCGACGGATCGGAGAAGGTGCCGGCGCCGCGGGCGTAGCGGTCCTCGGCGAGGCCCTCCGGGCGAGCCTCGACCGACGCGCGCGACTGCATCGGCGCGCCGGCGCTCGCGGCGACGAAGAGCGCCTCGACCACGCCCTGCCCGGGGGACGAGGCACCCGCGGCGCGGGTCGGTGAGAGGTCCAGCGGGGCGACGGCGAAGCCGGCCTCGACCCCCACGTCTGCGGGCGGCGCGTCGCCCGCCGGATCGAAGACGATGCCCGAGGGGACGCCGAACATCACGACCCAGCGGCCCTCGCGCAGCCGCGCGAGCCAGTAGCCGGCCCAGCTGAAGCGCTCGGGTGCGGCGATCGGCGCGAGGCCGAGGCCGCGCGCGGCCAGCCAGCCACGCCAGCGCACGAAGGGGTCCGGGCCCACCGCCGCCGGCACGTCGCCGGCGGGCACGTCGAGCAGGTGGGCCAGCGCGGCGGCGAAGCCCTCGGTCGAGGGCGGGCGGTGCACGCGCATCGAGGCAGTACAGCACGGCTACGTCCGCCTTCGTGACCACCGGCTTGGGCGCCGCCGGATGGAGCGCTACGCTGCGAAAGCAGTCTGTGGCAATGCCGTTGCGTTCTCGGCAACGCTTGGATCTCAGGAGGGCCCATGCCCGACGCGCTACCCGCCTCCATCCCCCACCTCGTCATCGGCGCCGGCGTCCACGGCCTCTCGACGGCGTGGCACCTCGCCGAGCGCGGCGAGGACGTGCTGGTGGTCGACAAGACGGGGGTGGCGGCCGGTGCGTCCGGCATCGCCTGCGGTGTCGTACGCAACAACTACTTCCAGCCGGCCATGTCCGAGCTGATGGCGGCCTGCGTGGAGATCTGGGAGTCCGACCCCGAGGCGCTGCACTACCACGGCTCGGGCTACGTCGCGCTCGGCCCCGCCGCGCAGGTGTCCGACCTGACCGCGGTCGCCGAGCGTCAGGAGCGGCTCGGCTACCCGTCCGAGCTGATCACCGGCGAGGCCGAGGTCGCCGCGCACATGCGCGCGCTCTACCCCGACTGGCGGGCGCCCGGACTCTCCGTATGCCTCCACGAGCGTGCCGGCGGCTTCGCCTTCAACCGCGAGTCCATGCACGGCCTGGCCGACAAGGCCCAGCGCGCCGGCGCGCGGATCGCCACGGGCGTCGAGGTCACCGGCTTCGAGTTCGACGGCGCCGGCGCCGCGACGGCCGTGACCACCGACCGCGGCACGATCGCCGTCGAGCACGTGGTCGTCGCCGTCGGGCCGTGGATCGCGCAGCTGTGGGACATGCTCGGCCTGCCGGCGCGGCTCGACGTCACCACGCCGGACGGGACCGTCGCCCGCGACCGGCCGATGTGGACCTACTGGTACCTGCAGGAGGGCGAGGTCGCGATCGACCCGGCGAGCTTCGTGACCGCCGACGGGCACCCCTCGCCGGTGCTGCACGTCGACTCCGACGCCGAGCTGCGCGCCGACGACGGGCAGCTGGTCACCAGCGAGCCGTGGGGGATCTACGTCAAGCCCGACCGCGACTCGGTCCAGGGCGGCGCCGCGCCGCTGACCGTGGGGCCGGAGTTCCAGGTCGACCCGTATCCGACCGGCAGCGTCGATCCGGGCTTCCCGGACCAGTGGTGCGCCGCGCTCTCGCACTGCCTCGGGCGCTTCGAGGGGGCCCGCCCGCTCTACCGCCAGGTGCGCTCGGGCGGCGTCGGCGCGTTCACCGCGGACAACTTCCCCGTCTTCGACCACATGCGCCCGAACGTGTTCGTGGCCGCCGACTCCAATCACGGCTACAAGATGATCGCCGTCGGACGCGAGATCGCCGAGCTGCTGACCGGCGGGCACTCGACGCTGCTCTGGCCCTTCCGCTACGAGCGCTTCGCCACCGGGGACCTGCACCCGGTGTCCAACAGCCCCTACCCCTGGAGCTGACGCCCGCCGAGCGCTCCCGAGAGCTCCCGCGAGACCGCCAGCAGCAGCGGCAGCACCGTCTCGCGCCGCGCGGCCGGGAAGCGCGCCGCCGGGCCCTGCAGGCCGAGGATCGCGGCCAGCGGCCCACCGTGGCCGAAGACGGGGGCGGCGAGCGCGTTGAGGTCGGGCTCGCGCTCGCCCTCGGCGTCGGCCCAGCCGCGCTCGGCCACACGGGCGACCTCGGCCCGAAGCTCGTCCGGGTCGACGATCGTCCGGGGCGTGAAGGCTTCGAGCCGCGCTCGGCTCGTGAGCACGCCGCCGCTCCCCGCACCCGCTGCGCCACCGAAGGCCAGCATCACCTTGCCCGTGGCGGTGGCGTGGGCGACGCTGGGACGGCCGACGCGAGCCACGCTGACCACGCTCGCACCGCCCGCGACGAAGTCGACGGTCACCGCGTCGCGGAACCCCGGCACCGACAGCGTTGCGGTCTCTCCGCTGCCGGACGCCAGCTCGCGCAGCCGCGATCGGGCGAGCTCGCGCACGTCGAGGCGGGCCAGCACCGTGTCGGCGAGGCTGACGAGCCGCAGGCCGAGCCTGAAGGGGCCCTCGGCCGTGCGCTCCACGAGCCGCCCCTGCTCGAGGGTGCCCAGCAGCCGCGAGGCGGTGCTCGGATTGACGGCGATCCGGCGGGCCAGCTCGTTGACCCCCAGGCCGCCCGGGTGCTCGGCGAGCACGTCGAGGACCGCGAGCGCGCGCGCGACGGCGCCCACGGGCCGCCCGGCCGGCGCCCGCGAGCCGACCGGGTCCGTGGAACCACTCATCTACCCACGGATTGTGACCATCGGGCACGCCACGCGCGCGTTAGCCTCATCCCATGGCGCACACCGCGGGCATCGTGCTGGCCGGCGGGCGCTCCTCGCGCATGGGGACGCCGAAGGCCGCGCTGGAGTGGCACGGGTCGACCCTGCTGCGCCGCGTGGTCGGGATCGTGCAGCGGGCGGTGGACGGCCCGGTGCTGATCGCGCGCGCCCCTGGGCAGCCGCTGCCGCCGCTGCCGATCGCGGGCCTCGAGGTCGTCGAGGACGCGCGCGAGGGCCGCGGGCCCCTGCAGGGCCTCGCGGCCGGGCTCGTCGCCGTCGGTGATCGCGCCGAGGCGGTGTTCCTCTCCTCCACCGACGTGCCGTTCCTGCACCCCGCGTTCGTCCGCCGGGTGATCGACGCGCTCGACGCCGACACCGACGTCGTGCTGCCGCGCGCGAACGGCTTCCCGCAGCCGCTCGCCGCCGTCTATAGGACCTCGCTGCTGCCGGTCGTCTCCGAGTTGCTCGCCGCCGATCGGCTGCGCCCGGCGTTCCTGTTCGAGGCCTGCCGGGTCAAGCGGCTCGACGAGGCGGCGCTGCTGGCCGACCGGGCCGTCGCCCGGCACGACCCGCGGCTGGAGTCCGTGATCAACCTCAACGAGCCCGCCGACTACGAGGAGGCGCGCACGCGCGAGGCGCCCGAGGTGCTCGTGCGCCGCTTCGGCGCGCTGCGGGTGCCGGGCCAGCGCGGCGGCCAGGCGGTGCACGCCGCCACGCTCGCCGCCGCCGCGGCGGCGGCCGGGCTGCGGCTCGACGAGCACGTCGTGGCCGCGCTCAACGGCGACCAGATCTCGCGCGATCCCGAGCTGCCGCTCGCCGGCGGCGACGAGGTCGCGTTCATGGCCGCCGACGCCGGCGGCTGATCCGGGCAGAGGCTCAGCCCTCGACCCCGGTCGCGTCGTGGGGCGCGCCGACGGGCTTGGACTCGGGCGAGCCCCGCTGGCGCAGGTAGATGCTCAGCACCGCCATCGAGCCGACGGCCAGGAACTCCGACTGCCAGTTCTCCAGCGTGGCCTCCCAGAAGCCCGCGGAGCCGACGTAGCCGAGCCAGCTGACGGTGGACGCCTCATGCTCGCGCTGGTCGGCGTTGTACGCGCTCCAGCCGGTGACCGACTGGGCGAACCAGGAGCCGAGGAAGATCGCGCCCATCACGAGCAGCAGCGAGTTCGAGTACACCCACCGGCGCACGCCCCCGCCCGCCCTCGCCCACCGGGGGGACCCGGGCCGGGCGTGCTCGCCGATCCGCTGGTCGCGCTCGGACTCGCGGCCGGCCTGCCCGAGCGGCTTGGACTCGGGCGACCCGCGCTGCAGCAGCCAGATCGTGCCGAGGATGAAGAGCGTGAACTGCAGGTACTCCGACTGCCAGTTCTCCATCACGGCGTTGCCGAAGTCCGAGGAGAGCACGTAGCGCCCCAGCGACAGCGGCTCCGGCGCCTCGCCCAGCAGGCGCGCATGGTCGGCGTTCTCGTCGTTGTAGTGCGCCTGCCCCGCGACCGCTTGGCCTGCCAGCGCGAGCGCGAACAGCGCGAGGAAGACGACGGCGATCGAGTTCTCGCGCAGCGCCCGCATCGCTAACGGTGGGCGAGGCCGATCACCGAGAAGAGCACGATGCCCGTGACGACGACCGTCAGGTAGAGGACGAAGACGAGACGCACGTCTGCGCGCGCTCAGCCCGGCGGCGGCCCCATCGGCTTGGATTCGAGCGCGCGCGCCACGGCGAGCAGGTTCGCGGCGGCGGCGCGGCCGGTGCTCGCCGACCACTCGTGCCCCTCGTCGGTCTCCGTGTAGGACGGCCCGGGGCCCGGGCCCTTGCTCCGGTAGGTCCACGCCTGGCCCGGGACCGTGTAGCCGATGTCGATCGGCGCGCCCGCGACCTCGCTGATGACGGGATGGGCCCCGTCCTCGTTGCCGGTGACGACCACGCCCGCGACGCTGTTGTAGGCGACCGGGCGGCTGTCGTCGTCGGTCTCGGATAGCAGCGCGTCCATGCGCTCGAGCGCCCGCTTGGTCACGCTCGCCGGCTGGCCGAGCCAGGTCGGGGTGGCGACGACCGGGATCTCGGCCGCGAGGGTCAGCTCGCGGATCGCCGGCCAGGCGTCGCCATCGCCCTCGTCGGAGCTGACGCCCGGCTTGATGTCGTGGTCCACCAGCCGGATCCGGTCGACCTCTATCCCTTCGCGCTGCAGCGCGGTGACCACCACGTCGGCGAGCGCGTCCGTGTTGGACTCCGCCGGGGACGGCTTGAGCGTCCCGTTGAGCACCAGCGCGCGTATGCCCTCAGGACCGCCGCGCGCGAGCCGTCTCGCGGTCGTTGTGGCGCTGCAGCGCCTTGGCGAGCTCCTGCTTGTTCATGCTCGAGCGGCCGTCGATGTCCGCCTGCTTGGCCTGCTCGTAGAGCTCCTGCTTGGACTGGCTCGCGTCGACGCCGCCGTAGGTGGCGTCCGGCTCGTCGCGCGCCTTGCGGCCCCCCTTGGCGGCCTGGGGATCCGAGGGCCCCTTCTCGTCCTTGAGCTCCCAGTGGTCGCCCTCCTTCTCGGCGACGTGCTTGACCGCCGACCAGGCGGTCCGGTGCGCGCGCTGGGTGGAGTCGTAGGACTCCTCGGCGCTGTCGAGCGTCTTCGCGTAGGTGTCCTGCACCTTCCCGGGTGAGCGCTTGAGCGTGCTCGGGAGATCTTCCTTCTTGGTCGGCATGGGGTCGTTTTTCCCGCAGCGCCCGACCGTATGCGCTGAGCTGACGACTCGCCGGTGATTGACTCTGTAGCAACACATACGATCGCTTGGATTTTGGATACCAGTAGACTGATCCGGTACCCTTTGCCGGCAATGGAGGAGACCGGAACCCCCGGTGGCTACTTCGGCCGGGCCCTGGTCGTCGACGCCGGCGACGGGTCCGCCGAGGTCTTGCCGCTGTCCGGGGACGTGCTGCGTCGCTACCTGGGCGGCGTGGGCCTGGGCACGTGGCTGATGCACCGCCTCGCGCCGCCGCTGGTAGACCCGCTCGGCCCGGAGGCGCCGCTCGCCTTCGTCTTCTCGCCGCTGGTCGGCACCCCGCTGACCACCAGCGCCAAGTTCGCGGTCGTGGCCAAGTCGCCGCTCACGGGCATGCTCACCGACGCCCTGGCCTCGAGCCACTTCGCGATCGCCGGCAAGCTGACCGGCCACGACGCGATCGTCGTCCGCGGCCGCTCGCAGACCCCGGTCGCCGTCCTGGTCGACGGGGACGGCGCCCGGACCGTCGATGCCGCTGATCTGTGGGGCCTGCCGGCGGCCGACGCCGAGGCGCGCCTGCGCGAGCGGCTCGGCCCGGCCTGGCGGGTGGCGGCGATCGGCCCCGCCGGCGAGCGGCAGGTCCGCTACGCGACGGTCTCCCACGACGGCCGTCACGCCGGCCGCGGCGGGCTCGGCGCCGTGCTCGGGGCCAAGGGCGTCAAGGCCGTCGCGGTGCGGGCGGCGACCAAGGTCGCCCCGCACGACCAGCCGGGTCTGCTCAAGGCCGCCAAGGACCTGCGCGCCCGCTCCTTCGGGCCCGCCACCGCCAAGTACCGCGAGCTCGGCACGCTCGCCAACCTGCTCGCCTTCAACGCGATCAGCACGCTGCCGACGCGCAACTTCCAGCACGCCGAGTTCGCCGGCGCGCCCAGCCTCGCGGCCGAGGAGCTCGCCGACAAGCGCTCGATCGCGCGCAACAGCTGCGCCTCGTGCACGATCGGCTGCGAGCACATCTACGCCGGGCCGGGAGGCAAGTCCACGCGCGTGGAGTACGAGAACGTCTTCGCGCTCGGGCCATTGTGCGGAGTCGACGACGCCGACGACGTGCTGGCCGCCAGCCACCGCTGCGACGAGCTCGGGCTCGACACGATCTCGGCCGGCGGGACGATCGCCTGGGCGATGGAGTGCGCCGAGGCGGGCCTGATCGACGCGCCGTGGCTGCGCTTCGGCGACGGCGCCGCGCTGCTGCGGGCACTCGAGGAGATCGGCGCGCGCTCGACCCCGCTCGGCCGGCTGCTCGCGGAGGGCTCGCGCGCCGCGGCCGCGCAGCTCGGCCCGGCGGCCCAGGCGCTCGCCGTGCACGTCAAGGGCCTCGAGCTGCCCGGCTACGAGCCGCGCACGCTGCACGCCATGGCGCTCGGGCTCGCCGTCAACGCCCGCGGCGCCGATCACAACCGCTCGGGCGCTTACGAGGCCGACCTCTCGGGCACGCTCGACCGCCTCGCCGGCGGCCACCCGCACGTGCTCGCCGCCATCGCCACCGAGGACCGCGCGGCGGCGATGGACTCGATGATCTTCTGCAAGTTCCTGCGCGGCGTCTTCGGCCCCGAGCCGTGGGCCGACTGGGCGCAGCTGCTCGGCCTGGTCACCGGCTGGGAGCTCGACGCCTCAGAGCTGCACGCCACCGCGCGGCGCATCGTGCTCGCCAAGCGCATGTTCAACGCGCGCGAGGGCTGGACGCCGGAGGACGACTGGCTTCCCGAGCGCCTGCTCACCGAGCCGCTCGAGCTGGCCTCCGGACGCGAGGCGGCGCTCACGTCCGAGCGTCTGCGCACGATGGTGGACGGGTACTACGACGCGCGAGGGCTCGACGAGGAGGGCCTTCCGGGTCCAGAACAGCTGGCTGACCTGCAATTGGACGTATTGGTCCACTGAGGAGATAGGGTTCGCACGTGGCCACGATCGAGCAGACCGAGACCAAGACCGTCACGCTGACGATCGACGGGCAGGAGACGACCGTCACCGACGGGACGACGATCTGGGACGCCGCGAAGGAGATCGGCGTCGACATCCCGGTGCTCTGCCACGACGAGCGCTATGACCCGGTCGGGGTCTGCCGGATGTGCGCCGTCGACGTCGGCGGGCGCGTCTACGCCGCCGCCTGCGTGCGGCCGTGCGAGGACGGCATGGAGGTCAAGACCGCGACCGACGACGTCGAGCGCCAGCGCGCGACGCTCACCGAGCTGCTGCTGGTCGACCAGCCGCCGCCGGAGCGCGACCCCAAGCAGACCACCACCGGCGACAACCTGCTGCTCGACCTGGTCGAGCGCTACGGCGTCGTGCGCGGCCAGAGCCTGCCCACCGCCGAGGGCCGTGGCGTGGACTTCTCCAACCCCGTCATCGCCGTCAACCACGACAGCTGCATCCTCTGCGACCGCTGCGTGCGCGCGTGCGACGACATCCAGGGCAACGACGTCATCGGGCGGTCGGGCAAGGGCTACGCGACCCGCATCGCCTTCGACCTCGACGACCCGATGGGCGAGTCCTCGTGCGTCACCTGCGGCGAATGCGTCGCGGCCTGCCCGACAGGCGCGCTGGTCAACCGGCCGATCCGCGAGACGCCGATCCAGACCCGCGAGGAGCTCGACTCCATCGACACGGTGTGCCCCTACTGCGGCGTCGGCTGCGCGCTGACCTTCCACGTCGACCGCGAGCGCAACGCCATCAGCTTCGCCGACGGGCGCGAGCAGCCTGGCTCCCAGAGGCGCCTGTGCGTCAAGGGCCGCTACGGATGGGACTACGCGTCCTCCCCACAGCGCCTGACCAAGCCCCTGATCCGGATCGAGGGCAGCTATCCGAAGGGCCCGCTCTCGGAGGACGTCAAGGGCGAGGGGCGCGGCAAGAAGAAGCCCGGCGGCCTGGTCGACTACGACGAGGTGATGCCGCACTTCCGCGAAGCCAGCTGGGAGGAGGCGCTCGACCTCGTCGGCGAGCGGCTGCGCGGCATCCTCGACGAGCACGGATCCAGCGCGCTGGCCGGCTTCGGCTCGGCCAAGTGCTCTAACGAGGAGGCCTACCTCTTCCAGAAGCTCATCCGCGCGGGCTTCGGCACCAACAACGTCGATCACTGCACGCGGCTGTGTCACGCCTCGAGCGTCGCGGCGCTCTTCGAGGGCGTCGGCTCGGGCGCGGTCTCGACCACCTACGGCGACATCGTCAACGCCGACGTGGCGATCCTGGCCGGGACGAACACGACCGCCAACCACCCCGTCGCCTCGTCCTTCTTCAAGCAGGCCCGCCGGCGCGGGACCAAGCTGATCGTCGTCGACCCGCGGCGCGAGCGGATCGCCGATCACGCCGACGTCTACTGCCAGATCAAGCCGGGCACGGACGTCGCCTTCTACAACGGCGTGCTGCACGAGATCATCGCCAACGACTGGGTCGACCGCGAGTTCGTGCAGACGCGGACGTCCAACTACGGCGAGCTGGCCAAGATGGTCCGCCAGTACCCGCCCGAGCGCGCCGCGCAGATCTGCGGCGTGGACCCGGACGCCATCCGGCTCGTCGCCCGCCTGTGGGGGACCGCCGGCGCCGCCGTCGTCTACTGGGGTATGGGCATCTCCCAGCACACCACCGGCACCGACAACGCGCGTTGCCTGATCGCCCTGTGCGCCATCACCGGCAACGTCGGCAGGCTGGGCACCGGGCTGCACCCGCTGCGCGGGCAGAACAACGTCCAGGGGGCCTCGGACGCGGGGCTGATCCCGATGATGTACCCGGACTACCAGCTGGTCGACGCGCCGGGCGTGCGTGACAAGTTCGAGGCCGTCTGGGAGCGCGAGCTCGACCCCGAGCGCGGCTTGACCGTGACCGAGATCGTCGGCTCGGCGCTCAAGGGCGGCATCAAGGGCATGTACATGATGGGCGAGAACCCCTTCCTGTCTGACCCGAACATCAACAAGGTCCGCAAGGCGCTCTCGGCGCTGGACTTCCTGGTCGTCCAGGACGTCTTCCTCACCGAGACGGCCGAGTTCGCCGACGTGGTCCTGCCCGCCACCTCCTTCATGGAGAAGGAGGGCACCTACACCAACACCGACCGGCGCGTGCAGCGCGGGCTCAAGGTGCTCGAGGCGCCCGGCGAGGCGCGCGAGGACTGGCGCATCATCCAGGAGATCTCCAACCGCGTCGGGCTGCCCATGGACTACGACAACCCGAGCGACATCTTCGACGAGCTGGTCTCGGTCATGCCCAACTACGCCGGCCTGAACTACGGCAACCTCGGCCCGGCGGGCAAGCTGTACCCGAACCCGGACCCCGAGCACTCCGACGGCACGGTCGTGCTCTTCGACGAGCGCTTCGGCACCGACGACGGCAAGGCCCACCTGGTCCCGGCGGAGTGGCTGCCGGCCAAGGAGCTGCCCGACGAGGAGTACCCGTTCGTGCTCAACACCGGGCGGCTGCTCGAGCACTGGCACACCGGCTCGATGACCCGGCGCTCCTACGCGCTGGACGCCATCCAGCCGCGCGCGCACGTCTACGTCCACCTCGAGGATGCGGCCGCGATGAGCATCGAGGAGGGCGACATGGTGCGCATCTCCTCGCGCCGCGGGCAGATCGAGCTCGAGGCACGCATCTCGCACCGCGAGACGCGCGGCAGCTGCTTCATCCCGTTCCACTTCCGCGAGGCCGCCGCCAACGTGCTGACGATCGACGAGATCGACCCGATGGGCAAGATCCCGGAGTTCAAGTTCTGCGCGGTGCGGATCGAGCCGGTGGACGAGCACGGCCAGCACCACGAGGCGCTCTCGCGCTCCGAGGGGGCGTAGGGCGGTGGCCTCCTCCAACGGCCACGGCAACGGGCGCACCGCCGGCGTCGGCCTGCGCGTCCAGACCCGGGTGGCGGGCACCGAGGGCCGGGCGGGCAAGTTCCCCGGCCCGAGCCTGATCCCGCTGCTCAACGCGATCCAGGCCGAGCACGGCTGGCTGCCGCGCGAGGAGCTCGTCCGGCTCGCGCGCGAGGCCAAGCGGCCGCTGTACGAGATCGAGGGGCTGATCTCCTTCTACCCCCACTACCGCACGAGCCCGCCGGCCAAGGTCCAGCTCGCCGTCTGCCACGACCTCTCCTGCTGGATGGCCGGCGCCGAGGAGCGGATCGCCGAGCTGCGCGAGCGCTACGGCGAGGACACCGAGGTCGAGCTCGTCGAGGTCTCCTGCATCGGGCGCTGCGAGATCGCGCCCGCCGTCGCCGTCGACGAGCGCCCGGCGCCGCTGGCCGAGGCCGCCGACCTGGTCGAGGCGGGCCGGGCGATGCAGTCCGCCGCGCCGCTGCTGGCCGACCGCGGCGAGGGCCCGCGGCCGAACGACCCCTACGCCGAGGCCGAGGAGCGCTACGGCGTGCTGCGCCGCGCGCTGGCCGGCGAGCTCGCACCCGAGACGATCATCGAGGAGCTCAACGCCTCCGGGCTGAAGGGCATGGGCGGCGCCGGCTTTCCGACCGGCAAGAAGTGGGAGCTGGTCCGCGCGCAGGAAAACCACCCGAAGTACGCCATCTGCAACGCCGACGAGTCCGAGCCCGGGACCTTCAAGGACCGCCAGATCCTCGCCGAGCAGCCACACCTCGTGCTCGAGGGCCTGCTGCTGGCCATGCTCGTCTGCGGCGCCGCCGAGGGCTGGGTGTTCATCCGCCACGAGTACGGCCCCGAGGAGGTCGTGCTGCACGAGGAGATCGAGCGCCTGCACGACCTCGGGCTGCTCGGCCACGACGTGCTCGGCAGCGGCAAGCGCCTGCAGCTGAGCATCTTCACCTCACCCGGCGGCTATATCCTGGGCGAGGAGACGGCGCTGATCGAGTGCATGGAGGGCCACCGCGGCGAGCCGCGCAACAAGCCACCGTTCCCCGGCATCTACGGCCTGCACGGCCAGCCGACGGTGATGAACTCGGTCGAGACGCTGGCCCACATCCCGATCATCCTCGACAAGGGCTCGGACTGGTGGAACGACCAGGGCACGGGCGAGAGCACCGGCCTGAAGTTCTTCTCGGTGTCCGGTGACGTCGCCGAGCCGGCCGTCTACTGCGTGCCGATGGGGACCACCGCCGCCGAGTTGATCGAGCAGGCGGGCGGTATGCGCGACGGGGCCCAGCTGGCGGCGTTCCAGCCCGGCGGCGCGTCCTCGAACTTCATGCCCGGCGAGAAGGCCGACACGCGGCTGGACTTCAAGCCGCTGCAGGATGCGGGCTCGATGCTCGGCTCGGGAGCGCTCGTGGCGATCGCCGAGGGGCGCGACCTGCTGGCGGCCGCGACCAACGTGCTGCGCTTCTTCCGCAACGAGTCCTGCGGGAAGTGCGTGCCGTGCCGTGCCGGCTCGACCAAGGCCTACACGATCCTCACGGAGCACATGGCCGCCGGCGGCGGCCCGACCGAGGTGGACGACCGCATCCCGCAGCTCGAGGAGACGCTGCGGATGACCTCGATCTGCGGGCTCGGGCAGGTCGCGCTCGGGCCGGTGATGAGCGTGCTGGCGATGGCCGACGCCAACACCGAGGCCGACGAGCAGGCGACCGAGGCCGGGGAGACGCGCACCCGCGCGACCTAGTGGGCCTCGTGCGCCGCGAGGCCGCACCACCGCCCGCCATGCGCGAGTTCTTCGCCGTGCGGACGGTGTCCGAGGCGCTCGAAGGCTTCCGCCCGGCGCGGCGCACGGGCGTCGAGCGGGTCGCGGTCGAGGCGGCGCTCGGGCGCGTGCCGGCCGAGCAGCTCGTGGCGCGCGACGCGCTGCCCGGCTTCGCCCGCGCGACGGTCGACGGCTACGCCGTCCGCGCGGCCGACACCTACGGCGCCTCGGAGGGGCTGCCGGCGTACCTCGCCCTGGCCGGGTCGGTCGCGATGGGCGCCGCGCCGGACGCCGGCGTCGAGCCCGTCACCGCGGTCGCGATCCCGACCGGCGGGATGCTGCCCGACGGCGCCGACGCGGTGGTCATGGTCGAGTCCACCCACCAGGGCCTCGAGGGCACGGTCGAGGTCACGCGCCCGGTCGCGCCCGGCGAGGGGCTCGTGCGGGCCGACGAGGACGCCGCGGCCGGGGCGCCGATCGCGCCCGCCGGCCGGGCGCTGCGCGCCCAGGACCTCGGGATGCTGGCCGCCGCCGGCGTCACCGAGGTGGCGGTCCGGGCGCGCCCTCGGGTGGGGATCCTCTCCACCGGCGACGAGGTGGTGGCGCCCGGCACGCGCTCGCTCGCGCCGGGCCAGGTGCGCGACGCGAGCTCCGCGGCGCTCGGGGCGCTGGTGAGCGAGGCCGGCGGCGCCGCGGACCTGCGCGGCATCGTGCCCGACGACCGCGACGCCCTCGCCGCCGCGCTGGCCGCCGCGGTGGCCGAGTGCGACGTCGTGGTCGTCTCCGCCGGCTCCTCGGTCGGCGCGCGCGACGAGACCGCCGCCGCGGTCGCGGCGCTCGGCGAGCCGGGGATCTGGTGCCACGGCCTGGCCATCAAGCCGGGCAAGCCGACGCTCCTGGCCGAGGCCGGCGGCGGCGTGCCGGTCGTCGGCCTGCCGGGCAACCCGCGCTCCGCGCTCGTCGTCTTCCGCCTGGTCGGCGTGCCGCTGGTGCGGCTGGTGGGAGGCTGGACGGACCTGCCGCCCGAGCCGACCGCGACGGCGCGCCTGGACCGCGACCTCCCGTCCGCCGCCGGCCGGCTGGACGTCGTGCAGGTGCGGCTCTCGGACGGCCTGGCGACGCCGCTCTTCGGCGCCTCGGCGCTGCTCTCGATGCTGACCGCCGCCGACGGCTGGCTCGTCGTCCCGGAGCCCGCGACCGGGTTGCCCGAGGGCAGCGAGGTGGCGGTCACCCTGTACCGGTGAGCACGCGCCACTTCATCTCCGACGTGCCGGCGGCCGAGGCGCTCGCCGGCTGGCGCGCCGCCTGCGCCGCCGCCGGCTGTCCCGAGCGCGTCGCGGCCGTCACGGTCTCCCTCGACGCGGCGGTCGGCCGCGTGACCGCCGCGCCCGTATGGGCGACGCGCTCCTCGCCGCCGTACGACGCGGCCGCGATGGACGGCATCGCCGTCCTGGCCGTCGACACCCTCGGCGCGAGCGAGACGACGCCCGCCGTGCTGGCCGCCGCCGCCTACGACGTGGTCGACACCGGCGACGCGCTGCCCGCCGGCCGCGACGCCGTCGTCATGCGCGAGCACGTCCACTACTCCGGCGACGGCGGCGTGGAGCTGCGCGGCGCCGCGGTGCCCTACCAGCACGTGCGCACGATCGGCGAGGACGTCAGCGCGGCCGAGCTGCTGCTCCCCGAGGGGCACCGGCTGCGCCCGGTCGACGTCGCCGCCGCCGCGGCCGCGGGCGCGATCGAGCTGACGGTGCGCCGGCGCCCGCGCGTGGCGATCCTGCCGACCGGCGACGAGGTGCGCGAGATCGGCGCGGCCACCGCCCCCGGGGAGGTGCTGGACACGAACTCCCTGATGCTCGGCGCGCAGGCGCGCGAGGCCGGCTGCGAGGTCGAGCGCCTGCCGATCGAGCCCGACGACCCCGACCGCCTGGTCGAGGTGGTGCGGGCGACCGCCGAGCGCTGCGACCTGCTGATCGTCGGAGCCGGCTCGAGTGCCGGCCGCGACGACTACACGGCAGCGGTGATCGAGCGCGCCGGCGTGCTCGCCGTCCACGGCGTGGCCGTGCGCCCGGGCCATCCGGTCGTGCTCGGCGCGGTCGAGGGCACGCCGGTGCTCGGCGCCCCCGGCTACCCCGTGTCTGCAGCGCTGACGTTCGAGATCTTCGCGGCGCCGCTGCTCGCCGCGCTGGAGGGCGCCCCGCCGCCGGAGCGCCCGCGCGCACGGGCCCGGCTCGCGCGCAAGCTCAACTCGGTGATGGGGATGGACGACTGGGTGCGCGTGCGGCTCGGGCGGGTCCGCGGGGACATCGTCGCCACCCCGTTGCCGCGCGGAGCCGGCGTGCTGACCTCGCTCGTGCGCGCCGACGGCCTGCTGATCGTCCCCGCGGCGCTCGAGGGCCACCACGCGGGCGAGCAGGTCGAGGTGGCGCTGCTGCGGCCCCTGGGCGAGGTCGAGCGCACGATCGTCGCGCTGGGCTCCCACGACCTCGTGCTCGACCTCGCCGCCTCCGAGCTGCGCGCGGCGGACCCGAGGGTGACGCTCGCCTCGTCCAACGTCGGCTCGCTGGGCGGCCTGATCGCCCTGCGCGACGGCCTCTGCCACCTCGCCGGCTCCCACCTGCTCGACCCCGCCAGCGGCGAGTACACCCTCCCCTACGTCGACCGCGTGCTCGCCGGCCGCGACGTCGCGGTCGTGCGGCTCGTCCATCGCGAGCAGGGCCTGATCGTCGCGCCCGGCAACCCGCTCGGGCTCGCCGGCGTCGAGGACGTGGCCGGCGCCGGCGCCCGCTACGTCAACCGCCAGCGCGGGGCCGGCACGCGCGTGCTGCTCGACCACGAGCTCGCGACGCGCGGGCTCGACCCGGCCGCGCTGCCGGGCTACGAGCGCGAGGAGCACACCCATCTGGCGGTCGCGGCCGCCGTCGCGGCCGGCCGCGCCGACTGCGGGCTGGGCGTGCTCGCCGCCGCGCGCGCCTTCGGCCTGGACTTCGTGGGCGTGCGCGAGGAGCCCTACGACCTCGTGCTCGACGCGATCACGGTGGAGGACCCGGTGCTCGCGCCGCTGTGGGCGCTGCTGGAGGAACCCCGGTTCCGGTCCGCGATCGAGGCGCTGGGCGGCTACTCGACCGCGGAGACCGGCCGCCGGCTGCGCTGAGCGGCACGGAATTTTTCCCTCGGCGCGGGCGTCCTTGGCGATGATGAGCCCGGTCGGCGGCAGTGCCGGCCCGCGGCGCGACGCGACCCGAGGGGGCGACGATGGCGACCTACGCATTCGCAGGCGACAAGCCCGAGCGGCTGGTGGGCCTGGAGGCGACCTGGGATCCCGGGACCTTCACCCACCTGGAGGCCCTGGGGGTGGCGCCGGGCCGGCGCTGCCTGGAGGCCGGAGCGGGTGGCGGATCGGTGGCGGCGTGGCTGGCCGAGCGCGTCGGCCCGGACGGCCGCGTGCTGGCCACCGACGTCGACACCAAGCTGCTGGACCCGATCGCGGACGGCCCGCTCGAGGTCCTGCAGCACGACCTGCTCGCCGACGACCTGCCGGCGGGCTCCTTCGACCTCGCGCACGCCCGGCTGCTGCTCGAGTGGCTCGGCGACAGCGACGCGCTGGAGCGCCTGGTGGCGGCGCTCGCCCCGGGTGGCTGGCTGCTGGTCGAGGACTTCGACTGGGCCGTCGGCGGGCTGACCGGGGAAACCCCCGCGATGAGCAAGACCTACGACGCGATCCTGACCCTGCTGGAGTCCACCGGCTACCAGCGCCACCTCGGGCGCAGGCTGCTCGGGCGCCTGGAGGGAGCCGGCCTGGAAGCGACCGGCAGCCAGTCGCGCTCCTACGTGATCCACGGTGCCTCGGCGGGCACGGCCTTCGACCGCTTCTCGCTCGCCGCACAGCGCGAGAAGCTGCTCGCCGGCTGGCTCACCGAGGCCGAGCTCGACGCGTCGCTGGCCGCGCTCGAGGACCCGGCGAGCCGTGTGATGACCCCGATGATGTGGGCGGCCTGGGGCCGCAAGCCCGCGTAGCGGGCTACGCGCCGACCAGCTCGAGCCGCGGCGGCCGGCTCGCCACGTAGCGGCCGGCGACCTCGCCGAGCACGTCGAGCATCGCCTGGGCGGCCGGCGAGCGGTAGCCCCCCGCCGGCACGGCAGCGTAGATGTGACGCACGGGAGTCTCGCGGCCGAGCGAGCGCACCACGATGTCCTCGCGCACGCTCGTGAGCCCGAGCTCGGCGATCAGCGAGACGCCGACGCCGGCCGCGATGAAGCCTTGCATGGACGTGTAGTCGTCGGTCTGGAAGACGATCCGCGGATCGAAGCCCGCGGTCCCGCACGCGCGCGTGAGCAGGCGGTTGCACTCGCAGTCGTCCGAGCCCCCGATCCACGCCTCCCCGGCGACGTCTGAGAGCTTGAGGTTGCGCCGGCCGGCCAAGGCGTGATTCGCCGGCAGCACGAGGTACATCGGATCCTCGACCAGGTGCGCCGTCTCCACGCCCTCGAGCTCGAGCTCCGGCTTGGCGCTGAAGAGCAGCGCGAGGTCGAAGTCGCCGCCGCGCAGCCGCGGCAGCGCGTCCTCGGGCTCGGCGAGCCCGAGCGAGAGCTCAACGGCGGGATGGCGCTGCTTGAAGCCCGCGATCGCCAGCGGCATGAGCGACGAGGCGGCGGACTCGAAGGCGGCCATTCGCAGGCGCCCGCCGCGCAGCCCGGCGATCGCCTCGAGCTCGGCCTCGGCCTCGGCCAGGCGCACGAGGATCGCGTCCGTGTGGCGCACGACGGCCTCGCCCGCCTCGGTGAGCCGGACGCCGCGCGGGTTGCGCTCGACCAGCGTCGTGCCGGCCTCGCGCTCCAGCGCGGCGATCTGCTGGGAGACGGCCGACTGGGTGAAGGACAGGGCGTCGGCGGCGGCCGAGAAGGAACCCTGGACGGCGACCTCCCGGAGCACGCGCATGCGGCGAACGTCGAGCATCAGACGAACTTATACCACAGCCGCGAAAAGGTCATTTGCACTACTGGCGCTGGGCGTCCACCATGACTGCACGCCCGCTTCCCTCCAGTCCCAAGAGGAGATCCCCCATGGCCCCCCACACCCCCGCTCCTTCTGTCCTCATCCGTGCCGCCCGCGGCTCCGACGGTCCGGCCCTCGCCCGGCTCGCCGACCTCGACTCCAGCCGCCTGCCGGCCGGCGAGCTGCTCGTCGGCGTCCAGGACGGCGAGCTCGTCGCCGCGCTCGCGCCCGGCACCGGCGACCACGTCGCCGACCCGTTCCGGCGCACCGCCGGCGTGCTGGACCTGCTGGCCGTCCACGCGGCGCGGCGCAACGCGCCCGCGCGGCCGGCGCTGCGCCAGCGGCTGCGCCTCGCCCACGCGGCGTAGCCCGTGACGCGGGCGGCGGCGGCGCTCCCCTCCGCCGCCGCCCGTGCCGCCCGGGCACCAAGCGCACGGGCTAGCCGTCCGGGGCGACCCACACGAGGCAGGGCGCCTTGGCGCGCAGCTTGCGCTCGGCGCGCCGGAAGGCGCGCTTGCCGGTCAGCGCGAGGTCGGGCCCGAACACGAGCAGCCCGGCGTCGCAGTCGCCCAGCAGCTCGAGCAGCGCGGCCACGGGCCGCGGGCTCGAGACGCGCAGCAGCCGTGTCTCGAGGCCGAGCGCGGCCGCGCGGTTCGCCGTCGCCCGCACGGCGTCGAGGTCCTCCTCCTCGGGCAACGTGGCGCCGCTGGGCCCGTGCAGCATCAGCGTCGTCGGGTAGAGCGGGAGCCTGAGCATGTTGGCCACGAACAGCGCCACGCCGGCCTCGAGCGCGCTCTCGATCGCCATCCGCTCGGCGCTCGGCTCCACGCGCACCGACAGCGTGGCGAGCACCACGGGCCGGGCGCGTGAGCGCGCGACCGCCGCGGGCGTCTCGACGACGTCGGCGTCGCGCACCTGGGCCACGCCGTCGATCCTACGCCCGCGCGCCGGCGGCTCAACCCGCGCCGTCGCTGAACGGGCGCTCGAACAGCGTCGAGAGCACGATCTGGGTCTGGCTGCGGGTCACGCCCGGGTGGTCGCGGATGCGCTCGAGCGCCTGCTCGAGGTGCGAGGTGTCGCGGGCGCGCACGTGCAGCATGGCGCTCGCCTCCCCCGCCACCGTGTAGGCCGCGGCCACCTCGGGATGGCGCTCGACCGCGTCGCGCACCTCCGACGCCGCCATTCGCCCCTCGCAGTAGAGGGCGACGAACGCGTGCGTGCCCCAGCCGAACTGGGCGGGATCGACCAGCGCCGAGTAGCCGCGCACGACGCCGTCGGCCTCGAGCCGGTCCACGCGCCGCTTGACCGCCGGCGCCGACAGCGACACGCGCAAGCCGATGCTCTGGAACGAGCGGCGGGCGTCTTCCCGCAGGAGGGCAATGATCTGCTGGTCGATGTCGTCCATCTTCTCGCTTATACCGGGCCGTACGCAACGAATCGCGCTTGAGCGCGCCCCTCAACAGCGCAATCATAAACAGACGAGAAGAAACGAGGAGGTCCGAGTGAGCACCCAGAGCGCAAAGGCGCCCGCAGCCGCCGTGATCGAGGATCACATGCCGCTGCACGGCATCGACCACGTCGAGCTGTTCGTCGGCAACGCGCGGCAGGCCGCGCACTACTACGCGCACGCGTTCGGCTTCCGCGAGGTGGCCTTCGCCGGGCTGCACACCGGCGTGCGCGACCGCGCCTCCCACGTGCTCGTCCAGGGGCGCATCCGCCTCGTGCTCACGGGCGCGCTGACGCCCGACCACGACATCGGCCGCCACGTCGCGCGCCACGGCGACGGCGTGAAGGTGATCGCGCTCTCGGTCCCGGACGCGGCTCACGCCTACCGCACGGCCGTCGAGCGCGGCGCGCACGGCGTGCGCGAGCCGTGGGAGGCCACCGACGAGCACGGCACGGTGCGCCTGGCGACCATCGCCACCTACGGGGAGACGCTGCACACCTTCGTGGAGCGGGCGGACTACGCCGGCCCGTTCCTGCCGGGCTACGAGGCGCGCGCGCACGCCGCGGGCGACACCGGCCTGCTCGCCATCGACCACATCGTCGGGAACGTCGAGCTGGGCGACATGAACCGCTGGGTGAAGTTCTACGAGGACGTCTTCGGGATGACCGAGATGCTGCACTTCTCCGACGAGGCGATCTCCACCGAGTACTCCGCGCTGATGTCCAAGGTGGTCACGAGCGGCAACGGGCGCATCAAGTTCCCGATCAACGAGCCGGCCGAGGGCAAGCGCAAGTCCCAGATCGACGAGTACCTCGAGTTCTACGGCGGCGCCGGCGCCCAGCACATCGCCGTGGCCACGCGCGACATCGTCAAGACGGTGAGCGAGCTGCACGCCCGCGGGATCGAGTTCCTGCGCACGCCGGAGTCCTACTACGACGACGTCCCCGCGCGCATCGGCGAGATCGAGGAGTCGCTGGACGACCTGCGGCGGCTCGGGATCCTCGTCGACCGCGACGACGAGGGCTACCTGCTGCAGGTCTTCACCAAGCCGATCGGCGACCGGCCGACGATCTTCTTCGAGATCATCGAGCGCCACGGCGCCCGCGGGTTCGGCGAGGGCAACTTCAAGGCGCTCTTCGAGGCGATCGAGCGCGAGCAGGAGCTGAGGGGGAACCTCTGATGCGCTACCACCAGCTCGGCCAGGTGCCGGCCAAGCGCCACGTCCAGTTCCGCGACCCGGAGGCCGCCCCCGAGGCCGCCGGCAACGGCCGCGCGCCGCTGCTGGTCGAGGAGGTGCTCGGCTTCGAGGGCTTCTCGGGCAACGAGTCGATCCTCTATCACCTGTTCTCGCCCTGCCGCGTCAAGGACGTCGGCGCCTTCACCCCGATCGAGCTCGAGGAGTGGGTCCCGGAGACCCACGTGCACCGGCTGACGAACACGATGGGCCTCGAGCCCCACGGCGACGCGGTGCTCGGCCGGCAGGTGCTCGAGTACAACGCCGACGTCGAGATCGGGCTGTGCGTGCCCGAGCGCGAGGCCGACTACTTCTACCGCGACGGCGAGGGCGACGAGGTGCTCTTCGTCCACGAGGGCGAGGGCGTGCTCGAGTCCGTCTTCGGCACGCTGCCCTATCGCCAGCACGACTACGTCGTCATCCCGCGCGGGACGACCTATCGCCTGCGCTTCGACACCCCGCAGCGCTGGCTGACCTTCTACACCCCGGGCGAGATCGAGACCCCGAACCGCTACCGCAACCGCTATGGGCAGCTGCTCGAGCACGCGCCCTTCTCCCAGCGCGACTTCCATGCCCCGCAGCGGCTCGAGACCCATCGCGATCGCGGCGAGTTCACGGTCAAGGTGCGGGCCCGCGGCGGCCATCAGGACTACGTGCTCGACTACCACCCGCTCGACGTCGTCGGCTGGGACGGCTACGTCTACCCCTACACGTTCAACATCGCCGACTTCGAGCCCAAGGCGGGGCGCCTGCACCAGCCGCCGCCCGCCCACCAGACCTTCCAGGGCCCGAACTTCGTGGTCTGCTCGTTCTGCCCGCGGATGCTCGACTGGGACCCCGAGGCCGTCGCGCTGCCCTACCACCACTCCAACCTCCAGTCGGAGGAGATGATCTACTACGTCGACGGGCAGTTCGGCTCCCGCAAGGGGGTCGACGTCGGCGCGATCACACTGCATCCGTCGGGGCTGCCGCACGGGCCGCAGCCCGGGCTGGTGGAGAAGTCCCTCGGCGTCACGCGGACGGAGGAGCTGGCGGTCATGTGCGACACCTTCCGGCCGCTGAAGCTCACGACGCTCTCGCGCGAGCTCGACGATCCCGCCTACGCCTACTCGTGGTACGAGGAGACGCCGTCGCCGTCCGAGCTCTCGACCACCGGGTGAGCCGCTCGTTCAGCTGGCGCGACGGCGAGCGGCTGATCCGCTTCGGCCGCGGCTGCGTGGACGAGGCGGTCGAGCTGCTGGGCGGCCCCGGCTACACGCTGCTGAGCACCGAGCGCGCGGCGGCGGCGGCGCCCGCCGTCGTCGAGGCGGCCGCCGCCGTCCACCTCGTGGGTTCAGGCCTCGTCGACGAGCTGGCCGGTGACCTGCTGGCCGAAGTCCGCGGCGACCGGCTCGTCGCCCTCGGCGGCGGGCGGGTGATCGACGTCGCCAAGGCGCTCGCCGCCGTGCACGGGGACGGGACGCGGGCGCTGGCGGTGCCGACGACGCTGTCGGGCGCTGAGATGACCCGCGGCCATCGCCACGCGCGCGGGGTCGCGCCGGAGACGCCGCGGGTGCGCGCGGCGGTCGTGGTCAACGACCCGGCGCTGTGCGCCTCCCAGCCGGTCGCCGGCCTGGCCGCCAGCGTGGGCAACGCGCTGGGCCACTGCGCCGAGGCGCCGTGCACGCCGCGCGCCAACCCGGTCTCGACGCTGGCCGCGCTGGAGGGCGCCCGCCTGATGGTCGCCGGCCTCGCCCAGCCGGAGCCCGACCGCGACGCACTGGCGCTCGGCGCGCTCCTGTCCGGCTACGCGATCGACTCGGCCGGCTACGGCCTGCACCACGTGCTCTCCCAGACGCTCGTGCGCGTGGCCGGCGCGGGACACGGGCCGGCCAACGCCGTGCTGCTCCCCCACACGCTCGGAGCGCTCGCCTGGCGCTTCGGAGACCAGCACGACGCGCTGGCCGTCGCGATGGGCGGCGACCCGGCCGAGGCCGCCGCGGCCGTCCGCGCCCGCACGGGCGCCGAGCGCCTGCGCGACCTGGGCATCGAGGCGGACGTGCTGCCCCGCTGCGCCGACGCCGCCGCCGAGCGGCCCGACCTCGCCCACACCCCGCCGGCGGCCGGGCGGGCGGAGATCCTCGCCCTCTACGAGGCGGCCTGGTGAGAACGACGACCGCCCCGCGGCGCTGAGCGCGGCGGGGCGAGTCGGGGGAGCCGGCGTGGGGAGCCGGTGCTACGCGGTGTCGACGGTGATCTTGGCGACGCCGATGACGAGGCCCTCCTTCAGGGCGTCGACGCCGAAGGTGGTGTTGAGCAGCTCGGCGGCCTCGGCCTTGAGCTTGACCGTGGTGCCCGCGAGCACGGCGGTGCCGTCGTCCTTGGCCTCGAGCGGCTGCAGGGTGCGGCCGTCGAGGAAGAACAGCGGGGCGTCCTCGGCGGCGACCTTGCCGTCGACGGTCACCTTGCCGGTCAGGACCGACTTGCCGGGGTCGACGTCGAAGTCCGTCAGCTTGACGGTCTTGCCGCCGCCGGTGAGGCGCAGGCCGCTGCCCTCGTGGCCGATCATGCCCTGGACGTACGGGGAGACGCTGCCGGGCTTGTAGTACTCGACGTTGCCGCCGGTGATCGGGAAGACGGCCGAGCCGCCCTTGGTGATCTTGGCGTCACCCGTCGGCGCCGGAGTCAGCTTGAGCGACTCGAGCGCGGAGACGAACCCGCCGTCGAGCTTGACGGCGGTCGACTGACCGCTCAGCGCGGGGATCGCGGCGACCGGCTCGACCTGGGCCTCGGACTGCGAGGCCTGGTTCGACGTGCTGGTGGACTCGTCCTCCGAACCACCGCAAGCGGCGACGCCGAAGGCCATGGTGGCGGCGGCCGCGAGGGCGACCGGAATGCGAGGCTTCATTGATGAAACTCCTTCTCGATTGATGCCACCTACTTCGCAACCAACGCCCGGCCGGATGCCTCGCGGTCTAAATGATCATTAACGTGCGGACGGATGACCGAGGCCGAGCTCTTCGCCCTCGCCGAGCGGGCGCTCGGTCACGCCGGGGGTGAAGTCCAGGCCACCGCGCTGTTCGAGCGCAGGCTGCTGCCGGGCAGCGTGCAGGAGCGGGTCGAGGTCCAGCTCGCGTGCGTGCGCGACGGGCTCGTCGGGCGCGCGTCCACCACGATCCTCGACGACGCGGGCCTCGCCGCGATCGCCCGCGCGGCCGAGGCGGCGGTCGCCACGTCGCCGGTCGCGGGCTTTCCGGGCCTGCCCGGTCCCGCCAGCGGGCGCGGCCACGACGGCTGGGATCCCGCCGTCGCCCGGCTGCTGCCCGGCCCCGATCTTCTCCTCGACGAGGCGGTGGCCGAGCGGACCGCGATCGTCTCCAGCGCCGGGGTGCGTGTCACCGACGCCCACTCGTGGGTGCGGCGCGGCGGGCGGGTCGCCGCGCGCGTCGCCGGTCTCGACGCGGCGGGCGCCTTCGGGCTGCGGCCGACGGCGGGCCCGGAGCCGCCGCCCGCCGGGGCTGTCCGGGCCGTGCTCGCGCCGGCCGCGGTGGCGGCGCTGCTCGAGGTGCTCGGGCAGACCGCGTTCAGCGGTCACGCGCTCGCCCGCGGCGAGAGCCCGCTGGCCGGCCGGCTCGGCACCCGCGTCGCGGCCTCGGCGATCAACCTCTCCGACTCGCCGCGCTTCGCCGGGACGCTGCCGCGCAGCTACGACGCCGAGGGCGTCCCCGTCCAGCCGGTCCCGCTGATCCAGGACGGCGTGGCCCACCGGGTCGTGCACGACACGGCCTCAGCCGCGCTGGCCGGTGGAGGCGCGGCCTCGACCGGCCACGCCCGCAGCCCGGGCGGCAACCCACTCGGCCCGGCGGCCCGCAACCTCGTGCTGGTCGGCGGCGGCGCGCAGGACGAGGCCGAGCTGCTCGCGCCGGTGCGCACCGGCGTCTACGTCGCGGCGTTCGACGGGCTCGGCGCCCTGGACGGCGGCGGCGCGACGGTCAACGGGCTGGCCCGCGGGGTGACCGTGCGCGACGGCGCGCCGGCCGGCGCCTTCGCCGGCGCCCGCTTCACCGGCTCGCCGCTGGCGGTGCTCGCGTGCGCGGAGGCGCTCACCATGCGCCAGGCGCTCTCCGTCGCGGGGACGGTGTGCCCCGCGATCCGGGTCAGCGCGCTGCAGCTGGGGTGAACGTGTCGCCCGGGTCGTAGCGAGCCTTCACGCGGGCGAAGCGGTCGCGATTCGACCCGAGGTAGGCGGCGCCGCCGTCGCCCAGGTCCGCGTCGGGGAAGTTCACGTACGCCCCGCCCGAGCCCCACGGATGCACCGACGACCACGACCCCCGCAGCCAGTCGCGGGCCTCCTTCCGCCGCGCCGCGGGCGACTCGGCCGGCAGCTCGACGGCGTGCTTGAGCAGGAAGCGCGCCGCGCGATGGGGGAAGGCGGTGGCGCCCGCCGGCACGCGGTTGTACGCGCCGCCCCACGGCGTGAAGTCCAGCTCGCGGGACTCTCCCTCGACGCGGTGCTCGGCGAGGTGCGCCACCAGCGCGGCGATCGCCTCGGGAGGCAGCTCGCGCGCGAAGAACTCCGACTTGCACCACCCGACCGTCTCCGCGCCGCCGTCGTCGTCCTCCGCCAGGTCGCCCTTGGCGGCGAGATAGGCGGCGTGGCGGCTGGAGGCCGAGACCGGCTCGGCGCCGGCGCGGGCGATCAGCTCGCCGAGCTGCCCGTCCGTCTCGGCCCGGTCGGCCACCATCGTGCCCGCGACCGCGACCGTCACCGGCTGGGAGGCGTCCGCGCCGGCGTTGAGGAGGAGGCTGGCGGCCAGGGCGTCGGGCCCGTTCGGCGCCCACGCCTGCCAGGCCTCGGCGACGGCCGCCGCGTGGCGCGCGGGCCAGGTCAGCCGGAAGCTCGTCGCGGACGGCTCGGCGAGCGTCCGCAGGCGCAGAGAGGTCACCACGGCCGCCGAGCCGCCGCCGGCGCCCCGCAGCGCCCAGAACAGATCGGCGTCATGGTGCTCGTCGCACTCGACGACGCGGCCGTCCGCCAGCACGGCCTGCGCGCCGGTCAGCTGGTCGCACGTCAGCCCGGCGCTGCGGCCCAGCAGCCCCAGCCCGCCGCCGAGCGCCAGGCCCGCGATCCCGACGGTCCGCCCGCAGCCCGCGGCCACGGTGCGGCCGTGCGCGGCCAGCGTGTCGTAGAGGTCGCCGAGGCGGGTGCCCGCGCCCACCGTCGCCGTCCCGTCGTCGAGCGTCACCGAGGCCAGCGGCGAGACGTCGACGAGGATCCCCTCGGTCGACGAGCGCCCCGCGAAGCAGTGACCGCCGCTGCGAACCGCGAGCGCCAGCCCCGACCGCCGGGCCAGCGCGAGCGTCTCGGCCACGTCGGCTGCGGCGGCGGCGCGCACCACGGCCAGCGGCCGGACGTCGCCGAACAGCCGCATCTCCGGCGTGCGCGCCGCGTCGTAGCCCGGCGACTCGGGCAGCACGAGCTCGCCGGCGAGCGAGTCGGCCAGGGCCCGCCAGTCGGCTGCCGGCGCCGAGCGGCTCAGATTCTCAGCAGCACGATCGTGTTCACCACGAACAGGATCGCGAAGAGGATGGTCCAGCGGTCGAGGTTGCGCTCCATCAGCGAGCCGCCGGAGGAACCGCCCGCCGTGCCGACGCCGAAGGCCCCGGACATCCCGGCGTCCTTGCCCGAGTGCAGCAGCACCAGGAAGATCAGGACGATCGCGATGAAGATCTGGGCGACGGCGAGGACGGTGAACATCTGCGTCTCAGCGTACCGACTCGGCCTCGGCGCTCTGGCCGTCGAGCTCGTCCAGCCGCCGCAGGATCTCGACCGCCTCGCCGCGCAGCGTGCGGTCCGTCGCGCGCCAGTCCGGCTCTGAGAGCTTGCCGGTCCGGTAGTCGAGCTCCGCGTCGCGGATCTCGCGGTACTTCGCCTCGCGCGCGGCCTCCAGGTCGGCCAGCTCGGCGCTCTCCGCGGCCTCACGGACGCGGGCGCGACCGGGGCGCAGCGGCGCGCTGACCACCAGCACGACGACCGCCACCACGACCATCACGAGCAGCACCTCCATCAGTGGGCCGCTCGCGTCAGGCGGGTTCGAGCTCGCGCGCCACGCGCGCCTTGTAGCGCGCCGCCGCGGGCCGGCGCAGGCCGCCCGGCGGCGGCCACAGGGCGATCAGCGCGCCGGCGAAGACGATCAGCGCGCCGATCCAGATCCACGTCACCAGCGGAGAGACCAGCAGCCGGAAGGTGGCGGGCGGCGGGTTCTCGGCGTACGTGGAGGTGAGCCCGCGCAGCGCCTGGGCGAGCAGCGGATCGGCCTGCTCGGGCGTCAGGCCCGCCTCCTGCGCGCGCGTGAAGACGCGGTCGCCCTCGCGGATGCGCGGGCCGAGGGCGCCGGTGTCGGGCGCGATCGCGCTCCAGACGTCGTTGCGCCAGCCGGCGTCGAGGCCGACCTCGCTCGTCGCCTCGCCCTCGAAGAAGCGCGAGACCGGCCCGAGGTTGGGGTCCGCGGTCGGGAAGTAGGAGCGCTCGGTCCGCAGCCGGCCGAGCGTCTCGCCGTCCTTGGAGACCACCAGCACCGCGCCGAGGTCGATCTTCTCCAGCCGGCCGTTGGGCGCGGACTCGAGGTCGGTGGTCGGGCGCTCGTAGCGCACGTCGTAGTCGCCCACGCGCGCGCTCTGGCCCGGCACGAGGCGCACGTCGCGCGCGACCTGGAAGGCCGAGGAGGCCGCCACGCCGACGAACAGGATCGCGACGCCGACGTGGACCAGGTAGCCGCCGTAGCGGCGGCGGTTGCGGCGCACCAGCGAGACCAGGGCGACCGGCAGCGCCTCGCCCGACATCGCGCGCCGCGCGCGGGCGCCGCGCCAGAACTCCTGGCCGACGACGCCGATCACGAAGGCGGCGAAGACGAACATCGTCAGCGCCGCGGGCCGCGTCGCGATCCCGCCCGCGAGCAGCATCGCCACCAGCGCCAGGCCGGCGAAGGCGATCGGCGCGAGCAGGATCCGGCGCAGGCTCGACCAGGTCGCGCGGCGCCAGGCGATCACCGGGCCGAGCCCCGAGAGCAGCACGAGCACGAGCGCCAGCGGGACGATGTAGCGGTCGAACCACGGCGGCCCGACGGACGCCTTGGTGCCGGTCACCGCCTCGGAGATGAGCGGGAAGAACGTCCCCCAGAAGACGACGAAGGCCATCCCGACCAGCACGAGGTTGTTGAGCAGGAAGGCCGCCTCGCGCGAGAGCAGCGAGTCCAGCCGGTGCTCGGAGCGCAGCGCGTCCGCGCGCGAGACCACGAGCCAGATCGACCCGGTGATCATCAGCGCGATCAGCACCAGGAACGGCACGCCGAGCGTCGAGGCCCCGAAGGCGTGGATCGAGTCCAGGATCCCCGAGCGCACCAGGAACGTGCCGAGCACCGCCAGGATGCCGGTGGCCAGCACCAGCGAGACGTTCCAGACCTTCAGCATCCCGCGCTTCTCCTGGATCATCACCGAGTGCAGGAACGCGGTGCCGGTCAGCCACGGCAGCAGCGACGCGTTCTCGACCGGGTCCCAGGCCCAGTAGCCGCCCCAGCCGAGCTCGGAGTACGACCAGCGCGCGCCGAGGATGACGCCGACCCCGAGGAAGAACCAGGCGGCCAGCGTGAACGGCCGCGTGGTCCGGATCCACTCCGCGCCGGTGCGCCGGGTGATCAGCGCGCCGACCGCGAAGGCGAAGGGCACCGCGAAGAGCGTGTAGCCCGAGTAGAGCATCGGGGGGTGGATCATCATGCTCGGGTGGCGCAGCAGCGGGTTCAGGCCGGTGCCCTCGGCCGGCGCCGGCAGCACCTGCTGGAAGGGCGACTCGAGGAAGACGAGCATCGCCACGAAGAACGCACCCAGGCCGAGCAGCACGGCGGTCGCGTAGGGCGCCACCTCGCGCAGCCGGTTGCGCACGAGCCACAGGATCAGGCTGGACCACAGGCTCAGCAGCGTCGCCCACAGCAGCAGCGAGCCCTCCTGGGAGGACCACATGGCGGTGACGCGGTAGAAGAGCGGCGTGGTGGTCGACGAGTGGCTGCCGACCAGCGCGAAGGAGAAGTCCGAGCGCAGGAAGGCCGCCTCGAGGATCGCGAAGGCGAGCACCAGCACGCCGGCCAGCGCGTAGACGGCGCGGCGGCCGGAGAGCACCCACGCGCGGTTGCCGCGTGCGCGCGCCGTACAGCGACGCCGCCACGCCGTAGACCGCGATGGCCAGGGCGAGGATGAGGCAGGCGCGCCCGGCGGTCAGCACGGGGCGCTCAGGTCTTCTGCTCGGCGGTGAACTTCGAGGGGCACTTCGTCACCAGCGAGTCCTTCTCCCCCACGAACCCCGAGCCCTGCTTGCGCACGTCGACGATGACCTCGCGGCCGGTGCGGAAGGGGTCCGGCACCGCCCCCGTGTAGCTGACGGGCACCGAGACGTCGCCCGCGCGGTCGCGGACGCGGAAGCGGATCGTCGTCCCGTCTCGCCGCCACCCCGGCTCGACCTTGCCGGTCAGCTCGTAGCGCTCGCCCGCCTTGGCACTCGCGACGAGCTGGCTGGGAGTCGATGCCTCGCTGGAGGCGCCGAAGCTCGTGTAGACGAGCGCGGCCGCGAGCAGCACGGCACAGCTCAGCGCCACGACGAAGCGGACCTTGCGCTTGCGGGTGGGGTCCATGCCCTCCTCAGTATGGCGGGTCGGGCCGGTCCACCGGCGCCATCGCGGTCGGGCGGGCGTTTGCAGGCGAGAAGTGGGCGCTTTGCAGCGGCTTAACGGGTCCTAACGAGGGTTCGCCGGTGCAGGGGGAAACCTTTCGGGAGCTGTGGCGTTTGAGTTCGCAGCCCTGTAGATGCAGCTGACGCGACACCTCTCCCTCCCCACCTCTCGCAACCGGCGTTTCGCCCGCGAGCCGCGCCGCAACCCGGCCGCCCCGTCCGAGCCCCCCACCGCCGAGATGGTCCGGGCCCGGCGCACGCCGCCGAGCCAGGACCGGGCGCTGTACTCCTGCGGCTGCGGCTACGTGTTCACCGCCCGCGTGACCACGACGGTCGACTGCCCGCACTGCGGCACCGGCCAGGCCTGGTAGGTGGCCACCGCCGACCTGACGGTGATCGGGCTCGGGCGCTCTGACCCGAGTGCCTCCGCCTACATCGCCGAGATCCAGCGCCGGCTTTCGCGGCAGGACAAGGTCGGCTACCGGCTGCACGCGATGGGCACGCTGCTGGAGGGCGCGACCGGCGACATCCTGACGCTCGTCGGCGAGCTGCACGCCGTGCCCTTCGAGCTCGGCCTCCCGCGCGTCTACTCGATCCTCAAGCTCGACGAGCGCCGCGACCGCGAGGGCCAGACGCTCGAGGACAAGGAGTCCTCGGTGCGCCGGCTGCTCGAGACCGACTCCTGAGGCTCAGCGCTCGCTGTCGAGCTCGGCCATCATCGGCTCGGCGTAGCGCGAGCCGGCGGCGGCGCCGGCGGGCACGGCGCGGTCGATCGCCTCCAGGTCCTCGGGCGAGAGCTCGACGTCGAGCGAGCCGAGCGCCTCGTGCAGGCGCTCGCGGCGGCGGGCGCCGACCAGCGCCACGATGTCCTCGCCGCGGCGAGAGCACCCAGGCGATGGCGACCTGGGCGACGGACGCGTCGCGCTGGGCGGCCACGTCGCCGAGCGCGTCGACCAGCGCGAGGTTGCGCTCGAGGTTCTCGCCCTGGAAGCGCGGGCTGATCGAGCGGAAGTCGTGCGCGGCGAGCTCGCGGTCGGCGGCTCCAGTGGCCGCTCAGCAGGCCGCGGGAGAGCACGCCGTAGGCGGTGATGCCGATGCCCAGCTCGCGCGTGGCCGGCAGGATGTCGGCCTCGATGCCCGCGCGAGATCAGCGAGTACTCGATCTGGACGTCGGCGATCGGCCGCACCGCCGCGGCGCGGCGGATGGTCTCGGCGGAGACCTCCGAGAGGCCGACGTGGCGGACGAAGCCGGCGTCGACCATCTCCCCGATCGCGCCGACGGTCTCCTCGATCGGCACGTCGGGGTCCACGCGCGCCGGGCGGTAGATGTCGACGTGGTCGGTGCCGAGCCGGGTGAGCGTGTTGGCGAGGAAGTTCTTCACCGACGCCGGGCGCCCGTCGTTGCCGTTGAAGCCGCCGGCCGGATCGCGCAGGGCGCCGAACTTCACGCTGATGGCGACGTCGTCGCGGTTGCGGTCCTTCAGCGCGCGGGCGATGAGCAGCTCGTTTCGCCCGGAGCCGTAGAAGTCGCCGGTGTCGATGAGCGTCACGCCGGCGTCGATCGCCGCGTGGATCGTGGCGACGCTCTCCGCGTCGTCGGCCGGGGCGTCGAGGTCCGACATGCCCATCGCGCCGAGGCCGAGCGCGGACACGGTGGGGCCGGTGGTTCCGAGAACTCTCGAGGTCATGCCGTCATGATGGGACGGGTGAGGACCCCCTGCAAACGCCGGTCGGCGGTCAGTTCACCACTCGTAGGCGTGGACCGTCACGGTGCCTGATCTGCGCCAGCTGCGGGCGTTCGTCGCCGTCGCTGAGGAGCTGAACTTCACCCATGCGGCCGAGCGGCTGCACCTCGGCCAGCAGGCGGTCTCGAAGACCGTCTCCCAGCTCGAGCGCGAGCTCGGCGTGGAGCTGCTGGAGCGCACCACGCGCGAGGTCCGCCTGACGACGGCCGGCAGCGCCCTGCTGGCGCGCGGGCGCGAGGCGCTCGTGGCCGCCGACGCCGCGTTCGACGTCGCGCGGGCCGTCGGCCGCGGCCTCGCCGGCGCGGCGACGGTGCGCCTGGCCGAGCTCGACGGCGAGCGCCTGTTGACCTGGAGCCGCCGCGGCACGCCCTACACCGATCTGCTGCTCGACCGCGTGGCGGCCGCGGGCTCGGTGGTCGAGCCGGTGCAGGCGCGCGTCACGGGCGCCGGCGACCTCTCCGAGCTGGCCGAGCGGGGTGCGGTCGCCTTGACGCCGGTCGGCTGGCCGCAGGGCGAGGGCAGCGTGCAGCTCGACGTGCTGGACGAGATGTCGCTTGCCGCTGCTGGTGCTCTGGCCCGCCGGCGCGCCCTCCCCCGCTGTGCGGCGCCTGCGGGCGGGGATGACGACGGTCGCCTGAGAGCGGGCAACGGGGGTCGAACCCGTTCCTAGAGCTTGGGAAGCTCTCGTGCAGCCGTTGACACTTTGCCCGCGCTGAGGCGCCCAGGATAACGGCCGGGCGGCCGGCTCGCCGCTTTACCCTATGAGCATGCGCCTCCGGGTCTTCTGGCCGGTGATCGTGGCCGCGGCCGCGCTGGTCGGGCTGCTCGCGTACGGGATCACCTCCAAGCGCACGGACACCTCGATCGACCAGGCGGTGCTCAACGGGGAGCGGGTCGCGGCGCCGACGGCCGAGCTGCCGGTGCTCGGCAAGCCGGCGCAGAGCGGCTCGGCGGCCGACTATCGCGGCAAGGTCGTGGTCATGAACTTCTGGGCCTCGTGGTGCAAGCCGTGCCGCGACGAGCTGCCGCTGCTGGAGCGCACGCAGAAGCAGATCGCGCCGCAGGGCGGCACGGTCCTCGGGATCTCCTATCGCGACATCACCGCGGACGCGCTGGTCTACGTCCGCCGCTACGACCTCACCTTCCCCAGCCTGCGCGACCGCGACGGCCGCTTCGCCGACGAGTACAGCGCCCAGGCGTTCCCGGAGACCTTCGTGATCGATCGCAAGGGCGAGATCGCCGCTGCACGGCGAGGCCCCGTGACGCAGGCGTGGCTCGACGAGACGCTGCCTCCGTTGCTCGAGGAGCAGGCGTGAGGGTCGCGGCGCTCGCGCTCGCCGCCTTGACCCTGGCGCTCGTCGCGGGCGCCTCCCCCGCCTCGGCCGCCACCCCGCGCACGTCGCTGCCCGACATCGAGAACGAGGTCATGTGCGTGGAGTGCGGGACCGCGCTCTTCGTCTCCCAGTCCCCGGTGGCCGACCGCGAGCGAGCGTTCATCCGCGCGCGGATCGCCGAGGGCAAGACCAAGCAGGAGATCAAGGACGCGCTCGTGGCCGAGTACGGCCCGGCCGTGCTGGCCACGCCGCAGGATCGCGGCTTCGACCTGAGCGCGAGCCTCGTGCCGTGGCTGCTGGCCGGGCTCGGGCTCGTCGGCGTCGCGTTCGCGGCGTGGCGCTGGCGCCGGCGACCCGGCGACGACGGACCGGAGCCGCCCCCGGAAGTCCCCGGCCCGCCGCTCGACGCCGACGACGCGCGGCGCCTGGACGCCGACCTGGCGGCGTTCGACCGGCGATGAGCGGCGGCGTGGACACCACGGTGTTGGCGGCCTTCGCGGTCGGCTTCATCTCCTTCGTCTCGCCCTGCGTGCTGCCGCTCGTGCCCGGGTACCTGTCGGCGGTCTCGGGCGTCTCGCTGGCCGAGGTCCAGCGCGGCGAGAGCTCGCTGCCGCGCGTGCTGCTGCCGGCGATCGCCTTCTGCCTCTCCTTCACCGCGGTCTTCGTCGCGCTCGGGATGACCGCCACCGGCCTCGGCTCGACGCTGCAGGACAGCCGCGGGACGCTCGATCTCGTCGCCGGCGCGGTGATCATCGCGCTCGGGCTGTTCTTCCTGCTGACGCCGTTCGTGCCGCGCCTGAACCGCGAGTGGCGCCCGGACGCGCTGATCTCACGCGCCGGCTCGGGCGGGCCGCTGCTCGCCGGCGCGGCCTTCGCCTTCGCCTGGACGCCGTGCGTCGGGCCGACGCTCGGCTCGATCCTGACAGCGGCAGCCGTCCAGGACACGCTCAGCCAGGGCGCCGTACTGCTGCTCTTCTACTCGGCGGGACTGGCGGTCCCGTTCCTGCTCACCGCGATCGCCTTCACCCGCGCCACGGCGGCCTTCCGCTGGCTGCGCGACCGCTACCTGATCATCACGGCCCTGTCGGGCATCGTGCTGATCGCGATGGGCGTCCTGCTGATGACGGGCGAGCTGACGCGCCTCAACAGCGAGGCGCAGCAGGCGCTGGACGCCGTCGGCCTCAACCTCTGGGACCTCTGACGGGCGAGCCGCGGCCGCCCGACCGCTACATAGCGTCCGGCGCGCTGACCCCGAGCAGTCCGAGCGAGCGGGCGATCGCGCGGCGGGCAGCGACGCTCAGGCCGATCCGGAAGGCCTCGAGCTCGGCCGGCTCGGCGCCGACCACGCGGCAGTCGCGGTAGAAGGCGGTGAACGTCTGGGCGAGCTCGAGCGCGTAGACGGCGATCCGGTGCGGCGCGCGGCGCTCCGCCGCCTCCGCGACCTCGCCGGGGAAGGCGACCAGCAGCTTGACCAGCTCGCGCTCGGCGGGCTCGAGCACGACGGCGTCCGGCAGCCCGCCGGCGCTCCCGAGGGCCGCGGCGACCCGCTCCTCCCCCGCCTTGTCCAGGATCGAGGCGATGCGCGCGTGGGCGTACTGGACGTAGTAGACCGGGTTCTCGCTGGACTGCTCGGCCGCCAGGTCGAGGTCGAGGTCGACGGCGCTCTCGTGCGAGCGCTGGAGCATGAAGAAGCGCGCCGCGTCGACCCCGATGCGCTCGATCAGCTCGTCGAGCGTGACGAAGTCCCCGCGCCGCTTGGACATCGAGGCCCGCGCGCCGCGCTCGACCACGTGGACGAACTGCAGGATCGGGATCTCGAGCCGGTCCGGGTCGGCGCCGAGCGTCGACATCGCGGCGCGCATCCGCCCGATGTAGCCGTGGTGGTCGGCGCCCAGCGCGATCACCAGCCGGTCATAGCCGCGTTCGAGCTTGACCTCGAGGTAGGCGACGTCGGCCGCGTAGTAGGTCGACTGGCCGTTGGAGCGCTGCAGGACGCGGTCCTTGTCGTCGCCGTACCCCGTCGTGCGCAGCCACCAGGCGCCGTCTGACTCGTACAGGTGCCCCTGCTCGCGCAGGCGGGAGAAGGCGACCTCGATCGGCGTCGGGTCGCCCTCGTGCAGCGCCTGCTCGTGGAAGAAGAGATCGAAGCTCACGCGATAGGCCTCGAGCGTCGCGCGGATGCGCTCGAACATGATCCGCGCGCCCTCGGCGCCCAGGGCGACGGGATCGCCCTCGGCGGCACCCTCGATCTGCGCGGCCAGCTCGGCGACGTAGTCGCCCTGGTAGCCGCCCTCGGGCGGCTCCTCGCCGCGTGCCCGCGCCCGGATCGAGGCGCCGAGCAGCTCGACCTGGGTGCCGGCGTCGTTGAAGTAGTACTCGCGGTCGACCGCGTGCCCGTGGAAGTCCAGCAGCCGCGCGAGGGCGTCGCCGTAGGCGGCGTGGCGGCCGCTCGCGGCGGTCAGCGGCCCGGTGGGGTTGGCGGAGACGAACTCGACGTCGATCCGCTGGGGCGGGTCGGCGCCGCCGCCGCCCCAGGCGTCGCCGGCGCCCAGCACCTGGGTCGCGGCGTCCGCGTACCAGGCGTCGGCGAGGAAGACGTTCAGGAAGCCGGGCCCGGCGACCTCGACGCGCTCGACCGCGCCGCCGAGCCGCTCGCGCAGGGTGTCGCCGAGGCGCTCGGCGATCGCCCGCGGCGGCTCGCCGAGGGCGGGCGCCAGCAGCATCGCCGCGTTGGTGGAGTAGTCGCCGAAGCCCGCCTTGCGAGGGCGCTCGAGCGTCGGGCGCACGGCGCCGGCGCCCGCGCCGTCGCGCACCGCGGCGGCGGCCTCCTCCACGGCGGCGCGGAGCTGCTCGATGGGGCTCGTCTGCGGCATCGGATCAGTGATGGTAGGGCTCGCCGGCGAGGATCTTGTGGGCGCGGTAGAGCTGCTCGAGCAGGACGACGCGGGCGAGCTGATGGGGCAGCGTCGCCGGCCCGAAGGACAGCCGGTGGTCGGGCTGCTCCAGCGCGGTCCCGAACGGCCCGCCGATCACGAAGCAGAGATCGCGGCCCGACCGGCGGCGGGCCTCCAGCCAGCGCGCGAAGGCCTCCGAGGCGTAGGCGCGACCGTCGCTCGCCAGCAGAGACACGTAGGCGCGCGGCGGCAGCCGCCGCTGCACCGCCTCGTCGTCGCGCACCTCGACGAGCTCGAGCCGGGCATGGCGGCCGAGCAGCTTGCGGTAGTGCTCGACGTCGTCGGCGTAGGGCGCCCGCAGCCGCCCCACGGCGAGGACGGTGATCCGCACCGGTGCGATACTACGGCGGCATGTCCGGCGACGACGAGGACCGCGAGCGTCACATCAACATCCACACCTCGCCGGAGATCATGGCGGGCGTCTACGCGAACTTCGCCAACGTCTCGCACTCCGACTACGAGTTCACGATCACCTTCGCCCGCGTCGACCACGAGGTCGAGGAGGACGAGATCCCGGGCGTGGTCGTCTCGCGCGTGAACCTGTCGGCGAAGTTCATGCGCGAGCTGATCGACGCGATGGAGGACAACTTCTCCAAGTGGAGCACGCGGGAGGGGATCAAGAACCTCCCCGAGGTGGGCCGGGACGAGCCGCCTCCGCCGGCCGAGCCGAGCTGAGCTCCCGCTCGAAGGCCACCCCCAGCGCCGATCCGCTCCAGCGTGGTCGGATGCGTGCCCACCAGCGCGTGCCACCAGGCCGGCGGGGTGACGTCCGAGACGTTCTGGATCGCGATCCGGCGCTGGAAGTCGATCAGCGTCCCCGGCTCGCGCGTGAGCTCGATCGAGTAGGCGTCCGCGCGGCGCTCGACGTCGCGCGAGAGCTGGTTTGAGACGAAGGTGATCGCCGGCACCAGCAGCGCCAGCGAGAGCGCGACGGCCGGCAGCACCGCCGCGGTACCCTCGCTGTCGGCCGGCGCCAGGCGGCGGGTGAGCAGCGCTGCCGCGAGCATCCCGAACGGCGCGACGATCGCGACCCACAGCAGCCCCCTGGGCACGTCGTCGAAGTGGACGTGGCCGAGCTCGTGGGCGACCACCAGCCGCGTCTCGGCCGGGGTGAAGTCCTCGATCAGGTTGTCGTAGATCACCACCCGCTTGGTGGCGCCGAGGCCGGCGACGTAGGCGTTGGCGCCCGTGGTCCGCCGCGACGCGTCGACCTCGTAGACCTGGCCGACGTCCACCCCGGCGCGCTTGGCGAGCGCGAGCACGTCGGTCCGCAGCTCGCCCGCCGGCAGCGGGGTGAAGCGGTTGAAGATCGGGTCGAGGACGACCGGGCCGGCGTAGGTCATCACCGCGCCGAAGCCGACGATCACGACGGCGCCCGGCAGCCACCAGCGCGAGCCGAAGCGCCGCATGCCGACCAGCAGCAGCGCGCCGCCGGCGCCGGCCAGCACCGCTCCGATCGCCTGGCTGCGCACCCGGTCCCACGCGTAGCCGCCCCAGTCCTGGGTGACCAGACCGACGTCGCGCGCGCGCTGGCGCGCGGCGACGTCGACCGGGAGGCTCGCGACGGCGAGCGTGGCCGACAGCGCGGCGGCCGCCGCGGCGCCGGCGAGGACCGGGCGGCGGTAGCGCCGGGCCAGTACGGCGGGGGGGCGGGCCACCAGCACGATCAGCAGCCCGACGTCGATGACCGTGCCGGCGACGAACAGCCAGCGCTGCCCGCGGCGGAAGGCGTCGCCGCGCTCGATCTCGGCCTCGCTGAAGTAGGCTCGCGGCTGCACGGAGACGGGCTCAGGACCGCGGTCGCGCGGACGCAGGAGCAGGACGGCGGCCTCGGCGACCACGACGGCGGTGACGAGGGCGATCGGCAGGCGCAAGGTCCTCAGCACCGAAGAGACTCTACGGGCCGCTCCGCCGCTCGAACCTCACATGCGCGTCGCGATCTGCTCCGACATCCACGGCAACCGGCAGGCCTTCGAGGCGGTGATCGCGGCGGCGGAGGCCGACGGCGCCGAGGAGCTGTGGTGCCTCGGCGACCTCGTCGGCTACGGCGCCGAGCCCGACGCGTGCGTCGCGCTCGCCGAGGCGCACTGCGCGATCTGCCTGGCCGGCAACCACGACCTCGCGGTGATCGGCGTCCTCTCGCTCGCGGACTTCTCGCGCGGCGCGGCGCTCGCGGCCGAGTGGACCCAGGAGCAGATCGACCCGGGGACCGTCGCGTTCCTGCGCGGCCTGGAGCCGAAGGGCGAGGCCGACGGGATCGGCCTCTACCACGCCTCGCCGCGCGACCCGGTGTGGGAGTACGTCCTCTCCACGCTGACGGCCGAGCTGTGCCTGGACGCGTCGCCGCAGCGCGTCTCGCTGATCGGCCACTCCCATGTGGCGCTGTCGTTCTCGCGCCAGGAGGGCGAGCCGGCCTCCGGCACCACCCGCCGCGGCGGCGACGAGGTCGACATCGCCCAGGGCGCCTGGCTGCTGAATCCGGGGGGAGCGGGGCAGCCGCGCGACGGCGACCCCCGCGCGGCGTGGCTGATGCTCGACACCGGCCGCTGGAGCGCAGGCTGGCGGCGCGCGGACTACGACATCGGCAAGGCGATGGCGGCGATCCGCGCCGCCCGGCTGCCCGACTCGCTCGCCGAGCGCCTGCAGTACGGCCAATAGGGCGTCCAGCGCCGTGAGGCCTACTAGCCTGCTGGGAGCGATGCGACGCCCCTCCCGCGCTCTCGGCCTCGTGCTCGCCGCGCTCGCCGTGTCTGCGACGACGGCCTGCGGCGAGTCCAACCCTGCGCTGATCCCGGAGAACGACGCGCAGGAGCTGACCGAGACCGTCCAGGCGATCGGCCGCTCGGTGGACCGCACCGCGTGCGAGACGGCGTCGAGCCAGGTGCAGCGGGCCCAGGGTCAGGTGAATTCGCTGCCGCGGCGCACGAACGCAGAGCTCAAGCAGAACCTCGTGGAGTGGCTGGAGCATCTCGACCAGGAGATCGCCAACGACTGCCAGGCCGAGCCGGACGTCACCCCGACGCCGACCGAGACGCCCACGCCGACCGAGACGCCCACCCCCACGCCCACCGAGACGCCCACGCCGACGCCGACGCCGACGCCGACCGAGACCCCGACCCCAACCCCGACCCCGACGGCGACGCCGACGCCTCCGCCGGACGAGGGCGGCAACAGCGGCAGCGGCGGCGACGACGACCAGGCCGCGACGGGCGACGGAGGCACGGAGACCCCGTGAGCGCCGACGACCTCTTCGCGCACCGCTACCGGCTCGAGCGCCGGATCGGCGTCGGCGGCATGGCCACCGTCCAGCTGGCCTTCGACACCCGGCTGGAGCGCAACGTCGCGGTCAAGCTGCTGGCCGAGCACCTCGCCGAGGACGCGAACTTCGTCAACCGCTTCCGCCGCGAGGCGCTGGCCGCCGCCCGGCTCGTGCATCCGAACGTCGTGCAGGTCTTCGACTTCGGCCTCGAGGAGTCCTCGCACCGGCAGTTCATCGTCATGGAGTTCGTCGACGGCAGCTCGTGTGCCGAGATCCTGCGCGACGAGGGCCGGATGGGCCCGGGCGAGGCGGTCGACGTGCTCACCCAGGCCTGCCGCGGGCTGGACTACGCCCACCGCAACGGCGTCGTGCACCGCGACGTCAAGCCGGGCAACCTGCTGCGCAACCGCGAGGACGTGGTCAAGCTCGCGGACTTCGGGATCGCCAAGGCGGCCGAGCAGTCCGACATCACCAAGGTCGGCTCGGTGCTGGGCACCGCCGCCTACCTCTCCCCGGAGCAGGCGCGCGGGGAGCCGGCGGGACCGCCGTCGGACCTCTACGCGCTCGGCGTCGTGGCCTACCAGCTGCTGACGGGCCGGCTGCCCTACGAGGCGGCCTCGCTGACCGACCTGGCCCGCCAGCAGGACGCGGGGCCGCCGATCGGCCCGCAGTCGCTCGAGCCCGACGTGCCGCCCGAGCTCTCCGCGGCGATCATGAAGGCGCTGCACCCGGACCCGGAGGCGCGCTACGGCAGCGCCGCCGCGATGGAGCGCGCGCTCGCCGGCGGCCTGCGGGGCGTCGCGCCCGCGGGCACCGCGGCCACCCAGGCGGCCGGCGACGACACGGCGGCGACGCGCATGCTGGAGGGCACGGCCGCCACCTCGGCGCTGCCGCGCACCGGCAGCTCGCGCCGCCGGCTCGAGCCGATCTCGGAGCCCCAGACGCCCGCGCCCCGGCGACCGCCCACGCGCGCCCCCGGGCCCGCCACGTCAGCGCGCCGCCAGGAGCGCGAGTCCAACCCGTTCCGCTGGCTGCTCGTGCTGCTGGTCGTGCTGGCGCTGGGCGTGGGCGGGCTGCTCGTCTACCAGACCGCCGCCGACCGCTCGGGCCGCGACGTCCAGCTCAACGAGCAGATCGAGGGCGACGTCAACCAGAGCATCGACGCGCTCGAGAAGCTGATCGAGGACAACACCCGCTAGGTGGCCTCAGGCCTCCCACGGCGCCGCGCCGGCGCGCAGGGCGGCGGTGGCGGCGGCGAGCCGCCCGCCGGCGATCGCCTCGCGCAGCGTGGCCATCAGCCGCTCGAGGTAGGCGAGGTTGTGCAGGGTGATCAGCCGGGCGCCGGTCGTCTCGCGCGCCCTGAGCAGGTAGTGCAGGTAGGCGCGCGAGTAGCCCGGCGCGCAGGCCGGGCACGGGCAGCCCTCCAGCAGCGGCTCGTCGGCGCCGCGCCAGCGGCCCTTGCTCAGGTCGACGCGCCAGCGGGCGCCCGGATCGGGCACGATCGCCATCCCGTGCCGGCCGATGCGGGTGGGCATCGCGCAGTCGAAGGTGTCGATGCCGAGCTCCACGCCGCGCAGCAGGTCGTCGACCTCGCCGATGCCCAGCAGGTGGCGCGGGCGGGCCTCGCCCAGCTCGTCGAGCGCCCACCCCACCACCTCGTACATCTGCGCCTTGTCCTCCCCGAGCGTCCCGCCGACCGCGATGCCGCCGACGTCGCGCGCGGCGACCTCCTGCGCCGACCAGCGGCGCAGCTGCTCGTCGGTGCCGCCCTGCACGATGCCGTAGACGATCTGGCCGGGCGGGCCGTGCGCCGCGTGCCAGGCCAGGCAGCGGTCGCAGCCAGCGGTGGGTGCGCTCGGTCGAGCGGGCGACGTACTCGCGCGAGACGTGGAAGGGCAGGCACTCGTCGAAGACGAGCGCGATGTCCGAGCCCAGGGCCGCCTGGACCTCCATCGAGGTCTCCGGCCCCATGAAGCGGGTGCCGCCGTCCAGGTAGGAGCGGAACGAGACCCCCCGCTCCTCGATCGCCAGGATCGCGCCCGCCCGCTGCGCGCCGTGGGCGGCGCGGCCCTTGATCTCGTCGGCGACCGTGCCGTGGCCCATGGAGAACACCTGGAAGCCGCCCGAGTCCGTGATGACGGGGTGCTCCCAGCCCATGAAGCGGTGCAGGCCGCCGAGCCGGGCGATCAGCTCGTGCCCGGGCGAGAGGAAGAGGTGGAAGGTGTTGCCGAGCACCATGTCGTAGCCGAGCGCGCCCGCCTCGCCCACCTCGAGCGTCTTGATCACGCCCTTGGTGGCCAGCGGCACGAAGGCCGGCGTGCGGACCTCACCGTGAGCGAGCCGCAGCGTGCCGGCGCGCGCGCGGGACCCGGGGTCACGGGCGTGGATCTCGAAGTGGGACACGCCCGACCGGCGGTCGGCGGCGCGCTAGTGGCGCGCGTGACCCGACGCGGGCTCGGCGGCGCCGGGGGCGATCCGCTCCCAGAAGCCGGCGAGCCGCGCAAGCTCGTCCTCGCCGAAGTGGCGCAGGAAGCGGTCGCGCACACCGTCGAGGTGCGCCGGCCGGGCACCGGCGAGCGCGGCCTCGCCGGCGTCGGTCAGCACGGCGTAGGCGCCGCGCTTGTCCGAGCTGCACGAGACGCGCTCGAGCAGCCCCTGGCGCTCGAGGCGGTCGACGAGGCGGGTCATGCCCGAGCGGCTGATCAGCACGTGGTCGGCCAGCTCGGCCATCCGCAGCCGCCGGCCGGGCGCGTCCTTGAGGTAGATCAGCACCTCGTAGGACGAGAGCGGCAGGCCGTGCGCCGCCTCGAGCTCGGCGTCGAGCTCCTTGACGAGGGTGCTGTGGACGCGCAGGAAGCCGCGCCAGGCACCCAGCTCGGTCGCGGTCAGCTCGAACCCGGCGGGCGAGGGGGCGGCGTGCTGGGGCTCCGGCAGTCGCGAGGACGCGGGCTCGGTCGGGAAGGCCACCGCGCCAGCCTAGCGCGATGGTAGTTGCGGCGACAACCGCCCGCTCAGGTGCGACGCTGGGTCTCATCGGGCGAGGAGGTGCCGCCTCGCCGTGAGCCCGACCGATCCACGCAATTGCTCCTGAGCGGTCAGGACGTTTGCCCTTGCGCCGGGGACGCGGCGCGCGGTGTCCTCTCTCTTGCCCGGGCGTCCTGAAGACCCCACAACCCGAAGGAGCACACACCATGGCAATCGCGAACCGCGAGCTCGTCGAGCTGCAGACCGTCGTCGCCCCGCTGGCCGCGGCCGCCGGCCGACTCGGCAACGATCCCGAGCTCGCCGAGCAGGTCATCGAGGCCGTCCACCGCAACGACAGCGCGACCGTGAGCCGCCTGTTCGGTGAGATGGGCGTGCGCGGCGTGACCCATCGCCGCACCCCGTCGCCGGCCGCCAAGACGGCGAGGACGCACGAGTACCTGTCCTTCCAGGCCAACGAGCGGATGGACATCGACTTCTGCCTGCACATCTCCAAGTAGGACCTCCGCGTCCGGCACCGCCGGCGGCTGCGGCCGCCGGCGTTGCCCGGGCTCGCCTCACAGCGCGGCGTTGAGCTGCTCGAGCAGCGAGCGCAAATCGCGCAGCTTGGCCTCACCCAGGCGCTCGGCCAGCCGCGCTTCGACCTCGGCGACGAACTCCCGGACGACCACGAAGACCTCCCGCCCGCGCGCCGTCGTGCGCACGAGCTTCGCCCGGCGGTCCGCCGGGTCCGGCACCCGCTCGACGTAGCCGTGCGCCTCCAGGTGCGCGACGAGCTGGGCCATCGCCTGCTTGGTCATGCCGGCCCGCTCGGCGAGCACGACGACCCGCGTGCCCGCGTCGTCGAGGTACTGCAGAACCGCGCCGTGCGCCACGCGCACCTCGGGGTGCCCGCGCTCGGCCAGCCGCCCGATCAGCTCGTCGTTCATCGCCCGGAACGGCTCGCGCAGCAGGATCGCCAGGTTCTCCGGCCGACGCCGGGCGCTCGTGTCGGGAAGCCGGGTTGACTTGGTCAAGATGCTTGCCTACTATACGGGCGAGCATAAGACAAGTGACCTGTCTAATCGGGATCCGAGGACCCTATGACGAACCTGACCACTCCGCGCGGCGAGCGCCTGCGCGTCGGCGCCGACGAGATCAGCCTGCTGGTGACCAGCGAGGACAGCGGCGGAGCGCTGCTGGTCGCCGAGGTCCGCCTGCCGGCGGGCGGCGGCCCGCCCGGCCTGCACCGGCACGACCCCGAGGAGGTCTACCGGCTCGAGCACGGCGAGCTCACGATCTACCTCGAGGACGAGCACGGCGACGTGCACCGGATCGGCCTGACCCCGGGCGACACGGTGCACATCCCCGGTGGGCGCTCGCACACCGTGCGCAACGAGTCGGGCGCGGAGGCGATGGCCTTCGTGGTCTTCGCGCCCGCCACCGGCATCGAGCGCTTCCTGCGCGCAGCCGCGATGCTCGCCGCCGCCGGCCCGCCCGCCCCCGAGGACGTCCTCGGGGTCGCCGGCGCGCACGGCATCGAGTTCACCGGGCCGCCGCCCGGCGCGGCTCAGGGGTCGTAGTCGCCGGCGTAGAGCGCGAACGGCGCGCGCTGGGGGTCCTTGACCACGGCCATCCGCCCCGGCCCGATGTCCCGCGGCGCCGCGAGCAGCTGGCCACCGCCCTCGCCCACGCGCTCGAGCGCCGCCTCGAGGTCCTCGACGCCGAAGTAGGGCAGCCAGTGGGCCGGGGTCGGGCCCTCCTCCGGGCCGATCACGCGCGCGCCGCCGGCGCGCGACCCCTCGCGCATGATCGTCGTGTAGCCCGTCTCGTCGGTCGCGAAGGTCCAGCCGAACAGGTCGCCGTAGAAGCGCTGCGCGGCCTGCGGGTCGCGCGTGCCCAGCTCGTTCCAGGTCAGCGCGCCGGGCGCGTTGACGAGGGCGGCGCCGGGATGCGCGCGCGCCTCCCAAAGCGCGAGCCGCGCGCCCTCGGGGTCTGAGACCTGCGCCATCCGCCCGTCCTCGCCGACGTCCAGCGGGCCCGCCTCCACGGTGCCGCCGAGCTCGGCGACGCGCTCGGCCGAGGCGTCGGCGTCCTCGACGGTGACGAAGTGCGCCCACACCGGGACGCCGCCCGGCGGCTCGGCGGCGAACAGCGCGCCGACCACCCGGTCGCCGACATGGCAGAAGGTGTAGGGCTCCTCGCCCGGGGCGTCCGCGAGCCGCCAGCCGAACACCGCGGCGTAGAAGGCCTTGGCCGCCTCGTGGTCGGGCGAGCCGAGCTCGACCCAGGAGAAGCCGCCCGGCGGGTGTCCGGTGCGCTCGCCCATCAGGCCTCGAGCAGCGAGCGCCCGGTCATCTCGGCCGGCTGGTCGATCTCCAGCAGCGCCAGCGCCGTGGGCGCGACGTCGGCGAGGATCCCCTCGCCGTCGAGCTGCGCGTCCTCGGTGGTGACGACGATCGGCACCGGATTGAGCGAGTGGGCGGTGTTGGGCGAGCCGTCGTCCTCGAGCATGTGGTCGGCGTTGCCGTGGTCGGCGGTCACGATGCAGACGCCACCCTTGGCGTGCACCGCCTCGACGACCCGGCCCAGGCAGGCATCGACCGTCTCGATCGCCTTCACCGCCGCCGGGATGACCCCGGTGTGGCCGACCATGTCCGGGTTGGCGAAGTTGATGATCGCGAACGCGTAGTCGTTGGCGTTCCAGTCCGCGAGGAAGTCCTCGGTGGCCTGGACCGCGCTCATCTCCGGTTTGTGGTCGTAGGTCGGCACGTCGCGCGGCGAGGGCGCCAGCTCGCGGTCCTCGCCGGGATAGGGGTCCTCCTCGCCGCCGTTGAAGAAGTACGTCACGTGGGGGTACTTCTCGGTCTCGGCGACGTGCAGCTGGCCGAGGCCGCGGTCGGCGATCACCCGGGCGATCGTGATCTCGGGGCGCCGCGGCGGGAAGAGCACCGCGAACGGCCAGCCCTCCTCGTACTCGGTCATCGTCGCGTAGCGCTCGATCGGCTCGACGCCGCCGCGGTCGATCTCCCCGAACGCCGGATCGGCGAGCGCGAGCGTGATCTCGCGCATGCGGTCGGGCCGGAAGTTGAAGGTCACCACCGCGTCGCCCGGGCGGATCCGGGCCTCTTCACCGACGGTCGTCGGGGAGACGAACTCGTCGGTCTCCTCGCGCTCGTAGGCGGCCCGCATCGCCGCCTCGCCCGTCTCCGCGTGGTCGTCGCCCGTGCCGTGGACGAGCAGGTCGTAGGCCTTCTGCACGCGGTCCCAGCGCTTGTCGCGGTCCATCGCGAAGTAACGCCCGACGACCGTGCCGACGCGGCCGCTGCCCAGCTCGCCCATCCAGCCCTCGACCTTGCCGACGAAGCCGGCGCCGGCCGTCGGCAGGGTGTCGCGCCCGTCGGTGAAGGCGTGGAGGACCACGTCGGGGACATCCCACTCGGCGAACAGCTCGAGCAGCGCCCGCAGGTGGCGGTCGGAGGAGTGCACGCCGCCGTCAGAGACGAGCCCGAGCAGGTGCACGCGCGGCGCGTCGCGCACGGCATCGCGCAGCGCGGGGTTCTCGGCCAGCGAGCCGTCCTCGCAGGCGGCGTCGATGCGGGCGAGGTCCTGCGGGACGATCGATCCGGCGCCGAGGTTGAGGTGGCCGACCTCCGAGTTGCCCATCTGCCCCGCCGGCAGGCCGACGCTCTCCCCCATCGCCGTCAGCTGGGTGTGCGGGTAGCGCTCCCACAGCGCGTCGAAGACGGGCGTCTGCGCCAGCGAGATCGCGTTGCCGGGGCCGTCGGGCGCGAGCCCCCAGCCGTCGAGGACGACCAGGCAGACACGCGGGACGCCGGCGCTCACGACGCGGCGACGAGGCCGCGGGCGACCTCCACGATCTCGGCCAGCGAGGCAGCCTCGAGGCTCGCGCCGCCGATCAGCGCGCCGTCGCAGTCGGGCAGGGCGAGCAGCTCAGGCGCGTTGTCGGGCTTCAGCGAGCCGCCGTAGAGGACGCGCACCGCGTTGCCGGCCTCCTTGTCGAAGCCCTCCACCAACGCCCGCACGAAGGCGAGCGCGTCCTGGGCCTGCTCGGTGGTCGCGACCCGGCCCGTCCCGATGGCCCACACCGGCTCGTAGGCGAGCACGACCTCGGCGAGGCGCTCGACGGGGACCTTCTCGAGGCCCTCCTGGACCTGGTGGCGCAGCTTGCGCTCGGTGTCGCCGTTCTCGCGCTCGTCCTCGGTCTCGCCGACGCACAGGATCGGCACCAGGCCGGCCTCGAGCGCGCGCGGGACCTTCTGCTGCAGCGCGCGGTCGGTCTCGTTGAAGTGCTCGCGCCGCTCGGAGTGCCCGAGCACCACGCCGTCGACGTCGAGCTCGGTGAGCATCGGCGCCGAGACCTCGCCGGTGAAGGCCCCGCGGTCGGCCTCGTGCATGTTCTGGGCGTAGACGCCGACGCGCGAGCCGCGCGCCGAGTTGACCATCGCCTCCAGCGCGAGGTAGGGCGGGCAGATCACCACGTCGACGCCGTCGGCGGTCGAGACCGCCGGCAGCAGCTCCCCGATGAACGCCTCCGCCTCGGCGACCGTCATGTTCATCTTCCAGTTGCCCGCGATGTAGGGGGTGCGGCTCATGAGAGGACCTCCACGCCCGGCAGGGCTTTGCCCTCGACCAGCTCCAGCGACGCGCCACCGCCGGTCGAGAGGTGGTCGATCTTGTCGGCCAAGCCGAAGTCGGCCAGCGCAGCGGCGGAGTCTCCTCCGCCGACCACCGTCGTCCCTTTGGCCTCGGCGACGGCCTCGGCGACGGTCCGGGTGCCCTCCGAGAAGGGCTTGAGCTCGAAGGCGCCCATCGGGCCGTTCCAGAACACCGTGCCCGCCCCGGCGATGACCTCGGCGTAGCGCTTGGCGCTCGCGCGCCCGATGTCCAGACCCATCCACCCGTCGGGCACGTCGACCCCGTCGATGCGCTCGACCTCGGTGTCGGAGGAGAACTCCTGCCCGGCGACGAGGTCTGAGGGCAGCTGGAGCTTCTCGCCGCCGGCCTCCTTGGCGCGGCGGGCGGGCTCGACGCCCTCCTGCTCGCACAGCGAGTCGCCGACCGAGTGGCCATCGGCCTTGAAGAACGGGAAGCACATGGCCCCGCCGACGAGCACCGTGTCGGCCCGCTCGAGGAAGGCGTCCAGCACGCCGATCTTGTCGGTCACCTTGGCGCCGCCGACGACCGCCACCAGCGGCCGTTGCGGATCCTCGAGGATGCCCGTCAGCGTGCGGACCTCGCGCTCGAGCAGGCGCCCCGCCGCGCTGGGCAGCAGGTGCGCGACGCCCTCGGTGGAGGCGTGCGCCCGGTGGGCGGCGCCGAACGCGTCGTTGACGTAGACGTCGGCCAGCGAGGCGTACTTGCGCGCCAGGTCCCGGTCGTTGTCGGTCTCGCCCGGCTCGTAGCGGACGTTCTCGAGCATCACGACATCGCCGTCAGGCACGTGGTTGAGGTCCTCGGCGAGCTCGACCGGCGTGTCGAGCAGCTCGGAGAGCCGCTCGGCGGTGGGCCGTAGCGAGAGCTCGGGCTCGCGGTCCTTGGGGCGCCCGAGGTGGGCGGCCAGCAGCAGCCGGGCGTCCTTCTCGCGCAGCTCCTTGAGGGTCGGCAGCGCCGCGCGGATCCGCGCGTCGTCGGTGATGCGCCCGTCCTTGAGCGGGACGTTGAAGTCGACCCGGACGAGGACCCGCTTGCCGGCGACGTCGAGATCGTCAAGCGTGCGCACGCACCAGCACCTTCTGCGCCAGCTCGACGCAGCGGTTGGAGTAGCCCCACTCGTTGTCGTACCACGCCACGACCTTGACCATGTTGCCGTCCAGCACGGCGGTCAGCTGGGAGTCGAGGATCGACGAGAACGGGCTCTTGACGATGTCCGAGGAGACCAGCGGCTCGTCGGTGTAGCGCAGGATGCCGGTGAGCTCGCCCGTGTCGGCCCGCTCGGCCATCGCGGTGTTGATCTCCTCGACGCTGGTCTCGCGCGCGGGGACGAAGGTCAGGTCGACGACCGAGCCGGTGGGCACAGGCGCCCGGACGGCGAAGCCGTGCAGCCGGCCCTGCAGCTCGGGGACGACCAGGCCGATCGCCTTGGCCGCGCCGGTGGACGCGGGGACCAGGTTGATCGCGGCCGCGCGGGCGCGGCGCAGATCCTTGTGCGGGGCGTCCTGCAGGTTCTGGTCGGCCGTGTAGGCGTGGATCGTGGTCATCAGGCCGCGATCGATGCCGATCGTGTCGTGCAGCACCTTGGCCACGGGGGCCAGGCAGTTGGTCGTGCACGACGCGTTGGAGATGATGTGGTGGTTCTCGGGGTCGTAGGCGGACTCGAAGTTCACGCCGAGGGCGACCGTCACGTCCGGCTCGGTCGCGGGCGCGGAGATGATCACCTTGTCGGCGCCGGCCTCGAGGTGCTTGGCGGCGTCGTCGCGCTTGGTGAAGAACCCGGTCGACTCGATCACGACGTCGACGTCGAGGTCGCTCCAGGGGAGGTTGGCCGGGTCCTTCTCGGCCAGCGCCTGGATCTCGCGGCCGCCGACGACGATGATGCCCTCCTTGACGCCCACGTCCTCGCCCAGGACGCCGTAGACGGAGTCGTACTTGAGCAGGTGCGCGAGCGTCTCGTTGTCGGTGATGTCGTTGACGGCCACGATCTCGACGTCCGCCTGGGACTCGAGTGCGGCGCGGAAGACATTGCGGCCGATGCGGCCGAAGCCGTTGATCCCGACGCGTACGGGCATGGGGAGATCCTCTCGGAAGTTCTCAGTGGCGGGGGTTACGTACCCCCGGGCGCCCGCAGGCTACCCACCGCGGACGGCGGGCACACGGCTGGCGGGGCTAGGGCAGCGCGGGGGCGCGGTCGACGTCGCGGTGCTGGACCTCGACGAACGCGTCCCCGCGCGTGCGGAAGTGCGCGGCGAGGTGCTCGGCGATGACCACCGAGCGGTGGCGGCCGCCCGTGCAGCCGATGGCGATCACGAGGTGGGCCTTGCCCTCCGCGACGTACTGGGGCACGAGGTAGTCCAGCAGCGGGACGACGTGCTCGTAGAACTGCTCCAGGCGCCCGTCGCGCGCGACGTAGGCCACGATGCGCGCGTCGAACCCGGTCAGCGGGCGCAGGTCGGGCTCGTAGTGCGGGTTGGGCAGGAAGCGCACGTCGAAGGCCAGGTCGGCGTCGCGCGGCGGGCCGTGCTTGTGCCCGAAGGAGGTGAAGGTGATCGACAGCTTGCCCGGCGACTCGGGCTCGAGCAGCTCGTCGGCGACCTTGCGGCGCAACATCCCCGCCGTCAGACCGGACGTGTCGATGCTGACGTCCGCCCGCTCGCGGATCGGGGCCAGCAGCTCCTGCTCGCGCCGGATCCCGTCGACCACGGTGCCGTGGGTGGCGAGCGGATGCCGCCGGCGCGTCTCCTTGTAGCGGTTGAGCAGCGTCTGCTCGTCGGCCAGCAGGAACACCAGCCGGAAGCTCACGTCCTCGGCGCGCAGCTCGTCGAGGATGCCGGCCAGCCCGCCGAAGACCTCGCCACCGCGCAGGTCGGAGACCACCGCCGCCCGCTCGACCTTCGAGCCCTCGTGCATGCACAGCTCCGCCAGCGAGCGGATCATCTCCGCCGGCAGGTTGTCGACGCAGAAGTAGCCGGCGTCCTCGAAGACGTTCATCGCGGAGGACTTCCCGGCGCCCGAGAAGCCCGAGATGATCACGAAGTCGGTGAGGCGCGAGGCGGCGGCGGGGCCGCGGCCGTTGCGGTTCATGCGGTCAGTTTCCCCCGGCGCCCGGACGTCGCTCAGCGCCCGGTGCGGTTGAGGTGGCTGTAGACCTCGCGGGCGACCTTCTGCGGCAGGCCGGGGACGGCCTCGAGCTCCTCGCGGGTGGCCTGCACGATCCGGTCGGGCGAGCCGAAGTGGGCCAGCAGCGCGCGCTTGCGCGCCGGGCCGATGCCCGGCAGCTCGTCCATGATCGACTCCGTCATCGCCCGGTCGCGCCGCTGGCGGTGGTGGGTGATCGCGAAGCGGTGCGCCTCGTCGCGCACCCGCTGGAGCAGCTGCAGCGCCGGCGTGTCGTGCTCGAGCAGCAGCGGCGCGGCGCGGCCGGGGACGAAGACCTCCTCGATCCGCTTGGCCAGCGAGATCACCGCGACCCCGCGGTCGCGGAAGCCCTGCAGGGCCGCGAGGCCGGCCGAGAGCTGGCCCTTGCCGCCGTCGATGACGATCACGTTGGGCAGGGCGGCGAAGGACGCGTCGCGGTCGGCGTCGAACGGCGAGCGCTCGTGCTGGCCCTCGAACTGGGCGTGACGCCGGCTGAGCACCTCGTTCATCGAGGCGAAATCATCCGACCCCTCGACCGTCCGGATCGTGAACCTCCGGTAATCGGACTTCTTGGGCACCCCGCCCTCGAAGACGACCATGGCGGCCGTGGTGTGCGTGCCGCCGAGGTTCGAGATGTCGAAGCACTCCACGCGGACGGGGAGCGTGTCGAGGCCGAGCGCGGCCTGCAGGCCGTCGAGCGCCTCCACGCGCTGCTGGCGCCGGCGCTCGGCCTTGAGCTTCTCCTGGTCGAGCGCCAGGCGCGCGTTGCGCTCGGCCAGCTCGAGGATGCGCCGCTTGCCGCCGCGCTCGGCGGCGCGGATCTCGACCGGCCCGCCGCGGCGCTCGGCCAGCAGCTCGGCCATCACGTCCAGCGCGGAGGCGTCGGCCAGCTCGCCCTGGACGACCAGCAGCGGCGGGGTCGAGAGCGCGCCGGCGTAGAACTGCAGGATGAACTCCTCCGCCACCCGCGCCGGCTCCTGCTCGGCCTGGTTGTCGAGGTAGAAGGACTGGCGGTCGGAGAGCACGCCGTCGCGCACCTGGAAGACCTGCGCGTTGGCCTCGGTGCCGTCGACGTCGACGGCCACCGCGTCGAAGGAGCCGCCGCCCTCGGTGGCCACCCGCTGGCGCTCGAGCAGCGCGCGCACCGCCTGCAGCCGGTTGCGCTCGATCGTCGCCTGCTCGTAGTCCTGCTCGCCGGCGGCGAAGTGCATCCGGCGCTCGAGGTCGCGCTCGATCTGGCGGAAGCGCCCCGAGAGGAAGGCGACCACGCCGTCGATCCCCTCGCGGTACTCCTGCTTTGAGACGTAGCCGACGCACGGCGCCCCGCAGCGCTTGATGTAGTAGTCCAGGCACGGCGAGCCCGAGCGCCGGCCGGGCTCGGGGCCCTCGCAGGAGCGGAAGAGGAACACCTTGCCGAGCAGGTCGAGCGTGCCGCGCACCCGCTTGGCGCTCGAGTAGGGACCGAAGTAGGCGCGGTCGCGGCGGTGGCGCTCGCGCGTGAAGTAGACGCGCGGGAAGTCCTCGTCCATCGAGATCGCGATGTAGGGGTAGGACTTGTCGTCGCGCAGCCGGATGTTGAAGCGCGGCTTGTACTGGCGGATGAAGTTCTGCTCGGTCAGCAGCGCCTCCGCCTCGGTGTGGACGACGAGGCTCTCGAGCTGGTCGACCTCGTCGGTCAGCGCGCGGCTGCCGTAGAGCGTCGGGTTGGAGAAGTGCGAGGCGACGCGCTTGCGGATCGACTTGGCCTTGCCGACGTAGATCACGCGCCCGCGGCGGTCGCGGAACAGGTAGACCCCGGGCTCGTCGGGCAGCGCGCGACGCTGCTCGGTGAGCCGCTCGCGCCGGTCGGCGGCGGTGTCTGCGCCCGTGGCCATAGGTCCCCAATTCAGGGTACGGCGCACGCAAGACTGTGCCCACTTTCCGAAACTTACGCGGGATTAAGGCAACTCGGGGCGAACTGCGGGGTTCATGGCCCCCATGCGCTTTCGTTACGCCCTTCCCCTCGTCGTGCTGCTCGCCCTCGCGGTGGCCGCACCCGCCAACGCCGCCTACAAGGTCGGCCTCAGCGAGCAGTCCGCCGGCGTCTTCGCCGATTCGAACTGGCAGAACCTCAAGCTCAAGAAGATTCGTTACATCGTCCCGTGGGACGTCCTGAAGTACTCCGACCAGGCCGGGGTCGCGGCTGACTACCTCACGAAGGCCCGCGCTGCCAACCAGGAGGTCCTGCTCAGCTTCACGGCCCACCAGGGTTGTTACAACAACGGCCGCTACTCCCGCTCGAGCGTCTGCCGCGCGCCGTCGGTGAGCGCCTACAAGGCGCAGTTCCGCGCCTTCAAGGCGAAGTATCCGTGGATCCGCCACTACGTGGTCTGGAACGAGGTCAACCACGTCTCCCAGCCGACAGACCGCGACCCGCGCCTGGCGGCCCGCTACTACAACTCCGTGCGCTCCTCCTGCCGCGGCAGCTGCAAGCTGATGGCCGCCGACCTGCTCGACGAGAGCACCTTGGGCACCTACCTGCGCGACTTCCGGCGCTCCGTGAGCGGCAGCCCGCGCCTGTGGGGCCTGCACAACTACAAGGACGTCAACCGGCGCCAGGACAAGGGCCTGCGGACGATGCTCGACGCGGTCCCCGGCGAGGTCTGGCTGACCGAGACCGGCGGCATCGTCAAGCTCGAGCCGAGCTTCCCGTTCTCGCCCTCTCGCGCGGCCTCGCGCACGCGCTACCTGTTCCAGCAGGCCGACAAGTACGACCGCGTGCGCGCCGGCCTGCGCGGCAAGCTCGGCCGCGTCTACAACTACCGCTGGTACGGCGAGCCCGCGGACTCCCGCTTCGACGCGGGCCTCGTGGCCCAGGACGGCACGCCGCGTGCGGCGCTGGCGACCTTCGCGCGCTACGCGCGCACCCACCGCTAGACCCTGTCCTCCCCCGCGGTGCGCCGGGCCGGCGCACCGCGGGAGGTAGGCTCCCGCCCGGATGGAGCGCGTCGCCCACCGGACCTGCCCGCTGTGCGAGGCGACCTGCGGCCTCGAGCTCGGAGTCCACGAGGACACCGTCGTCTCGATCCGCGGTGACGCGGACGACGTCTTCTCGCACGGCTTCCTGTGCCCCAAGGGCGCCTCGCTCAAGGCGCTCCAGGAGGACCCCGACCGGCTGCGCACGCCGCTGGTCAGGGACGCCGGTGGGCAGCTCGTCCCGTGCTCGTGGCCGCAGGCGCTGCGCGCGATCGCGGAGCGGCTGCCGGCGCTCCGGGCCGGCTCGCGCGACGCGGTGGGCGTCTACTTCGGCAACCCGACCGCCCACTCGCTGGGCACGATGGTCTACCAGCGCGCGCTGGTCAAGGCGCTCGGGACCCGCAGCGTGTTCACCGCCTCGACGGTCGACCAGATGCCCAAGCACGTGTCCGCCGGGCGCATGTTCGGCGCGGCGACGAGCATCCCGGTGCCCGACCTCGATCGCACCGACTACCTGCTCGTGCTGGGCGCGAACCCGCTGGTCTCCAACGGCTCGCTGCTGACCGCACCCGACGCCCGCGGGCGGCTGCGGGCGCTGCGCGAGCGCGGCGGCACGGTCGTCGTGGTCGATCCGCGCCGGACGCGCACGGCCGAGGCCGCCGACCGCTGGCTGGCGATCCGCCCCGGCGCCGACGCGCTGCTGCTGCTGGCGATCGCCTGTGTGCTGGTCGAGGAGGACCAGGTGGCGCTCGGGCGCCTCGCGGGCCACGTCGCGGGCCTGGACGACATCGCGGCGCTCGCGCGGCGCTTCCCGCCCGAGCGGGTGGGGACGGCGTGCGGGATCGAGCCGGCGGAGATCCGTCGCGTGGCGGGCGAGCTGGCCGACGCGCCGCGCGCGGCCGTCTACGGCCGCATCGGCACCTGCACGCAGGCCTTCGGGACGCTCGCGTCCTGGCTGGTCGACGTGGTCAACGCACTGACCGGCAACCTCGACGCGGTGGGCGGCGCCATGTTCCCGCGCCCGGCGGCCCGGCCGGCCGGCTCCGGGCGCCCGCAGGCCTTCGGGCGCTGGCACAGCCGCGTGCGGGGGATGCCCGAGACACTCGGCGAGCTGCCCGTCGCCTGCCTGGCGGAGGAGATCGAGACCCCGGGCGAGGGGCAGCTGCGCGCGCTCGTGACCGTCGCCGGCAACCCGGTGCTCTCCACGCCGGACGGCGAGCGGCTGGCCGCGGCGCTCGAGCGGCTCGAGCTGATCGTCTGCGTCGACCTCTACCTCAACGAGACGACCCGGCACGCCGACGTGGTCCTCCCGGCGCCGTCGCCGCTGGAGCGCTCGCACTACGACCTCGCGCTGTACGGCTTCGCCGTGCGCAACGTCGCCAACTACTCGCCGCCCGTGCTGCCGCTGCCGCCCGGTCTGCCGGACGAGTGGGAGACGCTGCTGGCGATCACCGGCATCGCCGCGGGCCTGGGCCCGGACGCCGACGTCGGCGCGCTCGACGACCTGGTGGCCGGCGAGTACGCCCGCCGCGAGACGGGCGCGGCCGGCTCCGGCGTCGCCGGGCGCGACCCGGACGAGCTGCTGGCGGCGCTCGCCGCCGACGGGCGCCGCGGCCCCGAGCGGGTGCTCGACCTGCTGCTGCGGGCCGGGCCCTACGGCGACGGCTTCGGCGCCCGGCCCGGCGGGCTGTCGCTGGCGGCGCTCGAAGCCGCCCCGCACGGGATCGACCTCGGACCACTCGAGCCGCGCCTGCCGGCGCTGCTGCGGACCCCCTCGGGCAAGGTCGAGCTCGCCCCGGAGGCGTTCCTGGCCGACGTGGGACGCCTCGAGGCGTGGTTGGAAGCGCAGTCGCGGCCCGCCAACGGCGGCGACCTCGTGCTCGTCGGCCGCCGCCAGTTGCGCTCCAACAACTCCTGGATGCACAACCTCGAGCTGCTGCGCGGCGGCCCGCACCGCTGCACGGTGCAGGTCCATCCCGACGACGCGGCGCGACTCGGGCTGACCGACGGCGAGCCCGCCGTGCTGCGCTCGCAGGTCGGGCGGATCGAGCTGCCCGTCGAGGTCACCGAGGCGATCCGCCCCGGCGTGGTGTCGGTCCCGCACGGCTGGGGCCATGCCGAGGCCGGGGAGCACATGCGCGTCGCGGCGCGGGATCCCGGCGTCAACGTCAACCGGCTCACCGACGCCGGCGCGCTCGACCCGCTGTCGGGCAACGCGGTGCTCTCGGGCGTGCCGGTCCAGCTCTCGGCGGCGGCCGTCGCGGCGGGCGCCGGGCGATGAGCGGGCGCGTCAACCTCTACTCCGACACCCAGACCCGGCCGACGCCCGGGATGCGCCGCGCGATGGCCGAGGCCGACGTCGGCGACGAGCAGCGCTTCGCCGACCCCACGATCACGGCGCTGTGCGAGCGCGTCGCCGAGCTGCTCGGCTACGAGGCCGCCGTCTTCCTGCCGACGGGCACGATGTGCAACGCCATCGGCTTCCGCCTGCACCTCGGCCACGGCGGCGACCAGGTGCTGCTACACCGCACGGCCCACCCGCTGCGCTTCGAGGCGGGCGGCCCGGCGGCCCTGTGGGGCGCGGTGCTCACCCCGCTCGACGGCCCGCGCGGCACCTTCGACGCCGCCGCCCTGACCGCGGCGCTCCACGACCCGGCGGATCGCTACGCGCCGCGCTCGCGGCTCGTCTCCGTGGAGAACACGACGAACGTCGCCGGCGGCTGCGTGTGGCCGCTCGACGGCCTGCGCGGCGTGCTCGGCGCCGCCGCGGCCGCCGGCCTGCGCGCCCACCTGGACGGCGCACGGTTGATGAACGCGGTGGTGGCCAGCGGCCTGCCGGCGAGCGAGTGGACGCGCGGCTTCGACACGGCCTGGATCGACTTCACCAAGGGCCTCGGCGCGCCGGTCGGCGCGGCGCTGGCGGGCTCGCGCGAGCTGATCGACGAGGCGTGGCGCTACAAGCAGATGCTGGGCGGCGCGCTGCGCCAGGGCGGGATCGTCGCCGCCGGGGCGCTCTACGCGCTCGACCACCACGTCGAGCGGCTCGCCGACGACCACGCCAACGCCCGCCGGCTCGCCGAGGGACTCGCCGAGCTGCCGGGCGTGCGCGTCGATCCAGAGGCCGTGGACACGAACATCGTCGCCTTCGAGGTCGCCGACGCGCCCGCCTTCTGCGACGCGCTGGCGGCCGAGGGCGTCGACATGGGCCCGCTCGACGCCACGACCGTGCGGGCGGTCACGCACCTCGACGTCGACGAGCGCGACATCGACGTCGCGCTGGCCGCGGCGCGCGCGGCGCTCGGCCTCAGCCACGCGTCGCGGTGAAGCAGAACTGCACGCAGGCGAAGAAGAACGCGCCGCGCTCGTGGAGCGCCTGCTGCTCGGCGGCCCACGCCGCCGCCTCCTGCTCGCCGATCTCCGCCCGGCGCGCGACGAAGAACTCGACCGTCGGCAGCACGACGCCGGCGCCGAAGGCCTCCGGGTCCAGCTCGGCCGTCGCGAAGACGTGGCCCTCGGCCCGAACGTCCCCGAAGCCCGCCGCGCGCAGCTGGGAGGCGAGCGTGCGCGGGAGCGCCGGGTGGGCGAGGTGGGCGTCCCAGGCGCGCAGCACGCGGGCCATCCGATCCGGCCGCTCGGAGTGCCAGGAGACCGTGGACCAGTCGACGTCCCACAGCACGACGCGGCCGCCGGGCCGGACCGCGCGGCGCAGCTCGGCGAGCGCCGCTGGGACATCCGGCACGTACTCCAGCACCTGGACGCTCAGCGCCGCGTCGGCGCTCGCGTCGGCGACCGGCAAGGCCGTGGCGTCGCCCTCGAGCAGGGTGACGTTCGGCTCGCCCCCGCAGCGCCGCGCGGCGGCGGCGAGCGACTCGGGGCTGGCGTCGACCCCCACCACCTCGCCGCCGGGGCCCACCGCCTCGAGCATCTCGGCCAGGTAGAAGCCCGGGCCGCAGCCGACGTCGAGCACGTGCTCGCCGGCCTCCGCGGCGAGCGCCTCGCGGACGAGGCGCCGGCGCCGGAGCACGTCGCGCTTGCGGTAGAGCGTCTCGAGCCGCTGGACGAGCGCCTCGTCGAAGACGAACTGACTCATCTGACCCTCCTCTCGGCGATCCCGGTCAGCCTAGGTCGCACCGCTTGTGCGCGCCAGATATATCTCATACGGTTACCCGGCCGGGAAGGTCAGGCGCCTGGCCTGGAGATCGGGCGCCCTGCGGACGAGGAGAGGGAGCACCGTGACGACGAACGATCCGAGCCGCTGGCTCGAGGAAGCACTCACCCGCCGTCAGGTCCTGCGCGGCGCGGTCGCCGGCGGCGTGACGCTGTCGGCGAGCGGCCTGCTGCTCGGCTGCGGCGGCAGCGACGGCGGCGACGGCGGCGCCGAGGAGGGCTCGGAGCCCGCCCAGGTCAAGCTCCGCTCGGGTGGCACGCTGCGCATCGGCGCGACGGGCGGCGGCGCGGAGGACACGATCGACGCCCACAAGCCCACCGCGGACACGGACATCATGCGGGTCTGGAACCTGTACGAGTCGCTGGCCGTGCGCACCCCTGACTTCTCCAAGCTCGAGATGCTGCTCGCCGAGTCGATCGAGCCGGGCTCGACGCCGAAGGAGTGGACCGTCCGGCTCAAGGAGGGCATCACCTTCCACGACGGCAAGCCCGTCACCGCCGACGACGTGATCTTCTCGCTGCGGCGGATCACCGACCCCAAGGACCCCAAGGTCGGCGCCGCCTCGATCGGCTACATCGACCGCGAGGCGCTGCGCAAGCTCGACGACCGCACGGTCCGCATCCCGCTGCAGTTCGCCAACGCCGGCTTCCCTGACGACGTCGGCCAGTACTTCAACGGCATCGTCCCGGTCGGCTACGACCCGAAGAAGCCCGTCGGCACCGGGCCGTTCAAGTACCAGAGCTTCACCCCCGGCGAGCAGAGCGTGTTCGCCAAGAACCCCGACTACTGGCAGAGCGGCAAGCCGTACGCCGACGAGCTGGTGATCATCGGCTTCTCCGACGACACCGCGCGCGTCAACGCGCTGCTCGGCGGCCAGGTGGAGGCGATCGACAACCTCCCCGCGAGCCAGATCGCGTCCGTGAAGGGCAACCCGAACCTGCGCGTCGTGATCTCAGAGACCGGCGCCTGGCAGCCGTTCACCATGCGCGTCGACGCCACCCCGTTCGACGACGTGCGCGTGCGTCAGGCCTTCCGCCTGATCGTCGACCGCCAGCAGATGGTCGACCAGGTGCTCAGCGGCCAGGGGCGCATCGCCAACGACCTCTACGCGCCCTACGACCCCTGCTTCGCCTCCGACCTGCCCCAGCGTGAGCAGGACCTCGAGCAGGCCAAGTCGCTGCTCAAGGCGGCCGGCCGCGAGAACCTGACCGTCGAGCTGGTCACCGCGCCGGTCTTCCAGGGGATCCCGGAGGCCGCCCAGGTCTTCGCCCAGCAGGCCAAGGGCGCGGGCGTGACCGTCAAGGTCCGCAAGGTCGACTCCGGCACCTTCTACGGCGACAACTACCTCAAGTGGCCGTTCGCGCAGGACTTCTGGGCGACACGCAGCTACCTCACCCAGGTGGCCCAGGGCGACCTGCCCAACTCCCCGTTCAACGAGACCCACTGGGAGGACAAGAAGTTCCAGGACCTCATCCAGCAGGGGCGCGCGGAGCTCGACGACGACCGCCGCTGCGAGATCCTGCAGGAGGCCCAGAAGCTCCAGTACGACCAGGGCGGCTACATCATCCAGTACTTCTCGAACATCGTGGACGCCCACGCGGCGACCGTCGGCGGCTTCGTGGAGGCGAAGTCGGGCTTCCCGTTCGGCAACTACTGGTTCAAGAACATCGGCTTCACGCAGACCTGACCGCGAGCCGAGGGATCCGCCCGTGAGCAAGCTCATCCTCCGCCGCCTCGCGCTCGGGGTGCTGACGCTGTGGCTGATCTCGCTGATCGTCTTCGCGGCCGTGCTCGCCCTGCCGGGCGACGCGGCCTCGGCGATCCTCGGCCGCGAGGCCACGCCGGAGCGCGTCGCGGCGCTGCGCGAGCAGCTCAACCTCGACCAGCCGGTGATCAGCCAGTACTTCAGCTGGCTGGGCGACCTGCTCACGGGCAATCTCGGCGTCTCGGCCGCCACGCAGCAGCCGGTCGGCGACCTGCTCGAGAGCCGGGTCGCCAACTCGGCGTTCCTCGTGCTGCTGGCCTCGGTGGTCGCCGTGCCGCTCTCGATCGTCCTCGGGGTGTGGACGGCGATGCGCCGCGACAAGCCCGTCGACCACCTCGTGTCCACCACCACGCTGGTGCTGGCGGCGCTGCCGGAGTTCGTGATCGGGATCGTGCTGGTGCTGCTGCTGGCCACGCAGGTCTTCCAGGTCTTCCCCGCGGTCTCGCTGCTGCCGCCCGGCGTGCCGGCGTGGGAGGACCCGCAGGTGGCGGTGCTGCCGGCGCTGACGCTCGTGCTCGCGGTCGTCCCCTACATCAGCCGCATCATGCGCGGCTCGATGGTCGAGGTGCTCGAGAGCGACTACGTGACGATGGCGCGGCTGAAGGGGCTCTCCGAGCGCACCGTGATCTGGCGCCACGCGGTGCCCAACGCGATCGTGCCGGCGATCCAGGTCGCCGCGCTGCAGCTGGCCTGGATGGCGGGCGGCGTCGTGCTGGTGGAGTTCGTCTTCTCCTACCCGGGGATCGGCGCCGCGCTGGTCGACGCGGTCGCCAACCGCGACATGCCGGTCGTGCAGACCGTGACGATGCTGGCCGCCGGGTTCTACGTCGTGCTCAACCTGCTGGCCGACCTCGCCACGATCCTCGTGACCCCGCGGCTGCGGACGGCGACGCGATGACCCAGCAGGCGGTCGACCTCACGCTCGAGGCCGAGCTGGGAGCCGGCGAGCGACTGCGCAGCCGCCAGTGGCTCGCGACGCTGCGCAACTCGCTGCGGCTCGCGCGCACGAAGATCGGGGTGGCGATCGTCGGGCTGCTCGTCCTCGTCGCGGTCTTCGGCCCGCTGATCGCCCCCTACGAGCCGACCGAGTTCGTCGCCGTGCCCAACAGCGGGCCGTCGGGCGAGGCGCTGTTCGGCGCCGACGCGCTGGGCCGCGACGTCTGGAGCCGCTTCCTCTACGGCGGGCGGACCGTGCTGTGGCTCTCGGCGGCGGCCACGGTGGTGGGCGTCGTGGCGGGCGTGGCGGTCGGCCTGCTGGCCGCCTACTCGCGCGGCTGGCTCGACGACGTGCTGATGCGCGGCAACGACGTGCTGCTCGCCTTCCCGCCGATCATCCTCGTCCTGCTCGCCGTCTCCGCGATCGGCCCGAAGCTGTGGCTGATCGTGCTCTGCGTCGCGCTCACCCACGCGCCGCGCGTCGCGCGGGTGATCCGCGGGGCCGGCCAGGAGGTCGTCGAGCGCGACTTCGTCAAGGCCGCCGAAGCGGTCGGCGAGAAGCGCTCGCGCATCATCCTCGGCGAGCTGCTGCCCAACGTCACGAGCCCGCTGCTGGTCGAGATCGGCCTGCGGATGACCTACTCGATCGCGCTCGTGGCCGCCGTCGGCTTCCTCGGCTTCGGGCTGCAGCCGCCGACGGCCGACTGGGGCCTGATGATCAACGAGAATCGCCTGGCGCTCACCGTCCAGCCGTGGTCGGTGATGCTGCCGGTGCTGGCGATCGGGCTGCTGACGGTCGGCACGAACCTGATCACCGACGGCATCGCGCGGGCGGCGATCGGCATCGACGGGCGGGGCGAGACATGAGCGACGGGCTCACGGGCGCGGTCGTCCAGGTTCGCGACCTCAAGGTCGAGCTGAGCGCGTCGGGGGCGGACGTCGTCGACGAGGTCACGCTGGAGATCCGGGCCGGCGAGGTGCTCGGGCTGGTCGGCGAATCGGGCTCGGGCAAGACGACGGTCGGGACCGCGCTGCTCGGCTACACCCGGCGCGGCGGCCACGTGGCCGGCGGCAGCGTGACCATCGACGGCCGCAACCTCGGCGAGCTGCGCGACGCTGAGCTGCGGCAGCTCCGGGGCGCGACCGTCTCCTACATCCCCCAGGACCCCGGGACGGCGCTGAACCCGGCGCTGCGGATCGGCACCCAGCTGGCCGAGGGACTCGAGGCCCACGCGGGCGACTGGAGCGAGGCGGAGCGCAAGGCGCGCGTCGTCGAGGCGCTCGAGGAGGTCGTGCTGCCCTCGGAGACCGCCTTCCTGCGGCGCTATCCGCACCAGCTCTCCGGCGGCCAGCAGCAGCGCGTGGCGATCGCGATGGCCTTCGCGACGCGACCGAAGGTGATCGTCTGCGACGAGCCCACCACCGGCCTGGACGTCACGACGCAGTCCAAGGTGCTCGAGACGCTGCGCGACATGTGCCGCACCCACCGCGTCGCCGCCCTCTACGTCAGCCACGACCTCGCCGTCGTGGCCGAGCTCGCCGACCACGTCGCGGTCATGTACGCGGGGCGGATCGTCGAGGCCGGGCCGCACGACGCGCTCTTCGGCGCGCCGCGGCACCCTTACACCCGCCAGCTGCTGCGCGCCGTGCCCGACATGGCCGGCGAGCGGGCGGTCGTCGGCATCCCCGGCTATGCCCCGCTGCCCGGCCATCGCCCGGCCGGCTGCGCGTTCGCCCCCCGCTGCTCGCTGGCCGACGATCTGAGCCGCGAGCAGTTCCCGCCCGTCTCCGAGCTCGGCGACGGGCACAGCGTGCGCTGCTGGCACACCGAGGAAGCGACGCGCGAGATCCCGCTGACGGTGCACTCCGACGCCCACGCCGGCGCCGGCGAGGGCGTGCTCACCGTCGCCGGCCTCGACGCCCACCACGGCGACAACCACGTGCTGCACGCGATCGGGCTCGAGGTCCACCGGCGTGAGTGCCTGTCGCTGGTCGGCGAGTCGGGCAGCGGCAAGACGACGCTGGCGCGCTGCGTCGCCGGGCTGCACAAGGACTACACCGGCGAGGTGATCCTCGGCGGGGAGGTGCTCCCCAAAGCCGCTCGTGCGCGCTCGGCGCAGGCGCGCAAGGACATCCAGTACGTCTTCCAGAACCCGTACGCGTCGCTGAACCCGCGCCGCACCGTCGGGCAGACGATCGCCCGCCAGCTCGAGCTGTTCTTCCCGGGCGATCGCAAGCAGCTGAGCGGGCGGGTCAACGAGTGCCTGGAGCGCGTCGCGCTCGGCTCCGGCGCGGCCAACCGCTTCCCCGACCAGCTCTCGGGCGGCGAGCGCCAGCGGGTCGCGATCGCGCGGGCGCTGGCCGCCGAGCCCGCCCTGCTGGTCTGCGACGAGGTGACCTCGGCGCTCGACGTCTCCGTGCAGGCGGCGATCATCGACCTGCTGCGCCGGCTGCAGGCCGAGATGGGCCTGAGCCTGCTGTTCATCACCCACAACCTCGCCCTCATCCGCACGCTCGCCGATCGCGTGGCGGTCATGACCGAGGGCCGGATCGTCGAGCAGGGCCCGACGGAGGAGATCTTCACCGCCCCCGGGGCCGACTACACCCGCCGGCTGCTCGAGAACACCCCCAGCATCGACGCCGCCCTCGCCGGCGCCGGCTGAGCCGCCATTCCCGCCGGCCGCCCGAACATCCTGCTGCTGATGGCCGACCAGCTCGGCGCCGGCTGGCTGCCGGCGTACGGCCATCCGGCGGTGCAGGCGCCGCACCTGGACCGCCTGGCGGCCGAGGGGGTCGTCTTCGACGCCGCGTACTGCCCCTCCCCCCTGTGCGCGCCGTCGCGCGCGGCGCTGATGACCGGCCGGCTGCCGTCGGCGGTCGGGGTCTACGACAACGGCGCCGAGCTGCCGGCCTCCGAGCCGACCGTCGCCCACCGGCTGCGGGCCGCCGGCTACGACACGACGCTGGTCGGCAAGATGCACTTCGTCGGCCCCGACCAGCTGCACGGCTTCGAGCACCGGCTGACCGCCGACGTCTACCCCGCCGGCCTCGAGTGGACGCCGGACTGGCGCTTGCGGCCGGGCGAACAGCTGCCCTGGTATCACACGATGGAGAGCGTGCTGACCCCAGCACGGTGCGTGACCTCGCTGCAGCTCGACTACGACGACGAGGTCGCCTTCCGCGCGGTGCGCCGGCTCCACGACCTCGCGCGCGAGCCGGCGGCGGATCCGTGGTTCATGACCGTCTCCTTCACCCACCCGCACGACCCGTGGGAGCTGCGGGCCGCCGACTGGGACCGCTACGACCCCGCCGCGGTCGAGCTCCCGCGGGTCGGGCGGGAGGCGGCGAGCGACCCGCACAGCCGGCGCCTGCGGGAGATGTGCGGGATCGACGCCGTCGAGCCGACCGACGAGCAGATCCGGCGCGCGCGGCAGGGCTACTACGCGGCGGTGAGCTACGTCGACGCCTGCGTCGGCGAGCTGCTCGGGGCGCTGCGGGAGAGCGGGCTGGCCGAGGACACCGTCGTGCTCTTCACCGCCGACCACGGCGAGCTCCTGGGCGAGCGCGGCCTCTGGTACAAGATGGCGTTCTTCGAGGCGGCCGCCCGCGTGCCGCTGATCGCGTGGGCGCCCGGGCGCTTCGCGCCGGGACGGGTGGCGCAGCCGGTGTCGCTGCTGGACCTCGTCCCGACGCTGTGCGAGCTCGCCGGCGAGCCGGAGGACGACGACGGAGACGGCCGCACGCTGGCCCCGCTCATGCGCGGCGAGGCGGGTCCGCGCGCCGACGTGGTCGCCGAGTACCTGGCCGAGGGCGTGCGCGCCCCCATGGTGATGGTGCGGCGCGGGCGCCACAAGCTCATCCACTGCCCCGGCGATCCGGACCTGCTCTATGACCTCGAGGCCGACCCGGACGAGCTGGTCGACTTGGCGGCCGACCCGGGACACGCCGAGCTGCTGGCCGAGCTTCGCGCCGAGGTGCGCCGGCGGTGGGACCTCGGTGCGCTCGAGGCCGCCGTGCTCGCCAGCCAGCGCCGGCGCCGGCGGGTCGTCGCCGGCCTGCACCGCGGCGCGTTGGCGACGTGGGACTACACGCCGCCCTCGTCGGGCCCCTTCGTGCAGGGCCGCGACGACCTCTACGCCCTCCAGCGCCGCGCGCGGCTCGAGCGACAGGACTGATGGCCGCCTTCCGCTCGCCCCTGCGACACGACGCCACCGCCGGTCGCGTCGCACTGATCAGCGGCGGCGGGACCGGCATCGGGCGCGCCACCGCGCTCGCGCTGGCGGGCAGCGGCGCGCGGGTGGCGATCTGCGGTCGCCGCGCGGAGCGCCTCGAACCGGTGCGGGCGGAGATCGAAGACGCGGGCGGCGAGTGCCTCGCCGTAGCGGGCGACATCCGCGAGGCCGGCGACGTCGAGCGCATCGTCGGCGGCGCGCTCGAGCGCTTCGGCGGGATCGACGTGCTGGTCAACAACGCGGGCGGGCAATTCTCTTCTGCGGCCGAGGAGATCGTCCCGAAGGGCTGGCGTGCCGTCCACCGCCTGACGGTCGATGCGACGTGGGCGATGACCCAGGCGGTCGCGACGCGCGCGATGATCCCCGCCCGCCGCGGCCTGGTGGTCTTCCTCGGCTTCTCGCCGGCGCGCGGGATCGCCGGCTTCGCCCACGCGTCCGCCGCCCGCGCGGCGCTGGGCAACCTCGCCTCCGGGCTCGCGCTGGAGTGGAGCCGCTACGGCATCCGGTCGGTCTGCGTCGCGGCCGGGACGATCGAGACCGAGGGCCTGGACCAGTACGGGCCCGACGCGCTCGCGGCGTGGCGGACGTCGATCCCGCTCGGCCGCACGGGCCGCCCCGAGGAGGTCGCGAGCCTGATCGCCTTCCTGGCCTCCGACGGCGGCGCGTTCATCACCGGCACGACGATCACGATCGACGGCGGCCAGGACGCGTGGGGCGGCACGGCCCCGCCACCGCCGCCGGAGCCGGAGCCGTGAGCGCCGCACCCATCCCCTCGCCGCCTGTGCCATGAGCGACGCGCTGGTCGAGAGCTCCCGCGAGGGCGCGGCGTGCGTGCTGACGCTGCGGCGGGAGGCCAAGCTCAACGCGCTCTCCACCGCGCTCGAGGAGGAGCTGGGCCGGGCGCTGACCAGCGAGGCGGTGCGCGCGAGCGGGTGCGTCGTGCTCACCGGCGGCGCGCGAGTCTTCTCCGCCGGCGCGGACGTGAGCGAGATGCGCGGTCTGGACCCCGCCGCGATCGTCGCCTACTACGCCGCCACCGGTGACGTGTACGAGCGCGTCGCGGTGCTCGCGCAGCCGAGCGTGTCCGCGATCGCCGGCTACTGCCTGGGCGGCGGGCTCGAGCTCGCGCTCGCGACCGACTTCCGCGTGGCCGAGGCCTCGGCGGTCTTCGGCCTGCCCGAGGTCGCGATCGGGATCGTCCCGAGCTCGGGCGGCATGCACCGCCTGGTCAGGCTGCTCGGCGCGGCCCGGGCAAAGGAGGTGGTGCTGCTGCGCGACCGCTTCTCGGCGCAGGAGGCGCACGCGCTCGGGTTGCTGACCGAGGTCGTCGGCGACGGCGAGGCGCTGCCGCGCGCGCTCGCGCTGGCCGAGCGTCTCGCGGGCCTGCCGCCGCTGGCGGTCCAGACGGCCAAGCGGCTGGCCGACGTGCTGCCTGAGGCCTCGCGCGAGGCCGGGCTGGCACTCGAGCGGCTCGCCTACGGGATGCTTGCTCAGACCGAGGACGCCGAGCGCGCCTCGGCGGCCTTCGCCGCGCGGCGGAAGCCGCCGGCCTAGATGATTGATCGTCGCCCGTGGCGACCAGCGCGATGCCCAGGCCGATCATCGGCCAGATCGGCCAGTAGTCCCCACGGTCGGTGGCAAGCCAGATGACGTTCACGAGGACCGTCACGAAAAGCGCACTGACGACGAGGTTGCGAAAGCCCTCCTTGGCCTTCAGGCGGTCGATCGCCGCCTCACGCTGCGGATCGCTCGCCCTTGAGGTCTCTTCGCCGGAGCCGGTCATCGGCGCGAGTCTCTGCGGCGGTCACCGCCGTGAGTAGGCCTGGTCCGCCCGTCTCAGCCGGTAGAGGACGTGGCGGCGCAGCAGATCGCCGTGGGCCACGCGCGGATGGTCGAAGTCGTCGGCCGCCGCATGGGTCATCCCCAGGCGCTCCATCACGGCCCGCGAGCGCGTGTTGGCCGGCACGGTGAACGACACGACCTCCTCGAGGCCGAGGGCGTCGAAGCCGAAGGCGGTCGCGGCGCGCGCGGCCTCGGTGGCGAAGCCGCGCCCCCACGCCTCGCGCGCCAGCCGCCAGCCCGTCTCGACCGCGGGCGTGAAGTGCGCCCTGAAGGACACCCGCTGGATCCCGGTGAAGCCGGCGAAGCGGCCGGTCGCGCGCTCCTCGATCGCCCACAGGCCGAAGCCGTCGCTCGCGAGCGCCGTCGCGAGCCGGTCGGCGAGCTCGTCGCTGGCCCGAGGCGCCAGCGACGCCGGGAAGTGGCGCATGACCTCAGGGTCGGCGTTGAGTGCCGCGAACGGAGCCTTGTCGCTCGCGCGCCAGCGGCGCAGCAGCAGGCGCTCGGTGGTCAGCTCGGGCACCGTGCCGGGTCAGTACTCCCAGCCCGCGACCTCGGCGTCGCGCGCCTTCATCTCGTCGAACAGCAGCACCATCCGGTCGATGTACCACAGCTTGCCGCCCTGCACGATGAGCATGCCGCCGATGGTCGGAGAGACCTTCAGGGCGATCAGGCCGTAGACGAGCGGGATCATGCCGACCGCCTGGTAGGCGCTCGCCACGTTCGGCACGACGGACTGGAACTGCGGCGGGAGCTCGGACCGCTCGCGCTCCACCCAGACTCGCTCGCCGAAGACGCCCTTGGACGCCCAGTTGCGCGTGGATCGCGGCGGCTTGAAGAACAGCGGGTTGACGAACAGCCACACGGTCGACCCGGCGATCGGGACCAGCGACCGCGGGCCGAGCCACTTGCGGCTCCAGATCGAGCCCGCGAGCAGCGGCAGCACCGCGAAGCGGGTCCAGACGCTGGCGGGGTTCGCGTGGCGCATCCAGTTCTCGCCCTTGAGGCGGAACAGGCCGCTGATCTTCTCGCCCATCTGCATTGCGGCCCTCCTTGTGGGTCTGTCGTGGGGTACGGGTCTGGCACGGCGACGCTACCCCGGACGCGGCCGGCGACGCAACCGCCGCTGGCGCGCCGCCGCTTGCACTTGTCACCACGGCAGGCATAGGCTGGCCACCCTCATGGACCGCGTCGGCCGACCGCCGGGCGAGCGTCCGCCCGCACTCTGGCGCCGCGCGGTGGTGCGCCCCACGCCGGCGCCCACGAACCTGCCGAAGTGGCTGGTCGGGGACTGGAACCGCGTCGTCCGCGACCCGCTGGACCTGCTGCGGCTGGCGCCTTTGCTCGGCGCGATCGTGACCGCGGCCATCGGTGAGACGAGCCACACGCCGGAGCTCATCGGCGGCTTCCTGCTCGTGCTGGCGCCGCGCGTGCTCAACGTGCAGCGCCCGTTCGACCTCGTCTTCCAGCTCGGAATCAACCTGGCGATCTGGGGCAACGTGCTCGCGCTGTTCGACCACATCTACGGCTACGACAAGCTCGTGCACTTCATCCTGCCGTGCGGCACGGCGATGCTGCTCTACATCACGCTCTGCCACCTGCGGATCGTGCCCGACCTCTCCGAGGACGCCGGCTTGCACGACCGCGTGGCGATGGTGTTCGTGACGCTCGCGTTCGGCCTCAGCGTCGGCGGCGTCTTCGAGATGTGGGAGTGGTTCTCCAACCGCGCGTTCGGGACGGAGATGTTCGTCACCTACGGCGACTCGATCGGCGACCTGATCGACGACACGCTCGGCTCGCTGATGGCCGGCGCGATCCTGTTGTTCTGGACCGGGCGGGGCTGGGGAACCTGGCGCACCCCCGGCGCCGCCCTGCGCGGCGAGGAGCCGATGCCGACCGCCCCGCCGGACCGCGACAAGGACCTGCTCTCGCGCTTCGGCGATCGCCTGGCGCAGCTGCGGCCACCACGCGGGCACGCCCATGAGCAGGGGCAGCCGTACCCGCACGTGCCACGATGGCTGGCGGGCGACTGGGGGCCGGTCCTCCGGGACCCGGTCGACGTCATCCGTCTGTGCCTGCTCGCGGGCGTGCTGGTGGCAACGGTCCAGGGCGACTGGGAGCACGCCGCGCGCTTCCTGTTCGGCCTCGGGCTCGCGGTGCTCGTGCGCCTGGCCGAGGCGCCGCGGCCGTTCGACGCGCTCTTCGCGCTGGCGATGGCCTTCCAGGCGTGGGGTGCGTTCCTCGGCGCCTACGACACGATCGGCGGATACGAGGTCGCCGCGCGCGTGCTGTCCTCGCTGTCGATCGCGGTGCTGCTCTACCTACTGCTAGTCAGGTTCCGCGCCGTCCCCGACCTGTCCGGCAAGAGCGACATCCACGAGCGGACCGGGATCCTGCTGACCGCCACCTGCCTCGGGTTCGGCGTGGGGATGCTCTACGAGGTCGGGGCGTGGGTGTCCAACGGGCTCTTCGACGCCCGCTCGTACACCTTCGACGAGCTGGTCGGCCACATGGCGATCGACTTCGCGGCTTCGGCGGCCGGGGCGATGCTGCTCGTGCTGTGGGACCGGGCGGGCTGGGAGACGCGCCGCGTCCCGGCCTCGGTACTCACCGGACGCACGTAGACCGGGTTGCTCACGAGCCAGAGCCGATCGCGCTCGTCGCCCGGCAGCCGGGCCTCCAGCCGGTAGCACCCGGCGGTATCGACCGTGTGCTCCAGGCGGTCGCCCTCGGCGTCGTGCACCGGAGCCCCGTCGCGCAGCAGCCGCAGCCGCGCCGGGCGCGGCGTCCTCGCCCGCAGCGTCCAGCGCCCGGGATCGACGCGCGCGCCCATCGGCGCGGCCGCGCCGTCCGCCTCCGCCCAGAAGCGGAATCCCGCGCCCGGGGCGAGCGCCTCGAACGACAGGTAGCAGCACCCCTCGGCGAGCGCCGCGTAGACCGCGGCGCGGTCGGCGGCCAGCTCGCCGGTCGGCGCGGACGCCAGCAGCACGTGCGTCTGGAGGATCCCGAAGTAGCGCGAATGGGGCATCGGCGAGCGCACCCGCCCGCGCAGGCGGATCCCGTGCTGATGGGCGTCCAGCCCGCCGATGGCGGGGACGCGGCGGCGCAGGCAGAGCCGGTCCCAGAGCTCGAGGTGGCGGGCCGGCACGCCCACCAGGCTGCGCATCGGATCGCGCAGGAACGCGACCGCCTCCCACGGCGTGCGCCACGCCTCGGCCGAGTCGCTGGCCACGCTCCAGAGCTCGATGCCGCCGCACGGCGCGCCGCGCAGGTCCCAGCCGTGCGGCGGGGCGATCAGCTTCGACATCCGCGAGCCCGCGGAGAACGGGTGCGCGGCGAAGTTCACGCCGCCGGCCGCGGTGGCCGCGGCGCAGATCTCCTGCTCGGTCCGCCCCGCGTGCGGGATCTCCTCGTCGAGCCCGAACACGAGCAGGTGCCCCGCCTTGGGCGAGACCTCGTGGCCGGCGAGCAGGAGCACGCCGCCGCGCCAGCCCTCCTCGCCCTGCCGGCGGGCCTCGAGCGTGTCGTGGTCGGTCAGCAGCACGCAGTCCGCGCCGGCCCGGGCCGCCGTCTCGACGAGCTCGGCGACGGTGGCGGTGCCGTCCGAGTAGGTCGAGTGCACGTGCGCGACGCAGGCAAGGCCGTAGAGCCCGAGCGGATCGTCCACCGGCCCGCGCTCAGGTCGCGGTGGAGAGCAGCGCCGAAGCGCGCCGGCGGCGCACGACGACCGCCCCGGCGACGCTGAGCAGGACGAGCACGCCCACCGCCGCGGCCGCCGGCCACAGCGCTCGCTCGGCCGCCGCGCCACCGAGCAGGGTGTAGGCGAGCACGCGCGGAGCGCCGCCGATCAGGCTCCCGGCGACGAAGTGGCGCAACCGGATGCGCGTGAGCCCGGCGGCGTAGTTGAGGACCGTGGCCGGCGCACCCGGCGCCATGCGGGCGAGCGCGATCGTGCGCAGCGGCCGCCGCTCCACGAGGTCGCGCAGGCGCGTGAGGCGTGGCCCGGCGAGCGTGTCGGCCGGCCCGCGGCCGAGCCGGCGGGCGACGAGGAACGCCGCCATCGAGCCGAGCGTCGCGCCCGCGAGCGCGACGGGCACGCCGAGCGCGCCGCCCAGGAGCAGACCGGTGCCGGCGGCCAGGAGCGTGCCCGAGACCATCGCGGGCGTGAGCACCGTCCACGCGACGATCGCGGCGCCGGCGAGCAGCGGGACGGGCAGCGCGGCAAGCCGCGCCACCTCCGCCGGATCGTGCGGGAGGAACGCGATCGAGGCCCCGAACGCCGCGACCACGGCGAGCCCCAGCACCACCAGCTGGCCGGCGGCGCTGCGACGATGACTCGGGGCCGGCATCCCTCTGACACTAGCGGCAACACGCCAGCCCTCTATGAGGCATCTCCCCCGTCGAACGCCCGCCGGCTCGCCCTTGCGAGCCGGCGTCGCCGCCGGTTAGGGTCGCGCAAAGGCCGCAACCCGGGGCTGGTCGGAGGAGGTGCGGTGGCCAGGTCAAGATCGCAGTCGGGCGCTCGCGTGCACCGTCGCGCGGGCGAGCAGGTCGCCGAGCAGCGCCCCGGCGAGGACGTCGCCGGGACAGCGCACGCCGCCCGCCAGCGCGAGCAGGCCGCCCACCCCGATCCACAAGCGGGTGCAGCTGGCGGCGCCCGGCAGCGGGCGCATCGCGGAGCCGAGGGCGGGGACGTCGATGCGAGCGACGGCCGCGTAGAAAGCGGAGTCGGCGCGATCGGCGGCGGCGAGCCGGCGGCGCGGGTCCACGGGAGCCTGATCCTATGACGCGCAGGCGCCTGATGGCGGTGGCCGCCCTCCTGCTCACGCCGCTGGCGATCCTGTCCGCCGTGGCCTACGCGGCGGATGACCCCCAGCAGGCGTTCGGCGTGCTCCTCACGATGTCGCTCGCGGTGCTCGCCGCGGCCTTCGGCCTCGTGCGCCGCGGGATCGTCCGGATCCTCGCATTGGTGCTCGCCGCGCTGTTCGCGATCGGCGTCGTGGAAGAGCTCCTCGACCGCCGGGTCGTGGACCGGCTGATCATCCTGGGCATGCTCTGGCTCTCCGTATCGGCGGCGTGCGCGGCATTCACCTCCCGCGTGCCGCTGGGCAAGGCGGCCAGGCCACGGCGGCCCGTCCTGTTCGTAAACCCGCGTTCGGGCGGCGGCAAGGCCGAGCGCGTGCACCTCTCCGACGAGGCGCGCACGCGCGGGATCGAGCCGGTCGAGCTCGGGCCGGAGGACGACCTCGAAGAGCTCGTGGCCCGGGCGGTGGACGATGGCGCCGACGCACTCGCGATGGCCGGCGGCGACGGGTCCCAGGCGATCGTCGCGGCCGTGGCGGCCGAGCGCGGGCTGCCCTACGCCTGCATCCCCTCCGGGACGCGCAATCACTTCGCGCTCGACCTCGGCGTCGATCGCGACGACGTCGTCGGCGCCCTCGACGCGTTCGTCGACGGCGGCGAGCGCGTGGTCGACCTCGCGCGGGTCAACGACCGCGTGTTCGTCAACAACGTCTCGCTCGGCCTGTACGCGACCGCCGTGCAACGGGACGGCTATCGCGGGGCGAAGGTCCGCACCCTGCTCGGCACGCTGCCCGACGTCATGGGGCCCTCGGGCCGCCCTCCCGACCTTCGCTGGACCGGCCCGGACGGCGTGCCGCACGTGTCGGGCATGGTGCTCATGATCTCCAACAACAGCTACCGGCTCGGCGCGGTGCTGGGCTCGGGTACCCGCCCCCGGATCGACGACGGCCGGCTGGGGATCGCCGTCGTGCAGTCGCGCAACGATCGCGGCTGGCGGCGGCTGCTCCCGCGGCGGCCATGGCGGGAATGGGCGACGCCCGAGTTCGAGGTCCAGTCGGCCGGCCGGGTCCCGGCCGGCATCGACGGCGAGGCGACCCTGCTCACGCCGCCGCTGCGCTTCCGTGTCCTGCCGGCGGTCCTGCGTGTGCGGATCGCCCCCGGGCATCCCGGTGCCTCCCCGTCGGCGAGCAGGCCGGACAACATCTGGCTCGGCTTCAGGACGCTGGTCTCGATCGCCGCCGGCCGGGCCGCCACGCCGAGCGGCGAGGCAAGCAGCGCGCGCCCGCTCGAGCACGCGTAACGCCGGCTGATCCCGGCGAGACCATGAGGCATGGACTTCATCGCCACACTCGACACCGCGCGCGCGCCCGACCGCCTGCCGGAGCTGCTCGGCGCGGTGCGCGACCGCACGCTGCGCATGGTCGCGCACCTCTCCGACCGCGACCTCGAACGCCAGCTGGACCCGATCATGAGCCCGCTGGTGTGGGACCTCGGGCACATCGCCGCCTACGAGGACCTGTGGCTGGTCCACCGGCACGGCGGGCGGCCGCTGCTGCGCCCGGAGCTGGCCGACCTCTACGACGCGTTCGAGCCCGCGCGCCGTGCGCGGCGACCTCGCGCTGCTCGAGCGCCGGGCCGCCGTCGCCTACCTGGACGATGTCCGCGAGCGCACGCTCGAGGTGCTGGCGGAGCGCGGGCCCGATCGCGTGTTGCACGAGATGGTCGTCCGCCACGAGCTCCAGCACACCGAGACGATGCTGCAGGCGATGGCGCTCGGCGGTCTGCTGCCACCGCACATCACCGGCTCGCCTCCCGCGAGTGGACCAGAGCATCTCGCCTTCGCCGTCGTTCCGGCGGGTGACGCGCTGCTCGGCGCGAACGGGCACGGCTTCGCCTACGACAACGAGCGCCCTCGTCATCGCGTGGCCGTCGGCGCCTTCGCGATCGCGCGGCTGCCGGTGACCAACGCCTCGTGGCGGTCGTTCGCCGAGGGCGGCGGCTACGAGCGGCGTGAGTGGTGGTCGGACGAGGGCTGGGCCTGGAAGCAGGAGTACGACATCACCGACCACCCGGACGCCGCAGCCGCGGCGCACGACGCAGCCGTGTGTCGCGTGTCGTGGTTCGAGGCCGACGCCTACGCGCGCGCCCACGGCGCGCGCCTGCCCACTGAGGCCGAGTGGGAGAAGGCGGCGACCTGGCAGGAGCAGCCACTCGACGGGCTGCACGGGGTGTGGGAGTGGACGAGCAGCCGGTTCACCGGCTATCCGGGCTTCCAGGCGCACCCCTACCGGGAGTACTCCGAGGTGTTCTTCGACCGCGACTACCGCGTCCTGCGCGGCGGCTCCTTCGCCACCCACCCGCGGGTGGCCGGGCCGACGGTGCGCAACTGGGACCGGCCGGAGCGGCGGCAGCTGTTCGCCGGCGTCCGGCTCGCCCGCGACGCGTGAACGCGTCAGCGCCGCCTCAGGCGCCGGCGAGCCGCGCCGCCGCGAAGTTCACCGAGAACGCGCGGCACCAGATCACGGCGGTGTCGTAGCGCCGCGTGTCCAGGCGCGCCGGCACGCGGTACTGCTGGTCGCCGCGATTGCCCTTCAGCGCGCCGAGATCCTCGACCTCGTCCACGTCATCGTCGGAGGTCGCGGAGCCCGTCACGAGGTGGACGCGCAGGTCGGGCCCGTTGTCGACCTTGAAGCCCGTGAGCGTGAGGCGCACGCCGCCGCGGGCAAGCCGGACCAGGGACGCCTGCCCCTCCACCGCATGCTCGCGCGGCCGGAACGGGCCGGCGCCGAGCAGGACGTTGCGCCGCCGCGGCCGCCGGTCGGCTCGGACCTCGTCGTCTTGGCCCAATGCAGCGCGGTCAATGTTCGCGGGTGCGGCCTCAGCGGTCACGACCTGTTCGTCGACCTCGCGGTCGACGAACATCGGCAGCGCGAGGACGACGGTGGCGGCCGCCGCGACGACCGTGTAGCCTGCGGCCATCGGGAGCAGGAGCCCGCGGCGCCGGCGCGCGGCGGCGAGCACCACGACGGCGACGACGCCGAACCAGGCCGCCGTGAGGAGCATCGCGAGCGTCACCCCCGGCGCCACGCGGCCGAGCAGGAGGATCCCGGCCACGAGCCCGAGCACCGTCGCCACGGCGGCGAGGAGCTTGCCGGCCAGGCCGGCCCGTGGCGCCCAGTCGGAGTCTGAAGTCGTCATGGGCGCTCTGTCCTCCGGACCCCCACCGCGTTACAGCGAAGCCGCCGGCGCGGTAACGATTCGCCGCCGGCACGGACCGTGTCCCGTGCCGTCCTTCGGTGGCCTGCTGGTGGTCGTCGCGATCGCCTTCGCCGCACCCTTCGTGCTCGGGCTCTTCCCGCGCGTGCGCCTGCCTTCGGTGGTGATCGAGATCGTCGCGGGGATCGTCGCCGGGCCGTCGGTGCTGGGGCTCGTCGAGGCCGACACCACGATCGCGGTCATCTCGGTCGTCGGCCTCGGCTTCCTGCTGTTCCTCGGAGGGTTGGAGGTCGACCTCGCGCGGTTGCGCGGGACGCTGCTGCGCACCAGCGCCGTCGGTTACGCGTGCTCGCTCGCCCTCGCGGTGGGCGTGGCGTTCGCGCTGAGCGCCGGCGGCCTGGTCGACACCCCGCTGCTTGTCGCCATCACCCTCGGGTCGACGTCGCTCGGCGTCCTGATCCCTGTGCTCAAGGACGCCGGCGAGATCGACTCGGACCTGGGCCGGCTGGTGGTCGCCGCCGGCTCGATCGCCGACTTCGGCGCGATCATTGTGCTCTCGAACTTCTTCTCCGGCGAGGGTGGCGCCGGCGCGACGCTGTTGCTCGTCGGATCGCTGCTCCTGCTGGGGGTGGTCGTGCTGGCGGTCGTGAGCGGCGCCGAGCGGTCGACGCGCATCCGCGCCGATCTGCTGCGCCTTCAGGACACCACGGCGCAGATCCGTGCTCTTGCCGGCGACGAGCCTCGCGCTCCTGGCCAGGCGACGGGCCGGGTGAAGAGCGACGCCAGCCCGCCGACTCCGACGGCGCCGTGCCGTTTCAGCCCGGCGTGTGGCGGCTGCCGGGGAAGCGAGGCAACCCGTCGTCGGGGATCGGCTCCCATGGCGCAGCATCGGCCACGAACTGGCGGAGGCTCGGCCGGATTCCCGGGTCGGCGTCGAACGCCCCCATCCGAATGCCGATCGGATCGGCGTGGCTCGGGTTACGGCCGAAGAGCGACGAGCCGCAGTCGCCGCAGAACCACTTCTCGCCGCCGCCGACGGGCTGCCACACACGTAGCCGGTCCTTACCCAGCACGATCCGGAACGTGCCGGCGGCGGGATGCGCGTTGGCCGCCGCGGCCGCGCCGCTGCGACGCTGGCAGCGCTTGCAGTGGCAGTAGCTCGCGACGAGCAGCGGCTCGGTCACCTCGAAGCGGACGGCACCGCAGTTGCAGCCACCCGTGAGCGGCAGCGCCGGCATGGCGAGAGGATCTCAGCTTGGTTCGGTGCTGTCTGCTCGGACGGCGCAATTGGCTGAGTGTTCATCGCCTGGGATTGACAGCGTCAAGACCGGCTCGCGCGGTCCTGTTCAGCGCGTGTCGAGGAAGAGCGCCCCAGCCACTGCGGGTGTCGCCGCTCGCCTAGAGATCCGCAAACCGGAAGTTGAATCCGACTCAGATCCGGTCCGTGACAGGTGATGCGCTAAGAACAAGGTCATGTCGAGGGCCTGGGAGGCGTTCCTCGGGCGGGTGGCAGGCAAGGGCGCTGCGGGCCGGCGAGCTTGCGCGAGCAAGTCGCCGGCGGGTTCCATTGCCTGACAGGACCCGCCCGCCAGGGCTTGGCCCTGAGCGGTCCGCGCCACTTCACTTGACGAGCCGCACGATGAGCCCGGCGCCAGGACCACCGGTCAGCGGCTGACCGGCGCCGCTCATCAAGCCGAGGATCTTCGCGACGTAGGCGCGCGTCTCCGGGTACGGCGGCACGCAGCCGCACGAGCTGACGGCCCCCGGCCCCGCGTTGTAGGCCGCCAGCGCGAGCGGGACCGAGGAGAACTGGCGCAAGAGGTCACGCATCATGTGCGCCTGGGCGTTGATCGCCTGCTCAGGGTCGAATGGGTTGTCCAGGCCATAGGCACGGGCGGTGCCCGGCATGAACTGCGCGATTCCCTGCGCCCCCGCGTGGCTGCGCGCGAACGGGTTGAAGTTGCTCTCCGCGTAGAGCTGCGCGGCCAGCAGCGTCGCCGACACGCTCCAGCGCTGCGCCGCGCGGTTGATGGTCGGCGCGAACTGCGCCGGCACGAAGCTCGGCAGCGAGCCGGTGCGCTTGCCGTCGCCACCGCCGCCGCTCGCGCTTGCGCCGGGCGCCCGGTAGGTCGACCGGGCGTTGAGCGTATAGCCGAAATGCCAGGGCTCCCACGAGTACCGCTTGACGAAGTGGAAGCGCCCGGCGTTGGCGGCGAGCCAGCCGTAGGCGGAGGACGGCCCGAGGTCGAGCTCGGTCCCCATGCGGTGCAGCGACTTGCCCGGCGGGGCGACCCATTTGGGGTCGGGATGGCGGGCGAAGAGGATCGCCTGCTCGGCGTCGGAGCGGAACGCGGAGTTGATGACCAGCGCGTGGCCGGCGGATCTCGCCGCCGCCGCCATGCGGTCGAAGGCGAGCGCGACGTCGGGGCGCATGGGCTTACCCTGGCGGTAGGCGAGGGGGCCGTCGTAGCCGCCGCCCGAGGCGAAGGCCGGTAGGCCGTCCGCGGCGGGCGGCGCCAGCTCGGCGTCCGCGGAGGCCTCGACCGCGACGGCGCGGCGCGCGCTGCCCGCCTGGACCTCGACCCGCTCGTGCACCTCGACGCGGAGCTGCACGGGTGCGAACGAGCCGGCATCCGGGAACGCGACGGTGAAGGTCCGGGCGCCGTTCGCCCGCGCGACGCGCTCCGCTGCGGCGCGGCCGAGCGCCAGGTATCCGGCCTTCTCGAGGTGGTAGGGGTTCGGCTGGTCGCCGAAGGCCGGCGGCTCGAAGAGCCGGGCGAAGGCGGCGTGCATGGCGCGGGCGCCCGCCAGCGCCGCAAGATCCGCGGAGCGCTGGGCGTCACCCTCGCGACCGACGCCGCGGGCGACCGCACCGAGCACGAGCGCGCCGACCAGGACGGCGAGCAGCACGCCGACCAGGAGCACGGCGGCCTGGCCCGAGCTCCCAGCGGCGCGGCCGGCGACGGCGCGGGTCATGGCCGATCCGCCGGCTGGGTGTGGCACCCCGCGGCGGTAAGCGCGCCTCATGTCCGGTCCCTCAGCAACGTGGCCAACGGCGCGTCCGGGTGGCGGAGGCGGCCGCGTCCGGCGAGGGCGAGCCGTCGGGCGGCGCCGGTGGGCGGCTCGAGCACCACGACGGGCGGCTCGCCGGACGCGAGATCCTCCCGGGCGAGCTCGGCGATTGGCGCTTCCGCCGGCGTGGCGGCGACGACGACGAGGTCGGGCTCGCGCAGCAGGGGCTCGAGGGCGGCGGGGCGGGGACCGGCGACGGCGATCGTCATCGGGACGTCGAGGCTCGCGGCCCGCTCGGCCGCCGCCACGGCGTGCGCGACGTCGGCCGGGAGGTCGACCCAGGCGAGGCGCCCGCGGCCGCGGGCCTCGAGGCCGCAGGCGGCCAGGCGCTCGGACAATCGACGGGCCGCCCGAGTGGCGGGCGCCGAGCCGCGGGGCGACGCAGGCGCGCTCTCGGCGCGCGGGACGGGCGCAGGGTCAGCTGCGCTCCATCCGGCGATCGGCTCCCAGGCGGCGTCTCCGGGCGCGGCACGGTCGTGGTCTGCGTCCGTCCAGACCGCGACGATCGCCGCGGGCCACTGGTCCGGCCTGCGCAGCTCTCCGGCGACGGCTGCCGCGAGGGCCGGCGCTGTTCGCCGCGTCCCGAGGACGACAGCCCGCGGCGCGTAGAGCCGCTCGCGCGAGCGACGGCGACAGGCGCGGGCCGGGGCGCCGCCGGGGCGACGAACAGCGAGGCGGCACGGGCGAGGAGGTCGCTCACGGCGCGGGCTCCGGGCCGGCGGCGGCAGCCGCCCGGGCTTCGAGGGCGGCGTTGAGGCGCGCGATCGGCCCGCGCGGGCGGACGGTGACTTCGACGCGCCGCTGCGCGACCTCGATCTCGGCGCCCGCGCCGTCGTCGGGCAGCGCCGCGCGGGCGGCGGCGCGCGGATCGCGGTCCTGCAGCAGCGCGACGGCCCCCGCCTCGGCCGCCTGGGAGGCGAGCTCGCGCGCCGACGCCGCAGAGACCACGCTGAAGAGCGCGAAGCCGAGCACGACCATGAGCGGAAGGAAGGCGACGAGCTCGACCGACGCCTGACCGGCCTCGCCGGCGCCAGAGCGGGCGCTCGGCGGGAGTGGGCTGACCATCGCCGCGGCGCTCGGCCGGGGTGGCCCGACCGTCGCTGCGGCGCGAGGCGGGCGCGAGCGGCCGGCGAGCGGAACAGGACGCGTCATCGCTGCGGCTCGAAGTGCGCGTGCGCCGAGGCGTCCCCCAGCCGGTAGAGCCCGAGGATCGCGGGGATGCGGACGGCGACCCGGACCGTGCCGTCGTCCTCCGATCCGACCCGCAGGTCGCCCCGCAGCTCAGCCGGCAGGCGGGCGCGGGCCGCGGCGCGGGCGTCCAGCCCGATCGCGTGGGCGCGCGCCGCCGTCCGGGCGGCGGCGTGGACCGCCCAGACGGCGTGGCCCGCGATGACGAGCTGCCACGCGAGCGCGCACAGCGCGACCAGGAGTGGCAGGAGAGCGACGAGCTCGACCGCGGCCTGGCCGGCGTCCGCACGCGACCGGCGGCTCGGCGATCGGCCGGCGACGACCGGGGGCGACTCCGCCAGGCGACTCGCGGGGCGGTCGGCGAGCGGGGCCCGCGGAGCGGGACGGAGGGAGCGGATGGGCACCTGGCCAGGCTCCCGCGTGGCGCGTCACGGAACTAGACGCAGCGGTTGCGACTTGCGCGCGAGGGTGTGACGAATGTGCGGAGAGCGACCCGCGGGGGGCGAGGAGGGCCCGCGGACGTGCGGAGAGGGCCCCACGGGAGCCGGGAGGGCGTGCGGACGTGCGGCGAGGGCGACGCCGATGTCAGCGAGGCGGCGGCGCTAGTACGCGCGCCAGGCGCGGTAGACCTGCACCAGCGCCCACATCGCCAGGCCGAGCAGGCAGAACCACAGCAGGATGAACAGACCGCCCGCGTCGAGCATCCGCCGCGTCGCCACGAGCGTGATCGTCAGCAGCCCGAGCGCCCCGTAGAGCATGATCCGGACCCGCTCGTCGAGGCCGTACAGGGTCGAGCGGTTCTCCATGTACATCCGGTAGCCGAAGAACATGATCCCGCCGACGAAGATGATCGTGAGCAGGCCGGAGACCAGGTTCGCCCCTGTGTCGCCGCCCGGCAGCTGCCAGACCGCCACCGCGAGCACGACGATGATCGCGATGTTGCGCAGGTTCGTGGTGCGGTCGGGACCCACGCCTGCAGGATAGTCGGCCGGATGCCGGCTAGTGCCGGGAAGCGGCGGGAAGCGCCCGCCGCTCGGCCGGCTCGGCGCGCCCGTCCGGCGGCTCGACGCCGGCGATCGGCGGAGCGACCGCGGAGGCGGCCGCGTCGTCCGCCACGCGCGCGCCGCTCAGCGGCGCGCTGCCGATCTCGTCCACCCCGGCCACGCCCGCGGGCTCAGCCGCGAAGCGGTAGCCGATGCCGAAGTGCGTGTGGATGTAGCGCCACTGCGGTGAAGCGCGCTCGAGCTTCTGGCGCAGCTTGCGCACGAAGACGTCCACCGAGCGGTCGCCGTGGACCATGGCGTAGCCCCACACCCGCTGGTAGATGTCCTCGCGCTGCATGACGTGGCCGGCCGCGTCGGCGAGCAGCTGGATGAGCTCGAACTCGCGGCGCGTGAGGTCGACGCTCGCCCCGCCGACGAAGGCCTGGAACTGGTCGGCGCGGATCTCGACCTCGCCGACCACCACCGGGCCGCTCTCGGCGCGCGCGTCGGCGCGCTTGCGGCGGCGTACGACGGCCTCCACGCGCGCGATCAGCTCTTCCGGGTGGCAGGGCTTCGTGACCCAGTCATCGGCGCCGAGCCGCAGCCCGCGCACGCGCTGGGCGACCGACGAACGGCCGGTGCAGACGATCACGCCGAGTCCCGGCAGGCGGGCGCAGAGCTTCTCCAGGTAGGTCCACCCCTGCGGCCCCAGGACCGCCAGGTCGATGACCACGGCGTTGAGGCGCATGGCCACCATCGCGTCGAGCGGGACCGGGCTGGCCAGCACCCGGAACTGCCAGCCGGCGCCCTCCAGGCGCTTGGAGAGCACCTGCAGGAAGCCGGTGTCGGAGTCCAGCACGGCCAGCCGGGTCGCCGGCTGGCCCATGGCGCCCGAGCGCCGCTCGGGCCCGTCCAGGGCAGGGGATTGCGCCGTCATCTCGCCGCAGCATAGGCCAGGACGCCGTCGTCGTTACCGATCTACCCCTGGCCGTTTACGGGCTGGTCACAGGTCGCGCGAGAAAGCCGCGTCCCCGCGTGAGCGGCCTCGCGCGCACGTGGCGCGCCGCCGCTGCTAGTGCCGGCGGACCGTCGAGGCGTCCGAGAACTCTCGGAAGAGCCCCGTGACCACGAAGGCGACCTGCTCGCCGATGTCGACCGCGTTGTCGCCGATGCGCTCGAGCGCGCGGGCCACCAGCAGCATGGACATCGCCCACTCGCGCACGTCGGCGTCGTCGCCGATCTGCACCGCGCGCTGGAAGCAGTCGCGGTTGAGCCGGTTGATCTTCTGGTCCTGGCGCACGAGGTCCTCGGCCACGCCGAGGTCGCGCAGCGCGAAGGCCTGCTTGGCCTGGGAGACCTGCGAGCGGGCCAGCCGGCCCATCTGGCGGATGTTCTCGGTGATCACGTCGTCGCGCGGCGGCTCGTGCCCCACGATCGGCAGCATCTTGGCGATGTTCACGCACTGGTCGCCCATGCGCTCGACGTGCTTGATGACGTGCAGCAGCGCCGCGATTATGCGCAGGTCGCCCGCGACCGGGGCCTGCAGCGCCAGCAACGAGAGGATCCCCTGGTGGACCTCCAGGAAGCGCCCGTCGATGCGGTCGTCGTCGGCGATCACAAACGCGGCCAGCTCGATGTCCTGGTGCTCCCAGGCCTCCATCGTGCGATCGAGCGTGGTGATGACCAGATCCAGGGCGCCCATCGCCTGGGCCTCGAGCTTGGTCAGCTCTTCCTGGAAGTGATGACGGGCGGAGGCGGTCACACGTCGTTCTGACAAGGCGCTACCCCACCTTGCCTGTCACGTAGTCCTCGGTGCGCTTGTCGGACGGGTTGGTGAAGATCTTGTCCGTCTTGTCGAACTCGATGACGCGGCCGTAACGGCGCTGCTTGGCGTCGAGCTCGACGGTGAAGTAGGCCGTCTTGTCCGACACGCGCGCCGCCTGCTGCATGTTGTGGGTGACGATGACGATCGAGTAGTTCTGCTTGAGCTCGATCATCAGGTCCTCCACGCGGCCGGTGGAGATGGGATCCAGCGCCGAGCACGGTTCGTCCATGAGCAGCACGTCGGGCTCGATCGCCAGCGCGCGGGCGATGCACAGCCGCTGCTGCTGGCCGCCCGACATCCCGAAGGCGTTGGTCTTCAGGCGGTCCTTGACCTCGTCCCACAGCGCGCCGCGGCGCAGCGCCCGCTCGACGATCTCGTCCATGTCGCCCTTCATCCCGACCACCCGTGGGCCGAAGGCGATGTTCTCGTAGATCGACTTCGGGAAGGGGTTGGGCTTCTGGAAGACCATGCCGATGCGCTTGCGCACTTGCACGGGATCGATCGTCTCGGCGTAGAGGTCCTCGCCGTGATAGACGACCCGGCCCTCCACGCGCGCGCTCGGGATCAGGTCGTTCATCCGGTTCAGGCAGCGGATGAAGGTCGACTTGCCGCAGCCCGAAGCGCCGATCAGCGCCGTGATCTCGCGCCACTGGAGGGGCATCGTGACCTCGGCCACCGCGCGCAGGTCGCCGTAGTAGACGCTCACGTCCTGGACGTCGAAGATCGTCTGGCCCTCGCCGACCGGGGCCGACGACTTGGTCTCCGTGGCCTCGCCGATCGCCTCGGCGTTGCGCTCGGCGACGGCCTCCTCGGCGGGGCGGGCGTCGCCGTTGGCGTCTGCCGGGCGGGGTGTCACGAGCCGGGCGTCCGCCGGCGGCGCTTGCTCGTGCGGCGTCGTGCGGTCGTTGGTCTGCGGATCGTCAGCCATAGGGCAGTATCACCACTTCTGCTCGTAGCGGTTGCGGAGCCAGATCGCGATCGAGTTCATCAGCAGTAGCAGGATCATCAGCACCACGATCGCCGCGGCCGCCAGCGACACGAACTCACGGTCCGGATCCTGGGTCCAGACGAAGATCTGGATGGGCAGCGCCGTGAACTGGTCGAACAGGCCGGTCGGGTTGAAGCGCGGCGACGCCGCTGCGCCGATCACCAGCAGCGGCGCCGTCTCGCCGATCGCCCGCGAGAGCGCGAGGATCACGCCGGTCGCCGTGCCGGCGATCGAGCCCGGCAGGACCTGCTTCCAGATCGTCTGCCACTGGGTCGCGCCCAGCGCCAGCGAGCCCTCCCGGATGGACGGCGGCACCGCGCGGATCGACTCGCGCGCGACGATGATGACCACCGGCAGCACCAGCAGGCTGAGCGTGATGCCGCCCGCCAGTAGGACGTTGCCCATCGAGAGCGGGCCGCGGACGATGAAGGCGAGGCCGAGGATGCCGTAGACCACGGAGGGCACGGCGGCGAGGTTCTGGATGTTGACCTCGACCAGGCGGTTGTACCAGCGGTCGCGATCGGCGTACTCCTCGAGGTAGACCGCGGTCGCGACGCCGAGCGGGATGACCAGCACGGCGCAGATCACCATCAGGTAGAGCGTCCCGAGCAGTGCGGACTCGACGCCCGAGTTCTCGGGGATGATGCGTGAGGGGAAGCTCGTGAGGAAGTCCCAACTCAGGCGCGGGAAGCCGTCGACGGCGACGTCGTAGAGGATCGCCGCCAGCCCGAGGAAGGCGAGGAAGACGGCGCCGAACATCGCGCCCCGGAACAGCCCGTCGGAGAAGCGGTCGCGGCCCGACGGGCTCGGGATGACCTCGGTCTGCTGGCGGGCGCGCTCGGCCATCTGCGCTCCGGTCATTCGTAGACCTGCCGGTACTTGCGGACCAGCCGGATCGAGATCATGTTCAGGCCGAGCGTCAGCACGAACAGCGTGAAGCCGACCACGAAGATGGTCTCGTACTCGATCGAGCCGGTCGGGATGTCGCCGCGCGCCGTGGCGGCGATGAACGCCGCCATCGACTGGTAGGACTCGTACGGGTTGAGCCCCAGCTGCGCGCGCTGGCCGCCGGCGATGAGGATGATCACCGTCTCACCCACAGCGCGCGAGGCGCCGAGGATCAGCGCGGCGACGATGCCCGACAGCGCGGCCGGGAAGACGACGCGCAGCGAGGTCTGCAGCTTGGAGGCCCCGAGGCCGAAGGCGCCCTCGCGCAGCGAGGCGGGCACCGCGGACATCGCGTCCTCGGCGACCGACGCGATCGTCGGCAGCACCAGCAGGCCGAGGATGATGCCGGCCGCCAGCGCGTTGAACTGGTTGACCGGGAGGCTGAACCAGCCGCGCAGGATCTCGGGCGTGAAGAAGGTCAGGGCGAAGTAGCCGAAGACGATCGTCGGCACGCCGGCGAGCGTCTCGAGCACCGGCTTGACCACCTTGCGCACGCGCCGCGGCGCGTACTCGGAGAGGTAGATCGCGCACAGCAGCCCGAGCGGGACGGCCACCAGCAGGCCGATGCCCGACAGGTAGACCGTCCCCCACACGAGCGGAAGCACCCCGAAGGACTGCTGGTCGCCGCGCAGCAGCGGCGTCCACTTGGTGCCGAAGAGGAAGTCGGCGATCGGCACGTCGCGGAAGAACGCGACCGTCTCGCGCACGAGCGAGAGCACGATCAGCACCGTGATCAGCACCGAGAGCGCGGCGGCCCCGAACAGGACGACCTTGATGACGCCCTCGAAGCGCGAGCGGACCGACGGGGTCCGGACCAGGCTGGTCCGGACCCCGGTGGCGCCGGGGGATGCGGGTGTGACGTTCCCCGCCATCGGCTACTGCGCGCCTTCCGCCTCGGTCAGCGCCGTCTTGGCCTCGCCGGCCTGGGCGGAGGTCAGCGGCACGATCTTGGCCGCCTTGGCGATGGTGTCCTGCTGGGCGACGACGAAGTCCATGAACGCCTTGACCTCCGGCCGCGCGAGCGCCTTCGAGGACGGGTACATGAACAGCGGGCGCGCCAGCGGCTTGTAGCTGCCGTCCTGGATCGTCGCGGCGCTCGGCTTCACGCAGCCGTCGCCGTCGTCGACGCCGATCAGGTTGAGCTGGTCCTGCGCGGACTCATAGAAGGAGAAGCCGAAGTAGCCGAAGCCGCCCGGATCGCCGGAGACGCCGGTGACGAGCTGGTTGTCGTCCTCGGAGGCCTCGTAGTCCTCCCGCGTGACGCCCTCTTCGCCGTTGACCTGCTCGGTGAAGAAGTCGAAGGTGCCCGAGTCGGTGCCCGGCCCGTAGAGCGAGAGCGCGGTGTCCGGGAAGCTCGGGTCGACCTCGGAGAGGTTCTTGACCTTCGAGCCCTTGTCCCAGACCTCCTTGAGCTGGTCGACGGTCATGCAGTCGACGACGAGCTCCTTGTTGGAGACCACGGCGATGCCGTCGTTGGCGATCTGGACCTCGCCGTAGGTGACGCCGGCCTTCTCGCAGGCCGCGGTCTCGTCCTCCTCGATGCCGCGCGAGGCGTCGGAGATGTCGGTCTCGCCGGCGCAGAACTTCTCGAAGCCGCCGCCGGTGCCGGACTGGCCGACCGAGATCTTCACGCCGGGCTGCTCCTCATTGAAGAGCTCGGCCGCCGCCTGGGCGAACGGGAAGACGGTCGAGGACCCGTCGATGCGGATCGAGCCCGAGAGCTCCTCAGAGGACCCCGAGGAGCCGCCGGAGCCGGACGAGCTCTCCTCGTCGTCTCCGCAGGCCGCCACGCCGAAGGCAAGGACCCCGGCCAGAGCCAGCAACAGCAAGAACCTGATCGACTTCATCGAACCCCTCATCTCGGTTGCATTGAGCGGCGGCGAGGCTTCCACGCGAGCGGCCGGAAGCCTGTTACGAGCCTGTGGCCGCCTTGTGAAAAGCGTGTGAACTGCGGGCCGGGCCCTCCTGGCCGCGCTCCGGGTCGAACCGGTAGCCGAAGCCGAAGTGCGTGTGGATGAAGCGCCAGCCGGGCAGCGCGGAGGCGAGCTTGGCGCGGAGCTTGTGGACGTAGACGTCCACCGAGCGGTCGTTGTCCCTCAGGGGCGCCGACCACACGGTCGCGTAGAGCTCCTCACGCGGCACGATCCTGCCCTGCCGGCGCGCCAGGGCCGCCAGCAGCTCGAGCTCGCGCAGCGAGAGCGCCAGCGCCCGGCCGCGCGCGAGCACGAGGTACTCGGCGGGACGGATCTCCAGATCCCCGGCCCGCAGGACCTCCTCCTCGTCGGACGACCCCATGGCACGGCAAGCCTCACGGTGTCGCCCGGCGCCGCGGTTACCGGACGGTGAAGCGGTTGTGAAACGATTGTGAACGCGAGCCCGAGCGCGCGCCCGGGCGACCTAGGGTCGCGGCCATGTGGCCGATGAAGCCGCGGCCCGACGCGGAGCTCCTCGGGCTCTTCGAGGAGTCCGGCCGCAACGTCCAGCGCGTGTCGCTGCTCTTGCGCGACCTGCTCGCCGACTACCCGGAGCGGGCAGGGCTGGCGCGCGACATCCTGCTCTGCGAGCAGGAGGGCGACCGGATCGCCCACGACATCCTGCACCGACTCGCCGAGGGCGACCCGCGCCGGGCGCCGATCGACCCGGCCGACGTGCACGCGCTGGCCGGCGCCCTGGACGACGTGGTCGACTACGCCGAGGAGGCGGCCGACCAGCTCAGCCTCTACGGCGTCGAGGCGCCGATGGAGCAGGCCCAGACCATCGCCGGCGTGCTGGTCGGGGCCTCCGAGCAGGTCGCCTCCGGGCTGCGCGGGCTGCGCAGCGGCGCCGAGATCTCCGCTCACCTGGTGGAGATCCACCGGCTCGAGAACGAGGCCGACCAGATCGTCCGCGCCGCCGTGGCGTCGCTGTTCGCCGACGGGATCGACCCGATGATGGTCATCCGCTGGAAGGACATCTTCGAGACGCTCGAGTCGGCCGTGGACGCGTGCGAGACGGTCGCCAACGTGCTCGAGGGGATCTCGCTCAAGCGGGTGCGGCGCTAGAGGACCCCGGGAAGGGCTCTGGCGTGATCTGCAGCTCGGCCATCCGCGCCCGGTAGCGGCCGTAGCGCCGGCGCGCCTCGCCGTGGCGGCGACCGGCGACGAGCGCATCGACGAGCTCGAGATGGGCGCGCTCGTCGTAGGCGTCGGCCTCCAGGATCCTCACCAGCCGGCGCACGGCGGCGTCGTGATCGGCCTCGGCGACGTCCGCGCGGGCGAGCCGGCGCAGGACGGCGACGTGCAGGTCGCGCAGCTCGTCGCGCAGGTCGGCGGCCCATTCCTCGTAGCGATCCTCCTCGAAGGCGTCGCCGCGGTAGAGGCGCTCCGCCGCCTCGAGCTGCGCGCGGTCACCGGACCTCAGGGCCGCGCCGGCCGATCGCTCGAAGCGCTCGAGGTCGACGTCGACGGCCTCGAGGTCGAGCCGGACCGCGCGCGCGTCGCCGCGGACGAGCGCGTCGCCGGCGCCGGCGCCGGTGCGCCCGGGATCGAGCACCCGGCGCAGGGTCGAGAGCAGGACGGAGAGGCGCGGGCGGCTGCGGGCGGGATCCTCGCCCGGCCACAACGTCTCGAGCAGCTCGTCGCGGGCGACCGGCCGGCCGCGGGCGGCCACCAGCAGCTTGAGCAGGTCGCGCGCCTTGCGCGAGCCCCACTCCGGCAGCCGCACGGGCTCCCCGCGCCGCAGGACGGCGAAGGCGCCGAGGCACAGCACGGTGACGGCGGGCTCGCCCTCGAGGGCCAGGCGCCGTTGCACCGCGGCCGCTCGCGCCGCGTGGCCGCGCGCCCCGGTCGCCGCCAGCTCCGCGCCCGCCAGCCCGGCCAGCTGCGCGCCGCGCGCGCCGCCCTCCAGCTCGGCCAGGCGCAACGTGGCCAGGTTCTCCCCCACCGGGTCGCCGAGGTCGCGCCACAGTGCGATCGCCTGCTCGACGTCGGCGAGGCCCGTCTCGCGGCCACGGGTGGCGGCGCGCACGGTCAGCGCGCCGGCGAGCGTCTCGCGGTCGCGGCGCCGGCGGGCGCTCGCAGCGGCCGCGTCGGCGCGCTCGGCGGCGGCGGCCGGGTCGCCGGCGGCGAGCGCCGCCTCGGCCGCCGCCAGCAGCGCGCGAGCCTCGTCCATCCCCGGATCCTCGAGCGCCGCCCGCGCGGGCGCGGCGGCCGCGGGCGGATCCTCGACGGCGAGCACGCGGACGAGCCCGATGAGCGCCGGGACGAGCGCGTGGCGGTCGCCGGCGGCCTCGCCGACCGCGAGCGCCTCCTCGTAGGCCGCGCGCGCGAGTGCGGGCTCCCCGCGCGCGCGATGCAGGTCGCCGAGCACGCGCAGGGCGTTGCCCGCGAAGGCCTGGGCGCCGCCCGGGGCGAGGGCCTGGGCGGCGCGCAGGTCGGCGAGCGACTCGTCTAGGCGGCCGAGGTGCAGCAGCGCCTCGGCGCGGTTGGTGAGCGCCAGCGCCTCGAGCGAGGCGACTGCGCCGCCGGCGGCGGCGGCCAGGCCGGCGTCGAGCTCGGTGATCGCGGACGTGAAGTGGCCCTCTTCCAGCAGGCGCGAGCCACGGTTGGCCCGCAGTCGCAGGAGCTGGACGGGATCGCGCGCGGCCTCGGCATGGGCGAGGGCGGCGTCGTAGTGGCGCTCGTTGGCGGCGCGATCGCCCTCGAGCGCCGCCCGCAGCGCCAGCGCGGTGTGCGCGGCCGCGAGCGCGCGCTCGTCGGAGCCCGCGGTGGCCAGGCCGAGCGCCCGCTCCGCGTCCGCGGCGACCCCCTCGCGGTCGCCCCGCCGCCAGCGCGCGCTGGCCCGCCAGGCGAGGACGAGCGCGGCGTCGGCGGCAGTCCCGCGGTCGTCCTCGCCGGCGCCGGTGTCGTAGGCGGCGAGCGCGTCGTCGAGCTCGCCGCGGAGGTGGTGCACGACGCCGGTCCGCCAGGCCACGGCGGCGACCGGCGCGCCGGCGGCGGCCGCCTCGCGGGTGACGGCCAGCGACTCGTCGAGCCGCCCGGCGTCGCGCAGTGCGTCGGCGCGCGCGAGCGCGCGCACGGCCTCGGAGCGATCTGCGCGGAGCCCGGTCACGTCCCGGGCGGGAGCATATCTCCGGGCGCACGCGGTCCGGAGCGCCGGGCGGCCGGCGGGCGGCTGTCTCCCCTGGCCGCGGTGGGGGCGCCCTCGCGCGCGAGGGACGTGCGGCCTTCGAGGCTGGCGCGCCCCCGGCCGCCCGGCGACCCGGACGGCCCGGCCTCGCACCCGACGCCCTCCGTGGCGGCGACGCGAGCAATTGAGGCGATCGGGATGATCGCCGTGGGGCCTTCGGCGGGCTTCAGGTGGGATTAGGGCGACCGCGGCGCGGCACGTCGGTGCACGCGCGTCCTCGCCTGGCGCGGGCGCTGGTAGTCCCTGCCCGCGGCCAGCACGAACACGTCGCTCACGGAGCTCGGCCCGGGAGACCTGAGCCGCACCTGAAGCGAGTGCGGTCGCGCCCCTCGACGCTGGCCACGGGCTCCTGGTCGACGAATCCCTGAACCTCGCTGCGTGAGTAGGCGACCACGAAGAAGTCGATCCGCCGCGCGGGGACGCGCGTTCGCCACCGCACCTGGATCCGGTCGCCGCTGCGTCGCGCGCGGAGACCGAGCGGGCGCGGGACGGGCGGCGCCACGCGCCGCACCGTGGGGATGCGGACGACCGCGCTGCTGAAGGCGCTCGCGCCGGGGTGGAGGCGCGGACCGTGACTGGGGTCCGGCCCGACCGGCGCGGCAAGCCCCAGCCCGATCAGCACCCCGCGACGCCACGCCTCACCCACGAACCCTACGTCGAGTACGAGATGGTCGTGCACATAAGCGGAAATAGTCCGCTCAAGTGCACGCGCGTGGCGGCCGGAGCGGAAGCTCCTGCACTTTGCCCCATAGCGGAGCAAACTGCCTTAGGACCCCCGAGGCGCTAGGTCGCCACGGTCTCCCACTGCGCGTAGAGCTCTTCCAGGCGGCGCTTGGCGTCCGCGTGGCGGCGGGTCGACTTCTGCGCGGTGCGCGGGTCGTTCCAGGCGCCCGGGTCGCCGAGCTCGTCCTCGAGCCGCTGCAGCTCCGCCTCGGCGGCCTCGATGTCGGCCTCGAGGCGCTCCGCGCGGCGGCGGGCGTTCTTGGAGGGCGCCGCGGCGCCGTTGCCGGCTTGCGGGGGCGCCGCCGGCTGGCGTGCCGGCTTCGCGCGCTTGGCGCTGCGCTCCGCCTCGCTGCGCTCGGCGCGCACGCGCACGTACTCCGGCCAGCCGCCGACGTAGGAGTGCAGCGTGCCGTCCTCCACCGCGACGGTCCGCGAGCCGACGGCGTCGAGCAGCGCGCGGTCGTGGGAGATCAGCAGCACCGCGCCCGGGAAGGCCTGCAGCGCGGCCTCCAGCGCCTCGCGGCTCTCGAGGTCGAGGTGGTTGGTGGGCTCGTCGAGGATGAGCACGTTGGCGCCGGAGTGGACGAGGATCGCCAGCGAGAGCCGGCGGCGCTCGCCGCCGGAGAGGCCGTCGAGCGGCTTCTCGGCCGCCTCGCCGCCGAACAGGAACTGGCCGAGCAGCGCGCGCGCCTTGTTCGGCGTCAGGCCCGTCGCGCGCTGGGCGGCTTCGAGCACCGTGCCCGTCCCGCCCAGCTCCTCGGCGTGCTGGCTGAGGACGCCGAGCTTGAGGTTGTGCCCCGTGCGCAGCTTGCCGCCGTCGAGCGCCCGCGCGCCCGACAGCGCCGAGATCAGGGTGGTCTTCCCCGAGCCGTTGGGGCCGATCAGCGAGACGTGCTCGCCGCGCTCGAGCCAGAACTCGGCGTCGTGGAGCAGCTCGCGCTCGCCGGCCTTCAGCTCGCCGCCAGTCACCTCGAAGACGACGCGGCCGGAGCGCTCGGGCGGCTTGAAGGCGAAGCCGAGCGCCCGGCCGTCGCGCGGGTCGTGCTCGATCCTGTCCATCTTCGAGAGCTGCTTGACGCGCGACTGCGCCTGGCGCGCCCGCGTGCCGGCCCGGAAGCGGTCGACGAAGCGCTCGAGCTTGGCGATCTCGGCCTCCTGGCGCTCCATCGCCCGCCCGGTGGCCAGCTCGCGCGCGGCCTTCTCCTTGCGCCAGGCGTGCCAGGTGCCCTTGAAGAAGCGGCTGCGCCCGCCCTCGAGCTCGAGCACCGCGGTGCCGACCGCCTCCAGGAACCAACGGTCGTGGGCGACCAGGACGACCGCGGCGTCGAGGCTCTGCAGGTGGCCCTCGAGCCACTCGAGCGACTCGATGTCGAGGTGGTTGGTCGGCTCGTCGAGCAGCAGCAGGTCGGGGTCGCCGGCGAGCGCGCGGGCGAGCGAGGCGCGCGTGAGCTCGCCGCCCGAGAAGGTCGCCAGCGAGCGGCCGAGGTCGCCGTCGCGGAACCCGAGCCCGTGCAGCGTGGCGTTGACCCCGTCGCGCCAGCCGTAGCCGCCCGCGTGCTCCAGGCGCGCCTGGGCGCCGGCGTAGGCGTCGAGCGTCGCGGCGTCCGTCGCGCCCTCGGCCATCGCCAGCTCGAGCGCCGCGAGGCGCTCCTCCAGCGCGAGCAGCTCCGCGCAGCCGCCGAGCACGTAGTCGCGCAAGCTCAGGTCGCGCTCGCGCGGCGGCCGCTGATCGTGCAGCGCCACGCGCGTGCCCTTGGCGAAGGCCAGCTCACCGCCGTCGACCGAGCTCTGCCCGGCGAGCATGCGCAGCAGCGTCGTCTTGCCGGTGCCGTTGCGGCCCGACAGCGTCAGCCGCTCGCGCCGCTCGAGCCGGAAGGAGACGCCCCGCAGCAGCGGGGTGCCCGCCATGTCCTTGGCGATATCCGAAGCGATGAGGACGGCCACAGCAAGAGGGTAGGCGGGAGCCGGCCGCCCGCTAGACCTCGTGCTCGTCGCGCGCCGAGCGCCCGGCGGTCGCCGCGCGCGAGCCGGCGACGCTCCCGGCCTCGCCCAGCCGGACCGTGACCTCGTGCTCGTCGGTGCCGCGCACCAGCCCGACCGTCAGGCGCCGGCTGCGAGTCGCGTCGTCGGCGGCGGCGTAGAGCGCGGCGACCGATCGCAGCTCCCGGTCCCCGGCGGTCATCAGCACGTCGCCGGTCCGGATCCCCGCCCTGGCTCCCAGCCCGCCGTCGCCGACGGCCCGGACGAGCAAGCCGGCCGCCGGCGGCAGCCCGACGGATTCGCGCACCGCGATCGTCACGTGCGCCGCCGCGAGCGTCAGGCCGAGCCGCAGCGGCGCGTCGGCGGGTGGCCGCGAGCCCTCGAACTCGAGCCAGCAGCTTGCGCAGAAGGGTGGCGAGCAGGTCGTGCTCATCACGGGTGAGCGCGTCAAGAGGCGACGTTCGTTGGCGAGGTGGGCCGGGACGACGCGCTCGAACAGCTCGCGGCCTCGCGCCGTGACCGTGATGAGCGTATTGCGCCCGGAGTCCGGGTCCGGGCGCCGCTCGACGAGGCCTCGGCGATGAGGCGGTCCATGCGAACGCTGATCGTCCCGGAGGTCAGCCCGAGCTCGTCCATGAGGCGACGCTGGCTGACGCGCTCGTCACCGAGCCGCGCCAGCGTGACGAGCACGGCGAAGGTCGCGGCGCTGAGCCCGTGTGCTCTGAACGTCCGCTCGAGCTCGGTCTCGAGATGACCGCGCAGGCGCGCGAGCCGGGCCACGACGGCCACGGGCGCGACGTCGAGGTCGGCCTCGCGCTCCGCCACGAAGCGATCAGCGTGTCGACATCCGCGAGCACGCGGACCTCAAGGCCGCGATCGTCGCCTTCTACGAGGCCCGCAAGCCGACCGCCGCGCTCTGCCACGGCACCTGCGCGCTGCTCGACGTCAAGACCTCCGACGGGCGGTTCCTGATCGAGGGCAAGACGATGACTGGCTTCGCCAACCTCGAGGAGGACTTCGGCAACGCGGCCGTCGGGCAGACGATCATGCCCTACCGGATCGAGGACGAGGCGAGGTCGCGAGGGGCCAACTTCGTGCAGGCCGGGCTCTTCAAGGCCTTCGCCGTCCGGGACATGAACCTGATCACCGGCCAGCAGCAGTACTCCGGCCGGAAGGTGGCCGAGCTGGTCATCGACGCGCTCGGGGACTAGCTCGGCGCGACGGCGTCCACCGCCACGGGACCGGCGCCGCGGGCGCGCACCACCAGCCGGTGGCGCCGGTCGCGCAGCCGCGGCGACTTGAACACGACCTGGCGGTCGGCCGTGGTCCCGGCGAGCGAGACGGTGCTGCGGCGGCCGTCGAGGCGGACGTCCAGGCTGCCGGCGCCGGGCGCGGTGGGAGCGATCAGCCGCAGGCTGCGCCCGCGGAAGGAGAGCCGCAACGTAGCCCCGGACGCGGTCGCGACCCGCACCGCTCCGCCCCACGCCGCCGGCCGCGGCTCGCTGCGCCAGGCGCGCCGGCTGCCGCGCAGGACGCCGTCGTCCAGCGGCACGACCAGGCCGCGCGCCGACCACGCGCCCGGGGCGCCGCTCGCGTCGCGCGCGCGAACACGCGCGACGTACGCCGCGCCCGGCTCGGCGGTGAACGTCGCCGACCGCCGCGCGGCGCCCGCGACCAGCGTCCGCCAGTCCGCCTCGCGCCGGAAGCCGAGCGGGCGGATCTGGGCGTCGAAGCCGGTGGCCGCCGCGTCGGCGTCGCCACGGCCGCGCCAGCGCAGCGCCAGCCGCGGCGCCGTGGCGCCGTCGCTCGCCAGCCCGCCGAAGAAGACGTCGGCGGCGGACGGGCCCGGCGGCGCCACCGGGGCCGACAACGGCGCGGGATCGGGGAGCCCGAGCGCGCGCCGCGCCCCGAGCGGGTCCGCGGTGACGAGCGCGTCGAGGCCGAGCGCGACGCCCGCGGCGAGGTCCGCCGGGGTGTCGAGCGGCCCCGGCGCGAGTCGCAGGCCGGCGCCGCGCGCCGCCGCGACGACGCTCGCCGGCGTGGGCCACGCCGGCGCCAGCCACGCGTCGCCGCGAGCGGCCGCTGCCGCCGGGCCGCCGGGATCGGCGCTGATCAGCGCCGTGGTCACGCCCGGCAGCGCGGCCCGCGCGGCGTCCAGCGCGGCCGACACCGGCGAGCGTACGAGCAGCCGCGCGACGGGGAACCCGGACGCGGACACGGCGGCCAGCACCGGCGCGGGATCGATCCCGCCGGCGAGCAGCAGGCTCACCGGCGCGCCGGCGTCGCGCGCGGACACGAGGGCAGCGTCGAGCCGCAGCAGGGGCTCCGGCCGCTCGGCGGGCGCCGAGACGCCGATCACGTCGACCGGACACGGCGCGAGCTCGGCCAGCGCGCGCCGCTCGAGCGGGCCGCTGCACGGCGTCAGCCGGTCCAGCACCGGGTCGCCCATCAGCACGGGCACATCGTCGGCGGTCAGCCGCGGCGCCAGGCCCAGCGTGGCGCCGAAGCGCAGCCACGCCTCGCGCAGCCCCGGCGGCGTCTGCTCGCCGAACGCCGCCGCGCCACCCGACAGCGGCCCGCCGCGCTCCGCGTGGATCACCGGCGCCGCTCTCACTGCGCCTGCGAAGCCCGTCGCGGCGCCCGTCGCGAGCGCGCAGACGAGCGTGCAGGTGACCAGCCGGCGCATGGCCCGCGGACCGTACCGGGCGGCGGTATCATCCGCCGGGATGCGCCGTTCCGTGCACGTGCTCGCCCTCGCCACGGTCCTGCTGCTGGCCGGCGCGGCCACCGCGCTCGCCCACGACGGCGGCGAGGGCTGGTACGGGGAGACCAACGACAAGGTCATCACCAACGCGGGCTTCTTCCTGATCGCCTTCTTCCCGCTCTTCATCTTCGTGATGAGCATGCTCCAGTGGCGCCTGGACAAGCGCAAGGAAGGGCGCAAGAAGGCCGCCAAGGCGCGCAGCGCGCGCGCCGACGTGCGCGGCGGCTGGTAGCCGCCGCCTTCCCCCGTTCTTCACACCGGGCGCCGGCCCGGCGGCCATCCTTGCCGCTGCGAGATCCCTCCTCGTACCCCGCGCGATGGCCCCGGTGCTCCCCGCCCGGGGCCATTCGCGTTAACGGCGTCCCGGCGGTGGCGGCGGCTATAGGCTCCGCCCGGAGATCGACAGCGGGGAGAGAGCGTTGACCTACTTCGTCACGGGCGCCACGGGGTTCATCGGCCGGCACCTGATCGAGCGGCTGCTGGACCGCGAGGGGCAGATCCACGTGCTCGTGCGCCCGCAGTCGGTCGATCGCCTGACCACGTTGACCGAGGGCTGGGGGCCGGAGGCGGCGTCGCGCATCGTGCCGGTCGTGGGCGACCTGGCCGAGCCGCTGATGGGCGTCGACGAGGCGACCCGCGAGCGCCTGCGCGGCACGGTCGACCACGTCTTCCACCTCGCCGCGATCTACGACATGACGGCCCCCGCCGAGCGCAACGAGCTGCTCAACGTGGACGGGACGCGCAACGCCGTCGACCTCGCCGACGACCTCGGCGCAGCCACCTTCCACCACATGTCCTCGATCGCGGTCGCGGGCCTCTACAAGGGCCTGTTCACCGAGGACATGTTCGACGAGGGCCAGCCGCTCCCCCACCCCTACCACCGGACCAAGTTCGAGGCCGAGAAGCTCGTGCGCACGCGCCGCCAGGGCGCCTGGCGCGTGTATCGCCCGGCGATCGTGGTCGGCGACTCGCGCACCGGCGAGATGGACAAGATCGACGGCCCCTACTACATGTTCAAGGCGCTGCAGAAGCTGCGCGCCGCGCTGCCCCCGTGGTTCCCGCTGGTCAGCGTCGAGTGGGGCGACACGAACCTCGTGCCCGTCGACTACGTGGCCGCCGCCACCGACGTCATCGCCCACGAGCCCGGCCTCGAGGGCCGCGTCTTCCACCTCGTGAACCCCAAGCCGCAGAAGGCGGGCGAGGTCCTCAACCTGTTCGCGCGCGCGGGCCACGCGCCGACCACCGTGATGCGGGTCGACCGGCAGCTGACCTCGATGCTGCCCAAGGGGATCCTCAGCTACGTGATGAAGCTGCCGACGCTGCGCGACGTCCGGCGCACGTTGCTGGCCGACTACGGCATCCCCGAGGAGGCGATCGACTACGCCGGGCTGACCGCGACCTTCGACGCGCGCGACACCCAGCGCGCGCTGGAAGGCTCGGGCGTCGAGCTGCCCGAGCTCGAGACCTACGCGTGGAAGCTGTGGGACTACTGGGAGCGCAACCTCGACCCCGACCTCTACAAGGACCGCTCCTTCGGGGGCGCGGTCAACGGCCGGCGCGTGGTGATCACCGGCGCCTCGGCCGGCATCGGGCTGGCGGCCGCGCGCAAGATCGCGGCGGCCGGGGGCATCCCGATCCTCGTCGCCCGCTCACCGGACAAGCTCGAGGCGGCGCGCGCGGAGATCGAGCGCGCGGGCGGCACCGCGTACGCCTACTCGTGCGACCTCTCCGACTACGACGCCATCGACGGGCTGATCGAGCGGCTGTTCGCCGAGCACCCGTCGGTCGACATGCTCGTCAACAACGCGGGGCGCTCGATCCGGCGCTCGGTGGCGCTCTCCTACGACCGCTTCCACGACTTCGAGCGCACGGTGCGCCTGAACTACCTCGGTACGGTCAAGCTGATGCTGGGGATCCTGCCGCACATGCAGGAGCAGCGCTTCGGCCACATCGTCAACGTCTCCTCGATCGGCGTCCAGACCAGTCCGCCGCGCTTCTCGGCCTACGTCGCCTCCAAGGCGGCGCTGGACGCGTGGACGCGCGTGGCCTCCTCGGAGACGATCGGCGACAACATCACCTTCACGACGATCCACATGCCGCTCGTGCGGACCGCGATGATCGCGCCGACGAAGATCTACGACTCGTTCCCGACGATCTCGCCCGAGGAGGCCGCCGACCTCATCTGCGAGGCGATCCGGGCCAAGCCCAAGCACATCAATACGCGGCTGGGCACCTTCGGCGAGGTCGCCTACGCACTGGCGCCCAAGGCCGTCGACCAGATTCTGCACATGGCCTACAAGGTCTTCCCCGACTCATCCGCGGCCAAGGGCGAGAAGGACGCGTCCGAGCAGGCCTCCGGCGAGGCGATCGCGCTGGCGCACCTGATGCGCGGGGTGCATTGGTAACTAGAGCGCGCTGAGCGGGTTCACCGCGGCGCCGCGCAGGCGCACCTCGAAGTGCAGGTGCGGCCCGGTGGAACGCCCGGTCGAGCCCACGAGCCCGATCCGCTCGCCGGTGCTGACGGCTTCGCCGGCAGAGACCGTGATCCGCGAGAGGTGGGCGTAGTAGGTCGTCACCCCGGAGCCGTGACGCACGACGACGAGCTGGCCGTAGGCGCCCGCCCAGCCGGCGCTCTGGACCGAGCCGGGGCCGGCCGCGCCGACGCGGGCGCCCGCCGCGGCCGGCAGGTCGAGCCCCTCGTGCATGAGGTTGCCGCGCGGGCCGTAGCCGTCGCCGACCGGCGCCGCCACGGGCTTGGCCAGCCGCAGCGGCGACCGCGGCGCCGGCCGGCGCAGCGCGCGGACCGTCGCCGGCCCCGCCACGCCGTCGGCGCCGAGCCCGGCCCAGGCCTGGAACCCGCGCAGCGCCGCGCCCGTGCGCGCGCCGAAGCCGCCGTCGATCGGCCCGGCGGCGAAGCCGCGCGTGGCGAGCAGGAACTGCAGCGCCGAGACGTCCCACCCGCGGCGCCCGGCGACCAGCGGCCGCGACCCCAGGCGCGGGCGCCCGCGCCAGCGCAGCGCGCGCCGCGTCGCCGGGCCGGCGACGCCGTCGACGGCGAGCCCGCGACGCGCCTGCAGGCGCCGCACGCCCGCCTGCGTCCCGGGGCCGTAGAGCCCGTCGACGTCGCCGGCGTAGACGCCCGTGGCCCGCAGCGCCACCTGCAGGGCCGCGACGCTCGGGCTGCGACCCGAGGCGGAGTCGGCCGCCGCGAGCAGCGCGAGGAGGCCGATCAGCACCGCGACGAGGAGGCGCCCGAGGGTCACCTTTCCCGGTTCTCGGCGATGCTCCGGAATCCTGCGGTCGGCGGCGGCCGGCGCCGCTGCACGACCGCCGCAACGCGGAAGAGAATGGCGCGATGCCGGACGTCCGCGCCTACCTGCGCACCCTGCTGCTCGCCGCCGCGCTCGGCGTCCCGGCGTCGGCGGCGGCGCTCGTGTTCACCTCGTCCGTGCACGCCGTCGAGACCCTGCTGTGGACCGACCTGCCCGACTCCGCGGGCTGGACCGAGCCGCCGTGGTGGTACGTCCTGCTGGTGCCGGCGACGGCGGGCGCGCTCGTGGCCGGCGCCCTGAGACTGCCCGGCAACGGCGGGCACTCGCCGCTGCAGGGCCTCAGCCTCGACGGCTTCGCCCTGTCCGCCCTGCCGGGCATCCTGCTGACCGCGCTGGCCACGCTGGGTGGCGGGCTCGTGCTGGGGCCCGAGGCCCCGCTCGTGGCGTTGGGGCTCATCCTGGGCGGCCTCGCGGGCCGCCTCGCCGGCACGGAGGGCGCCACCGTGCGGCAGATCCTCGCCTTCGCCGGCGGCTTCGCCACGATCAGCACCGTCTTCGGCGGCCCGCTGCCGTCGGTGCTCATGCTCTTCGAGGTCGTGGCGGCCAGCGGGCGCGTCCCGTCCGCCGCCCTGGGTCGCATGCTGGCGCCCGGCCTGCTCGCCTCCGGGGTCGGCTATCTGATCTTCACCGGGGTCGGGGACTGGCCTGGGGTCCACCCGCTGTCGCTCGCGGTCCCGGACCTGCCGGCCTACGGCACGATCAGCCTGCCCGACCTCGCCTGGTGCGTGCCGGTGGCCGCGATCTCCGCGGCGGTCGTCGTCGGCTGCCGCCGCGGAGGAGAGATCTTCGCCAAGGCCGTCCGCCGTCCGGGAGCGCTCGCGGTGCTGGTCGGCAGCGGCCTGCTGGTGGGCGCGTTCGCGCTCGCGTTCCGGGCCGCCGCGTCGCGCCCCGTCGACCTCGTGCTCTTCTCGGGCCAGTCCTCCATGGGGGCGGTCGTGACCGAGTCCTCGGCCTGGGTGCTCCTCGGGCTCGTCCTCGCCAAGGGGCTGGGCTACGCCGTCTCGCTCGGGGCCGGCTTCCGCGGCGGGCCGATCTTCCCGGCGCTGCTGCTCGGCGCGGCGGTCGGGACGCTCGCTGCCGCGACGCTGCCCGGCCTGGAGGTCACGCCGGGCGTCGTGGCGGGCGTGGCCGCCGCCGCGTCGGCCGCGCTGCGGGTGCCGATCTTCGGGCTGGTGATGGCCGCGGTGCTGCTCGGCTCGGCGCTGGACGAGGCCTTGACGATCGGGGTGATCGCCGCGGTCGCCGGCTGGCTGGTCGCGACCGCGCTGCAACCCCCGCCAGCCGAAGCCCCGCCCGCTCCGCAAGCCAGCGGCTAGATCCGGAAGACCTCGAGCAGGCGCTCCTCGTGCTCGGCCTCGATCCGCGCCACGACCTCGACGTGCTCCTCGAGGCGCGAGCCGCGCAGCTTGGTGGCCAGCAGCTCGTCGACCTGGAAGATGCCCGCCGAGTTGGACATCTTGATCTCCACCCGCACGGCCTTCTCCTCGCCCGGCTCGAGCCGGACCTCCTCGATCGCGTAGGCCGACACCGAGTGGATGTTGCGGTAGCCGGACTCGTAGGAGGTGCGCGAGCGCCCGCGGGCCATGTCCAGCGCGTCGGCGACGCGCACGATCCCGGCCTCGATCGTCATCGGCGGCGCGCCGCGCGAGCGATGGCCGATGATCGCGTGCAGCGCCTCGGCGACCACCACTGAGCGCACGGGCTCCTCGTAGGCGCCCTCGAGCAGGGTCGCGAGCTTGGGCTGGGTGAGGAACAGCGAGTAGGCCTCGTGGTCCTCGCGGTGGATCGACATGCCGACGCAGTGGAAGAGACAGGCGGCGGCGATCACGACCTCGGCGTCGCGCTCGTTCAGCCCGAAGTCCTCAACCACGCTCGGCGTCACGCCGCGCCGGAACAGCAGGCGGGCCAGGCGCAGCGCGAGGTTGAGCACGATCTGGATGTGCACCCAGCTGTGGTCGGACATCCCGAGCCGGCGGGTGGCGTTGACCGCGGAGACGTGCCACCACGCCTTGACCTGCGGATCGGCGTTGACGGCCTCCAGCAGCGCCTCGAGCCGCCGGTTGCCGCGGGTAGGGGCGCGCACGCGCATCTCCCCCACCGCCTCGGCGACGGGACGCGGGGGCTCCGGCCCCGGGAAGCCCGGCTGGCGGACTTCCGTCACGAAGCGCCGGACGCGCCCTCGGCGGCCCGTGCGGCGTGGCCCGACATGAGCTCGCGCTGGACGTTGCGCGGCTCGGGGCCCTTGGGCTCGCGGCGCGTCCACGTGCCCTCGTCGTCGAGCTCCCACGCGTTGGTGTCGTCGGCGAAGCAGCGCTCGAGCGTGTCCATCAGGTCGCTGCGCAGCGCCGGGTCCTCCACCGGGGTCACGAGCTCCACACGCGTGTCCAGGTTGCGCGGCATGAGGTCGGCCGAGCCGATGTAGACGACCTGATCGGCGTCGCGCTCGAAGGCGTAGATGCGCGAGTGCTCGAGGAAGCGCCCGACGATCGAGGTCACCCGGATGTTCTCCGAGACGCCCGGCACGCCGGGCCGCAGGCAACAGATGCCGCGGACGTTGATGTCTATCGGCACGCCCGCCTGCGAGGCCCGGTAGAGCGCGCGGATACAGCGCTTGTCGACCAGCGAGTTCATCTTCAGCGCGATCCGAGCGGGCTTGCCCGCGTTGTGGGTGGCGATCGTGCGCTCGATCTCGGCGATGATCCCGTCGCGCAGGTGGACCGGCGCGACCAGCACCTTGCGGTAGCCGCGCGGCCGCGCGAAGCCGGTGAGGAAGTTGAACATGTCCGCGACGTCGGCGCCGATCTTCGGGTCGCAGGTGAACAGCCCGAAGTCGGTGTACAGGCGCGCCGTCTGCTGGTGGTAGTTGCCCGTGCCGATGTGGACGTAGTGGCGCACACCGTCGCCCTCGCGGCGCACGATCAGGATGCACTTGGCGTGGGTCTTGAGCGAGGGCAGGCCGTAGACGACGTGCACGCCGGCCTCTTCCAGCGCGCGGCCCCAGGTGATGTTCGCGCGCTCGTCGAAGCGGGCCTTGAGCTCGACCAGGCAGACCGCCTGCTTGCCGAGCTCAACAGCCCGGATGAGGGCGGGCACGAGCGGCGAGTCGTCGCTCGTGCGATAGACCGTCGTCTTGATCGCGAGCACCTGCTCGTCGCCCACCGCCTCCTCCACCAGCCGCTCGACCGAGCTCGAGAAGGAGTCGTAGGGGTGATGGACGAGGATGTCGCCCTTGCGCATCGCCCCCATCACGTCGGCCGCCTCGCCCTCGTCGGGCTGCAGCCGCGGCTGGGTCACGGGCGACCACGACGGGTCGCGCAGCTCCGGGTGGCCAGGGACCTTGAGCAGGTCGAAGAGGTCCTTGAGGTCGAGCAGGCCATCGACCGCGACGACGTCGTCCTCCTCGACGCCGAGCGCGTGCATCAACTGCTCGCGCATCGACTCCCCCATGTCGGCGGAGACCTCGACGCGCACGACCTCGCCGAAGCGCCGCCGGCGCAGCTCGTCCTCGACGGCCTGCAGCAGGTCGTCGGCCTCGTCAGAAACGGTGTAGTCGGCGTCGCGGGTGACGCGGAACATCGCGTAGTCGACGATCTCCATGCCCGGGAAGAGCTCGTCGAGGTTGGACGCGATCAGCTCCTCGAGCGGGACGAAGGTGCGCCCGTCGTCGAGCCGCATGAAGCGCGGGAGCATCTCCTTGGGCACCTTCACGCGCGCGAAGGTCTCGGTCCCAGAGACGGGGTCGCGGACGACGACCCCGAGCGACAGCGACAGGTTGGAGATGTAGGGGAACGGGCGGCCCAGGCCCACGGCCAGCGGGGTGAGCACCGGGAAGATCTGGCGGCGGAAGCGGTCGTCGAGCTCCGCGCGCTGGCCGTCGTCGACGTCCGCGCAGCCGACGATGCGGATGCCGTGCTCGGCGAGCGCAGGCCGCAGCTCCTGGTCCAGGCAGCGCGTCTGGCGAGCGTAGTGCCGGCGCATCGTTGTGCGGATGGCGTCGATCGTCTGCGCCGGCGTGCGACCGTCCTGCAGCGGGGTCTCGAGCCCCGCCTCGACCTGGTCGTGCAGGCCGGCCACGCGGACCATGACGAACTCGTCGAGGTTCGAGGAGACGATCGCGCAGAACTTCACCCGCTCGAGCAGCGGGACGTTCGGGTCCTCGGCGATCTCCAGCACGCGCGAGTTGAACTCCAGCCAAGAGAGCTCGCGGTTGAAGTAGAGCTCATGGCTCTCGAGGTCGATCTCCGCGACGGCCTGCGCGGCCGCGGGAGCCGGGTCTTCGACGTCAGTCACAGTGGGGCGCTCCTCGGTTCCGGGTGGCGGGGCCGACGAGATCCCTCTTCCCGGTCAGCTGCTGCCGACCGAGATGCTATCGACCGGGGGCGGCGTCACCGGCTCGGCCGGGACGTGGGTGTCGGGCTCGGGCTCCGGCTCGCCCGGGCGCGGCTCCGAGCGCTCGGAGACCGCGTAGCGCAGGCGCGCGCGGAAGCCCTTGCGCTCGTAGTCCTGCCACAGCTCGAGGAAGCGGGCGAACAGCAGCTCGCGGCGGCCGCGCAGGTGGACCAGCAGGCTGACGAGCCCGGCGTAGTCGTTGCGGTGCGCGGCGCCACGGACCGCGGACGCGGGCAGGTCGTCGGCGTCGCCCGCGGCGGAAGCGAGCGCGTGCCCGTCGGCGGCGATCAGCTCTTGTAGGAACTCGGTCACCTCGGGGATCTGGACGTCGCAGTCGTGGATCTCCCCCAGCAGGTCCTGCAGGTCCTTGATGAGCTTCGTGGCGGCCTTGGCGTAGGGGCCGAAGCAGGGCGCGGTGATCTCGAGGATGTAGCGCAGGCGCTTGGCGGCGATGCGCATGTCGTGCAGGGCGACCACTTCGCGCGGGTCGGTGGCCTTCGGCATGAAGGAGCCGAGCTCCTCGAGCCGCACGATCACGATCCGCTCGGCGTTGTCGGCCAGCGCGCCGGCCGGCTCGAGGTCCTTCACCTTACGTGCCTTCACGGCGCCACCTCGAGGTCGGCGGCGTCGGCGAGGCCGTGCAGGCGGCGCTGGAGCTCGCCCAGCTCGGCGTCCTCGAGCGCCTGCGCGAGCACGACGTTGCCGTGGGCCTGGCGCTCGCGCAGCCGCTCGGTGAGGGTCGCGACGCCCGTGCGTTGGGTGGCGAGCACCTGGCTCGCGAAGGCCTCCATCGCGTCGATGTGCACGTCTGGATCGCGCCGCTCGCCGAGCGCGTCGGCAAGCGCCTTGACGTCGCGCAGGACATCCTTGAACGCCTTCTCCGGGAAGCACGGCGCGAAGATCTCCAGCACCGCGCGCAGGCGGCGCGAGGCCACGCGCATGTCGTGCACCCGCTCGATGTCGGACGTGTCGAGCACGCCCTCGGCCTGGGCGAAGAGCTCGTCGGTGCGCACCCGCACGATCCGCGCGCCCGCCGCCGCGTACGGCTCCCAGGGATGGATGTCGATGTCGGCTTGCTTGGCCATGGTGAACGGCGGTCAGGAAGCAGCGGTCGCGCCGTGCCCGGCGGCCAGCTCGAGGAGCACGCCCTCGCGGATCCCCCCGTTGCCGATCTCGAGCGGCGTACCGAAGCGCTGCGAGGCCGCTTCCAGCACCAGGATACCCGCGGGCAGCAGCCGTACGCGCTCCTCGTCCAGCCCCATCCGGCGGGCCAGCACCGCCGCGGGGTGGGCCGCGAGGAGCGTGAGCGCCCGCTCCACCGAGGCCGGCTCGAGCACCGCCCCGACCAGCCGGCGCAGCGAGGCGGCGCTTCCCCCGACCGCGATCGCGACGTCGGGCGCCGGCGCGGCCACCGGCTGGAAGGCCCGGTGCGCGTGGCGGCGGGCGGCGGCGAGCTCGGCGGGGCTCGGCGGGTCCGATCGCAGATGGTGATCGGCCAGCGAGCCCGAGCCGATGCCGAGCGAGGCCGACCACGTCACGCCGCCGGCGAGCGTGCCCACCGCCAGCTCCGCCGAGCCGCCGCCCACGTCGACCACCCCCACTTGGCCGTCGAGCGCCCGGCCGAGCGTCCGCGTCGCGCCGACGAACGCGAGCCTGGCCTCCGTCTCCGCCGGCAGCACCTCCACCGGCACCCCGGCGCGATCGCTCACCGCCGCGAGGAACGCGTCGCGGTTCGCCGCCGCGCGGATCGCCGCGGTGGCGACCACGCGCAGCGGCGCCGCGCCGAGCTCGGCGGCCAGCCGGCACTGCTCGGCGACGACGTCTGCGACCTCGGCGATCTTCTCGGGCCGGATGGCACCGTCGGCCCGCAACCCCTTGCCTATGCGGGTGAACGCGCGCTCCTGGCGCACCTCGGTCAGCCGCCCGCCGTGCGCGTCGGCCACGAGCACACGAGTGGTGTTCGTGCCGATGTCGATGCAGGCACAGCGCATGGGGCCAGGTGCGATGTTGCCATGATTGGGGCTGTGACGAGTGCCGACTGTGCCATCGAGGTCGACGGCCTACGCAAGGCCTACGGCGCGCACGAGGCGGTGCGGGGGATCAGCTTCCGCGTGCGCCGCGGCGAGGTGTTCGGGCTGCTGGGCCCCAACGGGGCGGGCAAGACCACGACCGTCGAGGTGCTCGAGGGCTATCGCACCCGCACGGCGGGCCGCGTGTCCGTGCTCGGCCACGACCCCGGCGAGCGGCCGGAGGCGCTGCGCACGCGCGTCGGGATCGTGCTGCAGAGCTGCGGCATCTACCCCCACCTGACCGTCCGCGAGCTGCTGGCGCACTGGGCGCTCCTGTACCCGCGCCCGCGCGACGTCGGCGAGGTGCTCGCCGTATCCGGCCTCGAGGCGTCCGCCGACAAGCGCACGCGCGCGCTGTCGGGCGGGCAGCTGCGGCGGCTCGACCTGGCGCTGGCGCTCGTCGGCGACCCCGAGCTGGTCTTCCTCGACGAGCCGACGACCGGCTTCGACCCCGAGGCCCGGCGGACCGCGTGGGCGACCGTGCGCGCGCTGCGCGAGCTGGGCAAGACCGTCCTGCTCACGACGCACTACCTCGACGAGGCCCAGGCGCTCGCCGACCGCGTCGCGATCATCAAGGACGGCGCGATCCTGGCCGAGGGGGCGCCGGGCGACCTCGGGCCGGGCGCGGCCCGCTACCGGGTCGCCTACCGGCTCAACGGCTCCGGGCCGCTGGTGCGCGAGACCGACGACCCGACGACGCTGCTACACGCCCTGACGGCCGATGCGCTGGCGCGCGGCCAGCGCCTCACCGACCTCAGCGTGACGCGACCGAGCCTCGAGGAGGTCTACCTCGAGCTGATCGCCGACGCGGAGTCCGAGGCGGTGGCTGGAGCCAGATCAGGGATGGGGGCGATCGCGTGATCGAGCACGTCCTCGACGCCCCGCGCACCGAGCCGGCGTCGGGCGCGTCGCTCGGACCGCGGCGCAGCTGGGGCGCGCTGGCCTGGGCGCACTACCGGCTCGAGCGCCGCATGTTCTGGCGCAACCCGAGCGCCGCCTTCTTCAACTTCCTGCTGCCGCTGCTGGTGCTCGGCTTCTTCGGCGCGATCTTCGCCGGCGACCGCGACGCGCTCGACCTGCTGGTCCCCGGCGTCGCCGGGCTGTGCGTGGTGTCGGCGACGATGGTCGCGCTGGCCCACAACCTCGTCTCGTTGCGCGAGCGCGGGATCCTTAAGCGCATCCGCGGCACGCCGCTGCCGCCATCCGCCTACCTCGCGGCCCTGGCCGGCAACGCGCTGACCAACGCCGTCGTGCAGATCGCGATCGTGCTGGTCGCCGGCCGGCTCGTGTTCGGCGTGCAGTGGCCGGCGGACTGGGGGGCGCTCGCGGTGTTCCTCGTCGCCGGCGTGGTGTGCTTCGCGTCGCTCGGCGTCGCGCTCGCGCACGTGATCCCGAACCTCGAGTCGGCGCCCGCCTACGTCAACGCGGTCTTCCTGCCGATGCTGTTCATCTCGGGCGTCTTCTACGACGACGAGGACGCGCCGGGGATCCTGCGCGACGTGGCCGAGGTGCTCCCGCTCACCCACCTGATCGACGGCCTGTCGGGCGCGTGGATCGAGGGCAGCGGCGTGGCGGATCACTGGGTGGCGCTGGCGGTGCTCGGGGCCTGGACGGTGCTCGGCGTGGTGGTCGCCGTGCGCGGGTTCTCGTGGGAGGCGCGCGCCTAGCCTGAGAGGAACGCCGGCGGTGGCGTGCCCCGCACCCGGACGGGAACCTCGGCGAGCGGCGAACCCTCCCAGTCGCCGCGCAGCATCCCGTAGACCACGACGTCGTGGTAGACGTCGCCGTGCCGGTGCCAGGCGGCCAGCACGCCCTCGCGGCGGAAGCCGACGCGCTCGAGCGCCGTCTGCGAGCGCCCGTTGGTCGTGTTCGCCCACGCCGTGATCCGGTTCAGCCCGAGCCGCTCGAAGCCGAGCTGCAGCACGAGCGCCTTGGACTCGGGGTTCGCGCCCGCGCCCCACCACGGGCGGCCGAACCAGGTGCCGATGGTCGCGCGCCGGTCGCGAGCGGCGAGCTCGGTGAGCCCGGTGACGCCGATGACGCCGTGCTCGTGGTGGTCGACGACGAACTCGAGCAGCTCGCCGCGCTCGCGCTTGCCGGCCAGGGCGCCGACGTAGGCGGCCGGCTGTTCGGGATCCGTGTAGGGCCCCCACGAGAAGAAGCGGGTGACGGCGGGCTCCTGGCCGAGCTCGAACAGCCGCGGCACGTCGGCGGGCGTCGCGTAGCGCAGCGTCATCGACGGGCCCTCGACGGTGAGCGGATCGGCCTCGTGCGGCGCCGGCCGGGCCGGTTCTGCGGGCGGGTCGGGGCGGACGGTGGCCACTGCGGGCCGATGGTAATACTGCGCTGCGTGCTCGCCTGCCTCTACGACGTCCACGGCAACCTGCCCGCGCTCGAGGCCGTGCTCGAAGACGCGCAGCGCGCCGGTGCCGAGCGCTACCTGCTCGGCGGCGACTACGCCCTCTTCGGCGGCTGGCCGCAGGAGACCGTCGCCCGCCTGCGGGGGCTCGAGCGCGCGCGCTGGATCCGCGGCAACGGCGAGCGCTGGACCGCCCGCCCCTCGGACGCGCCCGACGACGACGTCGTCCAAGGCGCGATCGCCGCATGCGCGGCGGCGCTGGGCGAGGACCTGGTCGACGACCTCGCGTCCCTGCCCGAGGACACGTTCATCGAACGGACCCGGTTCTGCCACGCCTCGCCGGACTCCGACGTGCGCTCGTTCTTCCCCGAGCCCGCCGACGACGAGGCCGAGCTGCTCACCGGCGTCGACGTCCCGCGGCTGGTCTTCGGGCACACCCACCTGCCCTTCCGGCGGGTCAGCGAGCACGGTGGCATCGAGCTGCTCAACCCCGGCTCGGTCGGGATGCCCTTCGACGGCGACCCGCGGGCCGCGTACGCGCTCCTGCACGACGACGGCGAGATCGAGCACCGCCGCGTCGCCTACGACCACGAGGCGAGCGCGAACCGGATCAGGCTTGCGTTCGAGGACGCGCCGTGGACTGCAGTGGTCGCCCGGCGGGTTGAGCTCGCGCGCCAGCAGGTCTGACGCGGGGCCGTCGCTCAGCCGCGGCGGAGCGGCGCCGGAGCGTCCTCGAAGCGCCGGTCGCGACCAAGCCGCCGGCCCACCCTGGCGAGGAGCGGGAACAGCACGCGCTGGACGCGCGGCGGGACGACGAGCATCTCGAACTCGGATCGGTAGCGCGTGCACAGGAAGGCGACGTCGAAGAGCCCCGGGCGCTTGCCGCCGTTGCGCTTCATCGAGGCGAAGATCTCGGTCAGGAAGTAGTCCACGTTGCCGGGCGGCCGGATCGACCCGGTCCCGACCATCTCCTCCTCGCCCGGATTCCAGAACCGGTGCGCGACCCCCGGTGCGAAGGTCACGGATTCTCCTGCGCCGGCGCGGCGCTCCGCTCCGCCTTCCACCTGGTAGGCGATCGTCCCGCGCTCGACGGTCAGCTGCTCCTCCTGGAGCAGGTGGCGGTGCATCGGCGGCCCCGCGCCGGGGCCCACCAGGTTGCGGACCTCGAGGTACTCGCCGCGCTCGTCGCGGCGCAGCGCTACGAAGGTGAGCTGCTCGCCGGCGCCGTTCTCGATCGTGTGGGGGTAGGCGGAGGAGGCCATGATGGGCGGGCATGGTAGGCCCCCGGCGACACCGCCGAGCAGGTGGCAACGGGCCAAGCCGCTTGTCCCTCGCGCAGCGTCAGGGTCTACCGTCGCGCCCATCATGACCGAGGACCAGCAGCTCCGGGTCGGCGAGGCGGCCCGGGCCACCGGGCTCACCGTCCGCGCCCTGCATCACTACGACGCCGCCGGCCTCGTGCGCCCCAGCGCCCGCACGCAGGCGGGTCACCGGCTCTACGCGCGACACGACGTCGCGCGCCTGGAGCGGGTGGCCGCCCTGCGCCGCGCCGGGCTGGGGCTCGAGGACATCGCCGGCGCGCTCGCGTCGGGCGACGTGCGGGCGGCGCTCGAGCGGCGGCTGTCCGAGGTCGAGCAGGAGCTCGCGGCCGGGGCGCACCTGCGCTCCCGCCTCCAGACCGCCATCGAGGAGATCATCGTGATCGAGCAGAAGCTGGCCCGCCGCGCGGAGGCGGTGGGCGAGGACCGCATCCGGGAGGTCGAGCAGGAGTGGACCGTGGTGTTCGCCGAGCTCGACGCCCACCGCGCGCGCGGCACCGACCCGGCCGACCCCGCGGTGCAGGCGATCGCCGACCGCGGCGACGCGCTGTTCGCGGAGTTCCACGGCGGCGACCCCGACCTGGTGGCCCACGCGGCGAAGGCGTGGCGCGAGGGCGACCCCGAGGAGGTCTCCCGGGGGATGGTCTCGGCCGAGCTGTGGTCGTACTACGGCGAGGTGCAGGCCGCGCGCGGGCAGCGCCTACCCGGGCGCTTGAGGCCACACCCTCGCCGCTCACGCTGCCGGGGCGACCACCCACGTCCCGTGCAGCGTGACGGCGTAGCCGCGGGCGAGCGGCGTGATGCACAGCGCGAGGTCCTCGCAAACCGGACAGCGCAGCACCAGGCCGGCGCCGCGGTAGAGGCGGTGCGCGCCGATCGCGTTCTGCGCGCGGCAGGACTGGCAGGCGCGCACCGCCGCGGTCATCTCCATCGCGAGCAGCTCCTCGAGCAGGCCGGCGATCGCGTTGCCGTCGGTGTGCAGGCTGTCGGCTGTCGTCATCTCATCCTCCCGTGGGTCCGAAGCGCTCGGTGCGGACGGCGGCCGGATCGTGGCCGAGGTCGACCAGCAGGCGCGCCGCCTCCTCGACGAAGGGCGTCGGCCCGCACACGTAGAAGCGGGCGCCCGCGCCCGGCTCGGGGCCGACCTCGACCAGCATCTCGCGATCGACGCGCCGCGTGAAGCCCTCCCAGCCCGGCGGCGGCGCGCCCCGCGTGAGCGTCACGTGGGTCGCCACCCCGTCTGCCGCCTCGGCGCCCAGCTCGTCGCGGTAGAGCACGTCGTCGAGCGCCTTGACCGACAGCAGCAGCCGCGCGTCGCCGCGCGCGCCCGCCGCGCGGCGATGGCGCAGCATCGCCATCAGCGGCACCAGCCCGGAGCCGCCCGCGATCAGCACCAGCGGGCCCTCGAGCCCGGCGTGCCAGACGAAGTAGCCGCCGATCGGCCCGCGCAGCTCGAACTGGTCGCCCGGTTGCGCGTCCTGCCCCAGGTACGGGGAGACCTCCCCGTCGTCGATCCGCTCGATCGTGAGCTCGAGCTGCTCGCTCTCGGGCGCGGAGGCGATCGAGTAGGAGCGCTGCGCCTGATAGCCGTCCTCGGCGGTGAGGCGCACGTCGACGTGCTGGCCGGCCAGATGGCCCGGCCAGTCGTCCACCACGAGCACCAGCGTCACCGCGTGCGCCGTCTCGGGACGGACCTCGCGGATCGTCGCGGTCCGCCAGGCGAGCGGGCGCCGGGCTAGTCCCCCCAGTAGCGCTGCTCTCTCCACGGGTCCCCGTAGTTGTGGTACCCGTAGGACTCCCAGAAGCCGGGCTCGTCCTCGTCGCCCAGGCTCAGGCCCCGCACCCACTTCGCGCTCTTCCAGAAGTACAGGTGCGGCACGAGCAGCCGCGCCGGGCCGCCGTGCTCGGCCTCGAGCGGCGCGCCGTCGTAGCGGTAGGCGATCCACGCCTTGCCGTCGGTGACGTCCTCGAGCGGGAGGTTGGTGGTGTAGCCGCCGTCCGCGCTCGCGAGGACATAGTCGCCCGACGGCTCGGCGCCCTCCAGCAGGAGGTCGACGGAGACGCCGGTCCAGGTCGTGTCGAACTTCGACCACTTCGTGACGCAGTGGATGTCGACGGTGAAGTCCTCGGTCGGCAGCGCCGTGAACTCCTCCCACGACCACGTGCGGGGCTCGCCGACCGCGCCGTCGAGCGTCAGGCTCCACGCGTCCAGCGCCGTGTGCGGCGTCGGTCCGGCGGAGAGCACCGGGAAGTCGGCGGTCGCGTATTGCCCGGGTGGGAGCCGGGCCGGGTCGGCCTCGGGCCGCCGGCGACTGCGGAACCCACGCGAGATCGGGGGCACGCCCCCAAGCTTACGCTGCCTGGCCGGAGTGGCGCAGGTTGCCAACACCTGTAATAGTGGTGTCGCAGCGATGACCACCCTCACCGACGACATCGAACCCGAGGAGCTCGCCTTCCACTTCCTGGCCGGCCGGCCGTGCCTCGACCTGGCGGCGACGGTCGGCGAGCGCTGGCGGCGGAGCTTCGAGAGGCTGCGGGAGCCGGACGACCTCAGCCGCTGGCTCGTCGAGTCCGGGCTGCTCGAGACGGCGCCCGCCGTCGAGCCCGCACAGCTCGAGCAGGCGCGGGCGCTGCGCGACGCGATCTACCGCGCCGCCAGGCCGGCGGGGCCGGCGACGCCCCCGGCCGCCGACGTCGAGCAGATCAACGTCGTGGCCGCCCGCCCGCCGCTGGCGCCGCGGCTCGACGCCGGCGGGCGCCGGGTCGCCTGGGGATCCGACCAGCCCGTCGACGCCGCGCTCGCGACGGTCGCGCGCGACGCGATCGACCTGCTCGCCGGGCCGCTCGCCGGCCGCGTGCGCGAGTGCGCCGCCCCGGACTGCGCGCTGCTGTTCGTCGACGCCTCGCGACCGGGGCAGCGCCGCTGGTGCTCTATGACCGGGTGCGGGAACCGCGCCAAGACCGCGGCCTACCGGCGTCGCCGGGCGGCCTGACCGAGGGAGCCGACGATGGCCCGGATCCTCACCGCCGCCGACGCCTACTGGCGGCCCTCCAACCAGATGGGCGTCCTGAACACCGACTTGGCCAAGCAGCTCGAGGCCACCACGCTGGGCGCACGGATGTGGCGCCTGGCGCCCGGCCAGGCCTCGACCAAGCATCGCCACGCCGGCCAGGACGAGCTCTACGTCCTGCTCGAGGGCACCGGGCGGATGCGGGTCGAGGACGAACTGCTGACGCTCGAGCCGCTCTCCGCCGTGCTCGTCGAGGCCGCGACCGTCCGCCAGCTCTTCAACGACACGGACGCCGACGCGCTCTGGCTCGTGACCGGCGCGCCGCCCGAGGCGGCGAACACGCTCGAGATGACCGAGGAGCAGCTGCGCGCGCTCTACCCCGACGGGCCGCGCGCGCTGCCGCCTGAGCTCGCCGGCTGACGGCCGGGGCTCACTTCCCGTCGCAGAAGGCCAGCACCCGCTCCCACATCAGCTCTGTCGCGGCCGGGTCGTACTCCGCCGGTAGCGAGGGATCCGTGAACAGGTGCCCGTCGCCGGGGTAGTCGAAGGCCTCTAGCGGAGCGCCCGCGGTCCGCACGGCCCCGGCGACGGCGTCGATCCACTCCTGCCGGCGCTTGGGGTCGGAGAGCGTGTAGTGGATCTGGGCCGCCACGCCGGCCGGCCACGCGTCGGCGCCGAGCATCTCCAGCGGCAGCGTCCCGGAGACCAGGACCGCGCCCGCGACCGGTCGCTGGGTGGCGACGAACTCGGCCATCCCGCCGCCGTTGGAAAAGCCCATCGCCACGAAGCCGTCCGGCAGCTCGGCCACGGCCTCCAGCGCCGCTTGCATGAGCGCGGGGTAGCCGATCATCTCGGCGTAGGCCCCGGCCTCGTCGTAGTCGTCGAACACCCGGCCGTCGTACTGGTCGACCACGGTGACCGCGTGACCCGCGGAGCGGAGGCGCTCGGCGGCGGCCTGCACGCCCGGGCGGACGCCCAGGACGGAATGAAAGAGCGCAATGTCGGCCATGAGCCATCTCCTGAGCAGAACTAACTGGACGCTGTACAGCTTAGCTGAACGATGTACAGTTTGCCAGGTGGAGCCGACCCGCAGCCCCGGCCAGCGCGCCGGCCTGACCCACGAGCGCGTCATGCGTGCCGCGCACGAGCTGCTGGCTCGCGACGGGCTCGACGCCCTGACCATGCGCGCGCTCGCGCACTCGCTCGGGGTCAGCCCGAACGCGCTCTACAGCCACGTCGCGACCAAGACCGCCCTCGTCGACGAGCTCCTCGACGACCTGCTCGCGGAGGTCGAGACGCCCGATCCCGAGACGGAGGACTGGCAGGCCGGCCTGCGCACGATGATGGCCTCGACGCATGCCGTGCTGCTGACCCGCCCGGACCTCGTCCCGCTCTACCTCGCCCGCCAGGGCGCGCGCGGGCCGAACGCCCGGCGGCTCGGCGACGTGATGCTCGCGCTGCTCGCGCGCGGCGGCATCACCGGTGCGCCGGCGGTGGACGCCCAGCGGGCGCTGATCGTCCATGCCATCGGCTCGGCCGCCTTCGCGAGCGGCGACGCGTCGGCCGGGCCGCCGCGGCCCGAGATCGTGCACACCTTCGACCAGGGGCTGGAGTGGTTGCTGGCCGGGATCGAGGCGACGGTCAGCCCGGCGCCTCGGCCCGGTCGGCGGCGCGCGTGACCGGGCAGCGGCCACTGTCGTGACCGCACGCGGGCGGGTCGCACAGCCGGCAGATCCGGTGGGCGTCGGCGCGGCTGCCGGTCACCCCGGCGAGCAGCTTCTCCAGCAGCCCGGCCAGCTGCCGGCGCTCGCCGTCGTCGAGCGGGTCCAGGACGGCGTCGAGGGAGCTTCGGCGGGCTGCGATGGCAGCGCGCGCCAGCTCGGCTCCGGCGGGCGTGACCTCGACGGCATGGGTGCGCCGGTCCTCCCCCGGCCGGCGCTCCGCGAGCCCCGCGGCGACGAGCCTGTCCACCAGGCGCACCGAGCCCGACTGGGTCAACCCGACGACGCGGCCCAGGGCGTCCTGGGAGACGCCGCCGAGCGCCGTCGTCAGCGCGACGAGTGCTGCCGTGTCGGTCACTGGGCGGCCGCTCGCGGCGCCGGTCGAGCCGCCGACGCGCTCGGCGCCGACCAGGGCGAGCGCGCCGAGCAGGTTGCCCGTGCGGATCCGAGCGTCACATGCGTCAGTCATGTGTTGATGCTACCGTAGTCGCCTCCCCGCTCCCCCATCGCTCCCCGGAGGTGCCAGCGTGACCACCAGCGCTCTTGCCCCCGTCGCGCACCGCACGATCGACGTCGGCGGCGTCGAAATCTTCTACCGCGAGGCCGGCCCGCCCGACGCGCCCGTGGTGCTGTTGCCCCACGGCTATCCGTCGTCCTCGTTTCAGTTCCGTCACTTCATGCCGGCGCTCGGCGATCGCTGGCGGCTGATCGCGCCGGACTTCCCGGGCTTCGGCTACAGCGCGTTCCCCGAGCGCTTCGACTACTCCTTCGCGGGCTACACCGAGCTGCTCGGGAGCTTCGCCGCGACCCTGGGGCTCGACCGCTTCGCGCTCTACCTGCACGACTACGGGTCGCAGGTGGGCCTGCGGCTCGCGCTCGAGGCGCGCGAGCGCGTCAGCGCCCTGATCATCCAGAACGGCGACGTTTACGCGGAGGCGTTCGGGCCGAAGTACGCGCCGCTACAGGCCTACTGGGCGAACCCGACCCCGGAGGGCCGAGCCGGGCTCGAGGCGGCCGTGAGCGCCGGCGGGCTGCGCGAGGAGTTCATCGGCGAGATCCCCGCAGCGCTCGTCGAGCGCATGAGCCCCGACCTGTGGCAGCTGGCCTGGCCGCTCATGCAGCGCCCGCGCAACCGCGAGCTGATGGCCGACCTGATGGCCGACATCAGGTCCAACGTCGAGCTCTACCCCGCGATCCACGCCTACTTCCGCGAGCACCGCCCGCCGGCGCTGATCGTCTGGGGGCCGCACGACGGCTACATGCCCGAGGCATCAGCCCGGGCCTACCTCACCGACCTTCCCGACGCCGAACTGCACCTGCTCGACGCCGGCCACTGGGCGCTCGAGACCCACCTGAGCGAGATCGTCGCCCTCGTCCGCGAGTTCCTCGCCCGCGTGCTCTGACGGCGGCGAAGCGCACGCCCGGCTCAGGCCGGCGTGCGCTCCCTCGCCCGCTCGCGATCGTTCGCCGCGGTCTCCGTGGCCCGCTCCTCCGGCGTGGACTGCACGTTGCCGGGCGTGGCCAGGATCATCGCGGCGACGACGAGCGAGAAGACCACCAGCCCCGCGATGGCGATCGCGATCGTCACGAGGTCATCTCACGGCCTGCACGGCGTAGTAGAACGCGCCGAGCGACAAGATCGACGGCACCCACAGCCCGACGAAGACGCCCTCCTCTCGCGCTCCCCCGAACCACAGCCCGACCGACAGCAGGAACGAGAGCCCCGCGGCGACCAGGAAGAGCTTGACCGCGAGGTCGAGCGCGCCGGCCGCGCGCGTGGCCGCCGTCACTTCTCCTCGACCTTGAGCGCGTTGCCGATCTCCATGAACGTCGGCGCCCACAGGCCGATGAAGATGCCCCAGCGCTGTGCGCTCGGCTTGTCGTCGGCGGACTTGGCGGTCGCCCACGCGCCGATGCTCGCCACGATCGACAGGAGCCCGGCGGCGTAGGCGACCTCGCTGCTCAGCCCGATCCTCTTCAACAGCTTGACCATCACTTCTCCTCACGTCGTTGCGGCAGAGGCTCCGCCGCGATTGCGACTGATACGAACGGTCCGCGGAAGGAGACGGCCGGCGGGCCCGGATGGCGCGCACGCGGGGGTGCTCCCCAAGACGGCCCGGATGCGGGAGGATTCCGCGTTCACATCCGCACGACCTGGACTTTGCACGAGGAGGCACGGTGGCCGACAACGAGACGCACGAGACCCTGCGCGCCCGGGCGGTCGAGCTCGTGGACGCCGAGGGCAACGTGCGCGCGCGCCTGGGCGCACGCGACGACGGCTCGCTGGCGCTGGACCTCGCCGATCCCGGCGGGATCGTGCGCGCGACGCTCGGGATCGGGCCGGACGGCTCGGCGGCGCTCGGGCTGCGCGACGCCGAGGGCGCGGTCCGCGCGCTGCTGGGCACGGGCCCCGAGGCGTCCGGCTCGACCTCGCTCGAGCTGCTCGACGCCGACGGTGGGGCCCGCGCCTCGCTCGGGCAGTGGGGCGACGGCTCGGCCTCGCTCAAGCTCGCCGACGAGGCCGGGACGTTCCGGTCCGGGCTCGGCGCGTGGGCCGACGGCTCCGCCGGCCTGGACATCTTCGACGCCGCCCGCCGCCACCGCCTCTCGCTGGCCGAGCGCGCGGACGGCCCCGTCGGCCTGATGGTCTGGGACCCGGCCGGCCACACGCGCGCGCTGCTGGCGCTCGGGCCGGAGCCCGACCGCGGCGCCTCGATCGAGTTCTGGGACCCCGACGGCAACTACCGCGCCGGCTTCGGCACGTGGCCGGACGGCGGCACGGGGGCCGAGCTGCTCGACGACCGCGGCCAGCTGCGCGGGCGCTTCGGCGAGCGCCCGGACCGAGCGGTGTCAGTCGAGCTGTGGGACCCGCGCGGGACCTTCCGCGGCGGCCTCGGGACGTGGCCCAACGACGCGGCGAGCATCGAGTTCTGGGACGCGGGCGGTCGCAACCGCGCCCGCATGGGCGTCTGGGAGGACGGCACGACGAGCGTCGAGCTCTCCGACGCCGCCGGCGCCAACCGCGCGCGCCTGGGCAGCCGCCCGGACGGCTCGACGACGCTGGACTTCTGGGACCCTGACGGCACCTACCGCGCGGGCCTCGGCGAGTGGTCGACCGGGGCCGCCTCGCTCGAGCTCTCAGATCAGGACGGCGACTACCGCGCCGGCCTGGGCGCGTGGCCGGGCGGAGTCGCGGGGATGGAGCTGGCCGGGCCGGAGCGGCGGCCGCGCGCGCGCCTGGCCGAGAGCGACGGCGAGGCGCGGCTGGACTTCTTCGACGCCGAGGGCCGCCCGGTCGCCTGAGCCGCGGCCGTCGACACGAGGTCGATCCCGGCTCGACCGCCTGCACCAAATTCCGGCATCCGCAGGGAGGCGGCCGTAGAGTCCGGCCATGACGCGCGCGCGCCAGATCGTCGCCTTCGGGGGCGGCGGCTTCTCGACGGAATCGGGCAACCCGCTGCTCGACGACTACGTGCTCGGGCTCGCCGGCGCCGCGGGCCGCGACCGCCCGCGCGTGTGCTTCCTGCCCACCGCCTCCGGCGACGCCGACCACTACGTCGTGCGCTTCTACAAGCACTTCTCGCCGGCCCGCTGTGAGCCGTCGCACGTGTCGCTGTTCCGGCGCGACTGCATGGACGCCAAGGACATCCGGTCGCACCTGCTCGAGCAGGACCTGATCTACGTCGGCGGCGGCAGCGTCATCTCGCTGCTCGGAGTCTGGCGCGCGCATGGGCTCGACGTCGCCATTCGCGAGGCGTGGGAGGCCGGCGTGGTGCTGTGCGGGCTGAGCGCCGGCTCGCTGTGCTGGTTCGCCGAGGGGCTGACGGCCTTCCACGGCACGTCGCGCCCCGTCGCCGGGCTCGGTCTCCTGCCATGCTCCAACGCGGTGCACTACGACAAGGAGCCCGATCGCCGGCCGGAGTACCTGGCCGCCGTGGCCGCCGGGATGCCGGCGGGCTACGCGGCCGACGACGGCGCGGCGCTTCACTTCGTCGGCACCGATCTCGCGCGCGTGGTCGCCTCGCGCCGCGGGGCCCGCGCCTACCGCGTGCAGCGCGCCGAGGACGACGACCGCGTGGACGAGCTCCCAGTGGCCGCCGACTACCTCGGCGCCTCGCCGGCGTCCGAGCCGGTCCTTGCCGCCTGAAGCTGCGCGGCGCTGCGGCCGCACCCCGACGATCCTCGCCATGGGTGGCGGCGGCTTCACCATGGAGCCCGACAACCCGGCGCTGGACGACTACGTGCTCTCGCTCTCCCCCGTGCGCGAGCCGCGCATCTGCCTGCTGCCGACCGCCGGCGGTGACTCCGAGGACCAGATCCGCCGCTTCTACGCCGCCTTCGGCGACCGGCTGTGTGAGGCGACGCACCTCTCGCTCTTCCGGCTCGGCCGCCAGCCGGTGCCGCTCGCCGAGCACCTGCTCGCCCAGGACATCATCTACGTCGGCGGCGGCTCGATGATCAACCTGCTGGCGCTGTGGAAGGCCCACGGCCTGGACTCCATCCTGCGCGAGGCCTGGCAGGCAGGGATCGTGATCGCGGGGCTCAGCGCCGGCTCGATGTGCTGGTTCGAGCACGGCGTCACCACCTCGGTCGGTCAGCCGGTGGTCGCCGAGGGCCTCGGCTTCCTGCCCGGCTCGAACTCCGTGCACTACGACGGCGAGCGCGACCGCCGGCCGGTGTTCCTCGCAGCCGTGGCGGCGGGCGAGATCCCGGCGGGCTACGGCGCCGACGACGGCGTCGGGCTGCTCTTCCGCGGCACCCGGCTGGCGGAGGTGGTGTCCTCCCGCCCGCGGGCGCGCGCGCACCACGTCCGCCGGATCGGCGGCGTCGCCGTGGAGGAGGAGGTCGAGCCGCGGCTGCTCTCCAGCCCGCCGCACACGGTCCCCGGCGCCGCGCCATTCGCCGTCGGCGAGCTGCGCCGCGTGCGCGCGGCGCGCGCGGCCGGCGAGCGTTCGGGCATCCGCCGCAGCTACGGCCGCGACTGAGCCGCGGGCTCCCTCAGCTGTCGCTGCATGGTCTCCACGTGCGGCGGGCTCACGCGGCGCTCGCGCACGATCCACGGCAGCCCGCCGATCGCGGCGGCGACCGCGCGGGCGGTGGACCGGTCGAGCGGACGGCTGCGCAGCTCCGCCAGCGTCCGCCGCGCCGCCGTCGGCAGCGGCCGGCGCAGCCACGTCGACCACAGCGCGTTGCGCAGGTCGCGCTCGCGCCGCTCGGGCCGGCCGTCGTTGGCCGGCGGGTCGTGGCGGGCGACCATCTGCGGGACGTAGGACATCTGCCAGCCCGCCGCGGCGAGGTCCCAGCCGACGATCTCCTCCTCGCCGCCGACGCCGAAGCGGCGGGGGAAGCCGCCCACCTCGAGCCACGCCGTCCGGCGCACGATCGCCCCCGCAGGCGATGAAGCTCAGCAGCGCGTGCCCGGGCTGCCCGCCGACCGGCGGCAGCGCCGAACGGGCCATCGACGCGCACACGTCGTCGAGCCGGCGGCGAGGGCCGACGAGCACGCGCCCGTTGATCAGCGCCAGGCGCGGATGGCGATCGAAGAGGTCGGCCGCCCGGCGTAGCGCGCCGAGCGTCCACCACGAGTCGTCGTCGCAGAACGCGACGTAGGGCTGCTCGACCGCGCGCACGCCGACGTTGCGCGCGGCCGCGCCCAGCGGCCGTGGCAAGGGGATCACTTCCACCTCCGGCCGCTCGCGTCGGACGGCGGCGACGGTGCCGTCGGTCGAGGCGTCGTCCACGAGCACGACGCGGGGCCGCTCCGGCAGCCGCAGGTGGGTGCCGAGCGTGTGCAGGACGAGCTCCCGGCGGTTGCGCGAGGCGACCACGATCGCCACGCGCGGATCGGCCGCGGGTGCGGCGGCGACCGCCGGCGTACGGGAGGGGGCGAGCGTCACCGACGGTCTCTACCAAGGCAGGTCCGCAATCATCGGCGCGGAGGCCGAATCGGCCCGGACAGAGCCGTGTTGGGGCTGACAGCCGGCTCCGCCGGTCAGGCATCGGGCGCGAGGGGACGACGTTCGCGCGCAACTTCAGCACCTATCCGCTGTGCTGCCCGTCGCGCTCGACCTTCCTCACGGGCGAGCTCTACGACCTGCGTTTCGACCCCTTCGAGCAGCGCAACCAGGTGGGCAGCCGACGCTACCGCCGCGTCCAGGATCGCCTGGCCGGGGAGCTTGGCCGGCTGAAGGCCTGCGCCGGGGAGGCCTGCCGCTGAGTGCCCGCGACCCGTGGCCCGGGGGCGTCAGGCGCTCTGCGCCAGCGCGCCCGGGCCCGCCTCGGGGCGGACCTCGCGCGGGTCCAGCGGCTCGCCGCAGTGCGAGCACGCGAACTGCGGGTCGGCGGCGTGCCCGCAGCGCTCGTGCACGAGCACGACCGGCGCCCCGCCCGCGCAGTCGCCGTAGCGGTCGCCCCACTGCATCAGCGCGACGAGCACCGGGTAGAGGTCGCGGCCCTTCTGGGTCAGCCGATACTCGTGGCGCGGCGGGCGCTCGCTGTATTGGCGCCGCTCGAGGATCCCGTGCTCGACCAGCGTGCGCAGCCGCTCGGTGAGCATGTTGCGCGCGATGCCCAGGCCGCGCTGGTAGTCGTCGAAGCGCCGGGCGCCGGTGAAGGCCTGCTGGAGGACCACCATCGTCCAGCGCTCGCCGAGCACGGACCACGACCGCGCGATCGAGCAGTTGGCCTCGGCCAGCGCGGCGTGTCGCATGGCGCCGAGCCTAGCAACGGGCGCGGGCTGACCTCAGGGGTGGCGCTGGTACTCGTCCTCGATCGCCTGGATCATCGCCAGCCGCCGGACGTGGCGCTCCTCGTTGGTGAACGACGCGCCGAGGAAGGCCTGGATCAGCTCCGTGGCGACCGCCGGCCCGACCACGCGCGCGCCGAGGCAGAAGACGTTGACGTCGTCGTGCTGGACGCACTGGTGGGCGGTGTAGGTGTCGTGCGCGCAGGCGGCGCGGATGCCCGGGACCTTGCAGGCGGCGACGGCCACCCCGGCGCCCGAGCCGCAGACGACCACGGCGCGCTCGGCGCGGCCGTCGCGCACGGCTTCCGCGGCGGCCCGGGCCCGCTCGGGGTAGTCGACGGGCTCGGTGGAGTCCGTCCCGAGGTCGAGCGGCTCGTGGCCCATGAGCTGCACCGTGTCGAGCACGATGCGCTTGAGCGGGAAGCCGGCGTGGTCGAAGGAGCAGGCGACGATCAACGGGACTCCTCTGCGGTCGGGGACAGCGACTGCGGGTTGCGTTCGCGGTGCTCCTGCGCCGCGATCAGCGCGGCGCCGAGCACGCCGGCCTCGACGCCGTGACGGGCCAGGCGGATGCTGCACGCCGTGCCGACGCCGGGGATCACGTAGCGGGCGGCGACCTCGCGGGCGGGCGCGAGCAGCAGCTCGCCCGCCGAGGAGACGCCCCCGCCGATGACGACCTCCAGCGGGTCGAAGGTGTTGATCGCGTTGGCGATGCCGATGCCGAGCCGCTCGCCGGCGATCCGCAGGGCCTCCAGGCTGGCCGCGTCCCCCTGCTCGGAGGCGAGCTCGACGACGTCGTGGCCGGTGACCTCGCCGTCGGCGGCGAGGCGGCGCCCGAGCGGGGAGTCCGGCTCGGCCTCGGCGGCGCGGGTGGCGAGCCGGTCGAGCTCGCGGCCCGCGGCGAGCGCCTCCAGCGTGCCCGGGGCGGGGAAGTGATCGGGCCGGGCGGCGCCGTCGGCGAGCTCGAGGCCGATCGCGGCGTGACCCAGCTCGCCCGCCGCGCCGGTCGCGCCGCGGTAGAGGCGCCCGTCGAGCACGAGGCCCCCGCCGACGCCGGTCCCGATCGTCAGCATCACCAGGTGCGGGGTGACCAGCGCGCCGTTGTAGAAGGCCTCGGCGAGCGCGGCGCACGACGCGTCGTTCTCCACGTAGACCGGCAGCCCGGTCCGCTCGGAGAGCAGCGCGCGCAGCGGCACGTCCTCCAGCGGCAGGTTGACCGAGTGGCGGATCCGCCCGGTGGTGAACTCGACGATCGACGGGACGCCGATCCCGACCGCCCGCACGTCCTGGTCGTGGGCGGAGATCAGGCGCTCGAGCTGCTCGATGAGCTCCTCGGTGGAGGCGTTGCGGACCGGCTCGGTCGGGCCGTCGTGCAGGCCGCCGTCCTCGAGCGTCGCGCAGGCCACCTTGGTGCCGCCGACGTCGAGCCCGAGGTAGCGGCCCTCGATCATCGCTCGAGTCCCGCGGCCGCGGCCCGGTCGAGCACCAGCGAAAGCTCGCCCGCCGCCGGGCGGACGTGGGCCGCCGGCAGTCCTGTGTCGACCGGCTCGGCGAACGCGCCGGCGATGGCGGTGGCCTTGTCCTCGCCCGCGATGAGGAAGACGACCTCGCGCGCGGCGTTGAAGACGGGCAGGGTCAGGGTCACCCGCGGCAGCCGGGGCTCCATCCCCGCCTCCGGGACGGCGACGGCGAAGCGCCGGTGCTCGCCCGCGGCGGGCTTGCCGGGGAACAGCGAGGCGGTGTGGCCGTCGGGCCCGAGGCCCATCAGCGCCAGGTCCAGCCGCGGGGTGTGGCCGAGGTGCTCGCGGACGAGCTGCTCGTAGGCGTCCGCGGCCGCGTCCGCGCCGCGCTCGCCCTCGATCCGCATGACGTGCGGCCGCTCGCCGGCGGGCAGGCGCTCGAGCAGCGCCGCGTGCACCATGCCGTAGTTCGAGCTCGGATCCTCCGGGCCGACGCAGCGCTCGTCGCCGAACCAGAGCGTGGCGGCCGACCAGTCCACGCCGAGGCCCGCGGCCAGCTCGTAGGCGCGGCGGGGCGTCGAGCCGCCCGAGAGCGCGATGTGCGCGCCGGCCGCCGCCGCCTGGGCGAGCCGGTCGGCCATCGCGGCGGCGGGATCCTCGACGACCTCGACGTGCATCACGCCACCATCGCGCGCGCGGCGGCCAGCGCGGGGGCGTAGGTCGGATCGCGCAGCAGCGCCTGGCGCACGCCCTCGCCGAGGATCCCGGACTCCCCCCGCGACGCGCCGAGCACCGTCCAGGCGTGCTCGGTGCCCTCGCGCGAGCGCCGGCTCGCCTTCAGGCCGCCCTCGGCGCGGTCGAGCCCGACCGACTCGCCCGAGGCGATCTCGATGTTCACGCCGGAGAGCCCCGGCGCGTTCTGGTCGACGGCCTCGAAGGTCAGGCGCACCTCCTGCCGGCGCGCCCTGGCCTGGCCCGTGAGCAGGCCGCCGCCCTGGGCGAGCACCTCGGTCTTCCACCCGAGCCGCGCGGCCAGCCAGCCGGAGAACAGCAGCGCCGAGGCGATCGAGTCGCTGCGGTGGCGCACGGTCACGCCCGAGATCCCGCCCAACGCCTCGCGGAGGGCGGGCGGATCGAAGGCGGCGGCCACCCGCTCGCGCCAGGGCGAGGAGCGCAGCCACGCGAGGTCGACGACGTAGGCGTCGCGCCCGAAGTCCTCCGCGCGGGCGAGCGCGGCCGCCACGTCGGGCTCGTCCTGGGAGTCCAGCAGCACGATCTGGGCGTGGCGGCGCAGCGCCTCGATCGCCTCGGCGTGGCCGTGCGGCGCCCACACCATGGTCGCCAGGTCGGTGACCAGCAGCGGATCGACGACCGTGTGCAGCGCCTTGAGGTGGCGCGTGCCGATCTCGATCTGCACCTGCTCGTGGGTGACGGCGATCCGGCCCGGCCCCGCCTCGCCGTCCTCGGCGGAGAGCCGCGCGACCGCGTCGATGGTGCGGCGCCCGCGCTCGACCGCGCAGAGGATCAGCCGCGACGGGTGAAAGCGCCCGACGCGCTCGAGCCGGTTCTCGATCTCGCCGCGGAACTCGGCGTCGACGACGACCACCAGGTTCATCACGCGCGCGGGCACGTAGCTCTCGGACTCCCGGTGGCGGGTGTTGAGCAGCTCGCGGAGCGCCGCCTCGATCGCGGCCGGTGTGGTGTCGCGCTCGGCCCAGACGTCGTCCATCACAGGCCGCGCCAGTGGCGGTCCCCGATCATCAGCGCGTCGGCCTCGGGCGGGCCGGGCGAGCCGGCCGCGTAGGTCGGCAGCGGCTCGCCGTCCTGCTGCCACGCCTCGAGGATCGGATCGATGATCCCCCACTGGGCGTCGACCTCGTCGTTGCGGGTGAACAGCGTGGCGTCGCCGCGCATCGCGTCGAGGATCAGCCGCTCGTAGGCCTCCGGGCTCTGGGACATGAACGCCGTGCCGTAGAGGAACTCCATGTTCACCGGGCGGATGCGCATCCGCGCGCCCGGGATCTTGGCTCCGAGCGAGAGCGAGACGCCCTCGTTGGGCTGCACGGTGAGCACGAGCTGGTTGGGCTGCACGCCGACCGACCCCTGCGACTGGAAGGCCAGGTGGGGCACCGGCTTGAGCATCACGGCGATCTCGGTCACCTTGCGCGCGAGCCGCTTGCCGGTGCGCAGGAAGATCGGCACGCCGGCCCAGCGCCAGTTCTGCACCTCCAGGCGCAGCGCCGCGTAGGTCTCGGTGGTCGAGTCCTCCGGGACCTTGTCCTCCTCGAGGTAGCCGGGCACGTCCTGGCCCTCGGCCACGCCGGCGGTGTACTGGGCGCGCACCGCCATGTCGGGCACCTGCTCGATCGTCGGCGGGGTGATCGCGTCGAGCACCTTGACCTTCTCGTCGCGCAGCTTGTTGGCCTCGAACGCGCTCGGCGGCTCCATGCACAGCAGCGTGAGCAGCTGGAGCATGTGGTTCTGCACCAGGTCGCGCAGCGCGCCCGAGTTGTCGTAGTACTCCGCGCGGCTGCCGATGCCGAGGTCCTCGGAGGCCGTGATCTGCACCTGGTCGATGAACTCGCGGTTCCAGACCGGCTCGAACATCACGTTGGCGAAGCGGAAGGCCAGCAGGTTCTGGACGGTCTCCTTGCCCAGGTAGTGGTCGATGCGGAAGACCTGGCGCTCGCGGAAGACGTCGGCCACGGTGGCCTGCAGCGAGCGGGCGGACGGGAGATCGTGGCCGAAGGGCTTTTCGATCACGCAGCGGACATCGGCCTCTGAGTGGCGATGCAGGCCGGCGCCCTTGAGCTGCTCGACGATGACCGGGAAGAACTCCGGAGCGGTCGAGAGGTAGTACGTGCGGTTGAGCGGCGGCACCCCGGGCTCGTCGAGCGCGTCGATCGTCTCGCCCAGGTGCTTGTAGCCCTCCGGCTCATCGAAGGGCACGCTGACCCACTTCAGGCGGCCGAGCAGCGACTCGAGCACCTGGCGGTCCGGCGGCCGGCGCGAGTACTTCTCGATCGACTCGCGCGCTCGCTCGCGGAACTTCTCGTCGGTGCTCTCGCGCCGCGAGGCGCCGATCAGGTTGAAGCGCTCGGGCAGCGCGCCCTCGTGGGCGAGGTTGTAGATCGCGGGCAGGAGCTTGCGCTGGGCGAGGTCGCCGGTGGCGCCGAAGATCGTGAGCGTCGTCGGCGGGACCGGCAGGCGCTCGAGGCCCTCGGTGAGCGGGTTCTCGGCGGTGGCCTGCTGGGCCTCGGCGGGCGTCTGGACGGCCATCAGTTCGCCTTCTCCACCGCGTGGCCGCCGAACTGGTTGCGCAGCGCGGCGAGCACGCGGAAGCCGTAGTCGCCGGAGTCACGCGAGTAGAAGCGGGCGAACAGCGCGGCGGCGATCACCGGCGTGGGCACCTCGGAGTCGATCGCCCCCGCGAGCGTCCAGCGGCCCTCGCCCGAGTCCTGCACCCAGCCCTTGATGTCCTTGAGCTCGTTGCCCTCCTGCGCGAAGGCCCGCTCGGCCAGCTCGCACAGCCACGAGCGCACGACCGAGCCGCGGTTCCACAGGCCGGCGACCTCCTTGAGGTCGGGCTTGAAGATCGACTTCTCCATCACCTCGAAGCCCTCGGCGTAGGCCTGCATGAGCCCGTACTCGACGCCGTTGTGGACCATCTTCACGAAGTGCCCGGCGCCGGCGTCGCCGAAGTGCCGCCAGCCGTCGGGCGGGGCCAGCACGTCGAGCACCGTCGCGAGCCGGCCGACGCTCTCCTCGTGGCCGCCGACCATCATGCAGTAGCCCTCCTGCAGGCCCCAGATGCCGCCGGAGACGCCGACGTCGACGTAGTGCAGGCCGCGCGCGTCGAGCTCGACCGCGCGCCCGACGTCGTCGTTCCAGTTGGAGTTGCCGCCGTCGATGATCGTGTCGCCCTCGTCCAGCAGGTCGGCGACGGCCTCGAGCGTCTGCGTCGTCGGGGCGCCGGAGGGAATCATCAGCCAGATCAGCCGCGGGGCCTGCAGGCGGGAGACGAGGTCCTCAAGCGAGGTGGCGCCGGTCGCGCCGGTCTGCTCGGCGGCCTGCACCGCGTGGGCGTTCGGGTCGTAGGCGACCACCTCGATGTCGGAGTCGCGCTCGATCCGATGGACCATGTTGCCGCCCATCTTCCCGAGCCCGATGAAGCCGATCTGCATCAGTCGATTCCCTTCGCGGTCGCGGTCTGCGCCCTGCATACCCTCCAGGGCGCCGGGGCGACCCTTCAGGGCAGGGTGAAGCTACCGCAGTGGCCTGCCGGGCAGGAGACGCCCGCCCGGCGGCGTAGCCTTGCGCCATGAAGTGCGTGGCGCCGGGGCTGGCGCTGATCGCCGTGCTCGTGGTCCTCGGCTCCTGCGGAGAGGACGGCGCCACGGTCGCGGCGCCGCGAGCGCAGCCCGAGCCGGCCCCGCCGGCCGAGCGCGCGGCGCCGGTCCGGCTGACCGTCTCGGTGAGCGGCGACCTGCTGCCCCACCTGCCCGTCGTCTCTCGCGCGCGGGAGCTCGCCGGCGGCCGCGGCTATGACTTCGCGCCGCTCTTCGGCGCCATCCGCCCGCTCGTGACGGCGGCCGACCTGGCCCTCTGCCACGTCGAGACGCCGCTGGTGGCCGGCCCGCCGCAGGGCTACCCCACCTTCGCCACCCCGCCCGACCTCGCGCGCGCGATCAAGGCGACCGGCTGGGACGCCTGCAGCACGGCCTCCAACCACACGCTCGACCAGGGCCAGGGCGGCGTCGCCTCGACGCTGCGTGCACTGCGACGCGCCGGCGTGCGCTCGGCGGGCTCGGCCACGTCCGCCGCCGGCGCCCGCCGGATCACGATCCTGCGCGTGCGCGGCGTGCGGGTGGCGTTCCTCTCCTACACGGCGGTCTCCAACGGCCAGGCCGTGCCGGCGCCCTACTCGGTGGCCTTCGCCTCGCCCGGCCGGATCCTGGGCGACGCCCGCCGCGCCCGGCGCCGGGGCGCCGAGGCGGTGCTCGTCAACCTGCACTGGGGGACCGAGTACCGCTCCTCGCCCGACGCCGCGCAGCAGCGCCTGGCCGCGCGGTTGACGGACTCGGCGGACATCACCGCGGTCGTCGGCCAGCACGCCCACGTCGTGCAGCCGATCCGCAAGGTCGGCCGCGGCTGGGTGGTCTTCGGCACCGGCAACCTGCTCTCCAACCAGACCGCCGGCTGCTGTGCGCCCGGCAGCCAGGACGGCGCCCTCGTGGAGCTGCGGCTGCTCGTCCCGCCGGGCGGCCGCGCGAGCGTGGCCGGAATCCGCTACACGCCGACGTGGGTGCGCCACCCGGACTACACGATCCTCCCGGTCGGCCGCGCGCTCGCGCGCCAGCAGGCCGACGCCGGCGCCCTGCGCGCCTCCTACGCCCGCACGACCCGGGTGATGGGCCGCGCGCGCGGCGTGCGCCCGGTGCCCCGCCGCCTGCCCGGCTGAGCCGCCACACGAGGTCCTCCTGCACTTGAGCGGACTATGTCCGCCGAACTGCACGAGCATCCTCACGAGACCCCGAACCGCACCCCTTACCAGCGGGGGTAAGGCCAGCGCGCAGCGGCCGTAAGGGGACCGCCGACCCACGCCGAGGCAACCGCCCGATGTGCCACCGCACCCGGCGGCCTAGCGTGGCGGACGTCGTCACAGCGCCGCCGCCCGCCTCGTCAGAAGGGCATCCCCATGACCTCCCCCTCCCTCACTCCCCACGTCGCCGCCGGACTGGCGGCCGACCGCCGCGCCGCCGCCGCCCGCCACCGCGCCGTCCGCGCAGGAGCCGTTCCCCGGCTGCGCGGGCTCCTCACCCGCGGGGCGGGCCGGCGCGCCGCGGCACCCCGCCTGCATCCCCGGCCGGGCGCGTGATCGACGCGCCCGGCCCGGGGGCGGCGGGACTCGCCCGCGCGACGGCGCGGCTCGCGGCGGTCGACGAGGCGGCCGACCCTCGCCGCGCGGCCGAGCTGTGGGAGCGGATGGCCCACGAGCTGCGGCTGGCCGGCCAGGGCGAGGAGAGCTTCGCGGCGCTCGACCGGGCGCTGCGGCTGCTCGCCGGCGCCGGCGCCGGGAACGCCGCCGAGCGGGCGGCATTGCGCGAGCGCTACGCGGCCCTGCTGCTCGACCATGGCCGCTACGGCATCGCGGTCACCATGGCCGAGGCGGCCATCGCCGACGGCGGTGACCGCGCCGTCCTCGCCCGTGCCTCCTCCACGCTCGGCCTCGGCAAGGCCGCGCTCGGCGCGACCGGCGAGGGCCTCGAGCTCCTGCGCGCGGCAGTGCGGGACAGCGATGACCGTGCGGCGGCCGTCGCCGCGCTGGCCGACGCCGTCGCGCGGCTCGGGCGTCCCGAGGATGCGCTCGCGCTGCTGCGCTCGCGGCCCGAGCGTCCCGGCGGCGCCCGGCCGAGCCTGCTCGAGGCCGATCTCCTGCTCGCGCTCGGACGCCCCGACGACGCCGAGCGGGCGCTCGCCGGCGCGCCCGGCTCGCTGCGCGAGGCCCGCCTGCGCGCCCGCCTGGCGGTCCTGCGCGGCGACTGGTCCGCGGCCGGGCGCCGGCTGGACGCCTTCGCCGCGCGCTGCGACGTGACCCCGGCGCCGCAGTGGCTCGAGCCGCTGCACGGCATGCGCGCGCTGACCGCCCTGCACGGCGACCGCGTCGGCGAGGCGCGCGAGCTGGTCGCCGCCGGGCTGACCGCGCTGCAGGGCACCGACGACGGCACGCGCCAGCTGCGGCTGGTGTGGATCGGCCTGCGCGCCGAGGCCGAGGCGGCCGCTCGCGCCGTCGCATCCGGCGAGGCCTTCGACCCGTGGACCCTGCGCGGTCTCGAGACCGAGCTCGCCTACGCCGAGGGCGCGGCCGCCCGCTGGGCCGAGGCCGCTCCGACGGCGGCGGTCGCCCGCGCCGAGCTCGGCCGGGTGGCGGGCCTGCTCGGGGCCGCGTCACCCGACCCCGCCGCCTGGCTGGCGCCGGCGCGGACCTTCACCCGCCTCGGCCTCGCCTGGCCGGCGGCGTACGCCCGGGTCCGCGCGGGCGAGGCGCTGCTCGCCACCGGCGCGGAGGCGGAGGCCCGGCGCGTGCTCGCCGCCGCCCGCTCGGCCGCGCGGCAGCTGGGCGCGCGCCCGCTGCTCGAGGCGATCGAGGCGCTGGACGCGCGCCGGACAGCCGTCGCCCGCGCCCATTAGCATCCCGCCCGCCGAGTCGGAGATCGCCAACGCAGGGAGGAACGATGCCAGCGCTTCGGGCAGCACGCGCGTACCGCGCCGGGACGGCGGGGCTGTGTGTCGCCCTGCTGGCGGGCACGCTGGCCGGCGCCGCACAGGCGCGTCCACCCGCGCCCGGCGCCCCCGGCGAGCGCCACACCTGGGCGCCGGCCGACAAGCACGGCTTCGGCAGCGCGATCGGTCCCGAGAGCCCCGCCTGGTTCACGCTGCGCTCGGCGGAGCTGAGCGAGATCTACTACCCCGACCTGAGCACGCCGAGCTTCCGCGACCTCGAGTTCGCCGTCACCGACGGGCGCAGCTTCCTCGATCGCGAGACCGATGCCGCGGTGCGCTCGGAGGTCGAGGCGCTGCCCGGCGCGCTGGCCTTCCGCCAGACGACCGAGACCGCCCGCTGGAAGCTGACCAAGACCTGGGTGACCGACCCGCGGCGCGCCACCGTGCTCGCGGACATCCGCTTCCAAGCACGGACGCGGCGGCCGCTCGAGGTCTACCTGCTCACCGATCCCGCCCCCGGCAACGACGGCAACGACGACCGCGGCGCGGCCGGTGACGGCGCGCTGCTGGCGTGGGACGACACCGTCGCCAGCGCCGTGGTCGCCGAGCCGCGGCTGCGGCATGCGACCAGCGGCTACGCCGCAACGGCAAGCGACCCACGCACCACGCTGGACGCCGAGCGCCGGCTGGGCCGGCGCTACGACGCGCTGAGCGCCGGCAACGTCGTGCAGGCCGCGCGAACGAAGCTCGGCGGCCGCCGCGGCGGGCGCCGGCTGACGCTGGCGATCGGCTTCGGCGCCGACCGCTGGAGCGCCGAGCGCAGCGCCGCGCGCTCGCTGGACCGCGGCTTCTGGAGCATCGCGCCCGACTACGCGCGCGGCTGGTGGCGCTACCTCAGCTCGCTCAAGGCGCCGCCGGCGAGCGTGCGCGGCGACCGCGAGCGGCGCCGCCTCTACGAGCAGTCGCTGATGGTGCTCGAAGCATCTGAAGACAAGCGCAACCCGGGCGCCTCGATCGCCTCGCCCTCGATGCCGTGGGTGTGGGGCACGCTCGGGCTTGAGCAGGACAACGAGGATCCCGTCCGGCGCGAGCAGTCGGGTCCCTACCACCTGGTCTGGCCGCGCGACTTCTACCACGTGGCCACCGCGCAGAAGGCGGCCGGCGACGACGCGGCGGCCGACCGGCTGATGGACTACCTGTGGCAGGTGCAGAAGCCGGATGGCTCCTTCTGGCAGAACACGAAGGTCGACGGCACCGAGTGGTGGACGGGCCTGCAGCTCGACCAGGTCGCGCTGCCCGTGGTGCTCGCCTGGTGGCTCGAGCGCCGCGGCGCCGAGGACTGGGTCCACGTCCGCGAGGCCGCCGACTTCATCGTCGCCAACGGGCCGACCACCGAGCAGGAGCGCTGGGAGAACCAGAGCGGCTGGTCGCCGAACACGATCGCGACGGCCATCGCCGGCCTGGTGTGCGCCGGCGACATCGCCCGCGCCAACGGCGACCCGGTGCGCGCCGACCGCTACGAGGCGCTGGCGGACAAGTGGCAGCGCAGCGTCGAGGCGTGGACCGCCACGCGCAACGGCCCCTATTCGCCCAAGCCCTACTACCTGCGGGTCTCCAAGGACGGCAACCCCAACGACGGTTCGACTTACGACATCGGGGACAACTTCCCGCGCGACGTCGACGAGCGCGAGGTCGTCGACCAGAGCTTCCTCGGCCTCGTGCTCTTCGGCGTCAAGGCCCACGACGACGCGACGATCCGCAACTCGCTCGCAGTCGGCGACTCGATCCTCGAGGAGGACACCCCGGCAGGGTCGCTGTTCTACCGGTTCACGTTCGACGGCTACGGCGAGACCGAGACCGGCGCGATGTGGGATCTCTTCGAGACCAAGGAGCGCCAGACGCTCGGCCGGCTGTGGCCGCTGCTGACCGGCGAGCGCGGCGAGTACGAGCTGATCGCCGGGCGCAGCGCGACCCCGCACCTGGCGACGATCGCCTCGACCGCCAACGACGGCCTGATGCTGCCCGAGCAGGTGTGGGACGGCCGCCCGCCCACCGGGGAGCCCGGCGCCGAGCTCGGGGAGGGCACGAGGTCGGCGACGCCGCTGGCCTGGACGCACGCGCAGTACGTGCGGCTGGCGTGGTCGATCGATGCCGGTGAGCCGGTCGAGCGACCGTCGATCGTGACCTGCCGCTACACCGGAACTGAGTGCCCCTGAGTCCTATCCTGTAGGAGACCCCGAACGAGAGAGAAGGACTGATGTCGACCGACGTCACCAAGACCGACGATCAGTGGCGCGAGGAGCTCAGCCCCGAGCAGTACCAGGTCCTGCGCAAGGCGGGCACCGAGCCGCCGTTCACCGGCCAGTACTGGGACTGCCACGACGACGGCGTCTATCGCTGCGCCGGCTGCGGCGCCGAGCTGTTCAACGCCCAGACGAAGTTCGAGTCCGGCACCGGCTGGCCGAGCTTCACCGAGCCGGCCTTCGCCGAGGCGGTCGAGCTGCGCGAGGACAACGGCCTGTTCATGAAGCGCACCGAGGTCGTCTGCCGCAACTGCGGCGGGCACCTGGGCCACGTCTTCGACGACGGCCCGGCCGACCAGGGCGGGATGCGCTACTGCATCAACTCCGCCTCGCTGGACCTGGACCGCAAGCCGGGCGCCTGAGCGCCCCGTCCGTGCCCGCGCGCGCCCCGGGCGCGCGGGATCGTGCCGCGACCGATGAGCCCGCGCGCGGCGGGCGATCTCATGCTCGACCACACGGCGAGCGAAGGAGCGGTGATGGGCAAGGTCAGCTACACGATGCAGGTCTCGCTGGACGGCTACGTCGAGGACGCGAACGGCGACATCGGCTTCGCCGAGCCCGACGAGGAGGTCCACCGCGAGGCCAACGCGCAGGTGCGCGAGGCGTCCGCGCTGCTCTACGGACGCCGCATGTACGAGGTCATGGACGGCTATTGGCCGGCGGCCGCGGAGCGCGACGACCAGCCCGAGGTCGCGGCGGAGTTCGCCCAGGTCTACGTGGGCACGCCGCGGATCGTGTTCTCCGACACGCTGCAGGAGGTCGGCGAGGGCGCCCGGCTGGTCCGCAGCGCCGACGCGATCGCGGAGGTCAACCGTCTCAAAGCGGAGAGCGACGGCCACCTCGGCGTCGCCGGCCCCGGCCTGGCCGCGTCGCTGCTGGAGCTGATCGACGAGTTCTGCCTCTACGTCATGCCGGTCGCCGTCGGCGGCGGCAAGCCGTTCATCCCGGCCGGCGGCGAGCAGCTACGACTCGCGCTGCGCGAGCAGCGCGCGTTCGCCTCGGGGACCGTCTACCTGCGCTACGCGCGGGCGGCCTGACCCAGCCGATGGCGGACGTCGACGCGCCGCTCGCGCGGCGGCTGATCGCCGCTCAGTTCCCGCACTGGAGCGGCCTTGCCGTCACACCGGTGACGCCCGGCGGCAACGACAACCGGACGTTCCGGCTCGGCGACGAGCTGACCGTGCGGATCCCGAGCGCCGACCGCTACGCCGCCGCAGTCGCCAAGGAGCATCGCTGGCTGCCGGTCCTCGCGCAGCAGCTCCCGCTGGAGATCCCGGCGCCGGTGGCGCGCGGCGCGCCCGGCGAGGGCTATCCCCACGCCTGGTCGGTCTACCGCTGGCTCGCGGGCGAGCCCGCGAGCCTGCCGGCGATCGCCGACCCGGTGGCGTTCGCGACGACGCTCGCGGGCTTCCTGCTGGCGCTCCAGCGCGTCGACCCGTCCGGTGGGCCCGCGCCTGGTCCGCACAACTTCTTCCGCGGCGGCCCGCTGACGACCTACGCGCAGGAGACCCTGGAGGCGATCGAGGCGCTCGGCGCCGAGGTCCCGCGCGACGCGTGCCTGGCGACCTGGGAGGCCGCGGTGACGGCCACGTGGGAGGGCGAGCCGGTGTGGTTGCACGGCGACGTCGCCGAGGGAAACCTGCTGCTGCGCGACGGACGGCTGGCCGCCGTGATCGACTTCGGGACCTCCGGCGTCGGCGACCCGGCGTGTGACGTCGTGATCGCCTGGACGCTGTTGTCCGGCGCGAGCCGCGCGGCGTTCCGAGAGGCGCTCGGCGCCGATCGCGGGACGTGGGCGCGCGGCCGCGGCTGGGCGCTGTGGAAGGCGCTGATCACCCTCGAGCACGACCCCACCGGGCCGGCCCGGCGGGTGCTCGACGAGGTGGTTGCCGACCACGCTCGCGGCCGCTAGCGGCGCCGGACCGCGACGACGGTGTCCACCACGGTGGCGACCTGCCCGCCGGGGCCGGTCGCCTCGCGCTCGTAGGCCTCCAGGCGCTGGAGCCGCCACCGCGCGGGGTCGAGGCCGAGCTCGTCGTGCTTCTCCTGCGGCGTGGGGAAGCCGACGTCCGCGTCGGGATCCCACGCCCACGGGCGCGCCGAGCCGTGGTCGACGATCAGCAGCAGGCCGCCCGGCGCCAGCGCGTCCGCCGCCGCGCGCAGCACGGCGTCACGCGCGAACACCAGCGGGGACTGCAGGTACTGGGCACAGACGAGGTCGAACCGGCCCGCCGGCAGCGAGCGGCTCAACTCATGGCGCTCGAAGCGGGTGCGGTGCTGGACGCCGGCGGCGGCCGCGCCGGTCCGCGCGCGCTCGAGCGCGGTCGCGGACACGTCGGCCCCGACCACCTCCCAGCCCTGCAACGCCAGCCAGATCGCGTCGACGCCCTCGCTGCAGCCGAGGTCCAGCCCGCGGCCGGGCGGCAGCGCGCCGGCCGTCTGGACCAGGACGGGGTGCGGCTTGCCCGCCCGCGGCGGCGCCTCGGCGTAGTGGCGCTCCCAGAACCGTTCGGTCGCGCCGCTCACGGCCCGCCGGCGCCCGCCACGGACGCGAGCGGCCGCGGCTCGGCGGTCAGCGCCTGGACGACCGCCGCGGCGGCGTTCGAGCCGCTCGCGACCGCGTTGGCGACGGACGGCATCTGCGCGCCCACGTCGCCCGCGGCGAACAGCCCGGGCACGCTCGTCGCGGACATCGCGCCGATCTCGATCGCGTCGGCAGCGAGCGGCCCAGGCTCGGCCAGCACCACGCCGAGCTGCGCCGCGAGCCCGGAGCGCTGGTGCAGGGTGACGGGCACGAGCAGCCCGCCGAGCGAGCGCTCGCCGCCCTCGGCGAACTCGACCGCGGACAGCGCATCCGCCGGGCCGCGCAGCCCCGCGACGGGGCGCTCGTCGACCGCGATCCCGGCCGCGCGGAGCAGCTCGGCCTCCTCGCCGTCCAGCTCGGACGGGCCGTCCGCGAGCAGCGTGACGTCGTCGCTCCACGCGCGCAGCAGCAACGCACGGTGCACGCCCGTCGAACCCCGGTCGAGCACGCCGAGCGGCTGCTCGCGCACCTCCCAGCCGTGGCAGAACGGGCAGTGGAAGACGGAACCGCCCCAGCGCTCCGCGATCCCCGGCAAGGACGGGTAGCGGTACTCCATGCCCGTCGCCAGCAGCACGTGCCGGGCGACCTCGCGCGTGCCGTCGACGAGCTCGAGCGCGAAGCCCGGCTCCAGCCGCTCGCCGCTCACGACCTCGCCCGCGCGCAGCTCGACCGCCGGGTAGGCCGCGAGCTCGCGGCGCCCGTCCGCGTAGAAGTCCGCCGGCGCGCGGCGGTCGTTGCCGAGCAGGCCGCCGATGCCGTGGGCGGCGAGGTTGCTCTGCTTGCCCGCGTCCACCACCAGCGTCCGCCGGCGGGCGCGGCCGAGCACCAGCGCGGCGCTCAGGCCGGCGGCGCCACCACCGACGACGATGCAATCCCAGTTCGTGTCCATACGCCCAGGGTGACGCATGTCGCCGAATCTGCCAAGCTGTCTTGCCATGCAGGCAAACACGGCAGCGGACGAGCCGGTCGACGCCCGCGTCCGGCGGCGGCTGCGCGAGCTGCGCCTCCAGCGCGGCCTGACCCTCCAGCAGGTCGCCGAGCGCGCGAGCATCGACCTCTCCACCCTCAGCCGGCTCGAGGGCGGCAAGCGCCGGCTGGCGCTCGACCACGTGCCCGCGCTCGCGGCCGCGCTCGGGGTCAGCACCGACGAGCTGCTGCGCACCGCGCCGCGCCAGGACCCGCGCGTACGTGGCCGGCCGCGGCGCTACGAGGGCATGACGATGTGGCCGCTGACCCGCCACGGGCCCGCCGGCGGACTGCAGGCCTACAAGATCGTCATCAGCGCGAAGCGCGACACGCCGCCCGACGACCGTCCCGTCCACGCCGGCAACGACTGGCTCTACGTCCTCAGCGGCCGCTTGCGCCTCGTGCTGGGCGAGGACGACTTCACGATCGAGCCGGGCGAGGCCGTCGAGTTCACCACCTGGACGCCGCACTGGTTCGGCGCGGCCGACGGCCCGGTCGAGCTGATCGGGATCTTCGGCCCTCAGGGCGAGCGGCTGCACCTGCACCGCTGATCGCCCCCGCGCCACCAATAGCGGCGGCTTAGCCGCGGCGCCTACCCTCGGAGCATGGCCATCGTCCGCGCCCGCGGGCTCGTGAAGACCTTCGGCGCCGGCCGGGCCGCGCGCCGGGTGCTCGACGGCGCCGACCTCGACGTGGAGGCCGGCGAGGTCGTCGCGGTCGTCGGGCGATCGGGCTCGGGGAAGTCGACGCTGCTGCACCTGATCGGCGGCCTCGACCGGGCGGAGGCCGGGCGCGTCGAGGTCGACGGGGCGCGCGTCACCGGCGCCGGCGAGCGTGCGCTGAGCGCCCTGCGGCGCCGGCGCATCGGCTTCGTCTTCCAGTTCTTCCACCTGCTGCCCGAGCTCTCCGGCGAGGCCAACGTGCTGCTGGCCGGGCAGGTCCGCGGCGCGCATCCGCAGGCGCTCGTGCGCGCCCGCGAGCTGATCGACGGACTCGGGCTGCGGCCCGTGGCCGGCTCGCTCCCCCACCAGCTCTCCGGCGGCGAGCAGCAGCGCTTCGCGATCGCCCGGGCGCTGGTCAACGACCCGGCCGTGCTGCTGGCCGACGAGCCGACGGGGAACCTCGACGTCCACGCCGGCGCCGAGGTGCTCGCGCTGCTGCGTGCCGGCGCCGACGAGGGGCGCGCGGTCGTGATGGTCACCCACGAGGCGGCGGCCGCGGGCATCGCCGACCGCGTCCTGCAGCTCGAGGAGGGGAAGCTGAGCTGAGCGTCCTGCGCGCCGCCCTCGCCGGCCTGCGCGCCCGGCGCTTCCGCACGCTGCTGGCGGCCGCGGGCGTCGCCGCCGCCGCGCTGGTGGTCGGCACCACCGTGACCGTCGGCTACGGGCTGGCCACCGGCTTCGAGCGCTCCGCCGACCAGGCCGACCTGCCCGACATCATCGCCCGCTTCTCCGACGAGTCGCGCCGCCGGGTCGACGAGCGGGTGCGGGCGCTGCCGAACCTCGCGGCACGCTCCTATCGCTACGAGGTCACCGGGGTGCCGCTGCAGGCCGGCACGCAGAGCCTCGAGAACGGCGGCGTGCACGTGGTGCTCGGCGGGGCCCGGCGGGGCTACGCCATCACCGAGGGGCGCGACCTCTCGCCCGCCTCCGGCGAGGTCGTGATCGAGCGCGGGCTGGCGCGCGACTGGGACCTCGCGCCGGGCGACGAGCTGCTCGTCGGCTCGATGGGGACGCTGCGCGTCGCGGGCGTGGCGGTCTCCCCCGACAACGTCGCCTATCCGCTCTCGAAGGTCGCGCGCGTCTACGTCGGCCGCCAGGAGGTCGCCGAGCGCCTCGGGTTCTCAGACCTCGAGGCCAACCTCGCGCTGTTGTGGCTCAACGACCCGTCGAAGTCGGCCGTCACGCTGACCCAGGCGCGCGCGGTGACCTTCGGCATCGGGGACCTGTCGTTCGTCACCCGCGCCGGCGTCAAGATCCTGCTCGACCAGGCGGCGGGCATCGTGATCTCGCTGCTGGTGGCGTTCTCGCTCGTGGCGCTCGTGGCGGCCGGGACGATGCTGACCGCGGGCGCGCACGCCGACGTCCAGCGGCGCCTGCAGGCGTTCGGCATTCAGCGCGCGCTCGGCTACGGGCCCGGGCGGATCGCCGCCGTGCAGGCCGCCGAGGCGGCCCTCGTCGCCCTGCCCGCGGCCGTGCTCGGGCTGGCGGTCGGGGCCTTCGCCGTGTCCGGGGCGGCGGCCGGGCTGCTGGCCGCGCTCAACGAGCAGCCGCCGGGCGCGGCGCTGCTGGGGCCGCTCGCGCTGTGCCTGCTCGGGATCGTCGCGCTGGTCAGCGCGTCGGCGACCTGGCCGGCGTGGCGGGCGGCGCGGCGCTCGCCGGCGAGCATCCTGCGCGGCGGCGACCTCGCGCGGCGCCGGCCGGGTCCGGGCAGCGGCGCGACCCGGCGCGGCGGCCTGCTCGGGCTCGGCGCCCGCTTCGCGGTGGCGGCCCGCGCGCGCTGGGCCGCCGCCGTGGCCACGATCGGCGTGTGCGCCGGGATCGTGCTCCTGATGCTGGCGCTCGCCTCGCTGCTCGAGCGCCTGCGCGAGGACCCGGGCACCGTCGGCAAGCGCTATCAGCTCTCGGTCCGCTTCGATCCCGAGCGCCTCGACGAGATCCGCGCGGTGCCCGGCATCGCGGCGGCCGGCGAGCGCTACAGCACCTCGGTCAGCGACGCCTACCGGCTCGGCGAGCCATTGCGGATCGTGGCCTTCCCCGGCGACCACACGAGGTTCGAGGCGCCGCCGCTCGACCGGGGCCGCCGCGTGCGCGCCGCGAGCGAGGCCGAGGTCGGCGTCGGGCTCGCCGACGCCCTCGGCCTGCGCCCCGGCTCGCCGTTCGCCGTGCAGACGGAGTCCGGCGCAGAAGTGCGCTTCCGGGTGGTCGGCGTCGTGCGTGCGCTCGAGAACGACGGCCGCATCGCGTTCGTGCAGCCCGGCCGGCTGCTGGCGGCCGAGCCCGGGCTCGACCCCGGCATCGCCGTGCGCGTCGATCCCGGGGCCGACCGCGCGCAGGTGGCGGCGCGCCTGGCGGCGCTGGGCGCCCGGCCCGCGGCCGTCGGCGGCGCTGCCCCGCGCAACGGCGCCTTCCTCGGCGTGCTCGCCGCGGTGCTGCGCGGCGTCGGGCTCGCGGTCGGGCTCGTCTGCCTCTACGCGCTGGTGCAGGCGCTGACGATGACGGCCCGCGAGCGCCGCGGCGCCGTCGCACTGCTGCGCTCGCTGGGCGGCGACGCGCGCGACGTCGGCCTGCTGCTGGGCGGCGCGGCGCTGGCGGTCGCGCTGCCCGCCGCCGTGCTCGGGCTGGTCCTCGAGCGGCTGCTCTTCGGCCCGCTGGTCGCCCGGCTGGCCGCGGGCTTCGCCGACCTGCCGCTCGCCCCGTCGGCCGGGCAGGCGCTGCTGGTCGTGGCCGGGCTCGCCGCGCTCGCCGCCGCCGCCACCGCGCTGGTGGCGCGCAAGACCCTGCGCGAGCCGATCGTCCGCGGGCTGCGGGAGGAGTGATGGCGCGGCTCGCCCCGGCGCTCGCGGTCCTGGCGCTGCTCGCGCTCGCCGCCGGCTGCGGCGGCGAGGCGCCGGCCGCGCGCGAGCCCGCCGGCTCGACGCTCGAGGCCACGCTGACCGACGCCGACGGCGACGGCTTCCTCGGCGCCGGCCCGGCAGAGCCGCTGCGCGACCGCACCGAGCTCGCGCCCGCCGCCCGCCCGGGCCGGACCGTCGCGACCTTCGCCCAGCTCACCGACGCCCACGTGCGCGACGAGGAGTCGCCGGCGCGGACGCCGTTCCTGGACCGGCTCGGGCCGCCGTTCACCTCCACCTTCCGCCCGCAGGAGGCGCTCTCCCCGCAGGTCCTCGCCGCCGCCGTGCGGGCCGTCAACCGCCTGCGCCCGCAGGCCGTGGTGGTCACCGGCGACCTGCTGGACTCCGCCCAGCAGGCCGAGCTCGACCAGGCGCTCGCGGTGCTCGGCGGCGGCCCCGTGCGGCCGGACACCGGGCGGCCGGGCTACGACGGCGTCCAGGGCGCCGAGAACCCCGACCCGCTGTACTTCCGCCCCGACAACGACGCGCCGCGCCGTCCGGGCGTGCTCGACGCCGCCCAGCGCCCGTTCACCTCCGCCGGCCTCGGCGCGCCGTGGTTCCCGGCGCTGGGCAACCACGACCTGCTCGCCCAGGGCGAGGTCCCGCCCACGCCGGCCATCGACGCGGTCGCCACCGGCACCCGGATGGTCACCGAGCTCGACCCCGACGTCCGGCCGGACGACGACACCGACGCGGCCACGGCGGTGGCGCAGGTGCTCGCCCAGGGTGCGCCGGGACGATCGAAGACCGTCCCCGCCGACGCGCGCCGCGCGCACCTCTCCCCCGCGGCACTCGTCGCCCGCCTGCAGCAGGCGCGGCCCGGTGCGCTCGGGACGGTCGCGGGACGCCTGGACTACGCCTTTGACATGGGCAGCGCGCGCGGCGTGATGCTCGACACGGTCAACCGCGCGGGCGGCTCGACCGGCCTCGTGGTCTCAGAGCAGGTCGCGTGGCTGCAGGCCGAGCTCGCGCGCGCGGGCGCGCGGCCGGTCGTGGTCTTCTCCCACAACCCGCTGGACACGTCCGACGGCGGGGAGGCCGCGCTCGCCGCCCTCGCCGCCAGCCCGAACGTCGTCGCGGCCGTCTCCGGCCACCGCCACCGCAACCTGCTCGAGCCGCATCCCGGCGGCTTCTGGCTGGTGGGCACGGCGTCGCTCGCCGACTTCCCGCAGCAGTCCCGCGCCTTCCGGCTCGTGCAGACCGCGGGCGGGCGCCTGGCGCTGGAGACCTGGATGCTCGACCACGACGGCCGCGGGCTGGCGGGCACCGCCCGCGAGCTGGCCCACCTCGACGCCCAGGGCGGGCGGCCGCAGCGCTTCGCCGGCGAACGCGAGGACCGCAACGCGCGGCTGTACCTGCCGGCGGGCTGAGCGCCGCGGGTTTGGACGCGCCACGGCCGCCGCGCTTGCCATCCTGGGCACCATGACGACGACCACAGCGCACGACAGCCGCCTCTGGCACCCCTTCGCCGACATGGGGACGGTCCGCCACACCGAGCTGACCCTCGACCGCGGCGACGACGTCTGGGTGTGGGACGACGAGGGCACCCGCTACCTCGACGCCACCGCGGCCCTGTGGTACTCGAACGTCGGCCACGGCCGCCGCGAGATCGGCGACGCGGTCGCCGAGCAGATGGGCCGGCTCGAGGCCTACTCGGTGTTCGGCGACTTCGCCAACCCGCCCGCCGTCGAGCTGGCCGGCCGGCTCGCCGGCTACGCGCCGATGGACGACGCGCGCGTCTTCCTCGCTTCCGGCGGCGGCGACGGCATCGACACGGCCGTCAAGCTCGCGCGCCGCTCCTTCTCGGAGATCGGCGAGCCGGAGCGCACCCACGTGATCTCGCGCATGCACGGCTACCACGGCACGCACGGCTACGGCACCGCGCTGGGCGGCATCGAGCCCAACCGGGCGAGCTTCGGCCCGCTCGTGCCGGAGACCTCCCAGGTGCCCCACGATTCGCTCGACGCGCTGCGCGCCGGCTTCGAGCGCGTCGGCCCGGAGCGGGTGGCCGCCTTCTTCTGCGAGCCGGTGATCGGCGCCGGCGGCGTCTACCCGCCGGCCGAGGGCTACATCGAGGGCGCAGCGGCGCTGTGCGCGGAGTTCGGCGCGCTGTTCGTGGCCGACGCGGTGATCTGCGGCTTCGGGCGGCTGGGCACGTGGTACGGGATCGAGCGCTTCGGTGTGCGCCCGGACATGATCGTCTTCGCCAAGGGCGTGACCAGCGGCTACCAGCCGCTCGGCGGCCTCGTGGTCTCCGGTCGCATCGCCGAGCCGTTCTTCGCGGCGCCCGGGGCGCCGGTGTTCCGCCACGGCGCGACCTACGCCGGCCATCCCGCGGCCTGCGCCGCCGCGCTCGTCAACCTCGACATCCTCGAGGGCGAAGGGCTGCTCGAGCGCGGCCAGGCGCTCGAGTCCGACCTCTACGACGCGCTGGCCCCGCTGGCCGAGCACCCTGCCGTCGAGGAGGTCCGCGGCGGCTGCGGGCTGCTGGCCGCGGTCGCCCTGACCCCGGAGGTCCGCGCCGAGCAGCCGACCGCCGTCGCCCAGGTCGCCGCCGGCGCGCGGGCGGAGGGCGTGCTGGTGCGCCCGCTGGGCACCGCGCTGGCCGCCTCGCCCCCGCTGACCGCGACCCCGGAGCACTTCGAGCTGATCGCCGGCGCCATGCGCGCCGGGCTGGACCGCCTGGGCGCCGAGGCGCCCTCGCCGCAGGGCGCGGCCGCCCGCCCCTGACGCGCCGGGGTGGTTGACATATGACCGCCGCGTAGTACGTTCGGCCGCGGAGAGGGAGACCGGTCGGTCTAGGACCGGCCGGTGGAGGGGTCAAGCCTCAAGCCAGGAGGAACGTGCATGCCGATCCCGACCGAGAACGTCGGATCACTGCCGCGGCCGATGAAGCTCCAGGAGGCGATCGCCGCCTACGACAAGGGCGAGATCGACCACGCCGCGCTGGAGAAGGAGCAGGACGAGGCCTGCAAGGACTCGATCGAGCGCATGGAGGCCACCGGCTCGCCGATGGTCACCGACGGCGAGCAGCGGGCCTCGAGCTTCGCCACCTACCCGATCACCGACACCCTGGCCGGCACCGGCCTGGCCGACAACCTGGCCGGTGACGGGCAGTTCTTCGCCATCTTCGACGACGGCCACCACCGGCAGCTCCCGCGGCTCACGGGCGGGCCGTTCCGCTACAAGACGTTCGCCGAGCAGTACCTCAAGAAGGCCATCGACATGGCCCACGGCCCGGTCAAGCAGGCCGTCATCGCGCCCTCGATGCTGATGCTCCTCTACCCCCTCGACGACGACATCGAGGGCTACTCGCGCGAGCAGTTCCTCGACGACCTGGTCGACGAGTGCGAGAAGGACATCCGACGCTGCTTCGCCGCCGGCGCGGTGCGCGTCTCGATCGACTTCACCGAGGGCCGGCTCGCCAACAAGAACGACTCGCGCAACCCCTGGACCGGGCGCAACATGCTGCAGGACTTCATCGACCTCAACAACCGCGTGATCGACCGGTTCTCGCCCGATGAGCGGGTGAACATCGGCATCCACACCTGCCCGGGCGGCGACTGCGACTCGGTGCACTCCAAGGACGTCCCCTATGAGCAGCTGCTCGAGCACATGTTCGACCTCAACGCCGGCTACTTCCTCATCCAGCTGGCTTCCGAGGACGACAAGGAGGACGTCTACAAGCAGATCGGCAAGTACAGCCGGGAGGACGCCAACGGCGTGCCGCAGGTCGCCTTCATCGGCGTCATCGACCCGCTGACGCCCGAGGTCGAGACGGCCGAGCAGGTACGCGACGACCTGGTGCTCGCGTCGAAGTACATCCCCGTCGAGCGCCTGGGCTCGACCGACGACTGCGGCTTCTCGCCGTTCAGCATCGACGTCAAGCCCAAGCACGGCTCGCCGGACTTCGCCCGCGACGTCGCCTTCAAGAAGATCAAGGCGCGGATCGAGGGCACGAAGCTGGCCTCCGAGCAGCTCGGGGTCTAGCGCGTGCCGCCGCGCGAGGGCGCGCCGCCGCCGCGGCGCGCCCCTGCGGGAGCCGCGCGATGCGCTACAGCCGCGCGGCCGGTCGTCCGGCAGCGCGGAAGCCCTACGACACGTCGAGCGTCATCGGCCGGTTGCGCAGGTCGCCCAGGCGACTGGTCCGCCTGCGTTGGGACCGGTCATCTGCTCGATCGTGCTCTTCAGCGAGCTGGTGGGGAAGATCATCTTCAGCCAGGTGAAGCCGGCGTCGGTGAAGCCCGGGGCGCTCGAGCCGCCCATGGCGCCGTGCACGAAGAAGCTGGCCGGGCAGGCTGTGCTGGCGGTGCGCGGGTCGTCGCTGCTCGCGCCCTCGGCGTCGACGTGCGGGCCTCCGATCGGCTTGGCGCAGACCGCCTGGACGGTGAGATACCACGGCTCGCCGAGGCCGGCGGCGCCCGGGATCATGCGCGCCGTTGCGCGTCCGATCGTCATCGGCGCGTCCGTGCGCACCATCTGCAATCCGACCAGCCCGAACGCGCTCTGGAAGCCGGCATTACTGACCCTGGCGCCGGCGCTGTAGGCGACCGTCCCTCTCGGGCAGCGCGGGGAGGCGGCCGCTCGGAAGCCCGTCAAGGATGAGCTCTCGACGGTCGTGCTCGGGTAGGAGACGCGGTGATCGTCGTCCTCGAGGGCGTCCCGGTCGGCGCAGATCGCGAAGCCGGTGAGCTTCCACTCGAAGTCCGCGAGGAAGAACTCCCGCTCGGCACTGACGCGGACACTGGTCGCGACACCAGGTACTCGGTGAGGTGCACCTTGTCGCGGAAGCCATCGTCGATCTCCATCCCACCCCCGATCGCCAACTGCCGGGCGGGCATGGGACATCCAGCGTCCTGATCGGGGAGATGCCTCGGTCAGACGTCTTGTCGACCCGCTTCGAGCCCGGCGATCGCCAGGGCCCGCTCCGGCGCGGCCGCTTGGAGCCCCGCGATCGCCGCCAGCGCCGTCAGCGCGACGAGCGCCAGACGGCGCAGCCGCCGAGGCGTCGCGGCAGGCCGCCCGTCCCGAAGTGCTCGGTCAGATGTCCTCATGAGCTGCTGGTTGCTCTCCGTTCGCCACCCCGAGCGGGGCGCGCGGGGTAGCGGTCAGAGACTCGCGGAGACCTGGTCCCATTCCCTTGCGCCGAACCACGCCGATCGTCGCCCCACCGCCAGGGCCGACAGGCATCTCGGTGTTACTGGTGCTCGCCGCGACGATCCGGTGCCGGCGGGCAGATGCGTTCGGCGCTCGCGCGCCGCCGCGGGCCCAGGGCCTACCGGATCACGCGGAACCCGATGTGCGTCGCCGCCGGGGTCGTCTGCGCGTGGGTGCGTTCGAGGGTGATCGACGCGTCGAGCGTGCCGAACAGCGGGGTGCCGCGACCGAGCAGCAGCGGGACCACGTGCACGCGTATCTCGTCGACCAGGCCGAGCGGGAGCGCCTGCTGCATGACGGTCCCGCCGTGCAGGCCGACGACCTTGTCACCCGCCGCGGTCTTGGCCTGCTCGATGGCGCTGACCACACCGTCGGTGACGAACGTGTACACGGGTGGATGCGACGCGGTCGGCACGCTGTGGGTGACCACGAAGCACGGGGTGTCGCCGAGCGGGCCGGCATCGCCCCAGCCGCCGTCGCCTTCGTTCTTGTCGAACGACGTGCGGCCCATCACGACCGCCCCGACGTCGTCGAGCACCGCCTGCAGAATGGCGCGGTCGTCGTCGGTCGCCGCGTCGGACATCCAGTCGTGCAGCATCTCGGCGCCGTCGCCGAACGGATTCTCGCGGCTGTCGTTGGGGCCGGTGACGTATCCGTCGAGCGAGATGGACATGTCGCTGATCACGAGTGCCATTGGTTGCTCCTCAGCCGGCGTAGATGTGGGTGATCGGGCCGTCGGCGTAGACGGTGGTGCTCACCAGCTCGAGCCGCAGCGGCTCGGGCAGGCCGTGCAGCAGCGGCAGCCCGTCACCGAGCGCGACCGGTTGGACCGTGACGCGGTACTCGTCGACCAGCCCGTGGCGGGCGAGCGAGCGCGCGAAGCCGGCGCCGCCGAAGACGACGATGTCCTTGCCCGGCTGGCGCTTGAGCTCGGGGATCTCCTCCTCCACCGGGCGGCTCGAGACCTGCGCGTTGCTCCATTCGGCCTCGGAGAGGGTGCTCGAGAAGACGATCTTCGGCAGCGCGTTCATGTAGTGGCCCGTCGGGCTTTGCGAGTCCGGCCACGCCCTGGCCATGTCCTGATAGGCGCGGCGGCCGAGCACCAGCAGGCCGGCCTGGCCGAGCAGCTCGGCCACGGCGCGCTGCCGGCGGTCGTCGTGCGGCCGTGACACCCCGATCCAGTCGATCACCCCGTCGCGCCGGGCGACGAAGCCGTCCAGCGACATCGACATGAAGAGGATCAGCCTGCGCTGCGCCGGCTCGTCGCTCACGCGTCGTCCTTCCACCCGGTGCGGGCGTGTGTGCCGTTGCAGAACGGCTTGTTCGCCGAGCGTCCGCAGCGGCACAGGTGGAAGGGCGACCCCGGATCGGCGATCGGTTCCCCGTCGCGGTCGAGGATCGTGGCGTCGCCTTCGATGCGGTAAGGGCCGTCGGGCAGGGCTGTGAGCTCAATGGGGGTCATGTCCCTCCGTCGCGTTATAGTGCACCGATCGGTGCAGCATAACGGAACCCTCGATCGCACTTTCTTCGCCCTGTCGGATCCGACCCGCCGGAGCATCCTCGAGCGCCTCGGCGGCGGATCGGCCACGCTCGGCGAGCTCGCCGATCCCTTCGGGCTGACCCTCAACGGTGTCAAGAAGCACGTCGGGATCCTCGAGGAGGTCGACCTCGTCGTCACCGCCAAGGTCGGGCGCGCGCGCGAGTGCCGGCTCGGCCCGGCGCAGCTGCAGGACGCGACCGGCTGGATCGACGCCTACCGGCGCACGTGGGAGCGCCGGCTGGACCGGTTCGGGTCCTACGTGGAGGAGCGCCGGTGATCGACGAGCTGCGGATCGAGCGCGTGATCGACGCGCCGCCCGACGTCGTCTTCGACACGTTCACCGCCGAGGACGGGCGCCTGGCCTTCTACGGGCAGGACGACCCGGGCTGGATCGTCGAGTCCAAGTGCGACCTGCGCGTCGGCGGCCTCTGGACGATCACGTTCGGCCCCTCGCGCAACCGGCTGTACCGCCACGAGCACGTCTTCGGAGCGATCGACCGGCCGCGGCGCCTCGTGCTCGCCACGACCGAGCACCGTCCGGACGGCTCGAGCTTCGAGTTCGCGATCGAGTTCACGTTCGAGCAGCAGGACGGCAGGACGCTCATGGCCATCACCCAGTCCGGCTTCCCCACCGCCGAGCTGCGCGAGGAGCACGGGCGCGGAGCACCGAACGGGCTTGCCCGACTCGAACGCGCCATCCGCCTCAGGATTGGGTGACGCCTCGGGCGAACCCCGCTGGTAAGGGGTCCGCCACGACGCCCGCGAAGCCGCGCGGTTCCAGGTGTCCTCGTCATCGGGCCGGCGTCGGAGTCGACCGCTGCCGACCGGCTCGCCCGGCCCGCCGCCGGGCCGGCCACTGGCCGATCGCCAGCCCGGCGGCGACCAGCAGCGCGCCGGCCAGCGCGGGCAACGTGATCGGCTCGTCGTAGAGCAGCGCGCCGAAGAGCAGCGCGCCGAACGGGAGCACGAGCGTGATCGAGGACACCGTCACCGCGGTCAGCTCGCGCAGCAGCAGGCTGAGCCCGACGAAGGTCACGGCCGAGCCGAACACGGTCAGGTAGGCGATCGAGCCGAGCGCGGTGGCGCTCCAGGCTGCCTCGCCCCAGTCCTCGCCGGCCGCCGAGACCAAGAGCAGGAGCGCGCCGCCGCCGAGCATCGCCCAGCCGTTGAAGACGACGGCGTCGCGGCCCGCGGCGCGGCGCTTCTGGGCGATGTTGCCGACCGAGGAGGCCAGCGGCGCGGCCGCGCACGCGGCGGCGGCGAGCACCGCCCAGCGCTCGTCGCCGAGCGCGAGGCTCTCGCTGAAGGCCAGCGTGAGCCCGCCGATCGCGACCACGAGCCCGGCGAGCAGCCGCGGCGTGACGGGCTCCTCGCGCAGCGCCACGGCGGCCATCGCCGCCGCGTAGAGCGGCAGCACCCCGAAGAGCACGGCGGCGAGCCCGCTCGGCACGTACTGCTCGCCCCAGTAGATCAGCCCGTAGGCGGTCGCGAAGGGCAGCAGCGCGAGGATCGCGACCAGCACCGGGTCCGCGCGCAGCGAGCGCCGACGGGCAGCGGTGACGGCGAGCAGCAGCGCGCCGGCGACCGTGAAGCGCACGCCGGCGCCGAGCAGCGGCGGCATGTCCTCGAGCCCGATCTTGATCACGACCCAGGTGCTCGACCACACGAGCACGAGCGCCGCGTACACCGCCCACACGACCCAGCGCGCCATCAGCCCGGTGCCTCGAGCACCGCGCCCTCGCCGCCGGCCAGCGTCGAGTGTCCCGCGCACCGCCTCCCCTGCCCGCCGCAGGCCGGTGTCGACGACGATGCGGCCGGCGGCGCGCAGCGCCCGCGGCGCCGGGCCGAGGTTCAGCGCCACGAGCAGCCCGTCGCGGCGGTAGGCGAGCACGCCGTCGGCCGCCGTGACGGGCTCGTAGCCGCCGAGCGCCAGCTCGTCGCGCTCGCGCCGCAGGGCGAGCATCCGGCGGTAGAGCGCGAGCAGCGAGCGCGGGTCCGCGCGCTGCGCGGCGACGTTGACGCGCGCGAGATCGCCGCCGAGTGGCAGCCACGGCGCCACGCCGGGCGGGCAGAAGCCCGCGTTCGGCCCCTCGTCCCAGCGCATCGGCGTGCGCACCGGGTCGCGGCGGCCCTCGAAGGGATCCTGCGCGGCCCCGGCGGGCACCGGCACGTCGCGCATCCCGAGCTCATCGCCGTAGTACAACGTCGGCGTCCCGCGCAGCGTGAGCAGCAGCATCGCCGCCACGCGCGCCTGCTCCGTCGCCCACCCGCTCGGCCACGCGCGGGCGGTCGTGGTTGCCGAGCACCCAGTTCGGCCACGCGCCCGCGGGGAGCGCCGCCTCGTAGCGGTCGATCAGCTCGCCGATGTCCTCCGCGGCCCAGGCGGGTCGAGATCAGGTGGAAGTTGGCGGGGAGGTCCAGGCCGGAGGCGTAGTAGCGCACCAGCCGGTCGATGGCCGCGTAGAGCTCGCCGACCAGCAGGCAGTCCTCGCCCACCTCCGCCCGGAACAGGCGCACGAGCTCCTGGACCTCCGGACGGTCGGTCGTGAACTGCGGGGATCAGGCGGTCGTAGTCGTCGTCGCCCGGCCGCCACGCCGGGTTGGGCGGGTTGTCGCGCCAGCGCGCGTCCTTGATCGTCTGGCGCAGCGCGTCGATGCGGAAGCCGTCGACGCCGCGCGCCGTCCAGAAGCCCAGCACCGCGAGCATCGCCTCGCGCACGTCCGGGTTGCGCCAGTCGAGGTCGGGCTGCTCGCGCAGGTAGGCGTGGTAGTAGCTGCGGCCGGTCGCCTCGTCGCGCGTCCAGGCGCTTCCCCCGAACACGCTGATCCAGTTGTTGGGCTCATCGCGCCACAGGTAGAACGCCTCGCGCCGCTCCGGGTCGCGTGAACCACGGATGGCGGTCGGACGTGTGGTTCGGGACGTAGTCGAGGATCAGCCGCAGCCCGAGCCGCCGTGCCTCGGCGGCCAGCGCGTCGAAGTCCGCCAGCGTCCCGAAGATCGGGTCGACGTCGCAGTGGTCGGTGACGTCGTAGCCGAAGTCGGCCATCGGCGAGGGGTAGATCGGCGAGAGCCAGACGCCGTCCACACCGAGCCAGCGCAGGTAGTCCAGGCGCGAGCGCAGCCCCGCCAGGTCGCCGATGCCGTCGCCGCTCGCGTCCTGGAAGGAGCGCGGATAGACCTGGTAGATCACCCCGCGCCGCCACCAGGCGGCGTTGTCGGCCGCCGCGCTCAGCGGTAGGCCTGCAACCCGGTGATCGCCCCGCCGAGCACCAGCGTGTGGATCTCGGCGGTGCCCTCGTAGGTCACGACCGACTCGAGGTTGTTCATGTGGCGGATGACCGGATACTCGAGCGTGATGCCGTTGCCGCCGAGCACCTGGCGCGCCTCGCGGGCGACGTCGAGCGCGGCGTTGACGTTGGCGAGCTTGCCGAGGCTCACGTGCTCCGGCCGCAGCCGGCCCTCGTCCTTCATGCGGCCGAGATGGAAGGCCAGGATCGTGCCGCGCTGGACCTCGACGAGCATGTGCGCGAGCTTGCGCTGGGTGAGCTGGAAGCCGGCGATCGGCTTGCCGAACTGCTCGCGCGTGCCGGCGTACTCGAGCGCGGACTCATAACAGGCGCGGGCGGCGCCCATGGCGCCCCAGACGATGCCGAAGCGCGCCTCGCTCAGGCACGACAGCGGCGCCTTGAGGCCCTCGGCCTCCGGCAGCCGGGCGCTGTCGGGGACGCGCACGTCGTCGAGGATCAGCTCCGAGGTCACCGACGCGCGCAGCGAGAGCTTCATGTGGACGTCCTGGGTCGAGAACCCCGGCGTGTCGGTCGGCACGGCGAAGCCGCGCACGCCCTCCTCGGTGCGGGCCCACACGATCGCCACGTCAGCCACCGAGCCGTTGGTGATCCACATCTTCGTGCCGTTGAGCACCCAGTCGTCCCCGTCGCGGCGGGCCGCGGTGCGCATCGAGCCGGGGTCGCTGCCGGAGTCGGGCTCGGTCAGCCCAAAGCAGCCGATCGCGTCGCCCGCGGCCATCCGCGGCAGCCACTCGAGCTTCTGCTCCTCCGAGCCGAAGCGCCACAGACGCGAACATCGCCAGGGAGCCCTGCACCGAGACGACGCTGCGCAGGCCGCTGTCGCCGGCCTCGAGCTCCAGGCAGGTGAGCCCGTAGGCGGTCGCCGACGCCCCGGCGCAGCCGTAGCCCTCGAGGTGCATGCCGAGCAGGCCGAGCTCGCCGAGCGCCTTGGTGATCTCACGCGAGGGCAGGTTGCCGCTCTCGAACCAGCCCGGCAGCTCGCCGAGCAGCTCCTCGCGCACGTAGGTGCGCACGGTGTCGCGGATCATGCGCTCCTCGTCGGAGAGCAGCGCGTCGGTCTGCAGGAAGTCGAGCGGGTTGAGCTTGGGCGGAGCGGATGGAGCGGAGGGGGCGGCGGGGACGGTGGCGGCCATGCATCCCACCTTACCCCCGGGCCCGTACAGTCCTCGCGTGCGCCGCCGCCTCCCCCTCGGCCTGTTCTTCGTCTTCACCGGCGTCATGCACTTCGTCAAGCCCGAGGTCTACGCGACGATCGTGCCGCGCCGGCTGCCGGCCAAGCAGGAGCTCGTCTACACCAGCGGCGCGGCCGAGATCGCCGGCGGGCTCGCCGTGCTGCCGCTGCGCACGGCGCCGCTGGGCGGCTGGTGGCTGATCGCCACGCTGGTGGCGATCTTCCCCGCCAACGTGGAGATGGCCCTGCAGGCCGACCGCTTCCGCTCGATCCCCGAGCCGCTGCTGTGGGCGCGGCTGCCCTTCCAGGCCGTGTTCATCGCCTGGGTGTGGCACGCGGCGTTGCGACGCCGATGACCGTGTACCTATGCAACACTGAGGTACATGGCACGACTGCTCGGGCTGTTGCTGGCCGCAGCGCTCCTGATCGCCGGCTGCGGGAGTGACGACGAGGGCGGCGGGTCCGCCGCCACCGAGGATGCCGCCGCGCCCACGCTGACCGTCTCGGCCGCGGCGTCGCTGAAGACCGCCTTCACCGCCTACGGCCAGGAGTTCTCCGACGCGCAGTCGCGCTTCTCCTTCGCCGGCTCCGACGAGCTCGCCGCCCAGATCGAGCAGGGCGTCAAGCCCGACGTCTACGCCGCGGCCAACACCAAGCTGCCCGACCAGCTCTACGCGAAGGGCCTGGTCGGAAAGCCCACCGTGTTCGCCGGCAACCGGCTCGTGCTGGCGGTGCCGGCCGAGGGCGCAGACGTGGCCTCGCTGCGCGACGTCGAAGGCGAGGGCGTCACGCTCGCGGTGGGCTCGAGGACGGTCCCGGTGGGCTCCTACACGCGCACGGTGCTCGACAAGCTCGCCGCGAGCCGGCGCGAGGCGATCCTCGCCAACGTCCGCTCGGAGGAGCCCGACGTGGCCGGCATCGTCGGCAAGCTCACGCAGGGCGCGGTGGACGCCGGCTTCGTCTACATCTCCGACGTGCGCGGCACCGACGGCGCGCTGAAGGCGATCGAGCTGCCCGCCGACCTGCAGCCCTCGGTCGCCTACGGTGCCGCGGTGGTCAAGGGCGCCAAGCAGCCCGAGCAGGCGCAGGCCTTCATCGACGGCCTCCTGACCGGCGCGGGCCGGCAGGCGCTCGAGGACGCCGGCTTCGAGCCGCCGCCCGGCGAGTGAGGCGCCGGCGCTGGTTCGCCGTCGTGCTGGTGGCGGCGCTCGCCGTCGTGCTGTGCTTCCTCACGCTGCCGATCGTCGCGATCTTCGTCGACACGAGCCCGCTCGAACTGGTCTCGAGCCTCGGAGAGGAGGGCGCGCTGGAAGCGCTGCGGCTGAGCCTCGCCTGCAGCGCGATCGCCGTCGGGCTGATCGTGCTGGTCGGCACGCCGGCGGCGTACCTGCTCGCCACCCGCCGCTTCCGCGGGCGCGCCACGCTCGTGACGCTGATCGAGCTGCCGCTCGTGCTCCCACCGGCCGTGGCGGGCATCGGCCTGCTGGCCGCGCTCGGGCCCAACGGCGTGCTCGGCGGCCTGGTCGAGGACGCGGGCATCCAGCTCGTGCTGACCACCACGGGGGTCATCCTCGCGCTGACCTTCGTGGCCGCCCCGTTCTACCTGCGCCAGGCCCAGTCCGCCTTCGAGGCGCTCGACCGCACGTGGCTCGACGCCTCGCGCACGCTCGGGGCGGGCGAAGCGCGCACGTTCCTGTCGGTCGCGATCCCGACCGCCGGCCCCGGGCTGATCTCCGGGCTCGCGCTGGCTTGGGGGCGCGCGCTGGGCGAGTTCGGCGCGACGCTGATGTTCGCCGGCTCCTTCCGCGGGATCACCCAGACCGTGCCGCTGGCCATCTACGAGCGCTTCTCGACCGACTTCACCAGCGCGCTCGCGCTGTCGGCCGTGCTCGTGGCCGTCTCTGCTGCCCTGCTGCTGTCGGTCAAGCTCCTGAGCCAGTCGGCGTGGCTGGGCGGTGCTGCACGTTGAGGCGACCACGCGGCTCGGGTCGTTCTCGCTCGACGTCGCGCTCGCCGTAGCCGACGGCGCCTGCCTGGCGCTGGCCGGGCCGTCGGGCGCGGGCAAGACCACCGTGCTGCGGATCGTGGCCGGGCTGCGGCGGCCCGAGACCGGCAGCGTGCGCTGCGGCGCGGCGACCTGGCTGGACACCGAGCGGGGGATCGACGTCGAGCCCGAGCGGCGGCGCTGCGGCTACCTGTTCCAGGAGTACGCGCTCTTCCCGCACCTCAGCGCGCGCCAGAACGTCGCCTACCCGCTGCGCGGCGTGCCGCGGCGCGAGCGCCGGCAGCGCGCGCTCGCGCTGCTGGAGCGCTTCGGGGTCGCGCACCTCGCCGACACCCGGCCACGGACGATGTCCGGCGGCGAGCGCCAGCGCGTCGCCCTCGCGCGGGCGCTCGCCCGCCGCCCCGAGGCGCTGCTGCTCGACGAGCCGCTCTCGGCGCTGGACGCCCGCACGCGCGCCGCGGCGAGCCGCGAGCTCGCCGCCGTCCTGCGCGAGACCGGCGTCCCGACCCTGCTGGTCACCCACGACTTCACCGAGGCGGCGCTGCTGGGCGACCGGGTCGGCGTCGTCGACGGCGGCCGGGTGGTGCAGGAGGGCACGGCGGCCGAGCTGGCCGCGGCCCCCGCCTCGGCCTTCGTGGCCGACTTCACCGGCGCGGTGGTGCTCACCGGCACCGCCCGGCCCGCGCCCGGCGGGCTGACGCGGGTGGCGCTCGACGGCGGCGGCGAGGTCGCCAGCACCGAGCCGGGCGAGGGCCCGGTCAGCGTCAGCCTCTACCCCTGGGAGATCATCCTCGAGCCCGCCGGGACGCTGGAGACCGGCTCGGCCCAGAACCACCTGCCGGTCGAGATCCTCTCGGTCACCGCCGTCGGCAGCCGCGTCCGCGTCGGGCTGGCCGCGCCGCAACCGCTGAGCGCGGAGGTCTCCGCGGCGTCGGCCGAGCGGCTCGGCCTGCACCCCGGCACCCACGCCGTCGCGACCTTCAAGGCCGCCAGCACGCGGCTGCTGGCGCGCTGAGGTGCCTACGGCTCAGCGCGGCGCGGCGGCGAGCTGCGCCGGGGCGACCGCGACTTCCGGGTTGCCGAGCGCGTGCGCGATGCGGTCGGCCTCGGCCTGATCGAGGTTGCGGCGGAAGGGCGGCGCCTGCTCGCGGCGGGCGCCGGCCCGGTTGGCGGCCCCGATGGCCCCGCGCAGCGCCTCGCCGAGGCAGCCGGCGGTGTCGGGCTCGACGCCCTCGAGCACGATGTCGGCGCCCTGCACGACGCGACCGAGCCGCAGGTGGCCGACGGCGTGGCGGCCGGCCAGCCGGGTGGCGAGGTTGGCGCCGAAGACGCTCGACCACTGCGGGCTCGGGGTGCCCGAGAGCGGCAGCCGGACGCGGATGCCGATCTGCCCGAAGCGCAGCGGCTCGCCGCTTGCGACGCCGGCGATGTGGTGCTCCTCACGCATGCTGGTCTCCTCGGACCGGGCTCGGACTGCAGTCCCTACGGGATAGCGCCTATGCGCCCGGAACGCAACTTCTCTGGCGCGCAACCGCCCGGCCGGGGGGCGGCGCCCGCGGCGGCCCGGCCGGGCCGCCGCGGGACACGCGCGGCCGTCAGGCCGCCGCCGGCGCGGGCGTCGGCTCGCCGGCCTTGGCCGCCACGGCGTGCTCGCGGCTGGCCCGGCTGGAGATCAGGACCATGGCGAGCACGGCGCCCGCCAGGGCGAAGCCGGCGCCGACCAGGAAGGCCGACTGAAAGCCCTGGGTCAGCGCGTCGGGCAGGGCGGCGGGGTTCCCGCCCGCCTCGGTCATCAGGTCGTTCGTACGGCTGTTGGCGACCGTCGCCAGGATGGCCAGCCCGAGCGCGCCGCCGACCTGCTGGGAGGTGTTGATCAGCCCGCTCGCGAGCCCGGCCTCCTGCTCGGGCACGCCCGCCACGGCGGCGATCGTGACCGGCACGAACGCGAACCCGAGCCCGACCGCCGCCAGCAGCGACGGGAACAGGATGTCCGAGACGTAGCCGCCGCCGGTCGAGACCTGCGCGAACCAGATCAGGCCCGCGGCCACCAGCAGGAGGCCGGTGACCAGGACGGGCTTGAAGCCGAAGCGGGTGACCAGCTGCGAGGCGACGCCGGCGGAGATGATGATCCCGACCGCGAGCGGCAGGTAGGAGAGCCCGGCCTTCAGGGCGTCGTAGCCGAGCACCTGCTGCATGTAGAGCGAGACGAAGAAGAACATCGAGAACAGCGACATCGCGATCAGCACCGCCACCACGTTGGCGCCGGTGAGCGTCCGCAGGCGGAAGATCGAGAAGCGCACGAGCGGCTCGGCCGTCCGCAGCTCGATCGCGACGAACGCGGCCAGCAGGGCCAGCGAGATCGCCCCGAGCCCGAGCGTCTGCAGCGAGCCCCAGCCCACGTCGACCGTGTCGACCAGCGTGTAGACGAGCAGCGAGAGCCCGGCCGTGACCGTGATCGCCCCGGCGATGTCGAAGTGGCGCGAGCCCTCGCGCCGGCTCTCGACCAGCAGGCGCGGCGCGAGCACGGCGGCGAGGACGCCGATCGGCACATTGACGAACAGCACCCACTCCCAGCCCGCCCACTCGGTGAGCATGCCGCCGAGCAGCACGCCCGCGGCGCCGCCCGAGCCGGCGACCGCGCCCCACACACCGAGCGCCTTGTTGCGCTCGGCGCCCTCGGCGAACATGTTGGTCACGATCGACAGGGCGGCCGGCGAGAGCAGTGCCGCGCCGAGGCCCTGGACCGCACGGGCGGCGATCAACATCGCCTCGGTCTGCGCCAGCCCGCCGGCCAGCGACGCGATCGAGAAGAGGATCAGGCCGACGATGAACAAGCGCCGGCGGCCGAGCAGGTCGGCCAGACGACCACCGAGCAGCAGGAAGCCGCCGAAGGCGAGCGTGTAGGCGTTGACCACCCACGACAGGCTCTCCTGGGAGAACTCGAGGTCGCGCCCGATGGAGGGCAGCGCGACGTTGACGATCGAGGCGTCCAGGATGACCACGAACTGAGCGAGCGCCAGCAGCGCCAGCGCGATCATCTTCGAGCGGTCGGTCATGGCGGCGGCCTCCGGTGGGACGCCTGCGGGGGAGGTGGTGTGCGACATACGAGTGGAGAGCTCCTGGGGAGGAAGGTGAAGGGGAATTCCGGTTTCGCTTCCGACCATACGGAATTGACGTTCCGGTTGTCAAGGCCTATCTTGTGAACATGTCCCTCGCCGCCGCCGGACCGGCGACGCCGGTCTCGCGCCCCCTCCGGGCCGACGCCCGCCGCAACCGCGAACGGGTGCTCGGCGCCGCCCGGCTGGCGTTCGCCGAGTACGGCCGCGAGGCCCAGATGGACGAGATCGCCCGCCGCGCGCAGGTCGGCGTCGGCACCGTCTACCGGCACTTCCCCACCAAGGAGGCGCTGATCGGCGCGCTGGTCGAGGACGCGTTCGCCCGCGTCGCCGCCCACGCCCGCGAGGCGCTCGCGCGCGACGATCCGTGGGAGGCGTTCACCTCCGTCGTCTGGTTCGGCGGCGAGCAGATCGCCGGCGACCGGGTGATGGCCGAGGTCCTGGCCGGCCTGCCCGAGGCGATGGAGTCCGCGCGCGGGCCCCAGGGCGACCTGTACGAGACGATGACCGAGATCATGCGCCGGGCGCAGGCCGCGGGCGCGCTGCGCGCGGACGCCTGCGTCGACGACATCCCGATGGTCATGTGCGGCGTCGGGATGGGCTCGCTCAAGGAGCATCCCTGCGAGGCGTCCTGGCGCCGCTACGTCGCGCTGCTGATCGACGGCTTCCGCGCCGGGTCGGCCCAGACCCCGATGCCCGGCTGACGACCGCCGCGGATGCCGGTACTAGGCTCCGGGGCATGACCGATCTCGCCGACCCTGAAGCCCAGGCGGTCGCCTGGGACCTGGACGACCTGCTCGACGGCGCGGCCCCCGCGGCCGGCGAACCCCAGGCCGCCGTGGACGCCATGCTCGCCGAGGGCCTGCGCCGCGCGACCGACTTCGCCGCCTCCCACGCCGGCCGGGTCGCCGACCTCGACGGGCCGGGGCTCGAGACCGCCATGCGCGAGCTCGCCGAGCTGCAGGAGCTCGTCGGCCGGGCCGGCTCCTACGCGATGCTGAGCTTCTCGACCGACACGGCCGACCCGGCGCGCGGGGCGCTGCTGCAGCGCGTGCAGGAGCAGGGCACCGCGATCGAGACGGCGCTGCTGTTCTTCGAGCTCGAGTGGGCGAAGATCGACGACGAGCGCGCCGACGCGCTGCTCGCGGGCGACGGCCTGGACTTCTGCCGCCACTACCTGCGCAGCGCCCGCCGCTATCGCCCGTACCTGCTCTCAGAGCCCGAGGAGAAGGTGCTGGCCGAGAAGGCCGTCAGCGGCCGCGCGGCCTGGAACCGGCTCTACGACGAGCAGGCGGCGGCGATCATGGTCGCGCTCGAGGGCGAGGCCGAGCCGGTCGCGCTCGACGTCGCGCTCTCGCGGCTCTTCTCGCCCGAGCGCGACGTGCGCCGGGCGACGGCGGAGGCCGTCACCGAGGCGCTGGCGCCCAACCTGCGCACGCGCGCCTACGTCTTCAACACGCTGCTGGCCGACAAGATGATCGACGACCGGCTGCGCGGCTACCCGCACTGGCTGGCCGGCCGCAACCTCGCCAACGAGGCCTCCGACGAGTCGGTGCAGGCGCTGATCACCGCCGTGCGCGGCCGATACGAGCTGCCGCGGCGCTGGTATCGCCTGAAGGCCCGGCTGCTCGGGCTGGACAAGCTCTCCGACTACGACCGCATGGCGGCCGTCACCGGCGAGGACGAGCCGATCGGCTGGTCGGAGGCGCGCACGATCGTGCTCGACGCCTACAGCGCCTTCTCCGAGGAGCTGGGCGGCGTCGCCGGGCAGTTCTTCGAGCGCCCGTGGATCGACGCGCCGGTCCGCCCGGGCAAGCGCGGCGGCGCGTTCTGCGCCTACACCGTGCCCTCCGCGCACCCCTACCTGCTGCTCAACTACACCGCGCGCCGCCGCGACGCGCTGACGCTCGCGCACGAGCTCGGCCACGGCGTGCACGCGGCGCTCGGGTCGAGCCAGGGCGTCTTTCACATGTCCACCCCGCTCACGCTCGCCGAGACGGCGAGCGTGTTCGGAGAGGAGCTCGTCTTCGGCCGGCTGCTCGAGCGGGCCGAGACGCCGGAGTCGCGCCTGAGCCTGCTGGCCGAGAGCATCGAGGGCTCGATCGCGACCGTCTTCCGCCAGGTCGCCATGAACCGCTTCGAGGACCTCGTCCACACGGAGCGCCGGGAGACGGGCGAGCTGGCGCTCGATCGCATCAACGCGCTCTGGGGCGAATCCCAGGAGGAGCTGCTCGGCGACGCGGTGGAGGTGACCGAGGGCTACCGGACGTGGTGGTCCTACGTGCCCCACTTCATCCACACGCCGGGCTACGTGTACGCCTACGCCTACGGGCAGCTGCTCGCGCTCGCCGTCTACGGTCGCTACGAGGAGGAGGGCGAGGCGTTCGTGCCCGCCTACCTCGAGCTGCTCTCGGCGGGCGGCTCGCGCAGCCCCGAGGAGCTGGGCGCGATCGTGGGCGTCGACCTCGCCGACCCGGCCTTCTGGGACCGTGGCCTCGACCTCGTCGAGCGCCAGCTCGACCGCGCCGAGGCCGCCGCGCGGGAGGCCGGCCGGCTGTAGCGAGGCGGCCGGCGGCTCAGGCTGCGGCGGCGGCCTGCACGCCGCCGCGGGCGAGCTCGTGCAGGAGCGGGACGGCGGCGGCGACCGGCGGCATGCGGCGGATCTCGGCGGCGACGCGAGCGGCCGCGCTCGCGTAGGCGGGCTCGGCGAGCACGCTGCGCACCGCGTCCCCGAGACCGGCGACGCCGTCGGAGAGCGCAAGGCCGGCGCCGAGCGCGGCGATCCGCGCGGCGTTGTACGGCTGGTCGGCGAAGAGCGGCAGGACGACCATCGGGACGCCGGCGGCCAGGCCCATGCGGACCGTGCCCGAGCCGCCGTGGCAGACCATCGCGGCGACGTGGGGCATGACGTCGGCCTGCGGCACCCAGCGCTCGACGTGGACGTTGGCCGGCACGGGCGCCAGCTCGGCCGGGTCGCAGTCGCGGCCGACGGTGACCAGGACGCGGGCGGGCAGCTCGCCGAGGACGCCGATCGCCTCGCGGTAGAGCTCGGGGAAGTACCCCTCGCCGGCGGCGACGGAGCCGAGCGTGAAGTAGACGAGCGGCCGGTCGTCGCCGGGCCACCAGTCCGGCAGCGGCTGCGCCGCCTCCGTGCCGCCCTCGCGGAAGCGGTGCACAGCGGCGGGTGCCGGGGACGCCGGGTCCTCGAAGGCCGCGGGGATCTGCGTGAGGGCCGGGGCGTCCAGCAGGCTCGGGGCGCCCGGCTCGAGCCGCAGGCCGGCGCGGGCGCGCACCTTCGCCACCGCGGCGGCGATCGTCTCCGTGAAGCGCGCCTCCAGGCCGGGCAGCGAGACGCTCACCCGCGCCAGCGGGATGCCGCGCCGCTCGGCGACGAGGCCGCCGGCGAGCTCGGCCGACTCGCTGAGGATCAGGTCCGGGTCGAACGCCTCGGCCGCCTCCTCGACGCCGGGGAGCCAGGCCGGAGTGTCCATGCCGATGAACACCTCGCCGACGACCAGGCGGTTCGCCGCCTCGGTGTCTCCGAGCGCGTGGGCCCTGGCGAAGAGCGCCGCGCGGCCCTCCTGGGGCGGATCGTCGAGCGGCCAGACGGCGAAGCCGGCGGCGTCGGCCATCTCGCCGGCCGCGCCGGGGATCGCGACGAGCACGTCGTCGCCCGCCCGCTGCAGGGCGCGGGCGAAGGGAACGAGCGGGCCGAAGTGACCCGCGCCGGGACGGCTGGTGACCAGGATGCGCATCGAGGGCCAGACGCGCCCTCGGTGCGGCTTATTCCCCCTCGGCCGGAAATCGCAGGAGCGCGCGGGTCAGCGCGCGGGTGAGCGTGACGACCTCGGCAGCGTCGACGCGCTCGTCGACGCCGTGGGCGAGCCGGATGCCGTTCGTCCCGAACATCGTGGTGGGGATGCCGCGCGCGCAGAAGAGCCGCATGTCGGCGCCCCACGGGACGCCGCCGATCTCCACCGGGCGGCCCAGCTCGTCCTCGGCCGCACGCCGCACGGCCTGCACCCACGGATGGCCGGGGTCCGTCTCGCCGGGCGCGAAGGCGCCGCCCGTCCAGGTGATCTGCACCGGCGGCGACTCGCCGCCCGCCGCCGCATGGACGGCGGCCTCGAAGGCCGCCCGCGCCGCCGCGGGCTCGACCCCCACCGGCACGCCGAGGCGGCCCTCGAACTCCAGCCGGTCGGGCACCGAGCTCGACCACGCGCCCGCGCTCACGCGGCCGACGACGAGCGGGTAGGGCAGGTCGAGGCCCTGCATCGCTGTGTGGGCGACGACGGCGTTGACCGCCTGCTCGTGCGCTTGGAGCGCCTGGTGGATCGGGATGTAGCGGTCGAGCGCCGAGCGGCCCTCCAGCCGGTGCGCGGCGTGCGCGCCGCGGCCGGTCACGACGCCCTCGAAGGTCAGCGAGCCCGCCTGGGCGCAGACGACCTCGAAGCCCGTCGGCTCGGGGATCAGGCAGGCGTCGTAGGCCGCGTCGCGCTCGAGCGCCGCGAAGGCGCCGAGCCCGCCGTCCTCCTCGGAGGCGACGCACTCGAGCACGACGGTCGGCGCGTGCGCTGCCGCGCCGGAGGCCCGCAGCGCCGCCAGCGCGTGCAGGGCGGCGACGACGCCGGCCTTCATGTCGGCCGAGCCGCGGCCGTGCACCCAACCGTCCTCGACCGCGCCCGACCACGGGCCGTGGCGCCAGGCCTCCGTCCCGGCCGGCACGACGTCGACGTGCCCGCACAGGCAGACGCGCCCGGCCCGGCCGCCGGGCAGCGTGATGGCAAGCCCGACGAGCTCCGTCCGCGGCGCCTCCTCCCCCGGGTGGCCCGGGTGGGCCCGCAGGCGCAGCGAGGTCGTGGACGTGCAGGTCGGCCCGCAGGCCGAGCGCCGCGCGCCCGGCCGGCTAGGTGTTCCAGGAGCGGGCGCTCGCGGCCGGTCAGGCTCGGGATCCGCACGGCGGCCGCGGTGTCGGCCACTACGGCGCCGCGCGTCGACCGCGGCCAGCGCGGAGATCTCTGCGGCATCGAGCACGCCCGCAGCATGACGCGTCACGAGCGCAGATACAGCAGGACCGCCAGCACGCGGTGGACTGCGTCATGCCCGCGGGCCGCCCGAGCTTGCCAAGATGCTCGAGACGTACTTCTCCACCGCCCGCAGCGTGATCACCAGCTTGTCGGCGATGCTCTGGTTGGACAGCCCTGCCGCCATCAGATCGAGCACCTCGCGCTCGCGGGGGGTCAGGCTCGAGCAGGGGGCTGCGTCGTGGCACCGCTTGGACAGCAGCGTCGACACGATCACCGGGTCCGGCGCGCGAGCCGGCCCGCCCGATGCGCCGCCGCGCGCGAGCCGCCGGGCCGTCACCTCGTGCTGCAGTGCGCGGCGTCGATCAGCGCGAAGTAGCGCGGCGCCGCCGCCGCAGGGAAGGACCCCGCGTCGAGGTTCGCCGAGCGACGAGCCGCCGTCGGCCGCTCGCCCGCGTCGCGAGGCGCGCCGTAGAACTCGCGACATCCGCGCGCGCTCGAGACGATCGCGCCCGACGTCGGCGAGATCGACGGGCGGCCGGTGACGTTGATCGCCGGAGGCAGTCCGAGCACCAGGTAGCCGTGCGCGTGGGCCGGCGATTCCGGCGTCGCGGGTACTCCGTGTCGCGCAGGCGCAGCGGCCCGAAGAGGCGGCGCTGCAGCACGTCGGCGAACGCGCCGTCCGGTAACGGCCTCGACGATGAGCCCGGCCACGACGTAGTTCGTGTTGATGAGTACGAGTGGCGGGCGCCGGGCTCGAACAGGGGCGGGTGGGAGACGGCGATCTCCACCAGCGGCGCGGCTCCCAGTAGTGGCCGAAGTCCCCGTTCAGGTAGGGCTCGAGCACGCGCGGGTCGTTTCGGTCGAAGGCGCTTGTGTAGCAGCTGGCGGATCGTGGTGCTCGCCGCCCGGCACCAGAGCGCGCAGGACGCTGTCCTCGAGCGAGGCCGCCCTCGGCCATGCAGACGAGGTCGCGGTGAGGTCTTCGTCGGCTCGAGCGGTCCTCGCGGGCGCTCGGCTGCTGTTGGGCACGTCGGAGAGCCCGCCGGATAGCGCCGGGTCCGGTGGCCGTCGCGTCAGCAGGATGGCGCCCGCACTCCGGCCGCCACCGCTCGTCGAGCTGGCGCTGGAGGCCGCGTCCGTGCTCGCTCGCGCGCGGGCCGCCCGTCGCGGCCGCCGCCGGCGCTGCGGGCAGGCGACCGCCGCCAGGGTGGCGAGCGCGCGCCCCCAGGCGCGCTGAGGCGTGCTGCGGTCGGCCATCCTTCGAGACGCTCATCGGTTCCGCCTGCGGTCGCTCGAGTCGGTGCCATCCGACCGTCGGCCGCACGGTCCGCGGAAGGGGGCGCGCTTGCCGATCGAGGGGCGGGTTCTGGTGGGATCGCTCGCCGCGCGGCGTGGCCATGAACCCGACGCCGATCCCGCGGTCGTCGTTGCCCGCGGCGGTCCAGCCGCCGTTCACACGGCGGTTGCGGGTCCTCAGACGGGTGGCTCGGGGTCGTACTGGATCGCCTTGCGCACCGCGCGTGCCCGCTCGGGCGAGGCGAGCCGCGCGACCAGGTGCAGCGCCATGTCGATCCCGGCAGACACGCCGGCCGCCGTGACCACGGTGCCCGTGTCCACGAAGCGCTCCTCGCCCGTGACCTCGCCGACCGGGCCGGCCTCGCGCAGCTCGTCGAGCGCGCTCCAGTACGTCGTCGCCCGCCGGTCCTGCAGCAGGCCGGCGGCCGCCAGCACGAGCGCGCCGGTACAGACGCTGGTGAGCAGCGCGCCGGCCTCGGCGTGTCCGCGCAGCCAGGCGTGCACGTCGGCGCGGCCGAGCAGCGCGCGCGAGCCCTCGCCGCCCGGCACGACGATCAGGTCGAGCGGGCCGGCGTCCGCCAGGGTGGCGTCGGGAACGACGCGCAGGCCCTTGCGGCAGCGGACCGGGCCGGTGGCGTCGGCGAGCAGGCGCAGCCGGGCGCCGTCCTCGGGGAAGTCCTCCGCCCACGTGCCCAGCACCTCCCACGGGCCGGCGAAGTCCAGCTCCTCGGCGTCCTCGAACACGACGATCCCGATCTCCACCCTCGCTCCTTTCAGCTCCGCTCGCCGGCTGCCGGGCAGCCGGGCGCCCCGGTGGCGCTCAGCGCCGCGTCGCGCACCGCCTCGGCCACGACCTCGGCGGCCAGCACCGAGAGCAGCAGCGGGTCGGCCGGCACGCGATCGGTGGTCATGCAGGTCACCAGGTCGCCGTCGAGCGCCGTCGCGCTCGGCTCGACCGCGCGCGCGACGCCGGCCGAGCCCGCGCGGGCGAGCTTCCAGACGTCGGTCTTGCCCAGCCGGGCGTCGGTGAGCAGGCACACCAGCGTGGTCGCCTGGCGGACGGGTGCAGGACCGGGCGGCGGCCACCCGATGCCCTCGCGCATCAGCTCGACGGTCCGGCGATAGCCCTCCCCCGCCTCCCAGACGCCGGCCAGCACACTGCCGTCGGCGCCGCGGATGTCGCCGAACGGGTTGGCGGCGACGACCGCCACCAGCCGGGCGTCGCCGGCCATCAGCGACGCCGCGCCGAAACCGGTCTTCGTCCAGCCGGCCGGGCCGCGCAGCTTGCCCGCCGTGCAGCCGGTCCCCGCCCCGACGCTGCCCCGCTCCACCACCGGGCCGGCCGTCTCGCAGGCGGCGTAGGCCGCGTCGGCGCCAGGGCGCGCGCCGGCGGAGCCCAGCATCAGGTCGTAGACGACGGCCGCGCTGACCAGCGGCACGGCGGCGGCCGTGGTCGCGAAGCCGTGGCCGCGCTCCTCCAGCCAGCGCACGACGCCCTCGGCGGCGCCCAGCCCGAAGGCGCTGCCGCCCGTGAAGAGGATCGCCTGCGCGCCGGGCGCGGCCGCGGCCGGCGAGAGCAGGTCGAACTCGCGCGTGCCCGGCCCGCCGCCGCGTACTTCCCCTGCGCTGACCGCGTCAGGCGGCCCGAGAATCGCGGTGCACCCCGTCCAGCCCTCGCGGTCGGTCCAGTGCCCGACGGCGATCCCCTCAGGCAGCTCGACGTCCACCGCGCCGAGTCTAAGCGGCCGCGGTCGCGCGGGCCGCGACCGCGTCGTAGAGCTCCACGAGCGAGCCGATGTTCGCCTCGACGGTGTAGCGGTGGCGCTCGGCGGCCACCCGCCGGCGCAGGGCCGGCAGGTCGAGCGCGCGCAGGCGAGCGGCCAGCCCCTCGACGCCGCCGAGGGAGACGCCGAGGCGCTCGCGCTCGAGGAAGTCCGCCAGCGCGCGGTGCTGCAGGGTGAGGACCGGCAAGCCGCAGGCGAGGTACTCGAACGCCTTGTTGGGCAGCGCGGTGTCCAGGTGGGCGGCGTTGAGCGTCGCGTCGAAGCCGGCCCAGCCGAGGTCGTAGCGCGGCAGCTCGCGCATCAGCGCCGACGGCTCGAGCGTGTCGTGCAGCGTCAGCCCGGGCGTCGCGGCCGCGAGCGCGCGGTAGGCGTCCGGGAGCCGGGCCGGGTAGACGTCGAGGCGCACGCCCTCGGCGCAGACGGCGGCGAAGATCGCGCGCAGGTCGTAGTGGCCGCCGCCGGTGGAGAGCGTGCCCTGATAGACGAGCCGGGGCGGGTCGCCGGGCTCGGCGTGGTCGACCGAAGCGGGCGTGTCGCGGGCCAGTGCGAAGTTCGGGAAGACGAGCGTCCGGTCCGGGAGGGCGTAGCGGGCGTCCAGCTCGGCGAGCATCTGCTCGGAGACCGCGACGAGCCCCGCGCACCCCTGCACCGCCCGGCGCTCGAGCCCGGCGGCGTCGCCCGGGTCCGGGAAGCCGTCCTCGTAGGGCGTGCGGCGCAGGCTCTGCATGTCGTGGACGTCGTGGATCACCGGCACCCGCCCGCCGCCCGCGCCGAGGGCGAGCACCGTCAGGGCGTCGGGCAGGTTGTGGGAGTGCACGAGCTCCGGCGGCCACGCTGCGAGCACCCGCCCCAGGTCGCCGCCGAGGTCGGGGCCGATCCGCCACCAGCGGTCGAACAGCTCGTCCCCGGCGCCGTAGAGCTCGGTCAGCGTCCGCCCCCGGTAGGCGAAGCCCAGCTCGAGCCCCGGCCGCGCGGCACGCAGCCCGACGGCGTACTTCAGCGCTCGCACGCACGGCTGCTGCTGGAGGAAGAGGACCCGCATCAGCGCCGGCTGCGGATCGTCCGCGCCGGGTTGCCGACCGCGACCGAGTAGGGCTCGAGGTCGCCGGTCACGACGCTCCCGGCCCCGATCACGCAGCCGGCGCCGACCCGGACGCCCGGCAAGAGGATCGCCCCCATCCCCACCCAGCAGCTCGCCCCGATCTCGACCGGCCGCTCGACGATCCAGCCCTGCTCGGACACGGGGCGGTCCGGGTCGTCCATCCTGTGGTTGGCGGTGTGGATCATCACGTAGGGGCCGAACTCCGCCCCGTCGTCGACCTCCAGCCCGCCGTAGCCGTTGACGTAGCAGCCGTAGTTGAACGCGACGCGGTCGCCGAGCTCGATCCGGTCGCCGTTGAGCCACACGATGTGGTCGAGGTAGAAGCAACCGTCACCGATCCGCTTGGCGTCATGGGCACGGAACGGGACGATCCGTTTGGAGCGGTCGGTGATCATCATGGGCGCCTCCGCCGGGTCGGTCGGGCGAGCCTACGTCATGCGCGGCGTGACGCGCCGTGGCGGCTCCGCCCGCGCCAGGCGGCGCAGGTTCGCGGCCGCCCGGACGGCCAGGGCGCCGAGCATCAGCGCCGCCCCGGCAGTAGCCGAGCACCGAGAGCCCCAGCCCCTCCACCGTGAAGCGCAGCCCGGCCCCGAGCGCGAGCGCGCTGTTGAGAGCGACGAGCGCCAGGCGCGCCTCGGTCGGGCCGAGCCGGCCGTAGCCGAGCCGGAAGGTGCCGAACACCTGGGTCTCGAGGTAGGTGTTGATCGAGAGCACGAGGTAGGCGAGCACGATCGCGAGGCCGGTCGCCAGCAGCACGTAGGGCGAGAGGCCGAGCCCGATGCCGATCAGCGCCGTGGCCACGGCGTCGACGAGGTGGTCGAGGTAGTAGCCGTAGCGCGGGCGCTCGCTGCGCCGCACGCGCGCCAGCGTGCCGTCGAGCGAGTCCCCCAAGCCAGTGGACGACCAGCAGAGCGCTGGCCGCCCACAGCCACGCCGGGTCGCGGTTGGAGAGCGCGTAGGCGGCGGCGATGCCGACGGCGGCCAGCACGCCGAGGATCGCCAGGTGGTCGGGTTGCAGCCAGGCCGGCAGCCGGCGGGCGAGCGCCTCGAGCAGGCGTTGCTCGTGGCGGGCGAGCAGGAACACCTTCTCACGCGGCGCGGAGGTGGGAGCGGTGGCGGGCATGTCCTGTCGAGACCCCCTCCCGCCGCGCGGGTGACGGCTCAGTAACCGTCCCTAACCACGTTCAGGAGCGGCTCGCCGGCCGCGTGGCGGCGGAGCTGCTGGGCCGCGAAGGCCATCGCGCGGGCGGGGAAGCGCGGGACGTCGCCGGCGATGTGCGGGGTGAGCAGCAGGTTCGGCGCGCTCCACAGCGGGTGGCCGGGCGGCAGCGGCTCGGGGTCGGTGACGTCGAGGGCGGCCCGGATGCGCCCCTCGCGCAGGGCCTCGACGAGCGCGCCGGTGTCGACCACGCGGCCGCGCCCGGCGTTGACCAGCAGCGCGCCGGGGCGCATGCGGGCGAGGAACGTGGCGTCGACGAAGCCGGCGGTGGCCCGGGTGTTGGGCAGCAGCAGCACGACCACGTCGGCGCTCGGGAGCAGCTGCGGCAGCGCGTCGGCCGACGCGACGCCGGGCCGTGCACGCCGCGCGACCCGCCGGATGTGCACTTCGAACGGCGCCAGCCGCGCCTCGAGCGCCCGGCCGATCGACCCGTGGCCGACGATCAGGACCTCGCTGCCCTCGACGTCGGCGCCGTCGCGCTCGCGCCAGATGCCGAGGCGCTGGGCCTCGCGATGGTCTCCCAGCCGCTTGGCCGTGGCGAGGATCACGCCGGCGATCCACTCGGCGACGGGGACGTCGTGGACGCCGGCGGCGTCGCACAGCACGGGTCCGGGCGGGACGTGGGGCAGGAACCCGTCGACGCCGGCGGTGACCGTCTGCAGGACCGCGGCGCCCCCGAGCCGCCGGAAGAGCTCGGCGACCTGCGACTGCGGCATCTCCGGGATCACGGCGAACTCGACGTCCCCCAGCTCGGCGGCGGGCGGCAGCGCGCCGTCGCCGACCCACAGGACCTCCGTCCCGGCGGGCAGATCGTCAAGCGCGCGAGCCTCGGGCCAGTCGGGGAGCAAGACCTTCACGTCCCGGCGTCTACCCGGTCCGGCGGGCTGCACTCAGAGCTCGGTGACCCCGCCGGGCTGGAGCACGCGCACCTCGACGCCCGGCGCGCGCTCGGCCACCGCGGCGGCGAAGCGGTGCGGCGGGTCGGTCATCAGCCGGCCCATCGCCCGCAGCCGGCCGGCGGGATAGAGCGTGCCCCAGTGGATCGGGACCGCGACCCGCGGCCGGATGCGCGCGACCGCCTCGGCCGCGCTCTCCGGGTCCAGGTGGCCCCGGCCGGCGGTCGGGCCCCAGCCCCACACCGGCAGCAAGGCGAGGTCGAGCGGGCCGAGCGCGGCCATCCCGTCGAAGAGGTCGGTGTCGCCCGCGAAGTAGGCCCGGCGCCCACCGGCCTCGAGCACGTAGCCGATCGCGTCGGCGGTCGGGCCGAAGCGCGGGTAGCGCCGCCCGTCGTGGACGGCCGGCACGGCGGTGACGGTCAGCGGGCCGACGGCGACGGACTCGCCCGCCACGAGCTCGCGCAATGACGCGAATCCCAGCCGGCGCAGCAGCGCACCCGCCCCGCGCGGCACGACCGCGACGGGCCGCGGGCGCAGCCCGCGCAGCGACGGCGGGTCGAGGTGGTCGTGGTGCAGGTGGGAGACGAGCACCGCGTCGAGCGCGCCGACCGGGGCGGGCAGCGGGCCGTGCCGGCGCAGGTGGAGCAGCCGCCGGCGCAGGACCGGATCGGTGAGGACGCGCGCGCCACCCAGCTCGAGCAGCACGGTCGCGTGGCCGACGTAGGTGACCCGCACGCCCGTCGCACGCTACCGGGGCGCGCCGGCGCTGCCAAACCGGGCGCATCTGCGCCGATCGCAGAGGGCATCCTGAAAGACATGGCGTCCCTCGTGGCCCGCCCGTCGGCCTGGCGAGCGCTCTCGACCGCGCTGCTCGCCGTCTTCGTCGTCTCCTTCCTGGTCAGCGACTTCTCGGTTCCCGGCTGGGGCTGGATCGCGCTGATCCTCAGCGGCGTGACCTTCGCCGTCGAGCTCGTGCTGCTGCGCAGGGCCAAGTGACGCCGCGCGCCGTCGTGCTCGCCGGAATCCTCGTGCTGCTCGTCGGCGCGATGTGGGGCGACGACGTCGCCGGCGGCACCGACGACCGCGAGCTGGTGTGGCTCTACTGCCTCTACGAGGCCGAGGACCACGGTGCGGCGCAGGCGTGCGAGCGGCGGACCGCCGCGGAGAACGTGCGCGCGTCCACCGGCGAGGCGGCGCGCTTCGCGCGCGACTGGCGCAAGCGCGACGCGTGCGGCCCGGCGGCCGGCGCGCTGTGCGAGCGCTGGCTCGCCGCGCAGCGAGGCGGCGGCGCCGCGGCGGGCTGCGAGCCGGCGTACTCCTACGGCGGCAGCGGCGACCGCTGCCGGCCGCGGGTGCCATCGTGAGCGGCGTGACCCGGCGTGGCGAGCGGACCACCACCTACCTCGAGATGACCTCGCCCGCCGCGCTCGTCCCCGGCCGCCCGGCGCCCGCGCCGGTCGCGCTCGAGGACGCCTCGGGCGACCCCGCCGCGGTGGCCGACGCGTGGCGGCGCATCGGCGGGCCGTACGGCTGGGGCTCCCGGCACTCGTGGTCGCCCGCGCAGTGGGAGGCCTGGGTGCGCCGGCCGACGACGATCCCGCTGCTGGCCAGCGTGGACGGCGAGCTCGCCGGGATGGTCGAGCTGGAAGTCCAGCCGGCCGGCGACGTGGAGATCACGATCTTCGGCCTCGTGCCCGAGTTCGTCGGCCGCGGCTACGGCGGCCACCTGCTCACGGAGGGGCTGCGCCGGGCGTGGGCGCAGCCGCAGGCCGACGGCTCCCCGACGCGCCGCGTGTGGCTGCACACCTCGAGCCGCGACCACGCCCACGCGCTGGCCAACTACCGCGCCCGCGGCCTGCGGATCTTCGGCACGCGCCGCGGCTAGACCCAGGCGAAGCGCACGTCGAGCCGCGAGAGCTCGGCGAACCGGCGGCGGTTGAACAGGTGCGGGATCACCTGCACGACCACGCGTGTGGCGGGCAGCCACAGCGCCACCCAGCCGACGACCAGCACGCCCTGGGAGAGGCTGGCGGACAACACGTCCGCGTCGGCCTGGTCGATCGCAGTGGACAGCGCGACCGAGAAGAAGAACACGAGCACGCCGATCCAGGCGGTGATCCGGTCCTGGCGGGAGAGCGGGTCGACCCGGCGCAACGGTCCGGAGGCGGATCGCAGGCTGGCGAACAGCGCCGCGCGCACAGCGTCCTCGTCGGTCTGCTCGCGCTCGGACGCGGGCGCGTAGAGGACCAGCTCCGGCGGGGCGTCGTCGCGAAGGCGCTCCCACTCGTCGAGCAGCGCCCAGCGGACGTCGTCGGTCACCGACCGCTCGGCGACCGGCCGGGCGTCGAAGGGCCAGAAGAGCTGGCCGACGGTGTCGAGCCGGATGGCAAACTCACGCGCCGCCATGGACCGGGCTTCGCGGCAGCAGCGCAGTTCCCTGCGGGCAGCCGGGCGTAGGATCCTCCCGATGGCTCGCGTCGTCATCGAGAACTGCGCGATCGCGACGGTCGACGCCGCCGGAACCGAGCACGCCGACGGCCACGTCGTCGTGCAGGACGGCTGGATCCGGGCGGTCGGCGCGGGCCCTGCCCCGGTGGCCGGCGGGCCCGAGGAGCGGATCGACGGGACCGGCTGCCTGGCCACCCCCGGGCTGGTCAACTGCCACCACCACCTCTACCAGTGGGCGACGCGCGGGCTCGCCCAGGAGGCGACGCTCTTCGAGTGGCTGACGGCGCTCTACCCGGTGTGGGCGCAGATCGACGACGAGGTCCAGCGCGCCGCCGCCCGCGCCGGCCTGGGGGCGCTGCTGCGCTCGGGCTGCTCGACCTCGACCGACCACCACTACGTCTTCCCCCGCGGCGCCGGCGACCTGCTGGCGGTCGAGGTCGAGGCGGCGCGCGAGCTCGGCGCGCGCTTTCATCCCTGCCGCGGGTCGATGGACCTCGGCGTGTCGGCGGGCGGCCTGCCGCCCGACGAGGTCACCGAGGACCGCGACACCATCCTCGCCGCCTCGGAGGCCGCCATCGACGCCTTCCACGACCCGGCGCCCGGCTCGATGCTGCGGATCGCGCTCGCCCCGTGCTCGCCGTTCTCGGTCACGGGCGAGCTGCTGCGCGACACCGCCGAGCTCGCCCGCCGCCGCGGCGTGCGCCTGCACACCCACCTGGCCGAGACGGTCGACGAGGAGGAGTTCTGCGTGCAGCGCTTCGGCGTGCGGCCGGTGGAGTACCTCGACGCCAACGGCTGGCTGGGCGACGACGTCTGGCTCGCGCACTGCGTGCACCTCTCCGAGCCCGAGATCGCCCGCTTCGGGGAGACGGGCACCGGCGTCGCGCACTGCCCGACCTCCAACGCGCGGCTGGGCGCGGGCATCGCGCCGGTGCCGGCGCTGGTCGCCGCCGGCGCGCCGGTCGGGCTGGGCGTCGACGGCTCCGCCTCCAACGAGGCCGGCGAGCTGCACCTCGAGCTCCACCAGGCGCTGCTGATGGCCCGCGCCGCCCACGGGCCGCGCGCGCTGAGCGCCCGCGGCTCGCTCGCGCTGGGCACCATCCACGGCGCCCGCTGCCTCGGCCGCGAGGCGGAGCTCGGCTCGCTGGAGCCCGGCAAGCTCGGCGACGTGGCGCTGTGGCGCCTGGACGGGGCGAACGTCGCCGGGATCGCCGACCCCGTCGCCGCGCTCGTGCTCGGCCCACCGCCGCCGCTCGAGCGGCTGCTGGTCGGCGGGCGCACGATCGTCGAGCGCGGGCGCCTGCTGACCGCCGACGACGACGCGCTCGCCCGCGACGCCGAGGCCGCGAGCCGCCGCCTGGCGCGCGCGGCGGACCGGCTCGGCGTCGGCTGACCCCGGCGTGGACCTGCCCGAGGTCACCGCCGTCGTGCCCGCGGGGCCCGGCTCCGGCGCGGACTGGCGGCCCGGCGACGCCTGGCTGGCCGGCGGCACGTGGCTGTTCTCCGAGCCCCAGCCGGACGTGCGCCGCCTGGTCGACCTGGCTGCGTTCGGCTGGACGCCGATCGGCGAGGACGCCGGCGGCGTGGAGATCGCGGCCACCTGCACGCTCGAGACGCTGGCCGCGTGGAGCGGCCGGGCGGCGTGGCCGGCGGCCCGCCTCGCCGAGGAGTGCTGTCGCGCGCTGCTGGGATCCTTCAAGGTCTGGCACACCGCGACGGTCGGCGGGAACCTCTGCCTGGCGCTCCCGGCCGGTCCGATGGCGTCGCTGGCCGTCGCGCTCGACGGCGAGTGCGAGATCTGGGGCCCGGGCGGCTCGCGCCGGATCGCCGCGCTCGAGCTGGTGACCGGGCCGAGCCGCACCTCGCTCGCCCCCGGCGAGCTACTGCGCGCGGTGCGCCTGCCGGCCGTCGCCCTGCGGTCGGCGACGGCGTTTCGCTCGTTCTCCCTGACGCCGGCCGGGCGCTCGGCCGTGGTGGTCGCCGGGCGGCGGGACGGCGACGGCCTTACGGTGACCGTCACGGCCTCGGTGCCGCGCCCGGTGCGGCTGCGCTTCGCGATCCCGCCGGACGCCGTCACGCTCGCGGCCGCGCTGGACGCCGCGGCGCCGGAGTTCTACGACGACGTCCACGGCGACCCGGCGTGGCGGGCGCAGATGACCCGCCGGCTCGCCGAGGAGGTCCGCGCCGAGCTGCTCGGGGACGGATCCTGATGCGGATCGACGGCGAGCCGGTCACCGCCGCGCCCGCGCCGGGGCAGTGCCTGCGGACCTTCCTGCGCGAGCAGGGCCGCCTCGGGGTCAAGAAGGGCTGCGACGCCGGCGACTGCGGCGCCTGCACGGTGCACGTCGACGGGCACGCGGTCCACAGCTGCATCTACCCGGCCTTCCGGGCGGTCGGGCGCGAGATCACCACCATCGCCGGGCTCGCCGGCCGGGATGCGCTGCACCCCGTCCAGCGCGCCTTCCTCGCCGCCCAGGGCTTTCAGTGCGGCTTCTGCACGGCGGGGATGATCATGACCGCCGCGGCCCTCACCGGCGAGCAGCGCGCCGACCTGCCGACGGCGCTGAAGGGCAACCTCTGCCGCTGCACGGGCTACCGGTCGATCGAGGACGCCGTGCGAGGCGTCGAACACGCGGACGAGGTCGCGGAGCCCGGCGCCGCCGTCGGGCGGCGCGTGCCGGCGCCCGCCGGGCCGGAGATCGTCACCGGCGCCGCGCGCTTCACGCTCGACGTCGCCCCGCCGGGCCTGCTGCACGTGGCGCTGGTGCGCTCGCCGCACGCCCACGCGCGGGTGCTGGCCATCGACGCCAAGGCGGCTCTGGCGCTGCGCGGCGTCGAGCTCGTGCTCGGGCCCGAGGACGCGCCGGCCGTGCACTACTCGAGCGCCCGCCACGAGCACGTCACCGAGGACCCGGACGACACGCTGCTCTTCGACCGGGTCGTGCGCTTCGCCGGGCAGCGGGTCGCCGCGGTCGTGGCGGAGAGCCCGCGGCTGGCCGCCCGGGCGGCCGCGCTCGTCGACGTCGACTACGAGCCGCTGGAGGCCGTCACCGACGCCGTGGCCGCGATGGCGCCCGGCGCGCCGCTCCTGCACGCCGACAAGGGCCCCGAGTCGCGCATCGCGGATCCGGGCCGCAACGTCGCCGCCGAGCTGCACAGCCGGCTCGGCGACGCCGACGCCGGCCTGGCCGCCGCCACCGCGACCGTCCACGAGACCTTCGAGGTCCACCGCGTCGCGCACGTCGCGCTGGAGACGCACGCGGCGATCGCCTGGACGGACGACGACGGCCGCCTGTGCGTGCGCACCTCCAGCCAGGTGCCGTTCCTCACCCGCGACGCGCTCTGCCGACTGTTCGACCTGCCCCGGGATCGGGTGCGGGTCCTCACCGGCCGCGTGGGCGGCGGCTTCGGGGCCAAGCAGGAGCTGCTGGTCGAGGACGTGGTGGCGCTCGCGGCGCTGCGCCTCGGGCGCCCGGTGCAGCTCGAGCTGAGCCGCGAGGAGCAGTTCACCGCCTCCCCCACCCGCCACCCGATGCGGATCGCCGTGCAGGCGGGGGCCGACGGCGACGGGACGCTCACCGCGCTGGCGGTCGACGTGGTCTCCGACACCGGCGCCTACGGCAACCACGGGCCGGCGGTGATGCTGCACGCCTGCTCGGAGTCGCTCTCGCTCTACGCCTGCCCGAACAAGCGCGTCGACGCGGTCTGCGCCTACACCAACACCGTGCCGGCCGGCGCCTTCCGCGGCTACGGGCTCAGCCAGCTCGTCTTCGCGGTCGACTCGGCGCTCGACGAGCTCGCGCGCCGGCTCCGGATCGACCCGCTCGAGCTGCGGCGCCGCAACGTCGTGCGGGCCGGCGACACGTTCGTCTCGCTCGACGGGCGCCCGTCCGACGTCAAGATCGGCTCCTACGGCCTCGACCAGTGCCTCGACGCGGTGGAGGAGGCGCTCGCGAGCGACCGCGGAGCTCCGTCGCCCGGCCCCGGCTGGCTGGTCGGAGAGGGCGCCGGCGTCGCGATGCTCGACACCACGCCGCCGGGCGGCCACCGCGCCCACGCCCGGATCGCCGAGCGCCCCGGCGGCGGCTTCACGCTCGCGGTCGGCACGCCGGAGTTCGGCAGCGGGACCGCCACCGTCCACGCCCAGCTCGCCGCCGAAGCGCTCGGCACGACGCCCGCGCGGGTGACGGTGGTCGCCGCCGACACCGACCTCGTCGACTACGACACCGGGGCATTCGGCTCGACGGGCACCGTGGTCGCGGGTCACGCTACGCTGAAGGCCGCGCTCGCCCTGCGCGAGCGGATCGAGCGCCGCGGCGATGCGCCGGGACCGCCGCTGGAGGCCGAGGCGAGCACGGACGGCCTCGCCCGCTCGGTCGCCTTCAACGTCCACGGCTTCCGCGTGGCGGTGCGGCCGGAGACGGGCGAGCTGCGGATCCTCTTCAGCGTCCAGGCCGCCGACGCGGGCACGGTCATCAACCCGTTGCAGTGCCGCGGCCAGGTGGAGGGCGGCGTCGCCCAGGCGATCGGCGCGGCGCTCTTCGAGCACGTCGACATCGACGATGAGGGGATCGTGGTCACGCGCGTGCTGCGCGACTACCACGTGCCGCTGCTGGCCGACCTCCCCCACACCGAGGTCGTCTTCGCCGACACCCGCGACGGCGTGGTGGGGCCGCTCGGGGCGAAGCCGATGAGCGAGAGCCCGTTCAACCCGGTGGCGCCGGCTCTGGCCAACGCCGTTCGCGACGCCACCGGCGTGCGCTTCACGCGCCTGCCGCTCGGCCGCGACCGGCTCTACCTCGGCCTCGCCGCCGCGCGCGAGGGGTCGGTCCCGCGATGACGCAGCCCCCGCTGTCGATCGCGGAGGTCAACCGGCTCGCGGCAGCTGGTTTCGTGGAGCGGTTCGGCGCGGTCTACGAGCACTCGCCGTGGGTGGCCGAGGGCGCCGCGGGCCGCCGCCCGTTCGCCTCGAGCGACGAGTTGACGGCCGCGCTGGCCGGCGAGGTCGCCGCCGCTTCACAGGACCGCCGGCTCGCCCTGATCCGCGCCCACCCCGACCTCGCAGGCCGCGCCGCCGTGGCCGGCGAGCTCACGAAAACCTCTGCACGCGAGCAGGCGGGCGCCGGCCTGGACCGGCTGAGCCCGCAGGCGCACGCCCGCCTCACCGCGGGCAACGCCGCCTACGTGCAGCGCTTCGGCTTCCCGTTCGTGATCTGCGTCCGCGGGCACTCGGCCGAGACGATCCAGGCGGCGCTCGACGCCCGGCTCGGGCACGACGAGGCCACCGAGCGCGCGACGGCGCTCGCCGAGATCGACGCGATCGCCCGCGTGCGGCTCGAGGCGTTGGTCGGCTAGGACGCGTTCCGGAGCCCGCCGGCGCGGACGGCGGCCAGGGGAGTTCGGTCAGGCCAAGGCTGCTGGTTCGACGGAGGCCGAGGGCTCGGTGTCTGGTAAGCGCAGCATGCGGAACGAGTCGAAGAGCCCGAGGAGTCCTGCGAGGAGCGGCACGAGCAGCGCGACCTGAAGGGCGAGGTTCGTCGCGTCGGTGTTGATGGCGAGGATCTCGTCGCTGACGGCCGGCGGTTCGTCGGCGAGCAGGGCGTCGAGTTCGGTGTTGCTCACGACTTCGGCGTCGTCTTCCAGCGTTCGCGCGATCTGTTGCTGCTGTGTGGAGGGGATGACGGGGCTGGCGTTGGTCAGGTTGGTAAAGGCGAGGGAGAGGGTCGCGAGCAGGATGCCGCCGGCCACCGCCAGGCCGAACGAGAGCCCGAAGGACCCCGCTGCCGAGTTGATCCCGGCCGCCTCGCTGATCCGTTCGTCATCGATCGGGGCGAGCGCGTAGTTGTTCAGCTGCGACACCAGCAGGCCGAGCCCCGCTCCCGCGATCATCAGCGGAACGGTGAGATACCAGCCGGAGTCCGCCTCGGGCACGAGGGGGATGATCAGCGCCAGGCCGAGCGTGCTCAGCGCGAACCCGGCCCGGATGACCGTGGCCGGGCGCCGGCGGCCCGACCTGCGTCCGGCGAGGATCGCGATGGCGAACATGGTCAGTGAGAGCGGGGCGAGCGAGAGGCCCGTCTGCAGGGCGTCGTACTCGAGCTTGATCTGCAGGAAGATCGGGAGCGCGATCATCGCCCCGCCGAGCGTGATGTTCTGCAGCATCTGCGCGGTGATCCCGAACCTGAAGCGCGCGAGCGCGAACAGATCCGGATCGAGCAACGTCACCTTGTTGTCGCGGTGGCGCCGCACGAGCCGGCGCGCGAGCGCCCAGAGCGCGAGCGCGCCGATCGCGATCAGGAGCACGACGTAGTCGCCGCCCTCCTGCCAGACCAGGATGCCCAGCACCACGCCGCCCATCCCCAGGACGGAGAGGCCGGCGCCGACGACGTCGACCTGCCGCTCGCCCGTGTAGGGGACATCCTTGAGTGACCTGACCTGCGACAGCACGACCGCGATCACCACGACCTCCAGCAGGAACCCGACGCGCCAGGACAGGTAGGTCGTGACGAAGCCGCCGAGCAGCGGCCCGACCGCGGCGGCGATGGCCGCCGCTGCACCGACCAGCGCATAGGTCTTCTTCTGCGCCGCTCCCTCGAAGTTGCCATGGATCAGCGATTGCATCGCAGGCAGCAGCAGCGAGGCGCCGAGGCCGCCGATGAGCGCCCAGAAGACGATGATCGCCGTCAGGCTCTGAGCGAGCGTCATCGCCAGCGCGCCGAGCGCATACGCCAGCAGACCCAACACGTACGCCCGCTTGCGCCCGAACAGGTCGCCGATCTTGCTGCTGACCAGGATGAACGCGGCCGAGACAAGGGCCTCGAGCGCGATCGCGCTCTGGACGGCGCTCACCGTCGTGTCGAGGTCCCTGACGACCGCGGAGATCGACACGTTCATCAGCGACGTGTCGACGACCAGCACGAACATCGCCGCCGCCAGCACGAGCGACAGCCGTGGGCTCCCCGCTGCCTTGGGCCGATCGTCTATGGCGCCACCCCGGTCATGAGCGGACTCCGACCAAGGGCGCGCAAGCGGATATGCGCCATCCGCGCCGAGTATCGCTGTTCGACCGCCTCAGTGCGAGCGGCACCTCGCAGGGCGACTCGTTGATCACGTCGCGGTGCGGCGCAGCCGCTCGCGCCTAGCGCTGCGCAGCTGCAGCGACCGCCGTGAAGCGGTCCGGGTCGAAGGCGGCGAGGTCCAGGACCGGCGGCTCGCCGCAGTAGGCCGCCGCCACGAGCCGCCCGCTGACCGGGCCGAGCGCGACGCCCGCGCCCTCGTGGCCGGTGGCGACCCACAGGCCGGGCAGCGCGCGCGAGGCGCCGATCGCCGGCAGGTGGTCGGGGAGCCAGGGCCGCAGCCCCGCCCACGCGCCGGCGGGCGCCAGCTCGCGCAGGGCGGGCATCAACCGGGCCGCGCGGTCGAGCATCGCCTCGCTCACCACGGGGTCGACCTCCACGTCGAAGCCGCGCCGCTCGCGGCTGGAGCCGACCAGCACGTGCCCGTCCCAGGTCGTCTCGAGTACCGTGGAGACCTCCAGGCCCGGCGCCGCGCTGGTGACCGAGGCGAGGTAGCCGCCGTCGACCACCTTGTGGCGGATGAAGCGCGGCTCGGGCACGGGCGGGCGCAGGCGCAGCAGCTGGCCCTTGCGCGGCTCCACCGGCAGCGGGAGCCCGGCGGCGGAGGCCAGCGTGGCGCTCCAGGCGCCGGCGGCGAGCACCACCGCCCCGGCGGAGACGCGGCCGGCCGCGGTGCGCACGCCGGCCACCCGGTCGCCCGCCACGAGGATCTCGCCGACCGTGACGCCCTCGCGCACGTCGCCACCGGCCTGCGCGGCCTCGCGCGCCAGCGCCCGGGCGATCGCCCGCGGGTCGCACTGCAGGTCGGCCGCGACGTAGGTCGCGCCCTGCAGCGGGCCGGTGAGCTGCGGCTCGAGCGAGCGCACCGCCGCCGCGTCGAGCCGCTCGCACACCACCCCCGCGTCCCGCAGCCGCTGCACGCGAGCGGGCTCGGGCGCCCACGTGGCGGCGTCGGGATGGACGATCAGCGCCCCCTTGCGCCGGATCCGCGCCTCGGCGCCCAGCCGCGCGTCCAGCTCGTCGTAGTCCGCCAGGCCGAGCAGCGTCAGCGCGAGCTCGGGGCCGGCGTCCTTGTCGGAGCAGAGCACGTTGCCCTCCCCCAGGCCCGTCGACCCGCCCGACACGGCGCCGCGGTCGAGCAGGCAGGTCTTCACGCCGCGGACCGCCAGCTCGCGCGCCGTCGCCGCGCCGACGATCCCCGCGCCGACGACCACGACGTCGTAGGTCACAAGCTGAGTGGTTTCGCGGCCGCGCGACCGGCTGGTGGATGCCCCGTGGATGCTGGACGGTGTCCGCCCGAGGGGCACAGTGGTGGCGCTACGGGCCGCTCAGGGCGGGGACCGCTCCAGCGCCGCGGGGCGCCGCCAGACGGTCGTGGGGTCGCGGAACCACTCATCTACAAGCTGAAGCCGGCTGGGAAGGGGTCCGTGGCGTCGAGGAGGTACTGCCCCATGCCGGTGATCCACGCGCGGCCGGTGATCTCGGGGACGACGGCCGCGATCCCGCCGACCTCGGTGGTCGCGACCAGCCGGCCGGTGAAGCGCGTGCCGAGCACCGACTCGTGCACGAACGGCGTGTCCAGCGCCAGCGCGCCGCGGGCGTGCAGCTGCGCCATGCGCGCGCTGGTGCCGGTCCCGCACGGCGAGCGGTCCAGCCAGCCGGGATGGATCGAGGTCGCCGCGCGCGCGTCGGCGCCCGCGCCGCCCGGCGCCGTGAAGAGCACGTGGTGGCAGCCTGCGATGTGCGTTTCAACGGGGTGGGCCGGGGGCTCGACCGCCGCCCGCACCGCGGAACCGGCCTCGATCAGCTCGCGCGCATGCTCCGGCGCGACGGTCAGGCCCACCGAGGCCGCGTCCACGATCGCGTAGAAGTTGCCGCCGAAGGCCATGTCGTAGGCGACGGCGCCGAGCCCGTCGACCTGCGCGACGCGATCGCGGGCGTGCAGGAAGGAGGGCACGTTGCGCAGCGTCACCGCCACGGCGCGGCCGTCCACGACCGCGACGCGCGCCTGCACGAGCCCCGCCGGCGTGTCGAGCGAGATCACCGTCTCGGGCTCGGTCACCTCGACCATGCCGGTCTCGATCAGCACGGTCGCCACCCCGATTGTGCCGTGCCCGCACATCGGCAGGCAGCCAGAGACCTCGATGAAGAGCACGCCCCAGTCCGCGTCGGGGCGGGTCGGCGGCTGCAGGATGGCGCCGGACATCGCCGCATGGCCGCGCGGCTCGCGCATCAACAGCAGCCGCAGGTCGTCGCGCTCGGCCTCGAAGCGCAGCTTGCGCTCGAGCATCGTCGCGCCCGGCAGCGGCCCGACGCCGCCGGTCACCACGCGCGTCGGCATCCCCTCGGTGTGGGAGTCGACGGCGGCGAGGTAGCGCGCCGCCCTCACGCCGCCGGGACGCCCTGCCCCAGCACCGCGAGCGCCGCGTCGAGGTCCGCGCGCTCGGCAACGGTGAGCGGCAGCCGCGGCGGCCGGCACGGGCCGCCGGGCTGGCCGACGGCGTCCAACGCGGCCTTGAAGTACTGCACGAGCTTGGGCGTCATGTCGAAGCGCGCGAGCGGCAGCAGCCGCCGGTAGATCTCGCGCGCCGGCTCGAGCTCGCCGGCGCGGCAGTGCTCGTAGAGCTCGCGGCAGTCGGCCGGGGCGACGTCGGCGACGCCCGACACCCAGCCCGTCGCGCCGGCGCAGAAGCCCTCGAGCGCCCAGTCGTCACCGCCGACGAGCACCTCGAGCTCCGTCGTGGCCAGCAGCGCGGCGAGGCGGCGGGCGTCGCCCGAGCACTCCTTGATCGCCACGATCGCCGGCACCCGCTCGGCCAGGCGGGCGATCAGCGCCGGGCTCATGTCGGTGCCCGAGGCCTCCGGGTTGTTGTAGGCCATCAGCGGCAGCTCGGTGGCGGCGCCCACCGCCCGGTAGTGGGCCTCGATCTCGCGCTCGTCGGCCTTGTAGCCCACAGGCGGCAAGCACATCACGGCGTCCGCCCCGGCCGCCGCCGCGTCGGTCGCGAACGCGATCGCCGCCGCGGGCGTGCCGGCCGAGACGCCGGCGATCACCGGCACGCGGCCGGCGACGGCGCCCACGATGGCCTCGATGACGGTTCGGCGCTCGGCGGGGCTGAGGCTGCCCGCCTCCCCCATCGTGCCGGTGCCGACGATGCCGTGCACGCCGGCGTCGAGCAGCCAGCCCACGCCGCGCTCCAGCGCGCCGGCGTCGACGCGGTCGGAGGCGTCGAACGGCGTGGTGACCGCCGGGATGATTCCCTCGAAGCGCATCGCATTGCCCCCTCGTCGTGTCTGCCGGTGGATCGCGCGCCGCGCCCGGTAGCGTAGTTGCGCGTGACCGGAATCGAGCCGACCGCGCGCGCCGAGGCGCCCCCGGTCGAGAAGTTCACGCAAGAGCTGCTGGAGGAGCTGCGCTTCGGCCAGGGCGTCGAGCTCGCCCGCGCGAGCACCAACGACCTCTACCTCGCGCTGGCGCGCACGGTTCGCCAGTACCTCATGAGCCGCTGGCTGCAGACGCTCGGCACGCAGATGCAGCAGCGCGGCAAGGCCGTGGTCTACCTGTCCGCCGAGTACCTGCTCGGCCGACAGCTCGACAACGCGCTGCTGGCCACCGAGCTCGAGGACGTCGCCGAGGCGTCGCTGGAGTCGCTCGGCCTCGACCTCGCGGTGCTGCGCGAGCAGGAGGTCGAGCCCGGCCTCGGCAACGGCGGCCTCGGCCGGCTGGCCGCCTGCTTCTTGGACTCGCTGGCCACCCTGCAGATCCCGGCCGTCGGCTACGGCATCCGCTACGAGTACGGCATCTTCCGCCAGACCTTCGTCGACGGCTGGCAGGTCGAGCAGCCCGACCTGTGGCTCGCGCACGGCTCGCCGTGGGAGTTCCCGCATCCCGAGATGGCGGTCCGCGTGGACTTCGGCGGCCGCACCGAGCCCGTGGTCGGCGCGGACGGCACGACCGGCAGCCGCTGGGTCCCGGACTGGTCGGTCCTGGGGGTCCCCTACAACTACATGGTCCCGGGCTACCGCGGCCCGAACGTCAACACGCTGCGGCTGTGGAGCGCCCGCGCCACGCGCGCCTTCGACCTGCAGATCTTCAACGCCGGCGACTACGCCGAGGCCGTCCGGGCGCAGACCTTCGCGGAGAACATCTCCAAGGTCCTCTACCCGGAGGACTCCACGCCCCAGGGCAAGGAGCTGCGCCTCCAGCAGCAGTACTTCTTCGTCGCCTGCTCGCTGCGCGACTTCATCGAGACCGCCCTGCCCGCCGGCTTCGACCTGCGCCGGCTGCCCGAGCGCGCGACCTTCCAGCTCAACGACACCCATCCCGTGATCGCGATCCCCGAGCTGATGCGGATCCTGATCGACGAGAAGGGCCTGGACTGGGACACCGCGTGGGAGGTGACCCAGCGCTGCTTCAACTACACCTGCCACACGCTGTTGCCCGAGGCGCTGGAGGTCTGGCCCGCCGACGTGCTCGGCCGGCTGCTGCCGCGCCACCTGGAGATCATCTACGCGATCAACGAGCGCTTCCAGGCGAGCCTGCGCGAGGTCTATCCCGACGACGAGCCGCGCGTGCGCGGCATGTCGATCGTCCAGGAGCAGCCCGAGCGGGCGATCCGCATGGCCTACCTCGCCGTGGTCGGCAGCCACCGCGTCAACGGCGTCGCCGAGCTGCAGAGCCAGCTGCTGCGCGACCGCGTGCTGGCCGACTTCTCCGCCCACTGGCCCGAGCGCTTCACCAACGTCACCAACGGCATCACGCCGCGGCGCTTCGTGCGGCTCGCCAACCCCGGGCTGTCCGAGCTGATCACCGAGGCGATCGGCGACGGCTGGGTGGCCGACCTCGAGCAGCTGCGCGGGCTGGAGCCGTTCGCCGAGGACGCGGCCTTCCGCGAGCGCTTCCGGGCGATCAAGGACGCCAACAAGCAGCGCCTGGCCGGCGTCCTGCTCGCGCGCGACGGCTTCGAGCTGCCCACCGGCGCGATGTTCGACGTGATGATCAAGCGGCTGCACGAGTACAAGCGCCAGCTGCTCAAGGTGCTGCACATCGTCACGCTCTACGACCGCGTGCTGACCGGAGAGCTGCGCGCGGACGACGTCGTCCCGCGGGCGTTCCTGTTCGGCGCCAAGGCGGCTCCGGGCTACTGGATGGCCAAGCAGATCATCGGCCTCATCAACGCGGTCGGGCGCACGGTCAACGCCGACCCGGTCATCGGCGGGCGCCTGACGGTCGTCTATCCCGAGAACTACAACGTGACGCTGGCCGAGAGCCTGATCCCGGCCGCCGACCTCTCCGAGCAGATCTCGCTGGCCGGCAAGGAGGCCTCGGGCACCGGCAACATGAAGCTCGCGCTCAACGGCGCGCTGACCGTCGGCACGCTGGACGGCGCCAACGTCGAGATCCGCGAGCTGGTCGGCGAGGAGAACTTCTTCCTCTTCGGGCTGCGCGAGGAGGAGGCCGAGGCGATCTCCGTCGCGGGCTATGAGCCCCACACCTACTACGAGTCGAACCCACGGCTGCGGCGCGCGATCGACCTGATCGCCGCGGGGGCGTTCTCCGGCGGCGACCCGTCGGTCTTCGGCTCGGTCGTCGACAACCTGCTGCACGCCGACCGCTTCCTCGTGCTGGCCGACTACCAGGCCTACGTCGACGTCCAGGAGCAGGTCGACGCGACCTACCGCGACCCGGAGGCGTGGACGCGAATGGCGATCCTCAACGTCGCCCGCAGCGGCCCGTTCTCCTCGGATCGCTCCGTGCGCGACTACCTCGACCGCGTCTGGCACGCCGCGCCCGTGCCGGCCGGGGCCCGCTGATGGGAGCGGCCGAGACCTTCCACCCCGTCGACCCGGCCACGGGCGAGCCGGGGCCCGACTTCACCGAGGCCGGCCCGCAGGAGGTGCGCGCGGCGCTGGCCGCGGCCACCGCCGCGTTCCGCGACCCGGCGCTGCGCGACGACGAGCGGCGCGCGGCCGGACTGCGCGGGGCGGCGGCGGGCCTGCGCGGCGCGGCCGAGGAGATCGTCGCGGTGTGCGGCGCGGAGACCGGCCTTCCCGAGGCCCGCCTGCGCTCGGAGCTCGAGCGCACCTGCGGTCAGCTTGAGGCCTTCGCGGCGGTCGTGGAGGCGGGCGACTACGTCGAGGCGATCGTCGACACCGCCGACCCGGACGCGACCCCGATCCCGCGGCCCGACGTGCGGCGGATGCTCGTCCCGGTCGGGCCGGTGGCCGTCTTCGGGGCGTCGAACTTCCCGCTCGCCTTCAGCACCGCCGGCGGCGACAGCGCTTCCGCGCTCGCGGCCGGCTGCCCGGTGATCGTCAAGGGCCATCCCTCGCATCCGGGCACGAGCGAGATCGTCGCCCGCGAGGTACGCCTGGCGCTGCTGGAGGCCGGGCTGCCCGAGGGCGCCTTCGCGCTGCTGCAGTCCAGCGGCACGGCGGTCGGCGAGCAGCTGGTCGACGCGCCGGAGATCGCCGCGGTCGGCTTCACCGGCTCGCTGGCGGGCGGGCGCGCGCTCTACGACCGCGCCGCCGAGCGGCCGCAGCCGATCCCGGTCTACGCGGAGATGGGCAGCGTGAACCCGGTGGTGGTCACCGGCGCCGCGCTGGCGGCCCGCTCGGGCGCGATCGCGGAGGGCCTCGTCACGTCGGTCGCGAGCTTCGGCGGCCAGCTGTGCACGAAGCCCGGCGTCGTGTTCGTGCCCGCGGGCGCGGACGGCGACGCGTTCGTCTCCGACGTCGCCGCCCGCCTCGACGCGGCCGAGCCGTCCGTGCTGCTCAACGAGCGCGTGCGCGACGCGCTGGTGCGCGGCGTGCGCTCGCTCGCCGATCATCCGGCTGTAGAGGTGCTCGCCGGCGGCGGCGAGCCGCCGGCCGGGCCCGGCTTCCGCCACCGCCCGAGTGCCTTCGCCGCGCCCGCCGGGGCGTTGGGCGAGGCGCCCGATCTGCTCGAGGAGCGCTTCGGGCCGGTCGTGCTGCTGCTGCGCTACGGCTCTTCCGAGGAGCTGGCGGACGCGCTCGGCCACGTCGAGGGCCAGCTGTCGGCCTCGCTGCACGCCGAGGCCTCCGACGAGGCGCTGGCCGCCGAGCTGCTCCGGCTGCTGGCCGAGCGCGCCGGCCGGCTCGTGTTCGACGGCTTCCCCACCGGCGTCGCCGTCACCTACGGCATGACCCACGGCGGCCCCTTCCCCGCGACGACCGCCGCGGGCACCACCTCGGTGGGGATGACGGCGATCGCCCGCTTCCTGCGGCCCGTGACCTACCAGAACGCCCCCGCCGCGCTGCTGCCCGCCGCCCTGCGCGCGGAGAACCCGCTCGGGATCTGGCGGCGCGTCGACGGCCAGCTCACGCGCGAGCCGGGCTAGACCACGGCGTGCGCGGCCGGGGCCGCGCCTGCTCGTCGATGGTCACGTCGACGCGCTCGTCGAAGAAGCAGACGAGGCCGGCCAGCGCCGCGGCGCCGGGGAGCGGGTCCTCGTAGGTCCAGGCGACGTCTCCGACGGTGGCGCCGTCGACGTCGAGCGACCAGTAGGCGGCCTCGCCCTTGTACGGGCAGCGCGTCCGCGTGGGGCTGGGCCGTAGCGGGACGCAGATGTCCGCGGGCGCCAGGTAGGCGCGGACGGGCAGCATGGGGTGCTCGAGCAGGAGCAGCGGCCGGGCGCTGTCGGCGAGCAGCACTTCGTCGAGCGCGACGGCACGGTGCGCGAGCTCGGGTGGAGCTCGAGCCGGTGGAAGAGGTCACGCGGGTGCCCGATCAGCGGGGCGTCCTCCTCGAGCCACGCGTCGAAGCCGTCGAAGTCGAGCAGCGCGAGCCCGTCGAGGTCGGGGTCGGTGGGCGCGAAGGCCCGGGACGCGCGAGCGCTCACCCGACTCGCCACCCTGGCTGCGGACCTCGACGGCTCGATCTCCGAGCCCGAACCGCTCGCCCCGACCGACTGACCGCCTCAAGGACGGGCCACCGGCATCGACGCCGGGACAAGTGGGGCGGGTTTCAGCTGCCGGTCGCGCTGGCAGCCGCCGTGGGCAGCGAGGCCAGCGGCGGGCGCTCCTCGACCGCGACCTGGCTCACCTGCAGGTCGCCGTCGTAGGGCAGCGCGAGCGGACCGGGCGCCGCCGCGTCGAGCGCCGCGTCGCCCAGCACGCGGGCGGAGGCGGCCACCAGCACCGCGTAGGCCATCGCCGACAGGGCCCGCAGCGACTGGTGGCGGTTCTGGCGGCTGCCGAGCCACACCTGGCCCAGCGCGTCGACGCCGGCCGCGCGGGCGGCGTCGATCAGCATGGCGATCTCGATCCCGTAGCCGACCGGGAAGGGCAACGTCTCCAGCAGCGTCCGGCGGGCGGCGATCTCGCCGGCGAGCGGCTGGGCGAAGCCGGCCAGCTCGGGCACGTGCAGGTTCAGCAGCGGCCGGGCCAGCAGCTCGGTCACGCGCCCGCCGCCGTGGGGATCGATCAGCCCGTCGCCGCCGCGGAAGGGCCGCGCGAAGGCGCCCTTGACGAGCATCAGCTCCGGGTCGGTCAGGAGCGGGCCGAGCAGCCCGAGCGCGTAGCCGGGATCGAACGCCTCGGTGTCCGTGTCGAGGTAGACGACGACGTCGCCGCGGGTGGCGCTCAGCCCGCGCCACATCGCGTCGCCCTTGCCGCGGGCCGGCCCGTGGGCGGCGAGCAGCTCGTCCTCCTGCAGGACGACCGCGCCGCGCTCGGCCGCGAGGCGCGCGGTCCCGTCGGCCGACGCCGCGTCGACCACGACGAGCTCGTCGATCAGCCCGGCCGCCTCGAGCGGCGCGAGCGCGTCCAGCACGCCGCCGATCGTCCCCGCGACCTCGCGCGCCGGCAGGATCGCGCTCACGGCAGTCGGCCCCTTGGCCGCCAGCAGGCCCGCGAGCGTGTAGTCCTCGCCGCGGTAGGAGCGCCGGCTCAGCCAGGCCGAGAGCGAGAGGTCGCGCGCCAGCCCGCGCGGCGCGCGGCCGTCGAGGCGCGCCGAGGTCGTCACGCGCACGGCGCGCGGGCGCGCGATCGGCACGCCGTGGCGCAGCAGCGCCCGCTCGAGCGCCTCGTCCTCGAGCGCCGCGCGCGGCTCGAGCCCGCCGACGCGCTCGTAGGTCGCGGCGGTGAGGGCCAGCGAGCCGCCGCTGAACTGCCAGTGCTCGCTGTGGGCGCCGTCGGGCCCGGCGAGCACGGCCGCGTGGCGGGCGCCCGCCTGGCGCTCGCGCAGCTCGACCACCCCGGGCGGCAGCGCCCGCCGGCCGCCGTCATCGAGCTCGACGCGCCCGCCGATCGCCCGCGCGCCCGCCGCGGCGGCGCGCAGCTGGGCGGCCAGCCAGTCCGGCGCCACGCGCGAGTCGGCGTCGGTGGAGCAGACCAGCCCGTCCGGGCGCCCGACGGCCATCAGCCGGGCGGCGGCGACGTCCATCCCGGCCTTGCGGGCCGCGCCGGCGCCGGCCCCCCGCGTGGTGATGGTCCCCAGCCGCAGCTGCGGGTGGCGGGCGCCGGCCTCGGCCGCGCGCTGCTCGGTGTCGTCGGCGCAGCCGTCGAGCACCAGCACGACCTCGTAGGCGGCGGGCGCGACGCCGATCTGGCCGGCCAGCGCGTCCAGGCAGGCGCCGATCAGCTCGGCCTCGTCGCGCGCGGGCACCACGACGCTGGCCTGCAGGCCGCCGGCGGGCGGGGCGAGCGTGGCGGCGATCACGGCAGCGGTGCCCCGGACTCGACCAGCTCGCGGCCGCGCTCGTAGTCCTCGTCGCGCTCGTGCGCGAGCACGCCGACGGTGGTCCCGGCCTGGCCGTAGTAGACGGTGAAGGCGCCGTCGCCGTGGTCGTCCAGCCGGGCCTCGTCGAAGCCGTCGCCCCAGGCGACGTACTTGAGCGTGTGCTCGCCGATCGTCGACCAGAAGCCCGGCGCGACGTCCCATACGGCGTCCTGGCCGGCCAGCACGCGCCCCGCGACCTCGCCGTGGTTGAGCGCCTCGCCCCAGTGCTCCACGACCAGCCGCCGCCCGGCACGGGGGTTGTGGGCGAGCGCGACGTCACCGGCCGCGTGGACGGCGGGCGCGCTCGTGCGCATGGCGGGGTCGGTGAGGACGCGGCCGTCCCGGGTCGCCAGGCCGGCCGCCGCCGCCACGCCGGCGTTCGGCCGCACGCCGGCCCCGAGCGCCACGACCTCGGCCTCGGCGGCCTCGCCGCCGGCGAGGTGGACGCGGTGCCCCTGCTGCGTCCGCTCGATCCGCTCGATCTCGACCCCGGTCCGCAGCTCGACGCCGAGCGCCTCGAGCCAGCCCGCGATGCGCGCGCCGGCCTGCTCGCCCAGTCGCTGGTCCTGGGGCGCGGCCTCCATGGTCAGCTGGGTCACGTGCGCGCCGCGGAGGGCGAGCGACGCCGCCGCCTCGCAGCCGATGAAGCCCGAGCCGACGACGATCACCCGCGTTCCCTCCCCGACCCGCTCGCGCAGGCGCTCGGAGTCCTCGACACGGCGGACGAGCAGCAGGTCGGGATCCTCGGCGCCGGGCAGGGGCAGGCGCATCGGGTCAGAGCCGGTGGCGAGCACGCAGGCGGCGAAGGCCAGCTCGCGGCCGTCGTTGAGCAGCAGGCGCCCGCGGTCGGCGTCCAGGCGGGTGGCGGGCGTCCCGAGCAGCAGCTCGACGTCGTGCTCGGCGAACCAGCCGGCGTCCTCGAGATCGAGCTCGGCGCGGGCGGTCTCCCCGCGCAGGTAGTCCTTCGTGAGCGGCGGGCGGTTGTAGGGCCGGTGGGCCTCGATGCCGAGCAGCACGACGGGGCGCTCGCCGCCCGCGGCGCGGTAGGCGCGCGCGGCCGAGAAGCCGGCCGGGCCGGCGCCGACGATGGCCACGGCGCTCACGCGGCCCGGTCCCAGCGGTCCAGGCGGTACTCGCGCTCGGTGGCGGTGACGGCGTGCCGGAACCCGGGCTCGGACAGCTCTGCGGCGAGCAGGTCGTGGACGTCGTCGCCCTGCTGCGGATAGGTCTCGGTCGGCAAGCGCCAGTGGACGGCGAGCAGGCTGCCGCCCGGGGCGAGTGCCCCGGAGAGCCGCGGCAGCGCCTCGAGCAGCAGCGCGCGGCTCCAGTAGTAGAGGACCTCCGAGCAGACGATCAGGTCGAAGAGCCCGGCCGGCAGCTCCTCCGGCAGCGAGCGGCGCTCCACGCGGACGTGCGGGACGGCGGCCAGCCGCACCCGCGCTCGCGCGACTGCGCGCTCGGACACGTCGACCGCCAGCAGCGCGTCGCAGCGCGCGGCCAGCTGCGCCGTCAGCACGCCGATCGAGCAGCCCAGCTCGAACCCGCGGGCGAAGCGCCGGCCGCAGAGCGCCTCGACGGTAGCCGCGTACTTGGCCGCCTCGTACGGGCTGGTGGCGAACGACCAGGGGTCGTCGTCGGCCGCGTAGAGCCCCTCGAAGTAGTCGCGCTCGAGCCGTGCGCTCATGCCCGGCGCTCCTCGATCGCCGCCCGCCCGACGCGGGCCAGCAGCGGGTCGAGGCGATGCTGGAGCAGGAACACCTCGAGGTCGCGCCGCGCCCGGTCGAGGTCGCCGCCGGTCGCGAACGGCCGCGAGCCGCACGCGCGCGCGGCCTCCTCGAGCAGCGCCCGGGCGGCGGTCGCGACCGCCTCGCGCAGGTGGACGGAGAGGGTGAACAGCGAGGCGCCCGGATCGGCGTCGGCGGCCGTCGCCGCCGCGGTCATCCAGGCGTCGATCGTCGCCCGGTGCGCGGCGATCCGCCCGGCCCCGAGCGCGGCCAGGTCGTTCGGGTCGCCGCGCTGGGCCAGCAGCCCGAGCGCGGCCTCTGTAGCCGCGTCGGCGATGCCCGCCCAGCTGGCGGCGGTGCGCAGCGCGTCGCGCCCGAACCACGGCTCGCGCGCGATCTCGCCCGGGCCGCCCAGCACCGCCAGCACGCGGGCGCCGTCGAAGATCACGCGATGGCTCTCCGAGGCGCGCATGCCGGCCGCGTGGAACCAGTCGCGGTCGAGCTCGGCGCCGTCGGCGAGGTCGACGTAGGCGAGCAGCGGCGGTCCCGGCTGCTCGCCGCGGACCAGCACGAGCGCCCGCTGCACGCCGCCCGCGCCCGAGCAGTAGGTCTTCACGCCGCGCAGGACCGGCCCGTCGGGCGTCGGGACGATGCGGGCGGGCTCGCCCTCCCCCGGGGCGGGGTCGGCGCCCCACACGCCGAGGCGCAGGGTGCCGCGCGCGACCGCGGCCAGCTCGTCGCCGCGCAGCGGCTCGGGCGCCACCGCGCCCAGCCGGTCGACCGCGTTGAGGTGGCCGTCGAAGATCCGCCCGACCGAGCCGTCGGCGCGCGCGACGGCGCGGACCAGCGCCCACTCCGCGGCGAAGGAGATCGGGCGCCGAGCCGTCGGGCGCCGGGACGGTCGCGGACAGCGCGCCGGCGGCGGCGAGCGCGTCGAAGGCCGCGTGCGGGAAGCCCGGCCGGGCGTCCAGCTCGCGCGCGCCCGTGCGGATCAGCTCGAGCGCCTCGGCCAGCGGCGGCGCCGTGACCGTCACGCCGGGCACAGCGCCTCCGGGGCGAGCCCGCGCGTGCGCAGATGGCCGACGAGCGGCCCGATCAGCCGCACCGTCTCCGCGCAGTCGCCGCGCCGGGCGCCCGGGCCGAGCCCGTCGTGCATGAGCACCACGCCGCCTTCTCGCAGCTCCGGCCGGATCGCGGCGAGCATCGCCTCGGCCCGGTCGCCGCGCCAGTCGTGGGTGTCGGCGCTCCAGCCGGTCAGCGCGAGGCCGCGGGCGGCGGCGAGCGCCGGCGTCCACTCCGCCTGCGCGCCCCACGGCGTCCGCCACCGCGCCGGGTGGATGCCGTGGCCGGCGAGGATCGCGAGCGCCGCGTCCGTGTCGGCCTCGATCGCCGTGCGGGTGGCGGCCGTGTGCCGCAGATGGTCGTGGCAGTGCAGCTCGACGGCGTGGCCGGCGGCCAGCGCGGCGGCGACGGGCTGCGGGTGGACGGCGACGCGGCCGGCCATCACGAAGAAGGTCGCGCGGGCGCCCGCGGCGGCCAGCGCGGCCAGCACGCGCGGCGTCCAGACGGGATCGGGGCCGTCGTCGAAGGTCAGCTCCACCGGGCGCATCGAGGGGGGTTACTTCCCATCCGGGCGACGAGCAAGCATCGGCGCCACGAAGCTGACGCGCAGGTCATTGCTCGTGCAATCATGTTCGGCATGGCAGCGGGTACGCGCGCAGAGCAGTTCAGCCTGGGCCGAGAAGTCTCAGACGGCGAGTTCGTCCGCCAGCAGAGCCGCTTCCGCGGCCGCGTCGGGCCCGGCGAGGCGTTCCCGGCGGAGCCGGGGCGCTACCACCTCTACGTCGCGATGGCGTGCCCGTGGTCGCAGCGGGCGGTGATCGTGCGCATGCCTCAAGCGCCTCGAGGACGTCATCTCGATCTCCTACCTGCACCCCTACCGCGACGAGCGCGGCTGGGCGTTCACCGGCGGCGCGTTCACCGACGAGGTCAACGGCTTCGCCTTCCTCAAGCAGGCCTACGACGCCACGGTCGACGACTACGAGGGCCGCGTGACCGTGCCGGTGCTGTGGGACAAGGAGACCTCGCAGGTGGTCAGCAACGAGTCCGGCGAGCTCACCCGCATGCTCGGCAGCGCCTTCGACGCCTGGGGCGACGCCTCCGTCGACCTCTACCCGCCGGACCTGCGGGCCGAGATCGACGCGCTGAACGAGACGATCTACGAGACGGTCAACAACGGCGTCTACCGCACCGGGTTCGCGACCAGCCAGGAGGCCTACGAGCGCGGCTACAGGGCGCTCTTCGAGACGCTCGCGGCGCTCGAGGACCGGCTCGGCAGCCGCCGCTACCTGACCGGCGAGCGCATCACCGAGGCCGACTGGCGCCTCTTCCCCACGCTCGTGCGCTTCGACGCCGTCTACCACACGCACTTCCGCCTGAACGGCAGGCGCCTCACCGAGCACCCGAACCTGTGGGCCTATACGCGCGACCTCTACCAGCAGCCGGGGATCGCCGAGACCGTGGCGATGGACCAGATCAAGCGCCACTACTACACGACGCACGACATGCTCAACCCCAAGCGCATCATCCCGCTCGGCGGGCCCTCGGACGCCGACTTCCGGGCGCCGCACGGTCGCGGCTGAGCGCGGCTCAGGGCGTTGGCGCGGGCGTGGCCGTCGGCGCCGGCGTGGGTGCGGGCGTCGGCTCGGGCTCCGGCGTGGGGGTCGGCGTCGGCGTCGTATCGGGCGGCAGGTTCGCCCCGCCCTGGGTGGCGATCTGGTTCTCGATCCGCTTCTCGGCGGCCGTGAGCTCCTGGGTGAACTGCTCCTGGATGCGGGTGACCTCCTCGTCGACCTGGACCTCGAGCCGGTCGGTCGCGGTGTCGAGCATCAGGTAGGCGGCGCCGAGGATCACGACGGCGAAGACGAGCAGCAGCGCCGCCACCCCGAGCAGGGTGTTGCGCCGGTACGGGCGGCGGCAGTACGGGCAGCGGCGCTCGGTCGCGTAGGCGACGCGCGCGCAGTGCGGACACACCCGCTGCGGCGGTGGGGGATCGGGACGGGGAGCGGCCTCCATCGCCCCGCCAGCGTAGTGGTCGAGGCCGCGGACAGCCCACTCGCCGGGCCGCCTGCGGCGCCGCCGAGGGCGGGATCTGCGACAGTCGCCGGGTGCGCCTCGCCCGCGCCACCCGATGATCCAGGTCGCCCAGAACGGGGACCGGCCGCCCGGGTCCCATCCGGCGCTGCCGGTGACGCTCGAGTCGCTGGTCGAAGACGCCGTCGCGTGCCGGCGAGCCGGGGCGCCGAGCGTGCACCTGCATCCGCGCCGGCCGGGCGACGGGCGCTCGTCGCTGGCGGCGGACGTGTGCGATCCGGTCGTCGCGGCGCTGCGGCGGTCGGCGCCCGGCCTCGAGCTCTCGCTGTCGACCTCGGCCGAGATCGACCCCGACGGCGCCGCCGACCGCATCGCCGCGGTGCGGGCCTGGCGCTCACCGCCCGACCTGGTGAGCCTGAACCTGGCCGAGCCGGGCTCGGTCGAGCTGGGCGGCGTGCTGCTCGAGCGCGGCATCGGGATCGAGGCCGGGGTCTTCGACCTCGGCGACGCCGACGCGCTGCTGGCCGCCCCGTGGGCCGGCCGGGTCACGCGCATCCTGGTGGAGACGATCTTCGAGCACGACGACGCCGCGGCCGTCGCGCTGGCGGAGGCGATCGACGCCCGCGTGGCCCCGCTCGGCCGCCCCCGCCTCTGGCACGGCGACGACCGCGCCACGTGGGCGGTCGTGGCGGCGGGGCTGCGAGCGGGCCGCGACGTCCGCGTCGGGCTCGAGGACTCGCTGGTGGCCGCCGGCGGCGAACCGGCCCGCGCGAATCCCGAGCAGGTCGCCGAGGTCGCCGGCTGGTCGTAACCGGGCACCGGTCAGCTCGCGCCGGCGCGGGCGCGGGCGCAGCCGGTGCACCGTTACCGCCGGATGACGGGCGTCCGGCGCCGAGCGGCGCGTCCAGTCCGGCTCGAGCGCCTCCAGGAAGGCCGCGGCCGGCGGGCGGCCGGGATCGGCCAGCCACACCTCGCCGCGCTCGCCCACCAGCTGCCGGAGGAGCGGGCGCAGCTGCTCGCCGTTGCGCGGCTCATAGAGGACGTCCGCGGCCAGCACGAGGTCCCATGGCGCGCGCGCGACCAGCGGCGCCGGCGCCGACCACGAGCACTTCAGCGTCTCGAGCGCGGCGCCTGAGCGTCGCGCGTTCTCGCGCGTGAACTCGAGCGCCGCCTCAGACCAGTCGGTCGCCAGCACCCGGCCGCCCGCCAGCGCCGCGGCGATGCTCGGCAGCCCCAGGCCGCAGCCCAGCTCGAGCGTGCGCGCGCCGTGCAGCGACCGCCCGGCGACCGCGCGGGCCAGCGCCACGCCGCTCGGCCACAGCTCGGCCCAGTAGGGCAGGAACTCCTCGTGCTCGAAGGCGTGCTCGTCGAGTAGCGCCTCGCTGTCGCGCGGGCGCAGCACGGCCAGCTCGTGATCGCCGAGCCCGACGATCTCCTCCACGACGTCGTCGGCGCGCATCAGCTCGCGTAGTCCAGGCGCTCGGGCGCGCGCGCCAGCGAGCGCACCGTTTCGGGCCCGCCGAGGCGCTCGAGGTGGGTGGCGAGCGCGAGGAAGGCCTGGGCCGTGGTCAGCGCGTCGCCGGCTGCGGTGTGCGGGCGGTGCGCCGGCAGGCCCAGCTCCGCGGCCAGGCGCGCGAGCGCCAGCGCGCGCGGCGGCTCGCCGCCGCGCGCGGCGAGCCACAGGCGCCCGAGCGCCTCGGTGTCGATCGCCGGCCCGCGCAGGCGCGCGCCGTGCGCGCGGAGCAGCGCGCCCAGGAAGCCGCGCTCGACCCACGCCGCGTGGGCGACGAGCACCCGCCCCGTCAGCACGTCTTCCAGCGCCGCGGCTGCCTCGGCCTGGGCGGGCGCCGCCGCCAGGTCGGCCGCCCGCAGGCCGTGCACCAGCACCGCCGTCGGCGGTGGGTCGCGCTCGGGCCGGGCGAGCCCCTCGCGTGCGTCGCCGAGCGCGATCCGCCCCCCGGCGATCGGCACGGCGGCCCAGGCGACGACCTCGTCGCGCCGCGGATCCAGGCCGGTCGTCTCGAGGTCGACGACGCAGAAGCGCGCCTCGCGCCACGGCGTCGAGCCGGCGGGAGCGGGCGCCCGGCGGCCAGCGGGTCGCAGCCTCACCGGACGCCCAGGTCCAGGTCCGCCCCGACGCGGCGCTGCACCGCCGCCACCGCCCGGAAGGCCTCCTTCAACCCGGCGCGGGTGAGCGGGCTCAGATCGTCGGGATCGACGAAGTCGTCGGGCGGCGTCCCCGCGCGCAGCTGGTCGAGCTGGTGGTCCAGGCGCAGGGCGAAGATCGCGTCCCACGCCTCCTGCAGCGTGTGCGCATCGTCGGCGGGCAGCGTGCCGGCGTCGGCCGCCGCCCGCAGCCGCGCGCTCGTGCTGGCGCTCGTGACCCCGGCGGCCATGCCCGCCCAGCGCGCGAGGTCGGCGATCGGCACGAGGCCGCCGTGCTTGAGGTCCAGGCGGCCGCGGCGCTCGCCGCTGTGCTCGACGACGAAGCCGCGCAGGAAGCCGGTCGGCGGCCGATGGGAGAGCGCGAAGCGGGCCAGCAGGCGCAGCAGCTCGGGATGGCGCTGGGCGTCGCGGAAGACGTCGGGCACGGGCGGGTCGGTGCGGATGCCCCACACCCGGCGCCCGTCGACGACGATCGAGGCGAGGATCAGCGCCTTCTCCTGCGTCGGGTCCTCCAGCCAGCTCCGCGCCGCCGCGCGCCACGCGTCCGCCGAGCGCGCGAACAGCGGGCGTGAGGCGACCGCGCCCTTCGGGTCCGGCGCGAAGCCGCAGGCGGCGAGCCCGTCGACCACGCCGGCCGCGACCGCCCGCAGCTCCGCCCGCAGCGCCTCGTCGTCCTGCGGGCCGAGCCAGACCAGCGCGCAGTCGACGTCCGAGGAGGGCACCGCCTCGCGGCGGGCGAGGCTGCCCAGCGCGATCCACGCGAACGCCGCGCGCGGCGCGCCGCGCTCGGCGACCGTGAGCTCGAGCAGCCGGCGGGTCAGCGCGTCCATCACCACCGACTGGATCCCGGCCACGTCGGTCGCGGCCACGCGCCCCTCGCGCAGCGCCAGCAGCGTGGGGTGCAGCTCGGCGGCGGCCGCGACCAGCTCAGCGCGCGTGCCGGCGCGGGCGATCGCCGTGCGCAGGTGGAACGAGCTGCGGGTCGCCACCGCTACGAGGTCTGCGTCCTCCACCACGCCCAGCACGTGGCCGGTCGCGTCGAGCACCGGGAAGTGGCGGACCCCGCGATCGAGCATGTCGAGCAGCACCTCGCCGCCGGCGCGGTCCGCGCGCACGGTGGCGGCCGGCGCGCTCATCGCCTCTGACACCGGGGCGTCCGTCGAGAGGCCGGCGGCCACGACGCGGGTGCGCAGGTCGCGGTCGGTGAGGATCCCGAGGCGCCCGGCGCCCAGCTCGATCACCGCCGAGGTCGCCCCCGCCTCGGCCATGCGGACCGCTGCGTCGCGGATGCTCGTCTCCGGGGCGAGCGTGATCGGCGGCGAGCGCAGCAGCTCGGCGACCGGCCGCGCGGCGGGGCTGACGGCCGGCTCGGCGCCGTCGCCGTCGGCCCCGTCCGCGAGCGACCGCGCGACGTAGCGCAGGCCCGCCGGGCGGCCGAGCAGCGGCACTGCCACCGCCGCCGGGATGCGGTAGCAGAGCGTGTCCTCGGCCGCCCGTGCCGTGAAGCCGGTCGGCAGCCCGGAGAGCATCGAGGCGTGGCCGAACAGCTCACCGGGCCCGAGCAGGTCGAGCACGCGGCCACGAAGGGCGATCTCGACCGCGCCGCTGCGCACGACCCACAGGTGCTCGACCGGCCCCGCACCCTGGGAGAAGATCGTCTCCCCGGCCGGGTGGAACTCGATCTCGGCCGCTGCCGCCACCCGCGCGACCTCGTCGGGCTCGAGCGCGTGGAAGGGCGGGTGCCCGCTGAGGAAGTCGGCGACGTCGTGCAAGGGTGGCCCGAGTGGCCAGGGGATGTGGCCCGGCGCCAGATATATCTCCTTGACATGGTGTCCGGCGCACGGGAATACTCGCACCGGGACGAGTCCGGAGGGAAACGGAGAGCCATGCACTGGAGTACAGGATGAGCAGCGCCCCTGGCGAGGCACCGCCTCGCAGCGCCACCGCCGACGACGACGAGCTCGGTGAGTTCGGCTACAAGCAGGAGCTCGACCGGACGCTCGGGACGTTCGCGACCTTCGCGGCGGGGATCAGCTACATCTCGATCCTCACCGGAACCTTCCAACTCTTCTACTTCGGCTTCGCCTTCGGCGGACCGGCCTACTGGTGGTCGTGGCCGATGGTCTTCGCCGGCCAGCTCATGGTCGCGCTGTGCTTCGCCGAGCTGGCGGCCAAGTTCCCGGTCGCGGGCTCGATCTACAACTGGGCCAAGCGGCTGAGCAACCCGCACGTGGCCTGGATGGCCGGCTGGATGATGCTCACGGCGTCGATCGTGACCGTTGCCGCCGTGGCGCTCGCCTACCAGATCACGCTGCCGCAGATCAGCGACTTCTTCCAGTTCTACGGCGACGGCGAGGGCAAGTACGACTACGCCGTCAACGCCGTGATCCTGGGCACGGTGCTGATCGTCTTCACGACGATCATCAACGCCATCGGGGTCAAGCTGATGGCGCGCATCAACAGCACCGGTGTCTTCATCGAGCTGATCGCGGCGGTGCTCCTGATCGCGGCGCTGGCGATCAACATCACGCGCGGCCCCGACGTCGTGATGGACACCCAGGGCCGTGGCGCTGACTGGGAGCTCGGCTACCTCGGCGCCTTCCTGGCCGCCTCGCTGGCCTCGGCCTACGTCATGTACGGCTTCGATACCGCCAGCTCGCTCGGCGAGGAGTCGCTCAACCCGCGCAAGAACGCCCCGCGAGCGATCATGCGCGCGCTCGTGGCCTCGTTCCTCATCGGCGGGCTGATCCTGCTGTTCGCGCTCATGTCGGTGGGGAACATCAACGCGGAGGAGATCAGCACCGGCGGCCTGCAGTACATCGTGCTCGACGTGCTCGGCAATACCGTCGGCGACCTCTTCCTGTGGTCGGTGGTGATCGCCATCACCGTCTGCTGCCTGGCCGTCCACACTGCGGCGATCCGGATGATGTTCGCGATGGCGCGCGACAACAACCTGCCCGCAGGCGAGCACCTCGCCACGGTCAACCCGAAGACCAAGACGCCGATCATCCCTGCGGTGCTTATCGGCGTGCTGGCGATCCTCATCCTGGTCGTCAACATCCGCCAGCCGCAGATCTTCGTGGTGATCACCTCGATCGGGATCATCATGATCTACATCGCCTACCTGCTGGTGACGGTGCCGATGCTGCTCGCCCGGGTGCGCGGCCAGTGGCCGCCGGCGGACGCGCCGCCCGGCTACTTCTCGCTCGGGCGCCTGGGGCTGCCGATCAACGTGCTGGCGGTGGTCTGGGGGCTCTTCATGTCGATCAACCTGGCCTGGCCGCGGTCGTCGATCTACAACGCCACCGAGCCCTTCCACTGGTATCTGAAGTGGGGCGCGGTGCTCTTCGTGGGCATCGTGATGGTCGCGGGCTTCGCCTACTACTGGTTCGTGCAGCGCCATAAGACCGGCACGCTCGAGTCCCACAAGCACATCGCCGAGGCCGAGGCGGCCGGCATGGCCCCGGTCGCCGGCGGCACACCCGACAAGTCCTAACAGGGAGCAGACCATGGACGAGTTCGACTACGTCATCGCGGGTGGCGGGACGGCGGGCTGCGTCGTGGCGGCGCGGCTCTCGGAGGATCCGTCGGTCACCGTCTGCCTGCTGGAGGCGGGGCCCTCTGATGTCGACGACCCGGCGATCCTGCGGCTGCCCGAGTGGATGGTCCTGCTGGACTCCGGCTACGACTGGGACTACCCGGTCGAGCCGCAGGAGAAGGGCAACAGCTTCCTGCGCCACGCGCGCGCCAAGGTGCTCGGCGGCTGCTCGTCGCACAACTCCTGCATCGCCTTCTGGACGCCCAAGGAGGACCTCGACGAGTGGGCGGCGATGGGCTGCGAGGGCTGGACGGCCGCGGAGTGCTGGCCGCTGATCGCGCGCCTGGAGACCAACGACGGGCCGGGCGACCACCACGGGCGCTCCGGGCCGGTCAACCTGCGCACGATCCCGCCGCACGACCCGTGCGGCGTCGCGGTGCTCGAGGCCGCCGCGCAGGCGGGCCTGCCGACGGTGCGCTTCAACGAGGGCGAGACGGTCATCGACGGCGCCGGCTGGTTTCAGATCAATGCCGGGCTCGACGACACCCGGATGTCCTCCTCGCACGCCTACCTGCACCCGGTCATCGGGCAGCGGCCGAACCTCGACGTCCGCACCGGCTCGTGGTGCAAGCGGATCGAGCTCGACGACGGGCGCCGCGCGACCGGCGTCGAGTACCTGACCGAGGACGGCCTGCACTCGGTGACGGTCAAGGCCCGCCGCGAGGTGATCGTCTCCTGCGGCGCGATCGACACGCCCAAGCTGCTGATGCTCTCGGGCGTCGGGCCGGCCGCCCAGCTGCAGGAGTTCGGCATCGACGTCGTCTTCGACAGCCCGGCCGTGGGCGAGAACCTCGACGACCACGTCGAGGGGCTCGTGTTCTGGGACGCGACCGAGCCGATGGTCACCAACTCCACCCAGTGGTGGGAGATCGGCCTCTTCCACGCCACCCGCGAGGGCCTCGACCGGCCCGACCTGATGATGCACTACGGCTCGGTGCCGTTCGACATGAACACCGTGCGCTGGGGCTACCCCACCACCGAGAACGGCTTCTGCCTGACCCCGAACGTCTGCCGCGGGCTCTCGCGCGGCACCGTCAAGCTGCGCTCGCGCGACTTCCGCGACCGCGCCCGCGTCGACCCGCGCTACTTCACCGACCCAGACGGCGAGGACGAGCGGGTGATGCTCGCGGGCGTCAAGCTCGCGCGCGAGATCGCCGCCCAGCCGGCGCTGAAGGACTGGGTGGCCCGCGAGCTGGCCCCGGGGCCCGACGCGGTGACCGACGACGAGCTGATCGACTACATCCACAAGACCCACAACACCGTCTACCACCCGGCGTGCACGACGCGGATGGGCGCGCCGGACGACGCCCAGGCCGTGGTCGACCCGCAGCTGCGGGTCAAGGGCGTGCGCGGCCTGCGGATCGCGGACGGCTCGATCATGCCGTTCCTGCCGGCCATCAACCCGAACATCACGACGATGATGATCGGCGAGAAGTGCTCGGACATGGTCAAGGCCGACGCCGCCGCGGGCGTGCTTGAGGCCGCGCGATGACCGACCACGCGATGCTGGTCGGCGGCGAGTGGCGCGCCGCCCGCTCGGGCGAGACGGCGGAGACGACGAGTCCGGCCACCGGCGAGGTGATCGGCACCGTCCCGCAGGGCGATCGCGCCGACGCCCAGGCGGCGATCGAGGCAGCGCTGGGCGCCTTCGACGGCTGGTCGCGCACGAATCCGTTCGAGCGCGCGGCGAAGATGCACGCGGTCGGCGACGCGATCGAGGCGCGCCGCGACGAGCTGGCCCGGACGCTGACGCTCGACCAGGGCAAGCCGCTGGCGGCCGAGGCCCACGACGAGGTCGCAGAGCTCGTGGAGTACTGGCGGATGGCGGCCGAGGACGCCAAGCGGCTCGGCGGCGAGCTGCCCAACTCCACCTCGCCCGGCAAGCGCGTGCTGCTGATGCGCCGCGCGCGCGGGCCGATCGGGATCATCACGCCCTGGAACTGGCCCTACACGATGCCGGCCGAGCTGCTCGCCCCGGCGATCGCGTGCGGCAACACCGTCGTCTGGACGCCGGCCCCGACCACGGCGATCTCCGCCGTCGCGCTGGCGGAGTGCATTGCCGAGGCCGACCTGCCGCCGGGGGTCGTGAACCTCGTCACCGGCCCTGGGCCGGTGGTCGGCAACGAGATCGCCGCCAACCCGGGCACGCGCGGCGTGGCCTTCATCGGCTCGACCGCCACCGGCCGCGCGGTCTCGGCCGCCGCGGCGGGCAAGGCGACGGTCATCGAGATGGGCGGCAACGGGCCGGTGGTCGTGATGGACGACGCCGATCTCGACCAGGCCGTCGAGGCCACCGTCACCGCCTGCTTCCTGTGCGCGGGCCAGAGCTGCACGGCCGGCGAGCGGATCCTCGTGCACGAGGCGGTGCGCGACGCCTTCGTCGAGCGCCTGGCCCGGCGCGTGACCGAGCAGGTGCTGCTCGGCGACCCGTTCGACGACGCCACCACGATGGGCCCGGTCAACAACGAGGGCGTCGCGACCAAGATGGACGAGCACGTCGCCGACGCCGTGCAGCGCGGCGCCGGGGTGATCACCGGTGGCGAGCGCGTGGACGGCTTCCCGACCGACCTCTACTGGTCGGCGACCGTGCTCGACGACGTGCCCGCCGACTCGCGCGTGGCGGTGGAGGAGACGTTCGGCCCGATCGCGCCGGTGGTGGCGATCCGGTCGCTCGAGGAGGCGATCGAGCTGACCAACGCCTCGCCCTACGGGCTGCTGTCGGCCATCTTCACCAAGGACCTGGGCGCCGGCCTGGAGTTCGCCGACCGCGTGCACACCGGCTGGGTCAACGTCAACGCGTCCTCGAACTACTGGGAGCCCCATCTGCCCTTCGGCGGCCGGGCCGGCACCGACAGCGGGCTGGGCCGCGTGGGCGGCACGTCGGTGATGGAGACCTTCACGGAGCTGCAGACGGTCACGCTGAGTCCCTAGCCTGAAGGCCATGACACCCGAATGGCCCGAGAACCCCGACGATCCCGTCGACCCCGCGCTCGCCCCGCTGATCGAGGCCGGTGAAGGCGAGAGCGAGGGCTTCGACGTCGCCGAGTCCGACCTGATCGAGAACACCGAGCACGGCGACCTGCACACCACGCAGCCGATCCTCCGGGACGCGTCCGACCTCGACGAGGAGTACACCGACGTCGACTACGGCGAGGCCGACGAGGAGGAGGAGCCCGACCAGTGAGCCGGGCCGCTGCCCGCGGCCGGTGAGCGAGGCGGGCCTGACAGCCCGCGAGCGGGCGGTCGCCCTGGCCGACCCGCTGCTGCACGCCGCGCTGGCGGCCGCGGTCGTCGCCCCGCTCGTCCCGCGCGCCGGGACCGGGCCGGTCTATGCCGCGGTGGCCGCCGGCACGTTGATCGACCTCGACCACCCCGTCGCCGCGCGCTCGCTGCGGATGCAGGCCAACCTCTCGATGCCGGTCCGCCCACCGACGCACTGCCTGCTCGTGGCGCTCGGCGCCGCGGCCGCCGGCCTGGCCGCCGGCGGCCCCGTCTACGGCTGGGCGGCGTTCGGCGGCGTCGCCTCCCACCTGCTGCGCGACGCCGGCGACACCAACGCGCCCACCCCGCTGCTGTGGCCGTGGCAGCCGGCGCGGCAGATCGGCGCGGCGTGGGCGACGGCCGGCTCGGCGGCGCTCGTGCTCGGCTCGTGGGCCGTCAGCCGCGTCGCAGCAGCCCCTTGAGGCCCTTGCCGCGCTGCTTGGCCTGGTGGCGGCGGCGCAGCAACTCGCCGGCGAACAGCGTCAGGCCGATCGTCACGACCAGCTCCACCGCGCGCCGGCCGCGGAACGAGGACTCCCCGTGCTCGCGCTGGCGCATGTGCACCGGCACCTCTTGGAGGCGCAGCCGCGCGTCGGTGATCCGCACCAGCGCCTCGACCTCGGGCGCCTCGCACACGTAGGGGTCGGCCAGCAGCGCGATCGCCTTGCGGTTGACGGCGTACATCCCGCTCGTGCCGTCGGAGATCGGCTGGCCGAGGCGCAGGCGCATCAGCACACGCAGCAGCGAGGTCCCGACCACCCGCTCCGGCGCCGGCCGGTAGCGCTCGCCGCTGCCGTCCGGGTCCTCGAGGAAGCGCGAGCCGACCGCCACGTCGCACTGGCCGGCCTTGACCAGTGCGAGCAGGCGCGCCAGCTCGGCGGCCGGGTGCTGGCCGTCGGCGTCCAGGCGCCCGCAGAACTCGTAGCCGCGCTGGTCGGCCTGCCGGTAGCCCTCGGCGATCCCCGCCCGCAGACCCCGGTTCTCGGAGAAGCGCACCACCTCCGCGCCGCCGTCACGGGCGACAGCGGAGGTCTCGTCGGTCGAGCCGTCGTCGATCACCAGCAGGTCGGCGCCCGGCAGATCGTGGCTCGCCTCGGCGAGCACCTCGGGCAGCGAGGCGGCCTCGTTCCAGGCCGGGATGAAGACCACGGTGTCGCGCACGGGGCAGATCATCGCGGGTCGGGCGCCGCGGGCGCGTGCTTGTATCCCGCCATCGCGCGCTCGCCCTCCTCCGCAATCACCAGCGTCGACGTCGCCCGCCGCGCCGGGGTGTCGCAGTCGACCGTCTCGCTCGTCCTGTCGGGCAAGGCGGCGGGGCGGGTGGCGAGCGCGACCGAGGCCAAGGTCCTGCGCGCGGTCCAGGAGCTGGGCTATCGGCCCAACCTGGCCGCGCGGGCGCTGCGCAGCGGCGCAGCCGGGGCCGTCGGGCTGATCGTCCCGGACGTGACCCATCCGTTCTTCGGCGGCGTGCTGCGCGGCGCCCAGCGGGCGGCGTGGGAGGCCGGCTACGCGGTGGTGATGGTCGACATCGCCAACGACGAGCGCTGGGAGATGGCGTCCTTCGAGGCGCTGCGGGCCGGGCCGCTGGACGGCTTCCTGCTCTTCGCCACCGACCCGCCGCCGCGCGTCCGCGGCGAGCGGGCCGAGCCGATGGTGCTCATCGACTCCGACGCCCGCGGGCTGCCGACGGTCAGCCACGACTCGGCCGGCGGCACCGAGGCGGCGATGGCCCACCTGCTCGCGCTCGGCCACCGGCGCTTCGGCCACCTGGCCAGCGCGATCGAGCGCTACGCGTTCCTCGAGCGCCGCGACGCGATCACCCGCTCGGTCGAGGCCGCGGGGATCGACCCGCTGGACGTTTGGCGGGTGACCACCTTCCTCTCGCCGGACGAGGCCTTCCGGGCGTCGCTCGAGCTGCTCGGCCGCGCGCCGCGGCCGACCGCGGTCTTCGCCGACGACGACGTGCTCGCGACCGGCGTCTACCGGGCGGCGCGCGAGCTCGGCCTGCGCATCCCGGACGACCTCTCGCTCGTCGGCTTCGACGACCTCGCGTTCACCGAGGCGCTCTCGCCTCCGCTCACGACCGTGCGCATCGACGGTCCGCAGCTCGGGGCCACGGCCTTCGCCTCGCTGGCCGCCCGGATGGCGGGCCGGCGCACGCCGCGGCGGCGGATCCTGCCCGTCGAGCTGGTCGTGCGCGGCTCGACCGCGCCCCCACCCGCCGGAGCCTGACAACCCCGCGGCGGCTCAGGCGCCGTGCGAGCCGTCGCCGTTGGCGCCGCTCGCCGCCGGCGGCAGCGGCCGCAGCTCCGGCGGGACGGGGCGCGGCGCGCGCGTCGGCGGCGGCGGCGCGCGCCAGCGCGGGACGAGCCGCTGGCGCGTCCCCCGCCAGCGGCTCTGCACGCCCGGGCTCGGACGGCGCGGCGGCGTCCTCATGCACCGAGGCTAGACCGCCGCCGCGGAGCCGTGATCGGCCAGTCGGTCCTGTGCGCGCGACCGGCGGTCCAAGCGAAGCGGGGCGTACGGGTACCTCCCCTTGCAGCCGTCCGGAAGGCGGCGTACGATCATACGTATGACTTCGATACGTACCACCCTTCAGTCGCATCTCGGGTGGGCCGTCGCCGCGGTTGCGCTGACGCTGCTCGCAGCCTCGGTCGCCTCGGCCGCCGTATTGCCGTCGGCCGGCCCCGCCGGCGAGCGGCCGCACGTCGGCGTGGTCGTTGCCGCCGGCGACGCGGCGGCGGTCGGCGCGGCCCGGCGCGCCGTCACCCGGACTGCGGGCGGCGAGCTGCGGATCGCCCGCTCGGTCACCGAGCAGCGCTCGGCGCTGATCGCCCTCGCCGAGCGGGGCGCGACCACGATCGTCACGGTCGGCCTCGACACGCCCGGCACGGCGGCGACCATCCAGCGACGCCGCCCCGCGACGCGGATCGTGGCGGTCGATCCCGCCGCCGCGGGGTCGGTCGAGCGAGCGCTGGCCGGCTAGCCCCGCTGGTCGGCAAGAACCGTGACCGTGGGGTTGACGCGGTGCCGGGCCTGGCGGGCGCCGACCAGCAGCAGGACGTTGGCGAGCAGGAGGATCGGCCAGGGCGTCTGCAAGAGGACCACGGCGTCGACCACGGTCCACGTCCCCAGCGTCCAGGCGACGAACGGCGGAGGCGTGATGCCGCGGCGGTCGAGCCACAGCACCAGCAGGCCGACCACGATGAGCGGCACGCCGAAGCTGTCCACGCTCAGCCACAGCGCGCTGTTGGCAGGGCTCATGTCCGAGAGGTCGTCTCCCCACAGCTCCCCGCTGAACCACGCGCCGGCGTGGCGTGCGGCGCCCTCCACCGTCAGGGCGCCCAGGGTGTGCGCGGCCCCGTAGAAGACCATGAGCCGACCAGCCCACTTGATCGTCTGAGCTCTCCTCTCTCCGCGCGCTGGGCGCCACCGGCGGAGAAGCCTCGCCGCCGCGGGAAGAACGGCGCGCTGCAGCGCAGGCGGCGGCGAGCACATCACCGTCTCGTCGCTGAAGCGCAGCGCGAACTCGCTCAGCCAGGCCGCTCCAGCCAGGCCCGTCGGCAGGTTGCGGGCGGTGTAGAGATCCTCGCGCGCGGCCCGGGCGCTCTCGGTCAGGAACGCCTGCAGCCGTCCCGCGGGGGCCACCTCGGTGCGCAGGTGCGCCACGGCGTCGCTGGCGTTCTTCAGCTCGTGGCGGACGCCCCGGGCCACGACGACAGGGTCGCCCTCGGCGGTGAGGTCGCTCCAGCGGCCGTCGATCTTCACTTCCGCGCTGCCCTCGAGCACCTCCCAACGCTCTTCGAGCGTGGGATGGACGTGCTCGGGCAGGTGTCCGCCGGGCTCGAGCCGGGTGAACACCCACAGGCTGTCGCCCTCGATCTCGAACCGGAAGGAGACGCGGTGGACCGGGTCGTGGATGCTCTCGGTCGTGCTCGCCGTCATCGGTCGAACCTCTCGGTGAGGAGGGATGTCGTTCTCCCGGCCCGGGCGAGGCCGGTGGGCTCGAGGACGACGATCGGCAGCGGCCGGCGGGTGCGGCGCTGGTAGTGGTCGATCGGAGCGACGGTGGCCAGGCGCTGCCAGAGCTGCTGGTGCTCGGTGCCGGCGGCGATCCGAGGCCTGACGTTCCGGCGCTGGCTGTCCAGGACGGCGACGCCCTGTCCGGCGGCCTGGAGGTTGAGCCACCAGGCGGGGGCTCGATCGGCGCCGGCGTTGGCGGGAACGATCACCAGGTCATCGCCGTGGGAGAGGTAGGCGAGCGGCGTCGCGCGCGGCCTGCCGGTGCGCCGGCCGACGGTCTCGAGGACGAGGATGGAGGCGCCGAACCAGCGCGCCAGCGGGCCGCTCTGCGCGCGCAGGAACAAGGCGCCGTGCACCGCGGTGATGTGGCGCGTCAGCTTTGGCATCTGCAGCGCGAGATCACCGAGCGGTGTCGGGGCGCCGCGTGCCAGGCCACCGGCGGGGGCGGCCAGGAGAGGACTCACGCCGGCACCTCCTCGCGTGCGGCCGGCACGCCGCCGGCAGCGGTGATGAGCGTATGGATCCGCCGTGGCCGGGTGGCGCAGGCGATGGTCGGGAGCGTCATGGTGCGTCCGAAGGTACGGGCGCCTGGGCGCGAGAACGTCGGCCTGCGGTCGCGATCGTCTGTAGGCCCGCGGGACTACCGCGCCGCTCAACGTCGGGGCGCGACCAGTCCGCTGTCGTAGGCGAAGATCACCAGTTGCACCCGGTCGCGCACGTCGAGCTTCGCGCGCAGCCGGCCGAGGTAGGTCTTCACCGTCGCCTCCGCGATGTGCAGGGCGGCCGCGATCTCCGCGTTCGAGCGCCCGCGGGCGACCTCCAGCAGGATCGAGCGCTCGCGGTCGCTCAAGGTCGCCAGCCGCGCATCGTCGAGCGGCGCGTCCGGCAGCGTGCTCGCGACGTGCTCGAGCAGCCGGCGGGTCGCGGTCGGTGCCACGATCGCGTCGCCGGACGCGACCGCCCGGATCGCCGCCAGCAGCTCCTCCGGATCGGCGTTCTTCAGCAGGAAGCCGCTGGCGCCGGCGCGCAGTGCCGGGAACACGTACTCGTCGAGGTCGAACGTGGTCAGGACGATCACCCGCGGGCCGGCGTCCCCGTCGCGCTCGATCAGCGCCTTCGTCGCGGCGACGCCGTCGAGTCGCGGCATGCGGACGTCCATCAGCGCGACGTCGGCGGTGGTGACCGCGAGACGCTCGAGCGCCTCGCGGCCGTCCTCGGCCTCGCCGACCACCGTCATGTCGGGCTGGGAGTCGATCACCATCCGCAGACCGGCGCGGACGAGCGCCTGGTCGTCGACCACGAAGACGCGGGTCACGCTCGCAGCTCCGCGACGTCGCCCGCGGGCGCCGGCAGCCGCGCGCGGACCTCGTAGCCGCCGCCCGCTCGCGGTCCGGCCTGCAACGTCCCGCCGTGCAGCGCGACGCGCTCGCGCATCCCCGCCAGACCGTGCCCCCGGCCGTCGCCGGCGGCGATCGCGCGCCCGTCGTCGCGGACCGTGAGCTCGACCTCCGCATCGAGGTAGCGCAGCACCACCGCCACGCGCCGCGGCGAGTCCGCGTGCCTGAGCGCGTTGGTCAGCGCCTCCTGCGCCACCCGGTGGACGCACGTCTGCACCTCCCCCGGCAGCTCGCGCGGCGCGCCCTCGACCTCCATCTCGACCGGCAGGCCCGCGCCGCCGAGCCGGCGGACGAGGCCCGGCAGATCGCCGCCCTCCTCGCCCGTCCGCAGGACGCCGAGCAACCGGCGCATCTGGGCCAGCGCGTCCCGTCCGGTCTCGGCGATCTGCGCCAGCGCTCGACTCGCCGCGCCCGGATCCTCGGGGGCGGCGTAGCGGCCGCCGTCGGCCTGGGCGACCATCACCGCCAGCGAGTGCGCCACCACGTCGTGCAGCTCGCGCGCGATCCGCGCCCGCTCCTGCGCCGCCCCGATCTCCGCCTGCTGGTCGCGCTCGATCTCCAGCGCCGCCAGCCGGTCGCGGCGGCTGACCCGCCGGTCGCCGAGCAGCGCCGCCACCAGCGTGTAGCTGGTCACGACGGCGGTCCCGACCACGAAGCTGCCGAGGATGCCGGGGAACGACGCTCGTGCTGACATCACCGCGCCACCCACGAGCGCGACGCCCAGTCCGACCCGCTTGAGCCGCCCGGGACCGTGCACGACCAGGAAGTAGAGCGCCACCAGCGGCGCCAGGTCGGCCACCAGCACGTGGTCGGTGATCGCGAGCTGGACCAGGCACGCCGCCATCACCAGAGCGAAGACCGCGACCGGGGCCCGCGGCCCGAAGGGCAGCGGGGCGACCAGCGCCAGCGACACGAACGACCTCCGCGGTCGTCGGCGCGACCGACGTCTCGTAGGAGAACAGCCGACCCGAGATCAGCTCGCCCGCCACGAGCAGCACCGTGACCGCGGCGACCAGGTGATCGCCCGCAAACTGGTGACGATCGAACCAGCGGTTGAGCCGAGCGAGCAGACGGCCAGCATACGCCCGCGTAGCGCTCGTCATCCGTCGGACTCGGAAGCCTGCCCGGGCGGCGGGAGCAGTACCGTGCCGCCATGTCCCGACTGGCCGTGGTCGGCCAACGCGTACTCCCAGCTGCTGGCCGGCCGCCATCGCTCGTCGGTCGCTCACGACCAGAAGCGTGACTTCCTGGCGTGCTCCGGCGACACCACCGCCGACGCTGCCCTATCGGGCTGTTCGCCAACGAGCGCCGGCTCCTCGACGACGCCGCCGACCGCCTCGACGCCGTCCTCGCCTCCGTCGCCCGCGTGCGCGGCTTCCGCTTCGTCGATCCGCGTGCCGCGTTCGCCGCGCACGGGCTGTGCTCGCCCGAACGCTGGATCAACCCGTTCGTGCGCGAGGAGGGCGCGATCAAGGGCTCCTTCCACCCCAACGTCGCCGGTCAGCGAGCGCTCGCCGACCTCCTCGCGGCCACGAACCCCGACGTGTTCCGGTGAGGGGCACCCGTGGACGCGCCCGCACCTCGGAGGGGTGCGCCTGGAGGCGAGCCGGTCTCCGGGCGCTCAGCCGCCGCCGCGAGCGCCGCGGGCGCGGCAGGCCAGCACGTCCATCGCCGCGCTGAGCTGCGCCGCGTCCAGCGCCGCGCCCGGCAGCGGCTCGCCGGCCGCCTCGGGGCGCAGGCCGGCCATGACCAGCGCGAGATGACGCCGCCAGAACTCGGGCGCGACGTCGACGGTCGACTCCACGATCCGGCCCGTTCCCCACAGCAGCGGGGCGATGTCGGTGGCAGAGAGGTCGGCGCGCAGCCGGCCGGTGCTGCGCCCGCGCTCGATCAGCGCCTCCAACAGCGGCAGCACGCGGGCGCGCGAGGCGGCCAGGCCCGGCTCGTCGCGACGGCGGGCGAGGAGGATGTCCTTGAAGCCGCGGTCGGCGGCCTGCCAGGCGACCATCTGGACGAGGAAGGCCTCGAGCCCGCGCCACGCGTCGGGCTCCTCGAGCGCCGCCTGCAGCAGCGCCACCACGCCGTCGATCCGGTCGGCGAGGATCGCGTCGATCAGCGCGTCCTTGGTCGGGAAGCGGCGGTACAGCGTGCCCATCCCGACGCCCGCCCGGCGCGCGATCTCGTCCACGCCGACCTCGAGCCCCTGCTCGGAGAAGGCGGCCCGGGCGGCGGCGAGGATCCGCTCCCGGTTCTCGCGGGCGTCGCGTCGCAGCGGGCGCGACGGGGCGCCGTCGAGCAGGGGACCGGCGGGAGGCGATCCGGGATCCGGCATCTAGCGAGAGTGTAGCCCGGATGCGGAGATGCGGAGCGAATGCTCCGCTTCAACGCGTGACTACCGGTAGCGGTAGATCAGGCGTCCGCGGGTGAGGTCGTACGGGGAGACCTCGACGCGCACGCGGTCGCCCGGGTTGACCCGGATGCGGTGGCGGCGCATCTTGCCCGCCATGTGGGCGAGCACCTGGTGGCCGACGTCAAGGTCGACCCGGAACATCAGGTTGGGCAGGGCCTCGGTGACCTCGCCCTCGACTTCGAGCTTCTGCTCGACTGCCATAGGCACCTCCTGGAGAGGGGGAAATCGATTGGGCGCGCGGTCCGCTGTCGCGCGCCCGGGAACGTCTGGCCGCCGGAGAGCGGCCGCTTGAACCCGCAATCAATTCTAGCGGGGCGCCTCACTCGCAGCTGTCGGACCGCTCTTCCGCCTCCCTGGGCCGCTGACAGCGGTCGATTCCCTCTCCTCCGGCCTGGAAGTCGGTCCCCGGCCCGCCCGTGAGGCGATCGCCGCCCGGGCCGGCCGAGAGCACGTCGTCGCCCCGGCCGGCCGCCAGCTCGTCGGCGTCCTCGCCGCCGTAGAGCGTGTCGTCGCCGGGACCGCCGCGCAGCCGGTCGCGCCCGGCGTCGCCGAAGAGCGCGTCGTCCCCCCGCGACCCTCGAGCAGGTCCCCGCCGCCGAGCCCGCAGATCACGTCGTCGCCGCGCGTCCCGCGCAGCCGGTCCGCGCGCGGCGTGCCGGTGATCGTGCAGCCGCGCGGGTCGCTGTTGAACTCCTCGATCCCGACCAGCGGGCGGACCGTGCGCTCCGTGGCCCGAGTGACGAAGGCGCGGCGCAGCACGTCGCCGCCGAGCGCGTTGCCGATCGCGGCCATGATCATCCCCTGGTCGAGCGAGAGGTAGTACTCGGACACGACGCCCGAGTCGACGTTGACGGTGTCGCGGAAGCCCCACGGCCCGTAGAGCCCGGGGTAGTCGCGCTCGAGGCGCTCCAGGTTCGCGAGCGTCTCGCCGGGCGCCCAGCGCAGGGCCAGGAAGGCCGCGTGCGGGGTGACGACGCCGTTGGTGTAGGCGGACGGCGGCGGGTCGGGCTTCGGCTCGCGCCCCGGGCAGCCGGGGTAGCCGCGGTCCACCAACGTCCGGTCCTCGTTGGACGGGTTGCCGTTCGGGTCCATGCCGATGGCGTCGACACCGTAGGCCGCGTAGCCGCCCTCCGGGACGTTGGCGGGCGAGAAGCCCCACGTCCCGTAGGCCGCCTCGATCAGCCCGTGGTGGATCTGGGCGCGCACCGTCAGCGGGTGGTTCGGGCCCCAGCTGCCGGGCCCCCACTCCTCCTCGGGCAAGAACAGCGCGGGCATCAGCGCCTCGAACATGCTGCCGCCCCACGACGGTGTCACGCGCGTGCCGTCGTACGGGTAGGCGCCCTCGTAGACGCTCTGGCCGAGGTAGGTCCGCGTGAAGCCGATCGGCCGCGTCTCGACCTCCGGCACGCACGAGTCGGGGAAGGAGCGGTACGCGCCGTAGTAGTGGCGCGGCGGCAGCTCGCCCTTCTCGATCCCGATGTAGCTCGCGATCCGGCTCTCGGAGACGATCGTGTCGTAGCAGCAGGGCGCGTCGCCGGTCCCGGGCGCGTAGTGGAAGAGGATCCGGTTGACCTCCGGCCGGTAGTAGAAGCCGAAGTTCATCGTCTCGAAGAGCCGCTGGGCCCGGGCGCGCAGCTCGGGCACGCGGCTCGCCGCCACGCGCAGCCCGACGGCGAGCCAGCCGTTGTCGACCGAGGAGAGGATCGGCTCCAGCGGCGCGCCGGTCGGCGGCCAGATCGTCAGCTTCTCCCCCGTGCGATGGTCGTACCAGTTGTAGAACTGGCCGCTCGGGTCGTGGCGCTCCATCCGCTCGAGCGTCGTCATCGTCGCGCCCAGCCGGTCGACCGTCTCGGCGTGGCCGATGATGCCCAGCCGCTCGGCCACCAGCGCGCTCCACATGTACGCGCCGATGTTCGTGGTCGAGGTCTGCACGCTGCGCGTGCCGTCGGCCTTCAGCGCGTCCGCCGGCAGCCCGCTCTGCGCGTCGGTCATCGCCACGAAGGACGCCCACGTGCCCTCGGCGTAGCGGTGCAGCGGCGCCCCGGACGTCGCCGCCGCCTCTGCCGCCGCCGGTATGGATAGGGCAATCGCGCACGCGAGCGCGAGACCCAGCGATCTCCGCATGACTCCTCCCTGACCCGGGTTGGCGGCCATTGTGCCAATCGTCACGCGTTTGAGGAATACTGCCCGCGTCAGGGTCAGCTGCAGGAGGGAGAGGTCGATGTCGGGTAATCGTCGGAGAGCCGCGATCGGCGCGGCGGTCCTCGCGTTGAGCGCCGGAGCGGCCGGCGGCGTGGTCGCCGCCACCCAGCCGAGCGACGAGGCGGCGCTGCGTCCCACGCGCCAGGCGGCCGATCAGAACGTCGAGCGGCGCGTCAACGCGCTGCTGCGCCGGATGACGACCGCGGAGAAGCTCCAGCAGGTCCAGCTGCTCTCCGACGGGCAGATGAACGCCAACGACGGGGAGGACGGCAACGAGAACGCCCGTAGGGGCGTGGGCAGCGTGTTCAGCCTCGTCGACCCCGTGCGCATCAATCAGCTGCAGCGGATCGCGGTCAACGAGTCGCGGCTCGGCATCCCGATCCTGTTCGCCTACGACACCATCCACGGCTACCGGACGATCTTCCCGGTGCCCCTGGGCGCCGCCAGCAGCTTCGACCCCGCCGTCGCCGCCGACGATCACCGCTTCGGTGCGCGCGAGTCGGCCGCGGTCGGCCTCAAGCAGATCTACAGCCCGATGGTCGACGTCTCCCACGAGCCGCGCTGGGGCCGGATCGCCGAGGCGGGCGGCGAGGATCCCTACCTGAACTCCGTCTTCGCGGCCGCGCGCGTGAAGGCGGCGCAGGGCGGCGACTACTCGCGACCCGACAAGGTGGTCACGAGCGTCAAGCACTACGCGGCCTACGGTCAGCCCGAGGGGGGCCGCGACTACGACACGACCGACATGTCCACGCAGCGGCTGTTCAACCTCTACCTGCCGCCGTTCAAGGCGGCGATCGACGCCGGCTCGGACACGGCGATGTGCTCGTTCAACGCCATCAACGGCGTGCCGGGCTGCGCCAACCGCGAGCTCGAGACAGACCTGCTCAAGCGCGAGTGGGGCTTCGACGGCTTCGTCGAGAGCGACTACACCGCCGTGGCCGAGCTGCGCGCGTGCCCGCCGAAGACGCCGGACGAGGGGCCGTGCGGCCACGGCGTCGCGGCTGACGGACCCGAGGCGGCCGCGCAGGCGCTCAACGCCGGCACCGACTCCGAGATGGTCAGCACGAACATCCGCGACTACGGGCGCCAGCTGCTCGCCCAGGGCCGGATCTCGATCGGGCGCCTCAACGACGCGGTGCGCCGCATCCTGCGCGTGAAGTTCCGCGCCGGGCTGTTCGAGAACCCCTACGTCGACCCCGCCCAGGCGGAGGCGGCGCAGCTGCGGCCCGACGCCGTGGCGGCCGCCCGCAAGGCCGCCGGGCGGTCGATGGTGCTGCTCAAGAACGAGGGCGCCACGCTGCCGCTCGATCCCGCCAAGAAGACCGCGGTGATCGGCCCGCTGGCCGACAACGGCCACGACATGCTCGGCCCGTGGTGGGGCCGCGGCCGCGACGAGGACGCCGTCACGGTGCTCGCCGGCATCCGCGCCCAGAGCCCGGACGCGACCTACGCCCAGGGCTGCGCGATCGCCGACAAGGAGCCGCCGAACAACACCCCGGCCGACGAGTGCGGCTCGGACGCCGGCTTCGCCGAGGCGGTCGCGACCGCCCAGGCCGCCGACCAGGTGGTGCTCGCCCTCGGCGAGTCGCGCGGCCAGAGCGGCGAGGCCGCGTCGCGCAGCGAGATCGACCTGCCGGGCCTGCAGGAGGAGCTGATCGCGCGGATCAAGGCGACCGGCAAGCCGTTCGCGGTCGTCCTGTTCAACGGCCGCCCGCTGACGCTCGACGGCGTCGAGGGCCCCTCGCCCGCGATCCTCGAGGCGTGGTTCCCGGGCGTCCAGGCCGGCCACGCGGTCGCGGACGTCGTGTTCGGCAAGGTCAACCCCGGCGGCAAGCTGCCGGTGACCTTCCCGCGCCGGGTCGGCCAGGTGCCGATCTACTACAACCACGAGCCGACCGGGCGCCCGTGCGACGCCGGCTCGAAGTACAACTCGCGCTACCGCGACATCCCGAGCTGCGCGCCGCAGTACGTCTTCGGCCACGGCCTCAGCTACACGACGTTCGCGGTGACCAACCTGCGGCTGAGCGCGGCGAGCGTGTCGCGCAACGGGCGCCTGACGGCGTCGGTCGACGTCGCCAACACGGGCTCGCGGGAGGGCGACGAGGTCGTCCAGGTCTACCTCAACGACCCCGTGGCGTCCATCTCCCAGCCGGTCCGGCGCCTGCGCGGCTTCGAGCGGGTCACGCTCGCACCGGGCGAGCGGCGGACGGTCACGTTCACGCTGGACCGCAGCGACTACGGGTTCTACGACAACCGCGGGCGGTTCGTCGTCGAGCCGGGGCGGATCGACGTCTACGCCGGCAACAGCTCGAGCGCAGAGCTCAAGCAGTCGTTCACGGTGCGCTGAACGCATCCGCGACGGGGCCGGCGCGGCGACGCGCGCCGGCCCCGGCGGCGGGCTGGTAAGACAGCGGCGTGCCGCTGCTGGATGCACAGGACTGCGTGCTGGTCGTCATCGACGCCCAGCCCGGCTTCTACGCGGCCGCCGGCCTGAGCGCGGGCGACGCGCAGGCCGCCGCGGCGGCGATCGAGCGCGCGAGCTGGCTGACCCGGCTCGCCGTGCGGCTCGGGCTCCCGGTCGTGGTGACCGAGGAGGACGCCGCGCGCAACGGCGCGACCGCCGCCGGGCTCGCCGCGCACCTGCCGGCGGGGACGCCGGTGCTGGACAAGCCGACGTTCGCCGTCACCGGCACGCCGGCGATCGCCCACGCGATCGCGGACACGCGGCGCCGGACCGCCGTGCTGGTGGGCTTCGAGACCGACGTCTGCGTCGCGCAGTCGGCGGTGGGGCTGCGCGACGCGGGCCTGCGGGTCGTCGTGGCGGAAGACGCGACGTTCTCGCCCGGGGAAATGCACGCCCGCGGGCTCGCGCGAGCGGTGCGCGACGGCGCCGAGCTCGACCACTGCAAGGGCATCGCCTACGAGTGGGTGCGGACGGTGGAGGCCTCGCGCCGGGTGCTCGACGCCGACCCCGGCCTCAACCCGGCGCCCTTCCGGCTGTGACCGTCGGGCGTTCGTCATGATGCCCGCGAGGGTCACGGTCCGGGCGAGGAGGAGGAGAGCATGGAGCGGGTGAGCGGCAACCACCACCTGACGATGTCGGTGGGCGGCGCCCAGGAGGACTACGACTTCCACACGCGCGCACTCGGGCTGCGCAGCATCAAGAAGACGGTCCTCTTCGACGGCCAGGCGCCGATCTACCACCTCTACTACGGCAACGCGGACGGCGACCCGTCGAGCGTCCTGACGACCTTCCCCTTCCGCCAGGCCGGGGTGATGGGCCGCCGCGGGACCAACCAGGTCAAGGTCATCAACCTGGCGGTGCCCACGGGCTCGCTCGGGAGCTGGGAGCAGCGCCTGGCCGACCACGGTGTCGCCGCCGAGCGCGGAACGCTGCTGGGCACCGAGCGGCTGCGCTTCGCCCATCCGTGCGGGATCCCCTACGCGCTCGTCGAGGTCGACGGCGACCCGCGCCCGGGCTACGCCGACGGCGGCGTCGGCGCCGAGGCGGCGATCCACGGCAGCTACGGGATCACGGTCTCGATCCACATGGCCGACGAGATGGCCGAGTTCCTCGAGCAGGCGATGCAGGGCACGCGCGTGGCCTCGGAGGGGAGCTCCGAGCTGTGGCAGCTCGGCGACCGGCCGGGCAACGTGGTCGAGCTCGTCGAGGAGCCCGACCAGCCCCACGGGACGTGGCGCTTCGGCGAGGGGACCGTCCACCACGTCGCGTTCGACGCCGGCTCGCTGGAGAACCAGATGGAGCTCAAGCTCTTCATCGAGGGCCTCGGCTACACCGACGTCTCCGACGTCAAGGACCGCCAGTACTTCATGTCCTGCTACCTGCGCACGCCCGGCGGCCCGCTGTTCGAGCTGGCGGTCTCCAAGCCCGAGTCGTGGGCGATCGACGAGCCGGCGGACGCACTGGGCCGCGAGTTCATGCTGCCGCCGTGGCTGGAGGAGCGCCGCGACGAGCTGATGGGGCGTCTGGAGACGATCGACACCTGATGCCGTTCGCGCCCGAGCAGGCCGCCGCGACGCTCGTGCTGCTGCACGGGCGCGGGCACGACGCCTCGACGATGCACGCGCTGGCCGATCGGCTCGAGTTGCCCGACGTGGCGGTCGTCGCGCCGGCGGCGCCGGAGCGCTCGTGGTACCCGGACCGCTTCTTCGCGCCGCGCGCGGCCAACGAGCCCCAGCTCAGCGCCGCGCTGGACGCCGCCCACCGCGCGCTCGACGAGCTCGAGGCGCGCGGGGTGGCGCCGGAGCGCGTCGTCTTCGGCGGCTTCTCGCAGGGCGCGTGCGTCGCGTGCGACGCGCTGGCCGCCCGGCCGCGCCCGCTCGGCGGCCTCGCGATCCTGTGCGGCGGGCTGATCGGCGCCGATGCCGCCGAGTGGCCGCACCCGGCCGCGGGCGCGCTCGACGTCCTGCCCGTGCTGCTGACCGGCACCGAGCAGGACGGCTGGGTACCGGTGGAGCGCGTGCGCGCGACCGCGGAGGTCCTGCGCGCCGCCGGGGCGCAGGTCGACCTGCGGGTCTCCCCTCCCGCCCCCCACGAGGTGCATCCCGAGGAGGTGGACGCGCTGCGGGCGCTCGTGTCCGCGGTGGCCACGGGCGGGCCGGCGACACGAGGAGGAGGACGATGACCGACACCCACGAGCGGCTCTTCGCCGACATCGACAGCATGGCGCCCGACGCCTTCGCCCGGCACCTCGCGCCGGACGTGACGATGCGCTTCGGCAACGCGCCCGAGCTGCACGGGCGCGACGCCTGCCGCGCGACCTGGGCGGACTTCTGCGAGCTGGTCGACGGCGTGCGCCACGACGTCCTCGCGCAGTGGGACACCGGCGAGGCGACCGTCGCCCACACCGACGTCACCTACACGCGCAAGGACGGCGCCGACGTCACCGTGCCGGTGGTGACGATCTATCGCACCGGCGGTGACGGCCTGATCACCGACTACCGCGTCTTCCTGGACCTCGCGCCGGTGTTCGCGTGACCGTGCCGCCGCCGGACCCGCTGATCATCCAGTGCGCGATCACCGGGTCCCAGGACCCCGATCCCGAGCGCCGCCCGAACCTGCCGGTCAGCACCGACGCCATCGTCGAGGAGGCGCTCGGCGCGTGGCGCGCGGGAGCGGCGGTCGTCCACCTGCACGCGCGCGAACAGGACGGCACGCCGACGCAGGCCGCCGAGCGCTTCCGGGTGCTCGTCGACCGCCTCGCGGCGGCCGGCTGCGAGGCGATCGTCAACCTCTCGACGGGCAGCGCGGGCGGGCGCTCGATCCGCGACGACCGGCTCGCGCCGCTGGAGCTCGGCCCCGAGCTGGCGAGCTTCGACTGCGGCACCATCAACTTCGGCGAGCGCATCTTCGAGGGCGACCTGCCGTTCCTGCGGCGGATGGCCGAGGCGTTCCGCCGCTCGGGCGCGCGGCCCGAGCTCGAGTGCTTCGACACGGGCCACGTCGGGCTCGCCCTGCAGCTGCGCGAGGAGGGGCTGCTCGAGGACCCGCTCGTCGTGCAGTTCGTGCTCGGCGTCCCGGGCAGCGGCGTGCCGGCGACCGTCGCCCAGGTCGAGCACATGCGCGCGCTGTTGCCGCCCGGCGCACGGTGGTCGGTGTGCGCGCTCGGCGCGGCGCAGCTGCCGATCAACGCCTACTGCATCCTGGCCGGCGGCCACGTCCGCACCGGGTTGGAGGACAACCTCTACTACTCCCGCGGCGAGCGCGCCACCAACGTCGCGCTCGTGCAGCGTGCCGTCCGCCTCGCCGATGAGCTGCAGCGGCCGGTCGCGACGCCCGACCAGGCGCGCGAGCTGCTGGCCATCGTCCCTCGCTGACTCAGCGCCAGGGCAGCCGCGACTCGGCGAGCGCGAGCCGCGCGGCCGCGCGGCCGGGAACGCCGTGGACCGCGCCGCCGGGGAAGGTCGCGGCGCTGCCGAGGTAGAGCCCGCGGACCGGCGTGCGGTAGGGGGCGAGCGACGGCACCGGCCGGAAGATCACCTGGTCGAGCGAATAGCTGCCGCCGCCGGTGTCGCCGCCGACGAGGTTCGCGTCGCGCGCCTGCAGGCCGGCGGGCGAGAGCACATGGCGGGCCAGGATCCGCTCGCGGAAGCCGGGCGCGAAGCGCTCGACCTGTGCCTCGATGCGCTCGACGTGCGGCTCGGTCTCGCGCTCCCAGTCGGCCGCCTGGGGCCCGTGGGTGTAGGCCCAGGCGGTGTGCTTGCCGGCGGGCGCGCGGGTGGGATCGGCGACCGACTGCTGGCCGAGCAGCAAGAACGGCCGCTCGGGCAGCGCACCGTCCGCGCCGAAGCCGGTCGCGCGCAGGAGCTCGTCCTCGCCGCCGGCGACGTGCACCGTGCCCGCGCCGGCGACCTGCTCGGCCTGCCACGGGATCGGGCCCGACAGCGCCCAGTCGACCTTGATCGTCGCCGGCCCGTAGCGGTAGCGCCCGAGCGCGGTGGCGTAGCGCTCTCCCAGCGCGTCGGCGGCGAGCGCCAGCAGGCCGCGGGGGCTGGTGTCGGCGACCACGATCGGCGCCCGGACGGCCTCGCCACCGTCGATCTCGACCCCTGTGGCCTTCCCGCCGGCGACGGTCACGCGCGTGACGCGGGCGCCGCTGCGCACGCTGCCGCCCAGCTCGGTCAGCCGGCCGACGAGCGCGTCGGTCAGCCGCTCGGCGCCGCCCTCAGGGCTCGGCCAGCCGACCGCGTGGCCCAGCAGGTTCAGGTAGACGGCCGCGACGGCGCTGCCCGCGCCGCCGGGCGGCACGTCGCTGTGCATGGCCGACCCGTAGAGCCACGCGCGCGCCCCGCCGTCGCGGAAGAGCTCGCCGGCCAGGCTCTGGGCCGGCATCAGCACCAGCCGGGTGAACTCGAGCAGCGTGCGCGGCCCGAGCCGGCCGAGCAGCTCCAGCGGCCCGCGCAGCGGCGGGAATCCGGAGAGCATCGTGCGCCGCACCGCGCCGAAGTGGTCGACGTAGGGGCCGGCGAACTCGCGCCAGCGCGCACCGTCGCCGGGGTGCAGCGCGTCGAGGCTCGCGGCCGTCTCCTCGAGGCTGCGCGAGAGCACCGCGGCGCGGCCACCGTCGAGCGGGTGGGCCGCGCAGTAGCGCGGGTGCACCCAACGCAGCCCGTGGCGCTCGAGCTCCATCGCGGCGAAGGCGGGCGACGCGGCGGCGGACGGGTAGACCGCGGAGAAGACGTCGTGGCGGAAGCCGGGCAGCGTGAGCTCCTCGGTGCGCACGGCCCCGCCCGGCCGCTCGGCCGCCTCGAGCACCTGTACCGAGCGGCCCGCCGCCGCGAGCGTGATCGCGGCCGCGAGGCCGTTCGGCCCGCTCCCGACGACGAGCGCGTCGATCGCCATCAGGATGTCCTCGAGCCGGCGGGCAAGCGGCCCATGATGCCCGACGCCGCCCGCTGCCACGCGCCGCGACGGGCCAGGCGTTGCTCAGCTGATGGTCATCGTTCCAGCGGCTGGTAGGACAACTGCACCACGTCGGACGGGAAGGTCCTCGCGCCGATCAATCGCATCTGCACCGGCAGCTCGCCGGCGTGGAACGCCCTGACGCCGTCGCCCCAGACGATGGGATGCAGCCAGAGTCTCACCTCGTCCACGAGGCCGCGACGTGCGAGGTCGTTCGCGAGCTCACCACAGCCGTAGGAGATGAGCTGACCCGGAAGCTCTGCCTTCAGCGCCGCCACGGCCTCGGCCGCGTCGGCGCCGAGGAGTCGCGCGTTCCAGGTCAGCGGGTCCCGGCCGATAGCGAGGTGGCGTCGGGCACGAGCCGGTTCCTCGCCGTCTTCGACCCACAGCGCGGACCACCTCCGAGCCGAGTCGGGCGCGGGGAAGGACGGGTTGATCGTGCTCAGGCGCCGGCAGGCTGAAACAGCTCGACGGGATTGCCCGCGGGATCGTCGAGCAGGATCTGGCTGCCGCCGCGCCCGGTGACGATCTCGCCGCGGAAGCTCGCCCCGGCCGCGCGCAAAGCGGTGACCTCGCGCTCCAGGTGTGAGACCTCGAGCTGGATGCGATTCCAGCCCCCGGGCTCGGGCCTGCGGCCGTCGGGCAGCGGCTCGCCCGCTCCGCCCGCGCCGGGCTCATTGAGCAGCAACCGCAAGTCGCCGCGGGAGAGCATCGCGAAGCCGGGTCCGGGCCGCCGCTCGACCGTGAAGTCGAGCCGCTCGACGTAGAACCCAACCGCGGCGTCGACGTCGTCGACGATGTAGCGAACGCCGACCGTGGCCATTCTGCACCTCCCTCACTAGGTAAGCTGTTCTGGAAACTGTTTACTACTCTAACAGTTCAGTGGGCTCGGTACCATCACAACATGGCCGGAAACCCCACCAGCGTGCAGGCAGCCCCGGCGCAGGAGCTCAGCCGACGCGCCGGCTTCCTTCTGGTGCAGCTGGGCACGCATCGGCATCGGCGATTCGCCGAGCGCCTTGCCCCCCTCGACCTCCACCCGCGCCACTTCGGGATGCTCAGCCAGCTCGCCGTCAACGAGGGCCAGTCTCAGCAGGCGCTGAGCAACGCGCTCGGCATTCACCGCAGCGCCATCGTCGCGCTCGTCGACGACCTCGAGCGGCGCGGGCTCGCCGAGCGCCGCCGCGACCCCACCGACCGGCGCGCCTACACGCTCTACCTGACACCCGATGGCCGCGAGCTGCTGGCCGAGCTCGAGCGCGCCGCAGACGACGACGAGGCAGAGCTGCTGACCGCCCTCGGCGCGCAAGAGCGCTCGCAGCTCATCTCGCTGCTGCAACGCGTAGCCGAGTCACAAGGCCTTGCCGCGGGCGTTCATCCCAACCTGGAATCGCGTGTAGGCGACGACCACGCAGCCGAGGCAGACGGCAGGACTCGCCCAACAAGCACACGGCGAAGCTCCCGCTGACGGATCTGCAACGTCTGGTAGTTCGCACTCAGCAGTTCGCTTGCGGCATGGAGCTCCCACGCCCTGTGACCGAGCCGCTCAGCCGGCCGCGCGGCGGGTCGTGGCGCCGAGCCCCGAGCCCTCGCGCACGAAGGACGCGGAGCGCGGCTCCCGGCGCGCCCGCCGGGCACGCTGCGACCGGGACGTCCGGAGGAGGCGGCGGCGCCTGGGCACCTGCCGCCGACGGCAGCAGCAGAGCGACGGCGACTCCGGCCAAACCCGCGACCCCCACGACATGGCGCGAACATCCCCGCCCGGAGCCCGCCCGCGCATCTCCTGCGCAGGGCTCCGGTCTGCTACCCCTTGCCGTATGACCGTGCCGCTCGACCCGACCACGCCGAAGCAGATCCGCGCAGAGGAGTTCCCCGACCTCGGCGACGAGGTGATGTACCCGCGCATGTCCGAGCGAAAGCTCGACCGGCTCCGCGAGCTGGGCGAGCGTCGCTCCTACGCGCCCGGCGAGGCGCTGTTCGTGCAGGGCCAGCGCGACGCCCCGTTCCTGGTCGTCGAGCGCGGCCGGGTGAAGGTGATGGACCGCAAGCCGGGCAAGGACGTCTGGATCGCCGAGGCCGACGCCGGCACGTTCCTGGGTGACATCGCCACCTTCACGGGCGAGCCGTCGATCGCCGAGTGCGTGGCCGACGAGCCGACCGACGTGATCGCCTTCGAGCGCCCCCAGCTGCGGGCGATGCTCGCCGCCTGGCCGGAGATGGCCGAGTTCGTCCTGCGCACGATGATGGCGCGCCGCGAGTGGCACGTCGCCAACGGCCACGGCCTGCTGCGGCTGATCGCCCCGCGCGGCTCGCGGCGGGCGTTCGAGGTGCGCGACCTGCTCGAGCGCAACCTGATGCCGGTGCGCTGGTACGACGTCGACACCGACCCGGAGAGCACGGCGATGCTCGACTGGCTGAAGATCCCGCGCGAGGAGACGCCGATCCTCGTGCGCAACACCGAGGTGCTGCGCAACCCCTCGGCCGCCCAGGTCGCCCGCGAGCTCGGCCTGCGGGCGGAGATCGACGGCGAGCGCTTCGACCTCGTCGTGCTCGGCGGCGGCCCGGCGGGCCTCGCCGCCGCGGTCTACGGCGGCTCCGAGGGGCTGCGGACGCTCGTCACCGAGCAGTGGGCGCCCGGTGGCCAGGCCGGCACGAGCACCCGGATCGAGAACTACCTCGGCTTTCCCACCGGCATCTCCGGCACCGAGCTCACGCGCAAGGCGACGTTGCAGGCCCGCCGCTTCGACGCGGTGATCTCGAGCTTCCACAGCGCGGTCGAGCTGGCGCGCGGCACCGAGGGACTCGTGCGCGTCGACCTCGACGACGGCCAGCACGCGCTCGCCCGCACCGTCGTGGTCGCCACCGGTGCGCGCTGGCGCACGCTGAACGCCGAGAACGTCGGGCGCTTCACCGACGCCGGCGTCTACCACGCCGCGATGGCGACCGACACCGAGCGCTGCCGCGGCGAGGACGTGATCGTGGTCGGCGGCGGCAACTCCGCGGGCCAGGCGGCGGTGCACCTCTCGCGCGCGGCCCGCAGTGTCCGCGTGGTCGTGCGCGGCGACGGCCTCTCCTCGACGATGTCGCACTACCTGGTCGATCGCATCGAGTCGCGGCCGAACGTCGAGGTCATCACTCAGACCGAGATCAGCGCCGTCCACGGCAACGGCCGGCTCGAGCACGCCGACCTGCGCGAGCGTGAGAGCGGCAACGTCGAGCGCGTCGGGGTCTCGGCCCTGTTCGTGATGATCGGCGCCGACCCCTGCACCGAGGCGGTGCACTCCATGCTCGAGCTCGACGAGGCCGGCTACATCACCTGCGGCGACGGGGCGGCGGCGTGCGAGGGGCCGAACCGCTGGCCCGACGGCGACCGCCGGCCGCACATGCTCGAGACCGTCTGGCCGGGCGTCTTCGCCGCCGGCGACGTCCGCGCGGGCGCGACCAAGCGCGTGTCCGGCGCGGTCGGCGACGGCGGGCTCGCCGTCCGCTTCGCCCACGAGGTGCTGCAGTAGCCGCGATGCCGGTCGTCGTCGCGATCGCGGACATCCACGGGATCGGCGGCCGGCGCGCCGAGCTGACCGCGTTGCTCGCGCGGACCGAGCAGATCGCCCGTGGGTTTGAGGGGTCGCGCCGGTACGCGTTCGCCGGGCGGGTGGACGCGCCCGACCGGTTCGTGCTGGTCAGCGAGTGGGAGTCGAAGGGTGCGCTCGACGCCTACCACCGCTCCGAGGCGTTCGCCCGCTACCAGTCAGATCTGCACGGCTTGCTCGCGCGGCCGAGCGAGATGACGATCTACGCGGTCACGGAGACCGTGCGACCGGTCGCCGGCGGACCGCCCGACCCGCGCGACGCCGACTGAGGCGACGCGCGCCCGGTGCGCCTGCCATCGCGGCCGGGCGGGACGGGATGGGCACCGGATAGGGAGATCTCCCGATGTGCCGGCCCAGCGCCGGCGCGGATGCTCCTCCCATCTCGAATCGATCGGAGGAGCACGATGGCTCTCGACGTCGCAGACACAGAGCTCAAGGCCCGCCACCGCGCGATGTGGAGTCTGGGCGACTACGCGTCCATGGTGGAGACGTTCCTGCTGCCGGTCGGCCAAAGGCTCGTCGACGCCCTGCCGATCTCGGCCGGGACACGGGTGCTCGACGTCGCCGCCGGCACCGGCAACGCCTCCCTCCCCGCGGCCGCGCGCGGCGCGCGCGTGACCGCCAGCGACCTGACGCCCGCGCTGCTGGAGGCGGGCCGGCGACGCGCGGAGGCCGAGGGCCTCGAGCTCGAGTGGGCCGAGGCGGACGCCGAGGCGCTGCCGTTCGCGGACGGGTCCTTCGACGTCGTGATGTCCTCGATCGGCGTGATGTTCGCGCCCCACCATCAGCCCGCGGCCGACGAGCTGGTGCGCGTGTGCCGCCCCGGCGGCACCGTCGGGCTGCTGTGCTGGACCCCGGAGGGCATGATCGGCGCGTTCTTCCGGGCGATGAAGCCGTTCGCGCCGCCGCCTCCCCCGGGCGCCCAGCCGCCGCCGCTGTGGGGCGGCGAGGAGCACCTGCAGGCGCTCATGGGCGGTCGCGTCGAGTTCCAGACGCTCGAGCGCGACGTGCTCGAGATCACGGCCTTCGCCCGCCCGCGCGAGTGGGGCGAGCACTTCAAGGGCTACTACGGGCCGACGATCGCCGCGCGCGCCAACGCGGCCCGCGAGGGGCGCGAGGGCGAGTTCGACGCGGCCGTGGATCAGTTCTGCGACGAGTGGAACCGCGGCGCGGCCGATCGCGCGCGCTTCGAGCAGGAGTACCTGCTGGCGGTGGGCACCCGCGCCTGACCTGGCGCACCGGCGGCCGGGCCGGGATACTCGGCCCATGGACACGGTGCCCGCTGATGCGTCCCTGACGGCCGGCATGCAGGCGATGGAGCGGGCGGACTGGGAGGCCGCCCGCACCGCCTTCGAGGCCGTGCTCGCGTCGGGCGAGTCCGCCGACGCGCGCGACGGCCTCGGCCAGGCCCTGTGGTTCCTGGGCGACGTTGCGGGCGGCGTCGCGATGCGCGAGCGAGCGTTCGCGACCTACGTCCGCGCCGGCCGCTGCGACGACGCCGCGCGGATGGCGGTGTGGGTGTCCCATCAGCACTTCATCGCGGGCCGCGCCTCGGCGGCCCGCGGCTGGCTTGCCCGCTCGGAGCGTGCGCTCGAGCAGGTCGACGGCTGTGCCGGGCACGGCTGGGTGGCGGTCGAGCGCTCGCGCCACGCGACCGGCGTGCAGGAGCAGATCACCCACGCCCGCCGCGCGATGGAGATCGCCCATACCCACGGCGCGGACGACCTCGAGGTGTTCGCGCTCAGCCTGCTCGGTCGCGCCGAGGTCCACGCCGGGCGCCACGAGCACGGCATGGAGCTGCTCGAGGAGGCGATGGCGGCCGCGGCAGCCGGCCGCGTGCGCAACGTCCACACCCTCGCGGAGGCCTACTGCAACCTGATCGAGGCGTGCACCGGCGCCGGCGACTGGGAGCGGGCCGGCGAATGGTGCGAACTGGTCGACGACTTCGCCCGCCGCCACGAGACCGCGCCGCTGTTCGGCGCCTGCCGCACGATCCACGCCGACGTGTTGATGGCGGCGGGGCGCTGGAGCGAGGCCGAGCAGGCGCTCGAGAGCGCGCTGTCCACGCACGAGCGCTTCGTCCCGGAGATGGGCGTCGCGGCCGTCGCCCGGATGGCCGAGCTGCGCGTGCGCCAGGGCCGCGTGGCCGAGGCTCGCCGGCTCCTGACGGGTACCGCCGAGCAGCCGTCGGCGCTGCGCGCGCTCGCCATGCTCCGCCTCGCCGAGGACCGCCCGCAGGTGGCGGCCGCGCTGCTCGAGCGCGGCCTGCGGGCCACCGAGGGCGACGCCGTCCGCGCCTCCTGGCTGCTGGCCCTGCTCGTCGACGCCCGCCTGGCCGGCGGTGACCCCGATGGTGCCTCAGAGGCCGCCGGCCGGCTTACCGCGATCGCAGAGACGTCGGGCATCCGGCTCATCCGCGCCCGCGCCGAGCTCGGCGTCGCCCGCGTGGCGAACGCGACAGGCGACGCCGGCGCGGCCGACGCCGCCTATCGGGCCCTGGAGGCGTTCGGCGCGCTTGCGATGCCGCTCGGCGCCGCCGAAGCGCGGCTCGAGCTCGCCTGCGCGCTCGCCCGCGAGGCGCCGGAGGTGGCCGCCGACGAGGCGCGCGCCGCGCTCGCCGCCTTCCGCGCGCTCGGCGCGGCCCGCGCGGCGGACGTCGCCGCCGCCCTGCTGCGCGAGCTCGGCGGTGGCACCCCCGGCCGCGACCGCATCGCCGGAGCGCTCACCGCGCGCGAGACCGAGGTGCTCGACCTGATCGCGCTCGGCCTGTCCAACGCCGAGATCGCCCACACGCTCGTGATCAGCGAGAAGACCGCCGGCCACCACGTCAGCCGCATCCTGATGAAGCTCGGCGTCCGCAACCGCACCGAGGCCGCCATGCTCGCAGGAACCGGACGTCAGTCCATGTAGATCCCCGCCGATGGGCATGCTCCGACCGATCAGGAATCGAGAAGCGCCGGTCGCCCCGCGTTCGTAGGGTGATCGCCATGACCTCCATCGAATCCATCACCCTCGAGGTGGCCGACCCCACGGCTGCCGAGAACTTCTACAGCGCCGCCTTCGATCTGGGCGCGCGGCTGCGCGTGCGGGCCTCGGAGGCGCCGACGACCGGCTTCCGTGGGTTCACGCTGTCGCTCATCGTGTCTCAGCCCGCCGACGTCAACGCCATCGTCGGCGCGGCACTCGACGCCGGTGCCACGCCGCTGAAGCCCGCCTCGAAGTAGCTCTGGGGCTGCGGCGGCGTCGTCCAGGCCCCGGATGGCGCGATCTGGAAGGTCGCAAGCTCGGCGAAGAAGGACACCGGCCCGGCCACGCGGCAGATCGACGACATCGTGCTCCTGTTGGGCTCCGAGGACGTGCCTGCGAGCAAGCGGTTCTACGTCGAGCACGGACTCGAGGTCGACAAGAGCTTCGGCCGCAAGTACGTCCAGTTCGCCACTCCGTCCAGTCCCGTCAAGCTCGCGCTCTACGGGCGCCGTGCCCTGGCCAAGGACGCCGGCGTCTCTCCCGAGGGCTCCGGATCACACCGCCTCATCGTCGGCAGCGATGCCGGGCCGTTCACCGACCCGGACGGATTCGCCTGGGAGGCCGAGCGGGCGGGCGTGGCGCAGCTCGCCGGCGCCGGCAGTCAGTCCATGTAGATCCCGCCGTTGATGCTCACGACCTCGCCCGTGATGTAGCCCGCGCGCTCGGAGGCGAGGTAGGTCACGAGCCCGGCGACCTCCGCCGGCGACGCGAAGCGCTCGAGCGGGACGCGGTCGACGAGGCCGCGGCGCGTCTCGGCCTCGTGGGCGCCGCGCAGCATGAGTGGGGAGCTTCACCGAGGCTCGGCGGCGGCCGACCGTCGCCGCTAGCGCCGGCGGCGCAGGTGAACCGTCAGCCAGGCGCGCGCTACCAGGAGGGCGCTGCCGGCGCCGGCGAGCGCCGGCAGCGCCTCCTCGAGCGGCACGCCTGCCACGTGGGCGATCACGTGTCCTCGTACTCGTCGTGCCGGCGCCACCACTGCGGATAGGTCGGGTCCTGCGGGTAGCCCTCCGGCGAGTCCTCGAAGTCCTCGCGGCGACCGAGCGCGGTGATGTCGAGGTGGCTGAAAGTGCTGCCCAGCGCCTCGTCGCCGCGCCCGTCGACGAAGTAGGTCCGGAAGATCCGGTCGTCGTCGGTGCGCAGGAAGGCGTTGGTGCCGTGCCACTGGTCGACGTCGAAGTCGGCGTCGAAGTCGTCGGTCAGCGTGTACCACGGGATCAGCTCCCAGCCCATCCGCGCCTTCCAGCGCTCGATGTCCGCCTGCGGCGCGCGCGAGACGAACGCGAGCGTCGTGTCGCGGGCGTTGAGGTGGGCGGGGTGGGCGACCTGGTCGGCCATCATCGAACAGCCGGTGCAGCCGCGCTCGGGCCAGCCGGACACGCCGGGCTCGAAGAAGAAGCGGTAGAGGATCAGCTGCCGCCGTCCCGCGAAGAGGTCGAGCAGGCGGACACGCCCAGCCGGGCCCTCGAAGGCGTAGTCCTTCTCGGCGGCCATCCAGGGCATCCGGCGGCGCTGGGCGGCCATCGCGTCGCGGGCGCGCGTCAGCTCCTTCTCCTTGACCAGCAGGCGCTCGCGGGCAGCGGACCACTCCTGCGCATCGACGATCTCCGGGAAGGCGGACGCGTCGGCCCCGGCGACCACCGGGGCCGTGTTCTGGATTTGCATGATGAGTTCTCCTGTCGGTCGCGGGGCCGCTACGCGGCCAGTGCGCGGGCGAGGTTGTCGAGCTGCTCGTCCCAGCCGCTGTCGTGGCTCGCCAGCGCGGGCTCGGGCAGCCCGGAGTGCACGAGACGCAGGTGGGTGCCGCCGTCCGTGGGAGTCAGCGTGACCTCGACGGTGCTGCCGCCCGGCGCCACGCCCAACTCGGGGTTCTCGAATCCCCACGTGAAGACGACGCGCCGGGGCGGGTCGAGCTCGACGAACTCGCCGCGCAGCCGGTAGTCGGCGCCCTGGAAGTGATGCGTCTGGTGGTAGATGCCGCCCGGCCGCGGGTCGGTGGCCGCCTCGTCGGCGATCCAGCGGGTGAGCTTGTCGGCGTCGGTGAAGAACGCGAAGACCGTCTCCGGCTGCGCGTCGATGTGGACTTCCTTGACGATCGGCTCAGTTGCGATGGTCGGCATGGTGCCGTCTCCTCTCTTCGTTCTCGACTTCGCGACGCAGGACCTCGAGCCGGTCGTCCCAGAACTCCGAGACGAACTGGCGCAGGTCGCCGAGGCCCTCCGGGCGGGCGCTGTACAGGCGCCGCGTGCCCTCGCGCCGGTCGGCGAGCAGCCCGGCCTCGCGCAGGACGCGCAGGTGCTGGGAGATCGCCGGCCGCGTGACGTCGGCGAAGTGCGCGGCGATCGCGCCGGCGGGCAGCTCCTCGCTGCGCACGAGCCGGAGGATCTCCCTCCGGCGCGGCTCGGCGATGGCTTCGAGGACTTCCTGCATCGGTTTCATTACGTTAGCAAGCCCTAACGTTAGTGTCAACTAACCTAACCCTGTGTCGGCGGCCCGGTCGCGGGGCGCATCCCGCGGTCACCTCGCGCGAGTTCCAGGACGAGCTGCTGGCCGCCTTCGCTCGGCTCACCGGGATCGAACTCCCACCTCACGAGGGCTGAAGCTCCACGGACGACTTATATAAGTCAATCTTGATACGCTGGCATCCGTGCACGCGTTCGCCGTTCTCGGAGATCCGGTCCGCCGGCGCATCCTCGAGCTGCTCGCGTCCGGCGAGCGGTCCTCGGGTGCGGTCACCGAGAGGATCCGGGCGGAGTTCGGCATCTCCCAGCCCGCGGTCTCCCAGCACCTGCGGGTGCTGCGCGACTCAGGCTTCGCGACCGTGCGTCCCGAGGGCGCCCGCCGCTTGTACGCCGTCAACCCCGACGAGCTGCGGACCGTCGACGACTGGCTCGACCGCTTCCGCGCCCTTTGGACGCCGCGCCTGGACGCGCTCGAGACCGAGATCGCCCGCGGCCGCCGCGAACGCCGCCGGCACACCGACCCCGACGAGAGGAACCGCTCATGATCGATGTCGCCCACGAGATCAACAGCGCGCAGCGCCAGGTCGGCGGCCGGACGCTGGAGGCCGGCGAGGCCCGCACGGTCACCGTCAAGCGCGTCTACGAGACGGAGCTCGAGGACCTCTGGGACGCCTGCACCAACCCCGAGCGCATCCCGCGCTGGTTCCTGCCGGTCTCCGGCGACCTGGAGCCCGGCGGCCGCTACCAGCTGCAGGGCAATGCGAGCGGCACGATCGAGCGCTGCGACCCGCCGCGCGGCTTCTTCGCCACCTGGGAGTTCCAGGGTGAGATCACGTGGATCGAACTGCGGCTGACACCCGAGCCCGCCGGCGGCACGCGCTTCGAGCTCGAGCACACCGCCCACGTCGACGACGAGCGGTGGGCGGAGTTCGGTCCGGGGGCGGTCGGGATCGGCTGGGATCTGAGCCTCATGGGGCTCGGCCTGCATCTCACCGCCGGCGGTGAGCCGGTGGATCCCGACGCGGTCATGAAGTGGCAGGCCTCCGACGACGGGCGCCGGTTCATGACGCTCGCCGGCGAGCGCTGGGCCGAGGCGAGCATCGCCGCCGGCGCCGACGCCGCGGACGCCCACGCCTCGGCCGCGCGCACGATCAGCTTCTACACCGGCGCGCCGGCCGCCTGACCGTCGGCCCGCGCGCACGGGCCGGCGTGTCGGTCCGCTAGGCGCTCGGGGCCTGCAGCTGCCAGGCGTTGCCGTCCGGGTCGCTGAAGTAGGCGTGACGCGAGCCCCACCCCATGTCCTGGATCTCGCTGACCTCCACGCCCCGCTCGACCAGCTCGGCGCGCGCGGCGTCGATGTCCGAGACGACGAGCAGCATGCCCTGGGCCTGGCCCGGCTCGACGCTGGTGATGCCGAGGCCGATCGTGATCGAGCAGGCCGAGCCGGGCGGGGTGAGCTGGATGAAGCGCAGGTCCTCGCTGACCGTGTGGTCGTGGTCGAGGGTGAACCCGGCCTGGTCCGTGTACCAGGCCTTGGCGCGGTCGACGTCGGAAACCGGGATGGCGACGAGCTCGAGCTTCATGTCCATGTGCGGGCCTTTCAAGCGTTGCGAGCGTTTACCGGAACAAATCGCTCTGTTCCGGCAGATTACCAGAACGGAGCGCTTTGTTCCACTATGCTGTCGCCCTATGGCCGGTGAAGCTCCCGCCCCGCTCAGCGGCCGCCGCGCCCAGGCGGCGCGCAACGACCGCGCGATCCTCGAGTCGGCCCGAGCGGTGTTCGTGGCCGATCCCGGCGCCCCGGTCGCCGCGGTCGCCGAGCAGGCCGGTGTCGGCATCAGCGCGCTGTATCGCCGCTACGCCAGCAAGGAAGAGCTGCTGCGCCAGCTCAATCGCGACAGCCTCGCCGACTACATCGCCGACGTCGAGGCCGCGCTCGCCGACGACGGCGATCCGTGGCGGGCCTTCGCCGACTTCATGCGCCGGCGCGTCGACGCCGACTCGCATTCGCTGACGCTGCGCCTCGCCGGGACCTTCACGCCGACCGACGACCTCTACCGCGACGGCCGGCGCGCGCAGGAGCTCAACGTGCGCCTCTTCCGACGCACCCAGCAGGCCGGCGCGATCCGCCCGGACCTCGTCGTCGACGACCTCTCCTTCCTCTTCGAGCAGCTCGCCGCCGTCCGCCTCCGTGACCCCGACCGCACCCGCCAGCTGCGCCGGCGCTACCTGGCCCTCACGCTGCAGTCGATGAAGGGCCGCGGCGAGGACGCGCTACCCGGCCCGCCGCCCAGCTGGCCCGAGATCGCCGAGCGCTGGGAGACTTCGTGACCCAGCGCGTGCTCATCACCGGCGCCTCCGGCGCCATCGGCAGGCTGTTGCTCCCTCGCCTGGCCCGTCCACAGCGCGTGCTGCGGGTGCTCGACGTCGAGCCGGTGCCGGCCGCGGATCCCGCGGTCGAGGTGCACGTCGGATCGATCACCGACCCGCCCACCGCGCTTGCGGCGTGCCGCGAGGCCGACGCCGTCGTCCATCTGGCCGGTCTGAGCACCGAAGCTCCGTGGTCGCAGATCCTGGCCACGAACGTCGACGGGACGCGGACCGTGCTCGACGCCGCGGTGCAGTGCGGCGTGCCGCGCGTCGTGCTGGCCTCCAGCAACCACGCCGCCGGGTTCTGGTCGCGCGAGCCCGCGACGCAGCCGGGCGGCCTGCCGGCGTCCGTGCCGCCGCGTCCCGACACGTTCTACGGCTGGAGCAAGGCGGCGATCGAGGCGCTCGGCAGCCTCTACCACGACCGCTTCGGGCTCGACGTGAGCTGCCTGCGCATCGGCTCCTGCGACGAGCGGCCGGCCGATCCGCGCGCCCTGGCCACCTGGCTCTCGCCGGCCGACTGCGCCCGCCTGGTCGAAGCCTGCCTGGCCGTCGAGCCGGCGGGCTTCCGCATCCTCTGGGGAGTCTCGGACAACCGCCGGCGCTGGTGGTCGCTGGCCGAGGGGCAGGCGATCGGCTACCGGCCGCAGGACGACGCCGACGATTTCGCGTCGACGATGCTCGCCGCCCACGGCGAGCCCGACCTCGAGGACCCGGAGCACGCGCTCGTCGGCGGGCCGTTCTGCCGCCGGCCGTTGGGCGAGGCGGCGCAGGAGTAGGACCCGGCTCATGCCGCTGCGTGACGTCGTCATCACGCCGGTCGCGGTCCGCGATCCTCCGCTGCTCAACGCGTTCGGCGTCCACCAGCCGTGGGCACTGCGCAGCATCGTCGAGCTCGGGTTCGACGAGGGCGTGGTCGGCCTCGGCGAAAGCTACGGCGACGAGCGCTTCCTCGCGCTGCTGCGCGACGTCGCGCCGGCGCTCGCCGGCCTCGACGTCTTCGACCTGGCCGGCCTCGAGCGCCGGGTGGCGCAGAGCGCAGCGCTCCCGGTCGACCCCACCCACGGCCTGACCGGCCAAGCGTCGGTCGCCAAGAGCCTGCGATCGGTCTTCAGCGTCTTCGAGGTCGCCTGCCTCGACGCGCAGGGCAAGCTGCTCGGGCGCCCGGTCGTCGATCTCCTCGGCGGCCGCGCGCGCGACCGCGTCCCGTTCAGCGCCTACCTCTTCTACAAGTGGGGACACCATCCCGGCCATCCCCCGGACGCCTGGGGCGCGGTGCTCGATGCCGACGCGCTGGTGGATGAGGCGCGGGCCATGATCGACCGCTTCGGGTTCAGCTCGATCAAGCTCAAGGGCGGGGTCATGCCGCCGGCCGAGGAGATCGAGGCGATCCTCGCGCTGCACGCCGCCCTGCCGGGCCATCCGCTGCGACTCGACCCCAACACGGCCTGGACCGTCGAGACCTCGATCGACGTCGCCGATCGGCTCGCCGGCGCCCTGGAGTACCTCGAGGATCCGACGCCCGGACAGGCCGGGATGGGCACCGTGGCCGCCCGGGCAGCGATGCCGCTGGCCACCAACATGTGCGTCACGACGCGGGAGGACATCCCCTCGGCCGTCGAGCGCGCGGCGGTCGGGGTGATCCTCGCCGATCACCACTACTGGGGTGGCCTGCGCGCCTCGCTGCTGCTGGGCGGGATCTGCGAGACGTTCGGGCTCGACCTCTCGATGCACTCCAACTCCCACCTCGGCATCAGCCTGGCGGCGATGGTCCACCTCGCAGCCGCGACGCCCACGCTCCGCTACGCCTGCGACACCCACCGCCCGTGGCAGGAGGAAGACGTCATCGTCCCGGGGCCGGTTGGGTTCGCCGGCGGCTCGGTGGCCGTGCCCGACGGGCCCGGCCTCGGGGTCGAGCTCGACCGCGACGCCCTGGCGCGCCTGCACGAGCAGTACCGGCGGTGCGGCGTGCGCGTGCGCGACGACCTCACCTACATCCGGACCGTGCAGCCGGACTTCGAGCCCCGCATCGCGCGGTGGTGACCGAACGGCCGGTCAGCCGGCGAGGACCGGCTCGAGGACGCGCGCGAGCTCCCGCCAGCCGGCGGCGCAGGTGACCTCCGGCTCGTCGCACACGTGCGCGTTCCAGGGGTGGCGGAGCGCCGCGACGAGGATGCCTGCGTCGCGGGCGCGCAGAAGCGTGTCCGGGAGGTCGTCGACGAGCAGGTCGATGCCGATCTGCTCGACAGCGCGCGACCTTGTCCTCGCCGCAGAAGAGCTCGTGGTGGCGCAGGCCGATGTCGACAGCCAGCGCCGCGTGGCGGCCAGCGACCGCTCGGCGCGATGGCTGGTGATCTCGACGAAGTGCCCCGCGTCGTACCAGCGGTTGACGGTCTCGACCGCATGCGGGTAGGGGCGCGCGCCGGCGATCGCCTCGTCGGTGTGGGTGTCCTCGATGCACACGCGCAGCTGTTCCTCGCTCAGCCGGCGGCCGGCCGACGGGAACTGCTGCTCGTAGGGCAGCTCGACGCCGTAGCGGCGCTCGGCCGCGGCAGCCACCAGCGGCCAGTGATGGTGCAGGGTCGAGTCGATGTCGATGGCGAGGCGCACGGCGCGGCGATCTCGGCGCATTCCTACCACCGGACCCCCGGATGATCGGTTGGTATCTTGCCGCCATGCCCGACCGGCAGGCGTGGGACCTCGCGTTCGATCCCGCGACCGGGCGGCGCATCACCCAGGAGGAGGCCGAGCAGCGCCCACATGCTCCCGTCCGGCCGCTGGCCCTCGTTCTTCTCGCGCGTCGTGGCCCGGCTGCAGTGGGACGCGAGCTCGATCGACCTCGTTCCCGACGCCGGCGCGTGGCCCGAGCTGCCGGACGAGCGCCGCGAGCGCCTCACCACGCTGCTCGCCGGCTTCCGGGTGGCCGAGGACGCGGTGGCCGAGCATCTCACGCCGTTCGGCGAAGCGGCCAACAATTCCCTGGTGGCCTGGGTCCTGTTCCTGCAGCGCCGCGACGAGCAGCGCCACGCGATGTTCTTCGACCGCATCGCCGCCGAGGTGCTCGAGCTGCCCGGGGACACCCAGGACGAGCGCCGCGACGCGGCCCGGGAGCACGCCCCGGCCGGGGTGCTCGAGCTCTTCGAGGAGCGCTGCCCGCGATGGCCGGCGAGCTCGCGGCGGGCCGCACCGGCGTCGAGCGACGGCATCGGCCTCTACCACATGATCCTCGAGGGGATCGTCCTCGCCGCCGGGCAGCACGCGCTGCTCGCCGACCTGGAGGACGACGCGCTGCCCGGGGTGCGCGAGGGCGTGCAGCGCGTCGAGCTCGACGAGCGCTGGCACATCGGCTTCGGCCTGCGCTGCCTGATCGAAGCCCAGCCCTCCGCCGAGGTCGTCGACGACATCCTGGCCACGGCCGAGGAGGCCGCCGCGGCGTGGGGCGACGCGTCCCGCGCGAGATCCGCGAGGCGGTCGCGCCCATGTGCCGCCGCCGGATGGCGGTCGCGCAAGCTGCTCGACTCGCACGCCGGCGGCAGCCTAGGAGCGCTAGCCGAGCTCGATCTCCTCCGCGCCGTGCATCCGCAGGTGGTCGAGCACGCCGCCGCGCGCCTCCTGCAGGCGCAGGCGGTCGACCAGCGGCGCGTAGCTGCCGCCCGCGAGGCCGTCCGCCAGCAGCGCCGCGCCGCGCGCCGCGCTCTTGACCGCGAGCGCGGAGCGGACGGGCGCGACGCGCTCCAGGCGCTCGGCGAGCCCGCCGAGGAGCCCGGGCACCGAGGCCAGCCGGCCGGCCACGAGCACCTCGCGGGGCGCGGGCACCGACGCGGTCAGGGCGAGCACCGCCTTGACCGCTCCCTCCTCGAGCGCGAGCCAGCCGTCGCGGGCGCGCGGATCGTCCCGCAGCCGCTCCAGCGCGCCGGGCGCCCGAGGTCGAGCGCCCCGTCCGGGTCGAGCGCCCCGCCGCTGAAGACGGTCCGCTTCGAGAGCGCGCCGCCGATGAGGTAGGCCGCCTCGGCGTCGAGCGCTCCGCACGCGCGCGCGCCGATCGGGCCGGCCGAGCCGCCGAGGCCGTCGACGATCTGCCCGGCGTCGACGGCCAGCGCCGCGCTGAACCCGCCGCCGAGCTCGAGCAGGACGAACCGGGTCTGCTCGTATCCGATCCCGAGGCGCTCGGCCTGGTCGGCGATCCCGAGCGCCGCGCTCGCGACCTTGTCGGCGGTCCCCACGTCGACGCGGTTCCACTTGCGATGGTCCGGGACGGTGGGGAGGTGGATCGCGCCGGGCCCGAAGACCAGCGGCATGCCGGCTGCGATCAGCGCCCGGACGATCGTGCGCATCCCGGCGATGCCGGCGCGTGCCTCCGGCTCGTCGGCGCGGTTGAGCACCATCAGCGCGAGCTCGCGCTCGCCGACCTCGCGCGGCCGGGACGAGCGGAAGGCCGTAGCCGGCGGGGCCGAGCACGAGGTCGAAGGGCGCGTAGGCAGAGAGCGCGTCGACCAGCGGCGTGGGGTCGGCGCCGAGCTGCACGGAGGGGAAGCTCTCCTCCATCAGCGGCAGCCCGCCGTTGAGCGCGCAGAGCTCGAAGGAGACGGTGCCGGGATCGATGCCGGCGACGCGCGGGCCTCGGCCCCGCCTGGGGCTCAGGTCAATCCCTTCGCGATGTCGTAGACGCCGTCGACGTCCAGGATCGCGTCGTTGGACTCGAACAGGCGCCGCACGCACGCCTTGTGGACCTTCATCTTCGGCCCCCCGATCGCCAGCGCGCCGAGCACGCGCTTGCCGTCGTGCTCGGCGAGGTCGTCCTGGGCCTCGGTGCCCTCGATCCCGAGCGGCTCGGCCGCGTTGAAGTCGGCGAGCACCTCGATCGACTCGACCTTGCTGCCACACCGCGGCCGGGAGCACCTCCACGCCCGCGGGGCCGGCGGCCAGGACGAGCGAGGCGCCGTCGAGCAGGCCGGCGAGCTCGTCGTCGTCGGCGGGCTCGACGATGTCGATGCCGCGCTCCTCGGCGACGGTCAGGCCGCGCGCGCGGCGATGCGGCTTGTCGCCGAAGCGCGCGGCCGGGATCCCCGACACGGTGACGTCGCAGCCCTCGTCGATCAGCAGCGCGGCCGCGCGCAGGCCGACCGCGCCGGCGCCCACGATCACGACGCGGCGGCCGTCGAGGTCGATCTCGGTGGCGAGCCGCGCGACCGTCGTCGCGGCGGTCGTGTTGCAGCCGTTGGAGTCGAGCATCGCCGACACCCGGAACGGGCCGAAGAACGCCTCCTGCACCTCGGCCAGCACCGCCTCGCCGTCCCCGACGCTCGAGCCGCCGACCCAGACCGCGAGGTGGCGAGGTCGTCGGGGCCGCGGGTGAAGAACGCGGACTGCACGAGCCCCCGTACGGCGTCGGGCTCGATGCCCGCCGTAAGCGAGCAGCGCGTCGACGCCGGCGTCGTGGGCGACGATCGCGTCGAACGTGCTCGGGTGCTCGTCGGTGTCGAGCTGGATCAGGATCTTCTTCACGGTTCCTCCCCGGCGGCGCGTCTCGTGGGTTGCGCCGTGAGCCGCACGCGCTCGCGGCGCGGCTCGGCGAACGTCATGTAGCCCCAGTCCAGCGGGGACTCCTGGCGGTAGTTCTTGCGCAGGGCGCGGGCGATCGTGGCCTTCATCAGCTCCTTGCCGAGGTAGAAGGCGTGTGTGGCCTCCTCTACCCCGAGCTGGTCGAAGATCTCGTTGAAGTCCGTGCCCTTGACGAAGCGCTCGGCGTTGAAGACGTAGATCCAGTCGGCGTCGGCGAAGATCCGGAAGTTCGGATCGGTCACCTGCGCGTGCAGCTCGCGCAGCTCGGCCTCGTCGTAGGGGCGGAACTCCTCGTCCTTGACGGTGAGCAGCCGGCCGTCGATGTGCTTCGGCGGCGTGCCGCGCTCGTGCGCGAAGTGCATCAGCTGCGCCGCGAGCACGGCCTCGTGGACGGCGCCGCGCGCCCACTCGATGACCTCGGTCGTGAGCACGTTGCGGATGCCGAGCTCCTGGCAGAACCCGATCAGCAGCGCGTTGACCCCCGTCGTGTCGGCCTCGGTCAGCTCGGTGAGGTTGCCGATGCCCATGAACATCTCCGCGTCCGGATGGCGCCGGCGGACCTCCAGGTAGCGGCCGAGGCTCGCCGCGAAGCCCGAGCCGATCGGCTCGATGATCGGGTCGACGAGGTAGGGCTTGCCGAGCCGCTCGAGGTGGGCGATCGTCGCGTCGAGGCTGTCGAGGTCCTCGGGCGTGTCCGGGATCAGGATCGGCGTGGCCGAGAGGCGCTCGGCCAGGTGCCGGTTGGAGCCGTTGAGGCTGAGCACGTAGTCCACGCCGGCCGCGTCGGCCATCAGGATCTCGTCGGGATCGAGCGTGTCGATGCTCAGCGCGAAGCCGGCGGCGCGCAGCTCGGCGATCACGCCGGGCCCGTCGCGGAGCCAGTCGCGGCCGAGCGAGAGCCCGAGGTCGATCACGTCCGCGCCGGCGTCGCGGTAGTACCCGGCGATCTCGAGGATGCTGGTCGCGGTCCAGGCGCGGCACGTGGTTGATCTCGGCGAACACGCGGATGTCGCGCTCGCCGTAGCTCGAGCGCGCGTCGGCCTGCCCGAACCAGCTCGGCAGCGCCTTGAGGTCCGCGGGTCCCTTCTCGACCGGGACCCCGAAGCGCTCGCTGAGGACGTCGACCTCGCCCTCGCACATCCCCGGGATCATGATCTTCGTGACCGCCTCGGGCACCTCGAGGCGGCGCGCGATCCAGTCGGTGGTCATCAGCGCGGCCACCGTGATCTTCATGACCGCGACGTCGTAGTCGAACGGCAGCTCGGCGCGGCCCAGCGTGTCCCGCAGCGCGGGCTCCGCGAGCTTGCCGGTCACGAAGAGCAGCCGCTCGGACACGCCCTGAGGTCTAGCGCGTGCCCTTGCTGAAGACGAACTTGTTCGGCGTGCCCTCCAGCGCGCTGTCGGCGGCGGGACGCCACAGCACGGTGTCCTCGATCTGACGCGCGAGGGCGAAGTCCTTGTCGGTGATGCCGCCGCTGGAGTGCGTGCTCAGCTTCACCCACAGCTTGCCCCACGTCACCGCGAGGTCGGCATGGTGGTTCGCGGCCTCGCACAGGTAGCCGACGGCGTTGACGAGCATCAGCGTGCTCGGCCACCCGTCGGTGTTGTACTTGCGCCGCAGCCAGTCCGCCCTCGAGGTACCAGCCGTCGAGGCCGTCCTCGCCGATCTTCGCCTCGACCTCCTCGTCGGAGTAGGGCTTGAGCTTGTCCTCGTGTGGCCATGGGCGATCGCCTCCTTCGGGCCTACTACATCACAAGGCCACCGTTGACGTTGATCGCCTGGCCCGTGACGAACGCCGCTGCCGGCGAGGCCAGGTACAGCGCCGCCGCGGCGACGTCGGCGGGCGTCCCCCAGCGGCCCAGCGGCGTCGACTCGGCGACCGAGCGCCGGAACCCGGGGTCGGCGTCCCGCCCGAACGCGGTCTCGATCCAGCCGGGGCAGAGGACGTTGACGCGCACCGCCGGGGCGAGCTTGCGCGCCAGGCTCTTGCTGTAGGCGAGCACGCCGCCCTTGACCGCGCTGAACAGCCCGGGATCGGCGCCGGCCATGCCGCTCGTGACGTGGTCCCAGCTCATGTTCACGATCGCGCCGCCGCCGGCCTGCTCGCGCATCACGGCGCCGGCCGCGTAAGAGCACGCGATCGTGCCCTTGAGGTCGACGGCGAGCAGGAGGTCGAGCTTGCGCTCCCAGTCCCAGCCGGCCGCCTCCCCGGTGAGCACGTCGGCGCCGGCGTTGTTGACCCACACGTCGAGGCCGCCCAGCCGCTCGCGCGCCTCCGCGACGAGCGCCTCGCAGCCCGCGCGCGTGCCGAGGTCGGCGCGCGCGACCATCGCCTGCCCGCCGCGGGCCGCGACGCCGTCGGCGACCGCGCGCGCGGCCGCCTCGCTGCTGCGGTAGGTCACCAGCACGGTCGCGCCGGCGCCGGCGAACGCCTCGGCGATGCCGGCGCCGATCCCGCTGCTCGCGCCCGTGACGACCGCGCGGGCCCCGTCGAGGCGGGACCCGCCCGGCTGCGCCGTGCCGTCCGGCGTGACTACCCCTCGGTTCCCCCGGCGAACGGGTGCCGCGCCTCGGCCACCCCGTCGAGCACCTGCTGGAGCTTGGGCTCGTCGCCCAGGGCGCGGGCGATCGACTCCTTCGTGGCCTGGTAGTTCCAGTCGAAGATCTTCTTGTCGTCGACCGCCTCCCAGTGGATGAAGACGCCGACGATGATGCAGAGGTCCTCCACCTGGTCGTTCGAGATGACGCCCTCGCCCACCGAGTCCACGACCGCGCGCGCGACCGCCGCCTGCGCCGGCCCGAACATCTGCACCGCCTGGGTGGCGCCCTTCATCGTGACCTTGTTGGACATGATCGTGTCCGGCTTGGCCGGCAGGTTGGGCGCGACCACCGCCAAGAGGTTCGTGTGCCCCTCCTTCTGGCCGGTCAGGGCGGCCGCGAACGCCTGGCCGACCGGCCCGTCCTTCGGCCCGATGAGGAGGTCGATGTGGGCGACCTCGTTGCCCTCGCCAACCAGGGACTCGCCCACCATGATCGGACCCGCCATACGCGCCTCTCCTCCGTGCTCGTCGACCGGCTGCCGCGACAGCCCACGACAGCCCTAATGCCCGTCTTCTGGCGCGCAGGAAGCTATACGATGGCGCGAATGGAGGTCAACCAGCTGCGGCGCCGCAGCTCGGGGCCCGTGGCGGCAGCCCGCCGGAGCACAGCGGAGGTGGCCGGCGCCGCGCAGCTGGCCTGCGTGCTCGAGGTGAGTGCCTTCAAGCCCGGGAACATCACGCCCCGCCACGACTTCGCGGACACCTCCTACGAGGACATGCTGCGCAGCGCGATCGCGCTGGGGCCGGAGCTCGGGCGGGCGGCGGAGCGCGGCGTCGGGGACACCGTGCTGGCCGCGGTGCGTGCGTCGCGCCGCGTCGCCGGCGCGAACACGAACCTGGGGATCGCGCTGCTGCTGGCGCCGCTCGCGCGCGCCGCGCTGCTCGGAGGCTCGCTGTCCGAGCGCACCGAGGAGGTGCTGCGCGGCCTGACCCTGGACGACGCGCGCGCCGCCTACGCGGCCATCCGCGAGGCCGGGGCCGGCGGCCTCGAGGAGCCCGTCGAGCACGACGTGCGCGCCGCGCCCACGCTCGCCCTGCGCGAGGCGATGGCGGCCGCCGCCGAGCGCGACTCGATCGCCGCCGAGTACGCGACCGGCTACGCCGTGACCTTCGGGCTCGGGCTGCCGGCGCTGGCGGACGCGCTCGACGCCGGGCTGGCGCCGCGCGCGGCGACCGTCGAGCTCTGCCTGGCCCTGCTCGCCGCGGTCCCGGACACGCTCATCGCCCGCAAGCGCGGTCGCGTCACCGCCGAGCGGGTGTCCGCCGGCGCGGCCGGCGTGCTGGCCGCCGGCGGCGTCCGCGGCGACGCGGGGCGGGAGGCCCTCGACGCGTTCGACGCCTCGCTGCGCCAGGACGGCAACGCGCTGAACCCCGGCACGACGGCCGACCTGGTGACTGCGGTGCTCTTCGTCGCGCTGCTGGAAGGGCCGCTGTGATCCTGCTCGTCTCGGTCAGCGCGCGCATGCTGGCCGAGCTGGCGACGCGGGAGGGCCACGACGTCGTCGCGGTGGACCGCTTCGGCGACCTCGACCTCCAGCGGCTGTGCCCGAGCCTGTCGACGATGCGCGACCTCGGCGGGCGCGGCTCGATGGCCGACCTCGCCGACCTGGCCGACCGCGTCCGGGCCGAGGGCGTCGTCTACGGCGCGGGGCTCGAGAACCGGCCCGACCTCGTCGTCCCGGCTCGCCGCGGGGCGGACGCTGCTCGGCTGCAGCCCGGCGACGCTCCGGCGCGTGCGCGACCCGGCGGTGCTCGGCGCCTCGCTGCGGGCGGCGGGGTTCGCCTACCCGCTCACCTTCTCCGCCCGCGAGGCGCCGGCGCGGGCGGATCGCTCGCGCCGGTGGCTGCGCAAGCCGGCCCGCGGGGGCGGCGGCCGCGGGGTGCGGGCGTGGCGCGGCGGCCGGCTGGCCGACCACCAGATCGTGCAGGAGCGCATCGCCGGGCTCGCGTGCTCGGCGGCGGCGGTCGCCGACGGCCGCTCGGCGGCGCTGCTCGGCGTCAGCGAGCAGCTGACCGGGCGCCGGGCGCTCGGCGCCCGCGGCTTTCAGTGGTGCGGCAACGTCGTGCCGGCCCGGCTGCCGGAGCGCGAGCGCTCCGCGCTGGCCGCCGCGGCCCAGACGATCTGCGCCCACCTGGCCGCCGCGTTCGGCCTGCGCGGCGTGTTCGGCGTGGATCTCGTCTGGGACGGCGCGCAGGCGTGGGTGGTGGAGGTCAACCCGCGCCCGGTCGCGTCGCTGGAGGCGATCGACGCCGCGCACGGCACGCGCTCGTTCGCCGCGCACCTGGAGGGCTGCGCCGGACGCCTGCCGTCTGCGGCAGCGGCGCCGAGCCGGGCGGCCGGCAAGGCGGTGCTCTTCGCCACCGAGGACCTGCGAGTTCCGGACACGGGCGACTGGTCGGTCCGCGGGATCCGCGACGTGCCCCACCCCGGCGAGGCGATCGCCGCCGGGCGTCCGATCTGCACCCTCGTGGCGGCGGGACGTTCACCGGAGACCGTGCTCGGCGAGCTGGAGGCGCGCGCCACCGCGCTGCGCCGCGAGCTCCACGAAGTGGGTGTCGATGCCGTCGCATGAGCGCTCCGCCACCTGCGGCGGCTGCGGCCTGGTGTGCGACGACCTCACGGCGGTCGTCGGCGACGACGGCGGGCTCGAGCGCCTGATCCGCGCCTGTCCGCTCGGCGACGCCTGGTTCGCCGAGCGCGTCGACCCCGCGCCGCCGCTCGCGCGCGTCGACGGCCGCGAGGCCGAGCTGGACGGCGCGCTCGACCAGGCCGCGGCGATCCTCGCCGAGGCGCGCGTGCCGCTCGTGTACGGGCTGGGCCAGACGACCTGCGAGGCCCAGCGCGCCGCGGTCGCGCTGGCCGAGGCGCTCGGCGCGGTGATCGATCCCGCCGGCCCGCTGCTCGACGGCGCGTCCGGGCTCGCGTTCCAGGCGCGCGGAGCGAGCACCGCCACGCTCGGTGACGTCCGCGACCGCGCCGACGTCGTCGTCGTGTGGCGGGCCGACCCGGTCGCGACGCATCCGCGGCTGCTGGAGCGCCTGCGGCTGCCCGGCGCCGGGCGCGAGCTCGTCGTCGTCGACGAGCGGCGGACGGCGAGCGCGGCGGCGGCCGACACGTTCCTGGAGCTTCCCGCCGACCGTGACGTCGAGGCGCTGTGGGCGCTGCGCGCGCTCGTCGGCGACGTGCCGGTCGCGGCCGAGCCGCCGCTGGAGGCGCTCGCCGCGCGGCTGCGCGGCTGCCGCTCCGCGGCGATCCTCCACCACGTGCGCGGGCAGGTCGAGGCGCTCGGGCTCAACGCGCTCGTGCGCGACCTGTGCGGGGTCACGCACGCGGTCGCCGTGACGCTCCGCCACGAGGCGAACGCCGCCGGCGCCGAGGACGTGCTCGCCTGGCAGACCGGCTATCCGTCGGCCGTGAGCTTCGCGGGCGGGCACCCGCGCTCCAGCCCGGGCGAGCTGAGCGCGGCGGCGCTGCTCGCGCGCGGCGAGGCCGACGCCGCCCTCGTCGTCGGCTCCGATCCGCTCGCGCACCTGCCGCGGGAAGCCGCCGAGCGCCTGCGCGCGATCCCCGTCGTGTCGATCGACGCCCGGCCCACCGCGACGGCCGACGCGGCGCGCGTCGCGTTCACGACCGCCGCGCCGGGGGTGCACTTGCCCGGCGTCGTGCACCGGCTCGACGGCGTGCCGGTTCCGCTGCGCGCGCTGCTGGCGTCCTCGCGCCCGAGCGACGAGGAGCTGCTCGAGGCGATCGCCGGGCGGCTGACCCAGACCCGTCAGGCGGCGCCGGCGTGACGCTGCGCATCGCCGGCGGGTGCGTCTACGACCCGGCCAACGGGGTCGCCGGCGACCTCCGCGACGTCTGCCTCAGCGACGGCAAGGTGGTCGAGGACGTGCCCGCGGGCGCGGCGCGGATCGACGCGCGCGGCATGGTGGTGATGCCGGGCGGGGTCGACATCCACGCCCACATCGCGGGGCCGAAGGTCAACGCCGCGCGCCGGCTGGCTCCCGAGGAGCACCGGGCCGACGTCGTCGACCGGACCGCCATCCTGCGCTCGGGCACCGGTGGCACCGTCCCCTCGACCTTCGTGACCGGCTACCGCTACGCGCTGCTGGGCTACACGACGGTGGTCGAAGCCGCGACCCCGCCGCTCGCCGCGCGCCACGTCCTCTCAGAGCTGCGCGACACGCCGATGATCGACGCCGCCTTCCTGCTGCTGATGGGCAACAACACGGCGCTCTTCGACCTGATCCGCCGCGACCCGGCACGCGTGCGCGACGCGGTCGCCTGGTGGCTGGAGGCGACGGGCGGCTACGGGGTCAAGCTCGTCAACCCGGGCGGCGTGGAGCGCTTCAAGCGCGGCGAGGGCAACGTCACCTCGCTCGACGACGACGTCGCGGGCGTCACCCCCCGGCAGGTGATCGACGCGATCGCCGGCGCGGTCCACGAGCTGGGGCTCCCCCATCCCGTCCACGTCCACTGCAACAACCTCGGCGTCGCCGGCAACTGGCGCACCACGCTCGACACGCTGCGCACGCTGGAGGGCCGGCGGGCGCACCTCGCCCACCTCCAGTTCCACGCCTACGGCGGCAAGCCGGGCGGGCGCCTGCGCTCGCGCGCGCCGGACATCGCCGAATATCTCGGCGACCATCCCGAGCTCAGCGCCGACGTCGGGCAGGTGATGTTCGGCCCCGCCACGACGATGACCGCCGACGCGCCCGTGTCCGAGCGGCTGCGCGACATCACGAACGGCAAGTGGGTCAACGCCGACACCGAGGTGGAGACCGGCTGCGGGATCGTGCCCTTCACCTACCGCGAGAAGAACTACGTGCACGCGCTGCAGTGGGGCATCGGGCTCGAGCTCTTCCTGCTCAGCCGCGACCCGTGGCGGGTCGTGCTCTCGACCGATCACCCGAACGGCGGCTCGTTCCTCAGCTACCCGCGCCTGATCCGGCTGCTCATGGACCGCGACTTCCGCAACGAGCAGCTGCGGCCGGGCGAACAAGCGCGCCATCCAGCGCACCGTGCTGCTCGACGACCTCGAGCGCGAGTACACGCTCGAGGAGATCGCGATCGTCACCCGCGCCGGGCCCGCACGGCTGCTGGGCCTGCGCGACAAGGGCCACCTGGGGGTCGGAGCCGACGCCGACGTGACGCTCTACGACGATCTCGCCGACCGCGAGGAGATGTTCGCCACGCCGCGCTACGTGGTCAAGGGCGGCCGCGTCGTGGTGCGCGACGGCGAGCTGGTCGAGGCGCTCGCAGGTGACCTGCTGCGCGTCACCGCGCCGCACGACCCCGCCGTCGAGGACGTCCTGCGGGAGCAGTTCGAGGAGCGCTACACCGTGCAGTTCGACAGCTACCCGGTGAGCGAGCCCTGGCTGCTGGAGCCCGCCCGCCGCGTCGCTGCGAGGGCGACGACATGATGCGCCTGCACGCCGCGGAGGTCGAGGACACGTTCGCCGAGGCGTTCGGGATGTGGGGCGCGCGGATCGTGGTCACCGCCGAGACGCCCGCCTGGGCGGAGCACGCGGCGCGCTCGCTCACGGGCTTCGGCACCTCGGTGATCGGCTGCAAGTGCGAGGCCGGGATCGAGCGCGAGCTCGACGCCGCGGAGACCCCCGATGGGCGCCCCGGCGTCGCCGCGCTGCTGTTCGCGCCCGACGCCGAGGACCTCGGCAAGCGGCTCGTCGAGCGCGTCGGCATGACCGTGCTCACCTGCCCGACCACCGCGTGCTTCAACGGCCTGGCCGCCGAGGAGGAGGTCGACGTCGGCGGCAAGCTGCGCTACTTCGGCGACGGCTGGCAGGCGAGCAAGGTGCTCGCCGGCCGGCGCTACTGGCGGATCCCGGTGATGGAGGGCGAGTTCCTCGTCGAGGAGCGCTTCGGGATCGTCGAGGGCGTCGCCGGCGGGAACCTGATCATCCTGGGCGAGGACGCGGCGAGCGGCCCTGGGCGCCGCCGAGGCGGCGGCCGCCGCGATGCGGACCGTGGAGGGCGCGATCCTGCCCTTCCCAGGCGGGATCGCGCGCAGCGGCAGCAAGGTCGGATCGCGCTACTCGGGGCAGATCGCCTCGACCAACCACGTGCTGTGCCCGACGCTGCGCGCCCAGGTCGGCGACAGCCTCGTCCCGGCCGGCGTCGGGTCGGTGTTCGAGATCGTGATCGACGGGCTCGCGCCCGAGCCGGTGCGCGAGGCGATGCGCGTCGGCCTCGACGCGGCGGCGCGCTCGGGCGCGCTGCGGATCACGGCCGGCAACTACGGCGGCGACCTCGGCGAGCATCACTTCCACCTCTCCGAGCTCGTCCCGTGACGCTCACGCTGACCCTGCGCGAGCCGCCGGCGGCGCCGCTGCGCGCCGAGGGGCTGGGCCCTGACCGGCTCGCCGGCCTGCGCAAGGCCGAGATCGAGCAGCTCGAGCTCTGGCACGGCAACCGCCGCGCCACGGTGGGCGAGCTGTTCGCCGTCTCCGGCGCGGGCGAGGCGGACGTCCGCGTCGCCGGCGACCTCGCCCGTGTCGTGGGCCTGGGCACGGGCATGACCCGGCGGCCGGCTGACGCTCGCCGGCAGCGCAGGACCGCACGTGGGCGCGGGGATGCGCGACGGCGAGCTGATCGTGGAGGGCGACGCGGGCGACTGGGCCGGCGCCGAGATGCGCGGCGGGCGGCTGGTCGTGCACGGCTCGGCCGGCCGCCGCCTGGGGGGCGCCTACGCCGGGACGCGCGCCGGCATGCGCGGCGGCGAGATCCTCGTCCACCGAGACGCCGGCGAGGAGGCGGGCGCCGGCCTGCGACGGGGGCTGATCGCCATCGGCGGCCGCGCCGGCCCGGCCGCGGGCCTGAGCGCGCTGGCGGGCACGATCGTCGCCTTCGGGGCGCTCGGCGCCCACCCGGGCGCGGGGATGCGGCGGGCCAGCATCATCGCCATGACCGCGGCCGAGCTGCTGCCGACCTACGCGCGGGCCTGCGTCTACCGCCCGCCGTTCCTGCGCCTGTGCCTGCGCCGCCTGCGCGCGCTCGGGCTGCCGGTCGGCGACGAGCAGATCGAGGGTTCCTACACGCGCTGGTCGGGTGACCGCATCGAGCTCGGCCGGGGTGAGATCCTGATCCTGGAGCCGCCTCGATGACCCTCTCGCTCAACCAGCGCGCGCACGAGCTCGCGGATCGCCTCGCCGCCGACGGCGACGCGTTGCGCGTCGCTGTGCAGACGCTGGGCGACGGGACGCGGGTGATCGACTGCGGCAGCGAGGTGCCCGGCGGTCTCGAGGCGGGGCGCCGGTTCGCCGAGATCACCATGGGCGGGCTCGGCTCGGTGGGCTTCGCCCCGCTCGTGCTCGAAGGCCGGTGGCTGCCCGGGCTGACGGTCGTCACCGACCATCCGGCGCTCGCCTGCCTCGCCTCCCAGTACGCGGGCTGGAAGCTCGACCGCGACGACTACTTCGCCATGGCCAGCGGGCCGGGCCGCGCGCTGATCCGCGCCGAGGAGCTCTACGACGACCTCGACGCCGACGAGCGCGCGAGCGCCGCGGTCCTCTGCCTGGAGACCGGCGACGCGCCGCCGGAGCAGCTCGCGACCTTCGTGGCCGAGCGCGCCGGCGTGGCGCCGGCCGACCTCACGCTGCTCTTCGCGCCGACCGCGAGCCTCGCCGGCGGCGTCCAGGTCGCCGCGCGCGTCGTGGAGACCGCCCTGCACAAGCTCCACGAGCTCGAGTTCGACGTGCGGCGGGTGGTGAGCGGCTTCGGGACCTGCCCGTTGCCACCGGTGGCGCGCACCGATCCGGAGGCCATCGGGCGCACGAACGACGCGGTCCTCTACGGCGGCCAGGTCGAGCTCACCGTCGACGCGCCCGACGACGAGCTCGAGGCGCTCGTCGAGCGCCTGCCGTCCTCCGCCTCGGAGGACCACGGCGAGCCGTTCGGCGCCGTCCTCGAGCGGGCGGACTGGGACTTCTACGCGATCGACCCGCTGCTGTTCAGCCCGGCCGAGGTCCAGCTCGTGAGCGTCGGGAGCGGACGGTCCTTCCACGCCGGGGGCGTGCGGCTGGACGTCCTCGAGCGGTCCTTTCGGGGATGATCGTCGAGACGGTCACGACGACGATCAACCCGGACGGCACGATCAACTGCGCGGCGATGGGCGTCGAATGGGGCGACGAGGAGATCGTCATCAAGCCCTACCGCGCGACACGGACGCTGCGCAACCTGCAGGCCCGCGGCGCGGCGGTCGTCAACCTCACCGACGACATCCTGCTGTTCACGCAGGCGGCGCTCGAGGATCCCCGCCCGCCGACCCGGCCGGCGACCACCGTCGAGGGCGCCGTGCTCGCCGACGCCTGCTCGTGGCGGGAGGTCGCGGTCGAGGCGATCGACGCGAGCGGGCCGCGGGCGCGCGTGAAGACGCGCGTCGTCGGCCGCGGCAGCGGGCGCGAGTACATCGGCTTCAGCCGGGCCTGCCACGCGGTGCTCGAAGCCTCGATCCTCGCCTCGCGCGCCCGCCGGCTGCCGGCCGAGGAGATCCGCGCTGAGCTCTCCCGCCTGACCGTCCTCGTGGACAAGACGGCCGGCCCGCGCGAGCGAGCGGCGATGGACCGCGTGCTGGCCCACGTCCGCGCCGCGATCGGCGACGGATGACCACGGTCCGGGTCGAGGCGCCCGCGCGGCTGCACATGGGCATGCTCGACGCCGCCGGCGACGGGCCGCGCCGCTTCGGCGGGCTGGGGGCGGCGGTGAGCCGGCCGGCGGTGATCGTGGAGGCGAGCGCGAGCGACGAGCTCACCGTCGAGGGCCCCGACGCCGAGCGCGCGCTCGCCGTGGCGCAGCGCTGCCGCGACGCGCTCGGCCGGGAGACGGGCGCGCGGGTGCGGGTGCTCGAGGCCATCCCCGCCCACGCCGGCCTCGGCTCCGGGACGAAGCTGGCGCTCGCCGTGACCGCGGCGCTGTCCGCGCTGGCGGGGCAGTCCGCCGATCCGGCGGCGATGGCGCGCACGGCCGGGCGCGGCGCGCGCTCGGCGGTCGGCCTGTGGACCTTCGCCCTCGGCGGGTTCGTCGTCGAGGGTGGCGTGCGCTCCGGGGTCGCCCAGCCCGCACCGTTGCTGATGCGCCACGCGATGCCCGACGAGTGGCGCTGCGTGCTGGTCGTCCCCGCGGCGCAGCCGGGGTTGTGGGGCGGCGCCGAGGAGGCCGCGTTCGCGGACCTGCGCCCCGACCCCGGCCGGTCGGCGGAGATCGCCCAGGTCTTGCTGACCGCGCTGCTGCCGGCGCTCGTCGAGCACGACCTCGCCGAGTTCGGCGCCGCGCTGAGCCGGCTCCAGCGGCTGGTGGGCGACGCGTTCGCGCCCGTCCAGGGCGGCACCTTCCACCCGCAGTCCGGCGCGCTCGTGGAGGCGCTGCTGCGGCTCGGGGCGGCCGGCGCCGGCCAGAGCTCGTGGGGACCCGCGGTCTACGGGCTCGTCGGCAGCGACGAGCAGGGGCACGAGGTCGTGCGCGGGCTCGAGGCCGAGCTCGGCGCCGGCGTACGAGCCCAGCTGGTGGGCTTCGACAACCACGGCGCCCGCGTGGAGATCACGTGAAGCTGCTGGTGAGCGTGGTCGACGCCGCCGAGGCGCGGCTGGCCGTCGCCGGCGGCGTCGACATCGTCGACGTCAAGAATCCCGCCGAGGGGTCGCTGGGCGCCGCGGCGCCGGGGGTGATCGCTCAGGTGGATGACGTGCTGCCGGCCGAGCTGCCGCTCAGCGCGGCGATCGGCGACCTCCCCTGCCTGCCCGGCACCGCCGCGCTCGCCGCGCTCGGGGCGGTGCGGTCGGGGGCGGCGTACGTCAAGCTCGGCCTCTCGGGGGTCTCTGCCACGGAAGAGGCGGTGGCGGTCCTGCGCGCCGTGCAGGCGGCGGTCGGCGAGGAGGCGGCGGTGATCGCCGTCGCCTACGCGGACGCCGAGCGCGTGCCGGGCCGGGCGCTGCCGCCGTCGGAGCTCGTCGCGGTGGCGCAGCGGGCCGGCGTGAGCGGCTGCCTGATCGACACGGCGATCAAGGACGGCCGCGGGCTGCTGTCGTGGATCACCGCCGGCGCGCTCGCCGCGCTGGTGGCCGCGGCCCGCGACGCCGGGCTCGGCATGGCGCTGGCCGGCCAGCTGCGCGCGGAGGAGCTGCCCGCGATCCGCGCCACCGGCGCCGACGTCGCCGGCGTGCGCTCGGCCGCCTGCCGCGACGGGCGGCGCACCGCGGCGCTCGACCCCCGGCGCATCGCGCAGCTGCGGGCGCTGTGCGGCGCCGAGACGCCGCACGCGGCCTAGCCACGCGCGGTCACGAGCGTCCCGGCCGTGCGGCCCGTGTCGAGCAGCTCGGCGAGCCGCGCCGGCTCGCCGCCGCCGATCACCCACGTCTCGACGCCCGCGGCCCGCAGCGCCGCGGGCAGATGCTCGTCGACCTCTGCGGGCGCCATTGCCGCGAGCTCGTCGACGGTCAGCCGCGCGATCGGCTCGCCGGCCGGCGGCCGGCTGCGGTAGAGGCCCGCGACCGGCTTGACCAGCACGAGGCGCTCGGCGCCGGCGGCACCGGCCACCCACGCGGCGATCGAATCCGAGGTGACGGCCCACGACGCGGGCAGTGGGTCGCGCTCCGCCAGCAGGGCAGCCGGCAGCAGGACCGAGACGACACCGTCCTGCTGGGATCTGAGCTGCACGCATCGTTCCGCCCCCGGGATGAGGTCGGCGAGCGCCCAGCCGAACTGGTCCATCGCCAGGATCGCCATCCGGTGCGCGGTCTGGGGCCGCAGGCCGAAGCGGTCGTCGTGGACGCGGACCGTGTCCGCGAACGCCGCGCCGCCGGGCACCACGAGCAGCGGATGGCGCGCGCCCGCCGCGCCGATCTCGGCGCACAGCGCCCGCAGCGCGTCGCCGCCGGCCTCCCGCGCGAGCCCGCCGCCGACCTTCACGACGGTCAGCACGCTGCGCCCAGGCGGCCGGCCGCGAGCTCGGCGAGCGCCGCCGCGGGCGCCGCGTCGCGTTCCGCCGCGCTCCACGGCAGCTCGAGCACCGGGCGGCCGAGGCGCTCCGCCACCGCGCGGGCGAGGAACGCCCCCACCCCCAGGGACACCACCGGCGTCGCGACGCCGGCCACGCGCGTGCTCACCTGCCGCGCCGCCGCCTCGATCCGGCGAACCTGCTCGGCGTGCAAGAAGGCGGCGATCGCCTCGACCTCGCCGGGCCCGAGCTGCTCGGCGTCAGCGCAGACCAGTCGCGCCACGCGCTCGCGCGCGCCCTCGAGGCTCGCCGCCCGCCCGTCCGGCGTCGGGCACGTGTAGGCCGCCGGCGCCAGATGCCCGAGGATCAGGTGCACGTCGGCGCTGATCGCGAACAGCTCGGAGGCGACCGGGCACCACCGCCCGCGGACGGGGACGCGCGGCGCGATCGCCGCCAGGTTGGTGCGCAGCGCACCCGTGTAGACGAGCTCGCCCGCCAGCAGCCGGTCGAGATCGGTGCGGCCCTCGGCCGCGACGCGGCCGGCCGCGATCGGTATCACGTCGGCGGTCGTGCTGCCCACGTCGAGCATCAGCGCATCCGCGTGCACCGCGCCGACCGCGAGCGCGCTCGCCACCCAGTTGGCGGCGGCGACGTCGAGCGGCCGCGCCCGCGCCTCGGCGAGGCCGACGAGCTCGCCGCCGGTCGTGACGAGCAGGACCGGGGCGGGCACGGCGGCCTCGACCGCGTCGAGCACGAAGGCGACGCCCTCGCGCTTGGTCCGGAAGGCGTCGGAGAGTTCGGCGGTCATCGTCAGCGCCACCAGCGCCGGCGGCTCCTCGGCCAGCTCGCCCACGACGTCGCGCACGACGGCCGACAACGCCTCGCGGTCGTCGACGACGTCATAGGGGCGCAGGACGGTGCGCAGAGCGCCACCGGCGGCGCGCCACACCGCCTTCGTGTTCACGCCCCCGACGTCGAGGCCGACCACGCCGCGCATCAGCCACCATCCCTGCTCGTGCGAGTGATCCCGGTCATCGATCTCAAGGCCGGCGTCGCGGTGCACGCGGTGCGCGGGGAGCGCGAACGCTATCGCCCGCTGCGCAGCCGGATCGCCGCGGGATCGGACCCGGTGCGCCTGACCCGCGCGGTGCGCGAGCGCTTCGGCCTCGACGAGCTCTACGTCGCCGACCTCGACGCGATCGCGGGCGGCCCGCTCAGCTCGCAGGCCGTCGACGGACTGGCGCGCGAGGGGCGGGTGATGGTGGACGCCGGGGCCACGTCGGCCACGGCGGTCGCAGCGCTCCTCGAGCTGGGGGTCGCACGGGTCGTGGTCGGCACCGAGTCGCTGCCCGGGGCGCGTGCGTTCCGCCGGCTGCGGGCCGAGCTGCCCGAGGCGCCGCTCGTGCTCAGCCTCGACCTGCGCGGCGGGCGTCTGCTCTCGCCCGACCCGGCGCTGGCGGGGATCGCCGCGGGCGACGCGCTCGCGCAGCTCCAGGCGGCGGGGGCGCGGGAGGCGATCGTGCTCGACCTCGCCCGGGTCGGCTCCGGCGCGGGACCCGACGTGACGCTCATCGGCGAGCTGCACGCGCGCTTCCCGGACGTCGAGCTGCTCGCGGGCGGCGGGGTGCGCCACGCCGACGACCTGCGCGCGCTGGCCGGCGCGGGAGCCTCGGGCGCCCTCGTCGCCACCGCCCTGCACGGCGGCGCCCTCGAAGCCGGCGACCTCCGTGCGCTCACATGAGCGCACGCAGGAACCGGCGGGCGCTCCCGTGAGCGAGCGCGATCAGGTCACGCGCTCGAGATGCCCGACGAGGGCGGCGGCCACGTCGACGCCCGTCGCCCGCTCGACGCCGTGCCAGCCCGGGATGCCGTTGACCTCGAGGACGTAGTCGCGCTGGTCGGCGGCCCGCAGCAGGTCGACACCGGCATAGTCGGCGCCGACTGCGGCCGCGGCCCGCACGCACAACCACGCGCGGTCCTCGTCGAGGTCGATCGACCGGGCCTGCGCCCCACGGGCGAGGTTCGCCCGCCAGCCCGAGCCGACGCGTTCGATCGCCGCGACCACGCGGTCGCCGACGACGACCGCCCGGACGTCGATGCCCTCGTGCGGCAGCGTCTCCTGGAGGTAGTAGACGGCGCGCTCGATCTCGAGCGCGCGAAAGACCCGCTGGGCCACGTCGCGGTCCTGCACCCGCGCCATCCCGAAGCCCATCGAGCCGAAGAGCGGCTTGACGATGACGTCTGAGCCGAGCTCGTCGAACGCCTCCAAGGCCGCGTCGGCGCGCTCGCAGGCGACGGTCCGCGGGGTGGGAACCCCGGCGGCCGCGATCAGCGCCGAGGCCAGGAACTTGTCGATGGTGTGCTCGATCGCGAGCGCGCGGTTGACGACGCGCACGCCGACGGCGGCCAGCGCGTGCAGCGCGTCGACGCGGAAGACGATCTGCTCGAGCGAGCCGCGCGGGATCCCGCGCACGACCACGACGTCGCACGCGTCGAGCGCCACGTCGCCCGAGCGCATCGCGAAGTCATCGTCGATCCGGCCCACCATCCGCGTCACGGGGGCGAAGGCGCAGTCGTGCCCGCGGGCCGTCAGCGCGTGCTGCAGCCGCTCGGCGTGCCAGCCTCCGGTCGAGCCGATGACGGCGACGCGCATGCCCGCGCGATGCTATCCGCGATCGTCAGCGTGACGACATCGCGAGCCGCCGCTCCCGCCGATAGAGGGTTGTTTCGCGGCCCGGGCACGTATACGCTCGTGACAAATCGGACGTACGGGAGGGAGCCTTGAGCCAAACTGCCGATAGCAGCGTCGCCGCCGGCGTCGAGGGTCTGGAGAAGCAGAACGGGACCACCCTCGGCCGAATGCTCGGTCGCGGCAGTGTCGGACGCGCCGAGGAAGGACCGGACGGCAAGATGCGCGCCGCCGTCAGGATCCCGGAGGACGAGCTGGTGTTCGAGCCGCGGGTCCTCATCCTGCCCCACGAGGGCGAGCTCGAGCTCGAGCTCTTCAACGACGACAGGAACACCCATTGCGCGGTCCTGCCGAGCAACGGTGACAGCCAGTTCATCTGGTTGGTCAACCATTCGCGTGGCACGGCCACGCTCCAGCTCGATGGCCCGGGCTACTACTGGTACGGCTCGCGGACCGGCAACGACGAGGGCCGCGGCCTGACCGGCGCGATCGTGGTGGAAGGAGAGGCGCCCGACGAGGCTCGCCTGGACCGACCGCCGCAGCCGCGTCCGTAGTTCGATCGCCCAGCTCGACCTCTAGCGTGGAAAAGGAGCAGCTGAATGGCAACTGACTACGTAGACGCGGGGCACGCCGTCGACACGGTGACGCTGAGCCCGACGATCGGCAAAGCGCCGCCGGTGGCCAAGGGCGTCACCTACGAGCGGATCCTCAACGCCCGGTCCGAACCGCACAACTGGCTCACCTACTACGGCGCCTACGACGGGCAGCGCTACAGCCCGCTGGACCAGATCAACACGGAGAACGTCAAGCGCCTCGCTCCCGCGTGGGTCTTCCAGTGCGGCTCGGTGGGCCTGCACGCCGGCAAGTCGACGTACTCGTTCGAGGCGTCCCCGATCGTCGTGGACGGGATCATGTTCGTGTCGGGCTGGGACGGCTGGGTCTGGGCCATCGACGCCCGCACGGGAGCGGAGCTGTGGCGCTACAAGCACGCGATCCCCTACGACGTGTCGCTCTGCTGCGGCAACGTGAACCGGGGGGTCGCCGTGGCCGAGGGGATGGTCTTCGTGGCCACCCTGAACGCCCACATCATCGCGCTCGACGCCGAGACCGGAAAGAAGATCTGGGACCAGACCTACGGCGACGTTCGCGCCGGTGAGAGCGCCACCGTCGCTCCCCTGATCGTCAAGGACATGGTCATCGTCGGCAGCTCCGGCGGGGAGTTCGGCGTGCGCGGCCACCTCGATGCGTTCAAGTTCGAGACCGGCGAGCGCGTGTGGCGGACCTACATGGTGCCCAAGCCCGGCGAGCCCGGGTCAGAGACCTGGCCCGCCGAGGGTGAGGCGTGGGCGCGCGGCGGCGCCAACTGCTGGATCACCAGCACCTACGACCCCGAGCTCAACCTCCTCTACGTCGGGACCGGCAACCCGTGTCCCGACTTCGACGGAGGCGTCCGCGAGGGCGACAACCTCTATACCGACTCCGGCGTCGCCGTCGACGCCGACACCGGCGAGATCCGCGCGCACCATCAGTACACCCCGCACGACCTGTGGGACTACGACAGCACGATGGAGCACATCCTGTTCGACCTCGACGGGCAGAAGCTCGCGGCCCACTTCGACAAGAACGGGTTCCTCTACATCCTCGACCGCACCAACATGAAGCCGGTCCGGGTGGTGCCGTTCGTCGACCGCATCGACTGGGGCGAGGTCGACGAGAAGGGCAACGTCACGGCGAAGGTCTACCCCGACAAGGAGGGCGATCCGGTCCACTTCTGGCCCGGGCCGGCCGGCGCCAAGGAATGGACGCACGCGGCCTACAGCCCGAGGACCGAGCTGCTCTACGCCCCGGTGCAGGACGTCGGCGCGACCGCCACGCGGCGGCGCCGGGAGTTCAAGGAGAGCATCCCCTACTGGGGAGCGGGCGTCGCCGTCGACCTCGAGGACATGGCCGGGTCCGTCAGCGCCTTCGACCCGAGGACGGGCAGCGAGAAGTGGCGCTGGAAGAACGACATCCCCATGTGCTCGTCCGTGCTGGCCACGGGCGGCGACGTCGTGTTCGCGGGCGAGCCCACCGGTGAGTTCAACGCGCTGGACGCCCGCAGCGGCGAGCTGCTGTGGCAGTTCCAGTGCGGAAGCGGTCACCACAGCAGCCCGTCGTCCTACAGCATCGACGGACGGCAGTACATCGCCGTGCCGACCGGCTGGGGCGCCTGGACCGAGGGGTTCCTGCCCGGGATGCTCGGCGCCGGCCAGGGAAGCGCGCTGTTCGTCTTCGCGCTGCCGGAGGATTGACGCGTTCGGCCTGCCCCCTCGGCCTCGCCGAGGGGGCAGCGGAGCGTCGTGCTTCAAAGTTCTGACAACGACACGAATCAGGGTCTGGGGTGGAAATGAGCTTCCTGCTTCTCGGAATTGACAGCCTGATCGCCGGGGCAGCCGTCTGCATGGTCGTCAGCCCGCAACGGCGCCTGCTGTTCGCCGCGCTTTTCGGCGTCGCCGACGCGGCCGCGTTCCTGATCGGCGCCGGCCTCGGCTGGCAGCTCTCTGCGGGCATGACCGAGGTCCTGGAGACGGGGACGCTGGTCGCCCTCGGGGTCTGGCTGCTCGTCGTCGCGGCCGGGACGCACCGGGCCGCCGCGCTGTGGCCGGTCTGGGTCCTGCCGTTCGCCCTCACGCTCGACAACCTCGCCTTCGGCCTGGTCAGCGACCCGTCTGCCGGCTCGCTCTTCCAGCAGGCCGGGGAGCAGGGGCTCTCGAGCGCGCTGCTCGCCCTCGTCGGGCTCGTGGTTGGGGCCTACGTGCTCCGCCGCGCGCTGCCGGCGCTGGAGCGTCGCGCCGCCGCCGCCCAGCTCGCGGGAGGCGCGTTGCTGCTCGCCGCCGGCGGGTTCGCACTGCTGGGCTGACCACGAAGATCAACGACTACGCTGTACGCCAGAAGGAGGCCGTTCTATGACATGGATCAAGCCTGAGTTCGAGATCATCGACCTCTGTTCCGAGGTCACCTCTTACCTGTACCAGCGGTAAGCCTCGAGTCCGGCAGCGACGTGGCCTCGGGTGTCGACCCGGGGTCGCGTCCGTGGCCGCCCGGCGAACTGGTGGCGCAGCTGCGCGCGCAGGGGAGCCGGTACCACAACCTCCACCCGTTCCACGTCCGCATGGACGCGGGCGAGCTCACGCGCGAGGAGCTGCAGCGCTGGGTCGCCAACCGCTTCTACTACCAGGCGTGCATCCCGATCAAGGACGCGGCGATCCTCTCCAACTGCCCCGAGATCGAGGTGCGGCGCGAGTGGATCAAGCGGATCCTCGACCACGACGGCACGTCCGTCGGAAGCGGCGGGATCGAGTCCTGGCTGCGCCTCGGCGAGGCGCTGGGTGTGCCGCGCGACGAGCTCGAGTCCGAGCGGCGGGTGCTCCCGGCGGTGCGCTACGCCGTCGATGCCTATGTGAGCTTCGCGCGCCGGCGGCCGTGGATCGAGGCGGTCGCCTCGTCGCTGACCGAGCTGTTCGGCCCGAGCGCGATCCGCGTCCGCCTGGCGGCGCTCGAGGCCCGCTATCCGTGGATCGACCCGGCCGGGCTGCAGTACTTCCGCGACCGCCTCGTGCAGGCGCCGCGCGACGCGGAGTACGCGCTCGGGCTCGTCGTGGAGCGCTGCGTGACGCGCGAGCACCAGGACCGCGCCGTCGCGGCGCTGACGTTCAAGACGGAGATGCTGTGGGCGCAGCTCGAGGCGATCGAGCGCGGCGACACGCAACCGCAGGCCGCGCCGTGAACCGGCCGCGACTCGTCGACGGCGCCCGCCTGCAGTACGACGACGTGCGCGAGGAGCATCAGCTGCTCGTCCCGGAGGGGGCCGTGCGCCTCAACGAGACCGCCGCGCAGGTGCTCGAGCTGTGCAACGGCCGGCGCTCGCCCCAGGACATCGCGGCCACGCTCTCGGAGCGCTACGCGGGCGCCGACGTCGCCGAGGACGTGCGCGAGCTTCTCGGCCGCCTGGGCGAGCGCGGGCTGGTGGTCGATGCCGCCGCCTGAGCCCAGACCTGAATCCACCGATTCCCGCGGCGCCACGGATGATCGGCGGATTCAGGCCAGGCCCTACACGCTCGTCGCGGAGCTCACCTACCGGTGCCCGCTGCACTGTCCGTACTGCTCGAACCCCGTCGACATCGGCGGTGGCCGCTGGCGCGCCGAGCTGGAGACCGAGCACTGGACCCGCGTCTTTGGAGAGGCGCGGCAGCTGGGCGTCCTGCAGCTCGCGCTGACCGGCGGCGAGCCGATGCTGCGCCGCGACCTCGACGAGCTCGTCGCCGCCGGGCGCGCGGCCGGCCTGTACTCGACGCTCGTGACGGCGGGCACGCGCTTCACGCCCGAGCGCGCCGCGCAGCTGAAGGTTGCCGGCCTCGACCACGTCCAGGTCTCGATCCAGAGCCCCGACCCCGAGGAGAACGACCGGATCGCCGGCGTCCGCTCCTTCGAGAAGAAGCTCGCGGCCGCGCGCGCGGCGCGCGAGCTGGGGTTCCCGCTGACCATCAACTGCGTCCTGCACCGCCAGAACCTCGACCGGATCGAGGAGATCCTCGCGCTGACCGAGGAGCTCGGCGCCCAGCGCCTGGAGCTGGCGAACACGCAGTACTACGGCTGGGCGGTCCTCAACCAGCGGGCGCTCGTCCCGACGCGGGCACAGCTCGAGCGCGCGGAGGACGCGGTCGGGCGCTTCCGCGAGCGCGTCGGCCCGAGCATCACGGTCCTGTGGGTGCTGCCGGACATCTTCGAAGACCTGCCGAAGCCGTGCATGGGCGGCTGGGGGCGGACGGCGGTCGTCGTCGCACCCAACGGCGAGGCGCTCCCGTGCCAGGCTGCGGCGACGATCCCGGGCCTCGAGTTCGCCAACGTCCGCGACCGCTCACTGGACTGGATCTGGCACGAGTCCGACGCGTTCGCGCGCTTCCGCGGCACCGGCTGGATGCAGGAGCCGTGCCGCTCGTGCCCGCTCGGGCGCCAGGAGGAGGACTGGGGCGGCTGCCGCTGTCAGGCGCTGCGCCTCACCGGCGACGCCGCCGCCACCGATCCCGTCTGCCGCTACTCGCCGCACCACCAGACCGTCGTCGCGGCCCGCGAGCCGGCGCAGGCCGACGAGTTCACGTACCGGACGATGCGTCGTCCGGCGGGCGTGTGAGCGCGCCGCCGCGGCGCAGCACCGCCGCCAGGCGCGAGGCGAGCTCCACGAGCATGCGGACGCCGTAGCCGCTCGCCCCCGCCCCGATCTCGTCGCCGCGGTCGTCGTCGAGCAGCGCGGGGCCGAGCATGTCGACGTGCGCCCACGGGCCCTCGCCCGCGAAGCGCTCGAGGAAGGTCGCGGCGGTGATCGGATACCCGTACGGCCGCCCCGAGGTGTTGCGCAGGTCGGCGACCCGCGACTCGAGCAGGCGGCGGTAGCGCCGGTGCAGCGGCCACGGCCACGCGAGGTCCCCGGCCGCGTTGCCGGCGTCGACGACGAGGTCCTGCCAGGTGCCGTCGTTGGCGAAGACGCCGCCGTACATGTCGCCCATCCCGGCCCGCATCGCGCCGGTCAGCGTCGCGAGGTCGACGACGTGGCTCGCGCCCTGGCTGCGCGCGTACCAGAGCGCGTCGGCGAGGATAAGCCGGCCCTCGGCGTCCGGGTTGGTCACCTCGACGGTGAGGCCGGCGGCGGTGGTGATCACGTCCGAGGGCCGGATCGCGCCGGCGCCGATCATGTTCTCGCAGGCCGGTATGACCCCGAGGATCGAGATCGGCAGCTGCAGCTCGGCGATGGCGCCGAGCGCGGCGAGCACCGCCGCCCCGCCGCCCATGTCCCCCTTCTGGCGCACGATGTCCGACTGCGGCTTGAGGAAGTAGCCGCCCGCGTCGAAGGTGACGGCCTTGCCGACGAACGCGAGCCGTGGCCGCTCGGGCGCGCCCGGCGGCTCGTGGCGCAGGACGATGAGCTGCGGCGCCGCCGCGCTCGACCCGCCGACGGCGGCGAGCGCGGGCAGGCCGGACGCGGCGGGATCGAGCACGTCGACGCGCATGCCGGGAAGGGCGGCCGCGCGCTCGGCGAGGCTCGCGGGCGTGACGTGGTTCGGGGGCCCGTCGACGAGCTCGCGCGCGATGTTCGTCCAGCGCGCGCCCAGCTCGGCGCGCGTCGCATCCTCGCGCAGCTCGTCGCCTGCGCCGCAGACCACGAAGCGGCCCACGGCCGGCGCGGGCGGGTCGCTCTTGAAGCCACCCGCGTGGTAGGCGCCGAGCACCGCGCCCTCGACGACCGCCCGCATCTGGCTGGGCAGCGCGAAGGGCAGCGACTCGTCGAGCGCCCAGGCGACCGTGGCGCCGGGGTGCGCGCGCACCACGCGGGCCGCTGCGGTCCGCAGCTCCTCCGGCTCGAGCTCGTCGAGCGCGACCACGGCGACCCGCTGCGCGCGCAGCTCGCGGCCGACGTGCACCACGGTCATCGGGTCCGCGTCCGCCGCCGCGCGCTCCAGCCGGCCCTCGAAGAGCGCGTCGAGCTCGCGTACGCGCAGGCCGCCGACGGCGAGGGCGAGGACGTCGGCGTCCACCTCGGCGGGCTCGGCGGCGGTCACTTCGACATTCATGGAGCGCACTTCTACCATGGCGCGGCTCAGGTCGAACGTGCGCGCTCGAATTCTCGGCTCTGCCGCCGGCGGCGGCTTCCCGCAGTGGAACTGCCACTGCCCGACGTGCGAGGCCGCGCGCACGGGCGCCGGCGCCCGTCCCCGGACGCAGTCGTCGCTCGCGATCCGCGGTGCGCAGGGTCCGTGGCTGCTGGCCAACGCCTCGCCGGACCTCCGCCAGCAGCTCGAGGGGCTCCGGGGTGAGGGCACGGGCGACGTCCGCGCCGGGCCCGTGGCCGGGATCCTGCTCACCGACGCGGAGATCGACCACGCGGCGGGCCTGCTGCTGCTGCGCGAGTCCTCGACGGCGCTGCGGGTGTTCGGCAGCGACCAGGTCCGCCGGGCCCTGACCGACGGCTATCCCGTGCTGCGGGTGCTCGCCGGCTACTGCGGCGTCGAGTGGCGGACGCTCGAGCCCGGCGGCTCGCTCGCCATCGAGGGCTCCTCGCTGGAGGTCGAGTCGTTCGCGGCCGGTGGCGACGCGCCGCGCTACCTCGCCGGGACCGGCGCCGACGTCGAGGCCACGGGGCTGATCTTCCGCGACCGCTCGACGGGCGGCGTGCTGACCTACGTGCCGGGCCTCGCGCGCCTGGACGACGACGTGCTCGGCCGCCTCGCCGCGAGCGACGTCGTGCTCGTCGACGGCACGTTCTGGCGCGACGACGAGCTCGCGCGCCTGGGCATCTCCGACCGCACCGCGGCCCAGATGGGCCACGTCCCGCTCTCCGGCCCCGGTGGCACGCTGGAGGCGCTGGCGCGACTCGAGCGCCCGCGGGTGATCCTCGTCCACATCAACAACACCAACCCGGTGCTGCTCGAGCGCTCGCCCGAGCGCGACGCGGTGTTGCGCGCAGGCGTCGAGGTCGGCTACGACGGGCTCGAGCTCGAGCTGTAACCCAGAGATTACGTTACGGTCCGTAACAGACGAACTACCATGGGGCGCATGGGTCCTGTGCGTCCTCCCGCGGCGGCCGCCAAGCGCGCCGGCCGGCCGCGCAACCCTGCCATCGACGCGGCGGTCCTCCGCTCGACGCTCGCCGTGCTCGGCGAGTCCGGCTACGGCCGGCTGACGCTGGAGGAAGTCGCGCGGCGGGCGGGCACCACGAAGCCGGCCATCTATCGTCGCTGGCCCAACCGCCAGCGCCTGGTGCTCGCGGCGCTCGGCGAGCGTCTCGGCCAGGCACGAACGCCCGACACCGGCTGCTCGCTGTGTGATCTGGACGAGTGCCTCAAGCTCTTCGTGGCGGCCTTCCGGCGCATGCCGCCCGGCGTGATCGGGCCGCTGTTCGCCGACTGCGCGGGGGACCGCGACCTGCAGGCCGCGTTCATGACCACCCTGTTCGAGCCTCCCCGCGTGGCCGTCAGGGAGTCGCTCGAGCGGGCCCAGGCGCGGGGTGATCTGCGCGAGGACACCGACCTCGAGCTGATCCTCGACCTGACCGGCTCACTGGTGCACTACCGCGCGCTGTTCGGTCACGCGCCCATCAGCGACGTCGAGATCGACGGCGCGGTGGAGGTCCTGCTGCAGGGCATCGCGACCGACTATCCGAGGCTGCTCGAGCACAGCCGCCGCATGAGCGGGGATCCTGAGCTGCATCACCTCCACGCCTGACGGCGGGCCGGCCACAGGCGCTCTGGGATCGCCAGCCGGCGCGGGCACGGCGGCGGTGAGGACGGGCGGGCAGCGGGCCGGAGGTTGAGGGCGAGCAGTGCGGTGGCCGCGATCGCGCCTGCCACCACGAGCACGGCGGTGCTGAGACCGTCAGCGGTGGCGATCCGCAGGGACTCGCCGGTCAGCCCGACGGTGCCGGAGTTGGCCACGAGGACCAGCAGCGCGAGTCCGACGGCGGCGCCGACCGACGTGCTGGTCGACGTGATGCCGGACGCGACGCCCTGCTCGCGGTCCGCCACCCCCGTGCCCGCGGCGATGAACATCGTGGTGAAGACGACGCCGTCGCCGACGCTGAGCAGGATGAGACCCGGGATCAGCGCGGCGTAGCCCGCGCTGGGTGACATGGCGAGCGCGAGCGCCAGCGCCCCGGCCGCGCCGAGCGTGAGCGCGGCGATGAGGGTCGGCTTGAGCCCGCAGCGCGTGACCAGCCGGCCGGCGAGCGCCGAGCCGCCCAGCACGAACGCCGTCGGGAGCAGGAAGCCGATGCCCGTCTGCAGGGGGTCGTAGCCGTGCACGTCCTGGAGGTAGAGCGTGAGGAAGTACAGGATCGAGCCGAAGGTGGCCCAGAACAGGAAGGCGATCGCCACCGCGGTCGAGAGGTTGCGGTTGGCCAGCAGCCGCGGGGGGAGAAGCGGATCTGGACTGCGTCGCTCGATGATCACGAACGCCGCCAGCAGGACGGAGCCGGCTGCCGCGGCGGCCAGCACCGCGACCGAGTCCCAGCCGAGCCCCGGACCTTGGACGAGCGCGAACACCAGCAAGGTGACGCCGAACGTGACGCTGAGCGCCCCGGGCAGGTCGAAGCTCCGGCCCCGCTCGAGCGCGTGGTCGGCCGGGATCAGCGCGAAGGCGAGCAGCACGGCGAGGCTCGCCAGCGGCACGTTGACGAAGAACACCGCCTCCCAGCCGAGCGCCTGGGTCAGCACGCCGCCCAGCAGCACCCCGACGACCAGCCCGGCCGCGCCGGCGCCGCCCCAGATCGCCAGCGCCCGGTTGCGCTCAGCGCCCTCGGCGAAGGTGGTGTTGACCAGCGACAGCGTGGCGGGGAAGACGAGCGCGCCGCCGAGCCCCTGCACGGCGCGGGCGCCGAGCAGGACCTCGGGTGTCCCTGCCAGCCCACCGCCGAGTGAGGCCACGGCGTAGAGCCCGAGGCCGGCGACCAAGACCCGCCGGCGGCCGAGCAGGTCGGCGGCGCGGCCACCGAGCAGCAGGAAGCCGGCCGAGGCCACCGCGTAGGCGCTGATGACCGCCTGCAGCGTTTGCCCGGAGAAGCCGAACTCGCGCCCGATCTCGGGCAGCGCCACCACCACGACGTACTGATCGAGCGAGACGATCAGCATCGCGAACGCCAACAGCGCCAGCGTCGCCGCCCGCCGGCGACCGGTCACGCGGACGCGACGTAACGGTGCTGCGTCGAGCGACATCGGCGACTCCTCCGCACTGCAGATTACGATACGTTGCGTAACACAACGTATCATTTCCTTGCCGCTGGCATCACCCCTGCATCCGCTGAGCGCGCGCGTTGAGGTAGCGCTGCTCGGGCAGGCTCGCGGTCAGCCGTGCGGCGTAGGCGTAACCGCGGGCCGCTTCTGCGGGGTCACCCTTCATCTCGAGCAGGTGCGCCCGGACGGCGTGGGTGCGGTGGTGGCGACGCATCGCCGGGTCCTCGAGCAGGCCGTCGACGATGGCGAGCCCCTCGGCCGGGCCGCGGGTCATGGCGACGGCGACGGCGCGGTTGAGCGTCACGGCCGGGCTCGGGGCGGCCTGCTCGAGCATGTCGTACAGGACGCCGATCTGCTTCCAGTCGGTCTCCTCCCACGTCCTCGACTCGGCGTGCACCGCCGCGATCGCCGCCTGCAGCTGGTAGCGGCCGACGGGCCCGCGGGGGAGCACCTGCTCGAGGATGCCGACGCCCTCGGCGATCAGCGCCTCGTCCCAGCGCCTGCGGTCCTGCTCGGACAGCGGGATCAGGTCGCCGCGCCGGTCGGTCCGGGCGGCTTCGCGGGCCCGGGTGAGCAGCATCAGCGCCAGCGCACCGGCGACCTCGTCGTGGCCGGGCAGCCACGCCGCGAGCGAGCGCGTGAGCCGGATCGCCTCGCGGGTCAGCGAGGCGTCGAGCAACGCGTCGCCCGCGGTGCGCGTGTAGCCCTCGTTGAACACGAGGTGCAAGACGTCGAGCACGGCCGCGACCCGCTCGGGCAACTCCGAGGCCTCGGGCGGAGCGAAGCGTGCGCCCGCCTCGCGCAGCGTCGCCCGCGCCCGGCTCAGCCGCTGGGCCATCGTGCGCTCGGGCACGAGGAACGCCGCGGCGATCTCCTCGGTGCTCAGGCCGGCGACGGCGCGCAGGGTGAGCGCGACCTGCGAGGAGCGGGTCAGCGCCGGATGGCAGCACAGCAGGAGCAGCTGCAGGCCGTCGTCGCGCTCGTGCCCGCGGTCGGCGTCGGGCGGCGGGGCGACGAGCGCGTCGCCCGGCTGCGCGGCGGCCTCGGCCTCCTCGCGCGCCGCGCGGGCCCCGTCGGATCGCTGCTGGTCGATCAGCCGCCGCGAGGCCACGCGGATCAGCCAGCCGCGCGGGCTCTCCGGCACGCCGTCGCTCCCCCACTGCCGCGCCGCCGCCTCGAGTGCCTCCTGGGCGGCGTCCTCGCAGTCCTGGAGATCGCCGTGGCGGCGCAGCAGAGCGCCGAGGACGTGCGGCGACTCGCGCCGCCACACGTCCTCGAGCTCCGGCGAGCTCACTGGTCGTCGCCGCCCGGGCCCATGGCGGGCCGCAGCTCGATCGTCTCGCCGGGACCGGAGAACTGCGCCGCCAGCTCCTCGGCCCGTTCGCGGCTCTCGACGTCGACCAGGAAGAAGCCCGCCAGGTGCTCCTTGGCCTCGGAGTAGGGCCCGTCGGTGGCCAGCGGCCGCCCGGCGTCCCAGCGGTACAGCCGCGAGGTCGACGGGTCGCCGAGCGCCTCGCCGCCGACGAGCTCGCCCCGCTCGGACATCTCGTTGAGCAGGGCCTCGAAGTCGGCGTTGATCGCGTCGCGCTGCTCCTGAGGCAGCGCCTGGTGCTCGGCGACGAAGTCCCCGGTCGGGTGTCCCCACGGCTGCGGGTTGGAGTGGATGAGGATGACGTACTTCACGTGGTGCTCCTCTCGGTGATCGCTTTCCACCCGGGACGTCGGAGCCGGCCCGCCGCGATCGACACGACCGCCTTGAAAGGCGCAGCGTAGGCCCGCCCCGTTCAGCTCACCGTGACGCACGCCGAGGGCTCGGAGGTCTCCCGGACCGACGCCCGCCGCCGTCAGGCGGGTCGCGGTCATCGTGACCTGCTCGCCCGCGGCGACCGAGGCGGGGGTGCCGGCGCCGGCCTGGCCCGCGGCGTCCGTGACCACGGTGCTCGCGCCGAGGAACCGCTGGGCCTCGCCGTTGCCCGACGTATCGCAGGCGTCGCTCGCGAAGAACTCGAGCCGGTAGGACGTGGTCGCGGCGCTGGCGAGCGTCCAGGTCACCTTCCCTCCGCCGCTGGACGTGGAGGAGGCGATCATCGGCGTGTTCTGGAGCGCGTTGGCGCCGGCGTCGGCGTCCAGCGCGTCGTTCGCGGTCAGGCCGTCGGCGGCGAGGTCGATCGCCAGGTCGCCGGCCGCGCTGCCGTTCTCGAAGATCGCGTTTCGCAGGATCGCGTTCCCCGTGGCGGTCCCGGCGCTCTGGACGACGCTCACCCCGTCCTCGCCGTTGTGGGCGATCGTGTTCTGCGAGCCGTTGGCGCCGGTCTCGCCGACGCGGTTGCGCGAGGCGTCGAGGATGCGCACGCCGCTCTTGCCGTTGCCGAGGTTCGCCGCGCCGGCCGGCGTCGTGCCGATCCAGTTGCCGAGCACGCGGTTCTCTTCCGCGCCCGTGCCGACGATGAAGAGCCCCTCCCCGTCGTTGGCGGCGATCACGTTGCCGGCGCCGGGCTCCGAGCCGCCGATCGTGTTGTGGTCGGAGATGGTGATCGCGAGCCCGGCCAGCCCGAAGCCGACGCCGTTCGGAATCGCGATCGTGGCGGTCGCGTCGGTGCCGACGAAGTTGCCCTTGACCTCGTTGCCGGTCCCGGGCCCGATCTCCTCTTCGGGGTCGGTCGCGTCGCCGGCCTCGATCTGCAGGCCGCCGAAGGCGTTGCCGGAGATCACGTTCGCCTCCTCGGCGCTGGTGCCGCCGATCAGGTTGTCGTCGCCGCCCTCGACGTTGACGCCGAGGCCGCTCGGGATGGCGGCGGTGCCGGCCGCGTCGGTGCCGATCTGGTTGCCCTGGACGGTGTTGCCGTCGCCGAGCAGCTCGAGCCCGACGAACTCGGCCGCGATCAGGTTCCCGCGCACCTCGTTGGCGCCGGTGTTGAGCATCGCGCCGTAGGCCCCGAGGTTGTCAAGTCCCGCGGTGCCGGCGGCGTTGGTGCCGATCCGGTTGCCCTCGATCGCGTGACCCGGTGCCGCCCCGCACGAGCACGTTGATGGCCCCGCCGCCCGCGATCACGTTGCGGTCCTCAGCGGCCGGGCCGCCGATCTCGTTGTCGCCGCCGTAGATCTCGATCCCGAACTCGCCGTTGGGCCGCAGCGCGGTGCCGGCGGCGTTGGTGCCGACGTGGTTGCCGGCGACGACGATCTCGCGGCCCTCGACGAAGATGCCCACCGACTGCGCCGAGTGGACCGCCAGCCCGCGGACCTCCGCGCGATCGCCGCCGATGTCCAGCCCGCGCGCCGCGTTGGTCGCGTCGATCGCGATCCTCGGCACCGCCGGCGTGGTCGGCGTGGGCGCGCTCGAGCCCGCCTGGGAGTAGCCGTCGATCGTGACGTCCTGGGTGACGGGCGGCAGGTCGCTCGCGACCGCGATCGTGTGCAGTCCCGCGCCGGCGATCGCGAACTCGATGCGGTCGGCGTTCAGCTGCTGGCCGGACTGCACGAGCGCGCGGCGCAGCGAGCCGGGGCCCGCGTCGTTGGCGGTCGTGACCGTGTAGGTCGCCGCCTGCGCCGACGCCGCGTGGCCCGCCAGCGCGAGCGCCGCGAGCGCCAGCGTCGTGGGAATCGCCGTCCTGGCTGAGCGCGGCATCACGGCCTCCTTGCTGCCACCCCGGTAGGGCGGCGATCGAGTACCGCCTAGGACGCTTCGGGCCGGCGAGCTATTCCCGGCGCGCCGGGGAGCGTCGGGTCGGGTCGTCCGTACGGACGGGTCGCTCGGCGATCTCGTCCGCGTGGAGGGGACGAGCGCCGGGGATCGAGCGCGGCAACCGGGAAACCCGGGCGCCGTCCCGATTCAGCAGGACTGGAGTGGAGACGATGGGTCCAAACAGGTGCGAAAGCCGGTCATTTCCGGCATAAGCTCGAGCGCACTGCTACCCATCTGCTACCCATCCGCCGAACGCGAGCCGCCGTGGTCCCGTTAGCTGCGCGCCGTGCGTACGTGTGGCGCAGAGCCGCGCAGATACCAGGATCGCTGGGCGAGCCGTCATCGAGTCCGCATTGTCCTACCCCGAGGACGGCTCGCAGCCCGCGACGGAACTAGCGCCGAAACCGTGGGAATTGCCTCGTCTGAATCCTGCCCAAGGCAGGCAATGCACATTGATTCCCCGGCGGGCCGCGACGCCAAGCGAAGCTGCGCACGGGGAGCGGGATGACGTATCGCTCATCCCACGACGCCCGACAAGAGCGGTCTTGACGAGCGCGGGCCAAGAATAGGCGAGGTTGCCGGGCGCGATCGCTGTTCCGTCGGCTCGATCAGTGAAAGATTCCTGTGATCAGACGCGTAGGCCAGTAGGGTCGGCTTTCGGGCAACCTCAGCGCTCTTGCGAAGCCAGTTCGCGGCGAATCTCCACGGCGAGCGACGGCCGGCGACTTCGCGGACACGCTCCTCCTAGCGACGAAATGCCGCCCCTACCGGCTCGTCTGCCCCGAGCAGGCAGGGCCCGGAAGGTCGACTCATGGAACGCAAGAGCACCACGATGTCCGGGCTCCTCGCGCGACTCGCGCGCAGCCTTTCCTCCCATTGGAAGCGCAGCCTCGCGGCGGCGATCGGCGTGGTCGTGCTGCTGGTCCTGGCAGCCGGTGTCGCCGGCGAGGCTCTCGACGACTACTCCGTGCCGGGCGCGGAATCTCAGCAGGCGATCGACCTCTTGAAGGCGCACTCGCCGGCGTTCGGCGGGGCAGACTCGAGCCTCGTCTTCACCGTCGATGAGGGCAAGGTGTCGGACCCGGGGCCCAAGGCGGCGATCGAGGGCGCGCTCGCGAAGGTGCGCGGGCTCGACGGTGTCGCGCTGGCCTCGAGCCCGTTCGTGCCGGGCGGGCCGGTCTCCGAGGACGGGCGGCTGGCCGCGGTTGAGGTGCGCTACTCGACCGACCCCGCCGAAATCGAGAAGGAGGACGGCGAGGCGCTGATCGCGGCGGGCGAGAGCGCCGAGCCGGAGGTGCAGGTCGAGGCCCGCGGCTATCTGGTCGACCTGGCGTCCGAGCAGGAGGCTCCCATCGGCGAGCTCGTGGGCGTGCTGATCGCGATCGTGCTGCTCGGCGTGCTGTTCCGCTCCGCGGCGGCGACGATCGCGACGCTGATCGGCGCGCTGGTCGGCGTCGCGGCGGGCCAACTCCTGCTGGCTTCGCTGTCAGCCCCGCTCGGCCTGCCCACCTTCGCGGCCGTGATCGCGATGATGCTCGGCCTCGGCGCCGGCATCGACTACGCGCTGCTGATCATCGGCCGCTACCGGGAGCAGCGAGCGGATGGCGACGACGTGCCCGACGCGGCCGCACGGGCGGCCGCCACGGCCGGCACCACAGTCGTGGCCGCCGGGCTGATCGTGATGGTGGCGATCGCCGGGCTGCTGGTCATCGGCGTCCCCTACATCGGCAAGATGGGCATCGGCGCGGCAATCGCGATCGGCGCGGTGGTCGTGTCGGCGCTGACGATCCTTCCGATCATGATGGGGGCGTTTGGCCGCAGGCTGGTGCCGAAGCATCCCGAGCACGTCCATTCCTCGCCGGCCTTCGTCCGCTGGGGCGAGATCGTGACCCGCCGTCCGTGGGCGTCGATCGCCGCCGGTGTCGCCCTGATGCTGGTCTTCGCCGCACCGGTGACCCAGATGCGCCTCGGCCAGCCCGACGACGGCAACCAGGCCGAGTCGCGCACGCAGCGAGTCGCCTACGACCAGCTCACGCAGGCGTTTGGACCGGGATCGAACGGCCCGTTCCTGCTCGCGGTCGACACGCCACGGGGCGCGGCGGAGACCGAAGACCAACTCGCCGCCCTCCGGCAGGCGGTCGCCGGAACGCCCGGCATGGCCGCGGTCCCTCCCGCGTCGGTGAGCGAGGACGGCGAGATGGCGACGATCTTCGCCGTCCCGACCACTGCGCCGCAGGACGCTGAGACGAGCGAGCTGCTCGAGCGCCTGCGCGATGACGTCATCCCCGGCGCGGTCGCTGGCACGCCGCTGAAGGTCTACGTGGGCGGCAACACTGCCGCGTTCGTGGACATCACGGACAAGGTGGCCGGCCGCCTGCCCGTGTTCATCGCACTCGTGATTGGCCTGTCCGTGCTGCTGCTGGTGATCGCGTTCCGCTCGCTGTGGATCCCGCTCGTCTCGGCGCTGTTCAACCTGCTGTCGGTGGGCGCCGCTTACGGCGTCGTCGTCGCGGTCTTCCAGGAGGGCGTGGGTGCGAGCCTCATCGGCGCCGACTCCGGCATTCCGATCATCTCGTTCCTGCCGGTCATGTTGTTCGCGATCCTGTTCGGGCTGAGCATGGACTACAACATCTTCCTGCTCAGCCGGATGCATGAGGCCTACAACGAGGGCGACCGTCCGCGCGAGAGCGTGATCCACGGGATGGGCCGCATCGGCAAGGTCGTCGTCTTCGCCGGCCTGATCATGGCCGGGGTCTTTCTGAGCTTCGTGACCGGCAGCGACGTGATCGGCAAGATGTTCGGGCTCGGCCTGGGCCTCGCGATCCTGATCGACGTGTTGGTCGTGCGCATGGTCATCGCACCCGCGGTGGTGACGCTGCTCGGCGACCGCGCCTGGTGGCTGCCCGCCTGGCTCGATCGCGCGCTTCCCAACGTCTCGCTCGAAGGCCGCCTGGGAGCGGTCGCGGGCGAAGCCGAGCAAGCCACCGCTGAACGCCCGAAGGTCCCGGCGTGACCACCACCAGGCCTCAACCGCTAGACGGAACCGCCGACGGTCCCGGATCGGGATCCGGCGTTCGTGCGCCCGCGCACCGCGGAGTATCACCTCGCCCAGGGGTTCACCAAGCTCGGCATCGGCTCTCGGATCGAGTTACACGGCGCGCTGGCGGCCGAAGCGGACGCCGCGGCGGCCCGTGGTGGAGCACTTCCGCCACCGCCATCAGGGCTCCGTCACGGGTGATCCCCCGCATGGCGCGCGGCCGGCGCGGACGGTGATCACCCGTGTCCGCGAAGCCCGGCGACCAGCTCGGCGGCCGGCGCCACCAGCTCCCCGCGCACTCGCTCGACCGCGGCTGGGTGCGCGTCGTGGACGACGAGCTCGAGCACTTCGTCGACGCGCGCGCTGATTTCGCGGTTGGTGAGGCCTTCGGCCGCGAGCTGCACGATTTGAAGCTCTTGCGGTGAGACGATCTCGGGCCTCGGAGTCGCGGCGGGTGCTGGATTCGCCCGATGCGCGCAGCTCGCGGCGAGCACGGTCGCTCCACGACGCGCATCCGAGGGCGTCGAAGGTGTCTCGGGCGGCAGCCGGCGGGCGTGAGCGACGCGCCTACCAGTCGGTCTCACTCCAAGCTCGCAGGTCGGAGATACTCGCCCGACCTCGACGTCTGACGCCACCACGACCCGCCGGACCTCCGGCGCGAAAGGAGCCGGCATGACCGCAATCACGCAGCGGGAGACGCAGCAGGTCGAACAGGCGAACGCGAGTGGACGGACACCCGTCGTCTTCATCCACGGACTCTGGCTGCTCCCCAGCAGCTGGGACAACTGGGCGCAACTGTTCGAGGAGTCCGGCTATGCCGCGCTGACACCGTCCTGGCCGGACGACCCCGAGACGGTCCAGGAGGCACGGGCAAACCCGGAGGTCTTCGCCAACAAGACCTTGCGGCAGATCGCCGATCACACCGCCGAGGTGATCGGGAAGCTCACGACGAAGCCCGCCGTCATGGGCCACTCGACCGGCGGGCTCCTGACGTACATGATCGCCGACCGCGGACTGTCGGCGGCCTCTGTCGCGATCGATCCCGGTCCCTTCCGCGGGGTGCTGCCGCTGCCCATCTCTGCACTGCGGTCGGCCGGGCCGGTGCTGCGAAACCCGCTCAACCGGCGCCGCGCGGTGACGCTCACGCTGGATCAGTTCAAGTACGGGTGGGCGAATGCCCTCACCGACGACGAGGCCAAGCAGCTCTACGAGACCTACCACGTGGCCGCGCCCGGCGTCGCGCTGATGCAGATGGCCAACGCGAACGTAAACCCGCGCACCGAGGCGAAGGTCGACCCCAAGAACCCGCGACGCGGCCCGCTGCTGATCATCGACGGGGAGAACGACCACACGGTGCCATGGGCGATCGCCAACGGCGCCTACAAGCGGCAGAAGCACAACCAGTCGGTGACCGAAATCGTCAAGATCCCCAACCGCGGACACTCCCTGACGATCGACAGCGGCTGGCGCGAGGTCGCCGACACGGCACTCGCGTTCGTCAAGCGATTCGTCTAACCCGCCCGATCCCTGCAGGTTTGCACCGATCGAATGGCAGGACGACCGGACCGCGGCAGCGCTTGAGCCGCCGAAGCGCGGGTCCGGCTACACCTCGGAGGCTGCCTGTTCGATGAGCTCAACCACTGCTGCTGGCTGCGACAAGAAGATCGAGTGGCTGCCCGCGACTTCGACCGTGGTCGCACCCGCACGCTCGGCCATCGAGCGCTGAGCCGGCGGGGGGATCATCCGGTCGTCGGTTGCGACGAGATACCAGCTCGGCTTGCTCCGCCACGCCGGCTGGCTGATCGTGCCGCTCAGAGCGTCCACACCCCACGGCACCTGAGAGTCGGCCATGAACGTCGCCTGCTCGGCCGGGATGTCAGCCGCGAACGACGCATGGAACTTGTCGCGGTCGAGGAACAGGAAGCCGTCCTGGGGCGGCAGAATAGGCGGCACCGGCGCGCCAGGCGGCGGATCGGCGATCAGCGTGTTCACGGATTCGCCCGCGTCCGGCGCGAACGCAGCGATGTAGACGAGCGCCTCCACATTCGCATTGTTGCCCGCCTCTGTGATCACGGCTCCGCCGTAGGAGTGCCCGACGAGGATGACGGGTTCGCCCCGCGCGTCGATGACGCGCCTGGTCGCTTCCACATCACCTTGAAGCGACAACGTCGGATTCTGCACGACGCTGACGCCGTGGCCCTGCTGCCTGAGGAGGCGGTAGACCGGCTCCCAGCCGGAGCCATCGACGAAACCTCCGTGGACAAGGACGACGGCGCCTGCTCCACTCATGATGGTCTCCTTCGCGAGGGACGAGAGACGGTGGCGAGCCTACGTCGCGCGACGTGCCCGGTCAACCGTCGGAACGTGGTGCTGCCGCGCGCGTCTCGCGATTCCCATCAGCCGCGGCGCCTCGCGGGCGCCGGGCTCACGAGCGGTCATCGGGAGCTGCTGAATCCTCCTCTATACACCGGAATTTAGTATGGAGACGGCGGGAATTGAACCCGCGTCCGCAATCGCGTAAAGGGCAGCTTCTACGAGCGTAGCCGGCGCTCTGGATCTCGGGCCCCGCTCGCCACGCCGGCGGGGTTGCGGGGCCCCAGCCCGCTTGGGTGTCCCCTCCGGTCGGCGCGGGCGGGCCTTCCGGGGGTGAGCCTGCTCTCTGACTCGGCCTGATCCCGGCGCAGGCTCCGGGGGCCGAGACTCACCGGCTAGAGCTAACTAGGCGGCGAGCTGGAAGGCGTGAGACGCCTCGTGCTTGTTCGCACTTATGGTTTTGCCGGGTTTTACGAGGCCTCCGGCACCTCGACTCGCAACCGCCCCCACGAACCGACCACGTCGAAGCCTGTCGTCCCCGGGTGCGTTCCTACGCGTCCCAGTGTAATGGATCGACCCGGAACGGCGACTAGGCTCGGAGACCTTGACGAGCAGAGGAGACGAGATGCGCAGCTTCGACGTGGTGGTGATCGGCGCCGGGCCCGCCGGCGAGGTGGCCGCGGGGCGGCTGGCCGAGGGCGGGCTCGAGGTGGCGATCGTGGAAGACCGCCTCGTCGGCGGCGAGTGCTCCTTCTGGGCCTGCATGCCCTCAAAGGCGCTGTTGCGCCCGGCCGAGGCGCTCGACGAGGTCCGCCGCGTGGAGGGCGCCAGGCAGGCGGCGACGGGCACGCTCGACGTCCAGGCCGTGCTCGACCGCCGCGACGAGATCATCCACGACCTCGACGACTCCTCCCAGCTGCCGTGGCTGGAGGAGAAGGGCATCACGCTCGTGCGCGCGCGCGGGCGCGTCACCGGCGAGCGCCGGGTCGTCGCCGGCGACGAGGAGCTCGAGGCGCGCAGGGCCGTCGTGCTCGCCGGCGGCACGCTGCCCGCCTTCCCGCCGATCGACGGGCTCGACGCACGCCGACGCGTGGAGCAACCGCGAGGCGACCACCGCCAAGCAGCTTCCCGGCCGGCTGGTCATCGTCGGCGGCGGGGTCGTCGGCTCAGAGATGGCCCAGGCCTACCAGTCGCTCGGCACCCAGGTGACGCTGGTCGAGGGCGAGCGGCGGCTGCTGCCGCGCGAGGAGGAGTTCGCGTGCGCGGAGGTGACCGAGGCCCTGCAGGCGCTCGGCGCCGACATCCGCATCGGCCAGAAGGCCAAGAGCATCCACCGCCAGCCCGACGGCACCGTCAAGGTCGAGATCTCCGACGGCGCGACGGTCGAGGCCGACGAGGTGCTGGTCGCGCTCGGGCGCACGCCGCAGACCGAGCAGCTCGGCCTCGAGGACCTCGGGTTCGAGGCGGGCAAGTACGTGGACACCGACGAGCGCATGCAGGTCCCCGGCCACGACTGGCTCTACGCGATCGGCGACGTCAACGGCCGCGCGCTGTTCACCCACATGGGCAAGTACCAGGCCCGCATCATGTCCGACCACATCCTGGGGCGCCCGGCCACGCTCGATCCCCTGGCCGACGGCGCGCTGTCGCCGCGCGTGGTCTTCACCGAGCCGCAGATCGCCGCGGTCGGCCACACCACCGACACGGCGAAGGACGCGGGCCTCAACGTCCGCGCGGTCGACGTCCAGACGTCGGGCAACGCCGGCGGCTCCTTCTACGGCCGCAACGCGGCGGGGACGACGCAGATCCTGGTCGACGAGGACCGCGGGGTGATCGTGGGCGCGACGATCACGGGCTCGGAGATCGCCGACTTCCTGCACGCGGCGACGATCGCGGTGGTGGGCGAGGTGCCGATCGAGCGCCTCAAGCACGCGGTGCCCGCGTTCCCCACCCGCAGCGAGATCTGGCTCCGGCTGCTGGAGAAGTACGGCGTCTAGCGAGAGGGCCCTAGAACGAAAAAGGGACGCGGAGGGAGCCGCTCGAGGAGCCCTTCCCCCTGGTGCCGAAGCACCCGGGTTCTACGGCGGCGGGCCTCGCACCTCAGTGGCCTCGCTCTTTGCGTCTCTGACCTCCGCGTCTGGACGGAAAACTAGGACGAGCGACGAGTTGCCGCAAGGGGCCGGCGCACGCCGATCCCGCTAATTCGGGAAATCGGCGGCTGCCAGAATATGGGCATGGAGTCGCGCAAGACCGAGTGGCTGCCGCCCGGCGTGCCGGCCGCTCCGCTCCGCCCGCTGAGCGACCCGCCGGCCGGCGCGGAGCCCGCGGCGGCGCGGGTGCCCGAGCGCCAGCCGTCGCTCGGGCGCCGGCTGCTCGGGCCGCTGATCCTGGTCGGCGCGCTGGTCTTCAAGTGGGGCAAGGCGGCGCTGCTGCTGCTGCCGAAGCTCAAGCTGCTCACCACCTCGGCGTCGATGCTCGTCTCGGTCGCCGCCTACGCGCTGATCTGGGGCTGGAGGTTCGCCGCCGGCTTCGTCGCGCTGCTCTTCGTGCACGAGCTGGGGCACTACATCCAGCTGCGCCGCGAGGGCGTCAGGCCGTCCGGGATGGTCTTCATCCCGTTCCTCGGCGCGGCCGTCTTCACCCGCTCGCTGGGCGGCAACGCGCTGGCCGAGGCGCGCGTCGGCCTCGCCGGGCCGATCCTCGGCTCGCTCGCCTGCGCTGCGCTGCTGCCGGTCGCGGCCCTCACCGACGACCCGTTCTGGCGGGCGCTGGCGTTCACCGGCTTCTTCCTGAACCTCTTCAACCTGATCCCGGTCGTGCCGTTCGACGGCGGGCGGGCGATGGCGGCGATGGCGCCGTGGATGTGGTTCGTGGGCTTCGCCGGGATGGTCGCGTTCTTCGTCTTCTTCCCGAACCCGGTGCTGATCCTGTTCATCCTGCTCGGCGGCCTGGAGACCTGGCGGCGCTGGAAGCAGCGGCGCTCGGGCGAGGAGGGCGACGCCGCCTACTACCTGGTCGCGCCGCGCGCGCGGCTCGCCGTCGGCGCCGTCTACGTCGGCCTGATCGCCCTGCTCGCGCTCGGGATGGACGTCAGCTTCGTCGAGCGCTCGCTCGACGACGCCTAGCTCCGGTAGCTGAGCGCGCGCTCCATCTCGCGCTTCTGCTCGCGGTCCTTGAGCGCCCGGCGCTTGTCGCCGACGGCCTTGCCCTTGGCCAGCGCGATCTCCGCCTTGGCGTTGGGGCCGGAGAAGTACAGGCGCGTGGGCACGAGCGTCAGGCCGCGCTCCTTGGTCTTGCCGATCAGGCGATCGATCTCGCGGCGGTGCAGCAACAGCTTGCGCGGGCGCTCGGGCTCGTGGTTGTCGCGCGCCGCAGCCTGATAGGGCGGAATATGGACGTTGTAGAGCCACAGCTCGCCGTCGCGGATCGCGGCGTAGCCGTCCTTGATCTGCGCCTTGCCCTCGCGCAGCGACTTGACCTCCGTGCCGGTGAGGACCATCCCCGCCTCCAGGCGCTCGAGCAGGTCGTAGCGGTAGGACGCCTGACGGTTGGTGGCGAGGTCGCCCGCCGCCGCCTTGCGCTTCTTGCCCTTGGCCATGAACCCATCTTGGCATGGGCGCGTAGGACCCTGCGGGCCTTCACAGGCGGCGCTTACGTCACGCCCGCACAATCCCGTCCCACATGAGCTGCGAGACCCACGCCACCGTCCAGGCCGTCGCCTCATCCAGGCACGCGCGCGAGACGCCCCTCGGCGTCCGGACGGTGTCGACGCCCGAGGCGTTCGCCGCGCTGGCGCCGCAGTGGGACGGCCTCGTCCGGGCGATGCCGCGGCCGAGCCCGTTCCTCTTGCACGGCTGGCTGCGCGAGTGGTGGCGCCACCACGGCGGGCGGGCGGACGTGACCGTCCACGTCGCCGAGCGCGACGGCCGGCTCGCCGGGGCGCTGCCGCTGGCGATCGTGTCGCGCCACGGCGTGCGCCGGCTGCAGTTCATGGGCGGCGAGCACGCCGCGCTCGGCGACGTCCTGCTCGCCCCTGGCGAGCCCGGCGCGCTGGCCGCCGCGCTCGGGACGCCGGCGCGGGCCTCGCGCCACGACGCGGTCGACCTCTCCGGCCTGCCGGCCGGCAGCCACCTGGGCGCGGTGCTGGGGGCCGATCGCCTGCACCTGATCCCGCGCGCCGAGGCGCCCGTGCTCGACATGGCCGCCGGCTGGGACGCCGTCTACGAGGCGAAGATGCCCTCCAGCCGGCGCCGCGTCCACCGCCGGCGCGAGCGGCGCCTCGCCGAAGCGGGCCGGCTCGAGGTCGAGCTCGCGCGCACGCCGGCCGAGCTCGAGCCCGCGCTCGCGGACGCGATCCGGCTGCATCGCCTGCGCTGGCACGGGCGCCCGGACGGATCGGTGCTGGCCACCGAGCGCGGCGAGCGCTTCTTCCGGGCGGGCATGCTGGCGCTCGCCGCCGGCGACGTCGCCCGCGTGCTCGTCCTGCGCCTCGACGGCACCGCGATCGCCTTCCAGGCCTACTTCGCGCTCGAGGGGCGCATGGTCCTCTTCCGCACGGGCTTCGCGCCCGAGTACGCCGCCCAGGCGCCCGGTCACCTCGCCCTGCGCCACGCGCTCGCCGCCGGATCGGCGGAGGGGCTCGAGCGCGTCGAGTTCCTCGGCGGCGACGAGCCGCACAAGCGCGAGCTGGCCGACCGCAACGAGCCGCTCTACCAGGCCATCGGCGCGCCGCGCACGCTCCGCGGACGCGCGTTCGTCCGCGGCCGGGTGACGCTCATCGGCGCCCGCCGGCAGCTGCGGCGCAACGAGACGCTGCGCCGGCTCTACCTCGACGGGCTCGCGCCCGTGCGGCGGGCGCTGAAACGCTAGAGCTCGACCGGCGAGAGGTCGACGCGCCCGCGCGGGGCGTCGACGCGCTCGACCTGCACGACCACCGGGTCGCCGAGCCGGATCGCCTTGCCCGACTGCGCGCCGACGAGCCGCGTCTCGAGCTCGTCGAGCTCCCACCAGTCGCCGCGCAGGCGCCGCACCGGCAGCAGCCCCTCGTGCCCCTCGCCGAAGGCCACGAACGCGCCGGCGCCGATCACGCCGATCACCTCGCCCGCCCACTCCGACTGCCAGCCGCGGTGGAAGAGCTCGGCCTCGAGCAGGAAGCAGCGGGCCACGTCGTCGGCGGTCCGCTCGATCCCCATCGCGGCCCGCTCGCGGTCGGAGGTCCACTCCCCCGCGTCGCCGAGGCGCGCCGCCGCCGGGCCCTCCTCCCCCGCCCCGACGGCCGCCAGCAGCGCGCGGTGGCAGATCAGGTCGGGGTAGCGGCGGATCGGCGAGGTGAAGTGGCAGTAGCGGGCGGAGTGCAGCCCCGCGTGGCCGGCGTTCTCGGGCGAGTAGCGCGCCTGCTTGAGCGAGCGCAGGACGAGCGAGGTCAGCGCCTGGCGGCCGCGGCCGGTGCGGCGGACGTGCTCGTCGACGTTGCGCGAGAGCTCTGAGACGAGGTCGGCGGCCTGCTGCGGGGTCATCGGGTCGGGCACGGGCGGCGTCGGCACGTCGAGCGCGGCGAGCTGCTCGACCAGGAAGGCCACGCGGGCGGGCTCCGGCCGCTCGTGGATGCGGTAGAGCGCGGGCAGCTTGCGCGTCTCCAGCAGCGTCGCGACGGCCTCGTTGGCGGCGATCATCAGGTGCTCGATCACGCGGTGGGACTCGGTCTGCTCGCTGCGCCCGAGCGCGGTCACGTGCCCCTCGCGCGAGAAGTCGAACTCCGGCTCGACGGACTCCACGGCCAGCGCGCCGCGCTGCGCGCGGGCGGCGTCGAGCGCCGCGGCGGCGCGGCGGGCGGCGGCCAGCGGCTCGCCCCACGGCGCCTGCGCGCGCTCGCGGCCCGCGAAGATCGCGGTCGACCTGCGGGTAGTCCAGCCGCGCGTCGGAGCGGATCAGCGAGCGGTGGAACGCGCTGCGGCGCACGGACGCGCCCTCGAGGTCGAGCTCGACGGTGACCGCGAGCCGGTCCTCGCCCGGGACCAGCGAGCAGGCGCGGTTGGACAGCGCCTCGGGGAGCATCGGCTCGACCGCGCCCGGCACGTAGACGCTGGTCGCGCGCCGGTAGGCCTCGCGGTCGACGAGCGAGCCCGGGGTGACGTGGGCGGCGACGTCGGCGATGTGGACCCACACGCGCACGAGCCCGTCCGGCAGCGCCTCGGCGGAGATCGCGTCGTCGAAGTCGCGGGCGGTCGGCGGGTCGATAGTGAAGGTCGGCAGCGCGCGCAGGTCGAGCCGGGCGCCGAGGTCGGCGTGCGGCGGCTGCTCGGCCGCCTCGCGCGCGGTCCGCTCGACCGCCGGGTCGAAGCGCCGCCGCAGCCCGCGGTCGAGCATCAGCGCCTCGATCACGTCGCGCGCGACGTCGGCGCGCCCGATCCGGCGCAGCACCCGCCCGTGTCCCGCACGCGGCCCGGTCGGCCCGACGAGCACGAGGTCGCCCGGCCGCGCGCCGAGCTGCGGCCGCGGCTTGTCGAGGTTCATGCGCCCGCCGCGGGTGAAGAACGGCGTCGCCGCGAGGAAGCGCCCGCGCTTCTCCAGCTGGCAGACCACGGGCTCGGCGCCGCCGCGGCCCGGGCGCGAGCTCACGTCCCGCCGGCCTCGCGCGCGACCTCGTCGACGGCGGACTCGAGCCCCTCGTCGCGGCGCTCGGTCTGCGACCACGTCGGCCGCGGGGACGTCGGGCTGGACGCCCTTGCCCTCCTTGACGCCGCCGCCGCCGAGGTTGCGCCCGTCCGGCGTGAAGTACTCGCCGACGGTGATGTCCAGCGCGCCGCCGTTGGAGAGCTGCTTGACCTCCTGGAAGACGCCCTTGCCGAAGGTGCGCGTGCCGATCACCTTCGCCCGGTCGCGGTCCTGCAGCGCGCCCGCCACGATCTCCGACGCCGACGCCGACTCGCGGTCGACGAGCACGACGACCGGGATCTTCGGCGAGATCGCGCCACCGGTGGCCTCGTAGGTCTTCTCCGGCCGCGTGCGGCCCTTGGTCGAGACGATCGGTCCTTCGGGGATGAAGATCGAGGAGACGAGCACCGCCTCGTTGAGCAGGCCGCCGCCGTTGTCGCGCAGGTCGAGCACGACGCCCTTCGCGCCCTGCTTGATCAGCCGCCGGACCGCGGCGCCGACCTCGCCGTGGGCGCCCGAGGTGAAGCTCGCCAGGCGCACGTGGGCCACCTCGGTGCCGTCGGCGCGCTCCATCGCGGACTCGACGACCGGGATGTCGACGCGCTCGCGCTCGACGCGCTTGGTGATCCGGCGCTCACCCGTGAGCCAGGTCAGCTCGACCGAGGTCCCGGGCCGCCCGCGGATCTTCGCGCTGCCCTCCTTCGTCGAGGCGCCCTGCAGCGACGTCCCGCCGGCCGCGACGATCACGTCGCCCGCGCGGAGGCCGGCGCGCTCGGCGGGCGAGCCCTCGAACACGCGCAGGACCACGAGCCCGCGCTGGCGCTCGTCGGGGTCGATCGTGACGCCGATGCCCTCGAACTTCCCGGCGGTGGACTCCTTGAAGTCCGCGTAGGCCTCGGGCGTGAAGTAGGCCGAGAAGCGGTCGTCGAGCGACTTGACCGCCTCCTCGAGCGAGGTGTCGAGCAGGCGGTCGCCGTCGACCTTGCGGTAGTAGTCGTCCTCGATGAGCTCGATGGCCTCCTCGTAGACCCGTCCCTGGCTGTCGGCGACGACCACGTCGCGCACCGGCCCGGGCAGCCACGACGGGTGCCCGCCGAGCCACAGACCGGCGAAGAGCACGACCGGCAGCAGCACGAGTAGGGCGATGAGGACGGGGCCGCGGCGGAGCATGGACGGCCGATAACGGTAGTGAGCGCGCCTTGCGGCCTCCTAACGGGCGAGGCGCGAGCGCGCCACCGCCCGTCAGACGCGCAGGAAGCGCCGCAGCGAGATGCCCGAGCCGAGCGCCGAGACCCCGACCGCCGCTCCGAGCAGCACCGCGATGAGCAGCGCGAAGTTCATCGTCTCCGGCGCCGCGACGAGCGCGAAGTCGGCCGCCAGCGGATCCACCACGGCGACCTTGACCACGCCCAGCATCAGCACCGCGACCACGCCGCCGAGCGCGCCCACGAGGATGCCCTCGATCACGAACGGCCAGCGGATGAACCAGTCCGTCGCGCCGACGAGCTTCATCACCTCGACCTCGCGGCGGCGCGCGTAGAGCGAGAGCCGGATGGTGTTGGCGATCAGCAGCAGCGAGGCGATCGCGAGCAGGGCGGCCAGCAGGCCCATGGTGAGCTTGACCACGCGCGTGACCGAGAGGATCTTGTTGGTGTCCTCCTCGCGGTTGCGCACCTCCTCGATCGCGGGGTCCACGGTGGTGCGCTCGCCGCCGGGCGAGAGCGGGGCCAGCGCGTCGCGCATGGCGGTGATCTGGTCCGGCGAGTCCGGCGTGACGCGGAACGTGTCGGGCAGCGGGTTGGCGCCGAGCAGGTCGTAGGCCTCGGGGTTGCGCTTGCGCTCCTCCGCGTAGGCCGTCTCCTTGGAGATGAACTGGACGCGCCCGACGTGCGGGGTCTCGCTCTCGAGCACACGGCGCACGCGGTCGCGGTCGGCCACGGTCGTGTTCGACTTGAGGTAGACGTCGGCGATGACCTTCGAGCGGACCTCGTTGGCCGCGCCGGTGGTCGCCTGCACGACCGGGATGAAGACGCCGAGCACGAGCACGGTGACCAGCACCGTGGCCATGGCCGCGAACGACGGGACCGCGTTGCGGCTCAGCGCCCGCATGGCCTCGCGGGTGAAGAAGGCGATGTGCTTCACGGTGGCGGCTCCTCAGTCTTCCCAGACGATGCGGCGGGCGACGGGGTCGGCGTCCTCGGGGCCGGCCACGTCCACTCCCGGCGTCTCGAGCCGCAGCCGCGCCTCGAACTCGCCGGTGGACTCGTCCTCGAAGCGCTCGTGATCCCACAGGCCCGGGTCGCCCGCGGAGGGATCGTCGGTCGAGTAGCTGCCCGTCTGCTCGTCGCGCACGATGCTGCCGCCGGAGAGCTCGATCACGCGGCGCTGCATGCGGTCGACCATCGCCTTGTCGTGCGTGGCGACCACGACGGTCGTCCCGGTGCGGTTGATCCGGTAGAGCAGCTGCATGATCCCGATCGAGGTCTCGGGGTCGAGGTTGCCCGTCGGCTCGTCGGCCAGCAGCAGCGGCGGGTGGTTGACGAACGCGCGCGCGACGGAGACGCGCTGCTGCTCGCCGCCCGAGAGCTGGTCGGGCAGGTTGTGCAGCTTGGTCGAGAGCCCCGTCAGGCGCAGGATGTCGGGCACCTTGTGGCGGATCTCGCGACGCCCGCCGCCGGTCACCTGCAGCGCGTAGGCGACGTTGTCGTAGACCGTGCGGTTGGGCAGCAGCTTGTAGTCCTGAAAGACGACGCCGATGTTGCGGCGGTAGTACGGGACGCGCTTGTGCGGGATGGTCGAGAGGTCGCGGCCGGCGACGCTGATCGAGCCGCTGGTCGCCTCGGCCTCCTTGATCAGCAGGCGCATCGTGGTCGACTTGCCCGAGCCGCTGGCGCCCACCACGAAGACGAACTCGCCCGGGTGCACGGCGAAGGTGACGCCGTCGAGGCCGATGTCGCCACCCGGGTAGAGCTTGGTGACCGAGCGGAAGTCGATGATCGCGCCGGGCACCGGCGCACGGGCGGCGAGGGCGGCAGCGGAGGCGCGGGCCTCGAGCTGCTCGGTGCGGGTCAGGCGCCGGTGGCGCGAGCCGCGGCGGACGTCTCTCTCTGTGGCAGCCATAGGCGAGGGCGCAGGCTACGAGCCGCCCGCCCCGACGCCCGCAAGACGGCGTGCATGCAACGCGGGTTGCAGATCGGGCCTCGATAGCCTCTTTGAACCGATGATGGAGATCCACGCTTCCTCGCTGCCCAACGGGCTTCCGCTGTACCGCCTCGAGCTCGAGGGCACGCGCGCGGTGACCACGCTCGTCGCCTTCGACGCCGGCGCGCGCACCGAGCGCCCGGAGGAGAACGGCGCGGCGCACTTCCTCGAGCACCTCGTGTTCAAGGGCGGCCAGAAGTACGACCACTACCGCAAGGTCAACGAGACGGCCGAGACGATGGGCGCGATGCTCAACGCCTACACCTCGCACGACCTCGTCGCCTTCCACATCACCTCGCGGGCGGAGTCGGTCGGCAAGGCGATCGACCTGCTCACCGACTTCGTCGGCCGGCCGAAGCTCGACCCCGAGGAGCTCGACCGCGAGCGCGGCGTCGTCATCCAGGAGATCGCGCGCGCCAACGACCAGCCCGCCGTGCTGGCCGAGCACCTGATCGACCAGGCGGCCTTCGGCGACCATCCGCTGGGGCGCCCGGTGCTCGGCCCCGCCGAGCACCTGCGCTCGTTCACGCGCGAGGAGATCCTCGGCTTTCGCGGGCGCCAGTGGTCCGGCGCGCGCGGCGGCGCGTTCATCGTCGGCAACCTGGAGTCGATCCCCGAGGACGGCGAGCTCGCCGACCGCTTCGGGCGCTTCCCGTCGATCTCGGCCGACGGCGCGCGCGAGGCGGCGCCGGCTCTGGACCCGCGCACGCTCGTCGAGGAGCGCGAGTCCAACCAGTCCCACCTGCGCCTCTCTTACCGCCCCGCCGTCGACGTGCGCGCGCCGCGCGAGCGCGCCGCGCTGAGCGTCCTCTCGACGCTGCTGGGCGGCTCGATGGGCTCGCGCCTGTTCGACGAGATCCGCGAGCAGCGCGGCCTGGCCTACTCCGTCTACTCGCTCGACCACGCCTTCGCCGACACGGCCATCCTGCAGCTCTCCGCCGGCCTCGAGTCGGGCAAGTGCCTGGAGGCCTACGCGCGCATGCGCGAGATCGTCGACGAGCTGCGCGCCGACGGCCCGAAGGAAGAGGAGTTCCAGCGCGCGCGGGCCTACGCCGCCGGGCGCCGGGTGCTCGCCTTCGAGAACACCAACGCCGTCGCCCGCCACGCCGCCGCCCAGACGGTGGTCTTCGGGCAGGAGATCGACCCGGACAAGGCGATCGCGGCACTCGACGACGTCACGCTCGACGAGGTCGCCGAGATCGCCCGCGGCATCTCGGAGGCCGTGTCGGTCGCGTGCGTCGGCCCGCACAGCGCGGCCGACTTCAACTAGCGCGGCCCGCTGCGGTAGTGCGGTTCTCCGCACCGCCGAACACGAGGTTGCCGGTGGACAGGGCTCCGTCCCGCCTGGGAGAGTGCCAACATGCCACGTGTGCTCAGCCGGACCGCCTCCGCGCCCGCGTTCGTCGCGTTCGCGCGCGACGCCGAGCGCCTGATCGACGACCCCCACGCCGTCGCCCGCCGTCTGCGCGGGCTGCTCGCCCAGGACGGCTGGCTCGCCCCGGAGGACCGCACGCCCGGCGCCGACACCTACCGCCCCCACCTGCTCCACGTCTCCGCCTGCCGCCGGCTGTCGGTCGTCGCGCTGGTGTGGCGGCCCGGCCAGCGCACGCCGATCCACGACCACGTGTCCTGGTGCGTGGTCGGCGTCTACCGCGGCGTGGAGCACGAGGAGCGCTTCCGGCTCGTGGAGTCCGATGGGCGGGCGTGCTTGGAGCCTGCCGGCAGCGTCCAGGCGTTCCCCGGCCACGTCGAGGCGCTCATCCCGCCGGCGGAGAACATCCACCGCGTGTCGGCCGCCGGCTCGGAGGAGACCGTCTCGATCCACGTCTACGGCGCGGACATCGAGCGGCTCGGCTCGTCGGTGTACCGCCGCTTCGACGAGCTCGAGCAGCTCGTCGGCGCCGCTTAGCCGCCTGCGGCGCGCCGGGTGGCAGAGCGCGCCCGCGGCGGCGCCCGGTCCCTTCGCCGGCGACCGCCGCCAGGAACCGTCTCGACAAGATCCTTTGTCACCGCCTCACTGCGGCCGTTCTCCGGTGGCGGCGGGAGGCCCGGCGGCGCCGGGCCTCCGCTCGCCCGCTCAGCGACCGAGCGTCTCGCCGGTCTCGAGCAGCGACTTGAGGTCTGAGAGCACCCACGCCCAGCCGCCGCCGGCGCCGCCGTCCTCCATCCCGCCCGCGAGCAGGTTGGCCAGGGTCGGCGCGCCGGTCAGGTCGTGGATGACCGTGAGCCGGGTGACGCCGTCGGCGGTCGGCTCGATCTCGTGCGTGAGCCGGGTGAAGCCCTCGGCGGCCATGGTCTCGTCCATCAGCATCCGCCAGGTCTGCACGAGCTTGCGCGGGGGGTCCGCTTCGACGACCTCGCCGTCGATCACGATCTCCGGGCTGCCGCTGGCGAGGAACTCCTCGCTCGCGCGCACCCGGTACTCCGCGCCCGAGCGCAGTTCGTCGTATTCGACGTAGCCGCCGTAGCCGTAGCGGTTGGTCCACTCAGGAGAGGTGATCGTCTCCCAGATGGCCTCGGGGGTGGCCTTGATGTAGACGCGATAGATCTGCGTCGTGGCCTCGGTCTGCGTGCCTGCGGTCATCCGTTCTGCTCCAGTTCGGTCTTGAGGTCGGCGAGCGCCGACACCCGGCGCTCCGTGTACTTGTCGATCCAGCGGTCGTGGACCAGCCGGATCGGCACCGGGTTGAGGAAGTGCAGCTTTTCCCGGCCCGACTTGCGGGTGATGACGAGGTCCGCGTCCTCGAGGAGCTTCAAGTGCTTCATGACGCCGAAGCGAGTCATCTCCAGCTCGGACTCGAGCTCGGTCAGCGTGCGGCCGTCACGCGCGAAGAGCCGGTCGAGCAGGAAGCGACGCGTCGGGTCGGCGAGGGCCTTGAAGACGCGGTCGTCATCGATCACGAGCGGCACTATAGGTGACCAAATGGTCACATGTCAAGCGAGGCGTGCTCAACCGGCGCCGGCGAGCAGCGCGACGCCCGCGATGCCGGCGGCGACGCCGGGCCCCTGCGCGCGGCCCACGCGCTCGCGCAGCGGCGTGATCGCCAGCAGCACGATGGTGAACACCGGCATCGAGGGTGCCTCGGACCGATCGGGCTGCCGTGACCGGCTCAGCGAGCAGACCCGGCGTGGTCGCCCCGCTCGACCCGACCCGCTATCCCTCGATGCGGGTTCGCTGGCCCCGGCCCCGCCGCCGCGGGCTACTCGTCCGCGCCCAGGAAGTCCGGCCGCGCGATCGCGAACAGGCCGGTGACGATGAACGCGAACAGCGCGGTGACGCCGATGATGCGGGTGGCGGTGTACTCGAACGGGATCATCGTCACGACCCCGATCACGAAGAAGCCGAGCGCGAGCGGGCCGAGGGCGGAGCGCCCGGGCTTCGTCGCGGGGGACGCGACCGGCGCGATCGCGGCCCCGCCCGCCGCACCCGCACCCGCACCGCGCCTGCCCCGCCGGCGCCGGCGGTCGGGCTTCTCCGGCGAGCGCCCGACCACGCCGAGCAGCCGCGAGACGAGCACGCCGCGGACGACGTCGCCGGGCGAAGAGGGTCGTTGCGGCGCGTCGCTCACCGCGGTGGCGCCTTCGGGTCGTCGGAGGCGGTCAGCGGCCGGAAGCGCTGGTCGAGCGGCTCGTACTCCTGATCCAGCGTGCCCCTGAGCACCAGGCGGTACAGGTACCACAGCGACGGCACGAGGATGACGAGGCCGAGGGCGACGCAGGCCAGCAACGAACCGAGCACGGTGTCGCTCGCCGCCGCCTGGTCGAGCGTGAGCTGACCCGGCAGCAGGTCGGGGCTCTGGGCAGCCGCCCAGCCGACCGTGATGCAGGTGACCGCCGCCGCCGACGTCCAGCGGGCCGGCCCGTAGCGCCCCGTCCAGATCAGCGCGAGCGTCGCCGCGCCCGCCACGGACGAGGCCAGCACGAACGCCAGGCCGAGGCCCGAGGTCAAGCCGTCGAACAACGGCCGCGCGTCCGAGCGGATGACGAACAGCCCGCCGAGCGCGACCGCCCCGGACACCGCCCCGGCCCCCAGCGCACGGGCGCGGAAGGCCCGCTCGAGGTCGGGCTGGCCCGCCCGGCCCGAGTCGCCGGCCAGGTAGACCGCGGACAGGTAGGCGCCCGTCACGACCGAGAGCGCGCCGATCAGGACCGAGGTCGGGTTCACCCAGGAGTCGAGCAGGTCGCCCGCGGCGTTGCCGACCGGCACGCGCCCCGAGGCGATCCCGCCCAGCACCGTGCCGAGCGTGTAGGGCACGAGCACCGAGGAGAGCGCGAAGATCGCGCCCAGCGTCCGGGCCTCGCGCATCGTCCCCGCCTGGCCGCGCAGCGCGAAGGCCGAGCCGCGGAAGATGATCCCGATGGCGGCCAGCGCGAGCGGGACGAACAGCGTCGACATGACCGAGCCGAAGGCGACCGGGAAGGACGTCCAGAAGATCACCAGCACGAAGATCAGCCACACGTGGTTGGCCTCCCACACCGGGCTCATCGAGCGCTGGATCATGCCCCGCACGCGCCCGCCGCGCCGGTCACCGCCGGCGGTCAGGTCCCAGAAGCCCGCGCCGAAGTCCGCGCCGCCGAGCACCGCGTAGGCGGTGAGCCCGAGGATCATCAGCCCCATGCAGAGCTCGGCGAGCATGGCTCAGGCGCCCGCCGGGCGGGTGCCGCCCAGCCCGCTCGTCCCGCCGCCGGCCTCGCCGCCCGTGCCCGGCACCTGCGCCGGCCCGGCCAGCTCGGTCTCCGGGGGATGGCCGGCCAGGCGGCGCAGCAGCCAGACCACGCCGACGATCAGGGCCAGGTACACAGCGACCAGGACGCCGTAGGCCCACAGCAGGCCGCCCGCGCTCGTGACCGCCTGCTCGGTCCGCATGATCCCGTAGACCACCCACGGCTGGCGGCCGACCTCGGTCGTGATCCAGCCGCTGATCAGCGCCACGACCGCCAGCGGGCCCGCGGCGACGACGGCCCGGTAGAACCACTTCGAGCGCGGCAGCCGGCGGTGGCGCCACCACGTCGCGAGGAAGAGGACGCCCAGCAGCGCCAACCCGGTCCCGATGCCGACCATGGTCTGGAAGGCGAGGCGCACGACGTTGACCGGCGGGACGTCGTCGGGCGGCACGACGTCGAGCCCCTGGACCGTGCCCGTCGGGTTGTGGGTGGCGAGGATCGAGAGCAGATACGGGATCTCGATGCCGTACTTGACCTCGCCGTTCTCGTAGATCCCGCCGATGGTGAACGGCGCGTCGTCCGTGGTCTGCCCCAGCCCCTCGAAGGTCGCGAGCTTCGTCGGCTGGTCCTCCGCGACCGTCCGTCCCGCCCAGTCGCCCATCACGATCTGCACCGGCGAGGCGAGCGCCGCGACGCTCAGCGCCACCACCAGGCCGGTGCGGTGGTACTTGTCGCGCCGGCCCTTCAGCCAGGCGAAGGCGTAGACGCCGGCCACGAGGAAGGCGGCGACCATGTAGCCCGCGACGTACATGTGCACCAGCTCATGCCAGAAGTAGTCGTTGAAGAGCGCCTCGAACGGCCGCGCGTTGGTGACCTGGCCGTTGACGATGTCGAACCCGACCGGGTTGTTCATCCAGCCGTTGACGGCGATGACCATGAACGAGCCCGACATGCCGGCGAGGACGATCGGGATGCCGACCAGGAAGTGGGTCTTCTTGGGAAGGCGATCCCAGCCGTAGACGTAGATGGCGATGAAGATCGCCTCGACGAAGAACGACACGCCCTCCAGGCCGAAGGCGAGGCCGAAGACGTCGCCGAAGGTGGCCATGAAGTTCGGCCACAGCAGCCCGAACTCGAAGGACAGGATCGTGCCCGTCACGACCCCGACGGCGAAGAAGATCAGCATCACCTTCGACCAGCGCTTGGCCAGCGCCTTGTAGGCCGGATCGCCGGTGCGCAGCCACAGCCCCTCGACGAAGAGCACCATGAACGGGAACGCGATCCCGAAGCACACCAGCGGGATGTGAATCGCGAGCGACAGCGCCTGCATCTGGCGCGCGGCCAGCAGGTCCTGCTGGTTGGGCTCTCCCAGGGCCGGCGCAAGGCCCTGGGCGACCGTCACGATGACTCCCACGTCGGGCATCAGCACCGGCTCGGCTCGGGTCGGCCGTCAGCTGACGGCCGTGGCGAACCCTACCGCCGCGCCGGACGGTGACAAGACCGCGTCACCGTCCGGGCGCAGCGGCAGGCGTCAGGAGGTGGCCTTCTCCGTCTTGGAGCCGCTCTCGGCCACGTGGCGCGAGACGCCGTGCACCAGCTCGCGCATCGCCGGGTACGTGTTGGCGTAGGCGTCCACGAAGAAGGAGTACTCCTCGTGGCGCTCCTGGTCGGGCTCGATGCGGTCGGTCTCGTGGACCATCGCCTTGGCCGCGTCCGGGATCGAGTCGAACAGCCCGGCGCCGGTCGCCGACAGGATCGCCCCGCCGAGGATCGCCGCGTCGGCGACCTCGGTGAAGTTGATCGGCACGCCGGTGACGTCGGACTGCAGCTGCATCAGCTGGCGGCTCTTGGTGAAGCCGCCGGCGGCCACGAACTCCTTGACGTCGAAGCCCGCGTCGGACATGAAGCGCAGGATGTGCGCGGTGCCGTAGGCGATGCCCTCCTGGATCGCCTTGTAGACGTGGACCGGCGAGTGGGCGAGGGTGAAGCCCCAGATCATCCCGCGCGCGAGCGGATCCGTGTAGGGCGTGCGGTTGCCCTGCCAGTAGTCGAGCACGATCAGTCCGTCGGAGCCCGGCGGGATGTCCACGATCTGCTCGTTGAGCACCTCGTAGGCCGCGACCCCGCGCCGCCCGGCTTCGGTCAGCGCTTCCGTCGCGAAGTACTCCTTGAACCACTTCATGACCGAACCGGTGGAGACCTGGCCGCCCTCGACCGTGTACTGGCCGGGCACCACGGCGTCGGTGAAGGCGCCGAAGAAGCCCTCGCCGGTGACCTGCTCGGCCGACTGGCCGGTGAGCACGTGCGAGGAGCCGGTGATCAGCGCCATCCGGCCGGGGGTCACGACGTTGAGGCCGATCTGGCCGACGAAGGCGTCGCCGCCGCCCTGGATGACCGGCGTACCCTCGTTGAGCCCGAGCGCGTCGGCGGCCTCCTTGGAGAGCCCCTCGACGTGCTCGCCGAGGTTGACCACGTCGGGCGGCAGCTTGTCGAAGACGTCGTCGAGGCCGATCTCGGCGTAGAAGTCCTTCGGCCAGCCGCCGGCGTCGCCATCGTGGTAGCCGCGCATGGCTGCCGTGTTGACGTTGGCGGTCCAGCGCCCGGTCAGCGCCCAGGTGCACCAGTCCGTGGCGTCGCACAGGTGCGCGGCCGCCTCGTAGGTCTCGGGCTCCTGCTCCTTGAGCCAGAGCAGCTTGGACGGCAGCCACTCCGCCGACACCGGCGCCGTGCCGCCGCCGTTGTACTTGCGAGCGGGATTGGTGGACTGGCCGATCCGCTCGGCCTGGTCGGACGCGCGGATGTCCATCCACATGATCGCCGGACGGATCACGCGCCCGGACTTGTCGATCGCGACGACGGTGCACGTGGTGGCGTCGACCGAGATACCGGCGATCGCGTCCGCCCCCACTCCGGCGGCCTTCATGGCGCCGCGGATGGAGGACTGCAGCGCCGTCCACCACTCGGCGGGGCTCTGCTCGGCCCAGCCGGGCCGCGGGTGGGTGAGCTTGTAGACGGTCGACTGTGCGGCGAGCGGATAGCCGTTGAGGTCGAAGATCCCGGCCCGGCAGCTCTCGGTCCCGTAGTCGACCCCGATCAGGTACGGGCCGCCGCTGTTGCTCTGTGTGCTCATCCTGCGCTCCTCCTCGTTGGCTTACGCATCGTCGTCCTCGGTCCAGCCCAGCTCGTCCCACACGTCGTCCGGGATCAGCCGGTCGATGCGGTCGAGCACCACCGTCGGGCGCTCCTCGTCGGGGAGCCGGTCGACGTCGTCGAGCTGGCTCTCGCCCGTGAGCACCAGGGCGGACGCCATGCCCGCCGCGACCCCCATCTGGATGTCGGTCTGCAGCCGGTCGCCGACCATCATGCAGTTCTCCGGCTCGACCCCGAGGCCCTTGATCGCCGCCCGCACCATCGTGGGGTAGGGCTTGCCGGCGTTGGCCTCGCACTGCACGCCGGTGCACGCCTCGATCGCCGCGACGATCGCCGCGCAGTCGGGCTCCCCGCGGCCGCCGGGCATCGGGCAGAAGCGGTCGGGGTTGGTGGCCACGAGCCGCGCGCGCTTGTGGAACCAGAGCGCGTCGAAGGCGATCTGGAGCTTGGCGTAGGTGAACGTGCGGTCGTAGCTGGCGACCACGATGTCGATCTCCGACGGGTCCTCGGACATCTTGATCCCCGCCTGCTGGAAGGCCCGGATCAGCGGCTCCTCGGCGATCGGATAGACGACCGCGTCGGGATGGTGGTCCAGCAGCCACTCGGTCATCGTCACGACGGTGTTGACGATCTCCTCGACCGGGGTCGGCAGCCCGAGGCGCCCGAGCTTCTCGGCGTACATCTCGGGATCCTTGGTCGGGTTGTTGGAGACGAAGCGCACCGCGCGGTCGCGCGAGCGCAGCTCCTCGACCAGGCGCTTGGCGCCCGGCAGCAGGTCCTCGCCGAGGTAGATCGTCCCGTCCTGGTCGAAGACGTAGGCGTCGTAGAGATGGTCGGGACGCGACAGGCCGTCAGCCGACGTCATCGTCCTCCTCCAGCCCTTTGGAGACGACTGAAATACACGGTCCTCTGTGCCCTCCTCCCGTGACCTGTGCACTGCGCCCGGCGGGGACCACCGGGAACCCAGCGCATCATGTCAGAAATCGCTGACAAAACGCCACTCGTTCGTGGATGAGTGGGCTTCGAAACCCCTTGGGGTGTCCCACGGGCTCCATCGCAAGTGGCAAGATGCCCGTTCAGATGCAAGAGCGACGCAAGGCGCGACGGCCCGAGCGCCGGCAGGACGAGATCGCCCAGGCGGTGCTCTCGCGCGGCTCGGCGACGGCCCACGAGCTCGCCTCGGAGTTCCAGGTCAGCCTGAACACGGTGCATCGCGACCTCGACGACCTCGAGCGCCGCGGCGTCGTGCGCAAGTTCCACGGCGGCGTCACGGCGCAGCCCTCCGGCGTCTTCGAGTCCAACGTCGCCTATCGGCTGACCCACATGGTCGCCGAGAAGCAGCAGGTCGCCCGCCACGCCGTGCGCTACGTGGAGCCCGGCATGTCGATCCTGCTCGACGACTCGACCACCACCCTGCAGCTCGTGCCGCTGCTGGCGGACATCACGCCGCTGGCCGTCGTGAGCAACTACATGGAGGTCCTGCGCCGCCTCAGCACCATGCGCGGGATCGACTTCATGGGGCTCGGCGGCGACTACGACCCGCTGCACGACTCCTTCCTCGGCGTCATGTGCATGTCGAACATCGAGTCGCTGCGCGTCGACGCCGCCTTCGTCTCGACCTCGGCCGTGTCGGGCGGGGACGCCTATCACCAGGAGCAGCGCATCGTCGCCTTCAAGCGGGCCATGCTCGACGTCGCCGCCAGGCGCTACCTGCTCGTCGACCACTCCAAGCTCGGCAAGGTCGCCCTGCACCGGCTGGTGCCGCTGTCCAGCTTCGACCTGGTGATCGTCGATCCGGGCGCACCCAGGGCGGCGCTGGCGGAGCTCGATCATCACCGCGTCGCCTACGAGGTCGCGAGCGCCTGACGGGTCGCGGACGGTGGCCCTACCCCCGCCGCGACCCTGACAGCTGCGCGCGCGCGGCGTCCGCCACGGCCTCCGGCGTGAAGCCGAACTTGGTCTGGAGGTCCTTGAGCGGAGCCGACATCCCGAAGCTGCGCATCGCGATCGTCGTCCCGGTGAGGCCCACGTAGCGATCCCAGCCGAAGGCCGACGCCTGCTCGACCGCGACCCGCGCGGTGATGTGCGGCGGGAGCACCTGCTCGCGATAGTCCTCCGGCTGGCGCTCATAGAGCTTCCACGACGGCATGCTGACCACGCGGGCGCGCACGCCCTGGGCGGTGAGCTGCTCGTAGGCGGCCACGCACAGCGCGACCTCGGTCCCGCTGCCCATCAGGATGACCTCGGGCTCCCCCTCGGCCGGATCGGCGAGCACGTAGGCCCCCTGGCGCACGCCCTCGGCGGACGCGTACTTCGAGCGGTCGAGCGTCGGCATCGCGCCGCGCGAGAGCACCAGCACCGCGGGATCGTGCTGGTAGGACATGATCGTCCGCCACGCCTCGGCGACCTCGTTGGCGTCCCCCGGCCGGAAGAGCACGAGCGCCGGCATCGCCCGCAGCGAGGCCAGGTGCTCGATCGGCTGGTGGGTCGGGCCGTCCTCCCCCACCCCGATCGAGTCGTGCGTGAAGATGTTGATCGTCGGCAGCTCCATCAGCGCCCCGAGCCGGATCGGGGCGCGGGCGTAGTCGGAGAAGATCAGGAAGCCCGACCCGAACGAGCGCAGCTTGCACAGCGAGAGGCCGTTGACGATCGAGCCCATGACGTGCTCGCGGATGCCGAAGTGCAGGTTGCGCCCGCTGCGGTCGCCGGGGCCGAAGTCGCCGGCCTCCTCGAAGGTCAGCCGCGTCTTGGTCGACGGCGCGAGGTCCGCGGAGCCGCCGATCAACCACGGGTGGTTCTTGGCGATGGCGTTGAGCACCTGGCCGGACGCCTCGCGCCCGGCGACGCCCTTCTCGTCCGCCGGGAAGTCCGGGATGTCCTTGTCCCAGCCGTCGGGCAGCTCGCGGCGCTGCATGCGCAGCAGCTGGTCGGCCAGCTCGGGGTGCTCTGAGCTGTAGTCCTCGAAGCGCGACATCCACTCCTCGCGCAACGCGTGGCTGCGCTTGCCCATGCCCTCGGCGAACGTCTCGCGGACGCCGTCCGGGACGTGGAACTGCGCGTCCTCCGGCCAGCCGTAGGCGCGCTTGGTCAGCCGCACCTCCTCCTCGCCGAGCGGCTCGCCGTGCGCCGAGGCGGTCCCCTCCTTGGTCGGGGCGCCGTAGGCGATGTGGCTGTCGACGATGATCAGCGTCGGGCGGGCGGTCTCGCGCTGGAAGGTCTCGATCGCGCGCGCGAGCATCTCGCGGTCGTTGGCGTCGCCCACGCGGGTGACGTTCCAGCCGTAGCCGATGAAGCGCGTCGCCACGTCGTCGGAGAAGGCGAGCGCCGTGTCGCCCTCGATCGTGATGTGGTTGTTGTCGTAGATCCAGCAGAGCTTGGACAGCTTCAGGTGGCCGGCCAGCGAGGCCGCCTCGGCGGTGACGCCCTCCATCAGGTCGCCGTCGCCGGCGAGCGCGTAGACGTCGTAGTCGAAGAGCTCGAAGCCGGGGCGGTTGAAGTGCGCCGCCTGCCAGAGCCCGGCGATCGCCATCCCGACCGAGGTCGCCACGCCCTGGCCGAGCGGGCCGGTGGTGGTCTCCACCCCGGCCGTCCAGCGGTACTCGGGGTGCCCGGGGCACTTGGAGTCCAGCTGGCGGAAGCTCTTGATGTCCTCGAGCGAGACCGAGAGCTCGCCCAAGCGCTCGTACTGCGGGTTGACGGCCTTCACGCCGGTCAGGTGCACGAGCGCGTAGAGCAGCGTCGAGGCGTGCCCGATCGAGAGCACGAAGCGGTCGCGGTTGGGCCAGATCGGGTCGTCGGGGTCGTAGCGCAGGAAGCGCTGCCAGAGCGTGTAGGCGACGGGCGCCATCGCCATCGGGGTGCCGGGGTGGCCCGAGTTGGCCGCCTGGACGGCATCCATCGCCAGCGTGCGGATGGTGGTGACGGCCAGCTCGTCGGCGGACGCGTCGGCGTCCTGGGGCGGACGACCGGCGTCCGGCGTGGTGGTGACGGCGCTCATCGCGAGGCTCCGGCGCTTCAGCCGGCCGCGGCGCGGGCGCCGCGGTGGCGCTCGTCGACCGCCTTCATCTTGTCGACCTTCTCGGTGGAGCCGCCGCCGGCGAACTCCGAGTCCAGCCAGTGCTGGAGGACGATCTCGGCCGCCTCGGGGGCGATCACCCGGGCGCCCATGGTCAGCACCTGCGCGTCGTTGGACTTGCGCGCGCGCTCGGCCGAGTAGGCGTCATGGGCCGTGACGGCCCGCACGCCCGGGATCTTGTTGGCGGTGATCGCCATCCCGAGGCCGGTGCCGCAGATCAGGAGGGCGCGGTCGTGCTCGCCGTTGCCGACGGCCTCGGCGACCTCTGAGGCGACGTCGGGGTAGTCCACCTCGCTGCCGTTGCCGTAGTCCTTGACCTCGTAGCCGTTGTCGGCCATGTACTTGGCCAGACGCTCCTTGAGCGGCACCCCGGCCTCGTCGGCGGCGATGGCGATGGCAGTCATGTCGTGGCCTCCTTCTCGATGGACCCGGCCCTGCGCGCGACGTCGGGCGCAGCGGCGCCCTTGGGGGCGCGATACCCCTCGCGATGGGCACCTACACCCAGCACGCGGGCGCCCGCGCCGCACCGCTCAGGCTAGGTCCCGGGCCTACAAGAGGTCAAGCCGAAGTGAGAAAACTTCAGACAACTGCGGGGCAGGCCACGCCGTCCGGCACGTGGCCTGCCCGCCCCCAGCAGTCAGAAGATCGAGTCGCCGAGCAGGATGATCGTGTTCATGATGAAGATGCCGATCGCCGGTGGGTCGATGTGGGTGTCGCCGTCGATCAGGAACACGCGGGCGGCTATCTCGCCGAAGAGCGCGCCTCCCAAGCCGGCCAAGGTGCCGACTGCCAGAGCGACGCCGACATCACCCCCCGCGGCCATCACGGTGAACGCGGCCAGTGCCCCCGGCAGCGTCATGTGGTGGGTCACCGGCCCGGGCTGGCCGAACTGCAACAGGATCAGCGAGGCCGCCGAGAACGCCCACAGCACGATCACGACGCCGCCGGCGGCGTCCGGTGAGGCGTCGTAGATGCCGATGATGGTGAAGGCGGCGATCACGCCGGTCCCGAGGCCGATGGTGGAGGTCATGGCCCAGGAGCCCTGGTGGCCGACCCACACGGCCGCGGTGCTGAGCGAGTAGCGCCCGCGCCCCGCCTCGCGGTCCTCCTCGTTCATCGTCCCGAAGAGGCCTGTGCGACCGAACATCAGGCGCACGACGACGGCCGAGACCGCGACCGTGAGCGCGATCGTGTCCGTATAGGCGGCGCCGGTGGAGCCGGCGTCCTTCTCCAGGATCCAGACGAAGAACTGGTTGCACAGATAGCCGAAGGCGCCGAACGCCGCTCCGACGAGCAACGCGTCCGGCTTCCCGGTCCCGGCGACCGGGGTGGCGATGTCGCGACCGGTCTCCATGTCGCCCCTGCGCGCTGCATAGGCCACCGCCGCGACCGCGCCGCCGAACGCGATGTGGGGGCCGAACGGCGGGCCGAAGGCGACCTCGCCCAGGAAGTTGTACTCCGCCCCGCTCAGCGCCATCGCGACCCCGATCATCGCCGCGAAGCCGGTGAAGATGAAGGACGGCTGCCCCCCGACCGCCGCCCCGAACGCCCCGCCGCCCAAGGCCGCGATCAGCGTGACAAGATCGATGTCCATCGTCCCTCCCTGTTCGTCTCCGCGGACGACCCCGTGACGGCCCGGCCTCCTGTCCTCCTCGCCCGGACCTGTGACGCCTCCCGCCTCTCGGTCGCCGGACGCTACCAATCCTTCACGGTGGTTTTGCAGTTTCTTCAGGATCTGGTGGTTCTTGCAAGGCGTGTCCCGCCGCCCGGCGGGGTACCTCGGACCCCGCGGCGCCCCCGGCCGCTGCCGCTGAACGCCGACGCCAGGAGGAACCGATGACGAGCATCTTCAACGACCCCGAGGCCTTCCGCGAGGACATGACCGCGGGCTTCGTCGCCGCCTACGGCCGCTACGTCGAGGCGGTGCCGGGCGCCTCGGGCGTCATGCGCGTCGGCGGCGCCCGGGCGGGCAAGGTCAGCCTGATCATCGGCGGCGGCTCCGGTCACTATCCGGCGTTCTGCGGCACCGTCGGCCCCGGCGTGGCCGACGGCGCGGTGATGGGCGACGTGTTCACCTCGCCCTCGACCGAGCAGGCCTATCGCGTCGCGAAGGCGCTCGACGGCGGCGCCGGCGTGCTCTTCAGCTACGGCAACTACGCCGGCGACGTCCTGAACTTCGACGCGGCGCAGGTGCGCCTGCGCGACGAGGGCATCGACTGCCGGACCGTGCTGTGCACCGACGACGTCTCCTCGGCGAGCGCGGACGAGCGCGAGAAGCGCCGCGGGGTGGCCGGCGACCTGTGCGTCTTCAAGATCGCGGGCGCCGCGGCCGACGGCGGCGCGAGCCTGGACGAGGTCGAGGCGCTTGCGCAGCGCACCAACGAGGTCACCCGGACCTTCGGGGTCGCCTTCGCCGGCTGCACGCTGCCGGGCCAGTCCGAGCCGCTGTTCACGGTCGAGCCGGGCAAGATCGAGCTCGGCATGGGCATCCACGGCGAGCCGGGCGTCCGCACGGCCGACAGCGTGGGCGCGGCCGAGCTGGCCACCATGCTGGTCGAGCCGCTGCTCGAGGAACGCCCCGAGGGCGCCGACGGCCGCGCTGCCGTGCTCCTCAACGGGCTCGGGGCGACGAAGTACGAGGAGCTCTTCGTGCTCTACAAGGACGTCGTCGCCGCGCTCGAGGGCGCCGGCGTCAAGCCCGTCATGCCCGAGGTCGGCGAGCTGGTCACCAGCCTCGACATGGCCGGCTGCTCGTTGACGATCTGCTGGCTCGACGACGAGCTCGAGGCGCTGTGGAAGGCGCCGGCCGACACGCCCGCGTTCCGCCGCGGGGAGGTCTCCTCGCTGCCGGACTTCGAGCGCGCGACCGCGGACGACGCCGCCGGCGAGCCGGTGCAGCGCGAGCGCGCCGACGCCTCGCCCGAGGCCCAGGAGGCCGCCACGATCGCCCGTGGCGCGCTCGAGCGCATGCTCGCCGCGATCGCCGAGCGCGAGGACGAGCTGGGCCGGCTGGACGCCGTCGCGGGCGACGGCGACCACGGCACGGGCATGGTGCGGGGCTTCCGCGCCGCGGTGGCGGCCGCCGACGCGGCCGGGCCGGTCGGGGCCGGCACGCTGCTCCAGGACGCCGGCGCGGCGTTCGGCGACAAGGCGGGCGGGACCAGCGGCTCGCTGTGGGGCGAGATGCTGCGCGCGGCCGGGGCATCGCTCGGCGACGAGGGTCACCCCGGCGCGGCGCAGGTCGCCGCGGCGGTCAAGGCGGCCGCCGACACCGCCCAGCGCGTCGGCAAGGCGAGCGTCGGCGACAAGACGCTGCTCGACGCGCTCGTGCCCTTCTCGGAGAAGCTCTCAGAGGGCGTCGACGGCCACACCGGGCTCATCGACGCCTGGGGCGCGGCAGTCCAGGTCGCCGAGGAGCGCGCGCAGGCGACCGCCGAGCTCGTGCCGAAGGTCGGCCGCGCGCGACCGCTCGGGGAGCGCAGCAAGGGCACGCCCGACCCGGGCGCGGTCTCGATGGCCGCCGCGCTGGCGGCGGCACAGGGGTCGCTGCAGAACAAGATGAACGGGGAGTGAGCCGATGCTCGCGGCCGTGATGACCGCACCCGACGCGCTCGAGCCCCAGGAGATCCCGACCCCGTCCGCGGGACCGGGCGAAGTGCTCGTACGCGTCGGCGCGAACACGATCTGCGGCACCGACGTGCGCATCCTCAAGGGCGAGAAGACCACCGGCGTCGAGCTGCCGGTCGTGCTCGGCCACGAGCTGGCCGGCCACGTCGCCGAGGTCGGCGCCGGGGTGCAGGGCTTCGCCGAGGGCGACGCCGTGGCGATGGACCCGGGGATCCCCTGCATGCACTGCCCGGAGTGCCTGCGGGGGATGGAGAACATCTGCCGCAACCAGCGCATCGTCGGCTACTCGATCGGCGGCGGGATGGCGGAGTACATGGTCGTCCCGGCCGAGGGGATCGAGGCCGGCTGCCTGTTCAAGTCCAACGGCGAGGTGCCCTCCGAGCAGCTCGCGCTCGCCGAGCCGCTGGGCTGCTGCCTCTCCGGCCAGCGGTGGCTGGGCGTCGAGGTCGACGACGTCGTGCTCGTGATGGGCGCCGGGCCGATCGGCCTCTTCCACCTGCAGCTCGCCCAGATCGCGGGCGCGCGGGCGGTGATCGTCTCAGAGCCCGAGGCCGGGCGTCGCGCGCAGGCCGAGCGCCTCGGCGCCGCCGCGACGGTGGATCCGGTCGGGGGCGACCTCGCCGCCGTGGTCGAGGAGGTCTCGGGCGGCATCGGCACCGACGCCGCCATCATCGCGATCGGCGTGCCCGAGCTGGTCAACGAGGCGGTGCAGCTCAGCCGCGCCGGCGGGCGGGTGAGCGCCTTCGCCGGCTTCAAGGGCACCGGCGCGGGCGAGCTGCACGCCAACCTCATCCACTACAAGCAGGTGCGCCTGACCGGCTCGAGCAACCAGCGGCGGGTCGACTTCGCCTCCGCCATGCGCCTGATCGAGTCCGGGAGGATCGACACCGCCTCGATGATCACCCACCGCTTCGGCATCGGCGACGTCCACGAGGCGCTCGGCCTCGTGGGCGCCGGCGACGCGATCAAGATCGCGGTGATGGCGGAGGCTTAGGGGCGGCGAGACTACGGGAGGTCGTCGATCAGGTCGGCGATCGAGTCCACGATGCGCGAGGCGCGGTAGGGGTGGCGCTCGGCGTCCGCGCGCGTGGTCAGCCCGGTCAGGACGAGGATCGTCTCCAGCCCGGCCTCCAGGCCGGACACGATGTCGGTGTCCATGCGGTCGCCGACCATCGCCGTCGTCTCGGAGTGGGCGTCGAGCGCATTGAGGGCGGAGCGCATCATCAGCGGGTTGGGCTTGCCGACGTAGTAGGGCTCGACGCCCGTCGCGCGGCTGACCAGCGCGGCGACGGCGCCCGTCGCCGGCAGCGGGCCGTCGGGGGTCGGGCCGGTCGCGTCGGGGTTGGTGGCGATGAAGCGCGCGCCGTTGGCGACGAGCCGGATGGCGCGGCTTATGCGCTCGAAGCTGTAGGTGCGCGTCTCGCCCAGGATCACGTAGTCGGGATCGCGCTCGGTGAGCGTGTAGCCGGCGGCGTGCAGGGCGGTGGTCAGCCCGGCCTCGCCGATGACGAACGCCGAGCCGCCGGGGCGCTGGTCCTCCAGGAAGCGGGCGGTGGCGAGCGCCGAGGTCCAGATCGATGACTCAGGTACGTTCAGGCCGCTGACGCGCAGGCGCGCGGCGAGGTCGCGGCGGGTGTAGATCGAGTTGTTGGTGAGCACGAGGAACGGGATCTCGCGCTCGCGCAGGCCCGTGAGGAACTGGTCGGCACCCGGGATCGCGCGCTCCTCGTGCACGAGCACGCCGTCCATGTCCATCAGCCACGCCTGGGTCTCGCGGCGCCGGGGGCGGGCCCGGACGAGCTCAGCCGTGGCGGGCTCCTTGGTGGCGGTCTCCATCGGTGCGGTCTCCTTGATCACTGGCGGGGGGTGCTCATAGGTTCCTACGGCATGGTGGCGGCTCGGTTGCGCGACCCGCAAGCTCCTGTGACCCAGCCCACACAGCTCATGCGCGGCCGCGCAGGCGCTCCCAGGCCGCCCGCAGCCGCTCCTCCAGCGGGTCGTCGGCCTCGCCCCCGGTCCGCTCGCGCAGCTCGTGCAGCTGATCGCCGTCGACGCCCAGCACGACGCCGCGCTCGCGCAGCTCGGCGATCTGGTCGACGTCGGCGAAGTGCGGGCGCCCGAGCGCGTGCTGCTCGACGATCACCCCGTCGAAGATGTCGACGTTCTCGTCGCCCAGGATGCCGTCCACGACGCCCACCCGCTCCCCGCTGCGGTCGTACACCGGTGTGCCGTTCTCCAGCGCCAGCGAGGCGATGGGCCGGCCGAGGTCGGCGTCCATGGCGAGTGAGGATACGGGCCCGCGGGGCCGGGTTTGCCTAACCTTCACATCTGGGCGGCGCCGGCGCGCGACCCTGGCGCCCGCACCGGTTATCGCGAAGGGGAGGCACCGCATGTCGAGCACTCGTGGACCGGCCATCGTGGTGGCCGGGCTGATCGCCGCGCTGGCGCTGGCGCTGCTGCCGAGCGCCGCCGCCGGCAAGCCGCGCCGCTGGCAGCGGCCGGTCGACGTCCAGCTGCTGGGGCTCAACGACTTCCACGGCCACCTGGAGTCCACGACGCCCGGGACGATCCGCTTCGACGCGACGACTGCGCCCGTGCCGGCGGGCGGCGCCGAGTACCTGGCCACGCACGTCCGGCAGCTCGAGGCGCTCAACCGGCGCAACACCCTCGTCGTCTCGGCCGGCGACCTGATCGGCGCCAGCCCGCTGCTCTCGGCGCTCTTCCACGACGAGCCGACGATCGAGGCGATGAACCAGATCGGGCTCGACCTCAACGCGGTCGGCAACCACGAGTTCGACGAGGGCGCGCGCGAGCTGCTGCGGATGCAGCGCGGCGGCTGCCACCCCGTCGACGGCTGTCAGGACGGCACCGGCTTCGGCGGCGCAGACTTCGACTTCCTCGCCGCCAACGTGGTCGACGAGGACACCGGCCGCACGCTGTTCCCCGCCTACGCGATCAAGCGCTTCGGCGGCGTGAAGGTCGGCTTCATCGGCATGACGCTCGAGGGGACGCCGAACATCGTCTCTCCCGCGGGGGTCGAGGGCCTGCGCTTCGAGGACGAGGCCGAGACGGCGAACAAGTACGCGGAGGTGCTGCGCCGGCGCCACGGGGTCCGGGCGATCGTCGTGCTGCTGCATCAGGGCGGGTTCCAGACGCCGCCGTTCTCGATCGACGGCTGCAACGGGATCGGCGGGGAGATCGTCGACATCGTCGAGCGGACGACCACGCGCGTCGACCTGTTCGTGACCGGCCACACCCACTCGGCCTACAACTGCGTGATCGACGGGCGGCGGGTGACGAGCGCGAGCTCCTTCGGCCGCGTGATCACGAAGATCGACCTGCGGCTCAGCCGCCGCACCCGCGACGTCGTGGCGCCACCCGCCGCGGCGAACCGGATCGTCACCCAGACCGTGCCCAAGGCGACCGACCTCACCAGCCTGATCGCCCGCTACGACCAGATCGCGGCGCCGCTGCGCGACGAGGTGATCGGCAACATCACCGCCGACATCACCCGCACCGCCGACGACTCCGGTGAGAGCGCCGCCGGCAACCTGATCGCCGACGCGCAGCTCGCGGCGACCGCCTCGCCCGACACCGGCGCCGCGGTGGCGGCGTTCATGAACCCGGGCGGCGTGCGGGCGGACTTCACCTTCGCCCCGAGCGGGGCCGAGGCGCCGGGGGCGGTGACCTTCGGCGAGTCCTTCACGGTGCAGCCGTTCGGTAACTCGCTGGTGACCATGACGCTGACGGGCACCCAGCTGCTGGAGCTGCTCAAGCAGCAGTGGTGCGGGCAGACCGGCGGGCGGCGGATCCTGCAGCCGTCCGCGAGCGTGGCCTACACCTTCGACGCGAGCGCGGCGACGGAGATCACGGGCGCGGCGTGCGCGAGCGCCCCGAACCCGGTGTCCGGGCTGACCATCGGCGGCGCAGCGGTCGACCCGGCGGCGAGCTACCGGATCACCGTGAACTCGTTCCTGGCCGACGGCGGGGACGCGTTCACCGTCCTGCGCGAGGGCACCGACCGGCTCGGCGGCGAGGTCGACACGGACGCGCTGACGGCTTACCTCGCGCCGTCGTTGGAGCCAGGCACCGCGGTCGGGCCGCCGGCGCTCGACCGGATCACGGTCGTCCCGTGACGCGCACCGCCGGGCGGCCGGGGTTTGCGCTCCGGCCGCCCGGCGGGCACAATCGGCCCATCCCGTGACCGAGCCTCCGCTCAACCGCCGCGAGCTCGAGCGCTACGTGCTGCGGGTCGCAGACCGCTGGCCCATCGAGCTCGCGCTGGTGGGCGGCGCGCGGGTCGACGACCTGCGCGGGCGCGGGGCCCAGCGCGAGCGCGGGCCCGAGTACGTCGTCGTGCTCGTCTCCGAGCACTTCGACGGCGTGCCGTGGCTCGAGCGCGTCTACCAGGCGGGGCGGCTGTGGGACGCGCTGGAGATGGGCTCCACCGTCGACGTGCACTGCTACACGCCCGCGGAGTTCGCCCGCCGGCGTGAGTCGCTGCGGGTCGTGCGCGAGACGGTCGAGCACGGGCTCGAGCTACTGCCCGAACCGGCGTAGGTCCCACCGCCCCCCGGCACACTTTCTGAACCGGCCGGGGACGCGCTGCGTAACGCAGCCCGTGCCGGCCGTGTCTTCAGGTCCGATGATCGCCCCTTCGACGACGCTGCTGCGCACCCAGTCCGACGAGCGGTTGGTCGCGCTCGCCCGCGAGGGCTCCGACCGGGCCTTCGAGGTCATCGTCCAGCGCTACCGGCGGCCGCTGCTGCGCGCGTGCCGGCGGATCCTGCCCGAGGCGCGGGCGGAAGATGCCCTCCAGCAGACGCTCGTCGCGGCCTGGCGCGGCCTGCGGCGCGGCGACGAGGTGCGCGAGCTGCGGCCGTGGCTGTTCCGGATCGCGCGCAACTCGGCCTTGAACACGCTGCGGGTGTCCGGCTACGACCACGAGGCGCTGGCCGAGTCGCTGCGGTCCGCCGGCGGTCCGGCGGACGAGCTCGAGCGCCGGGAGATCGTGCGCCAGACGCTGGCGGCGGTCGCCGCCCTGCCCGAGCGCCAGCGCGACGCGCTGCTGCGCACGGCGCTGGAGGGCGCCAGCCAGGAGGAGATCGCGCGCGACCTGGGGCTCACCAGCGGGGCGGTGCGCCAGCTCGTGCACCGTGCCCGGACCAGCCTGCGCGCCGCCGCCACGGCGGTCGTCCCGCTGCCGCTCGTGACCTGGCTGGCGCTGCCTGGCGCAGGCGCGGGCGCGGCGGGAGCGGCAGCCGCCGGGGGCGGAGCGGCGGGCGCCGGGCTGGCGAAGGCCGGCGCGGTGGCCGTGCTGGCCACGGGCGCCGTCGTGGCGCCGATCGCCGTCTCGGGCGACGGGGCCGATCCGGTCCGCGAGCGCGACCGGGGCGCGAGCCGCGTGGTCCGCGCGCAAGCCGGTCCGAGCTCGCCGTCGCCGAGTCCGTCTCCCACCGGGGCGGTCGCCGGCGCCAGCGGGGAGTCGGCGGACGACCGCAGCGGCGGGGACGACGGGCGCGGACGCGGACGGGGTCGAGGCCGCGGGCGCGGCGGTGACGACGACCGCTCGGGCCGGCGCGGCGGAGACGACGACCGTTCCAGCGGCCGCGGGGGAGACGACGATCGCTCGGGTGACCGCGGCGGGGACGACGACCGGAGCGGCTCGGGCTCGTCGGGCGGCTCCGGCTCGAGCGGATCCGGATCGTCGGGTGGCTCGGAGGGCTCGGACTCTGACGGGTCGGGCTCGTCCGGCGGATCGGGTTCGTCGGGCGGGTCCGGCTCCTCGGGCGGGTCGGACTCCTCGGGCGGGTCCGGCTCTTCTAGCGGCTCCTCGGGCGGGTCCGGCTCGGACGAGGTGCGCTCGGGCGGGTTCGACGCCGACGAGGACAGCGGCTCCGGGTCGGGCGGGCTCGGGTCGAGCGGGTCCGGCTCCGGATCGGACGACTCCGGCTCCGGCGGATCCGGGTCAGACGACTGACGCTCCGCCCGCCCGGGCGAGACTGCGGCGCGACGGGTCGCCGGGGCAGCGAGTGGTCTGACAGCCCGGTCGGGCATCATGGACCGGGTGAGCTCTCCGATCGACGAGGAACTGCAGGACCGCGCGCGGCGCCTCGTCGAGGACCTCAACCTGACGACGCTCGGCTGGCAGATCCCGAGTCACCGGGTGATCGAGGACTTCGCCGGGCACGAGCACGGGCTGCGCGCGCAGGAGGCCGATCCGGAGGCCGACGAGCGCAGCTTCGCGCTCTACGACCCCGAGGCCGGCGGCGACGCTCAGCCGATCGCGGTGATGGTCGAGCGGGAGCGGGTCTGGACCCTGCTCCCGCCCACTTCGGACTGACGGCCGCCAGCAGCGCTCACGTGTCGCTTCGGCGGGCGGGCGAGCGTGACGGACGGACTCGTCGCCGTGTCGCCGGCTGACGCGCCGCGGGGGTTACCCTCCGGCGCGATGACGCCGCGCCCCGACGACGCCGTGCGAGCCGTCACCACGGTTCGCGCGGCTCCGGCCGAGGCGTTCGCCCGCTTCACCGACGGGCTCGCGGACTGGTGGCCGGCCGACTACACCTGGAGCCAGGCGGTGCTGGAGACGATCGCCATCGAGCCGGGTGAAGGCGGGATGTGCTTCGAGCGCGGCCCGCACGGCTTTCGCATCGACTGGGGGCGGGTGCTCGCGTGGGAGCCGCCGCACCGGCTCGTGTTCACCTGGCAGATCGGCCCGCACCGCGACCCGGTGCCCGACCCGGCCGCCGCGAGCGAGGTCGAGGTCGGCTTCAGCGCCGCCGAGAGCGGCACCCGCGTCACGCTCGAGCACCGCGGCTTCGCCCGCCACGGCGAGGAGGGCGAGGCCTACCGCGAGGCGATGGGCTCCGACGCCGGCTGGCCGCTGATCCTCGACCGCTTCGCCGCGAGCGGTTAGCCGATCGCCACCATCCGCTCGATCGCGACGCGCGCCCGCGCGGCGATGTCGTCGGGCACCCGCACGACGGGCTCGCCGTCGCGCAGGGCGTCGCGCAGCTTGGGCAGGGTGATCATCTTCATGAAGCGGCACGACGCCGCCTCGTTGGCCGCCACGAAGTCCACGTCCGGCGCCGCCTGGCGCAAGCCGTGCAGCATCCCGGTCTCCGTCGCCACGATCGCCGTCCGGCCCGGCTGGGCGTCGCGTGCGTAGCCGAGCATCCCGCCGGTCGAGAGCATGTGCACGCCCTCGGCGTCGACGTCGCCGGCCGCCACGTACTCCATCACCGACGTCGAGCAGCCGCACTCGGGGTGGATGAGGAAGTCGGCGCCCGGATGGGCGGCGCGCTTGGCGGAGATGTCGCGCGGGCGGATGCCCGCGTGCACGTGGCACTCGCCGTCCCAGACGTGCATCGGGCGGCCGATGACCTTCTCCACGTAGGCGCCGAGGAACATGTCGGGCCCGAAGAGGATCTCGGTGTCCGCGCCGTGCTCGGCGTAGATGTGCTCGACCACCGCGACGGCGTTCGAGGAGGTCACGCAGTAGTCGGTCTCGGCCTTGACCTCGGCGGAGGTGTTGACGTACATCACGACCACCGCGCCCGGGTGCTGGGCCTTCCACGCGCGCAGCTGCGCGCCGGTGATCGAGTCGGCCAGCGAGCAGCCGGCGTCGGGGTCGGGAAGCAGGACGGTCTTCTCCGGGCACAGGATGGAGGCCGTCTCGGCCATGAAGTGCACGCCGCAGAAGGCGATCGTCGAGGCCTCGGCCGCGGCGGCCTGCTGGGAGAGCCCGAGCGAGTCGCCGACCACGTCGGCGACCTCCTGGATCTCGGGCACTTGGTAGTTGTGGGCGAGGATCACCGCGTCGCGCTCGCGGGCCAGGGCGCGGATCTCGTCCTGCAGCGCGGGGATCGACTCGAGCGAGAGGAGGGTCACGGGGAGAGCTCCAGGATCAGGGACAGGTCCAGGACGGGCGACGAGTGGGTCAGCGCACCCATCGACACATAGTGTATCCCTGGAATGGTCGCATAGACCAAAACTGTCTGCGCATCGACGTTGCCGGACACCTCGAGCTCCGCCCGGCCGGCCACCCGCTCGACCGCCGCGCGGACCCGCTCGGGGCTCATGTTGTCCAGCAGCAGGCGCGGCGCGCCGGCCGCCAGGGCCGCGTCGATGTCGGCGTCGTCGCGCACCTCGACCGCCAGCGGGAGCTCGGGACGGGCGGCGCGCACACGGCGGACCGCCTCGCCCACGCCGCCGGCCGCGGCCGCGTGGTTCTCCTTGATCAGGATGGCGTCGTACAGACCGGCACGGTGGTTCGCGCCGCCGCCGTGGACGACCGCGGCCTTCTCCAGCCGCCGCAGCCCGGGGGTGGTCTTGCGGGTGTCGAGGATCGTCGCCGTCCCGCCCGCGGCGGCGACCGCGCGGACCACGCGCGCCGTCGCCGTCGCCACGCCGGAGAGCCGGCCGAGCAGGTTCAGCGCGGTCCGCTCCGCGGTCAGGATCGGGCCGGCGGCGCCGTCGATCGCGAGCACCGCCGCGCCCGCCCCGCGCCACTCGCCCTCGGGACCGAGGCGCTGCAGCTCGACGTCTGGATCCAGCCGGCGGAAGACGGCCCCGGCGACCTCGAGGCCCGAGATGACGCCCGGGGCCTTCTGGGTGATGCGCGCCCGCGCCCGCGTCCCGGGCGCGACCGTCGCCGCCGTGGTGACGTCGCCGTCGCCGACGTCCTCGGCGAGCGCGCGGTCGAGCAGCGCGAGCGTCGCGGGATCGAGCACGCGCGGCGGGCTACTCGCCGTCGCGGGCGCCCGCGAGCAGCTGGGCGCGCACGAAGTCGTCCAGGTCGCCGTCGAGCACGCGCTCGACGTTGCCGGCCTCCTGCCCCGTGCGATGGTCCTTGACCAGGGTGTACGGGTGCAGGACGTAGGAGCGGATCTGCGAGCCGAAGTTGACGTCCTGGGCCTCGCCCTTGGCGGCGGCGATCTCCTCGCGGCGCTTGCGCTCCTCGAGCTCGGCGAGCTTCGACTGCAGCATCTTCATGGCCGTCAGCCGGTTGGAGGACTGCGAGCGCTCGTTCTGGCACTGGACGACGGTCCCCGTCGGCCGGTGGGTGATCCGCACCGCCGAGTCGGTCTTGTTGACGTGCTGGCCGCCGGCGCCCTGGGCGCGATACGTGTCGATCTGCAGGTCGTCGTCGTCGATCTCGATCTGGCCGATCTCGTCCACTACCGGCGAGACCTCCACCCCGGCGAACGACGTCTGGCGCCGGTGGGCGGCGTCGAAGGGCGAGAGCCGGACGAGCCGGTGGACGCCCTTCTCGGCGGAGTAGAGCCCGTAGGCGTTCTCGCCCTCGGCGCGGAAGGTCGCGGACTTGATGCCCGCCTCCTCCCCCGGCTGGGCCTCCAGGAGCTCCACCGTGAAGCCACGACGCTCGGCCCAGCGCATCAGCATCCGCAGGACCATCTCGGCCCAGTCCTGGGCGTCGGTCCCGCCCGCCCCGCCGTTGACGGTCACCAGCGCGTCGCCGGCGTCGTAGGGGCCGGCGAACAGCCGCTCCTCCTCGAGCTGGGCCAGGCGCGTCTCGACCGAGGCGAAGGCCTCCTCCACCTCAGCGGCCAGCTCGGGGTCCTCGTCGGCGAGCTCGACCAGCGCCTCGAGGTCGCCGACATCGGACTGCAGGCGCGTGAAGCCGTCCAGGCGGCGCTGCGCGCGCGCGTGCTCGGCACCGACGCGGCCGGCGGCCTCCGGCTCGTCCCAGAAGCCGGGCTCGCCCATCTGCTGCTCGAGCGTGCTCAGGCGCTCGGCGAGGGCGGCCGGGTCAAAGATAGTCCGCGAGGAGCGTGAGCTGCTCGCGGATCGCCGCCAGGCGCTGCGGCGTCGGCTGGGTGGTCACCGGTCCGGCCATGGCGCTGAGGCTAGCGGACCTATCCTCTCCGGCCCAGATGACCCTGCTGGTCGACGAGCTGCGCCGCTACCCGCACGCCCCGTTGGCGCTGAAGCTCTGGTGTCACCTCGTCAGCGACGCCTCCTACGAGGAGCTGCACGCCTTCGCCGCCCGCCTGGGCATCCCGCGCGAGCGCTTCCAGGGCGACCACTACGACCTGCCGCCGTGGCTGCGGGCGTCGGCCGTGGCGCTCGGGGCCGCGGAGGTGGGCACCGGCGAGCTGATCGCCCGCATGCACGGCCCGCGCGGCGACCGGGCGCGGCGGCGGCGAGCCGTTTCCTGATACCCCTATGGGGTATAGTACCCGGACCGTGGAAGCCGCGCACACCCAGCACGACCATCACCACCACGAGATGCCGACCTCCGGCAGCGCGCTGACCGGCGTCGCGATCTCGGCGACCCTGCACTGCCTGACCGGGTGTGCCATCGGCGAAGTCGCGGGCGTAGCCATCGGCACCGCCCTGGGCTTCTCCGACCTCGGCACGATCGCCCTCGCCATCGCGCTCGCCTTCCTGTTCGGCTACGCGCTGACGAGCCTGCCGCTCCTGCGCGCCGGGCTCGCGTTCGCCACCGTGGTCCCCATCGCGCTGGCCTCGGACACGCTGTCCATCGCCACGATGGAGGTCGTCGACAACGTGATCCTGCTGATCATCCCCGGCGCGATGGACGCCGGGCTGGGCGACCTGCTCTTCTGGGGCAGCCTGGCGGTCGCGCTCGTGATCGCCGGCGTCTTCGCCGTGCCCGTCAACCGCTACCTGATCGCCCGCGGCAAGGGCCACGCGGTCGTCCACGAGACCGGCATCCACGGCGGTCCCTCGCCGCGGCTGGTCGGGATGATCGCGGCCGTCGCCGCGGTGTTCGGCACGGCGGTGCTGGTCGCCGAGCTCGTCGGCTCCTAGTCTGCCGCCGGGCGCAGCGCGCCGACGTAGACGCCTACCAGCACCAGCGGGCCGCCGAGCAGGAGCGCGGCGCCGATCGGCTCGTCGTCGAGCCAGGCCGAGACGAACACCGTCACGAACGGGATGAGCACGAACACGTAGGCGAAGCGCGACGCGTCCCAGTGCTCGAGCACGACGACGTTGAGCACGAACACGAGCCCCGACCCGACGACCACCAGGTAGGCGACCGCGAGCCACGTCTCCTGCGCCTCCGGCGCGACGATCGGCTCACCCAGGGCGAGCGCCCCGGCGAGCAGCATCGCCGCCCCGACCACCATGCCGAGCGCGTTCATGGTCACGGGATGCACGCGCGGGAAGCGGCGCACCACGATCGCCGCCTGCCCGAAGCAGAACGCGCTGCCGACGAGCGCGAGCACCGAGCCCAGCGGCACCGACTCGCGCAGCGAGGCCTGCGAGATGACCGCGATCCCGGCGAAGGCGATCAGCGCCCCGCCGACGGCCACGGGCCGCACCCGTTCCTCGCGCTGGAGCGCCGCCAGCAGCAGCGTCGCCAGCGGGACCAGCGCCAGCACCGTCTGGCCGACGCCGGCCTGCACCTCGACGAAGCCGACGTAGAGCAGGGCGAAGGCGGCGCCGACGTTGAAGACCCCGTAGAGCGCCGCGCCGGTGAGCGCGCGCCCGCGCGGGATCTCCAGCCGCAGCATCGCCATGACGGCCAGCAGCAGCGCCGCGGTGAGCCCGAAGCGCAGGGTGCCACCCCACAGCGGCTCCAGCTCGCGGTTGCTGAAGCGGATGCCGACGGCGTTGCCACCGGTGAACAGCGCGCTGCCGAGGAAGGCGGCGAGCGCGATGCGCTGGGCGCCGGATCGCACCGCGCGGACGCTACGCAACGCCGTCAGGCGGCGACCCCGCGGACCGGTTCGAGGCGGCCCAGTCCGGCGTCGCGCGCCTTGATCGCCGCCTGCGCGCGGTCGCTCACGCCGAGCTTGTTCAGCACGGCGGAGACGTGGTTGCGCACGGTCTTGGGGCTGACGTGCAGCGTCAGCGCGATCTCCCCGTTCGGCCGCCCGGCGGCCAGCAGCTCGAGCACGGCGCGCTCGCGCTCGGTGAGATCCGGGAAGGCGCGGGCGGGACGATCGGGGACCTCGGCGAGGTAGGCGGCGAGCCGGCGGGCGGAGGCCGCGCCGAGGATCGCCCCGCCGCGGCCGACGCACCGCACCGCCCGCAGGACGTCGTCCTCGCCGGCGCCCTTGAGCCCGTAGCCGCGGGCGCCCGCGCGGATCGCCGCCAGCAGCGACGGCTCGTCCTCGACGGCGGCGAGCACCAGCACGCCGATCGCCGGAAGCTCGTCGCGGATGGCCCGCGTCACGTCGACGCCGGTGCCGTCGGGCAGGTGCAGGGAGGTGACGAGCACGTCCGGCCGGAGCTCGACGGCCAGGGCGACCGCCTCGCGGGCGCTGCCGGCCTCGCCGGCCGGCTCGAGGTCGGGCGCGTCAGCGATCACGGCCCGCAGGCCGGCGCGGTAGAGCGCGTGGTCGTCGGCGATCAGCACGGACAGGACATGACCACGGTCGCTCATGTCCTCATCACACGCCGGGCGCGCCGCCCGCATTCCGCCGGGCGCACCTCCCGGCCCGACGGGACGGCGTGACCTGGTCGCCGGGACGGCGCGAGCGGGACGATCGCCCGATGCCGCGCTCCCCGCATCGCCAGCTCGTCCTCGCCTGCCTGGCCGCCCTCACCGCTCTGATCCTCGTCCCCGCGGCCGCCGGCGCCGGCGAGCGGGTGGAGATCCGCCGCACGACAGGTGGCGTCCCGCACGTCGAGGCGCACAGCTACGGCGGCGTGGGCTACGGCCAGGGCTACGCCTACGCGCAGGACAACGCCTGCACGCTGGCCGAGTCGATCGTCACGGTCGACGGCGAGCGCTCCCGGCACTTCGGCCCCGAGAAGAGCACAATGCCCTCGGGCTCCTCACCCGCGGTGAACAACCTGACCTCCGACTTCTTCTGGCAGGGGCTCAAGGACGCCGGGACGGTCGAGCGGCTGCTCGACCCGCAGACGCCGAACGCGCCGTCCGCCGCCGCCCGCGAGCTGGTCGGCGGCTTCGCCCGCGGCTACAACCGCGTGCTGCGCGAGGGCGTGCGCGACCCGCGCTGCCGCGGCGCGGACTGGCTGCGCCCGATCGCCGAGCTCGACCTGTGGCGCCACTACCACCGGCTGGCCCTGCGGGCGTCGAGCGGCGCGTTCGTGAGCGAGCTCGTCGCCGCCGCGCCGCCGGCGGCCGCCTCTAGCTCCGCATACTCCGCATACTCCGCATACGCCGCGAGCCGGCGCGCCGAGCCCGACCCGGACTGGTGGACCGACCGGTTGGGCGACGCGAACGGCCACCGCGGCTCGAACGCCATCGCCGCCGGCCGCGACGCCGCCGGGCGCGGCGCCGGCCCCGGCCTGCTGCTCGCCAACCCGCACTTCCCGTGGCGCGGCGAGGAGCGCTTCTACCAGTCCCACGCCCGCGTCCCCGGCAAGCTCGACGTCCAGGGCGTCGCGCTGCACGGCCTGCCGCTGCCGGTCATCGGCCACAACCGCGACGTCGCCTGGACGCACACCGTCTCCCCCGCGCGGCGCTTCACGCCGGTGCAGCTCAAGCTCGAGCCCGGCGACCCGACCGCCTACCGCTACGAGGGCCGGCTCGAGCGCATGACGCCTGAGCGGGTCACCGTGCAGGCGCGCAGCGCCGGCGGCGCGCTCGAGCCCCGCTCGCACACGTTCTGGCGCACCCGCTTCGGTCTCGTCGCCAACCTCGCGGGCGGCGCGCTGCGCTGGGACACGAGCCACGCCTACGCGCTGGCCGACGCCAACCTCTCCAACCTGCGGATCATCGACACGTGGCTCGACATGGCCCGGGCACGCAGCGTCGACGGGCTGCGCCGCGCCCAGGAGCGCCACCAGGGGATCCCGTGGGTGCACACCATCGCGGCCGACAGCCGCGGCGTGGCCCGCTACGCCGATCATTCGGTCGTCCCGCACGTCACGAAGGAGAAGATCGCCGCCTGCCTGCCGCCCGGCCTCCCCCAGGCCGTGTTCGCGGCCGCCCGGGTCGTCACGCTCGACGGCTCGCGCGCCGAGTGCGGCTGGGGCAAGGACCCCGACGCGATCGAGCCGGGCCTGTTCGGGCCGCAGAGCCTGCCGGCGCTCGAGCGCACCGACTTCGTGCAGAACTCCAACGACTCGCACTGGCTGTCGAACCCGGCCGCCCCGCTGACCGGCTTCTCGCCGATCGTCGGGCCCGAGGGCACCGAGCAGGGCCTGCGCACGCGCCTGGGCAACGACAGCATCGCGCGGCGGCTGGCCGGGACCGACGGCCTGGGCGCCCCGGGCTTCACGGTCGAGCGCCTGCGGCGGATGCTCCTCGCCAACCGCAGCCTGGCCGCGGAGCTCGTGCTCGACGAGCTCGTCGCGCTGTGCGAGGCCAACCCGCAGATCACCCTCGCCGACGGGCGCGTCGTCGACGTCGCGGAGGCCTGCCCCGCCCTGCGCGACTACGACCGCACCGGCGAGCTCGGCGCGCGTGGCGGCTGGCTGTTCACCGAGTGGTTCAACCGGGCCGCCGGGCGCACGATCCCGCCGGGCTTCTGGGCCGACCGCTTCGACCCGGCCCGGCCGCTGACCACGCCGGCCGAGCTCAACCTCGCCTCGCCGCGCAACCTCGCCTCGCTCGGGGAGGCGGTGCAGGCGCTGCGCGACCGCGGGGTCGCGCTCGACGCCCCCTTCGGCGCCGTCCAGGTCGGGCCGACCGGGATCCCGATCCACGGCTGCAGCGCCGGCTGCTACCAGGCGATCTACGGCTCCACCGCGCCGGAGGCGCAGGCGACCCGCTACGGCGAGGTGACCGACGGCTCGACGTTCATCATGTCCGTCGAGCTGGGCCGCCGCGGCCCGCGCGGCGAGGCGATCCTGACCTACTCGCAATCCGAGGACCCGACGTCGCGGCACTTCTCCGACCAGACGCGGCGCTTCGCCGCCAAGCGCTTCCTGCCGCTGCGCTTCCGCGCGCGCGACATCCGCGCCGATCCGCAGCTCGAGGTCGAGCGGCTGGCGGTCGAGGGCTGAGCGTCTTCACGCCGGCGGCGGGAGCGGCACGGCGACCAGCTCGAGCTCGTCGATGCCGCTGAAGTCCGCGGGATTGCAGGTGTAGAGCGGAAGGCCGTTGGCGATGGCGGTCGCGGCGATCATCGCGTCATAGGCCCGGGCCGCCGTCTTGCGTCCCGAACGGCGCAGCGAGGCGGCGACGCGGCCGAAGGCACGGGCGGCCTCGGAGTCGAACGGAAGCGGGTCGAAGTCCGCCTCGGCCTGCTGGACGTGCGCCTGGCGTGCACCGCGCTCGCCCTCGTCGCCGGCGACCAGCGGGCCGACGGACAGCTCGGCGAGCGTCACCGCACTGATGAGCGGTTCGGCGGGCAGCGCCGTGTCGTCGGCGAGGCGCCCGAGCAGGATGACCGTCGAGGTATCCAGGATCCCCCTCGCCGCTCGCCCGGCCGTTGCGCTCACAGGCGCGGGTCCACGGTGTCGTCGAGGTCGTGCTTCAGCGCGACCGGGTCGACGGCGGGCAGTCGGCGCCGGCGTTCGAGCAGCGAGGCGGCGGCCAAAGGCGGGCGGGCGAGCGGGCGGAGCTCCGCGACGGCGCGTCCCGCCCGCGTGATCGTGACCCGTTCGCCGCGGGCGACCCGATCCACCACGTCGCCGCCGTGGTTGCGCAGGTCGCGGATGCTCACGTCGGCCATGCCGACCACTGTATCACGCGTGATACCTATCAGCGCGCTCCCCGAGAATGCGTGCGAGCGAACGCTGTCCTCGCCGTTGTCCTTCGCTTCGACGGCGCCAGGCCCGTCGGCCCTTACATCTGGCATGTACAGGCGCCTCGGCTCCCGTCAGGCTTGCGGTGTGACCGGATCCGGCGACAGCACCCTGCCCTCCAGCGTCCAGCCGGTGGCTTCGCTCAGCTCGCTGCGGAGCGCGTACGACGTCCCCGACGAGGTTGCGTACTTCAACACTGCCAACCTGGCCCCGCACCTGCGAGCCGTGCGGGCGGCCGGCGAGGCGGCGCTGGATCGTCGGGGGAGGCCGTGGTTGATCGGCGCCGAGGATTGGTTCACCGACGTCGAGCGCCTGCGGACGCTCTTCGGAGAGATGGTCGGCGGCGACGGTGAGGGCGTCGCGATCATCCCGGCGACGAGTTACGGGTTCGCGGTCGCCGCCCGCAACCTGCCGCTCGAGCGCGGCCGGCGGGTTCTGGTCCTCGCCGAGGAGTATCCCTCCGGCATCTATGCGTGGCGGTCGGCGTGTCGCACGACCGGCGCGGAGATCCTCACGGTCGAGCGCGAGCAGCGCCAGAGCTGGACCGACGCCGTCCTGACCGCCCTCGACGACAGCGTGGCGGTCGTCAGCGTTCCCAACGTGCACTGGACCGACGGCGCCCTCGTGGATCTCGAGGCGGTCGCCGCTCGCGCCCGTGATGTCGGCGCACGCCTTGTCATCGACGGCAGCCAGTCGATCGGGGCGATGCCGTTCGACGTCACGGCACTTCGGCCTGACTTCGTCATCACCGTCGGCTACAAGTGGCTGCTCGGCCCGTTCGGCGTCGCCTACCTGTGGGTCGCCGACGAGCACCGCGACGGAGAGCCGATCGAGGAGAACTGGATCCTGCGCGCCGGCTCAGAGGACTTCGCACGGCTCGTCGACTACCGCGACGACTACGCGCCCGGCGCCCGGCGGTTCGACGTCGGACAGCGAACCCAGTTCGAACTCCTCCCGATGGCCATCGCCGCGCTGCGGCAACTGACCGAGTGGCAGATCCCGCGAGTCGCGGCCGCGCTCGGCGTGTGCACCGCCACGATCGCCGAGCGTGCCGCGCGACTCGGCCTCGACCCGCTGCCCGTCGACCAGCGCGGCCCGCACATGCTCGGCGTTCAACTGCCGGCCGACGCCCGCAAGCAGGTGCTGCCGACGCTCGCGTCCACCGGCTGCTACGCCGCTGTCCGAGGCGAGTCGCTGCGCATCTCCCCACACCTGCACGTCTCCGATGACGACCTCGAGCGGCTGTTCACCGTCCTGAACGCGATAGCCGAGACCTGAGCGTGGGGCGCGGTCGCGCCGCCCTGACGCGGGAGGGCCAGCCGGAGCCGCCCGCGCACGAGTCGTGGTTCGACGAGACGCTCGCCGCACGGCCGGCTCAGGAGCCGTGGCACTTCTTGAACTTCTTGCCCGAGCCGCACCAGCACGGGTCGTTGCGCCCGAGCTGCTCGTGCTCGTCGACGCGGCGCTGCTGGACGACCGGGCCGAGGGCGCCGGCCTCCTCCTCGACGACCCCGCCGTCGCCGCCGTAGGCGCTCGGCTGGTCGTCCAGGGTGCCGCCGGAGTAGGAGAACGCGGTGGCGCTGGTGGCCGTGCCGGGCGCGAGCGCCGCAGGCGCGCCACCGCCGCCGCCGCCGTTGGCCGGGTCGGGCACCGCGCCCTCACCGTGGCCGTTGGCGGTCTCCACCTCGACCTCGACGTTGTAGACCATGCGCGCGAAGTCCGTCCAGATCGAGTGCATCAGGTCCTCGAAGAGGATGAAGGCCTCGTTCTTGTAGGCGACGATCGGCTCGATCTGGGCGAACCCGCGCAGGTGGATGCCCTCGCGCAGGTAGTCCATGTCATAGAGGTGCTCGCGCCAGCGCTGGTCGATGATCTGCAGCAGCAGGTAGCGCTCGAGCGCGCGCATGAGCTCTGACCCCAGCTCCTCCTCGCGCTCGCCATAGAGCTTCTCGGCGTCCTCGACCAGCAGGCGCGTCAGCTCGTCGCGGTCGATCGACTCGCGGTCGAGCTCCTCCGGGCCGAAGTCGACGTGGAAGATCTCGTCGAGTTGAGACCACAGGCCGTCGAGATCCCACTCCTCGATGTAGTCGCCGGGCGTGTACTCGGCCACCGTGCGGGTGATGACGTTGGCGATCTGCTCGTTGGCGACCTCAGCCATGTCGCGGCCCTCGAGCACCTCGTCGCGGTAGCGGTAGACGACCTCGCGCTGCTGGTTCATCACGTCGTCGTACTCGAGCACGCGCTTGCGGATGAGGAAGTTCTGCTCCTCGACCTTGCGCTGGGCGTTCTCGATCTGCTTGGAGAGCATCTTCGCCTCGATCGGCTCCTCGACGCCGTCCTCGCCGACGGGACCGAGCCGGTCGAGGATGCGGTAGATGCGATCGCCCGCGAAGAGCCGCACGAGGTCGTCCTCGGCGGAGAGGAAGAAACGCGACTCGCCGGGATCGCCCTGGCGGCCGGAGCGGCCGCGCAGCTGGTTGTCGATCCGGCGCGACTCGTGGCGCTCGGTGCCGCAGATGAACAGGCCGCCGGCAGCGAGGACGCGCTCGCGGTCCTCGGCCAGCCGCGCCTCGACCGACGGGAGCACGTCCTTGAAGCGCTCGTCGAAGTCCGGGTCGCCGGGGCGCAGACCGAGCTTGGCCAGCTCGAGCCGGGTGAGGTGCTCGGCGTTGCCGCCGAGCTGGATGTCGACGCCGCGGCCGGCCATGTTGGTGGCGATGGTCACCGCGCCGGGCCGGCCGGCCTCGGCGATGATCTCGCCCTCGCGCTCGGCGAACTCGGGCTTGGCGTTGAGCACCGTGTGCGGGATGCCGCGCTTGCGCAGCCGCTCGGAGAGCAGCTCTGAGACCTCGACGGAGATCGTGCCGACCAGCACCGGCTGGTCGCGTTCGTGGCGGTCGGCGATCTCCGAGACGACCGCGTGCCACTTGCCGGGGCGGGTCTTGAAGACCTGGTCGTTCTCGTCCGCGCGGACCATCGGCCGGTTGGTCGGGATCTCGACGACGGGCAGCTTGTAGATCTTCATGAACTCGGTCGCCTCGGTCAGCGCCGTGCCCGTCATGCCCGCGAGCTTGTCGTACATGCGGAAGTAGTTCTGCAGCGTGATCGTGGCGAGCGTCTGGTTCTCCTCCTGGACCCGCACGCCCTCCTTGGCCTCGACCGCCTGGTGCAGGCCCTCCGACCAGCGCCGGCCGTCGAGGATGCGGCCGGTGAACTCGTCGATGATCTTCACCTCGCCGTCGATGACGGCGTAGTCGACGTCGCGCTTGTAGAGCGACTCGGCCTTCAGCGACTGGTGGAGGTGGTTGACCAGCGAGCCGTTCTCGGCGCGGTAGAGGTTGTCGATGCCCAGGAACTTCTCCGCCTTGGCGACGCCGCGCTCGGAGACCGAGACGGTCTTGTGCTTCTCGTCGAACTCGTAGTCGAAGTCGGCGACGAAGTCCTTCTTGGCCTTGGGGTCCATCCCCTGGGGCTTCTTGCCCGGCTCGAGCATCGGCGCGAGCTTGGCGAAGCGCCCGTAGAGGTCGGCCGCCTGCTCGGGCGCGCCGGAGATGATCAGCGGTGTCCGCGCCTCGTCGATGAGGATGTTGTCGACCTCGTCGACGATCCCGAAGTGGTGGGCGGTGAGCGGCTTGCCGTCCTCGTGGTAGCGCCCGCCGTGCTGGACCTTCTCCTCCAGCGAGGTGGCCATGTTGTCGCGCAGGTAGTCGAAGCCGAACTCGGAGTTCGTGCCGTAGGTGATGTCGGCGGCGTAGGCGGCGCGCTTGACGTCGTGGGGCTGCATGTTCTGCAGCACGCCGATCGTGAGGCCGAGGAAGCTGTAGATGGGCGACATCCACTCGGCGTCGCGGCGGGCCAGGTAGTCGTTGACCGTGACCAGGTGGACGCCCTCGCCCTTGAGGGCGTTGAGCACGACGGCGAGCGTGGCCGTCAGCGTCTTGCCCTCGCCGGTGCGCATCTCGGCGATCGCCCCGGAGTGCAGCACCATGCCGCCGATCATCTGGACGTCGAAGTGGCGCAGGCCGAGCGTCCGGCGCGAGGCCTCGCGCACGATCGCGAACGTCTCGGGCAGCAGCTCGTCGATCGCCTCGCCCTCGCGCGAGCGCTCGCGCAGGTCGGCGAACTGCTCGCGCAGCTCGTCGTCCTCGAGCAGCTCGAGCTCGGCCTCCCAGGCGTTGATGCGGTCGACACGCTTGGCGTACTGCTTGAACTGCCTGCCCTCGCCCAGCCGCAGGGCACGATCGAGGATCGTCATGGCTTCTAGGGTACCGAGCCGCCAGAGGCTTGCCGACCCCCTCGCGGCCCCGGTTTCACACGTTCACACCGCCGGCAGCGGACCGTCCGAGGCCTCGCCGGCCGGCGCCGGGGCGCCCGGCGGCGTGGCCGCCGCCGCGCGCGACTCGCGGCGCTTGCGGCGCTTGTCGCGGTGGCGCTTGACCTGGCGCGAGAGCTCCTCGGCGACCAGGTTGAGCGCGTGGCGGTGGTCGCGACCGGCGTTCGAGGCCCGCAGGCTGGTGCCCTTGAGGTGCAGCGTCGCCTCGGCCAGCGCCTGCTCCGAGGTCCCCGGCAGGTGCTGCTCTGAGAGCTCGACCTCCAGCACCGCCACGTCGGCGACCTGCCGTGAGACCTTCTCGAAGCGGCGCGCCACCTGCTCGCGCAACTCGTCGGTGACCGGTAGGCCGCGTCCCTTGACCTCGATGCGCATGGGACTCCTCTCAGGGCGGATGCGGAGAGTGATGGTAAGCGAGCGGCTGCGCGTTGTGAACCGCTGGTGATGGCGCCGGCGCGCCTACAGCGTCCGCGCGTAGGTGACGGCCGCGACCCGGTGGGCGCCCGCCGCGCACAGCGCGGCCGCGCAGGCCTCGAGCGTCGCCCCGGTCGTGTGGACGTCGTCGACGAGCAGCACCGCCGGCGGCGCGCGCCGGCGGCCGTGGATCTCCAGCCGGCCGGCGCGCCTGCGCTCGGGGGCGCCGGCGCGGGCCTGACGGCCGCTGCGGTCGCGCCGGCGCAGGCACGCGTCGAGCGTGAGCTCGGTGCGGGCGGCGAAGCGCGCCGCCAGCGCGCCCGCGGGATCGAAGCCGCGCCGCCGCCGGCGGCCAGGGTGGGGCGGCACCGGGACGACGACCCACTCGTCCCGGCCGGGCGCCCGTGGATCGCCGGGTGCGACCGCGACCGGCCCGGCCGCCGGCCAGACGGTGGCGGGCCCGCGCGCCCGCAGGTCGGCGGGCAGGTTGGCGGCGAGCTGGGCGGCCATGACGTCGGCGACAGCCGGCGCGCCGCGGAACTTCAGCGCCGCCACGAGCCGGCGCGCCGCGCCCTCGTAGGCCAGCGGCGCCCACGCCCGGCCGAACGCCGCCCGCGCCGCCGGGCAGCGGTCGCCGCGATGCCGCGGCAGGGCGCAGCGCGAGCAGCATGCCGTGCCCAGCCACGGCAGCTCGCGGGCGCACGCCGCGCACAGCCGCGCGGAGGCGTCGGCCAGCGGCGCGCGGCAGGCCGGACAGGCGGGGGGCGCGAGCAGCGCGAGCAGCTCGGCAAGCGGTGAGGCGATCACGGTCGAGCCATCGTGACGCTCCCGGGCGCGCGGATCAGCACGCGAACGTCACAATCCTGTGCCGTGCCCGTCGATACATCGTGGACGCTGCAGCCGGCGATCGTGATCGCCCTCGCCGGCTACGCGGTCGTCTACGCGGTCCGCTGGCGCAGGGCGCGCGAGCTGGGCGGCGCCCGCGCCGCCGGCGTCGGCCGTCTGCTGCTGTGGGCCACGGGCGTGACGTGCCTGGCGATCGCGCTCGTCTCGCCGCTCGACGTGCTCGGCGAGCAGTTCGCGTCCTTCCACATGGTCCAGCATCTCCTGATCGCCGATCTCGCGGCGATCGCGCTGATCCTCGGCCTCACCAAGGTGATCCTGCGGCCGGTGACCCGCCACGTGCACCGCCTCGAGCGGGCCGCCGGGCCGTTCGCCCACCCGGTCTTCGGCGTGATCGCCTACGTCGGGGTCATGTGGGCCTGGCACGTGCCGGTGCTCTACGACGCGGCGCTCGAGTCGAGCGTCGTGCACGCGCTCGAGCACACGACCTTCTTCGCCGCCGGCCTCCTCTACTGGTGGCACCTGCTCTCGCCGATCCGCTCGCGCCTGCGCCTGGGCGGGCTCGGCCCGATCATGTACATGGCCTCGACGAAGATCGCCGTCGGGCTGCTGGGGATCGTGCTGGCCTTCTCGCCGACGGTCTTCTACGCCCCCTACGAGGCGCTCGGGACGCGCTGGGGGATGACGCCGCTCGACGACCAGCACGTCGCCGGGCTGATCATGGCGCTCGAGCAGAGCCTCGTGATGGGGATCGCGCTCGCCTACCTGTTCGCCCGCATGCTCTCGGAGTCAGAGGCCGAGGAGCAGCGGGCGGAGCGCTACGGCGCGGCCTGACCCGCCGGCACGGCGCGCGCGGCCACATGGGCCCGCCGCAGCGCGCCGGCGAGCCGCTCGACGTCGGCCTCGCCGGTCATCCAGCCCGAGACCGAGACGCGCAGCGCGCTGCGGCCCTGCCAGGTCGTGCCCCCGAGCCACGCCTCGCCGCCCTCCCGGACCGCCGCGCCGACCGCCTCGGTGACCGCGTCGTCGTCCGAGAAGCGCAGCAGCACCTGGTTCAGGACAACGCGGTTGAGCACCTCCACGTCCGGCTCGGCCGCCATCCGCTCCGCCACGCCCGCCGCGAGCGCGCAGCAACGGTCGATCAGCTCGGCCAGGCCCTCGCGGCCGAGCGACCGCAGCGCCGCGTAGACCGGCACGCCGCGAGCGCGGCGCGACATCTCGGGCACGTGGGCGAGCGCGTCGGCCACCGCGGCGCCGGTCAGGTAGCTCCCGCTCGTGCCGAACGCCGCCCGGTGGACTTCGGGGCGCGCGACGATCGCCAGCGCGCCGTCGTAGGGGACGTTCAGCCACTTGTGGGCGTCCAGCACCCAGGAGTCGGCCTCGGCGTGCCCGTCGACGAGCGCGCGCCGGCGCGGGCTGGCGGCGGCCCACAGCCCGAAGGCGCCGTCGACGTGGACCCACGCGCCGTGCTCGCGCGCGGCGGACGCGATCTCCCGCAGCGGGTCGAAGGCACCCGAGCTGACGTTGCCGGCCTGTGCGCACACGATCGCCGGGCCGCCGGCTCCCGCGGCCAGCGCCGCCGCGAGGGCGCCGGCGCGCATCGCGCCCTCGCCGTCGACGGCGATCCGCTCGACCCGCCCGGCGCCCAGCCCCGCGATCCGCAGCGCCTTGAGCACCGACGCGTGGACGTCCTCGCCGGCGAGCACGCGGATCGGCGGGGCGCCCGCGAGGCCGTCGGCCTCGACGTCCCAGCCCGCCTGCGCGAGCACGTGGTGGCGGGCCGCGCCCAGCCCCACCAGGTTGCCGGTCGTCGCGCCGGTGACGAAGCCGACGCTCGCGTCGAGCGGCAGCGCCAGCGCTTGCAGCGCCCAGCGCGCCGCCGCCGCCTCGATCGCCGCCGTCGCCGGCGAGGACACCAGGCTGAAGGAGTTCTGGTCCCAGGCGGAGACGAGCCAGTCGGCGGCCAGCGCGGCCGGCAGCGAGCCGCCGGTCACGAAGCCGAAGTAGCGCGGGCCGGGCGCCGCGACCAGCCCCGGCTCAGCTGCGGCGGCGAGCTCCTCGACCACCCGCACCGGGTCGGTGCCGTGCTCGGGCAGCGGCGCGTCGAAGGCCGCGCGCATCGTCTCGAAGCCGGCGCTCGCGCCCACCCGCCGCGTGGGCAGGCTCGCGCGCCAGCCCTCGGCGAGCCGGGTCGTGCGGCGCAGCAGCGTCATCGCCCGACGCTACTGGAAGCTGGTCAGGTAGCGCGCCTGCTCGGGCGTCAGCGCGTCGATCGCGATGCCCAGCGAGGCGAGCTTGAGCCGCGCGACCTCGCGGTCGAGCTCGGCCGGCACGCCGAGGACGCCGGGCTCGAGCTGCGCCCCGTGGCGGGCGAGGTACTCGACCGCCAGCGCCTGGTTGGCGAAGGACATGTCCATGACCGAGGCGGGGTGGCCCTCGGCCGCCGCCAGGTTGACCACGCGGCCCTCGGCGAGCAGGTTCAGCCGCCGGCCGTCGCCGAGGTCGTACTGGCGCACGAGCGGGAGCACGTCGCGGATCCCGCCGGCGGCCGACGCGGCGAGGTCGGCGAGCGAGATCTCGACGTCGAAGTGCCCCGCGTTGGCCAGCACGGCGCCGTCCTTCATGCGCGCGAAGTGCTCGCGGGTGAGGACGTCGCGCGAGCCGGTGACCGTCACGAAGACGTCACCGCGCTCGGCGGCGTCGAGCGCGGGCATGACGTGCAGGCCGTCCATGCGTGCCTCGAGCGCCGCCATCGGGTCGACCTCGCAGACGATCACCTCGGCGCCCAGCCCCGCGGCTCGCAACGCGACGCCCTTGCCCGTCCAGCCGTAGCCCAGCACGACGAGCGTGTGCCCCGCGAGCAGCAGGTTGGTCGCGCGCAGGATGCCGTCGAGCGTCGACTGCCCGGTCCCGTAGCGGTCGTTGAACACGCGCTCGGTGCGCGCCTCGTTGACCGCGATCACGGGACAGCCCAGGCGGCCCTCGGCCTCCATGCCGCGCAGCCGGACGAGGCCGGTGGTGGTCTCCTCGGTGCCGCCCATCATCCCCTCGACGAGGTCGCTGCGACCGTGGGCCACGGTGATCAGGTCCGCGCCGTCGTCGAGCGTGATCTGGGGCCCGCGGGTCACCAGCGCGGTGACGTGGCGAACGTAGACGTCGAGGTCCTCGCCGCGCAGCGCGTGCACCTCGGCGCCGTCGTCGACCAGGGCGGCGGCCACCTCGTCCTGGGTCGAGAGCGGGTTGGCGGCGCACAGCCCGGCGACCGCGCCGCCCGCCATCAGCGTGCGCACGAGGTTCGCCGTCTCGGAGGTGACGTGCAGGCAGGCGGCGATCCGCAGGCCCTCGAGCGGGCGCTCGGTCAGCCAGCGCTCGCGGATCGAGCGCAGCACCGGCATCTGCGCCTCCGCCCACGCGATCCGGGCCCGGCCCGCGTCGGCCAGGCCCGGATCGGCGATGTCAGAGGTCGGGGCCACGGCGGGCCCCGGCGGACCGCCGGCCAGGTCCTAGTAGCGGTACTGGTCGGTCTTGTACGGGCCGTCGACGGGGACGCCGATGTAGGCGGCCTGGTCCTCGCGCAGCCGGGTGAGCTTGGCGCCGAGCGCGTCGAGGTGCAGGCGGGCGACCTTCTCGTCGAGGTGCTTGGGCAGCACGTAGACCTGGGTCTCGTACTCGTCGTTCTTGGAGTACAGCTCGATCTGGGCGATCGTCTGGTTGGTGAACGAGTTGGACATCACGAACGACGGGTGCCCGGTCGCGTTGCCGAGGTTGAGCAGCCGGCCCTCGGAGAGCACGATGATCGCCTTGCCGTCGGCGAAGCGCCACTGATCGACCTGCGGCTTGATGTTGATCCGCTCGACGCCCGGCACGCGGGCGAGGCCGGCCATGTCGATCTCGTTGTCGAAGTGCCCGATGTTGCCCACGATCGCGGAGTGCTTCATCCGGCTCATGTGCTCGGCGGTGATGATGTCCTTGTTGCCCGTGGAGGTGATGAACACGTCGGCGGTCTCCACGACGTCCTCCAGCGTCTTGACGTCGTAGCCCTCCATCGCGGCCTGCAGCGCGCAGATCGGGTCGATCTCGGTGATCACCACGCGCGCGCCCTGGGCGCGCAGCGAGGCGGCCGAGCCCTTGCCGACGTCGCCGTAGCCGCACACCACCGCGACCTTGCCGGCCAGCATCACGTCGGTCGCGCGGAAGATGCCGTCCACCAGCGAGTGCCGGCAGCCGTAGAGGTTGTCGAACTTCGACTTCGTCACCGAGTCGTTGACGTTGATCGCCGGGAAGAGCAGCTCCCCGGTCTGCTGCATCTGATACAGCCGGTTCACGCCCGTGGTGGTCTCCTCCGTCACGCCGAGGATGCCGTCGGCCACCCGCGTGTAGCGCTGCGGGTCCTCGCCCAGCGAGCGCTGAAGCAGCCCCAGGAACACCTGGAACTCCTCGGACTCCGCCTGCGCGGGGTCCGGGACGGCGCCCGCGGCCTCGTACTCCTTGCCCTTGTGGACGAGCATCGTGGCGTCGCCGCCGTCGTCGAGGATCATGTTCGGGCCGGTGAATCCATCCCCACCCGCCCAGTTGACGGCCTGCTCGGTGCACCACCAGTACTCCTCCAGCGTCTCGCCCTTCCAGGCGAACACGGGGACGCCGGCGGGCGCCTCGGGCGTCCCGGCCGGGCCGACCGCCACCGCGGCGGCCGCATGATCCTGCGTGGAGAAGATGTTGCACGAGCACCAGCGGACCTCGGCCCCGAGCGCGGTCAGCGTCTCGATCAGCACCGCCGTCTGGATCGTCATGTGCAGCGAGCCGGTGATGCGGGCGCCCTTCAGCGGCTGGGCGGCGGCGTACTCCGCGCGCATGGCCATCAGGCCCGGCATCTCGTGCTCGGCCAGCTCGATCTCCTTGCGGCCGTAGGCGGCGAGCGAGAGGTCGGCGACCTTGTAGTCGGTCTCCGTAGCGGTCGTTGTGCTCATGCGGTCTCCGTGACGAGGGTGGGTGGGGTGAGCGTCGCCGCGGCCGCGAGCAGCCGCTCCTGCTTCTCCTGCTCCCAGCGCAGCCAGTCGCTGGCGGGGACGTCGGCGGGGCGCTCGGCCTGGGCCTCGAGCCAGCCGTCGGTGGCGGCGCGCAGCTCCGGCTCTCGGCGCAAGCGCAGGGCGAAGGCGACGTCGGACAACCCCAGCCCGCGCTCGGCCAGCAGCTCGCGCAGGGTGCGCAGCCGCTGCAGCTCGGCCGGGCCGTAGAGGCGATAGCCCGCGGACGAGCGACGGGGCTCGACGAGCCCGACGCGCTCGACGTAGCGCAGCATGCGCGGCGACCAGCCGGTGGTCGTCGCCGCCTCGTGGATCGTCAGGGCGTCCATCTCGGACACCGTAGCAGAACCCTGACACAACTGTGTCAAGGTTGGCGCTCGATCCGAGGCGGACATGGCAGGACTACCCTGGAGCCATGTCGCTCTTCTCGAAAGCCAGCAAGTTCCTGCAATCGCGCCAGGGCCGCGATCTGATCGGCAAGGCCAAGCGCCACGCCCAGAGCCCGGAGGGCCGCCGGCAGATCGAGCAGGCGCGCCAGAAGGTCATGTCCCGCGGCCGCAAGGGGCCCGCGCACTAGCCGGACCTGGGCACCCGCTCCGGCGCCCCTCGGTGTGAGAGGGTTCGGCGCGATGGCGTCCGGCGCGGCCCTGATCACGGCGGAGCTCGAGCGCGAGGGCGTCGAGGTCTGCTTCGGGCTCCCCGGCGTGCACAACCTCGCGCTGTGGGAGGCGCTGCGGGCGTCACCGATCCGCCTCGTGGGCGTCCGCCACGAGCAGGCCGCCGCCTACGCCGCCGACGGCTACGCGCGCGCCACGCGCCGGCTCGGCGTCGCGCTGACCACGACCGGCCCGGGCGCGGCCAACACGCTCGGCGCGGTCGGCGAGGCGTGGGCCTCGCGCTCGCCGATCCTCGTCGTGGCGACCGACATCCCGACCACGCTGCGCCGGCCCGGCGCCTACCGCGGGGTGCTGCACGAGACGACCGACCAGGGCGCGATGTTCGCGCCGGTGACGGCCGCGGTGATGCGGGTGCGGACGGCGGACGAGCTCGCCGGCTGCGTCGCCGAGGCGGTGGCGGCGGCGCTCGCGGCGAGCCGGCCCGCCTACCTGGAGGTCCCGACCGACCTGCTCTCCGCCGAGGCCGGCGCGCTGGCGCCACCGGTCGCCCGCGCCGCGCGGCTCTCCCCCGCCGACGCGACCGCGGAGGCGGCGCGCGCGCTGCTCGACGCGGCGCAGCGGCCGCTGATCTGGGCCGGCGGCGGGGCGCGCACGGCGGGCGAGGCCGTCGGGGCGCTGGCCGAGCGCCTGGCCGCGCCGGTGCTGACCACGGTCGGCGGCCGCGGCGTGGTCGCGCCGGGTCACCCGTGCCTGGTCGGCATGCCGCCCCACGTCGAGCCCGCCGGCCGGCTGTGGGACGAGGCCGACGTCGTGGTCAGCGTCGGCTCTGACCTCGACGGTCACGGCACGCAGAACTTCACCCAACCCCAGCCGCCGGCGCTGATCACGGTCAACCCGGACGCCGAGGACGCCGGCAAGAACTACCGCGTCGACGTGGCGATGGCCTGCGACGCCGAGGCGGGCTGCCGCGAGCTGGCCCGCCGCGTCGCCCCCCGCGACGGGCTGCCGGCGCTGCGCGAGCGGCTCGAGGCGGTGCGCGCAGAGGTCTGCCGCGCGCTGGACGGCGACGCCCTGCGCTTCCTGGACGCCTTCTCCTTCGCGGTGCCCGAGGACGCGGTGATCCCGGTCGACATGTGCATCCCCGGCTACTGGCTGGCGGCCTTCCACGGCGTCACGCGGCCCGGGCAGATCCAGTGGCCGGTCGGCTGGGGGACGCTCGGCTTCGCCTTCCCGGCCGCGCTCGGCGCCGCGCTCGCCGGCGCCGGGCCGGTGGTGTCGGTGTCGGGGGACGGCGGCTTCCTCTACGCCTGCGGCGAGCTCGCCACCGTCGCCCAGGAGCGCCTCCCGCTCACCGCGGTGATCGTCGACGACGGCGGCTACGGGATGCTGCGCTGGGACCAGCGCAAGTCCGGCGAGGCCGCCTACGGCGTCGACCTGCTCTCGCCCGACTTCGTCGCGCTCGCGACGTCGTTCGGCGTCAAGGCGGATGCGGTCGACGACCTCGGCGACGGCTTCGGCGAGGCGCTGGCCCGCCACGTCGCCGATCCCGAGCCGAGCGTGCTCGTGGCCCGGTCACCGGCGCTCGTGCCACCGCCCACCACCTCGCCCAACTGGTACCGCCGCCGGACGGGATGAGCGGGCCGGCCGAGGTCACCCGCGAGCGCGCGCTCGCCTTCCGGCTCGCCGCCCACCACCTGCACAAGCGCCTGCCGTCCACCAGGGTGGCCGAGGCGGCCTCCTGCGGCCTGCAGGACACGCCGCCGGGCGGCGCCGCCCACGCGCTCGCCCAGCGCCTCAACGGCGCCACGCCGGAGACGCTCGAGCAGCTCGTGATCATCCCGTCCCTGCGCGGCGCGCCGTTCGCCGTCGCGCCCGCGGACCTGGCGGTGTTCACCGCGCCGCTGACCCCGCCCGACGAGGATGCCGCGCGCGAGCTCGTCGGGTCGGCCACCGACTCGCTCGACCGCGAGGGCGTCGCGGCCTCGGACGCGTTGGCCGAGGTCTCGGCGGCGGTCAAGGACGCGGTCGGCGGCGGGCCGCTGGAGCGCGACGCCTTCCACCAGGCGCTGCGCGAGCGCCTGCCGAAGCGGCTGCTGTGGTGGTGCCGGGGCTGCGGCAGCCACCACGTGCACCCGTCGCTGTGGCGGGCGACGGGCGGTCAGGGCGCCCTGGCGATCGTCGGCCGCGACGGCCGCACGGCGATCTTCGGCGCCCCGCCGCCGGTGCCGGCCTTCACGGACCCCGGCGCCGAGCTCGTGCGGCGCTACCTGCGCCACTACGGCCCCGCGTCGCCCGCCGGCTTCGCCGGCTGGGCCGGGATCTCCAAGGGCCACGCGCAGGGGCTGTGGGGCGCGGTCGAGGACGAGCTCGCAGGGGTCGCGCTCGAGGGACGCGAGGCCTGGATCCTCGCGCAGGACCGCCCCCGGCTCGGCCGGCCGCCGAAGGCCGGCGGGGTGCGGCTGCTGGCGAACCTCGATCCCTGGCTGGGCCAGCGCGACCACGCGACCCTGTACCCCGACCCGGCGCTGCGCAAGGCGGTGCGCCGGCCGATCGGCGGTCCCGGCGTGGTGCTGGTCGACGGCGTCATCGCCGGCCTGTGGCGGGCGACGAAGAAGGGCCGCCGGCTCGAGCTCGCCGTCGAGCCGGTGACGGCGGCGGCCAAGCGGTCCGAGGACGCGATCGTCGCGGAGGCCGAGCGGCTCGCGCCCCTGCGCGGTGCCGAGACCGCAACCGTGAAGGTCGGCTAGTCCCGCCGGATCGGCCGGACGGGTCGGGCGACGCGCTCCGGGTCCGAGGAGCCGGCGAACCATCCCGGGGCGTCCAGTCGAGCGGGGTCTCCCGCGCCCAGCTCGGCGAGCGCCTCTTCCAGGCGCTCGAGCTCGACCTCGCCGATGCGTCGGGCCGATGACCTGCGAGCTGATCGAGCATCTGGGCCTGGGACCCGCGCACCTGACCGGACAGGACATCGCCGGGCCGGCCACCTTCCGGCTCGCCGCCGCCCGCCCCGATCTCGTCCGCAGCTACGCCGGCATCGAGACGGGCCTGCCCGGCTTCGGGCTGGAGAAGCTGGCCGACGTCACCCACGGCGGGACGTGGCACATCGGGGCGATCGCCGCCCCGGGGATCCCAAGCTCCTGCTCGAGGGCCGGGAGCGGGACTTCCTCGCCGGCTACGCCTACCCGGCCATGAGCGCGACCACCGGTGCGATCACCGACCGCGACCTGGACGAGTTCACGCGGACCTACGCCCGGCCGGACGGGTTCCGCGGCGCGGCCGGACTCTACCGCTCGATGCTCCAGGAAGGCGAGGAGCTCAAGGCGCTGGTCAGCCGCAGCAAGCTGGCGATGCCCGTCCTCGCGGTCGGCGCCGGCACCGGGGACTTCACCGCCGGCACGCTCGTCCAGGTCGCGGACGACGTCCGCCGCGTCTCGATCGAGGGGGTCGGCCATCTCGCCGCCACGGAGGCGCCGGACGAGCTTGCGACTGCGCTGCTCGACTTCTACGCCGACCTCGACCGCCTGACGAAACCGCGCTCGGCGTCAATCCTCGAGCCGGAAGCCCGCGTCTGACTCGATCTCCAGCACGTCCATCTGGGCCTTCTGGAGCTTGCCCGCGTAGTCCCAGTTCATCGACTGCCAGCGCGTGAACTGGTCGAGCACCCACATGCCGGACTGACGCGAGCCGTTGCCCGACTTGCCGTTGCCGCCGAAGGGCAGATGGGCCTCGGCGCCCGAGGTGGAGTTGTTGATCGAGAGCATGCCCGCGCTGCAGCGCTCGCGGAAGCGCAGGGCGTGCGTGGGCGAGCTGGTGTAGATCGCCGCCGAGAGCCCGTAGCCGTGGCCGTTGGCGAGCTCGACGGCCTGCTCGAAGTCCGAGAAGCGGGCCACGCCGACCAGCGGGCCGAACGTCTCGGTCTTGTAGATCTCGTCGTCGGCGGTCACGCCGGTGACGAACGTCGGGTGGTAGAAGATCCCGGCGTCCGGGTCGCCGACGAAGCCCTCGCGCGGCTGTGAAGCGGTGATCCGCCCGGTAGCGCTGGAGCCGTGCAGCTCGTGGTGGGGCGCGATCAGCTCGAGCCAGTGCTCGAAGCGCTCGCCGAAGCGCTCGTGCAGCATCGGCCCGTAGAGGACGTCCTGGGTGGGATCGCCGACCGGCGCGGCCCGCAGCCGCTCGTCCAGCCGCGCCACGAAGGCGTCGTGGACGTCCTCGTGGACGATCGCCGTGCCCAGCGACGTGCAGCGCTGGCCGGCCGTGCCGAAGCCGGAGAACAGCGCGCCCTCGACCGCCAGCTCGAGGTCGGCGTCGTCCATGACGACCAGCGGGTTCTTGCCGCCCAGCTCGAGGCACGGCGACTGCAGGTGGCGCCCGCACAGCGCCCCGATCTCCGCCCCGACGACCGAGGAGCCGGTGAAGCCGACCTTGTCGACGTTGCCCTCCTCGAGCGCCCGCTCGAGGCCCGCGAAGGTCTGCTCGCCGTCGGCCTCGACCAGCCCGAGCACGCCGCCGGGCACGCCGCCGGCGTGAAAGAGCCGCGCGAACGCCTCGCCGGTCGCGGCGGCGTAGTCCGCCGGCTTCCATACGACGGCATTGCCGCACAGGATCGCCGGCACCAGGTACCACGAGGGCACGGCGACCGGGAAGTTGCCCGCGGTGATGATCGCCGCCACGCCGACCGGCACGCGGAAGGTGAACAGCTGCTTGTCGGGCATCTCTGACGGGACGGTCTGGCCGTAGAGGCGGCGCCCCTCGCCGATGAAGAAGTCGCAGGTGTCGATGACCTCCTGGACCTCGCCGAGCGCCTCCGCGTAGGGCTTGCCGACGTCGCGCGTCACGAGCCGGGCGAGCGCCTGCTTGTTCTCCTCCATCAGGCGGCCGACCTGGGCGATCACGCGGCCGCGGACGGGCGGGGGAACCTTCGCCCACTCGCGCTGGGCCGCGCGCGCGATCCGGCAGGCCTCGGCGAACGTGCCGGCGTCGGCGAGCGCGACCTCGGCGACGACGTCGGACGTGTCGGCGGGGTTGGTGGAGGTCAGGCGGCCGCCGGGCGCGTCGGTGCGCGGCGTGCCGTCGAGGATGGAGGCGACGGTGCGGGGCATGGGCGCGCACGCTATCGCCCGTGCGTCCAGCGGCCTCCCACCATCGTCGCCTCCACGCTCGCCGCGGCCAGCGCGTCGCTGCCGGCGAGCGGATCGTGGCTGAGCACGACGAGGTCGGCGAGCAGGCCCGGCGCCAGCCGGCCGCGGACGCCCTCCTCGCCCGCCAGCCAGGCGGGCGCGACCGTCGAGGCGGCGAGCGCCGTCTCGGCGTCGAGCGCCTCGTGGGGCCGCCACGGCGGCCGCTCGCCGTCCGTGCGCAGCACGGCCGCGCGGATCGCGTCCAGCGGCACCAGCGCCTCGATCGGCGCGTCGGAGCCGAAGGCCAGGCGGACCCCCGCCGCGTGCAGCGAGCGGTAGGCGTAGGCGCCCTCGAGGCGATCCGCCCACAGCCGCTCGGCCACGTCGCGGTCGGTGGTGGCCATCGCCGGCTGGACGCTGGCGGTGATCCCGAGCGCGGCGAGCCGGGGACGGTCGGCGGCGGTGACGCACTGCGCGTGCTCGATCCGCTGGCGCAGGCCGCGCGGGCGCCACGCGTCCGCGGTGGCGGCGTACGCGTCGAGCGCGTCGCGGACGGCGAGGTCGCCGATCGCGTGCACGGCGACCGGGAAGCCGGCCTGGGCGGCGGCCCGGACCTGCGCGGTGAACGCCGCGGCGGTCGTGACCTCGACCCCCTCCTGGGCGGTGCCGTCCGGCGCCAATAGCCGGGCGGTGCGCGAGCCGAGCGTGCCGTCGAGGAAGGCCTTGAGGTAGCCGAGCCGCAGCCACGCGTCGCCCGTGCCGGGCGTGACGCCGTCGGCGACCAGCTCCGCCAGCCGGGCGAGCGGCAGCGACTGCCACACCCGCAGCGACAGGGCACCCTCGCCGCGCAGCGCCCGGAAGACCTCGAGCGCCCCGACGACCCCGTCCTTGTCGTGGATCGCGGTCACGCCCTGCGCCGCCGCGGCAGGCAGCGCCGCGCGCGTGGCCTCGAGCAGCTCGGCGTGGCTCGCGCCGGCGTGCTCGTCGCGGAAGCGCCACGCCGCCGCCTCACGCAGGACGCCCGTCGGCATCCCGGCGGCATCGCGCTCGACGACGCCGCCGGGCGCCTCGAGGTCGCCGCCGGCGCGGGCGAGCGCGGCGCTGTTGAGCCACAGCGAGTGCCAGTCGTGCGCGAGCAGCGCGACCGGGACGTCGCCGGTCACCGCGTCGAGCGCCTCGCGCGTCGGCTCGCCGCCGCCCTGCCAGGTCTCCTGGGTCCAGCCGAAGCCGCGCACCCAGCGCCCCGTAGGCGCGGCGGCCGCGGCGTCGCCGGCGCGGGCGAGCACCTCGGCCAGCGAGCCGGTGTCCTCGAGGCGGAGCTCCGACCGGGTCAGCGCCCACGTCGGGAAGTGCGCATGCGCGTCGGTGAAGCCGGGGACGACGCAGCGCCCGCCGAGGTCGACGCGATCGGCGCCCGCCACAGTCTCGCCCGCCTGGAGCACTGCCGCGATCTGCTCGCCCTCGACCAACACGGCGCCTGCCGCCGGCCGGCGCGGGTCGAGCGTGTGGACGACGGCGTTTGAGAGCAGCAGGCGGCGGCCGGGCACGGCGGCGGCAGCCTACCCTCAGCGGCGATGACCGGCCACGACGGCGAGCCGCGCGCGGCGTGGCTGAAGACGCTCGGCGGGCAGGGCCGGCCGCTGGACGCGAGCTGGATCGAGGCCGGACCGGAGCGTCTGCGGGTGACGTGGTTCCCGCGCCGGGCCGCGGATGGCGCAAGGTGACCGGCTGGTCTACTACGCCGCGGGCTGGCAGTCGGTCTTCGCCGTCGGCGAGGTGGCCTCCGACGGGCCGGTCCCGGAGCCGAGCCCGAGCAACCCGCGGCGCTGGCCGTGGGCGGTCCACGTGCGCCTGCACCTGTGCGTGCCCGACCTCACCTTCGCCCCGCCGCTGCTGTCGATCGGCGTCCTGCCGCGCTCGCTGAGCCAGCACTCCCACATCCGCATGACCGAGGAGCAGTACCGGCGCGCCGTCGAGGCGATCGCCGACACCGCCCGGCGCTGGTAAGGAGAGCTCAGCCGGCGAGGGCGGTCTTGAGCGCGGCGATGGCGCGGATCTCGACCGGATCGGCGCCGCGCAGCACCGCCAGGTAGAGCGAGACGAGGTCGCCGAGGAGCACGAGCGAGACGAGCCGCTCAAGCCGGCTCTCGCCGCGCGTGGCGACCCGCTCGACGGCGGCGGCGCCGCCGGCCACGACCTCGGCGGTGACGGCGAAGCGCGCGTCCAGGCGCTCGTCCGCGCCGGGGTCCTCGAGGAAGACCGCCGCCAGCCGGCCGGCCTCCGGCGCCCCGTCCCAGCCGACGATCTCGTTGTGGTCGAGCTCGGGCAGCTCGGAGGCGAAGGCCGGCAGCTTGGCGTTCTCGTTGAGCTGGCACTTCCAGCGGTAGGCGGCCGCGGCGGTCAGCCCGGCGCCGGCGATCACCGGCAGCGTGCCCTCGAGCCGCACGGCCAGCGCCTTGGCCTCGGACTCCTCGTCGCCGCCCGGACCCCACTCGGCCGCGAGGCGCTCGGCGAGCGTCGCGGCGGCCTCGACCTCGTCGCGCAGCGAGGGCCCCGCGCCGCACAGCGCCGCCGCCTCGAGCGCCACGACGGTCGAGTAGCCGACCGCGGCCCGCGGCTGGAAGCCGCCCGGGAGCGGGATCACGGGCACGCCGTCCGCCCGCGCGCGCGCGGCCAGGCCGCCGCCGGTGGTGGCGACGACGCGGCGCAGGCCGCGCGCGGCCGCTTCGTCGTAGACCGCGAGCGTCTCCTCGGTCTCACCCGAGTAGCTCGAGGCGAGCAGGAACGCGTCGTCGCCCACCCAGGCGGGCAGCTCGTAACCCGAGACGAGCGTCACCGGCCGCCGCGCGCGCGCGCCGAGCGCCGCGAGCGCGAGCCGCCCGCCGATGCCCGAGCCGCCCATCCCGGCGACCACCAGGCCGCCCGGCGCCTCGTGCGGCCGCAGCCCGGCCGAGTCCACCCGCCACAGCGCGTCCCGCAGGTGGACCGGCAGGTCGAGGATCTCGGCCAGCTGACCCGTGGAGTCGACTGCCGCTACCGCGGCTGGATCGAGAGCCATCAGAAGCGGACGGCGCCGTCGGGCAGCTCGACGCCGGGGAAGATGCGCATGCCGTTGGTGATCACGTTGTGGGCGCCCACCGTGACGCCCTCGCCGAGGACGCTGAGGCCCTCGATGTGCGTGCCGTCGCCGATCCGCACCCCGCCGCCCACGATGCAGCCGCGCAGCGTGCAGTTGGCGCCGATCTCCGAGCCGCGCATGACCACGCTGCGCTCGACCAGCGTGTCGGCGCCGACGCTGACGCCGCTCTCCAGCACGGCGCGGCCGCCGATCTGCGCCCCGCCCGCGATCCGGCAGCGCGGCTCGACCAGGGCGGCGGGGATCACCCGCCCCTCGCTGTCGAGGTCCTGGGCGACCGACAGGTAGCCCTGCCCCATGCGCTCGCCGACGGCGGTGGCGACCGAGCCCTCGAGGATGTCCCAGGTGGCCCGCAGGTAGCGGTCCGGCGTGCCGATGTCCAGCCAGTAGCCGTCCGTGACGCAGCCGTACAGGCCGTCGCCGACGAGCTGGGGGAACACGTCGCGCTCGATCGAGGCCGGGACGCCGAACTCGAGCTCGGAGAGGACCTCGCGCTCGAGCACGTAGACGCCGGCCGAGATGTTGCGGGTGTCGATCTGGTCGGGCGCCGGCTTCTCGACGAACTCCGTCACCTCGCCGTCGCCGCCGATGCGAACGAGGCCGTAGTTGGTCGGGTCCTCGACGGGCGTCAGCGCGAGCGTGGCGCGCGCCCCCGTACGCTCGTGCTGCTCGAGCTGGCCGCGCACGTCGAGGTCGGTGAGGACGTCGCCGTTGAGCATCACGAAGCGCTCGTCGAGCAGCTCCTCGGCGAACTTGACCGCCCCGCCGGTGCCCAGCGGCTGGGGCTCTTCCACGTAGCGCAGGCGGACGCCGTAGGCGCCGCCGTCGCCGAGCACGTTGCGCACCCCGTGGGCCATGTGCCCGCAGGACATCACGACGTCGTCGACGCCGTGGGTGCGCAGCCAGTCGAGCATGAAGGCGATGAACGGCCGGTCGACCAGCGGGACGACGGGCTTCGGGACGGTCGTCGTCAGCGGTCGCAGGCGGGTGCCTTCGCCTCCCGCGAGGATCAGCGCCTGCATCAGGTGAGCGCGCCCTCGCGGTCGGCGCTCGCGCTGGCCGTCCCGCGCCCGACGCCCTCGTAGACCAGGCCGGCGGCGGTGGCCGAGGCGGCGTCGAGGTAGTTGCGCCCGTCGACGAGCAGCTTGCCGCGCATGCGCCGGGCGACCTCGCCCAGGTCCAGCTCGGCGAACTCCGGCCACTCCGTGACCAGCACGACCGCGTCGGCGCCGTCGATCGCCTCGAGCGCCGAGGCCTTGAGGTCGACACCGGAGATCAGCTTGCGCGCCTCCTCCTCGGCCACCGGGTCGTAGGCACGCACGCGCGCGCCCTCGGCCAGCATGCGGGCGGAGAGCACGAGCGAGGAGGCCTCGCGCATGTCGTCCGTGTTGGGCTTGAAGGCGAGCCCGAGCAGCGCGATCTCCTTGCCCACCAGCGGCCCCAGGTGCTTCTGGAGCTTGGAGAGCACGCGCCGCTTCTGCAGCTCGTTGACCTCGATCACCGAGTTGAGCAGCTGGAAGTGGTAGCCCGAGTTGCCCGCCAGCTGCTTGAGCGCCGCGACGTCCTTCGGGAAGCACGAGCCGCCGAAGCCGATCCCCGCCTGCAGGAACTTCGGCCCGATGCGGTCGTCGAGCCCCATGCCGCGCGCCACCTCGACGACGTCGGCGCCCGTCTCCTCGCAGACGTTGGCGATCTCGTTGATGAAGGAGATCTTCGTGGCCAGGAAGGCGTTGGAGGCGAGCTTGACCATCTCGGCGCTGCGGATGTCGGTGCGGACCAGCGGCGCGTTGAGCGGGCTGTAGAGCTCGACCACCGCGTCGCCCGCCCAGTCGCCGTCGTCGCCGATCACGACCCGATCGGGGGCGAGGAAGTCCTTGATCGCCGAGCCCTCCTTGAGGAACTCCGGGCAGGAGACGTAGCGGAAGCCGCCCTTGCCCTGCTCGGCGAAGGTCCGCTTGATGTGGTCGCCGGTGCCGCTCGGGACCGTCGACTTCATCACCAGCGCGTGGGTGTCGGAGGGCGGCATCGCGTCCACGACCGAGCGCACGGCGGAGAGGTCGGCGTCGCCCGAGTAGGTCGGCGGCGTGCCGACGGCCACGAACAGCAGCCGGGCGTGGTCCAGCGCGTCGCTGAGATCGGTGGAGAAGTGCAGCCGGTCGCGGTGCTCGAGCACGAGCTCGGACAGGCCGGGCTCCCAGATCGGGATGCGCCCCTGCTTGAGGCCCTCGATCTTCTCCGCGTCGATGTCGATGCAGTAGACCTCGGAGCCGAGCTCGGCGAAGCCCGCCGCCGTGACCAGGCCCACGTATCCGGTGCCGATGACGCCGATCGGCTCGCGCGCAGGGGTGCTCATGGGGCGCACGACCCTACCAATCGCCGGCGCGGAGAAGTTGAGCTCACAAGCGCTACTGGCCGAGCCGCTGGAGCGAGGAGGCGATGCCGATCATCTCCTTCGCGTCGAGCGACTGGGAGAGCGTGTTGGAGACCCAGTAGACGGCCTTCGGCGTCTTCCAGGCGACCATCCGCAGCCGGTTGCCGTCGTAGTAGAGGCGCAGCGGGCGCCCGTCCACCCGGCGGATCCGGTCGGGCCCGTCGAGGATCGGCGGGTCCCGCCAGTTGGTGCCCTGGACGCCGTAGTAGTCGCCGATCCGCCCCGTGCTCAGCACCAGGCGGTAGGCGCGGTGCAGCTTGCCGGTCTCGTCGCGCAGGCGATAGACGCGCGGGCCGTCGCCCTGGTAGCGCGAGCCGACCTGCCGCAGGCGCGGGAAGTAGAACGGGAAGCCGGCCTTCTTGCCGGTGACGATCGCCATGTTCTCGCCCTCGGTCTTGGCGACCTCGAGGCCGGTCACGCTCGCCGCCTTGTTGCGCGAGCGCGCCCGTCGCTTCGCCCGCCGCTTGACCTCGCGGTTCTCGCCGCCGGTCGTGCGGCTCTGGCGCCGGGGGGCGGCGGAGGCCTGCCCGCCCAGGAACTCGTCCACCGTCTTTGAGAGGTCGGCTTTGCTGGCGGTCACGTAAGAGGCGGTCTCGCCCGAGATGCGGAAGCCGACCTCGTTGATCTGCTTGCCCTGGGAGAAGATCGCCAGCTGCAGCAGGGCGAAGATCTGCTTGGTCGAGCGCAGGGAGCGGTCCACCTGCACGTAGCTGCCGAAGATGCGCGCCAGCTCGCGCCGGTCGGAGAGGCTGAACAGCCGGCGCACGCCCGCCGTGCCCTTGAGCTGGCGCAGGAAGTCCTGTTGGCGGGCGGCGCGCACGAAGTCGTTGTCGGTGTGGCGGTAGCGGACGTAGTCCAGCGCGTCGCGGCCCTCGAGCTTCTGGTAGCCGGCCGGGACGTCGATCGTCGCGTACGGAGTGGCGGAGTCCACGGGCGGGGCGTTGTCGTTGTAGTAGCGACGGTCGACGTCGACGTAGACGCCGCCGATGTAGTTGATGGCCTTCCGGAAGGCGCTGAAGTCGATGACCATCACGTTGTTGATGTCGAACGGCTCGCCCGGGCGGGAGAGCACCGACTTCACCGTCTGCAGGGTCTTGCGCGGACCGCCCTCCGAGAAGGCGCGGTTGATGCGGTCGGTGACCGTCGTCCCCTTGCGTGTGCGCAGCCGGACCTTGAGGTCGCGCGGGATCGACATCACCGAGATGGCGTCCTTGTCGGGGTCCACGCGCATCAGCAGGATCGTGTCCGAGCGCACCGGGTTGCCCTGGTCCTTGTCCACCCAGCGGGCGTCGGAGCCCAGGACCATGATCGTCCGCGGGTCGCCCGCCTCCGCGCGGGTGATCTCCGGCAGCTCGATCTGCGCGCGGCCCTTGCCGAGGAACTCGTCCTTGACGGTGTCGACCTCGAGGATCACCGTGGCCGACACCGCGCTGGCGGTGACGAGCACGATCAGGATGCCGGCCAGCAGCGCGCGCTTGATCACCCCGAGGCCGACCCGGGGTGGCGTGTCCGGGGCCGGCGTCACCCCCGCCCGCCCTCGACGGCCCGCAGCGGCGCGGCCTCGCTCTCGCGGCGCTCGAGCCGGTCGGGCAGCTCGAGCACGAAGTCGCGCAGCGCCTGCCGGTAGCGCGCCAGCGAGGAGATCGAGACCCACTCCTCGGGGCCGTGGTGGCCGGCGCCCGCCGGCCCGAACTCCACGGCGGGGATGCCCGCCTCCAGGAACGAGACGGCGTCGGAGGCCCCGTCGCGCCCGACGCTCATCGCCTCGCCCATCGTCGAGCGCCCGACCGCGTCGACGAGGGCGAGCACGTAGGGGTTCGAGCGCGAGACGTAGGCGGGCACGCGCGTGAAGGTCCGCAGCACCTCGATGTCCGGGATCTCGCGGATCTGGCCGAGGATGTCGGCGGGATCCTGGTTCGGCAGATAGCGGACGTCGACGACCATCGTGCAGAGGTCGGGCACCTTGTTGAGCGCGTCACCCCCGGCGATCCGGCCGAGGTTGATGGAGGGACGGTCGAACATCTCCGAGGACTCGCGCGCGAAGGGCAATGACTCGATTCGGCGAAAGACCTCGATCGCCTTCAACACCGCGTTGTCGCCGAGCCAGGGAGTGGAGCCGTGCGCGGCGCGACCGTGGACCGCGATGCGGGCCGCCAGCACCCCCTTGGCCTGGACCCCGACGTGCAGGTCGGTCGGCTCGCCGGTGATCGCGAAGTCGGCCGCCAGCCCGGCCCGCACCAGCTCGTCGGTGGAGCGGGTGTCGATGTCCTCGGACTCCTCGTCCGGGACGCACATGAAGTGGACGCGGACACGGTCCTGCTCGGCGACGTCGCGCAGCGCGCACATCATCGCCGCGAGGCCGCCCTTCATGTCGTAGGCGCCGCGGCCGATCAGCCGGTCGTCCTCGACGCGCGGGGTGAACTGCTCGGGCCGGCCGGGGACGACGTCCAGGTGGCCGTGCAGCACGACGGTCGGCACGCCGGCCGCCGGCCCGACCGCCGCGGAGAGCACCGGGAGCCCGCCGAAGTCGTGGTCTGCGACGTCGATCTCGCGCGCCTCGAGCCAGCCCTTGACGAACCCGGCGGCGGCGCGCAGGCCGTCGTAGGTGGAGGTGTCGTAGGTGATCAGCCGTTCGGTGAGGGCGCGCTCGTCCACGCGCCAGCAGGGTAGCGGCGGAGCGCTCGCGGCCGGCTCAGCCCGCGGCGGCCGGAACCGTCCGGGCCGGACCGGTGAGCACCGGGCGCACGCCCTGGATCCGGCCGGGCCGGAAGCTCGCCTTCTCCACCCCCGCGGCGCTCAGCTCGAGCCCGAGGATGCCCGTGGAGCTGGTGCCCGGCGAGAAGGCCGCGAAGACGAAGTTGCCGAGGCTGTAGGCGACGACCGTGCGGCGCACACGGCGGATCGGCTGGAGCACGTGCGGATGGGCGCCGATCACGACCTGCGCCCCGCCCCGCACCGCCGCCGTCGCGAGGCCCTGCTGGCGAGCGCTGGGCTGGGTGGCGCGCTCCTCGCCCCAGTGGAAGACGACCACCACGACGTCGGCGGAGCGCTTGGCCGCCCGTGCCGCCGCCTCGACGCCGCCGGGCGTGGCCGCGGCGGTGCCGGGCGAGCTCGGGCCCGCGACGAAGCCGGCCGGGTTGACGTCCGAGAAGCCCAGGAAGGCGATCTTCAGCCCGAGCCGCTCGACCGTCTTGGCCCGCGCGGCGGCCTTGGCGTTCGGTCCGGCGCCGACCGCCACGAGGCCCGACCGGCGAGCGTTGACGAGCGTGTCGGCCAGCGCGAGCTTGCCGTAGTCCGCCGCGTGGTTGTTGGCCAGGCTGACGACGTCCAGGCCGGCGAAGTCCGCGGTCGCCTTCAGCGCGGCCGGCGTGCCACGGAAGTTGAACTCCTTGGGGACGGGGGCGCCGCGCACGGAGACGGCGCACTCGAGGTTGCCGACCGCCACGTCGGCCTTGCGCAAGGTCGGCGCGACGCCGGTCCAGGGCGCCCTCGCGCCCGCGGAGCTCACGAGGTCCGCAGTCCGGTCGCCGAGGTTGACGTCACCGACGGCGGCGAGCGTGACGGCGCGCGTGCGGGCGATGCGGGTGTTCGAGAGCGCGTCGCCCTGGCGGACGCGGAACGTGCTCTCGGGCGAGGGCGGCCTGGCGAGGTGGGTGAGGCGGAAGCGGCCGTTGGCATCCGCGCTGGTAGAGGCGACCTCGCTCCAGCGCCCGTCGCGCCGGCGCTCGAGCCCGATCCGCTCATCCGGCGCGGCGCCCGAGCCGGTGAAGCGGAACGGGACGCCGGTCGCGCGCGCCGCCGGCGTGTCGAGCTCGATCGCGGTCGGCGGGGCCTGGCTGGCGGCCGAGGCGCCGAGCAGCCCGGCGATCAGCAGCGCGACGACCACCACGCCCCCGCCCAGCGCGAGGATCGCGGCGAGCCGCGGTTGCCACGGGCGCTGCGACGGCAGGCCGGCCACGGCTCGACGGTTTCGACGGTCAGCGTGCGAACCCTGCCGGTCAAGCTTTGCCCGGGGTGAGACGATGAGATGGACGAGATGCGCATCCTGGTCCTCACCTTCGCGCTCGTGCTGGTGGCGGCGGCCTCCGCGGAGGCCGCGCCGGGCTGGGCGAACTGCGCCCCGAGGACCTACGTCGCCGACGGCGAGCAGTACCCGAGCGCGTCGGCGACGCCCGTGCTGTTGCTGGCGGACGTGGAGGTTCGCGGCTCGTCCTGCGCCCGGGCGCGGGTCGGGCTGGATCGGCTGGCGGCCGCGGTCCCGCGCGACGACGACAACGCCCCGCGGGTGGGGCGCCGCACACTGCGGCTGACCTCGCGTGCGCTCGCCTGCGTGGTCGTGCGCGAGCACCCGCCGGGCGAGGCGCCACGGGGGACGATCCGGATAGTGGTCGACGGTCGCACCGCCGTCCGCGCCCGCCTCGCCGGTTAGCGGGCGAGCACGGCGGCGATCGCGCGACCACCGCCTCGGGCCGCCGCGTGAGCTCGCGCCAGGTGAAGCGCAGGACGGTGTAGCGCCGGGCGGCGAGGTCGGCGTCTCTTCGCCGGTCGCGCTCGAACGCCGCGCGCGTGCCGTGGTAGGCATAGCCGTCGATCTCGACGACGACCCGCTCGGGCGTCCAGACGGCGTCGACCTCGTGCGGGCCGACCCGCACGTTGGTCCGGGGTTGCGGCAGCTCGGCGGCGCGGATGAGGGCGAGCAGCCGCCGCTCGGCCTCAGAGCGCGTCAGCGCCGGCTCGAGCGCCAGCGCCGCCCTGATGGCCGGCGCGCCCCGCACCCCGGCAGCGCGCCTTCGGAGTTGGTCGGCGGTGACCAGGCCCCGGACCTGCGCCTCCTGGACCGCCCGTTCCAGCTCGCCCGCCGGGGCCACCGCGGCGAGGTCGAGCAGCGTGCGCAGCGGCGTTGTGATCGGGATGCCCTGGCGCGTGGTGACGTCGGTCGCCGGGAGGTCGGCTGCCGTGTGGACCCGGATCCCGTTCGAGGATCGCACGCCGCGCCGCGTGAGCACGACGTCCACGCCCGCGTCGGGCAACGGCCGCAGCTCCCACAACCCCGCCGCCGAACGAACACCCACCGCTGCGCTCGTCCCGGATGCCAACACCGCTGCCATCTCCCGCGCGAATGGCGCGCTGACCGGACCGACGACGAACACCCCACGATGCAACCGCCGCAACCACCCCACCCGCACCCGATGCGCGACCGCGTGCCGGGTCAAGCCCGCATCGAGGAGCTGGTCGCTCGTGATCACCCCGCACTGACCGGCGGCCGCCGTCAGCCAGCCACCAACCGGCTTTTCCTCAGCACCGCGCCGGACCCGCCCGCGATGCTGCACTTATGCCGCTCCCAGCGGCGTTTCCCCAGCACCGAGACCGCGATCGGGCCGATGCTGAGCAAATGCCGGTCGGGTCATGCCCGAACCCTCGCGCACACCCCGACCGGCACCCCCTCATTGCTGCCTTTCCTTACACAACCGGCACAAAGCCGGCACGAACCGGCCCTCGCCACGACGTGCGCGTCGGCCGGCCGACCCCGCTGCGGCCCTGTGCGGTGTTGACGCGGCGGGCCCGGGTCGGCTTGACTCGGGTCGTGCAGTTCGCGGCCCCGGCCGAGCAGTACGACCGCTTCATGGGGCGCTACGCGCCCACGCTCGCGGTCGCGCTCGCCGACGCCGCGGGCGTGGCCTCCGGCATGCGGGTCCTCGACGTCGGCTGCGGACCCGGGGGCCTCACGCGCGAGCTCGTGGCGCGCGTCGGCGCCGCCGGGGTCGCGGCGATCGACCCGGCGCCGCAGTTCGCCGGAGCGTGCCGCGAGCGCCACCCGGGCGCCGACGTCCGCGTCGGCGCCGCCGAGCAGCTGCCCTGGGGCGACGGGGAGTTCGACGCCGCGCTCAGCCAGCTCGTGATCGGCTTCATGCGCGATCCCGACCGCGGCGTCGCCGAGATGAAGCGGGTGACGCGGCCCGGCGGCACGATCGCCGCGTGCATGTGGGACACCGCGACGGGCGGCATGACGATGCTGCGGATCTTCTGGCAGGCGGTCCACTCGATCGACCCGGCCGTGCCGGGCGAGAAGCAGTTCGCCGGCACGGCCGAGGGCGACATCGCCGGGCGGTTCGCGCGCGCGGGCCTCGCCGACGTGGAGGGCGGCGCGCTGAACGCGCGCGCACACTACGCGGGCTTCGAGGACTTCTGGGAGCCGTTCACGTTCGCCATCGGACCGGTCGGCGAGTACCTCGCCTCGCTCTCCGAGGAGCGACAGGCCGCCGTGCGCGAGGCGTGCCGGGAGGCGCTTGCGGACGGGCCGTTCGCGCTCGACGCCCGCGCGTGGTTCGCGCGCGGGACCGTCCCCGCCGCCTGAGGCGAGCGGCCGACCGGGCCTATCCCTCCGCGATCTTCAGGAACGCCTCGTAGCGGCGCTCCTCGCGGGCCGCCTGGCGCGCCTCCTCCGAGCCCTCCTCGGCCTGGCCGAGGGTGTCCTGGGCGCGCTTGAGCCGCTCGCGCAGGTCTGCGGTGTCGAGGTCGTCGATCTCGCGCAGCTCGTCGACCAGGACGAGCGTGCCCGAGGCCGCGACCTGCAGGTAGCCCTCGCCCTGGGCGTAGCGGATGACGTCGTTGTCGGACTTGTAGAGGCGCAGCTCGGTCGGGTCGAGCATGGCGAGCACCGGCTCGTGGCGGGCCAGGACGCCGAGCGACCCGATCGTCGTGCGGGTGGAGAGCTGCACGACGTCGCCGCTGAACGCCTCGCCCTCCGGCGTGAGGACCTCGACCTTGAACTCGGTGCTCGCCATCGCCTCGTCCTAGCGCCGCTGCTTGGCGGCCTCGACGACGTCGTCGATCGAGCCCTTGAGCAGGAAGGCCGACTCCGGCAGCTCGTCGTGCTTGCCGTCGAGCACCTCGCGGAAGGACCGGACCGTCTCGCCGATCGGGACGAACTGGCCCGGTGTGCCGGTGAAGGCCTCGGCGACGTGGAACGGCTGGGAGAGGAAGCGCTCGATCTTGCGCGCGCGCTGGACGAGCACCTTGTCCTCGTCGGAGAGCTCGTCGATGCCGAGGATGGCGATGATGTCCTGCAGCTCGCGGTAGCGCTGCAGCACCGCCTTGACCTCGTTGGCGACGTTGAAGTGCTCCTCGCCGACGATGTCGGGCTTGAGGATCGTCGACGTCGAGTCCAGCGGGTCGACCGCCGGGTAGATGCCCTTCTCCGAGATCGCCCGCGAGAGCGACGTGGTCGCGTTGAGGTGGGCGAACACCGAGGCGGGCGCGGGGTCGGTGAGGTCGTCGGCCGGCACGTAGATCGCCTGGATCGAGGTGACCGAGCCCTTGCGCGTCGAGGTGATGCGCTCCTGCAACTGGCCCATCTCGGACTCGAGCGTCGGCTGGTAGCCGACCTGGGAGGGCATGCGGCCGAGCAGCGCCGAGACCTCCGAGCCGGCCTGCACGAAGCGGAAGATGTTGTCGATGAACAGCAGCACGTCCTGGCCCTCGACGTCGCGGAAGTACTCCGCCATCGTCAGGCCGGTCAGCGCGACCCGCATGCGGGCGCCGGGCGGCTCGTTCATCTGGCCGAAGACGAGCATCGTCTTCTCGATGACGCCCGACTCGGTCATCTCCACCCACAGGTCGTTGCCCTCGCGGGAGCGCTCGCCCACGCCGCAGAAGGCGCTCAGGCCGCCGTGCTCCTGGGCGAGGTTGTTGATCAGCTCCTGGATGAGCACCGTCTTGCCCACGCCGGCGCCGCCGAACAGGCCGACCTTGCCGCCCTTGGCGTAGGGCGCGAGCAGGTCGACGACCTTGATCCCGGTCTCGAACATCTCCGAGGTCGGGGTGAGGTCCTCGACCGAGGGCGCGTCGCGGTGGATCGGCCAGCGCTCCTCGACCTCGATCTCGTCACCCTGGTCGATGACCTCGCCGAGCAGGTTGAAGATGCGCCCGAGCGTGACGTTGCCGACGGGGACGGTGATCGGGCCGCCGCTGTCGACGACCTCCATCCCGCGCGCGAGCCCGTCGGTGGTGTCCATCGCGACCGCGCGGACGCGATCGTCGCCGAGGTGCTGCTGGACCTCGAGCACGAGCCGGTTGCCCGTACCGGAGCTGATGCCCTCGGCCTCCTCCGGGTTGTCCTCGCGCTCGATGTAGACGGCCGAGTTGATCTCGGGCAGCTTGTCCGGGAAGACCGCCTCGATCACGACGCCCTGGATCTCCTCGATCCTGCCGACGTTGCGATCGCCGTCGCTGGTCTCCTGGGTCTCTGTCTCTTCTGTGGTCGCCATGGATTCTCCGTTAAGGGGGTTTCGCCCTTCGGTCACCGCTGCGCGGAGACCTGCGGGCGACGTTACTCGCGTTACGTAAGTGACTCGGCGCCCGCGACGACTTCCATGATCTCCTGGGTGATCTCGGCCTGGCGCTCGCGGTTCATCTGCAGGGTCAGGTCTGAGATCAGGTCGCCCGCGTTCTGGGAGGCGTTGCGCATCGCGGTCATGCGCGCGCCGTGCTCGGAGGCCGTGGACTCCAGCAGCGCGCGATAGATCGAGATCTGCACGTACTCCGGGACCAGGCGCTCGAGGATCTCCTCCGGGCCGGGCTCGTACTCCACGAGCGCGTGCGGGCCGTCGGAGTCCTCGTCCTCGTCGTGCTCGCCCGCGGCGCGGGTGTCCTCGAAGATCGAGGCCTGCTGCAGCGGCAGCAGCGTCTCGCGCGTGACGGTCTGGGTCAGCGGCGAGACGTAGCTGTTGTAGAAGATGTCCACGCGGTCGACGTCGCCGTCGACGTAGGCGGTCATCAGGTCGGCGGCGATCTCGCGCGCGTCGTTGTAGGACGGCCGGTCCGTGAAGCCGGTGTAGCCGCCGACCGGCTCCTTGCCGCGGAAGGTCAGCGACGACAGGCCGCGGCGGCCGGAGGCGTAGTAGGCCACCCGCCGGCTCTCGCCCTCCTCCTCGTTGCCGGCGCGCACGCCCGCGCGGACGATCTGGGAGTTGAAGGCGCCGGCCAGGCCGCGGTCTCCGGTGACGAGCAGGATCCCCACGGCTCCGACGCTCTCGCGCTCGGCGAGGATCGGCACGTTGGGCAGGTTCTCCGCGGCCTCGGAGGCCTGCCGGGTCATGCGGCGGATCGCCGAGGCGTAGGGCCGCAGGCTCTCGATCCGCTGCTCGGCCTTGCGCAGCCGCGCCGCGGCCACCATCTCCATGGCCCGCGTGATCTTCTCGATGTTCTTCACCGAGGCGATGCGGTTCTTGACGTCCTTCTGGGCCATGGCGGTCGGCTGCGGCTACCCGGCCGCGCGCGCGGCGACGCGGTCGCCGGAATCGTCCGCGCCGGAGTCGTCCTCGCTCTCGGCGTCGCCCTCGCTGTCGCCGTCCTCGTCGCCGGACTCCTCGTCGCGCCGGGACGAGCGCGCCTCGTCGGAGCGAAGCTCGTCGGAGTCCGACAGCGGCATGCCCTCCTCGTCGAGGTCGTAGCCGAAGTCGTCGGCGAACTCGGCGATCGCGTCGTCGAGCGCCTTCTGGGTCTCGTCGGACCAGTCGCCCTCGGCGATCTTCTTCAGCGTGTCCTGCGCCGAGGAGTGCAGGCGCTCGACCAGGCTGAGGTGGAACTCCTCCACCCGGCCGGCGTCGATCCGGTCGACGTAGCCGTTGGTCGCCGCGTAGAGGACGGCCACCTGGTCCTCGACCGCGATCGGCGAGCGCTCGCCCTGGTTGAGCGTCTTGACCAGCCGCTCGCCGCGCGCCAGCGTGCGGCGGGTGTCGGCGTCGAGGTCTGAGCCGAACTGGGCGAAGGCCTCGAGGTCGCGGTACTGGGAGAGCTCGATCTTCAGCTTGCCGGCCACCTTCTTCATCGGGTTCAGCTGCGCGTTGCCGCCCACGCGCGACACCGAGATGCCGACGTTGATGGCCGGGCGCACGCCCGAGTAGAAGAGGCTCGGCTCGAGGAAGATCTGCCCGTCGGTGATCGAGATGACGTTGGTCGGGATGTAGGCCGAGACGTCGCCGGCCTGGGTCTCGATGACCGGGAGCGCGGTCAGCGAGCCGCCGCCGAGCTCGTCGTTGAGCTTGACCGCGCGCTCGAGCAGTCGAGAGTGCAGGTAGAAGACGTCGCCCGGGTAGGCCTCGCGCCCCGGCGGGCGGCGCAGCAGCAGCGACATCTGCCGGTAGGCGTAGGCGTGCTTGGTGAGGTCGTCGTAGACCACCAGCGCGTGCCCGCCGTTGTAGAGGAAGTGCTCGGCCATGGCGCAGCCCGCGTAGGGCGCCATGAACTTGATCGGCGCGGCCTCGTCGGCGGAGGCGGCCACGATGATGGTGTTCTCCAGCGCGCCGGCCTCTTCGAGGATCGTCGCGATGTTGACCACGGTGGCCATCCGCTGCCCGATCGCGACGTAGACGCAGACGATGTCCTGGTCGCGGTTGTTGATGATCGTGTCCAGGCCGATCGTCGACTTGCCGGTCTGGCGGTCGCCGATGATCAGCTCGCGCTGGCCGCGCCCGATCGGGATCATCCCGTCGATCGCCTTCAGGCCGGTCTGCAGCGGCTCCTTGACCCCCTGGCGCTGGACCACGCCGGGCGCCTTGAACTCGGCCGGCCGGGTCTCCTCGGTCTCGATGTCGCCCTTGCCGTCCAGCGGGTTGCCGAGCGGGTCCACGATGCGCCCCAGCAGGCCCTTGCCGACCGGGATCTCCAGCAGCTTGCCCGTGCGCTTGACGGTGTCGCCCTCGACGATGTGCTCCCACGGGCCGAAGAGCACGGCGCCGACGTTGTCGGACTCGAGGTTGAGCGCCAGCCCGGTCACGTCGTGGGGCAGCTCGAGCATCTCGAAGGCCATGCAGTTCTCGAGCCCGTGGACGCGGGCGATGCCGTCGGCCACCGAGAGCACGGTGCCGACCTCGGAGAGGTCGGCACTCGCCCTCGCCGAGGCCCTCGATGCGGCTCTTCAGGATTGAGGTGATCTCGTCGGGCTTGATCTGCATGGCGTGGTGTCGGCTCCTTGGAAGGTCTCAGTCTGAAGGGCGGCGGTCACCCGCGCGCGACCTGCTTGCGAAGGCTCTCGAGGCGGCTGCGGATGGAGGCGTCGAGCACCTGGTTGCCGACGCGCACGACGATCCCGCCGAGGATGTCGGGCTGGACCTCCGAGGACAGCTCGACCGTGCGGCCGGTCTGCTCCTGGATGCGGTCGCCGATGCGCTGGACGATCTCCTCGTCGAGCTCGAAGGCGGAGGTCACCTGGACGGGCAGCAGCTTGTTCTCCTCGCGCCAGAGCTCGTCGAACTCGCGGCGCGCGCGGAAGAGGATCGGCATGCGGTGCTTGTCGATCAGCAGGCCGAGGAAGTTGATGAGGATCTCCTCGGCGTCGGTGACGGCCTTCTCCAGGCCGTCCTTCTTCTCGGGCGTCGAGAAGTAGGGCGAGAAGAAGAAGACCTGCAGCTCGCGGTCGGAGGCGAGCACGTCGGCGAACTCGCCGAGCTGCTCGTGGACCTCGGAGAGCTTGTCCTGCTCCTGCGCAACCTCGAACAGCGAGCGGGCGTAGACGCTGGCGATCTCCTCCACCGGGGGTCAGTTCCCTCCGTCGTTGCGCCGGTCGTCGCCGGCGAGGGCGGCGAAGTCCAGCTCGGAGAGCGCCTCGTCGACCAGGCGCTTCTGATCGTCGTCGGTGAGCGACTTGCGCGTCACCTTCTCGGTGGCGAGCACGGTCAGGTCGGCGACCTCGTGGCGGATCTCCTGGATCGCCCGGCGCGTCTCGGTCTGGATCTCGCGCCGCGTCTGCTCCATCATCTCCTCGCGCTTGCGCTTGGCGTCGGCGATCGCCTCGGCCTCGGTGGCCTCGCCCTGCTTGCGGGCGCGCGAGACGATGTCGTCGGCCTGGCCGCGCGCCGCCGAAAGGCGCTCGCGGTACTCGGAGAGCATCTCGTCGGCCTCGCGACGCGTCCGCTCGGCGGCCTCGATGGAGGCCTCGATCGCGTGCTGGCGCTTGTCCAGCGCCTCGGCGATGCGCGGGAAGGCGAACTTCCCGAGCACGTAGAGCGAGATCAGGAAGAAGACCAGCGTCCAGATCATCAGCCCGATGTCGGGCGAGACCAGGAAGCTGCCGCCGCCGGACTCCTCGGCCGCGAAGACGGTGGGTGCGACGAGGCTCACCGCGCTACCCGAGGAAGAAGGCGAGCAGGCCGGCGACGAGCCCGTAGAAGACGCAGGCCTCGGTGAGCGCGAAGCCCAGCCACTGGATGGAGGTCAGCTCGTCGCGCATCTCGGGCTGGCGCGTGACGGACTCGATCATCTTGCCGAAGATGTAGCCGATGCCCACGCCGGCGCCGGCGGCGCCGAGCCCGCCGCCGAGGCCGAGCGCGACGGCCTTGCCGGCGTCCGCGCCCGCGTCCGCCTGGGCGAAGACGAGGAGGAAGAGGCTGGTGATGTCCACAGGGGCTCCTTTTGGGTCTAGTGCGCCTCGACGGAGGTCGCCTCGCCGAGGTAGATGGCGGCCAGGGTGGCGAAGATGAAGGCCTGCAGCGTGGCGACCAGCCCGACCTCGAAGAGGTAGAGCGCGACCGCCATCGGGGCAGTGACGATGCCGAGCGCCTCGATCCCGAGCAGCACGACCAGCGCGCCGCCCATGAACAGGATGATCAGGTGCCCGGCGAGGATGTTGGCAAAGAGTCGGACGGAGAGCGAGATCAGCCGCATGAAGTTCGACAGCAGCTCGAGCCCGAGCATCGGCCCCTTCAGCCAGCCCGGCACCCCGGCGGGGATGAGGCCCTTGATGTAGCCGATGAACCCCTTCGCCCGGATCCCCTCGACGTTGTAGCCGACCCACACCATGAGGGCGAGGACGAGCGGGACGGAGAGGTTCGCGGTCGCGGCGTAGAGGGCGAGCGAGGGCACCTCGACGCCGAGGATGTCGACCTTGTGCTCGGTGTTGGTCGGCAGCGGGATGTAGCCGATCAGGTTCGAGAACCAGATGAACAGGAACAGCGTCCCGATGAACGGGAACCACTTCAGCGCCATCGAGCGGTCCATGTTTCCGCGCGTGATGTTGTCGCGCATGAGGGCGTAGAGCACCTCGACGGCGGTCTGGACGCGATTGGGCTTCGCCTGCATGCGGTTGGCGATGTAGAGCATCGTGCCGACCGTCAGCAGCGAGGCGATGATCACGTACAGGGTCGCCTTGTTGAACTCGAGCGGGCCGACGCTGAACCAGGGATCCAGCTTGAACTCGTTCTGGGGCTGGTACTCCTCGTTGTCCACACGCGAGAAGCCGAAGATCGTGACGGCCACGATGATCAGGCCGACGTAGAGGCCGAGGCCGATCAGGACCTTGGCGCGGGTGCTCATCGGGGCGCGCGCTCGCGCGCGGCGGGGCGCAGGACGATCGCCATGGCGAAGTAGACGGAGAAGGCGGCCAGCGCCGTGGCGGCGGCCATCGCGCCGTCCGCCCGGCTGGCGGCGAGGCCGGCGGTCAGGATCGCCAGGCCGACCACCCACGCCCGGCCCATCAGGCTCGCGACCATGAGGCCGGCCTGCAGCTTGGGATCGCCCGAGCGGCGCACGGTGCGCTCGACGAGGTCGCCGAGCAGGCGCGTCACGATCCAGGCACCCGCAGCGGCCGCAAAGCCGACGATCGGCAGGCCGGCGAGCACGACGAACGGCGCCGCGAGCACCAGCAGCACGAGGTCGAGGTGGCGAACGACGACCAGCACGGCGGCGGTGCGGGCGGGATCGGTCGGGTGCTCGAAGGCAGGGGTGTGGGACATGGTTGAGCGCGGCCACCCTACAGGCCGCGGGGGCACGGTCGCTGGACGGGTGACCGGAGCTTCGGGCTGGGCGGTCACGCCGGGTGGGGTGCGGCGGATTCTAGCGGTCGGCAAGACTTTGTAACAACATTGTGCGACCCGGCTCATGGGGGTGACGCGGGCGCCCGAGGCCCTGGCGCGCCGCCACCCGGGCGGTCCTGCCCGCGCGGCGCCCGTCGTACACCGCCACCCGCCGCCGGCACCCCGCCCGCACCGCTATCTCGACTAATTCGGTCGGCTATGTGCTTTGACTGGTATCGTGGCGCGCCGATGCTCGCCGTCGACGTTCACCAGCACCTCTGGCCCGAGGCCCTGATCGCCGCCCTGGCGCGGCGGACGGCGCCGCCGCGGCTGCTGCGCGAGGGCACCGGCTGGACCCTGCGGATCGCCGGTGAGCCGCCCCACCCCTTCGATCCGGGCGACCACGACCCGGTGGCGCGCGCCGCCCGCGTGCGCGAGGACGGTCTGGACCGGGCGCTCGTGGCGATCTCGAGCCCGCTGGGGATCGAGGCGCTGCCGCCCGAGGAGGCCGTGCCGCTGCTCGATGCCCACCACACCGGGATCCTCGAGCTCGGCGCGCCGTTCGGCCTGTGGGGCGCGCGCGCCCTCGACGACCCCGACCCGGCCGCGATCGACGCGCTGCTCGACGCGGGCGCGGTCGGCGTGTCGCTGCCGGCCGCGGCGGTCGCGAGCCGCGAGGGCCTCGAGCACGCCGGCCGGCTGCTCGCCCGGCTGGCCGACCGCGACGCCGCGCTGCTGATCCACCCGGGCCCGGCGCCCTGGCGCCGCCCCGCGCCGGTCGATCCCGGCGCGCCGGACTGGTGGCCCGCGCTGACGCGCTACGTCACCGAGATGCACGAGGCGTGGGTCGCCTTCCTCGCCTACGGGCGGCCCGCCCATCCGACCCTGCGGGTCGTCTTCGCCATGCTCGCCGGCGCCGCCCCGCTGCACGGCGAGCGGCTCGCTGCGCGCGGCGGCCCGCCGGGCGCCGTGCACGACCCGCTCGCCTTCTACGACGTCTCCTCCTACGGGATCCGCGCCGTCGACGCGATGGTGCGGGCCGTCGGCATCGACCAGCTGCTGTGGGGCTCCGACCGCCCGGTGGCCGAGCCGCCCGGCCTCGCGGCGCTCGGCCCGGCCGCGCTGGCGGCGCTGCAGGCGGCCAACCCGGCGCGCGCGCTGCCGCGCCTGCACGGACCGGTGACGGCATGATCGAGCGCCCGCACGACCGCGACCTGACCGCCTCCGAGCTGCTCGCCTACGTCGAGGCGCTGGCGGCGAGCCCGCGCCGCTGGGCGCACCTCGTCGACCACGACCGCGACCGGCGCGTCTACGAGCAGCTGGCACGCGACGACCACCTGGCGGTCTGGCTGATCTGCTGGATGGACGAGCAGGACACGGGGTTCCACGACCACGACCTGTCCTCCGGCGCCGTCGCCGTCTGCACGGGCGCGCTGCGCGAGGACCGCCTCGCGCTCGGCCGCACGCCGACGAGCCGCACGGTGCGGGCGGGCGGCAGCTTCGGCTTCTCGGCGGCGGACATCCACCGCGTCAGCCACGCCGGAGCGGTGCCGGCGGTCAGCCTGCACGCCTACTCGCCGCCGCTGTGGCGGATGGGCGCCTACGAGATCGGCGCCGGCGGCGAGCTGCGCCGCCACTCGGTGTCCTACGCGGAGGAGCTGCGCCCGCTCGAGGAGCCCGTGTCGGCCCTCCCGGCGACCGGCTGATCCGGCCCACGCCGCGCGGTACGGTGGCCGGGTGATCCTCCGCCAGGTCACCCACGACGATCTCGGGTGTGCGTCCTACCTGATCGGCGACGACGACGCGGGGGTGGCGGCGGTCGTCGACCCGCGGCTGGACGTCGACGTCTACCTGCGCCTCGCCCGCTACCTCGACGTGCGCATCGCCCACGTGCTCGAGACCCACACCCACGCCGACCACGTGTCCGGCCACGGGCGGCTCGCGGCGGCCACGGGCGCGGTGATCCACGTCCACCGCGAGGCGGGCGCGGCCTTCGCGCACGAGCCGTTCGAGGACGGCTGGGAGCTGGTGCTCGGCGCGCTGCGGGTGACGGCGCTGCACACGCCCGGCCACCGCCCCGAGCACACGGCCTTCTTGCTCACCGACACCGCGCGCGGCGAGGAGCCGTGGGCGGTGCTGACCGGCGACTCGCTGTTCGTCGGCGACATCGCCCGCCCGGACCTGGCGATCGATCGCGAGGACGGCGCGCGCGACATCTTCCGCTCCCTGCACGAGCGGCTGCTCCCGCTCGGCGACGCCGTGGAGATCTGGCCCGGCCACCTGGGCGGCTCGATGTGCGGCGGCCCCGGGATGGACATGAAGATCGCCTCCACGGTCGGCTTCGAACGGGCGCACAACGCGCTGCTGGCCGAGACCGACGCGGACAGCTTCGTGCGGCGGGCGATCGCCGGCCTCGGCCCTCAGCCGCCCAACCTCAAGGCGATCGTGGAGCTCAACCGCGGGCCGCTGCGCGACGACGCCGTCGAGCCGGCGCCGCTGACCGCGCATCAGGTGGAGGCGCTGCGGGCGCAGGGCGCGCTGCTGGTCGACGTGCGCACCGACCGCCAGTTCGACGAGGCCCACATCCCCGGGGCGGTGAGCATCACCGCGTTGCGGGCCGGGTTCGGCTCCCGCCTGGCGTGGATCGCCGAGCCCGGCGAGACCGTCGTGCTGATCGGCGACGACGACGAGGAAGCCCACATGGCCGCGCGGCTCGCGGCGGCGGTCGGCATCACGGACATCGCGGGGGCGTTGCGCGGCGGGATGGCGGGCTGGTACGAGGAGGCGCGGGAGACCGAGCGGACCGAGCGGCTCACCGTCCCGGAGCTGCACCAGCGCCTGGTTGCCGGCGAGCCGCTGCAGGTGCTCGACGTGCGCGAGCGGTCGGAGTGGGACGAGGGCCACCTCCCGGGCGCGCTCTTCGCGCCCTACCACGACCTGGCCGGCGGGCTGCCCGAGGGACTCGACCCGGACCGCCCGGTGGCCGCGATCTGCGCCTCCGGGCAGCGCAGCGCGGTGGCGGCGAGCCTGCTCGCGCGCGCGGGCGCCCGCGAGGTCCTGCACGTGGTCGGCGGCGGGGTCGGGACCTGGCGCGACGCCGGCTGGCCGATCGAAGGGCGTTAGCTCGGCTCGACCTTCAGCTTGCCGATGGGCGCGCCGGCGTTGTGGAACTCGACCTCGAAGATGCCGGTGATCTCGCCCTTGAAGCTGATCGTCGCCGTCTTGCCGGGGACGATGTCCTCGTAGATGTCGTAGCCGTGGACGTGGACCTCCTCGGGCTCGGAGGAGCGCACGCGGAAGCGGACGGTCTCGCCCTGCTCGAAGTCGAGCGTCTTCTCCCCGGTGGCCGAGGTCAGCAGCGGCGGCTTGGGCTTCGGGGCGGGCGTCGGCGTCTCGGCCTCGGCGCCGCCGTCGTCCGGCGTGGCGGTCCGGGTCGGCGCCGGCGTCGTCTCGGCGGCCGTGCGCTCCGCCTCGTCGTCGCTGCCGGGGCGCGCGAGCAGCAGCACCGCGCCGAGGGCGATCACCGCGGCGACGGCCAGGAAGCTGAAGCGCTGGGCGCGGGACATCCTCCGCTGAGGGTAGTGCGGCAGAGTTAGGCTTTCGCGTCGACATGCTGCTGCGCGAGGAGGGCGACGGGAGCGTCCTGGCGATCGGCCAGCCGGCGCACGCGTGGGTGTCGGGCCAGCTCGCCCGGGCGTGGGGGAATGCCGCCTTCGGCGAGGTCTCGCCGCGCGAGCCGGTGTGCCTCGCCGCCGAGCAGCACGACATCGGGATGGCCCTCTACGACCTCGCCCCCCGCCTGGACCCGGCGACCGGCCTGCCGTTCCCGTTCGACCGGATGCCCTTCCCCCTGCACCTCGAGCTGTGGGAGGCCGCCCCGCGGCGCGTGCTGGCCCAGAGCCGCTACGCCGCGCTGCTGGTCTCGATGCACGGCGTCGCCCTCTACGGGCTGCGCGACCTCGCCGGGCTGCCGGCCGAGGAGGCGGCGCGGATCCGCGCCTACCTGGAGGCGGAGCGGGCGCTGCAGGCGCGGCTGATCGCCGGCCTCGGGGCGCCGGCGGCGGAGGTCGCTCGCAACCAGCGGCTGGTGTGGACGTGGGACTCCCTCTCGCTCGGGCTGTGCCTGGGCTGGCCGCCGCGGAGCTTCCCCGGCGCGCCGGCCGCCGAGGGCGAGGTCGAGCTGCGGGTGGAGCCGGTGGGCGGGGCGAGCGGGCGCTTCACCGTCGCGCCGTGGCCGTTCTCCGAGAGCGCGGTGACCATCTGGACCGAGGGCCGCCGGCTGCGGGGGCCGTACGCCGACGAAGCGGCGCTGCACGCCGCGCTGGCCGGCGCGCCGGGTGAGACGCTGACGTTCGAGCTCGTCCCGGGCTAGGGCGACACGGTCCCGGGCGCCAAGGACCCCAGGATCCCGCTGAGCAGCCCGCCGGCGCTACGCGGGTCGACGCCGTAGCGGCGCTGGTAGTCGCGGGCGGCGTCCTCGTCGGCGAGCGCGAGGGCCAGCGCCTCGCGCGAGGAGCCCCACTCGCACGCCGAGACGTCCAGCGCGCGTAGCGCCGCGTCCTGCACCGCGCCCGAGATCCCGCCCGTCTGCGGCAGCGTGCGCGACGCGCACGGATCGGCGATCACCACCGGCTCCGGCGCAAGCTGCGGGCGCAGGAGCGCCTGGCCCAGCGGCAGCGCGAGCGCGAGCACGCCGGCCGCGAGCGCCAGCCTCCCAGGGCGGCCTCGGGGCGGCGGGCGCACGGCCAGCGCCGCGAGCAGCGCGAGGGCGCCGCAGATCAGGTAGGCGGGACGGAAGGCGTCGTCGATGCCGCTCACGAGCGTCTCGTCGGCGCGCCGCGAGAGCTCGGCGTAGGCCGCCCGGTCGGCCGGGTCCTCGAAGCGCCCGGCGTTGGCGGCGAGCGCGCGGCGCAGCTGCTCGCGCGGATCGACGGGCTCGAGGTCGGTCGCGGCCACGCCGGCCAGCTCGATCTTCTCCAGGGGCGGCAGCCGCGCGTCGAGCACGAGCGCGGCGCCGCGCTCGCGCAGCCGCTCGACGGCCCCGTCGACCTGCGCGGCGGTGACGGGGGCGATCACCGCGAGCGCGAGCGTGATGCCGAGGTGGCGGGCCGCGAGCAGCCGCGCCGCCTGCGCCGGCGTGCGCTCCGGCAGCAGGCCGCCGGCCAGGGCCGGGATCGCCAGGCCCATGCCGACACCTGCCAGCAGCTGCGGCACGATCGTCCAGGCGACCTCCGCCCCGGGCAGGAAGGCGAGCATCAGCACCCCGGCGCCGGTCAGCGCGCAGCCCGCGGCGGCGCGGGCTGCGGCCGGGCCGGGGATGCGCGAGCCGGCCAGCGCCGCGAGCGGCAGCACGGTCACCACCGCGGCGGCGGTCAGCGGCGCGAGCGACCAGCCCGTGACCAGCTGCAGGACCAGCAGGAACAGCACGCCCGTCAGCGCAGCGGAGACCAGCGCGAGCGCCAGCGCCGGGCCGAGCGGGAAGCGCTCCGCCTGCACGTCGCCCGTCACGGCGGCCGTCCGCGCGCCGGCGGCGTCCTGCCCGCCCCCGGCGGCCGCGGCGGCGGCCGCGACGGCCAGCGGCGCCTGCAGCAGGAAGATCGCGCGCCAGTCGAGCAGCTCGGTCAGCGCGCCGCCCAGCGCCGGCCCGACAGCGATCCCCAGCACGGCCGCCGCGCTCCACGCCCGCCGGCCCGCGCCCCCCTCCTCGCCCGCGCCGAGCAGCGCGAAGATCGCGACGAGCGCCACCCCCGCCCCGAGCGCCTGCAGCGCGCGCAGCGCCACGAGCGGCGCGAGCGCCTCGGCCAGGCCGCAGCCGACGCTCGCCACGGCGAGGACGAGCAGCCCCGCCGTGCCGGTGCGCCGGGCGTCGAAGCGCCGCCGCAGCGCCTCGCCGGCGCCCAGCCCGGCCGCCAGCGCCAGCGTGTAGACGCCGATGACCGCCGCGGCGCCCTCGACCGTCGTGTCGAGCTCGGCCAGGATCGCGGGCAGCGCCAGCACGACCACGGAGGCGTCGGCGAGCGCCAGCCCGGCGGCGGCGGCGAGCAGGAGGCGGACGGGCATCGGCGTCCGGACATCCTCGCAACGTGGCGGTGCGGGCTTCTCGTAAGATCGCGCCCCTCTGAGATCTCCGACTACGAGGAGTACTGATGGCAACGCGCACGGCGAAGGCGCACTGGAACGGCTCGCTCGGCGAGGGCAGCGGCACGATGGCCCTCGGCTCGGGCGCATACGAGGGCCCGTACTCCTCCCAGTCGCGCTTCGCGGACGGCAGCGGCACCAACCCCGAGGAGCTGATCGGCGCCGCCCACGCGGGCTGCTTCAGCATGGCCCTCTCGCTCGTGCTCGGCGAGGGCGGCAACGAGCCGGAGTCGATCGACACCGACGCCAAGGTCTCGCTGGTCAAGGACGGCGACGGCTTCAAGATCTCCAAGATCGCCCTGACCACGCGCGGGCGGGTCCAGGGACTCGACGAGGCCGCCTTCAAGGAGGCGGCCGACGCCGCCAAGGCCGGCTGCCCGGTCTCCAAGGCGCTGGCCGGCGTCGACATCACGGTCGACGCGACGCTCGAGAGCTGACGCTCAGGTTGCGGATCGTCCGGCGTCGCGCGCGGGCGCGACGCCGGACTCCGCTCCGCTCAGCCGCAGTCCTCGACCCGGCGCCCGTCAACCGGGCTGAACAGCGCGTCGGCGTCGAGCAGCAACGGGATGCGCGGCTGCGCCGGCTGGGCCATCGGGACGCGCACGTCGGCGCCGCGCGGCTCGGTCACCACGCCCTGCAGGGCGAAGGTGTCCTGCATCCGCCGCGCCTGGGCGGCCGTGACGTCGTAGGCGCACGGTGGCGGGTAGAGCACCGCGTCGCTGGTCGGCAGGTCGTTGTCGGCGCCGTCGAGGTAGAACGGCTTGTCGCGCCGGCGGCCCTCGGCGGCGGCGCGGGCCGGCGAGCGCGTGGTGCTGACCTCGATCTCGTCGGCGTTCTGGTACTGGAAGCGCAGCACGTCGATCCCGGCCTGCACGTGAGAGGCCACGCGGCGGCGCTGGACGGCGACCGGGTCTGTCGCCTCGGCGGGGTTGCGCTTGTTGGCGTTGACGTCGGTCTCGACCAGCAGCCCGACGCCGTGGCGCAGGCCGACCATGTTGCGCAGGATGCGCTCGTCGCCGTCGCCGGCGTCCTGGGCGACCTGCTGGCCGTCGAGCACCGAGATCCCGTAGACGCCGGTGCTGAAGCCCGCGCCCTCCGCGCCGGACTTCACATAGCGGCGGCTGAGCTGCCGCGAGAGGCGCGCGACCGACGGGTCGACGTTGCGGTTGCGCGGGCACAGGTAGAGCAGCTCGACGTCGTACAGCGGCGGCTGCCGTACTCGTGCATGTCGGCCGCGACGTCGGGCCGCAGGTCGCGCAGCAGCTTGCTGTAGGTCTCGCCCTCCGGCGAGAGCGGGTCGAGGTGATCACGGTTGATGTCGATGCCCTGGGCGTTCTCGCGCGTGTCGGCGGCGCGGCCGTCGGGTACCAGTCCGCCTCAGTCGAGCAGCGTCTCCGGGTCGATCGGCTCGGGCGGCCCGGAGATCGCCCGGGCCACGAACCACAGCACGACGCCGAGCACGAGCAGCCCGCCCGCGAAGGCCAGCACGGCCGGCTCGTCGATGAGCGACTGCACGAACAGCGCGAAGCAGGTGATCGCGCCGAGCACCGGCAGGACCGTCGGCGCGCGGAAGTGCTCGTGGTCGACCGGGTCGCGGCGCAGCACCAGCACGGCGACGTTGACGCAGGTGAAGACGATGAGCAGCAGCGCGACCGTCGTGTCGGCCAGGCGGTCGAGCGAGCCGATGCTGATCAGGATCGCGGCGAGGCCGGTGGTGAAGATGATGGCGATCCACGGCGTGCGCCGCTCGTGGTGCACGCGCCCGAGGCCGCGCGGGACGATCCCCTGCGAGGCCATGCCGTAGACGAGCCGCGAGGCCATGATCATGTTGATCAGCGCGCCGTTGATCAGCGCGAACAGGGCGATCGCCGAGAACACCTTGGTCGGGACCGCGAGCGGGCCGAGCTGGACGACCTCGAGCAGCGGTCCCGAGGAGTCGGCGAGCTGCGTGGTCGGCACCGCCGCCGAGGCGATCAGGGTCACGAGGAGGTAGATGACGCCGGCGAGCGCGAGGCCGCCGAACAGCGCCGGCGGGAAGGACCGCGCGGGCTCCTGGGTCTCCTCGGCCACGTTGACCGTGTCCTCGAAGCCGATCAGCGCGTAGAAGGCCAGCGTCGCGCCGCTGATGATCAGCAGCGGCACCGCGTCGCCCTCCTTGAACTCGAGCACCCGGCCCGTGTCGCCGCCGCCGTCGGCGAGGAAGGCCGAGCCGATCACGATGACCAGCACCAGGCCGCCCACCTCGATCAGCGTGCAGACGATGTTGAAGCGCACGGACTCCTTGATCCCGCGGAAGTTGATCGCGGCGATCACGCCGATGAAGACCAGGCCGACGAGCACGGTCGGCAGGTCGACGAACTCCGCCAGGTAGTCGCCGCCGAACGCCGTCGCCAGCGTGCTGGCCGACGTCACGCCGGAGGCCATCACCGCGAAGGCGACCATGAAGGTGAAGAAGGGGACCTTGAAGGCGCGGTTGACGTAGAGCGCCGCGCCGGCCGCCTGCGGGTACTTGGTCACCAGCTCCGTGTACGCCGTGGCGGTGAACACCGCGAGCACCCAGGCGAGCGCGAAGGCCGCCCAGATCGCGCCGCCGACCTCACCGCCGACCTCGCCGACGAGCGCGTAGATCCCGCCGCCGAGGATGTCGCCCATGACGAACAGCAGGAGCATCTTGCGGCTGATGCTCTTGTTCAGCGGCGAGCTGACGCTCGCGCTGCCGGCGCCGAAGCCGGGGCCGCCGCCGAGCGACGCGTCTGGCGTGGAAGCGCTCATGGCGGCGGACCCTACCCCGGCGCGGGGGCCGCGCCCACCGCCGCACGGTCCGGTGCAGTTAGCCCGACTGGAAGTCGCTCGCGCGCAGGACGCTGAAGCTCGGGTTCGTGCGCCGGCCGTCGGGCCGCGTGCGCCAGCGCCCGAGCAGCCAGCCCCGCTCCGGGCCCCGGAAGGACGCGTCGATCACCGCGCTGCGGCGGTTGGCGTCCTCGCCGGCCCGCTCGACCGCCCACAGGACGGAGCGCATCGCCTCGTAGCCCAGCGCGGCGTAGGGGCCCGGCCGGCGCCCGAAGCGCTCGGTGAAGCTCGCCTCGAAGCGGCGCAGCTCGGGCGTCGAGCCCGGTCGCGGCGCGCGCGAGACGAGCACGGCCCGCCGGCGCGCGCCCGCGGACAGCCGGCCGGCGACCCCGGCGCGGACCGCCGCGTCCGGGAGGACGACGGTCCCGCGCGCCGCGTCTGCCGCGTCGGCCGCCCGCTGGGCGTCAGCGCCCGCGTAGATCAGCGCGTCCGCCCGCTCGGGGTCGGCGGCCAGGCGAGCGCCGCGGGAGCGCAGCTGGGCGCGCACGGCGGCGGCGAGCGCCGCGGACTCCGGGCCCGGCTCGCGCTGCACGGCGACCGTGCCGCGGCTGCCCGCTGCCGCGGCGAGCGCAACCGCCTCGTCGCGGTCGTCGCCCACCACCCGCGCGAAGGTCGGGACGCCGGCGGGCTGATAGCGCTCCGGCTCGCCGGGCGCCGCTCGCGAGGTCAGCCCCGGGTAGCCGGCGCCGGGCGAGACCTGCAGCACGCCGGCGGCGTTGAACAGGGGCACGGTGGTCATCGCCGTCGCCGAGTCCAGCCCGTCGATCACCGCGATGATCTGCGGGTCGGAGATCGCGTCGCGCGACGCCGACGCCGCCCGGCTGACGGTCTCGGCCGGGTCCTCGGCGCCCTCGTCGAGCGAGACGAAGTTGATGCCCATCGCGCCGGCCGTGCCGCCGGCCTCGGCGAGCGCGAGCTTCTCGCCGTCCAGGACGTCGCCCGAGACGCCCTGGGAGGGCTGGGGCAGCATCGAGTAGACCGTCAGCGTGTCCCCGATGATCGTGCCGCCGCGCGTGATGCCGGCCTCCGAGCCGCAGCCGCCCAGGGCGGCGAGCGCCAGAACGGCGAGAAGGGCGCGGGACCGCACTCAGCCGGCGCTGCGGGCGCGCCGGGCGGCCGCCTCGGCCAGCCAGTCGCGCAGCACGTGGTAGGCGGGACGGGGCCGGCCCAGTTCATCCATCAGCGCCGAATCCCAGGTCTTGGCGGCCCGGCGTGCCGGTGGCCCGGCCGGGTCCCACTGGTAGAGGTAGACGCGCGTCACCCGGCGGGGGCTCAGCCGCGCGAGCTTGAAGACCTGCTCCAGCGCCCGGGCGGCACGCGCGCTGGAGCGCGGCCACACGAGCCGGCGCTCGTTGCGGCGCTCGACCAGCCCGCCGGTCTCGGTGAACCAGACCTCGCCCTTGGTGATCCGCAGCAGCGTGCGCGTGCCGGTCGTGCGGAAGCGGTTGGCGTCGCCGTAGTTGTGGATGCCCCAGATCCGCGGCTTGTAGCGCGCGGCGGCCTTGAAGCGCCGCACCCAGCGCTCGACCCGCGTGTCGTCGAGCACGTCGGCGGCGACGACGCGGCAGCCGCGGCAGTTGGCGGCGACGACGTCGAAGTAGCGCGCCGCCCGCTCGGGGCGGCGGCACGTCGGCTGGCTGCAGTGGTTGGCCTCGTTCCAGGTCAGGTAGTCGCGCACGAGCGGGTAGCGGGCGCGGAGGCGCAGGAACTCGCGGCGGAACTCGGCGGCGCTCGGCAGCCGCTTCTCGTTGCTCCCGCGCGAGTGCCCGAAGCCGAGCAATACGCGCGCGCCCGCCTCCTCCGCCGCCGCCATGTAGGCGTCGAGCTCGTTGCGCTCCCAGTTGGAGCGCAACGCGTCCCAGGCGACGACCACGCGCACGTCCTTGAGGCCCAGGTCCTGGAAGTGCGGGTCGCTGAAGAAGCGCGGCTTCTGCTCGCCGATGCCGATGATCGGGTCCTGGGCCTGCGCGGTGCCCGCGAGGCCGATGGCCAGCGCGACGGCGAGCGCGAGCGCGGCAAGCGTCCTAGCCATCGAGCAGGACCGTGTCCGCGTCGCTGTAGGCCGGCGCGCAGCAGCACAGGAGCACGAGCGGCTCGGGCCCCGTGTTGAACAGCTTGTGCGGCGCGCCGGGCGCGATCACGACGCAGTCGCCCGCCTGCACGGCGGCCTCCTCGCCGCCGAGGCGCATCCGCCCGACGCCGGCGGTGAAGTAGTAGATCTCCTCCGAGACGCGGTGGAAGTGCTCGACGGTCTCGGTCCCGGGCGGGACCGTCGCCTCCGCCAGCGACTGGTTGGCGGCGTTGCCCGAGGGCACGCCGGCCAGCTCGCGGATCGCCGAGCCGTCGGCGGTGATGAAGCTCTCTCGGTCGGCGAGGCGCACGGGCAGCACGGGCCGGCTGAGGGTAGAGGACGATCCGGAGGGCGGTTGCATGTCGTCCTACAACGCGCCGGGCCCGCCTCCGATGCGCAGGAGGCGGGCCCGGGCGGGGTGTCAGCGCGTCACGCCGTGGCGCGGCGGGCCGACTCGCGGTCCAGCCGGGTCGCGAGGCGCCCGACCACGTAGGCCAGGCGCCCGCGCACCCTGGGCGGCGGTCGGTCGCGCGGTTCGCATGGTCTGACGCGCTGGGCCCGGCGCAGGCGCTCAGTGGCGTCGGCACGGGCGTGGTCGATATGGGCGAGCGAGTGCATCTCGGCTCCCTTTCGGACAGAGGGACTAAAGGGACCGCTCGCGAGCCTCGCGGACGACGGACGTACGGAGGACGCGGGCGGCGGTGGCGGCCCGCGTGCTGTGAGGCGCTAGGGCCTCAGGCGGCGGGCAGGTGCCGGCGGACGAGCGCGGCTCGTGGTGCGGCCGTGTGGCGGACGCAGTCGAGCCGGAGGAGATGGGTGTCGAAGCTCGTCATAGATGCCTCCTCGCCTCGGAGCGGCGAAGTGCCGACGACGGTACCGGAGCCCCTGGGCGATCGCAAGGGCGGCTGGCCGCACCTGCCGCCGGGGGTTCGAACCTAGCTCGGTGTGCGGGTGGGGGCCGGCGGCCGCGCGGGCGGCGATGGCGCCGGCGGAGCCTCTTCCGGCGTCTCGGCGGCGCTGAACTCGCCCGTCTCCAGCTCGCGCCGCACCTCGACGTCGATCTCGAACTCGGTCGTGGCCGGGTCCACGCGCCGCAGCTGCCACGCGCGCAGCTTGCGCAGCTTGAGGATCTCCAGCACGTAGACGAGGTAGACGCTCGCCGCCAGGGCGAGCAGGAAGCAGGCGCCCATGATCAGCGAGCCGCCGAGCAGCAGCCGGCCCTCGTCGTCGGAGTAGGGCACGTAGCGCAACAGCACCGCGAGGCTGGCCATGATCAGCGTCCAGGCGTACAGGTAGACGACCGTGCGGCGCTGGGAGAAGCCCATGCGGTGGAAACGGTGGTGGAAGTGGTTGGAGTCCGCCTGGTACACGGGCCGGCGGTACTTGATGCGCTTGGCGACCACGAAGCTCGTGTCCAGGAACGGCACCGCGAGCACGATCAGCGGCACGATCAGGGCGACCAGGGCGTTGGTCTTCAGCGAGCCTTCGACGATGATCGCCCCGAGGAGGAGGCCGAGCAGGTTCGAGCCGGCGTCGCCCATGAACACCGACGCGGGGTGGAAGTTCCAGATCAGGAAGCCGCCGGCCGCCCCGGCCACGATCGCGGCGAGCACGCCGGCGTTGTCGCGGTAGAGGTCGAAGGCGATGATCGAGAAGGTCGCGGCGGAGATCGCGCACACCCCCGCGGCGAGCCCGTCTATGCCGTCGGAGAAGTTCACGACGTTCATCACGAAGACGAGCCCCACGAGCGTCAGCGGCCCGCCGAGCTCGCCGAACTCGAGCGCCCCGATCAGCGGCAGCGTGATGTTGGTGACCTTCACCCCCGAGAGCACGCAGATCAGGGCGGCGGCGAACTGCCCGGTGAGCTTCAGGCCGGCCGGGATGTCGCGCAGGTCGTCGGCGAGGCCGACGAGGGTGATCAGCGCGGCCGCCAGCAGGATGCCGCGCGTGCGCTCGGTGACGGGCAGGAAGAGCGCCGCGGCCAGCAGCACGCCGGCGAGGATCGCGAGCCCGCCCAGCAGCGGCGTCGCCTCGCGCGCGAGCCCGCGATCGGTCACGCGGTCGACCGCCCCGACGCGGCGGGCCAGCCGGGCGACCAGCGGGGTCAGACCGGCGGCGGCGGCGAAGGCCACCAGGAAGCCGAGGATCGCGTCGTCGTACATGGGTGCTCGGAGGATCGCAGGGCGGGGGGCGGGTCTCTGGTCGCCCACCTCGTGCCTTGAACGGTCGGCGACCCGTGATCGGTAGGTTCGGATTCGCCGTACCGGGGGACTCACCCTCCTCGGACGCGCCCCCCGTACGGCCCGCCGGACCGCCATGACTCCCCCGCCAGCTTACGCTCCCGCCCGCATGGCCCGCGCCTTTCTCGCGCTCGAGGACGCGGGGCTGCCCGCTCGCCGCCCCCGCCGCCGGATCGCTGTCGCGGTCCTCGCCGGCGCCCTGCTGGCCGTCGCGACGCCGCTGACGCCGCTGCCCGCGAGCCCGCTGGCGGCGGCCGAGCCCGACGCGCCCGCCCTCCCGCGCCCGCCGGCCACGCTGGCCCGCGAACGCGAGGACGACTACGACGAGAGCACGCTCGACGACGCCGGCCGCGGCGGCGGATGAGCGACCAGTCCACGGTCGCGGGCGCCCCGCCGTGGACCGCCTCCGCGCGCCGCCCGCGCCCGACCTGGGGCCTGGTCGAGGGCGACGAGATCGCGCCCGGTCGCACGGTCCTGCGCCGGCTGGGCGGCGGGTCGCGCTACGAGGTGCTGCTGGTCTGGGACGACGCGCGCTTCGCCGTGCTGGTGGCCAAGCTGCTCAGGCCCGACCAGGTCGGCCACGCCGTGGCCCGGCGCGACATGCGGCGCGAGGCCGACGTGCTCGCGCGGCTCGCCCACCCGGTCCTGGTGCGCAGCTTCGACGCCGTCCTGGACGGCCAGTTCCCGCACCTGCTGATCGAGCACCTCGAGGGCCCGACGCTGCTCGAGCTGTGCGACCGCCACGGCGGTCTCCCGCCCGAGCAGGTGCTCGCGCTCGCGCTGCACGTCGCCGCCGTCCTGCACTACCTCGCCGGCGAGCGGATGGTTCACCTCGACGTCAAGCCGTCCAACGTGGTCATGGGCGCCCCGCCGCGCCTGATCGACCTGTCGGTTGCGCGCGACGCGGCGTCGGCCGCCCGGCTCGGCCGCCCGGTCGGGACCGACGGCTACATGGCGCCGGAGCAGTGCCACCCGGGCCGCGGGACCGTCGGCCCGCCGGCGGACGTCTTCGGCCTGTGCGCGACGATCCACCACGCGCTGGCGGGCGCGCCGCCGTTCCCGCGCGAGCCGGGCGCGCGCGAGTCGGCGAACCGCGAGGTGCGCTTCCCGCAGCTCGTCCGCGGCCCGGCGGCGCTGCCGGGCGGCACCCCGCCCGCGCTGGCCGCGCTGGTTTCGGCCGGGCTGGCGCCGGACCCGGCTGCGCGGCCCGTGGCGGCCGAGCTGGCAGCCGGGCTCGAGCCGCTGGTGCCGGTGCCGCGGTAGCCGAACAACCCCGCAGTAAGGGGTTCGGGTTCAACCGGCTTTTCTTCAGCACCCGGCCGAATCGGGCCGCCATGCTGAGGAAGTGCCGCTCACAGCGGCACAAGTTCAGCAGCCAGCGCCTCCGGCGGCCGATGCTGAGGAAATGCCGGTTCCGGCCTCCCCACCTTTACTGGCGGGGTTGACCCACGATCGTCCGCAGCACGACCGAGTAGTCGTCCTCGCCGTGGCCGGCCTCGACGGCATCGGCGAGCCAGCGCTCGGCGGAGGCGGCCGCACGCAGCTCGCGCCCCGCCTCCTCGGCGGCCGCGGTCACGAGGCCCGCGTCCTTGCGGGCGAGCGCCAGCGTGAAGCGGACCTCGGGGTCGTCGATTGACTCGAGCACCGCCCGGCGGCGCTCCACCTGCCCGCCGATCGGCGTGACGGCGAGCACCTCGAGCAGCGTCTCGCGCGACAGGCCGAGGCCCTCCCCGAGGGCGACCGCCTCGCCCAGCACCGCGAGCGTGCCGAACAGGGTCGAGTTGGCGACGAGCTTGGCGGCGGCGCCCGCGCCGAGCTCCCCGACGTGCTGCGGGGTGCCGAGCACCTCGAGCACCGGCGTCCAGCGCTCGGCCAGCTCGGCGGGCCCGCCGACGAACAGCTTGAGCTCGCCCGACTCCGCCTCGCCGGTCGAGCCGAGGACGGGGGCGTCGAGCACGCCGGTGCCGGGCGGCAGCGACGCGGGGATCCGCGCCACCTCGGCCGGGCCGACCGTCGAGCTGTCGATCACCGCCGCGCCGGGGCGGATGCCGGCGGCGACGCCGTCCTCGCCGCCGATCACCGCCCGCAGCGCCTCCGGGTTCGTGACCATCGTGAAGACGACGTCGGCGTCGCGGGCGGCGTCCGCCGGGCTGCCGGCGACCGCGGCGCCGGCGGCGGCGAGCGGCTCGGCGCGCTCCGGCGAGCGGTTGTAGACCGTCAGCTGGTGGCCGGCGTCGAGCAGGCGGCGCGCCATGCGGCCGCCCATGGCGCCCAGGCCGATCCAGGCGATCCGAGCCATCGGGCGCTCAGACCGCGGCCGCCGCGGCCTTCGGGGCGATCTGCCCGTACAGCGGGAAGCGATCGGCGATCGCCGCCACACGGTCGGCCAGATCGTCGCGCGCGGCCTCGAAGTCCGGCTGCAGGGCGCGCGTGAGGATCCGCCCGATCTCCTCGTAGTCCTCGGCCTGCAGGCCGCGCGTCGCCAGCGCCGAGGTCCCGATCCGCAGTCCGGAGGAGACCGCCGGCGGGCGCGGATCGAAGGGCACGGCGTTGCGGTTGACGGTCACGCCGATCTCGTGCAGGCGGTCCTCGGCCTGGACGCCGTCGAGCTCGGAGTCGCGCAGGTCGACGAGCACGAGGTGGACGTCCGTGCCGCCGGTCAGCACCGTCACGCCGTTGCCGGTGCCCAGCAGCTCGCCGGCGACCGCCTGGGCGCCGACCACGGTGCGCCGCTGGCGCTCGCGGAAGGCCTCGGTCGCCGCGATCCGCAGCGCGACGGCCTTGCCGGCCACGACGTGCTCGAGCGGGCCGCCCTGCTGGCCCGGGAACACGGCCGAGTTGATCTTCTTGGCGTACTCCTCGCGGCACAGGATCATCCCGCCGCGCGCGCCGCCGAGCGTCTTGTGGATCGTCGTGGTCACCACGTCGGCGTGCGGCACGGGGCTGGGGTGCTCGCCCGCCGCCACGAGCCCGGCGAAGTGGGCCATGTCGACCATCAGCAGCGCGTCGACCTCGTCGGCGATCTCGCGGAAGCGCGCGAAGTCCAGCACGCGCGGATAGGCCGACCAGCCGGCCAGGATGAGCTTGGGCCGGCGCTCGCGCGCGATGCGAGCGACCTCGTCCATGTCGATCCGGTAGTCCTCGGGCGAGACCTCGTAGGGCGCGATGTCGTACAGCCGGCCCGAGACGTTGAGCTTCATCCCGTGCGTGAGGTGACCGCCGTGGGCGAGCGAGAGGCCGAGGATGGTGTCGCCCGGCTGCAGCAGCGCGTGGTAGACGGCGGCGTTGGCCTGCGCGCCCGCGTGCGGCTGGACGTTGGCGTGCTCGGCCCCGAAGAGCGCCTTGGCGCGGTCGATCGCCAGGTTCTCGATGACGTCGACGTGCTCGCAGCCGCCGTAGTAGCGCTTGCCCGGGTAGCCCTCGGCGTACTTGTTGGTCAGCACGGAGCCCTGGCACTCGAGGATCGCCTCGGGGACGAAGTTCTCCGAGGCGATCATCTCCAGCGTGCCGCGCTGGCGCTCGAGCTCTGCGTCGAGCGCCTCGGCCACCTCGGGATCGACCTCGCCGAGGGGGCGCTCGAAGTAGTCGGTGGGCAGCTCGGTCATCGTCGGTCTCCAGGCTCGCGGGGAACGGCCCAGGGTAACCGAGGCCCGGGCGGCCCGGCCCGCGCAAGCGGGCTCAGACCGACTCGAGCGCGACCTCCGCGGGCACCTCTGCGTCGCGGCGCGCCCCACGGACGAGCAGCGCGGTCGCGACCGCGCACGCCAGGGCGACCACGGCCCCGACCCACAGCGCGTCGTGCAGACCGTCGACGTAGGCCCCGGGGGGGCCGTCGCCCAGCGCGGCGCCGGCCGGGATCAGCGTGCCGAGCGCCGCGACGCCGACGGCGATCCCGGCCTGGCGGAACAGGTCGTTCACGCCCGCCGCGAGGCCGCTCTGCTCGGGCGGCGCCGAGCTGAGCGCGACCTGGCTGACGATCGGGTTCAGGATCCCCGTGCCGACCATCGCCACCAGCAGCCCGGGCAGGAACAGCCACCACGACGAATCCACGCCGACGATCGTCAGCAGCGCCTGGCCGGCGCCGACCAGCGCGAGGCCGGTCGCGATCAGGACGCGCGGGGACACCTTCTGGCCGACGGACGCCATCGAGCCCGCGACGAGGAAGTTCAGCAGCGTGCCTGGCACGAACACGAGGCCCGCCTCGATGGCCGACAAGCCGAGGATCTGCTGCAGGTAGAGCGTCAGGTACAGCCAGACCGCGAACAGCGAGGCCGAGATCCCGAACGCTCCGACCTGCGCGCCCGTGAACGACGGGTTGCGGAACAGCCGTAGCGGGAGCATCGGCTGGGCGACGCGCGCTTCGACGGCGACGAAGGCGCCCAGCAGCGCAACGGCGCCGGCGAAGCACGCGACGATCGCCGGGCTGCCCCAGCCCACCTCGTTGCCGCGCAGCAGCGCGAGCACGAGCAGGAAGAGCCCGCCGGTCAGGGTCACGAGGCCCGCACGGTCCACGCGCGGCGCGCGCGGGTCCAGCGACTCGGCCACGTAGCGGCGCACGATCCACAGGCAGCCCAGCCCGAGCGGCAGGTTGATGAGGAAGATCCAGCGCCAGTCCAGGCCGGAGGTCAGCACTCCGCCCACGAGCGGCCCGACCGCGAACGAGCCGCCCATCGTCGCGCCGTAGGCGGCGAGCGCCCGCATGCGCTGCTCGGGGCGCGGGAACGCGTGCGAGAGCACGGCCAGCGAGGCCGCGAACATGAGCGCGGCGCCCAGCCCTTGCGCGGCGCGCGAGACGTTGAGCATCGTGATCGAGGTCGCGGCCGCGCACAGCAGCGAGGTCGCGGTGAAGACGCCGAGTCCGAGCCCGAGCACGCGCCGGCGGCCGAAGCGGTCGGCCAGCGCGCCCGCCGTGATGACCACCGCCGCGAGCGGCACGGTGTAGGCGTCGATGACCCACTGCAGGCCCGAGAGGCCGGTGTCGAGGTCGGCGGCCATGGCCGACAGCGCGGTGTTGACCACCGCGATGTCGAGCATCAGCATCGCCGTCGCGGCGCAGACCACGACGAGCGTCCAGCGCTGCGTCCGGCTCATGACGACACGGCCTCCCGCGCGGCGCCGAAGAGCTGGGCGTGATCGCGCGCGAACTGCGCGAACGTGCCCGGCTCGCGGCCGGTCAGCGCGCGCACCCCGTCGGTCGTGCCGGCCTGGCTGCCCGCGCGCTGGGAGGCGAAGACGCTGACGATCGTCTCGGCCATCATCGCCGGCAGCCCCGCCTCGACCATCGCCTGGCGGGCCGCGTCGTCGGGGATCTCGACGTACTCGATCGCCCGGCCGGTCGCGGCGGAGAGGTCCTCGGCGATCCGCTCGTAGGTGATCGCCTCCGGGCCGGTCAGCCCGAACGCGTCGTTCATGTGGCGCTCGGTGGCCAGCGCGGCGGCGGCAGCCGCGGCGACGTCGCGCGGATCGACGTAGCTGATCTGCGCCTCGCCGGCCGGCGCGAACAGCCTGCCGGTGTGCGCGACGGCCTCGGCCGAGGCCAGCAGGTTGGTCATGTAGGCGCTCGGGCGCAGCGTCATCCACGGCAGCCCCGAGCGCGCCAGCCGGCGCTCGATCTCGCCGTGCCAGCGCTCGAAGAGCAACGGCGAGTCCACCGCCGCGCGCGGGCCCGAGAGCTTGACGACGCGCGCGACGCCGGCGGCCTGCGCCGCGTCGATGAGCGTGCACTCGTGCTCGACCTGGCCCGGGACGTTGCCGCAGGCCAGGAACAGCCGCTGCACGCCGTGCATGGCGAGGTCGATCGACGCGCGGTCGGAGAAGTCGCCGACGGCGAGCTCGACGTCGTCGCCGAGCACGCGCGCGCCCCGCTCGGGGTCGCGGACGAAGGCGCGCACGGGCAGCCCGCGCTCCTTGAGGTCGCGCACCACGTGCGCGCCGACGTTGCCGGTCGCTCCGGTTACCAGGACGGTCATGTGCATGCTCCGTTGCTCGGGGGGATGTTGGCGTTGAGGCGGAAGACGTTGTCGGGGTCGTGGCGGTCCTTGAGGGCGACCAGCCGGCCGAGTCGCTCGCCGTAGGCGGCGCGCACGCCGGCGGCGCCCTCGTCGGAGAGGAAGGTCGCGTACTGGCGGCCGGCGCCGTGGGGGCGCAGCGCCTCCCAGCCCTCGCGCACCCACGCGCTGTGGCGCTCGGCCTCGGGGTCGCCCGGCGGCCAGACGCCGATCAGCCGCAGCTCGAAGCCGACCTCGCGCGCTCCGACGGCCGTGGCGTCCGCGGCGACGCGGCTGACCGCGCCCCCGACCGCCCAGCCGTTGAGCAGGGAGAACGGCGTGGTGATCGACCGCGCGAGGGCGACGACCTGCTCGATCGCGGCGTCGGAGAGGTCGGGGAGGCGGTGCGACTGCCAGTGGGCGTGGTTGCCGGGGGCGGCGCTGCCATCGATCAGCGACTGCAGCGCGCGGTAGGGCACCGGGCGGACCAGGTCGCCGGCCGGCGTCCCCAGCCGGCGCAGCGGTGCGACGGCCCGCATGCCCGCGGCGACGTCCCCGGACCACACCAGCAGCAGCCCGAGCATCGGCTCGCCGTAGCGGTCTGCGGGAAGGAACGGCAGCGGGGGCGCGCGGTGGGCGACGATCATGATCCCGAGCTCGTCGGGGGCGCCGGGCGCGAAGTCGCGCAGGAAGCGCAGCACCGCGGGCGCCTGGTCCAGCGGCCAGTAGACCGGCCCGCCGAGGACGATCGGCCCGACCGGGTGCAGGTCGTACTCGAAGGCGGTGGCGATCCCGAAGTTGCCGCCGCCGCCGCGCAGGCCCCAGAACAGCTCGGGCTCGCCGGCGGCGTCGACGCGCAGCAGCTCGCCGTCCGCGGTGACCAGGTCGACCGCGCGCAGGTTGTCGACGGTGAGCCCGTGGCGGCGCATGAGGTAGCCGAAGCCGCCGCCGAGCGTCAGCCCGCCGATGCCGACCTGGCTGACCGTCCCGCCGGTGGTGGCGAGCCCGTGGCGCTGGGTCGCGAGGTCGAGCTCGGCCATGCGCACGCCGGCGGCCGCCCTGGCGACCCGGCGGACGGGGTCGACGGACACCGCCTTCATGAGCGAGAGGTCGATCATCACGGCGTCCTCGCCGACCGCGTGGCCGGCGACGCCGTGGCCGCCGCCGCGGACGGAGATCCCGAGCCCGCGCTCGCGGGCGAAGCGCAGCGCCTCCTGCACGTCGTCGGCGCCCGCGCAGCGCGCGATCAGCGCCGGCCGGCGGTCGATCGCGCCGTTCCAGACCTGTCGCGCCTCCTCGTAGCCCTCCTCGCCGGGGCGCAGCAACGCGCCGCGGAAGCGGTGGCGGAGCGGGTGAGCGTCGAGGCCTGTGGGCTGGGCTTCAGCGGTCGTCATCGGGCGGCATCCTGGATGCCCACCCGTTCCCCAACCGTTCCCCGGAGCGTTCCTCGCCGAGCGCGTCCTCGAAGACACCGCGCAGGCGGCGGATCTCGGTCGTCCACGGCTGCGCGCCGTTGCTCGTGCCCAGCGCCCGGTCGGCCGCGTCCACGCCGGCCCGCGGATCGCCGGCCAGCGCGCAGGCCTCGACCAGGACGCGCAGGTGCAGCCCGGCCTCGCCGGGCGCGGCCGGCCCGGTGCGCGCCCCGTGCTCGACGACGCGGCGGGCGCGGTCGAGCCCCTGCGCGGTGCGGCCTTCGAGCACGTCGACGAGGCCGGCGAGCACCTCGGCGGCGCGTGCCATCGGCCCGCCCTCGTGGATCGCCAGAAGCTCGCTATAGACCTTCAGCGCCGCCTCGTCGCGGGCGTCGAGGGCGATCAGCGCGGACCATAGGTGGACGATGCCGCGGGTGTGCGGGTGCTCGCGGGCTTCGGCCGCGGCGACCGTGGCGTCGCGCACGCCCGCGGCGTCGTCGGTGCGGCCGAGCAGCCACAGCGTATGGGCGAGGCGGATCCGGCAGGTGAGCTCGGTGTCCTGCCCGTAGCGCAGCAGGTGCTCGGCCCGGTGCTCGGGGCGCCAGCGGTCCAGCGCGGCCTCGAGGTGCTGCCGGGCGCTCGCCAGCTCGCCCGTCCAGTAGGCGGCGATGGCGAGCACCCACTCGCCCTCGACCGCAAGCACGTCGTCGCCCTCACGCCGGCCGCGTGCGAGCAGCTGCTCGCCGGCGGCGCGGGCCGCGTCGAAGTCGCCGCGCGTGAGCGCGGCGACGGCCTGCGAGCGCACGAGCGGCGCCTCGGGCTCGGCGCCGAGCCGTCCGGCCAGCTCGGCGGCGCGCTCGTGCACCTGCTCGAGGCGCTCGGAGCCGTAGCCCTCCACGGCGTTCAGCGGGGCGGGGAGGGCGGTGAGGATCGCCAGCTCGCGGCGGTCGCGCTCGCGCCCGGCGGGCAAGCCCGCGCAGAGCGCCAGGGCGCGCTCGAGCGCGCGGGCGGCGCCGGCGTGGTCGTGCCGCCGCTGCGCGGTGTCGGCCGAGCGCATGTACCACCCCACCGCCTCCGCCGCCGCGCCCGCGGCCTCGTACTGGGCGGCGAGCAGGCCGGCGGCGGCGTCGGGGTCGGCACCGTGCGCGCGCTCGAGCGCGCGCGCCACCCGCAGATGGTGTTGACGCCGCTGGGCCGGGCCGAGCGCGTCATAGGCGGCCTCGCGGATGCGCCCGTGGCTGAAGTCGTAGACATCGTGCGCGTGGGCGCGCACGATGCCTCGCCGCCACAGCTCGTCCAGGCCGCCGACGAACGCGGCCTCGCCGAGCTCGCTGGCGTCGGCCAGGACGGCGGCCGAGAACTCGCGGCCGATGGTCGCCGCGATCCCGGCCAGCCCGCCGGCGGGGGCGGAGAGGCGGGCGAGGCGGGCGGCGATCACCGCCTGCACCCGGCCGCCGGCCTCCACCGCGTCGCCGGGTGCGGCCTGGACGGCTTCGACCAGGAAGAGCGGGTTGCCCTCAGAGCCGGCGAACAGCAGCTCGGCCGCGCCCTGCGCGAGCGGCGACCCGAGCATCCGCTCGGCCAGCAGGCCGGTCTCGGCACGGCTGAGCCGGCCGAGCTCGATCTCCGAGAGCCGCTCGAGCGCCTGCAGGCCGGCGGTCAGCTCGGCGACGGGGTGGCCGGCGTCGAGCTCCTCGCGACGGGCGGTGGCGGCCACCATCAGCGGCGCGCCGGCCTGGGAGCGCAGCAGGTAGTGCAGGAACTGCAACGACGGGGCGTCGAACCACTGCAGGTCGTCGGCGACCAGCAGGAGCGGCGCGCCGGGGGCGACCAGGGCGCGCGCGATCGCCGCGAACAGGCGCCCGCGCTGCTCGGCCTCGGGCAGCGCCGCGGGCGGAGGGAGGTCCGGCAGCTCGGTCGCGAGCTCGGGGAGCAGCCGCGCCAGCTCGGCCGCGTGGGAGCGGTCCAGCCGGCGCAGGCGCGGGCCGATCGCGTCCGAGCGCAGCCACGCGACGACCGGCCCGTAGGCGACCGCGCCTTCCGCCTGGTAGGCGCGCGCTTCGGCGGTCAGCGCGCCGGCCTGCGCGCACGCGGACCGCAGCTCTTCGACCAGCCGGCTCTTGCCGATGCCGGGCTCGCCGGTGACGAGCGCGAGCTGCGCGCGGCCGGCCTGCGCCACCCGCCACAGCTCGCCGAGCCGCGCCCGCTCCGGCGCGCGCCCGACCAGCGGCGGGCCGGCCGGCGAGCCGGCGCCGGGCGGCGGCGGGGCCGGGTCCTCGGCGGCGAACAGCAGCGCCTCGTAGGCGGCGCGCATCGGCGCCGAGGGGACGATGCCGAGCTCGCGCTGCGCCGCGCCGGCGTAGGCGTGGTAGGCGCGCATCGCCCGCACGCGGTCGCCGCGCGCGTCGTGCAGGCGCATGAGCGCGCTGTAGCCCGCCTCGCGCAGCGGGTCGAGCCGGACGAGCCGCTCCGCGCAGTCCAGCGCCGCCGCCACCACCCCGCGCTGCTCGTGCTCGACCAGCAACCGCTCGAGCGCGTCGGCGAAGCGGTCGCGCAGGCGCTCGCGCTCCTCGAGCACCCACTCGTCGTAGCTGCCCTCAAGCAGGTCGCCGGTGTACAGCTCGACCGCGTCCTCGAGGCGGTCCTCCGCGAGCGCCCGCTCGAAGTCGGCCACGTCGAGCCGGTAGGGCGCGTCCTCGCGCCAGCGCAGGCTGCGCGGGGTCACGTCGAGGTGGCGCTCGGCGTCGGGCAGCGCGTGGCGCAGCGCGTGCAGGACCTTGCGAAGGTTCGTGCGCGCCTGCGCCTCGCCCGACTCGGGCCACAGCAGGAACGCGAGCCGCTGCCTGGGGTGCGGCTCGCCGCGGTGGACGAGCAGGTAGGCGAGCAGCGAGACGGCGCGGGCGGACTCGAGCGTCACCGCCGGCCCTTCGCCGCTGCGCAGCTCAGGTGTCCCGAGAAGACGGACGTTGAGCGCCGGCGCGGCGGCGGGCTCGCTCGCCGGGCCGGGGCTCGTCCGCTGGCCTTCCATCCCCCGTAGTGTCCGGCCGCGGCGTGACCCGCGTCAACCGGTCAGTCCTCGAGGGGCAGGATGCGCGCCGCGGCGGCCGCCACCCGTGCGGGGTCGACCGCGCCGGCGCGCAGCACGCGCCACTCGTCGCCCGCCTCGAAGCGCCGCAGGTCGACCACGGTCGACGGCGTGCCGGCCAGCTCGCCGCCGTCGAGCACGAGGTCGGCGCCGGCGCGGATGGCGGGCGGCACGTCGGCCAGCCGGCGGGCGTCGGGCCCACCCGCCGTGTTCGCCGAGCTCTGCAGCACCGGCCAGCGCACGGCCCGCAGCGGCGCGAGCGCGTCCGGGAGCGCCGGCACCCGCAGCCCCAGCGTGCCGGGGTCGGGCCCGCACGCCAGCGGGAAGCGGTGCAGCGGGTTCGGCAACAGCGCGGTCACGCCGCCGGGGAGCAGCAGCTCGAGCAGCGCGCGCGTGCGCGCCCCGAGCTCCGGCAGGGCGGCGAAGGCCAGCTCGCGGTCGAAGAAGAGGACCGCGGCGGGCTTGTCCGGCGCGCGGCCCTTGAGCCCGTAGAGGCGCCGCACCGCCTCGCGCGTGTCGGGCTCGCAGGCGAGCCCGTAGACGGTGTCGGCCGGGAACACGGCGACGCCGCCCACCCGCATGCAGCGCTCGAAGGTCTCGGCGTCGGCGGCGGTGAGCATCTAGATGAGTGATTCCGCGGCCACGCGGTCGGCTGGTGGATGGCCCGTGGATGCTGGACGGTGCCCGCCCGAGGGCACAGTGGTGGTGCCACGGGCCCTTTCGGCGGGTGCCGTCCAGCGCCGCGGGGCACCGCCAGACGGCCGTGGGGTCGTGGAATCACTCATCTAACGTCGGGCGAAGACCACGCGCTCGATCCCGGCGAGGTCGGCGACCACGTCGGTCGCTGCGAAGCCGGCGTCGCGCAGCAGGGCGGCGACGGCGGGCGCCTGGCCCTCGCCCACCTCGAAGGCGGCCACGCGCGCGCCCGCCGCCGCGGTCGCCGGGGCGAGGCGGCGGTAGACGTCGAGTCCGTCGGGACCGGCGAACAGCGCGTGGGCCGGCTCGTAGCGGGTGATCTCCGGTGCAAGGCGCCCGTGGTCGCCGTCGGCGACGTAGGGCGGGTTGGAGACGACCGCGTCGAGGCGCCCGGCGACGGGCTCGAGCAGGTCGCCCGCTGCGAACTCGACCGCCAGGCCGAGCCGGTGAGCGTTGACGCGGGCGACCGCCAGGGCCTCGGAACTCGAGTCCGTCGCGACCACGTCGAGGTCGGGCCGCTCGTCCTTGAGCGCCAGCGCGATCGCACCCGAGCCCGTGCCGACGTCGGCCACGCGGGCGCCCGCGGGCAGGTCCAGGACCGCCTCGACGACGTGCTCGGTCTCCGGCCGCGGGACGAGCACGCGCTCATCGACGGCGAGCTCGAGCCGGCGGAAGCCCTTCGTGCCGGTGATGTAGGCGACCGGCTCGCGGTTGCGACGGCGGGCGGCGACGTCGGCGAAACGCCGCGCCTCGTCGGGCTCGAGACCTCGGCCCGGGTCGGCGTAGAGCGCTGCGCGCGGGACGCCCAGCACCCAGGCGAGCAGGACGTCGGCGTCCAGGCGCGGCGTCTCGCACCCGGCCGCCGTGAGGGCGATCAGGGCCGAGTCGATCGCGTCGCGGACGGACGTCGTGGCCAGGGGGCGGCGCGGCACCGCCCCAGCATGGCACTGCGCCTCAGGCGGGCTCTGGCTCTGGTCCGTCCGGGCGGGGGAGCGTCAGCGCGGCCAGGATCGCCAGCGCAACCACGCCGAGCCCGATCACGATCACCAGCGGCTCGAGGTAGAGCAGCAGCAGAGCGCCGATGCCGGCCAGCACGCGCGCGGGCACGCCGACGGGCCCGCGCAGCCAGCCGCCGGTGGCTAGGGCGAGCGCCAACACCGCCACCGCCGAGGCCCCGAAGGCCAGCAGCACCGTCCCCACCGAGCCCTGCAGCAGCAGGCCGGTGCCGTTGTCGGTCAGCACGAACGCGAAGGGCACGAGGAAGGCCGGCAGCGTGTAGCGGCAGGTGAGCATCATCGTCCGGAAGCCGTCTCCCCCCGTGATGGCCGCGGCGGCAAAGGCCGACAGCGCCGTCGGCGGGCTCACCTCGCTCAGGACCGCGTAGTAGAAGATGAACATGTAGGCCACGAAGGGCTCCACGTCGAGCGCGATCAGCGCCGGCGCGATGATCACCGCGGCGATGATGAACGAGGCGGTGACCGGCACCGCCAGCCCGAGGATCAGCACGGCGATCGCCGAGAAGATGGCGGTCAGGGGCAGCGACCCGCCGGCGGCATCGACGATCAGCGAGGAGAACTTCAGGCCGAGGCCGGTGAGGGTGACGACGGCGACGATGATGCCGGCCGCCGCGCACGTCGCCGCGATCGGCAGCACCCCGCGCGCGCCGTCGACCAGCGCGTCGACGATCCGGCGCGGCGTCATCCAGTCGCGGCGGTCCAGGAAGGACAGCAGGAACGCGAGCATCGTCGCATAGAGCACCGCCCGGAACGGCGAGAACCCGATCGCCAGCAGTACCACGATCGCCACCAGCGAGCTGAAGTGGTACCCCCAGCGCAGCAGCAGCTTCCAGAAGCCGGGCGTCTCGAGCTCGAGCCCCCGCACGCCGTGGCGCCGCGCGTCGGACTCGATCGCCAGCAGCACGCCGAGGTAGTAGAGCACCGTCGGGATCGCCGCGTAGACGAGCACGTTGAGATAGCTCTCCTCGAGGAACTCGGCGATGATGAACGCCGCCGCCCCGAGCGTCGGGGGCGAGAGGATCGCGCCGATGCCCGCCGCGGCGAGGATGCCGCCGCCCTCGTTCTTCGGGTAGCCCGACTTGCGCAGCAGCGGCCAGGTGACCGAGCCCAGCGTGACGGTCGTGGCCACGCCGGAGCCCGAGACGGTCCCCAGCAGGAAGCCCGCGAGCGTGGTCGTGCGGCCCGGCCCGGTGCGGCTCGAGCCGAACGCCGCGTAGGAGAGCTCGACGAAGAACCGCGCCGCGCCGGAGTACTCGAGTACCGCGCCGAAGATGGTGAAGAGCACGATGTAGGTCGCGGCGACGTCGAGCGGGATGCCGAAGATGCCCTCGAGGCCCATGTAGGTCTGCCCGATGATGCGGTCCACGCCGTAGCCCTTGTGGGCGATGCCGACCGCCTCGGGCACCAGGCCACCGAGGTAGGCGTAGGCGAGGAAGACGAGGCAGATCGCCGGCAGGACCCAGCCGACCGTGCGCCGCGTCGCCTCGAGGATCAACGCGATCGTGGCGATCCCCATGACGATGTCCAGCGGCTCGGGCGCCGCCGCGCGGCGGAAGACCTCGTCGGCGTTGACGGCGGCGTAGCCGACCGCGACGAGCGCCGCCAGCCCGAGCGCCCAGTCGAGCACCGTCGGGTTCTCGCGCGGGTGCTCGGCGCCGCTGGGGCGCTCGCCGGCGCGGAAGACGAGGAAGGTCAGCAGCAGCGCGACAGCCAGGAACGCCGAGCGGTAGGTCTCGGCCGCGATCGGGTTGAGCACCCAGACGATCGCGAAGATCGACAGGCCCGCGGAGAGGACCATGACGATGATCTGCGGCGCGCCGTGCAGGTGGCGGCCCGGGCGCTCGGCCTCGTATTGCTCGAGCAGCTCCTGCTCGGAGCGATCGTCGGGATCGGTCTCGACGGGCGGCTTGGCGCTGGTGGCCATCAGCGTTCCTCCACGGTGATGCGGAGATGGGCCGCGTGGCCGTCGTCGCGCCACAGCCGGGTGCGGCGCGCGCCGGTGACGAGCGTGCGTCGGCCGACCTCGGTGGCGGCCAGCGCCAGGCGCTCTGACGCGGGCGGCGGAACGTCGGGCCGCAGCACCCAGGCGCCGTCGGCGCCGTGCGTCCGGCGCCCCTCGATGGCGTAGTAGTCCAGGACGGCCTGGCTCGGGGAGGCGATCGACGTCAGCCGCAGGCCGCCGCCCGGCTCGACGGCGAACCGCTCTTCAGCGGGCGCGCGGTATACGGAGTGGCGGTACGCGAGCGCGAAGCCGCCGTCGGGGCCGAGGGCGCGGGTGGTCACGCTCGCGCCGTCGGCGTCGCGGACGACGACCGCCAGTGTCCCGTCGCCGCGTGCGGTCCATGCCCACAGGCCGACCGCCACCGCCGCGACCGCGCCGCTCGCGGCCAGCCCCACCCAGATGGCTCGCTGCCGCGTCACCGCGCCGTCTCGTCGTAGTAGCGCGCCGCGCCGGGATGCAGTTCCACGGGATCGACGACCTCTTTGCCGGTCTTCGGGTCAAGCGTCTCCGCCGACGGGTGGACCTCCGACAGCGCGGCCTTGTTGTCGTAGAGCAGCTTGGTGATGTCGAACGCGAGCTGGTCGTCCATGTTCGCGTTGACCATCAGCATGTTGGGCACGCCGATGGTCGCCACGGCCGGGACGCCGCTGTACTCGTCCGCCTCGATCTCCGCCTTCTCGTAGGACTCGCCGAAGCGCTCGCGCATGGCGGGCAGATAGCGGTCGAGCGCGAGCAGGCGCAGCTTGTCGGTGGTCGCGAGGTCGGTGATCGCGCCCGTCGGCACGCCGCCCGACCAGAAGAACGCGTCGATCGAGCCGTCGCGCATCGCCGCGCTGGACTCCCCGACGCCGAGGCCCCGCTTGGAGATGTCCTCCTCCGGATCGAGGCCCGCGACCTCGAGCAGCCGCAGGGCGATGACCTCGGTGCCCGAGTTCGGCGAGCCGACGGAGACCTTCTTGCCCTTGAGATCCTCGACCGTCTCGATGTCCGAGTCGGCCGGCACCACCAGCTGGGAGATGTTCGGGTAGATCGTTGCCAGCGCCCGCAGGTTCAGCGGGCGCTCGAAGGTCGCCTGGCCCTTGACCGCGTCGACCGCCGTGTCCGAGAGCGTGAAGGCGACGTCGGAGTCGCCGTCGTCGACCAGCAGCAGGTTGTCGACCGAGGCCGAGGTCGTCTCCGCCGTCGTGGGCGCGTCGGGGAGCTCGTCGGTCATGATGTCGGCCAGGCCGCCGCCGAGCACCTGGTAGACGCCGCCCGAGCCGCCGGTGGCGACCGAGAGCCGGCCCTCGCCGCCGGGCGGGTCGTTGGCCGAGCAGGCCAGACCGCCCAGCGACGCGCCGAGGATCAGCAGCGCAGCGGTCGCCACGACGACCCGACGTCGGCCAGCCCCTCTCCCGAGCATGAGGGCGTTCGTGCCCGGGGCATCGGGGCGCGAAACGGCTAGTGGCCGACCAACTGACTGATCGAGAAGGTGGCCCCGGCCGGATCGGCCAGGACGGCGTTGCGGAAGCCGGGCGTGTCGTGCGGCGCGGCGACGACACGGCCGCCGAGGGGAGTCGCGTGGTCGGCGGTCGCGTCGGCGTCGGCGACCCAGAAGTCGAGGTTCCAGCCCGGGTCGGCGCCGTCGGCGAGCGGGCTCATGACGCCGACGACGTCGCGGGCCACGGGCTGCTCGGGCTCGCCGCCGACGTAGCCGGGCAGCCGCCACAGCGTCATCTGCTGCTCTGGCGGGCCGAACAGCTCGGGCTCCCAGCCGAAGACCGCCCCGTAGAACGCGGTGGCGCCCTCAGGGTCGCGCGTGGCCAGGGCGCTCATCGACCATGCGCCCGGCTCGTTGACGAGCTGCGCGCCCTCGCGCGTGCCGGCTTCCCAGGCGCAGAAGACCGCACCGGCGGGGTCGGCGAGCACGGCGCTGCGGCCGGCGGGCGGGACGTCGAAGGCGGGCTGGATGACGGTCCCGCCCGCCTGGGCGGCCAGGGCGGCGGTGGCGTCGGCGTCCTCGACGCGGACGTGCGTGACCCAGCCGGGCCGGGCGTCCGGCGACGCCGGCGGCATCGGCGCGAGCCCGGCGACGTCGCGGCCGCGCAGGCGCGCGAGCGCGAACGGGTCGGGCGAGTCCTCCCCGTCGGTGGCGAACTCCCAGCCGAAGAGCGGGCCGTAGAAGCCGGTGGCGGCCTGGACGTCGGGCTGGATGGCCACGACCCAACAGGGGACGCCGGGGGGGTAGCTGTCGCGCTCGCTCATGCTGCGCTCCTCTCACTCGTTGGTGTGCCGTAGTGTAGACTTGGTTTTTCCAAGTAGCAAGGGAGATGAGGGGAATGGCGACGAAGCGGTCCTACGGCGATCGGTGCGGCATCGCCCGCGCGCTCGACGTCGCCGGCGAGCGCTGGGCGCTGCTCGTCGTGCGCGAGCTGATGCTCGGCCCCAAGCGCTTCACCGACCTGCAGGGCGGCCTGCCGCGGATCGGCCCGGACGTGCTGGCCCAGCGCCTGCGCGAGCTCGAGGGCGCCGCGGTCGTGCAGCGCCGCACGCTGCCGCCGCCGGCGGGCTCGCGCGTGTACGAGCTGACCGCGTGGGGCCGCGAGCTCGAGCCGGTGCTGCTGGCGCTCGGGCGCTGGGGCAGCCGGGCGCCCGCCCCCGCCGGGGCGCCGCTCGGAGTCGACGCGTTCGTGCTGGCGCTGCCCACGCTCTTCGACGGGCAGCGAGCCGCCGGGGTGGACGTGACGGTTGAGCTGCGGGTCGGCGCCGACCGCTTCTTCGCGACGGTCGCCGACGGGCGGCTCGACGTCGGCCGCGGCGCCGCCGAGGCTGCCGACGCCGTCCTCGAGGGCGGGCCGGCCGTGCTCTCGCAGGTGCTCTGGCACGGGCGCGACGTCGCCGACGCCGAGCGCGCCGGCGAGCTGGCGATCGGCGGCAGCCGCCGGGCGGCGCGGCGCTTCCTGGGGCTCTTCCCGCCGCCGGTGCCGGCCGCGGCCTAACGCGGCGCCGGGTCGGCGGACGCCTCGAGGCGCCGGCGCTTCTCGTCGTCCTGCAGCGCGGCGGTGAACTCGTCGAGCTCGCCGCCCAGCACGGCGTCGAGGTTGTGCTGGGTGCGCTTGATGCGGTGGTCGGTGATGCGGCGCTCGGGGAAGTTGTAGGTGCGGATCTTCTCCGCCCGCTCGCCGGTGCCGACCTGGCCGCGGCGCTCGGCGGCCTGCTCGGCCTGCTGGCGCTCGAGCTCGAGCTCGTAGAGCCGCGCCCGCAGCACCTTCATCGCCCGCTCGCGGTTCTGCAGCTGGGACTTCTCGTCCTGCATCGAGACCACCACGCCGGTCGGCTTGTGGGTGATGCGCACCGCCGAGTCGGTCGTGTTGACCGACTGCCCGCCCGGGCCGGAGGAGCGGTAGACGTCGATCTCGAGCTCCGACGGGTCGATCTGGACGTCGACCTCCTCGGCTTCGGGCAGCACGGCGACGGTCGCGGTGGAGGTGTGGATGCGGCCCTGGGACTCCGTCTCGGGCACGCGCTGGACGCGGTGCGTGCCGCCCTCGTGCTTGAACACCGAGTAGGCGCCGTCGCCGCGGATCTCGAAGGTCGAGCCGCCGTCGCCGGCCGCCAGCGTCTCGGTCTTGAAGCCGAGGCGCTCGGCGTAGCGGGTGAGCATGCGGTAGAGGTCGCCGGCCCACAGGCCCGCCTCCTCCCCGCCCGCGCCGCCGCGGATCTCGACGATGACGTTCTTGTCGTCGCTCGGGTCGCGCTCGACCATCGCGAGGCGGATCTCCTCGCCGAGGCGCTCGAGCTGCTCGCGCGCGGCGCGCAGCTCCTCGCGCAGCTCCGCGTCCTCGCCGCCCTCGTCGAGCATCTCCTGGGCGCCCTCGGCGTCCGAGCGCGCGTGGCGCCACTCCGCGGCCAGCCGGGCGGCGGTCGAGAGCTGGCCGTAGCGGCGGCCGGCCTCGGCGAAGCGCTTGCGATCGGCGATCACCTCGGGGTCGGACAGCTCCCGCTCGGCCTCGTCGTAGCGGGCCTCGATCTGCTCGACGAGCGACTCGATCACCCAGGGGACTCTACGACCGGCGGGCGGCCCGTGGGCCGCCCGCCGTCACTGCTTCGGTGTCGCGGAGGGCTACTTGCCGCGACGGGCCTTGGCGATCTGCGCGGGCGTGCCGACGCGGCACGCCGCGCCGACGTCGGCCCGCTCACCGCGGTCGACCTCGACCGCCTGCGGAACCGTAGGCCGCCCGTCCTCGCGCTCGCACGTGAGGTTCCAGGCTTCCTTGGTCCCGACCACGCCCGGCTGCGGGCTCTGGAAGGTGACCTGGCCGGTCCAGTCGTCGTACGGCGCGCCGTTGACCTGGTCGTAGTTGACGAACACGACCGTGTACTCACCCGGTGCGGGATCGATCGCGATGGCGTTCTCCTGCGGGTTGCCGGTCGCCGCGCTGGCGATCTGCACCCCGTTTGAGTCCAGGACGAAGATGTCCCAGTCCGTCGCGTCGGTGGCCCAGTCGACGGTCACGGTCAGCGACCCGTTGTCGACTCCGGCCCCGCCCGGCACGGTGAACGTCGCCACCTCGTACTCGCCGTTGCGGTAGTTGCCGGCCGGGTTCTCGGCCGGCTGCCCCGCCGGGTTGGTCAGCGTGATCGGCGCCGACGGCGTGCCGTTCGGCTCACGCCCGTAGCGGCCGGCGACCACCGGCCGAGTAGACGGCGTGACGCTCCACGTGAAGCGGCGCTGCGCCGTCTCGGTCTCAGCGCTGAGCGCGTCGTCGAAGACGATCGGCGGGCCAACCGTCCCGTCCGGCTGGATCACCGGCGAGGTCGACGTCTGGAACTCCTTCTCGATCCGCAGCGTGGAGCCGACCGGCGCTGTGCCGCGGATCTGCGAGTGGTACTGACGGTCGGCCGTGGCCTCGAGCATCCGGTAGTAGGCCTCGCGGTTGCCGCCGCGGCCGGCGCCCTCGGCCGGCTCGAGCCCGAGGTACTCGCCGACGACGTGGTCGGCGAACGGCTCGTGGAAGCCCTCGAGCCCGATCTCGAACGTGAAGCCCATCGAGCCTTGGGTCCAGAACGTCCAGTCCTCGGTGCCGCCCGTCGTGTCGTACAGACCGAAGGACGGGATGTTGGCGTACAGGTTGGCGTCGGCGAGCTGAGCGCCGAGCGCGCGGTACAGCGGCTCCTCGACCGGGAACCCGGCGGCCTGGACGCCCGGCGGGCGCAGGACGAGGTTCGAGAAGGTGTGGTTGGTGATCAGGTTCGTGACGTTGCGCGTCCCGACGAGGTCCTTGATGTTCTGGACCTCGGGCTCGGAGAACGGCGCCTCGCCGCGATAGGTGTCGTTGAGCGGGTTGGTGCTCGCGCCCGGGCCGCCCCAGAATCCGCCGTAGTTGCGGTTCGGGTCGACGCCCACGTTCCTGAAGATCAGGTTGCAGGCGATCGGGTTGTTGATCACGCCCGGCCCCAGCCGGCAGTTCTTGCGCCGGTACTCGAGGTCGTAGAACGAGAAGCGCTCCTCGATCGGCACCGACGGCGCCTCACGGGAGACGTTGAAGCCGTCGACGTTGACCAGCGGCACGATGATCGTGCGGGTGCTGTCGACCAGGTCGGAGGTCCGCTCCGAGCGGCCGTAGTTGGTCAGCGAGGTCGTAGGCGAACTCCATCGCGTGCTCGGAGGACGGCCACTCGCGGGCGTGATGGACGCCCATGTTCACGAACACCGGCTTGCCGTCCTTGAGGTTCGGGCGGCGGGTGATCTCGATACCGGTGACGTCGCGGCCCTCGAGCGTCTTGTACCTCAGCGTGATGGGCTTCACCAGCGCCGGATAGTCCTCGGCGAGCTGCTTGAGCTCGAGCTGGTAGTCCGGCAGCCGGCGGTACTCGGTGCGCCCGCTCGGCAGCTCGGACTCCTGCACCTGGGCCGCGTACCGGGCGTCGGCCGCCCGGTTGGCCGCAGTGTGAGCCTCCAGGTCGGCGATCCGCACGTCGTAGGTGAAGCCCGCGCCGCGCAGCGTGGCGGCGTCGGCGTCGCCGTGCAGCACGACCTCGAGCGAGTCCGCATCGCCGTGCTCCGTGAGGTCGAGCCCGAGGCCCTGCAGGCGCTCCTTGGCCTCACGCGTCCGCGTCGCGACCTCGACGATCTGGGTCTTACCCTGCTGAGCACCGCCCCGAGCGCCGGCGACGTCGACCGTCGTCTTCGCGCTGGCGGCGTCGCCGTCGTAACGGCAGGACTGCACGACGAGCTGCTGGCCCTTGGTGACGAAGCCCTCGGCCAGCTCGTTGGCCGCGAAGGCGGCCGAACCGGCCACGCTGCGGCCGGTCTTGGCGTCGAAGACGCCGACGTCCCAGTCCCCGCGACCGGACAGCCGGGCGCGGACGAGGCCGGTCTTGTCGGCCGTGACCTTGGTGGTGTCCACGCCCTTGGCGCCGTCGGCGGCCAGGCGGACGTGGCACGACCGGTCGACGGCTTCGCCGGCCCGCACCGTGTCGGTGACCGCCGCGTTCGCCGTCCCGGCGAATCCCAGCGCGCCGGCTCCAGCCAGAGCCAACGCGCACGTGTTGAGTCTCCTCAACGCTCCCCCTCTATGCAGATGTTCTCGAGGCCCTCCGAGCCGTCCCGCTGACCGGGCCCCCCTGTTGCGGCGGACTATGCCAGACCGGTGGGATGCGAGCGCCGCCCACCCGGGGACGGGCGGACGGTGTCGCAGATCGGACGCGGGGAGGTTGGCGCTGGGGCGCTAGTCGCCGCGGCGGCGCTTGGCGGCGCGGCGCTGGAAGCGCTCGACGCGGCCGCCGGTGTCGACCAGCTTCTGGCGGCCCGTGTAGAACGGGTGGCAGTTGGAGCAGATCTCCACGCGGATCTCAGGCTGGGTCGAGCGAGTGGTGAACTCGTTGCCGCACGTGCAGCGCACGTGGGCCTCGACGTACTCCGGGTGGACTTCGGTCTTCATCGTCCTCTGAGTCTAGACCCCTGCCGCGTGACCGCCGTCACGCCCCGGAGAAAGATTCTGCACGCCACGTCGCGGCTGGGCTATACCGACGCGAGACATGGCATCTGAGCAGCCGCGCCTCGACCGCTGGCGCGATCGCGCACGCGATCACCGGGTCCTCGCGCCGCTGCTCGCCCTCGCGGCGGCCGTGGTCCTGCTCGGAACGCTGGTCGGCGCAGTTCAGAGCATCGTCTCGCTCAAGCCCGACGGGCGCGGATCGGGGGCCGAGAGACCGGCCCATCCTCCGGTGGACGTCGGTGCCTTGGGGCGCGACGTCAACCAGCGGTTCGCGTTCTCGTTCGCCCACCCGCTCGCGTGGGCCCGGCGGGTCTCGGCGACGGCGTCTGATCCGGTCAACGAAGACGGCGCGACCTATGTGGCCCCGCGCGCCGCAGGCGTCCAGGTCGCGGCGTGGGGCTCGCTCGCGACCCTCGCGAGTGGAACCGAAGCCGAGTCGCGCCTGCGGGATGAGCTGCGGCTCGCGCGCGAGCATGGCGACGACGTGCTCGAACGCGGCGCCTACGGGCTCTTCTGGGAGCCCCGGGCCGGCGCCCCGCCCGCAGAGCGCCGTCGGATCCCCGGCTACCGGCTGCTCGTGCGGTTCGACGACCCGGAGTCCCGGCGCTCGCTGACCGCGGTGAAGGTCGTCACGCGCGTCGAAGGACGTGACGTCACGCTCCAGTGCCAGGCGCCGACCTCTGCCTTTCCGCGCTATGCCGATGCGTGCGACCGCATGGCGGGCTCGCTCCTGCTGCAGCGCTTCGGCGTCGGGTGACGACGTTACTGCGGTCGCATCGCGCCTGCGCCATGCGCGGCGGAGGGGCACGGGATCACGCGGCGGTCGTCGGCCTCGTCGGCCTCGTCGATCTGCCCGGTGGGATCGAGCGTCAGGATCACCGCCGTGCCGGGCGCGCATGCCGGTCCCCTGACCTGGACCGTCGTCTCTGCGCCCGCCGCGAGCGCCGGGATGGCGCCGGTCAGCACCCGGCCCGCCGTCTCGAACGTGAGCTCGGCCGCGCCGGCGGCGCTGCGGCCGGCGTTGCGGACCGGGATCTCGTAGCGCAACGCCGCGCCGGGCGCAGGCAGGACGCCGAGCGCGCCCGCGCGCAGGTCGTGACGCAAGTCGGGACGCAGGTCGCGCTGGCGGCAGATCGTCGACGTCGCGCGCGAGCGGCGCACGATGCGCCCGTCGCGATCGCGCCAGCGCGCATCGAGCACGGTCCGGTAGGAGGCCGGCGCCAGCAGGTCCTTGACCCGCTTGGCGTAGGTCCAGCGCGCGACGTCGCGCGCCGCCGTGTACCAGGTGGAGAAGCCGGGCGCGGCGACCGCCCGCCAGCCGCCGTTCCCCGGCGTCCGGACCTCCAGCGCGAAGCGCATCTGCAGCCGCTCGCCGCGCGCGGCCCGCGACATCCGGCCCTCGAAGGCCGCCAGGCGCCCGGACGGCACGAGCGCGGGCTCACACGCGGTCAGCCGCACAACCGCTCCGGGCGCCGCAGAGGCGGCGCCCGGAGCGGCGAGCACGACGGTGAGGACGACGATCGCGAAGAGCAGACGGCGCATGACACCGGGTGAACACCGCCGTTCGCGCGGAGTTGCGCGCCGCGCCGCAGGATCAGGTGATGCGGTACAGCGGCCCGTCGCCGCCCTCGGGCGGCGTCAGCCGGCCGCCCTTGGCGGTGATCGCCCCGCACTGCACACAGTTGGACGGGTTGACCACCAGGTCGACGTAGCCCTCCTCGGGCGCGTCGTCGGGCACCTCGTAGACGCCGGCCGGGCACATCCACTGCCACGCCTCGCCCAGCTCGCGCGGCACGCGCTGCTGGATGCGGATGTGGCTCGGCGCGTCGTCGCGGGTCGCGTTGCCGGTGGCGAACACGCTCGAGAGCTTGTCGAACGTGTACGTGCCGTCCGGCTTCGGATAGGTCTTGTCGCGGTCGGTCTGAAGCAGCGGCACGTCCGCGTCGCGGTGGGTGGGCCAGTGACCGCCCGGGAAGCGCCCCTTGGTGGCCACCATGGCGTTGACGATCGCCCCGCCGACGAAGAACCCGCGCGCGAAGGGCTGCTTCATGTTGCGCGTGCGGTAGAGCTCTGAGCCGATCAGCCCTTCGCGTACTGCCGTGTCGTAGGGCGAGAGGTCCGAGCGGCCCTCCTTGAGCGCGCGGACGATCTCCTCGGCGGCGAGGATGCCCGCGTGCATCCCGTAGTGGATGCCCTTGAGCTCTGAGACGTTGACCATGCCGCCGCTGTCGCCCACGATCGCCAGGCCCGGCGCGGCGAGCCGCGGCATCGCCCAGTAGCCGCCCTCGGGGATCGCCTTCGCGCCCCACGTCAGCCGCGTGCCGCCCTCGAGGATGCGGCGGATCGTCGGGTGCAGCTTGAACTCCTGCAGGACGTCGTGGACCGAGAGCCGCGCGTCGGCGTAGTCCAGCCCGACCACGAAGCCGATGGAGACCTTGTCCTCGCCCATCGGGTAGATCCAGGAGCCGCCGAACTCGTGGTACTTGCCGGCCGTGCGCAGCGGCCAGCCCAGCGTGTGGATGACCTTGGTCAGCGGCTTGGGGACCTCCCAGACCTCCTTGACCCCGAGCGCCCACACCTGCGGGTCGCCGGTCTGCGGCTTGAGGCCGAGCTCCTTGATCGCCGCGCCGGTGAGGTGGCCCCAGACGCCATCGGCGAGCACGGTGTGGCGCGCGAGCACGTCGGAGCCGGGCTCGAAGTTGGCCTTCTCGCCGCCGTCGCGGTCGCGGCCCTTGTCGCCGGTCCGCACCCCGACGACCGTCTGCTCGTCGAGCAGCAGCTTTGCGGCGACCGTCTCGGTCAGCAGGTAGGCGCCCGCCTCCTCGGCGCGCTCGGCCATCCAGCGCGTGAGCTCGGCCACCGAGACGACGTGGTTGCCGTGGTTCTTGAACGGCGGCGGCGTCGGGATCCGCACCGAGCGCTTGGCGTTGAGCATCAGGTGGACGGCCTCGCCGGGCACGGGCCCGTAGGTCGGCCACTCGGCCTCGGGCAGGTCAGGCCACAGCTCGCGGAAGGCCGACGGGCGCATGATGCCGCCGGAGAGCTGGTGGGCGCCGCACACCTTGCCCTTCTCGATCACCGCCACCGGCACGTCGCCGAGCGCCTCGAGCAGATCGGGCTCGTGCTCGAGCAGCTGCAGCAGCCGCACCGCGCAGGCGAGGCCGGCGGTGCCGCCGCCGACGATCGCCACGCCGACCTCGATCCGCTCGTCCTCCGGGTCGGTCGGCGGGCCGGTGAACTCGCCGACCGGGTCGACCGGCGGCGGGAACTCGCTCGGCGCGACCCGCCCGTTGCCGTTCTTGACGGCCATCAGCCTCCGCGCTTGGCCTTCACGGCCTCGGTGAGCTTCGGGACGATCTTGTTGAGGTCGCCGACCACGCCGAGGTCGGAGAACTCGAAGATCGGGGCGCCGGCGTCCTTGTTGATGGCCACGATGTTCTCCGAGGCCTGCATCCCGACCTTGTGCTGGATGGCGCCGGAGATGCCGGCGGCGAGGTAGAGCTTGGGGGCGACGGTCTTGCCCGTCTGGCCGATCTGGGCGGCGTAGGCGTACCAGCCGGCGTCGACCACGGCGCGCGTGGCGGCGACCGCGCCGCCGAGCGCGCCCGCGAGCTCCTCGAGCGCCTCGAAGCCCTCCGCCTTGCCGAGGCCGCGGCCGCCGGCCACGAGCACCTTGGCGTCCTCGATGTTCACGTCGGCGCCGCGCTGCTCGCCGCGCTGGACCATCGAGGCCTTCAGCGAGTGCGGGGCGTAATCGACGGTGAGGTCCTCGACGGCGGCCGTGGCACTCGCGTCGCCGGCCTCGGAGGCCTCGAAGGCGTTCAGGCGGCCGATGATCACACCCACGTCTGAGCGGTACTCGACGTCAGCGACCTTGGAGTCCTGCAGGATCGGGCGCTCGGCGACCAGCCGGCCGTCCTGCGCGCGCACCGCCGTGACCTCCATGCAGACGCCCGCGTCCAGGCGCGCGGCGAGGCCGGCACCGATCTCGAAGCCGAGCAGGCCGCCGCCGAACAGCGCGTAGCGGTGGCCGCCCGCCTCGATCGCCGCGGCCATGGCGTCCACCACCGGCTGGGCGAGGCCCTCCGGCCCCTCCGCGCGGTAGACCTTCGTCGCGCCGTGGGCGCCGAGCGAGGCGCACAGCTCGTCGGACAGGCCGGCGGGGTCGCCGACGACGATGGCGTGGCACTCGGTCTGAAGCTCGTTGGCGAGGCGGGCTCCCTCCGCGACGGCGCCGAGCGAGTTCTTGTTGAAGGCGCCGTCGTAGTGCAGCGCGTAGACCAGGATCCCGCTCATGCCAGCAGCTTCCTCTCGTCCAGCCAGGCGACGATCTTCTCGACCGTCTCGTTCGTGTCCTCGTCCTCGATCATCTGACCGGCGGCCTTCGCCGGCGGCGCCTTGAACTCGAAGCAGTGCGCGCGGGCGTTCTCGAAGCCGACGCGGTCGGCCTCGATGCCGAGGTCGCCGGTGGCGAGCGTGTCCAGCGGCTTCTTCTTGGCCCCCATGATCGCCTTCAGCGACGGGTAGCGCGGCTCGTTGATCGCGTCCCCGACGGAGATCACGGCGGGCAGCTCGACGAGCACGGTGTCGTAGCCGTACTCGGCCTGGCGCTCGCAGCGGAGCTTCCACCTGCTTCGGCCTTCGGCCTCATCACCGCTTCGCTCGTCCACATCGATCTTGATCACCTGGGTGAGCGAGGGCGCCTTGAGGTGGTCGGCCACGACGGCGCCGATCGTGTAGCACTCGCCGTCGTCGGACTGCTGGCCGAGCAGCACCAGGTCCGGCTGCTCGCGCTCCAGCGCGCGGGCGAGCGCGTAGCCGGTGCCGTTGACGTCGGAGCCCGCGAGCGCCTCGTCGGTCAGGTGCACCGAGCGGTCCGCGCCGAGCGAGACCGCCTTGTGCAGCGCCCGCACCGCCGACTCCGGCCCCATCGTCAGGGCGACGACCTCGTCGACCTCGAGCGCGCCGCCCTCCTTGAGCTGCATCGCCGCCTCGATGGCGTGCGTGTCGAACACGTTGAGGTTCTTCTCGCCGCTGCGGTCCAGCCGCCCCGTCGAGGCATCGATGCGCTTCTCGACGGCGGCGTCCGGGACCTCTTTGACCAGGACGCAGATCTTCATCAAGTCTCCTCGTGGGGTGATGCCATTGGGGATGCTACCGCGTTGACTGACGAGTCAATCTAGCCGGAAGGGCGGGTGCGAGACGCCGCTTCAGAGCCGTCTCACGGGGTTACGGCGCCGCGGATGAAGTCGATGATCGCCTGGGTCGGGGCCCCCGGGGTGAAGACCTCCGCGACGCCGAGCTCCTTGAGCTCGGGTATGTCCTGGGACGGGATCGTGCCGCCCACCGTGACGACGACGTCCTCGGCGTCCTGCTCGCGCAGCAGCGCGACGATCCGGGGCACGAGCGTCATGTGCGCGCCGGAGAGGATCGAGAGCCCGACGGCGTCCGCGTCCTCCTGCAGGACCGTCTCCACGATCTGCTCCGGCGTCTGGTGCAGGCCGGTGTAGATGACCTCCATGCCGGCGTCGCGCAAGGCGCGGGCGATGATCTTCGCGCCGCGGTCGTGGCCGTCGAGGCCGGGCTTGGCGACCACGACGCGGATCTTGCGGGTCTGGGCTGACGCACCCATCGCGCGGGCAGTCTATGCCGGGTCGGTCACCTGCGCCGCGCCAGGGCGGCGCCCGCGAGGCACAGCGCTCCGCCGGCGAGCGCGATCGCCGGGGGCGCCTCGTCGAGCACGGCCCACCCCATCAGGACCGCCAGCGGAGGCACGAGGTAGGTCATCGCGCCGGTCCGCCCGGCGGTCGAGCGGGCGAGCGCGTAGGCCCAGGTGGTGAAGGCCAGCGCGGTGGGCAGCAGCCCGAGGTACACGGTCCAGGCGAGCGTTTCGGGCGTTGCGCTCGCGGCTTCGTCGACCAGCGTGGGCGTGAACGGCAGGCAGGCGACGGCCCCGATCGTGCACGCGAGCCAGGTGATGGTCAGCGCGGAGTTGTGGGTGAGCAGCGGCTTCTGGGCGACGACGCCGCCCGCGTAGGTCAGGGCGGCGACGAGGCAGAGGACGGTGCCCCAGCCGGCGGTCAGACCCTGCTCCGACGTGGCCAGCCCGATCACCACCACGCCCGCGAAGGCGAGCGCGCAGCCCGCCAGCAGCGTGCGCGGGAAGCCCTCGTGGAGGATCACGCCCGCGAGCAGGGCGATCAGGATCGGCCCGACGTTGACGAGCATCGCCGCGGTGCCGGCGTCGACGCGCCGCTCGGCCTCGTTGAGCGCGACGTTGTAGACGCCGAACCACAGCAGCCCGCAGACCAGCAGGCCGGGCCAGTCCCGTCTGGCCGGCAGCTTCTCGCGGCGGACCAGGACGATCGCGCCGAGCGCGAGGCTGCCGACGAGGAGGCGCCCGAGCGAGAGCGCGCCGCCGGTGAAGTCCTCGCCCGCGGCACGGATGCCGACGAACGCGCTCGCCCACAGGACGACGGTGACGAGCGCCGCGCCGAGCGCGAGCCACTCATGGCGGCGGGCGCCGGCGGCGGGCGGGGGTTGCACGGTCGGCGTCGTCACGACCCTGACCGTAGGCGAGGAACGCTTCGGCGGGCGGCGAAGCGTCGGGCGCGTACGCTTGCGGCGTGGACGGTGACGCGGATCTGGCGGAGGTCGGCGCCGCGATCGGCGATCCGGCCCGGGCGGCCATGCTGCAGGCGCTGCTCGGCGGCCGCGCGCTGCCCGCCGGCGAGCTCGCCCGGATCGGCCGCGTGGCGCCGTCCACGGCGAGCGCCCATCTCGCTCGGCTCGCGTCCGCCGGGCTGGTGGAGGTCGAGCGCCGCGGCCGCCACCGCTACCACCGGCTCGCGGGCGTGCAGGTCGCCGAAGCGCTCGAGGCGCTGGCGGCCATCGCGCCGGCGGCGCCCGTCCAGTCGTTGCGTGCCGCCCGCCTCGCCGCCGCCGAGCGGGCAGCCCGCTCCTGCTACGACCACCTCGCCGGCACGCTCGGCGTCGCGCTGACCGACCGGCTGATCGAGCTCGGGGCGCTCGACCCCAGCTCGCTCGCCCTGCTCGATCCGGGCCCGTTCGCGGCGCTGGGGGTCACCGCGCAGGCGCCGGCCGGAAGCCGCCGGCCGCTCACCCGTGCGTGTCTGGACTGGAGCGAGCGCCGCCACCATCTCGCTGGGCATCTCGGCGCCGCGCTGCTGACCGGCCTGCTCGATCGCGGCTGGCTGGTGCGGGCACGCGAGGGCCGCGCGCTGGTCGTGACGCCCGCGGGCGAGCACGGCCTCGACCACGTCCTCCACCTGCGCCCGCTCGTCGTCGCCGCATAGCCGCACGTCGGTTCATCGTGTCCGGACGGGCGAATGTGAGAGGACGCTCGGCGGCCGCGTCGAATCGGTCGGGATGGCGTGGATCGTGACGTCCTGGCGAATCGACCGGCTCGAGTCGCTGGTGAGCACCCAGGTCCGCGCCGGCATCGAGCGCGAGCGACGGCACGCGCAGCGCGTCAGCTCGCGGGCAGCCCGCGAGCGCGACGACCTCGCGGCCGAGCTCGAGGCGCTCGAGCGGCTCGGGATCGAGCTGCGAGCGAAACTGAGCGACCGCGAGACCGCGCCCGCCGAGCCGCCGTTGCGAGCGGTCCCGGCGTCCCCGCGTGTCGACGGATCGCGCCGCGGCGGCCGGGCCCGGCTCAGGGAGAGCCCGCTCGCCGAGCTGTTCCGCGCGACCGCCGGCTGAGGGTTCGTCGCGCAACCCCGGCTTTGCCACGGGCGTGTGCCAGTTGTGTGTCGGAACACCCGCTGGTGAGGGGGTTGGGGTGCTTGCGGGGGCATCCTCCGTGGGGTGGGACGAGAAGCGCATGTCAGACATGCCGTTCTCGTCCCGCTCGACGGTTCTGGCGTACCGGCGCTCGCCCGACGCCAGCATGGTGTCGTTTCGACCGCGCAGCTGAAGCGGGCGGGCCTGAGCAAGGGGGCGATCGCTCGGCGGACACGCGAGCGATGGCTGCATCCTCTTTACCGCGGGGTTTTACGCCTGTAGTCCGGCGCCGCTGAGCTTCATGGGCCGCTGCTGGGCGGCGATCCTGGCCGGCGGCGGCCCCGACGCCGCGGCGCTGAGTTTCCGCGCGGCGGCCGCGCAGGACGATCTGCGGTCATCGCCGTCGGTCATCGACGTCACGACGTTGCTGCCGCAGGCCGTCGGTGCGAGGCGTCCGGGTGCGCAAGAGCCGCACGCTCGCGGAAGATCGTCGAGACCGACGGCGCCGCCACCCACCTCACCCGCACCGCCTTCCAAGACGACCGCACCCGCGACGTCCGGCACACCATCGCCGGCTACCGCGTCGCCCGCTTCACCCACAGCGACGTCATCCACCGCCAGGGGCAGACGGGCCGGGCGCTCCGGGCGCTGCTAGCGGCGCACGCGCAACGTCATGTCCATCCCCGAGTGGATGGTGCAGACGATCGCGTAGCGGCCGGTCTTGCGCACGGTCTTGCGGTAGCTGCCCGAGGTCATCGTGGAGGACCTGAAGCGGGAGGGGCCCGAGGTGACGGTCACGTTGTGGGGCGAGTCGCCCCGAAAGCGCCACGCGACGGTCGTGCCGGACTCGACGCTCACGGTCGGCGTGCCGGAGCTGCGGACGAAGTAGTCGTCGCCGACGGTGACGGACTTGGTGGCGGCCAGCGCGGTGGCGGCGAGGCCGCCGGACACGACGACGGCGGCGAGCAGGGCGAGCAAGCGGGTCATCAGAACACCGGGGTTTCTGTGTAGGTGCCGAACACGGTCTGGAGGGCCTCGACGATCTCCCCCTCTGTGGCGTATTCGCGCGCGCAGTCCAAAAGGTTCGGCATCAGGTTCACATCGGGATCGGCGGCGGCCTGCACGAGCGCGGCGACCGAGCGCTCGACCGCCGCGCCGTCGCGCTGCGCGCGCACCGCCTGCACCCGCCCGATCTGCTTGGGCTCGAGCGCCGGGTCGACCCGCCACGTCTCGATCGGCTCCCCGTCGCCCTCGCGGTAGTCGTTGACGCCGACGACGATCCGCTCGCCGGCGTCGATCTTCGTCTGCAGCTGGAACGCGGCGTCGGCGATCTCGCGCTGGGGGAAGCCGCGCTTGACGGCCTCGACCATCCCGCCCAGCTCGTCGATCTTCGCGAAGTAGGCGTAGGCCGCCGCCTCGAGCTCGTCGGTCTGGGCCTCGACGAAGTAGGCGCCACCCAGGGGATCGATGGTGTTCGCGACGCCCGTCTCGTGGGCGATGATCTGCTGCGTGCGCAGCGCGATGCGCACCGCGTCCTCGCCGGGCAGCGCGAGCGCCTCGTCGTAGGAGTTGGTGTGCAGCGACTGCGTCCCGCCGAGCACGCCGGCCAGCGCCTCGATCGCGGTGCGCACGATGTTGTTCAGCGGCTGCTGGGCGGTGAGCGAGACGCCGGCGGTCTGGGTGTGGAAGCGCATCCGCCAGGACTCCGCGCGGCGGGCGCCGAAGGTCTCGCGCAGCTCGCGCGCCCAGATCCGGCGGGCGGCGCGGTACTTGGCGATCTCCTCGAAGAAGTCGACCTGGGCGTTGAAGAAGAAGCTCAGCCGCGGCGCGAAGGCGTCGACGTCGAGCCCCCGGTCGACCGCCTGCGCGACGTAGGTCAGGCCGTCCTTGAGCGTGAACGCGAGCTCCTGGGCGGCCGTCGATCCGGCCTCGCGGATGTGGTAGCCCGAGATCGAGACCGGGTGCCAGCGCGGCATCTCCGTCGAGCACCACTCGACCAGGTCGCCCAGCAGGCGCATCGCCGGGTCGACCGGGAAGCACCACTCCTTCTGGGCGATGTACTCCTTGAGGATGTCGGCCTGGACGGTGCCCGCGAGCCGGTCGGCGGGCACGCCCGCGCGCTCGGCCGCGACGACGTAGAAGGCCATCATGATCGCGGCGGGCGCGTTGATGGTCATCGAGACGCTCACCTCGCCGAGGTCGATGCCGCCGAACAGCGTCTCCATGTCGGCGAGCGTGTCGATCGCGACGCCCTCGCGGCCGACCTCCCCCTCCGAGCGCCGGTGATCGGAGTCCAGGCCCATCAGCGAGGGCATGTCGAACGCGGTCGAGAGGCCCGTCTGGCCGTGGTCGAGCAGATAGCGGAAACGCGCGTTGGTCTCCTCCGCGGTCCCGTAGCCCGCGAACTGGCGCATCGTCCACAGCCGCCCGCGGTACATGCTCGGGTAGACCCCGCGGGTGAAGGGATACTCGCCCGGCAGGCCGATCTCCGCCGCGTCGGGGAGATCGGCGGCGGTGTAGAGCGGGCGCACCGGCTCGCCGCTGAGCGTGGTGAAGGACGCCGGGCGCTCGGGCGTCGCGCTGTAGCGCTCCGCGAACCACCGCTCGGCGTCGGTGATCTGGTCGCGGTCGCGCGGCTCGATGGCCATGGCCCGCGATTGTAAGCCGGTGCCGGGGCGAGCCACGCAGGCTCGCCCCGGCCCCGAGGCGGCTACCGGACCGCGCCGCAGGCCAGCCGGGAGCCCGAGTCGCCCGTGTCCAGCGTCTCCTGATCGGGACGCGGGGCATAGCGGGTCGGGAGGTTGGCGTAGTTGTCGGCCTTGGCGTGGACCATCACCGCGCTGCCGTCGGAGTCGCGCAGGTCGGCCAGGCTGAAGCGATCGCTGGAGGCCACCAGGCGGCCGCTCCCGTCGCGCTTGACCAGCAGCACCGGCAGGTCGCCGATGTGGTCGCCGTGGGTCTGCGAGCCGCGCTTGACGTGGCCGAGCGCGGACTCGAAGGTCGGCGGGTCGCAGCGGCCGCGGGCGTGGATGTGGAAGCCGTGGAAGCCGGGCGGCATGCCGTTCACACGCGCGCGCACGGTCACCGGCCCGCGCCGGCCGTCCTGGCGCATCTGCACGGTGCCGAGACGCGCCCCGTCGGCGCCGCGGAGCGTCGCCGAGGCGGTGAGCGGCCCCTGGGTGCCGGACTGGGCGACGGCCATCGCGCCGGCCCCCGCGACGATCATGACGACGAGGATCGCCGCCGTACGAACTGGATGCATTCCCCCTGCTCCTTGGATCGGGTGCTCCTGCGGGAGAGCCCTACCCAGATGGGGCTAGGAAGCGCGCGCCACGTCTCCCAGCAGCGCCCGGGCGATGACCAGGCGCTGGATCTCGCTCGTGCCCTCGTAGATCTCGGTGACCTTGGCGTCGCGGTAGTAGCGCTCGGCGGGGAACTCCTTCGTGTAGCCCGGGCCGCCGAGCACCTGGATCGCCTCGCCCGTCTGCCGGCGGGCGACGCCCGAGGCGAAGAGCTTGGCCTGCGCGCCCTCGACGCGGTGGGGACGCCCGGCCTGCTTGAGGCGCGCGGCGCGCCAGGTCAGCGCCCGCGCGGCCTCGATCTCGGTCTGCATGTCGGCCAGCTTCTGCTGGATCGCGCCGAAGCGGGCGATCGGGCCGCCGAAGGCCGTGCGCTCGCCCGCGTAGGCGGTCGCCAGGTCGAGCGCCGCCTGGGCGATGCCGACCGCCTGGGCGGCGATCCCGATGCGCCCGCCGTCGAGCGTCGAGAAGGCGATCCGCAGGCCGGCGCCCGGCGCGCCGAGCAGCTCGCCGGGCGTCGCCTCGAAGCGCAGGTCGGCGGTCGAGGAGGAGTTCAGCCCCAGCTTCTCCTCCTCGCGCAGGACCGCGTAGCCCTCGTCGCCCGCGCGGACGAGATGGGCCGTCACGCCGGCCTCGGCATCGCGGGCGAAGACGATCACGACCGCGGCGTGCGATCCGTTGGTGATCCATTGCTTGGTCCCCGTGATCCGCCCGCCGGCGACCGCCGTGCGGATCGCGCCGGCGTCCGAGCCCGCCTCGGCCTCGGTGAGCGCGAAGGCCGCGAGGTCCTCCCCCGCGGCCAGCGGCGGCACCCAGCGCTCGATCTGCTCGGGCGTCCCGTGGTCGAGGATCGGCAGCGTCCCGGCGCTCGTGTGCACCGCGACGGTCACCCCCACCCCGGCGTCCGCACGCGAGAGCTCCTCGAGCACGAGCACGTAGCTGAGGAAGTCCGCCCCGGCGCCGCCGTGGGCCTCCGGCACGCAGACGCCCATCAGCCCGAGCTCGCCGAGCTCGCCGAACAGCGCGCGCGGGAACGTGTGCTCGCGGTCCCAGGCGGCCGCGTGCGGCGCCACCCGCTCGTCGGCGAAGCGCCGCGCGACCGCGCGGATCTCGCGCTGCTCGTCTGAGAGCTCGTGCAGGCTCACGAGCGCGAGCGGCCGAGCGCGACCACCGGCGGGCGCCGGCGGGTGGCCGCAGCGCGGCGGTTGAAGGCCGCGGAGCCCAGCCCGCCGAGCGCGGCGGCGGCCAGCGCGGCGCCGCCGATCCGCAGCCGCCGGCCGAGGCGCTCGAAGCGCAGCACCTCCCAGCCCTCCTCGCGCGCGACGCGGCCCAGCTCGGTGTCCGGGTTGACCGCCACGGGATGGCCGACGAGGCGCAGCATCGGGAGGTCTGACTCGGAATCGGAGAAGGCCCACGAGGCCGCCAGGTCGATGCCCTCGCGCTCGGCCAGCTCGCGGATCGCCTGCGCCTTGCCCTCGCGGTAGGTGAACGGGCCGCCGGCGCGGCCCGTGTACGTGCCGTCGACGACCTCCGACACGCTTCCGACGGCGCCGTCGAAGGTGAGCACGACCGCCATCAGCTCGGCCATCTCCTGCGAGGCGGCGGTGCAGATGAAGATCGGGCGTCCGGCGTCCTGATGGCCGTAGGCCGTGGCGAGCATCTGCGGGTACAGCCGCGGCAGCACGCCGGCGAGCACGTCGGGCGCCAGGCGCTGGAGATCGCGCACGCGCACGCCCGTCAGCAGCTCGCCGATCCGCTCGCGCAGCGCGTCGGTGCCGGCGTCGGTCGAGCCGCGCAGGCGGAAGCGCAGGTTCTCCACCGCGTCGGCCGCCAGCCGCCGGCGCGAGACGAGCCCCGACCGGTAGGCCGCGCGCCCGAACTGGAAGGCCGACGAGCCCGCCATCAGCGTGCGGTCGAGGTCGAAGAAGGCGGCCCCGGGCTCCTCCGGGCGGCGCAGTGCGCCGCCGCCCGGCGGAGGGGGAAGGATGTGCGGTCGCTCGCCTGCGCTCACACCTTCACGATGACAGCGTCGCCCTGGCCTCCGCCGGAGCAGATCGCCGCACAGCCGTAGCCGCCGCCGCGGCGGCGCAGCTCGTGGATGAGCGTCCCGAGGATGCGGGCCCCGGAGGCTCCCACCGGGTGGCCGATGGCGACCGCGCCGCCGTTGACGTTGACGCGATCCTCCTCGATGCCGAGCATCCGGATCGAGTTCAGGGTGACCGACGCGAAGGCCTCGTTGATCTCCCACAGGTCGATGTCCGACGGCTGCAGTCCGGCCTTCTCGAGCGCCTGCTTGGCCGCGTTGGCGGGCGTGCGTGCGAGGTAGGGGAAGTCGTCGGCCACCGCGCCCTGGGCGACGATCGTCGCCAGCACCTCCTTGCCGTTCTTCTCGGCCCAGTCGTCGGACGCCAGCACGACGGCGCCGGCGCCGTCGTTGACCCCCGGCGAGTTGCCGGCCGTGTGCGAGCCCTCCTTGCCGGCGAGACCTGGCAGCTTGGCGAGGCTCTCGAGCGAGCTGTCGCGGCGCGGGGCCTCGTCGACCTCGACCACCGTGTCGCCCTTGCGGCCCTTGACGGTCACGGGGACGATCTCGTCGGAGAGCCGGCCGTCGTCGGTGGCGGCGATGACCCGCTCGTGCGAGCGCAGCGCCCACCTGTCCAGGTCCGGACGGGTCAGCTCGAGCTCGTCGCCGACCTCGGTGGCCTCGGCGAACATCTGCTTGTCGGTGAAGGGGTTGGTCAGGGCGTCGTGGATCATCGAGTCCAGCGCCTTGACGTCGCCCATGCGGAACCCGAAGCGGGCGTTGGGGAGCAGGTAGGGCGCCTGCGACATCGACTCCATGCCGCCGCCGACCGCGATGTCGAGGTCGCCGGCGCGGACGGCCTGGTCGATGATGCCCGCGGCGCGGATGCCCGAGGCGCAGACCTTGTTGACCGTCTCGGAGGAAACCTCCTTCGGGATGCCGGCGTTGATCTGGGCCTGCCGCGAGGGCACCTGGCCGGCACCAGCCTGGATCACCTGGCCCATCACGACGTGCTCGACCTGATCGGGCTCGACGCCGGCGCGCTCGAGCGCGGCCTTGATCGCGATCCCGCCCAGCTCGGTCGCCGGCAGCGAGGAGAGGCCGCCGCCCAGCTTGCCGACGGGGGTGCGGGCTGAGCCGATGATCACGGTAGATGGCATGCGAGAAGGCCTCCGGGTCGTTCGAGGGGAGATGGACGTTAGCCTCCCGCGTACCCATGGATCCCCGCGCCACAACCGACGCTCCGCTCAAGACCGCCGCCGACACGGTCGTGGTCGGCGTCTTCCAGGACGAGGACGTCGTCCACGACGTCGGCGACGGCGTCCTGCAGGCGCTCCTCGACAGCGGCGAGGCGCGCCGCGGCTTTCGCAAGCTGGCCGTCACGCATGCCGACGGCAAGCGCTGGATCGTCGCCGGGCTGGGGGAACGCGACGCGTTCGACCCCGAGCGCGCGCGCGTCGCCGCCGCCGGCATCGTCACGCGGGTGAAGGAGCTCGGGACGCGCTCGCTGTGCTGGGAGCTGCCGCACAAGATGTCCGAGGAGCACACGGCCGCGTTCGTCGAGGGCACGCTGCTGGCCGCCTACGACTACCGCAAGTACAAGTCCGGCGCAGGCGAGGACGCGCGGGAGGCCGACGAGGACGCGAGCCGGCTCACCGAGCTGCTGCTCTCGGCCCACGACGACGTGAGCGAGGCCGTGCAGCGCGGCCGCGTCGCTGCCCTGGCCGCCAACGCCGCCCGCGACCTGCAGAACGCGCCGGCCAACGAGCTGACGCCCACCCGCCTGGCGGCGCGGGCCGAGGCGCTCGCCGGCGAGCACGCCGCCCTGAGTGTGCAGACGCTCGACCGGGCGGGGATCGAGGCGGCCGGGATGGGCGCCTTCGCAGGCGTCGCCCGCGGCAGCCACGAGGAGCCGCGGCTGATCACGCTGCGCTACGAGCCCGAGGACGCGGCCGGGCCGGTGCTGGGCTTCGTCGGCAAGGCGGTCACGTTCGACTCCGGCGGCATCTCGCTCAAGCCCGGGGCCAAGATGGCCGCGATGAAGTTCGACATGTCGGGCGGCGCGGCCGTCATCGAGGCCGTCGGGGCGATCGCGCAACTGGAGCTGCCGGTGCGGATCGTGGCGGTGGTCGGGGCGACGGAGAACCTGCCGAGCGGCCACGCGCTCAAGCCGGGCGACATCCTGCGGGCCAAGACCGGCACCACGATCGAGGTCATCAACACGGACGCCGAGGGGCGCCTCGTGCTCTCCGACTGCCTCGCGCACGCGATCGACGAGGGCGCAGAGCGCCTGGTCGACCTCGCGACGCTCACGGGCGCGATCGTCAGCGCGCTGGGCTCGACCTACGCCGGCCTGATGGGCTCCGACGACGCGTGGTGCGACGAGGTGGCCGCGGCGGGCGCGCGCGCCGGCGAGCGGCTGTGGCGGCTGCCGCTGGACCCCGAGTACGCCGAGCTGATCAAGGGCCGCTACGCGGACATCATCAACGCGGTGGAGAACCGCAAGGCCGGCTCGATCACCGCGGCCGAGTTCCTGCGGCGCTTCACGGGCGACGTGCCGTGGGCGCACCTGGACATCGCGGGCGTCGCCGACGACTACGGCAAGCCCTACGCCGCCACGGGCGGGTCCGGCTTCGGCGTCCGGCTGCTGATCGAGCTGGCGCGCGCGCACGCACACGCCTGACGGCTTTCACGTTCGCTTCACAGGACGTCTCCGGCGGCGCCCTAGCGTGCGCGGCGTCTGACCTGATCGCTCGGGAGGAGCCCGCATGGAACCTGCATCGCTGCCCGACGCGCCGGCGGAGCCGGCCGTCGGCCACGACGACGTCATCGGCAAGCTGAGCGGCACGCGCCGCCAGTTCATCCGCGGCATCGCGGCCACCGGCGCCAGCACGGCCGCCGTCGCCGCGCTCGAGGGCACCGGCGCCACGGCGCTGTTCTCCGCCACCGCGCAGGCGGCCGGCCTGCGCCGCGGCTTCGCCGACTTCCGCGCGATCGCCGCCTCGCCGGCCGACCGCTTCGAGGTGCCCGAGGGCTTCCGCGCCGACGTGCTGATCTCCTGGGGCGACACGTTCGCCGACGACAAGGGCAACGAGTACGAGTACGGCTTCAACAACGACTTCCTCGCCTACTTCCCGCTCGCGCGCGGCCGCGAGGGCATCCTGTTCGTCAACCACGAGTACCCCGGTCCCTTCTACCAGCACGGCTACAAGCCCGAGCCTGCCCAGGTGGCCGAGGGCAAGACCCAGGAGGAGATCGAGGTCGAGCGCGCGGCGGTCGGCAACTCGCTCGTGCACGTCCGCCTGGACGACGACGACCGCTGGCAGGTCGTGAGCCCGTCGCGCTACAACCGCCGCATCTACGGCGGCGAGGTGCCCGGCGTCGCGAACGCGGCGGCCTCGCGCTTCGACGTGACCGGGCCGTTGCGCGGGGACCCGCGGGTCGGCAACGAGATCAGCGGCTCGCTGGGCAACTGCAGCGGCGGCATCACCCCGTGGGGCACCGCGATCTCCTGCGAGGAGAACTTCGACGGCTACGGCCTGCCGCTGACCGACGGGCTGGACTTCGCCTACGGCTGGGTCGACGAGGGCGGCTACGAGGACTATCTGCCCGGCCCGCCCTACCGCCGCGACGACAAGCCGGCCTACGCCAAGTACGGCTGGGTCTGCGAGCACGACCCCTACAACCCGTCGCTCAAGCCGCGCAAGCACACCGCGCTCGGGCGCTTCCGCCACGAGAACACCGCCTACCGGGCCAAGCGCGGCGCGCGCTTCGTGATCTACATGGGCGACGACAAGACCAACGAGGGCGTCTACAAGTTCGTCTCCGACGGCCGCTACCGCCCGAACGACCGGGCCGGCAACCTCGAGCTGCTCAGCAGCGGGACGCTGTACATCGCGCGCTGGGCGCCGGAGGGCCGGCGCCGCTTCGCGACCAGTGGCGACACGGAGCCGCTGACCGCGACCTCCGGCACGGGCACCTGGGTGGAGGTGCAGCAGGCCGAGCTGGTCGACACCGCGACCAAGCTGCGCGAGCGCTTCGGCGCGGACTTCGACAGCTTCTTCGCCACCAACCGGCCCGAGGACCTCGAGGTGGCCGAGGACGGCTCGGTCTACATCGCCTTCACCAACAACTCCACGGTCAGGGACGTCCACGGCGCCGTCCGTCGGCTCGTCGAGGACGGCGACGACCCGGAGGCCGCGAGCTTCACCTGGGAGGACTACGCCGAGGGCGGGCCGAGCGGGCGCGGCGAGCCGGGCGAGCAGGGCTTCTCGGCCTGCGACAACCTCGTCTTCGACAAGGCCGGCGACCTGTGGGTGGTGACCGACATCTCCTCGGGCACGCTCAACGACCCGGGGCCGCTGCAGTACCACGCCAACAACGCGCTCTTCTACATCCCTACGACCGGGCCCAACGCGGGCATCGCCTACCGCTTCGGCAACATGCCGGTCGAGGCCGAGGGCACCGGCCCCTACTTCACCCCGGACGAGCGGACGCTGTTCGTCAACGTCCAGCACCCGGGTGAGACCTCGCAGGAGAAGGGCTCGCCGGCGATCTACGGACAGCCGGAGACCTACACCAGCTACTGGCCGGAGGGCAACAAGACCGAGGGCCGCACGCCCGCCCTGCCGCGGCCGTCGACCGTGGCGATCACGAAGCCCCGGCGCGTCGCGCCCGGCGAGAACCTCATCCCTCGGCCGCCGGACGAGACGGCCCCGGCGATCGACGTTCGCGCGCCGAGCCGGATCGGGCTGCGGCAGTTCTTGCGCGAGGGGCTGGAGGTCCGCGTGCGCTCCGACGAGGCCGCGCGCATCCGCGCCCGGCTCGTGGGCGAGCTGCCGCGGCGGCTGTGGTGGCGGGTGGGGCGCCGCCTGCCGCTGGGCTCCGACCGTGTCCGGCTCGAGCAGGCCGGCCGCGCGACGCTGGTGCTGCGCCCGGGCCGCCGCGCCGCGTTCGTGCTGCGGCTGCTCGGCCGGCTCGACGCGCGGCTGATCGTCGTCGCCCGCGACGAGGCCGGCAACGAGCAGCGGGTCGGCGGGGACGTGCGCATCCGCAGCTGAGCGCCGGCGCGCCGGCTGGGCGCGCCGGCGTTGCAGGGAGCAGCGCCGGCGCGCCGTATGCCACGGGCATGGAAGCCCGCTCGCAGCCCGCGCCGCCGCGCCCGGCGCGCCTCGGCGCACTGGTCGCCGCGATCGTGGGTGTCGTCGTGCTCGTCCTCGCGCTGCTGGCCTACGGCGAGACGCGCTATCGCAGCTGCATCGCCAAGGCGTCGGCCGAGTACCCGGCGATCCCCGTGTCGGCCTTCACCGGTCGTGCGACCGGGCCGCTGAAGGTCTCCTACGTGCGCGAGCGGGCCGCGGCGCTGGACGACTGCGGCCGCTTCTTCTAGCTCACCGATAAACAGTGCTTCATCCGGCCCTGGCGGAACGGGCTGATTCGCCCTAGTCTGCCGCTCCGGATGGGCTGGTCGGTTGGGCGTACGAGACGGCAAGCGGCGACGGTCGCCGTCCTGCTCGCCTGCGCCTTGGCCGCCTCGGCCCCGGCGCAGCAGCCGGCCCGGGCCGGGTCGGGAACGATCGTCGTCGACCGTGACGGTCGCGTCTCGGTGCGCGTGCGCTGCCCGCGCGCGGCCGAGGGCAGCTGCGAGGGCACGATCGGGCTCGAGACCGAGTGGGACGGCCGCGAGCGGCTGGCCGACGAACGAGAGATCACGGTCCCGAGCCGCGGGGTCCGCACTTTCCGGCTGCGTGCTCCCAGCGCTCTCCGTGACGACCTCGAGGATCGCGGGCCCCGGTACGCCACCCTGACGATCCGCACGCGCGACACGGAGGGCCGCCGCCGCGTGCGCCGGTCGGCGAGCCGCTACACGCTGGTGCTCGGCGCGCGGCCCGGGTCGGTCGGAGCCCCCGGCCCGACTGGGCCGGCGGGACCGGAGGGCGACACCGGTCCGGCGGGTCAGCCAGGTCCGGCCGGAGCGCCCGGGCCCGCGGGCGCCCCCGGCGGCGCCGGGCTGCAAGGACCGACGGGGCCGCAGGGCCCGGCCGGCGGTCAAGGCGATCCCGGCGCGACGGGCTCTACGGGCGCGACCGGGCCCGTCGGTCCCGAGGGGCCCACCGGCGCCACCGGGCCGGTGGGACCGGTGGGGCCGCAGGGCACGCAGGGCGAGACGGGGCCCGCCGGTCCGGCCGGGCCACAGGGCGACACCGGCCCCGCCGGCCCGCAGGGCGCGCAGGGTGTCGCCGGCACACCCGGTCCCGCCGGCCTCGACGGCGCCGCGGGCCCGACCGGCCCGCAGGGCGCCCCGGGCGAGGTGGGACCCACCGGCCCGGCGGGCGCCGACGGCGCCACTGGCGCGACCGGACCCGGCGGACCAGCCGGGCCACAGGGCGAGACGGGAGCCAACGGGGCGACGGGGCCACAGGGCGAGTCCGGGGCGACCGGGACGTCCGGGGCGGCCGGGGCGCAAGGCGCCACCGGCGCCACCGGCGCGCAGGGCCCCGTCGGTCCCGAGGGCCCGCAGGGAGTGACGGGCGCGACCGGCGCCGACGGCGCGACGGGTCCCGCCGGTGCGACCGGCGCGACGGGGCCGGCCGGGCCGCAGGGCGAGCAGGGCGCCACCGGCGCCACCGGCGCACAGGGGCCCGCAGGTGCCGACGGCGCACAGGGTCCGCAGGGCGAGACGGGGGCTGCAGGCCCCGCCGGAGCCGCGGGCGCCCAGGGCGAGACCGGGTCGACGGGTCCCGCCGGCCCGCAGGGCGAGACGGGTCCGGCCGGGGCACAGGGAGCGGTGGGCGAGACGGGCGCGACCGGCCCAGCGGGTCCGCAGGGCGAGACCGGCGCCCAGGGCCTGCAGGGACCGCAGGGCGAGCCCGGCACCGGCACCGGCGGAGACACCGGGCCGCAGGGACCGCAGGGGCCCGCCGGCCCGGCCGGCATCCAGGGAGCCCAGGGCGAGACCGGGGCGACCGGGGCGACCGGCCCCGAAGGACCCTCGGGACCCGCCGGGCCCGCCGGACCGCAGGGTGAGACCGGGGCCGCCGGTCCGCAGGGCCTGCAGGGCGATCCCGGCGCCACCGGGCCGCAGGGCGCGACGGGCGCCGCCGGGCCGGCCGGCACCGACGGCGCGACCGGCGCGACCGGCCCGGCCGGGCCGCAGGGCGACATCGGCGCAACGGGCGCCCAGGGCGAGGCCGGCCCGCAGGGCGCAACGGGGCCCGGGGGCCCGCAGGGCGACGAGGGCCCGCAGGGCGTCCCCGGCGTCGACGGCGATCTCGGCGCCACCGGCCCGCAGGGGCCCGCGGGCCCGCAGGGGGCGACGGGCGCCACCGGTCCGCAGGGGGCGGCGGGCGCCACCGGCGAGACCGGCGCCGCCGGCGCGACCGGCCCGCAGGGCGACACCGGGCCGACCGGCCCCGCGGGCCCGCAGGGCGAGACGGGCGCGCAGGGCGCGACGGGCGCCGCCGGGGCGCAGGGGCCCACGGGCGCCCAGGGGCCGCGCGGGGAGACCGGCGCCCCCGGGGCGGACGGCGCGACGGGCGCGCAGGGCGCGACCGGCGCGACCGGGCCGGCCGGCCCGCAGGGCGAGACGGGCCCGGCCGGTCCGGCCGGCTCCGCCGGCTCCGCCGGTCCGACCGGACCGGCCGGGCCGCAAGGCGAGCAGGGCAGCCAGGGCGCGGTCGGCGCCACCGGCGCCACCGGACCGCAGGGCCCACAGGGCCAGATCGGCCCCGTCGGCCCGCAGGGTCCCGGCGGATCGGCGGGCGGCGTCGGGCCCGAGGGCCCGCCCGGGCCGCAGGGTCCCGCCGGCGGCCAGGGCGCGACAGGTCAGCAGGGCCCGGCCGGCCCGGTCGGCGCGACCGGCCAGACCGGTCCGGCGGGGCCGCAGGGGCCGACCGGTCAGACCGGCGCCACCGGCCAGACCGGCCCGGCGGGCGCGATCGGAGCGCAGGGTCCGGCCGGACCGCAGGGCGTCCCCGGGCCGCAGGGCACGGCCGGCGCCACGGGGCCCGCGGGCCAGACGGGCCAGACCGGCCCCGCCGGCTCGCAGGGCGCGCAGGGTCCCGCGGGGCCGCCCGGCGCGACCGGGCCCGCGGGCGCGACCGGGCCCGCTGGACCGCAGGGCGCCACCGGGCAGACGGGTGCGACGGGTGCGACCGGCGCGACCGGCGCGCAGGGACCCGCAGGGGTCAGCGGGCTCACGACGGTGGTTCAGACGTCGACCTCCACCTCGGACACCGAACGGAGCGTCACCGCGACCTGCGCGACCGGCAGGGCGATCGCCGGCTCCGCCCAGATCCTGCCGAATCCCGTCGGGGCCAACATCGCGCTCCAGGCCGACACCTTGGTCGGCACGACCCAGTGGAATGCCCGCGCCCGCGAGTTCGGCACGGTCAACAGCAGCTGGCAGCTCCAGGTCACCGTCATCTGCGCCACCGTCGCGCCCTGAGTCTCAGGCCCCTATGAACCGGTTTCATCGGGGCGCTGCTGACCGGTTGACGACGGCCATAGGCTTCCGTTCGTGGGGGTCGATTTCTTCGCGACGGCGGCGACGGCGGCGACGGCGCTCTGCACTCTCGCGACCGCGTCCGGTGGCCCGCCCGCCGGCCGCACCGCGCAGCAGGTCACGCCGCCGTCCTCGTGGACGCCGGTGGCCGGCCAGCCGCTCCGGCAGCCGCGCGAGCTGCGCAGCCGCGATGGCGTACTCAAGGCGCAGCTCGACGCCCGCCGGCAGGTGATCGACGTCGCCGGCGCGCCGCTCGAGGCGCAGCCGTTCAACGGCGGCATCGTCGGGCCGACGCTGCGCGTTCAGCCGGGCGACCGGCTCGAGCTGACGATCCGCAACGGCACGAGCGAGCGGACGAACATCCACTATCACGGGTTGCACGTGAAGCCGACGGGTGACTCGGACAACGTCTTCCGCGTCTTTCAGCCGGCGAGCACGGTCCGGTCGGTGGTCAAGCTGCCCCGCGATCACTCCCCCGGGACCTACTGGTACCACGTGCACCTGCACGGCTCCACCGAGGAGCAGGTCATGGGCGGCATGTCCGGGCTGCTGGTGGTCGAAGGGCTCGAGCGGCTCCTGCCATCGAGGTTCCGCGGCATACGCCAGCGCGCGCTGGCGCTCCGCGACGTGCAGGTCAACGGCGGCACGATCGCGCTGGGACAGGGCGAGGTCGCGCCCGACAAGCCGTCGACCTGGCTCGTCAATGGCCAACTGCGCCCGAGGCTCTCGCTCGCGCCCGGGGAGACGCAGCTGTGGCGGATCGCCAACGTCGGGGCCGACCTCTTCTACGACGTCGCTCTCGACGGCCACCGCTTCACCGTCGTGGCCGAGGACGGGTCGCCGGTGTGGCGGACGCGCACCGTGCGACACCTGCTCGTGCCGCCCGGCAAGCGCTTCGACGTGCTCGTTCAGGGCGGCGACCGGGGCCGCTACCAATTCCGCTCGCGCCCGTACGACGAGGGCTTCGAGCTCTTACCCGGGAAGCGACTCGCCGACGTGACGGTGCGGGGCAAGCGGCGCACGCGGCTCGCGCTGCCGCGCCGGCTCGCGACCCCGGCGGGGCCGATCACCGGTCGACCGGTGGCCCGCAAGCGCACGTTCACGTTCTCGTTCGGCACAGGCGCCAACTTCACCGCGCTGATCGACGGCAAGGCGTTCGACCCGAGCGCCATCGGCGTCACGCCGCGCCTCGGCACGATCGAGGAATGGACGCTGCGCAACTCCTCCTCCGAGGACCATCCGTTCCATATTCACGTCAACGACTTCCAGGTCATGAGCGTGAACGGCAAGGCCTATCGCGCGCGCGGGCTCCAAGACGTCGTGGTGATCCCGAAGAACGGCGGCGAGGTTGTCATCCGCAATCGATTCGAGGACTTCACCGGGCACTTCGTCTTCCACTGCCACATCCTGGGCCACGAGGATGCGGGGATGATGCAGACCGTGCAGGTGCTCGGGCCGGGGCAGCGCCCCACGCCGCCCCCAGGCGGAGCCCACATGGCGCTCCATGCCGCGCCGTCCTGAGTCGGAGACGCCTCCCGCCTCCGCGGACGATGAAGCGACGTGACCCGATCCCGGTGTCCGGGAGCGCGCCGCTGAAGTAACGCGCTGTGGGCCGGTTCTAGGCGCCGGGCGGATGGCCGGGCTTCGGCGTCCCGGGCGCGTCGGACGCCGGCGAGGGCGGGACCGGCTCAGCGCTCGGCACGGGCGCGTCGGTGCCGGGTGCGCGCGGACCCGTGGCCGTGTCGGGGCTCTTGGCGCCCGGTTCCTTGAGGGCGTCACCAGCTCGCTTGGCCTTGTCAGTCACGCTACCGGGGCCCTTGGCGATGTCCTTCAGTTCCTCGGCGTCCGCCTTGACGCTGTCGGTGCCGCCGCGCTGGTCGATCAGCTGCTGCGCCTTGCGTTGCAGGCTCTTGAAATCCATGGATCCTCCTGGCTCGCGCGTGTTCGGAGCACTATGACAAGGCGCCCGTTTCGGATAGCGGTCCGAGCCGCCAAATCGACTCGCTTGCGACGGCCGTTTTCCGCGGAGCCGCCGACTGCCGTTCGCGAATCTGGGCATCCCAACGGTCCCGATCGGCCCGTCGTCGAGTACTGCCGCAGAGGCACCACCGGCACTGCGCCAGCTATCGGTTGTCGCGCAACCGCAACTCGCGGCGCCCGCATAACCAACTGGGGGTTCCAGGCGGAAGGAGCGAGGAGTAGCGACGGCGCCGCATGACGATGCGAATGCCGAGCCCCGCGCTCAGTCGTAGCCGGTGAACGGCTCGGTCTCGAACCGAGTGCCTTTGGCGCGATCCTCGAAAACGTGGGTGATGCGGACCGCGGGCTCGACCCGCTCGACCCGGCTCTCCACCAGCCTGAGGTCGGGGTTGTCGCCCAAGCCGATGTCGTTCAGCCGCGCGGCCTCGGCCCCGGCAACGTCACCGGGCGTGGGATTGCTCTCAGGGTAAGCGTCTGTGTGGTGCCGGTTGAGGGCCTGCCAGTGCTCGTCAAACCCCGCCCGTTCGAACGACTCTCGAAGCTCTTGCCGGGTGAATGCCATGTTCTCTCCACCTCCACTTCACTCCGCTCGATCACCCTCGCGGGCACCGCCAACGCTACCTGCTGTCCACAGCGCTCCGTGGCCTTGAATGTGACCAGGCACGTAAGGCACCAAGTTGCCACCGCCCGGAGCTGCTGCGGCCGAGCACCAGCGGCGAGACCATGTCCTGCACGGTTACCCAGCCCAGGGGGCACTTCCGAACCAAGGCACACGAGTGACGGTGCCGGCCTGTCTCGTCGCGTTGCTGCTCTTGTCGACGAGCGAGACGCGACGCACGGCGACGGGTTTCGTCCTGGCGCCGCGATCAGCGGCGACCTTGAGCCCGACGAGGAGGCCAACAACGCCGCGCTGGACGGGCTCGCTGGGCGCAATCGATGCCGCCTGGACGGCAGGAGCCTCGAGGACTGCAACCGGCTGGAGGTCCGGTTGTGGCTCGACGGGCCAGCTGGGCCGGAGGGACGGGTGAGCGGTCCACCGCGCGAGCTGGCACTCGACATGAACCGCATCGTGATCGCCAAGGCGAGCCCGACGCCGACGGCGCCAACGGACTCGACGCCGCGAGCCGCCTGCACGAGATCGCGATCCAGGCGATCGTCGCCTGCGGCGAGCTCGACGTCGCGATCAAGGTCCGACGCAGTGCCGAGTTGGCCTACGCGCTTCCGAACGCCACCTACCGCAGCGTGCCCGGCCGCGCGCAACTGCCATACCTAGAGGGCCCGGACGAGATGGCCGCGCTGATCATGGCCGAAGGTGACTAACGGCTGGGCCCCACTTCGTCCTTAGAACAAGCGCTTGTCGCGCAAGGCGGAAGCGAGCGATGACGTCGACCGCAACAGCCGCCGTTGCTTCTTGGGGTTGCACCGAGGCGTCGCCTCCAGCAGCCCCGCGGAGGGAGCGTCCGCCGCGGAAGTTGCGATCTAGCCGCCGACGTGGTTCGGGTTGATCGGCGGGCGCGGATCGTCGCGCGGCGGCTCGGCGCTGCCACGAATCTCGGTGGCAAGTGGCTTCGGCCGCGGCGCAAGACCCGGGATCTTGAGCTTGAACTTGCGACCATCGCTGGTGGCCAGTTCCTGGGGCTTGGGATCAAGCGGTTCGCCGGGGATCGGGCTCATAGGCCCATGCTACTCGCGACCGGGCCCTAGGTCGCGACGCCACCGTACTTCGGGGCAGGCACTGAGGCACGGCGTCACGACCTCTTGATCGCTGGCGGCTACTCGGTGATCTTCATCCGTCCAAGGGCGGCTGTGGAGCTCAAAGTCGGCGGAGCTCCCGCAGGTCGACGTCGAGTCTGAGCTCGAGCCTGTCGTACCGTGGCGCCCCGCACCAAGACGTTCAACCACGCTCCTCGGGCGGGTGGCAGGCAAGGGCGCTGCGGGCCGGCGAGCTTTGCGGGCCCCTCGCTAACCGTCGCGAACTGCGCCGCGGTGGACGCAAAGTCGCCGGCGGGTTCCATTGCCTGACAGGACCCGCCCGCCACGGCGCCGATCCCTCGGGCATCCTGGCCTCGACACCCGCCGGCGCCTGCGCGCACCCGCCATCATGGCCGGATGGACTTCGACCTCTCCGACGAGCACGACCTGATCCGCCGCACGGTGCGCGACTTCGCCGAGGGCGAGGTCGCGCCGGTGGCCGAGGCGCTCGACCGCGAGAAGCGCTTCCCGTACGAGCTCGTCGCCCAGATGGGCGAGCTCGGGCTGATGGGCATCCCCTTCCCCGAGGAGTACGGCGGTGGCGGCGGCGACTCGCTCGGCTACGCGCTGGCCGTCGAGGAGCTGACACGCGTCGACTCGTCGGTGGCGATCACGATGTGCGCGCACACCTCCCTCGGCACGCAGCCGATCTACCTGTTCGGCAGCGAGGAGCAGAAGCAGCAGTGGCTACCGGAGCTGACCGCCGGGCGCAAGCTGGGCGCCTTCGGGCTGACCGAGCCCGAGGCCGGCTCGGACGCCGGCAACACCCGCACCCGCGCGCGCCTCGAGGACGGCGAGTGGGTCATCGACGGGGCCAAGCAGTTCATCACCAACGCCGGCACCGACGTCTCCGGGCTCGTCTGCATCACCGCGCGCACCGGCGAGGACGATGAGATCTCGAACCTGCTGGTAGAGAACGGGACGCCGGGCTACGAGCAGGGCGAGCCGTACCGCAAGATGGGCTGGAACGCGTCGGACACGCGGCCGTTGACCTTCGAGGACTGCCGCGTGCCCGAGGAGAACCTGCTCGGCCCGCGCGGCGCCGGCTTCAAGCAGTTCCTGCACATCCTCGACATCGGCCGCATCGGCGTCGCGGCGATGGGCGTCGGGCTGGCGCAGGGCGCGCTGGACCAGGCGCTCGCCTACGCGAAGGAGCGCAGGGCGTTCGGCAAGCCGATCTCCAAGTTCCAGGCGATCCAGATCAAGCTCGCCGACATGGCCACCGAGATCGAGGCCGCGCGGCTGCTGACCTACAAGGCGGCGAGGCTGAAGGACGCCGGCCGCCCGTTCGGGCTCACCGCCGCCCAGGCCAAGCTCAAGACCGGCCGCCTCGCGGTCCGCTGCACCGAGGAGGCCGTCCAGATCCACGGCGGCTACGGCTACATCGAGGAGTACCCGGTGTGCCGCTTCTACCGCGACGCGAAGATCCTCACCATCGGCGAGGGCACCGACGAGGTCCAGCAGATGGTCATCGCCCGCGCCCTCGGCGCCTGAGGGCCGCCCGACACGCATGCGCCTGCTCGCCCTGTGGCTCGTGCTGTTCGGCGTCTACGCGTCGACGGTCGCGATCCCCTCGCTCGGCGCCGCCGACTACGCCGGGGACGAGCCGCACCACCTGATGGTCGCCGTCTCGCTGATCGAGGACGGCGACCTGGACGTGGGCGACCAGTACGCCGCGCGCGCGTACGCCGACTGGCTGCCGGGGACGCTGGAGCCCGCGGGCGTGCCGATCCAGGGACGGCTGCTCGAGCCCCAGGGCCTGGGACTGGCGGCGCTGGTGAGCCCGGCGCTGGCGCTCGGCGGGCCACTGCTCGTCCAGTTGCTGCTGGCCGCCTCGGCGGCGAGCGGCTTCGCGGCCGCCGCGCTGCTGGCCCGCCGGCTCGTGCCCGAGCCCTACGCCGGCGCCGGCGCGCTGCTGGCCGGGCTCTCCCCGCCGGCCGTCGGCTGGGCGACCGCCGTCTCACCCGAGCTCGTGGCGGGGACGCTGCTCGCCGGCGCTGCCCTGCTCACCCTGCGGGTCCGCGACGAGCCGCGCCAGCGCTTCGCCTACGGCGCCGCGATCCTGCTCGCGCTGCTGCCGTGGCTGGGCGCGCGCTACCTGCTGCCGGCGGCGCCGATCGCCTTCGTGCTCGTGCGCTGGTCGCTCGCCGGGCGCCGTCGGCTGATGGCGCTCGTGGCCGCCGAGGCGCTGTTCGCGTCGCTCGTGATGTACCTGACGCTCAACGAGCGACTCTACGGCGGGCCCGACGCCGGCCTCCGCCGGGCGGCCCGGGACCGCCGGGACCGGGGCGGACACGCCGCTCGCGTACCTCGAGCGGCTGCCGCGGCTCGCCGAGCTGTTCCTCGACCGCGGGATCGGGCTGTTGCGCTGGGCCCCGGTCCTGGCGCTGGCCTTCGCCGCGGCGTGGCTGCTGTGGCGCTCGCACCGCGAGCGGATCGCCGCCGCGATCCCGGCCCGGCGCGAGACAGAGGTCGCCGCCACCTTGCTGCTGGCGGTGTGCGGCGCCCAGCTGCTCTCCGCGGTCTTCCTGGCGCGGTCGCTCAGCGGGCCCGGCATTCCCGGGGCCGAGCTGGTGGCGGCGCTGCCGTGCGCCGGCGCCCTGGGCGCGTGGGGGCTGCGGCACGCTCCGCGCGCCGGCCTCGCTCTGGGCGCGCTGACCCTGCTCGCCACCGGCTGGCTGCTCGTGCAGCTGTGGACCGGCACGATCGACGGGTGGAGCGCGGCGGCCGAGTCGCGCGCGCCGTGGGGGCCGCTGGTCGCCGTCTTCCCCCGCTTCGAGCCCGGCTCCGCGTGGGCGACCGCGGTCAGCGTGGCGCTGGCGGTCGGGCTCGCCGCGCTGGTCGCGCGCGAGGCGTGGTCGGCGAGCGCCTGGCGGCGTGCGCCGCGGCGGCCGGTGTCCTGACGGCGGTCAGCGAGCGCCGAGCTCGGCGGCGAGCCAGGCCCGCAGCCGCGGCGGGGCGGCAACCGCGCCGGCGGCCTCGCGCACGGCGCCGCGCGCGGCGCGCTGGCGGCCCAGCGCCGCGGCGAGCGCCGGAGACACCGCCGCCTGCGCCTCGACCTCGGCGCCGGCGCGGGCGCCGAGGCGACCGTCGGCGTGGGCGGCCAGCATCCATTGCTCGCGCTCGGGGAGCTCGCCGGGGTGCCGCGCGTGCGTCATGGAACCGCCTCCTGGACCGAGGGACCGCCGTTCTCCTCCGACTCGACGCCCCCGAGCGCCTCCTGATTCCGCTCGCCGAGCGCCGGCGCGCCCAGTCCGGCCACGCCGCGCGCGAGCAGCTGCGCCGCCGCCGTCGCCGGATCCAGCCGCCGCGCGACCACTGCGTCGAGCAGCTCGCGCACCGCGGGATCCGCGTCCACGGCGTCCTCGAGCGCCCGGCGCAGACGCACCGTCGCCAGCCCGAGCACCTCGCTGGAGAGGTTGCCGCGCCGGCGCTCGGCGAGGTGGCCATCCTCCTGCACCCAGGCGCGGTGCTCGGCGAGCCGGGCGTCGAGCTCCTCGACGCCCTCGCCGCGCGTCGCCTCGGTCTTGACGATCGGCACCTTCCACTCCTGCTCGCGCGCCTCGGCGAGCGAGAGGACGCCGCGGATCTCGCGCACCATCGTGTCGGTCAGCGGGTGGTCGGCCTTGTTGACCACGATGACGTCGGGGATCTCCATCACCCCCGCCTTCAGCGCCTGGATGGAATCGCCAGAGCCGGGGATCAGCACGAGCACGATCGAGTCGGCGTGGTCGACGACGTCGACCTCGGCCTGCCCCACCCCGACCGTCTCGAGGAACACGTCGTCCTTGCCGGCCGCGTCCATCAGCAGCGCCGACTGGAGCGCCGCCTCGGCCATCCCGCCCAGCGCGCCGCGCGTGGCCATCGAGCGGATGAAGACGCCGGGGTCGAGGAAGTGGTCGGCCAGGCGGATGCGGTCGCCGAGCAGGGCGCCGCCGCGGAACGGCGAGGAGGGATCGACGGACAGCACCCCGACGGTGCGCCCGGCGGCGCGGCGCAGCGTCAGCAGCGCGCCGATCAGCGTCGACTTGCCGGCCCCGGGCGGGCCGGTGAAGCCCGTGACCGCCGCCTTGCCGGTGTGCGGGTAGACCGCCCGGACGAGCTCCCACCCCTGCGGGTCGTCGTCCTCGACCAGCGAGATACCGCGGGCCAGCGCCCGCTTGTCGCCGGCCAGCAGGCGCTCGGCGAGGCTGGGCTTGGCGTCCGCCATGCCCCGGCAATACTACGATCGCCCGACGATGGCCCAGCTGCTCGCCCCTCCCGCGCCCGCCACCGTGCGTGACGAGCCGCCGCCGCTGCGCGGCGGGCCGCTCGCGCTGGCGCGGTTCATGCGCGCGCAGGGCATGCTCAACCATCGCTACGCCCGCCTGCTCGCGCGCTGGGCGTGGCTGCGGCTGCGCTGGCGCGGGCGCCTGGTGACCGACGGGCTGTGCTTCGTCGGCCCCGGCGTCGAGCTCGAGATCGGCCGCGACGCCACCCTGCGCCTCGGCCGCTGGTCGTGGATCGGCCACGGCACCAAGATCCGCGTGCACGAGGGCGAGGTCTCGATCGGGGCGAAGTCGGTGCTCGGCCAGGAGTGCACGATCTCGGCCTACCAGCGCATCGAGATCGGCCGCGAGTGCATCGTCGCCGACCGCGTCATGCTGATCGACTTCGACCACGGCGTCGTCGAGGTCGAGCGCGCGATCCGCCACCAGGGCATCTACAAGCGCGACGTGATCGTGGGCCACAACTGCTGGGTCGGCTACGGCGCGTGCATCCTGCGCGGCGCCACCGTGGGCGACAACTCCGTGATCGGGACGAGCTCAGTCGTCACCCGCGACCTGCCGGCCAACTCGGTCAGCGCCGGGGTCCCGGCCCGGGTCCTGCGGATGCGCGAGGCGCCGCGGCGGCTGCGATGGCGGTGAGCGACGCCGACATCCGGGCGGCGATCCTCGGCCTGCTCGACCGCCGCGGCCCCGGCAAGACGATCTGCCCGTCCGACGCCGCGCGAGCGCTGGCCGGCGACGAGGGGTTCCGGGCGCTGATGGCGCCCGTGCGCGCGACGGCCGCGGCGCTGCGCGCGGAGGGCGCGCTGGAGGTCACCCAGCGCGGCACGCCGGTCGACCCGGCGACCGCGCGCGGCGCGATCCGGCTGCGGCTGCCGGCGGGCTGAGCGGCGTGCAGCTCGCCCGCATCGCCCACGACGGCCTCGACGGGCGCGAGGCGCGCATCGTGGTCGCCGCCGACGCCGCGCCGGAGCGCTGGATCGACGTGCGCAGCGCCGAGCGCGAGCGCCTGGAGCGCGAGGGCGCGACCGCCGCCGCGGCGCGCCGGCTGGCCGAAGCGCTCGTGCCCGGCAGCCTGACGGCGGCGCTCGAGGGCGGCCCGGCCTTTCTGCACGCCGCCGAGCGCGCCGCGGCGTCGGCGGCCGCGGCGGCCGCCGCGGCCGCGCCGGCCTGGCTCGCCCCCGTCGACCCGCCGGCCTACCGCGACTTCATGGCCTTCGAGGCCCACTTCGTCAACGCGGCGGCGCTGCGCGACCGCGAGCCGCCCGGCGTGCTCTACGAGCTGCCGGTCTCCTACTTCGGCAACCCGCAGGCGCTCGTCGGGCCGGAGGCGGAGATCCCCTGGCCGCACTACAGCGAGCGCATGGACTACGAGCTCGAGCTGGGGATCGTCATCGGCCGCCCGGGGCGCGACCTGCGCCCGGAGCAGGCGCTCGATCACGTGCTCGGCTTCACCGTGCTCAACGACTTCAGCGCCCGCGACATCCAGGCGCGCGAGATGCAGGGCCGCCTCGGGCCGTCCAAGGGCAAGCACTTCGCCACCGCGGTCGGCCCGCGGATCGTCACCCTCGATGCGCTCGGGGAGGACCTGGCGATGACCGCGCGGGTCAACGGCGAGACCTGGAGCGAGGGCCGCTCGGGCACGATCATGTGGTCGGTCGCCGAGCTGGTGGCGTGGGCGTCGGCGGCCGAGCCGCTGCCCGCCGGGACGCTGCTGGGCTCGGGCACGGTCGGCCTCGGCTGCGGCCTCGAGCTCGGCCGCTTCCTGGCCCCGGGCGACGTCGTGGAGCTCGAGATCGAGGGGATCGGCGTGCTGCGCAACCGCCTCGGCGCTCCGCCGGACGGCGGCTGGCGGCCCACGCCGAAGAATCCCCACGCGCCCGCCGGATCGGGCTAGGCTCGGATTTCCACAGCGGGCCGGAATGCGGGAGGCCCGGCCGCCGTCTGCATCAGGATGCACAGCGAACTCCGCACGCCCGCCGCCGCCCCGATCGCCCTGCCGATCGAGCAGGGCGCCACCGCCGTCCCCGACCGCGCGACCTTCGAGACCCTTGCCCGCCGCGACGACGTGCCGGGAGCGCTCGGCGCGCGCGAGATGAAGTTCCTGATGATCGGCGTCGACGGGCCCGCGCCCGAGCTGTACTTCCTCAACACCGTCACGCACCCGTTCCACTTCGACTTCGCTTCCGAGGCGCTGGACATCGGGCTGACGCTGGGGCAGTTCAACGCCCGCACCTACTTCCGCGACGACCGCATGAACCTCGCGGGCACGATCATCGCCCACGACAGCTTCACGCCGGCCGGCGGCGGCGAGACCGGCGTCTACGCGCTCGAGTTCTGGCCCACCGATCCCGTGCGGACCCGCCACGTGGCGCTCGCCTACGACGCGATCCTCGCCGCCATGCCCTTCGCCGCGCCGCAGCTCGCCTACCACCCGGCGGGCGACACCCAGGAGGCGCTCTTCGAGTCAGACGGGCCCGAGCTGGCGGCGCTCGGCGTGCGGGCGATCTCGACCGCCGAGCTGTTCGCCAACGTCACCTACGTCCCGCTGAACCTCGGCGAGGGCTTCGGCGTGCTCTCCACCTTCGATCCCTCCGGCTCGCGCCCGCCGACCAGCCGCGACGTCGTGCTCTTCACCCAGCTGCCCAACGACCTCGGCCACGTCGCCGGGGCGATGAGCGAGCTGCCCCAGACGCCGCTCTCCCACGTCAACCTCAAGGCGCGCCAGAACGACACCCCGAACGCGTTCATCAAGGGCGCCTCCACCGACCCGCGGATCGCGCCGCACATGGGCCAGGTCGTCCGCTACGAGGTGGCGCCGGACGGCTTCACGGTCGAGGCCGCCACGCCCGAGCAGGTCGAGGCGTGGCTCGAGCGCGTCCGCCCGCCGCATCCGCAGACGCCGCCGCGCGACCTCAGCCGCACCGAGATCACCGACCTCGACGAGCTGGGCCACGGCGACGCGGCGACCGTCGGCGCCAAGGCGGCCAACGTCGCGGAGCTGCGCAAGATGCTGCCGGCCGGGATGGTCCCCGACGGCTTTGCCATCCCGTTCTCCTTCTACGACCGCTATATGCGCGACAACGGCTTCTACGACGACGCCGCGGCGATCGTGGGCGACCCGGCCGTGCAGGCCGACCCCGCGCTGCGCGACGAGCGCCTCGACGAGCTGCGCCGCAAGATCCGCCGCGGCGAGCTCGCGCCCGAGCTGGCCGAGCAGATCGATGCGCTGCACGACAGCTTCGACCCCGGCACGACGATCCGCTGCCGCTCCTCGACCAACAACGAGGACCTCAAGGGCTTCAACGGCGCCGGGCTCTACGACTCCCACACCCACCGCGAGGACGAGGGCGACCTCTCAGAGACCGTCAAGCAGGTGTGGGCCTCGCTGTGGACCTTCCGCGGCGTCGACGAGCGCGAGTTCCACCGCATCGACCACCTCGCCGCCGCGATGGCGGTGCTGGTGCACCCGAACTTCGACGACGAGCTGGCCAACGGCGTCGCGGTGACCAAGAACCCGTTCGACCCGAACTTCCCCGGGTTCTTCGTCAACGTCCAGGTCGGCGAGAGCCTGATCACCAACCCCGATCCCTCCGCCGTCCCGGACGAGCTGCTGATCTCGGCGATCGGCCCGAACGGCGAGTTCGAGACGCAGTTCATCCGCCACTCGAGCCTGGTCGCCGCCGGCGAGGCCGTCATGACCGACGCGCAGATCGACGCGCTGACCGCGGTCATGGAGACGATCCAGTCGGAGTTCAAGGTGCTCTACGAGGCCCAGGACGACCCGGCGTTCGCCATGGACATCGAGTTCAAGGTCGACGCGGACGGCGCGCTGGCCGTCAAGCAGGCGCGGCCCTGGGTCGACTGAGCGCGCTCACTCCCGCTCGAGCTCGTCGAAGCGCAACCCGCTCGTGCCCTGCTCCCGGGTGGGGCCCTTGCGCCTGCCGACCCAGGTGTGCAGGCGGCCGTCGGGATCGCGGGCCGACTGGAAGCGCCGCACGACGCTGGTGGCGGTGCGCAGCACCTCCTCCTCGTGGATCAGCAGCCGGCGGCGCGGCTCGAGGATGCGGCCGCGGGCGCCGCGGGTGGTGCCGCCGGGCACCGGGACGCGGCCCCGCTGCAGCCGGATCGCGCCGGCCGCGCCGAGCCGTACGGGCACGAGCGGGACCCAGTGGTCGGGCGGCGCCGTGGAGAGCACCAGGCGCCAGCGGTCCTCGTCGCCCGTCTCGCCGGGCTCGCCGGCCGGCACCGGGGCGCGCGCCGCGAGGTCCACGGGGCGGCCGGCCGCGCTCTCGACGCGGCGCTCGACGGCCCAGGCCAGGTTGGCCACCTCGTCGCGCACGAGCCGCACCTCCTCGAGCGGCCGGCCGGCGTCGGTGGTCGCGAGCGACGGCGGCAGGAACAGGGCGGGCGGGCGCCCGGCGGCCGGGCCGGCGTCGCCCGTGAGCTCGAAGAACTTGAACGGCCGGTCGTCGCCGCCCCCGTCGACCACGGCGGCGGCGGGGATCTCGGTCGTGGCGCCGAAGTCGTCGAGGACACGCAGCCGCGTGATCGCGGTGAGCGTCGCGGCCGGCACCCGCAGCGGCACGACGTACCAGTCGTCGGCGTAGACGGTGGCGTAGCCCGCGACCGCGACGCGCGCGAGGTCCTCCGGGCCGGCGCCGATCGCCGCGAAGGACACGTCGCCGAGCTCGAAGGCCCAGAAGCGCGAGGCGGGCATGCCGCGGAAGCGCAGGCGGGTGGGCAGCACCTCGGCCCGCCGGTGGGCCGTCGCCGAGCGCGGCGCCGTCGCCGGCGCGCCGTCGACCCGGTCGAAGCCGTGCCATTCGAGCCGCCCGCCGGCGTAGCCGTCGGCCACGAGCCGGACGTCACCCGTCGCGGCGGTGGCCCGCAGCTCGAAGCGGTACTCCATCCGCGACGGGTCCCACGCCGCCGTGGTGGCCGGCTCACGGAAGGCGGCCGAAGCGTGGGCGTGCCACGCCGTCATCAGGGCCGCGAGCGCCGCGGGCGGGGGGTCTCCCCCGCCCAGCTCGTCCACGAGCGCGCCGAGCAGGGCGGGATCGGCGTCGAGCCCGGCCGCCAGCGCGACGCCGTCGAGCGAGCGCGCCGCCAGCAGCTCCAGCCGCCGCCGGCCGATGGGGTCGAGACCGTCGTCGCCCGCGAGCTCCACACGATGGCGGGCGCGCAGCGCGTCGAGCGCTGCCGGCGCGACGCCCAGGCCGGCGAGCGCGGTCAGCAGGATCAGGCCGAGCTCGGCCGCCACCCGATCGCGCGCCGGGCCGCGGCGGACCGGCTCGGCCTCCACGAGCGGCTCGAGCGGCGTGCCGGCGTCGAGGCCGGCGACCGACCGGCCGCCGTCGGTGGTGACACGGTCGACGCGCATGGAGCGCGACTCCATCCTGAGCAGCAACGGGTTCGCCGCGTCCTCGCCGCGGAACTCGCCGGCCTGCCACTGCCGCGCCAGCAGCCAGGCGGGGTCGGCGAGCCGCGCCTCGAGGCTCTCCTCGAGCTGCGGGTCGACGACGGCCGACTCCAGCCGCTCCCAGCTCATTCCGGGTCCTCCGCGGTCGCCACCGCGGCGTCCTCTGGCAGGAAGATCGCCGGCAGCGAGTGGCCCCACGGCCGCAGGTGCTCGGGGCCCACCGCCCGGATCTCGCCGAGCTCCCGCGTCTGGGTGATCAGGGTGCGCAGCCCGTCGACGGTCCACTCCTCGCCCGGTGCAAGGGTGGCCAGCAGCACCGCCTGCGGCGGCTGCGCGCCCGGCGAGTCGAAGTGCACCGCCACCCCGGTGGTGGACGCAGGCTCCGGCACGGGCTCGGTCCACGCGTCGAAGAGCACGCCGCTGACCGGCCCGGCCGCGACCGCGGCGCCGAGGTCGGAGAGCGACAGCACGCACGTCCGCGGACCGGGTGACGCGGGCCGGTCCACGGCGACCCAGGGATCCTCGGCCCGGTCGGGGAGCTGGACGACCTGCTCCGCGGCGACCGGCCCGCCGCGCACGGCGGCGAGCAGGCCGAGCGCCTCCTCGATCCGGCCCGCCCCGGCGTGGACGCGCCCGGCCTGCAGGAGCCAGGCCGGCGCCGCCGTTCGGGCCCCCAGGCGGCGGTCCGAGCGGCGGGCGCTCGCCGTCAGCTCGGCAGAGTTGGCGGGCGTGAAGCGGGGCAGCACCGGCAGCTTGAGCGCGAGCGCGCCGGCGATCCGCGTCGTGAGGTGCTCCACGCGCGCCGGGCCCTCGAGCGCGTCCCAGTCGTCGGGCAGCGGCGCGCGCAGGGCCGCGGCGCGCTCGGCCGCCCGCGCGAGCAGGGCCGCGACGAGGGCGGGGCGCTCGGCCGGCCGGGCACCGAGCGCGAGGACCATGCCGGCGTCGTCGACCGCGGCGAGGTCGGCCGCGCGCGCGGCCAGCGTGGCGTCGTCCGCCGGCGCCGCCGCGAGGCGCTCCAGGCGCCCGGCCAGCGCGAGCCGGCGCGCGTCGAGCTCGGCGACGTCGAGCACCGGGGCGCCGTCGACGGCGCGGGCCAGGTCTTCGCCCCGCAGCGCCCGTGCCTGGCCGAGCGCCGTGTGCAGCGCACCCGCGACCACGGCGAGCTCCTGGCGGGTCACGCGCGGGGCGCCGGGGTCCGCCGCGGCCGGCGCGCCGGCGCGAGCGGCCAGCGCGCGCACGACCGACACGAGCCGGTTGGCCTCGAGCTCGCCGCCGGTCGCCGCCAGCGCCACCGCCTCGGCGCCCCCCAGGCCGAGCCCCGCGAGTGTGACGGGCCGCTCGGCCACGCCGGTGAGCGCGAGGCCGGCCAGCCGCGCGCCGAGCCAGGCCGCCAGCGCCGGCTCGGCCACCGCCAGCGCGCTCGCGGCGGCCGGCCGCGCGGCGCCGAGGACCAGCGCCACGCGATGGGAGACGTTCTGGGCCTCGCGGTGCACGCCGGCCATGCGCAGCTCGGGGATCCCCGCGTCCCCGCTCCCGCTCGCCGCGAGCGCCGCCCCGGCCTGCGCCAGGTTGCCCTTCACGAGCGCGTGCACGCTCTCGGCGGTGAGGGCATCCGCGGTGGCGTCGAGGTCGGCCACCGTCTCGAGCAGGGTCCTGCCGAGACCGTCGTCGGGGAAGCCGTCGAGCCCGGTCCGCAACCGGTCGATCCGCGCGCGCAGGCCCTCCCCGTCGGCGCCGGCGTCGGAGCGATAGGCCGTAGCGAGCGCGAGGCCGTCGACGATCGCGTTCGCCGGGCGCCCGGGATGCCCGGCCTCGGCCAGCACCCGCTCGCGCACGTCGGCGACGAGATCGTCGAGCCCGGCGTCGTGGAGCCGGCGCTCGAACCGGGCCCCGAGCAGCTCGGCGAGGTCGACGCCGTTGCGCACCCCCTCGAGCAGCCACGCCGCGCGGCGCACGCGGTCCGAGGACAGGTCGACGGCGAAGGCCGCGTCCTCGCTGCCGTCGCGGTGGGCGAGCCAGGCGCTGCGCAGCACCGCCGCGGTGGCGGCGTGGTCGAGCGACGGCGCGTGCACGAAGCCGTGGGTGTCGGGCCCGGCGTCGTCGGCGGAGAGCTTGACGACCCATCCGTAGCCCCCCAGCTGGACGCCGGTGGGCCGCTCGGCGCGCAGCTCGGCCAGCCGGTTCGAGGCGACGCTCGTCATCCAGGCGTCGATCCGGTGGGTGGCCAGGCCGAGCGTCTCGCGCAGCAGGAGCTCGAGCTCTGAGAACGGGTCGGCGACCGCGCCGGACTCGAACAGCGTCGCGAGGCGGTCGAAGCCGAGCGCCATCGCCTCGGCCTGCGGCACGGCGACCTGCTCGATGCCGTGCTCGGCGAGGACGCGGAAGAGCGGCCGGGGGATGCCGTGGTCGTAGGCGGGCCGGTCGCCGATCGCGACCAGGCGCGCGTCGGCGGCCAGCGAGCGCAGGCTCTCGGCCACCCGGGCGGGGTCGCCCTCCGTCCCGCCGCGCGGCACGAGCGCCAAGGCCGGGAAGGTGCCGTCGGGGGCCGCGCCGTCGTTGCCGTACTCCACGTACCACAGCGGCGGGTCGTCGGGGTCGGGGAGCGTGGCGCCGGAGAAGCGGTCGGAGAGCCCGAGCGTCTCCGAGCGGACGTTGTGGCGGGCGACGTCGGGCAGCAGCACGGTCTTGATGTGGTTGCGGATGGCCTCGAGCTCGTCCGCGAACTCCGGGCGCAGGAGCTCGTGCGCGTCGGCGGCTGAGACGAGGTTCGCGAGATCGCGGTGCTGCTCATCGATCGTGCCGCCGCGGATCACCGGCTCGCGGTTGTCGTACTCCGCGCGGATGATGGCCGTCGTCTCGTCGAAGAGCGCCTCGAGCTCGGTGAGCCCCTCCTCGTAGCGGCCGGCGCTGTCCTCGAAGCGGTCGATGGCCCGCCGGACCCGGAACGCGGTCGGGTGCGGGACCGCACCGAGCACCGAGGCGATCGCCACCGCCTCGCGCTCCGGTGAGGGCCGCGGGTCCGGCACCGAGTAGCCGGGGACGCGGCGGCGCGAGTCGAGCCAGTCGTCGCGCAGCGTGCGCAGGACGGTCTGCAGCTCGCCGAGCCGGGTCGCGGGCAGCTCCACGTTGATCGGCAGGACCGTGACGGGCAGCAGCCCGTAGGGCTGGTCCCCCGCCCGGATCAGCGGGAGCGGGCCCGCGGCGCGCACCCAGTCGCAGAACCATCCGCGCATCCAGTCGAAGTCCTCGGGGGCGAGCAGCGGCGCCCCGGCGGATCCGACCATCGTGCGCAGCGCGTGGCCCCAGGTCGCCGGCCACAGCGCCCGGTTCATCGCCTCCGCGCGATCCCCGGTCCGGTCGCCCGCGTGCTCGGCGACGTCGAAGGCCGTCGCGCCGTCGAGGCCGAGCGCCAGGGCGAGGGCGTCGGCCGCGCTCGTCGTGAGCAGCACGGCCGGGTCCCGGAGCTCCGGGCGCTCGACGACAGGATCGCCGAGCTGGCGGTCCAGGTAAGCCGCGAGGTCGGGGGGTACGTCGGTGAAGCCCGCGTCGACGGTTCCCGTGCTGTTCGTCGGCGTGCCGTGCGGGACGATCTCCAGCCCGGTGCTGAAGCGGTGGGCGTCGAGGAGCCCGGCCAGCTCGGCGGCGGCGCCGGGGTTGCGGTCGCGCACGCCGAGCACGAGCAGCTCGTCGACGGTCTGGCGGGAGTCCAGGGTCAGCCGGACGCCCATCCCGGCCGCGACCGCCTCGTCGAAGTCCGCCATCCACCACAGGTCCTGCGCCTGCAGCAGCTCGCGCAGACCACCGCCCTCCGGCAGGTCGGCGACGTTGGGCGCCATGGCCAGCGGGCGGCGCACCGGCGCCGACCACACGTCGGTGATCGTGTCCTGGCCCTGCACGATCCGCACGAGCCAGCGGTCGGGCAGCCCGCGGGCGAGCGTCGCGCGCGTCGCGGGCGGATCGCCGAGGTCCCCGAAGGCCGGCGCGGGCACGAGCGGCTCGCCGCGGGGCACCGGGCCGTCCGGGGCGTCCTCGGGGTTGGTCGGCTGCGTGCGCCGCGCGACCCACGCGGCTCGCGGCGCCCCGAGCTGGCTGACGAGCCAGCGATGGGTGTCGTCCCGCACCCGGCGGCGGCCCGCCGCCCGCCACAGCCGCTCCCAGTAGGCGCGGCCCAGCGCCACCTCCTCGGTGCTGAGCGCCGCGACGTGGGCGTCGGCGTGCAGCGCGTCCGGGAAGATCCGCACCCACAGCTCGGTCGGCGGGGCAGCCGGGCCGTCGCCGCGATGGAAGCGCGTGGCCAGGCGGACGGGGAGCAGGACGAGCGGCAGCTCGGGATCGAGGCGGTCGACGAGGACCGGGCCCGGTGGCAGGTCCCCCGGTGGCGGGACCAAGGGCGGCTCGGAGGTCACGCGCCCGGCTCCGGCATCAGGTAGGCGGACGGGATCAGCAGCCGGAAGGGCTGCTGGAAGGCGATCCGGGCCATGTGCGCGCCGTTGCGCCCCCAGGTGACGCCGTCCGGTGGGTCGTCGAGCGTCACACCGTCCAGCCAGGGCGCGTCGGCGAGCCGGAGGTTGCCGAGGCCCTCGAGCGCGGTCGCCGAGCCGGCGACGTGCCCCCAGCTCAGGTCGGCCCACGTCGTCGGGGCTCGCCCGAAGACCGTGCCGGCGACGTCGAAGCCGAAGCGCGGGCCCGTCACCGGCTCCTGGACGGCGACGTGGCGTTGCTCCGCGCGCACGTCGGCCGCGTCGACGTCGAAGCCCACGAACACGGTCCGCGGATCGAGCGTCCCGGCGAACGACGGCCAGGTGATGCGCCCGTCGGGGATGCTGCCGTCCGCCTCCACGAGGCCCCCGTCGGCGCGCGGGGTCACGAGGAACAGCTCGAGGCCCGGGAAGCGGCGCACGACCTCCCCGCGCACGAGCAGCACCGTCGACGATTCCGCGCCGCCGACGTGGCTGCGCAGCGAGGAGCCCTCGCGCCAGTCGTGCAGGTCGGCGTCGAGGTCGCCCGTGCCCGCCGGGATGCGCTGCCAGAAGGTGGAGAAGGCGGTCGCGGCCAGGTCGGCCGGGTACTCGTTCCACAGCGCCTCGTGCGCCCACTGGTGGTTCGCGCCGACGAGGAACGCCGCCACCCAGCCCTCGTTGACCTCGACGAGGCGGACACGGTCGTCGGCCACGTCGCCGACGCCGGGCAGCACGAGCTCTGCCCCGAGCTCGAGCAGCCAGGGGAACAACGGGTCGGGGAAGCGCGGGCCGACGACGATCCGGGTCGGCAGCGCGGCCGCGGGGTCGAGCGTGACGCCGGTGACGCGCGCCTGCAGCCCGGCGACCGCGCCGGCCATCGGGTCCAGCGCGTCGCGCACCAGCTCACCGGCGCCGCGCAGGTCGTCGCTCGCGGCGGTCTGGATGAGCGCCACCGGCGTGGAGGGCAGCGGGATGAGCTCGTCGGGCGTGCCCGGCGGGGGCGGGGGCGGCAGCTCGAACACGGTGTCCGTCGTGACGGCGCCGTGCCGCTGGAAGCTCGCCCCGAAGGCGGCGCAGGCCTCGAGGTCCGGATCACGCTCAGCGACCGGGGCCGAGGCCTCCACGAAGCGCGCGGCGACCCGGGCGGCGGGCGCGCCCGCGCCGCCGGGCCGGTCGGCGACCACGCGCCGGGCCAGCACGCTGCCGCGCCGGGTCTGGCGCTGGAGCGGGGCCGAGAGCAGGCCGGAGGGCACCACGGCGGAGCCGGCGACCTGCTCGACGAGCGTGCCGCCGGCCGCGGCCACGAACAGGTGCAGCCGGCTGGTGGCCTGCAGCAGCGCAGGGTCGCCGAGCGTCGCGAGCCGCCGGGCGTGGCTGCGCCCGACCTCCGCCGCGAGCCGCGTGCGGTTGGCCTCCTCGCGCAGCGCGCGCACGTCGCCGGCCTGGTCCCACGCCGTGGCCAGCAGCTCGTCGTCGTGCTCGCGCACGACGCGCGCGCCGAGCCCGGCCGGGGTGCGCCGGTCGGGCCGCAGGTTGACGTCGTGCATCCAGCCCTCGGCGGGCACGTCCGGCGAGCCGGCGGCCCACGACCCGTACAGCGGTGGCCCGACCACCGGGTCGTGCAGCTCCGGGACGTAGGGAACGGGGGCGTCGGGCTCGACGATCTGCCGCGCCGCGCTCTCCTCCAGGCGCGGCAGCAGCTTCGTGTCGAGCCAGTCGCGCGCGGCCGGCGAGAGCCCCCGGCCCGTGGCCTCGGGGTCGACCAGCGCGCCCTCGTACTCGAAGCCCGTGTCGCCGGCGAAGGGCTCGAGCAGGCCCCGGTCGACGACCTCGGCGTCGTGGAACCCCAGCCGCACGCTCGTGTCGTCGGGCGCCAGGCGCCGGCAGAGCGCCTCGAAGCTCACCTCCTGGCGGGCCGTGGCGAAGGTCCAGCTGTCATAGACCGCGAGCTCGACGGGCCCGGCGGGCGCCGCGACGTCCCACGCGGGCAGCAGCTCGGCGGCGCCGGCCACGAAGGCGGGCACGAGGGCGGCCCGGTAGGTGCGCCCGGTGGCGAGCCGGCGGGGGGCGAGCAGGCGCGCGATCACGGCGCCGTCGGCGGCCGTCACGGACGCGGCGACGTCCGCCGGTGGCACGATCGTCTGCACGTGCGCCCACGCCCAGGAGTCCGCGAGGTCGGGCAGCTCGGCCGCGACCGCCTCCTCGTCGACGCGCAGCACCGCTCCCGCCGGGCCGGCGGCCTCGTAGGTCACGCCCGCGCGCTCCTCGACGCAGACGAGCACGAGCCACGGGCGCAGCGCCTCCCGGCCGTCCGGCGCCGCGGGCGTCAGCAGCCACGGCAGGTCGGGGGCGGCGAGCTCGACGGCGGGCAGCAGCGACGGGTCGGCGTCGGCGGTGCCCGGCACCGGCTCACGCCGCACGACCTGCGCGGGGTCGATGCCCGCGACGTCGCCCGGCCCGAGCACCGCCAGCGGGCTCGTGGCCGTCGCCTCGTCGCCCAGGGAGTCCTCGACGGTCACCGACGCCTGCAGGTCCGCGCGCAGCGCCAGCGGGCCGCTGCGGGGATCGGCCCCGCCGATGCCGCGGGCCAGGCCCTGGCGCAGCCACGGAAGGAACGACGGCGTGCTCACGCCGCCACCGCCGCGTGGGCCGGCACGGCGCGGGTCGCCCCGGCGCCCGGCGCCGCCGGACGTCCCGTCGCCGCGTCCACGTGCACGTAGGCGGTGGGCGCCACGGTGACCGCCGTGACCTCGGCGCCGGCGCCGCGCCAGGCCGTCGTCGCGCGCGCCGAGGCCGACGTGGCGAGCGCGACGCCCAGCGGCGCGGCCGCGATCGCGACGCCCAGCGGCGCGCGCGTGTCCGCGACGGGCTCCCACAGCTCGGTCTCGTGCCCGGCGGGCGCCGCGACCAGCTCGTCGGCGGGGACGTCGGCGCCGGCGCCGCCGAAGGCCACCCCGGCCTGGTGGAGCTCGTAGCTCGGTGCGGCCAGGCGCTGCTCGTCGCGCAGCGTCTCGAACTGCGCGGGCGCGAACCAGCCCGTCACGTCCTCGACCACGAGCCCGTCCAGCGGCGCGCCGGTGGCGCCGTCGACCACTTCCGTGGCGGCGACGTGGACCTCCTCCTGCAGCGGCGTGAGCTCGCCCAGGCGCTCGAGCGTCCGCTCGAGCGGCGCGACGGTCTGGACGACGACGACGGTGTCGTCCGGGCGCACCACGGCGGCGTCGAGCTCGGCCCGCAGCACGAGCCCGGCGGGCGGGGCGCTCGGGCGCCGTGCCGACCACGCCTCCGGGTGGACGATCTCGGCCGCCATCAGCGCGAGCACGTCGACGGTGTCGGGCACCGCGGGCGCGGCGCGCGCGCCGACGGTGACGTCGAAGCGGACGTTGACGAAGAAGAAGCGGAAGCGGCCGCTGGCGGTCGCGAACCACGGCTCGGGGCCCTCGAGGTGCGCGGACAGCTCGACGCCCATCAGCTCGCGCGAGCCGGCGTAGACGCCGACGCCGGCCGCCACGTCGGCCATGAACAGGAACGGGTCGAACTGCAACAGCAGGTCGAACTCGAACCAGCCGCGGGCCGCATAGGTGACACCGAGGAAGTCGGCGGAGGCGTCGAGCTCGAACCCGCCCCCGAACTGCACGCTGTTCGAGGTGACCGCGAAGTAGGCCGTGATGGCCGCGCTGACCGCCGAGCCGACGTCGACGTCGGCGCGCATCCGCCGTGGCGCCTCGAGTACCGCGGGGACGTGGGCGGGCGGGCGGAAGCCCGGGTGGTAGCCGCCCACGGTCATCAGGAAGTACGGGTCCTCGACGACGCTGACGTAGAGGCCCGCGTCGCCGCTGAGCTCGATGACGCCGAGCAGGCGCGAGTCGAACAGCGACGCGACCACGAGCACGGTGCCGCCGGGGATGTCCACGACCCCGAGCGAGTCGAGGTTGAGCTCGAGCACCGGCGCCGCCGGGTCGGGCAGCAGCGCCGACAGCGAGCCGAGCACCGTGATCACCCCTTGGGGCAGGGAGATGAGCACGCCGAGCTGCGCCGTGATGATCGTCGGGGAGCCCCAGCCGACCTCGACGACCGGGCCGACGATCGTGTTGCCGGGCGCGAGCGGGAAGTAGGCGTCGAGCATCCCGATCAGCAGCTCGGCGTCGCGCACCGGGTCCTCCGGGAAGAGCAGCGCGGCGACCGCGCCGTCGCGCAGGCCCAGCGCCAGCGCCTCCCCGTCGACCTCGCGGTGCAGCGCGAGGATCCCGCCGACGCCGGTCAGCACGAAGCCGAAGCCGAGCGGGACGCCGGGGAAGCGGGCCGACAGGCTGGCGAACAAGGCGAACCCGGACGGGGTTGGCAGCCGCGTGTCGACCACCGCGAGCGCGTCGATGCCCACCCCGAGCGCGTCGAAGCCGAGCGCGCCCGCGTAGCGGCCGGTGTCCGGCTCGACCGCCACGAAGCCGCCGCCGCTGATCATCTCCTCCTCCAGCGACAGCCCGACGGCCGACGGCGGCACGAAGCCCACGGCGACGTCCGGGGCGGGCGTCGGCCCGCCGCCGCCGAGCAGCAGCTCGACGCCGATCCCCTCGACCGTGGCCCGCAGGGCGAGCAGGCTGCCGCTCAGGTCGACCCGCGCGCGGCCGCGCACGAGGACGCTCGGGTCGCCCGGGTCGACGCCGACGTCCAGCGCCAGGCGGTCCAGCGTGACCGGCCCGAGCGGCACGCCGAGCGGCACGGTCAGCCCGAGGCCGCCGGCGCCCGCGGCCGAGAACCCGGACGCCGCGCCGTAGGTCAGCGCCGCGGACGCCTCGTAGCGCAGCTCGCTGTCGCCGAGGATGCCGGCCAGGAACCCGTCGCCGTCGCCGGCGCTGATGACGAGCGCGAGCCGCTCAAGCTCGAGCGTGGCGGTGAGATCGGGCTCGGGCGCGGTGCGCAGGCCGAGCGCGACCGCCAGCTCGCCGAGCTCGAGCCGGGTCGCGCCGGCGACGCCGAGCAGCACCAGCGGGTCCTCGGGGGCCTGGGCGAGCCGCAGGTCGACGGTTCCGTCGGCGACCCCGGGCGGCCGGTCGACCGTGATGGCACCGGGGCTGACCACGACGCCCGGCACCGGCCCCGGGTCGAGGTCCGTGACGAGCTCGAGCGACCAGCCGCCGCCGAGGTCGAGCGACCCGGCCGCCTCGGCGTCGAAGCGCGGGCGCACCTCGACCAGCGCCTCGGTCCCGATCCCAGCGGAGAGCACGTCGATGCCGGCCTCGACGGCGATGTCGTCGTCGGTCCAGGACTCGAAGAGCTGGACGCCGTGCAGGCTCGCGGTGCGCGCGCCGGTGGCCGCGAGCGTCGCGCTCAGCTCCTCCGCGCGGACGGTGCGCGTCACGATCGGCAGGCCGGTCGACGCGGCGACGGCCGTGAGCCGGCCCATCACGCCGGCGGCCGCACCGTCCGCGGCGCCCCACCCGGCCGCTGCCGCGAACGTGCCGACCGGGTCGGCGACGAGCTCCCCCAGCCGGTCGACGTGCAGCCGCTCGCGGACGTGCGCCAGCCGGCCGTCGGCCGCCGGCAGCTCGTCGAGGGCGGCGATCCCGCACGCCTCGGCGACGGCGAACCACCCGGGCAGCACGTCGTCGAGCGCGTCGAGCAGCAGCAGCTCGACGAGCGGCCCGGCCACGTCCTCGCGAAAGCGGGCCGGGTCGACGCCCGCGGGGACCGTGCCCAGCCCCTCGACGTCGCGCCACAGCGCGGCGAGGCCCGCGGCCAGCTCGAGCACCTCGGCGAAGCTCGGCGGCGCGTCCGCCCACGACCGCACGGACGCCGCGAGCGCCTGGCCCCGCCGGCCCACCGCGACGTACTCCGCGGGCGGCTCGGCCACGTCCCAGCCGAGGCGCCCCAGTGTGCTGCGGAAGCGCTCGGGCTCGGTGAACGTGCGCCCGAGCCGCTCGGCCGCCTGGACGACGACCCCGAGCACCTGTCCCAGGGCTCCCCCGGCCTGTCCGGCGGGATTCATCTAGTCGGGGTCCCGCAGCGCGATGAAGCGCTCGAGGAAGTGGTGGGAGGCGGGGTCGAGGCGGTCGATGAGCAGGTAGGAGGCCACCGCGTCGAACTCGCCAGGCTCTCCGGTCGCCGGCAGCGGCACGTCCAGCTCCGGGACGAAGACGTCGTGCTCGCCGGGCTGGAAGAGGGCCCGCGCCGTGTCGCCGCGCATGATCGAATGCGAGGTGGGGTGGAAGATCCCGCAGTCGAAGACCATCCCGCCGGTCCACACCGCCGGTACCCGGCGGGCGGCGAAGAACGGCTTGCCCTTGCGCAGCGGCGGGCGGTTGCGCATCTTCGGCCAGCTCGAGTCGTTGCTGCGGGCCGGACAGGTCCACGCGTCCAGCACCGCGGGCGACGGGGCGTCGAGCGGCCTGCCGCTGGCGGTCAGGTGGTCGCGGACGAGCTTGGGCAGCAGGCGGGCGAAGCCGTCGGCCTCGACGGCCTTGGGCACGGGGGCGAGCAGGAGCGTGGCGAGGTTGCGGTCCAGGTCGCGCTCGACCAGCGCCCGGAAGGACTCCAAGGCGCCCGCGACCCGCTCGCGCACGAAGACGACGTCGAAGTTCGCATCCGGGCGGATGAGCTCCACCGGCGGGCTCACGTCGTAGGCGTCGAGGGTGGTGTTCAGCGAGCGGCGCGTGCGCAGGAAGAGCACCGGGTGCGTGCCGTCCGCGAGGTCGAAACCCTCGTCGAGGGCGCGGGTGAGCTGGCCGGTCTGCTGGAGCGCCAGCCGGTAGGCGAGGCGCCCGTCGACCTCGCGCGGCGGGTCCCCGGACTCCTCCAGCACCTCGGTGATCGGGGGGAAGTCGTCGCGCAGCAGGAGGGCGCGGGCGACGCGGAGGTGGTTCCAGCGCAGGCGATCGCCCCGCAGCACCGTTCCGTCCGACAGCCCGGCCGGCCCCGCCTCGGCCTGCAGGTTCGCGTAGGTCACCGCGGTGTTGAGCTGGGAGTCGGGGAGCACGTGCTCGCCGCCGTACTCGTCGCCGAGGCCGAGCGCGTGGCCGAGCTCGTGCGCGAAGCGCCCCCGCAGCCGGTTCGCGGCGGCGGTCTCCGCCGGGCCGATCGGCCACTGGGCGCCGGAGACGTCGCTCCCGCGCTCGTCCACCCGCGTCGTCACGCGCGGCGCCTCGCCGCTGCGCTCGACGGCCATGATGACCAGCTCATTGCCGGGGAGGTAGTTGCCGGTGTCCTCGTGGCCGCCGCTGAGGACGACGACGAGCCGGCGGTCCGCCCCGCTCGTCCAGCGATCGCCCATCGGCGCCCCGGTCCGGTCCAGCAGCAGCCCGAGCAGCCGGTTCAGCTCGGAGCGCGACATGCGGCCCGGGCCGAAGAAGAGGCTGCGCCACACGCCTCCCCCGCGCGCGCCCGGTGGGGCGTGGGTCGCGGCGCGCGTGCCCTGGACGACCGCGAGGGCGGTGTCGTGCTCGTTGAGGGGGAGGCGATCGACCGTCCGCGCGCGCCAGGAGCTGTACGTCGCCTCGTCGATCTTGCCCGCCAGGTCAGCCGCGTCGAACGGCAGCATGATCGACCAGCGGTCGATCTGGTCCGGGAGCGCCGGCCAGCCGCCGGCCGGCACGGGGAGCGCCGGGCCGACGACGTGCAGCAGGTTCTCCACCGTCCAGGGACCGGTCGCCGGAGGCGCGACGGCGCGTCCGACCGGCAGCGGCCGGCCGTCCTCGGTGTCGGCCATCCAGCGCAGCGTGCCGCCGGTCTGACGCGAGGCCAGGGGGAGGCCCCACAACAGGATCCGGTCGTACGTCCAGGAGTACGGGCGCATGCGGCGCAGGCTCGTGGCCAGCCCCTGCGCGAGCGCGAGCTGCTCACCGGCGTCGGGGATCCCGTCGGCCAGCACGAGGACGTTCGCGCTCGCGCGCCCGGCGTCCGACGCCGTGGCCGTGGCGAACCCGAGGCCCGCGACCGTCCGCTGCTCGGCGGGCAGCTCCTCCCAGGCCGGCCCCACGAGCGCCTCGCCCCTTGCCTCCAGGCCGAGCAGGCCGGCGGGCAGGATCGCGGTGACCGGCACCCTGGCGCCCAGCGGGGCGGTCGCCGGCGCGGAGATCTGCATCTCGACCGGGTCGGCCTCCAGCGGCGGCGCGGGCAGGAGCTCGACGCCGGGGTGACCGGTCACGTCGCCGATCACGGCATCCAGGAAGCGCGCGAGGATCGTCGGGCGGCGCGGCGAGCGCTGCGTGCCGTGTCCGCGCGGGACCGTGATCGGGGAGGGCGTCATCCAGGCCGCCTCGATGTGATCGTGCAACCACACGAGCAGGCTGGCCTGCACCGGCGCCGCGCTTCCGGTGATCCTCGCCTCGATGTCGAGGAAGAACTGCTCGATCCGCGGATCCGGCGAGCCGGGTTCGGCGACGATGCGCCCGGTCGCGGCCCCGACCTCCAACCCGAGGGCGGTGTAGACGCCGCCGGTCGGGCCGCCGATCCGCAGCCGCGGCTTGAAGTCGATCGCCTCGAGGCCGCGCTGGCGCGCGGTGGCGACGTCGAGGACGTCGGTCCCGTCCATGAACCGGACGAGCTCCTCGATCGCGAACGACGGGACGCCGCGCAGCAGGTGCACGTCCTCTCCCTCGAACGGGGTGCGCCAGACCATGTTGAGGCGGGCCACGCGTCTCCTCTTCACACCGGCGGGCGGGGAAGGCTGCGCTTCAATCGGCAGCGGGCCGCGTCCGGTTCTTCGACGGCGAGCCTCGCGGAAATCCCGCTCCGTGTCCAGCGCTCCGGTGCGGAAGGATTCGACGGCCTGTCTCGTCTAAGGAGGCACCATGACCGACTGCACCCTCATCCCGCCCGGCGGCCGGTACTCCGGCCGCCAGGGCCTCGACTACGGCGCCGGTGTCTCGGCGCAGTCCGCCGGCGCGCGCGCCCTGTGCATGCACCGCCTGACCATCCCGCCGGGCGGCCGCGCGAAGGCCCACCTGCACGAGGACCACGAGTCCTCGATCTACGTCATGTCCGGAGCCGGCGAGATGTGGTGGGGCCCGCGGCTCGAGCACCGCATGGTCGCCTCGGCGGGGGACTTCATCCATATCCCGGCGGGCGTGCCGCATCTGCCGATGAACACCGGTGAGGCGCCGCTCGAGGTCGTGGTCGCGCGCACCGACCCGAACGAGCAGGAGAGCGTGGTCGAGCTGCCCGAGCTCGACTCGCTCCCGCATCTACCGGCGCACTAGCCGCCCGGCACCGGGATCTCGGCCCGCAGCCGCGTGCCGCGCCCGGCCGGGCTCTCGACCGCGAGCGTGCCGTCGAGCGCGGCCACGCGGTCGGCGAGCCCGCGCAGGCCCGACCCCTGGGTCGAGTCGGCGCCGCCGACGCCGTCGTCTGAGACCTCGACGGTCACGTTGCCGTTGACCTGCCGCACCGCCACGGTGGCGTGCGTCGCGCGGGCGTACTTGGCGACGTTGGCGAGCGCCTCGGAGACGACGAAGTAGGCCGCGCTCTCCACGGGCGCCGGGAGCCGGTTCGCGGCGTCGGCCTCGACCGTCACCGGCACGGGCACGCGCGGCACGAGCGCGTGCAGCGCCGGCTCGAGCCCCTGATCGGTGAGGACGGCCGGATGGATGCCGCGGGCGAGCTCGCGCAGCTCGGCCAGGCTGGTCTGCAGCTCCTCCTGGGCGCGGTCGAGCAGCTCGGCCAGCTCGCCGTCCTCCGGCGCGCGCGAGCGCGCGGAGCGCAGCAGCAGGGCGAGCGCGACGAGGCGCGACTGGGCGCCGTCGTGCAGGTCGCGCTCGAGCCGCCGGCGCTCGGCGTCACCGGCCTCGACCAACCGCGCGCGCGAGGCGCGCAGCTCCTCCAGGCGCTGGCGCAGCTCGGCGTCGAGCTCTGAGACCTGGGAGCGCAGCAGCCCGCCCAGGAAGGCGAAGGGCGTCAGGCCCGCCGCCACGAACGCGGCCCACCAGGCTGGGTCGCCGGCGCCCGCCCGCGCCAGCGTGACCAGCAGGAAGGTCAGCAGGGCGAAGACGTAGACCGGCGTGAGCTGCAGGCGCTCGAAGGCGCTGGTGCGCCGCCAGTGCAGCACCGCCCGTACGAGCACGACGGTGAACAGCACGACGTAGAGCACGGAGCCCAGCGCGAGCAGCGGGTCCGCCAGATCCGCGTTGCGCTCGACCAGCAGCAGATTCGTCGGGCAGCCGTCACAGCGGAGCTCCTCCGGGCCCGCGAAGAGCAGGGCCGGCAGCGAGGCGAACGGGAAGATGACGTAGCCCGCGATGACCACCGCCCGGTCGGCCCGCGACCGCAGCCGGCCCGAGGGGAAGCTCACGCCGAGGTGCACGAAGACGGCGCCCCAGACTCCGCCGATGGTGATCGCAACCGTGTAGAGCAGCGGCGAGCTGGCCGACTCCAGCGTGGACAGGAACCAGGCGAAGCCCAGCAGCACCATCAGCGCGCCGGTGCGGTTCTCGGGCCGCTCGCGCCAGGCGTAGAGGCCCGTGAAGATGAAGCTCCAGCCGACCGCCGTGCCGAGGATCGCGAAGACGGCCTTGGCGTCCTGGTGGTCGCTCGTGAGCACCAGCGCCATCACCGCCCCGCCGGTCAGCAGCGCGGCGACGACGATGGCGGTCCGGCGGGCAGGCGTCAGGATCGGCCGGGAGGCGACGGCGTCGGACATCGCCCCCCAGTATCGCGTCAGGCTGGGACGCGGCGCCGCGTCACTGGCGCTTCCCGCGTCCCTCGTGGTAGAGGTCGCCCAGCGGCCCGATCGCTGCGCGGTCGGCGTTCTGGGCGACGGTGCGCGCCGGACCCGCCTTGCGCGCCTCGTGGGCGGCCTCGGGCGTGTCGTCCATCGGCTGGGGCCGCCGGAGCGCCTTCCGCAGCCAGCCCGGCAGGCGGACCTCGCCGCCCCACTCCTCCTGCTTGCGTTGTGCCATCCCGGCCTCCTTTCCCGGCGCCTCAGAGGCCACTTCGGAGCTGCGTGCGAGTTGTGACCGATCGTCTAGAGCGCAGCGGAGGTGCTCAGGCTGCGCAGCTCGGCGACGGTCTGGGCGAGCGCGTCGACCTCCTCGCCGAGCGCCTCGAGCGCGGTGACGTCGCCGTCGCGGGCACTCGCGACCGCGGCGCGGCACTGGGCGACGTGCTCCTCGACCGCTGCGAGGCGCGCCTCGATGGCGTCGGGGTCCATGCGGGCCGGGGCGTCTCCCATCAGGCCCGGTGCCTACCCGCGCCTCCGGTCCCCTACGCGCGCGTGGCGCCCCGCAAGCGATAGAACCCGCACGTGAGCGCCGATGTCCCCGACGACCTGCTCGACCGCCTCTACGGGCTGCCGCTCGACGAGTTCGTCGCCGAGCGCGACGCGGCGGCCAAGGCGCTGCGCAAGGAGAAGCGCCGCGAGGAGGCGACCGCGGTCGGCGGCCTGCGGCGGCCGTCGGTGGCCGCGTGGCTGGTCAATCGGCTCGCGCGCGAGGAGCGCAAGGCCGTCGACGAGCTGCTGGCGGCCGGCGAGGCGCTGCGCGCCGCCCAGGACGAGGCGGTGGCCGGGCGCGGGGCCGACGAGCTGCGCGCGGCCGGTCAGCGCGAGCAGAGGGCCGTGCAGGCGCTCGTCCGCGCTGCGCGCGGGCTCGAGCCCGGCGGCAAGGCGCCGAGCGGCGACGTCGTGGACCGCGTGCAGACGACGCTGCGCGCCGCTGCCGGCGACGAGGCGGTGCGCGCCGAGATCGACGCCGGCCGGCTGACCCGCGAGGTCGAGGGCGGCGGCGCCTGGCCGTTCATGGCCGATGCCCCCGAGCCCGCGGACCGCCCGGCGCGCGAGAGAAAGCCACGGCGCAAGGCGAAGCGCTCACGCGACGACGCCGACACCGACGCCGACGCCGACGCCGACGCCGAGGAGCAGGCCGCGGCCGAGCGCGAGCAGGCGGAGAAGGAGCGCCGCCGCGAGCTCGCTGCGGCCGAGAAGGAGCACAAGGCACGCCGGCGCGAGCGCGAGCGGGCCGAGCGGCGCGCGCAGGCCGCCGAGGAGAAGGCCGCCGAGGCGGCCACGGCGGCCGAGGCCGCCACCGCCGAGCTGGATGACGCCCGCGCCGCCGAAGACGAGGCTGCAGCCCGCGTGGCCGAGCTCGAGGCCTAGGCGCAGTTCGGCCAGGCCGACGGGCCCTGGGTGCGCATGAGCCGCGCGGCGAGCCGGTCCTGGGTCCGCGGCGAGGCCTCGTGCGGCAGGCCGCGGCCGCCGACGGAGCGCCAGGTCGACGCCGAGAACTGGTAGGCGCCGTAGTAGCCGTTGCCGGTGTTCGCCCGGTAGTTGCCGTCGGACTCGCACGCGCGGATCTTGGCCAGGCGCTCGGCCATCCCGCCCAGCGACTCGCGCGCCGAGAGGCCGAGCGAGCGCAGCGTCTCCGGCCCCGCCACGCCGTCGGCCACCAGGCCGTTGGCCCGCTGGTGGCGGCGTACGGCGCGCACGGTCTCGGTGCCGTACTCGCCGTCGGCCGCGATCCCGAGCGCGCGCTGGAGCTTGCGGACCGCCGTGCCGCGATCGCCGCGCTCGAGCGTGGCCGCCGCCGCGGCGGCGGGCGGCGGTTCGCTCAGGCCCGGCAGGGCGAAGGCCGCGCACGCCAGGCCCAGCGCGGCGAGCGATCGGAGGACTGCAGTGGACGACGGGGACACTTCCACCTCACTGTGGGTCTCGACGCCTACGGGGTTAGCTGTCGGGCTCGCGCGAAGACCTGCGCTACGCCGCGCTGACGGCGGCGATTCGCCCCGGGGACCGTCGTTCAAGAGCGGTCCCATCGGGTCCCCCGTTCCCCGCCGCCGTGGACGGCGGGAACTCGGCTTGATGTGCGGTTGCGGGCGCAAGCATACGCGCCGCGGGCCGGCGAGGCGGCCGAGCCGCCGATGACGAGCGCCGGGGCGCCAGAACCGCCAACCGAGACGAGAACTGCCTCATATCCGAGAACTTCTCGTCCCACCCGGCGGAGCACCCCTCCCAAGCCCTACCAGCCGGGGCTCGCCAGGTATGGCGCCAGGCCACGCAGTTCAGGCTCCATCGGCTCGTGCGCCATAACCCGCCGGAACGCCGCAGAGTGCCCCTCGAAGCGCTCCCGGCCGTAGTCGGCGGCCCGCTCCGTAGCGATCGCGAACGGCCAGTCGGACGCCTGCAGCGCGAGCAGCTCGCGCAGCGCGCGGGGATCGATGACGCGCGCCGCCACGGCGTCCAGCTCGGCCTGCCGCTGCCGCCAGGGGAGCCCGCCGGCGCGCGGCCCACTCCAGGTGGAGAGATCCCGCCCGTCCCCCCACGACGTCGGCTCCAACCCCTTCAGAGCAGCAGTTGGCGCGACCTCGCCCAGCGCGGCGTCCAACGGGAGCACCGTGAGGCCAGCGTCCTCGACCGCCGACAGAACGGCCGCCAGCCACGCCGGCCCCTCGAGCCACCAGTGCCCGAGCAGCTCGGTGTCCAGTGCGCACACGCACAGGCCGCCGTCCCGGACCCGCCGGCACACCCAGGCGACGAACTCGCGCGCGTCCGCGGCCACCTGGCGCTCCGCGCGCGCCTCGTCGTAGGGCGCCCCGTCGACCGCCCACGCGCGGTGGTGGTGCGGCGTCAGCCGGTCGAAGGCGCGGTAGGGCGCCCGCGAGGGGTAGCCGCGTGCGCCCCAGACGAGCTCGATCGCCGCCCGGTCGATCGGCACGAGCAGCGGCCCCGCGTCCGTGCGCTGTGGCTGCAGCTGCTCCCGCGCCCCGAGCCCGAGCACGTCGGTGAAGTCCACGCACGCCGCGCGCACGCCCGCCTCCGCCAGCAACCCGTCGAGCCACGGCGCGTACCCGCACTCGGGCAGCCAGAAGCCGCCCGACCAGCCGCCGAAGCGCGCCCGGTGGGCACCGACACCGGTCGCGAGCTGCAGCCGCACGCCGGCGTCGCTCGCGAGCAGCGGCAGCAGCGGATGGGTTGCCGCCGAGGTCCACGAGACGTGCGGCGCGAAGGCGCCGAGCAGGTCGCGGCCGCGGCGGTCCAGGGCGTCCGCGGCGGCGGCGTAGCGCGCGGCGCTGCGCTCGAGCGCTGCCGCGACGCCCGGGTCCGCGGTGGTGGCCAGGTCGCGCCGGTGGGTCTCCGGCCGGGTCTCGCGCAGGAACGCCGCGCAGCGGTCCAGCGCCATTGGCGCCGCGAGCTGGTCGGCGAGCACCGGCGTCAGCGACATCGTCACGCGCCCGGGCGCCGCGTCGAGCACGTCGAGCAGCGGCAGGTAGCTGGCCGCGATCGCCTCCCACAGCAGCTCTTCGCCCAGCGGCCAGGTGCCGAAGCCCTCGACGTAGGGCATGTGCGTGTGCAGGACGATCGCGAGCGCGCCGCGGCTCATGGCCGCAGCACGGCCACGAAGTCCAGCGCCCGCTCGAGCCCGGTCGCGCGCAGCGCGAAGTCGCGCGTCGCGATCGCCGGCGTGAAGCGGTCGTAGAACGGCCGCGTGATCCGCAGGGCGGCGTGGACGCGGTCCCAGCCCAGCCGCAGGGCCAGCGCGTGCGCGCGCAGGCGGCGGGCGTGATGGAGCCCGAGCAGCTCGACCGAGCCGAAGTGCGCCGCGCACAGCGCCCGGAACTCATCCGCGCAGTACTCGTGCACGTGCCACGGGTTGCCCGAGCGCTCGGCGCCCGCGGGCGCCAGCGTGCGCACGTTGGGGGTGGAGACGAAGGCGACGCCGTCGGGCCCGACGAGCGTCCGCAGGCGGTCGAGCACCGCGCCCGGGTCCTGGACGTGCTCGATCGTCTGCAGGAAGACGACCGCGTCGGCGTCGCCGTCCCACAGCTCGATCATCGTGCGCTCGAAACGCAGGCCGGGTGCCGTGTACTTCGCCTTCGCGTGCCCGAAGGCCTCGGGGTTGGCGTCGACGCCGACGACCGCGTCGGCGTGGCGCGCCAGCACCGCGCTGCCGTAGCCCTCCCCGCAGGCGAGGTCGCACACGCGGCGGCCCGCCACGCGGGGGGCGATCCACTCATAGACGGCGAGGTGGCGGCGGAACCAGTAGTTCTCGGCCGGCACGTCGGGCAGGGTGCGCTCGCCGGTCAGGCGCAGCGGCACGACGCCCGCGGGCTGGTCGCGCTGGAGATAGGGGTCGGCACCCGCCATGGCGGGCGGGCACTCTAGGAGAGCTCGCGCCGGAACGCGCGCGCCCGGCGCTTGATCGCGTCGAGCTCGCCCGCGTCGATGCCGCGCAGGTTGCGCAGCGGGAGCGACATCCGGCGGTTGCCCTCGAAGCGCTCGGCGTGGCGGTCCATGAAGTCCCAGTAGGACGCCGTGAACGGGCAGGCGTCCTCCCCCGTGCGCTGCTTGGGGTCGTAGCGGCAGTCCCCGCAGTAGGTGCTCATGCGGTTGATGTAGTTGCCGCCGGCGGCGTAGGGCTTGGTCATCATCCTGCCGCCGTCGGCCCACAGCGACATGCCCGCGGCGTTGGGCGCCATCACCCACTCGGCGCCGTCGATGAAGGCGGCGTGGAACCACTCGACCGCCTCCCACGGCTTCACGCCGGTCAGCAGCAGCGTGTTGCCGAGCACCATCAGGCGCTGGATGTGGTGCGCGTAGGCGCGCTCGCGGACGTCTGCCAGCGTCGCGCGCAGACACTCCGCGTCGGTCTTGCCCGTCCAGAAGGCCGCCGGCAGCGCGCGCTGGGCGCGCAGCGCGTTGCCGCGCCGCCAGTCGCGCTCGCGGTACCAGTACATCCCCCATACGTACTCCCGCCAGCCGATGATCTGGCGGACGAAGCCCTCGACCGATGCGAGCGGTGCGTCGCCCACGCGCCAGGCCGCCTCGGCGGCCCGGCAGGCGTCGAGCGGCGCCAGCAGCCCGAGGTTCATCGGCGCCGAGAGCTTCGCGTGGAAGAGCCACGGCTGCCCCGAGACCATCGCGTCCTGCCACGGGCCGAAGTCCGCGAGCCGCCGGCCGACGAAGTCCTCGAGCGCCCGCTTGGCCTCCGTCGCGGTCGCCGGCCACTCGCGCGGGCCGTCCTCGCCGAACTCGGGCAGCTCCATGGCATCCAGGTCGCGTCGGACCTCTTCGTCGATCTCGTCCTCGCGCGGCGTGTAGGGCGCCGGCGCGTCGAGCCCCTCGCGCGGCGGACGGCGGTTCTCGGCGTCGAAGTTCCAGCGCCCGCCGGCCGGTTCCTCGCCGTCTTCGAGCAGCAGCCCGAAGCGCCGGCGCTGCTCGCGGTAGAAGTCCTCCATCACCAGCCGCTTGCGGCCGCCGGCCCACGCCGCGAAGTCGTCGGGGTCGGTCAAGAACTGCGTGCCGGTGACGAAGCGCACGCCCGCCGCCTGCAAAGCGCGGCGTCCCGGCGCGGAGTGCGGCGCCGCGCAGACCACGTCGCCGAAGTCCTGCAGGACGCCGGCCATGTCGGGCTCGTCGCGGCGCTCGATCACCTCGGCCTCGCCGCGCTCGCGCCGCTCGGCCGCGAAGTGGCGCATCGCCGAGAGCACGAGGTGCCGGCGCCGGCGGTGGTAGCGCAGGCGCCCGAGCGCCCGCCGCGACTCGATCAGCAGCACGCGGTCGGCGCCCTCGAGCGCGGGGTTGTCGTGCGAGAGCTGGTCGCCGAGGACCAGGGCCGTGTGGCCCATCAGCCGCCCGCCGCCGCGTAGCGCTCGAGCGCCCGCCGGCGCTCGGCCTGGTGGTCGACGATCGGCGCCGGGTAGTCGCGGCCGATCACGCAGGACGCCGCCCGCTGCTCGCCGGCGTCCATCGTCCACGGCTCGGCCAGCTTGTCGTCGGGCACCTCGCGCAGCTCGGGCACCCACCGGCGCACGTACTCGCCCTCGGGGTCGAAGCGCGCCTGCTGGCGGGCCGGGTTGTAGATCCGGCGGAAGGCCGGCTGCGGGTCGGTCCCGACCGAGGCGATCCACTGCCAGTTGCCGTTGTTGGACGCCTCGTCGCCGTCGAGCAGGTAGCGCATGAAGTGCGCCTCGCCCCAGCGCCAGTCGACGTGCAGGTCCTTGGTCAGGAACGAGCCGACGACGAGCCGCGCCCGATTGTGCATCCAGCCGCGCGCGCGCAGCTGGCGCATCGCGGCGTCCACGAGCGGGAAGCCGGTGCGCCCCTCTCGCCAGGCGGCGAAGCCCTCGCGGTCGTCGGCGGTCTCCAGCGCGCGGAAGCGCGGCTGGTGGGCCTCGCGCGCGTTGCCGGGGTGGTGGAGCAGCACGTGGGCGTAGAAGTCGCGCCACGCGAGCTGGCGGACGTAGGCGCCGGCGCGCCTGGCCCCCGACGCCTCCGCGCGCCCGGCCAGCTCGCGCGCCGAGACGCAGCCGAAGTGCAGGTAGGGCGAGAGCTCCGACGAGCCGCCCACCATCCGGTCGTGCAAGTCGCGGTAGTGATCCAGCCCGGTCTCGAGCCACCCGGCCATGCGCTCGCGGCCGGCGCGCTCGCCCGGCGGGAAGGGCTCGGCCAGCTCGGGCTCATAGCCCAGCTCGCCGAGGCTCGGCAGCAAACCCGGCTCGAGGCCAGCCGGCAGCGCCAGCGAGCTCGGCGCGTCGTGCACCGGCCGGCGCGGGAGCTGCTGCCAGGCGCGCCAGAACGGGGTGAAGACGACGAACGGCTCGCCGCCCTGCGTGCGCGGCTTGCCGACGTCGGCGATGAAGTTCCCCGGCGTGCGGCGCGCTCGCACCCCGGCCTCCCGCAGCGCCCCCTCCACGCGGCGGTCGCGGGCCATCGCGAACGGCGAGACGTCGGAGGCGAAGTAGACGGCGCCCGCACCCGCCTCCCGGGCCAGGTCGGCCAAGACCGACTCCGGCGCCCCCTCGCGCACGACGAGATCGCCACCGCGAGCCCGCAGCGCCTCGCGCAGCTCACGCAGGCAACCCAGCAGGAACTCCGTGCGCGCCGCGGAGGGGAAGCGCCCGCGCAGCAGCCGCCGGTCGAGCACGAAGGCCGGCACGACGTGGGCGTGCTCCTCCAGGGCCGCCGCGAGCCCCGGGTGATCATGCACGCGCAGGTCGCGCCGGAACCAGACGATCGCGGTCGAGGACATGCCCGACGGATACGGCGAGCACCACCGGAAGGGCCATCCCGGGCGGCGGCGCGGACGTACACTTTCTGACTGTGGTGCTCATGCGCGACTTCCCGCTCTTCCCGCTCGGCATCGTCGCGCTGCCCACGGAGCTGGTGCCGCTGCACATCTTCGAGGACCGCTACAAGGCGATGATGGCGCGCTGTGAGGAGGAGGAGTCCGAGTTCGGCATCGTGTGGGTCTCCGACGACGGCCTCAAGACGGTCGGCTGCGCGTGCGAGATCGCCGAGGTGCTCGAGCGCATGGACGACGGGCGCATCAACCTGATCGCCCGCGGCACGCGCCCGTTCCGGATCGAGGAGCGCCAGGAGGAGCTGGTCTATCCGGCCGGCACCGTCGAGTTCCTCGACGACCGCGAGGAGGACGCCGACGCCGACGCCGCCGGGCAGGCCCACGAGACCTACGCCGAGCTGGTCCGCCAGGCGACCGACCGGACGCCCGACGAGGATGAGATCGCCGAGATGAGCGCCTACGAGATGGCCGCGACGGTGGAGTTCGGGCTCGAGGCCAAGCAGGGGCTGCTCGACCTGCGCTCGGAGTCCGCGCGGCTCAAGCTCGTCACCCGGCTGTTCCGCGCCGCGCTCAAGCGGCTGGACTTCGTCGACCGCGCGCAGACCCGCGCGCGCTCGAACGGCAAGGTCCACTTCCCGGGCTGATCAGGCCCCAGTCGCCTGCTGCTCGGCCTGGTGGCGGATGCGGTCGCGCGCCTCGGCGTAGCGGATCGCCTCGTAGGCGATCAGCGCGCACATCAGCGCGGTGACGATCGCGAGCGTGAGCAGCGACGGCAGCTCGACCGCGAGCGGCAGCAGCGCGACCAGCAGCACCGCGGTGACCAACCGCGGCCGGTTGAGCGTATGCACGTTGCGCCAGCGGAACGCGACGTGGGCGACCAGGTAGAGCGCACAGCCGCCGAGCAGGGCCACGGCCGGCACCAGCTTGAGCGGGTCGTCGACGTGCTCGAGCGTCTTCTTCAGGCCCAGCGCCACGAGCACGATGCCCGCCACCATCGGGAAGTGCAGGAAGGAGTAGGAGTCGCGCGCCATCGAGTTCTGCTCGACGCCGGGCGCCGCCTGTTCGAGGCGCTGTGTCGCGACCTTGGCCACGACGTCGAAGTACGCCCACCACAGCGCGGCAGCCAGCGCGATGCCGAGCACCGCGGCCGCGATCACGCCGGCGTCGAGCTCGGTCTCCTCGGCGCCGATGCCGATCGCGACGATCGACTCACCCAGGGCGATGATCACGATCAGGCCGTGGCGCTCGGCGAAGTGCTCCGGGGAGAGCTTCCATCCGGCTACGCCGAACAGGGCCGGCCCGCCGACGTCGAGGGCGATGGCCAGGAACCACAGCCCGCCCTGGACCCAGCCGTCGAAGAACGCGGCGCTCCCGACCAGCAGGACGCCGACCGCCGTCGAGCCGCCCAGGCCGACGACCGACCGGCGCAGGTCTGGACGGTCGCGACTGGCCAGGAAGAAGAGCGCGATCTGGCCGAAGCGCACGACGGCGTAGGCGACCGCGAACGTCGCGCCCTCGTCGTCGAAGGCGCCCGGCACGCACAGGGCGCAGACCAGCAGCCCCGCCATCGCGCCGAACATGGCGATCCGGACCGCGCCCTCCTCCGGGTTCACGACGCTCGTCAGCCAGGCGTAGCCGACCCACGCCCACCACAGGACGCCGAGCGTCACCATGCCCTTGGCGAGGCCGGTCCAGGTCGGCTCGTCTGCCATCAGCGCCGTGCACTGGGTCAGCGCCAGCACGAAGACGAGGTCGAAGAACAGCTCGAGCGGCGTGACCTGCTCGCCCTCGCGCATGACCGCGCTGATGCGGGGGCGGCGGGTGCGGGCGGCGGTCGCCATCGGCCCGGGATCCTTGCAGCCACGCGGCACGGGCGCCACGGACCGGACGCGCCGGTGTATCGTCGCGCGGCCGTGGGAGACCGGAGGTGACGGTGGACGGGACGGGCTTCGAAGCCGCGATCTTCGACGTGGACGGCGTGCTCGTGGACTCACCGCACGAGCGCGCCTGGGGCGAGGCGCTGCAGAGCCTGATGGACGCCGACTGGCGCGCGATCCGCGACGAGACCGGCTACGCGCCCGAGCGCTTCACGGCCGACCTCTACCACGCCGAGATGTCGGGCCGGCCGACGATGGAGGGCGCCCGCGCCGCGCTGGAGCACTTCGGCGTGCCGGACGTCGAGGAGCGCATCCAGGCCTACGGCGAGCGCAAGCAGCAGACCGTCGACGCGATCCTGGCCGACGAGGGCGTGGAGGCCTACCCCGACGCGCTGCGCTTCATCCTGGCCGTGCGCGCCGCCGGCGTCCGGCTGGCGGCCGCGTCGTCGTCGAAGAACGCCGGGCGGCTGCTCGGGGGCATCCGGCTCGACCGCGCCGCGCAGGAGATGGGGCTCTCCTACGACTTCGTGGCGCCGGGCCTCACGCTGCTCGAGCTCTTCGACGCCGACGTCTCCGGCCGCGACTTCGACCGCGGCAAGCCGCACCCCGAGATCTTCTACGCCGCCGCCGAGGAGCTCGGCGTCGCGGCGGGCGGGTGCTTCGTGGTCGAGGACGCCGTGTCGGGCGTCCTGGCGGCGAAGGCGGGCGAGATGGCCGCGCTCGGCGTCGCGCGCGCGGTGGAGGCCGAGGCGCTCGCCGACGCGCGCGCCGACCTGGTGGTGGCGAGCCTCGACGAGGTGGACCTCGAGGCCCTCGCGGAGGGCCGGCTGGCGGCCGGTTCCTAGGCCGGCTCGAGCACGAGGCGGACCTCGATGCGCGCGTCCGGGCGCACCGAGACGAAGCCGGCGATGCTCGGCGGGCGCATGTCGAACTGCGCGAAGGTGATGCGCTCGGTCCCGACGATCTCCAGCCGCCCGCCGGTCAGCTGGGAGCGGATGGGCATGGCGATCGGGCGCGTGACGCCGTGCAGGGTCAGCCGGCCGCGCGCCATCGCGGCGCGCCCGAGCGCGGCGGGGCGGGTGAGCACGAAGGTGGCGCGCGGGAAGGCGTCGGACTCCAGGCCATCGCTGCGGATGCGGTTGTCACGCCGAGGCTCGTCGCTGGTCAGCTCGCGCAGGTCGGCGCCGATGCGGCCGCGGACGGCCTGGCCGTCGCGGACGGTCACGCGTCCGGAGATCGCCCGCGTGCGCCCGACCGCGGTCGTCGCGCCGATGCCCGCGAGCGTCTCGCGGACGCGGTAGCCGAGGAAGCCGCCCGTCGCCTCCCATGTCCCGTCGCCTTGCTCGCCGTCCTGGGCCGGCCGCTCGGTCTCCTCCGGCGGCGCCGACAGCTCAGGCGGCGCGGGCGCGTCGCTGCCGCGCTGGACGAAGACGACCACGCCGGCGGCCGCGAGCACGACGAGCACCGCGACCGCGGCGAGCAGGAGCTTCACCGGGCGGCGTACGGGCTCAGCGCTCGATCCCGCAGACGTTCTCCGCGACGTCGGTGGTGAAGGCCGCGAGGCGCTCGAAGGCGGCCGGCACGCCGCGCGAGGCGTCCGAGAAGGCGATCGACCCGGCGCCCATGCGGGCGCGGTAGCTCAGGATCGCCCCCGGCGCGCGCGGCAGCTCGAGGCCCAGCGAGGCCGGCCGCTCGAGGTCGCGCGCGAGCTGGCGGGCACGCAGCAGCCGCTCGGCGTCGAGCGGCTTGGACTCGCCGTTGCAGCGCACGCTGCCGCCGTCGGAGACCACCAGCGCCACGTTGGCGCCCGGGTCCTCGCCCGAGCGGGTCACCTCGAAGAGGTCGGCCGACGGCGCGCCACAGCCCGCCACCGCGGCCGCGACCGCCACGGTCGCCGCCAGCCGTCGCCTCACACCACCACCAGGTCGGCGCCCGCCACCTCGCGCAGGAAACGCGGCGTCGAGCACACCCCGTCCAGCCAGGCGTCGACGTCCGCGCGGGCGACGCCGGTGGTCTCCAGCGCCGCCGCGCACGCCCACAGACGGCAGTCCTCGAGCTCGCGAGCGGTGGCGCGCAGCTCGGCCAGCGAGCGCGCGAGCGTCTCGCGCCCCGGCCCGCTGAGGTGCGGCGTCGCCTCGGGGCGCAGCGCGCGGTCGGCGAGCCGGTCATCGACGAGCGGCGCCAGCGCGCCGAAGGAGACCAGCCCGCGCGCCGGGCGGCCGTCGGCGGCGGCCGAGACGAGCAGCGACAGACCGGTGTAGAGGCGTTCGAGCTCGCCGCTCTCGAGGATGGCCGCGATCATCTCCGGGATGGATGCTAGGAGCTCGGTCCTCGACGCCCGCGGCCTCAGCTGCCCGCTGCCCACGATCCAGGCCCGCCGCGCGCTGGCCGGGCTGGCCGACGGCGACACGCTGGTGGTGCTCGCCACCGACCCCGAGGCGCCGCTCGACCTCGCCGCGCTCGCCGCCGACGGCGGGCACGGCTTCGCTCAGGCGCGCGACGGCGCCGGCTGGCGGCTGATCCTGGTCAAGAAGGGTCCTGGGAACTAGGCCGGCCCGACCGAAGGCGGCGTGGATCGAGCCAGGCGCCGCACGAATCCCGAAGGGAATACCGAAGTATTGCCGAGGGTTCGGGTGGCGATCTGGCGATGCGTCCACGTCGTCGTCGGGCGTGGCGGCCTTTCCCAGGGGTCTTCAAGGGGCGGCGCTCGGGGCCCGCGCCGGCTCGAGCGTGACCTGGTCGTCGAAGCAGTAGCCCCAGTCCTCCCCGGGCTCGGCGGAGCGGATGACCGGATGGCCGTTCTCCGAGAAGTGCGCGCGAGCGTGCCGGTGCGGCGAGCTGTCGCAGCAGCCGACGTGCCCGCAGCTCAGGCAGATCCGCAGGTGCACCCAGGTGGTGCCGTCGCGCAGGCACTCCTCGCAGCCGCGCGCGCTGGGCACGACCGCGCGCGTCTCCTCCACGTGCGGGCAGCCCTCGGGATCCAGCCGCGGCTCGACCACCTGGTCGGTGTCGACCACGGTGCGCGGGCGCGAGCCCTGCCCGTCGTGGTGCGCGCGCGGCACGCCCGGCGCGCGCAGGGCGGCCATGTGGGACTCGATCTGGTCGGCCGGCACCTCGTAGGCGTGCAGCAGCCCGCCGATCAGGTGGGCGTCGGCCTCGGTCTCCTCGCTGACGACCTTGGCCCCCGCGGCCGCGATCTCGCCGGCGTCGACCGCGTAGCGGGTGTGGACGACGACCTTCAGCCGCGGCGCGAGCCCGCGCGCCACCCCGGCGATCCGCGCGGCCATCTCGGGCCCGTCGTCGGGGATCACGAGCACGCGGGCGCGCTGGACACCGGCCTCGGTCAGCGTACGCGTGCGGGTCGCGTCGCCGAGCAGGACCGGCAGCTCGCGCGCCTGCGCCTCGGCGGCGCCGTCCGGGCTCAGCGTGGTGACCACCAGCGGCACGCCCGCCCACTGCAGCGCGCCGGTCAGCGAGCGCGCGGTGCGGCCGTAGCCGGCGACGATCACGTGGTCGTCGAGGTCCTCGGCCAGGCCGCTGTCCGCCTCGGGCTCGGTGCCCGCCTCGGCGCGGACGGGCGCGCTGCGCTCGCGCATCTTCCCGCCCATCCCGACGGCCAGCGAGGAGAGCCACGGCGTCGCCACCATCAGCAGCACGGTCGTGGCGATGAAGCCCTGGGTGCCGTCCTCCCCCAGCCCGGCGAAGCTCAGCCCGGCGTCGGCGCCCGCGCGCTGGAGCACGAAGGAGAACTCGCCCACCTGGGCGAGGATCAGCGCGGAGGCGAACACCACCGCCGGGGGCTCGCCGAGCGCCCGTACCGCCGCCCCGGTGCTCACCACCTTGACCACCAGCACCGCGAGCACGGCGCCGATCACCGCCGGCAGGTTGTCGATCAGGAAGCCGACGTCCAGCAGCATCCCGATCGAGACGAAGAACAGCGCGCTGAAGATGATCTGCAGGGGCAGGATGTCGCCCAGCGCCTGCTGGTCGAAGCGGCTCTCGGACACCAGCAGCCCGGCCAGGAAGGCGCCGAGGGAGACGCTGACGCCGGCGAGGCTCGTGCCGTAGGCGGTCCCGAAGCAGATCGCCACCACAGCCAGCAGGAAGACCTCCGGCGAGCACGTGCGGGCCACCAGCTCGAGCAGCGGCGGCATCAGGCGGCGGGCGACGACGATGACCACCGCCACGATCAGGCCCGCCTTGGCCAGCGCCCAGGCGAACTCCAGCGGCGAGCCGGCCTCCCCGCCCAGCGCGGGCACGATCAGCACCATCAGCACGACCGCGAGGTCCTGGAAGAGCAGCACGCCGAGCACGACCTGCCCGTGGCGGGTGTTCATCTGCGCGCGGTCGCCGAGCAGCTTGAGCACGATCGCGGTCGAGCCGAGCGAGACCAGCAGCCCGCTGAACACCGCCACGCGCCACTCCACCCCGAAGGCGATCAGCAGCGCGGCCGTCAGCCCGGTGCAGAGGCCGACCTGCAGGCCGCCCGCGACGACGATGATGCGGCGGATGCGCGCGAGCCGCTCGAGGCTGAACTCGAGGCCGATCGTGAACAGCAGCAGGATCACCCCGACCTCGGCGGCCGCGTCGACGAGCTCGCGGTCGTCGATGATCCCCAGCTGCTCGGGGCCGATCAGCACGCCCGCGAGCAGGAAGCCCACGATCGGGACGATGCGCACGCGGTAGGCGAGGTAGGCGACCACCGCGGCGCCGACCAGCAGGCCGACGACCTCTCCGAGGAAGGCGGGCGCCTCCGTTGCCGCCAGCGGGGCGATCATCGTCAGCCGAATGCTACGGAGGTCTCAGACCCGCACGGCCGCGCCGCCGCGGCGCGGATCGCCCGCCCCGGCGCGCTCGCCGGTCGCCGGGTCGTGGCCGACCGCCTGGCAGCCGCCGAAGAACAGGTTGCGGTCGCGGAAGCGCGCGATCTCGCGGCCGTCGGCCTCCAGCGGGCCGAGCTCGACGCCGGGCTCGGCGTAGACGAGCTCGTCCTCGAAGTGCACGCGCGGCGCCTCGACCGCCGCGGCCACGTCGAGATCGCGGTCGAGCACGCCGACGATCACCTGCAGGATCGCCGAGCGGATGCGGTTCGAGCCCGCCGAGCCCAGCACCAGCTCTGGCTCGCCGTCGTCGCGCAGCACCATCGTGGGGCACATCATCGACGGCAGCCGCCGGCCCGGGCGATGGGCGAAGAAGCCCAGCGGCGAGAGGTCCTCCTCGCCCATCATGTTGTTCAGGTGCACGCCGGTGCCGGCGGGGATCTGCCCGGAGCCCTCGCCGTTGGTGCACGTGATCGAGCAGGCGAGGCCGTCGGCGTCCAGGACGGAGATGTGGGTGGTCGAGCCCAGCCGCGAGGCCAGGAAGGCGTCCGGGAAGCCGTCCTGGTCGAGGCCCGAGTCGAACTCCGCCGTGCGCTCGGCCTGCGCGCGCTCCATCACCTCGACGAGCTCGCGCGCCGGTGGCGGGCCGGGCTCGCGGCCGAGCAGGGCGAGCGCGTAGGCGATCAGGATGCCGCCCGCGCTCGGCGGCGGGTTGGTCAGCACCGTGCGGCCGCGGTAGCGGACGCGCACCGGCTCGCGCACGGTCGTGCTGTAGGCCGCCAGGTCCTCCGCGGTCAGCGTGCCGCCGCGCTCGGCCACCCACTCGACCACCGCGGCGGCGACCTCGCCGGTGTAGAAGGGCGCCGCCCCCTCCGCACCGAGGCGCTCGAGCGCGTCACCGAGGTCGGGGTCGCAGAACGTCTCGCCCTCGCGCGCGGGCCGGCCGGCCGGCATGAAGTGCGCGCGCGACTCCGCGGTCGCGGCCATGATCGGCTCGAGGATGCCGAAGATGTAGGCCTGCATGCGGCTGACCGGCACGCCGCCGCGCGCGAGCGCCGCGGCGGGCGCGGCGAGCTCGGCCAACGGCACCGTGCCGAAGCGCCGCGCGGCCTCGCAGACGCCCGACGGCGTGCCGTAGACGCCGACCGAGGCCGCGCCGACGTTGAAGAGCTGGCTGACGTCGCCGAAGTCGACGTCGACCGGCTCGAGCGCCGCCCGGGCGCTCAGGTCGGCGCCCTGCCCGGGCGCGGCGACGAAGAAGTCGAGCACCTCGGGCTCGCGCCCCGCGCCGCCGACGAGCAGATAGCCGCCGGCGCCGAAGCCGGTCAGCAGCGGCTCGGTGACGAACGAGGTGAGCATCGCCCCCAGCGCTGCGTCGACGGCGTTGCCGCCGGCGCGCAGCACGTCGCCGCCGGCCTGGGCGGTGAGGCTGTGACCCGCGGCGACGACACCGTGCATGGGCGCAGTATCGCGCCGCGGATCGAGCCGCGAATCAGCCGTCTAGAAGCGGGGGATGAACTCCGGCACGTCGACGTCGACGTCGGCGCGCGTGTCCGTGCGCCGGCGGTCGCGCTCGGACGTGCGCCGCACGCGCGGCTCGCCGGCCGGCTCGCGCAGCGTCCCCCGGCTGCTCTCGCCGTCGGCCCGCGGTGTGCGCCCGTCGCCGTAGCCGGTGGCCACGACCGTGACCCACACCTGGTCCTCGAGCCCGTCGTCGACCATCGCCCCGAAGATGATGTTGGCCTCCGGGTGCGCGGCCTCGGCGACCGCCTTGGCCGCCTCGTTGACCTCCCACAGCGACAGGTCCCGCCCGCCGGTGATCGAGAGCAGGATCGACTTGGCGCCCTCGAGCGTCGTCTCCAGCAGCGGCGAGGACGCGGCCTGGGCCGCGGCGTCGAGCGCGCGCTTCTCGCCCGTACCCATGCCGATGCCCAGCAGCGCGGTGCCCGCGTCGGCCATGATCGTCCGCACGTCGGCGAAGTCGAGGTTGATCAGCCCCGGCAGCGTGATGAGGTCGGAGATGCCCTGGACGCCCTGGCGCAGCACGTCGTCGGCGACGCGGAAGGCCTCGACCATCGAGGTCTGCTTGTCGAGCACCGACAGCAGCCGGTTGTTGGGCACCACGATCAGCGTGTCGACCTCTTCGGCGAGCGCCTCGATGCCGGCCTCGGCGGCCTGCGCCCGGCGCGAGCCCTCGAAGCCGAACGGCTTGGTGACGATGCCGACGGTGAGCGCGCCCAGCTCGCGGGCGATGCGCGCCAGCACCGGCGCGGCGCCCGTGCCCGTCCCGCCGCCCTCGCCGCAGGTGATGAAGACCATGTCGGAGCCCTTGAGCAGCGCCTTGGTCTTGTCGAAGTCCTCCATCGCCGCGGTGCGGCCGAGATCCGGATCGGCGCCCGAGCCGAGGCCGCGGGTGGCGCCGTGGCCGATCTGCAGCGTCACGTGGGCGGAGGACTGCTGCAGCGACTGGGCGTCGGTGTTGACCGCCACGAACTCGACGCCGCCGAGCTCGGCCTCGATCATGCGGTTGACGGCGTTGACGCCGGCGCCGCCGACGCCGACGACGCGCAGCTGGGGCACGCCGACCGCGAACGGCCCGCCGTAGGCGTCCGCGCGGGCGTAGGGGTCCTCGGGGGCGGGCGGCGGCGGCTCGGGCGTCGACTGGCGGCTCATCATGTTCTCGGGGACGTCGGAGGAGAAGGCGTGGCGCAGGCGCTCCTGCGGGCTCGGGACCCGCGCGGCCTCGGTGGCCGGGGCGGGCGCGGGCACGGGCTCGGCGGGCTGCGGCGCGGGCACCGGGTCGGCCCCGGCCGCGGAGGGCTCGGCGGCGGCCTCCTCGTCCGTCTTGCGAAACAGAGCGGCCAGCGGCCCCTCGCGCATGCTCGCCCGCTTACCGCTTCCCATTCGAGAGCACCTCCTTCGCCAGCTGGCGATAGGCGTCGGCTGCCGTTCCCCGCGGCTCGTATTTGAGCACGGACATACCCCGGACCGGCGCCTCGGCGAACCGGATCGTCTTCTTGATGCGCGCCGCGAACACCTGGTCGCCGAAGTTCTCCTCCAGCAGCTCGATCGCCTCCTGGGCGTGCAACGTCCGGCTGTCCACCAGCGTGGGGAGGATGCCGGCGATGACCACGTCGGGATTGAGGTTCTCGCGGATCATCCCCAGGGTGTTCTGCAACTGGACCAGGCCCCGCATCGACAGATACTCGCACTGGACGGGGACGATCACACGGTCGGCCGCGGTCAGGGCGTTGATCGTCAATAGTCCCAGGGACGGCGGCGTATCGATGCAGACGAAGTCGTAGTCGTCGCTGACGGCGCGCAGCGCCTTCTCCAGCGCGCGCTCGCGGCCGATCTTCATCGACATGGCCAGCTCGGCGCCGGCGAGGTCGATCGAGGCGCACGCGATGTCGATCTCGCGGCGGCGGATCACCTCCCGGATCGAGGCGTCGTGGACCAGCACGTCGTACATCGAGAGCTCGAGCCCGTCGGGATCGATGCCCTGCGACATGGTCAGGTTGCCCTGCGGGTCCATGTCGACGCACAGGACGCGATGACCCTTCTCCGCGAACGCAGCCGCCAGGTTGAGCGTCGTGGTCGTCTTGGCGACGCCGCCCTTCTGGTTCGCGAAGGCGATCACCCTAGCCCTGGAAGAGGAAGAGGACGTCACGTCGTGCTCCGATCACGCTCGGGGAATCCCATCGAGGACGGCGATTCGTCGGATGGGGGGCGAATCCTTCCCGCCCGCGTAGCATGCGCGCCGGATGCACGGCGGTCGATCGGGTCACGAGGAGCGCGACGGCTCGGTCGCCCCGCTGCTGGCCGGCCACAGGATCGTCATCTGCGCCGGCTCCGGTGGCGTGGGCAAGACGACGACCGCCGCCGCGCTCGCGATGGGCGCGGCAGCGGGCGGCCTGCGGGTGGCGGTGGTGACGATCGACCCGGCCCGCCGCCTGGCCGACGCGCTCGGGCTCGAGCAGCTCGACAACGAGCCGCGGCTCGTGGACCCGCAGCGCTTCGCCGCCCACGGGGTCGAGATGCGCGGCGAGCTGTGGGCGATGATGCTCGACTCCAAGCGCACCTTCGACACGCTGATCGAGCGCCTCGCGCCCGACGCGGCCACGCGCGACGAGATCCTGGGCAACCGCATCTACCAGCAGCTCTCCAGCGCCGTCGCCGGCTCCCAGGAGTTCACCGCGATCGCCAAGCTCTACGAGCTCGACCAGGAGGGCGGCTTCGACCTGCTCGTGCTCGACACGCCGCCGTCGCGCAACGCGCTGGACTTCCTGGACGCGCCCGGGCGGCTGACCTCGTTCTTCCAGGGCCGAGCCGTGCGGGTCTTCCTGCGCCCGGCGGGGATCGGCGGGCGGCTGATCGGGCGGGGCACGGGCGTCATGTTCTCCGTCATGGAGCGCGTCACCGGCGTCGACCTGCTGCATGACCTGTCGGTGTTCTTCCGCTCGCTGACGGGGCTGATCGACGGCTTCACGGAGCGGGCCCGCCGCGTCGGCGCGCTGCTCGCCGACCCGGGCACGACGTTCCTGATCATCTCCGCGCCGCGCCACGACCCGGTCGAGGAGGCGATCTACTTCAACCGCAAGCTGCGCGAGGGCGGGCTGCCGTTCGGCGGGCTCGTCGTGAACCGCCTGCACGAGGCGCCCGAGGTCGACGGCGCGCTGCCGGGCGAGCTGGCGGGCGAGCTCGGCGACGCGCTCGCGGCGCGCGTGCAGACCGCGGCGGCCGAGCTGGCGGCGCTGGCCGCCCACGACGAGGCCGAGCTCGAGCGCCTCGTCGCGACGCTCGGCTCACCGCCGACGGTCGTGGTGCCCGAGCTGGCCGACGACGTGCACGACGTCGACGGCCTCGCGCTCGTGCGCGCGCATTTGTTCGGTGCCGGCTGAGCCGGCCCCCACCAAGACCTGGTTCGGGGCCGGCTGAGCGCGTCAGGCCGCGGCGGGCGTCGCGGCCGCCGCGTCGTCGATCAGCTCGTCGGCGATCCGGCGCAGCTCCGGGTCGAGGTGCCCGCAGAGCACGTCGCGCAGGACAGCGCGCAGGAGCCCGCCCAGCTCGCCGACCAGCTCCTCGAGCGCCGGCTCGGCGCGCAACGTGCCGGCGACGACCCGGCGCTCGAGCGCGGCGACCTCGTGCAGGCGCCCGATCAGCGGCTCGCGCTCCTCCGGGTGGGCGCAGATCGCCGCGAGCCGGGTGATGGCGCGCTCCTGCCCGCCGGGGCCCGCGTCGCCCAGCAGCGCGCGCAGGGCGAGCATCCAGTCCGTCAGGCCCTCGAGGCCGCTGGGGCGCTCGCAGCCGAGCTCGAAGCGCCGCAGCCCCCAGGCGAGCTCGCCGCCGCGCGGCGTGCGCCGGGCCACGAGCGAGCAGAAAGCGCGCAGGGGGTCCTCCTCCTCGGCCGAGAGCAGGCAGTCGCCGGCGACGCGGCGCATCCCGGTCGCCAGCGGGACCGCGAGCCACGGCCCGCCGCCGGTCCGCGCCCACGCGGCCGGGCCGAGCGCGGGCTCGGCGTCGTCCCACAGGCGCAGGGCCGACTGCAGCCGTCGCAGCCGCCGCCCGGCGGACTCGAGGCCCGCGTCCTGGCCGGCCTCGCCCTCGAGGCGCAGCACGGCGATCGTCGCGTAGGCGTCGGCGGCCAGTTCGGCCGGCGCGTCCTGAAGCAGGCCGGCGCGCACGAGCGAGAGCCCCTCGCCCAGCGCGACCTCGTCGGACTCGATCACCAGGCCCTCGACCGGCGCGAGCACGAGCGCGAGGTCGAAGCCGCTGTAGGCGTGGCGCTCGAGCTCCGCGTAGGCGGCGTCGAAGCGCGAGGCGTCGAAGCCGAAGTCGCTGGCGTCGGCCCATATGGCCGTCAGCAGCGCCTGCAACGCCGCGTCGGCCTGCGCGCGCGGGTCCGCGGAGGCGGGCCGGCGGCCGCGGGCCTGCAGGTAGCCCGGCAGGTCCGGCAGCGCCGCGAGGCTCTGGGCGGCGGCGGGATAGGAGGGCAGCCGCCCAAGCACGCCGACATGGGCGGCGATGAACCGGTCGGTCTGCGGCGTGTAGCAGTACAGGGGCGAGGCGGCGCGCGACGGCGGCGTCGTCTCCAGCTCGAAGGGGATCTCGGCGCCGCCGGAGACCTCCTCGGCGAGCTGCAGGGCGGCCTCCTCCACGAAGGCGGCGAGGGTGTCGTGGAGCGCGCGGTTGTGCATGTGCCGCCGTTTCGCCGCCCGCGGGGCGGCTCCTGCGCGCGCAGGCGGGGTTGCAGCGGTCGTGGCGTGTCGTACCCCAGCTGGTGAGGGGTGCGGCCGAGACGCGAGGTCGCGGCCAACCGGCTTTTCCACAGCATCCGGCCGACTGGCGCGGCGCTGCTGAGGTTGAGCCGGTTGGAGCGGCACGACTGCTGCACCGAGGACGGAATCGGCGCGATGCTGAGGAAATGCCGGTTGAGATCCGGCGAAACCGATCCGGGCCACCCTCGAAGCGGGGTTCGCCCGCAGAACCGTGGCGCTCGCGGAGCGTCAGGCGGCGACGACGTCCACCGGCCGCTCGGCCGGCGGGGCGCAGCTGCCCGTGGCGCCGAGCCACTCGGTGCCGTAGGCGCGCATCGACTCGATGATCGGCACGAGCGCGCGGCCCTTCTCGGTCAGCGCGTACTCGACGCGCGGCGGGACCTCGGGGAAGGTCTTGCGCCGCACGACGCCCTCCTCCTCGAGCGCCCGCAGGCGCAGCGAGAGCGTGCGCGGTGAGATGCCCTGCAGCGAGCGCTCGAGCTCGCAGAAGCGCGAGCGGCCGTCGGCGAGGTCGCGGATGACGAGCAGCGTCCACTTGCCGCAGACGATGTCGGCGGTGCGGCAGACGGGGCAGTCGGAGTCGCTCAGGGAAGCCAAGGTCTGCTCCGCATGATACCGCAGCACTTCACGAACTGAAGTACCTCAGCCGGCGAGGTCGACCGCGACGTCGCGCTCCTCGGCGCCGCGGACCACCCGCAGCGCCAGCGGCTCGCCGGCGCCGGTCTCGAGCGCGTCGAAGAGGTCGTCGAGCCCGGTCACCGGCCGCCCGTCCGCGGCGACGAGCAGGTCGCCCCGCTCGATCCCGGCGCGCGCGGCGGGGCTGTCGTCCTCGACGTGGCGGACGAGCAGGCCGTCGCGCTCGGGCAGCCCGACCGCGCTGCGCAGTCGCCGCGCCGCGCGCGGCGGGGCGATCGCCACACCCAGCCTCGGGCGCTGCCGGGTCTCGCCCGCCGCGAGCGCCTCGCTCCGGCGCTGAAGCGCCTCGTCGGCCGGCAGCGCGAGGATCAGCCCGCCGCCCGTCCGCACGGTGTTCAGGCCGAGCAGCCGGCCGTCGAGGTCGACGAGCGGGCCGCCGGAGGACCCGCGCGGCAGCGGCGCGGAGTGCTCGATCGAGCCGCCGATGCGGCGCCCGCGCGGGCCGCGGAAGGAGCGCCCGGCGGCGCTGACGAGGCCGAAGGTGGTCCGTAGCCCGCGCCCGCCGGGGTTGGCGAGCGCGAACACGGGCGCGCCGACGCCGGCCGCCTCGACGGCGCCGGGCGAGAAGCCGAGCACCGGCCGCTCGCCCGTCTCGACCGCGATCACGGCGACGTCGAGCTCGGCGTCCGCGCCCGCGAGCCGGCCGTGGGCGCTCTCGCCGTCGGCGAAGGCCACCGCGACCTCTTCGCCGCGCAGGACGTGGGCGTTGGTGAGCACGCGCCCGGGCGCGACGATCACGCCCGAGCCGCGGCCCCAGCCGCGGCCGAGGCCGACCACGGACGGGCCGATGCGCTCGGCGGTGGCCGCGACCGCCTGCTGGAGCTCTTGGAGCAACTGGGTCATGACGATGCCTCCACGAAGTAACTTGCTACTTGCAAGTTACTACCGTACCAGGCGTGACGGCTACCCTCGCGAGAGATGGGCCGCCGCCGCGCCTCTACGCCGCTCAGCCCGCTCGCCGACGCGCTCGCGCAGGTGGGCGACCGCTGGACGCTGCTCGTGGTCGCGTCGCTGATGGACGGGGCCAAGCGCTTCAACGAGCTCCAGGACGAGCTCGACGGGATAGCCCCGAACGTGCTCAGCGGGCGCCTGAAGCACCTCACCGAGCAGGCGCTCGTCGTCGCCTTCCCCTACTCCGAGCGCCCGCCCCGCTTCGTCTATGAGCTCACCGAGGCCGGCCGCGAGCTGGCCGGCGCGCTGCGCCTGCTCGCCGACTGGGGCGCCCGCTCGGCCGGCGAGAGCGAGCCGCTGCGCCACGCCGCGTGCGGCACCGCGCTCGAGGCCCGCTGGTGGTGCCCGTCGTGCGAAGCCGTCGTCGCAGACGACGACGACCCGGCGGCCGACGACGACGTCGTGCTGGTCTAGGCGTTGCCGGAGGCGCTGACCACGGGCCGCCCCTCCGAGGGCTGGACCAGCACCCAGCCCTGACCGCTGAAGGCCATCTGCACGCTCTCGCCCGAGCCGCGGCCGATCAGGTTCTTGGCCTTGAAGTCGGTCTTAACCGACGTCGAGACGCCAGAGGACCAGGTGATCGCCGCCTGGGCGTCGGCGAAGGTGCCGGCCTCGCGGACGTCGAGCAGGACGGGCGGCCCGTCGGAGATGATCGCCACCCAGCCCGTGCCGTGCAGCTCGGTGTTGAACAGGCCGCCGCTGATCATCCCGGAGACGCCCTCGACGCGCTTGACGTCCCAGTCGATGCCGGCGTCGAAGGCGAGCAGGTTCGAGCCGTTGACCGTGATGAGGTCGTTCTCCAGGTAGATCAGGTGCACCTCCTGGGCTTGATCGGCCAGGAACACCTCGCCCCTGCCGCTCATCTTCATGAGGCTCTGGCCCTCGCCGGTCATCGCCTTCTTGAACATCCGCCCCATCCCGCCGGAGCCGGCGTGCTCGAAGGTCACGTCGCCCTGGTAGGCGACCATCGAGCCGCGCTTGGCCTGGATGGTGACCTGGTCGAGCTCGACCTTGAGCAGCTTGGAGTTCTGCAGCGAGAACGCCTCGGCCGACTCGGACTCCTTGAAGCTCGCGAGGGTGGTCTGCACGCCGCGCGCTACGCCACGTCGCGCAGCTTCTGGGCCTCGGCGAGGCTCTGAAGCTTCTTGAGCGACTGGTTCTCGATCTGGCGGATCCGCTCGCGCGTTACGTTGAACGTGCGCCCCACCTCGTCCAGCGTCCGCGGATGCTCGCCGCCGAGCCCGTAGCGCAGCTCGAGCACGCGCCGCTCGCGGTAGGAGAGGTTCTCCAGTGCCTCGCGCAGCGCCTCCTTGGTGAGGATCTCGGCGGCGCGCTCGTACGGCGACTCCGCCCGCTCGTCGGCGATGAACTGGCCGAACTCGGACTCCTCCTCGTCGCCGACCGGCTTCTCCAGCGAGACCGGCGCCTGGGCCGAGCGCTTGATCGAGTCGACCTCCTCGGGATCGATCCCCGTGACCTCGGCGATCTCCTCCGGCGAGGGCTCGCGCCCGAGCTCGGTGACGAGCTTGCGCTCCGCGCGGCCGATCTTGTTGAGCTTCTCCACGACGTGGACGGGGATGCGGATCGTGCGCGCCTTGTCGGCCAGCGCGCGGGCGATCGCCTGCCGGATCCACCACGTCGCGTAGGTCGAGAACTTGAAGCCCTTGCGGTAGTCGAACTTCTCCGCCGCGCGGACCAGGCCGAGCGTCCCCTCCTGGATGAGGTCGAGGAACGGCAGGCCCTGGTTGCGGTAGTTCTTGGCGATCGAGACGACGAGGCGCAGGTTGGACTCGACCATCTTCTGCTTGGCGTCGAGGTCGCCGCGCTCGATGCGCCGGGCGAGGTCGACCTCCTCCTGGGCCGTCAGCAGCCGGACCTTGCCGATGTCCTTCAGGAAGAGCTGAAGGGAGTCGGTCGTCATGTCCGGCTTGAGGTCGATCGCCGCCTTGGCCTTGCGGCGCCCGCGCTTGTCGGGCGCGCGCTCCTCGTGGGCGGCGGCGAGGGCCGGATCGATCTCCTCGACCAGCTCGATCTCCGAGCGCTCGAGGTAGCCATGCAGCTCCTCGACGTCGCTCTCGTCGAGATCGACCTCGGCGACCGCGGTGGCGATCTCGGCGAAGGTCAGGACTCCGACCTGCTGGCCCTTGACGACCAGGCCCTTCACCTCTTCGAGTTCCTGCAGATCCACTACTGACATCGACGTCCTGTTCTGGATGAGCCGCTTCCGTGGCGGTTGAGGCTCGAAGTTGTCGAACGGCCCGCCCGGCTACTCCCGACCCGCATGGAAGCTGGAGTTGCCGACGCTATGGCCTCAGTCTAGGCGCCTTGTTCGAACCCGACAACACCAGGACGCCCGGGCCGGTGTGCCTGTCCCCGTCACCGGCGAGTCGGGGCTCGCCATGCGCGTCGCGCGTCGGGGACTTATCTCTACCTTAGAAGGTCCGCGCGCCCCTACACTCGACTTCGGATGAGTGAGAAGGCAGCCAAGCCGGCGAAGGCCAAGAAGGCGAAGCGCTCCAAAGCGGGCAAGAGCACCGCCAAGCCCGTGGCCGATCCGGGCGTCCTGGGCAACCTGCCCGCCAGCCGGCCGCAGCGGATCGGCGGACGCCGGCGCGCGAGCGCCGCGGCGGAGCCCGCCGCCTCCGCCGAGCTGCGGACCGAGGACGCACCCGCGGCGCCGCCCAAGCGCGTGAAGCGGGCCAAGGCGACCGCCGCGAAGCCGGCGACCGACGGCGCCAAGGCGACCCGCTCCGGCAAGGGCGCCAAGCCGGCCAAGCGCCGGGCGCCGGCGGCCGCGCGCGCGGAGACGCCGAAGCGCCGGCCGACCGCCGGCGCCGAGGCTCCGGCCCCCGCCAAGCGCCCGCGGCCGGTGCGCGCCGGGACGCCGTCGCTCGCCGACCCGATCGCCGACGCCCGCGAGCGCGCGGGGCGCGAGAGCCCGGAGGCCGAGCGGCGGGCGGTCGGCCCGCCGACGGGCCCAGAGCTCGTCACCACCGCCTTTCAGGCCGCCGGCGAGCTCGCCCAGATCGGCGTCTCGGTGTGGACGCAGACGCTCAAGCGGGCGATCGAGCGGCTGCCCAAGCCCTAGTCCCAGGGCCGGGCGGTCAGGCGGCCGGCTCGAGGTAGGCGAGGATGCGGTTGGTCAGCGCGGTGAGCCCCGGCACGGGCTCCTCCATCGCCAGCGGCCGCTCGGCCATCATCCCGTGCAGCTCGGCGCCCAGCGGCGGCGCCACCCGGCCCGCGAGTCCGGCGGCGACCTCGCAGGACTGGCGGACGACGCGAGGATCGAGCGTCCACATCGACTCGAAGCGCCGGTCGGCGTCGGCGCGATCGAGGTCGCGGTGGGACTCGGGCTGCTCCCAGGCCAGCAGGCACGCGGCGTAGCCCGGAGCGTCGACCACGACGGCCCACTCGTTGCCGAGCGCGTCGTCGGCGGCGATGGGGATCTCGATCGGCCCGCCGGGCGGGCGCCGCAGCTCGTCGAAGTCGGCGAAGACCAGCGCCGCGTCGGCCTGCTCGGCCAGCCGCCGATAGCGGTGCTCGACGCTGCGGTAGTTGCGCTCGAACTGGAAGGCGCCGACGACGATCGGTCCTGCGGCGCGAGCGATCGCCTCGTCCTCGATCGCGCGCGAGATCGCGAACAGCGTCGACTTGCGCAGCACGTGGGCCTGGATCGGCGTGTCGCTGGAGAGCACCGCGCCGTAGATCGACGGGCGGTCGGTGCTCGTGTCCGAGCTGCGCGCGCGCTCGAGGGCGGCCGGCACCGACAGGCCGCGTTCGCGGTAGCCGCGGACGCGGCGGAGGATCGCCACGTCGTCGTCGGAGTAGACGCGATAGCCGGAGGCGCTGCGCTGGGGCTCGGGGAACCCGTAGCGCTGCTCCCACATGCGGATGGTCCCGGCGGCCAGGCCGGTCCGCTCGGCCACGTCCTTGATGGCCATGCCTTTCACGCGCTGCGCCTCATATGGTCCACAAGCTGTTCAAGCTAGCTCTGCGCATCCCTCTGCGGCTACGGCATGACGCGGCACCGGGATCGAATCCCGGTGCGGATCGGGTACGTACCTGGCGCAATGGCCGATCCCGAGCGTGATCCCGATCCCGTCCTCGTCGCCGGCGCATCCGGCTACGTGGGCTCCTACCTGCTCCCCGAACTGCTGCGCCGCGGCCGCGAGGTGCGGGCGCTGGCCCGCAACCCGGCCAGCGCCGAGCTGCCCGACGGCGTGCGGGTGCGCGGCGGCGACGCCGTCTCGGCGCAGGGCCTGCCCGAGGCGCTGGAGGGCTGTCGCACCGCCTACTACCTCATCCACTCGATGGGCCGGGGCTCCGGCAACGTCGAGGACTTCGCCCAGCGCGACCGCGAGGCCGCGGTCAACTTCGGCGAGGCCGCCAGTGCGGCCGGTGTGCAGCGCGTCGTCTACCTCGGCGGCCTCGGTCCGACCGGCGCCGACGCCTCCGAGCACCTGCGCTCGCGCCACGAGGTCGCCGAGCTGCTGCGCCAGCGCGTGCCCGAGCTCGTCTACGTCCGCGCCGCGATGATCATCGGCACCGGCAGCGCCTCCTTCGAGATCCTGCGCCACCTGGTCAACCGCCTGCCCGCCATGGTCACCCCGCGCTGGGTCGACACCCGCTCCCAGCCCGTGGCGATCCAGGACGTCGTGCGCACGCTCGCCGACGTGGCCGAGCGCAGCGAGGTCCCCGGCGAGGTACAGGTCGGCGGCGCCGATGTGCTCACCTACCGCGAGATGATGGAGCGCCTCGCGCAGCTGCTGGGCCGCCGCCGGCCCGTGATCCTCAAGGTGCCCGTGCTCACCCCCCGCCTCTCCTCCTACTGGGTCTCGCTCGTGACCCCGGTGGAGACGGGCCTCGTGCGGCCGCTGATCGACGGCCTCAAGAGCGAGATGCTGGTCGAGGAGCCGCCGCCCGGCGGCCTCAACGACCACCCGATGGGCTTCGAGGAGGCCGTCCGGGCCGCGCTGGCATGAGGCTGCTCAACCGGCGCAAGCAGCGGCGGATCGCCAACGCGGTGCTCGCCGACCCCGAGGAGCACACGGTGATGGACGAGCGTGGCGGCGTGCGCTCCGTCCAGGCCGCCAACGTCGACATCCCCGAGTCAGAGCTGGTGGCGATCTGGGCCCCGATGCACCTCGAGCGCCTCGCACGCACGTACTGGAAGTACCTCTCGCGCGTGACCTTCGGGCTGATCCGCGTCGTCTATGGCGAGCACGAGCGCGCCGTCGTCTTCCTCGTGCGCCCGTTCGTGCTGCTGCGCTTCAACGAGCCGGAGTACGAGGTGCAGGCCGACGAGGGCACCGTGCGCTGGCAGATCAAGGACGGCGTGCTGGTCAACAAGCCCGGGGAGGGGCACCTGCGCATCGACGTGCGGCGCTGTCCCTCCGAGCATCCCGGCTACGCCCGCGCGCACGTCGAGGTCGAGGTCGCGAACTTCTACCCGGCCATCTCGACGTGGGTGGCGCGCTGGTTCTACAAGGCGACCCAGGCCCGCATCCACGTGCTGGTCACGCACGGGTTCCTGCGCTCACTCGCCCGCCTCGAGCTCGAGGAGTCGGCCGTCGGGCGCTTCGCGGAGCCGGCCGTGGGCCAGGGCGGCAACGGGGCGAGACCGGAGACGGGCGCCCGTGGGCAGCGCCCGGTCAACGTCGGCGACACGCCGTGGCCGGCGGTCGGCGTGCTCGCCGGCCTGGCGGGCGGCGTGGCCGTGGCGCTGATGGTGCGCCGGCGCCGCCCCAGCCGGCGCCTGCCGCTGGCTCAGCCGTAGCGGTAGCCGGTGAGCGCGCGCAGCTTGGCGCGGTCGTGGCGCGACTGGATCCGCCGCACCGTGCCGGAGCGGCTGCGCGTCACCAGCGACTCGGTGCTCGCCCCCGAGGCGCCCTCGTAGCGGACGCCCTCGAGCACGTCGCCGTCGGTGACGCCGGTGGCGCAGAAGAAGACGTCCTCGCCGCGCACCAGGTCGTCGTGGCTGAGCACCCGGTCGAGGTCGTAGCCGGCGTCGAGCGCGGCCTGGCGCTCGTCGTCGTCGCGCGGGTACAGGCGGCCGACCAGCGCGCCGCCGAAGCACTTCAGGGCGGCGGCGGAGATCACGCCCTCGGGCGTCCCGCCGATGCCCCACAACAGGTCCACCGGGCGGTCGGGCGAGACCGCCAGCAGCGCGCCGGCGACGTCGCCGTCGGAGATCAGGCGCACGCGGCCGCCGGCCTCGCGGATCGACTCGATGCCCGCCTCGTGGCGCGGGCGGTCGAGCGTGACGACCATGACGTCGCGCACGTCGACGCCCTTGCGCTCGGCCACGAGCCCGACGGTCTCGCCGATCGGGCGGTCGAGGTCGAGCAGGTCGGCGATGTCGTCGGTGCCGGCCATCTTCTCCATGTAGACGCACGGGCCGGGGTCGAACATCGTGCCGCGCTCGGAGAGGGCGATCACCGCCAGCGCGTTGGGCCGGCCCTGGGCGCACAGCGACGTCCCCTCCAGCGGGTCGACGGCGATGTCGACCTGCGGCGGCGAGCCGTCGCCGACCTCCTCGCCGTTGGCGAGCATCGGCGCCTCGTCCTTCTCGCCCTCGCCGATCACGACGATGCCGTCCATGTGGATCGTGTGCAGCACGGCGTGCATGCCGTCGACCGCCGCCTGGTCGGCCGCCTCCTTGTCGCCGAGGCCGACGAAGCGCGCGGCCTGCAGCGCCGCCGCCTCGGTCACCCGGACGAGCTCGAGGGCGAGGTTGCGGTCGGGACTGGACTCGGCCATCGGCGCGGCCGAGCCTATACCGTGGCTCCATGAGCGGCCTCGTCGCCGGCCCCGACGGCCGCCAGCGCTGCCCGTGGGCGATCTCCGCGCCGGAGTACGTGCGCTACCACGACGAGGAGTGGGGCCGGCCCGTGCACGGTGACGACGCGCTGTACGAGCGGCTGGTGCTCGAGGGCTTTCAGTCCGGGCTGTCGTGGCTGACGATCCTGCGCAAGCGCGAGGCGTTCCGGGCCGCCTTCGCGGGCTTCTCGATCGCCGCCGTGGCGGAGTTCGGTGACGCCGACGTGGAGCGGCTGATGGCCGACGCGGGGATCGTGCGCAACCGGGCGAAGGTCGAGGCGACGATCGCCAACGCCCGTGCGGCGGCGGCGCTGGAAGAGGGGCTGGACGCGCTGGTGTGGTCCTTCGCGCCGGCCGAGCCGGGGCCGGCCCCGACGTCGCTGGCCGACGTGCCGGCGGTGACCGGCACGTCGACGGCGATGGCGAAGGAGCTCAAGCGCCGCGGCTTTCGCTTCGTCGGCCCCACGACGGCCTACGCGACGATGCAGGCCTGCGGGCTGGTCGACGACCACCTCGCCGGCTGTTGCGCGCGGCGCTGAGCGCTAGGCGCGCTTGCGCAGGGTGAACACCAGGTAGTCGCTGGGCGCCCGGAAGCTCCCGTCGGTCGCGCGGTTGGACTCGGCGCTGAGCGCGATCAGCTCGGCGCGCAGGTCGTCCCACGTGCCCTCGGCCGAGAGCTTGTTGCGGGCCTGCAGCAGCGGGCCGTAGTTGTCGGCGAACCAGTCGATGTAGGCCTCCGGCGACTCGCCCTGGAAGTCCAGGCTCGTGCGCTCGCACTCGAGCTCGACGGGGTGGGCGGCGAACAGGTCCTGGACGTGGGCGAGCTTGCCCCAGCCTGGCGGCGGCGAGGCGTACTCGGGCGGCTTGGGCATGTAGGGGCCCATGATCGCCCAGAAGCGCCCGATGTAGCTGTCCGCGGCCCAGTTGCCGAGCACGATGGTCCCGCCGGGCTTGCAGACGCGGACGAGCTCATCGGCGACGACCTGGTGGCGCGGCGCGAACTGCACGCCGAGGCTCGAGAGCACGACGTCGAAGCGCCCGTCCTCGAACGGGAGGTCCTCCGCGTCGGCGGTGATCCACTCGATCTGCACGTCCGCCGCGGCGGCGCGGCGGCGGCCGGCCTCGAAGAGCTCCGGGGTGAGGTCGGTGGCGATGACGTGCGCGCCAGCCATCGCGGCGGGGATGGCGGCGTTCCCGCTGCCGGCGGCGACGTCGAGGACCTCTGCCCCGGGGCGGAGACCGGCGCGCTCGGCGACGGTCTCGCCGACGTCGGTGACGAGCTCGGCGACGGCGGGATAGTCGCCGGACGCCCAGGCCTTGCGGTGTGCCGCCTTCAGCGGCTGTGTGTCGGTGAGGGTGCTCATGCAGGCGACTATGCGGGCGATGCGTGTGCGCCGGCGTGTGCGGCGGGCGAACTGGAGTCGAGCAGCTCGGCCAGCGCGGGGTTGTCGATCTCCGCCGCGAGCATGCGAGCGGTGCCCAGCGCGCCCGGCTCGCCGGCCGTGGCAGCGTGCACGAGGCCGCGCACGACGAGCTCGCGCAGCTGGGTCCGCGCCGCCAGCGCGCCGAGCGAGCGGATGAGCTGCGTCGCGTCCGCGCGTCGCGCTTGGAGCCCGAGCCCGATCGCGGTGTCGAGCACGTGGCCCTGCACCCAGACGTAGCGGTCGGGCACGCGCCCGCAGCGCACGCGCGCCTCCTCGATCCAGCCGCGCGAGGCGGCCGCCCGACCGCGGGCGTGGTGGAGCAGCCCGAGGTTGCGCGCCGCCAGGCCCTCCCAGCAGGGATCCTGGAGCTCGCAGCCGAGGGCGAAGGCGCGCTCGAGCCGCTCCTCCGCGCGGACGGTGTCACCCTCGGAGAGGTCGATCTCCCCGCGCAGCGCCTCGGGGAAGGGCAGGAAGGCCAGCCATCGCTCGGCCTCCACGAGCCCCAGCGCGCGGTCGAGCACCGCCTTCGCCTCGCCCGTCTCGCCGCGCAGGAGCTGCGCGCGGGCGATCAGGCTGAGCGAGAACGCGACCTGACGGCGTTGGTCCGCGCGCTCCGCGCACTCGACCGAGCTCCACAGCGACGCGAACGCGCCGGGGTAGTCGCCCATGTCCGAGCGGTTCATGCCCTGCACGCTGTAGATCGCCGCGCGCTCTGCGTCGCTGGTCGCCAGCCGCTCGGCGCGATCCAGCCGCTCCTCCACCGAGGCCCGCCGGCCGGCCTGCGTGTCGGCGTAGGCCAGCTCGCGCAGCGCGGCGACCAGCGTCTCGCGGTGACCGGCGGCCTGCGCCGTGGCGAGCGCCTCGTGCAGGACCGTCGCGCCCTCCTCGTCGCGCCCGCGCACCGCGTGGATCAGGGCGGTGCCCAGCGCCACGAGCGCGCGCGCCTCGAGCACGTCGTCGCCGCAGGCGCGCGCCTCGCCGCACGCCTGGCGCAGGCGGTCGAGCCCGTGCTCCACCGCCCCGGCCGCCAGCGCGGCCTCCCCGGCCTCGAGGCTGCCGCGCGCGGCGGCCCGGTTCCCGGCAGCCGGCTCGCCGCCGGCCACCGGCCCGGCCGCGCGGGCCACCGCCGGCGAGGGCTCCGATCCGAGCTGGTCGCGGAACAGCCGCCGGCAGGACGCGACCTGCGCGAGCGCCCCCGCGCGGTCGCCGGCCGCGGCGTGGCAGCGGACCAGCAGCTCGTGGTAGGGCTCCTCGAAGGGATCCAGCGCGACCAGGCGCGCCGCCAGCCCGGCGGCCTCTTCGACCCGTCCTGCGGCGAGGGCCGTCAGCGCCGACTCGTGCAGCACGGCTTGCGCCTGGCCGGAGTAGCGCCGTCGCGTCACCAGGAGCCACGACCCGAAGGCGGGGCCGGCGTCGAGGTCCATCCCTTCCAGCAGCTCGCCGCCCACCGCGCCCGGCTCGAGCGCGTCGACGACGACGTCCCCTGCGAGCTCGAGCCGCGGTGGATCGCCGGCGAGCGCCGCGGCGGGACCGAGCGCGCGGCGCAGCTGCGCGAGGTTCCAGCGCAGCGCCCCGAGCGGGTCGGCGGCGTCGGCGAAGAGCAGCTCCGCGAGCTGGCGGCGCGTCGCCGGGCGCTCGCAGAGCAGCAGGTAGGTCAGCAGTGCCCAGGCCTTGCGGCCCCGGGGCGCCGGCGCGGGCCGGCCGTCTCTGAGGATCTCCGGTGTTCCGAGCAGGCGAATGGTGGTCGCCACGGCGAAACCCTGGCACACTTGCGCCCGGCCATGCCACGTTTCGTCATCCAGCGCGTCCTCGGCGACGTCTCCGAGGACCAGCTCGAGGCCGCGGCGGAGCACTCGAGCCGCGTGCGCGAGGAGCAGTTCCCCGAGGTCACCTGGGAGCACTCCCACGTCGTCCGCGACGACGGCGGCCTGATCTCCTATTGCGTCTACTCCGCGCCAACCGAGCAGCAGGTGCGTGACCACGCGGCGGCAGCCGGCTTGCCCGCCGACAGCGTGCAGGTGATCGAGCACGAGCTGACGCCCTGACGTGCTCAATCACCTCCAGCCCGCCGGCGACCCGCGCCCGCCGGCCGAGCTGTTGGCCACCGTCCGCGCCCGCGACCGGGCGGGTGCGGAGCGGCCCTTCGTCTACGTGAACATGATCTCCACCGTCGACGGCCACGCGACGCTCGACGGGCGCACCCAGGCGCTGGGCAGTGACGCGGACCTGCAGATGCTGCTCGAGCTGCGCGCCATGGCAGACGCGGTGCTGATCGGCTCGGGGACGCTGCGGGCCGAGGGCTACGCGCGGCTGGTCAAGGCGCCCGCACGGCGCGAGCGCCGCGTCGCCGCAGGCCTCGAGAGCGACCCGGTGGCGGTCCTGATCTCGCGCGGCCTCGACCTGCGCTGGGACGCCGGCCTCTTCACCGCCCCCGAGCAGCCGGTCGTGATCTATACGGGCAGCGACGCCGAGCCGCCAGCCACCGCGGCGCCCGTCGAGGTGGTCCGGCTCGAAGACCCGAGCCCCGCGGCGGTGCTGGCGCACCTGCGGGCCGAGCGGGGCGTGCGCGCGCTGCTGTGCGAGGGCGGGCCGACGTTGAATCGGGCGCTGCTCGCCGGCGAGCTGGTCGACGAGCTGTTCCTCACGCTCGCCCCGGGGCTGACCGGCGACGACGAGGCGCTCGCGATCGTCGCCGGCGGGACGCTCGACCCGCCGGTCGAGCTCGACCTGCAGTGGGTGCTCGAGGCCGGCGGCGAGTTGTTCTTGCGCTACACGGTCGCCCGCACCGGATAGCCCGTCGCGGCGGCCTCGGGGACGAGGCCGCCGCGGCAAGCGAGGCGACGCTCAGCGCCCGGCGACCGACACGTGGTCGCGGCGGCGCTGATGGGTGGTCAGCAGCGCGATCCCGCCGACGGCGAGCACGATGCCGAGCATCCCGGCGGCGCCGATGCCCGCGTCGGCCCAGCCGAAGCCGTTCGCGACGCCGGTGGCGGGCGAGGCGGTGCGGGAAACCGGCCGCGGCGGGTTCGGCTGAGCCGCGTCACGGGCGTCCGGCGAGCGCATGTCCTGCGGCACGGTGCCGACGGCCGCCGCGTCACGGGCGTCCGGCGAGCGCATGTCCTGCGGCGCCGTGACGACGACCCCCGCGTCACGAGCGTCCGGCGAGCGCAGGTCCTGCTGGGCGCCGGCGGTGGACGGGGCGGCCAGGACGAGCGCGACGCCGATGGTGCTGATGGTGCGGGTACGGAGCATGTCCGCTTCCTCCTCGGTCGGCCACCGCGTGGGTGGCGATGTGCCGAGGACCGTCGAGGACGCCGGTTGCGCGGTGCCTCCGAGCGGTAAGCGCCCGGTAACGCCGCGTTTCAGATCCGGGTTCAGCGGCGGGTGAGCAGCGCCGGCGGGACCTGCAGCGTCCGCTGGTAGCGCAGCCGTCCGCCGTCGATCCGGTAGGTCGCGACCGTCGTCTGGGTCGTGTCGCCGAAGCGGTCGAAGCGGAAGTCGCCGACCAGGCCGCCCCGCACCGTGGCGCGCCGGAGGTTGCGCAGCACGCCGGAGCGGGTCCCGTCCGAGCCGGCGATGGCGTCGAGGACCATCGTCATCACCTGTCCGGCGTGGACCGCGTAGCAGCACGGGGAGGCTCCCCATCGGCGCCGGAACTCGGCCGCCCAGCGCCGCCCCTGCGCCGGCAGGGCACGGACTGGAGCGGCCGCGAGGCTGATGCTCAGGCCCTCGGCCCGCGCACCGGCGCCCTCGACGAGCGCGGTCGGCTGGTTGAAGCCGTCGGGGGCGAGCAGCTGCACGCGATCGCCGAGACCGGCGCGCAGGTCGCGGACGAGCCGCGGCCCGTTGTTCTGCACCTGGCCGCCGAGGTAGACCGCATCCGCTCCGGCCCGACGGATCCGCTCGGCGAGCCGGCGATAGCCGCGCGCGCCGGCGTCCCAGCGCGCGAGGCCGACCGGCTCGAGACCGGCTCGGGGTGCCGTCACCCGGAAGGACTCGGCCAGGCCGCGGCCGTAGTCACTGCCGTCGTGGAGCGCGAACGCCCGGCGAGCGCCGGCCTCGCGGGCGACGAGAGCCGCGGCGGCGGCCTGGGCGTCGTCGGCCGCCACGGTCCGCATGTAGTTCCTGTCGCCCGTCGGGTACAGGCGATCGGGCTCGCCCTCCGCCACGCCCGGACCCGGGCGGGTCAGGCCGAGATACGTGTTGCCGATGCCGACGAGCGCGACGGGGCCGCCGGCGGCGCCGTTGAGCTGAGGGATCATCGTGGCCGCGCAGCTGGAGAACGACGGTCCGACGACCGCGACGACGCTCGGGTTGCGGGCGAACGCGCGCCCGTTGCGCTCGCACTTGGCGAGGTCGACGGGCTCGTCGGCACTGGACTCGTCACAGACCTGGATCGCCACCCCGTGCTCGCCGGCGCGCCACTCGCGCTGCTGCATCACGAGCTTCACGGCCTGGGCGTTCTGGATCCCGTGATCGCTGACCACGTTCTGCAACGGGCCCGAGAGCGGCACGAGGAAGCGCGGGACCCCCGTCCCTCCGTAGGTCATCGGGGAGCAGACGCTCGCCGGGACCGCGCGGACGGCGTCCGGCGCCGCTGCACCGTCGTCCTCCCGCCCGCAGGCTGCCGCGCCGGCGAGGCACACGAGGGCCGTCACCGTCCAGAGCCTCATCGCTCACCTCCGGGGATCTGCTGGTCGAGCGCCACGGCCGCCAGCCAGACGCGCCCCGCGGAGCCCGCCACACCGACGAGCGACGCGCGCAGGAACGACGAGCGCGGCTCGCCGCGGCCGACCGGGATGCGCGTCAGCGTGCCGTCGAAGTTGGCCACCCACACCGCCCCGGCGCCGGCGTCGATGTCGCGCGGGGACTGCTCGAGCGACAGCGGGATCGTCGCCGTGACGCCGAGGGTGCGCGCGTCGATCTTCGACACCGTCGCCGTGTTGCCGTTCAGCACCCAGACCGCCGAGCTGGTCGCCGCGACGGCGACCGGCGCCGGCGCCTCGCCGCCGGGACGCGCGGCGATCCGGATCTCGTCCGTGACCCGGCCGCTGCGCGGATCGACCCGGACGACGGCGGCATCCTCGCGGCTGATGGCCCACACCGCCCCGGCGCCCGCGGCGATCCCGTCCAGCCGGTGCTCGGCGCGCACGCGCGTCACGCGCCCGCTCGGATCGGCGCGCACGAGCCTGGCGGACCCGTCCGTCGCCCATGCCGCGCCGCCGGCCACGGTCACGGCCGTGGGATCGAAGCCGGAGAGCCCGACCGCCTCGCGCCGCGGTGGGCGCCGCCATGTCGCGCGCGCCGCGATCCGCTCGTAGCCGGCGTCGAGCCGTACGAGGAGGCCTCGCCGGCCGTCCGCGACCCACACGGTGTCAGCCGCGACCGCGACCGCCGCCGGGCGCATCGGCAGCGGAACGGTCCGCGCCAGCCGGCGCGTGCGCCCGTCCGCGATGGTCAGCGCGGAGGAGTCGATGGTCACCGCGAAGAGCCGTTCGCCCTCGGCGGCGACGTCGGTCGGGCGGCCCGGCAGCGGGAGGGCGAAGCGCGCGACGCGGGCACCGCCGGCGTCGATCGCCGCCACCGAGTTCGCCGAGATGTCGAGCGCAGGCTCCGCCGGAGGCGCGTCGTCGCCACCGCCGCGGAGCAGGGCGCCGAGCGCCGCGCCGCCGAGCAGGACGCCCGCCGCGATCAGCGCGATCGCCGAGCGCCCGATCGTGCGGGTCCTCGCCGTCGCCGCCCGCCGCGGCGCCGCGAGCGCCGGGTCGTCGTCGAGGATCTGCCCTTCCAGTGCCCGCAGCTCCGGCCCGGGCTCGAGCCCCAGCTCCTCCACGCTGTGCAGGCGGCCCTCGCGATAGGCGTCCAACGCGTCTCCGCGGCGCCCGCACCGGTACAGGGCGAGCATCAGCTGTCCGCGCAACCGCTCGTGCAGCGGGTGAGACTGGACAAGCGCCTCGAGCTCGGTCACGACCTGGTGGTGGCGGCCGAGGGCCAGGTCGGCATCGACCCGCTCCTCGACGGCCACGAGACGCAGAGCTTCGAGCCGGGCGATCTCGTCCTGCGCGAACCTCTCGTAGACGAAGTCCGCGAGCGGCGGGCCCCGCCACATCTCGAGCGCCTCGCGCAGGCGCGCCTGCGCCTCGTCCGGCCGCCCCGCGGCGCGCGAGCGCTCCCCGTCGGCGATCGCCCGCTCGAAGCGGACGATGTCGACGGTCTCGGGCGGCACCTCCAGCACGTAGCCGCTGGCCCGGGTCAGGAGCGACGTCCCGTTCGGTGCCGGAGGCGCTCACGAGCTCCTTGCGAAGCTGGGAGACCTGGACCTGCAGCCCCTTGGCGGCGGTGGCCGGCGGCCGGCCGTCCCACAGCTCGTCGATCAGGCGGTCGGCCGGGATCACCTCGTTGCGATGCAGCAGCAGCAACGCCAGGAGCGAGCGGCGCTTGTGGCCGCCAACGGCAACTTCCCGACCGGCGTCCAGGACCTGCAACGGTCCCAGCAGACGAAACTCCAACGTTGCGGTCTCCTCTAGGCGACCCTACCCCGGCTCGTCGGGTGGGCGCAAGCGCGCCAGACGCCGTCCCCGAAGCGGCTCGCGGCGACCCCGCGGTTCGTTAGGGTCCCGCGCCGTCATGGAGATCCAGGGAGCCAACGCCCTCGTCACGGGCGGCGCGTCCGGCCTCGGCGCCGCCACCGCCCGCCGGCTGCACGCGCTGGGCGCGTCCGTCACGCTCGCCGACCGCGACGAGCAGCGCGGGGCCGCGCTCGCCGACGACCTCGGCGACCGCGCGCGCTTCCTCGCCACCGACGTCACCGATCCCGCCACGGTCGAGGCGGCCGTGGCGGCCGCGAAGGGCGACGGCGAGCTGCGCGATCGCGGTCTGCTGCGCGGGCATCGGCTGGGCCGAGAAGACCGCCGGCAAGCGCGGCGCGCACTCCGTCGACCCGTTCCAGGCGGTCATCGCGGTGAACCTGATCGGCAGCTTCCACGCGCTCCGGCTGGCGTCGGCGGCCATGCTCGGCAACGAGGGCGACGAGGCCGGGGTGTGCGTGCTGACCGCCTCGGTCGCCGCCTACGAGGGGCAGATCGGCCAGCTCGCTTACGCGGCCTCCAAGGGCGGGATCGTGAGCATGACGCTGCCGGCCGCCCGCGACCTCGCAAGCGCGCGGGTGCGCGTCTGCACCATCGCTCCGGGCCTGTTCGACACGCCGCTGCTCGCCGCGCTGCCGCAGGAGGCCCGCGAGGCGCTCGGCGCCTCTGTCCCCCATCCGCAGCGACTCGGCCAGGCCGACGAGTACGCCGCGCTGGCGGCCCACATCGTCGAGAACCCGATGCTCAACGGCGAGGTCATCCGGCTCGACGGCGCGCTGCGGATGGCGCCGCGCTGAGCAGCTGTCGCAGCGCCTTGCCGGTCGCTTCGGGGCGGTAGAGGACGTCGTCCCAGGTGAAGCGGGCGACGCGGTAGCCCGCGATCGTGTGCTCGACGTCGCGGGTGCGGTCGTCCTGGAAGGCGGTGCGGGTGAGGTGGGTGGCGGCGCCGTCGGTCTCGACCATCAGGTTCTGCTTGAGGCCAGTGGAAGTCGACCTCGTGGCCGTTGAGGATGGTGTTGACGAGCGGACGTGGCAGTGAGTGAGCATCGAGGAGCGCCAGCATCGCCTCCTCGAGCTCGGTGCGAGTGACGTCCGGGTCGCGGACGGCGAGCTCTGCAAGCGCGGCGCGCAGGTTGCGAGACGGGCGTTGCGTGGCGATCGCATTCATGTCGATCAGGCGCCGATGCGCGGCGCGGTGGCAGACGCGGCGCAGCTGGTGCGGCGTGAGGACCGTCGCGAGGTCGGCCAGCGTGCGCGCCACCGAGGTACGCGGGAGCCCGTCCTCGACGATGATGTCGCTGGCCGCGAGCGTGCCGCTCTCGTGCACCCGGATCCCGGTCATCGACGCGCTGCGGCGCAACGTCGTGACGTCGATGCGGCCGGATGGCGTGTTCATCAGCTCGTGCAGCGCAGCGGCGGTCCGGTAGCTCAGCGCCGCGGCGACCGGGCCGCCGCACGCCAGGACCGCCGCCCAGCAGCGGCCCTCGAAGCTCAGCGGCGCCGGGCTACAGGCGTAAACCCCACGATAAAGGGGGTGCAGCCACCCGCGCTTTACTCGCTTGGCGATCGAGCCGCGATCCACACCCGCGGCCTTCAGCTGCGCCGTCGCGATCACCCCGCGCTGGTGTTTGATGAGCGCCGACACGCCAGAATCGCCGACCGGCACGAGAACGGCATCTATACGGTGCGCTTCTCGTGCCACCCCGCGGAGAATGCCCCCGCAAGCACCCCAACCCCCTCACCAGCGGGTGTTCCGACACACAACTGGCACACGCCCGTGGGAATCGAGAACCGAAACTACGCAGGTGCCGCCCGCGCCTCCGCCCCGGCGCCCACCTGACCCCGGTCGGTCTGGCGCTCGACCTCGTAGGGCTCGCGCAACGTCGCGTGGAAGCGCTCCTCGTCGAGCTCGCCCTGCCAGCGCGCGATGACCATCGTCGCGACGCCGTTGCCGATGCAGTTGGTCAGCGCGCGGCCCTCGCTCATGATGCGGTCGATCCCGACCACGAGCGAGATGCCGACGGCGATCGCCTCCGCGGAGAAGAACTCGCCGCCGAACGCCTGCAAGGACGCCGTGAGCGTCACCAAGCCCGCGCCGGTGATCCCGGCGGCGCCCTTGCTGGTGAGGATCATGAGCGCCGCCAGGGCGATCTGGGTCCCGATGCTGACGTCCTGACCGGCCGCCTGGAGGATGAACAGCGCGCCCATCGTCAGGTAGATGCAGGTGCCGTCGAGGTTGAACGAGTAGCCGGTCGGGATCACCACCCCGACCACCTGCCGCGACGCGCCGGCCGCCTCGAGCTTGGCCAGCAGGCGCGGCAGCACCGTCTCTGAGGACGAGGTGCCGACGATGATCAGCAGCTCGTCGCGCAGCAGGCGGATGAAGCGGAAGATGTTGAAGCCACCCAGGAAGCGGGCGACCGCGCCGAGGATCACGAAGACGAAGATCGCGCAGGTGGCCCAGAAGGTGACGGCCAGCAGCGCGAGGTCGGCCAGCGCCCCGCTGCCGAACTGGGCGACCGTGAAGGCCATGCCGCCGAACGCGCCCAACGGCGCCGCCCACATGATGATCCGGATGATCCCGAAGATGATCTGGGCGAGGATCTGAAAGACGCCGACGACGCGCTCGCGCGTCTCCGTGTTCAGCGCCGTGATCGACGCGGCGGTGAGGATGGCGATGATCAGCACGCGCAGGATCTCGTTCTCCACGAACGGCCCGACGATGCTCTCCGGCAGCAGGCTGTCGGTGATGAAGCCCACGAGGCCGCTGTCCGAGCCGGCTTCGCCGATCGACTCCTCGGCGCTGGCCCGGCCCTCCTCGGTCGGCTCGCCCTCGAAGCCCCCGCCCGGCTGGACGAGGTTGCCGACGATCAGTCCGAGGGCGAGCGCCACGACGGTCGCCGAGAAGAAGTACGTCAACGCCCGCACGGCCAGTCCGCCGGCGCGCGCGAGATCGCCCAGCGAGGCGATCCCGACCACGACGGTGACGAAGATGACCGGGCCGGTGATCGTGGTGATCAGCTGGATGAAGGCGTCGGCCAGCCAGCGCGCCTTCTCGCCGAGCTCCGGCGAGATGAGGCCGACCAGGACACCCGCGACGATCGCGATGATGACCCAGAACCACAGCTGGGTGTACAGCCTGCGCTTCTCGCGGCCGCCGCTCTCGTCGCCGCCGTCGGCTCGTGTGACTCCCCCGCCGCCGTCGCGGCCCCCGCCGCGGGCGGGCTCGGACGCCGTCTCCCCGGTCACCCCTCGTCCTCCTTCTCCGGTTGACCCTCCTGCATCGGCCCGTACCCGCTGGTGGCAGACGGCACGCCCACAGGTGAGCGCTACTGCGACGCGCTCCGTATCTCAGTGACCCGGACTAAGATCGGTGCTTGCCCGCGACCGTCGCAGCCGCTACCATGCGCACTATTCGTAAGCAGCTAGCAAGAAGGAAGTTACGACACACATGACCTCGATGCTGCTGGTCCCCTTGGACGACACGGTCGTCTTCCCCACCATGGACGTCACCCTCCCCGTCGACGTGGGCGACGCGGAGCGGGTCCTGCTCATCCCCCGCCATGACAACGAGTTCGCCTCGGTCGGGACCGTCGCCGACGTGACCGATCGCATTCGGCTGCCCGGTGGCGGCCGCGCCGTCGCGCTCTCGGGCGTCGCCCGCGGCATCGCCGGCGCCGCCCACAACGACCACGCCGGTCAACTGCGCGTCGAGGTCGAGGAGCACCCGGACGAGGTGCCCGTCGACGGCCGCACCCGCGGCCTGGAGCGCGAGTACCGAGCGCTGGTCGAGGAGATCCTCGAGCTGCGCGGCGACGACGGCCGCGTGGCGGCGTTCGTGCGCTCGATCACCGAGCCCGGCGCGCTCGCCGACACCTCCGGCTACGCGCCGGACCTCACCTTCGCCCAGAAGGTCGAGCTGCTCGAGATGCTCGACGTGACCGATCGGCTGGAGCTGGCCCTGCGCTTCCAGCGCGACCGCCTGACCGAGTTGCAGGTGCGCAAGCGCATCCGCGAGGACGTCCAGTCCGGCGCCGAGTCCCAGCAGCGCGAGTACTTCCTGCGCAAGCAGATGGAGTCGATCCAGAAGGAGCTGGGCGAGGACGGCGCCTCGGTCGCCGAGGAGTACCGCACCAAGATCACCGAGGCCGGCATGCCCGAGGACGTGGAGGCCCAGGCGCTCAAGGAGCTCGCGCGCCTCGAGCGCACGGGCGAGCAGTCCGGCGAGTCCTCGATGATCCGCACCTACCTCGACTGGCTGATCGCGGTGCCGTGGAGCAAGCGCTCCGAGGAGAAGCTCGACCCGGTCGACGCGCGCGCGGTGCTCGACGCCGACCACGCCGGCCTGGAGGACGTCAAGGACCGGATCACCGAGTACCTGGCGGTGGCCAAGCTCCGCAGGGATCGGGGAATGGACCAGGCTCCGGCCTCCGGTGACGAGGAGGTTTCGCCCTCCGGTGACCGCAAGCGGACACCTGCGGGCGACGTTACCCGTGGAGCGATCCTGACGCTCATCGGCCCGCCCGGCACCGGCAAGACCTCGATCGGCGAGTCGATCGCCCGCGCGACCGGCCGTGAGTTCGTCCGCATGTCGCTCGGCGGCGTCCGCGACGAGGCCGAGATCCGCGGCCACCGGCGCACCTACATCGGCGCGCTGCCGGGCCGGCTCGTCCGCGCCCTGCGCGACGCCGAGACGATGAACCCGGTGATCATGCTCGACGAGGTCGACAAGGTCGGCGCCGACTGGCGCGGCGACCCCAGCTCGGCCCTGCTCGAGGTGCTCGACCCGGCCCAGAACCACAGCTTCCGCGACCACTACCTCGACGTCGAGCTCGACCTCTCCCAGGTCCTGTTCATCGCCACCGGCAACGTGGCGGAGACCATCCCCGGCCCGCTGCTGGACCGCATGGAGGTCATCCGCTTCGACGGCTACACGGTGGCCGAGAAGGTCGCGATCGCCCGCGGCTACCTGTGGCCGCGCCAGCGCGAGCGCAACGGCCTGCGCGAGGACGAGGTCACCGTGACCGACGACATCCTGCGCACCGTGGTCGACGAGTACACGCGCGAGGCGGGCGTGCGCAACCTCGAGCGCGAGCTCGGGACCGTGCTGCGCAAGACCGCGACGCGAGTCGCGTCCGCGAGCGTCGAGACCCCCGTCGCGATCGAGCTCGACACCGTGCGCGACGCACTCGGGCGCCAGAAGGTCTTCCAGGAGACCGCCGTGCGCACCGCCGTCCCCGGCGTGGCGACCGGCCTGGCCGTGACCGGCGTCGGCGGCGACGTGCTGTTCGTCGAGGCCACCACCATGAAGGGCAAGGACGGGCTCGTGCTCACCGGCCAGCTGGGCGACGTGATGAAGGAGTCCGCGCGGATCGCGCTCTCCTACGTCCGCGGCCACGCCGAGGACCTGGGCATCGACGAGGAAGAGGCCTTCGACGGCCGCGAGTTCCACGTCCACGTCCCGGCGGGAGCGATCCCGAAGGACGGCCCGAGCGCCGGCGTGACCATGACGACGGCGCTGGCTTCCCTGCTCAGCGGCCGCCCCGTCAAGCACACGGTCGGCATGACCGGCGAGGTCACGCTGCAGGGCCGCGTGCTCCCGATCGGCGGCCTGAAGCAGAAGGTGCTGGCCGCTCACGCGGCGGGCATCACCGAGGTCATCCTGCCCGAGCGCAACCGCGGCGACCTCGACGAAGTCCCGGAGGACGTGCGCGAGCAGATGGCCTTCCACCCGGTCATGACGATCGGCGAGGTGCTCGACGCCGCCCTCGAGCCCGCGCCGGTCCGCGCCGAGGCCGGCGCTTGATCGGCCGCGGCGACGCGGCAGCGCACCGCGACGGGGACGGGGCCACGGCGCCCCGTCCCCGGCTCGGCCGCCGCGTCGCCGCGCTCTTCGCCCCCTACCGCGCCCGCCTGGGCGCGGTGCTGGGGCTGATCGTCGTCTCGGCGGGGCTGGGGATGGTCTCCCCGTTCCTGCTGCGCGACGTGCTCGACCAGGCGATCCCGGAGAAGGACCGCACGCTGCTGCTCTGGCTCGTCGGCGGCATGATCGGCATCGCCGTCGCCACCGGCGTCATCGGTGTCGCGCAGACCTGGCTCTCGAACCTCGTCGGCCAGCGCGTCATGCACGATCTGCGCGCCGAGGTCTACGGCCACCTCCAGCGCCTCTCGCTGGCCTTCTTCACGCGCACCCGCACGGGCGAGATCCAGTCGCGGATCGCCAACGACATCGGCGGCGTGCAGTCGGTGGTCACCTCGACCGCGACCTCGATCGTCTCCAACGTGACCACGGTGCTCGCCACCGTCGTGGCGATGTTCCTGCTCGACTGGCGCCTCGCGGTCTTCTCGCTCGGCCTGCTGCCGTTCTTCGCCGCGCTCTCGCGCCGGGTCGGCAAGGAGCGCAAGCGGATCACGGCCACCAAGCAGGGCGCGCTGGCCGACATCTCCTCGCTCGTGCAGGAGTCGCTGAGCGTGTCGGGCATCCTGCTCGGCAAGACGATGGGCCGCGGCCCGGCGCTCGCCCAGCGCTTCACCGGCGAGTCGGCGCGGCTCGCCGACCTCGAGGTCCGCTCGCGGATGGCCGGCCGCTGGATGATGGCCTCGATCCAGACGAGCTTCGCCGTGATGCCGGCGCTGGTCTACCTGTTCGCCGGGCTGAGCCCGGAGGCGATCTCGATCGGCACGCTGGTGGCCTTCACGACCCTGCAGACGCGGCTCTTCTTCCCGATCCAGTCGCTGCTGAACGTCGGCGTCGAGATCCAGACCTCCCAGGCGCTGTTCGAGCGCGTCTTCGAGTACCTCGACCTGCCGGTCGACATCCACGAGGGCGAGCGGCGGCTGGAGACGGTGCGCGGCGACGTGCGCTTCGAGGACGTGTGGTTCCGCTACGACGAGGACGAATGGACGCTCGCGGGCGTCGACCTCACGGTCCCCGCGGGGACGCGGACGGCGATCGTGGGCGAGACCGGCTCGGGCAAGACGACGCTCGGCTACCTGGCCGCGCGGCTCTACGACGCCGAGACCGGCACCGTGCGCCTGGACGACGTCGACGTGCGCGATCTGTCCTTCGGCACGCTCGCCGACGCGGTCGGCGTCGTCTCCCAGGAGACCTACCTCTTCCACGCCTCGGTGCGCGAGAACCTGCGCTTCGCGCGCCCCGAGGCGACCGACGAAGAGGTCGACGCGGCGGCCCGCGCGGCGCGCATCCACGACACCGTCGCCGCGCTGCCGGACGGCTACGACACGGTGGTCGGCGAGCGCGGCTTCCGCTTCTCCGGCGGAGAGAAGCAGCGCATCGCGATCGCCCGCACGATCCTGCGCAACCCGCCGGTGCTGGTCCTCGACGAGGCCACCAGCGCGCTCGACGTGCAGACCGAGCGCGCCGTCGAGGAGGCGCTCGAGCGACTGGCCGAGGGCCGCACCACGATCGTCATCGCCCACCGGCTCTCGACCGTGCGCGAGGCCGACCAGATCGTCGTCCTCGACGACGGCCGGGTCGCCGAGCGCGGCACGCACGCCGAGCTGCTGGCCGAGGGCGGGCGCTACGCGGCGCTGGTGGCGCGCGACGAGGCGCCGGTCGCCGCCTGAGCGCCGCTTGTCGCGGTCAGCCTCCGCTCCGCGGTGCTCGCGCTGTAGGCGGGAACGGCGCGAGGTCGTTGACGAACCCCGGCGTCGCCTCGACCCGGTCCAGCCAGGCGCCGACGCGCGCGAGCTCGCGCGGGTCGGCGCCGGACTCGGCGCTGCAGTGGACGTAGCCGTAGAGGGCGATGTCGGCCACCGTGTAGGCCTCGCCGCACACGAACGGGCGGCCGTCGCCCAAGCCGCGCTCGAGCGAGGCAAGCGCGGCGCGGCCCTTGGCCACCAGCGCCTCGACGTCCTTCGGCCGCGCCCGCCCGGTGAGCAACTGGAAGCGGGCGACGGCGAGCGAGGCCTCGATCTGGTTCTGCTCGAAGAACAGCCACTGATGCACGTGCGCTCGGCCGACCGGGTCGGCGGGCTCCAGCGGGGTGCCCTCGGCGAGGTAGAGCAGGATGGCGCCCGACTCCGGCAGCGTCGTGCCGTCGTCGAGCTCGAGCACCGGCACGCGGCCGTCGGGGTTTCGGGCGAGATGCTCCGGGGTGTGCGTCTCGCGCGCGAAGAGGTCGACCACCACGGTCTCGTAGGCGAGGCCGAGCTGGCGCAGCAGGATGCGCGGCTTCAGGCAGTTGCCCGAGGCGGGGTGGTCGTAGAGGCGCGTGGCTAGGGCGCCTGGATCGGGGTGCGGACGTCCGAGGCGATCTCGCTTGCCGCGAGCGCGCGGCGGTACACGCGCACCTCGTCGACGCGCCCCTCGAACCACTCGCCCCAGACGTCGTTGCCGCCGATGTGCAGCGGCCCGTCGCTCGTGCTCACCGCGCCGGTCTGCGGGCGGCTCGCCACCTCGGCGCCGTCGACGTAGAGGCGCACGGTGGCACCGTCGTAGGTCGTGGCCACGTGGCTCCAGGCCCCGGCGGGAAGCGCGGCGGGACCGTCGAGCCCGACCGGGCCGCCGGCGAAGAGGTAGCTGCTGGGCACGCCGGCGTCCGTGCTCGCGTACAGCGCGTAGGCGAAGCCCGAGGGCTGCTCCTTGAAGAGCACCGTGCTCCAGCCCGGGGCCGCGGAGGCCGGGCGGACCCACGCCTCGAGCGTGAGCTGGGTCGTGAAGTCCAGCCGGCGGGAGTCGGGCACCTCGACCCACTCGTCCGCCCCGGAGAGCTCGAGCCCGGCACCGAAGCGACCCGCGACGCGCTGCACGCCGTCGGCGAGCGTGCCGTCGTTGCTCCAGCCCGAGAGGTCCGTCGCCTCTGTGCCGGCGCCCTCCTCGAAGCCCCACGCCCCGACGAGGCCCGGCTTCGGGATCGAGGGCAGCGGCGGCGGCTCGGGGCTGACGACGAGCGTGATGGGGACGACGCGCGGCGAGCCGGCCGCGCCCGCGGCGGTGACCGTCACCTCGCCGCTGTAGCGCCCTTCCCGTAGGCCGGTCGCGTCGACCGCGACCGTGAGATCGCCGGGGGCGTCGCCGGCGGCCGGCGAGACGGTCAGCCAGCCGGCGTCGTCGGACGCCGTGAAGGACAGGGCGCCGTCGCCGGCGTTGGCGACGCGCAGCGTCTGCGCCACCGGCTTGGAGACGCCGCCGCCGGCCTGCAGCGTGGCGTCGAAGGTCAAGGCGCCGGGGGTCACGGCGAGCTCGGCCGGCTGCGGCGCCGCGGCCGTGGCCACGCCGGTGGCCGAGAGCGGCCCGTCCGGGTACTTCGTGCCCGTCTGCCACTGCGCCGGCAGCGACTGAAGCGTCAGCTCCGCGCTCGTCTCCGCCGCGCCGCCGCCGCCAGCCCGGTCGCGGAAGCACAGCGGGCCGCCGCCGGTGCCGAGGATGGCGATCCAGTAGGTCTGCCCGGCGGTGACGTCGGCGGCCGGGACGCGCACCGCGTTCCAGGCGCCGGGGCGGGGGGACGCGATGGAGCCCTCGGTCAGGCGCCGGCCGGGATGGCCGTCAGCGTCCGTGTACAGGCCGGCGGTGAGCGTCGTGGCGCGCGAGCAGCCGTCGACGTAGACGCGCAGCTCGTCGAGGCTCCCGCTGGCGCCGGCGAGGGTGCTGAACGCCTCGGCCATGCCGTTCGGGTTGGAGTCGGTCGAGGGCTGAACCGTCCCCTCGCCGAGCAGCACGCGCTCCTGCGCGGGCGCCATCGCGGGCACGGCCAGGACGACGAGTGCGGCGAGCAGCGCTGCTGCGGCAGCCAGCCGCGCTCGGACCCTGACCGGTAGGGGCATCCCGCGCAGGGTGACGGACGACAGGCGGGTCGGCAAGTCGGAGGACCTAGACCGACGTCCAGATCGAAGAGGTTTCACCGGACAGGACTTTCGTATCAGACGATGGTAGCGACGGACCCGCCGTCGACCGACCAGGCCGCTCCGGTGACCGTCGAGGCCTGCTCGGAGCACAGGAAGACGATGGCGGCCGCGACCTCCTCGGGCTTGGCCAGGCGCCCGAGCGGGATCTTCGACGCCTGCGCGGCGAGCGCCTCCTCGCGGGTCGTGCCGCCGGCCGCCGCGCTCTGCGCGCCCAGGCCGTCCTCGGCGACCCACAGCGGCGTGCCCACCGCCCCGGGCGCGACCGCGTTGACGAGCACGCCGCGGGCCGCGTAGGTGTCGGCGAACACGCGCGAGAGCGAGAGCTGCGCCGCCTTGGAGACCGAGTAGGCCGGATTGGTCAGCGACGGGCGCTTGCCGGCCGAGGAGGCGACGTTGACGATCCGGCCCCAGCCGCGCTCGGCCATGCCGGGCGCGAACGCCCGCATGAGCCGCATCGGGGCCATCACGTGCAGCTCCCACAGGCCGTTCCAGTCGGCGTCGGTGAGCTCGTCGAGGCCCTTGACGAAGCTCGTGCCCGCGTTGTTGACGAGGATGTCCACCGCGCCGCCGCCGGCCAGGGCGGCGATCCGCTCGGCCGCGTCGGGCGCGGTCACGTCGACGCCGTCGCTGCGCGAGACCCGCAGCACCTTCGCTCCCTCGGCCTCCAGCTGCTCCGCGGTGGCGGCGCCGATGCCGCGACCGGCGCCGGTCACCACCGCGGTCCGTCCCTGCAGGCCGAGGTCCATGCGGTCGGGTTACCCGTTGCGGCGGCGCCCGGAGCGGGCAAGGCCGCTGAGCGAGAACTCGCGGTCGAGCCGCAGGTCGGTCGCGATCTTCTCGACGGTCCTGGCCTGCTCGGCGCCGACGAAGGTGATCCCGACCCCGCTGCGCCCGGCGCGGGCGGTGCGCCCGACGCGGTGGACGTAGCCCTCGCGGTCCTCCGGCGGGTCGAAGTTGATGACGTGCGAGATGCCGTCGACGTCGAGGCCGCGGGCGGCGACGTCGGTCGCGACCAGCGTGTCCACGTGGCCGGACTCGAAGCGCGACAGGGCCTGCTCGCGCTGGCGCTGGGACTTGTTTCCGTGCATGGCGACGGCCGGTACGCCGGCCCCGCCGAGGCGCTTGACGAGCCGGTCGGCGCCGCGCTTGGTGCGGACGAAGACGAGCGCCAGGTCGCGGTCGTCGGCGTTGAGCTCCCCGACCAGCGCGTCGAGGCGCTGGTCGCGCTCGGCGGCGACGAAGCGGTGCTCCACCGCGGCGACCGATGCCGGCTCGGGCCGGTGCTCGTGGAAGACCGGGTCGCGCGTGTAGGCGCGGGCGACCCGGCCGGCCTCGCCCTCGAGCGTGGCGGAGAAGAACAGCGTCTGGCGGTCGCGCGGGCACTTGGCCACGATCCGGTCGACGGCGGGCTTGAAGCCCATGTCGAGCATCCGGTCGGCCTCGTCGAGGACGAGCACTTCGACGTGCTCGAGCGTCAGCGCGCGGCGGGCGAGCAGGTCCTCGAGCCGGCCGGGCGTGGCCACCACGACGTGGGCGTCGCGGGCGATGCGGGCCTGCTTGTCGATCCCGACGCCGCCGTAGACAGGGGCGATGCGCAGGCCGCGGGCGCGCATCACGCTGCGCGACTCCTCGACGATCTGGGTGGCGAGCTCGCGCGTCGGGGCGAGGACGAGGGCGCCGGGACGGCCGCCCTTGGGCGCGGTGCGGTCCGCGATGGGGATGGCGAACGCGAGCGTCTTGCCCGAGCCGGTCGGCGACTTGGCCAGCACGTCGCGACCGTCGAGGACGTCCTCGATCACGAGGCGCTGGATGGCGAACGGCTGGGTTATGCCGCGGGCGGCGAGGGCCTCGACCACGGGCGCGGACGCGCCGAGGGAGGCGAAGGACTGCGGGGACATCGGTGGGGCTCCTTGCAAACGATTCGGGAGGCGACGGCTGACCCGATCCGAGCAAGCTGCCTCGCGGCCGGCGACGCCGACCGCGCCATACACGCTAGCGGGTCGCCCAGCGGGGCATGATGGCTGCATGACCACGAACACCGTCTACAAGACGTTCCGCACCCGCGAGCGGCGCGAGTGGGTCCGGATCACCGACGACGTCGCCCAGGCGGTGGCCGACGCCGGCATCGCCGAGGGCATGGTGCTGGTGAGCGCGATGCACATCACCGCCGGCGTCTGGATCAACGACGACGAGCCCGGCATCCTCGAGGACACGCTGGAGTGGCTGGACAAGCTCGCCCCGCCGAGCTGGCGGGCCACGGAGAGCCAGGTCGCGGCGGACCTCTCGCCCGAGCCGGGCGACTTCCGCCACCACCGCGGCGGCGAGGACAACGGCGACGCGCACTGGAAGAACCTGCTCGTCCACCATCAGGTCGTGATCCCGGTGACCGACGGGCAGCTCGACCTCGGCCCGTGGCAGGCCGTCTTCTACGCCGAGTTCGACGGCGGCCGCGACAAGCGGCTCGTGATCAAGGTGATGGGCGAGTGAACCTCAACCCGCTCTCCCTCCCCCAGAGCCTGGCCCGCCAGGCCGCCGACGACGTCCGGTCGATCGCCGAGGCCGCACGCGGCCTGGCCGACCTCCCTGTCCAACTGCTCGAGCGCCTGGACCGGCTCGAGGGCGGGCTGATGAGCCGCCTGGACGCGCTGATGGGCGTGCCGGCCGACCTGGGCGCGCTGCGCGGCGAGCTCGCGCCGATCGCCCAACTGCCCGCGGTCCTCGACGCGGTCGCGCCGCTGGCGAGCCAGATCGCCGACCTGCGCGCCGCGCTCACGCCGATCGAGGAGCTGGCGGCGATGCGCGAGGCCGTCGCGCCGCTCTCCTCCCAGCTCGACGGCCTGCAGCACCAGCTCGACGTGCTGCGCGAGGCGATCCGGCCGATCGAGCAGCTCGCGCAGGTCCGCGTGGGCATCGAGCCGCTCGACGACGACCTGCTGCGGGTGCGCGAGTCGATCGAGAAGCTCGAGCCGATCGTCAAGGGCGTCGCCGACCGGGTGGCCGCGATGGACGTCCGGCTCGGGGCGCTGGCGGAGGACGTCGAGCCGATCGGGGAGCTGGCGCACCGGATTCCGGGGGGGAAGCGAAAGTAACGTCGTCCGGAGGTCTCCGCGAAGCGGTGACCGGAGGACGAAACCCCGGGTCTCCGCGAAGCGGTGACCGGAGGACGAAACCCCGGGTCTGCGGCGGTTCGAACACCAGCATCGAAGGAGGTCCGGGCCGGTACGGCGCTCGGGTGGTACGAGAAAGTCTCGTATATGAGGCAGTTCTCGTCCCGGTCGACAAGACTGGCACGTTGCCGCTCGGATTGGCGCATCCTAGCCGGCTCGCGCCCTCTCGATGCGGGGTTGACGTGAACCCGGCAGGCGGCCGGCCTACAGCCGCTCCACCACCATCGCCTGCCCCATCCCCCCGGCCACGCACATCGTCTCCAGGCCGATCGTGCCGTCGAGCGCGTCGAGGTTGTTCAGCAGCGTGGTCATGATGCGTGCGCCGGTCATCCCGAACGGGTGGCCGAGCGCGATCGCCCCGCCGAACGGGTTGAGCTTGTCGGCGTCGATCCCCCACTCCTCGCGGCACGGGACGACCTGGGCGGCGAAGGCCTCGTTGAGCTCGAGCACGTCGATGTCGGCGATCGTCATCCCCGCCCGCTCGAGCACCGCGCGGACCGCCGGGAGCGGGCCGAGGCCCATGATCTCCGGCCGGATCGCGGCCACCGAGGACGCCACGATCCGCGCCCGCGGGGTCAGCCCCAGCGCGCGGGCGCGGTCCTCGGACATCACCAGCACCGCGGCGGCGCCGTCGTTCAACGGACACGCGTTGCCGGCGGTCACGGTCCCGTCCGGGCGGAAGGCGGGCTTGAGCTCGGCCAGGCCCTCGATCGTCGTGCCGGCGCGCGGGCCGTCGTCACGCGTGACCTCGGTCCCGTCCGGCGTGGTCACGGCGACGATCTCGCGGTCGAAGTGCCCGCCGTCGCGCGCCGCGACGGCACGGTTCTGGGAGATCACGGCCCATTCGTCCTGGGCCTCGCGCGAGACGCCGCAGCGCTCGGCGACGTTCTCGGCCGTCATCCCCATCGGGATGTAGACGTCGTAGGGCGCGCCCTCGGAGCCGTTGAGCTGCTCGTTGGGGTCGAAGGGCGGGTGGGGCGGGAAGCGCGAGACCGCCTCGACGCCGGCGGCGATGTACTGGTCGCCCTCGCCCGCCCTGATCGCGTGGAAGGCCATCCGCAGGGTTTGCAGCGAGGACGCGCAGAAGCGGTTGACGGTCGTCGCCGGGACGTGATGGTCGATGCCGGCCAGCAGCGCCGCGTTGCGCCCGACGTTGTAGCCGGCCTCACCCATCTGAAAGCCGCAGCCCATCATCACGTCGTCCGTCTGCGCGAGGTCGACCTCCGGGTTGCGCTCGGCCAGCGCGCGCAGCGGCACGGCAGCCAGCTCGTCCGTGCGGACGTCCTTCAGCGACCCCTTGGCGGCGCGTCCGATCGGGGTGCGGACGGCATCGACGATGACGGCTTCGGGCATGGCGTGGTCGGTCTCCTCTGGAGGGGCGGGCACACTAGGATGCCGGGCGCGATGGCCCAGCGAGTCATTGACCACCTGATCGTCGGCGGTGGCGACGCCGGCCACAGCTGCGCCGAGGCGCTGCGGGAGGCGGGCGCGGACGGGACGATCACGGTCGTCAGCCGCGACCCCGATCCGCCGTACGACCGCACGGCGTGCTCGAAGGGCTACCTGCGCGGCGAGCAGGATCGCGAGGCGACGCTGCTGGGCGGGGCGGACTGGTACGCCGGCAACGACGTCGAGCTGCTCGCGCGCACCAGCGTCATGAACCTCGGCCCCGCCGAGCGCACCGCGACGCTCTCGACCGAGGAGACCGTCGGCTTCGGCACGCTGCTGCTGGCCACGGGCTCCAACGTCCGCCGACTGCGGCTCGACGGCGCCGACCTCGACGGCATCCACTACCTGCGCTCGCTGCGCAACGCGGACGCCATCCGCGAGGACGTCGCCGCCGCCGAGCGGGTGGTGCTGATCGGCGGCTCCTACATCGCGTGCGAGGTGGCGGCGTCGCTGACCGAGCTGGGCAAGCGCTGCACGCTGGTCATGCAGGAGACCACGACGCTCGAGCGCACGTTCGGCCCGCAGGCCGGGGCGTACTTCCAGCGCGTGCTCACCGAGCACGGCGTCGAGGTCCGCGGTGGCGACGAGGCGACCGGCTTCGAGGGCGCCGACGGGCGCGTGTCGGCGGTAGTGACGGCGAGCGGCGCCAAGGTGCCGGCCGAGGCCGTCGTCGTCGGCGCCGGGGTGATCCCCGACCTCACGCTCGCGCGCAAGGCCGGCCTGGAGCTCGGCGACGGCGGCGGCGTGGTGACCGACGCGGCGCTGGAGACCTCGATCCCCGGCGTGTTCGCCGCCGGGGACATCGCGGAGTACGTCAGTGAGCCCAACGGCGGCGAGCGGCTGCGCGTCGAGCACTGGGACGTGGCCGAGCAGCACGGCAAGACGGTCGCCCGCGCGATGCTCGGCGATCACGGGCCCCACGACGTGGTCCCCTACTTCTTCTCCGACCTCTCCGACTGGACGTCGCTCGAGTACGTCGGGCCGGCGCGCCAGTGGGACGAGGAGATCGTCCGCGGCGCCTTCGACGACGACGCCTTCACGGTCTACTACCTCGACGGCGGCCACCTGGCGGCGGCGCTGAGCGTCGGGCGCGGCGACGACCTCGAGGCGGCGCGCACGCTGCTCGGGACGAACGTCTCCGACCGCCGCGACGCCCTGGCCGACCCGGACGCCGACCTCTCCTGATCGCGGACTCAGCCGGCGCGGCTCAGCGGCCGACCGGCGCCACCGGGCGCCAGCGGGCGCCCGGCTCCGACGTCCGCGCCGCGGCGGCCGGAGTCGCGAAGGGGTCGAAGCCCTGCTCGCAGACGGTCCCCTCCGGCGGCAGCGTCCCGTTCTCGAGGTAGGGGGCGAACCACCCCAGGACGCACGGGTTGAAGTCCGTGATCGCGCCGTGGCCGTCGCCGCGAAGCGTGAGCAGCCGGGCGTTGCCGAGGTCGCGGACCACCCGCTTGCCCCACTCGTACGGCGTCGCCGGATCGTTGGTGGTGTGGATCACGAGCGCCGGTGTGGCGTTTACAGGAGCTCGATGGTGACCGCCCGCAGCAGATCCCCGTCGACGGTGCGCCCGTCGCCCAGGTCGAGCGGGGTCTCGTCCAGCCGCGCCAGCAGCGCATCGAACGCATCCTCGGGCGCGCCCGGCGAGCCTGCCCCGAAGCGGCAGGTGTCGGGGGCGGCGGCGCAGGCGGCGAAGAAGCGGTCGAGCGAGGCCTCGAAGCCGACCAGCTGCTCTTCGGCCGCCTCGAACGGGTGGTTGAGCCAGACGTCCCCGTCCACCGGGGAGTCGAGCACCAGCGCGCGCGCCCGCCCCGGGAACAGGCTGGCGTAGGTCTCGCCGATCAGCCCGCCGTAGGAGACGCCGAGGTAGGAGAGCTGCCGGTCGCCGACCGCGGCGCGCAACAGGTCGAGGTCGCGGGCCACGTTGGCCGTGGTGAGGCTCGCGAGGAAGCCCTCGGAGCGGTTCTGGCACAGCCGGGAGAGCGTCCGGCCGCGCTGGAGCAGCGTGCGCAGGTCGAACGTGTCCGGCGTCATCGGCTCGTAGCCCTCGGTCGGCTCGTCGCAGTCGACCGCCGGCTCGCTGCCGCCGACGCCGCGCGGGTCGAAGCCGACCACGTCGAACTTCGAGACCAGCTGGAAGGCCGGCGGCGGCGCCGTGCGGACGAACTCGACGCCCGAGCCTCCCGGCCCGCCGGGGTTGAGGAAGAGCGAGCCGATCCGGTTCTCCTGATCGACGGCGGGGCGCCGGATCAGCGCGAGGCGGACCTTCGGCCCCCACGGGCGGGCGTAGTCGCGCGGCACCGCGGCCGTCGCGCACTCAAAGCCGTCGTCGCAGTCGCGCCAGTCCAGCTCGGGGACCGCGACACCCTCCGGGGTCGTGCGCTCCGCGGCCGGCGCGACCGCCGGGGCAAGGAGCGCGACCGCGAGCACGAAAGCGGTGACCAGACAGGTTCGGAGCGTCGACATCGGATCCCCTGGGAGACGGTTTGCCTGCAGAGCGCTCAGGATCCGTCCACCGGTGTCCCAGGTGCCAGGGGACGGGCGTCCCGAGTCCCCGGGAGATGTGCCCCGCCGCTACCCGGTCACGATCAGCGTCACCCGGGCGCCCGCCTCGTCGTGCGCGAAGGCCGCCTGGCCGAGCAGCCCCGCGAGCTCGCCCGTGCCCGAGCCGGGCACCACGTGCCCGAAGGCACGCTCGCCGGTGGCGCCCCCGATGCCGCCGTGCTGGATCACGAACGTCCCGTGCCGGCCCTCGAGCGTCGCGTCGACGACCTCGGAGGCCACGTAGCCGCGCCCGCCGGCGCTCTGGACGCTCAAGAGCTCGGCCACGCTCGTGCCCTCCAGCGCGCCGCTGAAGCGCTTGGCCACGGTGACCCGGGCGCGTTTGGGGCCGCCAGCCGCCTCGTCGTCGAGGCGGACCTCTTCCCAGCCGGTGATCTCGAAGGCGGCGGTGACGGTGCGCGGCGCGGGGTCGTTCATGCCCCGACCCTACGCCGCGCCGCCCTTCACCCGGCGGACGGCCGCCCGGCGAGGCCAGGCGCCACGTGCGCCCGCCGGCGGGCGGCGAGCCGCGCGCCGAGCCGGTTGAGGCCGACGCCGAAGGCGAGGATCAGGGCGTTGAAGACCCAGTAGAGCCAGTCGTCGCCCGATGACGCCCTGTCGGCGAAGACGACGATGGTCTGCACGGGGAGGATGACCGCCCAGACGATGAGATAGGCGAGCAGGCCGCGGCGGAGGAGGTACCCGAGCGGCCCGGCGAGGAGGACTGCGGCGATGAGTTCCATGCGCCTCAGTCAACCGGCGGCGCGGCCGCCCGTCGTCGCCCCGGGAGGCGAACCTCGTCTCCCCCTGCAGGCGCTCCACCGGTGGCCGGCTACCCCACCGGGATGAGCCGGCGGTCACCCGCCGGCAGCCGGGCGAGCAGCCGCCAGCCGTCGCGGCCGTAGGGCTCGGCGACGAGCGTGCCGCCGGCCGCCGCGACGCGCTCGCGCAGACCGGGCAGGCCGGCGCCCGCGCCCGCACCGGCCAGCGTCGCCGGCGTGCGGGCGCCGTCGTCGCGCACCTCGACCTCGAGCGTCCCGTCCGCGAGCGCGAGCCGCACCCGCACGCCGGCTCCGGGCGCGTGCTTGAGCGCGTTGGTGAGCCCTTCCTGCACGATCCGGTGGGCCGTGGCCTCGACTTCGGGCTCGAGGCGGACCCCGTCGGGCAACGGCGACAGCTCCACGTGCAGGCCCGCGGCGCGCGCCCGCTCGGCCAGCGTCGCGAGCGCACGGTCGCGGTCATCCGGATCGGTGTCGAGGACGTCGAGGAGCCGGTCCATCTCACCCACCGCCTCGGCGGCCGCCGAGCTGATCACGGCGAGGCGCTGCGCCGCCCGCGCCGGCGCCTCGGGTGCCGCCATCCGGCCCGCGCCGGCCTGGACGACGATCACCGCCAGGTGGTGGGCCACGATGTCGTGCAGCTCGCGCGCGACGCGGGCGCGCTCGTGGCGCACCGCCAGCTCGACGTAGGCCTCCTGCTCTGACTCGAGCTCACGGGTGCGGGCGGCGAGCGCATCGACCAGCAGCCGGCGCGAGCGCACCGCGCGCCCGGCGAGCCACGGCCCGGCGACGCACAGCACGAGCGGCACGGCGCTGTCCTCCGGGATGCCGTAGGCCACCAGCAGTGCGATCAGGAGCACGACCGTCGCGGCGGCCCCGGGGAGCGTCGCGGCGAACGCGCCGCAGCCGAAGGCCACGGCGCAGACCACCAGCAGAACGGCGGTCGGAACGGTGAGGACGCCGGCGAGCGTCGCGGCGGCGAGCGCGAGCGCGGCCGCGACCGACCAGGGGCCGAGCCGCTCAGCCATCGGTCACCGGCAGCCAGGCGCGCAGGACGGTGCGCCCGGCGGCCGCCGGCTCGAGCTCGAGCCGGCCACCGTGGGCGCTGACCCGCTCGCGCGCGGCCGCGAGCGCTTCGCGCGCATCGCCGGCCGGCTCGCCGCCGACCTCGATGCCGAGGCCGCCGGCGCCGTAGTCGAGCCGGACGGTGCGGGCCGTGCCGTCGAGCGCCGCCAGAGCGTGCTCGACCGTCCGGTAGGCGCCCAGCTCGACGCTGCCCGGCAGCGGGCGCCGCTCGCCGCGGACGTCGAGCCGCGCGCCGGCGAGCAGCTCGCCGAGCCGCGCGAGCGTCGGCGGCGGCGAGCGGTCGGGAGCGGCGTCGCTGCGCAGGACGCCGAGCAAGCCGCGCATGTCGTTGAGCACCGTGCGCCCGGCGGTCTCGATGCGGGCGAAGGTGTCGCGCTCCGCCGCCGCCGTGTCCGCCAGCGCGGCGATCTCGAGCACCCGCCGGCGCGCCGCGGCGTCGAGCGCCGTCGCCAGCCGCTCGCGCTCCAGCTCGACGGCGAGCGCGGCCGTGCGCCGCCGCTGGTCCTCGAGCCGGCGCGAGCGCTCGGCGAGCTCGGCGCCGAGCCGGGTGCGCGAGCGCACCAGGCGCCCCGCCGCCCACACGCCCGCGCACAGCGGCAGGACGAAGCTCAGCGCGGCCGGCTCGATCACCGGGTCGGTGAACGACACGAAGGCCAGCGCCGGCCGAGACCAGCACCAGCCCGAGCAGCGCGGGAGCGCGCCCACGCCGCGCCGCGAGCGGGTAGAGGACCAGCAGCGCGCACGGGATCACGACCCCGCAGCGGGTCTGCTCGAGGCTCGGGCCGGCGCTCACGACCGCGCCGGCGCTCAGCGCGACGGCGGCGGCCAGCGGTGCCCGCCGGCGCCAGGCCACCGGCACGGTGGCAATCAGGATGAGCGGGACCACGAGCCACGGCTGACCGTCCGGGAGCAGCGCGTAGAAGATCCCGAGCGCTGAGAGCACGAGCGCCAGCGCCGCGTCGGCCGGTGGGATCCGGTGGCGCCGGAGCACCTCCATGCGGCCGATCCTAACCCCGGTGCGACGCCGGGCCGTCACCTCACGGGGCGATCCCGCCCTCCTCCCGCGGGAGGACGCGCGCGGCGGCCGCGGCCGTCTACCGTCACCGGATGGGCGCCGATCCGCAGGCCGGCGAGCCGTCCGGACCGATCTCGGTCCTGATCGCCGACGACCAGGCGCTCGTGCGCGCCGGCTTCCGGGCGATCCTCGAGGGCCAGGACTCGATCAGCGTCGCCGGCGAGGCGGGCGACGGGCTCGCCGCGGTCGATCTCGCCCGCCGCCGCCGGCCCGACGTCGTGCTGATGGACATCCAGATGCCGGGCGTCGACGGCCTGGAGGCGACCCGGCGGATCCTCGCCGACCCGGCCACGGCGGACACCGCGGTGCTGATGCTGACCACCTTCGACCTCGACGCCTACGTCTACGACGCGCTGCGCGCCGGCGCCAGCGGCTTCCTGCTCAAAGACGTGGTGCCCGAGGAGCTGATCGCCGCCGTGCGCGTGGTCGCCGCGGGCGACGCGCTGATCGCGCCCGCGATCACCAAGCGCCTGATCGAGCAGTTCGCCCGCAGCGCGCCGCCCGCCGTCGCGCCCGACGGGCTCGACGAGCTGACCGCGCGCGAGCTGGAGGTGCTGGTCCTGGTGGCCCGCGGACTGTCCAACGCCGAGATCGCCGGCGAGCTGGTGCTCAGCGAGGCGACGGTGAAGACGCACGTCAAGCGGATCTTCGCGAAGCTCGCCGTGCGCGACCGGGTGCAGGCGGTGGTGCTGGCCTACCAGGCGGGCCTCGTCACGCCCGGCGGGTAGGCCTGGCGCCCGGGCGGCTCACGGCCTCGGCGGCCAGGCGCGCCGCCGCCGCGAGCGCCGCCGGCGGCGGCTCGCCGGAGAGTCGCGCGGCGAGCAGCCCGGCGGTGAACGCATCGCCGGCGCCGGTGGTGTCGGGCGGACCGTCGAGCGGCGCGGCGGGGCAGCGCTCCAACCGCCGGCCGTCGGTCCACAGCGCGCCCTCGCGGCCCAGCGTCACGACCACCTCGGCGCCGGTCACAGCGGCCAGCGCGAGCCCGGCCCGCTCAGGGCGGTCCTCGCCGGCCAGCACGCGCGCCTCGTCGGCGTTGGGCAGCAGCAGGCGCGCGCCGCGCGCCCAGCCGAGGAACTTCGCGGCGCCCGCGGCGGCGAGCGGCGCCCCAGAGGACGGGTCGACGGACACGGTCATCCGGTGGGCGAGCGCCCGCGCGATCGCCCCGCGCGCAGCCTCGCGCGAGCCCGGGCGCAGGAGCGCGTAGCCCGCCACGTGCAGGTGCCGGCCGGGCGCGAGCAGCGCCTCGGGCAGGTCGCCCGCCTGCAGGCCGGCGTTGGCGCCCGCGTCGGGAAGCATCGAGCGCTCGCCGCCGGGCTCGACCAGCACGACGCACGTCCCGGTCGCCCGCTCGCGGTCGAGCGCCAGGTGGGCCTCGACGCCGAGCGCGCGCAGCTCCGCGGCCGCCTGCCGCCCGGCGGCGTCGTCGCCGACGCGACCCACCAGCGCCACCGGCTCACCGGCCCGGGCGAGCCACGCGGCGACGTTGGCGGCCGAGCCGCCGCCGTGGGTCGCGACGCGGGCCGGCGCGTCGCTGCCGGGAGCGAACGGGGCGTCGAGCACCGCGACGACGTCGAGCATCACGTCGCCGAGCACGACCACCCGCGGCACGGCGGGGCTCATCGCCTCGAGAGCGCGCCCGCTATCTCGGCGGCGAGCGTCGCGTTGCGGACCACGAGCCGGACGTTGGCCTCGAGGCTCGCTCCCGCGGTCTCGCGATGCAGGTGCTCGAGCAGGTAGGGCGTGACGTCCTTGCCCGCGACGCCGGCTTCGCGCGCCGCCCGCAGCCCGTCTGCGAGCACGCGGTCGTGCAGCGCCGGGTCGAGCGCCTCCTCCGCGGGCAGCGGGTTGGCGACGACCACCGCGCGGTCGTCGGTGCCGAGCTCGCGCTGGGCGAGCAGCACCGCGGCCGCCTCCGCGGGGGTCTCGACGCGCCAGGGCACGGGGAAGCCCGAGTCGGTGAGGTAGAAGCCGGGGAAGCGGTCGGTCCGGTAGCCGAGCAGCGCGACGTTGAGGCTCTCCAGGCGCTCGAGCGTGGCGCCGACGTCGAGGATCGACTTCACGCCGGCGCACACGACCGCGATCGGCGTGCGCGCGAGCGTCCCGAGGTCGGCCGACTCGTCCCAGCTCTCGCGCGCCTCGCGGTGCACGCCGCCGAGGCCGCCGGTGGCGAAGACGTGGATGCCCGCGCGGGCGGCGAGGTGGGCGGTGGCCGCGACCGTCGTGGCGCCCTGGCCGCCGCGAGCGGCCAGCGGGGCCAGATCGCGCAGCCCGCACTTGACGACGTCCTCGCGCTCGGCGACCGCCGCCAGCTCGGCGTCGCCGAGCCCGACGCGCGCCACGCCGTCGACCAGGGCGATCGTCGCGGGCTCGGCCCCGGCCGCACGCACGGCCGCCTCGGCCTCGCGTGCGACGGCGAGGTTGCGCGGCCGCGGCAGCCCGTGGCTGATGATCGTGCTCTCCAGCGCCACCACCGGGCGGCCGGTGGCGAGCGCGTCGGCGACGGCGGGCAAGAGCTGCACGCCGGAACCGTACCGACGGACGAGAAATCTGCGCCGGACCCACTAAGATGCGTGGCAATGCTCTTCTTCCGCGACAAGTCATCCATGGTCGAGCCGTCCGACGCCCTCCCCGGACGCGACCAGACGATGCCGGTGCCCGAGCGCCACGACGTGCTGGGCACGCCGATCGTCCCCCCGTTCCCCGAGGGCATCGAGACCGCCGTCTTCGGCCTGGGCTGCTTCTGGGGCGCCGAGCGCGTCTTCTGGCAGGCGCCCGGCGTCTACACCACGGCCGTCGGCTACGCGGGCGGGTTCACGCCGAACCCGACCTACGAGGAGGCGTGCTCCGGGCGCACCGGGCACACCGAGGCGGTGCTCGTGGCCTTCGACCCCCAGAAGATCAGCTACGAGGCGATCCTACGCCTGTTCTGGGAGAACCATGACCCGACCCAGGGCATGCGCCAGGGCAACGACGTCGGCTCCCAGTACCGCTCCGCCCTCTACTGGACCTCCGAGGCCCAGCGCGAGGCCGCGCTGGCCTCACGTGAGACCTTCCAGGCCGAGCTGAAGGCCGCGGGCTACGGCGAGATCACGACCGAGCTGGCCGAGGCCGGCCCGTTCTACTACGCCGAGGGCTACCACCAGCAGTACCTGGCCAAGAACCCGATGGGCTACTGCGGCCTCGGCGGCACGGGCGTCAGCTGCCCGATCGGCGTCGCCACCACGAGCGCCGAGTAGCCGCTCCCTCAGCACCGGCCCGCCGCTCCCGCGGGCCGGCCCGACCGGGCGGGGACGCATGGTCCCGCGCCATCCCCCGCCCGTAGCCCCTGTCGTGCCCGACCGCGAATCCGACTCCCCACCCACCTCTCGCGTCGCCCGCACGCGCCGCTTCGGCGGGCTCGTGGCCGGCCAGGGCCTGCGCTGGGCGGGCACCCAGGCCGCCAACCGCCTGCGCAGCGAGGAGGCCGCCGACGCCGCGACCGGTGAGCGCGCCGCCGCGCTGGCGCGCGAGCTCGTCGCCCAGCTCGGCCAGATGCGCGGCGCCGCGATGAAGATCGGCCAGGTGCTCTCCACGGTCGACTTCTCGGCGATCCCGGAGGGCGAGCGGGAGAACTTCAAGCAGACGCTCGCCACCCTGCGCGACGACGTCAAGCCCGTCTCCTTCAGGAAGATGCGCGGCCTGATCGAGGGCGAGCTGGGCGGCCCGCTGTCCGAGCACTTCGCCGCCTTCGACGAGGAGGCGTTCGCCGCCGCCTCGATCGGCCAGGTCCACCGCGCCGAGACGCTCGACGGCCGCGAGGTGGCGGTCAAGGTCCAGTACCCCGGCGTCGCCGAGGCGGTGGAGACCGACCTGCGCAACCTGCAGATGCTCTTCCCGCTGATCCGGCGCCTGGCTCCCGGCCTGGACGTCAAGGCGCTCGCCGCCGAGCTGCGCGAGCGCATCGGCGAGGAGCTCGACTACGAGATCGAGGCCCAGAACCACCGCGCCGTCGCGCGCGCCTGGCGCGGGCACCCGGTGGTGTTCGTCCCGCCGGTCGACACCGAGCTCTCCAGCCGCCGCGTGCTGGTCACCGAGCTGATGCGCGGCCGGCGCTTCGAGGAGGTCAAGCGGCTCGACGAGGCCACGCGCGACCGCTTCGGCGAGATCGTCTTCCGCTTCTTCTTCGGCACGCTCCTGCGCACCCGCCGCGCCTCGGGGGATCCGCACCCGGGCAACTACCTGCTGCTCGACGACGGCCGCGTCGGCTTCTTGGACTTCGGGCTCATGCGGCTGGTCGACGCCGACTACCTGCAGGGCGAGCAGGCCGTCGCCCAGGCCGTCATCGAGGGCGACGCCGAGGCCATCCACCGCTGGCTCTCCGAGCTGGGCTATCTCCCCAAGCCGGACCAGTTCGAGCCCGAGCGGCTGCTGGGCCAGCTGCAGACCGCCGGCGCCTGGTACTTCACGCCCGGGCTTCCGGCGGCTGTCGCCCGAGTACGTGGCCGAGCAGGTGGAGACGGGCTCCTCGCCGCGCTCGGAGTACTTCGAGGAGATGCGGCGCGAGACACTGCCGCCGCAGGCGCTGCTGATCCGGCGCATGGAGGCGCTCGTGTTCAGCGTGCTGGGCGAGCTGCGGGCCGGCGGGGACTGGAACGCGCTGGCGCGCGAGTACTTCGCCCACGACCCGCCGAGCACCCCGCTCGGCGAGCAGGACGCCGCCTTCTGGGACGACCAGCGGCGGCCCGAGGCCGCGTAGCCGCCCGGCGCCTGGCAGTCTTCGCCGCCGTGCCGACCATCTTCAGCCAGATCGTCGCCGGCGACATCCCCGCCGAGCGCCTGCGCGAGGACGACCGCTTCCTCGCCTTCCTCGACATCCGCCCGATCCGCCCGGGTCACACGCTCGTGATCCCCAAGGCGGAGGTCGACCACTTCTTCGACCTCCCGGACGACCAGCTCGGCGACCTGATGGTGTTCGCCAAGCCGGTGGCCAACGCGATCCGGTCCGTGACCGGCGCCGCCCGGGTGGGCTGCGCGGTGGTCGGCGTCGAGGTCCCGCACGCCCACCTGCACCTGGTGCCGGTCGACGGCGCCCACGACATCGACTTCCGGCGCGCACAGCCCGCCGACGCGGCCGAGCTCGAGGCGATGGCCGAGCGCATCCGCGCCGCGCTGTAGCGCGGCCCGCCGGCCGTGCCGATCCCGCTGCTGATCGACTGCGATCCCGGCCACGACGACGCGATGGCGCTGCTGCTGGCGCTGCAGTCGCCGGAGGTCGAGCTCCTGGGGGTCACCACGGTCGCCGGCAACCAGACGCTCGAGCGCACGACCGCCAACGCGCTGCGAGTGCTCGAGTTCGCCGGCCGCGGCGACATCCCCGTCGCCGCCGGCGCCGACCGGCCGCTGGTGCGCGAGCTGAGCGTCGCCGCCGACGTGCACGGCGAGACCGGGCTCGACGGGCCCGACCTCCCGCCGCCGCGGGGCGCGCCGGTCGCCGCCCACGCCGCCGACTTCCTGGCTGCGACCCTGGCGGCCGCGCCGGAGCCGGTGACGCTCGTGCCGATCGGGCCGCTGACCAACGTCGCGATGCTGCTCGACCGCCACCCGCAGGTCACGGAGCGGATCGAGCGGGTGGTGATCATGGGCGGCGCGATCGGCGAGGGCAACACGACCCCCGCCGCCGAGTTCAACGTCTGGGCCGATCCCGAGGCGGCGGCGCGGCTGTTCGCGAGCGGCCTCGACGTGACCATGATCGGGCTCGACGTGACCCACCGCGCGCTGCTGACCACCGATCACGCGGACGAGTTGCGCGGCGGCGGGCGCATCGGCGCGCTGGTCGCCGACCTGCACGCCTTCTACGTTCGCTTCCATCGCGTCGTCTACGGCGTGGAGGCCACGCCCGTGCACGACGCGATGGCCGTCGCGCACGTGCTGCGGCCGGGGCTGGTGCAGACCGACCGGGTCAACGTGGAGGTCGACTGCGCGTCCGAGCTCTGCCGCGGGCGCACCGTGGTCGACCTGCGCCACCGCACCGGCCGCGCACCCAACGCCCACGTCGCCACGGACGTCGACGCCGACGCGTTCGTCGACCTGCTGCTCGAGCGCCTGCGCTGAGCGCTACGCGGCCGCGGCGGCACGGGGCTCGGGCTCAGGCTCCGGATCGGCCGCCTCGGCCGGATCCTCCACGCGGCCCCTGGGCACGCCCACGAGCGCGACGACGAAGGCCAGCGCCATCACCCCCGCCATCACGAGGAAGACGACGCGGGTGGACTCGGCGAAGTCCTTCTGGACCGCCGCGAAGATCTCGGGCGCGCGCGGGCCCGCCTCGGCGGAGAAGCTGCTCGCGTCGCCGCCGCCCGACGCGCCGATCGCCCGCGCGATCTGGTCGGCCTGCGACGTCGGCACGCCGGCCGAGGACAGCGTCGACTCGATCCGCGACGTGTTCTGCGCGATCAGCATCGAGCCGAGCACGGCGAGCCCGAGGCTGCCGCCGAAGTTGCGCACGGTCTGGGTGATGCCGGTCACCTCGCCGTAGCTGGCGTGCGGCGCCCGGTTGACCGCGTCGGTGCTGACCGGCCCGAGCACGAGGCCGGAGCCCGCGCCGGCGATGACGATCGCGTACCACTGCGAGCCGAAGGAGAGCTCGGGCAGCTGGACCGCCCACAGCGCGTAGCCGGCCGCCGCCACCACGCAGCCGACCACGACGGGCACCCGGGCGCCGCGGGCGTCGAGGACCCGCCCGCCGACCTGCGCGGCGGCCGCGAAGCCGCCGAAGAACGACAGCAGGTACAGGCCCGCCTCCGAGGAGCTCCAACCGAGCGCGAGCTGGGCGTACAGGCTCGCGAAGAAGAAGATCGACACGAACGTGACCGACAGCAGGAAGAGCACGAGGTTGTCGACGGCGAAGGCGCGGCTGCGGAAGATCCCGAGGTCGATCAGCGGCTCGGCGGTGCGCCGCTCGACGAGCACGAAGACCAGCAGCAGGGCCGCGCCGGCCGCGATGCAGCCGATCGTCGCCGGGTCGCCCCAGCCCCACGCGCCGGCCTGCTGGAAGCCGAGCACCGCGAGGCCCATGGCGCCCGAGATCAGCACGGCGCCGCGGTAGTCCAGGCGACCGGGATGCTTGCCCTCGGCCGGGTGCGCGCGGGCGGTGAGCACGAGCGCGATGATCGCGACGGGGATGTTGATCCAGAAGATCGCGCGCCAGGTCCATTCGGTCAGGAAGCCGCCGAGCAGCGGGCCGACGGCGGTGAGCCCGCCGGTGATCCCGAAGAAGGTGGCCAGCGCCTTGCCGCGCTCGCGCAGGGGGTAGGTCTCCACCACGATCGCCAGCGCAGCCGGGAACATGACGGCCGCGCTGGCGCCCTGCAGCACGCGGAAGGTGATCATCCATGCCTCGCCGATCCCGCTCGTCGGCGTCGCCCCGCACAGCGCCGAGCAGGTGGCGAAGCCGATCACGCCCACGACCACCATCCGCCGGCGCCCGGCGACGTCGGCGAGCTTGCCGCCGAAGGCGAACAGCGCCGCCAGCGCGAGCACGTAGCCGTTGACGATCCACTGCGTGCCGGTCGAGGAGAGCCCGATGTCCTTCTGCAGCTCGGGCACGGCGAGCGCGACGATGGTCTGGTCGATGAACATCATCGCGACCGCGAAGATCATCGCCGCGAGGACGAGAGGCTTGCGCGGCTCCGGCACGGGCGCTTTCTACAGACGCCGGTTGGGGGATGCAAGCGGCGGCGCCCCGCCGGCCGCGCGCGGCGCTAGGTTGCCGGCGCAGCCGACGACCAAGGAGCGATCGACATGATCCTGCGGACCTGGCGGGGCGCGGTGCGCCCCGAGGACGCCGACCGTTATCTCGACCACCAGGCCGGCACGGGCGTGGCGGAGTACCTCGAGACCGAGGGCAACCGCGGCGTGATCGTGCTGCGCCGCGCGTCCGGTGGGCTGGTGGAGGTGCTCAACCTGTCGCTGTGGGGCTCGATGGACGACGTCCGGCGCTTCGCCGGCGAGGAGCCCGAGCGGGCCCGCTTCTACCCCGGCGACGACGACCTGCTGGCCGAGAAGGACGAGCACGCCGATCACTACGAGGTCGTCGCGGCCGAGCTCGACGAGCGGCTCCTGCGCTTCACGGCCGGCGACTGACGCCCGGCCGGGCGCCGTCTCCTTCAGCTCAGGCGGCGGCCGTCGAGCTCGGCGTGCGCCGCCACGCGGCGCACGAAGCCGGCGAAGTCCGCGCCGTAGAGCGCCTGCGGCCCGTCGCACAGCGCGACCTCCGGGTCCTGGTGGACCTCCACCAGCAGGCCGTCGGCGCCGACCGCGGCGGCGGCGCGGGCGAGCGGCTCGACCAGGCGGCGGTCGCCGGAGGCGTGGCTGGGGTCGACGACCACCGGCAGGTGGGAGTGCAGCTTGAGCCACGGCACGGCGCTGAGGTCGAGCGTGAAGCGCGTCGCGGTCTCATAGGTGCGGATGCCGCGCTCGCAGAGCACGACGCGCTCGTTGCCCTCCTTGAGGATGTAGTCGGCGGCCATCAGCAGCTCGTCGAGCGAGGAGGAGAGGCCGCGCTTGAGCAGCACGGGCAGGCCGAGCTTGCCCGCCACCTCCAGCAGCGCGTAGTTCTGCATGTTGCGTGCGCCGATCTGGACGACGTCGGCGTGGGCGGCGACCGCCTCGGCGTGCTGGGCGTCGAGCAGCTCGGTCACCACCGGCAGCCCCGTGGCCGCGCGCGCCTCGGCGAGGATCTCGAGCGCCGCGGCGCCGAGGCCCTTGAAGGCGAACGGCGACGTGCGGGGCTTGAACGCGCCGCCGCGCAGCATCGACGCGCCCGCGGCGGCGACGGTGCGCGCCACCTCGAGCGTCTGCTCGCGCGACTCGACCGTGCACGGGCCGGCGATCAGGCAGAACGTGGAGCCGCCGCCGACGACGCGGCCGTCGACCGCGAAGGACGTCGGCTCGTGGTGGGCCAGCTCGGAGGAGGCCAGCTTGTACGGCCGCGAGATCGGCACGACGCGGTCCACGCCCGCCATCCCCTCCAGCCCCAGCTCGCGCACGCCCTCCGGGTCGCCGATGGCCCCGATCGCCGTGGTCAGCTCGCCCGGGAGCACGAGCACGTGCACGCCCGTGGCCTCCAAGCGCGTCTTGACGGCCTCGACCTGGCCCTCGGAGGCCTCGGGGGTCATCACGATCATCATGGCCCGCCGCAGCCTAGTACCGGTGTTCGCAAGTACGTGCGGTCGCCGGTGGTCGCCGGCGCCGGCTGACGGCGCACGGTGATCCGGAAGTGTGCCGGGGCACACGACCCGGTCACCGGGTGGCGTCAGGCGGTGATCGGCGGCCGCCGGAACCGTGCGTACTTGCGAATGCCGGTACTAACCGCGCGGTCGTTGGCTCAGCGTGGGCGGTCTACCGGAGGCTGAGCACGAGATCTCGCACGCCGGCAGGCTGGGACAGGAACGGGTGGTGGCCGGCGTCGATCTCGATGACGCTGCCGGCTTTGCGGGCGAACTCGCGCTGCGCCCGCGCGGGGGTGCCGCCGTCCTGCCCGCAGACGAGGTAGGTCGTCGGCACGTGCTGCCAGGCCGCTGCCTGCGCGGGCTGCTGGGTGACCTGGAGGCTCTGCCGCGCCAGCCGAGCCGGCGCCTGCGCCCCGATGTCGCGGTCGCAGTCCTGCAAGAACGTGTCGACGAGCGCCTCGGGGCGCACGCCGAAGGTGCCGGCGTCGAGGTCGACGTCGAGGAACGGGGCAGGGGTGCCGTCGCCGAACGACGACAGGCTCTGGCCGACGTCGGGCAGGTAGCTGGAGATGAGCAGCAGATGGCGGACGGAATCGATGCCCGCGGCGGCCTCCGCGGTGACGATCCCGCCGTAGCTGTGGGCGACCACGACGGTGGCCTCGTCACCGTCCTCGAGCAGCCGCCGGACCGCGGCGACGTCCTCGGGCAGGCCGGCACCCTCGAAGCCCGCCGGGACGCCGGTCTCGCCGCAACTGGGCAACGGCGGCGCCATGCTCTCGACTCCCTGCTCGCGCAGGAGCCCGGCGGTGCGGTGCCACCACCACGACCCGTCCCGGACACACGCCCCGTGCACGAACACCACCCGCATCGCTACCTCCAGTCGTCTCGGACCCAGCGTAGACGTAGCCAGCGTTACGTGAAAAGGTGCGCGGATGGGCAGGCGCAAGCAGCCGGAGATCACGCGAGCGTCTCCTGGACGCCTGCACCGACCATGCGCTCGCCCACGGGCTCCCCGGCCGGCTCGGGCCCCTGGCCGCCGGGGCCGGCACCTCGCCCCGCATGCTGATCTACCACTTCGGGACGCGCGACGCGCTTCTGCGCGCCGTCCTCCAGCAGGCGCGGGAGCGCCAGGTCGAGGCCTTCGGCGAGCTGCTGCGCACGCGGCCCGACGAGCCCTACCCCACGACCCTCGACCGCGCGTGGCGGGAGATCACCGGACCGGTCGGCCGGCCCTACCTGCGCATGTTCAGCCAGCACCACGACACGGCGTGGCAACGGCTCTGGCCCGAGCTTCGCCAGAAGGCGACGACCGACTGGCTCGGGCCGCTCGAGGCGGGAATGCGAAGCCTGGGGCGCCCGGAGCTGGCGACCGTGACGCTCGCCGTGATCCGTGGCCTGCTGATGGACCTCGACACGACCGGCGATCGCCGGCGCGTCAACGGTGCCTGGGCGGACTTCCTGGGCTTGCTCGAGGCTACAGGCCGAGCTCGCGCACGCCCAGCTCGTCGGCCCCGAGGTGATGGGCCAGCTCGTGGCGGACGGTCCGCGTGACCTGGGCGCGCAGCTCGTCCGGGTCGTCGCCGAAGTCGCGCAGCAGCGTGTCGCGGAAGATCAGGATGCGGTCGGGGTAGTCGTCGCGGGCGATCGTGTCGCCCTGGTAGAGCCCGTAGGCGCGATGGCGCCGGCCCTTGTCGGAGATCACGACCGCCACGTGGTCGAGCGACTTGATCAGCAGGTCGGGCAGGTCGTCGAGCGCCTCGCGCACCAGCGTCTCGAAGTCGGCCGGGTTGCGCGGGTCGAGCTCGGCGAACTCCCACTCGTCGGGCTCGGCGGCGAGATTCTCGCTCGCCAGGCGCTCGGAGCGGCGCACGAGCGTCTCGAAGTCCGCCTCGTCGGCGGGCTCGCGGTAGTCGGCCATGCGGGTGATGATCAGCGCCACGCCGACGCCGATGATCCCGAAGGCGCCGACCGCGGCCAGCAGCGCCTGGGGCACGCGGACGTAGAACGTCGTCGAGAGCCCGTTGAGCGCCGTGTAGGCGAGCACGATCAGGCACACGCAGAAGAGCGCGGTGGCGGCGGTACGGCGCCCTGCGGGCCAGTGAGCGAGCATCGCCGTCTAGGCTACTTCAGCGTCAATGTCGCCACGAGGGTTTCGGCGACGAGCGTGGAAGTCGTAGCGCTGGGCGGCCGTTTGCGGGCAACCGCGCTCGGACATCCCAGGGGTTCAGCACCCGAGGAAAGGCAACGCGGTGGGCATCGGCACCTCTCTCTTCTTGATCGCGGTCGGCGCGATCCTCTACTTCGCCGTCGACGCCCAGGTGTCGGGCATCGAGATCACCACCGTCGGCCTGATCCTCATGGTCGTCGGGGTCCTCGGTCTGCTGATCTCGCTGTTCTTCATCGCCTCCGCGTCGCGCAGCCGCAACTCCTACCCGGACGACCGCCGCCGCGACCGCGACCAGTACTAGGCCCGGGGCTGGGAGCGCGACGGAGTCGCCGGCTCGTCCTCGCTGCCCTCCGGCCGGGCGAGCTCGCGCTCGGCGCCCGGGGTGTCCTGCACCTGGCGCCACTCCCGGAAGCGTCCCTTGCGGATCAGGAAGCCGACCCGGATCGTGTCGCCCGGCGCGTCGCACTCGTTGTCGGGCCGGCGCGTGAGCTTGAACGTGCCGATCACGTAGCGGCCCGCTCGCCCCACCGCCACCAGGCGGGCGCCGCACGGCAGCCCCGCGTTGAACGCGCGCACCTGCTCGCGGCTGGTCAGCTGCATCGGCGGCGTCTGGTTGATCAGCGCCGGGACGGCGAAGAAGCGGGCTGCCGCCTGTTCGTCGCCGCGCCGCAGCGCCCGCGCCCAGGCCGCGAGGACCGGGCGCTGGCGGCGGGCGTCGGCGCGGGAGACCCGGTTGCCGGCGAGCGCGGCCGCCGCCGGCTCCTCGGCCCCCGCAAGCGGTTGGGCGTACTGGCGCTCCGGCGGCGTGCGCAGCTCGAAGCGGCGCTCGGGGTCCGCCCCGCACCCCGCGGCGCCGAGCGCCGTCACGACGACGGCGGCGAGCAACGTCCGGCCGGCCGGCATCGCTCTAGTCTGACGCGGCGCCCAGGCGCGCGCCACCGACCCGCGGGCTGAAGTTCGGCCAGTGGCTAGAGCCCGGCGGGGTGGCGCTCGGTGTAGCCCGAGGCGGAGCGCATCTCGTCGTCCCAGCGCGTGTCGTCCTCGGCTCGCCCGCTGGTGTCGAACCGCAGGCCGGCGATGATCATGTACGAGTGCCCCGAGTTGGCGTAGGTCGTGACCCAGGTACCCGCGCCCGGCTCGCCCCAGGACATGAAGCCGGTCGAGTCGAGCGCCTGCTTGAGCAGGCCGGCCTTCCAGAGCACGTAGGACATCGAGCCCGAGCAGTCGTAGCCGTCGTCGACGAAGCTGGCGTGCCCGCCCCCGTAGACGTAGGGCTTGTCGTGGATCTCGTTGCCCGCCTGGATCATCGCCTGCACCGCGGGGGGCGCGGAGGCGGGCGCCAGGGCGGTGCCGTCGGGCAGCAGCTGAGCCTTCTCCCCGGGCGCCACCGACGGCGTCGGAGCGGGCGCCGCCGCCGGCGTGTGGACCATCGTGCCGGACTCCACCTGGCGGCGCAGGACGCGCGCGTCGCTGCGCGGCATGCGGCCGTCGACCCGCCGCCGGGACTTGCGCTCCCACGACTTGACCCGCCGCATCGTCGCCATGCCGTACTCGCCGTCGACCGTCGTGCGCAGCCCCACGCGCGTGAGGAAGTCCTGCAGGACGCGAACGTCACGACCCTTCAGGCCAGGGCGAAGGTCGCGCGCGCCGAAGGTCGAGCCGGCGGCGTCGGCCGAGGCCGGCACGGCGGGCAGGGCGGCGCCTATGGCGAGTATGGCCACTGCGAACGATCGACAGCGTGACAACGGGTGGTTCCTTTCTTTCCGTCGCCTACGGGGTTAGCTGTCGGGCTCGCGCGGAAAGCGTGCGCTATGCCGCATGAACGCGGCGATTCGCCCCTGGGAGCGGGACTCCTCGCCCGCTCCGTATTCGGTTCCCCCGCTCCCCATCGGCCTGGACCGCATGGGGACTCGGCGTTATGTCCTGCTCAAGCGCGCGGCAGAATAGCGGGTCCGGACGCCTGAGGGCGTGCGACCGCCCCGATGCCCCCGGACTCCGACCTCGACCGCCTCGACGCCGCCACCGCGGGACTCGATCCGCCGTTCGCCGCCGTCGACCTGGCCGCCTTCGACGCCAACGCGGGCGACCTGCTGCGGCGGGCCGGCGGCACGCCGGTGCGCCTCGCCTCGAAATCCGTCCGCTGCCGCGGGCTGGTCGACCGCGCCCTTTCCGCCGGCTTGCAGGGAGTTCTCGCGTTCACGCTGCCCGAGGCGCTGTGGCTGGCCGGCGCGGGCCACGACGATCTCGTCGTCGCCTATCCGACGGTGGACCGCGCCGCGCTGCGCGAGCTCGCCGGCGGGCCGGCCCGCGATCGTGTGACCGTGATGGCCGACGCGCAGGCCCACCTGGACGCGATCGCGCGCGCCGCGGACGAGGCCGGCGCGGAGCGACCGGTGCGGGTGTGCCTCGACCTCGACGCGGGCTGGCGGCCGCTCGGAGGCAGGCTGCGGATCGGCGCGCGGCGCTCGCCCCTACGGACGCCCGCGCAGGTCGCGGCGCTCGTGCGCGACGTGCTCGCCCGGCCCCAGCTCGCGCTCGACGGGATCATGAGCTACGAGGCGCACATCGCCGGCGTCGGCGACCGCCCGCCGGGGCGCCCGCTGGCGGGTCTCGCGATCGGAGTTATGCAGCGCGCCGCCGCACGCGACCTGGCGGTCCGCCGCGCCGCCCTGGTCGCAACCGTGCAGGAGCTGGCACCCATCCGCTTCGTCAACGGCGGCGGCACGGGCTCGGTGGAGCGCACCGCGCGCGAGCCCGCGGTCACCGAGGTCGCGGCCGGCTCGGGGCTCTTCGGGCCGACCCTGTTCGACGCCTACCGCGCCTTCCGCCCGCTGCCGGCCGCCTACTTCGTGCTTCCCGTGGTCCGTAAGGCCGACCCGAGCACCGCCACCGCGCTCGGCGGCGGCTACCCGGCGTCGGGCGCCGCCGGGCGCGACCGCCTTCCGCGGCCCGCGCTGCCGCGCGGGCTGCGCCTGGACCGGCTCGAGGGCGCCGGCGAGGTGCAGACCCCGCTCCTCGGTCCGGGCGCCGCCCGCCTCGCGATCGGCGACCGGGTATGGCTGCGCCACGCCAAGGCGGGCGAGCTGTGCGAGCGCTTCGACCGCCTGCATCTGATCGACGGCGACCGGATCGTCGAGACGGTGGCCACCTATCGAGGCGAGGGGCGCTGCTTCCTGTGAGGCTCTCAGGGAGCCCAGCCATCCTGAGGGCATGACGAGCAGGATGAACCGCCGCCAGGTGCTCGCTGCGGCCGGCAGCGTGAGCCTCGGCAGCCTGCTGGCCGCCTGCGGCGCGGGCGAGGACGAGGGCGCCGAAGCCACCCCGAGCGCCACGCCGGAGGCCACCGCCACCGTCGAGCCCAAGCACACCCCCGCCACCGCGACCGCGGAGCTCTTCGACGAGTCCGCCAGCTGCCGGCTGACCCCGCAGGCGACCGAGGGGCCCTACTACTTCGACGTCGACTCGATCCGCAGCGACATCCGCGAGGACCGCGAGGGCACCGTGCTGCGGCTCGCCCTGCGCGTGCGCGACGGCGCCAGCTGCGAGCCGATCGAGAACGCCGTGGTCGACCTCTGGCACTGCGACGCGCTCGGCAGCTACTCCGGGTTCGAAGGCGGCGAGGGCGACACCTTCCTGCGCGGCGCCCAGGTCACCAACGCCGAGGGGATCGCCGAGTTCACGACGATCTACCCGGGCTTCTACGGGGGCCGTACCGTCCATATCCACGCCAAGGTCCACCTCGACCGTCAGACCGTCCTCACCACCCAGCTCTACTTCGACGAGAAGATCAGCGCGAAGGTCTTCGCCCGCTCCCCCTACGACCGCGCCGGCGAGCGCGACGTGTCCAACGCCGACGACGGCATCTTCGACGCGGCGACGCTGCTGACGCTGCGCGACGAGGGCTCCGACGGCGTGCTCGGCGTCATGACCTTCGACGTCCAGGCCGTCTGAGTGGCGCTCGCGCGTCGTGGCGCCGCCTGTCCGCGCCTGATCGGAGGGCGGGTGCTCAGGTGGTCTCGAGGATCGCCGGCCCGTTCATCGCCGCGTCGCCGTCGTCGGGCTCGCGCGTGATCATCACCCGTTCCCCCGGCCGCATCGGCGCCGCGCCCACGAGCCGCACGCGCGTGCGGCCCTCCCGCTCCATCGTGAAGCTGCCCGCGCTCATGTAGCGCGGGCCGTCGGACAGCCACACCTCGTAGAGCTGGCCCGCGCCCGTCGCCGGCAGGGCGACGTCGAGGTCGACGCGCGTGCCGGCCGGATCGCCGCGCAGCTCGACCATGCCCGAGCCCTCGGCGCCGGGCATCGGCATCAGCGCCTTGCGCTGCATGTCGGCCTCTTGGGAGCCGGAGCCACCGAGCACGAGCACGGCGGCGATCCCGGCCGCCGCGGCCAGCGCGGCCGCGGCTCCGCCGAGGACCCAGCGGCGGGCCGGGCGCCGGCGCGACCGGTGCTGGGCCCGGAAGGACTGCAGGACCGCCCGCTCGGTAGCCCGCCTGGGGCGCTCGGGCGCGCGCTCCGGGTCGGTGACGAGGTCCATCAGGGCCGGCAGGCCGGCGAGCTCGGCGTGCACCGCGCGGCAGTCGGCGCAGGTGCGCAGGTGCGCCTCGACGCGCCGGGCCTCGTCGGGGTCCAGGCCGCCGAGCGTGTAGCTGCCCAGCAGCGGGCGGATGTCGTCGCCGTCGCTCATCCGCTGACCCCGAGCTCCTCGAGCGCCAGGCGCAGGTTGCGCATCGCGTAGAAGGTGCGGCTCTTGACGGTGCCGCCCGGCACCCCCGTCACGCGGCCGATCTCGCGTACGCTGAGACCGCCGAAGTGACCGAGCAGCAGCACCTCGCGGTGCTCCGGGCTGAGCCCCTCGATCGCCTTCTCGACCTGCCAGCGCGTGAGCGCGCGCTCGATCGGCTCGTCGGTCGCGGCCTGCTCGAGCCCATCCTCGCCGGCGCTCAGCGGCGCGCGCCGGCCGCGGTAGCGCTCCTTGTCGACGACGACGTGGCGGGCGATGCCGTACAGCCACGCGCGGACCGTCCCGCGCGCCGGGTCGAAGTCGCCGGCGTCGCGCCAGGCGCGCGTGAAGACGTCCTGGACGGCCTCCTCGGCCAGCCCGCGGTCGCCTAGGCGTCGCATCGCGAAGCCGTAGAGCTCGCCGCCGAAACGGCGGTAGAGGCGGCGAGCCGCCCGCTCGCCGTCCGGCTTGGACAGCCCATGGATCAGCTCGGGCTCCTCGAGCGCCATCACAGGGGATTCGTCCGCGCCGCGCGAACGGTTCAGGCCGCGGCCGGGGCGCGCGCCGCCGTGCCCAGCAGGCGGTCGGTGAACGCGTTGGCGAAGCGCCCGTCGGGATCCAGCGTCTCGCGCGCGGCCTGGAAGGCCGACCACTGGGGATAGTGCGGCGCGAGCGCCTCGGCGCCGAGCAGCGTGCGCTTGCCCCAGTGCGGGCGCCCGCCGAGCGCGCCCATCGCCGCCTCGACCTCGCGGAACGGCGCCTCCCAGTCCAGTCCAGCGAAGACGTGCACGGCGACGTGGGCGCTGTCGCGGCCGTACGCCGGCGAGAGCAGCGCGTCGTCGCCCGCCGTGAAGCGCAGCTCGACCGGGAAGGACACCGGGTGGCGCTCGAGGATCGCCCGGCAGGCCAGCAGCGCCTCGGCCGCGCGCGCCCGCGGCACGGCGTACTCCATCTCCTCGAAGCGCACGAGCCGGCGGCTGGCGAAGACGCGGAAGGAGTCCTCGACGCGGTCGCGCCGGGTCGCGAGCCGGCCGGCGAGCCGGTTCAGGCGCGGGATCGCGCGCGGCGCCCGCCGGGCGGCGCGGTTGAAGAGCCCGAAGACGTGGTTGTCGACGAGCACCTCGCCGACCCAGTCGACCGCCGCGCCGGGCGCCCGGCGCGGCGCCTCGGTCGGCGTGTTGGTGCGCGTCAGCGCCAGCGGCGAGTGCGGGAAGGTCCAGAACTCGAAGTGCGCGGCGCCGTCCACGCGGGCGTCGAGGCCCGCCAGCACGGCGTCCAGCGGCTCGGGGGCGTCGATCGCTTGCAGGCGGAAGGCCGGCACGCAGCGCAGCGTGACCGCCACGACCACCCCGAGCGCCCCGAGCCCGACGCGGGCCGCGCGCAGGAGATCGCCGTCGGCGGCGGTGAGCGTGCGCTCCGAGCCGTCGGCGAGGATCAGCTCCATCGCCTCGACCTGGGCCGAGAGGTTCGGCAGCCTGGCCCCGGTGCCGTGGGTGGCGGTCGCCAGCGCCCCGGCCAGCGTCTGGGTGTCGATGTCGCCGAGGCTCGGGAGGGCGAGCCCGTGGGCGTGCAGCGCGCGCGCCAGCGCGCCCAGGGAGATGCCGGCCTCGACCCGCACCAGGCCGGCGTCGCGGTCGACGTCGAGCAGGCGATCGAGCCGCTCCAGGTGGAGGTGGACGCCGTCGGTCAGCGCGCACGCCGAGAACGAGTGCCCGCTGCCCACCGCCTTCACGCGCCGGCCCTCGGCGCCGGCGCGGGCGACGATCGCGGCGACCTCGGCCCGGCTGCCCGGCCGCGCGGCGGCGGACGGGACGCAGCGCTGGCCGGCCGCCCAGTTCGTCCACATCCGTGCGAGGCTATCGCCATGAGCCACGCCTTCCGCGCCGAGGACGTCGACCTCGATCCCGCCCGCGTGCGGGAGCTGCACGAGCGCGGCGAGGTCCAGCTCGTCGACGTCCGCGAGCCCTACGAGCACGAGGCCGGGCGGATCGCCGGCGACCGCCACGTCGAGCTCGAGCGCCTCGCCTCCCAGGCGCCGACCATCGACAGGGACCGCCCGGTGATCTTCTACTGCCGGCTCGGCGCGCGCTCGGGGATGGCCGCCCAGGCCTTCCGCCGCGCCGGCTACGACGCCTGGTCGATGGTCGGCGGGCTCTCGGAGTGGGACGCCCGCGGCCTGCCGCTCGAGCCCGAGGGCGGTCACGTCGCCGATCACTGAGCTGGCCGCGCGGCTCGCGCCGATCGCGGTCGTCGCGGCGCTGCTGGCGCCGGCGAGCGCCAACGCCGCGCCGGAGCTCGTCCCGGTCGGCGACTTCGCCTCGCCCGTGTACGTGACCGCCGCGCCGGGCGACCCCAGCCGCCTCTACGTCGTCGAGCGGGCCGGCACGGTGCGGGTGCTCGTCAACGGCCAGACGCGCGCGGCGCCGTTCCTCGACATCTCGGCGCAGACGGCGACCGACGGCGAGCGCGGGCTGCTCTCGATCGCCTTCGCGCCCGACTACGCCACCAGCGGCCGCGTCTACTCCTACAGCACGGCGCGCAGCCCGCTGGGGGAGATCCAGATCCGCGAGCACGTGCGCTCCGCCGACCCCGACCGCGTCGTCGCGGGCGCCGGGCGGCTGCTCGTGCCCGGGATCGCCCACGCCGAGGCGGCCAACCACAACGGCGGCCAGCTGCAGTTCGGCCCCGACGGCGCGCTGTACGCGGCGACGGGCGACGGCGGCGGGGCCAACGACCAGTACGGCTACGCCCGCAACGCCGGCAGCCGGCTCGCCAAGCTGCTGCGGATCGATCTCGCGACGGGCGGCGAGACCATCTGGTCGGGCGGCCTGCGCAACCCGTTCCGGTTCTCCTTCGACCGCGCCACCGGCAATCTCGTGATCGCCGACGTCGGCCAGGGCACGAGCGAGGAGGTCGACCTCGCCCCCGCGCCCGGGCTCGGGCGCGGGGTCAACTACGGCTGGCCGTGCCGCGAGGGCAGCGGCCCGGGTCCCGTCGGCTGCACCGTCCCCGGCGCCACCGGGCCGGTGCTCGAGCGCCTGCACAGCGCCGCCGGCAGCCCGTGCTCGATCACCGGCGGCTACGTGGTCCGCGACCCCGGCCTGCCGACGCTGGCCGGCCGCTACCTCTACGGCGACTTCTGCGACGCCGGCCTGCGCTCGGCACGGCTCGACGTCCCCGGCTCCGACGCGCCGGTCGGGCTGAGCGTCGCCCAGCTCTCGAGCTTCGGCGAGGACGCCTGCGGGCGGCTCTACGTCGTCTCGCTCGCCGGCCGCGTCAGCCGCCTGCAGGACGGCGCGGTAGGCCCGTGCCTGCTCGTGGCGCTGCCCGGGGCCGCGCCCGTGCCGATCGCGGCGGGCGGCGGGGGTGCGCCGGGCGCCGCCGACCGGCGCGCGCCGCGCGTGCGGATCACCGCGCGGCGCGGGCTCCGGCGCCGCTCGCTGCGTCTACGGGTCCGCTGCGACGAGGCGTGCCGGCTGACGGTCGCCGGGCGCGTCCCCGGCGTGGCGCGCACGCAGAGCGCCCGCGTGCGGCTCACCGCGGGTCAGGCGCGGACGCTGCGGCTGCGGCTCGGTCGCACGCGCCTCGCGCGCGTGCGGCGAGCGCTGCGCCGTCGCGGGCGCGTGACCGTGATCGTGGCCGTGCGTGCGAGCGACGCGGCGGGCAACGCCGGGCGCACAACACGGCGGCTGCGCGTCCGGCGCTGAGTACGCCGAACGGCGTGCCGTCGCGGGCGGAGATCCCGGCCGGCTGAGCGCACCAGGGAAGTATTCGAGCGGCGACGCGGCCGTCGGCCGGCGCCGCCGCTCGAAGCAGCGAATCCATCCGCATCTCATCCTTGAGACCGGCTAGGCCGAGCGGCCCGGCCGGGGGGTTTCCGACAGTGCCCTCCAGACGCCGAGCAGCCTGTCAGTGGACGGCCGCGGTGACCATCGGACATGCGTCCAAGGCCGGCCGAGCGCGACTGCAGGCGCTAGGTCGCGGCGGCCACCAGCGCGATCACCGCGGTGACGGCCAGCGCGCCGAGGACCACGCGCTCGTAGCGCTCGCCGTACAGGCCGGCGAAGATCCGCCGCCCGGCCACGTACCCGGCGAGCGTCGCCGCCGCCAGCAGCGGCATCTCCGCCGGCAGCGCGAAGGCGCCGGTCGCCAGCAGCACGCTCACCGTGAGCGTCCCGCCGGCCAGCCACACGACGGTCAGCGTGTCGCGCATGGGCACGCGCGTCATCCCCCGGCCGAGCAGGTGGAAGACGAGCGGCGGGCCGCCGATGCCGGTCGACGTGCTCATGACGCCCGAGGTCAGGGCGGTGACGGCCGTCCGCGGGTGCGACCACGGCCGCGGCGGTGGCGGCGTGCGCAGGCGCAGGCCCACCGCGGCCAGCACCGCGAGGCCGACGAGCACCTCGAACGCGCGCTCGGGGACGACGCGCAGCAGGAACGCCCCGGCGACGAGGCCGGGCAGGGTCCAGGCGACGAGCCAGCCCGCCTCCCGCAGGTCGGGGCGCGGCCGCCGGCGCTCGCCGGCCAGGGTCAGGACGGCGATCAGCATCGCGAGCACGACGATCGCGCTCACGGTCGCCCGCGGGCCGAGCACGGCGCCCAGCGCCGGCGCGGCGACGAGCGCGAACCCGAAGCCGGTCGCCGACTGCAGCGCCGCGCCGGCGAGCGCCGCCAGGACGGCGAGCGCCGCAGTCAGTTCGATCGCTGCGGCCTACCGCTCGGTGGCCAGCGGCTCGCGCATGGCGCGCGTCGAGGGCGCGCGCTTGTAAGGGTGCTCGTCGGAGGTGTCCTCTTCGTGGTAGACCGACTCGGCGTTGACCGCCCAGATGTCGTGGCCCGCCCCGGTGAGGATGTTGTCCACCGCGCGGATCGCGGTGAGCATGGAGTGGTCGGAGTTGTTGTAGCGATGCAGCCCGTTGCGGCCGACCTGCTGGAGGTTCTCGATCCCGCCCAGCCAGCCGCGGATCGACTCCACGCGCTCGGCGTAGTCGGCGTCGTACATCGGATAGGCGAGCGGCACGCGCGTGACGAAGCCGCGCTCGACCTTCTCGCGGGCGACGAGGCCGAGCTGGGCGAGCTCGTCCTTGGCGAGTTCGACGAGCGCGTCGTCGTCCATCTCCCACAGGTCGTCGCCGGAGAAGCAGAAGTACTCGAGGCCGACGCAGGCCTTGCTGTCGTCCGGGACCATCCACGGGCTCCAGGAGCGGTAGTTCTGGATGCGCCCGACGCGGACCTCGGGATCGTGGATGTAGATCCAGTTGTCCGGGAAGAGGTCCTCGCCGTCGATGACCAGCGCGACGGTCAGGAAGTCGCGGTAGCGCAGCCCGCGCGCGGCGCCCTGGACGACGCCGTCGGCGGCGGCGCCCGCCAGCCCGACGGTCGCGCGCAGCGGCAGCGAGGAGATCACGTGGCCGGGCTCGAGGCGCTCGCCACCGGCCTCCAGCGCCTCGATGCGCCCGTCGCGCACCTCGAGTCGCTCGACCGGGGCGTTGAGGCGGACCTCGCCGCCGTTGGCGATGATCTCGTCGGCCATCGTCTCCCACATCTGGCCCGGCCCGAAGCGCGGATAGTGGAACTCGGTGATCAGCGACTTGACCTTGTTGCCCTTGTTGCCGAAGAAGGCGGCCTTGGCGGCCGAGAAGAACGACAGGCCCTTGATCCGCTGGGCGGCCCACTCGGCGCGCAGCTCGGTGGTGGGGACGCCCCAGACCTTCTCGGTGTAGGTCTTGAAGAAGTGGCGGTACAGGCGCTTGCCGAAGCGGTTGGACACCCACTGCTCGAAGTTGTCCTCGCGGCCCTTGGGCTTGACGGTCGCCCACAGGTAGGAGAGCCCGGACAGCGCGAGCTCGAGCGGGCCGAGCTTCTTGACCACGTCCATGCCGTTGAGCGGGTAGTCGAGGAACTTGCCGTTCCAGTGGATGCGCGACATCCGCGGGCGCTTGAGGAACTCCTCGCGCATGACCTCATGCCAGAGGTCGTCGACCTCCTGGGACTTCGTGAAGAAGCGGTGGCCGCCGAGGTCGAAGCGGAAGCCGTCGCGCACCTCGGTCTTGGCCAGGCCGCCGACCTGGTCCTCGGCCTCGAGGACGATCACGGGGCGCCCCTGCTGTGCGAGCAGGTAGCCGGCGGTCAGGCCGGCGGGACCGCCGCCGAGCACGACGACCGGGCGATGCGGGGAGCGAGTGAGGTCGTCGTGCCGGGGAACCTCGAAGTCAACGGTGGACATGCGTGCAGAATTGCCCCTCGACCGGCGAAATCGTGCCGGTCGCCAACGGCCCCTAACAGCCCTTAACCGAGCCTGGCGCGCCGGTACCCTGATCGGTCGTGCAGACCGTCACGGCGCTGGACATCCTGCTCGTCGACGACGATCGCCCGTTGCGCGAGATGCTCACGCGGTCCTTCGAGCGCGAGGGCCATCGGGTGATCGCCGTCGCCGACGGCGAGACGGCGCTCGCCGCCACCGCCGACCGCCCGTTCGACGTCGTGCTGCTCGACGTCGCGCTCGGGGCCGGCCCGAGCGGGCACGACGTGGCCCGCATCATCCGCGGCCGCCGCGACGTCGTGCCGATCATCATGCTCACCGCGCTGGACTCCGAGGCCGACGCCGTCCAGGGCCTCGAGGCGGGCGCCGACGACTACGTGACCAAGCCGTTCGGGCTGGCCGAGCTGCGCAGCCGCATCCGGGCCGTGCTGCGCCGCGCCCACGGCCGCGTGGTGGAGGGCAGCCTGCGCGTCGGGCCGGTGACGCTCGACCGCGAGCTGCGCCGCGTGGCCGTCAACGGCGAGCCCGTGCGCCTGACCTTCTCCGAGTTCGAGCTGCTGGCCTGCCTGATGGGGCGCGCGGGCTACGCGTTCAACCGCCAGGAGCTGCTGCGCACGATCTGGGGCGACAGCGCCTACCGCGACCCGCGGGCGATCGACGTCCACATCCGCCACCTGCGCGAGAAGCTCGAGGAGCGCCCCGAGACGCCGAGCCTGATCCTCACCGTCCCGGGGACCGGCTACCGCTTCCGCGAGTCATGAGGCGGATGGTCGCCGGCCTGCGGGGGCGGCTGCTCCTGGCCCTGGTGGCCACGAGCCTGATCACCCTCGGCGCCGGGCTGACGGTCATCCTCGGCCCCCTGCAGACGCGCCTGCGCGACCAGAGCGCCGACAACCTCGAGGCGGCCGTGCTCGCCGCCCGCCCGCGCTTCGAGCGGGCGCTGCAGCGCGAGAGCGAGGACGCGCGGCGGCGCGCTGCGGCCGACGCCGCCTTCGAGCTCCAGGATCAGACCGACGCCCGCGTGCTGGTCGGCGAGGACGTGATCGTCACCGGCGGGGTCGAGCCCGCCACCTACCTCTACGACACCCAGAGCGCCGCGCCCGGCCAGGCGACGGTCCTGCTGACCCTGCGCGCCCAGCGCCTGCGCGAGACGGTGATCGACGTCGACGGCGACGACCTGCGGGTCGTCGTCCCGCTGTTCGGCCGCCGCGACGGGGTGCTGGTCGCCGAGCGCCGCCTGACCGAGGTGACCAACGCGGCGGGCGAGGTCCGCAACGCCTTCCTGGCCGCCTCGCTCGTCGGCCTCGGCGTGGCGATCGCCCTGGCCGTCGCGCTCTCGGGCACGCTGCTGCGCCGGCTGGACCGCCTGCGGCGGGTCGCGCTGCGCATCACCGACGAGGGGCCAGACGCCCCCGCCCCGCGCGACAGCGGCCGCGACGAGGTGGGCGACCTCGCCCGCGCGCTGGCGCTCATGCAGGAGGGCCTGCGCCGCCAGGAGGCCGCCCGGCGGGCCTTCGTGGCGACCGCCTCGCACGAGCTGCGCACGCCGCTGACGATGCTGCTGGGCACCGTCGAGCTGCTCGAGGAAGACTTGCGCGACGGGCGCCTGGACGAGGCCGACGCACAGCGCCACGTCGCCAGCGCGCGGCGCGAGCTGCTGCGGATGTCGGCGCTCGCGGGCGAGCTGCTCGACCTCAGCCGGCTCGACGCCGCGGTGCAGCTGCGCTCCGAGCCGGTCGAGCTGGGCGAGCTCGCGCGGGCGGTCGCGGCCGAGTTCGAGCTGCGCGCGCAGGAGCGCCGGCTGACGCTCGAGGTCGTCCCGCCCGCGGGACCGTGCTGGGCGCGCGGGGACCCCGACGCGGTCGCCCGCGTCGTGCGCATCCTGCTCGACAACGCCCTGCGCTACGGCCCGGCGGGCGAGCCGGTCCGGATCGCGGCCGGCAACCGCGGCGGCCAGGCGGTCGTCGAGGTCGCCGACCGCGGCCCGGGGGTGCCGCCGGAGGAGCGCGAGGAGATCTTCGAGCGCTTCCACCGCGGCCGGACCGCGACCGCGGAGAGCGGCTTCGGCCTCGGCCTCGCGATCGGCCGCGAGCTGGCCCAGCGCATGGGCGGCACGCTCGAGCTGGGCTCCGAGGGCCCCGGTGCGCGCTTCTGGCTCGCCCTGCCGCCGGCGCCGGACCGCGACGGCACGCCCGCGCCGGCCCCCGCGCGCGGCGCCGTCAGGGTCGGGCCTTGACGTAGACCGTCGCGTTGAGCTGGTGTCCGGAGCGGCGGTCGATGAACGGCGGGTAGATCGAGACGACCTGGAAGCGCGGGTCGTTGCCCAGCGCCTGCGTCCACTCCTTCGAGCGCACGCGGATCAGCTTGGTCCACGGCGCGCTCCAGCGCCGGTAGCTGGTGATCGTCGGCTGGATGAGCACGAGCCGGCGCCCGACCTGAAGGGAGTTCAGCTGCGGTTCGAGGTCCTGCTCGACCGAGGTCGCCTCCAGGCGCTCGACGCCGTCGCGCCAGTCGGTCACGCCGACGTCGGTCACCGTCCCCCACAGCGTCGCGTAGCGCAGGCCGGAGGGCAGGTAGTGGTCGAGCACCGGGATCTGCTCCGGCTGGGTGGAGATCACCAGGTCGCCGGGCGCGAGGCTCGGGGCCACGCCCTCGGCGACCGCGCGCACGTTGCTCTTCTGGCTCGCCGCGCCGTCCACCGCCCACAGGGCGGCGGCGAGCGCCAGCCCCACCAGGCCGAGGCGCCCGGCGGCCCCGAGCCCCGCGCCGGCGACGAGCAGCAGCGGGCCGAGCCCGATCGCCAGGTAGCGGTTCGCCCATGCCGGTGAGAGCTGCGACATCGTCCAGGCCACGACGATCGTGCCGAAGGAGAGCAGCAGCAGCGCCAGCACCGCCCGCCCCTGCGGCGTGAGACCGCGCAGTCCGCCGCCGGCGCTCAACAGGCGCGCGAGCCCCGTGCCGGCGGCCAGCAGCAGCACCACCTGGCCGGTCCCGCCGAGCAGCCGCCGCGGGGCCGCGCCGAGCTGCAGGAGCTCGGGCGCCAGCGCCCACGGGGCCCCGGTGTGCTGGGCCTGGTAGAGCGTCGAGGGCAGCCACGGCAGGTAGAGCACGGCGACCGCGCCGAACACGAAGAGGCCGCGGCGCGCGAGCGCGCGCCGGGCGTCGCCGGCGGGGCTCAGCGCCACCATCAGCAACCACGCCAGGCCGCACGCGACGCCGAAGAAGAGCGACCAGTTGTGGGTGTAGAGCATGGTCGCGAGGGTCAGGGCGAAGGCCGCCGCCCACCCGCGTGTCGTGCGCTCCGGACCGGTCGTCACGAACGCGCGCACGAAGCAGCCGCCGGCCACGATCCCGAGCAGGATCACGAGGCTGTACATCCGCGTCTCCTGCGCGTAGTGCGTCAGGAAGGAGTTGACCGCCGCCAGCACCGCCGCCATCCAGGCGGCGCGGGCGCCGAAGGGGCCGCGCGCTGCCCACCAGGCGACGGGGATCGCGAGCAGCGCGAAGAGCAGCGACAGGCCGTGCGTCGCCTCCTCTGAGCTTCCGGCGACGGCGATCCACAGGTTCAGCAGCAGGTAGTAGACCGGCGGCGAGCCGTCCAGGCGCAGCGCGTCGAAGACGTCGAAGAACGGCCGGTCGGCGATGCCGACCGAGATCCCCTCGTCGATCCAGTAGCCCGTGCCGAACTCCTCCAGGCGCAGCCACGCGGAGACCGCGACCAGGAGCACCAGACCGAGCGGCACCACCACCCGCACGGGGATCTGCACCGCCGCGACCCGCTTCTCCCACGCCGGACGCCGGGCATAGGTGGCCATGGTCGAGAGGGTAGAGCGACGCGCGGGCGCGACTCAGGCGCAGCGCTGGCGCACGACCCACTTCGCGCTCTGGCCGCGCAGCGGGAAGCGCCCGTCGCTCTCGAGCGAGTGATGGCGGGGGGCGAAGATGGTCCCGGGCGGGCGCACGCCGGGCGGGATCTCGATCTCAGAGCCGTGCAGGTGGAGGTAGTAGGCGAGTCCCGGCACCTGGAAGTCGCCGGTGAACACGCCGCCGCAAGCGACGACCCGCTCGCGGCCGCCGGCGTAGCGCTCGATGACCCCGGGCAGCTGACCGTAGAAGTCGGCCTCCTGGCGCACCCGCACCCAGCTCTCCTCCAGCGCGAGCAGGTCCGAGACGGCGAACGGCGCCCAGGCGACGGCGATGGCCGCGGCGGTCGCGGCGGCGCCGCGCCCGCCCCAGCGCGCTCCGGCGGCCCGCACCAGGCCCACCCACCCGAGCCCGGCCAGCACGCACACCAGCGCCGCCGGCAGGGCGACGTAGCGCAGGTTGCCGGCGAAGCCGCCCTGGGTCATCGCCGCGACGCCGATCATCAGCACGACCGCGACCGCTCCGAGCGCCAGCGCGACGCGGCTCTCCAGGCGCTCGCGCGAGCGCCACGCCAGCACCAGCGCCACCACCGCGCCGACGAGCACGGGCGCGGCCAGCACGGTGCTCGAGCGCACGAAGACCTCGACGAACGGCACGGCGGCGAAGGCGGCCGAGTCGGGATTGGGGTTGCGCGCGCGCTCGGCCGCCCGCAGGAAGTTGCCCGAGCCGAACCACTCGGGGACGAACCACAGCACGCCGCAGGCGGCGAACCCCGCACCGACCAGCCAGCGGCGGCGCGGCTCGACGTAGGCCAGCCACAGGCCGTAGAGCCCGAGGAACGGCCACACCTCCGGCCGCAGCAGCGCCGCGCCGACGCCCAGCGCGAAGGCGTCGGTGCGGCGGCCGTCCAGGTGGCGCTCGACGGCCCACAGGCACAGCGCCACGAGCAGCCCTTCGCTGTTGCCGCGCCCGAAGTTGCGGATGAACTGGTCGGCCACCAGGAGCGAGACGGCGGCGATCACGCCGGCCCAGCGGCCGCCCAGGCGCGAGCCGAGCCGGTAGGTCATGGCGATGGCGAGCAGGCCGCCGGTCCGCGCGACGATCAGCCACAGGTTGGGCGCGAGCATGTCGCCGAACAGCGCGAACGTCGCCGTGAAGAGCACCGGCAGCGGCTTCCAGGACGGCCCGTCGACCGTGTTGAGGTCGAGCTCGGTGATCTCGCGCCCCCAGATGATCCACGCCCACGGGTCGTAGGTCGGCTCGGAGGGCAGCAGCAGCGAGAGCACGGCCAGCCCGACGCAGCCGGCCAGCAGCAGGCGCCAAGGGCGCGCAGACGCGGGCGCGGCGATGCGGGGCTGCGGATCGCCCGCGACGTCGGGCGCGGCGACGGGAACGCCCGTCGCGGTCATCGCAGGCCGAGGGCCGCCTGTACGGCCGCGGGGGGCTCCGGCTCGGCCGGCTCGGCCGGCGCGCCCGCGCCCCACCCGGCGAGGCCACGATCCAGCGCGGCGATCGGCAGCTCGCACGCGCGCGCCAGCTCGGCGGCGCGGCGCTCGAGCAGCAGCGGGTCACCCGAGACCAGCAGCCGCTTGGCGGCCAGGGTGGTCGCGTCGTCGGTCCGGCCGAGGTGCAGCGCCCCGGCGGCGATCGGATAGACGCCCGCGGCGCTGAGGGTGACGAGCAGCTCGTAGCGCGGGCCGCGCGGGAAGCCGGGAAGGGCCAGGCGCTCGAAGGCGCGCCCGAAGCGCCGCTCGGGATTCCAGCCGGGCTCACCCTCGAAGCCGGCCGCCTGCGAGCCGGCGCGCTCGGCCCAGCCGCGGTAGGCGACGGCCGTCCGCTGCAGCGGCTCGGGCAGGGCGGGCAGCTCCCCGCTCGCCCACGCCGGGCGCTCGCGCAGGATCTCCTGCTGGAGCCCGGGATCCTCCGGGCCGGCCAGGGCGAGCAGGAAGGCCAGCCAGGTGGCCTGCTCGCGATCGGGCTCGGCGGCGATCTCCGGATAGGGCCCGGGCGGCTGCAGACGGGCGGCCGCCGCGGCGAGCGCGGCGCCCAGCCGCTCGGCGTCGGCGCGGGCGCGCAGGCCGGGGACGAGCGGGTTGCGATAGCCGTCGTCGGAGGCGCGCGGCGCCATCCGGCGCGTGACCAGCGCGCTGCCGCCGCGCCCTCCCGCGCCGCGCCGCGCGGCGCCGGTCCGCGCGCGGCCGCCCGCCGCGGCCTGCCGGGTCCTCGGCGGCGAGGACGCGCGCCGCTCGGCCTCCTGCTCGCGCGAGCAGATGGGGCAGTTGGCGGTCATCCGGTTGTGGCGGCAGAACAGCGGCATCAGGGCGCGAGCGAGGGTAGATCATCCCCGGATTGAGGAGGGTTAGGAGCTGTCAACGGGGGTGGGCCAGCACCCGTGCGCCGTGGGCCGGCGTGAGCGTGATCGAGCGCCGCCGCGGCCGCTCGGACGCCGGCCGCTCGGGCGCGAGCACGACGCGGCCGACCACCGCCCGGAGCACCTCGCGCATCTCCATCGTCGCGAAGGCGGCGCCCAGGCAGCGCCGGATCCCGCCGCCGAACGGCACCCAGGCGAGGCTCGGCGGAGGCGGGTCGGCCAGCCAGCGCTCCGGCCGGAACGCCGTCGGGTCCGGGTAGGCGTCCGTGCGCCGGTGGGCGAGGTAGACGCACACCGCGACGTGGACACCGGCGGGCAGCGTCCAGCCGGCCAGCCGGTAGGGCGCGGCCGACTTGCGCGTGACGATGGTCAGGACCGGGCGGACGCGCAGCACCTCCTTGACGACGGCGTCGGCGTAGGCGGGGTCGCCGTCGTCGTCGCGCAGCCGCCGCTGGGCGTCCGGGCTGCGGGCGAGCCGCTCGAGCCCCCAGGCCAGCGCGCCGGCGGTCGTCTCGTGGCCGGCGGCCAGCAGCGTCGCGAGCTGGTCGCGCAGCTCGGCGGGGCTCGGCGGGCTGCCGTCCTCGTGACGCGCCGCCTTGAGCTCGGCGAGGATCGAGCCCCTAGCCGCCTCCCCCTCGATCAGCTCGTAGAGCAGCTCGTCCATCCGCCCGACGGCGCGGTTGAAGACGGCCCACGGGCTGCGCGGGCCCAGCTCGCGGCGCACCAGCGTCATCGCCATCAGCCGCGGCAGCGAGGCGGCGATGTCCAGGGCGCCGCGGATGGCGTCGCGCGTGCGCGTGAGCTCGGGGCCCTGCTCGAGGCCGAAGACCACGCGCATGATGACCTCGAGCGTGAGCGCCTGCATCCGCGGCAGCGCGGCGAACGGCTCGCCGGCGGGCCAGCGCGCCACCTCCTCGGCCGCGAGCGCGGTCACGGTCTCGCGGTGGGCCGCCATCCGCGCTCCGTGGAACGGGGGCAGCATCAGCTTGCGCTGGCGCATGTGCTCGGCGCCGTCGAGCAGCAGGATGGAGCGCGCGCCGGCGAAGGGCTCGAGGATCTCCGAGGCCTCGCCCGCCCGCAGCACGCCGGGGTCGGCGGCGAAGACCTTGCGGATCTCGGCGGGGTCGGAGACGAAGACCATCGGCGCGTCGGCCCACGAGGTGCGCAGCGTGAACGGGTCGCCGTGGCGGGCCGCGCAGCGGCGCATCAGCGCCGTCGGGCGGACCACCCACTCGAGCGTCTGGAGGGCGACGGGCGCGCGCGGGCCGGGCGGGAGCACGACGGGCATTCTCGCGCGGCTCAGCCAGAGTCGAGCGGACGGCGGCCCGGAAAGCCGGTCTCGATCGGATGCCAGTAGGCGACCTCGGGCTCGTCGACGAGCCAGCAGAGGTAGACCTCGTGGCCGTCGCGCAGCGCGGGGAAGTCGACCAGCCCGCGGTCGAGGTCGCGGACCACGACGTCCAGGCGCCCGAGCGCCTCGAAGCCGAGCACGAGCTCGAGCATCGCCGTGGCGTCCTCTCTTCCCGGCCAGCCGCCGCCGGTCGGCTCGGCGGCCTCCAGCAGCTCGGCGTAGCGGGGGGAGCCGGCGAGGTGGTCGCGGGCCGTGCGCAGCCGCTGCACCCGGCCGGCCACCCAGCCGCGCAGCGCGTTTGCCTGGGTGACGGTCCAGTGATGGTCGTGGAGCATGCGGTCTCGCCGAACCCTACGACGGCGGGCGGGCGGGCGGATGTCAGTTCAGCCGGGCGCGCAGCCCGCGCAGCTCGAGCTCCTGCCCCTCACGCGCCGCTGCGGGCGCCGGCAGCGCGAGCCGCAGCTCGGCCGCGCGGATCGCCGGCCCGAGGTGGGCGCGGCGGCCGTAGGCCGAGACGAGGTTGTTGAGCATCCGCGTGGCCGTCTCGTGCGGTCCCCAGCGCCGGACGTGCCCGGGGCGCAGCGCCGGCGGCAGCGGCCCGCCGCCCGTGAAGGGGTCGAGCAGCAGCGGAGGGTCGGACCCGAAGTGGGCGACCACGAAGTGGCCCGGCAGCCCGACCCCGGCGACGTCGAGCCCAGCGCGGCGCGCGGTCTCGGCATAGACGATCGAGAGCAGGATCGGCAGCCCGCGCCGGCGCGCGAGCACCAGGTCGAGCATCGAGTTCTCGGGGTTGTCGTAGTCGGCGCGGCGGCCGGCGAAGCCGTGGCGCTCGCCGAGCACGAGCCGGCAGGCCGCGGCCTCGGCCGCGGGGTCGCCCGCCGCCGCGGCGGCCTCGGCGGCCAGCTCCTCCCCCAGCTCGTCGAGCCGGTCGAGTGCCGCAGAGGCGTCGACCGCGCGGAACTCGGCCGCGAGCGCGAGCGCGAGCCGGTCGAGCGCCGGGGCCGGCGCGTGTGCCAGCCGGGTGAAGGGCTCCTCTCCCACGGCGCCCATTCTCTCCCGCTGCGCCGACGGTCCGGGCGCCCGGCTCGGCGAGCGCCCCAGTGGCCCACTAGCCAGGCGTGCGCCCGTACCGGCCGCCCGCCTTGGCCCACGCCAGCAGGTGCTCGGTGCCGCAGAGGCCGTCGGCGACCTCGTGCGGTCCACGGGTGCGCACGAGCGACACGGCGCCGGCGCCGAGCGGCGCGCCGCACACCGCGCAGGCGGCGCCGGCGTCCGGCACCGGCGGCTCGGAGCCGGGCTCCCAGTCCGCCCCGCGCATGACCCACGGCACCACGTGCTCCAACCGGCAGAACGTCGCCCGGCCCTGCCCCGATCGCGCCCGCAGGCCGTCGTCGGCGGCGACCGGCTCGCCGCACCACGTGCACGCCTCGCTCACGCCGTCTCCGGCCAGCCGCCGGGCATCGCGAACTGCTGGTCGCCGACCGCGAGCACGACGGGCTCCCCCGGCCGCGCGGCGATCGTCAGCAGCTGCCCGGGGTCGCGGGTGGGGAAGTCGGCGGTCGCCACGCTGCGCCCGCCGAAGGCGCCCGCCAGCGAGAGCACGGCCTCCGCGAGGTTGGCGATCGCGCCGATCGGCGCGGACAGCTCCCCGAGCAGCGGATCGAGGAAGACGGCCGACGCCGGCGGCGGGCGCACGTCGGCCAGCTCGAGCGGCCGGCCGGCGGGCAGCGCGGCGGGGATCTCGTGCGTGACCTCTGCCTCGGTGAGCCTCAGCGGCTCGCCCGCGTCGAGCTCGAGCAGGACCGGCGGCGCCTCGCCCCGATCGAGCACGAGCACCACCCGCGCGGCCCCCGACGCCCGCCCGAAGGTCCGCACCGTGGCGACCGCCTCGGCGTGTCGCGCGAGCGACGCCAGGGCGGGATCCGGACCGTGCGCGCTCACGCGGCGCATGGTGGCACGCGGCTGGCGATGGACCGCGTGTACAGATCTCTCCGCCCGGGTTCCGCCGCGGGTCGAAGGTCACGCGAGCGGGTAGGTTGCATAAGTATGGGCATGACGCCTGCGCGCGAGGACGCCCTGCCCGATTGGGCGACCTGGAGCAGCGCGGGCGCGGAGGCTCCCTGGACCGTCGGCATCGAGGAGGAGGTGATGCTCCTCGAGCCCGAGGGCTGGACGCTCGCGTCGCGCATCGACGACGTGCTGCCGGCGCTCCCGCCCGAGGTGGTCGAGCACGCGACCGCCGAGACGCACGGCGCGGCACTCGAGCTCGGCACCGACGTCCACCGGACCGTCGGCTCGGCGATCGAGCAGCTCGGCCGGCTGCGCGCGCGGCTCGCCCACGAGCTGCGCGGGCTCGGCCTCGGCGCCGCGGTGGCGGGCACCCATCCCTTCGCGGAGTGGCGCGACGTCGAGATCTCCCCCGGGGCGCGCTACCAGTCGATCTACGACTCGATGCGCGAGCTGGCGCGCCGCGAGCCCACCTTCGCCCTGCACGTGCACGTCGCCGTACCCAGCGGCGAGGCTGCGGTGCGGGCGCTGAACAGCCTGCGGCGCGACCTGCCGGTCGTGCTGGCGCTGGCCGCCAACTCACCGTTCTGGCAGGGGCGGGAGACGGGCCTGGCCTCCGCCCGCACCCCGGTGTTCGGGACCTTCCCGCGGGTGGGCATCCCGCGCCGCTTCGAGAGCTACGCCGAGTACGCCGAGGCGATCGACGTGCTGCTGCGCTGCGGCGCCTTCCCGGAGCCGACCTTCCTGTGGTGGGACGCGCGCCTGCAGCCGCGCTTCGGCACGATCGAGGTGCGGGCGATGGACGCCCAGACGCGCCTGGCCGACACCGCCGGGCTGACCGCGCTCGTCCAGTGCCTGGTGCGGCGCGCCGTGCTCGAGGACGGCCCGCCCGAGAGCGCCGCCGACGCCCAGGAAGTGCTCGAGGAGAACCGCTTCATCGCCGCCCGCGACGGCATGCGGGCAGAGCTGATCGACCCGGCGCGCGGCGGGCGCTTCCCCGTCCGCGAGCGGCTGGACGCGCTGCTGGAAGCCTGCACGCCGCACGCGGTGGAGCTCGGCTGCACGGCCGAGCTGGCGAGCGCGCGGGCGCTCGCGGCCTCGCCCGGCGAGGCGCGCCAGCGCGAGCTGGCGGGGGTGGAGCGCGGCGCGTCGGTCGGCGCGGAGCTCGCCCGCGTCGTCGCCGCGCTGAACGCCGAGTTCACGACGCTGCGGCCCGAGCCGGCGGGTATGTACAACTAGCCGGTAGCTGGCGGGGGGCTGGACTGCGCTCGATGCTGCAGCCGGACGGAGCTCAGAGAACCGAGCAACGGCGACACTAGAATCGCCCGGGTGAGCAGCACGTGCGCCGCGGCGCCTGACCTCCAGGATCTCGCGCGTCTGCGCCGCGTCCGCGACCGGATCGACCGCGAGTACGCGCAGCCGCTGGACGTCGAGGCGCTCGCCCGCGACGCGCTCATGTCCGCCGGGCACTTCAGCCGCCAGTTCCGGCTCGCCTACGGCGAGTCGCCCTACAGCTACCTGATGACGCGGCGCATCGAGCGCGCGATGGCCCTGCTGCGTCGCGGCGACCTCAGCGTCACCGAGGTCTGCTTCGCGGTCGGCTGCTCGTCGCTGGGCACCTTCAGCACGCGCTTCACCGAGCTGGTCGGCGTGCCGCCCAGCGTCTACCACCGCGAGGCGGCGGGCGCGACGGCTGGGATGGCGCCGTGTGTCGCCAAGAAGGTGACCAGACCGATCAGGAATCGAGAAGCGCCGCTTCCGGGCCGTGGCTAGCGTGCCCGCCATGGACATCACCATTCACCACGCCTTCCTCCCGCACAACGACCCGGAGGCCTCGCTGGCCTTCTACCGCGACCTCCTCGGCTTCGAGGTCCGCAACGACGTCGAGTACAACGGGATGCACTGGATCACCGTCGGCCCCGCCGGCCAGCCCGGCACCGCGATCGTCCTGCACCCGCCGGGCGCCGACCCCGGGATCACCGACGACGAGCGGCGCACGATCGCCGAGATGATGGCCAAGGGCACCTACGCGTCCATCAACCTGGCCACCGCCGACCTCGACGGCACCTTCGAGAACCTGCAGGCCGGCGACGCCGACGTCGTACAGGAGCCGACCGATCAGCCGTGGGGCGTTCGCGACTGCGCCATCCGCGACCCCGCGGGCAGCATGATCCGCATCTTCGAGGTCAGCTGAGGTGGCCACGACGACGGACACGCGGTCGGCCTCGTCGCACGTCGCCGACAGCCACGACCTGATCAGCGTCCAGGGCGCGCGCGAGAACAATCTCAAGGATGTCAGCGTCGAGCTCCCGAAGCGCCGGCTGACCGTGTTCACCGGCGTCTCGGGCTCGGGCAAGAGCTCGCTGGTCTTCGACACGATCGCCGCGGACTCCCAGCGGCTGATCAACGAGACCTACAGCGCCTTCGTGCAGGGCTTCATGCCGACCTTGGCGCGGCCGGACGTCGACGTGCTCGAAGGGCTGACGACCGCGATCATCGTCGACCAGGAGCGGATGGGCGCCGACCCCCGGTCGACGGTCGGCACCGCGACCGACGCCAACGCGATGCTGCGCATCCTCTTCAGCCGGCTTGGCAAGCCGCACATCGGCGCGCCCCCGGCGTTCTCCTTCAACGTCGCCTCCGTCAAGGCGAGCGGTGGCATCACGATCGAACGCGGTGACAAGACCCAGACCAAGGTGGCGACCTACACCCGCACCGGCGGCATGTGCCCACGCTGCGAGGGCCGCGGCTCGGTCAACGACTTCGACCTCACAGCGCTCTACGACGACGGCAAGTCGCTCAACGAGGGTGCGCTCGAGATCCCCGGCTACAGCATGGAAGGCTGGTACGGGCGCATCTTCCGCGGCTGCGGCTTCTTCGACCCGGACAAGCCGATCAAGAAGTTCAACAAGCGCGAACTCCACGACCTGCTCTACAAGGAGCCGACGAAGATCAAGGTCGAGGGGATCAACCTGACCTACGCCGGTCTGATCCCGCAGATCCAGAAGTCGTTCCTGTCCAAGGACGTCGAGGCGATGCAGCCGCACATCCGCGCCTTCGTGGAGCGGGTGGTGACGTTCACCACCTGCCCCGACTGCGACGGGACCCGGCTCAGCGAGGCGGCCCGGTCCTCGAAGATCAAGAAGATCAACATCGCCGACGCCTGCGCGATGCAGATCTCAGACCTCGCCGAGTGGGTCCGCGACCTCGACGAGTCCTCGGTGGCCCCGCTGCTGACGGCGCTCGGGGCGACGCTCGACTCGTTCGTGGAGATCGGGTTGGGCTACCTCAGCCTCGAGCGGCCGTCGGGCACGCTCTCGGGCGGCGAGGCGCAGCGCATCAAGATGATCCGCCACCTCGGGTCCTCGCTCACCGACGTCACCTACGTCTTCGACGAGCCGACGATCGGGCTGCATCCGCACGACATCCAGCGGATGAACGAGCTGCTGCTGCAGCTGCGCGACAAGGGCAACACGGTGCTGGTCGTCGAGCACAAGCCCGAAGCGATCGAGATCGGCGACCACGTCGTCGACCTCGGCCCCGGGGCCGGCAGCGAGGGCGGCGAGGTGGTCTTCGAGGGCACCGTCGGCGGGCTGCGCGACAGCGGCACGGTGACCGGGCGCCACCTCGACGACCGCGCGGCGCTCAAGCCCGAGCTGCGCGAGGCGACCGGCGTGCTGGAGGTGCGCGGCGCCGATGCGCACAACCTGCGCGAGGTCGACGTCGACATCCCGCTCGGGGTGCTGGTCGTCGTCACCGGGGTGGCGGGCTCGGGCAAGAGCTCGCTGATCCACGGCTCGGTGTCCGAGCGCGACGACGTCGTCGCGGTCGACCAGACCCCGATCCGCGGCTCGCGGCGGAGCAACCCGGCGACCTACACCAAGCTGCTCGACCCGATCCGCAAGGCGTTCGCGAAGGCCAACGACGTCAAGCCCGCGCTGTTCAGCGCCAACTCCGAGGGCGCGTGCCCCACCTGCAACGGCGCGGGGGTCATCTACACCGACCTGGGGATCATGGCCAGCGTCGCCACCACCTGCGAGGAGTGCGAGGGCAAGCGCTTCCAGGCCGAGGTGCTCGAGTACACCTTCGGCGGCAAGGACATCAGCGAGGTGCTCGCGATGTCGGTGACCGAGGCCGAGGCGTTCTTCGGCGAGGGCGAGGCGAGCACGCCCGCCGCTCACAAGATCCTCGTCCGGATGGCCGACGTGGGGCTGGGCTACCTCAGCCTCGGCCAGCCACTCACCACGCTGTCCGGCGGTGAGCGCCAGCGGCTCAAGCTGGCCACCCGCATGGCCGAGAAGGGCGGCGTCTACGTCCTCGACGAGCCGACCACCGGCCTGCACCTCGCCGACGTCGAGCGGCTCGTCGGCCTGCTCGACCGGCTCGTGGACTCCGGCAAGTCGGTCATCGTCATCGCCCACCACCAGGCGGTCATGGCCCACGCCGACTGGATCATCGACCTCGGCCCGGGCGCCGGCCACGACGGCGGCCGGATCGTCTTCGAGGGCACGCCCGCCGAGCTCGTCGCCGCCCGCTCCACGCTCACCGGCGAGCACCTCGCGGACTACGTCGGCGCCTGAGCCCGAGCGCACCCGGGCTAAAGGTCGCGCGTCTCGGCCGCGGCCCGGCGCGCCTCGACCTCGTGCTCGTTGTCGCGGTAGCCCTGCCACAGGTAGGAGAGCCACATCCGCACCGGCCGGTGCTGGTGCTGCCAGACGTGGCAGAGCTCATGGACGATCAGGTCGTCCGAGGTGTCGGCCAGCGGGCGCTTGACGAGGATCAGCGGCCCGGCCTCGTAGCCGGCGAAGCGCCGGAAGCCCGGAACCGCAAACAGCAACGGTGTATGCAGGATCCGCACGCGGCCGATCCGGACCGGCTCGGAGTAGAAGTCCAGCCGGTCCAGGCGCCGCTTGGCCCGCAGGATCGCCGCGTTCTCCTCCGGGGCGCGCCGGGGCACCCCCGGCTAGTCCTTGGGCGGCGCGGCGGGGTCTGGCTGGACGGTGTCCTCGGCGGGCGGCTCGGTCGCCGGCACGCCCGGGGTCTCAGGCGCGACGGGGGCCGGGACCGCGGGCTCGTCGGAGGCGGTCTGCGGCGGGGGCGGCGGCGGCTCGGGCGTCGCCAGGTCCGGGGCGGCGGGGGTGTCCGGCGCCGGTGCCTGAGGGTCGGGGATCGGCTCGGTCGTCGCGGCGACGACCTCCGGCGGGGCCGCAGGCTTCGGCTCGGCCTTCGGGCGGCTCGCCGGGCCGGTCGCGGCCGGCTTGGCCTTGGCGGCGGCCGGCTTCTTGCGCGCGGCGGGCTTGGCCCTCGCGCCGGCCGCCTTCTTCCCCGCGGCCGGCTTGGCCTTCGCGGCGGCCGCCTTGGGCCGCGCGGCCGGCTTGGCCTTCGCGGCGGCGGCCTTGCCCGTCGCGGGCGGCGCGGTCTTGCGCGCCCGCGTGGGCTTCGGCGCCGGAGCCGGCTTCGGCGCTGCAGCCTCCCCCGTCTTCGGCGCGGCGGCCGGCTCGGGACGGGCGACGGGCGCGGGTGGCGGCGGCGTCGGCGGGACGGTGGGCGCGCCCGGGGTCGGTACCGGCGCGCTCGCCGGGCGCCGGCGCTCGGCGCCGCGCTCGAGCAGGCGGCCGATGCCCTGGAGGCCGAGGTCGAGCGCCCGGCCGCCCACCCCCACCGCGGTCCTCAAGATGTCCTTCGCCGTGATCGCCATGCGGGCATCTTGCCCGACGGCGAGGCGCCGGGCGGTCCGGGCCTACAGCCCGTCGGGGTGGCGCGCCACGAAGCCGCCGCCGTCGCGCAGCTCGTTCTGCCAGCGCGAGCCGGTCTGGCGGGCGCCCGAGGTGTCGAAGCGGATGCCGGCCACCTCGAGGTAGACGTGGCCGTCGTTGGCCCACACCGTCACCCAGCGGCCGCGCCCCGGCCGGCCCCAGCTCATCAGCGAGCCGGAGTCCAGCGGGCCGTCGAGCAGCCCGGCGGCGGCGAGCGCGAAGGACACCGAGCCCGAGCAGTCGTAGCCCGTGTCCTGCCAGCGGCCGTGGCCGCCGCCCCACTTGTAGGGCGTGCGGGCGATGGCGTTGCCGGCCTCGATGATCTGCCGGACGGCCTCCGGTGCCTCGAGCGGCGGCAGCGCGACGCCGTTGCCCAGCGCGGTGGCGCCGCGGGCGCCGGCCGTGGCGGCGCCCGCCAGGTCCGGGTCGCGGCCCGGGGCGCGCGAGGCGTCGCGGCGGCGCTGCTGGGGCAGCTCGGTCGTGCGGTCCGGAGCGGCGCGCTCGCGGCGTGGCGCGAGGCGCGACTCGCGAGCGCCCGCCGTCGCCCCGGCCTCCGGTTCCACCACCCGCGGCCGGGTGTCGGGCAGCGGCGGCAGCTGGGCCGAGGGCGCGTCGGGCTTTGCCGCGGCGGGCGCGACCCGCGGCGAGGTCACCGAACCGGTGTCGTCGCGGGAGCTCAGCAGCAACCACGCCCCGGCCCCGGCGACCACCACCGTCAAGAAGCCGATCGCCGCCGCCAGGCGCATGAGCGCAGTATGGCGAGCCCCGTCGCGCGCGGCCACGGTCGCAGGGTTCCGCCCGGCGACCAGCCCGGGCGAGATCAGGTGGGCGCGCCGGCGCGCCGCGGCGTCGTGGACGAGCATCGGGCTACGCTCCGGGACGGCCCGGACGGCGTCGCGCAGGCGCAGGACGGCGTCGGCGAACGCCGGGAACTCGTTCGTGCTCAGCGACTGCGGGCCGTCGCAGATCGCGTTGTCCGGATCGGGATGGACCTCGACGATCAGCCCGTCCGCCCCCGCCGCGACCGCGGCGAGGCTCAGCGGCGCCACCAGCTCGCGCCGGCCGGCCGCGTGGCTCGGGTCGACGATCACGGGCAGCTGGGTGCGCTGCTTGAGCACGGGCACCGCGGCCAGGTCGAGGGTGAAGCGGTAGGCGGTCTCGAACGTCCGGATGCCGCGCTCGCAGAGCACGACGTCCTCGTTGCCCTCGGTGAGGATGTACTCGGCGGCGAGCTGCAGCTCGTCGAGCGTGGCGGCGAGCCCGCGCTTGAGCAGCGCCGGCGCGCCAGAGCGCCCGATCTCGGTCAGCAGGGCGAAGTTCGCCATGTTGCGTGCGCCGACCTGGACGACGTCGGCGACCACGAGCACGGCCTCCAGCTCGCGGACGTCGGTGACCTCGGTGACGACCGGCAGGCCGGTCTGCGCCTTGGCCTCCTCGAGGATCCGCAGGGCCGCCCGGCCGAGGCCGCGGAACGAGTGCGGGCTGGAGCGCGGCTTGTAGGCGCCGCCGCGGAGCATCGTCGCCCCGGCGGCCGCGACCGCCTCGGCGGTGATCAGGGTCTGGTCGCGCGACTCGACGGTGCACGGCCCGGCGATCAGCGCGAACGGCGCCTCGCCCAGATGGTGTCCGGTGACCTCCGTGAATGACCTCATGCGGGCGAGGACGCCCGCGGCCCGGCGAGGTTATTCCCCGCGCAACTACTTCGGGGCGGAGGCCGTCGCCGGCGCGCGCACGCCGATGGCCTGCGCGAGATCCTCGACGAGGTCCTCGGGCGCCTCGACGCCGCAGCTCAGGCGCACGAGGTCGGGCGGCACGGCCGCGGCCGACCCCTCGACCGACTGGTGGGTCATCGCCTGGGGCAGCTCGAGCAGCGACTCGACGCCGCCCAGCGACTCCGCCAGCGCGAAGATCTGGGTCGCTGAGGCGATGCGGACCGCCTCCGGGTGGCGGAAGCAGACCATGCCGCCGAAGCCCGGCCAGCGGACGTCGGACACCCCCGGGGCCTCGCGCAGGAAGTCGCTCACCGCTCGCGCCGCCGCGTCGTGGGCCGCGACCCGCAGGTGCAGCGTGCGCAGCCCGCGGTGCACGAGGAAGCAGTCGAGCGGGCCCGGGACGGCGCCGATCGCGTTCTGCACGAAGCGCAGCCGCTCGCCGAGCTCGGGATCGCCGACGACCACGGCGCCGCCGACGGTGTCCGAGTGCCCGCCGAGGTACTTGGTGGTCGAGTGCACCGCCGCGCCGGCGCCGAGCTCGAGCGGCCGCTGGTGGACCGGGGTGGCGAACGTGTTGTCCACGGCGACGAACACTTCGCCGGCGCGCTGCACTACCGCGGCGACGTCGACGACATTGAGCGTCGGGTTGGTTGGCGTCTCCACCCACACGAGCGTCGTCTGTCCCGGCCGGATGGCCGCGCTGACCGCGTCGAGGTCGCGCTGGTCGACCATCGAGTACTCGAGCCCCCAGCGGGTGAGCACCTTGTCCACCAGCCGGTAGGTGCCGCCGTAGAGGTCGTCCGGGAGCACCACGTGGTCGCCGGCCCGGCAGACCGTGGTGATCAGCGCGTGCTCGGCCGCCATGCCCGAGGCGAACGCGCTCGCGTGGCCGCCCTCGAGCTCGCCCAGCGCGTGCTCGAGCGCCCGCCGCGTGGGGTTGGCCGAGCGCGAGTAGTCGTAGTCCTCGTGGAAGCTCCCGGGCGCGGGCTGGACGTAGGTGGAGGACTGGTGGATGGCCGGCACGACCGAGCCGTAGGTCGGGTCGGGACGCAGGCCGGCGTGGACGGCGCGGGTGGCGAAGCGCCGGGGACGGTCGTCGCTCACGAGACCAGCGACTCCAGCAGGTCGGCGCGGGTGACGATCCCGGCCGGCCGGCCGTCGTCGAGCACGAGCAGCGCCTGGCGCGTCTCGCCGCTGAGCAGCTCGACCGCGTCGCGCGCGGGGTCGGTCGTGGAGACCGCCGGGAACGGCGCCTCCATGACCTCCACGATGTCGGCGCCCATCAGCTCGGGGTTGTCGATCGCGTGGCGCAGCAAGCCGCGCTCGCCGATCGAGCCGACCACCGAGCCGGGGTCGTGGCCGGAGACCACCGGCAGCTGGGAGACGCGGTGCTCGTGCAGCAGCGCGATCGCGTCGCGCACGGCCTGGTGGGTCTCGACCGCCACCAGCGGCGGGATCTCCCCCGCCGCCTGCTTGGCCCGGAGCACGTCGCCGACGGTCCGCTCCGACGGACGCTCGAGGAACCCGTACTGGGTCATCCAGGCGTCGTTGAAGACCTTGGAGAGGTACGACCGCCCGCCGTCGGGCAGGATGACGGCGACCAGCGCCTCGGGATCCTCGATCTCGCGCGCGACCTCGAGCGCCGCCCACAGCGCCGTGCCACACGAGCCGCCGGCCAGGATGCCCTCCTCCTGCGCGAGCTGCCGGGTGGTCAAGAAGGAGTCCTTGTCGGAGACGGTCACGTAGCGGTCGACGACGCTCGGGTCGTAGGTCTGCGGCCAGAAGTCCTCGCCGACGCCCTCGACCAGGTAGGGCTTGACCTCGGGGCTGGAGTAGATCGAGCCGTAGGGGTCGGCGCCGATGACCTGCAGGCTGGGCTTCTGCTCCTTGAGGTAGCGCCCGGCGCCGGTGATGGTCCCGCCGGTCCCGACGCCGGCCACCAGGTGGGTGATGCGCCCGCCGGTCTGGCGCCAGAGCTCGGGGCCCGTGGTCAGCACGTGCGTCTCGGGGTTGGCCGGGTTGGCGTACTGGTTGGGCTGGAAGGCGCCGGCGATCTCCTCCGTGAGCCGGTCGGCGACGCGGTAGTAGGACTCGGGCGAGTCCGGCGGGACGTCGGTCGGCGCGACGACGACCTCGGCCCCGTAGGCGCGCAGGAGGTCGATCTTCTCCTTGGACATCTTGTCGGGCATGACCGCGATGACGCGATAGCCCTTCACCCGCGCCGCGATCGCCAGGCCGGTGCCGGTGTTGCCCGAGGTCGGCTCGATGATCGTCCCGCCAGGGCGCAGGCGCCCGTCGCGCTCGGCGGCCTCGACCAGCCGGATCGCCACGCGGTCCTTGATCGAGCCGCCGGGGTTGAACACCTCGAGCTTCGCGACGAGCTCGGGCACCAGGCCGGCGCCCATCCGGCTCAAGCGCACCAGCGGCGTCTCCCCGATGGTGTCGAGGATCGAGTCCTTGATGTCGGCCGCCACCGTCGGGGCCGACGGGCTGGGCGTCGGCATGGACGCACTATAGGTCGCCGGGGTTGCGAGCATCCGCGGTTTGAGATGACACATGCATTGGGTATCTTTCTCTCATGGACGCCATGGACGCCCCCGCCGACCTCGACCGGCTCGCCAACCTGCTCGGCGCCGCCACGCTCGCGGCCGCCGACCGGCTGCGCACGGCGGTCGAGGACGACCTCGGCGTCGGCGGCGCGGCGCCCGCCGCGCTGGTGCACCTGCTCGACTACCCCGGCGAGTCCGCGGAGGCGCTGCGGCAGGTGCTGGGGATCACCCAGCCGGCCGCTGCGCGGGCGATCGACCGGCTCGCCGCCGAGGGTCTGCTCGAGCGCCGGACGGGTCCGGACCGGCGCACCCACGCGCTGCACCTGACCGCCGCCGGCCGGCGCCGCACGCGGCGGCTGCTCGCCCAGCGGACCGGCGCGCTGCGCGGGCTGCTGGACCGGCTCGCGCCCGCCGAGCAGGAGCGGCTGCTGCCGCTGCTCGAGTCGCTCGTGGCCGGCCTCGCCGACGACCGCCCGCAGGCCCTGCGCGTCTGCCGCCTGTGCGACCGCCGCGCGTGCTGCCGCGAGCCGGGCTGCCCGCTGGACCACACGACCCGCACGGAGCGATGAAGACCGCCCGCAGGCGCCCGGGCGCGCTGGGCGTCACCGTGGCCGGGATCGGCGTCGTCGGCGTGTCCTTCGGGATGGCGCGCTACGGCTACGGGCTGCTGCTGCCCGACCTGCGCGCCGCCTACGGGCTCTCGACCGGCGCGCTCGGCGCGATCGCGGCGGGCGCCTACCTCGCCTACCTGGTCGCCTCACTCGCGGTCGGCCCGCTCGTCACCCGCCTGGGCGCCCGGCGCGTGATCCTGCTCGGCGGCGGCTGCGCGGCCGCCGGCATGCTGCTCGCCGGGCTCTCGCAGAGCCCGACGGTGCTCGCCGCGGGCGTGCTGGTCGGCGGCGCCAGCTGCGGCCTCGTCTTCCCGCCCTTCCTGGACGCGGTGCAGGCGCTCGTCGCGCCCGAGCGGCGCGCGCGCACCTTCGCGGCGATCAGCTCGGGCACGGGCTGGGGCGTGGCGATCGCCGCTCCCGTGGCGATCGTCGCCGGCAGCGGCTGGCGGGCCGCGTGGCTGACCTTCGCCGTCCTCGCGGTGCTCGCGACGCTGTGGGCCGCGCGCGTGCTGCCGGACGACCGCGCCGGCCCGGCGGCCGACGCCGGCGACCGGAAGGCCGTGCCGCCGCTGCGGCTCGCCTGGGTCGTCTGCCCGCGCTCGGGGCCCCTGCTCGCGGGCGCGCTGCTGGTCGGCCTCGGCGCCTCGGTCTACTGGACGTTCGCGGTCGACCACCTCGCCGGGGCGGGCGAGCTGCCGGGCGCCGGGACGCGGCTCTTCCTCGCGCTCGTGGGCTCGGCGAGCGTGCTGGGCAGCTTCGCCGGCGACCTGCTGGAGCGGATCAGCGCGCGCCGCGCCTACCGCGCCCAGGCGGCGCTGCTGGCCGTCGCCGTCGCGCTGCTGGCGCTGGCGCCCGGCTCGGCGACGGCGGTGGCGGTGTCGGCCGTGCTGTTCGGGACGAGCTTCAATCTGATCATCGCGATCCTCAGCCTGTGGGCCGGGCGGGTGTTCGCCGAGCGGCCGTCCGCCGGCCTGGGGGCCGTCATGTTCGTGCTGGGCGCCGGGATGCTCGCGGGCCCGCTCGTGTCGGGACTGCTCGCCGCGCCGCTCGGGCTGGCGGGCGTCCTGCTCGGCGGCGCCGCCGTGCTCGCGGTGGCGGCGCTGCCGGCGCCGCGCGAGGAACTCGCCTGACCCTTGACAGCGGGGGCGGTGCAGCGGCTAGGGTCGGCTGTACCGATGCGACGCGTGGTGCTCACCGCGCTGGTCCTCCTGGCGCTCTTCCCCGCCGGCGCCGCCGCGCAGACCGCCGGCGATGCCGACGACCGGGTGAGCATCACGGGACCGGTCGTCATCGGCGCCGACGAGACGGCGGGCGACGTGTTCGTGATCGACGGCCCAGTCGTCGTGGCCGGCGTCGTGCGCGGGGACCTCGTCGTCGTCAACGGCCCACTGCGGATCTCGGGTCGGGTCGGAGGCGACGTCCTCGTCGCCGCCGGGCGGACGACCCTCGCCCCGGGCGCCCTGGTCAGCGGAGACCTCCTCTACGGCGACGAGCGCCCGTCGGTGCCGGCCGGCGCCACCGTGGGCGGCGAGGTCAAGCGCGTCGACGCCGGGCGGATCGCGGCGCCGCTGGGCTTCGTCGGCGGCGTCGCGATCTGGGTCGCGGTGACGGTCTCCACGCTGCTGCTCGGCCTGCTCCTGCTGTGGCTGGCGCCGCGCGGCATGGACGCGATCGCCGACGCCGGGGTGACGTCCATCGGCCCGGTGATCGGCTGGGGCCTGCTGCTGTTCTTCGGCCTCCCGCTGCTCGCGGTGCTCGCGCTGGTGACGATCGTCGGGATCCCGCTCGGGATCGGGTTGCTGCTCGCCCTCGTGCCGATCTACTCGATCGGGTACACGTGCGGCGCGTGGCTGATCGGGCGCCGGCTGCTGGGGCCGCCGCGCGGTCCGGTGCTCGCCTTCCTCGCGGGCCTGGCGATCGTCCGGGTGCTCGGCATCATCCCGATCCTCGGAGGCCTCGTGTGGTTCGTGGCGACGGTGCTCGGCCTGGGCGCGATCATCGTCGCGGTCTGGCGGGCGCGCAGCCGCCCCGCGGTCCCCGCCGCGGCCACAGCCTGACCTCCGCGAAGCGGCCGCGGCGGGCCGGTGCGCGAGCGGCTGGGCTCAGCCGTCGGCGTCGAACGCCGCCACCACGCGCTTCGGCGCCCGCAGCCGCCACGAGGCCTCCAGCAGCTCGGCGAGCTCCTCACGGTCGACCGCCCCGAGCCGGACGAGCACCATCGCGTAGCCGTCGTAGTGCGGCGTGGTGGTGAACTTGTCCGGCTCGGCCCGGAGGAGGAACTCCTTCTCGTCGAGGTTCTCGCACCACAGCACGAGCAGGTCGCCCTCCTCGCGCAGGCGGGCGAAGAGCTTGTCGCGCACGCGGAAGCCGGGCGTGCCGTAGGAGGGCTTCTCGATCGTCTCCGGCAGCGCCAGCGCCAGCTCGCGGACGTCGTCGAGCGAGGTCAGGCGATCGCCGCCGTCAGACGTCCACGCCGTTGTGGCCGAGCAGCAGCCGCCCGAGCTCCTGGGCGCGCCGCGCCGCCTGCCGGTCGCCCTCGGCGGCCGACACGATCGAGCCCTTCATGAGGATGTGCCACTGGCGCGCGAAGGCGTCCGGGTCATCGACGCCGGCGGCCGCCGCGTGCTCGGCGACGAAGCCGCGGATGGTGGCCAGGTGGGCGATGCTCGCCACGCGTACGACGTGCTCGGCGTCGTCGATCTCCAGCAGCGTGGTGACGAACGAGCAGCCCTCGAAGTCCTCGCGCTCGAACCACTCGCCGAAGACGTCGAAGATGGCCAGCAGCGTCGTCGCGGGGCTCGACCCGCGAAGCTCGGCCTCCGCCTGCAGCCACTCGCGCGTCCAGCGCTGCTCGCGGCGCTCGAGGAAGGCCAGGATCAGCTCGTCCTTGGACGCGAAGTTCCGGTACAGGGTCATCTTCGCCACGCCGGACTCGGCGATGATGCGATCGATCCCGACCGACCGGGTGCCGTGACGGCTGAAGAGGCTGTACGCGGTCTCGAGGATCCGCTCGCGCGCCGGCGCCGGGCCGCTCATCGGCTGTACGCCGGGTGCGCCCATGGGCGGCGATGATACCGGCAGGTCGAGCCGCTCCGGGCGCGGCCGTACGCGCGTAAGGCGGCGCGTCCGCCGCGTAAGGGTGCGCGGCGTCCGATGCGAGGCCCGTTGCCGATGCCGAGCGGGCGTCTCAGAGCGATCATGGGGTCATCTTCAGACGATCGCTCACCAGGAGGACTCCCATGTCCGAGAAGCGCTGGCTCAAGCGCCTGTTCGCCACCCAGTCGCCCCCGTCGAGCACACGCCCGCTCGGCAGCGCGCTGCGGTTGCGGCTCGCCACCGAGGACGACGCCAGGGCGCTGCACCGACTGGCCCAGCTCGACTCGAACGTCCCGCCGCGCGGCCTGGTCCTGCTGGCCGAGGTCGACGGCCAGCCGTGGGCCGCGGTGTCGGTCGACGACCAGCACCTCGTCGCCGACCCCTTCCGCCCCACCGGCGAGCTCGAGTGGACGCTGATCGAGCGCGCCCGCGACCTGCGGCGCAAGGAGCGGGGCCGCCTGCACGCGCTGCCGCGGGTCTGGCCGGCGATGACCTGAGCCGGCCGGGCTCAGGCGGGCGCCGCGGCGAGCAGCTCTTCGGTCGGCCGCTCGCCGAGCAGCTCTGACTCGGCGTCGCCGGCCTGCTCGGAAGCACGCAGCAGGTCGACGGCGGTCGAGCGGACCTGGGCGACGATCTCGGTGAGCGCGAGATCGGGCTCCTGCTCGAAGACGGTGGTCGCCCGGCCGGCGGCCCCGATCGCGAGGCCGCGGACCGCGTCGGCGTGCTCGGGCTCGTCGTACTGGGCCGCCAGCGCCCAGACGCCCTGCGCGAGCTCCTCCACGGCGCGAGTCAGCTCGTCGGGCGCGACCAGGCGGCTGCGCGTGTAGCGCAGCGCATGGCGGGCCAGGACACGCGTGTTGCGGGTCGCGAAGTCGACCTGGGGCAGCGTCCGGGAGAAGCGGTCGAGCTGCACCCGCGCCGCGCGTCGGGGCGGCGAGAAGCGCGCGGTCTCCTTGGCGGTCAGCAGCTGGCCCTCGAGCTCGGCGATCAGCCCGTCGAGGCCGCGCGCCTGGGCGAGCGCGCTCTCGGCGCGCTCCGGATCGCCCGCGCGCAAGGCGTCCCCGATCTCCTCCAGCGTGCGGCCGAGCCGCCCGAAGACCTCGTGCGCCGCCCGGGAGACGAGCCGTGCGGGGTGCGGCGGGAAGAGCAGCGAGTTGACCACCAGCGCGACCCCGCCGCCGATCAGCGCCTCCAGCGAGCGCTGGAGGGTCAGGCCCTCGCCGCCCACGGACGCCAGCGAGACGAGCAGCATCGCCGAGATCGCCGCCTCGTTGATCAGCAGCTCCCCGCCGCGGAGGATCACGGCGGCCGACATGCACAGCACGATCATCACGCCGATCTGCAGCGGGCCGGTACCGATCGTGGAGAGGATCAAGCCCGCGATGGTCAGGCCGAGCACGACGCCGACCACCAGCTCGACCGCGCGGCGCCCGCGCTGGCCGAAGCTCGCGCCCAGCGAGATGACCGTCGCGATGGCCGCGAAGACGGGCTGCTCGTCGGACGGGACCAGCAGATCGGCCAGCGTCCAGGCGGCGACCGCCGCCAGCGCGGTCTGGACGATCGGCCACAGGCGCGGCCGCAGGCGATAGCCGACGCGCTGGAGTGCGTGGCGGGGATGGCGGGGGAAAGACGGCATGATCCGACACGAGTACAGCACCGGTCGGAGCAGCGATCCGTGCAGGGGGTCACAGACGCCCCTGACGCACGGAAAGCTCGCAATTTCCGGCCGGAAGGCCGTCGACCGGGGGAAGGGCCACGCGCGAGCGCCCTATATAGGGCCGAGCGGGCCGGGCCCGCGCTTGCGGACTTGGTAAGCGAACGACTCGAAGACGGGAGCCGGCGGCGGTGGCGACGGCGAGGTTCCGGCGGCTGCGACCCGCCCCCGACGAGGACCCCGAACGGCGCATCGCCGCCGTCGTCACGGGCCATTCGGCCCAGCTCTTGCGGGTCGCGCGCGCGTCCTCGCTGTGCACCGACGACGCCCAGGACGCGCTCCAGCGGGCGCTCGAGATCTACGTGCGGCGGCTGGACACCGTCGAGCCGGCCACCGAGATCGCCTGGCTGAAGGTCGTCGTGCGCCACGAGGCGATGGCGATCCGCCGCTCCCGCCAGGACTCCGTCGCCGGCGAGGAGATCGACTTCGACGCCCAGTCCGCGGCCACCCAGCGCGACGTGGAGGAGCACGTCGCGGGCAGCGAGCGCGTCGGGCGCTCGGCCGAGGCGCTGCGGGCGCTGAAGCCCGACGAGGCGACCGCGCTGCTGCTCAAGGCCCAGGGCCACTCCTACGAGGAGATCGGCGCTCGGCAAGGCTGGACCTACACGAAGGTCAATCGATCCATTACTGAAGGTCGCCGCCGCTTCCTGAAGGTCTACCGCGGGATCGAGGCCGGCGAGGAGTGCGACCGCCTCGCGCCCGCGCTCGCCGCGCTGGTCGACGGCACCGCGCGCGCCGAGCAGCTGCTCGCGATCCGGCCGCACCTGCGCCACTGCTCGGCGTGCCGCGCGACCGTTCGCGACCTGCATCCCTCCTGGCGCGGCCGCGTCGCCGCCTGGCTGCCGCTGCCCGCGTTGCTCGCGCCGCTGCGCTGGCTCGACCACGCGCCGCGTGGCGAGGCGCCGGCCGCGGAGGACTTGGTGCGCCGCGCGAGCGACGTCGCGCCGGTGCTCCCATCCTCGCCGGTGGCGCCCGCGGCCGGCGACGGCTTCACCCAGGCCGGCTTGCGCGCGGTCGAGCACGCCGACCAGGCCTCGCGCTGGCGGCTGGGCGGCTTGCGCGCCGAGGCCCACCAGCTCCTGCACCGCCTGCTGGGCTCCGATGTCGCCACGGGCGCGCAGCTCTCGGCCGGCACCGGCGGCGGTCGCGGCATGGGCATCGCGGCGATCCTCGGCGTCTGCGTGACCGGCGGGGCCGGCACCTACTGCGCGGTCACCGGCACGCTGCCCGACCCGGTCGGCATCGTCCAGGAGCACGGCGAGGCAGACCGCCGCGAGCGCGCCGAGGCCCGCGCGCAGGCCCGCCGGGCGGAGGCCCGCCGGCGCCGCGCGCCGCGACCCGCCAAGGACTCGACCGCCTACGTCATCCCGCGCGCGACGCCGGCACCCGCCGTCACCCCGGAGCGCCGGACACGCCGGACACGCCGGACCTCGACGGCGAGCCGGCCGGCCCGGCAGGCGACGACCCCGCCGAGCTCCACCCGGTCAGCGCCCACCGCGCCCAGCCAGCCGGCCAAACAGGAGTTCGGCTTCGAGGCCGGCACCGCGTCCTCCGGCTCGGCCGCCGCGGCCCCGGCGCCGAGCAGCGGCGGAGGCGGCGGCGAGTTCGACCCACCCGCCGCCTCGGGTGGCGGCGGGTCGTCGGGCGGAGGCGGCGGAGGCAGCGGCGGTGGGGGCGGCGAGTTCGGCTTCGAGTGACCCACTCGTCTCGTCAACTGCCCCTAGAACGCTCGAAGCGACTCGGCTCCCGGCCCGCGTGATGGGGTCCGGAGCCGAGGTCGTCTCGACGCGCACTCGCGTCGGCGGGCTCAGCGGTCTGGGCGGGGCTGGTCGAGCCGGAACCAGACCTTGGTGCTGCCTTCTCGGACTCCCCAGTCGTCGGCGAGCTCTCCGACGATGCGCAGTCCCCATCCGCCGTGAGCCCCCGGGGTTGGGCTGGGGCTCAGTCTGACGTTGCCGTCGTCGGCGATCTCCACGCGCAGGCCGTCGGGTTCGAGGTCGACGCGCATCGAGATCGTTCCGATGCCGTGGAGCAGGGCGTTGGTCACCAGCTCGGAGACCATCAGCACGGCGTCCTCGCGCTGCTGTGCATCCAGCGACGCGGTGTGAGCGGTCATCAGCTCACGAGCGGCACCGACGGAATCCGGTGAGCGCGGCAGGGTCGTGCGCACGAGGTTCACAGCGACCGTCCCAGGGGGAGCTGTCCGTCGGCTTGCACCAGCCCGAGCAGCCGGCGCACCGCCGGCGAGCCGCGCGTGACGCTGAACGACCAGCCATCTCTCGAGGCATCCTCGGCCGCCTGCATGACCACCCGGAGCCCGCTCATGTCGATGAACGTGAGCTGATCGAGGTCGAGGATCACGGCAGCGTGGCGATTGCGCATCGCGATCAAGCGCCGGCTCAGTGACGGAACGCCGGCCAGGTCGAGCTCGCCGCGCAACCGGATCCGGACGCTCCCGGCGTCACCCACCTCGGTCATCTCCAGCAATGATTGTTCGCCGCTCAACGCGCATGCTCGTTTCCGTTCGAGACGGGGCGCGGTCGGACGAGGCGGCGACCCGCAGAAGGGTTGCGGTAAACGAGCCGGGGCTGGGCGAGGGCGCTCCCTCAAGTCAGGCTACTCCGATCTGCCCAGAACGCAACGCACGTTCTCGGCTCCAGCCGACCCCTTTCGATGAGCTCGTGCAGGCCGGCGACGTGCGCGCGGAGCGCGTGACGTCAGCGAGATCCAGGTGGTGCGTCGACCGCCGTCGTCCAGGGGCTCTCGGGTCGCCGGGTCCAGGCGCCGATCGGTTCGGTGACCTCGGGCGCACCCGAACGCTGCCTCACCGAGCGCCGCCGGTACGTTGTCGGCAGATGACCCGGGCGACGTCGACCGACCTGCACGACCGCCTCGACGAGCTCGCCGCCATCACAACCAGCGAACGCGGGGTCACGCGGGAGAGCTTCACGCCCGGCTATCAGCGCGCCGCCGACCTCGTCGGGGGCTGGATGGACGACGCCGGCCTCGAGACGCGCCGCGACGCCGCGGGGAACCTGTTCGGGCGGCTGCCCGGCGCCAACCCCGATCGGTCGTGCGTGCTGACGGGCTCGCACCTGGACTCGACGCTCGAGGCCGGGCGGCTCGACGGGGTCTACGGCGTGCTCGGCGGACTGGCCGCGCTCGAGGCACTCGCAGGCGAGGACCCACTGCCGTGCCCCATCGAGGTGGTGGCGATGTTCGGCGAGGAGCCGCGCTTCTCGACCGGGTGCCTGGGCTCGCGGACGCTCGTCGGCGCGCTCGGCCCGCAGGACGCGCGGCGCCTGACGGACCGCGACGGCATCACGATGGCGGCGGCGATGGAGGAGGCCGGCTTCGATCCCGAGCGACTGCCCGAGGCGGCGCTGCCGGCGGACTACGCGGCGGTCTTCGTCGAGCTGCACATCGAGCAGGGCGCCGTGCTCGAGGGGCTCGGCCGGCGCGTCGGGATCGTGGAGGCGATCGCCGCGCCGCACGACCTGCGACTGACGTTCACCGGCGAGGCCCGGCACGCCGGCACGACGCCGATGGACGACCGCCATGACGCGCTGCTGGCCGCCTCGGAGACCGTCCTGGCCGCCGAGCGGGCCGCGCTCGCGACCGACTCGCCGCGCACCGTCGCGACGGTCGGCTCGCTGCACGTGCGGCCGGGCGCGAACAACGTGATCCCCGGTGAGGTCGTGCTCGAGGTGGACGTCCGCGACACCGACGCCCGGCCCCGGCAGGCGGCGGTCGACGCGCTCCTGCACGCCGCCGGCACCGCCGCCGAGCAGCGCGGGGTCACACTCCACGTCGCCACCGTCGCCGAGGACGAGCCGGTCACGTGCTCGCCGGCGGTCGTCGAGGCGGCGCAGGCCGCCTGCGACGAGCTCGGCGCCGAGCCCCACTTCATGGCCAGCGGCGCCTACCACGACGCCGTGATCCTCTCCGAGCGTTACCCCGTCGGGATGATCTTCGTGCCGAGCGTCGGCGGGATCTCCCACCATCCCGACGAGCGCACCGAGGCGGCCGACCTCGAGCTCGGCGTCGAGGTCCTGACCGGCACCCTGCGGCGACTCGCCGCCACCCCATGAGCGACCGCGGGCATCGCGGGCGCGCGCACGTGCTGCTGACCCCGGCCAACCGCTATCCGAGCCGGCTGCCGTGGTTGCCCGCCCACCCGGTCTACAAGCTCGCCAGCCCGCGCCTGCTCGGGGCGCGCTTCTCCCAGCAGCTGCTGATCGTCGAGAACCGCCTCGACGGCCCCGCGCAGCTGCCCTTCGACGTCGAGCAGTTCTTCTTCGTCCTTCGCGGCGCGGTCACGCTGACCGTGGCGGGCGAGCGCATCGAGCTCGAGCAGGGCGGCTACGTCTACGCCCGCCCGGACGCGCCGGTGACCTTGGAGCAGGCGGCCGCGGCCGAGCTGGTCCGCGTGAGCCGGACGTGGACGCCGGCCGACGGCCAGGAGCCCCCGCCGGACCTCGTCGGCCACCTCGGCGACCACCCGCCGCAGGAGACCGGCGTGCCCGGCCTCACCCGCCGCGAGCTGCTGCCGGCCGACGACCCGGCCGCTGACTTCACGATGAGCGTCATGCACTTCGCGCCGGAGGCCGAGCTCGGCATGGTGGAGATCCACGACGAGGAGCACGGCCTGCTGATGCTCGCGGGCTCCGGGCGCTACCTGCTCGACGACGCCTGGCACGACGTCGAGGCCGGCGACTTCATCTACCTCGGCCCGTACTGCCCGCAGGGCTTCGTCGCCGGCGGCGAGGGCTCGAGCTACCTGCTCTACAAGGACGTCTTCCGCGAGGAGCCCTGAGCGGCGGGCACGACGAGCCGGCCGTGCGGCGGCGAGCCCACCACCCGCCCGCCGGCGAAGACCGTCTGCCCGCGCACGAGCGTCCGCGCCACCCGCGCGCGCATCGTCCGGCCCACGTACGGGCTGTGGGGATGGCGGTACTCGAGGTCTTCGGCCGCGAGCGTCCACTCGGCGCCGAGGTCGGCCACTACCAGGTCGGCGTCCGCGCCCACCTCGAGCCGGCCCTTGCCCTCCAGCCCGAACCGTCGCGCCGGGTAGCCCGCGGTCAGCTCGGCGACCGCGTCCGCCGCCAGCCCGTGGCCACCGCCCTCCCCGAGCAGCAGGGTCAGCAGCGACTGGCAGCCGGAGATGCCGCCCCAGGCCGCGAAGGCGTCCCTGCCCTGCTTGAGCTCGACCGGCGAGGGCGAGTGGTCGGAGGCCACCATCGGCAGCGTGCCGCCCGCCAGCGCGTCCCACAGCGCGGCGGGCTCGGCCGCGTCGCGCAGCGGCGGCGCGCACTTCGCCGCAGCGCCCAGCGCCTCGGCGTCCCCCGCATCGAGCACGAGGTAGTGCGGGCAGGTCTCGCAGCTGACGTCGATCCCGCGCGCCCGCGCCGCGGCGACCAGCGCCGCCCCGCGGCCGCTGGAGACGTGCACGACGTGCAGCCGGCAGCCCGTCTCCTCGGCCAGCAGGATCGCGCGGGCGATGGCCTCGGCCTCGGCCACCACGGGCCGCGAGGCCAGGTAGTCGCGCACGCCCGTGCGCCCCTCCGCCAGCGCACGCGCCTGCAGGCCCGCGGTGATCGCGTCGCTCTCGGCGTGGACGGCCACGGGCAGCCCGAGCGCGGCCGCCCGCGTCATCCCCTCGTACAGCGTCAGGTCGTCGGCCCGCGCGAAGTCCTCGACCCCCGTCGCCGACATGAACGCCTTGAAGCCGGTGACCCCGCGCGCGGCGAGCTCGTCCAGCCGCTCGACGCCGCCCGGCACCAGCCCGCCCCACAGCGCGAAGTCGACGAGCGCGACGCGCTCGGCGGCGGCCCGCTTGGCGTCGAAGGCGGCGCCGTCGACCGTCGGTGGATGGGCGTTGAGCGGCATCTCGATCGCCGTCGTCGTTCCGCCCGCCGCCAGCGCGCGGGTGCCGGTCTGCCAGCCCTCCCACTCCGTGCGCCCGGGCTCGTTGAAGTGCACGTGCGCGTCGACGGCCCCGGGCAGCACGACGAGGCCGCTCGCGTCGAGCTCCTCGGCGGCCGGGCCCGCGAGCTCGGGGGCGAGCGCGGCGATGCGGCCGTCGAGCACGCCGACGTCCAGGCGGGCGCCGGCCGGGTCCGCCGCACCGCGGACCAGGACGTCGAACCCGCTCACCGCCGGGCGGGAGACGTACGATCCGTCATGGTGAAGCGACCTTACCCGTCCCGGTGAGCGGCACGAATGCGCGTGAGGAGGCGGCGGCCAACGGCCGCGTCGTCCTCGGAGAGAACAACTACGGCAAGGGCCGCGTGCGCGTGGTCAAGGTGCTCAAGGGTCCCGATCGGCACGAGCTGCGCGACCTGCAGGTCGACATCGCGCTGCAGGGCGACTTCGCGGCCGCCCACGTGGAGGGCGACAACACCGGCCTGCTGGCCACCGACACGATGCGCAACACGGCCTACGCGCTGGCCGCCGAGCACCTCACGGGCGCGATCGAGCCGTACGCGCTCGCGGTCGCCGAGCGCCTGCTGACCGTCGGCCCGAGCGTCCGCGAGGCGCGCGTGCGGGTCACCGAGCACCCGTGGGAGCGCCTGGAGTCCAACGGGCGTCCCGAGCCGCACGGCTTCCGCCGCGCGGCGAGCGGCGACCGCGTGGCCACCGTCACCTGCACCGGCACGGGCGCCCGCTTCGAGGCCGGGATCGAGGACCTGCTCGTGCTGCGTACGACCGGCAGCGGCTGGGCGGGCTTCCTGCGCGAGGAGTACACGACGCTGCCCGACACCGACGACCGCATCCTCGCCACCGTGCTGACCGCCCGGTGGTGCTACGCGGGCGGCGCCGAGCTCGACTTCGACGGGCTCTGGCACGGCGTGCGCGCCGCCGTCCTGGCGGCCTTCTGCGACCACTACAGCCCGTCCGTGCAGGCGACGCTCTACCGCATGGGCGAGGCGGTCCTGCGCGCCCAGCCGGAGGTCGAGCGCATCCACTTCTCGCTCCCCAACCAGCATCACCTGCTCTACGACCTCGAACGCTTCGGGCTGGAGAACGACAACCAGGTCTTCCAGGCCACGACAGAGCCCTACGGCCTGATCGAGGGTTGGGTCGAGCGGGCCGGCTGAGATGGGGCGGCTGACCACGCACGTGCTCGACACCGCCAGCGGGCAGCCGGCGGCCGGCGTCGCTGTCCGGCTCGAGCGGCTCGACCCGGCCACGGGCGAGCGGACCGCGCTGGGCGACGCGCGCACCAACGCCGACGGGCGCACCGACGCCCCGCTGCTGGAGGGCGACGCGCTGATCCCGGGCGTCTACGAGCTGACCTTCGGGCTCGGCGCCTACTTCGCCGCGGGCGGCGCGGTCGAGGCGCCGTTCCTGGGTGAGATCCCGATCCGCTTCGGGGTCGCCGACCCCGGCGCCCACTACCACGTGCCGCTGCTCGCGACGCCGTGGTCCTACAGCACCTACCGGGGCAGTTGATGGACGCCGCGACGGTGCTGGCTCGCGCGGACGAGCTCGGCGCCGTCAGCGAGCAGCCGGACCTCCTCTTCCGCCCCTACGGCGGTGCGGCGATGCAGCGGGCGGAGGCGCTCGTGGGCGACTGGATGCGCGCGGCGGGCATGGCCGTGCGCCGCGACGCGATCGGCAACCTGATCGGCCGCGTCGACGGCGCCGGCCCGCGGACGCTCGTGCTGGGCTCCCACCTCGACACGGTCCCCGACGCCGGCCGCTACGACGGGCCGCTCGGCGTCCTGGTGGGGCTCGCCTGCGTCGAGCGGCTGCGCACGAAGGGCGAGCGCCTCCCCTTCGCCGTCGAGCTGGTCGGCTTCGCCGACGAGGAGGGGCTGCGCTACGGGACGACCTACCTCGGCAGCTCGGCCTACACCGGCCGCCTGGCACCCGAAGTGCTCGCGGTCGAGGACGCGGGCGGGGTGACGCTCGCCGCGGCCGTGCGCGCCCACGGCGGCGACCCGGACGCGCTGGCGCGCGGGCAGGGCGGCGGGGCGCCCGACGCCATGCTCGCCTACGTCGAGGTCCACATCGAGCAGGGGCCGGTGCTCGAGCGGCTGGAGCTGCCGGTCGGCGTGGTCACGGCGATCGCGGGGCAGAGCCGGATCGGCGTGCAGCTGACCGGCGAGGCCGGACACGCCGGGACCGTCCCGATGCCGGACCGGCGCGACGCCCTGTGCGCCGCCGCCGAGCTGATCCTCGCCGTCGAGGCGACCGGCCGCGAGACCGCCGGCCTGGTCGCCACCGTCGGCGAGCTCGACTGCCGGCCGGGCGCGGGCAACGTCGTGCCGGGCGCGGTGCGCCTCGGCCTCGACCTCCGTCACGAGGACGACGGCGTGCGCGAGGCGGCCTGCCGCGAACTGCGGCGACGGGCGCAGCAGATCGCGACCGGGCGCGCGATCGGGCTCGGCTGGGAGCTGCGCCAGCAGGCGGCGACCGTGCGCACCGACCCGGGGCTCAGCGATCGGCTCGCCGCCGCCGTGGAGGCGACGGGCGTGCGGGCGCACCGCCTGTCGAGCGGCGCCGGCCACGACGCGGCCGAGCTCACCGCACTGGGGCCGGTCGCGATGCTCTTCGTCCGCTGCGGCGGTGGCGTGAGCCACAGCCCGTCCGAGTCGGTGCTGGCGGCCGACGTCGAGGTCGCCATCGAAGCGCTCGAGCGCTTCGTCGTGTCGCTGGCGTCCGAGCGCTGACCCTCGCCGCGCGCCGTCTGCGAGTAGAGTCGCGCGCCGGTTCTCGTTCCTATCGGGGGAAGGGCGAAGGATGAAGCGATCGAGGAAGCTCGCGACCGTTGTGGCGGCCGCCGTCGTGCTCGGCGTCGCGGGGGTCGCACCGGCCCAAGCGCAGGCGCAGGCCCAGGACAGCGAGGTCGTCGCGCTACTGCGCGAGCTGATCCGCGTCAACACGTCCAACCCGCCGGGCAACGAGGCCCGGGCGGCCCAGCTGCTGGCGCCGAAGCTCGCGGCGCTCGGCTTCCAGGTCGAGATCGTCCCGACGCCGTCGGCGGGCAAGGCGCACCTGATCGCCCGCCTGCGCGCCGCCCAGCCGACCGCCAAGCCGATCCTGCTCGCCGGCCACCTCGACACCGTCGGCGTCGAGCGGCCGCTGTGGACGATCGACCCGTTCGCCGGCTTCACCACCCGCGAGTTCGTCTACGGGCGCGGGGCATTGGACTTCAAGGGCGGCCTGGCCGCCTTCACCGTCGCCGCGATGCGCCTGGCCCGCAGCGGCATCCCGCTCAAGCGCGACGTGATCCTGCTCGCCGAGGCCGACGAGGAGGGCGGCTCCTACGGCACCACCTGGCTGGCGGAGAACCACTGGCCGAAGATCGACGCCGGCATCTCCCTCAACGAGGGCGGCTGGATATTCAAGGACCGCCGCGACCGCCCGAAGCTGATGGGCATCACGACGATCGACAAGAACTCGCTGTCGGTGACCTTCGAGACGCGCGGCACCTCGACGCACTCCTCGCGCCCGCTGCCCGACAGCGCGCTCGACCGGCTGGTGCGGGCGCTGCGGCGCGCCGCCGACTACAACACCCAGCCGCGCGTGACCCCGACCGCCCGCACGTACCTGCGCGCGTGGGCGCGGGCATTCGGCGGCAGCACCGGGCGCGACCTGCGCGAGCTGGCCACCACCCGCGACCCGCTCGAGCGCGACCGGCTGGCCGACCGCGTCAAGCAGGTGCCCTACGGCGAGCTCTTCGACGGCCTGGTGCGCAACATCTTCGTGCCGACGATCGTCGAGAGCGGCTTCCGGGCCAACGTGCTGCCGGGCACCGCGGAGGCGACCGTGAACATGCGCATGCTCCCGGGCCAGCGGCCGCGGCCGCTGCTGCGCGAGCTCACGCGCGTCGTCGACGACCCGGCCGTGAAGATCACGCCGATCACCTCGGGCGGCGACACGGTGCAGGAGACGCTCGACCGCTTCGACGAGCGCGCCGCGCAGACGCCGTCGCGGATCGACACCGACCTGTACGCCTCGCTGGTCACCGAGGGCCGCCGGCAGTGGCCCGGCGTGCGCCCGACTCCGGCGCTGTTCGAGGCGGGGACCGACGCCGTGCCGTGGCGCGAGCGGGGCATCCCCGTCTACGGCGTCTACCCCTATCCGATCGGGCTCGAGGACCTGCAGCGCATGCACGGCAACGACGAGCGGGTCCCGGTCGCCGGGCTCGAGCAGGGCACCGACTGGATGACGCGGGTGCTCACGCAAGTGGCGGGGCGCTAGCGGTAGGCGATCTCCACGCGGGCGCCGGTCTCGGCTGAGCGGGCGATCGCGTCGCACACCTCGGCCGCGCGGTAGCCGTCCTCGAAGTCGGCGCCGTGCGGCCCGACGCCCGTCCCGTCGCGGATCGCCGCCAGCAGGTGGTGCAGCTCGTGCACGAAGGTGTGCTCCCAGCCGAGGACATGCCCCGGCGGCCACCAGTGCTCGAGGAACGGGTGGTCGGACTCGGTGACGAGCACGGTGCGAAAGCCCTGGGCGCGCGCGCCGGGCGCCGAGCCCTCCAGGTAGACCTGCAGCTCGTTGAGGCGCTCGAGGTCGAAGGCGAGCGAGCCGCGCGAACCGTTGACCTCGAAGCTCAGGGCGTTGCGGCGGCCGAGGGCGAAGCGCGAGGCCTCGATCGTCCCGACCGCGCCGCCGGCGAAGCTCACCGCGGCCGCGACGGCGTCGTCGACCGTGACCGTGCCACCCGGGCGATCGCGCACGAGCGTGGTGGTGAGCCCGCTCACCGACGCAATCTCGCCCACGAGGTAGCGGGCGAGGTCGATCGCGTGCGCGCCGATGTCCCCCAGCGCGCCGGAGCCGGCCTGCTCGGCGTCCAGCCGCCAGGTCATCGGCACAGCCGGGTCGGCGAGCCAGTCCTGCAGGTAGCGCGCCCGGAAGTGGTGGATCTCGCCGAGCTCGCCGGCCTCGAGCATCTCCCGCGCCAGCCGGACGGCCGGCACGAACCGGTAGTTGAAGGCGCACATGTGCACCACGCCGGCCGCGCGCACGCGCTGGAAGACCTCGTGGGCCTCCTCGGCGCCGCGGCCGAGCGGCTTCTCGCAGACGACGTGGCGCCCGGCCTCGGCGGCTGCGACGGTCGGCTCGGCGTGCAGGTCGTTCGGGCCGGTGTTGTCGAACAGGGCGATGCGCTCGTCGGCGACCAGCTCGTCCCAGTCGGTGACGCTGCCGGCGAACCCGTAGCGCCGCGCGGCCTCGCCGACCTTGCGCTCGTCGCGGCCGGCGATCGCCACCAGCTCGGGCCGCAGCGGCGGCGGCCAGGTCATGTGCGAGAGCGTCGTGTAGGCGTGCGCGTGCGCGCGGCCCATGAAGCCGTAGCCGAGCATCCCGATCCCGATCGGCTCGGGGGTCATCGTCCGGTCTCCTTCGTGGAGGCGAAGGCGCTGTCGAAGGCGACGTCGCTGGGCGCGAAGTCCGTCCGGCGCACGTAGCCGGCCGCCTCGGCGGCGCCCCACTCGCGATCCATGCCGGAGTCCTCCCACTCGACCGACAGCGGGCCGTCGTAGCCGATCCGGTGCAGGGCGCGGAAGAGCCCGTCGAAGTCGACGTCCCCGCGGCCGGGCGAGACGAAGTCCCAGCCGCGGCCGGCGTCGCCGAACTGCAGGTGGGAGGCGAGGATCGAGCGGCGCCCGTCCAGGCGCCGGCGCGCGTCCTTGACGTGCGCGTGGTGGATGCGCGCGCCGAACTCCTCCACGAAGGCGACCGGATCGAGGAACTGCGGGATCAGGTGGCTGGGGTCGAAGTTCAGCCCGAAGCCCTCGCGCTCCCCGATGACGGCGAGCGCCCGCCGGGTGGTCTCGAAGTCGTAGGCGATCTCGGTCGGGTGGACCTCGAGCGCGAAGCGCACGCCCTCGGCCTCGAAGACGTCGACGATCGGCCCCCAGCGCTCGGCGAAGTCCTCGTAGCCCCGGTCGATCGCGGCGAAGTCGTTGGGCGGGAAGGAGTAGAGGAGATGCCAGACGCTCGAGCCGGTGAAGCCGGACACGACGCCGACCCCCATGCGCGCGGCGGCGCGCGCGGCGTCCTGCATCCACTCGGCGGCGCGGGCGCGCACGCCCTCGGGCTCGCCGTCGCCCCACACCACCGGCGGGAGGATCGCCCGGTGGCGCGCGTCGATCGGGTCGCAGACGGCCTGGCCCACCAGGTGGGCGCCGAGCGCCCAGCAGCCGAGCCCGTGGCGCTCGAGCAGCGCGCGCTGCCGCTCGCAGTAGCCGGCGTCCTGCAGCGCGTCGAGCACGTCGAAGTGGTCGCCGGAGCAGGCCAGCTCGAGCCCGTCGTAGCCCCACGCGGCGGCCTTCTCGGCCAGCTCGGCGAGCGGCATGTCGGCCCACTGGCCGGTGAACAGGGTGACGGGTCGTGCCATCGGAACAGCCTCCTCGGTAGCGTCACGGGCTTCCACGACGGCAGGAGATCACATGGCGAGCGCGCGCCACGCGAAGACCGAGATCACCGGCGAGATGGTCGACTACATGGTCGCTCACGGCGCCCGCCAGGACGAGGTGCTCGAGCGCGTCGAGCGCGAGACGGCGCAGCTGCCCAACGCCCAGATGCAGGTGACCCCCGACCAGGGCGCGCTGCTCGGCGTGCTCGTGCGCGCGACCGGCGCGCAGCGGGTGCTCGAGGTCGGGACCTTCACCGGCTACAGCGCGATCTGCATCGCCCGCGCCCTGCCGCCAGACGGCTCGCTGCTGTGCCTGGAGCTCTCCGACGAGTACGCCGACATCGCCTCGGCCAACCTCGATGCGGCGGGCGTCCGCGAGCGGGTCGAGATCCGGCGCGGCCCGGCGGCCGAGTCGCTGCGCGAGCTGCCCGAGGAGCCCGTCTACGACTTCGCGTTCGTCGACGCCGACAAGCCGGGCTACCCCGCCTACTACGAGCTGGTGCTCGCGCGGCTGCGCCCGGGCGGGCTGATGCTGCTCGACAACATGCTCTACGGCGGCGACGTGCTGCATCCGGAGAGCGACGGGGCGCGCGCGCTGGACGAGCTCAACCGGAGCATCGCCGCCGACGAGCGCGTCGACTGCGCGCTGGCCGGGCTCGCCGACGGGGTCATGCTCGCCGTCAAGCGCTGACCGTCCCGGCGCAGGAGGCCGGATGTCCCGGCCGGCCGGGCGGTGTGCCCGTCGACCCGGGCGATCGCGGCCGCGCGGTTGACCGGCGCCGAGCCGCCGCCTAGGCTCGGGCCGGGTGACAAACCCTCTGCGTGTCGGCGAGGACGGACGGATCGTTGGACGCCGGCGAGAGCTGGCCGCGGTCGGGGCCGCGCTCGCCCGGATGCGGGAGCGGCGCGCGAGCTGGCTGACCGTCAGCGGCGAGCCCGGCATCGGCAAGACGCGCCTGCTGCGCGAGCTGGGCGAGCGCGCCGACGAGCAGGGTCACCTGGTGCTCAGCGGGCGCGCCGCGGAGTTCGAGCGCGAGCTGCCCTTCGCGGTCTGGGTCGACGCGCTCGACGCCTACGTCGCCGCGCTCGGCGAGTCGCGCCTGGAGCGGCTGGTGGGCGACCGGCTCGGCGAGCTCTCGCGCGTGCTGCCCTCCGCCGCGACCGGCGGCGCCGCGGAGGCGGCCGCCGCGGGCGGCCTGCAGGACGAGCGCTTCCGCGCCTACCGCGCCGTCCACGCCCTGCTCGAGGGGCTGGCCGGCGCCCAGGGCGGCGTCGTGCTCGTCCTCGACGACCTGCACTGGGCCGACGACGCCTCGCTCGAGCTGCTGGCGCACATGCTGCGCCGCCCGCCGCGCGGCCACGCGCTGCTCGCGCTCGCCTTCCGCGCCGGCCGCCTGCCCGGCTGGGTGGCGGCGGCGATCGAGGCGGCGGGCCGCGATCGCGGCCTCGCCGAGGTGGAGCTCTCGCCCCTGAGCGAGGAGGAGTCCGGCGCGCTGCTGGGCACCGGCGTCGGGGCCGGCGCGCGGGCGCAGCTCTTCCGCGAGAGCGGCGGCAACCCGTTCTACCTCGAGCAGCTCGCGCGCGCCCAGGCGCGCGCGCCCGCGGCCGCCGACCCGGCGGGGGACGGGGCGATGGCCGGCGTCCCGACCGCGGTCGCCTCGGCGCTCGGCCAGGAGATCGCCGCGCTGGAGGAGACGAGCCGCCGGCTGGCGTGGGGCGCCGCGGTGGCGGGCGAGACCGCCGACCTCGAGCTGGCGGCCGCGACGGCCGGCCTGCAACCGTCAGAGGCGCTGGGCGCGCTCGACGGGCTGCTCGACGCCGGGCTCTTCCAGCGCACGCGGGTGCCGCGCCAGTACCGCATGCGCCACCCGATCGTCCGCCAGGCGGTCTTCGAGACCGCCGGCGAGGGCTGGCGGATCGAGGCCCACGCGCGCGCCGCCGCGGCGCTGGAGGCGAGCCACGCCCCGGCCGCCGCCCGCGCGCATCACCTCGAGCGCTGCGCGGCGCCGGGCGACGAGGCGGCGATTGCCGTGCTCGTGCAGGCCGGCCGCGACGCCGCCGCGCGGGCGCCCGCCGGCGCCGCCCGGTGGTTCGGCGCGGCCTTGCGGCTGCTCGGCCCGGAGGCCGACGCCGGCCGGCGCCTGGAGCTGCTGATCCCGCTCGCGACCTCGCTGGCGGCGACCGGGCGCCTGCAGGCGGCGCTGGCCACGCTGCAGGACGCGCTGGAGCTGGTCCCGCCGGCCTTCGCCGAGGTCCGCGTGCGCCTGATCGCCGCCTGCGCGGCGTGCGAGAACCTGCTCGGGCGCCACGAGGCCGCCCATCGGCGGCTGCTGGCCACGCGCGCGGACATCGAGGAACCCGAAGGCCCGGCGGCCGGGACCTTGTACGCCGAGCTCGCCGCCGACGCGCTCTACGACAGCGACTTCGCCGCCATGGAGGGCTGGGCGGCGCGGGCCCGCGGCATCGCGGCGGCGGGCGGCGACGCGGGCCTCGGTGCGGCGGCCGCCGGCCTCGAGTGCTTCGCCCACTACGGGCTGGGCGCCACGGCGGCGGCGCGCGCGGCGCAGGCCGACGGCGCCGCGCTGCTCGACGCGCTGGACGACGGCGCGCTCGCCGGCCGTCTGGAGGCGCCCTACTACCTCGGCTTCGCCGAGTACTTCTGCGAGCGCTACGACGACGCCATCCGCCACCTGCGCCGCGGGATCGCGGTCTCGCGCGCGGTCGGCCAGGGCCAGTTCGTCGTTCCGATGATGGTCGGCCTGTCGAGCGCGCTGTGGATCCGCGGGCGGATGGCCGAGGCGGTCGAGCTGGCCGAGGACGCCGGCGAGGCGGCGCGGCTGGCGGGCAACGACCAGCTCGCCGGCTGGGCGCTCGTGGCCGAGGCGATCGCCGCCGCGAGCCTCGGCGACCTCGAGCGCGCGCTGGCCGCCGCCGAGGAGGCCGTCGCGCTGGTGCGCGGTCTCGACGACAGCGTCCTCACCCGCGCCACCCAGGCGCACGTGAGCTGGGTGTGGCTCGTCGCCGGGCGCCCCGAGCGCTGCCTGGAGGCCGTGCCGGCGCTGGGCGGGCCCGAGCTGCCGTGGATCGAGCCGGGCCGCCGCGCGTGGCTCTACAGCGTGCTGGCCCGCGCCGAGCTCGCCCGCGGCAACCGCCGCGGCGCCGAGGAGTGGGCGCAGCGCGGCGAGGCCACGGCCGCCGGGCTCGACCTGCCGGTCGCCGACGCCAACGTCGGCCACGCGCGCGCGCAGCTGACGCTCGAGACCGGCGACGCGCGAGACGCGGCGCGCGGGGCCGCCGCGGCCGCCGGGGCGGCCGAGGCGGTCGGTGCCGTCGTCGACGCCGCCCGCGCGCGGGCGCTCGAGGGCCGAGCGCTGGCCGCGGCGGGCGACAGCGAGGCCGCGGCCGAGCGCCTGATGCGCGCCGAGGCCGAGCTGGCGGCCTGCGGTGCCGCGCAGTTCCGCGACGAGGCCGCGCGCGAGCTGCGCCGCCTCGGCCGCCGGGTCGGTGCCCGCCAGCGCCGCGGTGCGGGGGCGGACGGGCTCGAAGGGCTCAGCGGCCGCGAGCGCGAGGTCGCCGACCTGGTCGCCGAGGGCCGCACGAACCGGGAGATCGCTGGACAGCTGTTCCTCTCGGAGAAGACCGTCGAGAGCCACCTGGCCAAGGTGTTCAAGAAGCTCGGCGTCGGCTCGCGCGCCGCGGTGGCCGAGACCGTCGGGCGCTCCCGGGTGCAGACGTGACGGGCGCGGTCGACCGGCGCGAGCAGGAGGCCGCGGCACTCGCCGGCCCCGGCGACCTCTACCGCGCGACCCGCCTGGCGACGGTGATCCTGCTCGTGCTGGCCGCCGCCAACGGCGTCTGGCTCTACCTCGTGCCGGGCCAGGCCGAGTTCGACTACGCGTGGTCGATCAAGCCGTCGGTGTGCGCGGCGTTCATCGGCGCGGGCTTCCTGGCGGGGACGGTGGCGACCGCCCTCGTCGTCTTCTCGATGCGCGCGTGGCGCTCGGTGCGCGTGCTCGCGCTGCCGCTGATCGTGCTCTCGCTGTTCCTGATCGGGGCGACGCTTGTCCACCAGGACCGCTTCAAGTGGGGCTACGTGCCGACGTGGGTGTGGGCGGGCGTCTACACGATCGTCCCCTTCGGCGTGGCCTACGCCTGGTGGGTGCAGGACCGCGCCGAGCCCGACACCGGCCCGGCCCATCGCGGGCTGCGCGAGATCCGCCTGGCCTCCGCGGTGCTCGGCGGGCTGACGGTCGCGACCGGCCTGTGGCTCGTGCTCGCGCCGGCCTCGGCGGGCGAGACCTGGCCGTGGCCGCTGACGCCGCTGCTCGCGCGCGCGACCGGCGCGTGGTACCTGATGGTCGGCACCGCGCAGCTGGTCGGCGCGGCGACGCTGAACCGGCCGCACGAGGTGGTCGTCCCCTACGCGACCCTGCTCGTCTGGAGCGCGCTGCTGCTGCTGCTTCCGGCCCTCTACGCCGACCAGATGGTGCGCACGGGCGCGCCGCTGGTCGCCTTCCTCGCCGGCCACGCGGCGCTGGTGGCGCTGGGCGCCTTCGCGCTGCTGCGCGCGGGGCCGCTGATGCGAGCCGAGGGCGAGCGCCTGTAGGCGGCGCTCAGCGCGGGCGTTCCTCGAACGGCAGCTCGGTCACGCTCACCTGCTCGGGCTCGACGAAGTACGCCGTGCCGCTGCGCATCGGGAACGGCTCGCCGGTGTAGTCGACCGACAGGCGGTCGGCGATCGCCAGCGCCGCCTCGCCGGTGGCCGTCTCCACCACCCGCCCGCGCAGGCGGCCCGTCCGGTAGGGGTTCTCGCGGTCGACGACCGAGATCGCCAGCCGCGGGTCGGCCTCGAGGTTGCGCGCCTTGCGCGAGCTGGGCTGGGTGAAGAAGACGACGCGGTCGCCCTCGACGCCGATCCAGACCGCCACGCTGTGCGGTGAGCCGTCGGGGAGGATCGTGGCCACGTGGCCGAAGTTCGGCCCGTCGAGCAGGGCTCGCAGATCAGCGCTCAGCTCTGTCATGGGTTGAGCATCCCACACCGGTAGCGTTGGCCGCGATGGGCGCCGACGCCACGAGGACGCGCGTCGCCATCGCCTGTCAGGGCGGTGGCAGCCGTTCGCGAGCGCCGGCGTCGAGGAGCTGCGCGCGCTGATCGAGCGCCGGGTGGACTTCGGCGCGCTCGCGGACCGGGTGGACGAGCGGTCCCCGCGGCTGGTGGTCAGCGCCGTCGACGTGCGCTCGGGCGAGTTGCGTGCCTTCGACAGCGCGCGCGAGCCGATCTCGGTCGAGATGATCCTCGCCTCGGCGGCCATCCCGACGCTGTTCCGCGCTGTGCACCTCGGCGGCGGCGCCTACTGGGACGGGCTCTTCTCCCAGAACCCGCCGGTCGGCAAGCTGGTCGACGCCGGGCCCGACGAGCTGTGGGTCATCCAGATCAACCCGAAGGAGCGCGACGACGAGCCCTGCAGCGCGCGCAGGACGAGCAGCAGCTCGAAGCTCGGCGCGAGCGCGACCAGCGCGGTGGTGGCGCTCGCCTTCGAGCGCGTCTGGCGCGACGGCGACGCGGAGGCGATCGCCGGCCTGCTGGCCGAGGACGTGCAGGTGCAGTCCAGCGCTCCCTTCCCCGCCGTGGACGTCCGCGGGGCGGCGGCCGCGCGCGCGTTCGCGGACGAGCACCTGGGCACGGGCATCGTCGTGGACCGGACCCGCAAGCAGATGACCAGCGAGCGCGTCGCCTGGACGGTGCGCGCCCGGGCGGCGCGGGGCCGCCCGTCCGCGGCCGCGCGGTCGCGGAGCTGCGCGACGGGCGCGTCGCGGTGCTGCGACTCGGCGCGGCCGCCTAGCGCCTCAGCCCGGCGGGCGCGGCGTGAAGGGCACCTGAATGTCGCCGCCCGCCTGGACGATCAGCGCCGAGGACTCCGGCACCTCGCGCCACACGCCGGGGAGGTCGCCGAGCGGCTCTGAGACCACCGCGCGCGCCTCGTCGGAGAGGCGCTGGAAGCGCTCGTCGTCGGGATAGAGCTGGCGCACGTCGTGCGCGTCGCTGGTGACGTAGAGGGAGTTCACGACCGGGCCGCTCGCGTAGCGAGCCGCGTACACGCGCTCGCCGTCGCTGACGCCCACGGTCATCTGCAGCGGCTCGGCCACGCCATGGGCCGCGCCCGTCGCCTCCACGAAGCCCGCCATCCGCTCGAGCGCGGGGAGTGGCTCCTCGGCGAGCCCGAAGGTGAGCGCGAGGAAGAACATCAGCTCGGAGTCGGTCGAGCCCTCCATGTGCTCGAAGAGGCCGGGGTCGACGGCGAGCAGCAGCTCGCGGCGCAGGCGGACGTGGTCGGCGACGAAGCCGTTGTGGACGAACAGCCAGCGCCCGTAGCGGAACGGATGGCAGTTGGTCTGCTGCACCGGCGTGCCGGTCGTCGCCCGCACGTGGGCCAGGAACAGCGGCGACTCGACCTGCGCGCAGACCTCCTGGAGGTTGCGGTCGCTCCAGGCAGGCGCGACGTTGCGGTAGACGCCGGGCAGCTCGGCCGTCCCGTACCAGCCGACGCCGAAGCCGTCGGCGTTGGCGTGGTGCTCGCCGGTGCGGGCGGCGCGGCTCTGCTCGATCAGCGAGTGCGCCGGGGTGTAGACGAGCTCTTCGAGCCGGATGGGATTGCCGAAGTATGCGAGCCAGCGGCACACGCCCGGCCATCAAATCAAGGCGGTGGACGCCGGTGTGAGAATCTCGCTACGGAATGCGGCGCCGCGGCGCGCGTCATAGAGGTCAGTCATGCGCCTGCTCTTCACCACCACCGGCCATTCGGGCCACCTGCTCCCGCTCGTGCCGCTCGCCCGGGCGGCCGTGCGGGCGGGCCACGACGTCGAGTTCGCCGCGCAGGGCTCGCGGGCGGCGGCGATCGAGCGCGATGGCTTCAGGGTGCATCCTCTGGCAGAAGCCTCCGAGGCGACGTGGGCGCCGTTCATGCGCCGGCTGCCCGGTCTGCGCCAGAGCGACGGCGACGCGTTCGCGATCGGCGAGGGCTTCGCCCGCATCGGCGCCGGCGCGGCGCTCGACGGGATGCTCGGCATCGTCGAGCAGGTCGTCCCCGACGTCCTCGTCCACGAGGGCTACGAGTTCGCCGGCCCCGTCGCGGCGGCGATCCACGGCGTGCCCACCGCGCGCGTCGCGCTCGGCCTCGCCTCCACCGAGGCGTGGATGACGCGGCTCGCCGCCCCCGCCGTCGGCGAGCTGCGCGCGCGCCACGGGCTCCCGCCGGCCGGCGAGGACAGCCGGCCACTGATCAGCGCGGTCCCGCCCGGCCTGGACGACGGCCGCGCCCTGCGCTTCAGCCCGGCCGCGCCGTCCCCGCCGCCGCCCCTGCCGGACTGGTGGGCGAACCCGCAGGACCCGCTCGTCTACCTCACCTTCGGCTCGGTCTCCGGCTCGCTGCCCCTCTTCCCCGGGCTGTTTCGCAGCGTGCTCGACGCGCTCGCGCCGCTGTCCGTCCGCGTGCTGCTGACACTCGGGCGCGACGCCGACCCGGCCGCCCTCGGCCCGCTGCCGGCCAACGCCCACCTGGAGCCGTGGGTGGCCCAGGACGACGTCCTCCCCCACGCGGCGGTCGTCGTCAGCCACGGCGGCTACGGCACCACGCTCGGGGCGCTGCACCACGGCGTGCCGCTCGTGCTGCTGCCGCTCTTCGCCGGCGACCAGTGGCGCAACGCCCGCCGCGTCGCCGCGCTCGGCGCGGGGATCCTGCTCGAGGACGGCGAGCGACTGATCTTCGACCCGCCCGGGCCGGAGCTGCTCGCGGCGCTCCCTGGCGCCATCCTCCGCGTGCTCGGCGACGCGCGCTTCGGTGCTACCGCGGCGCGCCTCGGCCTGCAGATGCGGGCGCTGCCGCCCGCCGGCGAGGCCGTGGCCGCGCTCGCCGCCCGGATCCAGGCGCCGGCGACGCGCTGACGGGCGCGGCGGCGCGGTTCAGTCGTCGGCCGGGGGCCGGGCGAAGACGATGCGGTTGAGCTCCTGCGCCGTGCGGCCGCCGAGCCGCAGCGAGGTCACGAAGCCCTCCGCGGCCAGCTCACCGGCGTCCAGGCGCGTGCGCAGGTCGGCCAGCGGGCGGCGGTCGTCCTCGTCGACGGCCTCCTTCGGCGCCTCCACGAGGATGAAGTGGCGCGGGCGGCCCTGCTCGGCGGCCATCCGCACGAAGTGCTCGCGCTCGGCGGCGTCGAGGCCCTCCAGCGCGATCACCACGGTCTGCCCGGCGGCCAGCCGCTGCTTGGCGGCCGCGTCGAGCAGCGCGTGCGCCTTCTCCGGGATCTGCTGGTCGGGCACCCGCCCGGCGAGCAGCGCGCTCAGCTTGGGGATCGAGAGCAGCGCCCCCTGCTCCTGCAGCACGCGGGCGAGCAGGTGCTCCACCGTCGCCGCGTCCGGGCCGGAGACCAGCAGCAGGCTGCCCGGCGAGTAGCGCAGGCGGTCGCTCGGCGCCATGACCCGGCCCCGGACGCTGACGTTGGCCAGGCGCGGCGGGCGCTCCGGCTCACCGGGGCGGCGCGGGCGGTCGGACGTCCAGCCCCCGCGCTCGTCCTCGGAGATCTTCACGCTGCGTGGGGGGACCGGAGGCATCCCCCCACCTTGACAGACGGCGGCGCCGCGGCCGGGCGCTTGGCTGGGCCTCAGGCGGCCGCGCCCGCGAACGCCGGCATCACCCGATCGGCCACGAGCTTGAGCTGGCCCTCGATCGAGGGTACCCCGTCGAGGTCCTCGCCGGAGAAGAACTTCACCAGGTGCGCGTCGGAGAGCGCGAGGATCATGTGGTTCACGCCGGCCGGCTCCATGTCGGTCTTGATCTTCTCCACCACCTCCTCGGGCGTCCCCGCCAGCGAGAGCCGCTCGGAGAGATCCGGGGTGAAGAGCTCGATCGCCTTGGCGACGTCGCCCGCCCCGAGGGCCTCGACCACCGGCCGGACCTGCTCCATCTCGATCCCGTGGCGCGCAAGCTGCTCGGGCGGCATCGAGGAGATGTAGAAGGCCACCAGGATGCGGGCTGCCTGCTTGGCCGCCGCCGAGTCCTCGCTGACCACCGTCACGGTCCAGGCGCCGAAGTCCAGCGCGCCGAAGTCACGTCCCGCGCCCTCGGCCCCCTGGCGCATGTTCTCGGCGACGTAGTCGTAGGCCTCGCGCGAGTAGGAGAGCGCGTGGTGCAGGCCGTCGGCCAGCTCGCCGGCGGCGATGAACGAGCGCGGGCCCTTCATGCCGCCCATGTAAATCGGGATCCGCTCCTGGACGGGGCGCGCGGCGGTGAACAGCCCGGTGTACTGGAAGAAGTCGCCCTGGAAGTCGATCTTGCCGTCGTCCAGGAAGGTCCGCATCACGTGCAGGGCCTCCTTGAGCCGCGACAGCGGCTTCCGCTTGGCCCAGTCGATGTGGTACTGCTGCATCAGCCCGAAGTTGCCGGTGGAGACGACCGCCTCGGCGCGCCCGCCGGAGAGCTCGTCGAGCGTCGCCAGCGCCTGGCAGATCAGCGTCGGCTCGCGCAGGAAGACGTGCGTGACGTTCGGCCCGAAGCGGATCCGCTCGGTCTTGTCGGCGGCTGCAGCGAACAGCACCCACAGGTCCTTGTGCCAGGTCTCGTCGACCGAGTAGCAGGCGTGGTAGCCCAGCTCGTCGGCGGTCTTGATCATCTCGATCGAGTCCGCCAGCGGGTAGTCGGGCAGCATGCAGTAGCTGAACTTCATCCGTCCCTCCGATCCTCGCTGGGCATCTCCTCCGGCGGCATGGTCTCTGACTCCAGCCCGGTCGAGAGGACCTCGTCGGCGAAGTGGTCGTGCATCCAGTCCAGGTGGTCCCAGCGCGCGTCCACGATGCGCTTGGTGTCCCACGCGGCCAGCTCCTGCTGGGGGAAGAGCTGCATCTTCTCCGGGTCGATCTCGTAGACGTGCTCGAAGCGCATGATCACGTCGTCGGTGATCCGCTGGGCGGCGGGCGGGCGCTGGTCGCCGAGGCGGAAGATGCTCATTCGTAGGCCTCGTCCAGGCACTGCTTGCCGGGGTTCATGACGTTGTTGGGGTCCAGCGCGCGCTTGATGCGCTTGACCACCTCCCACGAGGCGCCCATCTCGGTCGGCACGAGCTCGGCGTCGCCTTCGCGGGTGGCGCCGTGGCAGGCGGTGATCGAGCCGCCGTACTTCAGCGAGACCTCGGCGATCTCGCGCTTGCAGCGCACCCACGCCGCCCAGTTGGAGTCGTCGAGCTTCTCCTCCCAGATGCCGACGTCGATCTCGACCAGGTAGTCGCCCCACGCCTTGTGGGCCCCGCTCGTGTAGGCGAACATGCCCCAGTCGTCGAAGATCCCGTACTCCTCGATGTAGCGGGCGACGATCGCGTGCCACTCCTCGCGCACCTGGGGCAGCACCGAGTAGTTCAGCGCCGCGTCCTCGCAGTGCCAGGACATCGGGACCGCCTGGCCCGCCTGCGTGCGGCCGTGCAGCGGCGTGGCGTAGCGGTCGTGCCGCGCCGCCCAGTCGCCCTGGGAGATCTCGTCGCCGAGGTACTTGCCGCCGTCGGAGCGGCCCAGCTCCATGACGATCTTCGCCGCCGGCTCGACCTCGGCCTTCGCCCCGTACATCGCGACCGCCACGACCGCCCGGACCGACTCGGGCTGCGGGATGTAGGCCTCGTCGTCGCGGCGCAGGTAGGCGAGCTTGTGCTCGTCGAAGAGCACGACGCCCGCGATCGTGGCCAAACCCGATTTCGTCAGCGCGCCGGTGGTGCGGTAGGCCGACGCGTAGTCCTCGAAGGCGAAGAAGGCGGCGAACTCCATCTCGGCGCGCGGGACCAGCTCGAGTGTCGCCTCGGTGCAGATGCCCAGCGTGCCCTGGTGGCCGGTGAAGAGCTGCTTGAGGTTGAAGGCGGTCGAGGAGTGGCGCAGCTTGCGCCCGCCGCCGTCGCCGACCTCGATCACCTCGCCCGTCGGCAGCACGACCTCCATCGAGACCACGAGGTCGCGTGTGTGGCCGTAGCGGGCGCCCAGCAGCGACCAGCCGCCGGTGCCCGTGCGCCCGCCGACCAGCGAGCACGGATACGACGCCGGGCAGTCGGGATAGAAGACGCGGTGCGGGCGCAGCGCCTCGTTGAGCTTGAGCATGTTGATGCCCGGCCCGACCGTCACCGTGCGGTCGACGAGGTCGATCTCGCGGATGTCGTTCATCAGCTTGACGTCGACGCAGATGCCGCCGCGCAGCGGGACGGCGCCGTCGGAGAGCCCCGTGCCGCCGGCCCGCGGGACGACCGGGATCGACAGCCGGTTGGCCAGCTTGACCACCTCGGAGACCTGCTCGGTGCTCGTCGGCAGCACGGCGACGTCGGGCATGAAGTCCGCCCAGCGGTGGACCGGGAAGGGCGCCGGCACGCGCGTGCGGTTCACGCGCGAGGAGAGCCCGGGCAGCACCCGGTTCTCGTCGCCGAGGATCGCCCGCAGCTCCTCGATGACCGCGTCGTCGACGCCGGACTTGATGGCGACGCTCATCGCGCCGCCTCCTGCGCTGAGGTGTGGCCGCCGATCTCGATGCCCGCCGACTCGGCCACCAGCTCGAAGAGGTCGAGCACGTCGAGGCCGGCCGCCTCGCCGGCCGCCGACAGCGGCCGCTCGGACCACGGGCAGGCGCTGACCAGCGTGTCGACCTCGAGCGCCGTGGCCTTCTCCACCCGCCGGCGGCTGATCTCCTCGGTGATCTCGGGCTTCTCGATCGGCAGCCCGCCGCCGCCGCCCGAGCAGTAGGACCACTGTGTGACGTGGTCGACGTCGCGGAAGTCGATCCCCGGCACCGCGCGCAGCAGCTCACGCGGCGCCTCGTGAACGCCCTTGCGCTTGTTCAGCCGGCACGGGTCGTGATAGGTGACCGTCCGCTCGACCGGCTTGGTCAGCGCGATCCGCCCGTCGCGCACGAGCTCGTTGACCAGCTCGACGCCGAGCACGATCTCGAACTCGTAGTCCTCGCCGAAGTACTTCGGATAGTCCTCGGTGAAGGCGATGTAGTCGTGCGGGTCGGGGGCGATGATGCGCTTGGCGCCGACCGAGCGCCAGTCGGCCACGTTGTGCTCCGCGTGCTTGCGGGCGAGGTCGACGTAGCCCATCTCGGCCGCCGGGCCGCCGCAGCACCACTGCTCGCGCATCAGCCCGAACGGCTCCCCGGCGGCCTGCAGCAGCTGGGCGAAGGCGCGCGTGTAGGAGGTGCGGTAGAAGGCCGCCTCGCAGTCGACGAAGAGGATCGTCTCGCCGCCCTCTCCGATGTCCAGGCCCTCGGCCCAGTCGCGCACGTGCTCCTGGGAGACCGGCACGTCGCCGAGCACCGGCTCGTTGCCGGCCTCCGCCAGGCGCTCGTTCCAGAGCTTCCAGCCCTCGCGCTCGTTGCCCGTCGCGACCATCAGGGCGCGCATCGCCTTCACGACGTCGACCGTGCGCGTGCGGTGGCGGTAGAAGTCGCCGGTGAACAGCGTGTTCGGGCAGCGCAGCTCGCACGCCCCGCACTGCGTGCAGTGGACGAAGTCGTCGGCGACGTCCTCCACGTCCAGCAGGCCCTTCTCCATCGCCACCACGCTGGCGTGGAACGACGTCGGCGTGTGGTTCTCGTTGCGGGTGACCTGCATCACCGGGCAGACCTCGCGGCAGAACTTGTGCCCCGAGGAGAAGCAGCCGTAGGCGTTGTCGTGCCACTGCTGCGCGAACTCGCCTTGGAGGTCACGGTCCCCGTTGGGGGAGTACTGTTCTCCGGCCACGCCCATTCGCCTTCCGCTCGACTGCCGCTCCGGTCGCGAACGTACCACGGCCCGCGAGCCGCGCGAAATCCGTTGCTGTGGCCGGGCGCCGGGTAGGGGTTCCTTGAAGGGTCAACGACGCAAGGAGAGGTTCCCCACATGGCAGACAACCGCGCCGTCGCCTACATCGAGCCGGGCAAGGTCGAGGTCCAGAACATCGACTACCCCGAGCTCGTCCTCAAGGACGGTCCAGGCGTCAACCCCGCCAACGTCGGACGGCAGTGCCCGCACGGGGTGATCCTCAAGGTCGTCTCGACGAACATCTGCGGCTCCGACCAGCACATGGTCCGCGGGCGCACGACCGCGCCGGCGAACCTGGTGCTCGGCCACGAGATCACCGGCGAGGTGATCGAGGCGGGCCGCGACGTCGAGTACATCAAGGAGGGCGACCTCTGCTCGGTCCCCTTCAACATCGCCTGCGGGCGCTGTCGCAACTGCAAGGAGGGCCACACCGGCGTCTGCGAGAACGTCAACCCGGACCGGCCGGGCTCGGCGTACGGCTACGTCGACATGGGCGGCTGGGTCGGCGGCCAGGCCGAGTACGTGATGGTCCCGTACGCCGACTGGAACCTGCTCAAGTTCCCCGACAAGGATCAGGCGATGGAGAAGATCCTCGACCTGACGATGCTCTCGGACATCTTCCCGACCGGCTTCCACGGCGCCTACACCGCGGGCGTCGGCCCGGGCAAGACCGTCTACATCGCGGGCGCCGGCCCGGTCGGCCTCGCGGCCGCGCACTCGGCGCAGTTCCTCGGCGCCGCGGTCGTGATCGTCGGCGACCTGATCCCCGAGCGCCTCGCGCAGGCCGAGAGCTTCGGCTGCGAGACCGTCGACGTGTCCAAGGGCGACCTGCGCGAGCAGATCGCCGAGAAGATCGGCGACCCGCAGGGCGAGGTCGACTGCGCGGTCGACGCCGTCGGCTTCGAGGCCCGCGGCCACGGCTCGGACGCCGATCACGAGGCGCCCGCCACGGTGCTGAACTCGATCATGGACATCACCCGCGCGGCCGGCAAGCTCGGCATCCCGGGCCTGTACGTGACCGGCGACCCGGGCGCGGCCGACGACGCCGCCAAGGAGGGCTCGCTCTCCATCCGGATCGGCCTCGGCTGGGCGAAGTCGCACTCGCTAACCACGGGCCAGTGCCCGGTGATGCGCTACCACCGCGGGCTGATGCAGGCGATCCTCAACGACAAGGTCCAGATCGCCAAGGCCGTCAACGCGACGGTGATCTCCCTGGACGAGGCCCCGCAGGGCTACGAGGACTTCGACAAGGGCGCCGCGCAGAAGTACGTGCTCAACCCGCACGGGATGATCAAGGCGTAGCCCTTTCGGCCTCGAAGCCGCGCTGCTGCAGGTCGGCGAGCAGGCGCAGCTCGATCGTCTCGCGGTCGCCCTCGAGGTAGGCCCAGGGGACGTCGAGCCGCCGCTCGCCGGCGGGCCCGGCGAAGATCAGCGCGAGCCCGTCCTCGCCGGTGAACAGCTTTACGCGCGGATGCGTGCAGGCGGACGGCAGGCCGGTCAGGCGGATGGCGCCCGCTCCCGTTGCGGCAGGGTCGCGGCCAGCAGCGCCGCGCCGACCGGCGCGGCGACGGTCGCCGCGACCAGCGGCCAGCCACCCGCCTCCCAGGCCAGCCCCGGCAGGAAGGACCCCAGACCACCGGCCACGTAGTAGGCGGTGAAGTACAGCGCGCTCGCGATCCCGCGATCGGCCTCGGTCGCGGCGCTCAGTCCCAGCTGGGCGGCGGGGACCGCGGTGAACATCGCGAGCGTGATCATCCCGAGCCCGACGACGATGGCGGGCGTCCAGTCCTGCAGCGAGAGCGCGACGCCGGTTCCCGCGGTGGCGGCCGCTCCGGCCGCCACCGCGCGCCAGCCGTAGCGGTCGGCCAGCTTGCCCGCGTACGGGCCGGCCGCGCCGAGGACCCAGAGGCAGAAGAGCAGGCTCACGGCCGTCTGGGAGTAGCTGAACGGCGGCGCCTCGAGGCGGTAGGCGATGAAGCTGAACGTGCCCACGAAGGCGAAGAACATGCCGGCGCCGACCACCGTCGCCCGCAGCACCGCCGGGTTGCGCAGGTGCGCGCGCAGCGCGCTCGCGCGGCTCTCGGCCCGCACCGTCCGCGGGCCCTCGGGCAGCGTGCGGCGCAGCAGCACTACGGCGGCGGCCGGCAGCAGCGCCAGCAGACCGAGCGCCGGGCGCCAGCCGATTGCGGCGGTGACGAGGCCGACCCCGACGCGGCCGGCGATCCCGCCGACGACCAGCGCCGCCGTGTAGGCGCCCATCGCCATCCCGCCGAGCGCCGGCGCGAAGACCTCGGCGACGTAGGGGACGCCCACGATCAGCAGCCCCGGCATGCACAGCCCCTGCAGCGCGCGCAGGACGAGCAGCAGCTCGAAGCTCGGCGCGAGCGCGACCAGCGCGGTGGGAACGACGAGCAGGGCGCTGGCCGCGGTGATGGCGCGGCGGCGGCCGATGCGATCGGAGACCGGCCCCCACAGCCAGCCGCCGGCGGCGACGGCCGCCACGACCACGGAGACGCTGAGTCCCGCCCGCGCGGGCGAGACGCCGAACTCCCGCCCCAGCTCGGGCAGGATCGCCTGCGTCGAGTACATCGTGGCGAACATCGCGGCGGCGCCGAGCAGGAACCCGCTCATCGCGGGGGCGGCGTCGCCCGCCGTGGCCGGGGTCGGCGAGGCCGCCGCGGTCACGACGCTCTCGCCGGGCTCAGTCCAGCACGGCGGCCATGCGCCGCTCGAGCGCGCCGGAGAGCGCCTCGCGGATCGGGCCCTCCTCGAAGCGCTGCACCAGCTCTTGCATGAAGCCCTCGATCACCAGCCGGGTCGAGACGGCCTCGCTGAGCCCGCGGCTGCGCAGGTAGAAGAGCTGCTCGCGGTCGATCTGGGCGATCGCCGCGGCGTGCGTGCAGCGGACGTCGTCGGCCAGGATCTCCAGCCCCGGGATGGCGTCGGCGTGCGCGCGCTTTGAGAGCAGCAGGTTGCGGCACTCCTGGAAGGCGTCGGTCTTCTGGGCGCCCGGGTCGACCTTGATCATCCCCCGCCAGACCGAGGTGGCCCGGTCGGCCAGGATCCCGCGGAAGGCCAGGTCCGAGGTCGTGTTGGGCGCGCCGTGCTCCTGGGTGGTGTCGAAGTCCAGGTGCTGGCGGGCGTGCGGCGCGTAGGCGCCGGTGACGCGCCCGTGCGCGCCCTCGCCGGCCAGCAGCGTCTCCATCCGCAGCTTGCCCTTCGCCGAGCCGAAGGCCACCGCGGCCCAGTCGAGCCGCCCGTCGCGGGCGACCTCGGCGCGCTGGGTGCCGAAGATCCACGAGCGCTCGTTCATGTCCTGCCCGCACACGTAGCGCAGCTGGGCGTTCTGGCCCACGACCAGCTCGACGACCGTGTCCAGCAGCGTCTCGGACTCCTCGGAGCCGGACAGGAACTGCTCCCACACCTCGGCCTCGGCGCCCTCCTCGAGCACGATCAGCGTGCGGCGATGCAGCGCGGTGCCCGCCGCGTCGGTGATCGCGGTCAGCAGGATCGGTGCGTCGACGCGCACGCCGGCCGGGACGTAGACGAACGCCCCGCCGGTCCAGCTCGCGTCGTTGGCGGCGGTGAAGACGTCCTGGTCGCCGGCCACGACGCGGCCGAGGTGGGGCTCGACCAGCTCGGGGTGGCGCTCGACGGCCAGCGTCAGCGGCAGGACGACGGGGCCGTCCTCGATCGCGATCGGCTCCTCGAGCACGCGGCCGTCGACCTGGCCGAGCGTGACGGCGCCGTCGGGTGCCTCGAGCAGGGTCTCGACGCGCTCGGTGGCGCTCGCGTCTCCCTCGCCGGGTGCGGCAGCGGCGAAGGCGCCCAAGTCGAGCTTGCCGAGGTCGTTGAACTCCCACCCGGGACGGCCCTTGAAGCGCGGCAGGTCGAGCTCCGCGGCCAGCGTGGCGGCGCGCTCCCTGCGCGCCGCGAGCCACGCCGGCTCGCGGACGGCAGCGAGATCAGCCAATGGAGCCTTCCATCTGCAGCTCGATCAGCCGGTTCATCTCGACGGCGTACTCCATCGGGAGCTCCTTGACGATCGGCTCGATGAAGCCGTTGACGATCAGCTTGCCCGCCTCGTCCTCGGGGATCCCACGGCTCATGAGGTAGAAGAGCTGCTCCTCGCCGATCTTCGAGACCGACGCCTCGTGGCCGACGTCGACGTCGTTCTCGCCGATGCGGATCGTCGGGTAGGTGTCAGAGCGCGACTCCTCGTCGAGCAGCAGCGCGTCGCAGACGACCTTCGAGCGCGACCCGTGGGCCCCCTTGGCGACCTCGAGCAGGCCGCGGTAGCTCGAGCGCCCGCCGTCCTTGGAGATCGACTTGGCGAAGATGTTCGAGGTCGTGTTCGGCGCCGCGTGGACGATCTTCGCGCCGGCGTCCTGGTGCTGGCCCTTGCCGGCGAAGGCGATCGAGAGCACCTCGCCGTGCGCCCGCTCGCCCATCAGGTAGACGGACGGGTACTTCATGGTCAGCTTCGAGCCGAGGTTGCAGTCCACCCACTCGACCGTGGCGTCGGTCTCGGCGACCGCGCGCTTGGTGACGAGGTTGTAGACGTTCTGCGACCAGTTCTGCACGGTCGTGTAGCGGATGCGCGCGCCCGGCTTGGCGATCAGCTCGACCACGGCGGAGTGCAGCGAGTCGGTGGTCCAGACCGGCGCGGTGCAGCCCTCGACGTAGTGCACGTAGGAGCCCTCGTCGGCGATGATCAGCGTCCGCTCGAACTGGCCCATGTTCTCGGTGTTGATGCGGAAGTAGGCCTGCAGCGGCATCTCGACGTGCACGCCCGGGGGGACGTAGACGAACGAGCCGCCCGACCACACGGCGCTGTTGAGCGCGGCGAGCTTGTTGTCGTTGGACGGGATCAGCGACGCGAAGTACTCGCGCACGAGGTCCTCGTGCTCGCGCAGGCCCGAGTCCATGTCCATGAACACGACGCCCTGCTGCTCGAGGTCCTCGCGCACCTGGTGGTAGACGACCTCGGACTCGTACTGGGCGCCGACGCCGGAGAGGAACTTGCGCTCGGCCTCCGGGATGCCCAGCTTGTCGAAGGTGTTCTTGATGTCCTCCGGGACGTCGTCCCAGGTCTTCGAGGACTTCTCCGAAGCGCGGACGAAGTAGTGGATGTCGTCGTAGTCGACCTCGGCCAGCATCGGCGAGCCCCACGTGGGCTGCGGGCGGCTGAGGAAGTGCTCGAGCGCCTTGAGGCGGAACTCGAGCATCCACTCAGGCTCGTTCTTGAACTCGGAGATCTGGCGGACCAGCTCGTGGCTGAGGCCCTTTGGGGCCTTGAAGGCGTAGTCGCTCTCCGGGTCGTGGAACCCGAACTTCGTCTTGTAGTCGGCGTTGATGCCGACCAGCCCCTGCTGCTCGGCGATCACCTCGGGCGTGGCCATGGGTTACTCGACCTCCAGCTTGATGACGCCGTTCTCCACCGACACGGCGAACGTGTCGACGGGTACGTAGGCAGGCAGGTTCAGGGCCTTTCCGGTGCGCAGATCGAACAGCGAGCCGTGGCGCGGGCACTCGACCGTGCAGTCCGCCTGGTCGATCTCGCCCTCCATCAGCTCGCCGTCGTCGTGCGAGCAGCGGTCCTCGATCGCGAGGATGTCTCCCCCGCAGTTGACGACGCCGATCTCGAGGTCCTCCCAGGCGACGACGCGCCGCTCACCGGGGGGCAGCTCGTCCATTGGGCAGATGTCGATCACGGGGCTCATGCGGCGTGAAGTCCGACCTCGCGGGTCGGGTTTTCAGTGTAGCGGCCGGAGGGGGTGGGCCGGCGGGCTCGACGCCCCCGCGCTCGCAGAGAAACGGCCGCGCCGTCGGGCGCGACCGCTCCTCATCGTAGACCGTCGGGACGAAGCCCGCCCGCGCCATCGCGCCGGGGGTCAGACCGTGCCGGTGCCGGTCGGCGCGTCGCTCTGCGGGTCGTCCTCGGCGAGGATCCGGTAGAGCGACTTGCGGGCGTCGGCGAGCACCTTGCGGGCCTCGGCGACCTGCGCCTCGTCACCGGCCGAGACGACCTGCATCACGGCGGCGCCGAGCTGCCAGATCTCGCCGCGGACGTCGACGACGTCGTCGCCGACTCCCTCGGTGACCGCGCGCCAGGGATCCTTGTAGGTGTCCGGGTCGGCCTCGACGTGCTCGCGGCCGGCGTCGGTGAGGGTGAAGGTGCGGCTGCCCTCGCGCTGCTCGGCGCGCACGAGCCCCTCGTCCTCGAGCTGGGCCAGCGCCGGGTAGACCGAGCCGGAGCTCGGGCGCCACACGCCGTCGGACCGGTGCTCGATCTCCTGCATGAGCTGGTAGCCGTTGCGCGGCTCCTCGGCCAGCAGGGCGAGCAGGGCGGCGCGGACGTCGCCGCGCCGGGCGCGCGGGCCGCGCGGGCCGAAGTGGCTGCCGCCGAACCCGGGGAACGGGCCGCCGCGGCCGCCGTGTCGGCCGTGCCGGCGCCCGCGGCCGCGGGGGCCGCCGCGCTCGGCGGCAGCCGCCATCTCCAGCCAGCGCCCGACGAGCTGCTCCCAGCCGGGGCGGCCGTGACCGCTCCGGTGATGTGTGCCGTGACCGCATCCGCGGCCGCCGGCGAACTGAGGTACTGCTGATGCGTACGTCATAGACGCGTTGTGCTCCTATCGTTGGCTAACTAACTATGTCAACGATATATCGTAATGCGTCGTTCGTCAACCTTACGCTTCGGTGCGCCTTTGTGCCGATCCGGCCACAGCCGGCGGGCGGCTAGGTGCCGGCCAGCTGAGCCGCGCGGTCGCGCAGGAGCTCGATCAGGGTGTGCGCGGCGGCGGGGAGCCGGCGGTGCCGCGGATAGACGAGGGCGACGGTGCGCGGCGCGATGACGTCGCGCGGAATCAGGGCACGCAGGGCCGGGTCGATCGGGGTCTCGGCCCCGAGGCGCCCGACGCAGGCGGACCCCAGGCCGGCGGCGACGAGCCGCTGCAAGGCGAGGTTGTCGTCGGTGCGGAAGATGACGTGTGGCGCGATCCCGCGCTTGCGCCAGGCGTCCTCGAGCTGGGCCTGGTTGGGCCAGCCCGCCTGCCAGGCGATCACCGGCGCGCCGTCGAGCAGTTCGAAGCCCGGCTCGGGGGCACGGGCGAGCTCGCTGTCCTCGCGGGTGAGCATGACCCACGGGTCGTCGAGCAGCGCGACAGCCTCGACGCGGTCGTCGAGCTCGGGGTTGATGGTGACGGCGAGGTCGAGCTCGCCCTGGGCCAGCGCCCGGACGAGGCTACGGTGCTGCTGGGGCTCGGACAGGATCACGCTGACGTTGGGGCGCTCGCGGCGGTAGGCCGCCAGCGTGGCGGGCAGCAGCGCGGTGACCGCGGCCTGGAAGATCCCCATCCGCAGCGTGCCGCGTTCGCTGTGGATCGCGCGGACGTCGGCGCCCATGCTCTCGACGGCCTCGAGCGCCCGCCGCGCATGGCGGTAGGCGGTCTCTCCGGCCGGGGTCAGGGCCGTGGGCGCGCGGCCACCGGGGCGGGTGAGCAGCGGCGTGCCGAGCGCCTTCTCGAGCTGGGCGATCTGATGCGAGACCGCCGACTGGGTGTAGCCGCTCTGCCCAGTCCGGCGCGCTGCCGGCGGCCACCGGCGTGACGATGCTCCTCCTCGCGGCGCCCGCCGGCATGGCCGGAGATCGCGTGGGCGCCCGGCGCCTGACGCTGGCCGGCGGGGTGCTGGTCACCGTCTCGGCGCTCGGCCAGGCGCTGGCGGATTCCTACCCCGCGCTGCTCGGGTGGCGGATCGTGTTCGGGGCCGCCTTCGCGGTGGTGTGGACCGCCGCTCCCGCCTGGCTCGCGCAGACGGCGCCCGGCGGCGGCGAGGCGCGCGTCGGCGCGACGATGACCTACGCGGCGGTGGGGGTCGTGCTGGCGCCGGCGCTGTCCGGGCTGCTGGCTGAGCGCGCGGGCCTCGGCGCGCCCTTCTGGGCCGCCGGCGTCGCGGCCTTGCTGGTCACGGCGCTCATGTCGGCGCTGCCTCGAGGCGCCGCCCGCACCCCCGCGGCCGCGCCCCGTCGCTCCCTGGGCGGCACGGTGCGAGCCGCCTGGGGACAACCGGCGGTGTTCGCGGGCGCCGGGGCGATCGCGCTCAGCGGGGCGCTGACCGGCGTGGTCCAGCTCCTGGCGCCGCTCGCGCTGCACGCGGAGCAGGTCTCCACGGCGGCCATCGGCCTGGCGTTCGCGGCCGCCGCCGGCGTCTCGATCGCCACCAGCGCCGGCGTCCTGTGGGCGGGAGCGCGCGCGGTGACGCTGCCGGTCCTGATGCTCGCCGCGCTCGGGTGCGCGGTGGCGCTGGCGCCGGCGGCGTTGAGCGCCTCCAGCGCGGCGGTCGTGATCGCGATGTTGCTCTTCTCGGCCCCGCGCGCGACGCTGTCGACGACCGTCTACCCACTGGCGACGCGTGAGGGCGCTCGGGCCGGGCTCGGGGAGAGCGGGGTGCTGGGGACGCTCAACTCCGTCTGGGCGGCCGCGAGCGTTGCCGGGCCGCTCGGCGCCGGCGCGCTGAGCGCGGCCCTGGGCACGCGCTCCGGCTTCCTGGTCACGGTGGCCGCCGCGACGCTGGCCGTGGCCTGGCTCGCCCGCCCGAGCTCGCCGCCGGGACCGGTGGCGGCGCGCTGACCCAGATCGCGCGCCGGCCGCCTCAGCGCACGGCCAGGGCGTCGAGTTCCTCCACCAGCGCCTGGACGCGGCGGGCGATGTCGTCGCGCGTGGCGCGCACATCGTCGAGCGCTCGCCCCTTGGGATCGGCCAGATCCCAGTCGAGGTAGCGCTTGCCGGGCACGTACGGGCACTGGTCGCCACAGCCCATCGTCACGACGACGTCGGCGGCCCGGGCCATCTCGACGGTGAGCGCTCGTGGCCGGCGGTCGGCCAGGTCGATGCCCAGCTCGCCCATCACGGTGATGACCTCGGGGTGCACCCGCTCGGCGGGCGTCGTGCCCGCCGAAGCCGCGGTGTGGCGGCCTTCCGCGGCGCGCGCGAACAGCGCCTCGCTCATCTGCGAGCGGCCCGCGTTGTGGAGGCAGACGAACAGTGCGCGCACCGGCACGCCAAGGTATAGATTGACAACCATCGCTGCAATCCGCTAGCGTCTTGCATCGATGCTCGTCGATCTAGTGCTTGCGCCGAAGCAGAAGCGCCCGGCCGGCGCGCCGTGCTGCGAGCCGATCGCCCGTCCCGGCGTCGCGCGCGAGCAAGCCGTCCGCCTGGCAGCGCTCGCCAAGGCGCTCGGCGACCCGATCCGCGTGCAGCTCGTCGACGTGCTGCGCAAGCACGCCGGCAAGGTCTGCGTCTGCGAGCTGGTACCGCTCTTCGACGTCGGGCAACCCACCGTCTCACACCACCTGAAGGTCCTGCGCGAGGCCGGGCTCGTGGATTCGGAGCGCCAGGGCCTGTGGGCCTACTACTACGTCCCCGCCGGCGCGCTCGAGGAGCTCACCGCGTGGCTGGGCTGAACGACCCGAGCCTGCGCGAGCGGGTGCGCGAGCGCTACGCCGCGGCGGCCCGCGAGGCGGGCGAGCCAGACGGCAACGCGTGCTGCGCTCCGGCCGGTCAAGCGTTCGGCGGCGATCTGTACACGCCGGGCGACCGCGCCGGCCTGCCCGACACCGCCGTGCTCGCGAGCCTGGGGTGCGGGAACCCGACGGCGGTCGCCGCGCTCGAGCAGGGCGAGGTCGTGCTCGACCTCGGCTCGGGCGGCGGCCTCGACGTCCTGATGTCGGCGCGGCGGGTCGGACCGGGCGGCAAGGCCTACGGGCTCGACATGACCGACGAGATGCTCGCGCTGGCCCGCCGCAACCAGGCCGACGCGGGAGTCGACAACGTCGAGTGGCTCAAGGGGCACATCGAGGCGATCCCGCTGCCCTCCGGCAGCGTGGACGTGGTGATCTCCAACTGCGTGATCAACCTGTCGGGCGACAAGCCCGCGGTCCTGCGCGAGGCCGCGCGCGTGCTCAAGCCCGGCGGTCGGCTGGCGGTGACCGACGTCGTCGCCGACCCCGGCATGGACGCCGCGACGCGCGCGGACGTGGCGGCGTGGACGGGCTGCATCGCCGGCGCGCTCACCCGCCGCGAGTTCGAGGACGCGCTCACGGCAGCCGGCCTCGCCGACGTGGAGATCGTCGAGACCCACCGCGTCCATCCGCACGCCGGCTCGGCGATCGTGCGCGCGCGCAAGCCGGGCGCCTGCTGCGGCCCCACTGAAGCGGCCGTCTGCTGCGAGCCGGCCGACATGGCGGACTGCTGCTCTAACTGAGCTCGCCGCCCGGAGGCGTCAAGCTGCGGGGCATGACGATTCGCGTGCCCGCTGCCGCCGCCGGGTCCTATCTCCCCTTCGAGCTCGAGCGCTGGCAGTCCGACTGGGAGCTGGCGGTCGAGATCAACCTCGCCGACAGCGGCGTGGCGCCAGTCGCGCTGGGCGAGCTGCTCGGCGACGGGCTCGACGGCGTGCTCGAGCACCCGTTGCACTACCCGGAGGTCAACGGCACGCGCGCGTTGCGCGAGCGCATCGCGGCGCAGTACCAGGACTGCGCCGCCGAGAACGTCCTCGTGACGGTCGGCGCGGCCGAGGCCAACGCGCTCGTCGCCCAGACGCTGCTCGAGGCCGGCGGCGCGGCGGTGGTGATGCGGCCGGGCTACCAGCAGATCTCCGGCCTCGCCCACAACCTCGGCGCGGAGGTGCACGCGTTCCCGCTGCTCGTGGACGACGGTTGGCGCGCCGACCTCGACGCGCTGGACACGGCCGCCGGCCCGCAGACCGCCCTGATCTCCATCAACACCCCGAACAACCCGACCGGCACCGTGCTCTCCGAGGATCAGCTCGACGCCGTCGCCGCCATCGCCGAACGCTCCGGCGGCTGGCTGCACAGCGACGAGGTCTATCGCGGCTCAGAGCTCGACGGGCCGGAGGCGCCGACCGCGTGGGGGCGCCTCGAGCGGGCGATCGTCGTCGGCAGCCTGTCGAAGTCCTACGGCCTCAGCGGCCTGCGTATCGGCTGGGTGGTCGCGCCCCAGGCGATGATCGAGGCGCTGTGGCGCCGCCACGAGTACGCGACGATCGCCGCCGCCAGCCTCTCGATGCTGCTGGCCGAGCGCGCGCTCACCGAGCCCCTGCGCACCCGGCTGCTCGACCGTCAGAAGGAGCTCGCGCGTCGCGGCCGGGCGCTCGTCATGGACTGGGCCCGCGCGAACGCCGAGCTCGTCGCGCTCGAGCCGCCGGCGTCGACCGCGCTCGCCTTCCCGCGCCTGCGCCGGCACCCGGACTCGGTCGCCGCCGCCACTGCGATCCGCGAGCGCGCGTCCGTGCTTGTCGCGCCGGGCGCCCACCTGGGCGCGGATGGCCACCTGCGCATCAGCCACGCGCTCGCTCCCGATCGCACCGCCGAGGCGCTGGAGCGGATCGCCGGCGTCCTTCGCGGCTAGTTGCTCCCGGCCTGCATCACGAGGCCGTAGCGCGATACGAGGTGCGTGACCGGCAGCCCGAAGCGCTCCTCCGCCCGCGCGGGGAGGTCGTGCTCGAGCCAGTTTGACTCGCCCGGCGGGTGGGTGGAGACGATCAGGGCATCGGCCGGGAAGCGGGCGAGCGCGTCCTCGATGGCCACCATCGGATCGGCGTCGCCGATCTCGCCGCCCGCCCGCACCCCCGCCTCGGAGAGCAGGCCGAGCGCCAGGTCGAGCCGCTCGCGCGCCGCGGCCATCGCGCCGTCGGTGTCCGAGACCCAGTGCCGCAGGCGCTTGTTGAGCGCCGGGCTGACGACCAGCACCTCGGTGTCCATCGTCGCCCGCGCGGCCAGCTCGTCGATCAGCGCCGGGCACGGGCACGTGCGGTTGGCGACGACGAGCAGTCGCTCGGGGAGGCTGGGGGCCGGCGGGCGGCCGTTGTCGTCCTGGGGCGGGCCGAACATGAAGGGCTCCTCGGTGGGGATCGAGGTGTGGTCCACGTCCACGCGTCCGCGTTACATGATCGCCTCGCGGGAGAGCACCGCGGCGATCCTCGCGATTACGGCCTCGGGCCGCCGGGTGAGCTCGCGCCAGGTGAAGCGCAGACGGTGTGGCACGGGCGGCGAGCTCGGCGTCGCGGCGGCGGTCTCGCTCGACGCCGACCGCGTGGCGTGAAAACGCGAACCCGTCGACCTCGGCGATCACCCGCTGCTGCGACATCCGGCAACGACCGCAGCCCCCACAACCCGTCGCCGAGCGAACACCCACCACCGCGCCCGCCCCCGACGCCAATACCGCCGCCATGTCCCGCGCGAACGGCGCGCTCACCGGGCCGACGACGAACACCCCGCTGCACCCGCCGCAACCACCCCGCCCGCACGCGATGCGCGATGGCGTGCCGGGTCAACCCGCAGCGAGGAGCTGGCCGCTCGTGATCACCCCGCACCGACCGGCGGCCACCGCCGGCCAGTCACTGACCGGCACTTCTTCAGCACCGCGCCGATTTCGACCCCGAAGCTGAGCTTGTGCCGCTCCCAGCGGCGTTTCTTCAGCACCGGGAGACCGTTCGGGTCGATGCTGAGGAAATGCCGGTTGGGCCATACGCGAACCTCGCGCACAACCCGACCCGCACCCCCTCACTGCTGCCTTTCCCTACACAACCGTCACGAAGCCGGCACGAGCGCAAGCTCAGCGCCGCTGGAGCCCGAAACCGACGAACGCCTGACCCGACCGGAACTCGGCGCCGCGCTCGGCGGGGCCCGGCACGTCGGAGGTCGTCCACGTCCCCTCGTCGTCGATGGCTGCGACAAACGAGACGGTCCCGTCGCGCCGGGCCAGCGTGCACCGCCACCCCGAGTCGCCCTCGAGCGCCCGGCAGCGCACGTGACCGGGGCGCGAGATCTGGCCGGACGAGGCGCTCAGCGCCCGCTCGACGTCGGCGCGGCGATAACGCTCGGCCGACCACCGGCGTCAGCTCGACCTCGGACGTCGAGACTGATCGCGAGCCAGCCTGCGGCGACGATCGCCACCGCCGGCAGGGCCAGCTGCGGCCACCGACGGCCGGGCGCCAGCGCGAACCCCGCGAGCGAGACCACGATCGCCAGCACCGGATTCAGCCACACCAGCACGATCGAGATGAGCAGCACCGAGGCGTGGACACCGGTCCGGGTCGCTGCCGTCTCACCCGGCGAACCAAGCTCACAGCGCGCCCGCGGGCGCAAGCACCAACCGGTCAGACCAGGTCCGGGTCGCCCGCCGGGCGGGCGGCGCTGGGGGTGTCGGCCTCCCAGGCGACCTGCCGGCCGAGACCGGCGCTCTTGAGCACCTTGAGGCTGAGCAGCGCGCACTTCATGCGCGTCGCGGAGATGTCGATGCCCAGCAGGTCGAGCACGAAGTCGCGGTCCAGCGCCAGCAGGTCGCCGACCTGCATCCCGACGACCTCCTCGGAGGCCATCGAGGCGGCGGCCTGGCTGATCGCGCAGCCGTGGCCGGAGAAGCGCAGCTCCTGCACGCGGTTGTCCTCGCCGACGCGGATCTGGACCTTGAGCTCGTCGCCGCAGAGCGGGTTGAAGTCCTCGTACTCGAGGTCGGGCTCCGCGATCGGCGCCTCGGGCGGCGACCAGTTCCGGGGCTGCTTGTAGTGCTCGAGGATGTTCTCGCGGTACAGGTCGTCCATCACGCCAGCCCGAAGATGCTCCGCACCGAGGCCAGTCCGTCGAGCAGGCGGTCGACTTCGTCGCGCGTCGAGTGGATCGCGAAGGAGGCGCGCGTGGTCGCGCCGACCCCGAGGCGGCGCATCAGCGGCTGGGCGCAGTGGTGGCCGGCGCGCACGCAGACGCCCTCGCGGCCGAGGATCTCGGCGACGTCGTGCGGGTGGACGCCCTCGAGCGAGAAGGTGCACAGCGAGCTGCGCAGCGACAGCTCCGACGGGCCGTAGAGGGTGAGCCCGGGGACCTCGCGCAGGCGCTCGGCGGCGTAGCCGACGACCTCGCGGGAGTGCGCCCAGGCCTCGTCCATCCCGATCGCGCCCAGGAAGTCGACCGCAGCGCCGAGGCCGACCGCCTCGGCGATCGGCATGGTGCCGGCCTCGAACTTGGCGGGCGGCTCGGCCCAGCGCGACTCGTACTGGTCGACCTTGGCGATCATGTGGCCGCCGAGCAGGAAGGGCGGCATCGTCTCCAGCAGCTCGCGGCGGCCGTGGAGGATGCCGATCCCGGTCGGGCCGTAGGCCTTGTGGGCCGTCCAGGCGTAGAAGTCGGCGTCCAGCCCGCGCACGTCGAGCGCGAGGTGCGGCGCGGCCTGTGAGCCGTCGACGACGACCATCGCGCCGGCGGCGTGGGCGCGGGCGACGATCTCGGCGACCGGGTTGACCGTGCCGAGCACGTTGGAGACGTGCGCGACCGCGACCAGCTTCGGCCCGCGCGCGAGCAGCGCGTCCAGCGTGTCGAGCTCGAGCCGGCCGTCGTCGTCGACGCCGACGACGCCGAGCTCGGCGCCGGACTCCTGCGCGAGCCCCTGCCACGGCACGAGGTTGGAGTGGTGCTCCATCTCGGTGACGACGATCAGGTCGCCCGCCCCCACGTTCGCGCGGCCCCAGCTGTAGGCGACCAGGTTGATCGCCTCGGTGGCGTTGCGCGTGAAGACGGTCTCCCCCGGCGTCGAGCCGGCGAACGCCGCGACCCGGTCGCGCGCGCCCTCGTAGGCCTCGGTGGCCTCCTGGGCGAGCGGGTAGACGCCGCGGTGGATGCTCGCGCGGTACTCGCGGTAGTAGGCGTCCATCGCCTCGATGACCGCCATCGGCGTCTGCGACGTCGCGGCGCTGTCGAGGTAGACCAGGCCCTCGCGGGCGAGGACCGGGAAGTCCGCGGCGGTGGGCGTCGCGAGGCTCATCTACGCGGCGGCCGCAACCTCGTCGCGGATCCAGCCGTACCCCTGCTGCTCGAGCTGGGTGACGAGCTCGGGCCCGCCCTCCTTGACGATCCGCCCGTCGAACATGATGTGGACGAACTGCGGCTCGACCATGTGCAGGATGCGCTGGTAGTGGGTGATGATCAGGACGCCCATGTCGGTGCCCTCGGCGACCGTGTTGACGCCGTGGGCGACGGTGTTCAGCGCGTCGATGTCCAGGCCCGAGTCGGTCTCGTCGAGGACGGCGAGGCTCGGCCGCTGCAGCGCGAGCTGGAGGATCTCCATGCGCTTCTTCTCGCCGCCGGAGAAGCCGTCGTTGAGATAGCGGCTGGAGAACTCGCGCGGGACGTTGACGAGCTCCATCGCGGCCTCGACCTGCTTGCGGAAGTCCTTGAGCGAGATCGCCGGCTCGCCGCGCGCCTCGCGGTGGGCGTTCATGACCATCCGCAGGTACTTCGCCGAGGTCACGCCCGGAATCGCGACGGGGTACTGGAAGGCCATGAAGAGGCCGAGGCGGGCGCGCTCGTCGGGGTCGGACTCGGTGATGTCCGCACCGTCGAAGTGGATCGAGCCCTCGGTCACCTCGAGGTTCGGGTGGCCCATGATCGCGTTGGCGAGCGTGGACTTGCCCGAGCCGTTCGGGCCCATGAGGGCGTGGAACTCGCCGGAGCGGACGTGCAGGTCGACGCCCTTGAGGATCTGCTTCTCCCCGGCGGACACGTGCAGGTTCTTGATCTCGAGGTCGGCCATGGTCTCCAGAAGTCTCAGTCGGTCAGGGTCAAGGGGGCGATGGCGGATGCCGGCGCGGTCGCCGGCCCGGTGCCGGCGAACTCGACGAGCTCGGCCAGCGTGGTGCGCTGCAGCGACTTGATGACGCCCATCTGCACGCGCGTCCACAGCAGCTTGGTGGCGCAGTGCTCGCCGTCGTGCTCGTGCGAGCAGGCGACGCGGCTGTCGCGGTCGTCGAAGAAGCAGTCCATCGGGGCGATGGCGCCCTCCAGCGCCAGCACGACGGCGTCCATGGTGATCTCCTCCGGGGGGCGGGCGAGCACGTAGCCGCCGTGGGCGCCGCGGGTGGCGCGGACGAGATCGGCCTTCTTGAGCAGCGCCGCGATCCGCTCCAGGTAGGCGAGCGGGAGCTGCTCGCGCTCGGCGATCGCCTTCAGGCTGACGGGCTGGCCGCCACCGTGACGCCCGAGCTCGATCAGGGTGCGCACGCCGTACTCTGCCTTCGTGGTGAAGATCATCGCGACGGAAAGCCTACCAACGGAGTCGGAAAACCCCGGCGTGTGCGGCTCCGAGCCGCCCGCGCTCGCGCAGGTGGGCGGCCGGCTCGTCGTCGTCGGGACGCCTTACACGGTCGCCGAGGTGGCCGGGGCGCTCGCGCACGGCCACCGCCCACCCGGCCTGATCGACGCACAGATCCGCCTGGTGGAGGCCTGGGCCGAGCGTTCGACGTAGGATCGCGGCTCAATGAGCGAGCCGACGAAGTTCCTTCTCTCAGAAGCCGACATCCCCACCCACTGGGTCAACCTGCTGGGCGACCTGCCGGGTGAGCCGCTCCCGCCGTTGAGCCCGCGGACGGGCGAGCCCGCCGGCCCGGAGGACCTGACGCCGATCTTCCCGATGGGGCTGATCATGCAGGAGGTCTCCGCCGAGCCCGAGGTCGAGATCCCCGAGCCGGTGCGCGAGGTCTACGGGCTGTGGCGCCCGACCCCGCTCTACCGCGCGCGGCGCCTGGAGCGCGCGCTCGATACCCCTGCCCGCATCTACTACAAGTACGAGGGCGTCTCCCCCTCCGGCTCGCACAAGGCCAACAGCTCGGTGCCGCAGGCCTACGAGAATGCCCAGGCGGGGATCGGCAAGCTCGCCACCGAGACCGGGGCCGGGCAGTGGGGCTCCGCGCTGGCCTTCGCCTGCGCGCAGTTCGGGCTCGAGTGCGAGGTCTACATGGTCGGCTCGAGCTACGACCAGAAGCCCTACCGGCGCTCGATGATGCAGGCGTGGGGCGCGACGGTGCACCGCTCGCCGTCCGACCGCACCGAGGCCGGCCGCGGCCAGGCGGCCCACCCCACCGGCTCGCTGGGGATCGCGATCTCCGAGGCCGTCGAGGTCGCCGCGCAGGACCCGAACTGCAACTACTCGCTCGGTTCCGTGCTCAACCACGTGCTGATGCATCAGTCGGTCATCGGCCAGGAGGCGATCCTGCAGATGGAGCTGGCCGGCGCCGAGCCCGACGTCATCGTGGGCTGCGTCGGCGGCGGCTCGAACTTCGCGGGGCTGGCCTTCCCCTTCATGCGCCGTGGGCGCCCGGCGCGCTACGTCGCCGCCGAGCCCGCCGCCTGCCCCACCCTCACCCGCGGCGCCTACCGCTACGACTTCGGCGACACGTCGGGTCTGACGCCGCTGATGCCGATGTACACGCTCGGCCACGACTTCGTGCCGCCGCCGGTGCACGCCGGCGGGCTGCGCTACCACGGCGGCGCGCCGATGCTGTGCGGGCTCGTGAAGGCCGGCGCCGTCGAAGCGCGCGCCTACCGCCAGAACGAGACGTTCGCCGCCGCCGTCCAGTTCGCCCGCGCCGAGGGGATCATCCCGGCGCCCGAGCCCGCGCACGCGATCCGCGCGGTGATCGAGGAGGCCGAGGCCGCGCGCGAGGCCGGCGAGCCGCGCACGATCCTGTTCGGGCTCTGCGGCCACGGCAACTTCGACCTGGCCGCCTACGACGCCTACCTGTCCGGCGAGCTCGAGGACCCGGAGTTCTCCGAGGACGACATGCGGGCGGCGCTCGACCGCCTGCCCGCGGCGCCGGCCATCGCGTGAGGCGGCGCGCCGCCGGGCTGCTCGCCGCCCTCGCCGGGCTGCTGGCGATCGGCGCCCCGCCGGCGGCGGCCGACGTCGTGACCGTCCGCGGCGCGAGCGGCCCGGGCCCGGAGCGCTACGACCGCGTGACCGTCGAGCGCTTCGGCCCGCGCTCGGCGCGGCGGGTGCTCGTGCTGGTGCCCGGACTCGGCGGCGGGGCCGGGGACTTCGCGCTGATCGGGCCGGAGCTCGTGCGCCGGGTGCCCGGCCTGCAGGTGTGGGCGCTGGACCGCCGCAGCCAGGCGCTCGAGGACACCCGCGGCTTCGACACCGGTGACCCGGACCGCGCGCGCGACTACTACCTCGCCGGCGGCAGGCTCGACGGCCGCCGCTTCGCGCCGGTCAGCGGCGACACCGCGCCCTTCACCCGCGAGTGGGGGCTGTCGCTCGCGCTCGCCGACCTGCGCCGGGTCGTGCGCGCCGCGCGCCGCGGCGGGCGGCGCGTGCTGCTCGGCGGGCACTCGCTCGGCGCCACCACCGCCGCGACCTACGCGGCCTGGGACTTCGGCGGGCGCCCCGGCCACCGCGACCTCAGCGGCCTCGTGCTGATCGACGGCGGGGTGCTCGGCACGTTCGGCGGCGCGCGCACGCCCGCCGCGCTGCGGCGCGAGCTCGCCGCGATCCGCGCCGGCAGCCCGTTCACCGACCTGCTCGGGCTCGGCGCCCCGTGGGCCGCCGGCGTCTTCGCCGGCCTCGGCGGGCTCGACGCCGCCGTGCGGCCCACGGCACCTTCGAGCCTGACGCAGAGCGCGTTGCTGCCCGCGGCGTTCAAGCCGCCGTTCGCGCCGACCACCGCCGCCCAGCTCGGCTTCGCGCTCGACAAGGCCAGCGGCCCACCGCCGCTCGCGCTGCTGCGCGTCAACGCCGGCGCGCCGGCCACGGCCGGCGACCCGCGCGGCTGGACCGACACCGGCGAGGTGTCGACCATCGACCGCGTCGCGCGGCTGCTGGCCCGCAGCCCCGTCAACGCCGCCGAGTGGTACTTCCCGCGCCGCCTGGCGCTCGACGCCCAGGCCGCGAGCCCCCTGCGGCGCGACGCCGCGACGCGCCTGCTCGGCCTGCGGCCGTGGCATCGGCGCAGCGTCGGCGTCCCGCTCTACGCCTTCCAGACCGACCTCACCCGCGGGCGCGTCCTGCGCGGCGCGCGGCGGCTGATCGCCGGCTCGCGCATCCCCCGCCGCGAGTCGCTGCTGGTGGATCGCTCGCGCACGTTCAGCCACCTCGACCCGCTGACCGCCGTGCCGGCCCGCAGCCCGTTCCTCGCGAGCCTGGCGCGCTTCCTGCGCGCCGGGCGCGACTGACGCACGTTCAGCCGAGCGGCGGCTTCTCCACCGCCGCGGGCGGCTGGGAGTGGACGAGGTGGCCGATGTCGTTCCAGTGCGCCAGCGCGTGGCGCTCACGCTCGAAGCCGAGCACCGACAGCGCGGCGGTGGAGAGCAGCAGGTTGCCGCCCGCGGTGGCCGGCAGCCCGATCCAGCGCGCCCCGAGCACGCGCAGGAAGTGGCCGTGGGCGAACAGGGCGACGTCGCCGTCGGCCCCCAGCGCGCGCTCGATGACGCGGTCGGCGCGCACGCCGACGTCCGCCGCCGTCTCGCCGCCGGGGCAGCCGTCGCGCCAGACGTCCCAGCCGGGCCGGGTCTCGCGGATCTCGGCGGTGGAGATGCCCTCGTACTCGCCGTACTGGAACTCCATCAGGTCCTCGTCGACCTCGGCCACGTCGGCGAGGCCGGCGGCCGCCGCGGTCAGCCGGGCGCGCTTCATCGGGCTGGAGAGCACGAGCGCGAACTCGCGGCCGCGCAGGCGGTGGCCGAGGGTCTCGGCCTCCTGGCGGCCCACGTCGGTCAGCTCGAGGTCCGTGAAGCTGGTGTGCTTGAGGTCACGGCTCCATTCGGTCTCCCCGTGACGGGCAAGGAAGATCTGCATGACGCGGGAAGCTATCCGTCCGGCGCCCGGATCAGCAGCCACACGTGCGGTCCGCCGCCGGGCACGTCGACCTCGGCGGCCACCACGAACCCCTGACGGGAGAGGAAGGCGACCGCGTCCGGGTCAGCGGCGTCGGCGACCGCCGGGACCCCGTCCGCGTCGGCGCGGGCCAGCACCGGGGCGAGCACGGCCGAGCCGAGCCCGGAGCGCCGGCGCCCGGGGCGGGTGCCCACCACGGGCAGATACCAGTGCTCGGCGGCGGGCCGCAGCCCGGCGAGCAGCGCGTTGGCCTCCTCGGCGGCCGCCATCCGGTCGCCGTGCAGCCGCGCGACGGCGGGCTCGAGGCGCTCGAGCACGTCCTCGCCCGGGCCGCGATGGCCCGGTGGCTGCCAGATCGCGACCGCCTCGCAGCCCGGGCTCACCCAGATCTCGCCGCGCGGCAGCCCGTCGGCGGACGCGTAGAGGCCGAACAGGTCGCGCAGCCGCCGGCGCCGGTCGCGCTCGTCGACCGTCCAGCGGGTCCAGATCTCGGCCTCGAAGGCGGCCGCCAGGGTGTCGGTCAGCTCCCGCAGATCGGCGCGGTCGGCCGGTCTAACAGTTGTCCTCACCACTCAGATAGCGTCGCAGGATGCCGTGGGCCGAGGACGCACCCCTCACACGCCGCGAGCACCAGCTGCGCGTGGTGCTCCTCCTGCACGCCGTCGTCTGCCTCGGCTTCTGCGTCTACTACATCGCCGGCGGCTTCCACGACGACGACCCGTCGCGCCTGGTGATCAACTCGACCGCCAAGGACGCGGCGCTGCTGGGCATGTCGCTGCTGGCCGCGGCGCACGTGCGGCGCTTCGGCTGGCTGACGCTGGTCATCGTCGCGACCTACCTGGTGCTGATGATCAGCCAGGTGATCGTGCTCGCGCGCGGCGAGAACCCGGACTTCTCCACGCTCGGGCTCGACGTCGACGGGACGTTCTTCGTGGTGAGCTGGCTCGTGGCGGACCTGGTGCTGGTCGCCGTGCTGCTGTTCTTCTACTTCCGGGCGCTGGCCGCGCGCTACGGGCTCGGCTACCTGCTGCCGCCCGCCTACCTCACCCTCGGCGCCCTGGCGGAGGTGCTGGTCGCGGGCGAGGACGAGCCGGTCGAGCCCGGCGAGATCGCCCACAACGTCGACCGCTACCTCAGCCAGATCCCCGGCCGCGGGCGGCGCAACATCCAGCTCGCGCTGGTCGGCCTCACCGTGCTGCCGCTGCTCTACGGCCGCCTGCCGTTCCCGGCGATGGCCCCCGAGCAGCGCCTGGCGTTCCTCAAGCGCAGCTTCGTGCGCGAGGTGGCCGAGCGCGGCGGCGGGCCACGGCGGCTGCTGCGGCGCTACGTCCAGGCGGCGATCCGGGTGGCGTCCCAGTTCAGCTACCTCGGCTACTACGGCGACGCGCGCTCGCACGCCTCGGTCGGCTACGTCCCGTTCTCCGAGCGGCCGGGGGCGCAGGAGAAGATCGCCACCGTCGACCGCGACCGCCCCGGCGTCACCTGCGTCGGCGCGGCGGCGGTGCGCGACGGCGGCGACGCGGAGGTCGTCGTGGTCGGCTCGGGCGCGGCGGGCGCGATCCTCGCCTACCGCCTGGCCGAGGCCGGGCGGCGCGTGCTCGTGCTCGAGCGCGGCCCGCACGTCGACCCGCGCGACTTCGTCGAGGACGAGGTCGCGATGTACCTCAAGCTCTACAACGAGGGCGCGCTGCAGGTCGCGCGCGACTTCCGCTTCCAGGTGCTGCAGGGGATGTGCGTCGGCGGCTCGACGGTCGTCAACAACGCGGTCTGCTTCGACCCGCCGCCGGACATCCTCGCGGCCTGGGAGCGCGACACCGGCCTCGACCGCGCCGGCGTCGAGCGGGCGACCGCCGAGGTGCGCCGATGGCTGCGGATCTCGCCCGCCGACCCGCACGTCGCCAACCCGGCGGGCGAGCTGTTCGCCCGCGGCGCCGAGGCGGCGGGGCTCGGGGGCGAGGTCAGCCGGCTCGAGGTCAACATCGAGGACTGCTTCGGCTGCGGCTACTGCAACATCGGCTGCGCGTTCGGGCGCAAGCTCTCGATGCTCGACACGGTGCTGCCGGAGGGCCAGGCGCGCTTCGGCGACCGCCTGCGGGTGCTCGCCGACTGCCGGGCGACCGGGATCGAGCACGACGGGCGCGGGCGGGCGACGGCGGTCCACGCCGAACTGGGCGGGCAGACGCTGCGGATCGCGGCGGACACCGTCGTGGTGGCGGCGGGCGCGGTCGGCTCGAGCTGGCTGCTGGGACGCAGCGGGCTCGGCGGGCCGCAGGTCGGCCAGGAGCTGTACTTCAACATGACCTCGCCGCTGACGGCCGACTTCGAGGCCGTCATGGACGCTCACCACGGCCTGCAGATGTCCCATCTCTACGAGCCGCCGGGCGAGGCGCGCTTCGTCATCGAGACGTGGTTCAACCCGGTCGCCACCCAGTCGCTGGCGATGCCGGGCTGGTTCGAGGACCACTACGAGAACATGCGCCGCTACCGCCACATGGTCTGCGGCGGGGTGCTCGTCGGCACCACGGTGCCCGCCACGGTGGCCGCCGCGAAGGCCGGGCCGGAGGTCGACTTCACCCCCTCGGCGGCCGACCTCGACCAGGTCGTCGACGGCCTCAAGCTGCTGGGACGCGTGTTCCTCGCCGCCGGCGCGCTGCGCGTCATGCCGGCCACCTACGCCTGGCACGAGTTCTCCTCGCCGGCGGCGCTGGACGCGCTCGACGACTACGTCCGCGACGGCTCGGACCTGCTGCTCACCAGCGCCCATCCGCAGGGCGGCAACGCGCTCGGGACGGTCGTGGACGCGCGCTTCGCCGTGCGCGGGAGCCCCAACGTGCACGTCTGCGACGCGAGCGTCTTCCCCTCCTCGGTGACCGTGAACCCGCAGCTGACGGTGATGGCGCTCGCCCAGCACGGGGCGGGCAAGATCCTCGAGGCCTCGGGCTAGCAGCTAGCCCGCGGTCCCCAGCTCGGCGTAGGCGGACGGCGAGCGGCCGACGGTGGTGCGGAAGTCGCGCACGAAGTGGGCCTGGTCGAAGTAGCCGAGCTCGGCGGCGAGGCGCGCGAGCGTGTCCTCGCCCGTCGCCACCCGCTCCGCCGCGTCCTGCAGCCGGAAGCGCTGGAGCACCTGCTTCGGGGTGGCGCCGACGTGGCGGGCGAACAGCCGCTGGAGCGCCCGCGGCGTGAGGCCGACGCCCGCGGCGATCGCGGCCACCGGCGTGCCGGGCGGCGCGTCGCGCATCCGCTCCACGGCCGCGCGGGCGAGCTCGCGCCCTGCGTCCGCGGGCGGCCGGCGCCGGCGCACGAGCGCCTCCACCGCGCCGATCACCGCCTCGCTCGTGACCGCGGCGGCGAGCGTGCGGTCGAGCTCGGCGCCGTCGGCGCCGAAGACCTCTCCCAGCGCGAGCGTGCGGTCGGTGAGCGCGCGCACGGGACCGTCGCCCGCCAGGCCCGAGAAGCCGCCGGGGCGGAACTTCGTCCCGATCACGACGCCGGCGCCGGCCAGCTCGTGCAGCGAGCGCCCGCTGCGGACGCCGTAGACCCACGCGCCGCTCGGCTCGACGGCCAGGTTCACGCACGGGTCCGGCAGCGTCTCGCGGACGAGCGGGTCGCTCCCACGGCGATCCCAGCCGACGATCCAGTGGCGGTCGATCAGATCGGCCACGTCGGCCGCCGGCTCGACCACCCGCATGCCGACGGCCGCGACGGCCGTGCGGGGGGTGATCATCCGCTGCGGGGCCACGGTCGCATTTTTCCAAGCGCCGCCGGCGGGCGCGGCCTAGCGTCCGGCCCATGACGACGACCACCCCCTTCACCGTCCTGCAGCTCCGCGACCTCGACGACGACGCCGCCCCGGCCGGCTTCGGCGACGTCATGGAGGCGCGCTTCGCCCGCGTCGCGCTCGGCGCCGAGCAGACCGGCCTGAGCCTGCAGCGGATCAAGCCCGGCGCCGGCTCCGCCTTCGGCCACCGCCACCGCACCGACGAGGAGGTCTACGTCGTCGTCGCCGGCAGCGGCCGCGTGCGGCTCGACGACGAGGTCCACGAGCTCGTCCCGTGGAGCGCCGTGCGGGTCGCGCCGGCCGTGGCGCGCACGTTCGAGGCCGGCCCGGATGGCCTCGAGTTCCTCGCCTTCGGCACCCATGCCGAGGACGACGCCGAGCTGCTCTAGAGGCAGCGAGGTAGCGTGCCGGTGCATGGATTCGGTCGTCGTCGTGGGGGCGGGCTGCTTCGGCGCCTCGCTGGCCTGGTGGCTGGCCCGCGCCGGGCACGCCGTGACGCTGGTCGACCAGTTCGCTCCCGGTGACCCGCGCGCGAGCTCGGGCGGCGAGTCGCGGCTCATGCGCTGCTCGCACGGCGAGGACGCCGAGTACACCGCCTCGGCGCGCCGGGCGTGGGCGCTGTGGCGCGAGCTCGAGGCCGACGCGGGCGCCGAGCTGCTGGTCGCCAGCGGCCTCGCGTGGTTCGCGCACGACGAGTACGGCTGGGAGGGCGCGTCGGCGCGCACGCTCGCGGCCGCCGGCATCCCGGTGGCGCGCCTCGAGCCGGCCGAGGCGGCAAAGCTGTTCCCGTCCTTCGACCCCTCCGGGCTCGCGTTCGTCCTGCTCGAGCCCGAGGCGGGCTTGCTGCGCGCCGCGCGGGCGGTGCAGGCGCTCGCGGCGCGGGCGGTCGCCCACGGCGCCCGGCTCGAGCGCGCCCGCGCCACGCCGGACGGCGAGCGCGTGCGGCTCGACGACGGGCGCACGCTCGAGGCCGACGCGGTGGTGTGGGCGTGCGGCGGCTGGCTGGGCAGCCTGTTCGGCGAGCTCTGCAGCGTGATCACCACCCGCCAGGACCTGTTCTTCCTCGCCGCCGGGCCGGAGTGGGCGGCGGAGCGCGTGCCGGGCTGGGTCGACTACGACGCCGCGATGTACGGCACGGGCGACCTCGACGGCCTCGGCGCCAAGGCGGCGACCGACGCCGAGGGTCCGCCGCTCGCCGTCGACGCGGAGCTGCCGGCGGCCGACCCGGAGCTCGAGCGGGCGACCCGCGCCTACGTCGCCGGCCGCTTCCCGGCGCTGGCCGGCGCGCCGCTGGCCGGCTCGAAGACCTGCCGCTACGAGCTCTCGCCGGACTCGCACTTCATCGCCGCCGCCCACCCCGAGCACGCGGCCGTGTGGCTGCTGGGCGGCGGCTCCGGCCACGGCTTCAAGCACGGGCCGGCGCTGGCGGAGGCCTTCGCGCCGGTGCTGACGGGCGACGCGGCGCCCGACGCGCGCTTCGCACTCGGCCCGCGTGCGCCGGGGCGCTCGCTGCGCACGGCCGGCTCGAACCGCTGAGGAGGGCCGGCGCGCCGGGCCGCGGCGAATCGCCCAACCGGCGACGCCGCCGGGCTCGTAGCCCTGGGCGTCAACCGTCATCCCCTCAAGGAGGTTCGGCCTTGTCCTTCCCTGTCCGCCGCGTGCTGCCGCTCTTGCTGGCCCTGCTCGCCGCGTTCGCCGTCGCGGCCGCTCCGGCGTCCGCCGATCACCGGGGCGGTTCCGGCGCCAAGTACGGCGCGACCGTGCTCAAGCTCGACCCTGCCGCCGTGCAGGCGCTCACCGGCCTCGGCGTCACGCCCGCGCCGATCGCGCCGGCGCGTGCGCTCGACGCCACCACGCTCTCGTTCCCGATCGTCAACTCGTTCGGCGACGCCCTGCGCACGGGCCAGATCCGCCACAGCGGCGGCATCTCGCTGACCGCCGGCACGACCACCGTGCCGCTGAAGGACTTCTACATCGATCCGCTCAAGCAGGAGCTGACCGCCGACGTCGGCGGCACGCGCCTGGCCATCCTCAAGCTCGACTTCGGCAAGGCGCGCGTCGCGTTCCGCCGCGGCCGGGTCGTCATCGGGCCGGTCGCCGGCTCCCTGACCGCCGGCGCCGCCGGCGCGCTGGACAGCGCCTTCGGGCTGCCGTCCGGCACCGTCCCGCCCGGCCTGAAGCTGGGCGACGCGTTCGTCAAGTACCGCCTGTCCGGACGCCGCTGATCGGCTCGCTCGTGGTCGGCGCCGCCCTGGCGCCGACCACGAGCTCCGGACCCGCGCCGGCGCCCGGCTGCTCGCGCGCGTAGGCGAGCACCGAAGCCAGCACCGCCGCCACCGGGATGGAGAGGAACGCGCCCGCGACGCCGCCGATGACCGCGCCGACGCTGAGCGCCAGCAGCGTCGCCACCGGATGCAGCCGCAGCGAGCGCCCGACGACCATCGGGTAGAGCACGTTGCCCTCGACCTGCTGCACGACGACGATCAGGCCGAAGACCACGACGGCCGTCCCCGGGCCGTTGGTCACGAGCGCCACAAGCACCGCCGCCGCTCCGGCCAGCACCGCGCCGACGATGGGGAAGAAGGCGGCCAGGAACGTCAGCACCATCAGCGGCAGCGCGAGCGGCACGCCGACGATGAACAGCCCAGCGCCGATCAGGACGGCATCGACCGTCGCCACGAAGGCCACGCCGCGGAAGTAGGCACTGAGCACCCGCCACGCCCGCCGCCCGAGCTCGCGCACGTGCGGCTGGTGGCGCGGGCTCCAGAGCGCGACGAGCCACGCCCAGATCGCCGCGCCGTCCTTGACGAAGAAGAACGCGAGCACGAGCGTGAGCAGGACGGCGGCCAGCACCTCGGCCGCGACGGTCGCCCCGCTGAGCACGCCGGTGGCGATCTGGCCGCCGGAGCCCTGCAGCTCGCCGACCACGCTGTCCACCGTGCGGTCCACGGCGTCCGGGCTGAGGTTCAGCGGCCCGGTCGTCAGCCACGCGCCGATCTCCTGCACGCCGGCCTGGACGGACTCGCGCACCTCGTCCACCTCGCCCGCCAGCGCGGGGATGAGCAGCGCGAAGATGCCGGCGATCACGAGCACGGTGCCGACGAGCACGAGCGACGCGGCCGCGGCCGGGCGCAACCCGGCGCGCTCGAGCCGGCGAGCGGGCGGGGCCATCAGCGTGGCGAGCAGCAGCGCCACCACCACGGGCACCACGACCAGCAGCAGCCGCCACGCCGCCCACGCCACCAGCGCGACGCCCGCGGCGACCACCAGCACGCGCAGCGCGATCGCCGCGGCGACGACGAGGCTGCGCGGCACGGCGTCGTCCTGGGACCGGGTGGAGAAGGGCTCGAGCGGCGGTGCCATCGGGGGAACCTGATGATTCCTCACGCCTCGGGCGGACAAACGCGGGTGACCACGAGCGGGTAACTTCGCCGATCGTGCCCGCGCTGATCTTCGACCTCGACGGGACGCTGGTCGACACCGTCTACGCCCACGTCTTCGCCTGGCAGCGCGCGCTCAACGAGCGCGGGCTGGACATCGACGGCTGGAAGATCCACCGGCGCGTCGGCATGAGCGGCGGCCTGTTCACGCGCGCGATCGCCCGCGAGCTGGGGCGGGAGCTGACCGAGCGCGAGACCGCCGAGGTCCAGGATCGTCACGGCGAGCTGTTCCGCTCGCTGCTGCCCGAGCGCCGCCCGCTGCCGGGGGCGGTCCGGCTGCTCGCCGACCTGCGCGAGCTGGGGACGGTGCACGGCATCGCCACCTCGGGCCGCCGGCCGGAGATCGACGGCTCGCTCGAGGTCCTCGGCGTCCCCGCGGACATGGTCGTCGTCCAGCGCGGCGACGTGCGCCGCGCCAAGCCGGAGCCCGACCTGTTCGTCGAGTGCGCCCGGCGCCTCGACGTCACCGCCGAGGAGTGCTACGTGATCGGCGACGCGGTCTGGGACCTGCTGGCGGCGCGACGCGCGCGCATGCTCAGCATCGGCCTGCTGTCCGGCGGCTACGGCGAGAACGAGCTGACCCGCGCGGGCGCGTTCCGCGTCTACCGCGACGCGGAGGAGCTGCGGATCTCCCTCGACGAGCTCGGGATCGGGTGACCGGGGGGCTGCTGGTGCTCGGCGCCGTCCACGGCGCCGACGCCGCCGCGGTGGCGGCCGGCATCTCGGAGGGCCTCGAGCGGGACGGGACCGCGACGCGCGCGCTGGTCGCGGTCGCGCCCGCCGCGCCCGCCGCCTCGCCGCTGACGACGGCCCGGCACGGCGGCGGCGCCATCGACCCCGCGAGCCTGGCGAGCGAGCTGGGCGACGCCGCGAGCGGGGAGGCGGCCGCCGTCGTGCTCGCCGCCGGCGGGTTGCTGGCCCCGCTGACGCCGCGCTACAGCGTGCGCGACCTCGCGGCCGAGCTCGGCCTGGGGCTGGTCGTCTGCGTGCCGGCCGGGCCCGACGTCGTGAACCTGGCCCGCCTGACCGCGGCCGCCGCGCGCGGCGCCGGGCTCGTCGTGACGGCGGTCGCGCTCACGGGCTGGCCGGAGCCGCCCGACCGCGTGCTGCTCGACGAGCGGCGGCTGCTGGAGGAGCTGGCCGGCGCGCCGGTCGTGGCGCTGCCCGCCGCGCCGGCCGCGCGCGCGGAGGCGGTCCGGCGCTGGCCGGTCGGCGACTGGCTCGCCACCGCGGGTGGCGCCGACCGGCCGGGCGCGGCGGCCGTGCCGGCGGGCACGCCCGGGCCGAGCCGCGCGGAGGTCGCGCTCGAGCCCTACGACGCCTGGAGCGAGCGGCCGCTGGGCGATCCCCGCAGCACGCCCCGGCCGCAGCTCATGAGCGCGCTGCTGGAGATCGTCGAGGCCGAGGGCCCGCTGCTCGCCGGCCGCGCCTACGCGCTCTACAACCGCGCCGCCGGCGGCAAGAAGCTCACGACGATCGCGCGGGCGCCGCTCTCCTCCGCGGTCTACTGGCTCGCGCGCGAGGGCCGCGTCGCGCTGACCCGCGCCGAGGACATCCCGTGGCAGGCGGACGACCTGGTGCGCACGCCCGACGCGCCGCCCGTGCGCGTGCGCGAGCTCGGCCCGCGCACCCTGGAGGAGGTGCCGCTCGACGAGATCGCCGAGCTGATGCGCCGGCTGCGGGCGGCGGGGCACGCTTCCGGCGAGGCCGGGCTCAAGCGCGCGGTGCTCGGCGCCTACGGGCTCGTCCGGCTCACCGGCCGCGCCGATGAGTACCTCGGGCTCGCCCACGGCCTGCTGGAGCCTGGAGCAGCGGATGCCTAGTCACTGTCCGGGTCGCGCTCGATCCCTTCGCTGAACCGGCGCTCCACCCGCTTGTCCGGCGTGTCGGGCAGTTCCTCCTGGCCCTCGCTGAAGCGACCGGGCTCCTGGTCGTGCTCGGACTCCTCGTCGTCGATGCCGCGGGCGTAGTCGGGCTCGCGCCGCTCGCCGGGTGGATCCGGCTCGCGGTCGTACCCGGTGGCGAACCCCTTGTCGGGCTTCTTCTGCTCGTCGGGCTCTGGCATGGCGCACCCTCCTTTCGCTTGCTCGAGGTCTACCCGTCAGCCGGGGAAGAACGCCTCGAAGGCCAGCGCCGCGATGCCCGCGCCGATCAGCGGTCCGACGACGGGGACCCACGCGTAGCCCCAGTCCGAGCCGCCCTTGCCGGCGATCGGCAGGATCGCGTGCATGATCCGCGGGCCGAGGTCGCGGGCGGGATTGATGGCGTAGCCGGTCGGACCGCCGAGCGACAGCCCGATCCCGAGCACGAGCAGGCCGACCAGCAATCCGCCCAGGCCGGTCGCCGCGGTCGCCTCGTCGGCGAAGAAGGCGAGGATCCCGAAGACCAGCACGAAGGTGCCGATCGCCTCGGTCATGACGTTGGCGACGGGGTTGCGGATCGCCGGCGCGGTGCTGAAGGTCGCCAGCTTGAGCCCTGGGTCCTCGGTCCGCCCCCAGTGGTTCAGGTAGGCCAGCCAGACGAGCGTGGCGCCGATGAAGGCGCCGACGAACTCCCCGGCGAGGTACTCGGGGACGTCGCCCCACGGGGTGTTGCCGACGATGGCGAAGCCGAACGTGACCGCCGGGTTGAGGTGCGCGCCGCTGAACTGCCCGACGGCCAGCGCGCCGACCATCACCGCCATGCCCCAGCCGAAGGTGATGACGATCCAGCCGGCGTTCTCGGCCTTGGAGAGGTTGAGTAGGACAGCGGCCACGACGCCGTTGCCCAGGAGGATCAGGAGCGCTGTCCCGATGACCTCCGCGCCGAAGATGCTCACGAGATCCGACCTCCTTCGATGAGGGGTGGGGCTAGGACCGGTGGTCCAGTCGGTGAGCTTCGTCAGCCGGCCGCGATCTCCTCCAGCGCGCGCGGGATCCGCCGCGCGTCGGCGAGCAGCGTGTCGCGGATGTCGCGCGTGCGCAGCGCGGCCGCGGGGTGGTGCAGGGGATAGATCGCCCGCCCGCGGCCGGTCAGCAGCCGCCCGTGCACGAGCGAGATCTTCTCCCTGGGCGCGAAGTGCGTCAGCGCGTGGCGGCCGAGCGTCACGACCAGCCGTGGCTGGACGAGCGCGAGCTGGGCCTCCAGCCACGGCAGCGAGTGCGCGACCTCCGCCCGCCGCGGGTCGCGGTTGCCGGGCGGGCGAGCCTTGAGCACGTTGGTGATGAAGACCGCGGCGCGCTCGAGCCCGGCGGCCTCCAGCGCGACGTCCAGCAGCCCGCCGGCGCGGCCGACGAACGGCCGGCCCTCACGATCCTCGCTGGCCCCGGGCGCCTCGCCGACGAGCATGACCTCCGCCGCGCCGTCGCCCTCGCCGGGCACGAAGCGCGTGCAGGTCTCACACGGCTCGAAGCCGCACGGGAGGTGGCCTTCGATGGCCTCGGCGACGGCCTCGAGCGTGGCGAACGGGCTCGCCTCCATCGCCAGGCGCTACCCCGTCCGGACGCGCCCGGAAACAGTCGACGGGGTGCGTTCAAGCGAGCGGGCGGGTATCCGGTCGTCATGCCCCTCGTGCGCCTCATCACGCTTCTCGCCCTCGTCCTGGCCGCCGCCGCAGCCGTCGCTCCGGTCGCCTCGGCGCAGCCCGCCGCCCGCTTCCCGGAGACCATCCCCCTGCCCGCCGGCTGGCAGCCGGAGGGCATCGCCAAGGGTCGCGGGACGACGCTCTACGCGGGCTCGCTGGCCAACGGCGCCGTCTGGGCGGGTGACGCGCGAACCGGCCAGGGCCGTGTACTGGTGCCGGGGGTGACCGGGCGCGCCGCCGCCGGGCTGAAGTACGACCGCCGCTCCGAGCGGCTGTTCGTCTCGGGCGGCAGGACGGGGCAGGCGTTCGTCTACGACGCCCGCTCCGGCGCCCAGCTCGCCGGCTTCACGTTCGCGGCGGCGGGCGCGGGCTTCGTCAACGACGTCACGCTGACCCGCCGGGCCGCGTACTTCACGGACTCGCTGCAGCGCCAGCTCTACGTGCTGGGCTACGGGCGCCGCGGTCGCCTGCGCGCCCCGCGCACGCTCCCGCTCACCGGCGACCTCGTGCTGGTCCCGCCGCCGGGGCTGAACGCCAACGGCATCGCGGCCACGCCCGACGGGCGCACGCTGATCCTCGTGCAGACCGCGACGGGCAAGCTCTTCACCGCCGACGCCCGCACCGGCGTCACGCGCGAGATCGACCTCGGCGGGGCCACGCTGCCCAACGGCGACGGCCTGCTGCTCAAGGGCCGCACGCTCTACGTCGTGCAGAACCGGCTGAACAAGATCGCCGTCGTGCGGCTCGCCGGCGACCTCGGATCCGGCCGCGTGACGGGTGAGCTGACCGATCCCGCCTTCGACGTCCCGACGACGATCACGGCGCTGCGCGGCCGGCTCTACGCGGTCAACGCCCGCTTCGGAACGCCGCCGACGCCGACGACGCCGTACGACATCGTCAAGGTCGGCTAATCGACCAGCCGGCGCTCGGCCGCCCAGCGGCTGAGCTCGTGCCGGTTGGAGAGCTGGAGCTTGCGCAGGACCGCGGAGACGTGCGCCTCGACGGTCTTGGCGGAGATCCCCAGCCGCAACGCGATCTCCTTGTACATGTAACCGCGCGCGATGTGGCGCAGGACCTCCTTCTCGCGCGTGGTCAGCTGGTCGAGCTCCGGGTCGATCCCGGCCGGCACCGCGCCGGCGAGCCCGGCGAAGGCGTCGAGCACGAAGCCGGCCAGCCGCGGCGAGAAGACCGCGTCACCGTCGGCCACGCGCTGCACGGCGTCGGCGAGCTCCGGCCCGGAGATCGTCTTGGTCACGTAGCCGCGGGCGCCGGCGCGGATGATCGTGATCACGTCCTCGGGGGCGTCGGAGACCGACAGCGCCAGGAAGCGCTGGGCGGGGCGCTCGCGGGTGACGGCGCGGATGACCTCCGCCCCGCCGCCGCCGGGCATCTGCACGTCGAGCAGCACGACGTCGGGCTCGGCGGAGACGATCAGCGGCACGGCGGCCTCGACGGACGGCGCGTCGCCCAGGACGCGCACGAGGCCGTCGAGCTCGGCCTTCACGCCGGCGCGGAAGAGCTGATGGTCGTCGACGATGACCACGGTCGGGGTCATCCGCGCGGCTCCATCGTCAGCTCGACCTCGGTGCCCCCGCCGGGCGCCGAGTGGATCTCCGCCCGGCCGCCGTGGCGGGCCATCCGCCCGACGATCGAGTCGCGCACGCCGCGGCGGTCCTCGGGCACGCCGGCCGGGTCGAAGCCCGGCCCGCGGTCGCGGACGAAGACCTGCAGGCGCCCGTCCTCGGCTTCGGCGTAGACCGACACCGGCGTGCCGGCGCGGCTGGCGAACTTGGCGGCGTTGACGACCGCCTCGCGCGTGGCGGCCACCAGCGCCTCGCCGCGGGCGTCGAGCGGGGCATCGCCGACGGCGACCACATCGACGGGCACGCCGTGGGTCTCCTCCACCTCGATCGCGGCGAGCTCCAGCGCGGCAGCGAGCCCGAGCGCCGCGCCGCCGGCCGCCGGCGGGCGCTGGTTGAGCCAGGCCCGCAGCTCGCGCTCCTGGCGGCGGGCGAGGTTGGCGACCTCGCGCGGGTCCTCGGCCCGGCGCTGCACGAGCGCGAGCGTCTGCAGCACGGAGTCGTGCAGGTGGGCGGCGACCTCGGCACGCTCCTGGGAGCGGATCCGCTCGGTCCGCTCGGCGGTGTAGCCGCGGACGAGCCGCAGCCACCACGGCGCGAGGATCACCGTCAGGGCGACGAGGACGACCACGACGGCGAGCAGCACGTCGCGCGCGGCCACCAGTGCGCCGTTGAGCCACAGGAAGGCGAGGCCGCCGGCCACGACGAGCGCCGCGCCGAGGCCGGTGCGCCCCGCGGGCAGCGGCCCGAACCGGGTCAGCAGGTCGGAGGCGATCGACGCCGGTGCCGACGCCGGCTCGGGCGGAGTCGGCGCGGCGGGGGCGACGGCCGGCGCGGCGGTTCGCACGGGGGCCGGCACCGGCGCGAGCGCCGGCGGCGCGACCGGCCCGGCGCTCGCCGGACGCTGGCTCTGACGCCAGATCAGGGCGGCCCCGCCGGCGATCAACAGCACCGGCCAGACCGCCGCGTCGGAGAACCAGATCCCCCACTCGCGCAACAGCAGCAGCGCGGCGAGCACCAGCAGCACGACACCGCTGGTCACCAGCCAGGTCTCGCGCTTCGGGGCCAGCCGCGCGACCGGCGGACGATCGGCGCCCTCGGCCGGGATCGCCGCCCAGGCGACGACGTAGACCACGAAGCCCGTGCCGCCGGCCGCGGCCGTGACCACGAACAGGACCCGCAGCACGATCGGGTCGATGCCGAGCCGCCGTCCGAGCCCCGCGCAGACCCCGCCCAGCAGGCCGCGGCCCGGATCGCGCCGGACGGGCGCAACCGGGGCCGCGGCGGGCTGGCCGGGCGTGACGCTCACGGCCGCCATGATCTCACCCGGCGTTTCAGCCGGAGTCGGGGTCGTCGTCGCGCGCGCCGGAGAGGCCGAGCCCGAGCAGGATGGCGCCCACCGTGGCGAACAGCACCGGCCACAGGTAGCCGAAGCGCAGGTCGATCACCTCGGTGCGGTCGAGCAGGAGCACGACCCCGAAGGCGGTGACGAACACGCCGGCCACCAGCGAGGCCGGGTCGAAGCCGCGCCGGGGCATCACGCCGTCTCCGTGCAGGCGCGGTTGTCGCCGGCGTCGTCGCCGAGGCTCGGGCCACGGTCGCCGCCAAGGTCACGGTCGCCGGGTCCGCGGTCGACGTCGTCGCGGTCGAAGGCGACTTCGCGATGGCGGACCTCGATGGCGCCGAGATCGACGTCGGCGTCGAGCACGAGCCGCGGGGCGCCGGCCGTCGAGACCGGGCGCTCCTCCCAGTCGATGTCGAAGCCGCCGTTCTCGCGGTCGAGCACCTGGGCGTAGCCGGCGCCCACGTCGACCGTCGAGGCGACGCAGACGCCCTCGGGCACGTAGACGAGCGCGTGGCCCGCGCCCATGCTGACCCGCAGCGGGGTGTCGCCGGCGGGCAGGCGCACGCCACGCAGGTCGACGACCAGCTCGCCGGCGCCGAGCCGGTACTCGCCCGGCAGGTCGCCGACGGCCGCGGGCCGGTACTCGCGCTCGCCGGTGCCGCCCTCGATCGAGAGGCCGGAGGCGGCGACGAAGCCCAGCGGCGCGACGAGCACGAGCGCCGGGATGATCAGCCAGCGCGCACCGCCGAAGAACGCACCACCCACCAGGCCGAGGCCGGCGGCGATCGCCGCGACGGCGATGAGGACGCCGCCGCCGAGCGCCGCGCCGGTCGCCACCGCGACGGCGCCGCCGGCGGCGAGGGCGAGGATGAGGAGGGCGAGCGCGAGACGGGCGAGGGTCCGCGCGGCGCTGTCGGACGATCCGGCGCCACGGACGAGCAGGACGACGATCCCGGCCAGGATCGCCAGGGGCAGGAGTCCGGGCGCGAGGAAGAAGAGGCCAGGACCGAGAAACGAGAGGGCGGCGACCACCAGCACGCCGAAGCCGATGTACCGGAGCACGCGGTTGGAGCCCTCGCGATCGGCGCCGGCCTGGTCGGGCGGGACGAACAGCAGCGCGGCGAGGTAGGCGAGCGCACCCGCGCCGCCGACCAAGGTCAGCACGACGAAGACGATGCGAAAGACGATCGGGTCGATGCCGAAGTAGCGACCGAGGCCGCCGGCGACGCCGCCGAGGACGCGGTCGGAGCCCGAGCGGGTCAGCCGGCGCGGGGCGCCGGGATCGTGGCCGGGGTCCTGGCCGGGAGCGTGGCCGGGGTCCTGACCGGGTTCGGGATCCGGTACCGCGGCGGCCACCGCCGGCCGCTCGGGACCGTCACCGAGGCCGGCCGCGGCCGGCGCGGGCTCGGTGGGCGGGTCGCCCGGGTCGGCCGGCGCCTCGGACGGGGCCGGCTCGGTCGGCGCCTCACCCGGGTCGGGCGCGGGGTCGGACGGAGCCGGCTCGGTGGGCGCCTCAGACGCGGCGGGCTCCGCCGGCGCGTCCTGCTCGCCGGCCGGCGCCGGCTCGGTCGGGCGCTCGTGGTGGGGCGCCTGCTCCGCCTCGTCGCCGGGGCGGGGGGTGTCGGGGTCGTCAGGCTCGGGCACGGGCTCTCCTGGGGAGGATCGTCGGGGTGCGATCCAGCCTGCCGGTCGGGCGGCACCGTGCCAATCCGGAATGACCCCGAGACCGACCCTCGGTCGACCCCCGGGCCGCCGCGGCCCGCCCGCGGGTCAGCTCAGGGACGGACCGCGCAGGACCGAGCGCCCGGAGTGGCCCGGGTTGCCGTTCGCCGGCTGCAGCGAGACGTCGAAGTAGCGGTAGCGCGCGGGGTCGACCGGCAGCGGCAGGTCCATCTCGGCCTTGCCGTCAGCGCCGACGCGGAAGGACCCGAGCGCGACCAGCTGCTGGTCGTCGCCGAGCAGCCACAGCTCGTAGAACTGCCGGCGGTCGGTGGCCCGCAGGCCGCTCAGGTCGACGGCGACCGTGGGCTCGCCGTCGTCGCGGACGACGATCCGGCCGCTGGCCGACGGGGAGCCCTCGCCGAACGGTGCGAGCGCGAGCTGCCGGCCGGCGGGCGGCGCCGGCTCGTCCTCCGGGCCGAGCAGCAGGCCGGCGCCGACGCCCGCGGCCAGCAGCGCCAGGGCGCACAGCGCGGCGACCGCCGGCCGCAGCGTCCAGGCCCGTCGCGCTCGCCGCGCCGGGCGCTCCGCGCCACGGCCGGCGTCGCGCACGGCCTCCTCGGCGCGGGCGTCGGCGGGCAACATGAGCGGCGGCGGGTCGGCGGCGTCCCACGCCTCGGCGGGCAGCGCGCCCAGCCCGTGCACGACCGGCCGCAGACCGTCGACCTCCTCGCGCAGGGCGCCGTCGTCGGCCAGCTCGCGCTCGAAGGCGGAGCGCTCCTCGGCGCCGAGCTCGTCGAGCAGGTAGGCCACCGCGTCCTCGCGCCGGGAGCCTCTCATCGCTCCGCCTCCAGCGCCTCGCGCAGCCGTTGCAGACCGGTGACCATGCGCATCTTCACGGTGCCCAGGGGGATGCCGGTGTCCTTGGCGATCTCCCGCTGACTGCGGCCGTCGTAGAAGCGCCGGCGCAGCAGGTCGGCCTCCTCCGCCGGCAGCCCGCGGAGCAGGTCGGCCATGTGCCAGTGCTCGACCAGCGCGTCGAGGCGGCTGTCGAGCGAGCTCTCAGAGCTCTCGAGCAGCGCGACGGCGCCCGTGGGGTCGCGCGGCTCGGGGATCCGCCGGCGCAGCTGGTCGATCGCGCGGCTGCGGGCGATGGTCATGATCCAGGTCAGCAGCCCGGCACGCTCGGGGTCGTAGTCGGCGGCGCGCTGCCATACCTCGAGGTAGAGCTGCTGCTGGACGTCCTCCGCGCTCGCGTGGTCACCCAGCGTGTGCAGCAGGAAGCCGAAGGTCGTGCGGCCGTGGCGCTCGTAGACGTCGCGCAGGGCGTCGGGGTCGCGCCGCTGCAGGCGCGCGGCAAGGCGGGCTTCTTCACGACTCGGGCGGACGCCTGGCGAGCTCACGAACGTCCGTAGGTTGACGGATTCGAGAGCCGGGCGACGCGGAAGGGCGGGGGCGACCATCTCCCAGCTTCCTACGCACCGGCCGGGTCCAGCGGTTGCATCCCGGCGCCCGCAAGCCAGGATCGCCCGGTCGCGTTCCTACACTCGAGACATGAGCGCGACCCAGACCCGCACCCAGGCCTACACTCGGGTGATCCGCACGCTCGACGAGCTCGGTCCCATCAAGCTGCACTCCGACGAGCAGGAGCTCATCCGCGAGTCGGCCGACACCCTCATCTTCGCCTCGAGCCCGAGCGAGGCCGACGACGCGACCGGCGCCGTCGCCGCGCTCGGCGAGCGCCTCACCCACTCCGGGCGCTGGAGCTCGGAGCGCGCGGACGCGCTGGTCGAGGACGTCCTGGCCTGCGGGCCGGCCGACTAGGTGTAGTTCCTGAGGAGGTTGTTCTTCGATCCGGGTCTCCTTGGAGGCTGAGAGCTGCCAAGCGACTCAGTCCTTCCAAGGAGGGCCCGGATGCAGCTTCACGCTAACGCGGCGGTCAGTCTGATCAAGCGCCGGCAAGTGGTCGAGCGAGTGCTCGAGCAAGGCTGGTCGATCGCTGAGGCGGCGCGCGCCGCCGAGATCAGTTCTAAGACTTACGGGAAGTGGGTGTCTAGATACCGCGCGGACCGAGAGTGCGGTTTGCTGGACCGCAGCTCGGCCCCTAAGACCGTCGCTAACCGCACCTGCGAGCGTCGCGTTGCAGCGATCGCGGCGTTGCGACGGTTGCGGTTCACCGGCCCGGAGATCGCCGAAACGCTGCGCATGCCGCTCTCGACGGTGTCGGGCATCTTGACGCGGATTGGGATGGGTCGCCTGGGCCGGCTCGGCTTAGAGCCGGCGGAGCGCTTTGAGCGCGCCCGACCGGGCGAGCTGCGATTCACATCGACGTCAAGAAGCTGGGGCGGATCGCGCGGCCGGGACACCGAGTGCTCGGCGGCCAGCCGGCACGCGGACGGGCCGGCTATCACCGCCAGCAGCACAGCCTCGGCTGGGAGTTCGTCCACGTCGCCATCGACGACTGCACCAGGCTTGCCTACGTCGAAGTCCTCAACGACGAACGACCCGCCACCGCGATCGCCTTCCTGCGACGAGCCATCGCGTTCTACCGCCGCTACGGCATCCACGTCGAGCGACTGATCACCGACAACGGAAACGCCTACCGCTCGGCCGCCCACGCGATCGCCTGCCGCGCGCTGGGCATCCGCCACCTGCGCACACGCCCCTATCGACCGCAAACCAACGGCAAGGCCGAGCGCTTCATCCGCACCATGCTCAGCAGCTGGGCCTACGGCGCGCTCTACCGCAACAGCACCGAACGCACCGCCGCGCTTGACGGCTGGCTGCACCACTACAACCATCTGCGACGACACGCAGCCCTCGGCCACAAGCCCCCGATCGCTCGCCTCAACGAGAAGAACAACCTCCTCGGGACTTACAACTAGCCCGCCCGCCCCGCCGCTCGCGCTTCGGCCCGTCCCAGGGCGGGTAGCCGCCCGCTCATGGACATCCTCGTCGCCGGCGGGCACGGGCAGATCGCCCTGCGCCTGCTCCGCCTCCTCTCCGAGCGCGGCCACCACGGCCGCGGGCTCATCCGCAACCCGGACCAGGCCGCCGACCTGGAGGCGGCCGGGGCCGAGGCCGTCGTCTGCGACATGGAAGCCGACGACGTGCGGCCCCACGTCGAGGGCGCCGACGCCGTCGTCTTCGCCGCGGGCGCCGGTCCGGGGAGCGGCCCGGAGCGCAAGCGCACGGTCGACGAAGGCGCGGCGGTGGCGCTCGTCGAGGCAGCCCGCGCGGCCGGCGTGCGCCGCTACGTGATGATCAGCGCGATGGGCGCCGACGACCCGGCCGGCGGGCCGGAGGCGATGCGGCCCTACCTCGAGGCCAAGGGCGCAGCCGACGCCGCCGTGCGCGACTCCGGCCTGGACTGGACGATCGTGCGCCCCGGCGGGCTCACCGACGAGCCGGGCACCGCGCGCGTCGCCGTCGCGCCGTCGCTCGGGCGCAGCGGAAAGGTGCCGCGCGACGACGTCGCGCTGGTGATCGCCGAGCTGCTCGACCCGCCCGCCGCGATCGGGGTCAGCTTCGACCTGCTCGCGGGCGACGAGGGCGTCGCCGAAGCGGTCCGCCGGCTCGGTTAGCCGGCTTCCGGGATGGCGCCGCGCTCGAGCACCGTCTCCAGCGCGGCCACGACCTCGGCGTCGAGGCGCTCGGGCACGTCCTGGCGGAGGGTCGCCAGCGCCTGGTCGAGCGCCATCGCGGGCCGGTAGGGCCGGGGGGCGGTGAGCGCCTCGAAGACGTCGGCGGCGGCCAGGACGCGCATGGGGAGCGTCAGCTGCTCGGCGCCCAGCCCGAAGGGGTAGCCGCCGCCGTCCAGGCGCTCGTGGTGGGCGGCGGCGATCGGGGCGAGCTCCGCGAACCCCGGCGCGCGCTCGAGGATCCGCTGCGAGTGCAGCGGATGCAGGCGGACGGCGGCCAGCTCGGGCTCTGAAAGGCGGTCGGGCTTGTCGAGGATGCGGTTGGAGACGGCGAGCTTGCCGATGTCGTGCATGAGCGCGGCGCGGCGCAGCTCGCGCAGCTGCCGCTCGCCGAAGCCGAGCTCTGAGCCGACGCCCACCGCCACCAGCGAGACGCGCTCTGAGTGGCGGTAGGTCCACGGCGACTTGGCGTCGATCACCCGCGCGAAGGCGGCCGCGATGCGGTCGAGGCCGTCCTCGCCGACGGTCAGGGCGCGGTCGTCGGGCTCCCAGCGCGAGACGTCGGGCTCGGCGAGCCCGCCCCAGAACGCGCCGTCGCCGCGGAAGCTCTCCAGCGCCTCCACGAGCGCGGGATCGAACCACGTGCCGCGGCGGTCGTCGGCCATCGCGTACGCCGCGTCGACCCCGCGGGCGGCGTGGAAGATCTCCACCGTCTGCGCGAGGCAGAGGATGCGGCCCAGGACCGGGATCTCGTCGCCCGCGAGCCCGTCGGGCTGGCCATGGCCGTCCCAGTGCTCGTCGAGCGTGCGGATCGCCGCCGCGGTCATCGGCGTGAGCCCCAGCATGAGGGCGATCTCGGCGCCCCGCTCGCAGCGCGCCCGCATCACCTTGTGGGTGACCTCGCCCTCCGCCTTGATCGCCCGCAGGCGGTCGGCGCGCCGGCGCAGCGACCGGCCCGGCGCCACGACGCCCAGCGACCAGCGCATCGCCGCCGCCGGCTTCGACCAGTCGACCAGCTTCGAGGTCCGCTTGATCTCCTGGTCGTCGGCGCCGAACAGGGCGGCCATCTGCGCGGCGTTGGCCGTGCAGCCGGCGTCCTTGAGCAGGAGGGCGTAGAAGAGGTCCGACGCGGGCCCCTCCTCCAGGCCGATCGCCTCGGCGACGCGCATGCCGATCGCGCACGAGCGCCGCGCGTGCCCGGCGGGCTGGCCCTCGGTGATGTCCAGCGCGTGCGTCAGCGCGCCGATGACGCCCGACAGGGCGATCCGCACTTCCGTCACCTGGCCTTCGGGTGCGCCGAGCACGCCCGTGCAGGCTAGTCGACGCTGCGGGCGGCCGGACGCGGGCCCGAGCGCTAGAAGCGCCAGCGCACGCGGTCGTTGCCGCGCGTGGCGACGTAGCGGTCCGAGGAGCCGCGCAGGTCCCCGGTGACGCGCCAGCCGTTCCAGGTCAGCCGGCGCACGCCGCTCGGCGGCGGCGTCGTCCCGAGCGCCTTGCGGTGCGCGCCGCGCGCCACCCTGCGCGCGGTACGGCACGAGACGCCCGTCGCGCGGATGCCGGTCAGGTCGGCGTCGGCGTAGCGCGAGTTCGGATAGGGGTTGCGGACGGGCTCGCAGGACCGCGTCGCCGCGGCCTCGGCCGCCGGCGTGACGAGCCCGGCCGCCACGCACACGCCGCCCGCCACCAGCCAGCGCCGCACGCCCGCCATCGGCCTCAGAAGCCTGAGATCGCGACCGCGACCACGACCGCGAACAGCACGATGACCGCCGTGCACACGGCCCCCAGCACCTCGCCCGTCAGCGCGACGCCGCGCGAGTTGCGCTCCGGCCCCTCGTGGGCGGCGGCGCGGCGGGCGCCCCGGCCGACGACCCAGGCGCCGATCGCGGCGGGCAGTGCGAGCGGCGAGGCGATGCCGGCCGTGAAGACCAGCAGGCTGGCCGCCACGAGCCCGAGGACCAGCGCGACGATGGCGCTCGAGCTGGGCGTCGGCGCGCGCTGCGCGCGCGGCCGCGCCGGCGGGATCGCCGCCGCGCTGACCGGCAGCTCGCGCAGGGTGTGCCACAGATCCGGCACGAAGCGGGCGTGCCACGCGTCGTCGGCGCGATCCTCGAACTCCTCGGAGGTCAGCCGGCCGGCGAGGTGGTGCTCGCGCAGGATCTCGACCGTTCGCTCGCGCTCCGCGTCGCTCGCCCGGTGGGCGGTGGCCGGTGGCGGTGCGAGGTGGCGATCCATGCCTCCCACAGGGTTGCACACCGGATTCACCGGCGCGTTAGGTCGCCCGTGCACCATGACGTCGTGCTCCTCTCCTTCAGCCCTTCCGCCGTGGTGGTCGTCGCCGGCCTGCCGGGCGCCGGCAAGTCGACGCTGATCCGCCGCGCGGTCGACCGCGAGACGGCCACGGTGCTCGACACCGACGACCGCCGGGCCGGCCGGCCGGCCGGCCGGCCGCGCGTGCCGGGGCTGCTCTACGCGGGGCACTACCTGCGCATCCTGGGCGCGATCGCCGGGCCGGGCCCGGTGGTGGTGCACTCGCGCGGGACGCACGCCCTCCCCCGGCGGGTGATCCGGCTCGCCGCGGCGCTGCGCGGCCGCCCGGCCCACCTCGTCCTGCTCGACGCCGACCGCGCCAGCGCCGAGGCCGGCCAGCGGGCGCGCGGGCGGCGCCTCCGCCGGCGGGCGATGGACCGCGAGGCGGCCGGCTGGCGCCGGCTGATCGACGGGGTGCGGGCCCGCGGGCGGGTGGGCCACGAGGCCTGGAGCTCGGTCGCGGTGCTGGATCGCGCGCAGGCGCGGGCCGTGCGCGCGCTGGACTTCACCGCTCCGGCGCCCGCCCCGCGGCGCCGGCTGCGCGCCCGCGGCGTGCTGCCCGTCGCCTGAACGCCTACGCGCCCGCTCGGCCGGGTACGCGAGCCGCAGCGACGGCGGCACGGGAGGATCAAGTGGGGTCTGCGCACGACGGTGGTCGGGTCCTGGTGGAAGCTCGAGCAGCACGAGCCGCAGCTGCGGCGGATGCACGACGCCAGCTACGGCATCGAGACCGTCGAGAAGATCCGGGGGCGCGCCGCCGACTGGGCGCGCGTCGTGGGCGAAGAGCGCCTGTGGATCTCGCCGTCGTGCGGCTTCGGCCGCCATCCCGCCCGCAGCCGCCCGGTGCTCCAGGCCAAGATGGAGCACATGATGGAGGCCGCCGCATCGTTCTGAGCGCCGGCCTTCACCACGGTGTGACACTTCCGTGAGCGCACGGGCCGACACTGTCGTGCGTCCATCCCGGGAGGTCTCCGTGTCGCGTCGTGCCCTGTCCGTCCTGCTCGCCGTCCTGGCGGCCGTCGCGCTCGCCGCGCCGGCGAGCGCCCTCGCGCAGCGCGACGAGCTGCCGCTCGGGCCGCGCTGGCTGCCGGAGTCGCGGTCGATCACCTCCGTCGGCGCCGGGGTCCGGTGGACGTCGATCGTGCGCGGCCGGCCGTCGCCGGCCGACCGCTGGGTCGTCGACGTCGAGGTCCAGCGCGTCCGCCGGGTGGCGGCCGGGCGCGCCGCGGCCGTGCGAGCCGCCGGCTTCGACGCCCGGCTCGAGCGCTTCGCCGGGCCACTGGCCGGACCGCGGCCGCGCGGCGACCGGGTGATCGTCGTGCGCAGCGGCGCCTTCGCCACCCAGGCGGAGGCCGACGCCCGCCGCGCCGCGCTGGTCGCCGCCGGCTTCGCCGGCGCGCGCTCGGTGTTCACCGCCGAGGACGGGACGCGCACGACCGGCCCGTGGCGGGTCAACGTGCTCGAGCTCTCCGCGCGCGCCGTCCGCGAGCGGCTCGCGCCGGTACTCGCCAACGACCTGGTGATCGACCGCGAGACCACGAGCGCGATCGCCACGCGCACCGGCGCCGCGGCCGCCATCAACGGCGGCTACTTCGTCATCGGCGGCCCCGGTGACGGCGATCCCGCGGGGGCCTACGCGCTCGACGGCGAGCTGATCTCCGAGACCATCGACGGGCGCACGACGCTCGTGCTCTCGCCCGCCGGCGCGCGCTTCGCGACGCTCGGCTTCGCGGGCAGCGCCACGCTCGCGGGGGCGGGGACACGCGCGGTCGACGGCCTCGATCGCATTCGCGGCGAGATCCGCAACTGCGGCGGCCGCGGCGGCGACGTGCGCCCGGACGGCACGCCGACCGAGACCCCGCGCCACGACACGACCTGCACCGACCCGTCCGAGCTGGTGGTCTACACCCCGGCCTTCGGGCCCTCGACCCGCGCTCCCGCCGGCGGCGTGGAGGCCGTCGTCCGCGACGGCGTGGTGAGCGAGCTGACCGAGGCCGGCGACACGCCGATCCCGCCCGGCGGTTCCGTGCTCTCCGGCAGCGGCGACGCGGCAGAGTTCCTGCGCGCGGGCGCGGCCCCCGGCGCGCGGCCGCAGCTCGAGCTCGGGCTGCGCTCCGCCGGCGCACCGTTCGCGCTCGCGCCCGGCACCGCGGTCGTCAACGGCGGGCCGCGGCTGCTGCTCGGCGGGCGAACGTGGATCCCGAGCGCCGAGGAGGGCTTCGTCTACCAGGACGACCCCGGCTTCTCCTACCGCTTCGCGATGCGCCGCAACCCGCGCACGCTCGCCGGCGTGCGCTCCGACGGGACGCTCGTGCTGGTCACCGTCGACGGCCGCCGGCCCGGCGTCAGCGCCGGCGCGAGCTTCCTCGAGTCCGCTGAGATCCTGTCCGCCCTCGGCGCCCGCGAGGGGCTCAACCTCGACGGCGGCGGCTCGACCACGATGGTCGTCGGCGGGCGCGTCGTGACCCTCCCGTCCGACGCGACGGGCGAGCGGCCGGTGAGCGACGCGCTGACGGTGCGGCCCTAGGGCGCCAGCCGCTGGCCCTTGCGCCGTACGCGCCACCAGCCGTAGTCGTACGGGCCGAGCTCCAACGCGACGCGGCCGTCGTCGCCCGGCGGGCGCTCGTCGGCGGCGAACAGGTCGACCAATGCCTCGCAGTCTGCGGCGTCGTCCAGCGGCAGCGCCACGCTGACGTCCCGGCCCGAGAGGTTGTGGACGGCGAGGATGGTGTCGCCCTGCCAGTCCATGCGGTGGGCGAAGACGGCCTCGTCGCCCGCGTCGAGCACCGTCATCTCGCCCCAGCCGAGCTCAGGGCACTCGCGGCGGCGGCGGATCAGGCGCTCCATCCAGTTCAGCAGCGAGTCGGGGTCGCGCCGCTGCGCGGCGACGTTGACGGCGGCGGGCCCGCGCTCGCCGTCCACCACGGGCCGGCTGAGCTTCTCGCCCTCGCCGGCGGTCGAGAAGCCGCCGTGGCGCTCGCCGGACCACTGCATGGGCGAGCGGACCGCGAGGCGGCCCTCGATGTCGAGGTTCTCCCCCATCCCGATCTCCTCGCCGTAGAAGAGCACCGGCGTGCCGGGCAGCGAGAAGACGAGGCTGTAGACCATCCGCACGCGCCGCTCGTCGCCGTCGAGCATCGTCGGCAGCCGCCGCCGCAGGCCGCGGCCGTAGAGCTGCAGCGACTCGTCGGGGCCGAAGGCGGCGAAGACCTCCTCGCGCTCGTCGTCGGTCAGCTTGTCGAGCGTGAGCTCGTCGTGATTGCGGGCGAAGTTGCCCCACTGGGCGTCCTCGGGGAGCGCGGGCAGCGACGAGTACGCGTCGGTCAGCGGCTCCGCCCGCTCGCGGGCGAGCGCCAGGTACATCGCCTGGTTGGCGATGAAGTTGAACATCATGTGCAGCTCGTCGCCGCCCTCGTCGCCGAAGAACTCGCGCTGCTGGCCGGGTTTCAGGTTGACCTCGCCGAGCAGGATCGCCTCGCCCACCCGGCGGTCGATGAAGCGCCGCACGTCGCGCAGCAGCTCGTGCGGGTCCTCGATCGCGCCCTCGGGCATGCCGGTCGCCTCGATCATGAACGGGACGGCGTCGACGCGGAAGCCGCTGAGCCCCTGCTGGAGCCAGTAGCCGGCGACCTGGGCGATCTCGTCGCGCACGGCCGGGTTGGCGACGTTGAGGTCGGCCTGGTGGGAGTAGAAGCGGTGCAGGTAGTACTGGCCGGCCTCGTCGTCCCACGCCCAGTTGGAGTCCTCCTTGTCGGGGAAGACCACGTCGCCGGGCTTCTCCTCGGGCTTCTCGTCGACCCACACGTAGAAGTCGCGGAACGGCGAGTCGGGGTCCGAGCGCGCGGCCTGGAACCACGGGTGGTCGACCGAGGTGTGGTTCATGACGAGGTCGGCGATCACGCGGATGCCGCGGTCGCGCGCGGTACGCACCAGCTCGACGACATCGCCCGGCGAGCCCAGGCGCTCGTCGACGCCGTAGAAGTCGGTGATGTCGTAGCCGTCGTCGCGGTTGGGCGACGGGTAGAACGGCATCAGCCACACGCACGTGACGCCGAGGCCGGCGAGGTAGTCCAGGCGCTCGGTGAGGCCGGTCAGGTCACCCCAGCCGTCGCCGTCGGAGTCCAGGAAGGTCTGGACGTCGAGGCAGTAGACGATCGCGTTGCGCCACCACAGGTCGCTCGTGGCCTTCGAGCTCATCGCACGCCGGCGCCGCTGAACGCCGGCAGCACGTGCTCGCCGAAGGCCTCGATGAACGGCCGCTGCTCCTGCCCGACGTGGTGGACGTAGATCGGGTCGAAGCCCAGCGCGGCCAGCTCCTGCAGCCACTCGACGTGGCGGGCGAGGTCGCTGGAGATCAGCACCCCGCCGTGCAGGTCCTCCGGACGCACGTGCTTGGCCGCCTCGTCGAACTGCTCGACGGTCGGCAGGTCCCAGCACAGCGGCGGCTTGAAGAGGTTGGTGCGCCACTGGTGGTGGGCGATCGCCAGCGCCTCCGGCTCGGTCGGCGCCCAGGAGACGTGCACCTGCAGCGCCGTCGGCTTGCCGGCGCCGCCGCCCTCGCCGAAGGCCGCCAGCATCCGCTCGAGATGCTCGCGCGGCTGCTGGATGGTGATCAGCCCGTCCGCCCAGCCGCCGGCCCAGCCGGCGGTCTCGACGCTCACCGCCGTGGCCAGCAGCGGCGGCGGCGTGGCGGGCAGCGTCCACAGCCTCGCCCGATCGACCGTGACGAGCCCGTCGTGGTCGACCACCTCGCCGGCGAACAGCGCACGCATGACCTCCACGCACTCGAGCAGGCGCGCCTCGCGGATCTTCTTGTCCGGCCAGCGCTGGCCGGTGATGTGCTCGTTGGAGAACTCGCCGGTGCCCAGCGCGACCTGCAGGCGGCCCGGGAACATCTCGCTCAGCGTCGCGGCGGCCTGGGCGATGATCGCCGGGTGGTAGCGCTGGCCGGGCGCGTTGACGACACCGTAGTCCAGACCGGTGGTCGCCAGCGCGGCGCCGAGCCACGACCAGGCGAAGCCCGACTCCCCCTGGCGCTCGCTCCACGGCGAGAAGTGGTCCGAGGACCACGCGCAGTCGAAGCCGGCGGCCTCGGCCTCGCGCATGGCGACGAGCAGCTCGGAGGGGGCGATCTGCTCGTGGGAGGCGTGGATGCCGATCCGAGGCACGGCCCCGGAGTTACCCGCGCCGCCCGCAGACGAAGCAGAAGACGTCGTCGAAGGCGAGCGTCTCGCGGCCGGCGGTCGCGCGCTCGATCTCGGCCAGCCCGGCGCGCAGCTCGGCGTCCGCGAAGGTCCGAGAGCACCGACATGGCCCGCCGCGAGGCGGTCGTAGTGCTCGCGAGCGCTCACCAGGCGCCCTCTACCCTCATCCGGCCATGCCGACCGCCCTCCGCCAGGATCTCCGCAACGTCGCCATCGTCGCCCACGTCGACCACGGCAAGACGACGCTGGTCGACGCGATGCTGTGGCAGACCGGCGCCTTCCGCGCCAATCAGGACGTCGCCGAGCGCGTGATGGACTCGATGGACCTCGAGCGCGAGAAGGGCATCACGATCCTGGCCAAGAACACGTCGGTGCGCTGGGGCGAGACGAAGCTCAACGTGGTCGACACCCCGGGCCACGCCGACTTCGGCGGCGAGGTCGAGCGTGGGCTGACGATGGTCGACGGCGTGCTGCTGCTGGTCGACGCCTCCGAGGGCCCGCTGCCGCAGACCCGCTTCGTGCTGCGCAAGGCGCTCGAGGCGCGGTTGCCGGTGATCCTCGTCGTCAACAAGGTCGACCGGCCCGACGCCCGCATCGCCGAGGTCGTCGACGAGGTCTACGAGCTCTTCCTCGACCTCGACGCCGACGAGTCTCAGATCGAGTTCCCGATCGTCTACACGAACGCCCGTGCGGGCTGGGCGTCGCTGGACCCAGCGGAGCCGGGCACCGACCTCGAGCCGCTCTTCCGCGCGCTGGTCGACCACATCCCCGCACCGGCCTACGACCCCTCCCACCCGCTCCAGGCCCACGTCACCAACCTCGACGCCTCGCCCTACGTCGGCCGCCTCGCGCTCTGCCGCGTCCGCCAGGGCACCATCCACCGCGGCCGGCCGATCGCCTGGTGCCGGGCCGACGGGACGGTGGAGCGCGCGACGGTCTCAGAGCTCTACGTCACCCGGGCACTCGACCGCGTCGCCGCCGAGCAGGCCGGGCCGGGCGAGATCATCGCGGTCGCCGGCCTGCCCGAGGTGACGATCGGCGAGACGCTGGCCGACCCGGACGACCCGCGGCCGCTGCCCGTCATCCAGGTCGACGAGCCGTCGCTGTCGGTGGTCATCGGCATCAACACCTCCCCGCTGGCGGGCCGCTCGGGCGGCAAGCTGACCGCTCGCCAGGTCCGCGCGCGGCTGGAGCAGGAGCTGGTCGGCAACGTGTCGCTGCGGGTCGCCGACACCGAGCGCCCGGATGCCTGGGAGGTGCAGGGCCGCGGCGAGCTGCAGCTCGCCGTGCTGGTCGAGCTGATGCGCCGCGAGGGCTTCGAGCTGACCGTCGGCCAGCCGCAGGTGCTCACGCGCGAGATCGACGGCAAGCTGTGCGAGCCGGTGGAGCAGCTCACGGTCGACGTGCCCGAGGACTACGTCGGCGTCGTGACCCAGATGCTCGCCCTGCGGCGCGGGCGGATGGACCAGATGGTCAACCACGGCACCGGCTGGGTGCGGATGGAGTACCGCGTGCCGGCCCGCGCGCTGATCGGCTTTCGCACCGAGTTCGTCACCGAGACGCGCGGCACCGGGCTCCTGCATCACGTCTTCGACGGCTGGGAGCCGTGGTTCGGCGAGCTGCGCACGCGCCCGACCGGCTCGCTGGTCGCCGACCGGCGCGGCGCGACGGCGTCCTTCGCGCTGTTCAACCTGCAGGAGCGCGGCTCGCTGTTCGTCGGCCCGGGCGAGGAGGTCTACGAGGGCATGATCGTCGGCGAGAACGCCCGCGCCGAGGACCTCGACGTCAACGCCACGAAGGAGAAGCACCTCACCAACGTGCGCTCCTCCACCTCCGACGTGCTGATCCGGCTGGTGCCGCACCGGCAGCTGGCGCTCGACCAGGCGCTGGAGTTCCTGCGCGAGGACGAGTGCGTCGAGGTCACGCCGGAGGCGGTGCGCCTGCGCAAGGTCGAGCTCGACCACACCGCGCGGGTCAAGCTCGCCCGCGGCCGGGCGCGCGACCGGCTCGCCGCGGGCTGATGCGGCTCGCCACCCGCGAGGACATCACGCTCGAGGCCGTGCGGCGGGTGGCGTGGGCGGGCGAGGGCGTCGAGCTCGCGCCGGACGGCGCTGGAGCGCATGGACCGCGCCCACGCGAGCTTCGCCGCGCTCGTCGAGGCGCGGCTGGCCGAGGATCCCGCCGCGCTCATCTACGGCGTGACGACCGCCCCGGGCGACGGCGCCACCGAGGTCCTCAGCGAGGAGCGCCGCGCGCGCCGGCCGACGCACATGTGGACCGCCGCCTCCTTCGGCGAGCCGCTGCCCGAGCGCGTGACGCGGGCGATCGTGCTCGCGCGCCTGGCCAACCTGCTCGGCGGGCACGCCACGATCCGGGCGGAGGTGGCCGCCGCGGTGACGGCGATGCTGGAGTCGCCGCTGCCGCCGGTGCCCTCGCAGGGCAACGGCGGCGCGGGCGAGATCCTCGCGCTCGGGCACCTCTTCTACGCGATCCCCGAGCGCTTCGAGCTGGCGCCGAAGGAGCGCATGGCGCTGGTCAACGGGTCGCCGTGCGCCGCCGCGCTCGTCGCCGACGCGGCGCTGGCCGGGGCGCGCCGCCTCGCCCTCGCCGAGCAGGTCTTCGCGCTCGCCGCCGCCGTGCTCGGGGTCCCGCTCGAGGCCTACGGCGCCGAGCTCGAGCCGCTGTGGGGCGACCCGCACGAGACGGCCGCGCTGCGCTCGCTGCGGGCGCTGCTGGAGAGCGACGGCGGCATGCGCCAGGCCCACCAGGCGCCGGTGAGCTTCCGCATCCTCCCGCGCGTGCTCGGCGCCGTGCGCCGCGCCCAGGCCGCGGCGGAGGAGGCGGCGGCGATCTCGCTGCGCTCGGTCACCGACAACCCGGTCTACGTGCCGCCCACCGACCGGCCGCCGCTCGGGGCGGTCTTCTCCACCGGCGGCTACCACGACGCGCGCGCGCCGGCCGCCCTGGACGGGCTGGCCTTCGCGTGGACCGACCTCTGCCAGCTCGCGGCGCGCGCGACCGACCGGCTCTTCCAGCACCCCGGCACCGCCGCGCGTGCTCGCACGCGACGAGTGGACGGTCAAGCCGCTGCACATGGTGGCCACGGGCTGGGCGGAGGAGGCGCGCGCGCTGGCCCAGCCGAGCCTGCTGTCGCTCGGCGGCTTCGGCCAGAACGACATGGTCTCTCCGAGCTTTCTCGCCTGGCGCAAGGCCGACGCCGTCGGGCGCTGCCTGGACGGCGCGCTCGCGGTGCTGGGCGCGCTCGGCGCCCAGGCGTTGCGCGTCGCCGGCGAGGCCGGGCCGCCGGCACTCGCCGGGCTCGTCGGCGAGGTGCAGGCCGTCTTCTCGCCGCACGACGGCCCGCGGCGGCTGGGCGACGAGACCGCGCAGGTCGCCGCCGCCTTCACCGCCCGCGTCTTCAGCCCCGGGTCGCCAGCACCTGGTAGACCGACGTGAAGCGCCTGGCGAAGCCGTTGCGGGCCGCCCGCAGGTAGAGCCGCCAGACGCGCACGCGGTCGGCCCCGGCCAGCCGCTCGGCCTCTTCCAGGTTCGCGTCGAGGTTGGCCGCCCAGTGCTCGAGCGTCGTGGCGTAGTCCTCGCGGAAGCCCTCGGCGTGCAGCGTCTCGAAGCCCGCCCGCTCGAGCGCGTGCTCGATGCGGGAGAGGTGCAGCGGCGCGGCGTCGGGGAAGACGAAGCGCTCGGAGAAGGGGCCCGCCTCCGGATCGGTGTGGCGCAGGCGGGCGATCCCGTGGTTGAGCAGCCGTCCGCCGGGCTCGAGCGCCGCGGCGAGCCGCTCGGCGTAGGCGTCGATCTGGACGTTGCCGACGTGCTCGACCATCCCGATCGAGGCGACTGCGTCGAAGCGCTCGTCCGCCCAGCTCGCGGTAGTCGGCCAGGCGGATCTCGACCCGCTCGGCGAGCCCGGCGTCGGCGACGCGGCGGCGCGCGAGCTCGGCCTGGCGCTCGGAGAGCGTGATGCCGGTGACGTGGACGCCGTGGCGCGCGGCGGCGTGCATGGCGAGCGCGCCCCAGCCGCAGCCGACGTCGAGCACGCGCTGGCCCTCGGTCAGCCCGAGCTTCGTGCACACGAGCTCGTTCTTGGCCTCCTGGGCCTCCTCGAGCGTGGTCGCCCCGCGCGAGAAGATCGCGCACGAGTAGGTCAGCGACGGGCCGAGCAGCAGCTCGAAGAACGCGTTGGAGACGTCGTAGTGGTGGCGCACGGCGCGTGCATCGCGCTCGCGCGAGTGGCGGCGGCCGCGCGGCACCAGCTCCGCCGCCGACCGCGGGCGCGGGCGCCGCGGGCCGGCCGCGCGGGCGGCAGCGAGCGCGAGCCGCGCGCGCGTGCGCGTGTCGACCGGCGGCGGCGTCCAGCCGTCGAGCAGCTCGAGCGCGGCGTCGAGGTCGTCGACCTGCAGCGAGCCGTCGGCGTAGGCTCGCCCGAGCCCGAGCTGGCTGGGCGCGCGGAGCATGTGCACGAGCGCGTCCGGCGTGCCGACGGTGAAGGTCGGGCCGCCGGCGCCGTTGGTCGAGGGCAGCGCGGTGCCGTCCCAGAAGGCGACGTCGAAGGGGCGATCCGGCAGTGCTCCGGCGAGGGTCTCGCGGAGCGGACGAGTGCTATTCAGGGCCATTCGCAGGACCCTAGCGAGCGCCGTTGCGCCACTAGATGGGGCTAGCCGTACGTCTCCCGGCGGCCGCGACGGCGTGCGCCGCGGCGACGGCGTCAGCGGGCAGCAGCCGTGCCCCGAGCTCGTCCGCGAGCGCCTCGCCGGCGCCCGCCCCGCCGACCGCGAGCGGATGCCTGCTCGCCAGCCCGGCGAGCGCTTGCGTCGCTTGTGCGAACGGCTCGGGCCGGACCGCCGCGACCACGATCAGGGCGGGCGCCTCTCGTCCGGCGACGTGCTCGACGGCCGCGACCGGCGTGTCGGCGCCGAGCGAGCGCACGCGCCAGCCCTCGGCGTGCAGCGCGAGCCCGAAGCTCACGAGGCCGAGCTCGTGGCGCTCGCCGGGCGCGCAGGCGAGCAGCGCGAGCGGTCCGCGCCCGCTGTCCCAGCCGCGGCTGAGGGCGCGCAGGCGCCCGCCCAGCAGCGCCGTGGCGAAGTGCTCGGCGCCGACGCTCAGCTCCCCCTGCTCCCAGCGACTGCCGATCTCGCGCAGGACCGGCAGCACCGCCGCACGCAGCACGTCGGTGAGGGGCGCGGTGGCCAGCAGGGCGTCCAGCGCGGCGTGGGCTGCCGCCTCGTCGTAGTCGTCGAGCGCGACCCGCAGGTCGGCGGTGAGCGCGGCCACGCCGGCCCCCGGACGCGAGCCGAGCGATCCGGCCGGCCGGGCGGCGATCAGGCGCGCGGCCACGCCGGCCGGGAAGCCGCGCGACATGTGCAGGCGCATCAGGCGCACGCGCGCCTCGTCGGCCTCGGAGTAGCGGCGCTGTCCGCCGGGCGAACGGTGCGGGCGCGGCACGCCGTAGCGGCGCTCCCAGGCCCGCAGGAGCGCCGGGTCGATGCCGGTGCGACGGCTCAGCTCGCCGATGCGGAGACCGGTGTCGGGCATGGCCGGCTCCAACCCTACGCGGCCGGGATCGCGCTTGACAAACCGTGGACAGACCGTCTAGCTTCAGTCGTTCTTGGCGCGTAGCCGTTGTCCGCCGGTGGGAGGCCGACGTGGGACCGCAGGGAGCAGAAGAGCTGGCCGGCCGTGCGGCGTTCGCCCAGGCCTACCGCCGGCACGCCGGGACGACCCACCGCGCGGCGTTCGCGATCCTGGGTGACGACGAGCTGGCACGCGACGTCACCCAGGACGTCTTCCTGCGGCTCTGGCGCTGCCCGGAGGCCTATGACCCGGGGCGCGCCGACCTCGCGGCCTATCTCCGGCTGCGCGCCCGGTCGCGCGCGCTCGACGTGTGGCGCCGGCACGAGGCGGCGCAGCGGGCGCTGGCACGGCTGGGTGACGCCCAGGCGGCGACGCGGGGGCCCGTGGCGCCGGAGGAGTCGCCCGCGGCCGCCGCCGAGCACCATCACGACCGCGCGGCGCTGCTGGCCGCGGTGCGCCGCCTGCCGGCGCCACAGCGCGAGGCGGTCGTGCTCGCCTACTGGGCCGGCTTGACCGCCGACGAGGTCTCCCAGCGCGTGCGCGTCCCGCTCGGCACGGCCAAGAGCCGCATCCGGCTGGGCGTGCGGCGGCTCGGCCATGAGTGCCGGGCCGAGCTCGCGGCCTGACATCTGGCACGCTCCCGCCGATGGCGGACGCGCGCGTGGTGGTGGTCGGGTCGGTCAACGTCGACCTCGTCGTGACGGTCGCGGGGCTGCCGGCCCCGGGCGAGACCGTCACGGGCGGGCGCTTCGCGCGCCACGGCGGCGGCAAGAGCGCCAACCAGGCGGTCGCTGCAGCCCGGCTCGGCGCCCGCGTCGAGCTGGTCGGCGCGGTCGGCGACGACGACCTCGGCGCCGAGGCGGTGGCGGTGCTCGCGGAGGAGGGCGTCGGCGTCGAGCACGTCGGCCGCCTCGTGGACGAGCCGACCGGCGTCGCGCTGATCGTGGTGGACGAGGCGGGCGAGAACCAGATCGCCGTGGCCTCAGGAGCGAACGCCGCGCTGGACGGCACGGCAGTGGAGCGGGCGCTGGGTGTGCTGCTGGGTGGGGCTGAGGTGACCGAGAGCGGGCGGCCGGCCGGACTTGAGCCCGGTGGGGCGCCCGAGTTTGAGCCGATGGTGATCCTGCTGGGTTTTGAAGTCAGCGACGAGGCGGTTGTCGCCGGGGCGCGGGCGGGTGCCGCGGCGGGCGCGCGGCTCGTCCTCAACCCCGCCCCCGCGCGCGAGCTCGTGCCCGACCTGCTCGCCCTCGCTCCGCTGCTCACCCCGAACGCCGCAGAGGCGCGTGCGCTCACCGATCAGGACACCGCTGAGGCGGCCGCGCGCGCGCTCGCCGAGCTGACCGGCGCGCCGGTCGTGCTCACGCTCGGCGCCGACGGGGCGCTGCTGCTCGAGGGCCCGGGCGCCGAGCCCGAGCGGGTGCCCGCCGCGCAGGTCGACGTGGTCGACACCACGGGCGCTGGAGACGCCTTCAACGGCGCCCTGGCGGCGGAGCTGGCGTCCGGGTCCGACCTGCGCGACGCCGCCCGGCTGGCGGTGAGGGCCGCCGGGATCTCCTGCGGCACGGCCGGCGCTCGCGACGGGATGCCCGCGCGCGACGCGCTCGAGCGCTCGCCCTAGACGGCCACGCGCCAACGGCTCGACACGCGGCCAGCCAAGGGGTACCGTTCACCACTCAGGGGAGACCCACCATGGGTCTCGGAACGGGCGTCCGGACGGGTGCCCTGACAGATCCAGGGAGGACGGATGAAGAGCGTCCGGTGCGCCGCGGCGGCGGTCGCCATCGCCACTACGGCACTCGCAATGCCGGCCGGCGCATCGGCGGCCCAGCTGGTCGTGGACGACGACGGGGCCGACTGCCCGAGCGCGGGCTACACCTCGATCGCCGCCGCCGTGACCGCGGCGGCGCCGGGCGACACGGTGTCGGTCTGCGACGGCGACTATGTGGAGGGCGCGGGCACGCCGGGCTCGACCGCGATCACCATCGACAAGCCGCTGACGCTGCGCGGCGCCGGCGCGGGACGCACGTTCGTTCGGCCGGCCGGCGGCCCGGGCGGCCAGATCGCCGCCGCGACCCCGAACCTGCGCGACGCCGCCGGCAACATCATCTCCGTCGTCGGCACGACGGCGAGGATCTCCGGCCTGACCGTGGTCGGGGTCGACGTGTTCGTCGAGGCGGGCATCGGCTACGTCGACGCCGACGGCGTGGTCGCGAGCGTGGAGATCGCCGACCTCGTGCAGGCGGAGTCGACCCAGGGCGACGGCCGCTACGGCCGCAGCGAGACCGGCGTGGGCTTCGTGGCGACCGGCCCCGACCCCGCGGCGCTGAACAACGTCACGCTCGAGGACTCGGTCATCGAGGGCCACAACGCCGCCGGCGTGATCGTCGACGCGGCGCAGGCCGACGGCTCGCCACAGCCGCCGATCCCCTCGCCGCCGAACGGCGTCTTCGCGCTGCTGAACGGCAACCGCATCACCGGCGCCGGCCGCGCGACAGCGGCCACGACGCAGGACGGCGTCCGCATCCTCAACGGCGCGACGGCGGTCGCGGTCGAGAACCAGGTCGCCGACAACGTGCGCAGCGGGATCCGCTACGAGAACTCGCGGCCCACGAGCCAGACGCGCTTCAACCTCAACAACATCCAGGGCAACGGCTTCGGCCTCTTCCACGCGCCGGCGACCGGCAGCGCCGTCTTCCAGGTCGACGCCCGCGTGAACTGGTGGGGCAGTCCGGCCGGCCCGACGACCGCAGGCGGCCCGCCCGCCGGGGATGCGGTCACCGGCGCGCGCGAGCCCGTGGTCGATCCCAGCACGGGGGTGCTCTTCGCCCGCACGCCGGCGGTCGACTTCCGTAACCTCCTCACCCGTCCGGCGCCCGTGCCGACGCCGCTGCGCGCGCTCGTCGACGCGGCGCCGACGGTCGCGCTCACGGCGCCCGCCGGCGGGGCCGCCGTGGCGGTCGGCCAGCCCGTGACGATCACCGCGACGGCGTCCGACGACGTCGGGGTCAAGGCGGTCACCTTCCGCCGCGGCACCACTGTCCTCGGCGTCGACCCGACCGCGCCCTACACGGCGCCCTACACGCCGGCGGCGGCCGAGGCCGGGACCAATCAGGCGATCACGGCCACGGCCGAGGACAACCGCGGCCAGACCGCCGCGGCGGCCGTCTCGATTCGGGTGATCGGGCCCGACGACGCACCCGAGGACAGCGCGCCGACGGTGACGATCACCGAGCCCGTGGCGGACCCCCGCTCCGCCACCTTCTCCCTGGCCGCGACCGCCACCGACGATCGCGGGATCGCGAAGGTCACCTTCTACCTCGGCGGCCGCGTGGTCTGCACGGACGTCTCGGCGCCCTACCGCTGCACGGTCGAGGCGACCGGCGACGACGTCGGGCGCACGTCGCTGGTGGCGATCGCGACGGACTCCGCCGGCCAGACCGCCACCGCCATCCAGCGGCTGCGGATCCCGCGCATCCGGCCCGAGAGCCTGGGCGCGCGGACCCGCCAGGTCGGCGACTCGCGCACCGTGGTCACCACGGGGCGCCTGCGCCGGCCCGACGGCGTCTCGCGCCGCGATGCCTGCGAGGGCGAGGTCGCGGTGACCTACAAGCGCGACGGCCGCACGATCGCGGTCGCCGAGACCGAGCTCGAGTCCGACTGCACCTACCGCGTCCGCGAACAGGTGCGCTTCGGGCAGATCCGCGTCCGCGCCCGCTTCTACGGCAACGACGTGCTCACGGCCGTGTCCTCCGCGGCCAGGACGGTGCGGGTGCGATGACCCACGAAACGACGAATCCGGCTGGTGTCTGAGATGCGACTGAAGACCATCCTCGCCGTCGCGACCGCCGGGGCGGCGCTCGCGGCAGTGCCCGTGGCGAGCGCCGTGAGCGGCAGCGGCAGCAGCGACGTGGTCGACGTGGGCGATCAGGTCGTCGAGCAGGCGCGCGCCAAGCGCGCGCAGGTGCCCGGCGAGCCGACGCGGGCGCCGTTCCCGCTGACCGGCATCGGCGAGAACATGGAGCTGGTCGCCAACATCCCGATCGACTTCGGCTCGGACATCGAGCTGGCCGGCGACTACGCCTACGTCGGGACCTACGGGACCTGCAGTGGCGCCACCCCGCCCGGCCCGCCCGCCGCGTCGCAGTGCGTCCCGGGCAGCGGCGGCATCACCGCGATCAACATCGCCAACCCCGAGCAGCCGTTCGTGGCCGGCCTGTTCGACTGCGCGGGCGGCCAGAACGACCCGCAGCTCTCGCCCGACGGCAGGTACATGGTGATGGCGATCGAGACCCGCAACAACCACTGCCACCCCGGCGAGGAGGGCACCGTCGTGCTCTCGCTCGAGGACCCGGCCAACCCGCGCGAGATCGCCTTCCTGCCGATCTTCGACCAGGCGGGCGCCTACGTGGGGTCGCACAACAACACGCTGGACTGGCCCTACCTCTACATCGACCAGTACGTCGCCCGCTACAACCGGATCGACATCTTCGACCTGAGCAACCCGGCGGCGCCGGTCAAGCTCCCGGGCATCCAGTACGGCGCGCCGTCGCGGCCAGAGTTCTCGACCACCTCGCCGCACGACCTGATCGTCGATCACCGGCCCGACGGCAAGGACTACCTCTACGCATCCTCCGGCAACCAGACCTCCGACGTCATCGACGTCACGAACCCGCGCAACCCGCGGATCGTGCAGCGGCTGGTCGACCCGGCGGTGACCTTCGCGCACCAGTCCGAGCCCAACCACGACCGCTCGCTGGCGCTGATCACCGACGAGTACCGCGGCGGCGGCGAGTCACGGGCGTGCGGGAAGACCTCGACCGACGGCAGCCCGCGCGACCCCGCTCCCACCCCCGGCTCCAACGACCGCAACAACCTCGGGGCGCTCTACCTCTACAAGACGAAGGCCGACGGCACGCTGGAGAGCACAGCCACCGGCAACCCGGTCGTCGCGGGCACCTACAACCTGCCGCTGCAGAACGGCGGCATCGACCCGAACCTCGGGCAGGGCGCCCAGGGCTGCACGATCCACATCTACTGGCAGGCGCCCGACGAGGACCGGATCGTGGTCTCGTGGTACGGCAAGGGCATCCGCGTCGCGGACTTCTCCGACCCCAAGCGGACCAGGGAGCTCGGCTGGTACATCCCGACGAGCGCCAACACCTGGTCGGCCAAGCCTCACAACGGCTACATCTTCACCGGCGACATCGAACGCGGCTTCGACGTGCTGCGCTACACGGGTGAGGGCGGCGGCCGCTGGCCGTCGACGGCCGGCCCGGCGGAGGTTCAGCGGGCGAGGATCCAGGGTGCCGAGCCGCCGGCGGGCGCGGCGGCGACCGCGTCCGCGCAGGCGGCGGCCGCCGCGCCGACCGTCAACTCGAACCCCGGGCCGGCGCGGCTGGCCTCGGGCTCGAGCCGACCGGGCTTCCGGGCAGCGCTCAACCGCGCGCGCGGCCTCGCGGGGACGACGTTCTCGAAGACCGCCGAGCTCGGCGCCGGGGGCAGCGGGCCGGTCGTCCTGACGGTGCGCAACAGCCGCGGCGGCGTGGTGTCGAAGATGCGCTTCGACGTCCGCGCGGGCCAGCGCAGGCTGCGCATGCGCGCGGCGATCGCCGGCATCGCGGGGCGCTACCGCTACACGGCCGAACGCGGTGGGAAGCGGCTCGCGGCGGGGGCGTTCGACGTCAAGGGCAAGACCGCGGCGAACTTCCGCCTGAAGGCGGGGCAGACGCTGGTCTGCAGGATCATCCGCTGACGGACCGCCGGCGGCGGGAGCGCTGCGTCCCTCCCGCCGTCGGGCGTCCCAGCGGCCGTGCCGAGCGCGGCGGAAACCCCGCTGGTAAGGGGAGCACAGCCATACGGGCTGCTTTCGGCGAGCGCCAACACGCCACAAGCGTCGACTGATACGAGAAGTTCTCGGATATGAGGCAGTTCTCGTATCGCCCGGCGGAGAACGACCCCGGCGGCACCCGCACACCCTTACCAGCAGGTGTTCCGTCACGCATCTGGCACACGCGTGTGACGCCGCGGGGCGTCACCGGCGCGCCACGGCCAGCTCGGCCGACCGCGAACGCCCGCCCGCCCGCAGGCGGACGTCCAGGTCGAGCGCCCGGCGGCCGGGCGCCAGGCGGACCTGCACCCGGCGCGGCGTCCGCGAGACGTCGACGGCGCTCGCGCGGCGCACGCCCGCGCCCGTGATCCGCAGCTTCGCCGGCACCGAGGACTGCACGCGCAGCGTGAGCCGGCGCGCCCCGCGCCGGACGCGCTCCGGCGCCCTCAGCGCCAGCAGCTGTGGCGTGACCGCGGTCACCCGCACGCGCTGCCGCACGACCGTCTCGCCGCCGCGGCCGTCGCGGACGACGACGCGCAGCGACCGGCTCCCCGGCCGCAGGCCGGTGACCGCCGTCGACGGGCCGCGGGCGAGCAGCCGCTTGCCGTCGTACCAGCGCACCTGCGCGCGACCCCGGATCGCCTTGCCGCGGTCGTCGCGGGCCGCGATCCGCAGGCCGATCGTCTGGTCGGCGCGGACGCGCCGGCCGGCGACCGGGGCGAGGATCTCCACCGCAGGCTTGCGCGCCACCGCCCGGAAGCGCGCGGACTCGGCGGCCACCTCGTGGAAGCCGTCGTTGGCGCGCACCCGCACGCGGGCGCGCCGGCTGCCGGCGAACGCGCCGCTGGGCAGCGACGCCCGGCCGTTGTCCGGGCCGAGGTGGATCGAGCTCCCAGCTGCGGCCGCCGTCGATCGAGTAGTCGACCTTCACCAGCAGCTCGTCGCCGTCGCGGTCGGTGGCCCGCCAGCGCACCGTCGTCTCGCGCGAGCGCCCGACCACCCGGCCCCGCCGTGGCGAGAGCACCTTGACCACCGGGCGGTTCGCGCTCGCGGCCCTCCGAGCGACCGGCTGCCCGTCGCGCAGCAGCTCGAGCGAGGCCACGCCGGCGGCCGGGACATCGGCTTCGCCGAACAGGTCCCCCGCCCCCTCCTCGGAGGTGTCGGAGATCTTCATCGGGACCCGAGCACGCTCGGCGCCGGCGGCGTCGCGCGCGACGAGCACGAGCGGCGAAGACGCCGGCGGCCGTGCGGCGGGCCGGCCGCTACGCGGCTTGACGCTCTGGATCTCCGCGCGCGCGTCGGTGACCGACGCCCGCACCCGCAGCAGGTTGGCGGCCTGCGCGGCGCCCGCTCGCGGCGCGCCACCGATCCTCACCGGCGCCGCCAGGCTCGCGCCCTTGACCACGTTCGTGCGCCCGAGCGTGTCGGCGATCTTGCGCAGCAGGGTGAAGTTCTTCTCCCACCCGAGCACGCTCGTCCACGGATTCGGGTCGCAGTAGCTCATGTAGTCGTGGAGCACGTCCGGAGCACCCTTGGCGACTGCGCCGCGCGACTTCGCGGCGATCGGCCGCATGGGCCACTCCCGTAGGTCGAGCCCGACGCCCTCGATGGTCCCGCGGCCGTCGAGCGTGTGCGTCTCGCCGTTCTGGCCGTCCGAGTTGCCGCCGCAGATGAGATCGGCGTGCTTGCGGCCGAGGCCGTGGGAGACCTCGTGCAGGCCGGTCACCGGGTTGGCGTAGGAGGTCACGGCGATGGGCTGGTCGCCGTCCCAGATCGCGCCGGCGAAGTCGAGCTTGCGATAGGTCTCGGGGTAGATGCTGGGGCCGACCCGCGCCAGCTTGCCGGTGCTGGAGCCGCTGCCGCCCGCGACCTGCGGCCCGTAGACGCCGACGATCGAGTCCGCGCAGAAGTCGGCCCACGCGCAGCCGGGATACTCGTCGGCGTAGTCGGCCAGGCGGTTCTTGGCCGTCGAGCGCTGGAACTTGTCACGTGGCTTGCCCGCGGGCAGGAACGTGTCGACGTTCTTGATGTCCGTGATGTCGATCGTCGCGTAGTAGCTCGAGCGGTTGTAGTCCAGCCCGCCCTCCTGCAGCGGCAGCAACTGCTCGGTCAGGTCGAAGGCCTCATCGGGGTCCGGCGACAGGCGCGCCCGCGCGTCGGACGACTTCCCGTCGTACGACCAGTCCGACACGTCCTCGCCCGAGTACCACAGCCGCGCGTTAGCCATCTTGACGAAGCCCGTCGGGATGAACGGGATCTTCGCGAGCGCCATCCCGTTGTTCTCCTCGCAGCCCTGCGTCTCGCACTCCGCCGGTCCGCCGAGGAAGCTCAGCGGGCCGATCAGGGAGGCGCGCAGGCTGACCTCGCCGGTCGTCCACTCGGGCGGCAGGATGAAGTCGAAGCTCTCGCCGGCCAGCGTGCGCTGGGCCCACGTCACCCACGGGAAGTCCGTGAAGATCGAGCGCACGAGCTTGTGTGGGCTCGACAGGAGCGGTCCGCCGGCGAGCTGCTTGCCGCCCCGGAACGCCCGCAGGGCGGCGGTCACGCCGTCGACGCTGTCGCCCGCCTTGACGTTGGCGTAGACCCGCACCGCGGTCTGCTTGTTGGCGGCGAGCCGCACGCCGCGATACGCCACGGTGCGCTCGAGGTCGGACGGCGGGAACGGCAGCGAGGGCTCCTTGAGGCAGTCGATCGGCTGCGTGCACGGGGTCAGCTGATCCTGGATGCCCTGGGTCACCTCGATTCCGGTGATCCGCAGGTCGTAGCGCCCGTGCACGTCGAGCTTGAAGCTCACCTGGCGCGGGGCGCTGCCCGCGCCCGCGCTCGGCGTGCCAGTGATCGTCACGGCCTTGGCGTTGGTGATCGGCGCGTTCTTGGTCGCCGTGAGGCGGATCCGCGGCGCGGCCGACACCGTGGACTGGCCGTCCGGGAAGGACGCCGTCACGCCGCTCGGCAGGCCGCTGACCGCGTAGGAGATCGGCCCGTTGGACTGATTCACGCGCGTCACGCCGAGCCCGATGTCGAGGCTCTTGCCGGTCACGACCGAGAGCTCGAGGTCCGACGGGCTCACGCGCACGAGCCCGAAGTCCGGCGGCGGCAGCGGCGGCGGCGGACCGCCGCCACCGGGGCCCGCCAGGTCGTCGAAGGTCAGGTCGTCGAAGCGGTGCTGGACGCAGCCGTTGTCCCCGCCGATGCGGATGTAGACGATCTGCGGCCCGTTCGTGGTCACCTCGAGCGGCGCGAGCCCGCCACCGGCCGGCGAGGCGGCGCTGGCCGAGTCCACCAGCACGTCACCCGACGCGTCGTAGGCGCGCAGGCGCACGGTGCCGGTTCCGAAGCCGATGCGGGCGTAGACGCGCACGCGGTCGCGGGCGAACGCGAAGCGCGCCCACGTCGAGGTCTCCTCGGCCTCGCACAGCTCCCCGCCGCCGAGCTCGCGCACGACCTTCGGCGCCGAGCGCGACTCGCCCGCTCCCACCGTGACCACGCGCGGGTCGCCGGAGAGCTCGACGCCCGGCGGCGCCGCGCCGAAGGCCGGCCCCTTGCCCGGGTCCTGCGGCAGCGGGTACTGGTCGCCGAGCACCGTGTTGTCGGGCAGCTCGTCGAAGCCGAGCACGCGGTCGGCAGCGCCGGCCGGCGCGGCCGCGAGGAGCAGGAAGGCGGCGGCCAGGCCGCAGGCCGCAAGGCGGATCAGTCGCATGGGCGCCAATCCTCCGTCGCGCGCGGCTTCCGCGCCACGTGGGACGACCGTAGACTTTCGCGCGGCCGACCGAAGGAATTGACCGGATGAGGACAGCGGGCACGCTGCACGAGCGCGACTCGGAGCTGGCGTGGCTCTCGGAGCAGATCGACGGCGCCCTCGCCGGAGGGGGCGCCGCCACGGCCATCGAGGGCGAGGCCGGGATCGGCAAGTCGGCGCTGCTCGAGGTCGCCGCGCGCCGCGCGCAGGACGCCGGCCTGCGCGTCCTGCGTGCCCGCGGCGCCGAGCTCGAGCGGGACTTCCCCTACGGCGTCGCCCGCCAGCTCTTCGAGCCGGTGCTGCTCGCCGCGAGCCCGCCGGAGCGCGAGCGGCTCACGGCCGGCCCGGCCGGGCTCGCCGGCGAGGCGCTCACCCTCAGCGAGCCCGCCGGCCCGGTCGCCGGCGACCGCGGGCCGGCCGTCGCCCACGGGCTCTACTGGCTGGCGGCGAACCTCGCGGCCGAGCAGCCCGTGATGCTCGCGCTCGACGACGCCCACTGGGCGGACGCGGCCTCGCTGCGCTCCATCGCCTACCTCGCCCGGCGCGTGGAGGGCATGCCGTTGCTGATGGTCTGGACGCTGCGTCCGCCCGAGGGCGCGCCGGACGAGGCCCGGCCGCCAGAGCCCGACACGGTGCTGCAGCCCGCGCCGCTCAGCGAGGCGGCCGCCGGCGCCGTCGTCGGCGAGCAGCTCGGCGAGCAGCGCTCCGGCGCCTTCGTGCGCGCCTGCCACACCGCGACCGGCGGCAACCCGTTCCTGCTGCACGAGCTGCTGCGTGCGGTCGGTGAGCAGGAGGGAGCGGGCCAGGAGCAGCTCCCGTCCGTCGCGCCGGCGACGATCCGGCGGGCCACCGCGGCGCGCCTGAGACGGCTCGGCCTCGACGAGGAGCGGCTCGCGACGAGCGTCGCGGTGCTCGGCGGGCGCGCCCGGCACCGGCACGCCGCCGCGCTCGCCGGGCTCGCCCCCGACGCGGCGACCGACGCCGCCGATCGCCTGGCCGGCGCGGAGATCCTGCGCGACGGGCGACCGCTGGACTTCGTGCACCCGATCGTGCTCGCCGCGGTCCGCGAGGCGCTCGCCCCCGGGCGCCGGGCCCAGCTGCACCGCAGCGCGGCCGAGATCCTGGCCGCCGACGACGCCGAGCCCGAGGTGATCGCGACCCACCTGCTGGCCACCGAGCCCGGCGGCGACGCGTGGACCGTCGAGCGCCTGCGCGCGGCCGCGGGGCTCGCGCTCGCCCGCGGCGTGCCGGAGCTCGCGAGCGCCTACCTCGAGCGCGCGCTGGCCGAGTCCCCGCTCGCGCCGACGCGGTCGGCGGTGCTGCAGGAGGCGGGCGTGGCCGCCTTCCTGGCCGGCCGCCCCGGCCCCGCCGTCGAGCGGCTGCGCAGCGCCTTCGACACGGCGCCCGACCTCGTCGCACAGGCCGCCGCCGCGCCGCTGCTCGGCGTCGCGCTCACCGCCGTGAACCGCTCGGAGGAGGCCGTCGCCGTGCTCGGCCGGGTGATCCCGCAGGTGGCCCGCCGCGACCCGGAGACCGCGATGCGCATGGACGCCGACCTGATCGGCTGCGCGCAGATCGAGCTCGCGACAGCCGGCGCCGCCCGCGAGCGCCTCGCCCTCTACGACCCGCGGCTTCCCGGCGAGACGGCCGGCGAGCGCCTGATCCTCTCCGGCTTCGCCATGCAGACGATGCTCGCGGGCGACTCCGCGGACCGCGCCGCCGAGCTGGCCGAGCGCGCGCTCGGCGGTGGGCGCCTGCTCGTCGAGCAGCGCCCCGACGCGCACGCCTTCTACCAGGCGACGATCACCCTCACGTCCGCCGACCGGCTCGAGCAGGCCGGTGAGATGCTCGAGCTCGCGATCGCCGACGCGCGGGCGCGCGGCTCGGCGCTGGGCTTCGCGATCGCCTCGGCCTGCCGCTCGCACGTCCTGCTGCGCCAGGGGCAGGTCACGCGGGCCGAGGCCGAGGGCGTGGCGGCGTTCGAGGCGATCGACCCCGACGGCTGGCCCGGGCCCTTGCCGATGCTGGTCGCCTACCTGCTCGACGCCCTGCTCGAGCGGGGCACGCCCGCCGCGCGTGAGGCGTTGCTGGCCACGGGCGGCCTCCATGGGTCGCCGCCGCCGGTGACGCTCGCCAACCCGCTGCTGCACAGCCGCGGCCACCACCGGCTCTCGATAGGCGACCCGGCGGGCGCGCTGGCCGACTTCCGCGACCTGCGCCGGCGCGACGCGCAGTGGGGGATGGACAACCCGGGGCCGTGGCCGACGCTCGGCTCGACGGCGCTCGCGCTCACCGCACTCGGGCAGCGCGAGAAGGCGCTCGCGCTCACGCACGAGGAGCTCGAGCGGGCGCGCCGGTGGGGCGCTCCCGGGGCGCTGGCGTTCGCGCTGCGGGCCGCGGGCGTCGCGGAGGGCGGCGACGAGGGCATCGACCGCTTCCGTGCCGCCGTCGCGGTCACCGAGGCCTCGCCCGCCCGCTACGAGCAGGCCCGCTCGCTGCTCGCCCTGGGCGCCGCGCTGCGGCGCGCGGGTCACCGGCGCGACGCCCGCCAGCCTCTGCGCGAGGCGCTCGACCTCGCCCACCGCGGCGGCGCCGCGGCGCTCGCCCGCACCGCCCGCGAAGAGCTCGTCGCAGCCGGCGCCCGCCCGCGCCGCCCGGCCCTCACGGGACGCGACGCGCTGACCGCGCGCGAGCGCCGCGTGGCCGAGATCGCCGCCGAGGGACTCTCCAACCGCGAGATCGCCCAAGCCCTGTTCGTGACGGTCCGGACGGTCGAGATGCACCTCACCAGCGCCTACCAGAAGCTCGGGATCAGCTCGCGGGGCGAGCTGCGGACCGACCTCGAGACGCCGCAGACTTAACGTTGCAAAGGCGCCTTTATCTCATGCACGATGTTGACATTTCCGGGTACCAAGGGTCTAATCGCGCAACGGGTCCGCCGGCGGTGAGGGCGCCGGCGGCGAAGGTGAAGAAATCGTGGATCGTCCGCCCCGCGCGGCCGGCCACAGGGAGGAGAACGGCATGGCTGAAGGTCCTTACCTGCTGGGCATCGACTTCGGGACGGGCGGCTCACGCGTCGGCATCTTCGACAAGGAAGGGACTCCGTCGGCGTTCAGCAGCGTCGAGTGGGAGACCAACTACCTGCGCAGCGGTTGGGCCGAGCAGGACCCGGACGAGTGGTGGCGGGCGCTGGTCCAGGCCGTCAAGGGCGCAATGTCCGAGAGTGGCGTCGCCGCCGAGGACATCGCCGGCATCTCGATCGACGCGACGTCGTCGACCGTCGTCGCGATGGACTCGAGCAACAACCACATCCGCCCGGCGATCATGTGGATGGACGTCCGCGCTTCCGACCAGGCGCGGCGCGTCGAGGAGACCGGCGACAAGGCGCTGAAGTACAACGGCTACGGCGCCGTCTCGGCCGAGTGGGGCCTGCCCAAGGTGATGTGGCTCAAGGAGAACGAGCCCGACACCTACAACAACGCCGCCGTGATCGCCGACTGCGGCGACTGGATGATCTACAAGCTCACCGGCGAATGGACCGGCTCGATCAACATGGCCAGCGCGAAGTACTACTACGACCGTGACGAGGGCGGCTACCCGCAGGGCCTGTACTCGGCCGTCGGCGTCGAGGACGTGCTCGAGAAGTACCCGCAGGACGTCCTCGACCTCGGGGTCCCGGTCGGCGGCGGGCTGACGAAGGCCGCCGCGGACGAGCTGGGCCTCAAGGAGGGCACCCCGGTCGGCGAGGGCGCGATCGATGCCTACGCCGGCGCGCTCGGGCTCGGCGTCGTCTCCCCCGGCACGATGGCCCTGATCACCGGCTCCTCGCACGTGATGATCGGCCAGGCGGCCGAGCCGATCTACGGCCAGGGCTTCTGGGGCGCCTACACCGACGCGATGATCCCCGGCCAGTACACGGTGGAGGCCGGCCAGGTCTCGACCGGGACGGTGGTCGCGTGGTTCAAGAACCGGTTCGCCGGCGAGGCGGTCAAGGAGGCCGAGAAGCGAGGCGTCGATCCCTACGAGGTCCTGACCGAGTGGGCGCTGGACGTGCCGATCGGCTCCGAGGGCCTGACGGTCATCGACTACTTCCAGGGCAACCGCTCCCCGTACACCGACCCTTACGCGCGCGGGATGTTCACGGGGCTCTCGCTCCGGCACGGTCCGGGGCACGTCTTCCGGGCGATCATCGAGGGCATCTGCTACGGCACGGAGCACATCTTCCGGACCATGCGCGGGCATGACTTCAACCCGCGCCTGAACGTGGTCTCCGGCGGGCCGACGAAGAGCGACCTGTGGATGCAGCTGCACGCCGACATCTCCGGGACGCCGATCTCGTTCACCAGGGTCTCCGAGGGCCCGGTGCTCGGATCGGCCATGGTCGCGGCGGTCGCCGCCGGGATCTACCCCGACATCCCGGCCGCGGCCGAGGGCATGGTCCACACCGAGCGCGTGCTCGAGCCCAACATGGAGGTCCACGACGAGTACAAGTTCTACGTCGACCAGTACATCGCGACGTATCCCGCGATGAAGGACATCATGCACAAGTCGGTGCAGCACGAGTCCGAGCGCGGGTCAACGGCCGCAGCTGCGGAGGCCTAGCAAGCTCAAGCGGGTGCGTACGGTCGCGGTCGGTCGGGCAGGAACCCGACCGACCGCCGATACGAGCAGGAGGTTTCGATGCGCGACGACCTGATCAAGACGGCGCTCGCCGGGGCGACCGACACCAAGGACGTGACGATCGGGCCGGGCGTGATCTCCTCGGTCGACGAGCTGTTCGCCGCGAGCTTCGGCGACGCGACCGCGGTGGTCGTCGCCGACGAGAACACCTTCGAGGTCGCCGGCCGCGCGGTCCAGGAGCGCCTCGAGGCCGCCGGGCGCATGCTCGAGGAGCCCTACGTCTTCCCGGGCAAGCCGACGATCCACGGCGACTACGTGCACATCAAGCCGCTGATCGAGTCGCTGCGCACCCACGACGCGATCGCGGTCGCGGTCGGAGCCGGCAGCCTCAACGACATCGCCAAGCGCGCCTCCTACGAGTGCGAGCGGCCCTACATGAACGTCGCCACCGCCGCCTCGATGGACGGCTACACCGCCTTCGGCGCCGCGATCTCCGTCGAGGGCTACAAGCAGACGCTCACCTGCCCGGCGCCGCGCGCCGTGCTGGCCGACCTCGAGGTGCTCACGAGCGCGCCGCCGGACATGACCGCGGCCGGCTACGCGGACCTGCTGGCCAAGATCACCGCCGGAGCCGACTGGATCGTCGCGGACACGCTCGAGGTCGAGCCGATCGACGGGGACGTGTGGAAGCTGGTGCAGGGCCCGCTGCGCGACGCCACCGCGAACCCCGCGGAGCTGGCCGCCGGCGAGGAGGGCCCGATGGACGCCCTGATCGAGGGCCTCATCATGTCCGGCCTCGCGATGCAGGCGGCGGCCTCTTCGCGCCCGGCGTCGGGCGCCGAGCACCAGTTCAGCCACCTGTGGGAGATGGAGGGCCTCGGCTACGACGACGACCCGCCGCTCTCGCACGGCTTCAAGGTCGGGGTCGGCTCGATCTCGATGGCCGCGCTCTACGAGCGCCTGCTCGAGCGTGACCTCTCCCAGCTCGACGTCGACGCGATCGTGTCGGGCTGGCCGAGCGCGGAGGAGGTCGAGCGGCGCGTGCGCGAGACCCACACGACGCCCGGGCTCGACGAGGCCGCGGTCAAGGAAGCGCTGGCCAAGTACATCGAGCCGGACGCGCTGCGCGCCCGCCTCGAGCTGCTCTCCGAGCGCTGGCCCGACCTGCGCGAGCGGCTGCAGGAGCAGCTCATGGGCGCCGACGAGCTGCGCGACAAGCTGCTGGCGGCGGGCTGCCCCGTCGGCCCGGCCGACATCGGGCTCGACGTCGAGCGCTTCCGCGACACCTACTACCGCGCGCAGATGATCCGCCGCCGCTACACGTCGCTGGACCTGGCCAACGAGACCGGCCTCCTGCTGCCGCTCGTCGACGAGCTGTTCGCCGACGGCGGCTTCTGGGCGCGGCACGCGACCACCACCGCATAGGAGACCTTCACGATGGCCACCGTCGCAGTCCTCGGCTCCGGGATCATGGGCTCCGCGCTCGCGGTCCCGCTGACCGACAACGGCCACGAGGTCCGCCTCGTCGGCACGCACCTGGACCGGGAGATCATCGACTCGGTCAAGTCGAGCCGGATCCACCCGAACCTCGACCTGCAGCTGCCCGAGGGCGTCAGCGGCTACCAGCTCGAGGAGGCCGAGGCGGCCTTCGACGGCGCGGAGATCGTGCTCAGCGGCGTGAACTCCTTCGGGGTCGAGTGGGCGAGCGAGCAGCTGGCACGGCTGCTCAGGCCCGGCCAGCTGCTGATCGCGATCGCCAAGGGCATGCAGGCCTCCGAGGACGGCGACCTGCGGATCCTGCCCGAGGTGCTGGTCGAGCAGCTCACCGACGAGCAGCGCGCCGAGATCCCCGTGTCGGCCATTATCGGCCCGTCGATCGCCGGCGAGGTCGCCGTGCGCCGCGACACGTGCGTGATCTTCGCCGGCTCCGACCAGGCTGCGAACGAGCACCTGGCAGAGACGTGGCGGACCGACCGCTACCACGTCTGGACGACCACCGACATGCTCGGGGGCGAGATCTGCGCTGCGATGAAGAACTGCTACGCGCTCGGGGTCGGCTTCGCCGAGGGCATGCTCGAGGGCCTCGGCGAGGCGGACGGCTTGTACCGGGCCCACAACTACGAGGCGGCCCTGTTCGCGCAGGGCGCGCTCGAGATGCGCCAGATGGTCGATCTCCTGGGCGGGCGCAGCGAGACGGCCAACGGCCTGGCGGCGGTCGGCGACTGCTACGTCACGAGCGCGGGCGGGCGCAACGTGAAGGTCGGGCGCCTGCTCGGCGCGGGCCGCAAGTTCACCGAGGCCAAGGAGGAGCTCGGCAACCCGACGCTCGAGGGCGCCGCGGCGATCACGGTCATCGGCGGCGCGCTGCCGAAGCTCACCGAGCGCGGCTTGATCGCGGCCGAGGACTACCCGCTGCTGCGCCATCTGTACGAGGTGATCGCGCTCGAGCAGCCGCTCGACATGCCGTGGGACCGCTTCTACACCGGCGACCCGGCCGCCTCGACGACCGGCTGAGCCCGCGTGGGCCGGCTCGTCGTCCAGCAGTTCGTCAGCACGGACGGCTTCGCGGCCGACGAGCGCGGCGAGTTCGACCTCTTCGAGCACGTCGAGGGTGACCCCGCAGTCCGAGCACGAGCTCGTCGCCCCGCGCATCAACGCGCTGCCCAAGTACGTCTTCTCGCGGTCGCTGACCGAGGCGCCATGGGGCGACTACGCGCCGGCGACGATCGTTGACAGCGACGCCCGAGACGGTCGAGCGCCTCAAGCGGGAGGTCGACGGCGACCTGATCCTGAGGGCAGCCTCGCGCTGACCCACAGCCTGCTCGGCGCGGGCGCGGTCGACGGCGTGCGCCTGGTCGTGCTGCCGGTGGCGATCGGGTCGGGCCGCGGGTGTTCCCGGCGGGCGGGCCGCCGCTGGCGCTGCGGCTGCTCGGCAGCCAGACGTTCGACTCGCTGGTCGCGGTGGACTACGCCGTCGGCGACGGCACCCAGCCCTCGCGCGGCTGAGGGGGACGCCACCTCGTGTGTCCGCGGGCGCGCGTGGGTAGCGCACGCCCGTGGCCCGCGAGAGCAGCCCGCCTCCCAGCGCCACCCCGTTCCTGCCCGAGCGCAGGAGCTTGGCCGCGTTGCGCGAGGCGGCAGGGGTCTGCGAGGGCTGCCATCCGCCGAAGAAGTCTGAGGTCGACGCCTGCCTGCCGTGGCTGCGCGAGGAGCTCCGGGCTGTCGGCCCCGAGGCGCTCGTCCTGCTCGGGGCCACCGCCGCCAAGGCGCTGCTCGGCTCGTCCTTCCGCCTGACGGCGAGCCGCGGCAGCCGGCTGGACTCCGAGCTCGCGCCGTTCGTGATCGCGACGATCCACCCGTCGGCGATCCTGCGCTCGCGCGACGACGCGGCGCGCATCGCCGAGCGCGCCGCGTTCACCCGCGACCTCGAGACGGTCGCCGCCCACCTCGCCGCCATCGCGGCCTGACGCCGCCGCGACCTCCACGCCCCGCGCCGGCGGCCGCGCCGGCTACACGGCGGGTTTGGCATTGCGCCCCGAAGGTGAAAACCTCCGGGCGCATGGACCTCGACCTGCTCGTCATCGGCTCCGGCCCGAGCGGCCAGAAGGCCGCCATCCAGGCGTCCAAGCTCGGCAAGAGCGTCGCCGTCGTCGAGCGCCGCGGCCGGCTCGGCGGCAACTCGATCCACACGGGCACGATCCCGTCCAAGACGCTGCGCGAGGCCGTGCTCGACGAGCTGGCGCGCCGGCCGCTGGACATCCCGGACCCGATGCATCCGGAGCAGCACGACCGCGCCGCGATCGACTTCCTCCTCGACCGCACCGCGCGCGTGGTCGGCGCCGAGACCGCGGTGGTGCGCGAGCAGTTCCGGCGCAACGGCGTCGGCGTGCTGATCGGCGACGCGGCCTTCGTGGACCCCCATACGGTCCGGGTGACCAACGAGGACGGGGAGCGCAACTACGACGCCCAGCAGATCATCATCGCCGTCGGCACGAACCCGGCCCGCCCGATGGGCGTCGAGTTCGACGACGAGTCGGTGATCGACTCCGACGGGCTGCTGCGGATGCACCAGCGCGTGCCGAAGTCGATGACCGTCGTGGGCGCCGGGGTGATCGGGGTCGAGTACGCGTCGATCTTCGGCGCGCTCGGCACCAAGGTGACGGTGATCGACAAGCGCCGGCGGGTGCTGGAGTTCCTCGACGGCGAGATCGGCGAGGCGCTGCAGTACCTCCTGCGCCGGCGCAACGTCACCTTCCGCCTCAACGAGGCGGTCGCCAAGGTCTCGCTGCGGGAGGACGGGCACGGCGCCGTGCTGGATCTCGAGTCGGGCAAGCAGGTGATGTCCGAGACCGTGCTCTACGCGACCGGGCGCCAGGGCGCGACCGACGACCTCGACCTCGACGCCATCGGCCTGCAGGCCGACAAGCGCGGGCGCATCCCGACCGACGCGGACTACCGGACCTCGGTGCCGCACGTCTTCGCCGTCGGCGACGTCGCCGGCGGGGGGCTGGCGGCGACGGCGATGGAGCAGGGCCGCCTGGCCGCGCTGCACGCGTTCGCGGAGCCCGTCACGACGTTGCCCGAGCTGGTGCCGACCGGCGTCTACTCGATCCCGGAGATCAGCATGGTGGGGCGCACCGAGGAGGAGCTGACCGAGGCGGCCGTGCCCTACGTGAGCGGGATCGCCCGCTGGTCGGAGCTCGCGCGCGGCCTGATGTCCGGCGACGAGGACGGAATGCTCAAGCTGCTGGTCTCCCCCGACGACCGCTCGCTGCTCGGCGTCCATGTGCTCGGCACGGGGGCGACAGATCTCGTGCACATCGGCCAGGCCGTCATGGGCGGACGCAACTCCGTCGACTTCCTGGTGCAGGCCGTCTTCAACTACCCGACGTTCGCCGAGTCCTACAAGGTCGCCGCGCTGGACGCGGTCAACCGGATGGCCCCGCCGGTCCCGCCCGCCGAAGAGGTGAGCGAGACGCCCGAGGAGGAGGCTGCGGCGAAAGCCTAGGTGGCGAGCTTGCGCTCCTGGCGCTCGGGCGCCACGCGCACGACGTCCCACGCGAGCCCCAGCTTCTCGAGCCCCCAGATCACCATCGCGGAGGGATCGAGCTCCCACGGCCGCAGCCCGTGCCGCGCCGAGGTCGGGAAGGCGTGGTGGTTGTTGTGCCAGGACTCGCCGAACGTCGGCAGCGAGAGCCAGAAGACGTTGCGCGACTCGTCCTTGGTGTCAAAGCGCTTGCGGCCCACGAAGTGGCACAGCGAGTTGATGCTGTAGGTCATGTGGTGCAGCACGAAGACCCGCACGAGGCCGCCCCACAGCATCGCGGTCAGCGCCGTCGTCAGCGAGCCGCCGATCAGCCAGCCGAGGCCGAAGGGCACGAGGAAGCCGACGAGCACCCACAGGATGAAGGTGCGGTTGACGAAGCGCATCACCGGGTCGGCGATCAGGTCGGGCGCGTAGCGCGTCTTCAGTCCGCGCTGGGTGTGGATGAACAGCCACCCGACGTGCGCGTGGTAGAGGCCGCGCAGCGCGCCGCTGATGCCGTGGCCGTGGTCGACGTGCGGGCTGTGCGGGTCGCCCTCGCGGTCGGAGAACGCGTGGTGCTTGCGGTGGTCGGCCACCCAGGCGATCACCGGGCCCTCGATCGCGCACGAGCCGCAGGCGGCGAGCACGGCGCGCGTCACCGGTCCCGTCTTGAAGGCGCGGTGGGTGAACAGCCGGTGGAAGCCGACCGTGATCCCGAACCCCGTCAGCAGGTAGCAGATGACGAACACGGCGATGTCCGACGGGTGCAGCCAGCCCTCCCACGCCTGCCAGGCCGCGAAGCCCAGGGCGATGAACGGCAACACCGTGATGGTGCCGGTGATGATCCGATCGCGCGTCTCGTTGGCCACCGGCTGGATGTCGTCGCGCACCGGTCCCGAGCCTGCCCCCGACGTCACCGGCGGCGCGTCTGCAACGGCCATGCCGCCTCCTCCCTTTCCTCTTAGGAGCCCCTTACTCTAGTGCGCCGGGCGCCGACGGCGCGGCGACGACCGCCGAGCGGTCCTCCAGCACCCCCTCCAGCGCGAAGATTCGCCGCAGGATCGCGACCGAGGACGCGTACGTGGAGTCCATACCGAAGTAGGACAGGCCGCGGGCCCCGAGCGTGCGCGCCTGCGTGTACGGCGTGTCAGAGGCGTAGTGGATGATCCCGAAGTCGATCGGCAGCTTGGCGAAGTTGACCGCCTCGCCGACCGGGTAGCGATCGACGTCAGCGACCTCGTAGACCGCGTTGCAGTACGGGCCGGCCTCCATCTCGACCACCGTGTAAGCCTCGCGGTAGTAGAAGTCGAGGTACTCCCGGTTCTGCAGGAAGGTGCTCTTGACCGTCACCGCGCGCTGGTTGTCCAGCCCCGAGCCGAACACCAGGAAGGGCGCGATGTCGTCGAACGCGAACGCGTTGTCCAGCCAGTAGGTCGAGCCCGAGTGCTCGTCGTGGATGACGTCTGAGATCAGCACGTCGCCCACGTCGGCGTTGAGGGTCGCCGCCTTGCCGAGCACGTAGACGCCGCGCAGGCCGTCGCTGGCGGAGGTGATCTCGCGCAGGATGTTGTAGGCGGCGAGGCCGAGCGGGTACTCGATGTTGACGATCACCGCGCCCGAGCGCGCGAGCGCCTCGGTGTCGATCGGCCCGAGCCGCGGGTCCAGGCCGGCGGGATCCAGGCGATCCATGGCGATCACCTGGGAGGAGACGCGCAGGGCGGTGCGGCTGGAGATGTGGGTGATCCCCGCCGCGTGCTCGTCGGCGCGGCGGCGCTCCCACTCCGGCCCGTCGTCGGGCTGGGCGCTGTAGAACAGGCGCGCCGCGAAGTACAGGAGGTTCTCCCACGAGCCCTCGCCGCGGCCGTCGCGGAAGCGGGCGAGCTCCTCGCGCAGGTCCTGCGGGCCGTTGCGCTCTACGAAGGCCGCGATCTCGCCCGAGCGCGAGCGGGCCACGCCGGTGAGCAGGTTCACGAGCGAGTGGGTGTTGGAGGAGACCACGTACACGGGCCGCCCGGCGAGGCCCTGGTCGTGCAGGCAGCGGTTGACCGGCGTCCACCAACGCCGCGTCAGCCGCGCGTAGCCGACCTGGCTGCCGCCGAGCATCCGGATGCGCAGGTTCATCCGGCGCTCTGAGACCGTGTCGAGCAGGTTCTCCAGCGGACCGCCCCACGCGTCCTCCAGGCGCCACCAGTCGTCCTCGGCGCCGCCGTAGAGCTCGGCGCAGGCGGCGGGCAGCAGGCCGTCGCCGAGCTCGGCCGGCCGGCCGAGCGTGCGCACCAGCAGGGCGAGCTTGTTGAACTCGATCTGGTAGGCGACGAGCGTGGGGATCAGGTCGTCGAGGTCGGAGACCGAGGCGAGCAGGACGGCCATCGTGCCCGCGCCGCTGTCGTACCAGCGCCGGCGCCGGGCGGGCGCCTCGACCGGGGTCCACTCCTCCAGCGGCCCGACGCCCTGGCGGGCGAAGACCTCGGCCTCCTGGCCCATGACGATCACCGTCGCGCGGTGGATGTCGGCCGGCAGCCGGCGCATCGCGTACAGGAAGCCCCCGATGTCGGGCTCGTCGGCGCCCGCCAGCGGGTGCAGCGAGGAGGTCATCGCCATGTGCGAGGGCTCGAGCACGCGCAGCCGCGTCTCCCCGGAGGAGCGCAGCAGCGTCGTGTACGTGCGGTGGTAGAGCGCGACCTCGTCGGAGACCAGCCCCGCCGCCTGGCGCAGGGACGCCCCGCCGGAGGGGCGGGCGGGGACGCGCAGGCGGGGGACGGCCATCGCCCGCGGACGCTACTGGACGACGGCCGTCCTGACCGGCGGTGCGTCCTTCGAGAACGGCGTCTGCGGGCGCGCCTCGGGCACCTGGTCGATCTCGAGGTCGACGCGCTCGTTGTAGAAGCACACGTAGCCGGCGACGCGGGCGGCGTCGTGCAGCGGCTCGTCGTAGACCCACACGACGTCCTCGGCCAGCTCGTCGCCCACGCGGACCGAGTAGTAGCGCGCCTCGCCCTTGTAGGGGCAGCCCGAGGTCGTCTCGCTCGGCTCGAGCAGCTCGTCGCGGACGTCCTCGAGCGGGAGGTACCAGCGCGGCGGCAAGCCGGTCTCGAAGAGCACGCGGGCGCGGCGCGACTCGCCCAGCGGCTCGCCGTGCAGCGAGACCTTGACGTGGCGCGAGGTGTCGAGCACGTCGACGCGGTGGTAGGGATCGCGGACGTGGCCGAGCAGCGGCTCGTCCTCCTCCAGCCACTCGTCCAGGGCGGTCGCGTAGACGGCGTAGTGCCCGGCGAGGCCGGCGACCCCTTCGAGCGGCTCGCGGTAGGACCACACCGCGTTGACCGCATGCTGTTCGCCCGCGCGCACGGTCCAATAGGACGCGTCGCCCTTCCACGGGCAGTACGTGGTGTGCTCGGTCGGCTCGAGCAGGTTGATGCGCACGTCGGCCTCGGGGAAGTACAGGACGGGCAGCAGGCCGTGCTCGTGCAGCAGCTTGGCGTCGACGCTGTCGACGATCGTCTCGCCGCCGAGGCGCCCGCGGATGCGCCGCTGGTAGGGCTCGAGGTAGATCAGGCCCTTGAGGTCGGGCAGCGGGCGGTTGAAGGCGCCCGCCGGGGTGTGCCCGAACGGGCCGGTGCCGAGGGTGAGGGTCATGCCCTCAGAGGCTACGCCTGGGAGACCACCGGGTTCATCGGGGTGCGGCTCGCGATCGGGAAGTGGTGGGCGTCGAAGTGCAACGGCGTGCGCCCGCAGCCCGGCGCCTTGGCGAGCACGTTGTCGTGGTAGAGGCGGACGTCTGAAAGCCCGACGCGCCCGGGCCCGAGCCGGCCGCGGCCGAGAGCGCCGCCACCCCGGCGCGGGCGATCGCCAGCGCGCCGGCCGACAGCACGGCAGGCAGGCGGATGAACCCCTCCCCCGGAAGCGCTCGACGTGCTCGGGGCTGAGCGGGTAGGGCTCGGCGAGCTCGTCGGCCAGCTCGCGCTCGCTCAGCGCGGGCGCCGGCGGGGGCGGCGCGACCGGCTCGAGCTCGGCCGGCGCCGCGCCGGAGCGGTCGGCGAGTGAGAGGTACCAGTCCCACCACGCCTCGTTGGTGTCCTCCCACGGCCGGTCGACACCGGCCTCGCGGGCATGCTCGGAGCTCAGGACGCGGCTGGACTCCATGTCGGGTCGTCTCCCTCGGGAGGGGCGGGGCCCAGGAAGACGAGGTCGACCTCCTGGGGAAAGCGGTACCGGTCGCCCTGGCGGCAGCCGGCGAGGTAGGGGCCGAGGGTCGGACCGGCGAGCATGCCGGCGAGCGGCACGCCGTCGTCGAAGGCGCAGCGCTGCAGGTAGCCCTCGAGCGTCGCCTCGTCGGCGGCGGCGACCGTGTGGTCGTAGGCGATCCGCCGCACGCGCGGCTGCCCGCCCGTGGCGCGCAGCGCGGCGACGACCTCGTCGCTGGTCAGGTACGGCGTGGTCGGCGTGTCCGCTCGGAAGTCGGCCAGGAAGCGCGCGTAGAAGTGCAGGTAGAACGACTCGGCGGCGGCATGGGCGACGAAGCCGAGGCCGTCCGGGGCGAGCGCGGCGAGGAAGCGTTCGGCGCCCGCGGCGAGCTCGGCCGGCGGCAGCGCGTAGAGCGCGTGCGTCGCCCACACGACGTCGAACGGTCCGGCCGCCGGATCGAGGCCCTGCAAGGTCGTCTCGTGGCGCGCGCCGGGGGCGAACGGCGCCCGCAGGACGCCCGCCGCCTCGGCGAGCGAGAAGGCCGAGGGATCGAGCAGCGCGTAGTCGATCGTGCGTCCGGCGAGCGTGTCGAGGCGAGCGTGGCGCAGCAGCGCGGCGGGGAACTTGCCCGAGCCGCAGGCGACGTCGAGCAGCGTCAGCTCGGCGTCGCCGGCGCGCCGCGCGAGCAGGGCGCCGAAGGCGTCCTCCCAGGCGACGTCCTCGGCCAGGCGCACGTAGTCGAGCGTGGCCAGCGCGTAGAAGGCCTCCATCTCCGAGCGGCCCGCCTCGCTCCAGTGGGCGAGGCTGCGCGCGGCGGTGTCGCCCTCGGGGGTGAGCGGCGAAAGGGACAGGGGCCCGACCCTAGATCAGCGCCCAAGCGGCGCCGTGCCGAGCCGGCCGTCAGTCGTGGTGCGGCGCGCCGTGTTCGCCGCGGACGACGACGACGGGGCGCCGGCAGTGGTCCAGCACGCGGCGCGACGTGCTCCCCAGCACGCGCGAGCGGATGCCCGAGAGCCCGCGCGAGCCGACCACCACCGCCTGCGCGTCGTGCTCCTCGGCGAGGTGCACGAGCGTCTCGGCGACGTCGAGCTCGTCGGGCACGGCGAGCGGCTCGGCGGCCAGACCGAGCGAGCGGGCCAGCTCGGCGCCCTCGGCCGAGACGGCCTCGGCGTGCCCGCGCATCGACCGGTCGACGTCGAGCACCGTCTCGGGGTCGGGCGGAATCAGGCCGACCCCGAACGGGTCCCCCGCCGCGCTGCCCATCGCCGCGGCGATGCCCGGCTCCCAGATCGTGACCACGAGGACGATCTTGTGGCCGAGCAGGTGCGCGGCCTCGTGGACCGCCTCGCGCGCGGCGTCTGAGCCGTCGTAGGCCAGCAGGACGGGCCGGAGGTCGGGCGTCGCCGGGCCGCTCACAGCCGCTCGCGCTCGCGCGGCCGGGTCGCCGCCGGCTCGCCGTCGCGCGCCGGGCTGAGCGGAGTGAGGTCGGGCTCGCCGGGCGCCCACGAGGCGTCTGGGGCGGGCGGCGGGAAGGTGACGGTGAGGTTGCGGTCGTCCGCCCCCGCCCGGCGCATGTGCCGGTACCAGCGATGGAACAGCGGGGCGGCCAGTACCACCAGGGCGTTGAGGACGCCGAGGCCGGCCAGCATCCACAGGTGCTCCCACAGCGGCGCGCCCTCGCCGGCGACGACCGCGGCGAGCCCCGCGAAGGCGACCGAGATGCCCATGCTGATGTAGTAGTCGATCGGGAAGCGCCAGATCCAGATCCCAGAGAACCACCACACGCGCCCGCGCGTGAAGCGCGCCACCGTGTAGGCCGGGTTGAGCACGAACCACAGGTAGTCCCACACCACGGCGAGGGCGAAGTAGGTCCCGATCGTCGCCAGCTCGCGCGACAGCGTCCAGTCGACGCCGTAGACGAAGGGCAGGTGCAGAAGCAGCAGCGGGACCGTGAAGGCGTAGACGTGGTAGCCGGTGAGCGGCCGCCCGCCCATCGCCACACGGAAGAGCTTCATGAAGCTCCCGCGCTGCTTGTACCAGGTGGGCATCCGCTCGGCCCAGCCCCAGCCGCCCTCGATCTCGATCTCGATCCCCGCGAGCGCGAACGAGTAGACGAACAGCAGGAGGATGCGGCCGATCTCGAGGTCGTCCATGGCGTGCGCTCAGACGCTGTCGCGGCGACGGCCGCGGCGCGGAGCGAAGGCTCCCTCGAGGTCGGCGGCGTCGAACCCGGGCGCCGCCTCGCCGGCGGTGGCGAAGCGGAAGAGCGCCACGCGGAAGATGACGCCGAGCGCCGAGCCGACGACCCCGGCGGCGATCAGGATCAGCACCACCACCGCCACCGCGGCCAACCCGACGACGGGCGCGGACTCGAGCGTCAGGAAGGCGATCCCGCCGAAGATCAGCACCGGCAGCAGCACGACCAGGAAGACGGCGAAGCCGATCGACGCGGTGCCGACCAGCCCCTCGCCCCAGCGCTCGCGGATCAGCTTGGCCGAGCGCTTGAGCGCGTCGCCGGGGCCGAGCCCCTCGAGCGCCAGCACCGGGACGACGAAGAACGTCGCGATCGACCACGCCGCGCCGGCGAGACCGGCGAAGAGCGAGGCCGCGACGCTGCCGAGCGGCGACTCGCGCAGCAGGCCCTCGATGACGTTGATCACGAGGCCCACGGTCACCTGCAGCAGCGCCCACTTCGCGATTGCCCCGCGGTGCCGGCCGGCGACCGCCATGCCGTCGGAGAGCTCGGTGTCGCGGCCCTGAAGCGAGAGCGTCGCGGCGCCGGCCAGCGCGACGTTGAAGTAGACGGAGGCGAAGGTGGCGCCGTAGGCCGCGAGGAGCACGAACGGCGCCGCCGGCCAGATCGACTCCGTCGCCGCGTAGGCCGCGATCCCCGGGGCGATCAGCAGCACGAAGGCGATCGTGCCGAAGGTGAAGGCGAGCAGCGGGAAGGCGATCAGCGAGCTGTCGCGCCGCAGGACCGCCCAGCTGTCCTTCGCCAGCCGCCAGCCTCTGCCGATCCTGCTCATGCGCCCCGGCGGCCGTTCACGGGCCGGGACCCTAGTGACGAAACGGCTCCGGGTGAAGGGGTGGGCGCTCGCGGCCAGGGTGACGGGTCGCACACGAGCGCTTTAGGATCGGCAGTAATCTAAGTCTCCAAGACTGAGATCTAGGAGATTCCCCGTGCCTGAGAACACTTCCCCCCAGAGCGCTCCGGTCTGCTCCGTCTGCGGGCAGCGACCGGGCACCATCGGCGTGATGTACGCCACCCCGGCCGGCCGGCGCGCGGCTGCGGTCTGCGAGCGCTGCGCGCAGGCCCTCGCCCAGGGGGCCGGCCCCGGCGCCCCGCAGGGCTTCGGTCTTCCCGGCCAGCCCGGCCAGGCCCGCGCGGCCGGCGCAGAGCCGCAGAGCGAGACTCCCGCGCTCGACGAGTTCGGGCGCGACCTCACCCGCGACGCGGGCGAGGGCCGCATCGATCCCGTGATCGGACGCGAGGCCGAGATCGAGCAGACGATCGAGATCCTCGCCCGCCGCCGCAAGAACAACGCCGTGCTGATCGGCGAGGCCGGCGTCGGCAAGACCGCCATCGCCGAGGGCCTCGCGCTGCGCGTCGCCCAGGGCGACGTGCCCGAGACCCTGCGCGAGTGCCGCGTCGTGGCGCTCGACATGGGCTCGATGGTGGCCGGCAGCCAGTTCCGCGGCCAGTTCGAGCAGCGCCTGAAGAGCGCGCTCGAGGAGGTCACGGCGGCAGAGGGCAAGATCGTCCTCTTCGTCGACGAGCTGCACACGATCCTCGGCGCGGGCAACGCCGAGGGCGGGATGGACGCCGCCAACCTGCTCAAGCCGATGCTCGCCCGCGGCGAGCTGCGGATGATCGGCGCCACCACGCTCGCCGAGTACCGCAAGATCGAGCGCGACGGCGCGCTGGCCCGCCGCTTCTCGGCGGTCATGGTCGAGGAGCCCTCGGTGGAGGACACCGTGGCGATCCTGCGCGGCCTGCGCTCCGCCTACGAGGAGCACCACGGCGCCGAGATCACCGACGCGGCGCTCGTCGCCGCGGCCCGGCTCTCCGACCGCTACGTGACCGAGTACCACCTGCCCGACAAGGCGATCGACCTGGTCGACCAGGCGGCCGCGCGCGTGCGCCTGCGAACGCAGGCGGCCTCGACCGGCGAGGCCGACCGCGTCCGCGGCGAGCTCGAGGCCGTCAAGGCCGAGAAGACCGAGGCCGTGGTTGCCGAGGCCTTCGAGCGCGCGGGCGAGCTCAAGCGCCGCGGCGACGAGCTCGAGGCGCGCCTGGCCGAGCTGGACGCCCGCGCCGAGGCGCGGGTCGAGGCGGCCGGCGGCTCGACCGTGGGCGAGAAGGAGATCGCCGACGTGATCGCCGCCCGCACCGGCGTGCCGGTCGGCGAGCTGGTGGCGGGCGAGCTCGCCCGGCTCGGCTCGCTGGAGGACGACCTGCACGAGCGGGTCATCGGCCAGGACGAGGCCGTCGAGCTCGTCGCCGACACCGTCCGCCGCGCCCGTGTCGGCCTGTCGGAGGGCGACCGCCCGATCGGCACGTTCCTGTTCCTCGGCCCGACCGGCGTCGGCAAGACCGAGCTGGCCAAGGCGCTGGCCGAGCGGCTGTTCGCCACCGAGAAGGCGCTCGTCCGGATCGACATGTCCGAGTACCGCGAGCCGCACACCGTGGCCCGCCTGATCGGCTCGCCGCCCGGCTACGTCGGCTACGGCGACGGCGGCCAGCTCACCGAGCCGGTCCGGCGCCGCCCGTACTCCGTCGTGCTGCTCGACGAGGTCGAGAAGGCCCACCCGGACGTGTGGAACGTCCTGCTCCAGCTCATGGACGACGGCCGGCTGACCGACGGCGAGGGCCGCACGGTGGACTTCACCAACACCGTGGTGGTCATGACCTCGAACCTCGGGGCGGGCACCGCCAAGCGCGGCGTCGGCTTCACCGCCTCCGCGCCGGCCGCCGAGGAGGACCGTATGCGCGGGGCCGCCAAGGCCGCGTTCCTGCCGGAGTTCCTCAACCGGATCGACGAGATCGTCGCGTTCAAGGCGCTCACCGCGCCGCAGGTCGCCGAGATCGGCGGGCTGATGGTCGCGCGGGTCGCCGAGCGGCTGCAGGACGAGCGCGGGATCGCGCTCGAGGTCGCCCCCGAGCTGGTGGCCCGGCTCGCCCAGGACGGGTTCGACGAGGCCTTCGGCGCCCGCCCGCTGCAGCGCCACGTGCGCCGCACGCTGGAGAAGGAGCTCACGCGGGCGATCCTCGACGGCCGCCTGACGGAGGGCGCGAGCGTCCGCGCCGAGCTCGGCGAGGCCGGCGCCGTCGAGCTGCGGGTGCTCGACGCGGCGCCCGCCGTGGTCGAGCGGCTCGCCGCCTAGCGAGGCACATGCGCGCCGCGCCCTGGTCCCGGGGTGCGGCGCGCGCCGCCCTTCAGGCGACCAGCCGCGCGAGCGCGGTCGCCGCCGCTGCGGCGGCGACCACCACGATCATCGGCGCCCTGAGGGCCAGCGCGACCGCCGCCACCGCCAGCCCGATCACCCGCTCGTCGAGCGCGATGCCCGACGGGGAGCCGGAGAACGTCTGGTAGGCGATCAGCGCCGTCAGCAGGGCCGGCGCGACGAGCCGGATGACCGCCAGCGCTCGGTCCGGCGGCCGGCGCTCGCCCAGCGCCAGCGGCCCCGAGGCCTTCAGGAGTGCGGTGCCCGCGAAGAGCACGGCCACGAGGGTCCAGATGGCGCTCACGCGCGGCGCAATCCGATCAGCGCCGCGACCGAGGCGGCGATCACCGGCACGCCCGGCGGCGCCCACGGCATCAGCGCCAGCGTGACCAGCGCGGCGAGGACGACCACCAGCGCCGCCTCCCGGCTGCGGACCTCGCCGACCAGCAGGGCGAGATAGAAGGCGGGGAAGACCGCGTCGAGGCCGAGCGTGTCGGGGTCCGGCAGGCGACTGCCGAGCGCGAGCCCGATCGCGGTGCCGCCGATCCACGAGCTCGCCTGCGGGATCGTTGCGCCGATCAGCCGGTCGCGGGAGAACGTCCCGTCGCGGCGGTCGGCCATCACGAACGAGGCGTCGACGATCGCCTGGGACTCCGCCGAGCGGCGCAGGCGCCCGCCGAGCAGCGACGGCGCGAGCGCGAAGCTCATCGGCACGAAGCGGGCGTTCATCAGCAGGCCCGCCGCCCCGGCCGCCGCGGCGCTGCCGCCGGCCTGCAGGACGCTGAGCGTCGCGAACTGGGCGCCGCCCGAGAAGACCAGCACGGACATGACCAGCGGTGCGAGCGCGCCCATGACCGGCTCGGCGAGCACGCCGAAGGACGCGCCGAGCAGGAGCGTCGGCACGACCAGCGGGATCGCCGCGCGCAGGCCGTCACGCAGGTCGTTGCTGAGCGGCACGTCTAAGGCTTACCATATGCGAGTGCCAAGTGGTAACGCAGCGACGCCGGAGACGATCCAGCTTCGGGGCGGGACGCTCGCGCTGGACTTCGCCAACAGCGTCGACTACGACGAGCACGGCCACTTCGTCGCGCCCGCGTCGACCGACGTGCTCACCGCGCCGGAGCTGCTGGCGCGGTGGGGCGAGCGCCTCGGGATCGTGTCCGCTGCGGTGCGCATCACCGGCGGCGACTTGCAGGCTGCTCGGGAGCTGCGGGCGGCGCTGCACGTCGTCTTCAGCGCAGTCGCCCGGGACGCCGAGCCGCCGCGGCGCGAGCTCGCTGCGATCGCGGAGAGCTACGCTGCGGCGACCGCCGCCGGCCGGCTCGCGCCCGGGGGGTACGGGGCATGGCGCCTCCAATGGCCGACGGGCGAGCCGCGCGCGATCCGCTTCGCCGTCGCCGCCGACGCGGTGCGCCTGCTCGGCGATCCCGCGCGGCTCGCGCGCGTCACCCGCTGCCCCGGCCGCGACTGCGGCTGGCTGTTCCTCAACGCCAGCGGGCGCCGGCGGTGGTGCTCGATGGGCGCGTGCGGCAGTCGGGAGAAGATGCGCCGGATGTACGCGCGGCGTCATCCCTGAGCGCCCGGTCGACGCGGCGAACCCCGCATCGAGGGTGGGTGCGGTCCGGCTCGGAGCGATCAAAACGTCGAGATTCGCAGCGAAGATGGGGCCGGCTCGCCGTCTTGCTCGCTCTAGGACCACAACGTCGAGATCGATCCGGAGGCACTCCGGATCTCGACGTTTTGCTCGCACGCGCGATCATGCGCCGCTTGCCGGACGGCCCGACACCAGCACAGATCGAGGTGCGCGGCGCCCGCGCGTCCGACCTGCCCGCGGTCGCCGCCGTCTACAACCAGGGCATCGCCGACCGCCAGGCGACCTTCGAGACCCGCCCGCGGGACCCCGAGGAGCTCGAGGCGTGGCTCGGCGGGCCGCCGTTCCTCGTCGCCGCGCGCGCGGGCGCGGTGCTCGGCTTCGCGCGCATCAGCCCGGTGTCCGAGCGCGCCGTCTACGCCGGCGTCGGCGAGTACACCGTCTACGTCGACCGCGCCGGCCGCGGCGCCGGCGTCGGCGCCCGGCTGCTCGCGGCGCTGCTCGCCGAGGCCGAGCGCCGTGGGTACCACAAGCTGCTCAGCCGCATCTTCGCGGCCAACACGGCGAGCCTGGCGCTCGCGCGCGCCCACGGGTTCCGCGTCGTCGGGATCCAGGAGCGCCACGCCCGCCTGGACGGCGAGTGGCGCGACGTCGTGCTGGTCGAGGTGCTGCTCGGCGACGCCGCCCGGTCGTGAGCCCGTCTCGCTGACGTCCTGTGGGTGGCCCGGCGCTCGTGGCGCGGCGAGGGCGGACGCCGGCGGACCGAGCGCGTCGCGGCCCGTGAGCGTCAGCGGCGCCGGACGCGGAAGGACAGCGCGTGGATCTGCGACTGGCCGTAGGAGCCGCGTTGGACGGGGCCGGCGGCGGCGACGCCGTCGCCCTCCCGTGGGTCGCGGCGCGGGCGCAGGCCCGGCCGGACGTCGACGGCGGTCAGGCCGGGCAGCGTGATCCCGCCGCCGCTGAGGACCACGTGCAGGTCGCCGTCGCCGTCCGGGTCGACGCGCTCGACGTAGACGACCCGGCCGCGGACGCTCCGGCACCCGGCCACGCCGTCCGGGCAGGAGAGGCGCTCGGGCAGCGGGCGCACCCGCCGGCGCGGGGCCGGCGCCGGCGTCGCGGTGGGCGCGGGGGTCCGGGTCGCGGCCGCCGGCGCGCCGGCATCGTCGTCCCCGCCGCCGCAGCCGGCGACGAGGCCGAGCCCGGCAGCGGCGATCAGCAGGGCGCGGCGCACCCGGCCAAAGCTAGTCGGTCGTCGTCACGACACTCGCGGGAGAGGCCGGCGCTGCGGGCTCAGCAGCGTCCGCCGCCTGTCCCACCGCCAGCACGTAGAGCCCGGCCAGCACGGCGATCAGCGCGATCACCGTGATCACGACCCCGAGCGTGGTCTCGTGCAGGCGCTCGTCGAGGATGACGATCCCGAGCGCGAGGCTGGCGACCGGATTCATCGCCGCCTGCGAGGCCAGCGCCGCGCCGAGCGCGCCGCTCTGCAGCGAGGACTGCGCCAGCGACGTGCCGAGGTAGCCCGCGACGATCAGCGCGTAGACGTGCCAGTCGAGCAGCACTGCTCCGATCCCGTCGCCGAAGCGGTCGACCGTCGCCTTGGTCAGCGCGGCGGTCAGCCCGTAGAGGATCCCCGAGGCCGCGCCGTAGAGCATCGCCCGCCCCGCCGGCCCACGACCGCGCGCCGCGACGACGAGCACGATGCAGACCACCCCGATGACCGCGCACGACGCCAGCCACTGCACCGGGCGAGCGTCGTCCACCCCCTTCGACGGGTTGCTGAACACCAGGAAGGCGGCGAGCCCGACGCTGACGGCGATCGCCGCCGCCAGCTCACGCCTGCTGACCTTGCGCCCGTTGATCTTGGCCGCCAGCGGGAGCGCGAAGACCATGCTCGAGGCGAGCAGCGGCTGGACGACCACCAGCCGCCCGGCCCCGAGCGCGATCGCCTGACAGGCGAAGCCGGCTGCGTCGGCGACGACGCCCGCAAGCCACACCGGCTTGCGCGCGAGCCGCAGCATGAAGCCTGCGCTGGCCGCCTCCTCCGGGCTCGCCTCGGTGGCGACGCGCTGCTGGAGCACGACGCCCAGCGCGAAGAGGAACGCCGCCGCGAGCGCGAGGACGACGGCCATCAGGCCGCCGTGGTGTTCGCCGGCCTGCCCCGGAGGTGCACGCGCCCGCCCACGAACAGCACGGTAACCGCCGCGGCGGCGAGCGCGAGCGCCGCGTCGAGCCGGAACGCCGTCGTCATGCCGTCCATGAACGCGTCGCGGACCAGCTCGACCACCTCCGCCGACTGCGCCGCGGGCAGCTCGCGCGCGACCTGCTGCGCGGACTCGGTGCCCGCGAGGATGCCCTGGACATCCTCGATCTCCTGCCCGCTCAGCGGGAGGCCGCGCGCGGCAGCGTCGGCGGCCAGCCGGTCCTGCGAAGCACTGGTGAACACGGTGGTCGCGATCGCCAGGCCGACCGCCCCGCCGGCCACCTGGCACATGTAGAGGATCGCGCCGCCGAGGCTCACCCGCGCCGCCGGCAGCGACGTGACCGCAGCCGTGGTGACCGTGCTGATGAACAGGCCGAAGCCGATCCCGAGCACCAGCATGCCCGGCAGCGTGGCGAGGTAGCCCGCCTCGGTGTCGAGCAGCGACAGCAGCGTGATCCCGACGAACAGGCAGCCGGCGCCGGCCGACAGGATCGGCTTGGCGCCCAGACGCTCGTAGAGCGTGCCGGCGACCAGCGAGACGAGCCCGAAGGTCGCCATCAGCGGCACGAGCGCGAGCCCGGCCTCGAGCGCGCTCGCGCCGAGCAGCTTCTGGAAGAACTGGGGCAGGAAGAGGATCGAGGCGAAGAAGGTCCCGGCGGTCAGCAGCACCGCCACGCACGCCGCGCGGAAGCCCGCGTCGCCCGCGACGTCGGGCGGGACGAGCGCGTCGGCGCCCATCCGCCGCTCGACCATCACGAAGGCGGCGGCAGCCACGGCGGAGACGGCCAACAGCCCGAGCACCGTCGCGCTCCCCCAGCCCAGGCCCGCGACCTCGTCCAGCGCGACGAGCAGAGCCACCGCGGCCAGCGTCAGGGCGACGACGCCGCCCAGGTCGAGTCGTCCGCCCGCGCTCGCCTCCTGCGGCTGGTGGATCTCCCGCCAGGTCAGGAAGATCGCGAAGGCCGCGACCGGCAGGTTGACGACGAACACCCACCGCCAGCTCAGCGCCTCGGTCAACAGCCCGCCGAGCAGCGGCCCGACGGCGTTGCCCAGCCCGGCCACGCCGAGGATCAGCCCGCCTGCGAGCCCGGCCTTGCGCGCCGGCAGGGCGGCGAACGTCATGCCGAGCACCGCCGGCCACATGATCGCGCCGCCGACGCCCATCAGCGCCCGGGCGGCCAGCAGGACCTCGAGCGACGGCGCGACCGCGGCCATCGCCGAGAACACCGCGAAGATCCCCGCGCCCACGAAGAACATGCGCCGGCGCCCGTAGAGGTCGGCCAGCCGGCCGCCGGTGACGATCAGCACGCCGAAGACGAGCGCGTAGCCGTTGATCACCCACTGGACGCTCGCGACGTCGGAGTCGAAGTCGCCCTCGATGACCGGCAGGGCGACGCTCAGCGCGGTGAAGTCGTTGGCGATCAGGAAGACCGAGACCGCCATCGCGACGAGCGCGAGCAGCGTGCCGCGATCCAGCGGAGCGTCGGGCGCGGTCGTCATCAGCCGAGCATCCGACCACGCCTGGCCGGCGAGCGCAAGCCGCGGTCCGCGACGGGCGCGAGATCCTGGCGCCGAGCATGCGTGCGCCGGATGACACCATCTGGACTCATGGCCGACGACGACGCCCGCGCGGCGCCCCCTCCTGAGGAGGCGATCGCCTACGCCTCCCCCGCCGGGCGCTGGATCATGTTCGTCACGATCCTCGGCTCGGCGATCGGCTTCCTCGACGGGACGGTGGTCAACGTCGCGCTGCCCGAGCTCTCGCGCGACCTCGACGCCGACGTCGCGGCCGTTCAGTGGATCCTCAACGGCTACCTGCTCTCGCTCTCCGCGCTGATCCTGCTCGGCGGGTCGCTGGGCGACCGCTACGGGCGCCGGCGCATCTTCGTGATCGGCACGATCTGGTTCACGGCGGCCTCAGCCATGTGCGCGGCGGCGCCGACGGCGGAGATCCTCATCGTCGCCCGCATCCTGCAGGGCGTCGGCGCCGCGCTGATCACGCCCGGCAGCCTCGCGATCATCGAGGCGAGCCTGCGGCGCGAGGACCGCTCGCGCGCGATCGGCACCTGGTCGGCGCTCGGCGGGATCGCCGCCGCGGCCGGCCCCCTGCTGGGCGGCTACCTGATCGAGGCCGTCTCGTGGCGGGCGATCTTCCTCATCAACCTGCCGCTCGGGGTGATCCTCGTGCTCGCCGCGGTGCGCCACGTGCCCGAGACGCGCGACCCGACGGTGACCGGCAAGCTGGACTTCGCCGGCTCCGTCCTCGCGGCGATCGGCCTGGCCGGGACGACCTACGCGCTGGTCGAGGCCCCGGGGCGGGGGATGAGCGACCCGATCGTGCTCGCCACGCTCGCGGTCGGCGTCGTGGCCCTCGCGGCCTTCGTGGTCGTCGAACGCCGCGCCGCGCAGCCGATGCTCCCCGTCGAGATCTTCGCCTCGCGCCAGTTCACGGCCGCCAACCTCGTCACCTTCACGGTCTACGCCGCGCTGGGCGGCGTGTTCTTCCTGCTCGTGGTGGTCCTGCAGATCTCGCTGGGCTTCTCGCCGGTGGCGGCCGGCGCGGCCTCGCTGCCGATCACGGTGCTGATGCTCCTCCTGTCCTCGCGGGCCGGCGCGCTGGCCCAGCGGATCGGCCCGCGGCTGCCGCTGACCTTCGGGCCGCTGCTGCTGGCGGCGGGCATGCTGCTGCTCTCGCGGATCGCCCCGGGTGACGACTACCTCACCGGCGTGCTGCCGGGGATCGTGGTCTTCGGCCTCGGGCTGTCGGCGACGGTGGCGCCGGTGACGGCCACCGCGCTCGCCGCCGCCGACGACCGCCACGCGGGCGTCGCGTCGGGCATCAACAACGCGGTCTCGCGCATCGCGCAGCTCGCGGCGGTCGCGGTGCTTCCGATCGTCGCCGGCCTCGGCGGCGCGGACTTCCAGGACCCGGACGCGCTGGCTGACGGCTTTGCGACCGCGATGCTGGTGGCGGCGGGCGTCGCGGTGCTCGGCGCGGTGCTCGCCTGGACGACCATCTCCGACGACCTGCTCGAGCCCGGCGACGAGCCGCCGGCCGCCCGCGAGACGAGGCCGCCGAGCCACTGCGCCGTCGCCGGCGCCCCGCTGCAGCCCGGGCGCGAGCCGGCGCTCAGCCCGCGAGCCCGCTGAGCTGCTCGATCTCCTCCGCGGAGAGCTCGACCTCGGTCGCGGCGACGTTCTCCTCGAGGTGGACGACCGATCCGGTGCCCGGGATCGGGAGCATCACGGGCGAGCGGGCGAGCAGCCAGGCCAGGGCGATCTGGCTCGGGCGCGCGTCGTGGGCGGCGGCGATCTCCTCCAGCGGCCCCTCCTCGCGGGCGAGGCTGCCGGTGGCCAGCGGGAACCACGGGATGAACCCGAGGCCGTCGGCCTCGCAGGCCTCCAGCACATCCTCGGCGTGGCGATCGGTGAGGTTGAACCGGTTCTGGACCGAGACGACCTCGACGATCGCGCGCGCCTGCGCCAGCTGCTCGACGCTCACGTTGGAGACACCGACGTGGCGGATCTTGCCCTCCTGCTGGAGCTCGGCGAGCGCGCCGACCGACTCCTCGTAGGGGACGTCCGGGTCGGGCGAGTGCAGCTGGTAGAGGTCGATGCGCTCCAGGCGCAGCCGGCGCAGGCTCGCCTCGCAGCACGCCTTGAGCCGGTCGGGCCGGGCGTCGCGCGGCCACTGACCCGGGCCGGTCCGCCGCAGGCCGCCCTTGGTGGCGATCACGAGCCCGTCGGGATAGGGATGCAGCGCCTCGGCGATCAGCTCCTCCGAGACGTCGGGGCCGTAGGAGTCGGCGGTGTCGATCAGGTCGACGCCGAGCTCGACGGTCCGGCGCAGGACGCGCTTGGCCGCTTCGGGATCGTCGGGCGGGCCCCAGATCCCGTCGCCGGTGATGCGCATGGCGCCGAAGCCGAGGCGGTGGACCTCGAGGTCGCCGCCGAGGGTGAACGTGCCGCTGGTCGTACCGGTCATGCAGGGCGTCTCCCCCACCTGCGGCGGGGGAAACCCGGGCCGGGCGTCCGCCCGCTCGCCGCGGGCGTACGATCCGCGGCGAGGATGAGCGAGCGCTACGAGCAGGTCGCGGTGGAGTCGCGGGCGCAGTGGCGCGCCTGGCTGCAGGAGCGTCACCAGCAGTCCCCCGGGGTCTGGCTGGTCACCTACAAGAAGGCGGCCGGCGAGCGCTACCTGCCCTACGCCGACCAGGTCGAGGAGGCGCTGTGCTTCGGCTGGGTGGACAGCGTCTCGCGGGGGGTCGACGAGCAGCGCTCGAGCCTGCTGATGACCCCGCGCAAGCCCAAGAGCGGCTGGTCGCGCCCCAACAAGGAGCGGATCGAGCGCCTGTTGGCGGCGGGGCTGATGGCTCCGGCCGGCCTCGCTGCCGTGGAGGCCGCGCGCGCGAGCGGGACGTGGACCGCGCTGGACGCAGTCGAACGGCTCGAGGAGCCCGCCGAGCTGGCCCGCGCGCTGGACGCCGACGCGGACGCCCGCCGGCACTGGGACGCGTTCCCGCGCTCGGCCAAGCGTGGCATCCTCGAGTGGATCTCGAACGCCAAGAAGCCGGAGACGCGCGCCCGCCGCGTGGCCGAGACCGCGCGGCTGGCGGCACGCGACGAGCGCGCGAACCAATGGCGTCCCAAGTAGACCCCGAGCGGGTCGCGCTCGCGCCCGAGGACCGGGCGATCCTCGCGCTCGAGAGCGAGACGGTCGCCGGGCACACCGGCAAGGTCGTCGTCCTGGGAGACGAAGCCCCGTCGACCGACGCGCTGCGCCTTCGGATGGCGGAGCGGATCGGGGCCGAGCCCGCCCTGCTGCGGCGGCTGGGCGGCACGGACGCGGCACCGGCGTGGGTCCCCGATCCCGCCTTCGACCTCGCGGCCCACGTGGTGGGCCATGCGGACGCGGCGCCGCTGGAGCCGGCGGCGCTGCCCGGCGCCGTCGCCGCCCTCTTCGCCGGGCGCCTGGACCGCGAGCGCCCCTTGTGGCGCATCGACCGCCTGGCCCTCGCGGGCGGCGGCGCCGCGCTCGTGTGGCGGCTGCATCACGCGCTGGCGGACGGGACCGCGGCGCTGCGCTTCGCTGCCGAGCTGTTGTGGGACCCGGTCGTCGCCGCCACGCCCGCCGCGCCCGCCGCGCACCGGGCGGCGGCGCGGCGCGCCGACGACGCCCGCCGCCGCTCCCACCTCGCGGGCGTCGTGCGGCGCGAGTACGTCCCCGCCCGCGAGCGCTCCCCGTTCGACGGGCGCATCGGCACACGCCGCCAGGTGGCCTTCGCCTCGACCGGGATCGACCCGCTGCGCCGGGCCGCTCGCGCGGCCTGCGGGGCGACGCTCAACGACGCCGTGCTCACCGTCGTGGGCGGCGGCCTGCGCCACTGGCTCGAGACCCACCACGGCCGGCTCGGCGCCGTACGGGTCAAGGTCCCCGTCAGCCTCCACCACGAGGGCGACGCGGTCGCCAACCGCGACTCCTACTTCGCGGTCGCGGTGCCGCTGGCCGAGCCCGACCCGCTGGCGCGCCTGCGCGCGGTCCAGGCCGCCACCGCCGAGCGCAAGTCCGCGCACGACGCCGAGGCGATCGAGGCCGTGCTCGCGCGGGTGGGCCGCCTGCCGGCCGGGCTGCGCCGGTTCTGCGTCCGGCTCGACGCGAGCCCGCGGCGCTTCGCCGTCAACGTCTCCAACGTCCGCGGCCCGAGCGGGCCGGTGAGCGTGCTCGGCGCGCCGGTGCAACGCCTCTACTCGCTGGCCGAGATCGGCGAGCGCCACGCGTTGCGCGTCGCGGTCGTCTCGCTCGGCGACCGGCTGTGCTTCGGCTTCTGCGCCGACCCCGCGATCGTCGACGACCTGCAGGCCATGGCCGACGGCGTCGAGGCGGAGTCCGCCGCCTTGGTCACGGCGGCGTCCGGCGTCGCGTAGCGTTCGGCCGTCAACCACCTGCGGAGGGGAGCAGAAGCGTGCGGACTCGGAGATGGCGTGGCGCGGTGGCCGGCGTCGTGGCGGCGGCGGCCCTGGCGGTTCCGGCGAGCGCCCAGGCGGGCGGCTGGCCGACGTTCGTGAACGGATCGCCCGGCCTCGGCGACGAGTTCTTCCCGTTCGCCGGCAACGGCGGCTACGACGTCCGCCACTACGACCTCGACCTCGACTACGACCCGGCGACCGACAGGCTCGAGGGCCGGGCGACGATCGTCGCCACCGCGACGGAGAACCTGCGCCGCTTCAACCTCGACCTGCGCGGCTACGACATCTCCTCGCTGCGGGTCAACGGCCTGCGGGCCGGCTACGCGCGCACGGGCGAGCACGAGCTCGAGGTGACACCGCGGCTCCCGCTGTTCAAGCGCCGGCCGTTCGTGGTCACGATCCGCTACGCGGGCGTGCCCGAGACGGTGGTCGACCCCGACGAGTCGATCGAGGGCTGGATCCACACGGACGACGGCGCGTTCGTGGTCAACGAGCCGCAGGGCTCGCCGGGCTGGTACCCGGCCAACGACAACCCGCGCGACAAGGCCACCTACTCGTTCGCGATCACAGTCCCGGAGGGCAAGACGGCGCTGGCCAACGGCATCCTCATCTCCCGCCGCACGCGCGGCGCCAAGACGACCTGGCGCTGGCTCGAGCGCTACCCGATGGCGCCCTACCTGGCGACCGCCACCAACGGCGACTTCGACTTCCAGGTGTCGCGCACCGACGACGGGCTCCCGGTGTACACCGCGGTCGACACGCCGGAGCGCACCGGCGCGCAGTTCGCCAACATCCCGCGGATCATCGACGTGCTCAGCGAGGCCTACGGCCCGTATCCGTTCGAGGCCGCCGGCGGCATCGCCGACAACGCGTCCGAGGTGGGCTACGCGCTCGAGACCCAGACGAAGGCCAACTACGCCAACGAGCCCTCGCTCGGCACCGTCGTCCACGAGATCTCCCACGAGTGGTTCGGCAACGCCGTGACGCTCACGGAGTGGAAGGACATCTGGCTCAACGAGGGCTTCGCGCGCTTCTCGCAGTGGCTCTACACGGAGCGCACCGGCGGCATCCCCGCGTCGGAGGCCTTCCGAACGAGCTACGCCGCGCGCGCCCCCGAGTACTGGGCGCTGCCGCCGGCCGACCTCGGCGGCCCGGAGAACCTGTTCACCTCGCCGCCCTACGACCGCGGGGCGATGACGCTGCAGGCGCTGCGCGAGACGATCGGCGAGGAGGACTTCTTCGCCCTTGTCCGCAGCTGGTACCGCGAGAACCGCTACGGCAACGTCACGACGCCGCAGTTCATCGCCACGGCAGAGCGGGTGTCGGGCGAGCGGCTCGACGAGTTCTTCAGGCTGTGGCTCTACGCGCCGGGGCAGCCGCCGATCCCGGCCGGGTAGGCCTCGCGATGCTCGGGCGCCGGCCTGCGCCGGCGCCCGAGTTTGCCGTCGTGAAGAACTGGTGAAGACCTCGGTCATGGCTGGTGTGGCCGACCAGACCCAGCACGTCGAGCAGGAGCCCGAGACGCGGGCGCTCGAAGAGCGCAAGCGCGACCGCCAGATGATCGAGCTGCTCAACGAGCTGCGCGTCGCGCTGCCCGGCGTGCAGCTGCTCTTCGGCTTTCTGCTCACCGTGCCGTTCAGCCAGCGCTTCGGCGACACGTCGGCGTTCCAGCGCGACGTCTTCTACGTCACCCTGGTGGCGGCGGCGGCCTCGACCGCCTTCCTGATCGCCCCGTCGGCGTCGCACCGGCTGCGCTTCCACCAGTCCGACCGCGCGTGGGTCGTCGAGTCGGCCAACCGGGCGATGATCGCCGGGCTGATCGCCCTGGCCGTCGCGCTGGGCGGCGCGGTCCTGTTCATCACCGACGTGCTGTTCGACGGCGCGCGCGTGTGGATCTACACCGGCGCGGTGTGGGCGCTGATCGCCGGCGTGTGGTTCGTGCGACCGCTGCTGCGCGCGGCCCGCGGGCAATCGTCCGGGCCCTGAGCGTCCTTGTCACCGGGTCAGGGGCCGCGGAACGGGTTCTCGACCCGCACCCCCGCGTAGTCCGCGCCGTCACTGAGATCTTCGGAGAGCACCACCCCGCAGCCGAGCGCGCGGGCAGCCTCCAGGATCGCGGAGTCCCAGTAGGAGAGTCCGAATCGCTCCTTGGTGCTCAGCGCCGCCAGCACCACGCTCGTAGTGATCTCCTGGACCGGAAAGCGCAAGAAGGTCTGGATCAGCTCGGCGGCGTCCGCGTGGCTGAGTCGATCGTCACGGCTCGCGCGCGTCGCCTGGACGTAGAACTCTTGCAAGACCTGGACGGAGAGGGCCAACTCCCGGCCGGTGAGGATCTCGACCGCTCGCTGGGCTTTCGCCCCCTCCTCCGGGTCACGGGAGATCGCGTAGAGCAAGACGTTCGTGTCAACGAACCGCACGGGAGTGGAGCTCGTCGCGGTCGAGGCGATCGCGCGCACTGAATCGCTCGATCCGCTGCTGGACCTCGCGCTGGCGCGCTTCGAGCCGCGTGAACTCGGCGTCCCGATCCGACAGCGACCGTAGGTACTCGGCCACGAGCGCGCTGACCGAGCTCCCCCGTTCGGCCGCGCTGATCCTGGCCGCCCGATACACGTCGTCCGGCACCGAGAGCGTGATGTTCCTCATCGCGGCATTGTGGCACAGCATCACAACTTCTGTGCTACACAGTACGTCAAGCCGCCATGAACTGGTCGAGCTGTCGGCGGGTGGTCCGGCGCACGAGCAGGCCGAGCAGCGGCGTTCGGCCCAGCAGGCCCTGGGCAGGGCCCATCGCCTGCGCGCCCCAGCGGGCGAGGTCGAAGCGGTCGACGTGGTCGGCGATCAGTCCCTCGGGCGTGAAGCGGTAGGTGGCCCGCACGTCGTTGACGACCGGGCGCTGCCTCGGGCCGAAGCGGTAGTCGGCGATCCAGTGCGCGCTGCCGGTGGTGTCGGAGGCCTCGTGCTCGCGCAGCTCGACGCTCACGCCCGTCCCGCGACTGGTGAGCATTCGCCACATCGCCCCGACCTCGGGGCCCTCGAGCCGCCCGAAGGCGGGGTCCTCGAACGTCGCGGCCGGCGCGTAGCAGGTGGCCATCGCGTCGCCGTCGCCCGCGTCCAGCGCGGCGTAGAGGCGCTCGATCGTGGCGGCGGGATCGGCCATTGGCGGATCCTACGCCCGCTTCAGCGCTCCCGGGCGGCGGCGCGCTCGCTCAGGCCCGCGCGGCACCGCCGCCGGCGACCAGCACGCCGACGCGGGCCGCGCAGGCCGGGTGATGCCTAGGGCCGGGCTTCGTAGACGAGGTTGAACGGCGTCTCGGCCGCGGTGCGGAAGCGGCTGAAGCCGGCGTCGCCGACGACCTGGGCGATGCGGGCGGGCCCGGCTTGGGCGCCGAGCGCGAGCCCGACCTCCTGGGAGAGCGAGGCGGGCGTGCACAGCAGGGTGGAGAACCCGTAGTAGGCGCGGCCGACGGGGTTGAGGTTGTCCTGCACGTGGTCGCCGGCGGCGGGCTCGACGATCATCCACGTGCCGTCGGTCGCCAGCGTGCCCAGCACGTGGCGGGCGGCGCCGACGGGGTCACCCATGTCGTGCAGGCAGTCGAACATCGTCACCAGGTCATAGCCCGAGCCGCTGTAGGCGCTGGCCGGGGTCGCCTCGAAGCGCACGCGGTCTGAGACGCCCGCTTCCTGCGCCCGCCGGCGGGCGGTCTCGATCGAGCCGGCGTGGTAGTCCGAGCCGACGAACTCGCTGTTCGGGAACGCGCCGGCCATCAAGATCGTCGACGCGCCGTGCCCGCAGCCGACGTCCGCGACCCGCGCCCCCTGCTGGAGACGCTCGACGACGCCGTCGAGCGCCGGCAGCCAGGACGGCAGCAGGTTGGCGTTGTAGCCGGGGCGGAAGAAGCGCTCACAGCCGTCGTGGACGTGGTGGTTGTGCTCGTGCCAGCCGACCCCGTCACCGCTGCGCACCGCGTCGGTGATCCGCGGCGAGTCCAGCACCGACCCGAGCGCGATCTCGAAGAACCCGGGCAGATAGGCCGGGCTGTCTGAGTCGGTCAGCGCGACCGTCTGCTCGGGCGCCAAGCTGTAGGTCCCCTGCTCGGGGTGATAGGTGACGAAGCCGCCGGCGGCCTGCGCGTTGAGCCACTCCCGCACGTACCGCTCCGCCGTCTGCGTCCGAGCGGCCAGCTCGCCCGGGGTCAGCGCCCCGGCCCCGGCGAGCGCGCGGTAGAGCCCCAGCCGGTCGCCCATCACCACCAGGGCGGCGTTCAGCGTGGCCCCGACCTCGTCCACGGCGCGGAAGACGAACTGCTCGAGCTTCTCGGCGTCCAGCGGAGCCTCTTCGACGATCGACATCTGCATGCCTCCTGGCATCGGCGTTGCGGTCGATCCGCAGCCTGCAGCGCCGCCGCCCGCACGTCATGACCCGAGCTGACCGACTTCGGCGGCCGGTTGGCAACCCGGGTTGCGAGCCGGAATGATCAGTTCTGATCAAGCGTTCCCCGAGTCACGCCATGAGCGCCCTTCCCGGACATCTCGCCGTCACCTCGCCGTTCCCCTTCGTCGGTCGCTCCGCCGAGCTGGAGCGCCTGCGCACGCTCATCCCCCGGGCCGACGGCGAGCGCGGCCGGGTCGTGCTGCTCGCGGGCGAGGCGGGCTCGGGCAAGAGCCGACTGGTGCGCGAGTTCGCCGCCGAGGCGGCGGCGGACGGCGCGCTCGTCCTCTACGGCGCCTGCGACGCCGTGGTGCCGACGCCCTACGGGCCGTTCGCCGAGGCGCTCGACCAGCTCGCGCGCGGGCTCGAGCCCGCCGAGCTGCGGGCCGCGCTCGGTGCCGGCGGCGGCGAGCTGACCCGCCTGCTGCCCGACCTGGCCGCTCGCGCCGGCACGCTCCCGCAGGCGGTCGAGGCCGACTCCGACACCGAGCGCCACCGGCTGCACACCGCGGTCGCCGGGCTGCTCGCGGCCGTCTGCGCCCGCCGCACGATGCTCCTGGTGATCGAGGACGGGCACTGGGCCGACGCGGCGACGCTCCTGCTGCTGCGCCACCTCGCGCGCGCCGGCGGCCCACGCCTGCTGCTGCTCGCCACCTTCCGCGACACCGAGGCCGACGTCCCCGCGGCGCTGGCGGAGACACTCGCTGAGCTGCGTCGCTACGACGTCGTGCGCCTGCGGCTCTCGGGGCTCTCCGGCGAGGACGTGGCCGACTTCGTCCGCCGGGCCGGCGCGGGCGAGCTCGGCGCCGAGCCGCGGGCGCTCGCCGAGGCCATCCGCGCGCTCACGGAGGGCAACGCGTTCCTGGTCTGCGAGCTGTGGCGCGCCCTGGTGGAGACGGGCGCGGTCGAGCTGGCGGACGGGACGATCCGGATCCACCGCTCGCCCGAGCAGCTCGGCAGCCCCGAGAGCGTGCGCGAGGTCTCAAGCCAGCGCCTCGCCCGGCTGGCGCCGCAGACCGGCGACCTGCTCGAGCTGGCCGCCACCCTCGGGACGGAGTTCGACCTCGACGTGGTGCGGCGGGCCGCCGGGCTCGGCGACGAGGAGCTGCGGCGCGCCGTCGACGAGGCGCTTCGGAGCGGCATGCTCGACGCGGTGCCCGGCAGCGGGCTCACCTGGCGCTTCGCCCACGAGCTGGTGCGACGCGCGCTCTACGACCGGCTGTCCGGGCCGCGCCGAGCCGAGCTGCATCTCCGTGTCGGCGAGGCGCTCGAGGCCGGCGGCACGCGCTCGGGCCGGGCGCTCGCGGACCTCGCCCACCACTTCGCCGCTGCCGCGCCGTTCGGGCCGCGCGACCGCGCCGTCGAGTTCAACCTGCTGGCGGCGCGCTCGGCCGGCGCGGCGCTCGCCTTCGAGGAGGCGGCCGGCGGGCTGCGCACGGCGCTCGAGCTGGGCGTCGAGGATCCCGCCGAGCGCGCGGGGGTGCTGCTCGAGCTCGGGCAGGCCTGCCATCGCGGCGGCAAGGCGACCGCGGCGCTCGAGGCCTTCGCGGCGGCAGCGGGGATCGCCCGCGAGCTGGGCGACGCGCGGCTGCTGGCCGAGGCGGCGATCGGCTACGAGGAGACCTGCTGGCGGCCGAGCATCACCGACCGCGGCGCGGTTGAGCTGCTCGAGGAGGCCACCGACGCGCTCGGAGACGAGGACGACGAGCTGCGCGTCGGGCTGCTCGCCGGGCTCGCGCGCGCCCGCGACATCCGCGGCGACCGCGAGCGCGGGGCGGTGGTGCGGGCGAGCGCCGTCGCGATGGCGCGGCGGCTGGACGACCGCGCCGGGCTCGCGACGGTGCTGATGCGCTCCTACTGGTCGCACGGGACCACCTCGCTGGAGGAGATCCTCGACATGCTCACCGAGGCCAAGCAGCTCAGCGAGGAGCTGGGCGACACCGAGATCCAGACCGAGGCGATGGCGTGGCGGGTGCCGGCGCTGGTCGCCCTGTGCGACCTCGAGTCCGCCCGGCCGGAGGCGCTGGCGCTGCGCGAGACGGCGGAGCGCACGGCCCAGCCCTACTGGCTGCACGTCGCCGAGCACTACGGCTCCGCGCTGGCCCTGAGCGACGGCCGGCTCGAGGCGGCCGAGACGTTCGCGCACCGCTCGAACGAGTGGCGCCGGCTGTTCGCCTGGCGCGACCCGTCGGGCATCTACGGCCTCCAGATGTTCAGCGTGCGGCGCGAGCTGGGGCGGCTGGCGGAGCTCGCGCCGGTGATGCGGGTGCTGGCCGGCGACCCGCGGCGCGACGGGCCGTGGCGGCCGGGCCTCGTCGCCATGCTCGCCGAGCTGGGGATGGAGGCGGAGGCCAGGCGCGAGCTCGCCCGCCTCGCGGCCGACGGGCTCGACCCGTTCAGGTCATCGCTCTGGCTCGCCTCGCTCGTCTATCTCACCGACGCCTGCGCCGCGCTCGGCGACGAGGCCGTCGCCGCGCTGGTCTACCCCGAGCTCGAGCCGTTCGGGGGCGGCAACGTCATGGTCGGCCACCTGGTCAACTGCTACGGCGCCGCCGACCGCTACCTCGGAATGCTCGCGGCGACGCTCGGGGAGGCCGGCGCCGCCGAGGAGCACTTCGAGCGCGGCCTTGCGCTGAACCGGCGGATGGGCGCGGAGACCTGGGTCGCCCACACCGCCTACGAGTACGGGCGCTTCCTGCTCGCCCGGCGGCGCGGCCCGCGCGAGCGGGCCGAAGCACTGCTCGGCGAGGCCGCGTCGCTCGCCCGGCGCATCGGGATGCCCGCGCTCGAGGCCAGGATCGAGGCGCTCGGCGCCTCGATCGCGGCGGGCGGACTGCCCGACGGCCTGTCCCCGCGCGAGGCGCAGATCCTGGGGCTCGTGGCTCACGGCCTGAGCAACCGGCAGCTCGGCGAGACGCTGTCGATCAGCGAGCACACGGCGGCCAACCACGTCCGCAGCATCCTGCGCAAGACCGGCTGCGCCAACCGCACCGAGGCCGCGTCCTACGCGCACCGCAGCGGGCTCGCGACGGGCAGCGCGCGTGACGCGAGCACGGTTCGCAGGTAGGCTCCGGCGCGATGCCGCTCTACATGATCGAGCGCACGTTCGCCGAGCAGCTCGACCTCTCTGACGAGGACATCAAGCTGATCGACGACGTCAACGCCGACGAGGGCGTGCGCTGGCTCTTCTCGTTCTTGAGCGCCGACCGGCGGCGCACGTACTGCCTCTACGAGGCGCCCTCGCCCGAGGCGATCAAGGCCGCGGCGAGCCGCAACGGCGTCCCGGCCGGGGCGATCGTGGAGCTCGGCCCGGGCGCGCCGCAGCTCAACGGCCGCCTGCAGGACTGGGCGGGAGCGCTGCAGGCGGACTAGTTGTAGTTCCTGAGGAGGTTGTTCTTCGATCCGGGTCTCCTTGGAGGCTGAGAGCTGCCAAGCGACTCAGTCCTTCCAAGGAGGGCCCGGATGCAGCTTCACGCTAACGCGGCGGTCAGTCTGATCAAGCGCCGGCAAGTGGTCGAGCGAGTGCTCGAGCAAGGCTGGTCGATCGCTGAGGCGGCGCGCGCCGCCGAGATCAGTTCTAAGACTTGCGGGAAGTGGGTGTCTAGATACCGCGCGGACCGAGAGTGCGGTTTGCTGGACCGCAGCTCGGCCCCTAAGACCGTCGCTAACCGCACCTGCGAGCGTCGCGTTGCAGCGATCGCGGCGTTGCGACGGTTGCGGTTCACCGGCCCGGAGATCGCCGAAACGCTGCGCATGCCGCTCTCGACGGTGTCGGGCATCTTGACGCGGATTGGGATGGGTCGCCTGGGCCGGCTCGGCTTAGAGCCGGCGGAGCGCTTTGAGCGCGCCCGACCGGGCGAGCTGATTCACATCGACGTCAAGAAGCTGGGGCGGATCGCGCGGCCGGGACACCGAGTGCTCGGCGGCCAGCCGGCACGCGGACGGGCCGGCTATCACCGCCAGCAGCACAGCCTCGGCTGGGAGTTCGTCCACGTCGCCATCGACGACTGCACCAGGCTTGCCTACGTCGAAGTCCTCAACGACGAACGACCCGCCACCGCGATCGCCTTCCTGCGACGAGCCATCGCGTTCTACCGCCGCTACGGCATCCACGTCGAGCGACTGATCACCGACAACGGAAACGCCTACCGCTCGGCCGCCCACGCGATCGCCTGCCGCGCGCTGGGCATCCGCCACCTGCGCACACGCCCCTATCGACCGCAAACCAACGGCAAGGCCGAGCGCTTCATCCGCACCATGCTCAGCAGCTGGGGCCTACGGCGCGCTCTACCGCAACAGCACCGAACGCACCGCCGCGCTTGACGGCTGGCTGCACCACTACAACCATCTGCGACGACACGCAGCCCTCGGCCACAAGCCCCCGATCGCTCGCCTCAACGAGAAGAACAACCTCCTCGGGACTTACAACTAGCCCGCGCGCGCCGCCGCGTCGATCTCGCGCTCGAGCTCGTCCGCGTCGGCTTCCATCTGCTTCTCGATCAGCTTGTTGGCCCGCTTCATCGCCTTCTCGAGCTGCTCCTCGAGCTTGGACTCTCCGAGCACGATCACGGCGGCCGTGCCGGCCTCGAGCTCCTCGCCGAGCTCCTTGAGGTCGCCGCGCGAGATCCCGCGCCGGAAGTGCGCGACCAGTCCGCCGGCGCCGGCGCCGACGATCGCGCTGCCGATCAGCGCGGGCGGGAACACGAGGCCGACCAGCGCCCCCACCCCGGCGCCGGTCCAGGCGCCGTGCTGGGTGGGCTTCTCGGTCTTCGTGACCCGGACCTTGCCGTCGTCCTCCTTGCGGATGACCGCCGAGTCGAAGGTGCCGATCGCGCCCGCGGCGTGGAGGTCGAAGACCGCCTCGTAGTCGGCCTCGGCGTCCGCGATGTCGTCGTAGATGGCGGCGTAGAGAAACACGGGTCGGTCGGACATGCCGGCTGCTCCTCGGTAGGCGACGTGCGCTTGCAACGAGGAGTGTGGCGCGTCCGCCGCCGTCGTCCTCACCCCGATCACGTGAAATGCCCATTTCTCGCCCGGCGGACCGATTTCATGCCATCCGGGGGATGACCACCCCCCAGCGATGGTTCAGGATCGCGGTCAGTGGCTCGTCGTCTTCACAGCGCCGACGCGCAGGACACGCCCCGCCGGCGGGCCCGCGCCCGCGCCCGCGGCGGCACCGGCTACGGGCGGCGGGTCCGGTGAGACGGCGGCTGATGGCCGTGCTGGCCCTGGTCGCACTGGTGGCGACGATCGCGCTCGCCCTGGCGGTGGTGGTGAGCGAGTTCCCGCGCGGCCTGTACGTGCTGGCGTGCGTGGTGGTCGCCGTCACCTGCGGGTGGTACGGCGTGCTGCGCCGCGGACCCGCGCGCGCGGCCGGCCTGATCGTGGCGGTCCTGGCGCTCGCGACCGCACTCGGGTTGCTGCTGGCGGGCGGGTCGCTGGAAGAGCTGGCCGTCGTGGCGTTGCTGCTCGTCTCGCTGGCGGCGACCGCTTCGGCCATCGGCATGTCCGTGGACCTGCCGGGAGCCTCCGCCCCGGAGCACCCGGTGCTCATCTTCAACCCGCGCTCGGGCGGGGGCAAGGCGGAGCGCTTCAAACTCGCCGACGAGGCGCGCAAACGCGGGATCGAGCCGATCGAGCTCGGCCCGCCATGGGACCTCGAGGCGCTCGTCCGCGGCGCGCTCGACCGCGGCGCCGACGGCCTCGCGATGGCCGGTGGCGACGGATCGCAGGCGATCGTCGCGGCGATCGCCGCCGAGCGCGGGCTGCCCTACGCGTGCGTGCCCGCCGGCACGCGCAACCACTTCGCGCTCGATCTCGGCGTCGATCGCGACGACGTCGTCGGCGCCCTCGACGCCTTCGTCGACGGCGGCGAGCGGACCGTGGACCTGGCCGAGATCAACGGCCGCGTATTCGTCAACAACGTCTCGCTCGGGCTCTACGCCGAGGCCGTCCAGCGCCAGGGCTATCGCGACGCGAAGCTGCGCACGTTGCTCGACACGGTGCCGGACGTGCTCGGTCCCGGCGGCTCCGGGCTCGACCTGCGCTGGACCGGGCCGGGGGGACACGGGCACCAGGCCGGTGCGGCCGTGCTGGTCTCCAACAACCGCTATCGGCTCGGCCGCGCGATCGGGTCGGGCACGCGACCGCGGATCGACGACGGCCTGCTCGGGATCACGGTCTTCGGCGCGCCCGCGCCGCACGGCGAAGAGAGCCACCGGCTGCAGCGGCCGTGGCGCGAGTGGTCGGCGCCGGGCTTCGAGGTCGACGCGGACGCCCCGGTGCCCGCCGGCGTCGACGGCGAGGCGCTCGTGCTCGACCCGCCGCTGCGCTTTCGCATCCGGCCCGGCGTGCTGCGCGTGCGGATCGCCCGCGGGCACCCGGGCGCGTCGCCCTCGGCCCGGGCGCCCGACGGCCTGTGGGCCGGCGTGGTCCAGCTGGCGGGGATCGCCCTCGGCCGTGACCTCTCTCCCCCACCCCCGACCAGGAGGCCCGAATGGACCTGATGGAGATCTCCGAGAAGCAACGCTTGAGCCGCGAGGACGCAGCCGCCCGCCTGCACGACATCGCCGACGCGCTCGCCAGGCACAACGACGTCGAGTTCGAGCGCGGCGGCGTGCGCTTCAAGCTGCACGTCCCCGACGAGGTGGACTTCAAGCTCGAGATCGAGCTCGAGGACGACGAGCGCGAGCTCGAGATCGAGCTCAAGTGGTGAGCCCCTAGAACGACGAAGGCCCCGCTCGCGGGGCCTTCTCATAGCGGGGGCGGGATTCGAACCCGCGACCTTCGGGTTATGAGCCCGACGAGCTACCTGACTGCTCCACCCCGCGACGGTGAGTCGATTCTAGCACCGGCGGGCGGTTTCGTGGCGCTCAAACCCGTGTCCTCGAGCCGCTCGCGGAGTCCGAGCGCGTTGCGCACGGCGAAGCCCTCCCAGTCGTTGTTGAAGTAGGCGAACACGTCCGCCCGCGCGGCCAGGGCGGTCACCCGGGCGGCCCACTCGTCGAGCTCCGTGGCGGAGTAGTTGCCGCGCCGCCCGCGGTGCCCGCGGTGCAGGCGCAGGTAGGTCCAGTCCGCGGTCAGCACGTCGGCCGGCTGCCACGGCCGCGCCGGATCGTCGCCGATCACGAGCGCCGCGCCGGCCGCGCGCAGGCGCGCGTAGACCGGCTCGCAGAACCAGCTGCGATGGCGGAATTCGAAGGCGTGGCGGCCGGCGGGCAGGCGCCCGAGCGCCTCCGCGAGCCGAGCGTCGTCGCGCGCCATCCGCTCGGGCAGCTGCCACAGCACCGGGCCGAGCTTGGCGGTCCCGACGAGCGGCTCGATGCCGCCGTAGAAGCGCTGCACGCCCTGGTCCATCCCGGTCAGGCGCTTCATGTGGGTGAGGTAGCGGCTCGCCTTGACCGCGAAGACGAAATCCTGCGGCGTGTCCCGGAGCCAGCCCTCCACCGCCGGGGGAGACGCGAGCCGGTAGAAGGTGGCGTTGACCTCGACGGTGGAGAACACCGTGGCGTAGTGGGCGAGCCAGCGGCGGGCGGCGAGACCCGCGGGGTAGAAGCGCTCGCGCCAGTCGCGGTAGTTCCAGCCCGAGCAGCCGACGTGGACGACCCCCCGGCGCATTGCCTCAGGGTAGAGTCGCGCCGCGTGCGCGTCGCGGTGGTGGACATCGGCAGCAACTCGACCCGGCTGCTGATCGCCGACGTCGAGGGCCGGTCGATCACCGAGCTCGACCGCCGCTCGATCATCACCAGGCTGGGCGAGGGGCTGGACGCCACCGGCGAGCTCGGCGAGGAGCCCCAGCGGCGCGTCTACACGACGCTCGACGAGTACGCCGAGGCGATCGAGGAGCAGCGCTGCGACGCGCGGACGGTCGTGATGACCGCCGCTGTGCGCGACGCCGCCAACGGCGCCGCGTTCGCCGAGACGGTCCGCCACCGCTACGGGCTGAGCGGGCGGACGCTCAGCGGCGAGGAGGAGGCGCGGCTGAGCTTCCTGGGCGCCACCGCCGGGCGCGATCCGGACGATCCGGCCGAGCGGCTGGTGATCGACATCGGCGGCGGCTCGACGGAGATGGTCATCGGCCGCGGCGAGGACGTCAGCTTCCACGTCTCCACCCAGGTCGGCGTCGTGCGCTTCACGGAGCGCCACGTCAGCACCGACCCGCCCGCCCCGGACGAGCTGCGGGCGCTCGCGCAGGACGCCCGCCCGCGGCTGTCCGAGGCCGTGCCCGCCGAGCGCCGCGAGCGGGTCGCCGGGGCCGTGGCGGTCGCCGGCACGGCGACCTCGTGTGCCGCCATCGACCTCGAGCTCGAGCCCTACGATCCCGACCGCGTCGAGGGTCACGTGCTCGAGCTCGGCGTGCTCGAGGAGATGCTCGCGCGCCTGGCCGCGATGCCGCTGGCCGAGCGCCGCGAGGTTCCCGGGCTGCATCCCGACCGCGCCCCGACGATCGTCGCCGGCGTCATCATCCTCTGCGAGGTCCTGCGCGCCTTCGGCCTGGAGCAGGTCGAGGTCTCCGAGCGCGACATCCTGTGGGGCGTTGCGCTCGAGTCGGCGGCCGGAGCGGCCGGATAGCAGAAAAGCCGCAGGATGCGGCGGCTCGTCCGCCGCCACACCCCCCCAATCGGGGGGGTTACTGGACGTTTGTTTGATTGCCTCCGGGTTGTCAGGAGGAGGACAATGCCGGGGTCGGTCGGGTGGTCGTGCTCATTGCGCGTCCCCGCCGGCACATAGGTCCGGGCGATGCCGCATAAGTCGGCGCCTCCCGCCGTCCGGACCGCCGATCGGCCCCTTCAAGGCACGTACCCCTGCCCGTCCTGATGGGGCCACTTGGGACCCGCCCGCCTCGTGCGGGCGGGTCCTGTTTCTTCTCACGTCAGGCCAGGTTCGAGCTGCGCGGGTAGGCGACGGCGGGGTCGGTCAGCACGTTGACCAGCGCGGGTCGGCCGGCGGAGAACGCGCGCTCGAGCGCGGGCTTGAGCTCGCCGGGCGCTTGTACCAGCTCCCCGTGCCCCCCCAGCGCCTCGACCACCAGGTCGTAGCGGGTCTCCGGCCGCAGGTCGGCGACCACCGAGTAGCCGTAGAGGTACTCCATCGGGTGCTTCTCCAGGGCCCAGATCCCGTTGTTGCCCATCACCCCCACGACGTCGACGCCGTGGCGGGCGAGCGTGTCGAACTCCATGCCCGCGAAGCCGAACGCGCCGTCGCCCAGCAGCAGGACCACCTGCCGCCCGGGGTGGGCGAGCTTGGCGGCCAGCGCGTAGCCGGGGCCCGAGCCCAGGCAGCCGAACGGGCCGGGATCCAGCCAGCAGCCGGGCGAGTAGGAGGCGATCACCCGGCCGGCGTAGGAGACGAAGTCGCCGCCGTCGCCGATGACGATCGCGTCGCGGTCGAGCACGCCGGTCAGCTCACGGTAGAGCCGCATAGGGTGCAGCGGGGCGCGCGGATCGCCGGCGTGCTCGCGTTCGGCCTCGCGCTCGTCCGCCTCCACCGCGGCGACCGCCTCGCGCCAGGCGCGCGGATCGGGCGCCGCGCCGCCGACCGCCTCGCGGATCGCCGCGAGCGTCTGAGGCAGGTCGCCGTAGAGCTCGGCGGCGACCGCGCGCGGCGGATCGCGGTCCGGCTCGGCGGCGTCGATCACGACCACATCGCACTCCGCCCCGAACGCGTCGCCGAAGGCCAGCCGGAAGTCCATCGGGACGCCAAGGACCAACGCGACGTCGGCCTGCTTGAGCGCGCTGCTGCGCGCGCGGGAGAAGAAGAGGGGATGGTCGGCGGGCAGGCAGCCGCGGGCCAGCCCGTTGAGGAAGACGGGCGCCCCGAGCGCCTCGGCCAGCGCGCGCAGCTCGTCCTCGCCGCGCGCCCAGTAGAGGTCGGTCCCGGCCATGATCACCGGCCGCTCGGCCTCGCGCAGCAGCGCGGCGACGCGCTCGACCCCCTCCTCGTCGGGAGCGAGCGGCCGTGGACCACGCGCGGCCTCGGCAGCGGGCGCCTCGGCCTCCGAGAACACATGATCGAGCGGGAAGTCGACGAAGGCCGGCCCGCCGTGCGGCGTCGTGGCCGCCCGCCACGCCGCGTCGACGAGCCCCGGGATCTCGGCCGTCGAGCCCGCGGTCGCCGCCAGCTTGACCAGCGGGCGCACGAACGGGACGTGATCGACCTCCTGCAGTGAGCCCTGGCCCCACCGCCACGCCGGCGCGCGGCCGCCGAGCATCACCATCGGCGAGTGGTTCTGACGCGCAGAGCCCAGAGCGCTCATCCCGTTCGTCACGCCGGGCCCCGCGGTCAGCGCGCACACCCCCGGCTCGCGCGTGACCTTCGCCCAGCCCTCGGCCGCGAACGCGGCGGACGCCTCGTGGCGGGTGTCGACGAGCTCGATCCCCTCCGCCCGGCAGCCGTCGTAGATCGAGAAGAGATGGCCGCCGGAGAGCGTGAAGATCGTCCGCACGCCGTGCGCCTTCAGGCGGGCGGCGACGAGGCGCCCGCCGTGGACGGTGCCCAGCTCGTGCTCCTCGGTCTCAGCCGTCATGCGCGCAGGCTACCCCGACCCCCCGGACGGGGGGAATGCCACCAGGCGCCCCCGGAGCGGCTGGGCAGCGGCGGCTACCGTCGGACCCTCATGAACTTCCCGGCGCAGCCGCACACGCAGTCGACCGAGCTGGACCTCCTGCTCGGCGAGGCCGGCCAAGCCGGCGATCCGATCCTCGTCCCGTCGGCCGGGGGGCGCGAGGACGACCCTTCAGAGCAGCTCGACCGCCAGATCCTGGCCGGTCTTGTGTCGGTCTAGCTGCGCAGTCGCCGCTGGGCGCGCGCAGGGTTAGGCCAGCCGCCGCGCGCGGCCATCGAGACCGCGGCGACCTGCTCCTCGCCCGCGTAGAGGTCGTCGCCGAAGCGCAGCACCGGCAGGCGGCCGGCACCGCGCGCGCGCATCTCCTGGGCGGCGCGCTCGACCTCGGCGTCGCGGCTGGGATCCTCCGCGGCCTCGAGGCAGGGGCCGGGAGCGAGCCCGGCTGCCGCTGCGGCCTCGGCGATGGTGCCCGGGTGCTCGAGATCGAAGCCGCCGCCGAAGGCGAGCCGCCCGGCGGCGACGGCGAAGTCCGCGCCGCGGCCGAGCTCGTTGGCGTAGCCGGCGGCACGCATCGCCCGCGGCGCCGCGAGAGGGAACCGCTCGGGCCATGAGAGCGGCATCCGCAGTCGCAGCGCGCGCTCCCCGGCCTCGGCCCGCAGGCGCTCCAGATCGGCGGGGCCGCGGACGGCGTGGGCCGAGGCGGGCACCCAGTCGACGGCGGCGAAGGCGCGCTGGACGCGCTCGGCGGCCAGGTAGCTGAACGGATCGGCGAGGTCGAAGGCGAACTCGGGCCGGCCGAGGTCACGCGGGCGCCGGGCGGCGCGATGTGCGGCGAGGTGGACGACGTTCCCCATCTGGAGGGGCTATTCGCAGCCTCCCCTTGATCGGATGTGTCAGTTTGCGGACAATTCAACGCTGACCAGTCAGCCTCGCCGCGCGCCAAGTTGCCTAAAAAGTAGGGTATTGGAATGGCAGAAGGGAAAGGAACGTCTATATTGAAGGTTATCGCGCCAGATTGACTCTCTGTCATCGAGGAATCCGCCATCGCTTCCGCCCCGCCGCCCAAGCGCCATCCCTACGACCAATGGAGCCCTGACGCCCGGGCGCTCGACCTGGTCGGCGACAAGTGGACGCTGCTGATCATCCGTGACCTGGCGGCCGGCCCGCGGCGCTTCGTCGAGCTCCAGCGCGTCCTGCCGGGCATCTCGACCGAGCAGTTGCGCTCGCGCCTGAACCGGATGGTGGCCGACGGCCTGCTGACCCGCCAGCGCTATCGCGAGGTGCCCCCGCGGGTCGACTACGAGCTGACCGAGCGCTCGCGCGAGCTGATGCCCGTGCTCGGCGCCCTCGCGCGCTGGGGCTACGACTGGACCTGGAGCGCGCCCCGCCCCGGCGAAGACGTCAACATCGGCGCCGTCCTGCGCCTCGCCCCGGGGCTCCTGCAGCTGTCCTCCCGCCTGGCCGGCACGGTCGACGCCGTGGTGGTCGAGTCTGGCCAGGAGCGCGTGCACCGCCTGCGCCTCGGGCCCGCCGGGATCGAGGTCATCGCCGGACAGCAGGACGATCCGCCCGCGGACGCGCGTATCGAGGGCACCGTGGAGGCCTGGGTCGACGCGCTCGGCCCAGCCGGGGTGACCGGCGGCTTGGAGATCGAAGGCTCCCGTGACCTCGCCGAGTCCATCCTGGACGGCTTCGCCCACGCGGCGGAGCGCACCAGCGCCGCAGCCGCGGCCTAGCGGCCTCCTGGCTTCGGCGGCGCGCCCGGCGGGTACCGCCGCCTTCGATGCGCGCGCTCGTCTGGCACGGCCCTGAGCAGCTGTCGGTCGAGGACGTCGGCGAGCCGGAGGCGGTGCCCGGCGAAGTGCTGCTCGTCCCCGAGGCCGTCGGCGTGTGCGGCTCGGAGGTCGAGGGCTACCTCGGCCTGCAGGCCAACCGCACGCCCCCGCTGGTGATGGGCCACGAGCTGGCGGGGCACGTCGTTGCGGCCGGCGACGACGCGGGCGCCGGCTGGATGGGACGCCGCGCGGCGGTCAACCCGCTGATCGCCTCGCCCCGCGCGCACCCGGGCCGCGAGAACCTCGATCCGGACCGCCGGCTGATCGGCGTGCACCGCCCCGGCGGCTTCGCCGGGCTCGTCGCCGTGCCGTCCGAGCGCCTGCGCGAGCTGCCGCAGGACGCTGACGCGCGCCTCGCGGCGCTCGCCGAGCCGCTGGCCAACGGCGTCCATGCCGCGCGCGTCGGCCGTGACGGTGCGGAGGGAGACGCCGGCACGTGCGTCGCCGTGCTCGGCGCCGGCACGATCGGCCTGATGGCCCTGCAGGCCGTCGCGGTCGGCGGCGGCGTCGCGCACGTGACCGTGCTCGAGCCGCAGGCCGAGCGCCGCGGGCTGGCTGGGACCCTCGGCGCCGGCTCGGTGTGCGCGGACGCCGGCGAGCTGCGGGCGACCGTGCGAGACGCGTCCGGCGACGAGGGCGCGGACGTCGTGATCGACGCGGTGGGCGCCGAGGCCACCCGCCGGCTCGCGCTGGAGCTCCTGCGGCCCGGCGGCTGCGCGGTGATGCTCGGGCTCGCCACCGACACGGCGCCCGTCGACTTTCATCCGCTCGTGCGCGGCGGGCTGACCATCCGCGGCTCCTACGCCTACACCGACGAGGAGTACGACACCGCCCTGGGCTGGCTGCTCGACGGCCGCGCCGGGCTGGCCGAGCTCGAGCCCGTGCTGCCGCTCGCCGCCGGCCCGGAGGCCTTCGCGCAGCTCGCCGCCGGCCCGGGCGCCCGCGTGAAGGTCTTCCTCGGCCCGTGAGCCTCGCCGGGCGCACCGCCGTCGTCAGCGGCGCCTCGAGCGGGATCGGGCTCGCGACCGCCGAGCGGCTGCACGCGCTCGGCGCCGACGTCCACGCGCTCTCGCGCCGGGCCGACGCGACCGCGGGCGCCGAACGGCTGCACCCGCACCGCGTGGACGTCACGGACGCCGCCGCCGTGGCCGCGCTGGCGGGCGAGCTCGCGCCGGCGGGCCGCCTCGACGTCCTCGTTTGCGCAGCGGGCACGAACGTCGAGGGGCGCCGGCTCGAGCAGCTCACCCCCGCCGACTGGGCGGCGCTCGTGGAGACCAACCTGTCCGGCGTCTTCCACCTCGTGTCGGCCTGCCTGCCGGCGCTGCGGGCGGCGCAGGGCCTCGTCATCGTGGTCGGCTCGGTCTCGGGCGCGTGGCCGGACCGATCGGGCCCGGGCTACCAGGCGGCCAAGGCCGGCGCACTGGGCTTCGCGCGGGCGGCCGGGCTGGAGGAGCACGGCAGCGGCGTGCGCTTCTCGGTCGTGGCGCCGGGCATGGTCGACACGCCGCTGCTCGACCGGCGTCCCGAGCCGCCGCCCGCCGCCGAGCGCGAGCAGGCGCTGCGCCCGCAGGACGTGGCGGAGGTCTGCGCGTTCCTGGCCGGGTTGCCGGCGCGCATCCACGTGCCAGAGCTCACCGTGCTGCCGACGGCCCTGCAGGTGCTCGGGCGAACCGGGTAGGGCGCCGCCCGAGGAGCAGCTCGCCGACGACCTCGCGGCGGGGAGCTCTCACCGGCCGACGACGAACGCGCCCGGCTGGACGAGCTCACCTCTCGGGAAGTACGGCTGGCCCCCCTGGGCGGGGCCGGCCGGGTTCGGGGACACTGGGTTGCGAAAACGTACCCTCCGTCCTCCCCGCTCCCCCAGATGCCTATCCGCGTGCTTCGCCCCCGCCCCGTCCTCCTCGGTGACGGCCGGCCCGTGCTGATCCGGCCGCTGCTGCCCAGCGACCGCGCCACCTACCTCGCGGCGTTCGCAGCGATGTCCGACGAGACCCGCTTCCTGCGCTTCGCCGGCCCCAAGCCGCGACTGACGCGCACTGAGACCGACTACCTGATCGACGGCGTCGACCATCGCGACCACGAGGCCCTCGCGGCGATCGACCCGGCGACCGGTGCCGGCCTCGGCGTCGCCCGCTTCGTCCGGCTGGGGCACGACCGCGCGCGAGCGGACGTCGCGGTCGCGGTGACAGATGCCTGGCAGGGCCTCGGGCTCGGCCCGGCGCTCGTCGAACTGCTGGCGAGCCGCGCGCGCGAGGAGGACGTGCGGCTCTTCACGGCCTCGACGCTCGGCGAGAACCGCCGCGCGCTGCGGATGCTGCGGCGCTTCGGCTTCCGCGCGGTGGGGTCGGCCGCGGGCCTGGTGGACCTCGAGGTCGCCCTGCCCTGAGTACCCGGGGCGGGACTCGAACCCGCACGCTCCGCAAGGAACAGCGCCTTTTAAGGGCGCCGTGTCTGACCAGTTCCACCACCCGGGCCTGCGCAGAAGCCTAGGGGCAAGGCGGGCGGTCGTGGCTACCCTGCTTTGGAGCAACTTCTCGGTCCCGTGCGGGTTCCACGGACGGACCGTCTCGACGCCATGGAAGTCTCCGCCCTCACCCACGCCGGCTCAGCCGGTCTGCACGGACGCTCGCCGCTGCTGCGGCTGCAGTCCGACGAGCGCCTGGTCGCGCTCATCCGGCGTGGCAACCACCACGCCTTCGAGGCGCTCGTCTCGCGCTACCAGTCGCGGCTGCTGGCCTTCTGCCGGCACATGCTCTCCTCGCGCGAGGATGCCGAGGACGTACTGCAAGAGGTCTTCGCCGCCGCCTTCAACGCGATGCTGGCCGACTCGCGCGAGATCAACGTGCGGCCGTGGCTGTACCGGATCGCCCGCAACCGGTCGCTGAACCACCTCCGGCGCACGCAGGCGGTCGGCGTGGACTCGATGGACATCCACTTCTCCGACGGCGGGCAGACGACGGCCGACAAGGTCCACAAGCGCGAGGAGTTCCGGCTCCTGATCGCCGACGTCCAGGATCTGCCCGAGACGCAGCGGACGGCGCTGCTGCTGCGCGAGATCGACGCGCTCTCCTACGAGCAGATCGCCGAGGCGATGGAGACGACCGTCCCGTCGGTCAAATCGCTCCTGGTGCGCGCGCGCGTGTCGCTGGCCGAGGCCGCCGAGGCGCGGCTGCTGACCTGCGACGAGGTGCGCATCGAGCTCGGCGAGGTCGCCGAGGGACTCAAGCGCACGAGCGCCCCGGCGCGGCGGCACCTGCGCACCTGCGAGCGCTGCGCCGACTTCCGCAAGCAGCTGCGCCAGACCAACAAGGCGCTGGCCGCGCTGCTGCCGGTCGCGCCGCTGCTGCTGTTCAAGAAGCTCGTGCTCGCCCACCTCGGCACGACGGCCGCGGCCGGCGGCGGCTCGGCCGCCGCGGCGGGTGGCGGCGCGGCGGCCGCGAGCGGCGCGGCTGCGGCCGGCGCCGGCGCGGCGGCCCAGGCCGGGATGAGCGCGGTGGCCGCCAAGGCCGCTGCCGGGCTCGCCGCCGCCGCGATCGTCACCGTCGGCGCGGCGGAGGTCAAGCACGTCGCCGAGAAGCCGCGCACGCAGGCCGCGATCGTTGTCGCCGCCGCTCCGGCCGCCCCGGCGGCGACGCCCGAGGCGCCGGTCGCCGTGGCCTCGCGGCCGCAGCCCGTCGCCTCGCGCAAGGCCGCCTCGGCACCGGCGGTCTCCGGCGACGAGGCCGAGCCGAAGGGTTCGGAGCGGTCCGGGGATCAGAAGGCCGCCGACGAGAACAAGACCGCCGGCAAGGACGCCGAGGAGCCCACCGCGTCGGCTCCCGTCGCCCCCGCCGAGCCCGGCGCGACCCCCGAGCCGCCCAAGGAGCAGCGCGACGGCGACACGGTGACGCTGCCGACCGAGACGACCGGCACGACGCAGCCGACCGGCGGCTCGGTCGCCCCGGTCCCTGCACCGCCCGTCCCCGCCGCGACGCCGCCGGCGCCGGTCCCGACGCCCGCCGCGACGCCCGCCCCCACGCCTACTGTGACGCCGGCGCCGCAGCCGACGCCGGCGCCGATGCCTCCGCCCGCGCCGGCGCCCGACCCCACGCCGGCCCCGGCTCCCGCGCCGGAGGCCGCCCCGGCCCCCGCGCCGGCGATCGCTCCCGAGTGATCGACTTCGAGGACTTCCTCAAGGTCGACATGCGCGTCGGCCGGGTCGTCGAGGTCGAGGACTTCCCCGAAGCGCGCAAGCCCGCCTGGAAGCTGCGGGTCGACTTCGGGCCGGAGATCGGCACGAAGCGCTCGTCCGCGCAGGTCACCAACTACGCCCGCGAGGAGCTCGAGGGCCGCCGCGTCGTCGCGGTGGTCAACTTCCCGCCGCGCCAGATCGGCCCGGTGCGCTCAGAGGTCCTCGTCCTCGGCGCGAGCGACGAGCAGGGCGACATCATCCTGCTCGCGCCCGACACCGACGTTCCGCTCGGCGCCCGGATCCACTAGCGCCCGCTCACGGCGGCTCGGTGCCGAACCGGAAGGTCCGGTAGGGCCGTTTCGTCGCGCCGACGAAGCCGACGTCGGCCGCCTTGGTCGCGCCCGCGGCCGGGGTGGCGAGCAGGACGAGCTTGGCCCCGCGGCGAGTCTCCGGCACCGGCTCGGGGAGGAGCACGACGCGCCCGTAGAGGCGGCGCTCGCCGAGGCGGGCACGGAAGACGATCCCGTAGCCGGGGACGAGGATCACGCGCGTCTTGCCCTCTTCGACGAGCTCGAACTCGTCGAAGCGGCGGCTCAGGGCGGCGATCTCGCGGTCGGCGTAGAGCGGCAGGAAGCCGCCGACCTCGCCGTCGTAGGCCGGCAGGACGAGCGGCTCGACCGCGAAGGAGTCGCGGAAGCGGCCGTCCTGGCGGCGCACGAGCCGGACGAACTCGTCGCCCTGGGCGGGCTCGGGCGCCAGCGCGCTCGTGTAGGCGAAGTTGAACGGGATCGGCGCGCGCTGGATGAACTCGATCCCGCGGTCGGCCGGCTTGAGGACCTGGTAGGCGAGCAGCGCCACGAGGCCCGCGGCGACCACGGCGAGGACCCAGCGCAGCGGCCGCGGCACGATGCCGAGACGGGACCCGAGCACGTCGCGCAGGGTCGGGCGATAGCGATCGAGCACCAGGCCGGGCACGGCCGCGTGCAGTCTAGGAGCTCGCTAGGGCCCGGCCTCGGCGCCGCTGATGAGCGTGCTCGAGCCGGCTGCTCCGCCGCGCATGCGGTAGCGGCCCTCGCGCAGCCCCTCGAGCTCGCGCGTCTCGGTCGCGCCGGCCGGGACCCGCAGCACCGTGCCTTCGAGCCGCACGGTCACCGGCGCGGCCGACCGGTTGCGCACGCGCAGCTCGAGCGCCAGGAACGCCGGCACCGCCACGCTGGGCGGCTCGAGCCGCCCGCCGCGCGTGACCGTCAGGTCGACCGGCACGCGCGGCGCCTGCTCGTCGCCGGCGCCGCCCTCCTGCTCCTCCGGCGCCGGCGTGGCGGTGGGCTCCGCGTCGTCGGCGTCGGGTGGCGGCGACGGCGCGCTCGGCGCCGAGGCGGTCGGCTCCTCCGGCGTCGGGGTCGGCGTCGGCGTGACCACGGGCGTCGCGGTGGGCGTCGCGGTCTGCGGCTCGTCTTCGCCGCCGCACCCGGCCAGCAGCAGCGCCAGCCCGGCGCACGCGGCGGCGAGCCGCGCCATCAGTTGCCGATCGAGAAGAGCGCCTCGAGGTCGTGTTGGGAGAACACCTCGAAGGCGACCATCGTGTGCGTGCGCCGGATCCCGTCGAGCTGCGCCAACCTGGCGGTCACGAGCTCGGCCAGATCGTCGGGCTCGGCCACCCGCAGGATGGCCACGTAGTCCCACTCGCCCGTCACCGAGTAGGCCTCGGCGACGCCGTCGACGTCGGCGAGCAGGCCGCCGAGCTTGGGCATCGCCGAGCGCTCGGCCTCGATGAGCACGATGGCGTGGGTCACTTGACCGTGTGGGTCTGCCCCGGGTCGAGCACGACGACCTGCGAGAAGCCCGCGTTCTCGACGTCCTGCTTGAACGCCGCGGCGTCGGCCTCGATCGGCGGGAACGTGTTGTAGTGCACGGGGATGACCTGGTCGGGCGCGACCAGCTCGACCGCGGTCACGGCGTCGAAGCGGTCCATCGTGTAGTGGCCGCCGATCGGCACGAGCGCGCAGTCCACCCGGTTGCCGCGGCGCCCGATCAGCTGTAGGTCGCCGAACAGCGCCGTGTCGCCGAGGTGGTAGACCAGCTTGTCGCCGACGTGGATGAGCAGCCCGGCCGGCACGTGCGGCGTGCCGCTCGGCGACACGGCCGTGTGCCACGCGGGCACGAGCTTGACCCAGCCCCAGTCGAAGCTCACCGTGCCGCCGAGGTTGGGGTCGAACACCTCGATCCCCTGCTCGCCGATCTCGTCGGCCAGCTCCTTGATCGCGAGCACCGGCGCGCCGGTTCTCTGGGCGATGGACACGGTGTCGCCGAGGTGGTCGGCGTGCCCGTGGGTCAGCAGGATCACGTCGGGCTCGAGCTCGTCCGGCGTCGCCGCCGCCATCGGGTTGCCGGTGAGGAAGGGATCGACCAGCACGGTCGTCCCGCCGGCACGCAGCCCGACGCAGCTCTGGCCCAGGAAGCGGATGTCGACGGCCATCAGATGCCTGATTCCGCGGCCGCACGGCCGACTGGTGGATGGCCCGTGGACGCTGGACGGTTCCCGGCCGAGGGGCACAGTGGTGGACCCACGGGCCCCTCCAGACGGGGGCCGGACCAGCGCCGCGGGACGCCGCCAGACGGTCGTGGGGTTGTGGAATCAGGCATCTCAGCTCACTCCTTCGCTCGGGTGCTCGATCAGGTGGTGGGCCAGCTCGTAGCCGACCGCGACCCCGATGAGCATGCTTACCCGCGTCTCCTCCGCGATGAGCGTACGGACGGCGGCGATCCGCTCCTGCGGGTCGGCGGTGCCCGCGGCGCGCAGCACCTCGGCCTGGTGGGCGGAGCCGTACCAGTCGGCCGCCTCGAGCGCCGTGTCGAGCATCTGCTGCAGCTGCGGAGCGTTGTCGGAGACCACGCGCTGGGCCTCCTCCAGCCGCTCGGGCTCGGAGAGGACCGCGACGGCGGCCTCGATCTCGGCGTCCGTGTAGGTACGGCGCTCCGGCACGGTCAGCGCTCGGGCAGGCGGCTCAGGCCCAGGCCCAGCACGAGCCCCGCGACCGCGCCGCCGATGCCCGAGAACACGTTGGCCTCGGGCGAGGCGGCCGGCAGCAGCGCCAGGACGATCGCGATCACCAGCACGCCGAGCAGGTCACCCTCGATCTCCTCGCCGCGGCGGCGGGCGAGCAGGTCGCGCACCACCCAGGCCGCGAGCAGGCCGAGGGCGGCGCCGTTGGCCCCGGCCGCCAGCGGATTCGGGTCCACGCCGATCGCCAGCGCCGAGCCGGCCGCGCCGCAGGCCAGGAAGACCAGCAGCGGCGCCCACCAGCCGTGGCGGCGCTCGAGCAGCCAGGCGAACAGCGCCAGCGAGGCGACGACGACGGCCTGATAGCCGCCCTGGCCGTAGACGAACAGCGTCGTCAGGCCGCGCCAGTACTCGCCGTCGACGGGGCCGACGAGCGCGATGTCGAGCTCGTTGTAGAAGCCGAGGCTGGCGGCGAGGGGGACGAGCACCGAGGCGAGCAGCAGCAGCCACACCGCCCACGCCCCCGAGTCGGCGCGCACGCCGGGCATCTCCCCCGGGCGCAGCCGCCCCAGCGAGGGCCGCTGGCGCTTGGGCTTGGGCGGCTTGGGCACGCCCCCGCGGTCGAGCTTCGGCGCGCGCTTGCGCAGCCGGCCGCCGCAGTAGGGGCACTCCGTGATGTAGGGAGAGACCTCAGAGCCGCAGCTCTTGCAGATGACGAAGAGATCCGGCCCGCTAGCCATGCCCGGTCGATTCTACGCGCCGCCGCGCCACGAGCGGCAGGGTGGCGCGGGAACGGCGCGGGGGTGGCCGACGCGAGAGGTGAATCGGTCAAGGCGAGCGGGCATCCCTCCCCTGGATGAGGATCGTCGTCACCACGCCGACCGGCACGTGGGCTCGCGCGTCACGCGCCTGCTGCTGCAGGCGGGCGTCCGGCCGACCGTGCTGCTGCGCGATCCCGCCGGCCTGGACGAGCAGACGCGCGCGCACGTCGACGCCGTGGCGTGCGACCTGCTCGATCCCGACGCGTTCCTGCGCGCCACCGAAGGCGCCGACGCGCTCTACTGGGTCGATCCACCCGTCGGCGAGGGCGACCCGATCGCCGGCTACGTCCGTGCGGGCACCAACGGCATGTTCTTCACCAACCTGCTGCTGGATCCGCCTGCGCTCGACGAAGGCGTCCTGCGGGTCACCTGGCCCGTCGACGCCCCACTGCCCTGGGTCGATCCCCCCGCGACGTCGGCGACGTCGCCGGAGCCCGCCTGCTGGCGGCAGACTGGGTCGGGCCGCCAGGTGCAGGCGGTGCACGGGCCCGAGCACCTCAGCCACGCCCAGGTGGCCGCGGTCGTCAGCCGAGCCACCGGACGACCGCTGCGAGCGGAGCAGATCGCGGACGACGAGATGCGCGGCGCCCTGCGCGCCGCCGGGCTCGGTGACGTCCAGGTCGAAGCGTTCCTCGGGATGTCGGCCGGCCTGCGCGAGGACTTCGTGCCCGAGGACCCCGGACGATCCTCACGACGACCCCGACCACACTCGCCGCCTGGGCGCACGAGCACCTGTCCGCCGGCCCCCGCGCCCACGCGTAGCGGGGCTAGAGTGGGGGCAAAACACGCCTCACACACGTCTCGAGAAGGGTGCATCCGACATGGCGCTGGGCTATCACCGCAAGCTCTACATCCTCGCCTTCGACCACCGAGGGTCCTTCCAGAAGAAGATGTTCGGCATCGAGGGTGATCCGACGGCGGAGCAGACGGAGACGATCACCGACGCGAAGAAGCTGATCTTCGAGGGGATGGAGATCGCGGTGGAGCGCGGCGTCGACGCCGAGGCGACCGGCGTGCTCGTCGACGAGCAGTTCGGCGGCGAGGTGCCCAAGCTCGCCCATGAGCACGGTCTGGTGCTCGCCATGCCGGTCGAGAAGAGCGGCGTGGACGAGTTCGACTTCGAGTACGGCTCGGACTTCCCGAGCCACATCGAGCGGTTCGACCCGCTCTTCTCGAAGGTGCTCGTCCGGTACAACCCGGACGGCGACGCCGCGATGAACCAGCGCCAGCTCGAGCGCCTGAAGGAGCTCGCCGACTGGCTGCACGCCAACGACCGGCTGTTCCTCTTCGAGCTTCTGGTCCCGGCCGAGGACGACCAGCTCGAGTCCGTCGGCGGCGACAGCGACCGCTACGACGCCGAGCTGCGCCCGGAGCTGATGCGCCGCGTGATCGAGGACTGCCAGCAGTTCGGCATCGAGGTCGACGTTTGGAAGATCGAGGGCGTGGACGCCCGCGAGGACGCCGAGACGCTGGCCAAGCAGGCCCGCTCGGGCGAGGGCCGCGAGGGCGTCACGTGCGTCTTGCTCGGCCGCGGCGCGTCCGACGACAAGGTCGAGCACTGGCTCCGGCAGGCGGCGCCCGTCGAGGGCTTCGTCGGCTTCGCCATCGGCCGCTCGATCTGGTGGGACGCGCTGAAGGGCTTCCTCGACGGCGACCTCGAGCGCCAGGCGGCGGCCGAGCAGATCGCCGAAAAGTACCTGCGCTTCGTGCAGATCTACGACGACGCGGAGGCCAAGGCGAGCGTCTGAGCCGCCGGGCGGCGCGCGGCGGCGGGCTCCGTGCGGCGCGTCGTCCCGTGGCTGGCCGGGCCGGCGCTCGTCGCGGTCGTCGCGGTGGTCGCGGCGGGCGTCGTCGGTCCGGGCGTCGGCGGACTCGGCGAGGACGCCGGGACGGTCGCGGAGCCTGGCGTGGCGCGCGTGGTGCGCGTCGTGGACGGCGACACGGTGCGCGTGCGCCTGGCCTCGGGCGCGGAGGAGCCGGTCCGCTACATCGGCGTCGACACGCCCGAGTCCGTCACGCCCGACCGGCCGGTGGAGTGCTTCGGCGCGCGGGCGAGCGAGCTCAACCGCCGGCTCGTGGCCGGCGAGCGGCTCCGGCTCGTCTCAGACCGCGAGCGGCGCGATCGTTATGGACGCCTGCTCGCCTACGCCTACCGGGAGCGCGACGGCCTGTTCGTCAACGCCGAGCTGCTGCGCCGTGGCTTCGCGACGCCGCTGCGCGTGGAGCCGAACGTGGCCTACGCGCGCGAGTTCCGCCGCCTGGCCGCCGAGGCGCGCGAGCGCGGCGACGGGTTGTGGTCGGCCTGCCGATGAGTTATGGAGCGATCGGCTAGCCTTGCGGCCCATGCGGATGCGCCAGAGCCTCGCGGACATCGAGTCGGCGTTCGTCGACGAGATCGGCCAGGATCGCGAGCGCGCCCAGCGCCTGCAGCGCCAGGCGGTCGCGCGCACGCAGAACCGCCACATCCAGCGCCGGCACAAGCGCGGCTCCATGCGCTTCGGGATCGTGCTGCTCGTGATCGTCGCCACCACCGTCGTGGTCACGATCGCGATGTTCCAGGCGCTCTACCTCGTGATGGGCTGAGCGCCCGGGCGCGGCCCGGCTACGGCCGCTGGGAGCTCAGCCGCTTGAGCGCGTCGTCGACCTCGGCCCGCGCAGAGGCGCCGGCGGCGACGTTCTCCTGCTGGATCTCGAGGTAGACCTCCTTGCGGAACACCGGGATGTCCCGCGGGGCCTGGATCCCGATCCGGACCTTCTCGCCCATGATCGAGAGCACCGAGACCTCGATGTCGTCACCGATCATGATCGACTGATTGGACTTTCGTGTCAGTACCAGCATCGTCGCCGTCTTCCTGGCGGGGGCGTCAGGGTGACCGTACCCAATCCCGCGTCCGCCCATGGGTCTTCTGACGAGGGTAGTACCTCAGGGTCAGGACTCCAACCGCTGGGGAGTGGCTTGCGCTCCGGGCCTCTGCGCTAGGCTGCGCGCCGTTCATGGCTCGCCGGTCGCTGCGTCCCCAGCTCAACCAGATCCGCTCGTGGGTGCGGCAGGGCCGCACCGACGCCTGGATCGCCCACCAGCTCGAGGTGACGGTCCAGCAGATCCAGTCGTTCAAGCGCGAGAACGACCTCGAGCCCGGCGCCGACGGCGACGGGGCGCCCGAGGAGGTCGATCTGCGCGCGGAGGACGACGCCGCCATCGCCGCCGAGCTCGAGGCCGAGGAAGTCCGGCGGCGCGAGGAGGAGGCCCGCCGCGCCGAGGACGAGGCCAAGGCGGCCGAGGAAGCCGCGCGCAAGGCGGCCGAGACCGAGGCCGCCGCGGCGGAGGCCGCCGAGGCCGAGGAGAAGAAGCCCAAGCGGCCCACGCGGCGCAGGAGCGGCGGGCGCACCCGCCGCCGCGGCGCGGCGGCGACGGCGCTCGAGGGCACCTTCGACCACGGCGAAGAGGGCTACGGGCTGTGGCTCGATCCCGCCGTGCAGGACGATCCCGTCTACGCCGAGCACTGGGCGGGCCACCGGCCCGTCGAGGTCGCGATCGAGGAGGACCAGATCGTGATCCGCCGCGCCGGCGGCGACGGTGACGAGGACGAGGACAGCTGAGGCCGACCCCGGCCGGCGCTGGGCCTTGGCGGCCTGTGCCTGGGCACTGATCTTCGCCGCGGCCAGCTTCTACTGGGCCGCGGGCGGCACCTTCCTGGCCGACACGATCGGCGGGGAGCTCGAGCGGCGCGGCCGGGCGCGCGAGCCGGCCTTCGTCGCGACGTTGTGGGTCACGGGAGCCCTGAAGGTCGTCGGCGGGCTGCTGGCGCTCGCGCTCCTGCGCCCCTGGCGCGGGCGACCGGCGGTCACGTGGGTGCTAGGCGTAGGGGGCGCGCTGATGGCGCTCTATGGCCTGGCGCTGATGGTCCAGCACGCGCTGATGGCCGGCGGGGCGCTCTCGCGCGGGGAGCTCGAGCCCGGCGAGGTGCGCTGGCACCTGCTGCTGTGGGATCCGTTCTGGCTGCTCGGCGGCGTGCTCTTCGTGCAGGCCGCCCGCACGACCTACTCGGGGTACCGTCGGCGGCCGCCGGCGAAGTCCGTCGCCCTGCGCAGGTAGCGGCGGAAGGCCGCGTCGGCCACCAGCCGGGCGTCCCAGGCGAACGGAGCGTCGGGCGCGGTGGCGATCGCCAGGTCGCCCGCCCAGCTCGTGCCCTGGTCGTAGAAGCGCGCGAGCTCTTCGGCGGTGAAGGCGCCGCCGAGCCGGCGGCGCAGCTCGTCTTCGATCGCGCGCACCACCCGCTCGAGCACCGGGCGCTGGTCCGGTGGGGCGGACTCCAGCCGGCGCAAGCCGGCGTCCCACTGGTCCAGGGCGGGCTCGAAGACGCTCACCCCGGTCAGGCTACCCAGCGCGGGAGGCTAGGGCTGCCGCGGGAGGCCCTGCACGACGAAGGCCTTTTCGCCCGCCTTGACCATGCCCAGCCGGCGCGCCTCGCGCTCGAGCGCAGCGGGCTTGCGCAGCTCGGCGCGGCGCTCGCGCAGCCGCCGGTTCTCCGTGCGCAGGGAGGCGACGTCCTCACGCTTCTCCTTGGCCTGGGCGTAGGTGGAGATCCACGAGCGGGCCGGCCCGATGTAGAGGTAGAGGACCAGCAGGAAGACGAGGATGAGCGCCCAGCGCCCGAGGCGATCCCAGCGGATGCGCGCGACAACAGCGGGGCGGCTCGTGCGGGCAGCAGCCATGCCTGCCCCTTCGTTCGACGCGCGGGGCGACCTTCCTCTGCACGTGATCTCGCAGAGCTCAGGAGCGGAAGACCGAGCGGCCCGGGAACTCCGCGTCCGCGCCGAGCGCCTCCTCGATGCGCAGCAGCTGGTTGTACTTGGCGACCCGGTCCGAGCGCGACGGGGCGCCCGTCTTGATCTGCCCGCAGCCGGTCGCGACGGCCAGATCGGCGATCGTGGTGTCCTCGGTCTCGCCCGAGCGGTGCGACATCACGGCGGTGTAGCCGTTCTCGCGCGCAAGGTCCATCGCTGCCAGCGTCTCGGTCAGCGTGCCGATCTGGTTGACCTTGACGAGGATCGAGTTGCCGACGCCCAGCTGGATCCCGCGCTCCAGTCGCTCTGTGTTGGTCACGAACAGGTCGTCGCCGACGAGCTGGACGCGCTCGCCGATACGCTCGGTGAGCGCGCGCCAGCCGTCCCAGTCCTCCTCGTCCATGCCGTCCTCGAGCGAGAGGATCGGGTAGCGGCCGGTGAGGCCGGCCCAGTAGTCGGAAAGCTCCGCCGCCGACAGCGTGCGGCCCTCGCCGGCCAGCACGTAGGCGCCGTCGTCGTAGAGCTCTGAGACCGCGGGGTCCAGGGCGATGCAGACGTCGGTCCCCGGCACGTAGCCGGCCGCCTCGATGCCCTCGATCACCGCCTGCAGAGCCGCCTCGTTGGACTCGAGGTCGGGCGCGAAGCCGCCCTCGTCGCCCACCGCCGTGCCGAGTCCCCGCTTGCCCAGCGTCTTCTTGAGGTTGTGGAAGACCTCGGCGCCCATGCGCAGGCACTCGTGGAAGCTCGAGGCGCCCGAGGGGACGATCATGAACTCCTGGAAGTCGACGGAGTTGTCGGCGTGGGCGCCGCCGTTGAGCACGTTCATCATCGGCACGGGCAACACCCGTGCCGCCTCCCCGCCGAGGTAGCGCCACAGCGGCTGGCGCTCCTCGGCGGCCGCGGCCCGCGCGGCGGCGAGGGAGACGCCGAGGATCGCGTTGGCGCCGATGCGGCTCTTGTTGGGCGTGCCGTCGAGGTCGATCAGCGCCTGGTCGAGCGCCCGCTGGTCGAAGGCGTCGAAGCCGGCGATCGCCGCCGCGACCTCGCCGTTGACGTTGGCGACGGCCTGCGTGACGCCCTTGCCCATCCAGGCGTCGCCGCCGTCGCGCAGCTCCGCGGCCTCGAACTCGCCGGTGGAGGCGCCCGAGGGCACGGCGGCCCGCCCGGTCGCGCCCGAGCGCAGGGCGATCTCGACCTCGACCGTCGGGTTGCCCCGCGAGTCGAGGATCTGGCGGGCGTGGACGGCGTCGATCTCGCTCACGGCAATTGGGCTCCCTGGTCGGCGCAGCGGCCCGGCGCGGGGCGCTGGGCGCTAGTCGGTGTCGGCTTCGGCGAGGCGCGCGCCGGCGTAGTAGCCCAGCTGCTCCTCGGGCGTCAGATCGTCCCACTCCGCGCCGTCGCGCGCGGCCAGGTCGGCGGCGCCCTGGACGCGGCCGCGGAAGCGCTCGCTGGCCGCCCGCAACGCGAGCTCGGGATCGACGCGCAGCTTGCGCGCGAGGTTGACCGCGGCGAAGAGCACGTCACCGAGCTCGTGGAAGCGCTCCTCCGGGGAGCCGGCCTGCCGCAGCTCCTCGAGCTCGGCCTCGACGGCCTCGTAGGGCACGTGGTCGAAGTCGAAGCCGCTCGTGGCGGCCCGGCGCTGGACCTTGCGCGCGTACAGCGGGCCGGGCAGGTTCTCGGGCACCTCGCCGAAGATGCCGGGCTCGCGACCTGGCTCGGTGCGCTTGATCGCGTCCCAGTTGGCCAGCACCTCCCCCGCCGACCGGGCCTCCACCTCGCCGAAGACGTGCGGGTGTCGGCGGATCAGCTTCTGGCGGACGTGCTCGGCGACCTCGGCGAGCGAGCCGGCGCCGCGCTCCTCGAGCAGCAGCGAGAGGAAGTGCACCTGGAAGAGCACGTCGCCGAGCTCGTCGAGCAGCTTGCCGTCGTCGCCGCTGTGCGCGGCCGCGGCCAGCTCGTAGGCCTCCTCGACCGTGTGGGGGACGATCGTGCGCTCGTCCTGCTCGCGGTCCCACGGGCACTCGCGCCGTAGGCGGCGCGTCAGCGCGTCCAGGCGGTCGACCGCCTCCCCCGCCGCGTCGTCGTCGCTCACGCGGTCTCTTGACAGGGTGCGAGCCGGGCCGGGGCTAGTTGGGGTCCTGACCCTGCCCCTGACCCTCGCCGCCGCCCTCCGGCACCTGCTGCGGCGCCTGCTGGCCGCCCTGCTGGGGCACCTGTTGAGGGGCCTGCTGGCCACCCTGCTGGGGCACCTGCTGCTGTTGCTGCGCGGGGTCGGGCGTGGGGGTCGGGTCGGGGCCGTTCTTGCACTGCGGGGTCTCGAAGCTCTCGCGGCACTCGGTCTTCTCGCGCCACTCCTTCTCGAAGTCCTTGCTGAAGGCCTTGATCGCGTTGTCCTGGTTCTGCTGGACCAGGACCTGCTTGATCGTCTCCTTGGACTGCTCGAGCGACTGCTGGGTGGCCTTCTTGACCGACTCGACCTCGAAGACGTAGTAGCCGAACTGGGTCTTGACCGGCCCCTCGAGCTGACCCTCCTTGGCGTCGAAGATGGCGTCGTCGAACGCCTTCTCCTGCGTGCCGGGCGAGACCCCGGGGAGCTTGCCGCCCTGTGACTTCGACTGCGGGTCGATCGAGTACTCCTTGGCCACCGAGGACCACGAGTCGCCGCCCTGCAGCGCCTTCTTGGCCTGGTTGGCCTCCGCCTCGGTCTTGGTCAGCACGACGCGCAGGTCGCGGCGCTCGGGCTGCGCGAACTGCTGCTTGTTCTTGTCGTAGTAGGCCTTGATCTGGGCGTCTGTGACCTTGTCCTTGCCCTTGACGATCTTGTCGCGGATCTTGTCGGAGAGCAGCCGGACGCGGAACTGGTCGAGGATGTCCTGCTCAGTGAGGCCGGAGTCCTTGAGGTACTTCTGGTAGTCGGCGTCCTTCGGGAAGGACTGCTTCTTCTCGGCGTCGAAGGACTTGCGCACCTCGGCGTCGGTGACCTTGACGCCCTGCTGCTCGGCCTCGCCCTCGATCCACTGCAGCTGGAGCAGCACCGTCATCGTCTGATCGCGCAGCGTCTCGTACTGCTGCTTGCACTGATCCTTGAGCTGCGCCGCCGTGACCTTGGGCTGGCCCTTGGCCGGCTTGGGCTGGGTCTTCTGCTTCTGCTGGACGCACTTGGTGTAGTTCGGCGCGTCGGGCACGGTGGCGCCCGCCTGGCCGCTGGACTTCGCGACCGTGTTCATCCACTGGTCGAAGTCGCTCTTCTCGATGGTGGTGCCGTCGACGGTCGCCACGCCGTTGCCGGGGACGCCTCCACAGCCGGCGATCAGGCCGGCGGGCACAAAAAAGGCGCACAGCGCCAGGGACACACGGGCCGCTCTCGTCATCACGCGCCGCAGGGTAGCGGGTGGTGCATGAAGCTCCGTTAAGCGTTCATGCGGCCTGCGCCTGGACCTCCAGCAGCGCGTCGGCCGCCCGCACGACCGCCGGGAAGCGCTGCGCGGGGTCCTCGGGCACCCGCACCGAGAGCTGCGAGCGGCCCGACTCATAGAGCGCGCCGGGGATCTGCTCGCGCAGCCGCTTGGCCCGCACGCTGTCGAGCTCGATCGGCGTCACGGCGAGGCGGCCGTTGCGGAAGGTCACGTTGCGCGCGCCGGCCTGGCCGAGCTTGATGCGCGCCTGCTGGAGCTCGATCAGGTTCTCCAGCGGCTCGGGCAGGTCGCCGAAGCGGTCGGCCAGCTCCGCGCGCAGCTCCTCGAGCTCGATCGCCTCGCGCGCGCCCGCGATGCGGCGGTGCACGTCGACCTTGGCCTGCTCGTAGGGGATGTAGTCCGCGGGCACGTAGGCGTCGACGTTGACGTCGAGGCGCACCGGCTCGGGCGGCTCGACGCCCTCCTCGTCGGTGTCGGCGTCGCGAACCGCCTCGTCGAGCATCTGCATGTAGAGCTCGAAGCCCAGCGCAGCGACGTGGCCGGACTGCTCGTCGCCCAGCAGGTTGCCGGCGCCGCGCAGCTCGAGGTCGCGCATGGCGATCTTGAAGCCGGCGCCGAGCTCGGTGTAGTCGCTGAGGGCGGCGAGCCGGTCGGCGGCCTCCGAGGTCAGCGCCGCGGCGCTCGGGTAGAGCAGGTACGCGTAGGCGCGCTCGCGCGAGCGGCCGACGCGGCCGCGGATCTGGTAGAGCTGGCTGAGCCCGAAGACGTCGGAGCGTTCGACTACGAGCGTGTTGGCCTGCGGGATGTCGATCCCCGACTCGATGATCGAGGTGGAGACGAGCACCTCGGCGTCGCCGCGCAGGAAGTCGAACATCCGCTGCTCGAGCTGCTTCTCGTCCATCTGGCCGTGGGCGACGGTGAAGCGCAGCGACGGGCACAGCGCGCGCAGGCGCTCGGCCACCTCGTCGATGTCCTCGACCCGGTTGTGCAGGTAGAAGGCCTGGCCGCTGCGGGCGTGCTCGCGCTCGAGCGCCTGCTTGACCAGCGGCTCGTCGTACTCGCCGACGTAGGTCTTCACCGGCCGCCTGCCCTCCGGCGGCGTCTCGATCACCGAGATGTCGCGCACCCCTGCGAGCGACATCTGCAGCGTGCGCGGGATCGGCGTCGCGCTCATCGAGATGACGTCGACCTTCAGGCGCAGCTGGCGCAGCAGCTCCTTCTGCTTGACCCCGAAGCGCTGCTCCTCGTCGACGATCAGGAGCCCCAGGTCCTTCGCGCGCACGTCGCGCGAGAGCAGCCGGTGGGTGCCGATGAGGATGTCGACTTGCCCGTTCACGAAGCGCTTGACCGCCTCGCGCTGCTCGGCGGCCGGGCGGAAGCGACTGACCTGCTCGACGGTGAACGGGTAGTCGCGCAGGCGCTCGGTGAAGGTGCCGAAGTGCTGCTGGGCGAGGATCGTCGTCGGGACGAGGACCATCACTTGCTTGCCCTCCTCGGCGGACTTGAAGGCGGCCCGCAGCGCGACCTCGGTCTTGCCGTAGCCGACGTCGCCGCAGATCAGCCGGTCCATCGGCCGCGGGGACTCCATGTCGGCCTTGACCTGCTCGATGGCCTCGCGCTGGTCGGGCGTCTCGGTGTAGGGGAAGGCGGCCTCGAACTCGCGCAGCCAGTCCGAGTCGGGCCCGAAAGCGTGGCCGCGGCGGCGGCGGCGCTCGGCGAACAGGTTGAGCAGCTCGCCGGCCAGCTCCTGAGCTGCCCGCCGCGCGCGTGCCTTGATCGTGTCCCAGCGGGTGCCGCCGAGCTTGGAGAGCGGCGGGTGCTCGCCGCCCGCGCCGACGTAGCGGGAGATCTTGGCCAGCTGATCGACCGGCAGGAAGACCTTGTCGGTGCCGGCGTACTCGAGCTGGAGGTAGTCGCGCGTGACGCCCGCGACGGTCTTCGTGTCGAAGCCCGCGAAGCGCGCGAGCCCGTGGTCCTCGTGGACGACGATGTCGCCCGTACGCAGGTCGGCGAAGGAGCGCAGCAGCCCGCGCCCGCGGCGCGTCGGGCGCTGGGTGGCGGCGCGCCGGCGGTGGATGAGCCGGTGCTCGGGGACGACGGCGAGCTTGAGCTGGGGGGCGATGAAGCCGTCGCGCAGGCGCGCCTCGGCGAAGGCGAGGCCGGCGTCGCCGGGCCGCGACGGGTCCCAGCCGGCCCGCAGGCGCTGCAGGTTGTAGGCCGCGCGCTCGCCCTGCCCGCGGCCCGGCCAGGTCACGACCGTCGTGTACTGCGAGCGCACGAGCTTCTCGAGCTCGGGCTCGGCCTCGCGCAGCGAGCGGGCGGCGAAGTCGGCCGCCTGGGCGCGCAGCTCGAGCGGCTGGGAGCCCGAGATCGACGAGAGCCGGACGGTGGCGCGGCGCTCGAGGTCCTCGAGGATCGCGGCGGGCTTGACGTAGAGCTGATGGGCGTCCTGGTCGCGCAGCGCGGCGCACACGTCGTCCCAGTGGTCGCGCAGCGCCGGCTCGACCTCCTCCTCGGCGGCGAGGGAGACGGTCGCGCGGGCGGGGATCAGCTCGAGCAGCTCGCGGAAGTCGCCGACGGGCAGCAGCTCGGCGATGTCCGGGCGCTCGTCGGGGTTCTCCAGCGCAGCGATCTCGGCCAGCTCGCGGTGCTCGGCGGCCAGCTCGGCCGCCGGCGCGATCTCGATCGAATCGGCCTCGCCCAGCGAGCGCTGGGTGAAGGTCGAGAACCAGCGCAGCGACTCGATCTCGTCGTCGAAGAGGTCGACCCGGACCGCCCGGTCCTCGGTCGCCGGGTAGAGGTCGAGCAGCCCGCCGCGGACCGCGAACTGCCCGCGATCCTCGACCTGGTCGACGCGCTCGTAGCCCGCAGCGACCAGCGCAGCGGCGGTCTCCTCGAGGTCGAGCAGCTCGCCGACGCGCAGGGTGAAGCCGTGCGGGCGCAGCGCCGGGTCGGGGACCTTCTCGCTCAGCGCCACGGCGGAGACGACGACCACGGGACCCTCGGCACCCTCGGCCTGCTCGAGCAAGGCATCGAGCGCGGCTACGCGCAGCCCGACGAGGTGCGGCGGCGGCGCGAGGTGCGACTCGTAGGTGACGCCGCGGCTCGGGTAGAAGCGCACGGGCCGCGGCCGCAGCCAGGCGCGCAGGTCGGCCGCGAGGTCGCGGGCGGAGCGGTCGTCGCCGGCGACGATGACCGCCGGGCGGCGCGGGTCGCGATCGGCGAGCGCCGCCAGCGCGTACGGGCGCAGTGACTGGGAGACGAAGGCGCTGCCGCCCTCGTCGGCCAGCTTGGCCGCCGCGGGATCGTTGTCGAGATGGGAGAGGAAGGGGCGCAGCGACATGGCTTCGGGCACGCCGAGGACCGCGCGGCGAGGGCGCGGGCGGGTGCTCCAGAGAGCTTAGACGGGCCGGCGCGCGAGGATGTTCAGGCGCACGTACTGCACGACCGGCGCGTCGAGCTCGGCCAGGACCGCGGTGACGAAGGCCGCGCGGTCGGGCTCGGGGAGGCGCTCGAGGTGGGAGCCGAGCATGACGGTCGTGAAGTACTCGACAGGGTCCTCGGGGGCGACCGGGACGTGCTGGCGCCACGTCCAGACGTCGGTGTAGCCGAGCCGCAGCAGGCGCTCGGCGGTCGCCGCCGGCGACGCGAAGTACCACGGGTTCGGCCAGCCGGCCAGGTGCGGCGCGAACGGCTCGCGCTCGCCGACGCGGATCGCCGCCGCCGCGACCTCGGCGACGTTGCCCTCCCCGCCGCACTGGGCGACGAGCCGGCCGCCCGGGCGCAGCGCCGCCAGCAGGCAGGTGAAGAGCGCGTCGTGGTCGGCGATCCAGTGGAAGGTGGCGGTGGAGAGGATCGCGTCGACGGGAGCCGTGAGCTCCAGCCGGGTGAGGTCGGCCACCAGCGCCTCGACGCGGTCGCCCAGCCGGGCCTGCGTCTCGGCCACCATCGCGGGGGAGCCGTCGACCGCCACGACGGCGCCGGCGGGCAGCCGCTCGACCAGCGCCGCCGTCACCCGCCCGGTGCCACAGCCGGCGTCGAGCACGCGCTCGTCGCCGCGCAGCTCGAGCCGGTCGAGGACGTCTCGGCCCATCGCCTCCAGCGGAGCCGACACGCGCTCGTAGGAGGCGGCGTTCCAGTCGCGAAGCGGCATACGCACGTACGCTATCGCATACAGCCAAGCGGCGGTCGGCGCTCGGCCGGCCGCCCGTGTCGGTCCTCAGGGTTCGGAGCGACCCGTGGCGTCACGATCGCGGTCGTAGCGTCGCTCGAGCGGAAACGGCGGCAACCAGGACTCGCGACGGACGATCCAGCTCTCGTAGGTCGGCGTCAGTTGGTCGGGGGCATCCAGGGATCCCACGTTCACTTCGATCTCGTCTCCCGTACGGGCGAAGACCGAGGAGCCGCAGCGGGGACAGAAGAACCGCCCGGCGTAGTCGCGCGTCTCGCCCTCGATCGTCACCGCATCCGCGGGGAACACCGCGGTGGTCTGAAAGAGGGCCCCGTGGTGCTTGCGGCAGTCGAGGCAGTGACAGATGCCGACCCGATATGGGCTTCCCGACGCCACGAAGCGGACGTTCCCGCAGAGGCACCCGCCGGCGAATCGGTCCATGCCCACCCAGCGTACGCGCCGCCGTGAACACGGACGGTACGCTGCCCGCGATGCGCAGGGCGGCGACGGTGATGGCGACGGCAGCGACGGCGGCGGGGCTGTTCGCCGCCCCGGCGGCGGCCCAGGTGGCGCCCGACCGGCTGATCCGGTTCGACGACGGCCGCGCGCGTCAGGTCGGCGAGCTGCGGATCGGGCGCGACCCGCGGCTGCGGGGCGCGGTGCGGGCCTACGGCCGCCCCGGGCGCAAGCGCGCGGCGAACGACAACGGCTCGTGCGAGATGCGCTGGCGGCGGGCGGGGATCTCGGTGATCGGCGCGACCTTCGACGTCCCGCCGCGGCGGGCGTGCGACACCCGGCGGCTGAAGCTCCAGGCGATCCGGGTGAGCGGGGCGGGCTGGACCACCGACCGCGGGCTGGCGATCGGCCAGCCCGAGAGCCGCCTCCTCGAGCTCTACCCGTCGGCCGAACGAAGCGACGACCTCGTCGTGCTGGAGACCGCCGAGTTCGCCTTCGGGACCACCCCGACGCTGTCGGCCGCGGTCAGCCGCGGCGTCGTCATCCGCCTGGAGATCTACGTCGGCGGCGCCGGCGACTGAGTCACCACGCCCTCGGCCGCGTCGGCCGCGCGCTCGACCAGCTCGCGCACCTCGCCGGCCGGCCGGCGCCACTTGCCCAGCACGTAGGCGGACACGATCTCCGGGTCGGTGCTGTCGGGCCGCCCCACGCCGACCCGCACGCGCTGGAAGTCGGGCGAGCCGAGCTCGCGCCGCAGCGACTTGAGGCCGTTGTGCCCCGCGAGCCCGCCGCCGAGGCGGACGCGGATGTCACCGAACGGCAGGTCGATCTCGTCGTGGACGACCAGCAGCCGGTCGAGCTCGAGCTTCAAGCTCCCGCGGGCGGGGCCGACCGAGCGGCCGGCGTCGTTCATGTAGGTCTGGGGCCACAGGACGGCGACGCGCGGCCCGCCCGGGCCGGTGCGGCCCTCCGTGAGCTCGGCGTTGAACTTCTTGCGCGGCCGCGGCAGGTCCCAGCGCTCGGCCAGGAGCCGGGCCACCTCGAAGCCCACGTTGTGCGGCGTCCCGGCGTAGCGCGAGCCGGGGTTGCCGAGGCCCGCGATCAGCCAGTCGACCGGCGGGGAGGAGCCGAAGAGCTTCAGCTGTCGCCGGAGGCGTCGTCGGACGCGTCGTCCGCGTCGCCGGCGTCGCCCTCGGCCTCCGCGACCGGCTCGCCGTCCTCGCCGACCAGCTCCGTCTCGGTCTCGACCTCGTCCTCGACCGGCTCGAGCGTCGGCGGCGTGATCGTGGCGATCACCGTCTCCTCCGGGTCGTCGAGCAGCGTGACGCCGGCCGGGACGCTGACGGCCGAGAGCAGCAGCGTCTCGTTCATCTCCAGGCCGGAGACGTCGTGGCGCACGATGTCGGGGATGTCCCCGGGCAGCGCCTCGATGTTCAGCTCGCGCGTCTCCTGGTTGAGGATGCCGCCCTCGGTGACGCCGGGGGCCTCGTCGCCGCCGGTCAGCTCCAAGCGCCACCGTCGACTGGATCGCGACGTCCATGCGGACGCGCAGCAGGTCGATGTGGACCAGCTCGCCCCGCACCGGATGGCGCTGGACGTCCTTGACGATGACGGGCGAGGTCGCGCCGCCGTCGACCGAGATCTCCAGCACGGCGTGGGCGTGGGCCAGCGTGTTGCGCAGGATGCGGGCGTCCGCAGCGACCGGCTCCGGGGCCCCGTCGCCGCCGTAGACGACGCCGGGCACCAGGCCGGTGCGGCGCAGGCGCCGGGCCGCGCGCGAGCCGTCGACGCCGCGCGTGGTCAGCTTCAGGGAGGTGGTCTCAGAACCGGCCATGAGCGCGCGCCATGGTAGCGAAACGGGGTCTGCGGGCCGGACGGGCCGGGTACCCTCACGTCGATGACGCCTGACGAGGAGCTGATCCTCATCTTCGGCGCGCTGCACTTCGTGGCGCTCGCCCTCGGCGTGATGCTCTTCGTGCTGTTCCTGCGCACCGACGAGTCCGAGCAGTGGGAGCCGCCGGAGGACGACGAGCCGGGCGGCGGCGGCAACGACCGGTCCTCGACCGGTCCGCCGAAGTCCTCGCCCTCGGGCGGCCTGCCGTTGCCCGACGCCGCGCCCTCGCCGGTCCGGCTGCGCGGTCACGGCTCGCTGCGCGACGCCCACCGTCGACCCGGGCGCCGGCGGCCGGCGCATGCGCCGGGCCGCGAGCGGCGCCGCGTCGCCCGCTAGCGCGGCCGCGGCGGCTCGATCACCCGGGCGCGGGCGGACCGTACTGCTGCGTGGCCCGGAAGTCGCGCTCGGCGTCGGCCCACGCCGGCTTGCGCGCCCACGTGCCGTAGGCCGTGAGTCCCTTCTGGTGGATCGGCGCCGCCGACGGGCGCGGGTTGCCGCCGTCCCAGCCGGGACGGATGCGGAACTCGTTCAGCGCCCAGTACAGCGCGCCGCTGAGCCACGGCTTGGTCGCGTAGACGCCGAGGTGGAAGTTGAGGAAGTCCTGCTGGAAGGCCCACGTGCCCTTCTCCTCGGCGGGGCCCTCGCGGTTGGCCTCGGCGCCGAACTCGGTGATCATCAGCGCCTTGTCCGGATAGCAGCTGCGCACGGAGTCCAGGTAGGCCGAGAGCCGCGCGCGGTCGAAGATCTGGCCGCTCGGCCCCGGGTACCAGCCGAAGTAGTCGTTGATGCCGATCAGGTCCAGCGGCGCGTAGGCCTTCTGGCAGCCCGCGCTCAGGTAGGCGGCGACGGCGAGCCCGACGGGCCGCGTGGGGTCCAGCTGCTTGGCGAGCCGGGCCGCCGAGCGGATGTAGTCGGCCTGGGCGGCCCCCGGCTGGGAGGAGAGCTCGTTGGCGATCGACCACAACATCACCGACGGGTGGTTGCGATGGGTTTCGATGTTCTTGCGCAGCTCCTTGGCGGCCAACTGGCGCACGAGCGGGCGCGCGAAGAACGGCGTCTTGATCGCGTAGACGGGGATCTCCGACCAGATCAGCAGGCCCTTGCGGTCCGCTAGCTCGTGCAGGTAGGGATGCGGCGGGTAGTGCGTGCGCAGCACGGTCGCGCCGAGCGCCTGCGTCTCGGCCACGAGCCGGCGGCGGAACGCGTTGTCGACCGCGAAGCCCTGCTCTCTCGAGTCCTCGTGGTAGCCGACGCCGCGCACGTTCACCGGCCGGCCGTTGAGGGTCAGGCGCCCGCCGACCACCCGGATCGTGCGGATACCGGACTTCAGCTCATAGCTGCGGACGGTGCGCCCGCCCGCGCTGACCTGGAAGCGCACCGAGTACAGCGACGGGCTCTGCGGCGACCACAGCCGCGGCCTGCGGATGCGCACGCGACGGACGTAGCGCGCGACCCCGCCGGCGGGGATCGACTTGCTGCCCAGCGCGACGCGGCGCGTGCCGAAGCGCCCCGTCACGCGCACGGTGCGCTCGCGCGGCAGGACGTTGCGCAGCTCGAGGCGCAGGTCGACCGTCGCCGAGCTGCCCGTCACCCGCGGGCGCACGAGCACCGAGCGGAAGTCCACGGTGTCCAGCCGCTCGAGGTAGACCTCGCGCTGCAGGCCGCCGTAGTTCCACCAGCCGCCCGTCGGCGTGCCGGTGGTGGTCAGGCCGGCGGGCGGGAAGTCGTCGACCCGACGGACCGAGTCGGCCCGGATCACCAGCCGGTTGGTCCCGCGCCGCTTGAGCCCCGTGAGGCGGAGCTGGAACGGGATGTAGGCGCCCTTGTTGCTGCCGATCGGCCGGCCGTTGAGCCACACCTGCGAGCGGTAGTTGACCGACTCGAAGCGCACCGCCCAGGCGAGCGCGGCGCGCGCGCTGGGCAGGCGGAAGTCCTTGCGGTACCAGCCGACGGAGCCGGCCATCGACTTGACCGAGTCGTCGCCGAGGTTCCAGACGCTCGGCGCGGTGGTCTTCGACCAGCCGGCGGTCGACGTGCGCCGCTGCCAGCGCTGCTTGAGGCCCTGGTTCGAGTCGTCGAGCCGGAAGCGCCACTCGCCGCCCAGCAGGTAGCGGCCGGAGGGGCCATCCGCGTACAGCGAGCCGGCGCGCGGGGTCTCGACAGCCGCGGCGGCCGTCGCCGGCGCGCAGCTCGCGGCGAGCAGGACGAGTGGCACCCAGAGGCGGAGACGACGGCCCATGCGCGCCATCACAACACAACGCGCGGCGGCAGAGGTGCGGTCAAGCGCACGACCCGTCGCGGGCGACCGGGTCCGACACCGAGAGCACCTGCACCCCGCCGCCGCTCAGCGGCCCCTGGCGCAGCACGCGCACGCACTGGACGACGGGCGCGCCCGTCCCGGCACGCCACGCCACCCGCCCGACGCCGCGCTGCTGGTCGAAGGCCAGGCCGGTGCGGGCCGGCTGGTACTGGAGGATCTGCACGCGCCCGGGGGCCGCGAGGGAGCCCGCGCGCTCGCGCACGAGCCGGGCGCACGCCGGCTCGGCCCGGCACTCGGGCATCTGCTCGAGCACGGCGGCCGCGTCGCCGCGGGCCTGGGCGCGCAGGACGTCGAGGACCTTGCCGCGCTCGGTGCCCGACGCCGTCAGCGTCCGCGCCAGCAGGAAGGCGACGCCGATGAACACGAAGAGCCCGAAGACGAGCGCGGTGACGACGGTCCGGCGCGACATGCGGCCGGGCATTGTGGCGGGTCGGGCGGGCCGGAGCGCCCGGCGGCGGTCAGCCGGTCTCGGGCAGGTCCTCGCCCGAGAGCTCGAGGAAGCGGCGGACCGAGGCCTCCTGGTGGCGCAGCTGCTCGCCCACGCGCCGGGCGTGGTCGGAGGCGATCTCCATGAAGTCCTCCAGACAGCGCTCCGGGTCGTCGGGCAGCGGATACACGCGCGCGACGTCCTGCTGGGCGCAGGCGATCCCCATCGGCGGGCGGCCCTCGGCCAGCGGCCGCGCGCCGCACACGGCGGTCACGACGACGCCGCGCTCGGGCGCCCGCAGCGCCGCGGGCAGCAGCCGGTGGGCGGGCAGGCGCACGTCGAGGTCCAGGCGGCGGTCGACCTCGACCTCGGCGCCCAGCAGCTCCTCGAGCGGCTCGCGCCAGATCTCGAGCACCGTGTCGGCGCCGACCAGCGCGTCACGCAGTGTGCGCGCCTGCTCGGCGTAGAGGTGCTCGGCGTCGGCGCGGTCCTCGGCGTCGCCGAGGTCGAGGTCGCAGGGCACGCGCATCAGGTCGGCGGCGCCGACCGAGGAGCCGGCGCCGCGGCCGCCGTGGGTGACGTAGGTCTGGATGGTGCCGAGGTCCTGCCGGCCATGGAAGACGACCGTCAGCGTGTCGCACAGCGGCAGCCCGCCCACCCGCAGCGCGACCGCAGCAGAGGCGTCCGAGTCCATGAGGGCCCGGCGGAGGAGGTCGTCGGCGGGGTGCTCTTCCATCGCTCTGGTTGCTAAGGCTGCGCTGTTGGTCCCTGAATGTTTACCGACCCGGCGGCGAAAGCGACACCGGTGCGACTGGACCGGCGGTCAGGGCGGCGCCTCTGCGCTCAGCCGGCGAGCGCGCGGCGGATGCGCTTGGCCGACACGGGGCCGCGCACGCCGAGGCCCTGCGCGAAGTGGCTGACGCGCAGCTCCTCCAGCAGCCACGGCACCTCGTGCACCGCTGCGGGCACCGGCGGGCGCTCGAGCCGCTCGCGGTAGGCGGCCTCGAGCTCGTGCACCGCGCGCATGCGGTCGGCGTCGACGGCGACGGCGTCCGGGAGGCGCTCCAGGCGGCGCTCGGCGGCGCGCAGGTAGCGCTCGACGTCGGCGAGCCGGCCGGCGCCCGTCGCGGTCACGAAGCCCGGGTAGACCAGGCGCCCCAGCTGGGCCGCGACGTCGCGGGCGGCTGGCTGCAGCGGCGCGCCCGTCGACCGCGCCAGCGCCCGCTCGACGGCGCGGGCGGCGTCGAGGATCGCCACGACGGCGCCCACGGTCTGCTCCGTGCGCTCCTCCAGCTCGCCGGCCACATGACCGCGCAGGCGCGCGAAGCCCGCCGCGTCCCACGCCGGGCCGCCGGCCTCGGCGACGAGCGCGTCGAGCGTCGCCAGCAGCGCGTCCTCGAGCACCGCGCCCGGCGCGTCGTAGGGCGCGGCCGCCAGCGCGAGCGACGCCGCGCTCCCCAGCCCGGCCTGGACGCGCTTGAGCGGCGAGGCGATCGTGAGCAGCAGCAGGCGGCGCGTGCCGGCCCGCATCGCCGCCGCCTGCGCGCCGGGCGTGTCGAGCACGCGCACGCCGGCCGTCTCCCCCTCGTCCACGAGCGCCGGATAGGCGCGGACGGTCGCGCCCGTGCCGGGCAGCGCGACCGTCCGGGGCAGCTCCCCGAGCTCCCAGCCGCGCATGCCGTGGCGCTCGAGCGGGCGGGCGGCGGCGGCCAGCGCCTGGCGCAGGCGAGGGCGCGCGCGCTCGCGCAGCGCCTCGAGGTCGGTGCCCTCGGCGACGACGCGGCCGGTCTCGTCCTGCACGCGGAAGGACATCCGCAGGTGGTCGGGCAGCCGCCCGGGATCGAAGGCCTCCGGCGCGACGCGCACGCCGCGCTGCGCCTCGAGCTCGCGCGCGATCGCCGCCACGAGCGGCCCGCGCCGCGGCCGCAGGCGCGCGAGCACCTCGGCCGCCAGCTCCGGGACGGGGACGAGCGCGCGGCGCACGTCCTTGGGCAGCGTCCGGATGAGCGCCGTGACCAGCTCGAGCCGGAAGGCGGGCACCAGCCAGTCGAAGCCCTCGGGGCGCAGCTGCGGCAGCAGCTTGAGCGGCACGATGGCGGTCACGCCGTCGTGCGGCGCCCCCGGCTCGAAGCGGTAGCTGAGGTCGAGCACCAGCTCGCCCTGCTTCCAGGCCCCCGGCCGGCCGCCGGTGCCCAGCGCGCCGGCCGCGTCCGGCGCGACCAGCAGCTCGCGGGTGAAGTCCAGCCGGGCCGCGTCGCGGCGGCGCTCGTCGCGCCACCAGCGGTCGAAGTGCGCGCCCGAGACGACGTCGGCCGGGACGCGCGCCTCGTAGAAGTCGAAGCGGACCTGGTCGGAGACGAGCAGGTCGCGGCGCCGGGCGCGCTCCTCCAGCGCCTGGACGTCCTCGATCAGCCGGCGGTTGTGCTCGAGGAAGGCGTGGTCGGCGTTCCAGTCGCCCTCGACCAGCGCCTTGCGGACGAACAGCTCGCGCGCGAGCGCCGGGTCGATCGCGCCGTAGGCGACCGTGCGGCCGGCGACGACGGGGAGGCCGTAGAGCGTCGCGCGCTCGGTGGCGACGACCTGCGCGCGCTTGCGCGACCAGCGCGGCTCGGCGTAGCTGCGGCGCAGGAGCGCGCTCGGCCAGCGGCTCGATCCAGGCCGGGTCGATGCGCGCGGCGGTGCGGCCCCACAGGCGCCCGGTCTCGACCAGCTCGGCCACCATCACCCAGTCGGGCGGGCGGCGGGCCAGGCGCGAGCCGGGGAAGATCGCAAAGCGCGCACCGCGCGCGCCGAGGTACTCACGCCCCGCCGCGTCCTTGACCCCGACGTGGGAGAGCAGGCCGGACAGCAGCGCCGTGTGGATCTCGCCCGGCTCGGCGGGCGCCTGGTTGCGCTCGACGCCGACCTCGCGGGCGGCCTGGCGCAGCTGGGCGACGAGGTCCTGCCACTCGCGCACGCGCAGGTAGTGCAGGTACTCGGCCTTGCAGCGCTTGCGGAACTGGTTGCCCGAGAGCGCGCGCTGCTGCTCGCGCAGGTAACGCCACAGGTTGAGGTAGGCGAGGAAGTCAGAGCCGTCGTCGGCGAAGCGGGCGTGCGCCTGGTCGGCCTGCGCGCGCTGCTCGACCGGACGCTCGCGCGGGTCGACGATCGAGAGCGCAGCAGCGATCACGATCACCTCCTGCGCGCAGCCGGCCCGTCCCGCCTCGAGCACCATCCGGCCGAAGCGCGGATCGACCGGCAGCTGCGCGAGCTTGCGGCCCAGCGGCGTGAGCCGGCCGCCCGCGTCGAGCGCCGTCAGCTCCTGCAGGAGCCGGATGCCGTCGCGGACCTGGCGGCGGTCGGGCGGGTCCAGGAACGGGAAGGCCTCGACGTCGCCGAGGCCGATCGCCGCCATCTGCAGGATCACCGCGGCGAGGCTGGTGCGCAGGATCTCCGGGTCGGTGTAGCGCGGGCGCTCGGCGAGGTCCTCCTCGCCGTAGAGCCGGATGCAGACGCCGTCGGCCTGGCGCCCGCAGCGGCCCGCGCGCTGGTCGGCGGAGGCCTGGGAGATCGGCTCGATCGGCAGGCGCTGGACCTTCAGCCGCGCGCTGTAGCGGCTGATGCGCGCGGTGCCGGGATCCACGACCGAGCGGATCCCGGGCACGGTCAGCGAGGTCTCGGCGACGTTGGTCGCCAGCACCACCCGGCGCTTGCGGTGGGGCCTGAAGATGCGCTGCTGCTCGGCGGCTGCCAGCCGGGCATAGAGCGGCAGCACCTCCATGTCGTCGCCGAGCCGGCCGCTCAGCGCCTCGGCGGTGTCGCGGATCTCGCGCTCGCCGCTGAGGAAGACGAGCACGTCGCCGGGGTTGTCGCGCTGGAGCTCCTCGACGGCGTCGCCGATCGCGTCGGTCTGGTCGGCGTCGTCATCGTCGGGCAGCGGGCGGTAGCGGACCTCGACGGGATAGGTCCGCCCGGAGACCTCGACGATCGGCGCATTGCCGAAGTGGCGGCTGAAGCGCTCCGGATCGATCGTCGCCGAGGTGATGATCAGCTTGAGATCCGGCCTTCTGGGCAGCAGCGTCGCCAGGTAGCCGAGCAGGAAGTCGACGTTCAGGCTGCGCTCGTGGGCCTCGTCGACGATGATCGTGTCGTAGCGGCGCAGCTCCTTGTCGTGGCGGATCTCGGCGAGCAGCAGCCCGTCGGTCATCACCCGCACGAGCGTGTCCTGCCGGGAGCGATCGCTGAAGCGCACGGCGTAGCCGACGGCCTCCCCGAGCGGGACGCCGAGCTCCTCGGCGATCCGCTCGGCCACGGTGCGGGCGGCCAGCCGGCGCGGCTGGGTGTGGGCGACCGCGCCGCGGACCCCGCGCCCGAGCTCCAGGCAGAGCTTCGGCAGCTGCGTCGTCTTGCCCGAGCCGGTCTCGCCGGCCACGACGACGACCTGGTTGTCGCGGATCGCGGCGAGCAGGTCCTCGCGGCGCGCGCTGACCGGCAGCTGCGGCGGATAGGTGGGCACCGGGACGGCGCTGCGGCGGCGCGCGATCCGCCGCTCGGCGCGCGCGACCTCCTGCGCGAGCGTGGCGACGGCCTCCGGGTCGGGCTTCGGGCCGAGGCGCCTGATCCGCCGGCGCAGGCGCTGTTCGTCGCGTAGCGTCAGGGAGCCGAGGCGGTCGCGCAGGCCGGCCGAGGTGACGGGGGTGGCGGACATGCCCGGTCCACGATAGGCCCGGTGCGGGTAGCGACGCGGCCGATCCGGGTACGGTCTCGCGCGTGACCCTCCTCTACAAGCCCATCGGCATCACGCTCGCCATCATCGCCGCCATGATCGGCCGCAAGGCCTTCGACTTCGTCTGGACCAAGATCGACGACGAAGAGCCCCCCGAGGCCACCACCCGGCAGGCGGACTGGCCGAAGATCCTCACCGTCGCCGTGATCCAGGGGGCGATCTTCAAGTTCGTCCGCGTGATCGTCGACCGCTGGGGCGCGAAGGTGTGGAAGTACCTCACGGGGACGTGGCCGGGCGAGGAGTACCCGGACCCCGAGAAGTAACCTCGCCCGGAGGTCTTCGCGAAGGTCTCAGGCTCACCTGACCCTTCGGTAGGTCAAGTCGAAGTCGACCTCGTAGTTCAAGCCATCCTCGGCCTTCTCCCAGCGCCCCGCGATCGTGTCGCCGTCGTCCTCGAACCTGCCGGTGAAGCGCTGTGAGAAGGGCTGGCCCGCGCGCCACAGCCTCCATTCGCCGTTGCCGATGCTCATCTCGTAGACGCGACAGACGCCGCGGTCATCGGAGTAGAGCTGGAAGTAGGTGCCGTTCGCCGCGTCGCAGCCCATGATCTTGATCCCGTTGGGCGCCTCAGGCATCTCCACCGTCGAGCGCTCGACGAGGTGGGCACCGGAGTCGTGCCACTCGATGGTGGCCCGCGCGTCCCCGGGCCAGGGCTCGCCGCCGGGCGGGATCGCCTCCAAGATCCACTCGCCGACCAACGGCTCGAGCTGCCGCAGCGCGTCCTCCGCGGTTGGTTGATCCATCGTCTTCTCCTCTCTCCGCCGTGCAGCTAAGACCAAGCGAGCCGGCGGGACTCATCGGTGATGCCGTGACCGTCCGGCAGAGGACCGTCGCCGACCGGGGTCCTCAGCCGCCGCGGGACCGCAGCACGAACCCGCGCTCGGCCAGCGTGCCGAGCGCATCCTCGAAGCCCGCGAAGTCGCGCGCGGTCAGCCGGTCGACCGGCCGCCCGGCCGGCCCCTCTGCACGTACCCAGCGCTGCAGCACCGGCGCGCCGGCGCGCTCCTCGGCGTCGGCGAGCAGGTCGAGCAGGATCGGCAGCTCGGGCCGGTGGTCGAGGTCGCCGGAGAGGACCTCGAGCGGATCGGCGCCGAGCGTCTCGAGCAGCTCCTCCTCCGTGAGGCCGAGGAGCTCCTGCAGGCGGGCGGCGGACGACACGCGATGACGCTAGCGGACCGCTGAGGTGGACAGGCGCTCGGCGGCGACGTAGGGTCGGCCGTACAGCGAAGGAGGTTGGCCATGCCGCGAACGAGTCCGGCAAGCAAGCTTCGATGCCGCCTCGGGAAGCACACCTGGCGGAGCAGCGGCCGGGGGAACGCCCTGACCTACACGCTGCAAGGTCTGCGGGAAGACCCTCGACAAGCCGCCGCGCAGGCATTGGGGCGCCACGGAGGCACCGGTGCCGCCCGGAGGCGGCGGGCCGATGTACTAGCCCGGTTCAGAACAGCTGGTTCTCGCCGCCGAAGACCTCGGCGACCGAGTCGTCGGTGAAGATCCGCCGGATCGAGTCGGTCAGCAGTTCCGCGCAGGTCAACACGCGCAGGTTGTCCGGCGCGCCCGCGCGCAAGGGGATGGTGTCGGTGACGACGATCTCCTCGAACGGCGAGGCCGCGAGGTTGGCGAAGGCGTCGCCGGAGAGGACCGCGTGGGTCGCGCAGGCGAAGACGCGGCGGGCACCCTCGTCGCGGACCGTCTCGCCGGCGGCCCGCAGCGTGCCCGCGGTGTCGATGATGTCGTCGACGATCACCGCCGTGCGGTCCTTGACCTCGCCGATCAGGTAGGCGATCTCGGCCACCTGCTGGGCCGGGCGCTCCTTGTCGAGGATCGCCAGCTCGGCGCCGACCTTCTCGGCGAACTTCTTGGCGAGCTTCACCCGGCCGACGTCGGGCGAGACCACCACGAGGTCCTCGAGCCGCTGGTCGCGGAAGTACTGGGTGAGGATGAACATCGCCGTCATGTGGTCGACCGGCTTCTGGAAGAAGCCCTGTGTCTGGCCGGCGTGCAGGTCCATCGTCAGGACCCGGTCGGCGCCGGCGGTCTCGAGCATGCGGGCGACCAGCCGGGCGCTGATCGGCTCGCGCGGCGCCGACTTCTTGTCCTGGCGCGAGTAGCCGAACCACGGCGTCACCGCGATCACCCGGTGCGCCGACGCCCCGACCGCCGCGTCGATCATGATCAGCAGCTCCATCAGCGCGTCGTTGGCGGTGACGCCCGTGGCCGGGTTGCCGCAGGTGGGCTGCACGATGAAGACGTCGGCCCCGCGGATGGACTCCTCGTAGCGGCAGTAGACCTCGCCGTTGGAGAAGGTCTTCAGCTGGACGCCGCCGATGTCGACCCCCAGGCGAGTGGCGATCTTGATCGCCAGCTCGGGGTTCGCGCGACCCGAGAACAGCATGAGCCGCTTGCCGTACTCGAGCTCGAGCGAGGTGGCAGGAGCGGTCGTCGGACCCAGCGCGCTCACGAGGCGCAGTGTACGCGGGAGGGCCGATGGCAGGCCGCCGCCGATGAGCGCCTACGAGCCCGGCGCCGACGCCTCAGCGGTCGCGCCGCCAGACCTCGACGCGCTCGACGCCGTAGTGGTCGCCGTGGTGGTCGAAGGCGAGCCCGAGCTTGGCCAGCACGCGCTTGGAGCCCGCGTTCTCCGCCCGCACGACGGCGACCACGTGATCGAGCCGTGCCGTCGAAGTGCTGGATGCCGGCCTCGCCGAGGAATGTCCCGCCGTCCTTGTCCTCGACGATCCACAGCCCGAAGCCGTGGCGCTCGAAGTGCTCGATCCGCGAGCGCAGCTTCCGCTCGCTCTGCTCGAGCGTCCCCGCCTCGCCCAGCCAGGCGACCTCGGCGTCCCCGCCGAGCCGCGCATGGTGCTCGAGCAGGTCGTCCATGACCGGCGGCCGCAGCCGCAGCCGCTCGGTCTCGAGCACCGTCGGGGACATCGGGCGGTCATGCTGAGTGACATGGACGACAAGATCAACCTGGCCGCCAAGCTCGCGCTGCTCGACCGGCCCTTCACGCCCGGCATCGTCGGCTACCTCAACGACTACAAGCTCGTCGTCGTCAAGGCCCACGGCGAGTTCGTCTGGCACACGCACGAGGAGACCGACGACTTCTTCCTCGTCCTCGACGGCCGCCTGACGATCCAGCTGCGCGACCGCGACGTCGTGCTCGGCCCCGGCGAGCTGTTCGTCGTGCCGCACGGCGTCGAGCACTGCCCGCGCGCAGACGAGGAGACCCACGTGCTGCTGATCGAGCCGAAGGACACCGTGAACACGGGCGACGCGGGCGGCGAGCTCACGGCCGAGCCGATCGAGCTCTGAGCCCTCAGTCGCGCTTGCGCGCCTGGCGCTCGGCGTAGCCCTCGACGTTCGTCTGGCGCTCGCGCGCGATACCGAGCGCGCCCGGCGGGACGTCGTCGGTGATCACGCTCCCCGCGCCCGTGTAGGCGTCGTCGCCGACGGTCACCGGGGCGACGAGGGTCGTGTCGACCGACGTGTGGACGCGGTCGCCGATCGTCGTGCGGTGCTTGCTCGCCCCGTCGTAGTTGGCGGTGATCGTGCTGGCGCCGATGTTGGTGCCCTCGCCGATGTCGGTGTCGCCGATGTAGGAGAGGTGCGGGACCTTGCTGCCGGCTCCGATGCGGCTGTTCTTGACCTCCACGAACGTGCCGGCCTTGGCGCCCTCGGCGAGCTCGGCGCCCGGGCGCAGGTAGGCGAAGGGCCCGACCGTCGACCCGCTCGCCACCGAGGCGCCGTGCAGGTAGGAGTGCGGGACCTGTACCCCGTCGCCGAGCGTCGAGTCGATCAGGGTGCTCAGCGGGCCGACGACGCAGTCGCCGCCGATCGCGGTCGTCCCGTACAGCGAGCAGCCCGGCGCGACGGTGGTGTCGCGGCCGATCGTCACGCCGAAGTCGATCGTCGTCGAGGCCGGGTCGACGATCGTGACCCCGGCGAGCTGGAGCGCGGCGTGGATGCGGTGCTGGGCGAGCGCGGTGACCTCGGCGAGCGCGACGCGGTCGTTGACCCCGAGCGTCAAGGTCGGATCGGTGACGACGTGGGCCCCCACCGCGCGGCCGTCCTCCCGCAGCAGCGGCAGGACGTCGGGCAGGTAGAGCTCGCCCTGGACGTTGTCGGGGCGCAGGCGCTGGAGGGCGTCGAGCAGCGCGGCGCCGTCGAAGGCGAAGATGCCCGTGTTGACCTCGGCGATGGCCAGCTCGTCGGGCGTGGCGTCGCCCGGGGTCTTGGTCTCGACGACGCGCTCGACGTGCCCCACCCCGTCGCGGACGACGCGTCCGTAGCCCGCGGGATCGTCCAGGATCATCGTGGCCATGGTGGCGGCGACGCCGCTGCGCGCGTGCGCCTCGCTGAGCACCGCGATCGCCTCGGCGGTGATCAGCGGGACGTCGCCGTTGAGGATGACCACCGGCGCGTCCGGATCGATGTCGCCGGCCGCCGCCTGCACCGCGTCGCCGGTGCCGCGCGGTTGCTCCTGCACGGCGACGACGACGCCCTCGGGCAGCGCGTCGGCCAGCCGCCGCTTCGGATTGTCGACGACGACCACCCGGGCGGCGCCGGCCTCCAGGGCGGCGGCGACGACCCAGTGCAACATCGGGCGGCCGCAGACGGGGTGCAGGACCTTGGGGAGGGCCGAGCGCATCCGGGTCCCCTCCCCGGCGGCGAGGATCACGACGGTGGGAGCGGGCACGGTCGGCATCGTAGTATCGGGAGCCGGGGCACCGCGCGTTGGGGGGTGGTGTAACGGCCGCACGCGGGCCTTTGGAGCCCTGAAGTCCCGGTTCGAATCCGGGCCCCCCAGTCGCCGGGTCGACCTACGTGAAGTTCGACAGGGAGTCAGCCGCGCACGACGACCGCGGCGGTGGCGCAGGTGGACAGCGCCGCCGGGAGGTCGGCGGCGGCGACGCCGGCGAGCGCCGGATGCCCGGGGTCGATCTCGATGCTGCCCGCGTCCTCGAGGCCGAGCGACGCCCGGCCCGCCGCGGCCGCCGCGCCCCACAGGTCGCCGTCCGGGCTGGTGGCGAGCAGGGCGTGGCGGGTGCGGCGCTCGCGGCGCGCGCCGGTCTCGAGCTCGCGAACCTCCTCGAACGGGTCGACGCGGACCTGAGAGTCGCTGCCGATGGCGATCCGCACCCCGGCGTCGCGCCAGCGCAGGGCCGGGAACCAGCCGTCGCCGAGGCTGCCCTCGGTCGTCGGGCAGGTCACCACGAGGCTGCCGGAGCCGGCGAGCGTGGCGACGTCCGCGTCGTCGACGTGGATGGCGTGCACGACGCTCGTGCGCGGGCCGAGGAAGCCGGTCCGCTCCAGCAGGGCGATCGGCGAGCAGCCGTGCTCGGCACGGCACTCCTCGAGCTCGCGCGGCTGCTCGTGGGCGTGCACGTGGCGGACGAGCCCGTGCTCGTCGGCGTAGGCGGCGATCGCCTCGAGCCAGGCGGCCGGGACGGCGCGCACGCTGTGGGCAGCGACACCGACCGCCACGTCGGGCCGGCCGGCCGCCCAGGCGCTGCAGGCCGTCCACGCGCGCGAGGAAGGCCTCGACGTCGGGGTCGCAGAAGCGCCGCTGGCCCGGCGCCGGCGGCAGGTCGTCGCCGTCCCAGCCGGCGCGGTGGTAGGCGGCCGGCAGCAGGACGATCCGCAGGCCCTCGGCGACCGCCGCCTCGGCGACGGCGATCGCCATCGCGTTGGGCTCGTCGTAGGGCGTCCCGTCCGGCTGGTGGTGGACGTAGTGGAACTCGCCGACGGCGCCGTAGCCGGCGGCCGCCATCTCGGCGTAGACGCGAGCGGCGACGTCGCGCATCCGGTCGGGATCGAGCCGCCCGGCGAGCTCGTACATCGTCGTGCGCCAGCTCCAGAAGTCGTCGGCGGCGTGGGCCTCCGGCGCTGGGCGCTCAGCCACCCCGCGCAGGTCGAGCTGGAACGCGTGCGAGTGGGCGTTGACCATCGCCGGCACCTTCACGCGAGCGCCTCGAGTGCCCGCACGATCGCCTCGGCAGCGAGCGCGGCGTCGGCCAGGTCGACCGCCTCCTCCGGCGAGTGGCTGACGCCGGTCGGGTTTCGCACCAACACCATCCCCGCCGGGCGCAGCGGCGCGAGGATGCCGGCGTCGTGGCCGGCGAAGCAGATGACCTCGGGCGCCGGCTCGAGCGCCCGCGCGAGCGCCGCGCGCACGCCGGCATCGAACTCCACCGCCGGGCTGCGCGAGGCGACGGTGAGCGTCAGCTCGACGCGCGCCGCCGCGGCCACCCTCGCCGCCTCGACGCCGAGCACGTCGCGCCAGGCGCCGAGCGCCGCGTCGGTCGGCCCGCGGGCGTCGAGCCACAGCCGGACGTGGGCGGGCACGGTGCTGAACGCGTTGGGCTCCGCGAGCAGGCGCGACGGGGTGACGACCAGGTCGGGATCGCCGGCGGCCAGGTCGACCGCGGCGACGATCACCCGCGCCGCGGCCGCCAGCGCGTCGGCGCGCTCGTCCATCCGGGTCGTCCCGGCGTGGTCGGCGCGGCCGGTCAGCTCGAGCGCGAGCCGGGTCCGCGCCGCCAGCGCGCGCACGACTCCGGCGGGCGCATGGGCGAGCTGCAGGTCGCACGACTGGTCGATGTGCAGCTCGACGAAGCCGCGCAGGCGGTCCAGCCAGGCCGGCGCGTCGGCCAGCCCGCTCGGATCGACGCCCGCCGCCGCCATCGCCTCGCCCATCGGCACGCCGTCGTCGTCGGCGCGGGCGAGCACCTCGGCGACGTCGAGCCGGCCGGCGAGCGCGCGGCTGCCGAAGGTCGGCGTGTTGTAGCGGGCGCCCTCCTCGTCGGCGAAGGAGACGACGGCCACGGGGCGCGGGCAGCGCGCCGCGATCTCGAAGCCCGCCGCGACGCCGAGCGCGCCGTCGAAGCGCCCGCCACCGCGGACGGAGTCGGTGTGCGAGCCGACCGCCCACCACGGCCCGTCGCCGCGGCCGGGCAACGCCCAGCGGTTGCCGGCCGGGTCGCGCCACAGCTCCAGCCCGCCCGCCTGCGCCTGGGCGGCGAACCACTCCCCCGCCGCCGCGTCCTCGGGCGTCCACGGCAGCCGCGTGGTACCCGCCGGCCCGAGCCCGATCGGCTCGAGCGTCGCGAGCCGCGCCGCGAGGTCGGCGGCCCCGATCACGCCAGCCGCCACGCCTGGTCGGGGCGCACCCACGCCGGCTCGCCGGCCAGGAACACGGCCGCCACCGGGTTGTGGCCGAAGCGGTAGGGGACTGCCTCGGCCGGCCCGTCGAGCAGCAGCAGGTCACCGCGCTTGCCGGCCTCGAGCGAGCCCAGCTCGCCCGACAGCCCGAGCGTCCAGGCGGCGTTCAGGGTCAGCGCGAGCAGCGCCTCGCGCACCGACCAGCCGTAGCGCCGCACCGCGAGCCCGGCCACCAGCGGGAGCGAGACGACCGGCGAGGTCCCCGGGTTGGCGTCGGTGGCCAGCACGCAGATCGCGCCCGCGTCGGCCAGCGCGCGCGCGGGCGCCACCGCCTCGGCGCCGAGGAACTCCGCGCCCGGCAGCAGCACCGCGGCGCACTCGGCGGCGGCCAGCGGCGCGAGGTCGTCGGGGTGCAGGCAGGCGAGGTGGTCGACCGAGCGCGCGCCGCAGGCGAGCGCGACGGGCACCGAGCGGTGGCAGGCGAGCTGCTCCACGTGCGCCCGCAGCGCGCGCCCGGTCGACGCCGCCCACCCGCCCACCCGCTCGAGGTGGCGGTTCTCGAAGGCGACCGTCTCGACGAAGACGTCCAGCGCCGCCACGCGCTCGGGCACGCGCGGCAGCGCCTGCGCCTCGACCTCGTCCAGCCACGCGTCGGCCTCGAAGCCCGCGGGGACCGCGTGCGCGAGCAGCGCGGTGGAGACGACCGTCTGGGGCACGGCGGCGGCCAGCTCGCCGGCGAGCGCGAGCGCGCGCAGCTCGGCCTCGACCGACAGGCCGTAGCCGCTCTTGGTCTCGAACGTCGTGGTCCCGTGGGAGAGCATCTCGGCCGCCAGGCCTCCGGCCTGCGCCAGCACCGCGTCGTCGGAGTACTCCGCGAACGCGCGCGCCGAGGACGCGATGCCGCCCCCCGCCCGCGCGATCTCCTGATAGGGCACGCCGGTGACCTTCTGCTCGTACTCCTGCGCGCGCCAGCCGGCGAACGGCAGGTGCGTATGGGCGTCCACGAAGCCGGGGAGCACCGCGCAGCCGCGAGCGTCGACCTGCACGGCCGCGCCGTCGTCGGCGTCGAAGGCCGCCACCAGCCCGTCGTCGCCGACCGTCAGCGAGCCCGGCTCGAGCCGCAGCGCAGCGGCGCGATCGTGGCGCAGGAAGGCGAGCCCGTCCTGGGGCGGGCGCAACACCTGCGCGGCGTCGCGCAGGGCGACCCGGCTCACGCGGGGTCGAGCATCGGCATCCGCACCCCGAGCCGCCCGGCCGCCTCGATCGCCTCCGGGTAGCCGGCGTCCGCGTGGCGGACGACGCCGAGGCCCGGATCGGCGGTCAGCGTGCGGCGGATCCGCTCGCCCGCCTCCGGCGTGCCGTCGGCGACGCACACCTGGCCGGCGTGGATCGACTTGCCCATCCCCACCCCGCCGCCGTGGTGGATCGAGACCCAGCTCGCGCCGCAGGCGGTGGTCAGCAGGGCGTTGAGCAGCGGCCAGTCCGCGACGGCGTCCGAGCCGTCGGCCATCGCCTCGGTCTCGCGCTCGGGCGAGGCGACCGAGCCCGCGTCGAGGTGGTCGCGGCCGATCACGACCGGGGCCTTGAGCTCACCGGCGGCCACCATCGCGTTGAAGCGCTCGCCGGCGAGGTGGCGCTCGCCGTAGCCGAGCCAGCAGATGCGCGCAGGCAGGCCCTGGAACTGCACGCGCTCGCGGGCCAGCTCGATCCAGCGAACGATGTGCTCCTGGTCGCCGAAGAGCTCGAGCATGGCGTCGTCGGTCGCGTGGATGTCGGCCGGATCGCCGCTCAGCGCCACCCACCGGAACGGGCCCTTGCCCTCGCAGAACAGCGGCCGGATGTAGGCGGGCACGAAGCCGGGATAGGCGAACGCGTCCGCGTCGCCGTGTGCGGCGGCCAGGCCGCGCAGCGCGTTGCCGTAGTCGAACGCCTCGGCTCCCGCCTCGCCGAGCGCCCGGATCGCCCCGACGTGGGCGAGGACGCTCTCCCCCACGCGGCGCAGGTAGTCGTCGGGATCGGCCGCCCGCAGGGCGTCTGCCTGCTCGACGGTGAGGCCGGCGGGCACGTAGCCGTTGAGTGGGTCGTGCGCGCTGGTCTGGTCGGTGACCACGTCGACCTCGACGCCCTTCTCCACCAGCTCGGCGAGCACCTCGGCGGCGTTGCCGAGCAGCCCGATCGACAGCGCCCGGCCTTCGGCGCGGGCGGCCTCGAGGCGCTGCAGGGCGTCGTCGAGCGAGCCCGCCCGCTCGTCCAGATAGCCGCTGGCGATGCGGCGCTCGATGCGTTGCAGGTCGACCTCGACGCACAGCGCGAGACCCTCGTTCATGGTCACCGCCAGCGGCTGGGCGCCGCCCATGCCGCCGAGCCCGGCGGTGACCACCAGGCGCCCGGCCAGCGAGCCGCCGAAGCGCTGGCGGGCGATCGCCGCGAAGGTCTCATACGTGCCCTGCAGGATGCCCTGGGTCCCGATGTAGATCCACGAGCCCGCGGTCATCTGGCCGTACATCATCAGCCCGGCCGCGTCCAGCTCGCGGAAGTGCTCCCAGTTCGCCCACTCGGGCACGAGGTTGGAGTTGGCGATCAGCACGCGCGGCGCGTCGGGATGGGTCTCGAAGACAGCGACCGGCTTGCCGGACTGCACGAGCAGCGTGTCGGCGTCGCCGAGGCGCTGCAGCTCGCGCACGATCGTGCGGTAGCTCGCCTGGTCGCGCGCCGCCTTGCCGATCCCGCCGTAGACCACCAGCTCGGACGGCTTCTCGGCGACGTCCGGATGCAGGTTGTTCTCCAGCATCCGCAGCGCCGCCTCCTGCTGCCAGCCCCGGCATCGCATGCCCGGACCCTACAAGCGGGTGGCGCCGGTGCGCAGCGTCTCGGCCAGGGCGGCGAGCTCGCCCGCCAGCGAGCGATCGGCCTCGACGCGCCCGACGTGCTCGCGCACCCGCTCCAGCGCCGCCTCGAGGGCGTCGGTGCTGCGCAGGGGCCGGTGGAACTCGAGGCCCTGGCACGCGCAGGCAAGCTCCGTCGCGATCACCTGGGCCGCCAGGCTCACGACCGTGCGGGCCTTCAGCGCCGCCAGTGCCCCCATCGAGTTGAAGTCCTCCATCCCGGCCGAGGTCGGGATCGAGCCGGCGCCGGCGGGATGGGCGAGCACCTGGCACTCGTTGACGAGCGCGGCGGCCGCGTACTGGGCGATCATCAGCCCCGAGGAGAGCCCGGGGCGAGGCGTGAGGAACGCGGGCAGGCCGGCGTAGCTCGGGGAGAGCAGCGCGTAGGTGCGGCGCTCGGAGAAGGAGGCCAGCTCGCACACGGCGAGCGCGAGGTGGTCGAGCGGCAGCGACAGCGGCTGGCCGTGGAAGTTGCCACCCGAGAGGATCTCCTCGCCCACGACCAGCGGGTTGTCGGTTACCGCGGCGAGCTCGCGCTCGAGTGCCGTGGCGACGTAGCCGACCGCGTCGGCGACCGCGCCGATGACCGCCGGCGCGCAGCGCAGGGTGTAGGGGTCCTGGACGCGGCCGCAGTCGGCGTGGCTGGCCACCACCGGGCTTCCTTGCAGCAACGACCGCAGCCGCGCCGCCACCCGTGCCGGGCCGGGCTGCCCGCGCAGCTCCGCGAGGCGCGGGTCGAACGGGACGGTCGAGCCCTTGAAGGCCTCCAGCGACAGGGCGACGGCGACCGTGGCCGCCTCGACCAGCCGCTCGGCCTCGCGCACCGCGAGCCCGCCCGCCGCCGCCATCAGGTGCGTGCCGTTGATCAGCGCGAGCCCCTCCTTGGCCTGCAGCGCGAGCGGCTCGAGCCCCGCCCGAGCGAGCGCGGCCCCACCGGTCAGGCGCTCGCCCGCCACCGTCGCCTCACCCTCCCCGACCAGCACGAGGCCGAGGTGGGCGAGCGGGGCGAGGTCGCCGCTCGCGCCGACGGAGCCGCGGCTCGGGATCACCGGGAGGACGCCGCGCTCGAGCAGCGCGAGCAGCAACTCGACGAGCTCGACGCGCACGCCGGAGTGCCCGCGCCGCAGCGAGCCGGCGAGCAGGAAGAGCATCCCCCTGACGACCTCCGGCTCCAGCGGAGGGCCCGAGCCCACCGCGTGCGAGCGCAGCAGGTTGAGCTGGAGCTCCTCGGTGTCGATGCGCTCGATGCGCACGCTGGCGAGTTGCCCGAAGCCGGTCGTGACCCCGTAGATCGTCCGGCCCTCCGCCAGCGCCACCTCGACCACTCCCCGGCCGGCCTCGATGCGCCCGCGGTCGGCGGCGTCCAGCGGCGAGGCCGGCGCGCCGCGGGCCACGGCCTCGAGCTCGGCCAGGGTGGTCATGGGGGCCACGCTACTCCGAGGCGAACGTCAAAGGCGGGCATCGAGGGAGTGCGGTCCGCCCCGCGTGCCGCACCCGGAACCGGCTTTTCCTCAGCATCGACACGATCGCCGCCGCAATGCTGAAGAAATGCCGCTCCCAGCGGCATAACAACAGCAGCGAGAGGAGGATCGACCCAATGCTGAGGAAATGCCGGTTGGCGAGGACCGACCGCGACACGAACCTCCCCCTGACCAGCGGGGTTCAACGGCGGCGCGGCGCCGCCCGCCAGCGCTAGGCGAGCGCGAGCCCTTCCCGCAAGCGCTCGATCACGTCCTGCGCCGACTGGCTCGGCGCCCACACGGCGGAGGCGATCCGGACCTGCGGCCCGATCGCGAACTCGGTGTGCAGCTCGAGCACGAGCCGGCGGGCCTCCTCTTCGCCCGCGTCCAGGCAGAGGACGCCGATGCGCCGCCCGCTGTCGCGGTAGACGCGGCCGCCGGTGCTCGCCGCCGCGCGGCGCGCGCCGCGGCCCACCATCTGGATGACCCGGTCGCCGGCGGCGTAGCCGTCCTGGCGGTTGATCTCCGACAGGCCCTCGAGCAGCACGAGCACGACGCTGAAGGGCGAGTCCGGCGTCGCCTCGCGCGCGGCGGCCTCGATCGCCTCGCGGAAGGCGCGGTGGCCCGGCAGCAGCGTGAGCGCGTCGGTGAGCGACGCCAGCCCGTCGCCGGGCAGGTCGCCGTCGGTCGCCGGCATCCCGAACGGCGCCAGCTCGGCGGCCGCGTCGGCGACCGCCTCCGGGACCCGGCCCGTGCGGCCCAGCTCCTCGATGAACAGCTGGGCGATCTCCGGGTCGAACTGGGTGCCGGCGCCGGCGACGAGCTCCTCGACCGCCTCCTCCGGGCTGAGCGCCGTGCGGTACGGACGCTCCTGGGTCATCGCGTCGTAGGCCTCGACCACCCCGATCACGCGGGCGGGCAGCGGGATCCGGTCGCCCGCCAGGCCCGCGGGGTAGCCGCGGCCGTCGTAGCGCTCGTGGTGGTAGAGGATCGCGAACGCCGCCTCGCGCAGGGCCGGCATTTGCCCGACGATGTCGAAGCCGATGCGGGGGTGCAGCTCGACGACGGCGCGCTCCTCGGGGCTCAGCGGGCCCGGCTTGGCCAGCAGACCCTCGTGGATCGCGAGGTTGCCGACGTCGCGCAGGAGCGCGGCGTAGAGCAACGTCTCCTCGTCGCGCGGCTCGAGCTCGAGCCGGCGCGCGACCGCGCGTGCGTGCACCGAGACCTGCCCGGCCGAACGGCGCAGCAGCGGCTCGCGCGCCTGCAGCGCCTCGGCCAGCATCCGCACCGCCGTGCGGCGGGCGTCGCCCACCTCGCGGTGCAGCTGGTCGTGGTGCATCGACGCGCCGGCATGATCGCCCAGGGCGAGCAGCAGGTCGTCGTCGAGCGCGGCGAAGCCGCCGTCGCGGTTCGCGCAGATCACCACCCCCTGGAAGCGGTCGTGGAGATAGACCGGGACGGCGACCATGCAGTCGATCTCCTGGTCGGCCGGCGACCCCTCGCCGGCGCCCGGCGGATCGTCCTCGCGGACGATCTCGTCGCGCGCGAGCACCTGGCGGGCGAAGCGCTGGGCGACGTGGCTGCCGGCGGGGTCGTGCTCGAAGCCGTGCGCGCGCAGGACGTCGAGATCGCCGTCGCCGTCGGCGTCGTGGCGGGAGAGCAGAAGGCCCTTGGAGGCCTCGACCAGCTCGATGGCGGTGCGCAGGATGAGGTCCTGGACGTCGTTGGCGTCGACCTGGTCGGCGTGCTGGCGGTGCAGCGCCTGGATCTGGTCGCGAAGCTCCTGGGTGAACTCCCGCTCGGCCCGGCGCGAGGCCTGCAGGCGCGCGACGAGCTCGCGCGACTCGGCCAGCGCAGCCTCGCCGCGGCGCGGCTGGTCGTCCGGCTCGTCGGTCGCATGCAGCGCCGCACTCGTGCCCTCGCCGTGACGGGTCGCGCTGCGCCCGGCCCACAGGCCCATCGCCGCGGCGCCGGCGAGCAGGCCGAGCGCGACCCAGTCGAGCGTCCGATCGCCGGCGCCGAGCGCCGCGATCAGCGCGACGGCCACGCCCGCCAGGGCGAGGCACGCCGCGGCCAGGGCAAGACCAGTGTTCGGGCTGCGTCCGTGCGCCGAGCGTCCCATGGACGCCGACAAGGTAGCGCGCGACTGCGCGTCGGTGCGTAGTGTGCGCCGCCGTGCCGCGACTCGCCCTTGCCGCGCTCGCGCTCGCCCTCCTGGCCCCGGCGCCGGCGATCGCCGCCGAGCCGACCATGCCGCTGAGCCAGGTCGCGGCCGGGATGCGCTGCACCGGCGCATCGGTGGTCCGCGGAACGGAGATCACCCGCTTCGACGTCGAGGTGCTCGACGTCGTCAGCGGCGATCCCTCGACCGACGACCCCCGCATCCTGGTCCGCGCGAGCGGGTCCGCGGTCGACGAGACCGGCATCGGCCCGGGGTTCTCCGGCTCGCCGGTCAGCTGCCCGGACGCCGCCGGCGTGCCGCGGGTGATCGGGGCGATCTCGGAGGCGATCGGCGAGTACGGCGGCAAGGTCGTGCTCGCGACGCCGATCGAGGCGATGCTCGGCGAGCGGCCCGAGGCGCGCGGCGCCCGCCCCGCCCGCGCGCTGCTGCGCCGCGCCCGGCCGCTCGCCGGCCCGCTCACCGTGACCGGCGTCTCGCCGCCGGTGGGGCGCGCGCTGGCGGCGATCGGGCGGCGCGCCGGGCGACCGCTGCTCGCCGCGCCCGCGGGCCCGCTGGGCAGCTATCCCGTCCAGACGCTGCGGCCGGGCGCCGCGATGGCCGTCGGCTACTCCGCGGGCGATCTCGCGCTGTCGGCGATCGGGACCGTGACCTACGTCGACGGCAGCGCCGTGTGGGGCTTCGGCCACCCGAACGACGGCGTCGGGGCCCGCTCGCTGCTGCTCCAGGACGCCTACGTCTTCCGCGTGATCGGTAACCCCAACGTGACCCTCGAGCAGGGCACGACCTACAAGCTCGCGGCGGCCGGGCACCCCGTCGGCGTGCTCTCCAACGACGCGCTGGACGCCGTCGTCGGCCGCCTCGGCGCGCTGCCCCGCACCGTCCCAGTGCGCGTGCGGGCCATGGACCTCGACACGGGCCGGCAGCGCGCGTACGCGATGCAGGTGGCCGACGAGGCCGACGTCGGCGACCCGCTGATCAACGCGCCGCTGACCTTCGTCGCGCCCGTCGCGGTCGCCCAGGCCGCGAGCACCATCCTGCGCAGCGCCCCCGCCCGCTCGACGGCGACGATGTGCGCCCGCCTGACGCTGCGCGAGGCGCCGCGGCCGGTGCGCGTCTGCAACCGCTACGTGACCGCCGGCTTCGCCGAGGAGGGATTCGGCAGCCTGCTGGCCGAGCTGGCGGGCGGCGACCTGCTCGACCTGCTGAGCCGGCTCGACGACTACAAGGTCTCGCGCCTGCACGTGACCGGCCTCGACGTCGCGCTCGACGTCCGGCGCGGCCAGCGCCAGGCGTTCCTGCGCGACGTCCGGCTGCCCGCCCGCGTGCGCCCGGGCCAGACGGTCTCGGCGCGGGTGCGCCTGCGTGAGTTCCGCGGCCGGGAGCTGACCCGCCGCTACCGCGTGCGCATCCCGGCGGGCCTCCCGCCCGGGGCGCGCCGGCTGCGCTTCGCCGGCGCCGACGTGGACGGCGGCGGCGACCTCGCGAGCGGGCTCGAGCAGGTGCTCACGATCGAGCTCGAGGAGGAGGGTTCAGGCGACTCGGGCGGCGGCTCGCTCGGGCCGCCGTCGATCGCGGCGCTGGTGCGCTCGCTGCAGGCCGTCGAGCGCTACGACGGGGTGACGGTGCGCGCCGGCGGCGAGACCGTCCCGGGCTTCCGCGACCCGGCCTGGCGCCTCACGGGCCGGGTCACGACGGCCGTGCGCGTCGCCGGGCGTCAGTCCTCGAAGCGATAGACCATGCCGGTCGGGGCGAGCGCCGCCTGGTCGACGAGCGGCAGCGCCGCCGCGAGCACGGCGGCGAAGGTCTCCGTGCTGGCCGCCATCAGCTCCAGCAGCCGCGCGACCGGCGTCGCCTCGGCCTGCACGCCGTTGGCGTAGTCGGTGACGTAGCCCAGCAGCGCGAAGGGCAGCTCGGCCTCGCCCGCCAGGACGGTCTCCGGGCCGGCGGTCTGCGAGACGGCGCTCACGCCGCAAGCCGCGAGCCCACGGATCTCGGCCTTGGTGTTGAAGCGCGGGCCGTCGACGTGGCCGTAGCAGCCGCCGTCGCGCACCTCGACGCCCGCCGCCTCGGCGCCGGCCAGCAGCGCCGCGCGCAGCGCGGGCGCGTAGGGGTCTTCGTAGATCCAGTGGCCGCGCCGGGGATCGCCGGGCTCGGCGTAGAAGGTGCAGATGGAGCCGTCCCCCAGCCGGTTGGCCAGGAAGTGCAGGTCGTCGAAGCAGATCAGGCCGCCGAGATCGAGGCTCGGATCGACGGCGCCGCACACGGTCACCGCGATCGCGCCCGTCGCCCCGAGCTGCTTGAGCGCCGCGAGGTTCGCCCGGTGGGCGACGTGGTTGGAGAGCCGCACGTGGCCCGGCTCGTGGCGGGAGAGATGCAGCACCTCGACGCCGGCGAAGCGCCCGCGGCTGACCTGCGCGTCGCCCCACGGCGTCGGCACCGCCTCGGGCCCCTCGCCCTCGAAGCCGGGCAGGGCGTAGGTGCCCGAGCCGGTGATGATCCCGATCGCCATCGCGGCCGGGCATGCTGGCACAGGAGCCGGCGCCGGCGTCAAGTGGACCGGCCGCTCCGGTTTGCGCTAACGTCCGTCGAACCCGGGTCGGCGCGCGCTCACAGGCTGCGCCGGCCGCTCCCCGACGTCACCAGGAGTGCTCGTGTCCGTGGCCAACGACTCGCCGGCCCGCTCGCGGGAACCCGCCTCCCCCGGGGCGCCCGCCAACCGCTGGATCGTCCTCGTCATCGTCTGCTTCGCGCAGTTCATGGTCGTGCTCGACGCGACGATCGTCAACGTCGCGCTGCCCTCGATCCAGCGCGACCTCGGCTTCTCGGCGGCGGACCTGCAGTGGGTGATCAACAGCTACACGCTCGTCTTCGGCGGCTTCCTGCTGCTCGGCGGCCGCGCCGGCGACCTGATCGGCCGCCGGACGGTCTTCCTGGCCGGCGTCACCGTCTTCACGGTGGCCTCGCTGGTCAATGGCCTGTCGACCTCGAGCGAGATGCTGATCGTGGCCCGCGGGCTGCAGGGGCTCGGCGCCGCGCTGGTCTCCCCGGCCGCGCTGTCGATCATCATGACCACGTTCGCCGACGGGCCGGAGCGGACCAAGGCGCTCGGGGTGTGGGCCGCGATCGCGATCAGCGGGAGCGCCTTCGGCCTGCTGCTCGGCGGCATCCTCACCGAGACGCTGTCGTGGGAGTGGATCTTCTTCGTCAACGTGCCGATCGGCGCCGCCACGGCGCTCGCGGCCTGGCGGCTGGTGCCCAACTCGCGCGCTGAGCAGCGGCCCGACTCCTTCGACCTCGCCGGCGCGGTGTCCGTGACGACCGGGCTGATGGTGCTCGTCTACGCGATCGTCAAGGCCGAGGAGTTCGGTTGGGGCTCGTTTCAGACGCTCGCGCTGGGCGCGGTGGCGATCGCCCTGCTCGGCGCCTTCCTGGTGATCGAGCGCCGCTCGGCCGCGCCGCTCGTGCGCCTGGACATCTTCCGCACGCGCTCGCTGTCCTCCGCCAACGCCGTGATGCTGGTGGTGGCGGGCGGCCTGTTCGCGATGTTCTTCTTCGCCTCGATCTACGCCCAGGAGATCCTCGACTACTCGCCGCTGGAGGCGGGCCTCGCGTTCCTGCCCGTGACCGCCGGGATCATGGCCGGCGCGGGGCTCGCCCAGCCGCTGGTGCGGCGGATCGGCGTGCGCGCCACGGGGATCGGCGGCATGACGGTGGCCGCCGTCGGCCTGCTGGTGCTCTCCGGCGTCTCGGCCGACGGCTCCTACACGAGCGACCTGCTGCCGGGACTGATGCCGATGTCGGTCGGGATGGGCTGCACCTTCGTGCCGCTCACGCTGATCGCCACCACCAACGTCGCCGACGCCGACGCCGGCCTCGCCTCCGGGCTGTTCAACACGTCTCAGCAGATCGGCGGCGCGCTCGGCCTGGCGATCCTCTCCACGCTCGCGGCGGACCGCAGCGCGAGCGTGGTCGGCGACCTCGGCCGGCCGCCGAGCCCGGCCGACCAGGCCGTCGCGCTGGTCGAGGGCTTCCAGGTGGCCTTCCTCGCCGGCGCGATCTTGATCGGCCTCGGGGCGATCGTGCTCGCCACGACGCTGCGCAAGCGCGACGTGGCCAACATCAACCCGGACCAGCAACCCGCGCTGGCTTAGATGATCGATCCCGCGACCCCACGACCGTCTGGTGGCGCCCCGCGGCGCTGGTCCGGCACCCGCCCAGAGCGGCCCGTGGCGCCACCACTGTGCCCCTCGGTCGGGCACCGTCCAGCATCCGCGGGGCATCCACCAGTCGGCCGCGCGGCCGCGAGATCAATCCTCTAGCCGTGGCGGACCACTTCGCGCCCAGCCCGGTCGGAGCCGACGAGTACCACGCGTTCGTCGCCGCGCTGCGGGAGGCGTTCCACTCCGACCTCGACGAGGATGAGGCGCGGCTCGAGCGGCCGCTGTTCGAGCCGGAGCGGGCTCTGGCGATCCGCGACGGCGGCCGGATCGTCGCCACCGCGGCGGTCTTCAGCCGTGAGCTGACCGTTCCCGGCGGGCCGGTCCCGGCCGCGGCGGTGACGCTGGTCGGTGTCCACAGCACGCACCGCCGGCGCGGCCTGCTCAAGCGGATGATGGCCCGCCAGCTCGAGGACGTGCGCGACCGCGGCGAGCCGGTGGCGGCCCTGTGGGCGTCGGAGGGCGGCATCTACGGGCGCTTCGGCTACGGGCCGGCGTCCAGCGCGTGCTCACTGCGCGTGCGCACCCCGCGCGCGACGATCACCACGGCGGCGACCGAGGCGCCCGCGCGCCTGTCCTCCCCCGCCGACGCGCGGGAGGCGCTCGCCTCCGTCTACGAGCGGGTGCGGCCCGCGCGACCGGGGCTGCTCAGCCGCACGGCGGACTGGTGGGCGCTGCGGCTGCACGACCCGCCGGGCGAGCGGGAGGGAGCGAGCGGGCTGCGCGCCGTCGTGGTCGACGGCCCCGATGGGGCTCCCGCCGGCTATGCGATCTACGCCGTGCGGATCGGCTGGAGCGACGGCGCGCCCGACGGCGAGGCGACCGTGCGCGAGACGCTGGCGGTCACGCCCGAGGCGTCGCGGGCGGTGTGGCGCCACCTGGTCGGCCTCGACCTGGTCGCCCGTTTGCGCTGGCGGCTCGCCGCTCCCGACGAGCCGGGGCCGCTCGCCTTCACGGACCCCACCGCCGCGCGTCGCGAGCTGTGGGAAGGGCTGTGGGTGCGGCTGGTCGACGTCGGCCCGGCGCTGGCCGCGCGGACCTACGCCGCGCCCGTCGACGTCGTGCTCGAGGTCGCCGACGCCTTCTGCCCCTGGAACGCGCGGCGCTACCGGCTCGCCGGCGACCGCGACGGGGCGACGTGCGAGCCGACCGGCGACCCGCCCGACCTGGAGCTCAGCGCCACCGAGCTCGGCGCGGCCTACCTGGGTGGCACGACGCTCACGGCGCTCGCGGCCGCCGGTCGCGTCCGCGAGCGCACGCCGGGCGCCCTCCCTGCGACCGCGCTGGCCATGCGTGGCGCAGTCGAGCCGTGGTGCCCTGAGATCTTCTAAAGGTCCGCTGGATACCCTTTGCAGCAATGAGCGACCTCGACCGCCGCGGCTCAGGCCGCATGACCCGCAAGCAGCGCGAGCAGCGCGCCTACGCCCTGACCCTGGCCACCGGCGCCGGCGGCCTGGCGACGATGGTCGCCGCGGTCCTCGGCATCGTGGGCATCACGAGCTTCGGGCTCGTGGTGCTGCTGGCGGTCATCACCATCGCGCTCGCCTTCGCGCTCAAGCGCACACTGAACCCGCGCTAGGGCTCGAGCGCCTCCTCGCGGCGCTCCTCGGCCGCCTCGATCCGCTGCTCGCGCCGCTGCTCCTCCGCCTCGAGCTCGGCGACGCTCGTGGTGCCCAGCCGCGCGGTGACCGCGATGATCACGACCGCGACGATCGCGAGCGCCACCAGCAACGAGCCGATCATCTGGCGGGTCTGGGCGGCGTCCATCGCCGTTCAGCGCTCCGCCAGGAAGGAGCCGGCGGTGGTCGCCCAGGTGATCGCCAGCAGCGTGAAGGCGGTGACGCCGAGCACCGGCAGGAAGCGCCCGAGCGAGTGCCAGCGCCGCAGCACGGCGATCTTCAGCGCCAGCACGCCGAGCAGGGCGGCGCCGGAGATCGCGTGCACCGTCCCGTCGTCCTCGACGCCGAACAGCGCGAGGCACATGAAGCTGACGACGAGCAGCAGGACGACGATCGCGTCCCCGGAGGCCCGGTGGGCCCTGCCGGCCGGCGCGCCCGCCAGGAACGGCAGCCGCAGCTTGCCGTAGGTCACCGAGATCAGCAGCAGCTGGTAGGCGCCGAGCGCGGCGGCGACGGACGCGAGCACGACCTTGACCTCGGTCGCGTTGCCGCGCGTCAAGGTCTGCACGAAGTCCTCCACCGGCACGGCCTGCCTTCTCAGCGGTCCTTGGACTCGCGCGGCACGCGGCCACCGCTCGCCCCGGCCTCGGTCGCCGGGCCGCGCGGCGCGGCGATCCCGAGCACCCGCATCGCCTTCAGCCCCAGTCCGAGCTTCTCGCGCCCGTCCGTCGAGGAGACGTCGAGGCCGGAGAGGTCGCGCACGCGCTCGAGCCGGTAGCGCACGGTGTGGCGGTGGGTGAAGAGCCGCTGGGCCGTACCGGCGACGTTGCCGTCGCAGTCCAGGAAGGTCTCCAGCGTCTGGACGAGATCGGTCTCGTACTGCTCGTCGTAGGCGACGAGCGGCTCGACGGTCTCGGCGTAGAAGCGCTGCAGCTCGGCGGGGTCCTCGCTCATGGCCGGCAGCAGCAGCCGGTAGGCGCCCGTCGCCTCGAAGGCCAGCACGGGCGGCTCGCCGCCGGCGCCGGTGGGCGCCGCCTCGGCGACGTTGGCCGCCAGCAGCGCCTCGTTGCCCGCCCGGTAGAGATCCACCGGGTCCAGCGCCGGGCGCGAGTGCCCGACGGCGAAGGTGTAGCCGTGCAGCGTCGCGTGCAGCTCGCGGGCGACGGCGTCGGCCACCCGGCGCACGTCGGGCTCGGTCAGCGCGGCGACCAGGACGACGACGATGCCCGGCGCGTCGGGCGGGCCGTCGTCGACCGCGGCGAGCGACCCCGAGGCGCTGGTGCGCGCGGCGCGCTCGGCCGCGGCCAGCACGCGCGCGCGCCAGTCGTCCTCGGCCGGCATGAAGTGATGCGCGCGGATGACGACCACGCCGCCGCCGGCCGCCAGCTCCAGGCCGAGCTCGCTGGCCCGCGCGACCAGGTCTCCCCGGTCGGTGACCTCGCGCCGCAGCACGGCCCGCAGGAAGGCCGAGGACGCCGCCGCCGACGCGCGTTCGGGGGCGCGCAGGCGCTCGACCTCTGACGCGATGAGCGTGGTGACCAGCCGCAGCAGGGCGGCCCCCGGCTCGCCGCTGCGCCCGCGCAGCCGCAACCGCCCGACGACGGTGTCGCCGACCCGCAGCTCGTGCGTGCTGACCCCGGCGACGTCGGCCATCAGCGCGCGCTCGTCCGCGCTCGAGCGGGCGGCGACCGCGAGCACGGAGCTCGAGCGGTCGATGAGGACGAGCGAGGCGTCCAGGGCCCGCGCCGCGGCACGCACCACGTCGGGCAGGCCGCGTCCGGACTCGACCGCCTCGGTGATCGCCTCCAGCGAGCCGAGGTCGAGCGCCGCGCCCTCGTCCTGGCGGGCGGGCAGCGTCATGACGCGGCAATTCTACGCCGCGCGTGCCCCACGGGCGGCCGCGCGCGCCTACAACTGGTCGAAATACCAGAGAAAGAGCGCGCCCACCCCACCGCCGGCGAGCACGAAGGCCGCGAGCACGTACACGGACATCAGCGTCGCCAGCGCGCGCTCCCACAGCCGCGAGTAGGACGCCCAGGCGGGCACCAGCACGAGCGCGACCCAGGCCACGAGCGTCACCAGGGCGGCGGCGCCGACGATCAGGTAGGTGAGATCCTGGTTGCTCATACGCGGGCGGGAACGGGATTCTCGCGCAGGTAGCCGACGACCAGCGCGGCACAGCTGACCAGCGCGAAGGTCGCCGTCCCCAGCGCGATGCCGCCCAGCACGTCGGAGAGGTAGTGCGCCCGCAGGTAGACCCGCGAGAGCCCCACGACCACGACGGCCGCGAGGGCGACGGAGACGGCGGCGAAGCGTAGCGCCAGCGTCGAGCCGCGCCGCACGAGCACGACGGCGCAGACGACCAGTGCGACGCTGTAGGCCGCGTGGCCCGAGGGGTAGGCGGCGCCGAAGGTCTCCACGAACGCGCCCGGCGGCCGCGGCTCGTCGTAGGCCGCCTTCGTCAGCTGCACCAGCGAGAAGGTCAGCGCCCAGCCGGCCAGCAGGATCACGGCGTCGCCCGCGCCGCGCCGCCGCAGCGCCCAGACCGCGGTCACGAGCACCGCGACCCCGGTGATGTAGGAGGAGCCCAGCGCCGTCACGACCGTGACGACGTCGACGGCGGGCGCGGCGTAGAGGCGCTCGGCGGCCGTCGCCGCCCACGTGTCCAGCCGCAGCGAGTCCCCCTCCAGGCGCAGCTCGCCGAGGAAGAAGAACGCGAAGCTGCCGACGGCCAGCAGCGCGAGCTGGGTCGTGAACTCGAGGCCGAGCTCGCCGGGCGTTATGCGCTCGTGGACGAAGTGCGCCGGGCGGGCGAGCCGGCGGCCGACGGGCACCAGCACGCGGTGCCAGGCGGGGCGGGCGACGCGCCCGACCGGTTGGAGCATGGGCTTGTCCAGCTGCTCGGACAGCCACGCGCGCGCCTCGGGGTCGCGGCGCAGGCGCCGCACCGCGAGCACGGCCAGCACGAGCGCCACGACGATCCCGAACACCACGAGGCCGCGGCCGACGTAGGCGGTCAGCCGGTCCAGCGAGCGCCAGAACAGGTAGCCGAGCGTGCAGAAGAGGCCGGCCCAGAGGCCGGCGCCCAGGACGTCGTAGGGCAGGAAGGTCCGCAGCGGCATCCGCGAGCTGCCGGCGATGAACGGCGCGATCGCTCGCACGAGGCCGATGAAGCGCCCGACCAGGATCGTGACGCCGCCGCGGCGCTCGAAGAACTCCTCGACCTGCTGCAGCCGCGCCTCGGTGATCTTCACGCGCGGGCCGTTGCGCTCGAGGAAGCCGCGGCCGAGCCGCCGGCCGAGCGCGTAGGAGCACAGGTCGCCGGCCACGGCGCAGGTCCACACGATCGCGATCAGCACGAACAGGCTGATCTGGCCCTGGCCGGCCACCACGCCGCCCACGATCACGGCGGTCTCCCCGGGCGCGATCAGACCGACGAACGCCCCGGTCTCCAGGAACGCGAGCAGCCCGACGAACAGGTAGGTCCACGGGCCCAGCGCGGTCCCCGCGTCCTCGATCAGCCGCTCGAGGTTGGGGATCGGGATCACGCCGAGCCCGACGAGCGTCACGACGACGGTCGCGAGCGCCGTGCCGGCCAGCCAGACGCGGCTCAGGCGCGCGCGCCACAGGACGAGGAAGGCCGCGAGCGCCGCGGCGCCCGCCAGCCACAGCGGCCTCATGCGGCGCGGCGGCCGGCGTGGACCGCCGCGAGCGCCGGGCCGGCCGGCGCCGTTGCGATCGGCACGGGCCGGCGCCCGTCCATCGCGACGGCGGCCGCGGCGGCGGCCGCGGGTCCGCCGGGACCCGGGAAGACGCCGAACACCGTGGGGCCGGAGCCCGAGACCATGGCGTGGTGCGCGCCGGCGTCCAACGCCTCGCCCAGCGCGCGCTCGATCTCCGGGCACAGGCGCCGCGCGGCCGGCTCGAGGTCGTTGACCGCCAGCTCCGGCGGGAGCGGGCCGTCGTTCGCCGCGGCGGCGCGGACGGGGTCGAGCAGCCGGGCCAGCGCGGGGGCGGAGCGCGGCGTCCCCAGCGCGTCGGCGGCGGCGTAGACCGCGGGCGTGCGCAGCTGCGCCGCCGAGGGCAGCACCAGCAACCCGAACGGCGGCGGCGGGGGGAGCGGCTCGACGTGCTCGCCGGCGCCGGTGACCAGCGCCCGCGCCGGCTCGATCTGGGCGGGGACGTCTGCGCCCAACAGCGGCGCGAGCTCGTCGATGAGCGGGTCGCCCGGGCGGCCGGCCGCGTGCGCCGCGAGCCGCAGCGCGGCAGCGGCGTCCCCCGAGCCGCCGCCCATCCCGCCCGCGACGGGTACGCGCTTGACGATCGTCAGGCGCTGCGGCGGGGCGTCCCAGCCCGCCGCGGCCCGGTAGGCCGCGAGCCCGCGCGCAGCGAGGTTCTCCCCCGCGACGCCCGGGCAGACCACCTCGTCGGCAGTGGCGCCGGGCGCGCCCGGCTCGAGGCGCAGGTCGTCGGCCAGCGTCACCGGCTGGACGACCGAGATCAGCGGGTGCAGGCCGTCCGCCCGTGGCTCGCCGACGAACAGGCAGAGGTTGAGCTTGCCCGGCGCGCGCGTGCTCAGGCTCACCACCCGTCCAGCTCCAGCGCGGCGGCGAGCGCGCGCCACTCGTCGGGAGCGAGCTGCTCGGCGCGCGTCGCGGGCGGCCGGCCGATCGCCGCGAGCGCGGTGCGGGCGCGGTCGCGCTGCTCACGCCCGGCGCCGGGGGCCAGCGCCAGCGATCCCGCGAGCGTCTTGCGCCGGTGGGCGAAGCCCTGCTGGACGAGCCGGCGCAGCGCGGGCGGCGGCGCCGGGCCGCGGCGGGTCAGGCCGACGAGCACCGAGTCGACGTTGGGCACGGGATGGAACACCGAGCGCGAGACGGAGCGCAGCACGCGCACCTCGCAGGCCAGCTGGGCGAGCACCGACGGCACGCCGTAGGCCGCGGTCCCCGGACTCGCCGCGAAGCGCTCGCCCACCTCGCGCTGGACCATCGCGACCCACCGCTCGACGCTCGCGAGCTGCTCGACCGTGCGCAGGATGACCGTCGCCGCGACGCCGTAGGGGAGGTTGGCGACGACCTTCGTGGGCGCCGGCGCGAGCGCCGCGAGGTCGAGCCGGACCGCGTCGGCGAGGTGCAGCGTCGCGTTCGGGTGCGGGTTCAGCGCGTCGCGCAGCGCCGGCTCGAGCCGCTCGTCGAGCTCGACGACGTGCACGTGACGGACACGGGCGGCGAGGTACTCGGAGAGCACCCCGAGCCCGCCGCCGACCTCGAGCACGACGTCGTCCGGGCCCAGCTCGGCCGCGCGGCCGATCACCTCGAGCACGTTCGAGTCGATCAGGAAGTTCTGGCCGAGGTCGCGGCTCGGGCGGATCCCGAACTCCCGCAGCCGCCGCAGGCTCGGCTGCACCGGGTGCTCGACGCGCTCGCTCACCAGCCCAGCAGCCGGGCGGCGTTGGCCTCCACCGCCGCCTCGAGCTCTTCGTAGGCGAGGCCGCGCCGCTCGGCGATGAAGCGCGCCGTGTGCACGACGTAGGCCGGCTGGTTGCGCTCCTTGCGCACCGCCTGCGGGGTCAGGTAGGGCGCGTCGGTCTCCACCAGCAGCCGGTCGAGCGGGACGCGGACGGCCGCCTCGGCCAGCGCCTCGGCCTTCGGGTAGGTGACGTTGCCGGCGAAGGAGATCCACCAGCCATGGTCCAGGCACTCCTGCAGGCGCTCGGGCATCGAGAAGCAGTGCAGGAGGACCTCGAGGCCGGCCGCCCGCCCGGCGAGCGCGTCGATCGTCTCCTGCTCGGCCGCCCGGGTGTGGATCACCAGCGGCTTGCCGGCCTCGCGCGCGAGGTCGATCTGGGCGGCGAACGCCCGGGCCTGGTCCTCGCGCGGCGCGGAGTCGCGGTAGCGGTCGAGGCCCGTCTCCCCGATCGCCAGGACGCGCGGGTGGGCGGCGAGGTCGCGCAGCTCGTCGGTGGCCGCGTCGTCGTAGCCGCCGGCGACGTTCGGATGGCGCCCGACGGCGGCGAAGACCTCGGGGTATTCGTTCGCGGCGGAGAGCGCGGCGTGACAGGAGGCGGAGTCCATCCCGATCGTGAGGATGCGCCCGACCCCGGCCGCGCGCGCGGCGGCGACCAGCTCGGCCTCGGTGCCAGGACCGCGGTCGAGGTGGGTGTGGGCGTCGATCATCAGATGATTGGTTCCGCGGCCGCGCGGCCGGCTGGTGGATGGCCCGTGGATGCTGGACGGTGCCCGCCCGAGGGCACAGTGGTGGTGCCACGGGCCCTCTGGGCGGGTGCCGACCAGCGCCCGAGGCGGAGCCGGTGACGAGCCGGAGGCGAGGCAGGTACGCCGCCAGACGGTCGGGGGGTCGTGGAACCACTCATCTATTCGGGCTTGGGGAACAGCGGGGCGATCCGCTCGACCCGCGCGCCACCGGGCACGGCTCCGTAGATCGCGGCGTCGAGGTCGAGCGCGCCGTCGCCGTCGGCGCCGAGCCCCGCGAGGAGCTTGTCGGCCGACTCGGGAATGTACGGGTGCAGCAGCACCGTCACGACCCGCAGGCCCTCGGCCAGCGAGCGCAGCGTGACGTCGAGCTCCTGCGCGCGCGCCTCGTCCTTGGCGAGCTGCCACGGCGCGCGCTCCTCGACGTAGCGGTTCAGGCGCCGGACGCGCTGCCAGATGCGGTCCAGCCCCTGCGTGATCTCCGCCCGGTCGAGCAGCTCGGCGACCTCCTCGGTGAGGCCCTCGAAGTCGGGCGCGAGGACCGGGTCGACCTCCGCGGCCGGCGTGATCCCGCCGCGGTAGCGCGCGATCATCGCCAGCGTCCGGCTCGCCAGGTTGCCGTACTCGTTGGCCAGCTCGGTCTCGTAGCGATCGCCGAAGGTGCCGGTGGAGACCGACCCGTCCTGGCCGAAGGAGACCTCGCGGAAGCAGTAGTAGCGCAGCGCGTCGGTGCCGAAGGCGTCCATCACCGCGAACGGGTCGAGCACGTTGCCCAGCGACTTGGACATCTTGTGCTCCTCGCCCGAGGCGTCCTTCATCAGCAGGAAGCCGTGGACGAACAGGTGCTGGGGCACCTCGACGCCGGCGGCCATCAGCAGCGCGGGCCAGTAGACGCCGTGGAACTTCAGGATGTCCTTGCCGACGAAGTGGAAGGTCGCCGGCCAGAACGTGTCGGTCTCGTCGCGGCCGTCATGCGCGAAGGAGAGCGCCGTGTAGTAGTTCAGCAGCGCGTCGAACCACACGTAGAAGACGTGCTCGGGATCCCACGGCACCTCGACGCCCCAGCTGATGTTCGCGCGCGAGAGCGAGATGTCGGTGAGGTCCTGGGCCACGAACGCCTTGGCCTCGTTGAAGCGCTGGCGCGGGAGGATGAAGTCCGCGCGCTCGGCGTAGAGGCGCTCGAGCGGCTCCTGGAAGGTGGAGAGGGCGAAGAACCAGTTCTCCTCGCGCTCGCGCTCGAGCGGGATCTTGTGGATCGGGCAGGTGTTGTCGGGGCCGAGCTCGGCCTCGGTCTTGAAGTCCGCGCAGCGGGGGCAGTACCAGCCCTCGTAGAGGCCCTTGTAGACGTGCCCGTTGTCGTAGACGCGCTGCATGATCTCCTGGACGCGCGCCTTGTGGCGCGGGTCGGAGGTGCGGATGAAGAAGTCGTTGGAGGCGTTGATGCGCGGCATCAGGTCCTCGAAGCGGCGCGCGTTGCGGTCGGCGAGCTCGCGCGGGGAGACCCCCTCGCGCTCGGCCGCCTGGGCGACCGGCTCCCCGTGCTCGTCAGTGCCGGTGAGGAAGAAGACCTCCTCCCCGCGCTGGCGCATGTGGCGGGCGAGGATGTCGGCGCCGATCGTCGTGTACGCGTGCCCGAGGTGCGGGGCGGCGTTGACGTAGTAGATCGGCGTCGTGACGTAGAAGGCCATCGGGCGTCCGATGCTAGTGGGGGCTGCCAGGCCCACCCGGTTCCGGGGGGCCGTCGCGGCGGGTGATTCGAGCCGCCGGCCCCTTAGGGCCTGTCCAAGAACAGGCGGCGCGGCCGGAACGGTCGTGGATCGACCCGGGCGCCGCACGAACCCCGAAGGGAATACCGAGGTATTTCCGAGGGTTCGGGTGGCGATCCGGCGAAGTGTCCACGGTCGTCACCCGGTCGTTCCGACTTCTTGGACAGGCCCTAACCCCTGACGGCCCGCTCTGAGGAGGAGCGGGCCGTCAGGGGGAGGATGGGAGCCTCTAGCGCGTGCGGAGGCGACGCGCGTGCAGCCGACGGACGCGATCGGCGTTGGTCACGGTGGCGACCTGGAGATTGACGAGGGAGGGCTGCACGGGTTGGCCTTTCGAGTTGGAGGGGGGGTCGGCCAGTGACGCGTAGCCTCGCCGATGGCAGGGGGCCGGTCACGGGAGCTTGCAGGCGTTCCGCGGTGCGGCCCGTGCCCTGGCCGAGGTGCGGCAGGCCGTACGGCCGGCACGGCCGCCCTTCCGTCTCGCGGCGGGCCGCCGGGCGCCCGTCGCACGCGGCCGGTCGCGCTCGTGCCGGCCTACGGCGGGCGCGCGGCCGGGTCGCGCGCGGATGCTCCTGCACGTTGCACCGCATACGGTGACAAAGTGCAGTCGCGCCTCTCGGGCGTGCGGACGGCCTCGCCTCGGCGGCTTGCGCCGCGGAGCGCCGCCCCGCCGGCCGCAGCGACGAGCACGAGTGCGAGCCCGGCCCACGCCGGCCACGGCGCGAGGGGGAGCGCTGGGCGGCGGCTCGCGGCCGGTCCCAGGAGCGCGGGCCGCGCCGGTGCGAGCCGCGGCTCGCCGCGGGGCACGGGTGCCTGCCGCTGCGCCGGCGCCGGCGCGGGTGCCGGCCCGAGTCGCGGCAGCGGACCACGCGCTCGCGGGCGCCCGCGCCGCACCGGCCCGGCGACCGGCGGCAACGGCGCGCGCCCGCGACCGAAGAACGGCGCCGGGTCGACGTAGCTGCGCCCAGAGCCGGCTCGGCGGACACCGACGTGCAGGCCGGTGTGGCCCGGATGGTCTGCGAGCCGGCCGAGCCGCTGACCGCGGGCGACCACCGCGCCGCCACGCACCGCCACCGCGCGCAGCGGCAGGGCGCTCATGAGCCACGGCCCGCAGTGCACGGTGACCACACCGCCCTGGCGTGCCACGGGCCCGGCGAAGGTCACGCGGCCGGGGCAGGGCGCGCGGACGCGCGAGCCGGCGGCGCCGGTGAGGTCGAGGCCGCGGTGGCGGCCGGCCTCGAACGGGTCGCGTTCCGGGTCGAAGCCCCGTGCCGCCGTCGCGCCGGCGACCGGCAGCTGCCACGCGCGGTCGGGCGCGGCCGCGGCGGCGCCCTCGGCGACGAGCAGCACGACCGCCGCGGAGGCCAGGGCTACCAGGAGCGTGGCGATCGAGCGGGGCACGTCGCGGACGCTAGGGGGCGTCGGGCGCGAGCGGCCGGGGGCGGGGTGAATTGATGCAGAGTCGCGCGAGATTCGTTGCGAAGTTGACCCTGCCTGAACGCTCTGGGAACGTAACCGCCCAGGCAGGCACCTCCATGGCTCCCCGCACCGCCGCCCCCACGCCGCCGACCACCACGACCCCGCCCGACCCGCCGGCGACCTCTCGCCACGCCGCCGCGGCGCTGGACTCCCAGCGCGACGTCGCCACCGCGGCGACCGACCTCGAGACCTACCGGATCGCGCTCGACCGCCGCCAGGTCACCTTCCACGAGGTGGCGGGCGCGTGGTTCCACCTCTCAGGTCCCGACTTGACCCCAGAGCTGCGCCCCGCCTTCCAGGCCGTCTTCCCCGAGCTGCTGGACATGTTCGCCCAGCCGCGCGGCGGGATCATCACCTCCTACTTCTGCCGCAACCTCAAGGTCGCCGCGGTGCTCACGGACATCGCCCGCGCTGCGGAGCTGCCCGAGAGCATCCCGCTGGCAGAGCCGGCGGCGCCCGCATCGGCCGCGGCCGGACCGCACGCGGCGACGCCCGCGCCGGCGGCACCCGAGGTCGCGACCGCCCCGGCGCCGGCGAGCCAGGCCGAGCACGTCGCCCCCGAGTCCCCGGAGCGCGGCAACGGCGCGAGCAAGACGAGCGCGACCGAGGCGCCGGTCGCGACGGACCAGGCCGCCGACCCGCCGCAGCGCCGGCTGCGCCGCCTGCGCGCCTCCTTCCAGCCCCCGCGCGCCTCCAGCTCCGCCATCCACCTCGAGCCGACCTTCGGCGATCCCGACGACTGGCGCGCCAAGCAGATCATCTTCGACTGCCTCGACCTGCACTACCGCGCGCTGGAGTTCCTCACCCCCAAGCCGCGCAAGATCTGCATGCGGATGGTCTTCGGGGTGATCACCGCACTGCTCGGAACGCTCGACGCCCGCCACGCCCCCGGCGCGGAGAAGACCCGCCCGGCCTTCGGCAACGACCCGCGCGAGGCGGCCTCGCTCGAGCGCGAGCTCGCCCAGGCAGAGCGCTACTACGCACGCTCGGCCCAGCGCACGGCGCAGCTTCAGTACTTCACGGGCATGCTGGTCTTCGGCCTGCCGCTGCTGCTGGGCTTCACCGGCCTGGCGACGCTCTTCGGCTGGATCAACCCGCTGCGCGAGCCGCTGATCGTCTGCCTCCTGGTCGGCGGCCTCGGGGCGGTGGTGAGCGTCATGAACCGGATGACGAGCGGCAAGCTCGTGCTGACCGCCGAGTCGGGGCGGGCAACGATCCGGCTGCTCGGGGCGATGCGGCCGCTGATCGGAGCGGTGTTCGGCGTCGCCATGTACGTGCTGCTGGCCGGTGGGCTGGTCACCATCGCCGAGGCGACGACCGGGACCGGGGCCACGCGCACCTACTTCTACGCCGCGATCGCCTTCGCGGCCGGCTTCAGCGAGCGCTTCGCCCAGGACATGCTCGCCGGCGCGGCCGGCGGGCTCACCAGTACGCCCGGAACGCAGGCCGTCGCGGCCGAGAACGAGCCGCGGCCGAAGTCCGGCGGCTCCTGAGCGTCACACGCTGACCGCGCGGTAGAGCGCGTTCGCCGAGCCGCCGGTCAGCTCGGCCACAACGCCCGCGGCCACCCGGGGCCGGGCGCCCGCCTCGACCAGCCGCCGCACGGCATCGACCGCCTCCGGCGCCGGCTCGCCCGCCGCCCGCGGCGGCGCCCCGCCGACCACCAGCACAACCTCGCCCTTGACCTCCGCGCCGGCGTAGCGCGCGGCCAGCTCGGAGGCGGTCCCGCGCACGACCTCCTCGTGCAGCTTGGTCAGCTCCCGGCAGACCGCGGCCGGCCGCTCGCCGTCGAGCTCGGCCAGCACGGCCAGCGAGGCGCCGACCCGGCGCGGGGACTCGAAGGCCACGACCGTCTCGGGCGAGGCGAAGATCTCGGCCTGCGCGGACCGGCGGCGCGGCAGGAAGCCGACGAACCGCCACGCCTCGGCGGGCAGCGCCGAGGCGACGAGCGCCGCCAGCGCGGCCGACGGGCCGGGCAACACCTCGACCTCCAGGCCGGCCGCCACGCAGCCCTGGACGAGCACGTAGCCCGGGTCGCTGACCAGCGGCATGCCGGCGTCGGAGACCAGTGCGACCACGGACCCGCCGCGCATCCGCTCGACCAGCTCGGCGGCTCGCTCGCGCTCGTTGTGCTCGTGGTAGCTCACGAGCGACGCCTGCACGCCGTAGCGCTCGAGCAGCACGCGCGTGCGGCGCGTGTCCTCGCAGGCGACCACGTCGGCGTCGCGCAGGGCGCTGAGCACCCGCAGCGTGACGTCCTCGAGGTTCCCGATCGGCGTCGGGCAGACGACGAGCCGCCCGCTCATGGCACGCGGCCCGCCTCGGCCTCGAGCAGCTCCTCGCGCGCGAGCACCGCCGCGCCGATCATCCCCGCCTCCGCACCGAAGGCGGCCGGCTCGATCCGGACGACGTCCTTCGCCGGCGAGAGCGCGCGGCGCATCATCACCTCGCGCGCGGGCGCCAGCAGCAACTCGCCGGCTGCGATCACCCCGCCGCCGATCACCACGACCTCGGGGTTGAAGATGTTCACGACGTTGGCGATCCCGACCCCGAGCCGCTCGCCGACCACCTGGATCGCCTCGAGCGCGACCGGATCGCCGTCGAAGGCCAGCTCGGTCACCAGCGGCCCGGTCAGCTCGACGCCCGACTCGAGCGCGCGCCCGAGCGGGGTGTCGGGCCGGCGTGCGACGCGCAGCGCCACCTCGCGCACCAGCGCGCTGCCGGAGGCGACGGCCTCCAGGCAGCCCCAGTTCGGGCAGTTTCCCTGACACGGCGGGCCGTCGATGTCGACCACCATGTGGCCGATCTCCGCCCCGCCGCCGATCCAGCCGCGATAGAGCTCGCCGTCGAGCACCATGCCGCTCGCGATCCCGGTACCCAGCGAGATCATCACCAGGTCGCGCGTGCCCTGCCCGGCGCCGTAGCGCGCCTCGGCCAGCGCCGAGCAGTTGCCGTCGTTGTCGACCACGACGGGCAGCCCGAGCCGCTCGGACATCACGTCGGCGAAGGCGAGGTCGGCGAGCGGCAGGTTGACGGCCTGCACCGCCTTGCCGGTGCGGCGGTCGAACGTGCACGGGATGCCGAAGCCCACCGCGGCCACCTCCCCCTCGACCGCGGCGGCGGCCTCGGTGACGGCCTGAACGCACATGTTCACGAGCGCGGCCTGATCGATCCCGAAGACCGGTCGGCGCGCACGGTGGGGCACGGATAGGTCGTCGCCGACGGCGCCGGCGAGCAACTTCGTGCCCCCGAGGTCGACGCCGATCACAAAGCCGCCGGTCGGCACGATGTCACCATAGTGCGTCGCCGATGGCCGACGAGGAACCGCCCAAGTACACGGTCTACCGCTCGCGCCCGAGGCTCCGCTCGCGCCGCGACGCCAACGGCCTGGCCGAGCTCGACGGCCGCGGCGGCAAGGGCGAGCAGGGCCCGCCGCAGCCCAAGCGCCGGCGGCGGCTGCGCCCGGGGCGGATCGTCGCCTACGTGCTCGCCGCCGTGGCGGCGTGGCTGCTGATCTCGCTGATCGTCTTCCTGGTCTCGGCGGGCATCCAGAGCGGCAAGGTCTCAGACGAGGCGAAGTCCGCGCTCACCGACGGCGGCTTCACCCTGACCTCGGCCAACACCGTGCTCATCCTCGGCTCAGACGGCCGCACGCGCGACACCGCGGAGCCGGGCTCGAGCGTCGGTGGCCAGTCGCGCTCGGACTCGATCCTGCTGCTGCGCATCGGCGGCGGCGCGAACGCCCAGCTCTCGATCCCGCGCGACACGGTGGTCGACATCCCCGGCAGCGGCACGAACAAGATCAACGCCGCCTACGCGATCGGCGGGGCGGCGCTCTCGATCCGCACGGTGGAGGCCTACCTCGACACCCCGATCAACCACGTGGTCGAGGTCAGCTTCGCGAACTTCCCGCGCCTGATCGACGCGCTGGGCGGGATCGAGTACAGCGGCGGCTGCGTGGTCTCGAAGATCAACGGCGGCTTCCAGAACGGCGGCTACACGCTGCGGCTGAAGGCCGGCTCGCAGGAGATCGACGGCGACCAGGCGCTCGCCCTGGCCAGGACGCGAAAGAACCTCTGCGCCCCGAACGAGAACGACCTCACGCGCGCGCGCCGCCAGCAGAAGCTGCTGCGCGCGATCAAGGCGCAGGTGATCTCCTTCGAGACGTTCGTCCGGCTGCCGTGGGTCTCGTGGGCGGCGCCGCAGGCCATCCGCACCGACATGACCGGCCCCGACCTGCTCGGCGTCGTCGGCGCCTCGCTGATCTCCGGCAACACCACGACCCGCGTGCTCAAGCCCTCCGGCCAGGTGACGCTGCCCGACGGCGGCGCCGGGCTCACGGTCTCAGAGGCCGAGAAGCGGGCGCAGGTCCGGCGCCTGCTGCGCGGCTAGTCCAGAACGAGCGCCGCGACGCGGTCGCGGTGCCAGCGCGCGTCGCCGTACGCACTCGCGTTGGCCCGCGCGCGCTTGAGGAAGAAGTGCAGGTCGTGCTCCCAGGTGAAGCCGATGCCGCCGTGGACCTGCAGCGCGCTCTGGGTCACGCGCGTCCCGCAGTCCGACGCGTAGGCCTTCGCGGTCGAGACGGCGAGCGGGGCGGTCTCCGGCTCCTGGTCGCGCGCCCACGCCGCCCAGTACACGACCGAGCGCGCGCCCTCGACCTCGAGCAGCATCTGCGCGCAGCGGTGCGAGACGGCCTGGTAGGTGCCGATCGGCCGCCCGAACTGCTCGCGCTCTTTGGCGTAGGCGACGCTCAGCTCCAGCGCGCGCTCGGCGACCCCCACGGACTCGGCCGCCATGGCGACGGTGAGCGCCTGCCAGGCGGGCTCGAAGTCGCCCTCCAGCGGCTCGGCGGGGGTGTCGGCGAAGCGCACGGTCGCGAGGCGGCGCGTGGGGTCGAGGCTCTCGGCCGGCTCGATCGCCAGCCCGTCGGCCTCCGCCTCGACGACCGCGTGGCGGCCGTCGCGGGTCAGCACCACGAGCACGTCCGCGGCCGCGGCGTCGGCAACCGCGATCCGCGTGCCCGTCAGCCGCCGCCCGTCGCCCGCGACCTCGAGGTCGGCGGGGGCATAGGTGCCGTCCTCGCCCCACAGCGCGACGGCCCCGCGGCGGCCGCCGGCCAGCCGCTCGCCCTCGCCGGCGGCGGTCAGGAGGAGCAGGGCCGCCCAGGTGGACTGCAGCGGCACGGGCGCCAGCGCGTAGCCGAGCTCCTCGGCCACGACGGCCAGCTCGACGCAACCCAGGCCCTCCTCGCCTCCCAGCTCGGGCCAGCCGAGCCCCGCGATCTCCTCCCACTGCTCGCCGGTGAACCCCTGCGGCTCCTCGAGTGCGAGCCGGCGGACCTCGGCCAGCGGGTAGCGCGCCGCCAGCAGCTCGCGCGCCGTGCGCTTGATCGTCTCCTGGTCCTCGGTCAGACCGAAGTTCATGCGCGCGGGAGCCCCAGCACGCGCTCGGCGACGATGTTCTTGAGGATCTCGGTCGTACCGCCCTCGATCGAGTTCGCCCGCGAGCGCAGGTAGCGGTAGGTCCACAGGCCGCCGCCGAGCTGGGCGCGCGGGCCGGCCAGGTCGAGCGCCAGCTCGGCCAGCCCCTGGTTGACCTCCGCCCAGTGCCACTTGCCCAGCGAGCCCTCGGGCCCGGGCTCGCCGCGGCGCATCGTGGCGGTGAGCCCGCGGTAGGCGTTCAGGCGCAGGACGTTGGCCTCGATGGCGAGCTGGGCGACGCGCTGGCGGATCACCGGGTCGGCCGCGGCACCCGAGGCGCGCACCTCGTCGATCAGCTCGCCGAGCGCGATCTGGACGTCGACCTGCAGCGCGAAGGCGAGCCCGGCCCGCTCGTGCATGAGCGTCGTGATGGCCACCGACCAGCCCTGGTTCTCGCCGCCGACGAGGTTCGCGTGCGGGATCCGCGCGCCCTCGATGAAGAGCTCGTTGAACTCCGACTCGCCGGTGATCTGGCGCAGCGGCCGGACCTCGATGCCGTCCTGCTCCATGTCCATCAGGAAGTAGGAGAGGCCGCGGTGGCGCGGGGCGTCGGCGTCGGTGCGCGCGACCAGCATGCACCACTTGGACTCGTGCGCGTAGGTGGTCCAGACCTTCTGCCCGGTCACCACCCAGTCGTCGCCGTCGCGGACGGCGCGGGTCTTCAGCGAGGCGAGGTCCGAGCCCGACCCCGGCTCGGAGAAGCCCTGGCACCAGATCTCCTCGGCGGAGAGGATCGGGGCGAGGTAGCGCTCGCGCTGGGCCTCGTCGCCGTGGGCGATGACGGTCGGCCCGCCCATCGCCAGCCCGAGCACGTTGGCCATCTGCGGGGCCCGCGCGCGGGCAGCCTCCTCGTAGAAGATCGCCTGCTCGACGAGCGTCGCGCCGGCGCCGCCGTAGCGCTCGGGCCAGCTCAGGCCGGCCCAGCCGCGATCGTTGAGCTTGCGCTGCCAGGCCCGCCGGTGCTCGAAGCCCGCCTCGTCGCCCTGCGGGGTCGGCCCCGGGTGGTTGGCGGCGATCCAGTCGCGCAGCTCGTCGCGGAACTCGAGCTCGGGCGCCGACAGCGAGAGGTCCATGCGGGGGGCGAAGCTATCAGCCGGGGTGGCCGAGCTTATGCGGGACGAACACCAGCTGGTAAGGGGTCACGGGTGCCCGCCGCGAGCCGGGACGAGACGAACCCGGCTTCGCCGCCCTGGCGAATCGCACCGTCGACGAGGTCCTCGCCGACGTCAGCGCGTGACGCTCAGTCCTTCGAGGAGGAGGAGGAGCTGCCCGACGACGAGGAGGACGACGACGACGAATCGCCGCCCGAGCCCGAGCCCGACGACGCCGCCTTGTCGCTCGACTTCTTCTCCGCGGGCTTGGAGTCCGACGAGGACTTCTCGCCCCCGCCGTCCTTGCCCGCCTTGTCCTGCTCGCGCTTGCGCTTGGCGGTGCCGTAGTCGGTGTTGTAGAAGCCCGAACCCTTGAAGTGGACCGCGATCGGGTGGAAGACCCGCTGGACCGGCGCGCGACAGGTCTCGCAGCTGGTCGTCGGGTCGTCCGTGATCCGCTGCATCACCTCGAAGAGGTGGCCGTTCTCGCAGCGGTACTCGTAGATCGGCATCGCGGCGGGGGAGTATAGGTGGGCCTAGACTGCGGCCCGGATGGCTCCGACCGAGCTCACGATGGACAAGATCGTCTCGCTCTGCAAGCGCCGCGGCTTCGTGCTGCCCGCCTCGGAGATCTACGGCGGCATCCACAACACCTACGACTACGGGCACTACGGCGTGCTGCTCAAGAACAACGTCGTCAACGCCTGGTGGCGCGCGATGGTCCAAGAGCGCGACGACGTGGTGGCGCTGGACTCGGCGATCATCCAGCACCCGCGCACGTGGGAGGCGTCGGGCCACCTGGCCGGCTTCACCGACCCGCTCGTGGATTGCAAGACATGCGGGCTGCGCTTCCGCGCCGACCATCTCGAGGACTCCGCCTGCGGCAAGAAGCCCTCAAAGCACCCGGGCGAGATCCCCGAGTGCGAGCTGACCGAGGCGCGTGACTTCAACCTCATGTTCGAGACCTCGATCGGGCCGGTGCGCGACCAGGGCTCGACGGTCTACCTGCGGCCGGAGACCGCGCAGGGCATCTTCCTGAACTTCAAGCAGTACCTGAACTTCGCGCGCAAGAAGCCGCCGTTCGGGATCGCGCAGGTCGGCAAGTCCTTCCGCAACGAGATCACCCCGGGCAACTTCATCTTCCGCACGCTGGAGTTCGAGCAGATGGAGATGGAGTTCTTCGTCCCGCCCGCCGAGGCCGAGCGGTGGTACCGCTACTGGCTCGACGAGCGCCTGAGCTGGTACGTCAGGCTCGGCCTGGACCCCGAGCGGCTGCGCCTGCGCGCCCACGACGCTGACGAGCTCTCCCACTACTCCTCGGCCACCAGCGACGTCGAGTACCTCTTCCCCATCGGCTGGTCGGAGCTCGAGGGGATCGCCAACCGCGGCGACTTCGACCTCACCCAGCACGCGCAGTTCTCGGGCGAGAAGCTCGAGTACTTCGACCCGCAGGCGAGCGAGCGCTATGTCCCGCACGTGATCGAGCCCGCCGCGGGGGTCGGGCGCTCGGTCCTCGCCTTCCTGTGCGACGCCTACGAGGAGGACGAGCTGGGCGGCGAGCAGCGCACCGTGCTCAAGCTGCACCCGGCGCTCGCGCCGGTCAAGGTCGCGATCCTGCCGCTCGTGCGCAAGGACGGCCAGCCGGAGCTGGCCCGCGAGATCCAGGCGACGCTGCGCACGCGTATGTCCGTCGAGTACGACGAGGGCGGCTCGATCGGCCGTCGCTACCGCCGCCAGGACGAGATCGGCACCCCCTACGGCGTCACGGTCGACCACCAGTCGCTTCAGGACGGCACGGTCACCGTGCGCGACCGCGACACGCTCGAGCAGGTGCGCGTGGCGATCGACGAGCTGCCGGCCGAGCTCGAGCGGCGCCTCGCCGGCTCCACCACCGTGAGCTGAACGCCCGCGTTCGGTAAGGTTCGCGGCAGCATGGCCACGGCCGCCGCCCCCGCCTCCGCGCCCGCCGCCGGGCAGATCTCCTACGAGGACCTCTACGCGCGCTGGGAGCGCAGCAACTGGCAGGCGACGGGGCTGGACTTCACCCAGGACCTGGTCGACTGGCGCGAGCGCTTCTCGCCGCTCGAGCGCCGCGCGGCGATGTGGAACTACGCGATGTTCTTCCACGGCGAGGACAAGGTCGCCGACGACCTCTCGCCCTTCATCGACGCCGCGCCGCGCGAGGAGCAGCGCTACTTCCTCGCCACCCAGCAGGTCGATGAGGCCCGCCACGCGATCTTCTTCGCGCGCTTCATGCGCGAGGTGGCCGACGTCGGCGGCGACGGCCTGTCGGGCCTGCTGGCCGCCACCGAGCCCGAGCTGACGTGGGGCTTCCGGCGCACCTTCGAGCACCTCGACCGGGTGGTCGAGGAGCTGCGCCGCGACCGCTCGAAGCCGATGCTGGCGCGGGCGGTGACGATGTACCACGTCGTCGTCGAGGCGGCGCTCGCCCATCCTGGCCAGCACTTCATCGGCGCCTACCTCGACGACCGCGAGCTGCTGCCCGGCTTCCGCGAGGGGATGCGCAACGTCTCGCTCGACGAGCAGCGCCACATCGGCTTCGGCGTCCGCCTGCTCTACGACCTCGCGCGCGAGGACCCCGAGGTGCCCGAGGCGGTGGCCGACCTGCTGCGCGAGGTGCTGCCGGTCAGCATGGCCGTCTTCGTGCCGCCGGGCTGGGACCGGCGCTACACGGAGTGCTTCGGCTTCACGCTCGAGGAGATCTTCGAGGAGGGCGCGCGGTCCTTCGAGGCGCGCCTGAAGGCGGCCGGCCTGCCGATCGAGGCGCTGCCGGGCCCGATCCCCTACCCGGTCGACCTGCCGCCCGCCGAGCGCGCGCGCCGCGGGCTGACGATGCTGCGCGCCGGGCTGCTGGGCGAGAAGACCGGCCCGCCCGCGCGCGACCCCGAGGCGATGGGCCTGATGTTCGACTCGCTGCGCCGGGCGATCGACCCGCGCAGTGCCCCGCCCGGCCCGCTCGTCCTGCAGTGGGACTTCACCGACGCCGAGCCGTGGCACCTGCGCGTCGACAACGGCAGCTCGGCGGTGGCACCGGGGCGCGCCGCGCACGCCGACGTGGCCTTCCGGAGCTCCTGGGAGGACTTCGTCGACATCGCCGCCGGCCGCCTGGACGCCCGCCGCGCGGTCGCGACCCGCCGGCTACGCCCGCACGGGTCACCGCGCACGCTGTGGCAGACCCGCCGGCTGTTCGGCTAGACCATCTAGCCGCCCCGACGCCACCACCCGGAAGCCCCCGAGCGGCAGCGCTCGCGCGCTGACGTGCTCGATCCGCAGGCCGGGCCGGCCGAACACCGGCAGCGGCCCGAGCGCGGCGAGCGGCCCGTCGCCGACGGCCACCACGCGGCCGTCGCGCGCCTCCAGGCGTCCGGCGGCGCGCGCGGAGAAGCCCAGCAGCCGCGCCCGCGCCTCGAGCCCGAGCCCGCCGCCCGGCAGGGCCACGGGGCGCAGGCCGACCCCGGCCGAGGGCAGCGCGGCCGACAGCTCGGCCTCGCTCAGGCGCGCCTCGACGCTCACGGCGTGCCCGTCCTTGCGCACGTGCACGGCGTGCAGCACGAGCGGCCCGGCCTTCAGCCGGCCGGCGCGCAGGTCGAGCCGGCGCACGCCGCTCGCCCGCTCGAGCCTGCTCGCCCCGCCGGCGCTGCCGCTCACCAGCTCGTCGACCGCGATCTCGACGCTGTCGGCCCGGCCCAGCAGCAGCTTGAGCGCGGGCCGGGCGCGCACCCGCACGCGCGCCGACGGGTCGCCGAGCTCGCGCACCACGCGCCGCGCGGCGAGCCGCGGCAGCACGGCCTCGATCGCTGCCAGGCCGGCCAGGGCGAGCACGACGCGGACGCGGCCGGCAGCCTCCATGCCGGCCAATCTAGTCGGCGGCGGCTGCCACACTGAGCCGCGTGCGTGGAGTCCTTCCCCTGCTCCTGGTGGCCGGCGCTGTGGTGGTGTCGGTCTCCCAGGCCCAGGCCCAGGCGCCCGCTCGCGCCGAGGCCGAGGCGACGCTGCTCGACGGCGACGCCGGCCGGGCGGGCCAGATCAGCGCCCAGGGCGACGACGCGGCCGAGCAGGCGGCGAGCGCGCGCCGGCCGGCGGCGCGGATCGGCGGCGGCGAGGTGTCGGCGAGCGCGTCGCGTGAGGGCGGCGAGGGCCGCGCCCGCGCGAGCGCCGTCGCCCGCCAGGTCCGGTTGCTGGACGGCCTCGTGACCGCCACGGAGGTGCGCCGCACGGCCACCGCGGCCGGCGGCGGCAGCGTCCGGCGCGCGGGCCGCGTCGCCGGGCTGCGGATCGACGGCCGCCTGGTCGGGACGGTCCGGGGCGAGCAGAGCTACGACCTGGCCGGCCGCGGGACCGTGACGGTCAACCGCGGCGCCGCCGGCCTGCGGGTGGTGCTCACGCGCGCGACGGCCGGTCTGGCCGGCGGCGCGGTCGTCGAGCTGGCGACGGTCAGCGCCTCCGCCCGCGACGGCGCCGACCCGGCGGCCACGCCCACCCCGACACCCGCGCCCACGCCGGAGCCGACCCCGAAGCCCGAGGCGACGCCGGACACCGACCCGTCATCGGAGCCGCCCGCCCGCCGGCGCCGCCCGCCCACCGACGCACAGCGCCTCGCCCGCCTGCCGAACGACTTCCCGGTCCAGGGCGCGACGACGATCGGCGGCCCGTTCGGCGCCGCCCGGCAGATCGGCGCCCACCAGGGCAACGACATCTTCGCCCCCTTCGGCGCCCCGGTCGTCGCAGTCGCCGACGCCACGGTCGAGCGCGTCGGGACCAAGGAGATCAGCGGCAACCGCCTGTGGCTGCGCACGACCCGCGGCGACACCTACTTCTACGCGCACGTCTCCACCTTCGCTCCCGCCGCCGTCAACGGCCGCCGCGTGCGCCACGGCACGGTGCTCGGCTACGTCGGCAACACCGGCGACGCCGAGCCGACGCCGCCGCATCTGCACTTCGAGATCCACCCGGACGACGGCGCGGCGATCGACCCCCGGCCGATCCTCGTGGCGTGGCGCAGCGGCGCCGACGTCCCGCCCGGCCACTACGGCGGCCAGGCCGGGGAACGGCCCGGCACGTTGGTCGAGGTCCGCGACCTGATCGCGGATGGCTGACGAGGCCGTCCCGCCGGGCGGGTCAGAGCCCCACGGCCTGGCCGAGCGCCTCTCCCATCGCCGGCGCGAGCACCTCAAGCGCGGCCGCGCCTACCGGATCGCCTTCGCGGTGGCGGGCGTGGTCGTCACGCTGGCGGGGGTCGCGATGCTGGCGCTGCCGGGACCCGCGCTCGCGGTGATCCCGATCGGCCTGGCGATGCTCGCGATGGAGTTCGACTGGGCCGAGCGGCTGCTGCACCGCGCGCTCGAGCACGCCGAGCAGGCGCAGCGCAGGGCCAAGGAGACCACGCGCACCCAGCGCGCGCTGGTCGCCCTCGTGGTCGTGCTGGGGCTCGCCGCCTTCGTCTACGCGGCCATCCGCTGGGACATCCCGCTCGTCCCGTTCGTCTGAGAACGCGAAAGGGGCGCCCGGCGGGCGCCCCTTTCTGGCGACTCGGACCCGCGGCGCAAGGGCCGCGTCAGGTGGTGGCCTGCGGCGTCTCCTCGGAGGTGGAGGTCGGCGGCGGCGTGGTGACCGACGTGTACTCGAACTCCTCCTCCGCGCCGAAGAGGGCGTCGAGCACCTTCTTGCGCAGCCCCTCGGAGACGGCCAGGGCGACGGCGCCGCCGACGACTCCGACCAGCAGGAGCTTGCCCACGCCGAAGCCCCGCTTCTTCTTCTTGGGCGCCTTGCGCAGGGCCACGCTGGCGTCGCGCAGGTTCTCCGACGCGGACTTCATCTCCTTCTGGAACTTCTTGTCGTCGAAGATGGTCTGCGTGGGCGACTTGCCGTTCTGCAGCCGCCCGAAGGCCGTGCGCGCAGACTCGAAGGCGGTCCACAGGTTCTCGCGCAGATCCTCGTCGTCGATGACCTTCTGAACGTATGGGTTCTTCTTGGCCGCGACGGCCGCGGCGCCGGCCTTGGCGACTTTCTTCTTGGCTGCCATGGTCACCCTCTCATCGGTGTGCCGTTGGGTCCTTGCGGGCGAGCATACCCACGAGGCCCCGATCAGGATGCGTGCGCTTCCAGGGCCGCGTCCAGGACGTCGCCCACCTCCTGGGCCCAGACGAACTCCACGCCCTGGCGCAGGGGCTCGGGGAGGTCCTCGAGATCGGGCTCGTTGCGCGCCGGGGCGATGATCCGCTGCACGCCCGCGCGCTGGGCCGCGAGCGCCTTCTCCTTCAGGCCGCCGATCGGCAGCACCTTGCCGGTCAGCGTCACCTCGCCGGTCATCGCCACGTCGGCCCGCACCGGCCGGCCGGTGATCAGCGAGGTCAGCGCCGTGACCATCGTCACGCCGGCGCTGGGGCCGTCCTTGGGCACGGCGCCGGCGGGGACGTGGAGGTGGACATCGTGGGTGGCGAACCAGTCCTCGGCGAGCCCGGGGGCGAGGACGGCGGCGTGGCCGCGCACGTAGGAGAGCGCCGCCTGGGCGGACTCGCGCATGACGTCGCCGAGCTGGCCGGTGATCGTCAGCTTGCCCGTGCCCGGCATCGCGCCGGCCTCCACGAAGAGCACGTCGCCGCCGACGGGCGTCCAGGCCAGGCCGGTCGCGACCCCCGGAACGGAGGTGCGCAGCCGCCGGTCGGCCACGAAGCGCGGGCGGCCCAGCAGCTCGCGCACGCGCGGGCCGGTGACCGAGACGCGCCGCCCGGCGTCGCCCTCGGCCACGCGGCGGGCGACCTTGCGGCACACCGAGCCGATCTCGCGCTCGAGGTTGCGCACCCCGGCCTCGCGCGTGTAGTCGGCGATGATCGTCCGCAGGCCGGCGTCGGTGAAGGCGATCTGCGAGCGCTTGAGGCCGTTGCGCTCGATCTGGCGGCCGACCAGGTAGCGGCGGGCGATCTGGAGCTTCTCCTCCTCGGTGTAGCCGGCGAGCTGGATGACCTCCATGCGGTCGCGCAGCGGGCCCGGCACCGCGTCCAGCGTGTTCGCAGTCGTCACGAACATCACGTGGGAGAGGTCGAAGGGCACGTCGAGGTAGTGGTCGCGGAAGGTCGCGTTCTGCTCGGGGTCGAGCACCTCGAGCATCGCGCTGGCCGGGTCGCCGCGGAAGTCCGAGCCCATCTTGTCGATCTCGTCGATCATGAACAGCGGGTTGGCCGAGCCGGCGTCGCGCAGGGCGCGCACGATCGTCCCCGGCATCGCCCCGATGTAGGTGCGGCGGTGGCCGCGGATCTCCGACTCGTCGCGGACGCCGCCGACGCTGATGCGCTCGAAGCGGCGCCCGAGCGCGGCCGCGATCGAGTGCCCGAGCGAGGTCTTGCCGACCCCGGGCGGGCCGACGAAGCACAGGATCGAGCCGCGCGCGTCGGGCTTGAGGCGGCGGACGGCGAGGAACTCGAGGATGCGGTCCTTGACGCGCTCGATGTCGTAGTGGTCGGCGTCGAGCACCTCGCGCGCGTGGGCGAGGTCGAGGTCGTCCTCGGTCTGCACGGACCACGGCAGCGCGGCGATCCACTCGAGGTAGGTGCGGATGACCCCGTGCTCGGCCGCCGCCTGCGGCAGGCGCTCCAGGCGCGCGAGCTCGCGGTCGGCCTGGGCGCGCACCGCCTCGGGCAGGCCGGCGCCGGCGAGCTGCTCGCGCAGGTCCTCCACCTCGGCCTCGGTGGGGTCGCGCTCGCCCAGCTCGTCCTGGATGGCCTTCAGCTGCTGGCGCAGCACGTACTCGCGCTGGCTCTTGTCGAGCTCGGACTGGACCTGGGACTGGATCTCCGAGCCGATGTTCACGACCTCGAGCTCGCGGGCGAGGATCTCCGACAGGCGACGCAGCCGCCTGGCCACGTCGAGCTGCTCGAGCAGCTCCTGCTTCTCGGCGGTCTTGATGCGCAGCGAGCCCGCGATCAGGTGCGAGAGGGCGGACGGGTCCTCGAGGTTTGAGATCGCCAGCTGCAGCTCCTCGGGCAGGTAGGGGACCTGCTCGATGATGCGCGAGAAGGTGGCCTGGACGTTGCGCACCAGCGCCGTCAGCTCGGGGCCCTCGCGGACGACGTCCGGCGCCTCCTGCAGCGCGGCGACGAGGTAGGGCGTGCCGGCGTCGAAGTCACCGAGCCGGACGCGCTGGCCGCCCTGCACCAGGATCCGCAGCGTCCCGTCGGGCACGCGCATCATGCGCGCAACCGTCCCGACGACGCCCACGTCGTAGAGCTGCTCGAGCGCGGGCTCCTCGACCTCAGGATCGCGGCCGGCGACCATCACGAGCATGCGGTCGCCCGCGAGCACGTCGTTGACGAGCTGGATCGAGCGTTCCTGGCCGACGGCCAGCGGGGTCAGCGTGTCGGGGAAGGCGACGCTGTCGCGCAGCGGCAGGACGGGCAGCCGGTCGGGCAGTGGGGGCGCCGCGGGCGGCCCGTCCTGGGCGCCGTCACGCGCGGACTCGACCTCGATCGTCACCGCGGTGGCCCCGCGCGCCGGCGGGCCGGCATGATCGGGACGCTGCGGGTGCCCGCCTGGGCGATGAGCGGCAGCTCGACGACCAACATGCCGTCGTCGTAGCGCGCCCGCGCGTGCTCGGCGTCGACGTCGGCCCCGAGCGCGATCGCCCGCCTGAACGGGCCGTGCTCGATCTCGAGCTGCTGGTAGACGCGCTCGGCGTCCGCGGCGGGGCGGCGCTGGCCGGACAGGATCAGCTCGCGCCCGCGCAGCTCGAGCTCGATCTCGGCCGGGTCGATGCCGGCGAGATCGGCGCGCACGATCGCCCGCGGCGGCGCCTCGAGGTAGTAGACGTCGACCGCCGGCGAGAAGCCGCCGCGCCGCTGGGGCGAGAGCCGGCGGTCGAAGACGTCGCCGAAGAGCTCGTCCATCTCGCGCCGCATCCGCTCGAAGTTGGCGAACAGGTCGCGGTCCGGGGGCATGCGCCGGAGGATATTCAGCCGGTACAGGCGCGGCTCAGCGGCACGGTGACGAACTCCTCGGTGTCCGGGTGCAGCGGCCGCGGGTTCTCCTTGCACCAGGTCAGCGTGCCGGCGGCGAGGTCGGCGCGGGCCCGGAAGCGGTGCCCGGAGACCAGCGTCTTCGAGCCGTAGCGTTCGGAGAGCTGCGCGCGCGTGAGCTCGGCCAGGCACGAGTAGCTCGCCGCCGCCCGCGTCGGCGCGGCCGGGCCGCGCTCGATCAGCGTGCACGTCGTCTGCTCGACCGGGCCCGCCAGCGCGCCGGCACGCACGCGCCCGCGAGCGTCGCGGCCGACGGCCGCCTCGAGCGCCGCGCCGGCGACCGCCGGGGTGGCGCCCGCCACGGCGGGCCGGCTTGCGCTGCGGGGCGCCTGCTCGACCGCCAGCGCCCGCGCGCGGCCGGCGCGCAGGGCGGCCTCGGCCTCGCGGTCCTGCTCGGCCTGGCGCGCGGAGCTCCACGCGAAGGCGCCGATCGCGATCGCGGCGACCGCGGCGATCGCCAGCGAGACGCGGACCAGCGCGCGCCGCGAGCGGGCGCCGAGCAGGTAGGCCGGCAGCGCGGCGAAGGAGGGGAGCGGGTCGTAGCGGTCGCGCGGCTCCACGGTGGCACCGTAGCCCCGGCGCGGGCGGCCGGCCAAGCCCGGCGCACCGCGCGGTCCGCCGCGGTCCGGGGGCTGGTGCGCGTGCGCGCGGGTCTGTGTGCGCGCAGGCGGCGAACTGCGGCATCGAGGGGGTCGACCCGGACCGCGTCCGGCCGGGTCGCTGTGGCGTGCGCACCGCCAACTGCGCATCGAAGGGTGCCGGAACGGTCGTTCTGATCGGCCGGCTCGCCTCGCGGCAGCATGGCGTCGTCGGATGCCGTCAACGCCGGCGCTCGGTGCGTCGTCGGCCGCCGTCAGCCGGCGACTGAAGGCACGCCGCCCGATGTGGAGCCTGACCCCTTACCAGCCGCAGTTCACGGTGGCGCGACTGGGCCGGCCCGCGGTCAGACCGCGGTCAGACCGTGTAGGTCGCGCCCTCGCGGGCGATCTCGACCGGCCCGCCGAAGGCCTGCTCGGCCTCCGCCCGCGCCCGCTCGGCGTCGAGCTCGTCGGTGAGGTGGGTGAGCACGAGCCGCCGCGCGCCCGCGTCGCGGCCGTGGGCGCCCGCCTCGGCCGCGGTCAGATGGCCACGCGGCAGCTCGGGCTCGGGCTCGGGCAGCGTGGCCTCGATCAGCAGCAGGTCCGTGTCGCGGGCGAAGGCGGCCAGCTCGGCCGTCGGCCCGTGGTCGGCCCCGTAGGTGATCCGCGGCCCGGCGCCGTCGTCGGCCGCCACCTCGATCGCGTTGGTGGCGGTGAAGTGCGGGACGGCCTGAAAGCGCAGCCGCAGCGGGCCGACGTGCAGCTCCTCCTCGGTGCCGTACTCGACCAGGCCGAAGCTGCCCTCGATCAGCGTCTCGTCCCCCCAGGCGCCGACCACTCGCCGGAAGACCTCCGTCGCCCCGGTCGGGGCGTAGAGCCGCGGCCCGGAGCCGAGCCTCGGCGCACGCGGCCCGTAGCGCAGCGCATAGGCGAAGGGGACGAGGTCGAGGAAGTGGTCGGCGTGCAGATGGGAGATCAGCACCGCGTCGACGCCCACATAGTCCGAGTAGTGCCGCAGCTTGGCGAACACGCCGTTGCCGCAGTCGACCAGCAGCCGGACGCCCTCGTCCTCGATCAGGTAGCCGCTGCACGCCCCGCCCGCGTCCTGCCAGGAGGGGGACTTGCCGAGGATCGTCAGCCGCACGTGGGCGACTGTAGACGCGGCGGCTCAGGCGTGCAGCGCCGCCTGCTCCTGCGCCGTGGGGAACGCCCATGCCGCCTGGCGGCGGCGCTCCTGGCGGAACATGAAGCGCAGCTGGGTCGGCGGGCGCAAGCCGTCCGGGTGGTCGGGGCGGAAGGTCGCACACGGCTCCTCGAGGCGCAGCGCGCACAGCTCGTTGCGGCGGAAGTAGCACTCCTCGCACGTGACCTTGCGCGCCTTGGCGGCGCCCCGCGCAGCACCAGCTGACAACCCCACTCCCCCTTCACCTCTTCGTCACAGGACGACGACAGGAAAGCGAGCGCGACAGGGGCGCGCAAGCGCGACGGGACCGGCGTTCCCGCAAATCGCGCCCAAAGGCGTCCGTTCCCGCAAAGAGGCCGACTTCAGGCCCGATTCGCCCTGGGAGCGGCGTGTCCACCGCGCATTTTCGGGGGGAACGCCGACGCTCGTCCGCGGGCTGCCGGCCTCCGTACCCTCAGGGCCATGGCCACCGTCCTCGTCACCGGCGCCTCGGGCTACGTCGGCTCCGCGCTCGTCCCGCGCCTGCAGCGCGAGGGGCACACGGTCCGCGGCTTCACCCGCTCGGCCGCGCGGGTCGCCGCGCCGGTGGACGAGCTTGTGGTCGGCGACGCGGCCACCGGCGAGGGCCTGCCCGCCGCGCTGGACGGGGTCGAGGTCGCCTACTTCCTGATCCACTCGATGGAGGCCGGGCCCGCCAACGGCAGCGCCGGCTTCCCCGAGCTCGAGCGGCGCGCCGGGGAGGCGTTCGCCGCCGCCGCGGGCGCCGCCGGCGTGCGCCGGATCGTCTACCTCGGCGGCCTGCTGCCCGCCGACGCGCCGCCCTCGCGTCACCTCGCCTCGCGGCTGGCCGTCGAGGAGCTCCTGCTCGGCGCGGCGCCCGAGTCGCTGGCCCTGCGCGCCTCGATCGTGGTCGGCGCCCGCTCGCGGTCCTTCCGCTTCCTCGTGCGCCTGATCGAGCGCCTCCCCGTGCTCGCGCTGCCGGCGTGGCGCAACAACCGCACCGCGCCGATCGACGGGCGCGACATGCTCACCTTCCTCACCCGCGCCGCGACTGTCCCGGCCGCGCTGACCGGCCGCGCCTGGGACGTCGCCGGGCCCGACGTGCTCAGCTATCAGGAGCTGATCGAGCGGATCGCCGAGCGGATGATGGTCAGCCGCCCGCGTGTCGCGCTCGAGCTGAGCCTGACGCCGCTGGCCTCGGCGGTCGCCGCCGCGGTGGCCGGCGAGGACCGCGGGCTGATCGAGCCGCTGATGGAGTCCCTCGAGCACGACCTGCTGCCGCGCGACGACGCCGCGGCGGGCGCCTTCGGCGTGCGCCGGCACGGCTTCGACGCCGCCGTGGACCGCGCGCTGCGCGACTGGGAGGACCAGGAGGTGCTGGCGGCGCGATGAGCGAGGTGCGGACCGCGATCGACATCGCCGCGCCGCCGCAGGACGTCTGGGCGGTGGTCATGGATCCCCGGCGCTACGGCGACTGGGTCACTATCCATCGCCGGATCGAGCGGGTGGACGACGGCGACCTGCGGCCCGGCTTCGCGGTCGAGCAGACGCTCGCGCTGCGCGGCGCTCCCTTCAAGGTGCAGTGGGAGCTCGCCGACTTCCAGGCGCCGCGCCACGCCCGCTGGGAGGGACGCGGCCCCGGCGGCTCGCGGGCGACGACGAGCTACGGGCTCTCGTCCGACGGCGACAGCGGGACGCGCTTCGACTACGTCAACGAGTTCAGGGCGCCGGGCGGCCTGCTCGGCGCGGTCGCGAGCCGGGCGCTCGTCGGCGGGATCTCCCGGCGCGAGGCCGACCGCTCGCTCGAGCGCCTCAAGGCGGTGCTGGAGCGCTGACCAGCGAGGCGGCGGCCTCACGCACGAGCCGCTCGGCCTCCGTGGCCCCCAGGCCCGAGCCGCGCAGCAGGTCGACCGCCGTGTTGCGCACCTGCGCGACGATCACACTCACCGACAGGTTGCCCGTCTGCTCGAAGGCGAGCGTCGCCCGCGCCGCCGCGCGCAGCGCCGGCTCGCGCACGAGCGTGCGGCCGTAGGGGTCGTCGAGGGTCTCGTCGAGCCGCCGCACGGCGGAGGCGAGGTCGCGCACCGCCTCATAGACGGGCGGCGGCGCGCTCTCGCCCATCTGCAGCGCGCGCAGGGCGGCGCGGCTGAGCGTCTCCACACTGGTGAGCGCCGAGTGGATCTGACCCGAGGTCTCCGCGTAGCGCGCGAAGTGGCGGCGCGTGCCGCCCCGGAACGGCGCCAGCCGCAGCGTCTCCTGACCACCGGCGACGGCCTGGGCGAACGCGTCGGGATCGAGCCTGCGCACCCGCTCGAGCGTGCGCTCGGCGAGCGGCTCGTCGCGGCGGGCGAGCGCGCGGGCCACGTCCTCCAAGATCCCGCTGAGCTCCGAGAGCAACGGCGCGACGGCCCGGCGGGCGGCTTGGACCGGATTGGCGGGCAGCAACGAGGTGATCGCCAGCGCGATCAGCCCACCCAGCAGCGAGTCCAGGAACCGGGCGCCCGAGAGCCCCGTGCCGGGCTGCTGGATCGTGACCACCAGCAGCGCCGAGGTCGCGGCCTCCGAGACGAGGATGGTCGACCCGCCGAGCGCGATGGCGGCGAGCATCGCGCCGCCGACGACCACGGCGATCTGCAGCACGCCGTCGCCCACGAGCGCGATGAAGGCGTCGGCGATGCCGATCCCCAGTGCCACGCCGATCGTCATCTCCGCCGTGTAGCGCCGCCTCCGGCCGAGCGCGGCGCTGACCCCGACGAGCGCGACGACCGGCGCGAAGATCGGGCGCTCGTGGCCGAGGATCAACTGCGCGAGCATCCACGCCAGCGCGGTCGAGAGCGCAGCCTGCAGGATCCAGCGGCCGTTGGCGCGCACCCGGTCGGCGACGCGGCTCGGGCGCGAGCGCTCGGCGGCGCCCTCGAGCAGCGCGCTGCCGCGCTCGCGGATCTGCTCGGCGGATCGCTCGCCGTGAAGCCTGCTCACGACGCTCAGTCAACCACGTCGCACTGACAGCCTCGGTGCGATCGCCTTGATTATGGTCAAACAGTCTCTACTATAGTTTGACCGTGCAATGAGGTAGAAGTCAGTTCTTGCTTCGTTTTACGGTGAAAGGATCGTGGTGACCGACTTCCTCGACGAGAAGCGCAAGGAGATCCAGTCGCGCCTGAAGGAGCTGCGCCCGCTGGTGGACGAGTTCCACCGCCTCGAGGCCGCTGAGCGCGCGCTCGCCGGGGTCGAGGACACGCCCTCGCGCACCGCGGCGGCCCGCGCGCCGCGGCGCGGGCGCCGCGGCGGCGGCGGCGCGAGCACCAACGGGCGCCGCGGGCGGCCGAAGGGCAGCGGCACGCGCGCCAACCAGGCGCTCGAGCTCGTTCGCGCGCGGCCCGGCATCACCATCTCAGAGCTGGCCGACGCGATGAGCATCAAGCAGAACTACCTCTACCGGGTGATGCCGGGGCTCGCCGAGGAGGGCCTGGTGGTGAAGTCCGGGCGCGGCTGGCACGTCCGTGACTCGGCCCCCCCGGTCCCCCCGGCCGACGAGTCGGCGGCATCCGAGGACTAGGGCTCAGAGCAGCTCGCTGACCGCCTCGCGCTCCTCGGCCAGCTCGGCTGCGGACGCGTCGATCCGCTCGCGCGAGAAGGCGTCGATCTCGAGTCCCTCGACGATCGTCCACTCCCCGTTCGCGCACGTGCAGGGGAAGCTCGAGATGATGCCCTCGGGCACGTCGTACGCGCCCGGTGAGGGGACCGACATCGACGTCCAGTCGCCGTCCGGCGTGCCGTGCACCCAGTCGCGCACGTGGTCGATCGCCGCGTTGGCCGCCGAGGCGGCGCTGGAGGCGCCACGGGCCTCGATGATCGCCGCGCCGCGCTTGGACACGGTCGGGATGAAGTCCTCCTCGATCCAGGCCTGGTCGTCGACGACCTCGGCGGCGTTGCGCCCGTCGACCTTCGCGTGGAAGACGTCGGGGTACTGCGTGGTGGAGTGGTTGCCCCACACCGTCATGTTGGTGATGGCGCCGACTCCCACGCCGGCCTTTTGAGCCAGCTGGGCGATCGCCCGGTTGTGGTCCAGGCGGGTCATGGCGGTGAAGCGCTCGGGCGGGACGTCGGGCGCGTTGCGCATCGCGATCAGGGCGTTGGTGTTGGCCGGGTTGCCGACCACGAGCACCTTGACGCCGGTGGCGGCGCCGGCGTTGATGGCCTCGCCCTGGGGCTTGAAGATGCCGCCGTTGGCCTCCAGCAGGTCTGAGCGCTCCATGCCCTTCGAGCGCGGGCGCGCGCCGACCAGCAGCGCGACGTCGACGCCGTCGAAGGCCGCCGTCGCGTCGTCGTGGATGTCCACGGAGGCCAGCAGCGGCAGCGCCGAGTCGTCGAGCTCCATCGCGGTGCCCTCGGCCGCCTTCACGGCGTCGGGGATCTCCAGCAGGCTGAGTGCCACGGGCGTGTCGGGGCCGAGCATCTGCCCGGAGGCGATGCGGAACAGCAGGGCGTAGCCGATCGCGCCGGCGGCGCCGGTCACGGTCACCTTGACGGGGGTGCTCACGCGTTCATCTCCTCGATCACGGCGTCGGCGAAGTCAGACGTGCCCACGGCGCTGGGGTCGTCGCGCGTCGGCTTGAGGTCGTAGGTCACCTTCTCGCCCTTGCGGATGACCTCCGCGATGGCGGCCTCCACGCGGTCGGCGGCGTCCTTCTCGGACAGGTGGCGCAGCAGCAGGACGCCCGAGAGCATCAGCGCGGTCGGGTTCACCCGGTTCTGGCCCTTGTACTTCGGCGCGGAGCCGTGCGTGGCCTCGAACATCGCGGCCTCGGTGCCGATGTTGCCGCCGGGCGCGAGGCCCAGGCCGCCGATCAGCCCGGCGCCGAGGTCGGAGACGATGTCGCCGTAGAGGTTGGGCAGCACGATGACGTCGTACTCCTCCGGGCGGGAGACGAGCTGGTTGCAGAGGTTGTCGATGATGCGGTCCTCGAACTCGATGTCGGAGTAGTCGGCGGCGACCTTGCGCGCGACGTCGAGGAAGAGCCCGTCGGAGTGCTTCATGATGTTGGCCTTGTGGGCCGCGGTGACCTTGCCGCGGCCGTTCTCGCGCGCGTAGTCGAAGGCCGCCCGCACGATGCGCTCGGAGCCGAAGACCGAGATCGGCTTGATCGAGATGCCCGAGTGCTCGCGGATGACCGAGCCGTCGAGGTCGTGGATGAAGGCCCGCAGCTTCTCGGCGTCCTCGGAGTCGCGCTCGTACTCGATGCCGGCGTAGAGGTCCTCGGTGTTCTCGCGCACGATCACGATGTCGGTGTCCGGGAAGCGCGTGCGCACCCCCTCGTAGGCCTTGCACGGCCGGATGCAGGCGTAGAGGTCGAGCTCCTTGCGCAGCAGCACGTTGACCGAGCGGAAGCCCGAGCCGACCGGCGTCGTGGTGGGGCCCTTGATGCCGACGCCGGTGCGCTTGATCGAGTCCAGCGTGCGGTCGGGGAAGGGGTTGCCCTCCTCGTGGTAGATGTCCTCGCCGGCGGGGTGCTCATCCCACTCGAAGCCGACGCCGGTGGCCTCGAGCACGCGGCGGGTGGCCTCCGCGAGCTCGGGCCCGGTGCCGTCCCCGGGGATGAAGGTGACTTCGTGGGACATGGGTTCCTTTGACTGGGGTGGGTGCAGCGGCGGCCAAGGCTAGCCCGCCGTGCGCGCTCGCCCGCGCTCGGCCCCCGGACGCTGATGGCGGGCTTAGGGCGCTGTGCGAGGATTCACACCGTGTTCGGTGCCGCCTCGTCATTGCCGCTCGTGCGGCTCTTCGGGATCCGGATCGGGGTCAACGTCTCCTGGTTCCTCGTCCTCTTCCTGTTCATCTTCCTGTTGTCGGATCAGTTCACCGACATCCTCGGCGACCAGACCACGGGTTACCTGACCGCCGTGCTCTCCGTGCTGCTGTTCTTCGTCTCGATCGTGCTGCACGAGCTGGGCCACGCGCTCGCCGCACGGCGCGAGGGGATCGGGGTCAGCGGGATCGACCTCTTCTTCTTCGGCGGGGTGATGAAGATGAGCCGCGACACCGACTCCCCCGGGGCCGAGTTCCGCGTCGCGGTCGCCGGCCCGCTGGTCACGCTGGGCCTGGTGTTCCTCTTCGGCGCCATCAGCATCGCGCTGGCGGGCGGCTGGAACGGCTTCTACGACTCGGCGCTGCTCGACGGCAGCGCCGCCTCAGACGTGGCCGGGCTCACGCTCGGCTTCCTGACCACGATGAACATGGTGCTGCTGGTGTTCAACCTGGTGCCGGCCTTCCCGCTCGACGGCGGGCGGATCGCGCGCGCGATCGCCTGGAGGATCAGCGGCGACCGCGGCAAGGCGACGCGCCTGTCGGCGCGCATCGGCCAGGGCTTCGCGATCCTGCTGATCGGCCTCGGGATCTACTGGATCGCGGTCGGCGATCTGACCCAGGGCCTGTGGATGGCGGTGCTGGGCTGGCTGCTCGGCGGTGCCGCCCGCACGGCGGTCATGCAGAGCGCGGTCACCGAGCGCATCGAGGGGATCACCGTCGCGGACATCATGGACGCCGAGCCGGTGACCATTCCGGCGGACGTCACGGCCCGCCGCGCGTTCGAGGACTACTTCCTGCGCTACTACGGCTGGGACTGGTTCGCCGTCGTCGACGACGGCGGGCGCTATGTCGGGCTCGCGCACCGCGCGGCGGTCGAGCACGCCGCCGAGGAGGAGGGTGGCGAGCTGCCGGTGCGCGAGGTCATCGCCCGCTCCGACCAGGAGGCCGAGGTGCGCGACAACGCGCCGCTGGAGGCGCTGCTGGCGTCAGAGCCACTGCGCCGGCTGGGCGCGCTGATGGCGGTCGACGCCGACGGGCGGCTGCGCGGCGTGGTGACCATGGAGCAGGTCTCGCGCGCGCTGCAGCGGCGGCTCGCGCCGTCGGCCTGAGCCTCCGACGATGCTCGGCGCCGGCGAGCTGGTCGCGCGCTTCGGCGCCCGCGAGCTCTCGCCGGTCGAGGTCGTCGCGGAGTGCCTGGCGACGATCGAGCGCCGCGACGGCGAGCTGCACGCGTTCTGCCTGCTCGACGGAGACGGCGCGCTGGCCGCCGCGCGCGCGAGCGAGGAGCGCTGGCGGCGCGGCGAGCCGGCCGGGCGGCTCGACGGCGTCCCGGTCGCCGTCAAGGACGCGATCCTCGCGGCCGGCTGGCCCACCGGGCGCGGGTTCTCGGCGGCCGCCGCGGCGCCCGCGGCGAACGCCGACGGGCCGCCCGTGGCGGCGTTGCGCCGCCACGGCGCCGTGCCGATCGGCAAGACGGCGCTGCCGCAGCTCGGCTGGAAGGGCGTCACCGACGGCCCCGGGCGCCCGGCCACGGTCAACCCATGGGACCCGGCGCGCACGGCGGGCGGCTCGAGCGGCGGCAGCGCAGCCGCGGTCGCGGCGGGGATGGTGCCGCTCGCGCTGGGCACCGACGGCGGCGGCTCGGTGCGCATCCCGGCCGGCTTCTGCGGCGTCGTCGGCCTCAAGGCGACCTTCGCGCGCGTGCCGCAGTGGCCGCCCAGCCCGTTCGGGCTGCTCTCCCACACCGGGCCGATGGCCCGCTCGGTCGGCGACGTCGCACTGATGCTCGACGTGCTCTCAGAGCCCGACGGCCGCGACTGGACGGGGCTGCCGGCGCCGGCGAGCTCCTTCGGGGACGGGCTCGACGACGGCGTGGCCGGCCTGCGGGTCGCCTTCAGCCCGGCGCTCGGCGGCGACGTCGACGTTGACCCCGAGGTGGCGGCGGCGGTGCAGGCCGCCGCCGACGCGCTCGCCGGGCTGGGCGCCGTGGTCGAGCGGGCCGACCCGCCGCTGCCGGACACCCGCGCGGTGTTCGACGTCCTGTGGGAGTGCGGCGCCGCGGCGGGCGTCGCGGGGCTTTCGGAGGCGCAGCGCGCCGAGCTCGAGCCCGGGCTCATGGCGCTGGCCGAGCGCGGCGCGGGGCGCGCGGCGCTCGAGTGGCTGGCAGCCGACAAGGCGCGCGGCGAGCTGGGCGTGGCGATGGCCACGTTCCACGACGACTGGGACCTGCTCGCGACGCCCACCCTGCCGCTGCCGGCCTTCGCGGCCGGCCGGGTCGTGCCCGACGGCTCGGCGGACCCCGACTGGCAGGGCTGGACGCCGTTCACCTATCCGTTCAACCTCACCCAGCAGCCGGCGATCACCGTGCCCTGCGGACGGACAGCGGCCGGGCTGCCGATCGGGCTGCAGCTCGTGGCCCCGCGCCACGCCGAGGCGCTGGTGCTGCGGGCGGCGCGGGCCTACGAAACGGCCTCTGCCTAGTTGTAGTTCCTGAGGAGGTTGTTCTTCGATCCGGGTCTCCTTGGAGGCTGAGAGCTGCCAAGCGACTCAGTCCTTCCAAGGAGGGCCCGGATGCAGCTTCACGCTAACGCGGCGGTCAGTCTGATCAAGCGCCGGCAAGTGGTCGAGCGAGTGCTCGAGCAAGGCTGGTCGATCGCTGAGGCGGCGCGCGCCGCCGAGATCAGTTCTAAGACTTGCGGGAAGTGGGTGTCTAGATACCGCGCGGACCGAGAGTGCGGTTTGCTGGACCGCAGCTCGGCCCCTAAGACCGTCGCTAACCGCACCTGCGAGCGTCGCGTTGCAGCGATCGCGGCGTTGCGACGGTTGCGGTTCACCGGCCCGGAGATCGCCGAAACGCTGCGCATGCCGCTCTCGACGGTGTCGGGCATCTTGACGCGGATTGGGATGGGTCGCCTGGGCCGGCTCGGCTTAGAGCCGGCGGAGCGCTTTGAGCGCGCCCGACCGGGCGAGCTGATTCACATCGACGTCAAGAAGCTGGGGCGGATCGCGCGGCCGGGACACCGAGTGCTCGGCGGCCAGCCGGCACGCGGACGGGCCGGCTATCACCGCCAGCAGCACAGCCTCGGCTGGGAGTTCGTCCACGTCGCCATCGACGACTGCACCAGGCTTGCCTACGTCGAAGTCCTCAACGACGAACGACCCGCCACCGCGATCGCCTTCCTGCGACGAGCCATCGCGTTCTACCGCCGCTACGGCATCCACGTCGAGCGACTGATCACCGACAACGGAAACGCCTACCGCTCGGCCGCCCACGCGATCGCCTGCCGCGCGCTGGGCATCCGCCACCTGCGCACACGCCCCTATCGACCGCAAACCAACGGCAAGGCCGAGCGCTTCATCCGCACCATGCTCAGCAGCTGGGCCTACGGCGCGCTCTACCGCAACAGCACCGAACGCACCGCCGCGCTTGACGGCTGGCTGCACCACTACAACCATCTGCGACGACACGCAGCCCTCGGCCACAAGCCCCCGATCGCTCGCCTCAACGAGAAGAACAACCTCCTCGGGACTTACACCTAGTCGGCCTGCTCGGTCGGGCGGATGAGGATCTCGTTGACCGCGACGCGGCGCGGGCGGGTGACGATGTAGGCGATCCCGTCGGCGATGTCCTCGGCCTCCAGGCGCTCGATGTCCGCGAAGCGGTCCGCCGTCTGCTCGCGGATCTCCTCGCGGAGGTGGTCGACCAGCTCGGTCGCCGTCGCGCCGGGCTCGACCAGCGAGATCCGCACGTGCTGCTGGGCGACCTCCTGGCGCAGGGCCTCGCTGAACGCCCCGACCCCGAACTTGGTCAGGTTGTAGACGCCGGTGCCCGCGCGCGCCCGGCGGCCGGCCGTCGAGGAGATGTTGACCATGTCGGTCACCCCGCGCGGTGAGTCCTCCGCGGCGGCGATCAGGTGCGGGAGCGCGGCGTGAGCGCAGAACAGCAGGCCGGAGACGTTGAGGTCGACCATCCGCTTCCACTCCTCGAGCGGCGCGTCGATGGCCGGGCCGAGCAGCATCACGCCGGCGTTGTTGACCAGCGTGTCGAGCCGGCCGAGCTCGTCGACGGTCCGCTGCACGGTGGCGACGGCCTCCTCCTCAGCGGTCACGTCGGCCTCGATCGCGAGCGCGCGGCCGCCGTCGCCCTCGATCGACGCGACGAGCTCGTCCAGGCGCTCCTTGCGCCGGGCGGCGACGGCCACCGCCGCGCCCTCCGCCGCCAGCGCGCGGGCGCTGGCCTCGCCGATGCCGCTGCTGGCGCCGGTGACGAGCGCCACCGTGCCCTCGAGTCGTGCTGCCATCGCTCAAGACGTCCTTCGTGCCGGGATCAGGGTGCCGCCCGCGGGGCGGCCTCATCGCTCCTTCCCCGCCGGTGGGCCCGTCAAGCCTTACGATCGTCGCCGCCATGGATCCCGCTGAGGCGCGCGCCGCCATCCGCCGCGGCGATTGGACCGAGCCGACCGCCGGCGTCGCCCCCGGCTTCGCCCAGGCCAACCTGGTCGCGCTGCCCGCGGACGACGCGTTCGACTTCCTGCGCTTCTGCGTGCGCAACCCCAGGCCGTGCCCGGTGCTCGAGGTGACCGAGCCGGGCTCGGCGGAGCCCGCGGTGACGGCGCCCGGCGCCGACCTGCGCACCGACCTGCCGCGCTACCGGGTGTGGCGGCGCGGCGAGCTCGACGACGAGCTCGAGGACGCCCGCGAGCTCTGGCGGGACGACCTGGTGGCCTTCCTGATCGGCTGCTCGTTCACCTTCGAGCGCGCGCTGCTGGCCGAGGGGCTGCCGGTCCGGCACATCGAGCAGGGCGTCAACGTCCCGATGTACCGCACCGACCGCGCCTGCCGGCCCGCCGGGCGCTTCGCGGGGCCGCTGGTGGTCTCGATGCGCCCGATGGCCCCCGCCGAGGCGATCCGGGCGGCCGAGATCACGGCGCGCTACCCCACCGTCCACGGGGCGCCGGTGCACCTCGGCGACCCCGCCGGGCTCGGCATCGAGGACCTCGGGGCGCCCGACTACGGTGACGCGGTCGAGCTCCGCGACGGCGAGTTGCCGGTGTTCTGGGCCTGCGGCGTGACGCCGCAGGCCGTGGCCGCTGCCAGCCGGCCGGAGCTGATGATCACCCACGCGCCGGGCCACATGTTCGTCACCGACACCCCCGACGGCGAGCTGGCCATGCTGTGAGCGGCCGCGAAGCGTCATGATGCGCGCCGGTCCCCGAGTCCCTGGAGCGTCCCGCCCGTGAGCACCCAAGCCGCCGTCGCCGCCCCCCGCGTTCTCGCCGACGTCATCCCGAGCACGCGCCTGCGCGATGCCGCGCTGGTGGTCGGCGCCGCGCTGCTGACGGCCGCCTGCGCGCAGATCAGCATCCCGCTGCCGGGCAGCCCCGTGCCGATCACCGGCCAGACCTTCGCCGTGCTGCTCTCGGGCGCGGCGCTGGGCGCCAACCGCGGCGCGGCCGCGATGGCCCTCTACCTCGTCTTCGGGCTGATCGGGCTGCCCTTCTACTCGGACGGCAACTCTGGCGTCGAGTACGTCTGGGGAGCGACCGGCGGCTACCTGGTCGGCTTCATCGCCGCCGCCTACGTCACCGGCATGCTCGCCCAGGCGCGGCTGGACCGCTCGCCGCTGAGCGCCCTGCCGCTGTTCGCCGTCGGCTCGATGGTCGTCTTCGCCTTCGGCGTGCCGTGGCTCGCGGTGTCGGCCGGCGTGAGCCTCGGCGAGGCGATCTCGCTCGGCTTCACCCCGTTCATCGCCGGCGGGATCGTCAAGGCGCTGCTCGCCGCCGCGCTGCTGCCTGCGGCGTGGCGCCTGGTGGGCCGCTGAGGGTGACGGTGCGCTTGCGCCCCCTGGTCAAGTCGCTGCAAATCGCATAGCCTGGCGGCGTGCGTCGGTCATGGGGGAGGCTCGCGGGTCTGGTCGTGCTGGCGGCTGCGCTGCTGGTCGCGCCCGCAACCGCGTCCGCGCAGGAGCCGGACACGGACGGAACAGGCTTCTACGTCACGATGGCTGCACGGTCGTGCCCGACGTACGAGAGCATCACCGCCAATCGCGCCCGCAACGACATCCAGGAGAGCCTGCGCGACCTCGGCAAGGACACGCTCTACACGGACGGCGAGCCGATCAACCCGACGACCGAGGACCAGGGCCAGCCCACTTGCCGGCCGATCACCGACTGGCAGTTCACCCTCGGACGCGGCTACCTCAGCCGCGCGGTGGCGGGGCCCTGGGGCCAGCTGTCGATCGTCACCGAGCCGTTCACGACGCCCATCACGACGCTCGCCTCGACGCCGCTGCTCGACGACCAGGGCAGGCCCGTGGCCGGCCAGGCCGTGCCCGGCGCGGTCAGCATCGAGCTGAGCCCCGACCAGGCCGAGCTCTCGCAGCGGGCGAACACGCTGTGGATCCAGGGCGGCACCCCCACGGACCCGATCCTCGACGCGGTGCCGCAGTTCGAGGGTCGCTACGGCTTCGGCGCGCTGCGCTGCGCGATCGACAACCTCAACGGCGACAACGTCGAGTGGATCGGATACCCGCAGGGCGTGCGGCACGTGTTCTGCTACGCGTACTACGTCGAGCCGCCGCCCACCAGCGGCACGATCGTCATCCGCAAGGAGTCCACGGCGGACGCCGCCGAGACCTTCAGCTACCGCAGCGACCTGACCTACGACCCCTCGGGCCGGTTCAGCCTGAGCGCGAGCGCCGGGCAATCGGACCAGGAGACCTTCTACCGGGCCGCCGGTCTCCGTCCGTGGACCGTCACCGAGGAGGTCCCCGCCGGCTGGGAGCTGACCGCGCTGACCTGCACCAACACCGGGAGCAGCACGATCTCCTACAGCGGGGCGACCGCCAGCATCGTCCTCGCGGCCGGCGACCTGGTGACGTGTACCTACAAGAACCGGCCGAAGCCGCCACCGGGGCAGCTCTCCGTGCGTAAGGTCACCGTCGGCGGAGTCGGCACCTTCGGTTTCGACGTCCACCCGGCCGCGGGCGGAAGCCTGATCGAGCGCCTGACGGCCAAGACCCGCCTCCCCTTCGTGCCGGTGACCGCCTCCCCCAGCCCGCTCAGCCTCGAAGCCGGCCGCTACCGCATCGACGAGGACCTCCCCGCGTCGAGCGCGCGCGGCAGCTGGAGCGTCCGGGCCGTCGCCTGCAACGGAAGGCTCCGCCCGGCGAACCGCCGCCAGATCGTCGAAGTGACCGCCGGCGAGGGCGCGACCTGCACCTACCTCAACCGCTTCACCCCGGCGGGTTCGATCGAGATCTCCAAGGTCACCAGGGGCAACACGGGCACGGCCGGCTTCCAGATCTCCTCGCTCGACGATCCCGCGCGCCAGTACCAGCAGACGGCCGAGGTCACCGAGGAGGGCACGCCGACCCGCGCCCGCGGGGACGACACGAGCCGCCTGCCGCTCGGTCGCTACGTCATCCAGGAGACCAACGCGAGCCCGGACGCGGGTGACGGCCGCTGGGTCCTCGGCGGCGTCGTCTGCGGAGACGTCATCACGCCCTGGGAGCACGGGCGCGTCGAGATCACCTTGACCCGCAAGCGGCCGGACCTGGAGTGCCGCTTCTACAACGTCTACCTCCCGCGCGACGTGCCGCCCGAGCCGCCGGGACCGAACCCGGTGCCCGGCGGGCCGCGCGCGGACCTGCAGATCACCAAGGTGCCCGACCAGCCGACCGCGACCTCGGGTCAGGTGGTCGGCGAGCGGATCACCGTCACCAACCGCGGACCGGTGGCGGCCGAGCAGGTCGTCGTCGGCGACCAGCTCGTCAGCCGCCGCTCGGTGCTGGTGAGCGCCGAGCCCAGCCAGGGCCGCTGCTACCGGCTGCCCGTCCTGGCCTGCGACCTGGGTGAGTTGAGCGCCGGCGCCAGCGCGACCGTCCGCCTGCGGGTGCAGGTCTTCGGCCCCGGCAGCGAAGGCAACGTCGCCGTCGTCGGCTCGAGCACGCTCGACCGCAACGTGCGCAGCCAGCGCGTCCGGGCGGCGATCGACGTGCGCCGCCGTGCGCGGCCGCAGCCGTGCGAGCCGCGCGGCCGCGGCGCGCGCAGCGAGCCTTCCGCGCGCGCCGCCTGCTGAGCCGGCGGGTAACCCGCGGCCCACGCGGGTAGTTGCAGCCGGCGCATGGACGTGCACCGCATCGGCCTCGTCGTTCACCCGAGTCGCGACCTCAACCGCGCGCTCGCCGCCATCCGCGGCTGGGCGGACGGCCACGGCGCCGGCGTCGTGCAGATCCCCACCGAGGGGCAGGATCGCCGCGTCGCCGAGCCCGGCGAGGCCGCGTCGTGCGAGGTGATCCTCGCCCTCGGCGGCGACGGCACGACGCTGATCGCGCTGGCGGCGGGCGCCGCCGCCGGGCGCCCCGTGCTGGGCGTGGCGTGCGGCAGCCTCGGCGCGCTGACCGCCTGCACCGCCGACTGGATCGCCGACTCGCTGGAGCGCTTCGCCGCCGGGCGCTGGGAGCCGCGGGTCGTGCCCGGCCTCGAGGTCGCCGAGGACGACCAGCCCGTCGTGCGTGCCGTCAACGACCTCGTGCTCGTCCGCGCCGGCGCCGGGCAGGTCACGGCCGCGGTGCACGTCGACGGCGAGCTGTTCTCGCGCTTCGCGGGCGACGGCGTCGTCGTGGCCACCCCGCTGGGCTCGAGCGCCTACACGCTGGGCGCCGGAGGACCGGTGCTCACGCCCAGCGCGCAGAGCATGGTCGTCACGCCGATCGCGGTACACGGCGGCTGCTGCCCGCCGCTGGTCACAGGCTCGGACAGCACGATCAGCGTCCGCCTCGAGCCCTCCCACGCCGGCGCGCGGATGGAGCTCGACGGCCGCGTGGCGGAGGAGATCGGGCCGCAGTTCCCGCGCACGTTCGCCGTCCACCTCGTCCCCCACCACGCGACGCTCGTGACGTTGGGCAGCGAGGAGACGATGCTGGCCGGCCTGCGCCGCCGCCGGATCCTGATCGACAGCCCGCGCATCCTCGCGCGCGACGAGCGCGAGGCACTCGGCGTCACGCAGCCGCAGCGGCAGTGAACTCGTAGCGCGTGCCGACGCTGTTCTGGATGAAGGCCTGAGGGAAGCGGGCCGCGAGCGCGTGCGTGGCGGGCCAGCCGGTGCAGTGCGCCGGCACGAGCACGTCGGGCGCGAGCGCCGAGAGCGCGTCGCAGGTCGGCCCGATGATGGGCTCGAAGGCCTTCCCGCTGAGGTGGAACCCGCCCAGCACCGCGTGCAGCCGGTCCTCGCGCGTCAGCCGGCGGACGTAGTGGAGGATGTTGACGATCCCCGAGTGCCCGCAGCCGGTCAGGACGACGAGCCCGTGCCCGCGGACGCTCGCCACCAGCGCCTGGTCGTCGAGGATCAGCGGGTCGGGCTCCCAGCCGTCGTGGCGATGGGCCTCGTGGCCGGGGAAGCCGCGCTCGAAGCCCGTGGTGCGGTCGACTTCGCCGGTCACCAGCAACGAGCCGTCGAGCAGGAAGGACGGCTGGCGCTGCTCGACGATCTCAAAGCCCGCGCCGAGCAGCGCCGGCTTGCTCGTCGTGGGCAGTTCGACCGGGTAGCGCCCCGGCAACGCCACGCGGCGGCGGTTCCAGAACTCCGGGTGGATCAGGACGGGCGTGTTCGCGCGGCCGAGCCGGCGCACGAGCCCGTCCAGGCCGGTGACGTGGTCCCAGTGCCCGTGGCTGAGCACGATGATGTCGATGTCGCCCGGCGACAGGTCGAGCCGGCGCATGTTCTCGACCAGCCCGTCCGGCGTCCGCCCGGCGTCGAAGAGCACGCGCGTCTCGCGGCCGCCCTTCGCGACGGTCACGAGCGCGGAGAACCCGTGCTCGCCCTGTAGGGCGTCGTCGGTGTCGCCGCCGGCGAGCAGGGGCGCCGGCACGCGCGGCGCGCCCATCATGGGCGCTCGCCGGGCCGGGCCCTGGTCCGCCAGCAGCGAGTCCGTGACGTTGTCGACGAGCATCGTCACGGTCAGCGCGTCGACCGGCTTCAGCGCGATCGGCTCCGGCTCGGCCCGGGAGCTCATGGCTCGCGAGCGTACCACGCTATAGTTGCGTCAGCCATAATGGCGAGCGCAACTACTAGGAGGCCGCGAATGTTCTGCGTCAGGGTCGCCGTCCGGGTCAAGCCCGACGGCCGCGAGCGCTTCGTCGCCCAGCTCAAGACCGAGGAGCGCGAGGTGCCCGAGCGCTTCGCCGGCTGCGAGCGCTTCGCGGTCTTCAGCGATCCCGCGGATCCCCACAGCGTGTTGCTCTACGAGGAGTGGAAGACGCGCGAGGCCGCCGAGGCCTATCTGCGCTCGGACTACTTCCGCGACGCCGGGGCGATCCTCTACCCGCTGATGGAGGGGCGCCCGGACTCCGCCTACTACGTGGCCGAACGGGTCGGCCCGTGACCGCGGCCGCGGCTCGCCGCGGCGAGCCGGTCCTCGAGGACGCCCTCGCCTTCCGGCTGCACCGCACGAACCGGCTGCTGCGGACGCATCTGCGCCGCTTTCTCGAGGCTCACGAGCCCGGCCTCTCGCCCGAGCAGTGGTTCGTGCGCGCCCGCATCGCCGAGCGCGGGCCCGTCAAGCAGGTCGACCTCGCCGAGCCCGTGCTCGGCGATCCGCCGAACGTCAGCCGCCTGGTCGACGCGCTCGTGGCGCGCGGCGACGTGCAGCGCTCACCCGACCCCGCCGACCGGCGCAGCTGGTCGGTCACGCTCACCCCGGCCGGACAAGAGCGCACGGCTGAGCTGCTGGCGCACGTGGTCGACGAGCGCCGGCGGGTGTTCGCGGGCTTCGGGCAGGACGAGCTCGACGCCCTCGCCGGCACGCTCGCGCGCGTCGAGGAGAACGTGCGCGGGCTGCTCGCCGAGCCGGCGGCGGGCTGACGCGCTCAGGCCGCGGTGCGCAGCACGATCGACTCGATGATCTGGTCCCAGTGCGCCTGGTGGAGCTCGTGGCCGCCGCCCTCGAGCAGCACCAGCGAGGCGCCCGGGACCGATTCCGCCAGCGCGATGCCGTGCGCCGGCGGGAAGAGCGGGTCGGCGGTGCCGTGGATGACGGTCAGCGGCGCGCGCAGCTCGCCGGCCGGCGGGTCCTCGCCTCCGAGCAGGCTGTGGTTGACGAGGCTCTGCGGCCGGCGGGTGCGGGCCAGATCGCGGGCGACGGACTCGCGCGCCGCCTGCTCGTCGAAGGGATGGGCCACGCCGGCTGTGGCCCGCGCGTCGCGCACGATGAACTCCGCGATGGCGTCCACGTCGGTCCAGTCGAGCTGCTCGGCCGCGGCGGCGTGCTCGAGGTAGGCGGGATCCGGTCCGGGCAGCTCGGCGCCGGTGTCGGCCAGCGCGGTCGAGCTGATGACGGTGAGGCTCGCCACCCGCTCGGGATAGCGGAGCTCGACCAGCTGGGCGATCATCCCGCCCATCGACATCCCGGCGACGTGGGCCCGGCCTAACCCGTAGCCGTCGAGCACGGCGACGGCGTCGTCGGTCAGGTCGTCCGCGTCGTAGGGCGGCGCACCGGGCTCGTAGCTCGTCGAGCGGCCCGTGTCGCGGTTGTCGTAGCGGATGACGTAACAGCCGGCGGCGGCCAGCTGCCGGCAGAGGCCCTCCGGCCACCACAGCATGGACGCCATCTGGCCCATGATCAGCAGGACGGCCGGGTCGGCCGGGTCGCCGAAGGCCTCGGTGACGATCTCGGCGTCGCCGGAGGCGACGGTCCGTTCGGTGCTGTGCGTGCTCATCGCAGCGCACCGTAGGGGCCGGCACGGCGCCAGGCGATGCGGCTACCCGCACCGCCCGACCAGGTTCTCGACAGCTCGTGAACACGGGACCGTGGTCAGTAGTCCCATGCCGCGTATTTCGCAGAGCGGTCCTTCATGTCCGAGAACAGCAGCCCGACCCTGTCCAGGTAACAGACCTTGCCCCCGTGGATGATCAGGATGCCGGCGAGTGTCGCGACGACGTCGAGCTTGACGAGGCCGTAGGCCAGTAGCGCCATGCCAATGGTCGAGTAGGCGTTGGCCACGAGCGGGGCGCGCGATTGGAACTGGTCGGGCAGTTCGATGTTCTTGCGATCGACCCAGATCCTCTCGCCCAAGACCGACCTCGATGCCCAGTTGCGGGTCGACCTCGGCGCCTTGAACAGAAGTGGGTTCACGAACAACCACGCGATCCCGAGCGCAACGGGGACCAGACACCAGACTCCGATCCAGTCACGGCTCCATATGGCCAGCGAGAGCACGCTGACGGCGGAAAAGCGGGTCCAGACGCTCGCCGGGTTGGCGTGGCGCATCCAGCTCTCGCCCTTCAGTCCGAAGACCCTGGCAACCCGGCTCTCGCCATGAGTTGCGGGTGCGGGGGTGGGTGTTGGCGTCGTCATCGTTCCACCTTGATGCCGTGAGTCTTGCCGTCGCTTGCCGTGTCTGTGGCGCGCCTCGTCTCGATTCGACACCCCGCCGGTGCCCGGCCGCGCCACGACTCGCGGTCGAACACGAGCAAGCCCGCCGCCAGCAGACAGAGTGCGCCTGTGAGCAGCAGCACGCCCCGTGAGTCGTCCGCACCAGTGAATCCCAGGGCGCCGAACGCGATGACTCCCTGGGCGGCGTGCGCCACCAGCGTCATCAGGACACTGCCGCCGGTGTGGTTGAAGATCCACGTGTAGACGAACGTGATTGCCACGGTGCCCAGCAGGAAGATCGGTGCTAGGTCTTCACCCGGCAGGAAGACGAGCGGTAAGTGCCAGATCGCCGCGATCAGGCCGAGGATCAGGCTCGCCATCAGCGGCGAGCGGTTGGCCTGAAGCCGGGGAAGCGCGAACCCGCGCCACCCGGGCTCCTCGCCCATCGGCCCGTCCAGCGGGTTGACCAGGCGAAGGAAGAAGACCGCGATCAGCAAGTACCACGGGTCGAGGTCGTCCAGGCCCGAGACGGGAGCGCCGAGCGCCAGGTTCAGGCCCAGCGCCACGAGCGTCGCTCCCAGCGGAAGAGCGATCGCCACTACGTACCACTTCGCCCCGACCCGCCAGCGGATCATCCGGCGGCCCAGATCGGTGAGTCCGGAGCGCCCCTCCGCGAGGGGCAGCACGATCATGGCGGCTAGCAGCGGTCCGAACGGCAGAAACCCCCCGGCCGGGACGAACATCCACGAGATCGCGAAGGTGAGAACGAGGAAGGCGGCAAGCGGATGGCGCCTGAACAGGCCCCTCACCCCGCTGTCGTCGGCGGGCGGGGCAGGCCCAGGACTCTTCGCCGGAGCCGTCGTCGGTTCGACGGGGTCTTGCTGGATCACGGAGGTCTTCATCGGTGCAGCCTCTCGCCGGAGCGGCGACTCCTGAAGGCGGGAAACAACCCGATCGAGGGGGCGGGTTTCTGGCCGATTCCTGCGGGTCGGCCGGCTCGTTGGCGTTCTGAACGATGCGAGTCCTCGTGTCTCTTCCTCTCGATGGACTGGACTCGCCCGACCTCCCAGCCGCTGGCGCGCCCGAGGAGGGCGGGGAAGTTGTGAGCCGGGGCCCGATTGCTGGTGGTGCGAACTGCGGTACGTTGCGTTCGGCATCTGACAGCAAGGTCAGAGAGGAGGGACCCACGGACTCGCCCCGGCCCAAGCTCGGCGTGCTCTGGGCGCTCGCGCTCGCCGGATGTGCGGGCGCCGCGGTCGCGGTCGCCCTGGCGTTCGCGAGCGATCACGTCGCTCAGCCTGGCCTGCGCGCGGCCCTGCTCGACTGGATCGTCCTTCCCTACATCCTCGCCGGGCTCGTGGCCTGGTGGCGCCGGCCCGAGAGCCGGTTCGGCCCGCTGATGGTGGCCGCGGGCTTCGCCATGCTGCTCTCGGGCTTGCAGTGGTCGAACGCCGCCGTCGCCTACACCGTCGGCTTGTTCTTCGACCTGGCGCCGGTGATCCTCTTCCTGCACGTGTTCCTCGCGTTTCCGGGCGGAGTGCTGGAACGGCGCAAGGAACGCGCGCTCGTTGGGGCCGGCTACGCGGTGGCGCTCGGCCTGCAGCTCGTCAAGATGCTGCTCGGCTACGGCGGCCCCGACAACCTGCTGGGGGTCACGACGGCGCTTTCGGCCGCCAACGTCGTCGAGGACGTTCAGCTGTTGACGCTGGGCGCGATGTGCCTGGTCGGGATCGCGCTGCTCGCCGCCCGCAGGCGCGGCTCCGGCCGCCCGCTGCGGCGATCGATCGCGCTGCTCGTCGACTCCTTCGCCTTGGGACTGGTGATGCTGGCCGCGCTGATGCTGGCCGGGACCTTCGCGTGGCCGGAGTTCGAGACGATCCGCAGGCTCACCTTCGTGGTGGTGGGCATCGCGCCGCTGGCCTTCCTGATAGCGCTCCTCAGCGCGCGGCTGGCCCGGTCGACCGTCGCTGATCTGCTTGTGGAGTTGCGCAGCGACCCCGCTCCCGCGGAGCTGCCGGGGGTCTTCGGGCGGGCGCTTCGCGACCCGTCGCTCTCGGTTGCCTACTGGCTGCCCGAGTTCCAGAGCTGGGCCGATCTGGACGGCCGGCCGGTGCAACAGCCGACAGAGGGCTCTGGTCGCGAGACGACGCTTGTAGCCCGGGATGGAGTGCACTTCGCGGCGCTGATACACGATCAGTCGCTCAACGACGAGCCCGAGTTGCTCGAGGCAGTGAGTGCGGCTGCCGCCATCGCGCTCGAGAACGGCCGTCTGCAGGCGGAGCTGCAAGCCCGGCTGCAGGAGCTGAAGGGGTCGCGGGAGCGGGTGATCGAGGCTGGCCAGAAGGAGCGCCAACGCCTCGAGCGCAACCTCCATGACGGCGCGCAGCAGCGATTGATCGCGCTCTCGCTCGACCTCCGGATGCTGGAGCAGAAACTCGGCGACGACCCCGACGCGCAGGCCCGCCTCGATCAAGCCAGACAGGAGATCGCGTTGTCCCTCGAGGAGCTGCGCGACGTGGCCCACGGCCTCCATCCGGCGGTCGTCAGCGGGCACGGCCTCGCGGTGGCCCTCGAGTCGCTGGCGGCCCGCGCCCCGGTGCCGGTCCGGCTGAACGTCGAGCTCGACGAGCGCGTCAACGAGGGTGTCGAGGTGGCCGCCTACTACGTCGTCTCCGAGAGCCTCGCGAACATCGGCAAGCACGCCGAGGCCAGGACAGCGACCGTAGCCGTCGCGCGCAGCGACGGAATGCTCATCGTCGAGGTCGTGGACGACGGCGTCGGCGGCGCCGACAGCGAACGCGGCACGGGCCTGCGCGGGCTCGCCGACCGAGTCGAAGGGCTCGGCGGCCGGCTGCGGGTATGGACGCCACGAGGTGGCGGCACGCGCGTGAGAGCGGACATGCCATGCGGGTAGTGATCGCCGAGGACAGCGTCCTGTTGCGCGAAGGCCTGGCCCGGCTGCTCGACGAGGCCGGGTTCGAGGTCGTCGCCCAGTGCGGCGACGCGAACGACCTCATGCTGAAGGTGCGCAGCTATGAGATCGACGTCGCGATCGTCGACATCCGGCTGCCGCCGAACCACAGCGACGAGGGCTTGCAGGCCGCGCTGCAGATCCGCGACGAGCACCCCGACGTGGGGGTGCTCGTGCTTTCGCAGTACATGGAACTGGGACTGGCGCTGAAGCTGCTGTCCGACTCGGCAGAAAGCGTCGGCTACCTGCTCAAGGACCGCATCAGCGAGGTCGAGGACTTCGTCGGAGCGGTGCGGCGAGTGGGCGACGGCGGCTCTGCGTTGGATCCGATTGTCGTGTCGACGTTGCTCTCCAGACAGCGCGACGACGATCCACTGGCCACGCTCACTCCCCGTGAGCGCGAGGTGCTGGAGCTGATGGCGACCGGCCGCTCCAACCAAGGTATCGCCGACAAGCTCGTGATCACGGTGCGAGCCGTCGAGAAGTACGTCTCGAGCATCTTCGGCAAGCTCGGATTGCCGTCGAGCGGCAGCGAGTCGCGCCGAGTGCTGGCGGCGCTGTTGTTCTTGCGCAAGTGAAAGTACGGGCCCTACCGGCGGGGCTCTCCGGCTTCCATAGCGCGCCGCCGGCCAGGCGAGCAGTTTCGGAGAAGCGATCGCCGCCTTCTGCGCTTACCGTGGCATCGGACGAACACAACCGTGACAAGGAGCATCTCGTGTCCTTCCAGGCCTACCTCGACAACATCGAGACCAAGACCGGCAAGACGCCCAACGACTTCATCGCCCTGGCGCGCGCGCGGGGCTACGACAGCCCGGACACCAAGGCGTCGGCCATCGTCGCGTGGCTCAAGCAGGACCACGACCTGGGCCACGGTCACGCGATGGCGCTCGTGCACGTCATCAAGCACGGCGCCGGGATCAGCGACAAGCACGTCGGCACGAGCGGCACGCACCGCGACCCGTCGAACACGCTCAGGCTCGACGGCAAGCCCGCGTGACTGGCGCGCTCAGCCCGGCTCGACCAGCGCGATCGGCCGCACGGGTGAGCCCGTCCCGCCCCTGAACTTCAGCGGCAGGCAGACGAAGGCGAACTCGCGCACGCCGTCACGCGCCAGCTCCTCGAGGAAGAGCGACTCGATGATGTGGATGCCGGCGCGCACGATCAGCAGCACGTGGCCGGGCAGCGAGCCGAACTCCGGGTCCTCGGCCAGCGGCAGGTCCCAGGCCAGGTTGTCGGCGCCGACGGCCAGCGGCTCGAACCCCGCCACCCAGCGCGAGGCGTCCGCCGCCATCCCCGCCGCGGCCTCGTAGGCCGGCCGGTCGTCCCACAGCGCGCCCGAGCCCAGCCGCACGAGCACGACGTCGCCCCGGCGCAGCTCGACCCCCTCGGCGGCCGCCTCGAGCTCGGCGGCGGTCACCTGGTGGCCGTCCGCCACGCGCTCGACGCCCTGCGCGCCGGCCACGTCGAGCAGCACCCCGCGCGCGACCATCGGGGCGATCGTGTCCACGCCGAGCACCGTGAAGCCGTACGGCGTCTGCACCGAGGCGTCGACCTCGACGCCGCCGTGCAGCCGGCCGTGCTCGGCCTGGTGGCAGAGCGCGTCGATGTGGGTGCCCGAGTGCTCGGCCATGACCAGCAGCGCCGAGGCGCCCGACCGCGCCGGCCCCAGGCCCGGCTCGTGGCGGCGGTGCAGGTGCAGCACGACGCCGGGCTCGTGCACCGGGTGGATCGGCGCGCCCGCGTAGCGCGGCTGCTCGAGGTCGTAGGCGCGGGCGCGGGCGAGGCTGTCGATCAACCCGGCCATGGCGTCAGTCGACGGGGACGAGCTCCTTGCCGTGGGTCTCGGGCAGGAAGAACAGCGCCGAGATCGCCAGCACGTAGCCGAAGACCCCGAAGGCGACCGCGCCGCCGAGCCCGACCGCCGCGGCCAGGAAGCCGATGACGCCCGGGAACAGCGCCCCGAAGCCGCGGCCGACGTTGTAACAGAAGCCCCCGCCCGTCCCTCGCGCCCGCGTCGGGAACAGCTCGGACAGGTAGGAGCCGAAGCCCGAGAAGCAGCCCGAGGCGAAGAAGCCGAGCGGGAAGCCGACGATCACGAGCGTCAGGTTCGAGCCGCTCGGGACCGCGAAGTAGACGACGAGACAGGCGCCGGCCAGGGCGGAGAACAGCGCGAAGGTCTTCTTGCGCCCGAGCCGGTCGTGCACGATGCCGGCGGTGAGGTAGCCGCAGAACGCGCCGGCGACCACGACGAACAGGTAGCCGCTGGTGCCGACCACGGTGAGGTCGCGCTCCTCCTTGAGGTACGTCGGGATCCAGGTGAACATCGCGTAGTAGCCGCCCTGGATGCCGGTGGCCAGCACGGACGCGGCGATCGTGATGCGCGCCAGGTCGCCGCGGAAGATCTGCTTGAGCGGGCTCTCCTCCACGCGGTCGAGCTCCTCGCCCTCCTGCTTGGTCTCCTCGAAGACCTCCGAGTCCTGCACGTTGCGCCGGATGTAGAGGATCAACAGCGCGGGCAGGATGCCGATGCACATCAGCACGCGCCACGCCGTGGTCTCGTCCACCAGCTCGAACACGAGCAGGTAGGCGCAGACGGCGAAGAACCAACCCACCGCCCACGCGCTCTGGATCACCCCGAGCGCCTTGCCGCGCGACTCCGGGCGCACCATCTCGGCCACGAGCACGGCGCCGACCGCCCACTCCCCGCCGAAGCCGATGCCCTGGAAGATGCGGAAGACGAGCAGCATCTCGTAACTCGACGCGAGACCGGAGAGGAAGGTGAACAGCGAGTAGACGCCGACGGTCAGCATCAGCGTCTTCGCCCGCCCGATGCGGTCGCACAGGATGCCCCCGAGGATGCCGCCGAGAGCGGAGGCCGACAGGGTCACCGTCGAGAGCGCGCCCGTCGCCCCCGTGCCGACGTCGAACGTCGTCCCGATCGCGCTCAGGCTCAGCGTGAGGATGATCAGGTCGAAGGCGTCGAGCGTGTAGCCCGCGAACGCCGCCCGGAAGGCCTTGCGCCCCCGTTCGCCTAGGGCCGCGTACCAGCTCTCCCCCCGGTCGGGGCGCTCCTGGGCGCCCGTCCGGTCGGCCGTGGTCGTGCTCATCCGAAAACCTCCCCTCGCGGTCGCTGCGCTGCCTACCCTGCACGGCGACCCGGCACGCCCCCACTCAGCCGCCGGCGGTCCCGGCGACGGGTGCTCCCGTACCCGCTCCGGAGGCCACTAAGCTCCCGCCCCATGCCCGCACACGACGTCCTCATCATCGGCGCAGGCCTCGCCGGCCAGCGCGCCGCCCTGGCTGCGGCCGAGGCCGGGGCGACGGTGGCCATCATGAGCAAGGTCCACCCGGTCCGCTCGCACTCCAACGCGGCGGCGGGAGGCATCAACGCGGCGCTGAACCCGGACGACTCGTGGGAGTCCCACGCCTACGACACGGTCAAGGGCTCGGACTACCTCGGCGACCAGGACGCCATCGAGATCATGTGCCGCGAGGCGCCCAACGAGGTGCTCTGGCTCGAGCACTCGGGCGTGACCTTCCACCGCAACGGTGAGGGCAAGCTCGGGACGCGCGCCTTCGGCGGCGCCTCCGCCGCGCGCACCTACTACGTGGCCGACATCACCGGCCAGGCGCTGCTGCACGTGCTCTACGAGCAGCTGATGAAGCACCACGAGACGATCGACCGCTACGAGGAGTGGTTCGTGACGGCGCTCGTCCAGGACGAGGCCGGCAACTGCTGCGGCGCGATCGCGCGCAACATCCGCGACGGCACGATGGAGCTCTTCGCGGCCAAGGCCGTCATCCACGCCTCCGGCGGCGCGGGCCAGTGCTTCAAGCCGACCACCAACGCGCTCATCTGCACGGGCGACGGGATCGCGCAGGCCTACCGCATCGGCGCCCCGCTGATGGACATGGAGATGATCCAGTACCACCCGACCACGCTGGCGGGCAACGGGATCCTCATCACCGAGGGCGCCCGCGGCGAGGGCGCGCACCTCTACAACGCCCAGGGCGAGCGCTTCATGGAGAAGTACGCGCCCAACAAGGTCGAGCTGGCCTCCCGCGACGTCGTCTCGCGCGCCGAGCAGACCGAGATCAACGAGGGCCGCGGCTTCCCGGACGGCACGGTCGCGCTGGACATCACCAAGGTCCCGCGCAAGCGCACGCTCGAGGCGCTGCGCGAGATCGTCAACATCGGGCGCGACTTCGCGGGCGTGGACATCACGCGCGAGCCGATCCACATCAAGCCCGGCTGCCACTACATCATGGGCGGCGTGAAGACCGACACCTGGGGCGAGACGTCGATCCCGGGCCTCTACGCCGCCGGCGAGGTGGCCTGCGTCTCGGTCCACGGCGGCAACCGCCTGGGGGCGAACTCCCTGCTGGACACGCTGATCTTCGGCCGCCGCTCGGGCGAGCACGCCGCGCGCCGGGCGCTGAACATGGGCATGCCGGCCCCGAGCCGCTCGCAGCTCGCCGCCGAGCAGCGCATGATCGAGGGGATCATCGGCCGCGAGCCGGGCACGGGCCGCCGGATCTCCGAGATCAAGGACGAGCTCGGGACGATGATGAACGAGAAGGTCGCGGTCTTCCGCGACCAGGAAGGCCTCACCGAAGCCAACCAGACGATCCACCGGCTCAAGCAGGACGCCTCCGAGGCGGCGATCGACGACCGCGGCACGGTCTTCAACCAGGACGTCCTCGGGGCGATCGAGCTCGGCTACATGCTCGACGTCGCCGAGTGCATCGTGGTGGCCGCGCTCGAGCGCAAGGAGTCGCGCGGGGCGCAGTTCCGGCTCGACTTCCCCGAGCGCGACGACGGCGAGTGGCTCAAGCACATCGACCTCTCGATCAACGGCGGCGCGGAGCCGAAGGTCAGCTACTCGCCGGTCACGATCACCAAGTGGCAGCCCGAGGTGCGCAGCTACTAGATGACCGGCTCCACGATCATCTAGGCTCCCCCGCCGATGCCCGAGTACACGCTCAAGCTGCGCCGCTACACGCCCGAGTCCGGCCAGGCGGCCCACTGGGAGGAGTTCACCGTCGAGCTGGACGGCAAGCGCTCCGTGCTGGACGGCATCCTGCAGGCGCGCGACGACCAGGACGGCTCGATCGGGATCCGCTGCTCCTGCCGGGCGGCCATCTGCGGCTCCTGCGGGGTGCGCATCAACGGCAAGCCCAACCTCGCCTGTCACATCCACCTCGACGTGGCGGAGGCCGAGGCCGGCGAGGACGGCGCGATCGTCGTCGAGCCGATGGGCAACATGCCCGTGCTCAAGGACCTGATCGTCGACATGGACGCGGTGCACTGGAAGAAGATCCAGCGCGTCACGCCCTGGCTGCTGCCCGACGGCCCGCCGCCCGAGCGCGAGTACATCGTGCCGGCCGAGGCGATGATCGACGTCACCCAGTCGATGGCCTGCATCCAGTGTGGGGCGTGCGTGTCGGACTGCCTCTCGATGGAGGTCGACCCGCTGTTCGTCGGCCCCGCCGCGCTCGCGAAGGCCTACCGCTTCGTCGGCGACCCGCGCGACGGCCAGCACTACGAGCGCCTGAAGGACCTCTCGGAGGATCCGCACGGCATCTACGACTGCACGCACTGCTTCAACTGCATCGAGGCGTGCCCGAAGGGCGTCGCGCCGATGAGCCAGATCATGCGGCTGCGGCGGATCGCGGGCTCAGACCACGACATCGTGGACCGCAACAACGGCCACCGCCACGAGCAGGCGTTCGTCAACAACATCCGCAAGAACGGCCTCCTGCACGAGGCCGACCTGCTGCCCGACTCCTACGGCGGCAAGTTCCACCCGCGCGCGGTGCCCGAGCTGGTCGGCTCGCTGCCCGCGATCCTCAAGGCCCTGCAGCGCCGCAAGGTCACGCCCGGCAAGGCGCTGCTGCATCCCCACAAGGCCGAGAAGGACGTCAAGCGGATCTTCGAGCAGGTCGAGAACCGCCCGCGCTACGAGCTCAACCTCTACGTCGAGGGCGAGGAGGACGACGAGGGCACCGCCGCCGGCGACGCGGCGAGCGACGGCCGGGAGGCCCACGGGGCCGCCGCGGGCGGCCAGCTCCCGGAGGAGCGGAGCCCCAACACATGAAGGTCGCCTACTGGCCCGGCTGCGTGAGCCGGGGCTTCACACCCGAGCTGCACGGCTCGATGGCGAAGATCGCGCCGCTGCTCGACCTCGAGCTGGTCGAGCTCGATCGCGCCTCCTGCTGCGGCGCCGGCGTGCTGGCCGAGCACAACCAGGAGCTCGCCGACACCCTCAACGCCCGCACCTTCGCGCTCGCCCAGCAGGAGATGGAGGGCGGCGCCGAGCTGATGATGAACATCTGCTCGACCTGCCAGGGCGCGCAGAGCGAGTGTCAGGAGCGCCTGGACGGCAACTCGGAGTACCGCGCGCACGTCAACGCCACGCTCGAGCCCGACGGCCTGCGCTACGAGAAGGGGCTCTCCAACAAGCACCTGCTGTGGCTGATGATCGAGGAGATCGGCCTCGACGCGATCACCGCCAAGGTCAAGCGCCCGCTGACCGACCTGCGCGTCGGCCCGTTCTACGGCTGCTACATCGTGCGCCCCACCGATCGCCTCGGGATCGACCGCGAGCACCCGCGCGACCGCTACCTGCAGGTGCTCATCGAGGCGCTGGGCGGCACGGTGGTCGACTACGCCGGCGCCTACAAGTGCTGCGGCTTCCCGATCATCACCATGAACAAGGAAGCCTCGCTGGCGCAGGCGGGCCGCCACCTCGGCGACGCGATCGACGCAGACGCCGACTGCCTGGTCACGCCGTGCCCGCTGTGCCACCTGAACCTCGACCTCCAGCAGCCGCTCGCCGAGCGCCAGGCCGGCCGCCCGCTGGGCATGCCGGTGCTCCACCTCCCCCAGCTCGTCGGCCTCGCCTTCGGCCTCGACCCCAAGGAGCTCGGGATGGGCAAGCACGTGGTCAAGCCGAGCGCCGTGATCGACTGGTCGACGTCGGTCGTCGCGAGCACGTAACGTCGCCCGGAGGTCGTCGCGTGCGACGACCGGTGGGCGAAACACCTTCTCCCGAGACCCCTCGGCGCCGCGCCGGCTTGCAAGCCCATCCGCTCACCACTCCTGACCGGCGACCTGGCGGGTGGCGACGTTGAGCCGGTTCCACAGGTTGATCTGGGCGATCGTCAGCACGAGCGCGCCGAGCTCCTGCTCGTCGTAGTGGCGGGCAGCCTCGTCCCAGACGTCGTCCGGCACGGGATCGCCGCTGTCGGCCAGCCGGGTGACGGCCTCCGTCAGGGCGAGCGCGGCACGCTCGCCGGCGTCGTAGTACGGGGCGTCGCGCCACCCCGAGAGCGCCCAGATCCGCTCGTCGGTCTCGCCGTGCTGCTTGGCGATCCGCGGGTGCTGCACGGCGCAGACGCCGCATCCGTTGATCTGGCTGGCGCGGAGGTGGACGAGCTCGCGGGTCTTCGGCGGCAGGCCGACCCCGGCCACGGCCTTCTCGATCGCGAGCAGGGCGTCCATCGCCTCCGGGACCGCGAAGGCGGGGTTGGTCATGCGGGCCTGCAGTGCAGCGGTTTGCATCGGTGTGTCTCCTTGCGTGTCGGTGCCGGACCCGGTGCGACCCTCTGTCACATCCGTGGCTTCTCGGCGGTCAAGTCATTGACCCGACGGAATCGAGGAACGTGACCGATGGACGAACAGCACTGGCTGACAGCGCGCTTCGAGGAGCAGCGACCGCACCTGCGGGCGGTGGCCTACCGGATGCTCGGCTCGACCGCCGACGCCGACGACGCTGTGCAGGAGGCGTGGATCCGGCTGCAGCGCACCGGCGCCGGCGAGATCGACAACCTCGGCGGCTGGCTGACCACCGTCGTCGGCCGGATCAGCCTCAACCTGCTCCGCGCGCGACAGACCCGCAAGGAAGAGGACCTCGACGCCGTCCACGTGCCCGACCCGATCATCACGCCCGCCGACGAGCGCGATCCGGAGCAGGCGGCGCTCGTCGCCGACTCGGTCGGGCTCGCGCTGCTGGTGGTGCTGGAGACGCTGTCCCCGACCGAGCGGCTGGCCTTCGTCCTGCATGACGTCTTCGCCGTCCCCTTCGAGGACATCGCGCCGATCGTCGATCGCTCGCCGGCGGCGACGCGACAACTCGCCAGCCGCGCTCGCCGCCGCGTCCGGGGAGCGGCGCCGGCGCCGGACGCCGCCATCCCCGCTCAGCGCGAGGTCGTCGACGCGTTCTTCGCGGCCGCCCGGGCGGGAGACTTCGACCGGCTCGTGGCCGCGCTCGACCCGGACGTCGTCCTGCGCGCCGACTTCGGGCCCGGCGCCCCCTCCGTCCCCGCCGTGACGCGGGGCGCCACCGACGTCGCCGGCAGGGCGCTCATGTTCGCCGACCCAACTCGCCCGATCCTGCCCGCGACGATCAACGGCGCTGCCGGCGTGGTCGTCGTCGCCGACGGCCGCCCGGTGTCCGTGATGGGCTTCACCGTGGTCGCCGGCAAGGTCGCGGCCATCGACGTCCTCGGCGACCCCGAGCGCCTCGCGCGGATCGACCTCGATGCGTTCGTCGCCGACACGGCGTAGCCGCCCTTGACATATTCTTGTATGGGTATACGATGCCCGCATGGCACGAGCGGCGACCACGGCGGACACGTTCAACGCGGTCGCCGAGCCGCGGCGCCGTCAGATCCTCGACCTGCTCGCCGCCGGCGAGCGCCCCGTCAATGACCTCGTGGTCCAGCTGGGCGTGACCCAGCCGCAGGTCTCCAAGCACCTGCGCGTGCTCCGTGAGGTGGGGGCCGTCGAGGTCCGCGACGCCGGGCGGCAGCGCGTCTACCGGCTCAACGGCCCGGCGCTGAAGCCGATCCATGACTGGGTGAGCAGCTACGAGCGCTTCTGGGACGAGCGGTTCTCCCGGCTCGACGACGTGCTGGACGACCTCAAGCGCAAGGAGAAAGGTGATGGCAGTGACGAGTAGCGGTACGGCGACGGTGACGCTCCCCTCCGACACGGAGATCCTCATCACGCGGGAGTTCGACGCCCCCAAGCACCTTGTCTACAAGGCCTACACGACGCCCGACCTGGTCAAGCGCTGGTGGAGCGGGCAGCGCGGCGAGATGACGGTCGCCGAGATCGACCTGCGCGTCGGCGGCCGCTGGCGCTACGCGATGATGGCCGAAGGCGGCTTCGAGGTCGCCTTCCACGGCGAGTTCCGCGAGATCGTCCCGGACGAGCGGCTCGTCACGACCGAGATGTACGAGGGCGCCGACGCACCCGAGGACCAGGCGCCGCTGAACATCGTCACCTTCGACGAGCACGACGGGCGCACCACCCTGACGGTGCTCACGCAGGCCTCCAGCCAGGAGCTGCGCGACATGATCATGGAGTCGGGGATGGAGGCCGGCATGCAGGAGGGGATGGACCTCCTCGAAGAGGTCGCGATCTCACTGCGCTGACCCCCGCTCCGTCGTGCGGGCCCTGTCCCGGTCGCGCTCGGTGCGCTCGATCAACGCGGGCGCCCCGAGCGCGACGTGGCGCTCCAGCGCCGCGGCGAAGTGCGCCTCCGCGGCCGCATCCTGCCCGAGGCTGGCGGCGAGGCGACCGAGATGGCGTTGCACCGAGCCGCCGCAGCCGGCGAAGCCGGACTGCACGAGCCTGCCGGCGTGGGGCTCCAGCGCGGCGTAGAGCTGCCGGGCGCCGGCGTGGTCGCCCAGCGAGGCGGCCGCGTCGGCGAGCGCGGCGACGGTCGGCAGCCACGCCATCGTTCGCGGCATCGCCGCCGGCCCGTCCTCGAGCGCCGCGTGGTAGGCGTCCTGCGCCGCGTCCCGGCGCCCGGCCTCGAGGTAGGCGAGCGCGAGCGCGGCTCGCCACCCGCGGCCGACGACGCCGCCGGCGGCCGCGAAGCGCTCCATGTCCTCGATCAGCTCCGGGGTGCGGCCCTGGGCGCGGCGCAGGGTGAGCAGCTGGGCGATGAAGTACTCGCGCGCGTCGGGGTCGCCGGCGCCCTCCGCCAGTCGCACCGACTCGCGCGCGAGCCGCTCGGCCGCCTCGAGCCGGCCCGCCAGCCCCGCCCACACGCAGCGCCAGGCCAGCGCGGAGTGCTGGTAGAGCGGCTGGCGCAACCGCACGGCGAGCGCCTCGAGCTCCGCGTGCCGGCGCTGGGCGTCGGGCACCCGGTCGAGCTCGACGAGGTCATAGATCAGCCAGTGGCGGCCGAGGGCCGCCAGCGCCTCGTCGTCCAGCTCTCCGGCCAGGGCCAGCGCCTCCTCGGCCAGGCGGCGCCGCTCGTCAGCGTGCTCGACGGCGAGCAGCCCGGCGTGCAGGCTCATCAGGGCGCCCGCGAGCGCGCCGGGCTCGCCGATCCGCCGCGCCATGGCGACCGCCTCGCGCGCCACTTCCGCGGGACGATCGGAGGGCTCGAGCGAGACGAGCTGCTCGGCGAGGCGCCCGAGCAGCCGCGAGCGCAGCAGGCTGTCGGCGGGCTCAATCGCCCCGAGCGCTTCCTCCAGCAGCGCCACGTACGGGCGATCGGACACGCCGGGGGCGTAGAAGCGGCCGCCTGCACCCAGGGCGGCACGCGCCAGGCGCTCGGCGCTGCCGACCTCGCGCGCCAGCACGGCCGCCTGCTCGAAGGCCAACCGCGGCCCGGGCTCCGACGCCTGCCAGCGCGCCGCGCCGAGCGCGAGCAGCACGTCGGCGCGCGCCGTCGCGTCGTCTGGGCGCGCCAGCTCGAGGGCCTCCAGGGCACGGGCGTAGTGGGCCGCCGCCTCCTCCGGGGCGTGCGATTCTCCGGCCACCTCGGCGGCGCGCAGCGAGTAGGCGAGCGCCTTGGGGGCACCACCCACCTCGCGCGCGAGGAAGTAGTGATGGGCCAGCTCGGCGGGATGGACCTCGACGACGGCCTCCTCGAGCGACTCGGCCACGAGCCGGTGGATGCGCAAGCGGCGGTTGCGCCCGGGGCGCTCGTAGAGCGTCTCGCGCACGAGCGCGTGCGCGAAGGCGACGCGCCCGACGTCCTCGGGGTCCTCCACCAGCAGGCCCGCCTGCGCCGCCGCGTCGACCGCCGCCTCCACGTCGAGGTCGCCGGCGATCTCGTGCAGGGTCTCCAGGCGGAACTCGCGCCCCAGCACGGCGGCGGTCATCAGCACGTCGGCGGCGTCCTGGGGGAGCAGCTCGAGCCGGCGGCCGAGGACCGCCTTGACGCCCTCCGGGACGCTCGCGGGCGCATCCGGCGCCTCCGCGCTGGCCCGCAGCAGCTCCTCGACGAAGAAGGGGTTGCCGCCGGTCTGCTCGTGCAGCCGGCGCGCGAGCCCCGGGTCCCCGCCGCCGGGCGCGCCGTGCTCTGCGAGCAGCTCCGCGATCTCCGAGTCGGCCAGCCCGGAGAGCGAGATGCGCTCCATCAGGTTCTCGCCGCGCAGCTCGGCGAGCAGGCGCGCGAGCGTGTCGGAGGGCTCGGCCTCGCGCTCGCGCTGGGTCGCGAGCACGAGCAGCGCGCAGCCGGGGGACTGTCGCACGACGTCGCGCAGGAGCAGGACCGTCGGCGTGTCGGCCCACTGGAGGTCGTCGAGCACCAGCAGCAGCGGGCGGTCGGCGGCGGCGTAGCGCATGACTTCCACCACGGCGTCGAAGAGCCGGTAGCGCTGGCGCTCCCCGGGCGGGCGGTCGGCGCCGCTGCCTGCCGGTCCGCCGAACGCCGGGACGAGGCCGGCGAGCTCCCGGGCGGCGCCGGCGAGCGCGGGCGCGCCCACCAGCTCCGGGCAGTGCTGCGCGTAATGGCGCAGCGCCTCGACGAACGGCTGATAGGGCGTCACGCCATCCTCGTCGGCGCGCCCGTAGAGGACCATCGCGCCGCCGGCGAGCGCCTCGCCCGCGAGCCGGCCTGCCAGTCTGGTCTTGCCCACGCCGGCTTCGCCGGCGAGCACGACCAGGCCGCCGTCGCCGGCGCTGGCGGCCTGCCAGCGCTCGCGCAGCCGCACCAGTGGGGCGGCGCGGCCCACGAAGCCCCGCCCTTCCAGCCGCGCGAGCACGCCGGGCAGGGGAACGCGACTCGGCGCCCGCGCGGGATCGCCCGGCTGCTCGGCGCCGGCGGTCGCGTCGTCGGCGAGCTGCGCCAGCAGGCGGTCGCGGAGGCGGGCCACCGCCGGCCCGGGCTCGGTTCCCAGGTCTTCGTCCAGGCGCGTGCGCAGGCGCTCGAAGACCTCGAGCGCCGCCGCCGGTTCGCCGGCGCGCGCGTGGGCCTCCATCAGCAGCGCGTAGCCGGACTCGCGGTAGGGCTGGCGGTCGACGAGCTCGCTCGCCGCCCGGCGCGCCGTGGGCGTCGCCGGCGGCTCGAGCGCCAAGGCGGCGCTCGCGAGCCGGTGCAGGACGCTGGAGCGCAGGTTCTCGAGCTGCTGGCGGCGCGCGTCGACCGTGGCGCCGCCGAGTCCCGGCAGGTAGGGAGCGTCCAGGAGCCGGGCGGCCGTCCGCGCGCGCTCGACCGCCCGCTGGGGATCGCCGGCGGCCAGCGCCGCGTCGGCGGCCAGCGCGGCCTGTTCGGCGACCTCGACGTCGACCCAGGTGTCCGGCGGCAGGCGCAGGCGGACCTCGGGGCCCGCCGGGCGCTCGAGCCGGTCGCCGAGGGTGCCGGTCAGGGCGTCGAGCGAGGCGGCCAGCGCCGCGTCGGCCGCGGCGCCGTCGTGCCCGTGGTGGTCCAGCACGCCGGCGAGCTCGGCGAGCGGGATCAGCCGTCCGCGGTTGACGACCAGATGGGCGAGCAGCAGCCGCTCGTCACGCCCGAGTGGGGCGTCGGGCATCCGGCGACCGCCGACCTCGACGCGCAGGTCTCCGCAGAGATGGATGCTGGTGCTCACGAGCCGCCCGCACCGTATCGGAGCGGCGTGGCGGAGGGCACAACCAGTCGTCGCCCGCGGCGATTCGCATGCCTGCGCAGCGGGTACTCACGCGCCATAATGGCTCGGACCCGTCTGCTTGTCGTGCTGCTCGTCTGCGCCTGCCCGCTCGCCGTGCCGGCCGCGGCCGGCGCACAGCAGCCGTACGTCGGCTGGTCGGGCCTGTTGCCCGGCGTCACCACCGGCTATGAGCCCTCGAGCGCCGACGACTGCAAGGCGGGCCGGACCCACTGCGTCGACGAGGTGATCCGCGAGATGCGCACGCGCTTCGCGCCGCTGGCGGCGTCCTGCGACCACGACGCCATCTTCTCGCTGGCCTATCTGCGCACCACCGAGGCCTACCGGGAGGCGATCCGCGACCGGAACTTCTTCCGCGAGACGCCCTGGGTCAACCACCTCGACGCCGTCTTCGCGGCGGTCTACTTCGACGCCTTCGACGCGTGGCACGCGACGCCGCCGCGACCCGCGCCCGGCGCGTGGTCGGTCGCCTTCGAGGCCGCCGACGCCCGCGCGGTGAGCGGCATGGGCAACCTGCTGCTCGGGATGAACGCCCACGTCCAGCGCGACCTGCCGTTCGTGCTCGAGGCCGTCGGCCTGCGCGCGCGCAACGGCACGAGCCGCAAGCCCGACTTCGACAAGGTCAACCGCATCCTCGACCGGATCTACCGCCCGCTGCTGGCCGAGATCGCCCGCCGCTTCGACCCGACCGTCGACGACCGCGACCTCCCCACCCCCTACGACGACTTCGCGATCTTCCAGGTCCTGCCCGCGTGGCGGGAGCTCGCGTGGCGCAACGCCGAGCGGCTCGTGTCGGCGCCCACGCCGATCGCCCGCGCCGCCGTCGCCGCCAGCATCGAGGCCTACGCGACCTCGCAGGCGGAGGCGATCCGCGCCGGCTCGGCGTACGTGCCGCCGCAGGACTCGAGCGCGCGCGACGCATACTGCGGCACGCACCACAACAACCCCTGATCGCCGGGCCCGCCATCAGCGGGCCTAATAGCGTCCGGTCCAGATCGTCATTGGACCGCACCGTCGCCGCCCGCTACACCTAAGCGCGTGAACGGCACGGTCACGCGCCCGGTATGGCGGACCACCGGCGCGATCGTGGTCGCCGGCTGCCTGATCGCGCTGATCACCTACGGCGTGCGGACGTCCTTCGGGCTCTTCACCGAGCCGCTCTCGCTCGCCCGCGGGTGGGACCGCGAGGTCTTCGCGCTCGCGATCGCGATCCAGAACCTGCTGTGGGGCATCGGCCAACCGATCGCCGGCGGGCTGGCGGACCGCTTCGGCGTGCGCCGGGTGCTGGCGGGCGGCGCCGTGCTCTACGCCGCCGGCACGGCGTTGATGGCCACGAGCACCACCCCGGGCTCGCTGTACCTCACCGGTGGCGTGCTGATCGGCCTGGGCCTGTCGGGCGCGTCGTTCACGATCGTGCTCGCCGCCTTCGCCCGGCTCGTGCCGCCCGAGCGGCGCACCTCGGCGATGGGGCTCGCCACCGCGTGCGGGTCGCTGGGGCAGTTCCTCTTCGCGCCGCTCGGGCAGTCGTTCATCGCCGCCTACGGCTGGAGCACGGCGCTGCTGCTGCTGAGCACGACGCTGATCGCCGTGCCGCTGCTGGCGACCGTGCTCAAGGGCGCCGGCGCCGCGCCCCCGGCCGGCGACGACCTGCCGCTGCGCGCGGCCCTGCGCCAGGCCTTCGGGCACGGGTCCTACGTACTGCTGGCCGCCGGCTTCTTCGTCTGCGGCTTCCACGTCGCGTTCATCGCGACGCACCTGCCCGCCTACCTGACCGACCTGGGAATCAGCGCATCGCTGGCGGCGTGGGCGCTCGGGCTCGTCGGGCTCTTCAACATCGTCGGCTCCTACGGCGCCGGGCTGCTGGGCGACCGCTACTCCAAGCGGCTGCTGCTGTGCGGCATCTACCTCGCCCGTGCCGGGGTGATCGCGCTCTTCCTGGTGATCCCGCTCAGCCCGGCGACCGTCGTGCTGTTCGCCGCCGCGATGGGCGTGCTGTGGCTCTCGACCGTGCCGCTGACCTCCGGGCTCGTGGCGGTCATGTTCGGCACGCAGCACATGGGCACCCTGTTCGGCTTCGTGTTCCTATCCCACCAGGTCGGCGCCTTCGTCGGGGTGTGGCTGGGCGGCGCGGTCTTCGCCGCAACCGGCGGCTACGACATCGTCTGGTGGCTGAGCATCGGGCTCGGCCTGCTCGCCGCCGCCCTGCACTGGCCGATCGCCGAGCGCGCCGCCCCGCGCCTGGCCCCGGTGCCGGCGTGAAGCGCCTGGAGGCCGCGGTGGCGGCGCTGCTGCTCGCCGCCGGCGCGGCCGGGATGGCGTGGCGGCTGGAGCTGGCCGAGGGCCGTCCGGCGCAGCGGGCCGCGGACGTGCCGCTGTTCGTCTGCCCGCTGCACGGGTCGCCGGTCGACACCACGGTGGAGCCGATCCGGGCGCTGGCGCCGCCTCAGTCCTCCAGCAGCGCGCCCGCGCGGATCAGCCCGGCCACCCGCTCGACGTCTGCGCTGAGCGGGCGGTCCCCCACCACCGGCTCGACGCTCGCCGCCAGGCGCTGAAGCACCGCCTCGGCGCGCGGCGGCGCCGGAGCGCCGCGCAGGTGGCGCGCCTGGCGGGCCGCGATGAGCTCGCTGGCCACGATCAGCTCGAGCGTGTCGAGGATGCGCTCGAGCTTCTCCGCGGCCAGGAAGGTGAAGGCCTGGAAGTCCTCCTGCCCGGCCGAGGTGTCGACCGGATGGACGCTGGCGGGGCTCGCGAGCAGCCGCGTCTCGGCGGCGAAGCCGATCACCGACTTGTGCAGGAAGATCAGCCCGGTCTGGTGGCCCGGTTCGACGGCGAGCTGGTCGGGCAGGCCGGAGAAGCGGCGGTCCAACAGCCGGTGCAGGCGCTTCTCGCTGAGGTTCGCCACCTGGGCGAAGGCGATCGCGAGCGCGTCGAGCTGCACGCACAGCGCCTGGGAGTGGAAGTTGCCGCTCGGGTAGAAGCCCTCGGGCTCGTCGCCGTCGCCGTCGAGGTAGAGCGGGCTGTCGGTGACCGCCTCGAGCTCGCGGTCCAGCTGGGCGCCGACGTGGTCGAGCAGGTCGGCGACGGCGCCGTGCACCTGCGGCAGCACCCGGAAGGAGACCGGGCCCTGGCCGCGGTCGGCCCACGCCGCCGCGTCGGCCCCGCCGGTGAGGACCGCGAGTCGCTCGTGGACGCGCAGCTGCCCCGGATCGCCCTTCAGCCGGCCGACCCGCCGCGTGTACGGCCGCAGCGAGGTCCCCGACAGCGTCGCCGCCAGCGCCCCGGCCAGCGTCGCGTGCTCGAGCAGCGCCTCGCAGCGTTCGAGCAGGCGCGCGGTCACGGCCGGCGCGAGCGGCGCGCCGTTGACGAGAGCGATCCCCTCCTTGGCGGCGGGCACGAACGGCGCCACCTCGCGACGGGCGAGCGCCTCGCCGGCGTCCACGCGCACCCCGTCCTCGAGCACCGTGCCCGTGCCCACGAAGGTCTGGAAGAGATGGCTGAGCGCGACGACCTCGCCCGCGCTCGTGATCCCGCGCGAGGGCACCCACGGCGTGAAGCCGTCGTTGAGGCGGTCGGCGATGAAGCGGCAGAGGTCTGAGGAGACCGCCGCCCAGCCGCGCAGGAAGCCGTTGAGGCGCAGCAGCATCGCGCCGCGTACCACCTCGGCGGCGAACGGGGGCCCGTGGCCGGTGCCGCGCATCAACACGGCGTGCTGGAAGGCCGCCTGGCGCTCGGGCGCGATCGGCAGCCCGGCCAGGTAGCCCAGGCCGGTGGTGATGCCGTAGGCGCTCGCGCCGCCCGCCAGGTGGGCGAGCATGCGCTCGCGGGCGGCGTCGACGGCGGCCAGCGCATTGGGCGCCGGCGCGACCGGCTCGTGGCCCGAGACCACGCGCCGGTAGCGCTCGCGGTCGAGCGGGTCGGCGCCGCCGAGGACGATCATCGGAAGGGCAGGACCGTCCCGGCGCCGCGCTCGATCGCGCGGTCCAGCAGCGCCTGGCCGAGGGCGACGTCGGTCGTCGAGAGCCCGCGGTGCCAGAAGAGGATCCGCTCCCCGTCGCGCTCGCGCCCCGGGCGCGTGCCCGCGACCACGTCGGCCAGCTCGCCCGCGATGCTCTCCGCTGTGACCAGGCCGGCATCCACGTGCGGGCGCAGCGCGCCGAGCTTGCCGGCGCGGCACTGGCCCCAGTCGTCGACGTAGACCTTGTCCATGATCTCCGTCAGCGAGAGCTCCACCGCGCTCATGGTGCCGTAGGGGATCACGAGCCCGGCGTCGCGGATCCAGTCGGTGCGCAGGATCGGCTCGGGGGCGGGCAGCCGGGTGGCCTCCACCACGACGTCGGCGCCGCTGACCGCCTCCTCGATCGTCTCGACTACGCGCACGGGCGTCTCGAGCGCCTCGGCGAGGCGCGCCCCGAACGCCTCGCGCGACTCGGCGCGCGCGCTGGTGACGCGGATCTCGTCGAGCTCGAGCACGCGATCGAGCAGGGTGACGTTGGCGAAGGCGGTGCCGCGCGCCCCGACGTGGCCGAGCACGCGGGCGCCCGGGCGGGCGAGCAGCTTGCCGCCGAGCGCGGTCATCGCCCCGGTCCGCCACTCAGTGATGGCGGTGGCGTCCAGGACCGCGCGCGGGGCGCCCGTGCGCGGGTCGAAGAGCGTCAGCACGGCCAGCTCCGAGGGCAGGTCGCGGCGCCAGTTGTCCACGTAGTCGCCGACGACCTTGACGCCCGCCACGTCGAGCGGGGCGATGTAGCCGCGCAGGACGTTGAAGTGCCCGCGGAAGGCCGGGTCGGGCTCGAGGTGCACGCGCGGCTCGATGACCACTTCGCGGCGGCCCTGGGCCAGCAGCGCCCCCTCGACGGCGGCGAGGATGGCGTCCGGATCCATCTCGAGGGCCTCGACGTCGTCCCCCGAGAGGTAGCGGATCTCGATGCGTGGCATGCCCCTGGCTCCTGCCCGCTCGCCGGGGTGCGCACACCGGACCGGCCGCGGGGCTTGACCCGCTCCAGAACGGGTAGCCCGGGACAGTCACATGCTGCCTCTCGCCCGGAGCACGGATCGCAACGGCGACCTCCCACCCCACCTCGCCCGGTACGCCTGGCCGGCCGGCGTCGCGGCCGCCGGCGCCGCCTGGTACGCCTCGGACTCCCTGCGCCACCGCCGCGAGGGCGGGCGCGGCTACGAGCTGCACGGCGAGGCCGAGCCGGGGACCGACGGCTTCTTGCGAGCCACAGAGTCGCTGACGGGCGCGCCGATCTCCTACGGCAACACGGTCGAGCTGCTCATCAACGGCGACCGCATCTTCCCGTCCTTCCTGAAGACGCTGCGCTCGGCGCAGCGGAGCCTGTGCCTGCTCACCTACGTCTACTGGCAGGGCGACATCGCGGTCGAGGTGGCCGAGACGCTGGCCGAGCGGGCGCGTGCCGGGGTCGAGGTCAACGTCATCCTCGACGCGGTCGGTGCGATGAAGATGAACACCGAGCTGGTGGACGCCATGGAGGACGCCGGCGTCCGCGTCGTGCGCTTCCGCCCGCCCAAGCCCTACGCGATGCGCCGGCTCAACAACCGCACGCACCGCAAGATCTGCGTGGCCGACGGGCGCGTCGGGCTCACCGGCGGCGTCGGCATCGCCGACGAGTGGACGGGCGACGCCCACGACGCCGACCACTGGCGCGACACCCACGTGATCGTCCGCGGCCCGGTCGTGCGCGGCCTGTTCGGGGCCTTCGCGGAGAACTGGCTGGAGGCGACCGGCCAGGTGCTGGTCGGCGACGCCTACCTGCCAGAGCTGCCCGGGCTCGACGGCGGCGGGCCGATGCAGCTCGTGCGCTCGAGCGCCGGCGTCGGGGACTCCAACGTCGAGGCGCTCTACTACCTCGCGATCGCCGCCGCCCGGCGCGAGGTCGACCTGACCGCGGCGTACTTCGCGCCCCGGCCCGCCTTCACAGAGGCGCTGTGCGACGCCGCCGAGCGCGGTGTGCGGGTGCGCGTGCTCGTCCCCGGCGAGGGCACCGACAAGCCGGCCGTGCGGGTGGCGGGGCGCTCGAGCTACGACGACCTGGTCGACTGCGGCGTCGAGGTCTACGAGTACGGCCCGACGATGCTGCACGCCAAATCGCTCGTGCTGGACGGCATCTGGTCGTCGGTCGGCTCGGTGAACTTCGACAACCGCTCCTTCCAGCAGAACGACGAAGCTACGCTGTGCGTGCAGTCCGAGGCCTTCGCCGCCGAGCTGAGCGAGCAGTTCGAGCGCGACCTCGAGCGCTCCGAGCGGATCGAGCACGGGCGCTGGAAGCGCCGGGGGCCGCTGCAGCGCGGCTCCGAGGCCGCGATGCGACTCGCCCGCCGCGAGCTGTAAGTGTCGCCCGGCGGTTCCGGGTATTCCTGAGCCGAACGGAATCCATCACTGCAAGGAGGCAGCCTCGTGGGAATCATCGGCTTCGTCGTGCTCGGCCTGCTGGCGGGCATCATCGCCAAGGCCATCATGCCCGGCGACGATCCGGGCGGCATCATCGTCACGACGCTGATCGGCATCGCCGGCGCGCTGCTCGGCGGCTTCCTGGCGAGCGCGCTGGGCGTCGGCGAGCTCGAGGAGTTCTTCGACCTCGGCACCTGGCTGATCGCCATCGCCGGCTCGCTGCTGCTGCTGGCGATATACCGCGTAGTCGTGGGCCGGCGTGGCCACGGCAACGGCTCGCGGCGCGGCCCCACGGCCCGCGTCCGCTAGACGCGCCACCGAGGCCCAGACCGGGCCTTAACGAGAGAAGAGGGCTCTGCTCGAGCCCTCTCTCTCGTGGTGGCGTACCCCTGGTCCGCCCTGGAAACTTTCCCTACGGATCTGGGTACCCGCCGCCGCGACGGGTCATACCACCGGTTTTGCTCCGCTCAGCGGACGCCGGCGCGCGCGCCGATCAGCCCGCGCTCGTGCAGGCGCTCCGCTAGCTGGACCGCGTTGGTCGCCGCGCCCTTGTAGAGGTTGTCGGAGACCACCCACAGGTTGAGCGCGCGCGGGTGGGACTCGTCGCGCCGGATGCGCCCCACGAACACCTCGTCGCGGCCCGCCGCGGCGCGCGCGGTCGGATAGCTGTCGGACGGCGGGTCGTCGACCACCGCGACCCCGGGCGCCGCCGCCAGCAGCTCGCGCGCGGCCTCCGCCGAGAGCGGCTCGCGCGTCTGCACGTTGACCGCCTCGGAGTGCGCGTAGGTCACCGGCACCCGGACGCACGTGACGGCGATCCCGATCGACTCGTCGCCGAGGATCTTGCGCGTCTCGAACATCATCTTGCGCTCTTCGTCGGTGTGGTCATCACCGTCGGGGAAGCTGCCCGCGCCGCCCAGGACGTTGAAGGCGATCGGGTGCGGATAGACCTTCGGCTCGCCGGGGTCGCGCCCCTCGAGCACGCGCCGGGTCTGCTCCTCGAGCTCGGCGACGGCCTTGACGCCCGTGCCCGACACGCACTGGTAGGTGGAGACGATCAGCCGCTCGATCCCGGCCGCGTCGTAGAGCGGCTTGAGCGCGACCATGAGCTGCATCGTCGAGCAGTTCGGGTTGGCGATCAGCCCGCGGTGGGCGTCCAGCGCCTCGGGGTTGACCTCGGCGACGACGAGCGGGACCTCGGGGTCGCGCCGGAAGCGCGAGGAGTTGTCCACGACCACGGCGCCGGCGTCGACGAAGCGCGGCGCCCACGCGCCCGACGTCGTCGCGCCGGCGGAGAAGATCGCGACGTCGAAGCCCTGGATGGTCTCCTCGCTCAGCGGCTGGATCGTGCCGAAGCCCGCGAGCTCGCGGCCGGCCGAGCGCTCGGAGGCGAAGGGGACGACCTCGCGCGCGGGGAAGCCGCGCTCGCGCAGCTTGGCCAGCATCACCGTCCCGACCGCGCCGGTGGCACCGACGACCGCGACCCGCAGCCCGTCGGCGGCGCTCATGCCCGCACCCCGAACGGGTCCTCGGCGCGGACCTCGTCGGCGCCCAGGTCGAAGGCCTCGTGCAGCGCGCGAACCGCCTGGGCGACCTCCTCGCCGCGCACGACGCAGGAGATCTTGATCGGCGAGGTGGAGATCATCTCGATGTTGATGCCCTCGCGGCCGAGGATGGAGAACACCTTGGCGGCCACGCCGGGGTGCGACTTCATTCCCGCCCCCACGACGGAGACCTTCCCCATCGTCGGGTCGGCCGCGACGCTCGCGATGCCGACGTCGGCGACGACGCCGTCGAGCGTCGCCCGGGTCACCGGCAGGTCCGAGCGCGGGACGGTGAAGGACATGTCGGCGGAGGCGCCGTCGGAGACCGGCTCGTTCTGGATGATCATGTCGACGTTCACGTTGGCCTCGGCCAGCGTCGAGAAGATCCGCCCGGCCACGCCGGGGACGTCCGGGACGCCCAGCAGCGTCACGCGCGCCTCGTCGGTCGAGTGGGTCACGGCGGTGATCAGCGGGCGTTCCATCGTCTCCTCTTCTCCGACCACGACGGTTCCTGGCTTGTCGGTGAACGACGAGCGGCAGTGGATCCGCACGCCGTGGTTGCGGGCGTATTCGACCGAGCGCAGCTGCAGCACCTTGGCACCGGAGGCCGCCATCTCGAGCATCTCCTCGAAGGACACCACCGGCAGCTTGCGCGCGTCGGGCACGATGCGCGGGTCGGCGGAGAACACGCCGTCCACGTCGGTGTAGATCTCGCACACCTCGGCGCCGATCGCCGCCGCGAGCGCGACCGCGGTGGTGTCCGAGCCGCCGCGCCCGAGCGTCGTGACGTCGCGCGAGGTCGAGACGCCCTGAAAGCCGGCCACCAGCACGACCATCTCGTCGCTGAGCGCCTCGCGGATGCGGTCGGCGCGCACGTCGAGGATGCGCGCCTTGGTGTGCGAGGTGTCGGTCACGATGCCGGCCTGCGAGCCCGTCAGCGAGATCGCCTTGTGGCCGAGGTCGTTGATGGCCATCGCGCACAGCGCGCACGAGATGCGCTCCCCGGTGGAGAGCAGCATGTCCATCTCGCGCGGGTCCGGGTGCGGCGAGACCTCGTCGGCCATCGCGACCAGCTCGTCGGTCGTCTTTCCGCGCGCGCTGAGGACCGCGACGACCTTCTGGCCCTGCTCGCGGGCGCGCACCACCCGGCGGGCGGCGCGCTGTAGGCGCTCGGCGTCCGCGACGGAGGTGCCCCCGAACTTCATGACGACGGTGCCGGGCATCGCCGAGTGAGTCTAGGAAACGCGCAGCGGCGGCTTACCCGCCGCCAACGCTAGAGCGCCCGGCGGCCGGCAAGCGCGCGGCCGAGCGTGACCTCGTCGGCGTACTCGAGGTCGCCGCCGACCGGCAGGCCGGAGGCCAGGCGGGTGACCGTCACCTCAGGCGCCCGCTGGTGCAGGCCGTCGGCGATGTAGAGCGCGGTCGCCTCGCCGGTCGTGGTGGGGTTGGTGGCCACGACGACCTCGCGCACGTCGCCGTCGCCGTCGCCGTTGGCCGCGGCGGTCACGCGGTCGTAGAGCTGGGCGAGCTTCAAGTCCTCGGGCTCGACGCCGTCGATCGGCGACAGCGCGCCCCCGAGCACGTGGTAGCGGCCGCGGAACTCGTGCGTACGCTCGATCGGGATCACGTCGCCCGGCTCCTCGACCACGCAGATCAGCGAGCGGTCGCGCCGCTCGTCGAGGCAGATCGTGCAGCGCGGCCCCTCGGCGAGGTTGAAGCACACCTCGCACAGCGTGATGCGCTCCTTGACGTCGCGGATCGCCTGCGCGAGCCCGGCCGCGTCCTCGGGCGAGGCGCGCAGGATGTGGAAGGCGAGGCGCTGGGCGGTGCGGGTGCCGATGCCGGGGAGCTTGGAGAGCTCCGCGACCAGCCGCTGGACGGGCGGGGCGAGCAGCGCGGCCTACTTCTTGCGCCGGCGCGCGGCGCGGTTGGGCGCCCCGCCCGGCAACCCGGCCGGCCCGCCGGGGCCGCCGGGCCCGCCGGGGCCGCCGAGCCCACCGAGCCCGCCGCCGGCGCCGCCCAGGCCGAGCGACTCGAGCGCGCTCATGGGATCGAAGCCGCCGGCGCCGCCGCCAGCGGCGCCGGCGAGCTGGCTCTCCTGGAGCTGCTGGGCCTGCCGGATCGCCTCGTTGACCGCCGCGGTGACCATGTCCTGGAGCATGTCGACGTCCTCGGGATCGACGGCGTCCGGATCGATCGCCAGCGACTCGATGTGCATGTCGCCGGTCATCACGACCTTGACCATGCCGCCGCCGGTGGAGGCCTCGACCTTCTGCTCCTTGAGCTTCTCCTGGGCCTCCTGCTGGGCCGCGAGCATCTCCTGGGCCTGCTGGAGCATCTGGTTGAGGTTGGGCGGCTGGGGCATCAGGGCTCCTGGGGCGGCGGGTCGGAAGCAGGCTCGGGCTCGGGCTCGGGCAGCAGCTCTTCGGCGTCGAACTCGTTGACCAGGCGGTCGATGAGCTCGTCCTCGGAGAGCATCGCGGCCTGGACCGGGGCGTCGCCGTCGGCTCGCAGCGCGTAGGCGACGCGCAGCGAGCTGCCGGTCACCGAGCGGATGGTCTTGGCGATCAGCTCGCGGCTGGCGGCGTTCTCGGCCTTGCGGCGCGAGAGCGCCTCCGACTTCGCCCAAGCGAGCGTCAGCTCGGAGTCGGCGAGCCCGGTGGGGCGGGACTCGCGCAGGGCGGCGGCCAGCAGCGGTGACTCGGCCTCGATCCGCTCGAGCACGGCCGGCCACAGCTCGCCGAGCGTGTCGAGGTCGAGCTCGACGCCGACGCTCAGGCCGGCCTCGGCGTTCGTCGCGGCCGGATCGACGATGGCCACGGCGGCGACGGCGGGCGGTGGCGCGCCCTCGGTCTCGAGATCGGCTGCGACCGCCGCGGCAGCCTCTTCGACGACCTGGGCCGCCGCCTCCGGGCCGGCCTCGCTCGCGCCGGGGACGGTGGTGGCGGCGAGCACGGGGGGCTGGCCCTCGACCTCGGCGGTCACGGCCACCGCGGTGCGACCGGCGGGGGCGGGCCGCTCGGCGGGCGCAGACGCGGCCGCGGCGGCGCGGCCGGCGGCGGTGGCGGGCACCTCGGGCGCGCGCGCGGCCGGCGCGCGGGTGGCCGAGCCGCCGCCCTCCAGCCGCTCCACGCGGGCGAGCAGCGCCTTGACCGAGGGCTCGAGCTCGGGTGTCGCGGCCTTGATCAGCGCCAGCTCGAGCTGCGTGCGCGGGTCGGCGCCGTCCTTCATCGCCCGCAGGCCGGCGGCGAGCAGGTCCAGCAGCCGCACGACCTCGGCGGGGCCGACGCGCGCGGCCTGCTCGAGCAGCCGCACGTCCTGGTCCGGGGACACGCGCAGCTCTTCCGGGACGTCCTCGGAGCCGATCGCCTGCAGGATCATCAGCCCCCGCAGGTGGGCCTCGAGGTCGCCGAAGAAGCGCCCGACGTCGCGACCGGAGCCGGCCAGGCGGTCCGCGGCCAGCAGCGCCTCGCGCGCGTCGCCCTCCGAGACCGCGTCGACGGTCCCGAACAGCAGGTCGGCGTCGGCGGCGCCGAGCACCGCGAGCACGTCCTCGAGCGCGACGGTCGGGCCCGAGTAGGCCAGCAGCTGCTCGAGCGTCCCGAGCGCGTCGCGGAAGGAGCCGGTCGCCGAGCGGGCGATCAGCGCCCGCGCCTCGTCGCCGATCTCGATCCCCTCGGCGTCGGCCACCCGCGCGAGCACGCCGGCGATCTGCGCGACGGTGGGCCGCGCGAAGTCGAAGCGGTGGCAGCGGTCGACGACGGTGGGCAGCACCTTGGCCGCCTCGGTCGTGGCCAGCACGAAGATCGTGTTGGGCGGCGGCTCCTCGAGCGTCTTGAGAAAGGCGTTCCACGCCGCCGTGGAGAGCATGTGCGCCTCGTCGAGGATGTAGACCTTGTGGCGCCCGGAGACCGGCGCGAAGGCGACCTTCTCGCGCAAGTCGCGGATGTCGTCGACCGAGTTGTTGGACGCCGCGTCCATCTCGATGACGTCCAGCGAGGTGGCGGCGGCGATCGAGCGGCACGAGTCGCAGGCCCCGCACGGGGTCGTGGTCGGCCCGCCGGACCCGGCCCCGCCGCCGGCCTCGCCCTGGCAGTTCAGCGAGGCGGCGAGGATCTTGGCCATCGAGGTCTTGCCGGTGCCGCGCGAGCCGACGAACAGGTAGGCGTGGTGGACCTTGCCCTGCTCGATCGCGTTGGAGAGCGTGCGGACCACGTGCTCCTGGCCGACGACGTCGGCGAAGGTGCGCGGGCGGTGGCGGCGGTACAGCGAGGCGGGAGCCGGAGGCACGAACCGTTCAGTCTAGATGCCCGTCCGGGCGGCTCGGGGGCGCTCGCCGCACGCTCCGGGGGCGCGTTCGCCGCGGGCGGAAACCCCGCATCGAGAGGGTGCGAGCGGATGCGATCAACCGGCTCGTCCTCAGCATCGCGCCAGTCGGCGCCTGGGTGCTGCACTTATGCCGCTCTGACCGGCTCTTCAACAGCACCGCGAGCCAGTACGCGCCGATGCTGAGGAAATGCCGGTTGGCTCGCAGTCCTCCGGACGGCCCCTACTGGTCGGGTTCGGCGGTCCTGGAGACTGGCGTCGCGTCGAAGAAGCGGACCGTGCACCCTCCGTCGAGGCTGATCCCCGGGGGCTGCCACCGTCCGCCTGCTCCGGCCGGGTGATCCCGCTGCGCCTACCGGTGACCGCTTAAGGCTGCTTCCTTCCGGATCTGACCTGGTTCGCGGGCCTGCATCGCGCGGGACCCGGCCATCGACGCCGCGGGCGGCGCGCTGACCCGAGGGCCGGACCCCTCGAGAGGGAATTCAGCCCTGCTAGAGCGGATTGCAGGTACAGGGCACCGCTACCTCCCCGCCTAGCACGGTCCACTCCCCACTCTAGCGCCGTCGCCGCGGTACCCTTGCCGCCAGATGGGCGCGTAGCTCAGTGGGAGAGCGCTCGCTTCACACGCGAGAGGTCGCAGGTTCGAAACCCGCCGCGCCCATCCGCCGCGAACGGCGGCCCGGCGCGGAATCCGCCGGACAGGGCCGCCGCGCCGCCGCCCGACCGGGGTGGCCGAGCGGGCACTAGCGGCGGCGGCGGTGCCCGCTAGGCGGCCGTGACCGGCGCGGCGGGCGGGTCCGGGAGGCTCACCGGCTCGCCCCGGTAGAGCGCCCGGAGGCCGTCCAGCTCCCCGTCCTCGCGGCGCATCGCCTTCCGGTACCGGCTGAGCGTGAACCCGGCGCCCGCGTGCCCGAGTTCGTCCGCGACGTAGCCGACGTCCTCCCCGAGCGCGACGGCGACGCTCGCGTACGTGTGCCGAAGCCCGTGGAGGGTCAGGCCGTCCGTCCGACCGCCCCGGTTCCCGGGGATCGCCTCCGCGGCCGGGATCAGATCCTCCCCCATCCGCTCTAGCCGCTCGTTCGCGAGCCGAACGGTGGGCCGGAGGAGGCGGCGGGCGACGTTCCCGTCGCTGTCCCTCGTTCCCGCCGCGGTCGGGAAGACGAGCGCGTCGCGCCCCGGGTCCCGCCGCGCCTTGAGGTCGAGCAGCGCCTCCTGGAGCGGCGGGCGGAGCGTGACGTGGCGAGCGGCGTTCTCCGTCTTGCCGTCCCGCACGATGAGGAAGCCGTCCGCGAGCCGCACGTCCCGCCAGGTCAGCGCGAGCGCCTCGCTGATCCGGAGGCCGCCGTAGAGGAGCGCGGAGAGCAGCGCCCGGCCGTGGCCGCGTCCGCCACGCCTCCCCCGGTCAAGCGCGTCCGCCGCGTCGAGCAGGGCGACGACCTGGGCGGCCCGGTCGAGGTGGACGGCGCGCCTCCTCGGGGCGTGCAGGCGGTAGCCGGTGAACGGGTTCCGCGGAATCCTCCGCCAGCGAACGGCGACGGCGAGGACGGACTCCCCGGTGCTCAGGCACTTGTTCACGCTCGCGGCGCTGAGGCCGCCCGCGGCGCGCGGGGCGGTCACGGCGTGGCGGCGGCTGCGCGACTGGCAGGCGGCAGGCCCGCGGCCAATGCGAGGTCGTGGTAAGGGTCGTGAAGTAGACCTGCGCATCCCCCGACGCGCGCCACAGATCCGGTCTCAGGTAGTCGGCGATCCGGTTGTCGGCAAGTACCCACTGCCGATCAAAGGTTCGGTACGCGTAGCGGGCGATCGCTTCCGGCTTATTCCCGGCGTTCAGGTCGCGCACGGGCGGGAGACGCGAGCCCGTCCCTCCGAGCAGTGGCCGGACACTCGTGGCTACCTTCCGATCGCGCGCCTCCTTCATGACGGCAGGTCGTTCCGACGCCGGCGGCGCTGCTGCCTTGCCACAGATGCAGAAGCGAGGCGCGACTCGATCGCGCCGCCGGGCGCCTGGTCCTCGTCCGGAGCGGGCGTGAGCGGCGGCTGTGTGAGGACGGCTGCCTTCAAACACCGGAGCGCCAGTCCGCGGAGCGCTCGCGAGCAAGGATGGGTGCTCGATTCGATCGCGATCGTGAGCGAAGCGTTGAGCCTGGCAGCCGCCGCGAGTGCCGACGGGGGCCGTCGCGCTCGCGGACTTTGGTACGTAGCTCGCGTCACCGTTGACACCCCCGCGCCGATTGTGGTCTGCTTGCCCCAGGACGACCCGACTCCAGTGGCCGCCTCAAACAGAGGGGATTCACATGAGCGCGACGGGGATTGACGAGGCCAAGCTCGAGGCCTTCATGGGGCAAGCGGTTACCGACATGGGCGCGATCATTAGCGCGCCGCTGATGGTGATCGGCGAGAAGCTCGGCCTGTATAAGGCTATGGCTGGTGCCGGGCCGCTGAGCTCGCAGGAAGTGGCGGAGCGCTCTGGCGCAGCCGAGCGCTACGTGCGGGAGTGGCTTCGGAACCAGGCAGCCGGCGGCTACGTGACCTATGACCCCGAAAGCGACCGCTATACGCTGCCCGACGAGCACGCGCTTGCGCTCGCGGATGAGGACAGCCCGTTCTACATCCTGGGCGTCTATGAATCGATCGCGTCCTTATACGCCGACGAAGACCAAATCCTCGAGGCGTTCCGAAGCGGCGGAGGAATGGGCTGGCACGAGCACGACCACCGCCTGTTCCGCGGCACCGAGCGATTCTTCCGACCCGGCTACCGCGCCCACCTCATCGCCGAGTGGATCCCGGCGCTGGACGGTGTGAAGGAGAAGCTCGAGCGAGGCGCGAAGGTCGCCGATGTCGGCTGCGGGCACGGAGCATCGACGGTCATCATGGCCGAAGCATTCCCGAACTCCGAATTCATCGGATTCGACTACCACGACGCATCGATCGAGCGTGCGCGCGAGGCGGCCAGAGACGCGGGCGTCCAGGACCGCATCACGTTCGAGGTGGCGTCGGCCAAGGACTACCCGGCGGGCGGCTACGACCTTGTCTGCGTGTTCGACTGCCTGCACGATATGGGCGACCCCGTGGGCGCCTCGGCGCATGTGTTGCAGACGCTGGACGCCGACGGCACGTGGATGATCGTCGAGCCGTTTGCCAACGACCGCGTCGAGGAGAACCTCAATCCGGTGGGGCGCGTTTTCTACGGAGCTTCAACGGTGATCTGCACGCCGGCGTCGCTCGACCAGGAGGTCGGTCTCGCGCTAGGCGCGCAGGCGGGCGAGGCGCGGCTAACCGAGGTACTCAAGCAGGGCGGGTTCAGTCGCGTGCGCCGCGCCACCGAAACGCCGTTCAACCTCATCCTCGAGGCAAGACCGTAGCGGCGGGCACGCAGTCGCTTCGCACGTTTGCGAGAGCCTCTGTACGCCCGCGCGGGACGCCCGCTCAGGACGACACCAAGCGCGCTGGACCGGCCCTCCTCTTACGCCTGCTCCGCCAAGGCGAAGCAGGTGACTGCGCGCGAACGATCGGCGCTCTCGGAGGTCGTCCCCGTCTGTGATCACCACCCGATTCGCACTACGAGCACCGTGGCCAGGTCTCCCGGGGTGGTCCACGTAAGGGCGGTACCTCCTGCGAGGGCTCGCCGAGGCAACCGGCCGGGGGTGACCCCGACGCCGGGCTGGCGCTAAGGGGCGGGGCGGCGTATGGTCGCACCAACGACCACGAAAGGAGCGTCGCTCGGTGGTGTCCCGACTCGACGGGTCGGGCACCGGGCTCGCGCGTGAAACTTGGCTGCGGATCGCGCGGCTCGGGCTGTGGCTGATCGGCTTGGCCGCCGGTGCGTGGCTGATCGCGTCCGCTCTGATCGACCCAAGGCTCGCGGGCCAGCGCCTGCTGTTCGCGACCTTCGCGCTCGTGGGCCTCTCCTTCCTGGCCTGCGGCCTGGTCGCGTGGCGCCACCGGCCCGAGCGGCGCCTCGGCCCGCTCATGGTCCTGCTCGGCGGCGTCTGGCTCGCCGGCCTCGTGGGGCAGATGTCCGACGGCGCGCTCCCGTCCACGCTCGGCGCCTGGATCAACGACTCGTGGGTGGTCCTGCTCACGTTCTTCCTCGTCACGTTCCCGCACGCCCGATTCACCTCGACCACGGACCGGCTGCTCGTGGCGCCGTTCGCGTTCACGGCCTTCGTGCTCGGGCTGGTGTGGCTGCTGTTCCTCCCCGACCTGCCGCCGCAGGGGAACGCGCTCGTCGTCTGGCCGGACGCGGAGGTCGCGGATGCCGTCGACACCGCCCAGCGCGTGATCTACGTGGTCGCATCCTTCGTCGTCGTGGCCGTGCTGGCCGTGCGATGGGCCCGGGCCTCGCCGCCGCAGCGGCGTGGGCTGACCCCGATCCTCGCCGGCGGCGCCGCGCTGCTGGTGGCGAACGTCCAGCTCGTGGTCTCGAAGCTCGGCGGCGAGCTCTTCCACTCCGGGCTCCTGACGGCGTTGATGTTCGTCCTCACCGCGGTGCCGGTGCTGGTGCTCGTCGACATGCTGCGGGCGCGCCTCGCCCGCTCCGCCGTCGCGGACCTCGTGCTGGCGCTGCACGCGAGCCTGCCGCCGCAGGATCTCGGCCCCGCGGTCGCGCGCGCTCTCGGGGACCCGTCGCTGCGGGTCGTCTACTGGCTGCCCGAGCACAGCTCCTACGCCGACCTCGACGGGCACCCGGTCGAGCTGCCGGCGGATCGCGCGCGCTGGACCGCCGTTGTCGACGGATCGGGGACGCCCGTCGCCGCGCTGCTGCACGACCCGTCGCTGCACGAGCAGCCGGCCCTGCTGGACGCCGTCGGCGCCGCGGCGGGCCTCGCACTGGAGCGCGCGCGGTTGCACGCCGAGCTGCACGTGCGCCTCGACGAGCTGCGCAGTACGCACGCCCGGATCCTCGACGCGGCGCAGTCCGAGCGCCGCCGGCTCGAGCGCGACCTGCACGACGGCGCGCAGCAGCGGCTGGTCACGCTCGCGCTCGACCTCGGCAGGCTGGAACGGCGGCTGGGAGACGATCCGGACGCGCGGCGCGGGCTCGAGGAGGCCCGCGGCGAGCTGGGACGCTCGCTCGAGGAGCTGCGCGAGCTGGCGCGGGGGATCCACCCGGCCGTCGTCACGGGACGCGGCCTCGAGACGGCGCTCCAGGGGCTCGTCGCGCGCGCCCCGGTTCCCGTGACGCTCTCGGTCGCGCTGCCCGCCCGGCCGCCCGAGCCCGTCGAGGTGGCCGCGTACTACATGGTCTCGGAGTGCCTCACGAACGTCGCGAAGTACGCCGATGCGTCGGCCGTCAGCGTGGACGTCCTGCGGTCCGACGGCGAGCTCGTCGTCGAGGTGGCCGACGACGGCGTCGGCGGGGCGACCGGCGAAAACGGCTCCGGGCTGCACGGGCTGACCGATCGGGTCGAGTCCCTCGGCGGGCACCTCCACGTAACCAGCCTCACGGGGCACGGCACGCGCGTCCGGGCGGAGATCCCGTGCGCGTAGCGCTGGCCGAGGACGGGATGCTGTTCCGCGAGGGGCTCGCGCGCCTGCTGGCGGACAGCGGCTTCACCGTCGGGGCGCGGTGCGCGAGCGCGGACGAGCTCCTGCGCGCGCTCGAGAGCGAGACGCCAGATGTCGCGATCGTCGACATGCGGATGCCGCCCACGCACACCGACGAGGGCCTGCAGGCAGCGCGGGAGATCCGCGCGCGGCGACCGTCCGTCGGGGTGCTCGTGCTCTCGCAGTACGCCGAGCCGGGCCTCGCGATGGAGCTGCTCGGCGGGGGCGTCGAGGGCCTCGGCTACCTGCTGAAGGAGCGCGTGCAGGACCTGGAGGAGTTCGCGGCCGCGGTGCGCCGCGTCGCCGCGGGCGGATCCGCGATCGATCCCGCGCTCGTCTCCGCGCTGCTCCGGCGCGAGCGCGCCCCCGATCCGCTCGCCACCCTCACGCCGCGCGAGCGCGAGGTCCTCGGCCTGATGGCGGAGGGACGCTCGAACCAGGCGATCGCGGAGCGGCTTGGCGTCACGGAGCGCGGCGTCCAGAAGCACATCACGAGCATCTTCTGCCGGCTCGGGCTCCCGCCCGACGACGACGACCACCGGCGCGTCCTCGCGGTCCTCGCGTTCCTGGGACCGCACCCCGCGGGGTGAATCAGGACGTACCCCCGCACGCCGGGGGACCCCATTTCGGGCGGAGCGGGCTGGTGGGACGGTCCCCGCATGCACACCGTCGTCATCCCCTCCCATGAGGCGGCGCTCCCCACCGCCGTCGTGACCGCCACCGATCTCACCCGCCGCTACGGCGAGGGCGAGACCGCCGTCGACGCCCTACGCGGCGTCTCGGTCGAGATCGCGCGCGGCCGCCTCACCGCCGTGATGGGCCCGTCCGGCTCGGGCAAGTCCACCCTGATGCACATCCTCGCCGGCCTCGACCGCCCGACCGCCGGCGCGGTCGAGGTCGCGGGCGTCGACGTCACGACGCTCGACGACACCGCGCTGACGCGGCTGCGGCGCGACCACATCGGGTTCATCTTCCAGTTCTTCAACCTGCTCCCGATGCTCACGGCGGCCGAGAACATCTCGCTGCCGCTGCGGCTCGCCGGGAGCCGGCCCGACCCAGACTGGCTCGAGCAGCTCATCTCCACGGTCGGCCTGTCGGACCGGCTCGGCCACCGGCCGTCCGAACTCTCCGGCGGCCAGCAGCAGCGCGTCGCGGTGGCGCGCGCGCTCGTGTCGCGGCCCAGCGTCGTCTTCGCCGACGAGCCCACCGGCAACCTGGACTCGACGACCGGCAACGAGATCCTCGCGCTGCTGCGCGACTCGGTCGACACGCTCGGCCAGACCACGGTCATGGTGACCCACGACGCGCACGCCGCGGCGATCGCCGACCGGGTCGTGTTCCTGGACGACGGCATGATCGTCCGCGACATCGGCGCGGCCAGCGCGCACGAGATCCTCGAGACGCTCGAGGAGGTCGGCGAGCGATGATTGTGGTCGCGCTGAAGGGCCTCGCTGGGCGCAAGCTCCGCGCGCTGCTGACCGCCTTCGCCGTCGTCATCGGCGTCTCGATGGTGAGCGGCACGTTCGTCCTCACGGACACGATGCAGAAGGCGTTCGACGGCATCTTCACGGCGTCCTACGACGAGACCGACGCCGTCATCGGCGGCAAACAGGTCGTCGAGGGCTCCACGAGCGGCGGCGCGCCGGTGCCGGAGGCGCTGCTCGCCAAGGTGCGGGCGCTGCCCGAGGTGGCCGCGGCGGGCGGCACGATCGCGCTGGACGACTCGAACACCGCCGAGATCAACGGCCGTGACGGCAAGGCGCTCGGGACGGCCGACGCGCCCGCGCTCGGCCTCGCCCACGACGCCGCCAACCCGCAGTTCAGCCCGCTCGAGCTCCAGTCGGGTACCTGGGCCAAGGGTCCAGGCCAGGTCGTCCTCGACGCGGGCACGGCCGAGGCCGAGAAGTTCCGGGTCGGCGACTCCGTCGAGGTGTCGACGCTCGGGTCCAGACGCGAGTACCGGCTCACCGGCGTCGCGAAGTTCGGCGACGTGGACTCGCTCGGCGGAGCCACGATGGCGATCTTCGACCTCCCGACCGCGCAGCGGCTCCTGCAGAAGGAGGGCAGCTTCGACGGGATCTCGATGGCCGCGAGCGACGGCACGTCGCCGACCGAGCTCGTCCGCGCGGTCCAGCCACTGCTCCCGGACAGCCTGCAGGTCCAGGACAACGCGGCGCAGGCGGAGGAGGACGCCAAGGAGACCGACGAGGGCATGGCGTTCATGCGCTACTTCCTCCTCGGCTTCGGCGGCATCGCGCTCTTCGTTGGCGCGTTCGTGATCTTCAACACGCTGTCGATCACGGTCGCGCAGCGCACGCGCGAGTTCGCGACCCTGCGCACGCTCGGGGCGTCGCGCAAGCAGGTCCTGCGCTCCGTCCTGCTCGAGGGCTTCGTCGTCGGCCTGCTGGCGTCGGTCATCGGGCTCTTCCTCGGCCTCGGGATCGGAAAGGGCATCAACGCCCTGATGATCGCGCTCGGCGTCGACCTGCCGGAGTCGGGCACGGTGCTAGCGCTCCGGACGGTCATCGCGTCGCTCCTCCTGGGCACGCTGATCACGCTGATCGCAACCGTCGTGCCCGCGCGGAGGGCGACGCGCGTCCCGCCGATCGCGGCAGTGCGCGAGGGCGCGGCGCTACCACCCTCCCGCCTGGCCGCGCACTCGCTCAACGCCGCGCTCGGCATGACGGTCGCTTCGATCGCCGCGATCTCGGCCGGCATCTTCGCCGGCGGGCTGAGCGCGGTCGCCGTCGCCCTGCTCCTCGCCGGCGGCGTGCTCGGGCTGTTCCTGGGGATCGCGCTGCTCGCACCGCGGCTCGTGGGACCCCTGGCCCGCCTGGTCGGCTGGCCCGCGCGACGCACCGGCGGCGTGGCGGCCGATCTCGCGGGGGCGAACGCCGTCCGCAACCCCGGCCGCACCGCGTCGACCGCGGCGGCGCTGATGGTCGGGCTGACGCTGGTCACGGTCGTGGCTGTGCTCGGCGCCGGCCTCCGCACGTCGGTCGAGAAGGCCGTCACGGACCAGGTCCGCGCCGGCTGGGTCCTCGACGGGCTGGACGGCGAGCCGTTCCAGGCCGCGGAGGGCAACGCATTGGCGAGCGTGCCGGGCGTGCGGGCGTTCTCGCATGTCCGCATCGACCAGGCGCTGGTGGGCGGACGCGAGGACGGCGTCACGGGCATCGACCCCGCGACGATCGCGCGCTTCTACCGGTTCGAATGGACCTCCGGCTCGGAACAGGCCCTGTCCCGGCTCGGATCGGACGGAGCGCTGATCACCGAGACCTACGCGAAGGACCGCGACCTCGCGGTCGGCAGTCGCCTCGCGATGGAGACCGCGTCCGGCGCCAAGCGGCAGCTCGTCGTCCGCGGTATCTACGACCCGCCGGAGATCGAGCAGCTGCTGGGTGCGGTCAGCATCTCGCAGCAGGCGTTCGACGACGCGTTCCCGCAGCCGAAGAACCGCTTCACGTTCCTCGACGCCCCCTCGGACGGCGCGACGGCGGGGCGGCTCGACTCCGCGGCGGCCGGATTCGGCGACGCGAACCTCCACGCCGGCGACGTGTTCGCCGAGGACTACATGCGGGGCTTCGCAAGCTTCCTGAACATGATCTACGTGCTGCTCGCGTTCTCGGTCGTCGTGAGCCTGTTCGGGATGGTCAACACGCTCGTGCTGTCGGTGTTCGAGCGCACGCGCGAGCTCGGGATGCTGCGGGCGATCGGGATGACCCGCCGCCAGGCGCGGCGGATGATCCGGCACGAGAGCATCACCACGGCGTTGATCGGTGCCGCGCTTGGCCTGCCGCTGGGCGTGTTCCTCGCGGCGCTCGTCACGCAGGCGCTGGCGCAGTACGACGTCGGCATGGCGCTGCCGGTCCCGACGCTGGTGGGCTTCACGCTGCTGGCCGCGCTCGCGGGCGTCGCCGCGGCGGTGCTGCCGGCCCGGCGGGCATCGCGGCTTGACGTGCTCGACGCCCTGCACTACGAGTGACACGGGCACGGCCGGCCCCCGCCGCGCAGGCCGCGGGGCGGGCCGTCGAACAGCCCCTCACCGACCTACCGCCGCGCCTGCAGCTCGTCCAGGGGAGGAGCCTGTGGCGGGCGTGGCGGACGCGCGGTCTGCACCGAGAGCGGCAGCCTGCTGCAACTCGCGGGGAGTGGACGCCGAGCGGTTGCTGTGCGACGAGGCGGCTGCCGAGGGCGACTCTGGACGGTCAACCCTCCGGCGGTGGAAGCTACGGCGCTATCGCACGGTCAAGGGAAGGACCTCAACCGCGACGAGACGAGGCTGCTGAGGCCCGCCGCCTGTGGCGGGCCTCAGCCTCTTCTGGATCCGGAGCGATCGCCCCGGGGCGAGTTCTGTCCCGACTCGGCTGTTCAGTCGGTTCCCCACGGGTTGTCGATCACGAAGCGCCAGGTGCCGTCTTCCTGACGCCGCAGCACATCCGCGTTGCTTGCGGCCAGCCGGACCGGTTCGCCGTCTGGTCCCGTGCCGTCGAACGACCAGACTCCGATCACGAGGGCGAGGTCGTCTACCTCGAGGACTCGTGTCACCTCGAGGTCGAGCTTGCCCCTCATGGAGATGAAGCCGGTCAGGGCCTCGCGGACGCCGGGTGCCCGGTGAGCGAGGCTCCCGGGCTCAGTTGCGAAGGCTGCTTCGCTCTCGTAGAGCGGCATGAGGCGTTCGAGATCCCCGGAGTTGATGCCGCTGACGATCGATTCGAGCACCTGCTCGGGCGTAGCAGTGGACACGCCGTCCTGCTCTCGGCGGGGTGCGACGTCTACATCTGGCGCCATCTGTGCTCTCCTTTTGATATACAGTAGTGAGGCGCGGAAATGCGGACGATACCCGCATCTGGGCGACCTGTCAAGATTGAAGACACGATGATGAGTCGCGAACCACCGTCTAAGCGCAAGTACGAGCTAAAGCAGCGCGCCGAGAAGATGGCCGAGACGCACCTGCGGATCACCGAGGCGGCGATCGAACTGCACGGAACGGTCGGGCCGTCCCGCACGACGCTGAGCGCGGTCGCCGAGCGGGCGGGCGTGGAGCGCCGCACCCTCTACCGCCACTTCCCCACCGAGGGCGACCTGTTCGCGGCTTGCTCGACCCACTACTTCAGCGCCAACCCGTGGCCGGATCTCGGCGACTGGCGCGCCATTCGCGAGCCGCAGCAGCGACTCGCGCTGGCCCTCGACGAGCTCTACGCCTACTACGAGCGCACCGAGCCGATGCTCAGCAACGTGCTCCGCGACGCCGAGCTCCTCGACATCGCCCGCGACGCCGCGGCCCCGCTACACGCGTACCTCGAAGAAGCCGCCGAGATCCTCACCATCGGCCGTCAAGCCCGCGGCCGAAGACGACAACTCCTCGGGGGAGCATTGCGCCACGCCCTCGCCTTTGCAACCTGGCGCTCACTCTCGACCAACGGCCTCGGGCGATCAGATGCGGCGAAGCTCATCACCGCACTCGTCGAAGCCGCTGACGGCGATCGCCGAAACTCCCCACCCTCGATCACCGAACCCCCCCACATACTCACCTCCGGGCCGGCCGTGTAGGAGGCCCGGGTACTCAAACCGTTTGAGCTGCAGAGCACGACCGCCGTTCTGCGTCATCGCCGGTCCGGCGCGCGGGCGGCCCTGGTCAAGCGCCAAGGTACGCGTAGAACTCCGCCGGCTCGCCGCCCAAGCGGGCGTCAGGCGCTGCTTCGCTCCGCTACCGCCCTGAGGGTCAGGTCCGGCGAGTGGGCGCTGGACTCCGCGCGCTGAGATCAGTGTCGGAACGGACGACGACCAGCAGTCGTGACGCGGGGCCCGGCGCCATCGCGACGCGCGATTGCGCTAGTGGGCGCGGGATTGCGCGCGCTATCGCGTGTGCCTCGAGGCAGCAGTGACACCTGACGCGCTGACCCCGGCTGAGAGTCTGGTCATGATGAGCACATGACCGACCGCGATGACTTCCTAACTTGGGTCAATACTGCGCTGTACGACGCAGAGCGCGCACTGCACAACGGCGACGCGGCCCCCCGCCGTGCGCTCTGGTCGCGCAACGAGCCCGTCAGTGTCCTGGGGGCATGGCGCAACGCTAACGGCCAGCAGGAGCTCGACGAGCTCTTTGCCTCCCTCGGCGAGGGCTTCTCGGACTGCACATCGTTCGGATTCGAGCTAGTCGCGTACGACGTGGTCGGGGACGTGGCCTACACCGCCGGCTTCGAGCACACCTCGGCCTCCGTCGACGGCCAGCCGCGCACGTACACCCTGCGGGCCACGCAGGTTTACCGTCGCGAGGAGGGCGAGTGGCGGGTCGCGCATCGCCATGGGGACACCGTGACCGGTTGAGGGGACATCGCCCCGAATGACAGCGCGTCGCTTCGGCCCGGGTGGGCATGCGGCATAGTCGCCGTAGCTTCTCGTTTCGCCTGCTTGCGCAACTCAGCCATATCGCTGCGTGAGTGCTCCTTCCAGGAACGGAGCAGGCCACTTACGCCGCGTGTGTTGCTGCTTCGCAATGATTGGAGCACCCTCTGGGCTGCTAGTGACCCCCGGGTTCCTGGCTGGCGATCTGGACGAGGACCGACGGCGAGGAAGTCGTCAGCTTCCCCGCCACCGGTCGCGGCGTCACAGCGCGAGCGAGCTGTGTACGGGGACCATCGGCGCGCGGCGGGCGTGGACGGTGTCGATGATCTCTGTGTTGTCGATGCCTTGTAGGTAACCGGGGTGATGCCGAGGTTGGTGTGCCCAAGCTGGCCTGGATGACGATCAGCGGCACACCCTCGCGGGCCATCTCGACGGCGTGCGCGTGGCGGAGTTGGTGCGGCGCAAAGCGTCGCCGCACACCGGCCTCGCGGGCGACGCGGCGCAGCTCGCAGCGGCGGCGGCGGCCGCCCAGGGCCGCCCGCGCGTGGCGCCGTTGACGACGCAGAACAGCGGCCCAACCGGCAGCTCGACCTGGGCCTGGAGCCAGGGCGCGAGCTGCTCCCAGGCCCAGTCGTCCATGCCGACCTCGCGGCGGCGGCCGCCCTTGCCGCGCCGCACCAGCAGCGATCCGCGACGCGCGTCCAGGTCGGCCTCGGCAAGCGCGAGCGCCTCGTGGATGCGCAGGCCGGCGCGCCACAGCACGACGATCAGCCGCGCAGCCGGCGGCCGTGGACGCTGTCGCCCGCTTGGCGCATCACGGTGACGATCTCCTCGATCGTGGGCGGGTCGGCGGGGTAGCGCATTCCCTTGTTGCGCGGCGGCCGGCCGGCGTGGAACTCCGGCAGCGTGGCGGGTGAGCGACGGCGGCCGGCGGCATCGAGCATCAGCTCGGACATGGCCCCTCCTCGGGTATCGGAAACGGACCGAGGCTCCTCTCTGGGGTGGCCCGCCGCCGCACCGTCACTGCCACGTAGGAAAGCGCACTTCGCTCGCGCGCGACCTCGTTCGCGCTGCAGACCAAACAGCAGCGCGTCGTCAACGTGAGCACGAACACCGGGATGCCCCAGGCATGGATAGGAACAGTCCGCCCGTCGGCTGCTGTTAACGGATGCAGGAGCCGACGGCCTTCGATCGCGCGCCGCCGGGCGCCTGGTCCTCGTCCGGAGCGGGCGTGAGCGGCGGCTGTGTGAGGACGGCTGCCTTCAAACACCGGAGCGCCAGTCCGCGGAGCGCTCGCGAGCAAGGATGGGTGCTCGATTCGATCGCGATCGTGAGCGAAGCGTTGAGCCTGGCAGCCACCGCGAGTGCCGACGGGGGCCGTCGCGCTCGCGGACTTTGGTACGTAGCTCGCGTCACCGTTGACACCCCCGCGCCGATTGTGGTCTGCTTGCCCCAGGACGACCCGACTCCAGTGGCCGCCTCAAACAGAGGGGATTCACATGAGCGCGACGGGGATTGACGAGGCCAAGCTCGAGGCCTTCATGGGGCAAGCGGTTACCGACATGGGCGCGATCATTAGCGCGCCGCTGATGGTGATCGGCGAGAAGCTCGGCCTGTATAAGGCTATGGCTGGTGCCGGGCCGCTGAGCTCGCAGGAAGTGGCGGAGCGCTCTGGCGCAGCCGAGCGCTACGTGCGGGAGTGGCTTCGGAACCAGGCAGCCGGCGGCTACGTGACCTATGACCCCGAAAGCGACCGCTATACGCTGCCCGACGAGCACGCGCTTGCGCTCGCGGATGAGGACAGCCCGTTCTACATCCTGGGCGTCTATGAATCGATCGCGTCCTTATACGCCGACGAAGACCAGATCCTCGAGGCGTTCCGAAGCGGCGGAGGAATGGGCTGGCACGAGCACGACCACCGCCTGTTCCGCGGCACCGAGCGATTCTTCCGACCCGGCTACCGCGCCCACCTCATCGCCGAATGGATCCCGGCGCTGGACGGTGTGAAGGAGAAGCTCGAGCGAGGCGCGAAGGTCGCCGATGTCGGCTGCGGGCACGGAGCATCGACGGTCATCATGGCCGAAGCATTCCCGAACTCCGAATTCATCGGATTCGACTACCACGACGCATCGATCGAGCGTGCGCGCGAGGCGGCCAGAGACGCGGGCGTCCAGGACCGCATCACGTTCGAGGTGGCGTCGGCCAAGGACTACCCGGCGGGCGGCTACGACCTTGTCTGCGTGTTCGACTGCCTGCACGATATGGGCGACCCCGTGGGCGCCTCGGCGCATGTGTTGCAGACGCTGGACGCCGACGGCACGTGGATGATCGTCGAGCCGTTTGCCAACGACCGCGTCGAGGAGAACCTCAATCCGGTGGGGCGCGTTTTCTACGGAGCTTCAACGGTGATCTGCACGCCGGCGTCGCTCGACCAGGAGGTCGGTCTCGCGCTAGGCGCGCAGGCGGGCGAGGCGCGGCTAACCGAGGTACTCAAGCAGGGCGGGTTCAGTCGCGTGCGCCGCGCCACCGAAACGCCGTTCAACCTCATCCTCGAGGCAAGACCGTAGCGGCGGGCGCGCAGTCGCTTCGCACGTTTGCGAGAGCCTCTGTACGCCCGCGCGGGACGCCCGCTCACGATGATGAGCAGGCGCGCGGGGTGAGACTCCTGCTTCTCAGCAAAGGAGCTGTCTTGGCGCACCGGTTCGACCATCCGCTCGCTGCACTGATGGACGCATACGAGCAGCGGTCGGCACGCGACGCGAAGCGAGATGCCCGCGTCTCCTTTGACAAGCGGGCGTCTTCACCGGCCGGGAAGTTCACGCCTGCTCGGGACGAGCAGGGGGTGCCGGACGGTCAGCGGCGGGCCGTCGTGACGCTCGCATCTGGAATGCGGAAGCGGTCGCCCGTGAGGGCGTGGCGGGACCGCCGGCGGCGACCCCGCCGTTACCCACACGGTTGGTCAGAGCTGCAGTCCGGCGATGGCGGACATCATCGGCGCTCGCCGGGCATGGACGGTGGCGATGATTTCCTCGGTGTCGATGCCCTGCAGGTAGATGCTGGTGGTGCCGAGGTTGGCGTGCCCGAGCTGGCGCTGGATGACGTTGAGCGGCACGCCTTCGCGGGCGAGCTCGACGGCGTGCGCGTGGCGAGCTGGTGCGGCGCGAATCGGCGCCGCACGCCCGCCTGGGCGGCGAGCCGCCGGAACTCGACCCGGACTCCGGCGCTCGACCACGGCCGGCCTCGCGTCGGTCCGTCGATGATGTAGAACAGCGGCCCGACCGGCAGCTCGACGCGAGCGCCGAGCCAGGGCGACAGCTGCTCCCAACCCCAGGCGTCCATGCCGATCTCGCGCCGACGGCCACCCTTGCCGCGACGCACGAGCAGCGACCCCCGCCGCGGGTCGAGGTCGCGCTCGCCCAGCGCGAGCGTCTCCTGGACGCGCAGTCCGCCGCGCCAGAGCACGACCTCAGCGCCCGCAGGCGAGCGCCGTGGCGATCATCGGCGGTCTGGCGCATCACCGCGATGATCTCCTCCACGGTTGGCGGGTCGGCGGGATAGAGCTGCCCCTTGTTGCGCGGTGCGCGACCGGCGTGGTAGCCCGGCAGAGTCGCGGGCGAGCGCCGCCGGCCGGCGGCATCGAGCACAGCAGAGACGGTCATGGGATCTCCTCCCAATCGCACGGCGGACAGAGCCCGGCGCTCTACCAGCGCCGGCGCGTCCCCCGGGCCAGCGTCATGTCGGAGATCGCCCCTCGCTTCGGCTCTGCGACGCGCAAGCCGGCGGCCCGTCGGCCAGGTGCCCGAGGCTCGTCCTGAGCTGGCGACGTGGCGGCACCGGAGATGAGACTCCTGCTTCGAGCTGGACGCGTAGACCGTGAAACGGCGAGGCTCGCGTCGGGCCGCTCGCGGCTCGTGTGTTCGGTGGCGAGTCCAGTGCGTCGTCGAGCCGAGGAGCGAATCACCTGTCGCGGGCGGCGTTCCAGGCGGCCGACTTTCTCGTCCGGGATCTCCGCGAGCGCCGGCGTGTCGCGGCTCCGTAGAGTGGCCGGAGCCATGACGCCGCGGGGCACCGACTGGGGCTTGGCGCTGTTGTGGCGCTCGGTCTCGCGAGCGGCCTGGCGACCTGGTTTGCCGGGTCCCCGGGTGGCACGTGGGTGTTCGGTGCGCACGCGCTCGCGGGCATCGCACTCGCGATCCTGTTGGTGTTCAAGCTGCGCCGTGTGCTGCCGGGCGTAGGCGCGCGGGTGCGCCGTGATCGTCGCACGCTGCGCGGCCTGGTGGCGCTCGGCCTCGTGCTGGCGGTGCTGGTCAGCGGCATCGGGTGGTCGTCCGCGGGCCGGGTTGGTTTCGCGGGCTACACGGTGCTGTTCTGGCACGGCGTGCTCGGCGCGCTGCTGGCGGTCGTGGTGCTCGCTCACGCGAGTGTGCGGGCCAAGCGCCCGCGCGGGCGCGATCTCGCCGATCGGCGCCGGTTCCTCACGGCGGCCGCGCTCGGCGCGCGTCTCACTGGTCGCCTGGCAGGTGCAGCGCCCGCTGCAGCGGGCGCTCGGCCTGCCCGGCGCCCGGCGGCGGTTCACCGGTTCCTACGAGGTCGGCTCGTTCGCCGGCAACGCGTTCCCGGCGACCTCGTGGGTCGCCGATCGGCCGCGGCCGATCGCGGACGGCTACCGGCTAACGGTCGCCGGACGCGTGCGGCGGCCGCGCGCGGTCACCGCCGCCGAGCTGGACCGCGGCGACGCGCTGACGGCCACGCTGGACTGCACCGGCGGCTTCTTCTCGACCCAGCACTGGCGCGGCGTCTCGCTCGGCCGCCTGCTCGACGAGGTCGGCGTCGAGCCCGGCGCTCGCCATGTGCGCGTGATCTCGCGCACCGGGTACCGCTGGAGCTTCGGCCTCGACGACGCGCGCGCGCTGCTGCTCGCTACCCACCTCGGCGGGGAGCCGCTCGCCCACCGCCCACGGCGCGCCGTGCCGCCTCGTCGCCCCGGGACGGCGCGGGTTGCAGTGGGTCAAGTGGGTCGAGCGCGTCGAGGCCCACGAGGACCCCGACCCGGGCGCCGCCGCCTCGACGCTGTGGAGCAGCTTCACCGCGGCGGGGCGCGGCGCCGCGTGACCGCCAATCGTCGATCAACACCAACCGTCGTGGCGCACAGGGTGCTGTGAGTAGCGAGCATGGTGCGGATGTCAGCCGAGAGGCCCGCACGTCGTCCGTAGCGGGCACCTCCGAAAGCCGAGCGAGACGCCCGCTTGTCGTCCGCGGCGGGAGTGATCGGTCGCCTGGCAGAGACGCCCGCTCGTCCGCGCAAGCGGAGGGAACGGCGTGCACTGAGCGGAATAAGATCGCGTCGTGCAAGCGGATGCCGAGGCTGATGCCGAAGTGCTTCTGGCAAGGGCGCAGCAGGCGATCGAGGCCGGTGATTGGTCCGCCGCCAGGGCGGCGTTCGAGGCGGTGCTCGAGTACGAGGCATCAGGGGAGGTGCTGTTCGGGCTCGGCGTCGCGTTGTGGTGGCTCGGTGAGACCGAGGGCTCGCTTCGTCGCTGGGAGCGGGCTTACGCGGCGTTTCGCCATCGGTCCGACCCGGAGCAGGCTGTGCTTGCCGCGTTCTATCTCTCGCTCGCCTATCGAATGAGCCTCGGCAACCACGCCCGCGCGCGAGGTTGGCTGGGCCGCGCGGCCAGTCTGGTCGAGGAGTTCGACCTCGGCCCCATGAACGGTTGGGTCCTGGTCGGCCGCGCCTACGTCGCCACTGACACCGGACATCCCCAGGCGGGTGAGGGGTACGCGCGCGAGGCGCGGGAGATCGCCCGTGAAGCGGGGGACGCCGACTTGGAGCTGTGCGCGATCAGCGAGCTCGGCGCGGCGCTGGTCGAACTGGGACGGGGCGAGGAGGGTGTCGCCCTGCTCGACGAGGCGATGGCTGGGGCTCTTGCCGGGGAGGGCGGCGATCTCGACACCATCGTGCTGATCAGTTGCCGGACGATCACGTCGTGCAGCCGCGGTGGCGACCTGGCGCGGGCCACCCAGTGGGTCCGGGCCGCCGACGACTTCCATCAGCGTTACGGCTCTCCCCACCTCTACACGACGTGCCGGACTCACTACGGCGCCATCCTGTTCGCGACCGGCAAGTGGGAGCAGGCCGAGCAGGAACTGGAGGCCGCGCTCAAGATCGGAAAGGGGGCGGAGCCGGCGCTGCACGCCGAGGCGCTGTCGAAGCTCGCCGAGCTGCGCCTCGCACAGGGCCGGACAGAGGAGGCGGCGCGCCTCCTCGCCGGCTACGAGGATCATCCGGCGACGGCATACGCGGTTGCTGCGCTCCATCTCGCCGGAGGCAGCACCGCGGTGGCTTCGTCGGTCCTGCGTCGGCGGCTGCGGGAGCTCGACGAGGGATCCCTGGGGGGTGCGGCCCTGGTCGAGCTGCTCGCCGAGGCCGAGATCGCGCAAGGGGCGGTGGAGGAAGCGGCGACGCGCGCGAAGCGACTCGCGCAGCTCGGCTCCGGCTTGGGCTCCGAGCTGCTCGTTGCGCGCGGCGAACGCGCGCTTGGATGCGCCCTGGTCGCAGGTGGAGATCGCGAGGCCGCGATGTCCCATCTCGAGCGGGCGCTTGCGGCCTTCGGCCGCCTCGAGATGCCGCTCGACGTCGCCCGGACCCGATTGTCCCTGGCCCGAGCGCTCGCCGCAGGGGACCCGGAGACCGCGATCGCCGAGGCGCGGAGCGCCCTGGCCTGCTGCGAGGACCTCGGTGCCGCGCGTGACGCCGACGCGGCGGCCGGCTTCCTGCGCGAGCTGGGAGTGAAGGCCGCTCGCGCCGGACCGAAGGACGTCGGCGTGCTCACCAAGCGCGAGCTCGGGGTGCTCGGGCTCTTGGGAGAGGGCCTCTCCAACCCCGACATCGCCGAGCGCCTGTTCATCAGCCGCAAGACGGTCGAGCATCACGTCGCCAGCGTGCTGTTTAAGCTCGATCTCAGGGGCCGCGGCGAGGCCGCCGCCTACGCCGTGCGCCAGCTCGATCCGAAGCGGGTCTCCGCCACGAAATAGGCGATCTCACCGATGCTCGCGGTCCACGCGCGCGGCAGTCTCGTCGCGACGACCATGAGGAGACGCGAGATGAGCGCTGCACGGAACCGAGTGACGCGAACGCAGTGCGTCGGCGAGCACGCCGTGGTGATCGGGGCCAGCGTGGCGGGCCTGCTCGCCGCCCGAGCGCTCGCCGACGCCTACAAGCGGGTGACGATCGTCGAGCGCGACGAGCTGCCGGTCATCGGCGAGGGCCGCAAGGCGGTCCCGCAAGGGAGCCATGCGCACGTAATGCTGGCGAGCGGGCAGCACGCGATCGAGGAGCTGCTACCCGGGATCACCGACGAGTTGTACGCGGCCGGGGCGCAGTCGTGCAAGTCGATGCGTGAGATCCGGTTCGTGATCGCCGGCCACGAGATGACACGCGAGGCGGTGGGAGCCGACGTTCTGCTCGCCAGCCGCCCGCTGATCGAGGGCCACGTCCGCCGCCGCGTCCGTGCGCTCGCGAACGTGACGGTGCGCGAGCGCTGCGACGCCGTCGACCTGCTTACGTCCCCGGACCGTGAGCGGGTGACCGGCGTGCGGGTCCGAAGCCGTAGCGGCGAAGGCGGCGAGGAGCGGCTCGACGCCGACCTGGTCGTCGCCGCGAGCGGGCGAGCCGCTCGAGTCCCCGCGCTGCTCGAGGCGCTGGGCTATCCGCGCCCCGTGGAGGAGCGGCTCACGGTCGATCTGTCGTACGTGAGTCGCCGCGTGCGTCTGCGCCCGGGGGCACTCGGCGCCGACAAGCTGATCGGGGTCGGCGCGCGTCCGGGGCTGCCGCGTGGAGTGATGCTGATCGCACAGGAGGATCACTGGATACTGACCGTCTCCGGCTACGGCGACGAGCACCATCCCCCAACCGGCGAGGAGGGCTATCTCGAGTTCGTCGCCACGGTCGCCCCGCCCGACGTGCTCGCGGCGATACGCGACTCCGAACCGCTCGGGGACCTAGTCACCCACGGCTTCCCCGCAAACCAGCGTCGCCGCTACGAGCGCCTCAAGCGCTTCCCGGCCGGCCTGCTTGTGGTTGGCGATGCGATCAGCAGCTTCAACCCGCTCTACGGTCAGGGGATGTCGGTCGCGGCGCTCGAGGCGATCGAGCTGCGGCGCTGCCTGGAGCGCGGGGACCAGCGACTCGCGCAGCGCTTCTTCCGCGCGGCCCGGAAGATCGTCGGCCAGGCCTGGGACATGGCGGTCGGCGGCGATCTTGCGCTGCCCGAGGTAGAGGGCCACCGCCCCGTGATGCTGCGGATCACGAATGCCTACGTGGAGCGGCTGCTGCGCGTCGCCGAGCACGACCCGGTCGTGGCCGCAGCCTTCGGCGATGTCGGCGACCTGCTCGCGCCGCCCCAGGAGATCATGCGGCCGCGGATTCTCTGGCGGGTCCTGCACGGCAACCTGCGTCGGGCACCGGTTACGGCGCCCGAACCCTCCGCCGCGGCGTCCAGCGGCGGGCCGGTTACGGTGCACCCGACGGCTCGGCGGGGCTGATCGCGGTGATCGACCGTACTCAACGGGTCCTGCGTCACGCCATCGTCCGAGAGATGAGCAGGAGAGCCATGACCGCGAAGGAGCGCATGGATCCGCACAAGCGCGAGACCGATGGTCGGGAGGCCGAGGCCGACGGCCCGGCCGTCAACCAGACCGAAGCTGAGTCCGACGGCGCCAACGGCAGCCCCGCAGAGAGTCGACACTCGCGGTGAATGCGGCCGTCTCGACGCTTGGGTCCCGCACGCTCGCAAGGGACGACGAGCAGGAGCGCAGGTCGAAACTTCCGCTTCCCGACGAAGGCAGCACCCTGCCGCGGGGCAGGCGCCCGGCGGCACACTGTCGAAACGGACCCAGCGCAGCGATGGGACGACTTTCTGAAACCGCTTCTAATGGACGACTCGACAGTGCACATCTTCTGGGACCAGCCGAATCTTTTCCACTCGGCCCAGGACGCTTGCGATACCGGGGCGGGCGGGGGACTCGAGCCGGGTCACCGCTACGACGTGCGGCTGGACTTCCGAAAGGTCCATGAGTTCGCAGCTGCACGCCGGACGGTCGAGCGAGCCGTCGCCGTGGGGTCGGTGCCGCCCGGTCTAAAGCCGCTCTGGGCACGGCTCGAATCCGCCGGGGTCCCGATCGTTCTACAGGAGCGAGGAGCTGAGAGCGGAAAGGCAGGCGGTCGACGAGGCCCTCCAGCTCGAGATGTTTCGGAGCGTCCTAGACCGCCAAGGCCGCCCCGCTATCGCCGTCCTCCTGACCGTGCGACAGTGACGTCTACAACGACGCGCTCCGAATGATCGAGGCAGGTTGGGGTGTCGAGTCCTTTGCTTCGGCAAGAGCTTCTCGAGGAAGCTGCAGGGGCTTGCACGCGAGTCGCACGGTCGCGCGAAGTACCTCGGCCTGGACGACTGGTACCAGCAGCTCGTCTATCTGCAGGGCCTCGGCGCGGACATTCTCCGGCCGAGTGACGCGCTCGACCTGACTGGCCGGTATCGGGTTTGACCTGTCCGGCGGGAACGCGCACCGGAGACGGCCGTCCTTGTGTAGCTCCCCGACCCGCCCGCGCTCGCCACGTAGCGGGCACCGTTGCCCGGTACGGCTCCGGTTCCCGGCGAATCCCTCCGGGTCGGCCCGGATCTACGCGACTGGGCGGCTGACGCCGGTGCGGGCCGATCTGGCTCTAGCGCGTGCTCCCGCGACTCTCGGGCCGGTCGGTCGGACCGCTTCACGCGAGAGGTCGCAGGTTCGAAACCCGCCGCGCCCATGCGATCCGCCTACCGCCGGGACCGCCCAGACCTCGTGGGGTTACTCGTGGGTCCAAACGACTGCGCGTGACGCCGCTGGTGATGCCGAGGTTGGTGTGGCCGAGGTGGCGCTGGATGACGATCAGCGGCACGCCCTCGCGGGCCATCTCAACGGCGTGCGCGTGGCGCAGTTGTGCGGCGCAAAGCGTCGCCGTACGCCGGCCTCGCGGGCGACGCGGCGCAGCTCGGTGCGGGCGGCGGCGGCCGCCCAGGGCCGTGCGCGCGTGGCGCCGTTGACGACGCAGAACAGCGGCCCAACCGGAAGCTCAACGCGCACGTCGAGCCAGGCCGCGAGCTGTTCCCAGGCCCACTCTTCCATGCCGACCTCGCGGCGGCTGTGTGATGATCGGGAGCGCGATGGTGACTTCGTCGCGAGCCGCCGCGCCGTCGAGCGCGAGGGAGGACAACGTCCCCTTCCCGCGGACGTCGTTGATCGGCCGGACACGGTAACTCGATGTTTGCCTCGCTGCGAGGCTATGAGCGCCCGTGGCTTCGCGGTGATCTGATCGCCGGGGTCACGCTGTGGGCGATCCTGGTGCCGCAGGCGCTCGCGTACGCGGCGATCGCGGGCGTGTCGCCGATTGTCGGGCTTTACGCTGCGCCGGGCGCGCTCCTGCTGTACGCCGCCGTGGGCAGCTCGAGTGTGCTCGTCGTCGGTCCGATGGCGGCGACCGCGGTCCTGTCGGCGGCCACGGTGGCCGACCTCGTCCCGGCAGGGGACGGCGGGTTCGCCGCGCTCACGGCCGGGCTGGCGCTTGTCGCCGGCGTCGCCGCCTTGGTTGCGGGTTTGCTGCGCCTCGGGTTCCTGGCTGACTTCATCAGCCAGCCGGTACTCAAGGGCTTCATCATCGGCCTCGCGCTCACGATCCTCATCGGGCAGCTGCCCAAGCTGTTCGGGATCCACCGGGGATCGGGCAACTTCTTCGAGCAGGCCTGGCACCTGATCACCCACCTGGGCGACGCGCAAGGGCTCACGCTGCTCGTGGGCACGCTCTCGCTGGCGGTGATCATCGGTCTGCGCCGGCTCGCCCCCGGCGTGCCCGGCTCGCTCGTGGCCGTCGCGGGAGGCATCGCCGCCGTGAAGGCTTTCGGGCTTGATGTGCCCATCATCGGGTCAATCGGGAGCGGACTGCCACCACTCGGTCTGCCCGACATCGGGCTGTCGGACGTCGGCGGGCTAGCCGCCGGGGGCATCGGCGTGATGCTCATCGCGTTCGCGGAGGGACTGGCAGCGGCAAAGGCCTACGGCGCCCGTGGCAACCGGCTCATCGACGCCAACCGAGAACTGGTCGGACTTGGCGGCGCCAACCTCGCCTCCGGGCTGTCCAGCGGCATGGCGGTCAGCGGCAGCCTCTCCAAGACGGCGGTCAACGCGTCCGCCGGCGCTCGGACGCAGCTTTCGGCGCTGGTCGCGGCCGGCATGACCGTCGTCGCGCTGCTATTCCTGACCGGGCTGTTCGAGGACCTCCCGGAGGCGACGCTCGCCGCCGTGGTCATCGTCGCCGTGATCCAGCTGATCGACGTGCCGGCCCTCGTTGACCTCCACACCACCTACACCAAGCGTCTCGGCCGCGAATTCGGGTGGGTCGCACGACCAGACTTCATCGCAGCCGTCGCCGCGCTGCTCGGCGTGACGATCTTTGAGACGCTGGCCGGCCTATTCATCGGCATCGGCGTTTCGCTGCTGCTGCTCGTCTACCGCGCCTCGCGGCCCTATGTTGCCGTGCTCGGCCGCACCCCCGACCCGAACGGCGCCTACCGCGACATCGACCGCCACCACGACGCCCGCACCACCGACGGCGTCGTCGTGCTGCGGATCGAAAGCGGCCTGTACTTCGCCAACGCCGAGAACGTCCGCTCGCGCATCCTCGACGCCGGCGGCGGCGAGGGCGTGCACGCCGTCATCATCGACGCCGAAACGACCCCATTCGTGGACATCACCGCCGCGCGGATGCTCGTCGCCGCCCACGACGAACTCAAGGGCAACGGCGTCCGCCTGCTGCTCGCGCGCAACATCGGGCAGGTCCGCGACCTGCTCGGGTGCATCACCCAAGACGACGACCTCACCGCGTCGTACCCGACGATCGACGCAGCCGTCGACGCCCTCGCCGGCACGCACCCGACCGCGTCGACCCCGCACAGCGACACCAGCACCGACCCCACTAGACGGCAGGGACACCGGGCGTGATGATCGCGCCCCATCGGTGCGGCGACGCAGAGCGGCCACACCACGATCGGCGGCGCGCCGTCGCAACGCGCGAATTCCGCTATCGCAAGGCGCGGAGGGTGTCGATCAAAACCCAGGGACGTCGGCGGGTCAAGCCAGACGGCGCAGAACCTCAACGCGTGCGATCGCGAGCAAGAACTGCCGCCCCGGTGCGCGACGTCCCGCTCGTCTCGCAGCTCGCCCGGCTGTCAGCGCCCGAGCGCCGACAGGTCCGAGCAAGCCTCTCAATCGCGCGAGCGCGGGTTCAAGGGTGCCTGCCTGTCTCTGTCGGGGGTGCGCCCCCGACGGCCGCGGGCCTGAGCTGCGGTCCGTCGCGCGGACAGGCTTCATGCCATTGGTATGACGCGGAGGTGCCGGCGTCCGCCTACGGTCGGACAGAACCATCCTCGCAACGCAAGGAGGAACGAAGATGTCCGTACCCGAGACCCCGTCGGGCTCCGACCCGCCCGCCCGACCTGGGCCGGAGCAGGATCCGATGGCGGGCGGCGCACCTCCCCGAGACGGCACGCCTGTGCCACCCGCGCCCCGCAAGCGACCGTGGGGCTGGATCGCCGTTGCCGGTGTCCTCGCAGCCGGCCTGATCGCGCTCGGGATCTACGCGATGAACCTCAACTCGGACCTCGATGACGCCAACGCCAAGATCGCGTCTCAGCAGCAGGAGATCGATCAGGCCTCGACCGCGGGCGCAGACGTACGCGCGAGCGCGAAGTCGGCCTACGAGGACCTGAGCGCACGGCTCGGCTCGTTGCAGGCGGACGCGAGCCAGGTTGTCGACCAGGCGGCGCAGCAGCTCGACCAGGCCGAGCAGGCGGCGGCTGACGCCCAGGGAACGGCGGACGAGCTCCAGAAGCGGGTGGCCGCGGCAGAGGCGAAGGCGCAGAGTGCTGCCACTTGCGCGAAGTCCTTCGTCATGGCGTTCGAGGGGGTCTTCAGCAGCGCCGACCCGGAGGCAGGCGTCGAGGCCGCGATCGAGGAGCTGAAAGCGCTCCAGCCACAGTGTGCTCCGGCACTGGACCTGGGCTGACCGACCGAGGAGCTACCCAGCGCACGTGGCGCCACTGCCGCACCCGATCCTGGTGCCGAGGTCGTGCACGCCATCCTCCGCTGGCGGGCGGTCCCGGAGCGCGCGGCGTAGCCGGCGTCCGCCCTCTGCCGCGGCGGTCCGCTCTCCGGGGCCGTGTTCCTGACCGCGAACGCCGACACGGAGTACTTCCTCGGCATCGTCGACCTCACGTCGGGGCCGATGGTCGTGGAGACGCCTCCGCGGGCGCTCGGGTGGTCGACGATCTGTGGTGGGATGGACCATCGACCTCGGGTTGTCCGGCCCGGATCGCGGGGAAGGTTCGCGCTCCGACGACTCGCCGCCGAGCTGGTCGAAGAACGCCGCAAGGTGGCGGAGTGCGCCGCGAGTTGGCACCCTCGGACGCCGACGGATCTCCTCCGAGGCGCTGAGGCCGGCGCTCACGGCGATCCATCCTCCGCCTCAGGCCGAGGCTCGTCCGCAGCAGACGGATCGCGCTGCCGGCGGGCTTTCAGGCGCGCCCGCGGCGGGCCGGCATCGGCCTTCTGTCGCAAGTACTGCTGCGCAACCGAAGTGAGCAGCGCGACGAGTACGCCGAAGCCGGTGAGGATGTAGAAGATCGTGAACATCTGCGTCGCCGCCGTCGTGGGCGAGAGGTCGCCGTAGCCGACGGTCGTCAGCGTCACGATGCAGAAGTAGAGAGCCTCGATGTAGGTCCAGTCCTCGAAGCGCCAGTAGAAGAGCGACCCCGTCAGGACCAGGGCGCCCGCGACGACGGGCAGCGCCTTGGTCTCGGGATCGCGCCACACGGCGAGGAGGGCCCGGGCGAGTCCCCGGGCGGCCATCAGGAGCGGGATCACCGCGTCGCCCTACTTCGCGTCGTCCTGGGGCCGACCAGCGCGCCGACGCCGGCGCCGCTCCAGGCGCCGCGCTGGGTGGGCTCATCTGTGTTGATCACCCGGACCTTGCCGTCGTCCTCCTCGCGGATCACGTCCGACTCGAGGGTGCCGATCGCTCCTGCGGCGTGGAGGTCGAACACGGCCTGGTCGTCCGCCTCGGCGTTCGCGGTGTTCGCGCGGACGGCGGCGTAGAGGAACACAGGTCTGTCGGCCAAGGTGCCTCCCTTCGGATGGAACGACGGTCACCCGGTCAGGGCTCACACTGCTCCGGCCGATGGATGCCGGTCATCGCACACATCGGGTGAAATCGGCGTGGCGGCGGTCAGCGGGCGGTGTCCGCCGTGTGCGAATCCGGCCCGCGCGTGCGTGTCACGTCGGCCGGCGTGCTCTCCATCGGCGCGTGCGAGCGCGCGAGCGGAGGACGCCTCAATACCCGGGCTCAGCGGTCAGGCGGCCCGCGTCGACGGCCGCGGCTCAGCGCGTCGTAGTCGCGCTCGTTCTGATCGGCGTAGGCCTCCGCGAACGAGGCCAGCGCGCGATCGAAGCTGTCGCCGCCGCCGAGGTAGCTGCCGGTCGCGATCGCGTCCCGGGAGCGGGCATGCGCCTTCGCGAGCGACCAGCCGCAGAGCTGGGCGTACATCGTCATCGCCTTCGGGTCCATGGACTCGACGATCGCGGAGCCCTTGCCATCCCAGAGCTGGCGCATGTAGAAGTGCCGGCTGACGCCGCCGGCGTCGGCGGTCTTGATCCAGCCGAGCAAGATGTCGCTGGCGGCCTGGGTCAGGCGCTGGCCCTCGACGACGCGCTGACCATGCTGGGCGTACACGGTCTTACCGAGGAACGGCTCGAGCACCAAGGCCTGCGCCTCCTTGAGCTGCAGGAAGAGCGGGTCGTTCTCGTCGCGGCCGAGCAGCAGGATGACCCAGGCGCGTGTGCCCACGCTGCCGACGCCGACGACCTTGCGGGCCGCGTGCACGTAGCGATAGCGCTCGAGCAGCCGCCGCCGGTCGGGACTCATCGTCCGCCGGTACGCGCGGATGACCCCGTGGACGAACGCCTCCAGCTTGTCCGCGTCGGCGCCGGCGTGAACGTCCTCGATCGGCACGATGAGCGGCGGGTCGCTGACGATCCGGCGGTTGCGGTCCACGACCGTCGTGAGCTTCGAGAATGCGCGCATGCTGTCCTTCGACCGTGTCTTGGCCACGTTGCGCTCGAACAGCCTGCGCTGCTTGCGGCTCCCCTGTTGTGCGACCAGCGAACCGATCGCGTCCACGTCGATGCGGGAGTACCAGAGGTCGAGGTTCGACATCCCCGCGAAGTTCCGAATCGCCTCGCGGTAGGAGCGGGGCACTGTCTGATTGACCGCTTGGCGCTGCTTCGCACTGAAGCTTCTCGGGCGACGGCGTGGCGCTCGGCTACCAGTGGCTGCGCAACGGCGCAGCGATCAGCGGCGCGACCCAGGCGACCTACGTGCCGGCCGACGCCGACGTCGGGCGGCAGCTCGCCTGCGTCGTGACGGCGACCAACGCCGCGGGCGACGCCGACTCGACCGCCGAGGCCGTCACCGTGTCCGCCGCCTCGGCGGGGACGCCGGGACCGCCCGGGTCGCAGGGCCCCGCCGGTCCGGCCGGCGCGCCCGGTCCCGCCGGCCCGCCCGGGGCGACGCCGCGGATCCGCGTGAACTGCCGCCTCGTCGGGCGCCGGGTCATCCGCTGTCAGGTCACGACGCGGCCCACCGCGAGCCGGACGCGGGCCACCCTGCGCCTCGCGGGCTCGCGGATCAGGGCCACGAGAACGGGACGTGGGGCGGTGACCGTGGACCTCCGATCCTCGGACGCCGTGCAGCGCCGCGCCCGGGTCGTCGTCGACGTCGACACCGGAACGGCCCGGGCCCGGACCGTGGTCAGGGTCGGCAAGCCGACGGAAGTCGCCGCCCGCCGTCGCTGAGTGGATTCGTGGGGCGAGGCCGGCCGGCCTCGCCCCACGCCCAGGGCCATATGGCTACGATATTGCCATGGCGAGGACACCGACGTTGGTGCAGTTCTCACCCGAACTGCTCGACCGCCTCGACCACTTCCGCGACCGCGCCGGCCGCTCGCGATCAGACGTCATCCGAGAAGCCGTCGAGCACTACCTGGCCGAAGACCACGAGGCCGAGGTCGACCGCCGGATCGTCGAGGCCTACACGGATCAACCGCAGGCCGACGACTGGAGCCGCGAGTCGGCGCGGCGCATGATCGCCGAGGAGCCATGGTGAACCGTGGCGAGGTCTGGTGGGTCGCGCATCCCGAGGCCGGCCGGCGCCCGGCGTGCGTGCTCACCCGCCAGGCCGCCATCCCCGTGCTCACGTCCGTACTCGTCGCCCCCGCGAGCCGCACCGTCCGGGCGATCCCGACCGAGGTCACCCTCTCGCGCGCGGAGGGCATGCCGGCCGACTGCGCGCTGAGCTTCGACAACCTGACCACCGTTCCGAAGGCGTTGCTGACCGAGCGGATCACGAGCGTCGCGCCGGAGCGCCTCCACGAGCTGTGCGCCGCGCTGAACACCGCCACCGGCTGCCCGTGACGTGAGCCGCGCCGTCGAGGAGTCCAACCGCCGCATGCTGCGCGCGCGCGACGCGATGGACGGCACCTACGCCCAGCCGCTGGACATCGCGGCGATCGCGCGCGTCGCCCACGTCTCCGAGGCGCACTTCATCCGGACGTTCAAGGCGACCTTCGGCGAGACGCCGCACCGCTACCTGCAGCGCCGGCGGGTCGAGCGCGCGATGTACCTCCTGCGCGACACCGACCGCAGCGTGACCGACATCTGCCTGGACGTCGGCTTCGCCAGCCTCGGCACGTTCAGCCGGACGTTCCGGGAGATCGCGGGCGAGTCGCCGACGTCGTTCCGCGCCGGCGCGGACCCCAACGGCGTCCCGACCTGCTTCATCAGGGCCTGGACGCGACCGAGCAGTTTCGGAGAAGCCAGGACGGCGGGCGGCGATTAGCGTCTCCCCCATGCTCAACGCCATCCGCATCTCTCAGATCTTCGTCCTCGACCAGGACGAGGCACTCGACTTCTACGTCGGCAAGCTCGGCCTCGAGGTCAACACCGACGAGGACCTCGGCTTCATGCGCTGGCTGACGGTCAGCGTGCCCGGCGAGCCTGGCCGGGAGATCCTGCTCGAGCGGCCCGGCCCGCCCGCGATGGACGAGGCGACCGCCGAGCAGGTGCGCGAGCTCGTGACCAAGGGCGCGACGGGCGGCACGCTGTTCTTCACCACCGACGACGTCCGGAAGGTCCACGCCGAGCTCAAGTCGCGTGGCGTCGAGCTCACGGAGGAGCCGACCGAGCGGGGGTACGGCATCGACTTCGGGCTGCGCGACCCGTTCGGCAACGCGATCCGCATCGCGCAGCTGGCGCCGGCGCGCGCCTAGGAGCCGGCCGACGAACGGGCTCCTAGGACGCGCTCCAGAAGCCACCGGAGGCGAACAGCTCGTCCACGACGTCCTCGAGGATCCCCGCCTCGTAGGCGAGGTCGAGGGCGGTGTAGCGGCTGCGGATCATGCGCGCGCGCGTATAGGTGGCGCGCAGGTCCTCCCGGCTGAGCCCGATGTCCTCCGGTGCGGTCGGGCAGCCGGCCGCACCGAGGCGGTCGCGCAGCTCGGCCGGCGGCAGGATCTGCTCCGCCAGGCGCTCGCGCAGCGCCGGCCAGCGCTCGCGCAGCAGCTCCAGCCGCTCGCCCAGCGCGCCGGTGTCGAGGTACTTCGCGCGGCTCTCCTTCACGGCGGCCTCGTCCAGCCCTTCAGTCTTGTGGGTGGCGCGCACGCCGCGCTCCACCTCGTCCCAGCCGGGCCAGGAACTGCGCACCGCGTCGACGTCCAGCGCGCTCAGGTCGCGCTTCAGCAGACGCTCGTAGAACGCCGCGATCGCGATCGAGCCGATGCCGACCTTGAAGCCGTGGGAGGCGTGCGCGAGCTCCTCGAGCTCCCACAGGTGGCTGAAGTAGTGCTCGGCCCCCGACGCCGGCCGCGACGACCCGGAGACCTGCATGGCGAGGCCCGCCATCATGAGCCCCTCGATCAGGTCGTCCATCGCCGCGGGATCGCCGGCCTTCAGCTCGGCGGGGCGGCCGGTGGCGTGCCGCAGCGGCTCCTGCACGAGCGACCACACGCGCTCGTCGATCGGCTCGACCTCCAGCGCGTCGGCCACGATCCAGTCCGCGCCGGCGGGCACCTTGGCGAGCAGGTCGGCGTAGCCCCAGGCGGTCATCGCCTCCGGCGCGCCGCGGAGCACGTCGAGGTCGGCGAGCACGACCCTCGGCGCCGGGCAGCTCAGCGTCTGCTTGTAGCCGTCCTTGGTGATCGCCGCGCCGAAGGAGGTGTAGCCGTCCATCGACGCCGCGGTGCCGACCACCATGTACGGGCGCTCGCTCTCGTGCGCCGCGCGCTTGGCGATGTCGTTGACGGTGCCCGACCCCACGGCGACGGGGACCGCGTCGTGGCTGGCGAGCGCGTCACGCAGCTGCTCGATGTTCGCGTAGTCGGCGTAGAGCTCCGGCGTGCCGGCGAAGACGAAAGGCTCCGCGGTGGCGGCGAGGCTCGCCTGCACCCGGTCGCCGGCCGCCGCCCACGTGTGCTCGTCGGCGACGACCACCGCGGTGGCGTCCTCGCCGAAGGCCTCACCGAACACCGTTCCGGTACCGGCGAGCAGGCCGGCCCCGATCTGCACGCGCTCCGTGTCGCCCGCCTGCCGCAGGGCCTCCTCGATCCGCTCGCCGGTCATGGCTCCTGCCTACCCGGGCTTACAGTGCCGCAATGCGCGCGGTCGTCTACGAGGCCTTCGAGCGGATGCCGGTGGTCGAGACGGTCCCGGATCCCTCACCGGCGCCGCACGGCGCGGTCGTGCGCGTCGAGGCCACCGGGCTGTGCCGCAGCGACTGGCACGGCTGGATGGGCCACGACCCCGACATCCGGCGCTTTCCGCACGTCGGAGGCCATGAGCTCGCCGGCGTCGTGGAGGCCGTCGGGGACGACGTGCAACGCTGGCGGCCCGGCGACCGCGTGACCGTCCCGTTCGTGTGCGCCTGCGGCAGCTGCGCGCAGTGCGCGGCCGGCGACCACCAGATCTGCGACCGCCAGACGCAGCCGGGGTTCACCGGCTGGGGCTCCTTCGCCGAGCTGTGCGCGCTCGACCACGCCGACGTCAACCTCGTCGGGCTGCCGGAGGCCGTCGGCGCCGACGCGGCGGCCGGCCTCGGCTGCCGGGTCGCCACGGCCTACCGGGCGGTGGCCCAGGTCGGCCGCGTCCGCGCGGGCGAGTGGGTCGCGGTGCACGGCTGCGGCGGCGTCGGCCTCTCCGCCGTGATGATCGCCGCGGCCGCGGGCGCCCGCGTGATCGCCGTCGACCTCGCGGAGCCGGCGCTCGCGCTCGCGCGGGCGGTCGGGGCCGAGCTCGCGCTGCCGGCCGGCGGCGACGTGCGCGAGGCGACCGGCGGCGGCGCCCACCTGAGCCTCGACGCGATCGGCGACGAGCGGGCCTGTGCCGACTCGATCGCCGCCCTGCGCAAGCGCGGGCGCCACGTCCAGGTCGGCCTGCTGCCGGAGCGCCCGCGCGTGCCGATGGAGCTGGTCATCGCCCGCGAGCTCGAGCTGCTCGGCTCGCACGGCATGGCCGCCCACGCCTACCCGGAGCTGCTGGCGCTCGTGCGGGCGGGCCGCGTCGATCCCGAGCGGCTCGTCCAGGCGCGGATCGGCCTGGACGAGGCGCCCGCCGCGCTGGCGGCGATGAGCGGCGCCTCGCCGCTCGGCGTCACGGTGATCCGGCCGGCGCTGCCGTGAGCACCTCGTCCCATTCGCGGATCCGCCAGCGCACGACGACCTCGTTGAGCACGAACGGGTCCTCGGCGACGAAGTCCTCGGCCGCCTCGCGGCTCGTGAAGATCGCCATCGACCCCTCCTGCGGGTTCGCCCACGTGCCCACCATCCGCAGGCGCCCGTCGGCGTGGAACTGGTCCAGCCGGGCGCTGTGGGCGGGGAAGTGCGCGGGCGCCTTGGACATGACGTCCTCGGCGGGCTCGTAGAACAGGACGGAGAGCATCGGGCCTCCTCGGTCGGTGTCAGGTGACGGTCGTGCGGACGTGGGCGGCGAGCCAGCCGAGCACCTCGGCCCAGCCGGCCTGATAGCCGGCGCCGGCCTCCGCCGCCGCCGGCCCCAGGCGCTCGAAGCCGGCGTGCTCGATCCGCACGCGGGTTCTGCCCGGGCCGGCCGGCGCGAAGGTGACCGTGATGTCGGTCGACCGCCCGGGGGGCCAAGCGCTCTGGGTCCACGTGAGCCCGAGGCGCTCGCCCGGGCGCCACTCGGTTACGCGGCCGACCTCGAAGCCGGCGCCGGTCTCGGCGTCGTAGACCTCGATCCACCGCCCGCCGACGCCGGGCTCGAGGCGCAGGAAGAGCCCCCGCTCGGGATCGTTCCAGTAGCGCGTGCCGGCGCGCCACCACAAGCCGATCTCGTCCGTGAAGAGCCGGAAGGCGGGCTCCGCGTCGGCGTCCACCACGACCTCGGCGCGGGCGAGGACGGTCTCCGTCACGACCGGGCGCCCCGCAACGCGACGTGGTCCTTGAAGGCGTCGAGCTGCGCCTGCCAGCCGCCGCCGATCGACTCCAGCCAGGCCGCGAGCGCCCGCAGGGCATCCGGCTCGAGCGCGTACAGGCGCACGCGCCCGTCCTCCGGGACGCGCCGCTCGGCGACGACGCCGGCCTCGCGCAGCACGCGCAGGTGCCGGCTCACGGCCGGCCCGGCGATCGGGAACGCCCGGTGCAGCTCCGTGGCCGTGTGCGGCGCCGCGCCGAGCAGCTCGACGATGCGCCGGCGCGTCGGGTCCGCGAGCGCCCGCAGGGTCGCGTCAGCGCCCATCCGCTTCGCAGCATCGATAGCTATCACGACGGCTAACCATACGCCCGCTGTCAAGCGGAGCGATAGCCTCTGTCCCATGGCCCAGCTCGAAGGCACCGCCACCGTCGCAGAGCAGGAGTACCTCGAGATGATCTTCTGGCTGCACGAGGCCGGGCTGCCGATGACGGGCGCCAACCTCGCGCGCGCCATGCGCCTCTCCGCACCCACGGTGCACGAGATGATCGGGCGCCTGGAGCGCGACGGCTTCGTCTCGCGCGGGCCCGACAAGGTGCTGGCCTTCACCCCCCACGGCTATGAGTTCGCCGAGGGCATCGTGCGCCGTCACCGCATGATCGAGCGCTTCCTCACCGACGTCCTGGGCATCCCGTGGGACGAGGTCCACGAAGAGGCCGAGCGGCTCGAGCACGCCATGTCGCCGGTGCTGGAGGCGCGCATGACCGCGGCAATCGGGGACGCGCAGACGTGCCCGCACGGTCATCCGCTGCGCTCGGCCGATCGAATCGAGGGCGTGCCGCTGGCCGACGTCGAGCTCGGCGCCGAGGTCGCGGTCCTGCGCTTCGAGAACGAGGCCGAGGACGTCCTGCACCTGCTCAAGGAGGTCGGGATCGAGCCGGGGCGCCGGGGCGTCATGGCCGAGGCGCCCGACGAGGAGACGGTCGCCGTGGACTTCGGCGACGAGACCGCGGAGGTCACCCGGTCGGTCGCGGAGACGATCTCGGTGCTCGCAGATCCCTCCCCACCGCCGCGCACCGCCTTGCCCGAGTACCTCGTGCTCTCGCGCGAGCGCTACGGCCGCTGACCCGACCGCGTCCGTGAGCGCCGCCGTCGTCCTCGTCGCCCTGGCGGCGGCGGTCGCCGTCGCGGTGGAGCTGCTCGAGAGCATGGCGATCGTGCTCGCGGTCGGCGCGACGCGCCGCCTGCGCGACGCCGTGATCGGCGCCGCCGCGGCGGTGGTGGTGCTCGCCGCCGTGGCGGTGGGGGTCGGGCCGCTGCTGCTCGGCCGGGTGCCGCTCGACGCCCTTGAAGCCGTCATCGGCGTGCTGCTCCTGCTGCTCGGGCTCGAGTGGCTGCGCAAGGGCGTGCTGCGGCTCGCCGGCCGCCGCTCGCGCTCCACCGCGCTGCAGGAGTACCTCGAGGCGCGCGCCGAGCTGGGCGCGCTGCCGCCGCCGGCGCCCGGCGCCGCGGACTGGCCCGCCCGCGTCGTGGCCTTCAAGGGCGTCTTCGTCGAGGGCGTCGAGATCGTGCTGATCGTCGCGGCCCTCGGCGCCCAGCCGAGCGGCCTCGCGCCGTCGCTCGCCGGCGCCGCCGTCGCGGCGGTCGCCGTCGTCGCCATTGGCGCGGCGCTGCGGCGCCCGCTCGCCCGCCTGCCCGAGACCGAGCTGAAGTACGGCGTCGGGCTGGTCCTGAGCGCGTTCGGGGTCGTCTTCCTGGCCGAGGGGCTGGGAGCGGTCTGGCCGCTCGGCGACCTGGCGCTGGTCTACGTCGCCGCGCTGCTGCTCGCGATCTCCCAGCTGTACGTCGCGCTGCTGACGCGCTGGGCACCGGCATGAGGGGGTTCCTGCACGAGCTGCGCACGCTCGTGATGGGCGAGACGTGGACACTGCCCGCGGGGCTCGCGCTGTCGGTCGCCGCGCTGGTGGTGGCCAGGCAGCTGCTGCTGGGAGACGGGCTGTGGGTCGACCTGGCGGGCTGGTTGACGCTGGCGTGCGCGGCCGCGGTGCTGTGGGCGTGCGTGCGCCCGCGCTGAGCCGGCGGTCGCGGCCGGCGACCCTGACCGGATGGGCGGCGGGGCTCCTGCTCACCGCGTCGGGGGCGACGGTCGCGTGGCTGATCACGGGCTTCGGGTTCGCCAACTACGACACGATGTACGCGCTGGTCTGGGGGCGCGACTGGGCGAACGGCCGGTTGCCCGACTACGAGGTCCCGGTCGCGCCGACCCCGCACCCGCTGCAGGAGCTCGTCGCGGCGCTGCTGACGCCGCTGGGCGACGGCGCCGAGACCGCGATGGTGGTGCTGGCCTTCGCCGCGCTCGGCGGGCTCTTCGCCCTCACCTTCGCGCTGGGGCGCGAGTGGTTCGGGTGGGCGGCCGGGCTGCTGGCGGCCGTGATCATCCTCACCCGCGAGCCGGTGCTGTCCTTCGGCGTGCGCGCGTACGTCGACCTCCCGTACCTCGTGCTGGTGCTCGGCGCGCTGCTGGTCGCGGCGCGCCGCCCGCGCGCCGAGGCGCCGGTGCTCGTCCTGCTGGGACTGGCCGGCCTGCTGCGCCCCGAGGCATGGCTGTTCGCGTTCGGCTACGTCGGCTGGCGGCTGTGGGCCGGGGAGCGCACGCCGCGCCGGCTGCTGCTCCTGACCGCCGCGGCGGCGGCCGCGCCGGTGCTGTGGATGCTCTCCGACCTCGTGGTGACCGGCGACCCGCTGCACTCGCTGACCGGCACGCGGGCCGGGGCGGAGCTGCTCGAGCGCCGGACGGGCCTCGACGAGGTGCCGATCACCGCGCCGCGCCGGATCGGGGAGATCCTGCGCGAGCCGGTGCTGCTGGGCGCGGCCGCCGGCGGCGTGCTCTCGCTGTGGCTGCTGCGCGCCCGCGCGACCCTGCCCGCGCTCGCCGGCGTCGCGGCGGCGGCCGCCTTCTGCCTGTTGGCCGCCGCCGGGCTGCCGATCCTCGGGCGCTACCTGCTCGGGCCGGCGACGATCCTGGCCGTCTTCTGCGGCGCCGGGGTGTTCGGCTGGCAGCAGCTCGAGCCGGGGCACCCGTGGCGCCGGCGCTGGCAGGTGATCGCGGCGCTCGTCGTGGTGGCGCTGATCGCGTTCACGCCTCAGCAGGTCGAGCGCCTGGAGCGGCTGAACACAACGATCGGGATCCAGCGGGCGATCAAGGACGACTTGAAGTCGATCGCCCGGGCGCCCGCCTTCGCGACCGGCTGCGCGCCGGTCGGCGTGCCCAACCATCGCCCGGTGCCCGACCTCGCCCTGTGGTTAGACCGGCCGCCGGCCGAGATCCGCAGCGCGCAGCTGGTCCGCCAGCGCCAGGGCCTCTACGTCGATCCCGCGAGCCCCGCGATCGAGCGCGCGTTCACGCTGGACCCGCGCGACCCGCGGCGGCTGGTCGCCGAGGTGCCGCCGGGATTCGGCCAGGTGGCGCGCAACGCCTCATGGCGGCTGTGGGCGCGCTGCCCGGCATGAAATAGACCGGGCCGTGCCGTCGTCTACGGCGGTATGGAGCTTTTCACCGCGGTCGTCCTCGCCGGCCCGCTCGGCTACCTCGCGCCGAGCCGCCAGGCCGGGCTCGTTCTCTACCTGCTCGCCTGGGCGCTGATGCTCGCGGTGCAGCTGGTGGCCGTGGGCGCGCCCGTGCCCGCCGACCCCGCCGTCAACGCGCTCATCCTCGCGCTGGGCGTCGTCTGCGTGCTGCTCGGCGCGCGCATGGGCGAGCGGCGGCGAGCGTTCAACGTCGTGCATTGAACCTTCGCGCACGCGGGTAGGCAGTGCCGCGTCCACCGCCAGGGAGGAGCCCGGAGATGAAGGCCGCGCGCCTGCACGACTACCACCAGCAGCTCAAGCTCGAGGAGATCGACGAGCCGAAGGCGACGGGACCGTTCGACGTCGTCGTGAAGATCGGCGGCGCGGGCCTGTGCCGGACCGACCTGCACATCCAGGAGGGGCAGTGGGCGGAGAAGTCCGGCGTCGAGCTGCCCTACACGCCGGGGCACGAGAACGCGGGCTGGATCCACGAGGTCGGCTCGGCGGTGACGAACGTCGAGGTCGGCGACACGGTCATCGTGCACCCGTTCATCTCCTGCGGCCTGTGCCGGTTCTGCCGCGCCGGCGACGACATGCACTGCGAGAACGGCGCCTTCCCGGGGATCGGGGTCGACGGCGGCTTCGCCGACTTCCTGCACACCTCGGCACGCTCGGTGGTCAAGCTCGAGCCGACACTGCACCCGAAGGACATCGCGGCGCTGGCCGACGCCGGCCTGACCGCGTATCACTCGGTCAAGAAGGCCGAGAAGGTCCTCTATCCCGGCACGAAGGTGGTGGTCATCGGCGCCGGGGGGCTCGGCCACATCGGCGTCCAGTGCCTGAAGGCGATGACGCCGGCGGAGATCATCGTCACCGACCCGTCCGACGCCGCGCTCGAGCTGGCCAAGGGCTGGGGCGCCGACCACCTCGTCAAGGTCGACGGCTCCCAGGTCGACACCGTCCTGCAGCTCACCAACGGCGTCGGCGCCGAGGTCATCATCGACTTCGTCGGCGAGAAGGGCGCCGTCGAGGACGGCATCGCCATGCTGCGCGACGGCGGCGACTACCACGTCATCGGCTACGGGCAGGAGCTCAAGATCCCGACCATCGACGTGATCTCGCGCGAGATCAACTTCATCGGCAACCTGGTCGGGACCTACAACGACCTGGCCGAGCTGATGACGCTCACGGCCCAGGGCAAGGTGAGCCTGCACACGAGCACCTATCCGCTGGAGGCCATCAACGACGCCATGGCCGACCTCGACGGCGGCCGCCTGCAGGGCCGCGGGATCCTGCTGCCCGAAGCGGCCTGAGCGAGCTCCTGCTGCCCGAAGCGGCCTGAGCGAGCTTCACAGCGCGACAACGCCGGACGCGGGGGCGACCGGTTCAATGGCGGGCGCGTCAGCCCGCCATCGAGCCAGGAGGTCATCCCCCGTGTCCCGTCGCCGTCTGCTGCTGCCGGTCGTCCTGGCCGCGCTCCTGCTCGGCACCGCAGCCGGGCCGGCCGTCGCCGCGCCACCGGTGCGCATGAACGAGCTGCAGGTGATCGGCAGCCACAACAGCTATCACCGCGAGCTGCCCAAGGCCGAGGAGGCCGCCTACGAGGCGCTGATCGGCGTGCCCGACGACTACGACAAGTTCCTCGCCTACAGCCACGCCACGATCCCCAACCAGTTCGCGCGCCAGGACGTGCGCGGGCTCGAGCTCGACCTCTTCGGCGACCCGGCCGGCGGCCTGTGGGCCCACCCCGGCGTGCGCAAGGCGATCGGGCTCGGCCCGCTGACCGACCCGGACTGGCTGGCGCCCGGGATCAAGACCTTCCACATCGGCGACCTGGACTACAAGACGACCTGCGTGCGCTTCGTCACCTGCCTCGAGCAGGTCCGGCGCTGGTCGGACGCCAACCCGCGCCACGTGCCGCTGCCGATCCTGCTCGAGCTCAAGAGCAGCGATCCGCGGGCGGTCGCGGCGGGCGGCGTGCAGTCGCCACCGTGGGACGGCGCGGCGCTGGACGGCCTCGACGCGGAGATCCGCTCCGTGTTCGACGACAGCGACCTGATCACCCCCGACGACGTGCGCCGGCGCGGGCGCACGCTCGAGGAGTCCGTCACCCGCTCGGGCTGGCCGACGCTGCGCGAGAGCCGCGGCAAGGTGCTCTTCCTGCTCGACAACGACCCCGGCGCGATCCGCGACGCCTACGTCGCCGGGCGGCCCAGCCTCGAGGGGCGGGTGCTCTTCACGAACTCGCGCGCGGGCTTCGCCGACGCCGCCTTCATCAAGCGCAACGAGCCGCGCGGCGCCAACACCGCGCAGATCCAGGCGCTCGTGCGCGACGGCTACCTGGTCCGCACGCGCTCCGACGTGCCGCTGACCACGGTGCTCACGGGCGACACGACCCAGCTCGAGGCGGCGCTGGCCAGCGGCGCCCAGGTCGTCTCCACCGACTTCCCCGAGGTCGGGATGACCGCCCGCTACGACTCGGACTTCGTCGCCGAGTTGCCCGGCGGCGGGCCGGTACGCTGCAACCCCGTCAACGCGCGGCGCAGCTGCCGCGACGAGCGGCTGGAGCCCCGGCCGCGGTAGCCACGAGAGGAGCGCCATCCGGCCGGACGAGGCACGGGCCCTGGGAGCGCTGGCCGGCGACGCCGTGGCCGGCACCGCCTCGCTGGTCGAGGGGGTCCATCGAGCGGTGCTCGCCCGGACACCCGCGGCCACCCCGGCCGGCGCGCCGGTCGCCGCGGTCCACGACGCGATCGCCCGGCCCGTGTACGGCGCGATCCGCGGCCTGGGCGGCGCGATCGGCCGCGCCGCCGGCGTGGCGGCCGGGCTGAGCCGGCCCGCCACGGCGGCGCCGCTGGCCGACTCGGGGCGCGGCGCGGCCGCGCTCGGCGCGCTGGCCGGCGCGTGCGGGGACCGGCTGGAGCGCGAGCGCAGCCCGCTCGCGGTGCCTATGGCCCTGTGCCGCGGCGACGGGCGGGCCGTCGCGCTCGAGCCGTCCGCGCTCACGGCGGACGTGCCGGACGCCACCCCGCGGCTGGCGGTCTTCGTGCACGGGCTGGGCGAGACCGCGCGCACGTGGGCGCCGCCGGAGGGCCGGCCCGGCTACGGCGAGCGGCTGCAGGCCGACCTGGGCATCACGCCGCTGTGGCTGCGCTTCAACAGCGGGCTGCCGGTGGCCGAGAACGGCCGGCGCCTCTCCGCGCTGCTCGAGGAGACGGCCGCCGCGTGGCCGGTCGCGCTCGAGGAGATCGCGCTGATCGGCCACTCGATGGGCGGGCTCGTCGCCCGCAGCGCCGCGCTCGCGGGCCGCCGCAGCGGCGCGGCCTGGCTCCCCGCGCTGCGCCACGTGGCCTGCCTGGCCAGCCCGCACCACGGTGCCCCGGGCGAGAAGGCGGCCCACCTGGCTGCCCGCGCGCTCGGGGTCGCGCCCGAGTCGCGCCCGTTCGCCACGATCGTGGAGCTGCGCAGCGCCGGGATCCGCGACCTCCGCCACGGCCTGACGGACGATCCCGCGTTCGTCGAGACCGCCGACTACTGGGCCCTGAGCGCCACCGTGACCCGCGACCCGCGCCACCCGCTCGGCCGCCTCGCCGGGGACGGGCTCGTGCGCCCGGCGAGCGCGACCGGCCCAGGCGTGCCCTTCCCCGCCGGCGGCGTGGTCCACGCCGGCGGCCTGCATCACTTCGCCGTGCTCGACTCGCCCGCCGTCTACGCCGCCCTGCGGGCGCGGCTCGGCGTCACGCGGCCTGCGCCAGCGGCGCGGCGGCGAGCGGGACCCGGTGGTTCGCGCGGATCACGTCGCGCGGGTCGCGCTCGGCCCTGAGCGCGCTCAGGCGGGCCAGGTCCGCGGCAGGGAAGACGGTCGCGAGCTCGCCGTCGGCGGCGAAGTTCAGCGGCCGGCGGCCGGTGCCCCACGGCGCGACCGCGGCGAGCAGGCCGCGCAGGCCGGCGGCCACCGCCGCCGCGGCGGCGGGAGTCGGCGTCACGCCGACGCCGTAGACCAGGTACGGCGCCGCGACGGCGCCGGCGACGCCCTGCCCGGGCGTGGGCCGCGCGAGCGCGCCGCCGAGGTGGCGCAGCTGGGCGAGCACCAGCGGCGAGCCGCTGCCGGCGCCGACCTGCGACAGGATCGCGTCGATCGTCGCGGGCGTGACGTCGTCGAGCAGCTCGGCCGCCAGCGCGCTGGGCGCCGGGTCCGCCGGCTCCTGGGCGATCTCGCCGAGGTCGGCGATCGGGAGCGTGGCGAGCTGCTCGATCATCGGCGCGCCGGTCTGCTCCAGCAGCGGCGCGAGCTCCTCGCGGGCCTGCGCCTCGTCGCCCTGATGGGCGATTGCGATCGTGACGAGGTGGCGTCCGCGCAGCGGCTCCGGGACCGTCGGCAGCGGCGGCACCTGCATGACGGTCGCCGTCGAGCTGAGCTCTTCAGGTACGCCGGCGGTCCAGCGGCGCCAAGCGTTGAGCACGGTCTGCGCCTGCTCGCCGGGCCACACGAGCCGGCCGCCGAAGACCGAGGGCACCGGCTGCAGCGCGAGCTCGATCGCGGTGACGATGCCGAACGAGCCGCCGCCGCCCCGCAGCGCCCAGAAGAGCTCGGGGTCGCTCTCGGCGTCGACGATCACCAGCTCGCCGTCCGGGGTGACCAGCTCGATCGCGAGCACCGAGTCGGCGGCGAGGCCGTAGCGGCGGCCGAGCCAGCCCAGCCCGCCGCCGAGGCAGTACCCGACCACGCCGACGCCGGGCGAGCTGCCCGACAGGCCCGCGAGCCCGTCGCGGCCGGTGCGGGCCAGCAGGTCGCCCCAGCGCACGCCGGCGCCGGCGACGACCCGTGCGCCCTCGCGGTCGACGTAGATGGCGCGCAGCGCGCCGGTCCGCAGGACGATCGTGTCGCGCAGGTCGTGGGTCGCGCCGTGGCCGGTCGGCTGGGCGGTCACGCCGAGCCCGTGCGCGGCGGCGAAGCGGACCGCGGCGACCACGTCGAAGGCGGCCTGCACCTCGACCACCGCCGCGGGTTGCTGGTCGACGGCGAGGTTGAAGGCCCGGCGGGCGGCGTCCCAGCCGTCCTCGCCCGGCAGGGTCACCGCGCCGCGGACCACGTCGCGCAGTGCCTCGATTCCGTCCGCTGTGTGCATTCGTCGGCTCCTCGTGGTCGCACGACGGACCACGTCCGTGCCGGGCGTCTTCGTCGTCGGGGGGACACCAGCGTCGCGGCCGCCGGCGGCCGGCGCCAGCGGGACTGCACGAGAGCGCGCGGGGCGGTTATCCCCGCGGCGGTGCGGGCGGATAACCGCCGAGCGCGGCTAAGGTGCGGGCGATGCCGCCCTTCGGCAAGGCCGCCGAGATGACGGTGCACTCGGAGTCCCCCTTCAACGCGGAGGCCGCCCCGGAGGCCCTGTGGGCCGGCGCCGTCACGCCGGTCGGCGAGCACTACGTGCGCGGCCACGGCCCGGTTCCCGAGGCCAGCGGGGCGTCAGCGACGCTGAGCGTTTGCGGGCTCGTCGAGCGCCCGCTCACGCTCACCGTGAACGAGCTGCGCGACCGCTTCGACGCCCACGAGGTGATCGCGACGCTGATGTGCGCCGGCAACCGGCGGACCGACCTCGCAGAGGTCCGCCCGATCCCCGGCGAGGCGCCGTGGGGGCCCGGGGCGATCGGCACCGCACGCTGGCGCGGCGCCCGGCTGGGCGACCTGCTGGCGGCCACCGGCGCGCCGGCCTCCGGCGCCCGCCACGTCGCCCTGCTCGGCCTCGACGAGTCGCCGGAGACCGACCCGCCCGAGCCCTTCGGCGGCTCGATCCCGCTGGAGAAGGCGCGCGCGCCCGAGGTGCTGCTCGCGTGGGAGATGAACGGGGAGCCGTTGCCGGCGGTCCACGGCGGGCCGCTGCGACTGGTCGTGCCCGGGTACTACGGCGCCCGCAGCGTGAAGTGGCTGACGAGCCTCGAGCTGCAGGCCCAGCCGTCGGCCAACCACTTCCAGGCCACGGCCTATCGCGTGGGCGGCGAGCAGCTCGGCGAGCTGCCCGTCTGCTCGGCGATCCTCGCGCCGCGGTCGGGCGCGACGCTGGCCGCCGGGACAGTGGAGGTGCGCGGCTACGCGCTGGCGGGCGCGACGCCCGTCGAGCAGGTGCAGACCTCGGCCGACGGCGGGCGCACGTGGGCGGACGCCGAGCTGCTCGACGCCGGGCTCGGCCCGTGGGCGTGGCGGCGCTGGCGCGCCCGCGCGGAGCTCACCGCGACCGGCTCGGCCGAGCTGCTCGCGCGCGCCTTCGACGCCGACGGCAACGGCCAGGTCCGGGAGGTGGCCGCCGTGTGGAACCCCAAGGGCTACGCCAACTCCGCCTGGGCCCGGGTGCGCGTGCGGGTGGCCTGATGGCGGTCGCGTCGCGCCTGCGCGGCTTCGGCACGACGATCTTCGCCGAGATGACCGCGCTCGCCACGCGCACGGGGGCGGTCAACCTCGGGCAGGGCTTCCCGGACACCGACGGGCCGGCCGCCGTCGTCGAGGCGGCGGTCGCGGCGATGCGCGACGGCCACAACCAGTACCCGCCGGCCGAGGGGGTCCCGGCGCTGCGCGCGGCCGTGGCCGCCCACCAGCGGCGCTTCTACGGCCTCGATCCCGACCCCGACGGCGAGGTGCTGATCACCGTCGGTGCCACCGAGGGCATCGCGGCGGCGCTGCTGGGGCTCTGCGAGCCCGGCGACGAGGTGCTCTGCTTCGAGCCGTACTACGACTCCTACGCCGCCTGCATCGCGATGGCGGGTGCCGTCCGCCGGCCCGTCACGCTGCGCCCGCCGGGCTGGGAGGCCGACCTCGGCGCGCTGCGGGCGCTGGCCGGGCCGCGCGCTCGCGTGCTGCTGCTCAACTCGCCGCACAACCCGACCGGGAAGGTCTTCTCGCGGGCCGAGCTCGAGGGGATCGCGGCGCTGTGCGTCGAGCGCGACCTGATCGCGATCACCGACGAGGTCTACGAGCACCTCATCTTCGACGGCGAGCACGTGCCGCTCGCCTCGCTGCCGGGCATGGCCGAGCGGACGCTGACCGTCTCCTCGGCCGGCAAGACCTTCTCGCTGACCGGCTGGAAGGTCGGCTGGGTGATCGGACCGGCCGAGCTCGTGGGCGCGGTGCGGACCGCCAAGCAGTTCCTCACCTTCGCGGTCGGGACGCCGCTGCAGCTCGCGATCGCCGAGGCGCTCGCCCTCGGCGACGACTTCTACGCCCGTGCGGCGAGCGACCTCGGGGCCAAGCGCGACCGGCTGTGCGCCGGCCTCGAGGCCGCCGGGCTGGAGGTCCACCGCCCGGCGGGAACGTACTTCGCCAACGCCGACATCCGCCCGCTGGGCGAGGACGACGGCGTCGCGTTCTGCCTCGCGCTGCCCGAGCGGGCCGGCGTCGTCGCGGTGCCGACCTCGGTGTTCTACGACGACCGCGACGCGGGCCGGTCGCTCGTGCGCTTCGCGTTCTGCAAGCGCGACGCGGTCATCGACGAGGCGGTCGCTCGTCTGGGCGCGCTCGCTCCCGCGCCCGCTCGCGGTCCTCGCTGAGGCCGACCTCGAGGAACACCAGCGCGGTCGCCAGCACCGCAGCGGCGCCGATCACCCCGCTGCCGGCGATCGCGACGACACCGTCGCCGAACGCGACCAGGAGCGTTCCCGCGACGACGAGCGCCAGCACCGGTCCGGCCCGCCGCACCCAGAACGCGCGGTCCCGGGTCATCGCCTCAGTTGCGGGCGGGCGCGGGCGCCAGCGGGCGCTCGGGCAGGGGCACGTCGGGCGTGCTGGCCACGACCAGCGCCGCGAGCAGGAAGCGGCCGGCCGGGGCCAGCGGGCGCCCGGTCGGCGGCGGCGGCTCGGCGTTGGCCTCGTAGAGATCGAGCAGCTCGAGGATCTCGGCGAACAGGGTGGCGTCGGGCGCGTCCTCGCCCACCGCGCAGCCGAGGCGCGCGAGCGCGAGCATCTCGCCGAAGTCCGCGCGCACGAACGCCTGGCCGAGCGCAGCGGTCAGGTAGCCGGCCACGCGCGCCGCGAGCAGGTTCGCCGGCCGCGCCGGCGCTCCCGGCGCCGGGCCGAGGTCGGCGGGACCCTCGCCGGCGAGCACCCGCTCGAGCTGGCCGCCCGCCACCGCGCGCACCTGCTCGGAGACCAGGCCCGCCTGCAGCGCGCAGCGCAGCGCCATCACCGCGGACGGCAGCGGCCACCCGTAGGGCGAGTCGCTGGCCCACACGACGTTGCCCGGCGGCGCGAGCACGAACATCGCGATCAGGTCGGCCGGCAGCCACCACGCGGTGTCGATCAACAGGTTCGGGCGCTCGGGCAGCGCGCGCCACAGCCAGGCGAGGTCGGACACGGCGCAGTGGGCGAGGATCAACGTGGCGTCCGGGAACTCGCCGCTGAGGGCCACGGTGTCGCGCCCGAGCGCCGGGATCCCCCGGCCGGCATGGACCAGCATCGGCACCTTGCGCTCGTGCGCGAGCGCCACGAGATCGCGCACCGCGGGCTCTGAGAAGGTGAAGCGCTCCGCCCGCGGATGCAGCTTGATGCCGCGCGCACCGGCGTCCAGGCAGCGCTCGGCCTCGGCCACCGCGCCGTCGTGCGGGTTCACTCGGCAGAACGCGACGAGCTTGTCGGACGCCTCGGCGGCCGCGAGCACGGCGTCGTTGGCGGGCGGGTAGCCGTCGGGCTCGTGCATCGGGAAGACGATCCCGCGCGCGTCGACGGCGGCCAGGCCGGCGAGCAGCTCCTCCGGCTCCTGCTTCATGCCGTCGGGGTCGTTGCGCCCGACGTGGGTGTGCGCGTCATAGAGCTCGAGCCCGGCGACGTCGGCCCCGAGCCGGTCGAACCAGGGGCGCAGCTCGGCGTCGACGTCGGTCATCCGGCGGCACCCTACCCAGGTCGCCTACCGCTCGTACTCATGGAGGCGGAGCGTCGTCCGATCGACCTCGACGGCATCGGGAGCAGCGTCGGCGGAGGCCGTGCGAAACGGGCGGCTGTCGTCGTCGATCCGTGTCGTGCCGCGCTTACCGCCCGACACCCAGCTCAGCTCTGCCGTCCAACGGCAATCACAGGTCGTCGTAGAGGCGTAGATGATGAACACCTCGGGCTCCGTACGCGAGACCTTGTAAGGGAAGTCGATCGGTCGCTCTTCCGGCTTGGGCTCGTTGAGGGTTCCTGATTCGACCGTAGGCGACGTCTCGTCCAGATTCACCTCGAAGTACCGGACACCGATCCCTCCGGCTCCTTCGGGCGCCACGAACGTCCCCGCCGGTGGAGCGCGACGCTCGACGACATCGACGCTCAGCCCGAGCAGGACCACGGAAGCGGTCCGTCGACCTTCGATCACGACCTGGACGGTGGTCTGATTGGCATCGATCGCTCCGTTGGCCTCGGCCCAGCCGATCCGCGGCCGGCCCAGAGCCGCGTCGGTGGGCAGCGGGGAGGCTGCGCTGAGTCGCTTCTCGAGAACGAAGGCGGATCGCCGGCCACGCTGCGCCTGCGCCGTGACCGCAAGCGGCAGCGGCGCTGACTCACCGGTGGCCAACCGCCAGCCACTCTTCAGCCCGGCGGAGATCCCGCCCGTGACGACATCGGTCAACGCCGCACCGACGGCGGCGATCAACAGCCCGATCAGCCAGGTCCTGAGTCTTGGCCCGCGTCGATCCGGGTCTCGACGGTCGCCGGCTCCCTGAGCCGGGCTACGCCCGCCCGGCTCCGCGTGGGGTGCCGGTCGTCCGCGCTGCTCTGGGTTGGATTCGCGCGAGGTCATCGCGGTCCTTCCAGGCCACGGGGCCCGTGGCCGAGGTCCGTCACGATCCTCTCGGACACAGAAGCGCACGGCAAGGCGAGGCCGCGGACGCCAACCGCGGGCGGGCGCCGTGGGGAGACCGGCTGGCCACCGGTGAAACCGGCGAATCAGACGCCGGCGGCGTCGGCGCCCAGCCGGCGCAGCGGAGAGGGAGGGATTCGAACCCTCGGACGAGGTTGACCCCCGTCACACGATTTCCAGTCGTGCCCGTTCAGCCGCTCCGGCACCTCTCCTGGAGCGGCTGACAGGGTACCGCCGCCGGTCAGAGCTGCCAGCTGCCGCCGCGCAGCACCGGCACGCGCTCGCCGTCTCGCGTGAGGCCGGTCACGGCGACGGCCTCGGAGCCGATCATGAAGTCGATGTGGATCTGGGAGTCGTTGATGCGCTTGCGGTCCGCCTCGTCGGCGACCACGAACGGGAAGCCGGCGCCGAGCGCCATGTGGCTGGCGGCGTTCTCGTCGAGCAGCGTGTCGTAGTAGATCGTCTCCAGCGCGCCGATCCGGCCCTCGCGGTCGACGAGCGCGATCTCGCCGAGGCGGGCGGAGCCGTCGTCGCGCCCCGCGATCGTGCGCATCGTCTCGGCCGCGGTCTCGGCGTCGATCTCGACCGCCTTGCCCGCCTCGAAGCGGACGCGCAGCCCGCGCACGACCGTCCCGTCGATCAGCACCAGCGGCTTGGTCGAGGAGACCACGCCGTCGGCGCGCAGCGGGTCGGGGGTGGTGAAGACCTCCTCGGTCGGGAGGTTGGGCATATGCGGCAGGCCGTCGGCCGTCTCGAAGCGGGCGGCGTGCCAGGTCGAGCTGGCGAACAGCCCGACGGTCAGGTCGGTCCCCGGGCCCTCGTAGTGCAGCGCGTCGAAGCCCGCCCCGGTCAGCCGGCCGGCGACGCCCTCCAGCGTGTCGGCTCGCGCGCGCCAGGTCGCCACCGGGTCCTCCTCGTCGAGCCGGCAGACGTGCACGAGGTGCTGCTCGAGGCGCTCGAGCGCCGCCGCCGGCTCGAGGTCCTCGAAGACGAGCTGCGCCCAGGCGGCGGTCGGGCACGGCAGGATCGTCCAGTTGGTCGTGCGCGCGTTGACGACCTCGCCGGCCTCCTTGAGCGACGGCAGGCGGTCGCGGCCGGCCCGCACCGGGTCGAGGTCGGCGAGCAGGCCGGGCGCGACGGGGCCGGACAGGCCGATGCGGGCGCAGCGCTGGTCGCCGAGCGCCAGCATGCGATCGCCGTGCCAGCTCGGGACGAAGTCGAGCGTGTCCTGGGGCGCGTGCTCGATGCGGGCACGCTTGACCCACGGGTCGAACCACTGCACGTCGACGAAGCGTGCGCCGTGGCGATAGGCGCTGGCGGCGATCGCCCGCACCATCGGCTCCTTGCCGGGCTCGCAGCCGACGGACAGGATCTGACCGGGCTGCACGTTGGCCCCGAAGCCCACGGCGAGGTCGGCGAAGCGGGCGAGGGTCACGTCGTCCATCGAGTCGCCCTACCCCGTACCCGCGCTTCTAGCTCTCTCGTCGTTCCGCCGGCGCCGGATCCGCTGCGGGCTCGCCGTCCTGGCGGGCCGCGCTCGCCCGGTCCGCCGCACCCCCGGCGCCGAGCGCGGCGGAGGCCTCGGCGGCGCCGACGCGCGCGGCCTCGGCCGCGAATACCGCATCGGCCTCCGGGATGTCGCGGCGCGCGCCGATGTCGACCACGGGCTGCACCAGCCCGCGCAGCGCCAGCAGCGGGCGCACCCAGCCCGGCGCCCAGACGTTGCGCGAGCGCTCCGCCACGCCGAGCACGAGCGCCTCGGCCGCGTCGCCGACGGGGTAGTTGCGCCCGAGCGGCCCGCGCTGGCTGCGGCGCATGATGCGCGCGACCTCGCTGGCGTCCGCGGCGCGCACCAGGTCGGTGTCCATCCACGAGAGGTAGGCGACGCCGACGTCGACCCCGAGGTGGCGCAGCTCGGTCCGCAGCGCCCCCGCGAAGGCGTCGACGCCGGCCTTCGCCGCCGAGTAGGGCGCCAAGCCCGGGATGCCGGCCAGCGCGGCCAGCGAGGCGACGCAGAGCACGTAGCCGCGGCGCTCGATCACGTGCGGCAGGCACAGGCGGACCGTCCGCCACACGCCGACCAGGTTGACCTCGAGCGTGCGCTCGAAGGCCGCCTCGTCGATGCTGCGCACCATGCCGCCGACACCGATGCCGGCGTTGGCGATCACCGTGTCGATGCCGCCGAGGCGCGCGACGGTCTGCTCGACGGCGGCGGCGAGCGCCGCCCGGTCGGTCACGTCGGCCTCGCAGGCGATCGAGCCGGGGCAGGCGGCGGCGACGCGCTCGAGCAGCTCGGGCTCGAGGCCGACGGCGGCGATCCGCGCGCCGCGGGCCGACAGGCGTCGCGCCGTCTCGGCGCCGATCCCGCGAGCCGCGCCGGTGATCAGCACGACCCGGCCGTCGAGGCGCCCGCTCCGGTCGCGCGGCATCAGCCCTGGGGCGCGAGCCGCGCCGCCCGCACGGCGCTCGCAGCGCCCTCGCGCCACGGCTCGCCGTGCCCGAAGCCGACGACGCCCGCCTCGACGGGCTCAAGGCGCTCCAGCGAGGCCAGCGCCTGCGGCGTCGAGACGGTCACGAAGCGGGGCATCAGCTGGGGTCCGCGGGCACCCGTGAAGACGTTCAGCGTGCACAGCGCGTCGCCGGCGAAGAGCACGCCGTGGGAGGCGAAGTGCAGCGCGCAGTGCCCGTCGGTGTGGCCGGGCGTGTGGATCACCCGCGGCCGCCCGGGCACGTCGAGCTCGGCGCCGTCCTCGAACGTCGTCACCGCGCCGATCTTCTTCGGCCGCAGCCCGTTGCCGGCGGCCTCCCGCACCGTGCGGAAGAACGTGCGGCTGCGCAGCAGCGCCGGCGACGGCCGCGCCTCGGCCTGCTTGGGCTTCGCGGTGCGGGCCATCTCGGCGTCCGCGGCGTGGACGAGCACCGGCACGCGCTCCGTGCGTCGCAGCCACTCGGCGAACCCGGTGTGGTCGGGGTCGGCGTGGGTGAGCACGAGGGCCACGATGTTCTCGCGGGTGCGCCCCGCGACCCGCAGCGCCTCGTCGAGGCTGCGGCGGTAGCCGGGCAGGCCGGCGTCGACGACGGTGAGCAGCCCGTCCTGCTCGACCAGGTAGAAGTTGATGAACGCCGAGCCGCAGCGCCACACGCGGGGAGCGAGCTGGGTGATGGGCATGGGCGCGGTCTCTATCAGACGTCGCCGCGCAGGGCGCGCGCGTAGCGCTCAGCCGAGCGCCGCACGGCGCCCTTGGCGTCGCGGCGCACGAGCCGCCCCCACCAGGCGCCGTAGAGCTGATCGAAGTCGAAGGGCTCCAGCGCGTCGGCGACGCCGCGGACCGCGGCCTCTGAGAGCGGGATGAGGTTCGGGTAGCTGTACATGAATCCGACGTGACGGCGGTCCTCGACGACCTGGACGATGTCACCCGACAGCAGCGCCCCGGCGCCGTCCGCCGCGTGCGCCCAGTGCAGGACGGTCCCGCCCGCGAAGTGCCCGCCGCACTGCACGAGCGTCGCCCCGTGGCCAAGCTCGAGCGTCGGGCCGCTCCACAGCGCGACGGCGTCGTCCGGGCGCACGATCCATTCCGCGTCGGCCGCGTGCAGGTGGATCGGGCAGGCGAAGCGGTGCGCCCACTCGACCATCGCCGAGTAGTAGTGCGGGTGGGAGATCGCGATCCCGGCCAGGCCGCCGCGGCGCTCGATCTCCTCGGCGGTCGGCTCGTCGAGCAGCGTCACGCAGTCCCACAGCAGGTTGGACTCGCCCCACGGGACGAGCAGGGCCCGCTGGCCGATCGCGAAGTGCGGCTCGGTGCCCACCCCGACCAGCTCGGCCTCGGTGCGGATGACGTTGCGATGCCCGGCCGCGAGCTCCGCCACCGTCGTCCACCGCTGACCGTCCTCGGGCACGTACTGGCGCTCGTCCTCGCAGATCGGACACGCCGCCGGCGAGGCGGGGGTGTCCGGGAACTGGGTGCCGCAGGCGACGCAGACGAAGCGGGTCACGGCCCGCGATCCTATGCCCGCCGGCGCGCGACCGGCGCTCGCTAGTCTCCGGGCCGATGAGCGAGGCGACGGCGCGGCGACCGGCACTGCTCGCGGTCGACGACGAGCCCGCCGTCCTGCGCGCCGTGCAGCGCGACCTGCGCGACCGCTACGGGGACCGCTACCGCGTGCTGCGCTCGGCCGGCGGCGCCGAGGCCGAGCAGGTGATGACCGACCTGCGCAAGCGCGGCGAGCAGCTGGCGCTCGTGCTCGCCGACCAGCGCATGCCGGGCGTCACCGGCGTCGAGCTGCTGGAGACCACGCGCCGGCTCTACCCCAAGGCCAAGCGGGCGCTGCTGACCGCCTACGCGGACACCGAGGCGGCGATCGCCGCGATCAACCGCGCGCAGATCGACTACTACCTGCTCAAGCCGTGGGACCCGCCCGAGGAGCGCCTCTTCCCCACGCTCGACGAGCTGCTCGACGACTGGGACGCGGACGCGCTGCTCGACGACGTCGTCGCACGCGTCGTCGGCCACCGGTTCTCGCCCGCCTCCCACGAGGCGCGCGACTTCCTCGCCCGCAACCGCGTGCCCTACGCGTGGCTGGAGCTCGACCGCGACCCAGAGGCGGGGCGCCTGCTCGACCTCGCCGGGGTGGATCCGGAGCATCTGCCGGCGGTCTTCTTCCGGGACGGCGGCGTGCTGGAGCGCCCCACGACGCTCGAGCTGGCCGACCGCCTCGGGCTCGCCACCCGCGCCGAGCTCGACTTCTACGACCTCGTGATCGTCGGCGGCGGGCCGGCGGGGCTCGCCGCCGCGGTCTACGGCGCCAGCGAGGGCCTGCGCACCGTGCTGGTCGAGCGCGAGGCGCCCGGCGGGCAGGCCGGCCAGAGCTCGCGGATCGAGAACTACCTCGGCTTCCCGGGCGGTGTCTCGGGCTCCGAGCTGGCGCGGCGGGCGCACGACCAGGCGCGGCGCTTCGGGGCCGAGCTGCTGGCCGTCCAGGAGGTCACGGCGCTCGCGGTCGAGGGCTCGCGGCGGGCCGTGCTGCTGGCGGGCGGGACCGAGCTGGCCGGCCATGCCGTGCTGGTCGCCACCGGGGTGAGCTACCGCCGGCTCGACGCGCCGGGCGTGGACGAGCTGACCGGCCGCGGCATCTACTACGGCTCGGCGATGGTGGAGTCCGACGGCTGCCGCGACCAGTCGATCGTGATCGTCGGCGCCGCCAACTCCGCCGGCCAGGCCGCCGTCTTCCTCTCGCGCACCGCGACCGACGTGACGCTCCTCGTGCGCTCCGACGCGCTGGCCAAGTCGATGTCGCACTACCTGATCGAGCAGATCGAGGCGCGCGAGAACATCACCGTGCGCACCGAGGTGACGGTGGCAGCGGCCGAGGGCGACGGGCACCTCGAGCGGGTGGTCCTGTCCGACGGCGAGGCGCTCGAGGCGAGCGCGATGTTCGTCTTCATCGGCGCCGCGCCGCACACCGACTGGGTCGGCGACCGCGTCGCCCGCGACGAGCGCGGCTTCGTGCTCTCGGGACCCGACCTCGCGGCGCGCGACGGGCGCGTGCGCTGGCCGCTGGAGCGCGACCCGCTGCTGCTGGAGACGAGCGTCCCCGGCGTCTTCGTCGCGGGCGACGTTCGCCACCGCTCGATCAAGCGGGTGGCGTCCGCCGTGGGCGAGGGGTCGATGGCCGTGCAGTTCGTCCACGACTACCTCGCGTCGAAGTGAGCGTCACGGCCGAGGAGCTCGCCGCCCTCGACCTCTTCGAGGGTCTGGGCCCGCACGAGCTGGCCGCCTGGGCGGCGGTGGCCGAGGAGCGCTGGGTGCAGCCGGGGGAGGACATCCTCGGCCCGGGCGTCCCCTCGCTCACCTTCAAGCTGCTGCTGGAGGGCCGGCTGGACGGTCTGCTGACGGTGGACGGCCGGCTCGAGCGCGACCACCAGCACGTCGCGCCGACCTGGCTCGGCGCGATCCTCGTGCTGACCGGCGAGATGACGGGCCCGGTTACGATCCGGGCCGCCGAGCCGAGCCGGCTGGGGATCGTGGGCGCCGAGGACTTCCGCCGCCTGCTGTTCGAGCAGCCCGCGGTCCTGCAGCGCGTCATGCGCCAGTTCCGCCCGGTGATCTCGCGCATCGAGGGGGCCGAGCTGCAGCGCGAGAAGCTGGCGGCGCTCGGCACGATGTCGGCCGGACTCGCGCACGAGCTCAACAACCCGGCGGCCGCCGCCAAGCGGGCCGCGGCCGCGCTGGCCGACGCGCTCGACGTGCTCGGCGGCGTGATCGGGCGCTTCGTGGAGTCCGGCGTCGAGCGCGCGGAAGCCGAGCGGCTGGTGGCGCTGCAACGCGAGGCGATGGCGACGGCCGCGTCCGCGGAGTCGCGCGACGCGCTGGAGACCGCCGACGCCGAGGACGCCATCGGCGAGGCGCTCGAGCGCCACGGCGTCGCCGACGGCTGGCGCCTGGCCGAGCCGCTCGCAGCCGCGGGCCTCGACGACGCCTGGCTCGAGCAGGTCGCCGGGCTGGCCGGCCCCGCGACGGACGCGGCGGTCCGCTGGGTCGCCGCCTCGATCGCCGCGCGCGGGCTGACCGAGGAGCTGCGCGACAGCACGTCGCGGATGTCTGACCTGGTCGGCGCCATCAAGGCCTACTCCTACCTCGACCAGGACGCCCTGCAGGAGGTCGACGTCCACGACGGCCTCGACAACACGCTGCTGATCCTCGGCCACAAGCTCAAGCCGACCGAGATCGAGGTGGTGCGCCATTACGACCGCTCGCTCGGCCCGATCTGCGTCTACGGATCCGAGCTCAACCAGGTGTGGACGAACCTGCTCGACAACGCGATCGACGCGCTGGGCAAGCGTGGCCGGATCACGATCGCGACCGGGCCGTGGCACGCCGACGGCGGCGTCACCGTCTCGATCACCGACGACGGGCCGGGCGTGCCCGCCGACGAGCAGCGCCGGATCTTCGACCCCTTCTACACGACCAAGGCGGTCGGGGCGGGCACCGGGCTCGGGCTCGACACGGCGCGGCGGATCGTCGCCGACCGCCACGACGGCGACCTGCGCGTGCAGAGCCGGCCCGGCGAGACGCGCTTCACGGTGCGGCTCCCGCGCGCCCCGCGGCAGGCGAGCTGACCGAGCGCGACGACTTCTGCCGGCCCCGGCGGTCATAGGAGGGGAAAGCCCAGCTCGAGCGAGAGGTGACGCGTCCATGGCCTTCAGCGCAGCGAGGATCCACGCCCAGATCGCGGTCGGCGACGAGGATCGCGCCCGCGCGTTCTACGAAGGCAAGCTCGGGCTGACCCGGCGGCCGGATCCCGTCGAGGGCAGCTGGAGCTACGACGGCGGCGGCGGCACGCAGCTGCACCTCTATGTCGCCCCGGATCACGCCGGCAGCGCGACCGGGACCGTCGCGCGCTTCGACGTGCCGAGCGCGGCGGACGCCGTCGACGAGCTCACCGCCGCCGGCGTCCGCTTCGAGCACTACGACGAGCCGGTGGCGACCGACGAGCGCGGCATCCACGACTCCGGGTACGGCAAGATCGCCTGGTTCACCGACCCCGACGGCAACACGTTCGCGATCGAGGAGGTCCCGGGGCCCTGACGGCGCCGGCCGACCACGAGCTGGTCGCGGCGCTGCGGGCCGGCGACGAGGCGGTCTTCGCCGCGCTCGTCGACCGCCACGGGCCGGCGCTGCTGCGGGTCGCGCAGTCGCTGGTCGAAAGCCGGGCCGTCGCCGAGGAAGTCGTCCAGGACACCTGGATCGGCGTGCTGGACAGCCTCGAGCGCTTCGAGGCCCGCTCCTCGCTGAAGACCTGGATCTTCCGGATCCTCACCCACACCGCCCTGACCAGCGGGCGCAAGGAGCGCCGCAGCGTCCCGTTCGCCGCGCTGGCGGCCGCCGACCCGGACGCGCCCGCCGTCGACCCCCAGCGCTTCCTGCCCGACACCCACGACCGCTGGCCGGGCCACTGGGCCGTCGCGCCCGCCGCCTGGCCGACGCCCGAGGACGGGCTGCTCTCCGGCGAGCTGCGCCAGGTGCTCGCGGCGGCCATCGAGGCGCTGCCGCCCGCCCAGCGCACCGTCATCGGCCTGCGCGACGTGGAGGGCTGGGCGCCCGAGGAGGTCTGCGAGGCGCTCGAGATCTCCGCCGGCAACCAGCGCGTGCTGCTGCACCGGGCTCGCGCGCGGGTGCGGACAGCGGTCGAGGCCTACCTGGGCGCCGTCGAAGCGCCGGGCGTGTAACGGTGCCGCGCGTCGTGCCACTGCAGGCCATGGAGCCGAGCCGGTGACCGCTCACCCCGGCGACGACCTCGCCTGCCGGCAGGTGGTCGAGGACGTGACCGCCTACCTGGAGGGCGCGATGGCGCCGGCCGAGCGCCGCCGCTTCGAGGCCCACCTGAGCGGTTGCCCGTTCTGCACGCGCTACGTCGAGCAGGTGGGCGAGGTGGCCGGCGCGCTCGGCGGCCTGCGCGAGGAGGCCGTCGCGCCGGCCGACCGCGCCGCGCTCTTGGCCGCCTTCCGCGGCTGGCGCGGGCGCGCGTAACGCCTGGCGAGCTCGCGCCACTACGCCGCCAAGCGATCACCGCCCGAAGGAGGCCCCGCCAATGCGAGACGACCAGACAGCCCCCCGCCCCGCCGGCCGCCGCGAGTGGATCGGCCTGGCGGTCATCGCGCTCCCCTGCCTGCTCTACGCCATGGACCTCACCGTGCTGTTCCTCGCGGTGCCCGCGCTCACGCGCGACCTCGAGCCCACGAGCACGCAGCTGCTGTGGATCACCGACATCTACGGCTTCCTGGTCGCGGGCCTGCTGATCACCATGGGCCGGCTCGGCGACCGCATCGGCCGCCGGCGCCTGCTGCTGATCGGTGGTGCAGCCTTCGGCGCCACCTCCGTGCTGGCGGCGTTCTCGACCAGCGCGGAGATGCTGATCGTCTCGCGCGCCCTGCTCGGCGTCGCCGGCGCGACGCTCGCGCCGTCCACGCTGGCGCTGATCCGGAACATGTTCGAGGACCCGCGCCAGCGCACCACCGCGATCGGCATCTGGGTGACGAGCTTCTCGGCCGGCGCCGCGATCGGCCCGGTCGTCGGCGGCGCGGTGCTCGAGTTCGCGTGGTGGGGATCGGTGTTCCTGCTCGCCGTCCCGGTGATGGCGCTGCTGCTCGCGGTCGGCCCGCGGCTGCTGCCGGAGTACCGCGATCCCCACCCCGGCCGCTTCGACCTGGCGGGCGCCGCGCTCTCGCTGGTCGCCATCCTCGCGGTCGTCTACGGGCTCAAGCAGATCGCGCTCGACGGCGGCGGCGCGCCGGCCGCGCTGTGGGTGGCCGGCGGGCTGGCGGTCGGCGCGCTCTTCGTTCGCCGCCAGCGGCGGATCGAGGACCCCTTGATCGACCTACGGCTCTTCCGCTCGCCGGCGTTCAGCACGGCGCTGGCGGCCAACTCGACGGGCATCTTCCTGATCGGTGGCGTCGACCTCTTCCTCGCGCTCTACCTGCAGCTGGTGCTCGGGATGTCGCCGCTCGAGGCCGGCCTGTGGACGCTGCCCTCGGCCGCCGGCTTCGTCGCCGGGTCGATGATCGCGCCGCTGCTCGTGCGCCGGCTGCACACCTCCACGGTTGTGGCGGCCGGGCTCGGGTTGGCCGCGGTCGGGCTCGCGGTGCTCACGCAGATCGAGGCCGGCGGCGGGCTCGCGCTGCTCGTGGGCGGCTCGGTGCTCATGGCCTTCGGGCTCGCGTGGGCCGTGACGCTCGGCACCGACCTGATCGTCGGCGCGGCGCCGCCCGCGCGGGCCGGCGCGGCCTCGGCGATCTCCGAGACGGGCGCCGAGCTCGGCGGCGCGCTGGGGATCGCGCTGCTCGGGAGCCTCGGCGCGGCCGTCTACCGCGACCGGGTCGCCGGCGCGATCGGCGCCGACGTCCCCGCCGAGGCGTCCGCCGGTGCCCGCGACACGCTGGCGGGCGCGCTGGACTCGGCCGCCCTGCTGCCGGCCGGCGTCCTGGACGCGGCCGAGCTGGCGTTCACCGACGGCCTGCAGATCGTCGCGGCCACCGGCGCGGGCGTGGCGCTCGTGATGGCGGTGGCGGCCGGCGTGCTGCTGCGTCGCGTCGCTCCCAGCTCCGCGGAGCCCGGCACCGCCGCCGTGCCGAGCGAGGCCGGTGAGCCGCTGCTTTCCTGCGCCGGCGGGTGACGGGCCGGCGGCGAAGAGGGGCGGCGAGGGCGCCCGCGCCGGCTCTGGCGTCATCCGCCCGCGCCAATGGACCGACAAACTGATGAAGACTCCATGGCGCGAAGCGCGGGAGCGTCGACGTGAGCCCGAGGCCCGCCGACCCGGCGTTCGCCGACGGACCGAACGTCGCGCCGCTCGCCGCCTGCCCCGTGTTCGCTCCTCTGCCCGGGGCCGCGCTGCGCGCGCTCGCGGAGCTCGCGCGGCGCCGCCGCTACGAGGCGGGCGAGGCGCTCTATCGCATCGGCGATCCGAGCGACTCGGTCTTCAAGGGCGAGCTGGCCGCCCAGCTCGGCGTGGCCCGTCAGTCGCTCAACCGCGCGCTCGGCGAGCTCCAGCGGCGCGGGCTGATCCGGGTCGTCGGCTCGGGCACGACCATCGACCTGCTCGACCGGATGACGCTGCGGCGCCTGGCCGTGGGCGACCGGCGGCCGCTGTCACCCGACTGACTGCTTCAGCGGTGTCCCGAGCGGTGGGCCGCGCGGAGCGCTGACCGGGGTCCGCGGGTACCGTGGAGGCGGTGCGCATCGCGACCTGGAACGTCAACTCCGTCAAGCAGCGCGTGCCGCGGTTGCTGCCCTGGCTGGATCAGCGCCGGCCGGACGTCGTCTGCCTGCAGGAGACCAAGCTCACCGACGAGGCGTTCTCCGAGCTGCTCGGCGCCGCGCTCGAGGAGCGCGGCTACGCGGTCGCGCTGCACGGCGAGGCGGCGTGGAACGGGGTCGCCATCCTCTCGCGCGCCGGGCTCGAGGACGTCGTGACCGGGATCCCCGGCGCGCCCGGCTTCCCGCACCCCGAGGCGCGGGCGGTGTCGGCCACGTGCGGCGGGATCCGGGTCGTCTCCGTCTACGTGCCCAACGGGCGCACGCCGGACTCCGAGCACTACCACTACAAGCTCGCCTGGCTGACCGCGCTGACCGAGATGGTCGGCGCCGGGCCGGACGCGACGGTCGTCTGCGGTGACATGAACATCGCGCCCGCCGACGACGACGTCTTCGACCCCGACGCCTACGTCGGCCAGACCCACGTCACCGGGCCCGAGCGCGCCGCCCTGGGCGAGCTGCAGTCGCTCGGCCTGCGCGACGTCGTGCGCGACCGCTGGCCGGGCGAGCGGGTGTTCAGCTACTGGGACTACCGGGCCGGCATGTTCCACCAGGACCTCGGGATGCGCATCGATCTCGTCCTCGCCGGCGTGCCGGTCGCCGAGCGCGTCCATGCGGCGTGGGTGGACCGGCAGGCCCGCAAGGGCAGCGGCCCCAGCGACCACGCCCCGGTGATCGTCGACCTCGACGAGGCGCCGGACGGGGACATCGGGCCGGTCGTGCCGCCGCCGTCCGCGCCGGTGACCAGGCGCGGCGCGAAGAAGCTGCCCCAGGCGCCGTAGCGCCCGGCGGCTCGTCGCTCCGGCCGAGCCCGCGCCGGGAGGCCCCCAGGCTCACTCCCCCTCGTTGGTTCCCACGATAACCATCGTGTGCTATCACCGGTAACACGAGCGGCTACCGCGCCGCCAGCCGACCGTTTGGAGCCCCACATGATCGTCGTCACCGGAGCCACCGGGAAGGTCGGGCGCGCCATCACCGACCGCCTGCTCGACCGCGTCCCGCCGGAGCAGGTCGGGGTCAGCGTCCGCGACCCCGCCAAGGCCGCCGAGCTCGCGGAGCGCGGCGTTCGCGTCCGCCGCGGGAGCTTCGACGATCCCGCGAGCCTCGCCCACAGCTTCGAGGGCGCACGGCGGGTGCTGATCGTCTCCGTCAACAGCATCGGCCCGGCTCGGGTGGCGATGCACCGCACGGCGATCGAGGCCGCGCGGGACGCGGGCGCCGAGCGCGTCTACTACACGAGCCACGCCGGCGCGGCACCGGCCTCGCCGTTCGCGCCGATGGCCGACCACTACGCCACCGAGGAGATCCTGCACTCGGCCGGCGTCCCGGGCACCGCGCTGCGCAACGGCTTCTACGCCGAGTCGGCGGTGATGTTCCTCGGCAACGCGGGCGAGACCGGCGAGCTGGTCGCGCCCGAGGACGGGCCCGTCGACTGGACGACGCACGCGGACCTGGCCGACGCCACGGCGGCCGCGCTCGCCGACGACGAGCTCGGCGAGCCGGTCCTGACGCTCACCGGGTCCGAGGCGGTGGACCTCACGGGCATCGCGGGCCTCGCTTCAGAGCTGACCGGCCGCCCCATCCGCCGGGTCGTGGTCGGCGACGACGAGTATCGCGACCGGATGGTCGAGCGCGGTTTGCCGTCAGAACGCGCGAGCATGCTGCTCGGGATCTTCCAGGCCAGCCGGCAGGGCGGCTTCACCGCCGTCTCCCCCACGCTCGAGCGGCTGATCGGCCGGCCGCCCACCCCGCTGCGCGAGTACCTCGGGGCGGCGCTGGGCTGAGCGCCGGCTTGCCCCTCGGCTGCAAAAGAGTCGGGCTGCAGTAGGGGGTTGACCCTGATGTGCGGGACCTGCCGGCCGGTCGACAATCGGCGCCGTGGACCGACGGGCGATCTCCCACCCCTGCAAGCTCCTGGTGATCGCGGCCGCAGTGGCGTTGCTGCTTCCCGCAGCCGCGACGGCCCAGCCGTCGAGCGACGCGGCCGTGCAACGCGGGCTGGAGCGGCTCGTCGCGGCGCCAGGTGGGCCACCGGGCGCGATCGCGACGCTCTACCGAGACGGACGGACGACCGTGCTGCGGGCCGGCCGGGCGAACGCCGAGCGGGCCGGGAAGCCGCGCGCGAGCGATCACATGCGCATCGCGAGCGTCGCGAAGGCGTTCAGCAGCGCGGTCGCGCTGCGTCTCGTGCAAGAGGGCAGGCTCGGCCTCGACGACACGGTCGGTGCGCGGCTGCCCGCTGCGCCCGCAGCGTGGGCGCCGGTGACGATCAGGCAACTGCTCAGCCACACCAGCGGGGTACCCGACTACACCCGGTCGGTGGAGTTCGCCAGGCAAGCGCAACGTGCGCCGCGTGGCTACGTCCGGCCCTCCGAGATCATCGACTGGGTCCGTTCGGACGGGCTGGTGTTCCCGCCCGGCTCGAAGTACGAGTACTCCAACACCGACAACATCGTGGTCGGCCTGATCGCCGAGCGGCTGACCGGTCGGTCCTACGGCAACCTGCTCTCCCGGCTCGTCTTCGCCAGGGCCGGGTTGGCGCAGACGTCGTTTCCCACCAGGCGCATCTCGCTTCCGGCACCCCAGATCCGCGGGTATGTCGTGCCGCCCGGGCAGCCGCCGCAGGACGTCACGACCGCGCTGAGCCCGAGCGGCGCGTGGGCGTCGGGCGCGATCGTGTCGACCCCGCTGGACCTCGGCACGTTCATCCGCGCGTACCTCGGCCGGAAGCTGTTCGGCGCCGCAGAGCAGCAGGAGCAGTTGCGGTTCGTCCGGGGCTCGTCCAGCCCTCCCGGCCCGGGGGAGAACTCCGCCGGTCTCGGGATCTTCCGCTACCAGAGCCGCTGCGGGACCGTCTACGGGCACACCGGCAACTTCCCCGGCTATGTCCAGTGGGCGGCCGCGACGGCGGACGGGACTCGTTCGGTCACCACCACGCTGAACATCCCGGCGCCCACGGGCGCCCTCCTGCGGCAGCTCCGGTCGGTTCAGGCGTCGGCGGTCTGTGCACTGCTCAGGCGCGCGCCCGCAGTCGCCAGTACCCCGACCGTTCGCACCGTCGCGCTCCGCGAGGGACTGACGAGCGTCGATCTGAGCCTCCGGCACAAGCCGGGGTGGAGTCCGCCGGCCATCGTGCTGTCGACCACCCGCGCGAGCCGTCGCTGCTCCGTGACCGACTACCGCTACACCACCCAGGAGCTCCGCGGACGGTTCCGCATGCGGATCCGCTGCCCGCAGGCGCAGCGCGGCGCGAGGGCGACACTGCGCTTTCGTGCTCCGCTCCGGAAGGCGTTCCCCCTGAGCAACGGTGCCGGCACGGTACGCGTGCAGGTCGACAAGCCGCCCGGCGATGCTCTCCCCATGGGTCGCCTGACCACCCGACCGCCCGAGACCGACTGCACGGTCCGGCGTTCGCGCGTGCAGGTCGGCTCGCGTCGCTTCACGGCGACGGCACGCGTGCACTGCCGCGGGCTGCCGGCGAACGCCAAGGGTGTGCTCGCCGTCGGCGGACTGATCGCAGACGACGTGAGCGCGTCCATCGCGGGCTCGGCCGCGGCCGCCGCGCCCAAGGCGAGGGCCGCCGCCATACGCGAGGGGTGTGAGGACCCGAGCACGCTCGAGGTCCTCGGCGAGTCCACGTCGTGGAAGGACTGTCACACCGGTCCCTTCACGCTCGGCCCCTGGCGGTCGAAATGGGTGGGCCACATCGGGTCCACGCCCCAGTTCGGGTGCGAGTCGGGCTGGCAACGGAGCATCAACGCCTTCGACACCCCCGCCGCATGGCTTGCTATCGGCAGCTTCCGGGTGGATCTGGTCACCGACCCGGGCAACGCGTGGGCGTGGTCCTGGAAGCTCGGGCTGGTGACCAACTGGCAGTTCAGCGGCGACGTCACGTTCTGGTGGAGATACCGCTGCTTCCGCGTCAACCGTGCGTATCCGCGTGAAGGTCGCAAGTTCCCGTTCTGACCGCGCCGCGCTCGGACGCGGCCTGTTGCTTGCGTCCGTGGCCGTGTCGATGCTGCTTGCGCTGCCCGCGGCGGCGCCCGCCGCGGTGCGCGCGCCGACGCTCGACTGGGCCCCCTGTCGGGATCTGAAGCGCTTCGACTGTGCGACCGCGAGGGTGCCGCTCGACTACCGCGATCCGGACGGCTCCCGGATCCGGCTCGCGGTGATCAGGCACAGGGCGACGAAGCCGTCGCGGCGGATCGGGACGGCGTTCTTCAACCCGGGCGGACCGGCAGCCGCCAAGCCGCTGTTCGCGACGGTCGTCAAGGGGCTGCTGCCCGAGGTACGCGAGCGCTTCGACGTGATCAGCTGGGATCCCCGCGGCCTGGGAGAGAGCACCGCGGTCAAGTGCTTCGCCTCCCAGGCGGCCGAGGATCGCTTCTTCGCCGGCGTCGGCAAGCCGGCCTACACGTTCCCCGTGGGCGCCCTCCAGATGTCCGTCTGGCGTCAGCGCTACCGCGCCTTTGGCCGGCGCTGCGAGCAGCGCAGCGGCGCACTGATGCGGCACATAACGACCGCTGAGTCGGCGCGGGACATGGACCTGCTCCGCCGGGCCGTCGGTGCGCGGCGGGTGACCTTCCTCGGAGGCTCCTGGGGCACGTTCCTGGGCGCCACCTACGCCAACCTCTTCCCACGCCGCCTTCGCGCCATGGCGCTCTCCGCGATCATCGATCCCGTCGCCTGGGTGAACCGCGGCCGCGAGGTGCTCACCGACCCGGCGGCCTTCGCACCCACCTACCTGCGCCAGCGGACCGATCTGAGCGCGCGCAAGACGCTCGACGCCTTCCTGGATGAGTGCGGGCGCCGGCCGGTCGCTCGCTGCGCCTTCTCGGCCGGCAGCGCCGCGGCCACGCGCGCGAAGTTCGACGCCCTGCTGGGACGACTCGAGTCCGACCCGGCGAGCGCGAGCGTCAGCTACGGCGACTTCGTGGGCACGGTGGTCAACGACCTCTACGCGTCGCCCGGTTGGAGCGAGCTGGCGCGCAAGATGCAGAGCGTGTGGACGACGGGCTCGACGGACGGCGTGGCGGCAGGGACCCCGTTCCCGGATATCGGCGGGGCGTTCGGGATCAACTGCACCGACAGCCCGAACCCGGGGCCCGCCGCCTTCCCCCGCTTCGACGACGTCACGTTCGCGCGAGCCGGCGCTGTCGGCCGCTTCTGGCTCTGGACGACCGAGGTGTGCTCGACCTGGCCGGCCACGGCCCCGAATCGCTACACGGGGCCGTGGAACCGCCGCACCGCGAGCCCGGTGCTGGTCATCACCACCACGCACGACCCCGCGACCTCCTACGAGTCCGCCGTCGCGCTGTCCCGGGTCCTGGCCCGCGGTCGCCTGCTCACCGTCGACGGCTACGGGCACAGCACCAAGTCGGCCTGCACCGACCGTCATCTCGTCCGCTTCCTCGTCGACGGTGTCCTGCCGCCGCCGGGCGCGAGATGCCGGGGCCAGCAGCCGTTCGGCCCCGGCGACTGACCCGCAGCGCGCCGATTCACGGAACCCTCCGGGCGGGGCGCTCGTCCTCCGTCCCTACGGAACCGGTTCGAGCTTCGGGAACACGTAGGTGGACCCCTTCCTGCGATCGGGCGGCGGGAGGATCGACGGCGGGTCGTCGCCGGGCGCCGGGTAGTAGATGCGCATCAGCGGGCGGATCTCCGTGAGGAAGGGGCCCGCCTGCGCCCCGTAGACGCTTTCGTAGTAGGCCTTGGACGGGGACGGCAGCCAGTTGCTCGCCGGCGCTCCCGCGGGCAGCTCCGGCGCGATCCAGAGCGTCACCGAGCCGTCCGCGTTCCTGGCGAGGCTGTTCGACGTCAGCTGCTGGGAGCCGAGCTGTGAGACGGGCTGGATCGGACCCCACGTCAGGTTCACGGCGCCCCCGGGGTTCGTCAGGTCGACGACGGAGCCGGGCGTGCCGTTCGCTCCCTGGATCGGCACTGCGCCCGTCTCGGTCGGAATGCCCTCTCCCTTGACGCCCTGCGACAGATCCTGCTTCCACGTGGTCGACAGCTGGAACGAGTAGGTCGCCCCCTTGTCGGTCGTGGTCCCGTCGCCGACGAGGTAGTACGGGGTGTCCGGCTGCAGGCCGTAGCTCGTGGCGGTCGGCCCGAACAGGATCGGCGTGCTCTTGAGCAGCGGCCCCCACGCGGTCGGCTGGCGTTGCTGCACGGTCAGGGTGTCTGTCGCCGCGTCGACGCCGACCACCTGCAGGTCCGCCTTCGAGTAGGCCGTGTTCAGGACGCTCGGCTGGGTGAGGAACGGGGCGGACGCCTCCGAGGTGTCCGTCTGGTAGAGGTGGATCGACCAGAAGCCGCGCGGGTTCCCTGCGGCGTCGTTGGTAGTCGGCGGGAAGCCGCCGATCGACACGTTCCCGATGGTGGGCGTGCTCTCCGGCGGCGTGAACGTCAGCTTGTAGGCGTTGTCGCCCATGAGCTGCGTGTCACTCGTCCCGTCGAGGTTGTTGATCTGGGCGTACATGGCGTCGAGCCCCAGGTTGGCCGAGCCGCCGGCGAGCACGATGACCGCGCGGTACTCGTAGCCCTGCTGCGTGTTGGGATACGTCCCGATGTCGTAGTTGAGGTACTTCCAGCGGTTGGTACGCAACTGGGCGTTCGCACTCAGCGAGGAGGTGACGGTCACCTTGCCGTTCTTGAAGCCCGTCGTGAGCGCGCCGCGCTGCTTGTCGCCCCACGCGCGCGGGACCCTGAACCCGCGAGCGGTGAGGCCGATCCTGCGGAAGCGCTCAAGCGTCCGCCGCTGCCCGAACGACGGGTTGCGGAACGTGTCGCGGGCCCGGGCCTGCGGCGCCACCCACGGCGGCAGCTCGTCGATCGGGGTGCCGTTCAGGCCCGTGTTCGCCCTTGGGATCGGGCTTTGCCTCAGCGACCGGCCGACCTGCTTGAAGAAGCGGACGGCGTTGCCGGGCGTGTTGCGCCACCGCCGGTCGGCGATCCGCCGCTGGCGATCCGTCGGCGTGTAGCCGGGGTTGTAGTACGTCGGCTGGTTCTGCTTGGCCTGGAACTCCGCGAGCGTGTTCAGCGCGAACTTCTCGACCACGTTGGCCTGGATCGTGGCTGTCGAGGTGGGATCGGTCGGCTCCACGAGCGAGTTCGCGCGGATCCGGATCAGCATCCAGTTGAGGTTCGTGTCGGTCGGCATGACCCGGAAGCGGAAGCCGTCGATCTCCACGAAGCGCTTCCTCGCGTACTTCGACCTCGGGCCGGCGATGAGGTAGGTCTGCGGCTTCGTCGACGGGGTCGTGCGGGTGCCGACGCTGCCCACGGTGTTGATGAAGCTGTCGAGGAGGTTGACCACGTAGTAGTCCTTCGCCGACGGCGGGACCGTCATCACGAGCTCCTTGACGCCCCCGCGGCCCTTCCTCCCGCTGAGGTCCATCATCGAGTTCAGGTAGAGCACGGACGCGTCGCCGGCGTTCGTCGCGTTGTTGTTCCACGCCGAGGTCACGCCGCTGCCGCCGCCGAGCGTGTTGACCGGAGCGGTCACGAGATCGTTGTACTTCTCGAAGCGATAGACGAACTCGGGCGCGAGGCCCCAGATGTAGGCCTTCTCGGCCAGCCTCTGGATCGTGCCGGTGCTCGGGACGCGGCTGCTCGCCACCGTGGGGGCGAGGGCAGCCGCCAGCACGAGGCAGGAGATCGTCGCCGCGACGAGCGTCCTCCCGGTGCGACGACGTGACAGCGAGACCTTCACGAGCGCTCTCCTTCCCATGGACCCATGGGGATGGGCTGATGCGGACCGATCCGTTCGGTCCCGGTGGACAGTCTCGGCGCTGCGTAGACCATCCGACAAGCGGGGGACCCCCAGGGTTGTCCCCACTGTTACTGCTCACCGATCGCCTCCCGCAGCTGGTGGCGGGACCGGATCCCGAGCTTCTGGTAGACGCTGCTGAGGTGGCGCTCGACGGTCTTCTCGGTGATGAACACGGCCTGCGCGACCTCGCGGTTGGTGTGCCCCTCGGCGACCTGCCGGCAGACGCGCCACTCCGCGGCGGTCAGCGCGCCCGGGCCGGTGAGCTCGACGCGCGCGGGGCGCCCCGGCCCGGACTGGAGCTCGGTCCGCGCGCGCTCGGCCAGCGCAGTCGCACCGCACGCGCCGGCCAGCTGCATGGCGCGTCGCGAGGCCTCGCGGCCCTCCCGCACGCGCCGGGACCGTGCCAGCTCCACGCCGAGGTCGGCGAGCGCGTGCGCCAGCTCGAGGCGCCCGGCGCTCGGCTCGAGCACCGCGACCGCCTCCTCGAGCCCGCGCAGCCGCCGGTCGCCGTCGAACGTGAGCGCCCGGGCGCGGAGCGAGAGGCCGAGCGCCGCGGGGGAACCGACCCGCCGGGCCAGGTCCAGCTGCTCCTCGGCGAGTCGCTCGGCCGTGTCCGTGTCACCCAGCGCGGCGAGGGCGGGCGCGGCGACAGCCCGCCAATGGGCCTGCCACTCGATGCCCAAGGCCTTGAGCCGCTCGCCGCACCACAGGAGGTCGGCGACGCCCCGCTCGGCGTCGCCCTGCGCGATCCGCAGGCGCCCGCGCGCGACCAGGTACTCGTCGAGGAAGATCCGGTCCTCGACGACGCCGCTGGCGTCACCTCGCCGCGCGAGCTCGTCGGCCCGGTCGAGCTCACCGCGCTCGACGTGGACGGAGATCAGCACGGCGAGGAGCTGGCCCACGCTGAAGTGCGGCTCCTCGACGAGCTGCAGGCCCGTCTCTGCGTCCACCTGCGCGTCGCGGAGGGAGCCCTGCTCGAGCGCGATCCTCGCGCGCAGGGAGTAGATGATGCCCTGCCGTGCCGCATGGCCCTCCGCGCGGGCGACCTCCAGCCCGATGTCGAGCATGCGCAGGGCGAGGTCGTAGCGCTCCGCGAAGCGCAGGATGATCAGCGCCATCACGAACGTATTGCGGCCGGCGGAGGCCGGCAGGCCGGTCGCCAGCGCGTGCTCCACCTCCGCCACGACGAGCGCGGCGGACTCCCCGCGTACCTGCAGCTCGCAGGCGTCGTGCAGCCTCGCGACGGCCTCGAAGCCGCTGTCGCCTCGCGCCTGGTCGCGGAAGCGGCGCCGCTGCTCCGGCAGCACGTGCCGCACGGACGGGACGATCGTCGCGAGGATCAGGAGCTCCGAGCGCACCACCAGCGAGCGCTCGGGATCGAGCGACTCCAGCTCGTCGGCGACCGTGTTCATCGCGGCCACCGCCGCTTCGGCGGACGACCCGCCCGAGAGCATCGCGCAGCGCCCGAGCGCCGTCGCCGCCCCCGCGCGCAGCGTCACCCCCGCATCGGAGGCCAACGCCTCGCGGAGGTGCTCCTCGGCGGCCTCGAAGCTCCCCGCGGCGACCTCGCTCTTGCCGAGGTCGGACAGGATCTCCGCCCGCTCCGGCGGCCGCTCCGCGAGCGCCCGGCGCAGTCGCACCGCGGCGGCACGCGGCGCGCCGCGCCGCGCCGCGCCGGCGGCCGCCGTCCTGAGGATCGCGACCCGCCGCTGGTCTCCCGCCGGGTCGGTGAGCAGCAGGTGCGCGGTGATGCGGTCGGCCGCCGCGCCCTCCGCCGCCAGCGCCTCGGCCGCGGCCGCGTGGCGTGCCTCGCGCTCGCCCGGCCCGAGGTCCTCGTAGAGCGCCGCGCGGACGATCGGGTGGACGAAGCCGAGATGCGTGCCGCGCGCGAGGATGTCGGCGCGGACGAGTTCGTCGGCCGCAGTGCGGGCCGCGTCCGCGCTCAGCCCGGACACGCGGGCGGCGAGCCGCAGCTCGCAGTCGTCCCCGAGCACGGCGACCGTCCGCGCCAGCTCGCTCGCAGCCGGGCCGAGGACCGCGAGCCGGTGCAGGACGAAGCGGCTCACCGCCGCCGGCCCGACGGCCTGGACCTCCTCCGCGGCGGCGGCGGAGGGCGCGACCCCCGCCGCGCGGATGGCGGTCAGCAGCTCGCGGACGAAGAGCGGGTTGCCACCCGTCGCGGCATGGCAGGCGCGGCAGAACTCCGCCGCGGCGTCCGCGCCCAGGTATGCCCGTGTCAGGCCGGTGACGGCGTGCTCGCTCAGCGGCTGCGGGAACAGCGCGACGGTCGAGGGTCGGGAGGCGACCTGCGCCCAGAGTGCGCCGGATCCCTGCTCGGCCGAGTCCGGCGGGCGGCCGGCGAGCAGCAGCGCGACCGGCAGGTCCTCGATGCGCTGCGCGAGGTAGGACAGGAAGCGCAGCGATTCGCGGTCGACCCACTGGCAGTCGTCCACGAGCAGCAGCAGCGGTCCGCGGTCGACGAGGTTCACGACCAGCCAGTAGAGGCTGTGCAGCGCCTCGAAGCCGGCATCGCCCTCGACCGACGCCTGCTCGTCGACCTCGAAGAGGCGTGCGGCGGGCGCGCCCGCACCCGTGAACAGCCCGTCGTCGGACCGGTGGATGGCGGGTTCGAGCAGCTGCCGCACGACGCCGAACGCATACGGCTGCTCGAGCTCTGAGCCCTTGCCCTCGAGCGCGATGAGGCGCGCCCGCTCCGCCGCCTGGCGCGCCTCGCGCGACAGCTCGGTCTTGCCGACGCCGGCCGGGCCCTCGACGAGGATCAGGGTCCCTTCGCCGGCCTGCGCGCCGGCGAAGGCCACGCGCAACGCCTCCGTCTCGCGCTCGCGTTCGAGCAGGGCCGCTGCCCCCGGGCCTGGCACCGGACGACTCTATCCGCGCGCTTGCGCTCCGGGCGGAAACATGGGGGGAAACGCTGGGGGATCCTCCCTGTCGGCGCCCGCCCTCATTCGCGATCGTGGTCTTCACGGTGGCGAGCGGCTGTGAGCACAACAAGGAGAAGGTCCGGATCTTCGTCCAGGCGGTTCTCAACGAGGGGCGCCTCGAGCTCATCGACGAGCTCGTCGCCCACGACTACGTCGGCCACCTCCCGGACGCCGAGGAAGGGGTGTTCGGTCCGCAGGGCCTGCGCGGTCTTGTCGCGAGCCGGCGCAGCGCGTGCCCGGATCTGCACGTCCGGATCCTCGATCAGGTCGCCGAGGAGGACCGGGTGGCGACGCGCTGGCAGGCGACGAGCGGGGCGAGGGCGTCGGGCGCCACCCTCAGGTGCTTTGCGGGGATCTCGATCGTCCGCCTCCTCGCCGGCAAGCAGGTCGACTCGCACACGGAGTACACGGCCCCGACGCAGTGGCGACCTTCCTCGGACGCGCCTCGGTGAGCATCACCCTCGACCGCTACGGGCCGAACAGGAGGCCGCGGGCCTGATCGACCCTGACTCGAACGCTCGGTCAGAGGGCAGAGAAACGAGGTGCGCCGCGACGGAGGGGGAGGGATTCGAACCCTCGGTGGACGTAGACCGCCCATAACGGCTTTTCGAGAATGCGGCAGAACCGCTCGTGTGCAGGCAATTCGTGGGCCGTGGGACGCGCCGTGGGGACGCGAACGGCCCGCGCGAACCGCGCGCTCTTACAGCCAGGCGATCAGTGCCATTCCTGCCATGGCCGCCGTCGTGAGGATCGCCGCCGCAGCCGTCCCAACGGCGACCGGCATCCGAACCCCGACTGGATCGCCGTGGCTAGGGTCCTGGCAGAAAGGCGACGAGCCGCACTCGTATAGCCGAGATGCTACGAAGCGCGTAGCCCTCAATTGCGCTGAGTGCCGCTTCTGCCTCATTGCGATAGCGGTTGCCCTCGGAGGCTGACGCCCCAAGGGAGGTCCTGGCGTCTCGTCCGGCGGCTGAGGCGCCCTTTCCAGGTCACGCGACGGGGACGATTGCCTCGACCTCGACAGTCGTGCCGACGAGTCGGTCCGCCCACCCGGGCGCCGGCGCGCTGGTGGGGGTGGACGGTCGCGCTACCGGGATCTCGCCGCGTATCTGCAACGGCGATATGTGGTCGAGGGCGCCCGCGGCGAGGACTTCGCCTGGCTGCCCGTCGGCGTTGATCGCCGGCCGCCACGCCCGCCCAGGCAGCGCGAGGATCGTCGAGCGGACCCGCTCGTCGATCGCGTGACCCCAGGAGAGCGCATCCCCGTCTCGCGGCACGCCTCGGCCAGCGCGTGGCTGCCGCCGGCCGAGTCCGAGCGCGCGACGAGCGCGCCACTGGCGGGGGTTGCTCGAGCGCGAGCTCGAACACCTCGAGGTGGTCGGCGGCGTTGTGGCGCCGGCGTTGCCGGGCCGCAGGATCACGGCCAGCACCTCACGGCCGCAGCTCACCAGCAGCGGGTGAAACCCGAAGCCGCTCTTCTTGTAGCGGCCGGCCGCGTGTTCCTTGGCGAGCCGCGAAGCCGGCCTCTACCGGCCCGGCACCCCCAGGAGGTGACGAGCCCACGCGCCAAGAGCCAGCGCCACGGCAGGGTTACCGCAGATCGCTGGAACCAGTAGCGCGCGCCAGCGCGAACCGTGCCGCCTGGAGCTCGTTCGCCGCGTGACGTGACACGGACTCCGGGATCGGGTGTCGGCTGAAGCGGGCCTCCTCGAAGAGCGCCGTCAGCGAGGTGAGCGACGTCTCGGGCACGCCCTCCGCGACGAGCACGCGCTGCAGGTATTCGCGAGGGGCCTCGGGCGCCCGCCTGCCGAGACCCCGCTCGGCGAGGACCTGCTCCATGCGCGCGTAGGCCTCGATCACCGCTGCACGCGGATCCGCCGGCTCACGCAGCGGCGCGAGCGCCGCGTCGAGCGCCTGTCGTGCGACGAGCGCGTCGTCCTCGGCCGGCTCGTCCGCCGCCACACGACGCCGCAGCCGGGGCCGGCCGATGCGCCACGTCACCGGGTCACGTGCCAGCCGCACGCCGGCCCACAGCAGCGCGAGCGCGACGAGCGCCCACGGCAGCCAGGACGGCGGCCCCGGAGGGTTGATCCCCCATGCCTCGGCGGGGAAGACCTCGGGCGGCAGCGCGCCCGGGACGGGGAAGTCGTCGGTGATCACGCCGATCTCGCGCAGATCGGCACGGGTCGGGCTGTACGGCGCCGGCGAGCCCTCGCGACGCAGCGGCTCGTCGCCGGCGAAGGCCACGACGCCGATCAGCGTCGTCAGCGCGATCACGGCGACTGCGATGCGAGGGCCCGAGGCGATCATCGCCGCCGCGAGCATATCCGCATCGGATAGCGTCTCGAGATGGCGCTCGAAGCCGTGTTGATCGGTGTCGGCGCGATCGCGACGGTGATCGCCGTCTCCGCTCTCACAGCTCGGCTGCCCGCCAGGCGGCAGCCGCCGCCGCCACCGCTGCCGGCGCCGACCAGATCGCGCCCCAGCCAGCTGGTGCGGGTCGAGCGGATCGTCGAGCGGGCCGGCGAAAGCGGCCTTGCGGCGCACACGCAGCTGCGGCCGCTGCTGGTGGAGATCGCCGAGGCGCGGCTGGGCCGGCGCGGTCTGCGCCTCGACGGCGCCCGCGACCTCCTCGGCCCGCAGGTGTGGGAGCTCGTGCGCCCCGACCGTCGGGCGCCGGCAGTCGACCGCGGCGGCGGTATCCTGCCGAACGAGCTCGAGGCTGTGCTCGACCGCCTAGAGTCGTTGTGAACGTCAGTGACCGCGCGGCGCGGATCCTGGATGAGGTCGAGCGGGCGGTCATCGGCAAACGCGACGCTCTCGAGCTCGTCCTGCTCGGCCTGCTGGCCGACGGGCACGTGCTAATCGAGGACAACCCCGGCCTCGCCAAGACCTTGATGGCGCGCTCGTTCGCTGCGGTCACCGGGCTCCGCTTCGCGCGCGTGCAGTTCACGCCCGACCTCATGCCCTCCGACGTGACCGGATCGGCGATCTACGACCAGCGCACGGGCGACCTGCGCTTTCAGCCCGGGCCGATCTTCACCCACGTGCTGCTCGGCGACGAGATCAACCGCGCACCGCCGAAGACCCAGGCGGCGTTGCTCGAGGCGATGCAGGAGCGGCAGGTCACCAGCGAGGACACGACGCGCCGGCTGGAGCGCCCGTTCCTGGTGCTCGCCACGCAGAACCCGATCGAGTACGAGGGGACCTACCCGCTGCCGGAGGCGCAGCTCGACCGCTTCCTGCTGCGGATCAGCGTCGGCTACCCGGACCGCGCCGCGGAGCTCGAGCTGCTGGGGCGGCGGATGGACCGCGGCCGGGACGAGGTTGAACTGGACACGGTCGTCGATCGCGACGAGCTGCTGACGATGCAGCGCGCGGTCGAGACGGTGCACGCGGAAGACGGGATCCTCGGCTACGCGGTCGACCTCGTGACCGCGACGCGCGAGAGCCCGCAGGTCCAGGTGGGCGCGAGCCCGCGCGGGTCGCTCGCGCTGCTCAAGCTGTCGCGCGCCAAGGCCGCCGTCGAGGGGCGCGACTTCGTTACGCCCGACGACGTGAAGCTCGTCGCCGTGCCGGCGCTCGCGCACCGGATCACGCTCCGGCCCGAGCTGTGGATCCAGCGCGTGGAGGCCGCGGACGTGGTGCGCGACTGCCTCGACAGCTGCCCGGCGCCACCCGTCCGGGTCCCATGACCCGCGCGACGTCGCCGCGGCTGCGGGCCTACGCGACGCTCGCGACGACGGCGCTGATGGCGGCGCTGGTCGCCGGACGCCCCGAGCTCGCGGTCCTCGCGACGCCGTTCGCGCTGCTCGTCGCGGCGGCGCTCGCCGGCGCGCCGCTCGCGCTCGACGGCGAGCTGCGGTTCGAGCGCGACCGGGTGCTCGAGGGAGAGCGGCTGCGCGCGACGCTCGCCGTCAGCAACCTCGGCGCCCCCGCGCGCGTGGACGTCCACCTGCCGGCGGCCGCGCGGCTTCAGACCGACGCGACGCCGATCAGGTTCTGGCTCGCGACCGGCGAGCGGCGCGAGCTGGAGTTGGATGTGACGGCCCTGCGGTGGGGCGTGCACGGGATAGGTCCGGCGATTGTTCGCGCGCGCGACCGGCTCGGCGCGACGACCCTCGACGGTCCGCTGGGCGAGGCGGCCGAGCTGCGCGTCTACGCCAGCGCCGAGCCAATGCGCACGATCGTGGCGCCGCTGCGAACCAGACCCGTCCTCGGCAGCCAGGTCACGCGCGAGCGGGGCGAGGGCATCGAGTTCGCCGACCTCCGCCCACTGGCGCCCGGCGACCGGGTCCGCAGCATCAACTGGCGCGCGACGGCCCGCCGCCGCGCACCGTACGTCAACCTCCAGCACCCAGAACACAGCGCCGACATCGTCCTCTTCCTCGACACCTTCGCGGAGGCCGAGGGGACCCTCGACACGGCGGTGCGCGCCGCCGCGGCGCTCGCTTCCAGCTACCTGGCGCGGCGCGACCGGGTGGCGCTGGTGAGCTTCGGCGGCGAGCTGAGCTGGCTCATCGGCAGCCCCGGCACGAGGCAGCTTTACCGCATCTTCGACGCACTGTTCTCGAGCCAGGTGAGGCCGAGCTTCCGCTGGACGGGCGTCACCCACGTGCCGCGCCGGCTGCTCCCGGCGCGGGCGCTGGTGATCGCTTTGAGTCCGCTGCTCGACGAGCGCGGCATCAGCGCGCTGCTCGACCTGCGCGCCCGCGGCTACGACCTCGTCGTGCTCGAGATCTCCCCGCCGGCGGAGGGCGATACGCCGGCGCTCCGGCTCTGGCGGCTTCAGCGCGACGCGCTGCGCAGCCGCTTCGAGGCGCTCGGCATCCCGGTCGCCCCGACGATCGAGGAGGTGATCGCGCTACGCCGCCACGCCCGCGCATGATCGCCACCTACGCGGCAATCGCGCTGGCCGCGCTCGCCGGCGGCGCGGCCGCCGGCGCGCCCGCCGCGATCATCGCGGCGCTGCTCGTCGCGGTCGCGCTGGTCACCGGCCGGGGCACGCCGGTCCTCGGCGCATTAGTGCTGCTGGGGGTGGCCTACGTCACCTCCGAAGGTAGTCCGGCGATCCCGTCGCCGCTCTACGCCGGCATGCTGCTGCTGATGACGGAGCTCGCGTTCTGGTCGCTCGACGAGCGCGAGGCCGGACGCGTCGAGCCGGGGACCGGCGCGCCGCGGCTGCGGGGCATCCTCGCGGTCGCCGCGACCGGCGTCGCGGCGAGCGCGCTCGTGCTGCTGGCGTCAGAGGCCAGCACGGAGCGATCGCCGGAGGCGACCGCCGCCGGGGTGGCGGCGGTCCTCGGCTGCGTCGGCGTACTGGCGGCGCTGACGCGGTCGCATCGGATGCCCGGCTAAGACGTCCCCTGCGTCACCGACGGCTGGTCGGGCTCGTTCCTGCAGTGCTTCTCGATCGGGCGATCGCGGCGCCCACGCCCGCGCGGATCTCGCGGGCGTGGGCGGTGCAGTGCCGCTTCCCACGCATAGGGGGCACTCCTGCGTCGGGACAACCGACTCGCTGGCGCGCTGCTCTCTTCGCCTGGATGCGGAAGTGCTACGGGAGCAGCGCTCAATCAATCTGGGTGCTGCTTATGCCTCAGAGCACTAGCGCGGCGCGATCGACACGATATGACGGCTGGTGTGTGACGCATGCGCCACGCAGGTGACCTAGGCGATTGGGCGGCCTTGACGCGTCCTGAATACCTCACGTCAGCAGCGTCTCGTCGCTCGCTTGACAGCGCCGTCGCAACCTAGGAGGGTCGTCATCAAGGCCGTTCATCACAGTTCATGCCTCCGAAAGGAGGAACAGATGGTCGTCCATCGCTGGCGCCGGGTTCCGCTTGTTCTCGCAGTCGCGGCCCTTCTCGCACTCACGGCGTCGGCCCCCGCGCGCGCCGACGCGGTCACCGATTGGAACATCCACGCCACAAACGCCCTGGTGGTTACGGGTCTCCAGACGCCGCCGGTCTGGACGGTCAACCTGGCGCTCGTTCACGGGGCGGTCTACGACGCGGTGAACTCGATCGACGGCGGCTACCAGCCATACCTCGTCAAGGTGCGGGCGCGGCGCTGGTATTCGACGGACGCAGCCGCGGCCACCGCGGCGTATCGGGTGCTATCCAACATGCTGCCGGCCCAGCAGGCGACCCTCACCTCGCACTACGCAGCGTCGCTGGCGGCGATCCCTCCGGGCCAGGCCCGAGACGGTGGCGTTCTCGTCGGCGAGATCGCGGCGGCGGCCATGCTCGCGGCGAGGGCCGGCGACGGCCGCTCGCCCAACTCGGGCTACCGCTTCCCGGCGCCGGCGACGTCGACGGAGCCGTGGCCGGCGGGCCAGTGGCGGCCGACGCCGCCCGCGTTCGGCAACGACCCGTTCGCATGGGTCAAGGACGTGCGGCCGTTCCTGCTCGAGGACACCGAGCGCTTCGGCGCGCCCCCGCCGTACCCGCTCGCCAGCCGGAGGTACGCGCGCGAGTTCAACGAGGTGAAGCTCCTCGGCTCCCTCAACTCCTCGGCGCGCACCGCAGATCAAACCGACATGGCCAAGTTCTGGGCAGACGGCCCGATTCTATGGACGCGCGTCGCGCGGGACCTGGCCGCCGATCGCGGGCTCGACACGGCTGACAATGCACGGCTCTATGCGATGGTCTATCTGACGGCAGCCGACTCGATCATCGTCTGCTGGCAGGGCAAGGCGAAGTACCTGTTTTGGCGCCCGATCACCGCGATCCGCGACGCCGACCGGGACTCCAACCCTCGCACCGTCGCCGATCCGGCATGGCTGCCACTGATCAATAACCCTCCGTATCCCGATCACCCGTCCGGGCTGTCGTGCGTCGGCAGCGCGCTGGGGACCTCGCTCGGCGACTTCTTCGGCACCGATCGAGTCGATTACAGCGCTGCGAGCACGAACTCCATGACTACGCGCAGCTTCTCAAGCTTCTCGCAAGGTATTCAGGAGATCGTCGATGCGCGCGTGTACTCGGGCATCCACTTCCGGCGGGCCAACGTGCAGGGTGCGCAGATTGGCGCCCAAATCGCGCGCTACCGGGAGCGGCACTACTTCCAACCAGCGCATCGGTCCCACCGCGGCCATGACTCGGACTCGGACCACGCTTCGACAGGAAGCACGGCTGGGAGACGGAAGAACTAGCGCCTATCCACCGGATGCCGTCTGGCGCCCCCACACCAGGCGGCTGCAGCCACGCGTCGTCCCACCGGCCACGGGCGCCGCTGCTGCTTTCGCGCGTTCACGGTTGCGCGCCGGAGCCTCGGCCGCGCTGGCGCTTCCACCCGAAGGGAGCGGTCCGCTGGCCCGTCGCGGTCTCGTAAGCCGAACCGCGTACGGGACGCTGCCGCAGCTCTTCGTGGATTGGCGGGTTCGCGAGAAGCTCGTCGAAACCCGCCGGCTCCGCGAGCGCTCGACGCGAGCCAATGCGGCCGGTCGTGGCGGCGCTGCGTGGCGTCGGCCCGACCGCGAGGAGCACCCATGGCGTCGCTGTCGATCGGCTATGCCCGCGTGTCCACCGACGAACAGGACCTGACCGCGCAGCGCGCCGCCCTGGTGGCACTTGGCGTCAGCGCCCAGCGCGTCTACGTCGACCACGGATTGACCGGTACCAACCGCGATCGTCCTGGGCTGCGTTAGGCACTGGCGGCCTGTCGCGATGGCGACACAGGCCGCGGGCGCGGTTACTCGACCAGTAGCCCAGCCGCTCGCCTGTCCGGTAGAGCCGCGAGCGCAGCCGTTGCATGCAGCGGTCGCAGGTGCCGCACTCGCACGACGCCGGCACGGACGGACGCCGGGCCGGCGGACGCGCCTCGGGCAACGCCGCCAGGCGCTCGGCGGACCTCTCGCGCTCGGCGCGGACGGGCACGAGCGCGGAGGCTACCGCCGGCCCGTGGGACGCGCCATGGGACGCGGAAGTCCCACGAGTGACCATGAGTGTCGCCGACTGACTGAGCCGGCGCCCGGGCCGCCATCGGCCCGAATTCGGCTCCACGGCGCGGGATCGACGCTGTAGAGCGGAGGGGGAGGGATTCGAACCCTCGATGGACGTAGACCGCCCATAACGGTTTTCGAGACCGCCGCATTCAACCGCTCTGCCACCCCTCCAGGTGACGAGCCGAGGGTAGCGCCCCGCGGGCGGTCACCCGGAGCCACCGCGCTCTTCGGCGTCGCCGAGGCCCGGGCCGCGCCGGCCGCGCCGGGCGGCGAAGAACGCCACGAGCAGGTCCGCGCAGTCCGCGGCCAGCACGCCGCCCCGCACCTGCGGGCGGTGGTTGAGGCGCGGCTCGGCGAGCACGTCGAGGACGCTGCCCGCCGCGCCGGCCTTCGGGTCAGCGGTGCCGAACACCACGCGCGGGACGCGCGCGAGCACGATCGCGCCGGCGCACATCGCGCACGGCTCGAGCGTCACGTAGAGCGTCGTCTCCAGCAGCCGCCACGAGCCCAGCGCGCGCGCGGCGGCCTGGAGCGCGAGCAGCTCGGCGTGGGCGGTCGGGTCCTGGCGGCGCTCGCGCTCGTTGCGCCCCACCGCGATCGCCTCCCCCGCGCGCACGACGACGGCGCCGACCGGCACGTCGTCGTGGGCGATCGCCTGCTCGGCCTCGGCCAGCGCGAACCGCATGTAGCGCTCGTCGCCGGAGAGTCCTGGCGCTTCGGGGGCTTGTGGCGGAACTTCCACTGCCCGACAATGTTGATGCAGGAGCGGCGCGGCAGGGCGCCCTACCCCCACCAGTCGCCCATGCTCACATCCCGCCTCCGCCGTGTCCTCTGCCCCGCGCTGCTGCTCGCAGGGCTGTTCGCCGCCCCCGCCGGCGCGGCGCAGGACCCCTACCCCGCCGGCGAGGTGATCGTCCGCTACGCGGCCGAGGCCGACCGCAGCGCCCGCGCCGCCGCCCAGCGGGCCGCCGGCGCCGGCGCGCCCGAGGCCTTCGCGCCGCGCACCCGCGTCCTGCGCATCCGCGACGGCGAGAGCGTCGCGGCCACCGTGCGCGAGCTCGAGCGCCGGCCGGAGGTGCTCGACGCCTCCCCGAACCACATCGCGCGCGCGAGCTTCTTCCCGAACGACCCGGGCTTCGGCGACACGCCCGGCGGATGGGCCGGCGTGCAGTGGAACCTCGACGGGCCGGCGGGGGTCAACGCCTCGGCGGCGTGGGCCAACCTGATCGGCGCGGGCCGCGACGGCGGGCGCGGCGTGACGGTCGCGGTGCTCGACACGGGCGTCGCCTACGCGAACCGCGGGCGCTTCCGCCGTTCCCCGGACCTGTCCGCCGAGCGCATGGTCCGCGGCTATGACTTCGTCGGGCGCGACCCCTACCCGAACGACCACAACGGCCACGGGACGCACGTGGCGAGCACGATCGGCGAGGTCGCCAACAACCAGCTCGGGCTCACCGGGCTGGCGTACGGCGCGTCGATCATGCCGATCCGGGTCCTCAACCAGGAGGGCGAGGGGCGCAGCTCCTCGATCGCGTCGGGCATCCGCTACGCGGCGTCGCACGGTGCGGACGTGATCAACCTGTCCTTCGAGTTCGAGAGCTGGGTGAGCGCATCGGGGATCCCGGCCGTGCTCGACGCGCTGCGCTACGCGCGCAGCCGCGGGACGCTCGTGGTCGGTGCCTCGGGCAACGAGGGCGCCCAGCGGATCCCGTACCCCGCGCGCGCGCCGGAGGTCCTCTCGGTGGGCGGCACCACCGAGCACCGCTGCCGCGCCTACTACTCCAACGGCGGCGCGGGCCTGGATCTCGTCGCGCCCGGCGGCGGAGCGGACGCCGACGGCGCCGGCTGTCTCGAGGGTCAGCCCCCGGGCCGCGACATCTTCCAGCTCACGCTCGACGGCTCGATCGCGCGCTTCGGGATCCCTGAGGGCTACAAGGGCACCTCGATGGCGGCCCCGCACGTCTCCGCGGCCGCCGCGCTGGTGATCGCCTCGGGCGTGGTCGGGCGCGACCCCGCGCCGCGGGCCGTCGAGCGCCGGCTGCGCTCGAGCGCCGCGGACCTCGGACCGGCCGGCTACGACGAGCGCAACGGCTGGGGCCTGCTCGACGCCGGCGCGGCGACCGCGCCCGGCGGGTGACAGACACGTCACAGATGGGCGCCTGAGCACCTTCTACGGTGGAGGCTCGACGTGATCGACCTCCACGCCCACATCCTGCCCGGCCTCGACGACGGCCCGCGCGACCTCGACGCCGCGGCCGCCTTCGCCCGCGCCGCGGTGGCCGAGGGCACGGCGGTGCTGGCCGCGACCTCGCACGTGGATCCGGTCTTCTCGCTGCGCCCGTCCGACCTCGCACGGGCTCGCGCGGCGGTGCGCGAGCGCCTGCGCGAGGACGGCATCGAGCTCGACGTCGTCGCCGGCGGGGAGATCGCCGCCGCCCGGCTGCGGGACCTCGACGACGACGAGCTCGACGGGCTGCGGCTCGGCGGCGGGCCCTACGTCCTGCTGGAGGCGCCTCTCGGCCCCTTCTCCGCCGACGAGTTCGGCGCGCTCGTCGCCGACCTGCAGGCGCGCGGCTTCCGCGTGCTGATCGCCCACCCCGAGCGGGCGCCGCTGTTCCAGCGGGCGCCCGAGCGGCTCGGCCGCCCTCGTCGACGACGGAGCGCTGGCACAGGTCACGGCCGGCGCGCTGCTGGGCGAGTTCGGCTCCCCGGTGCGCCGCTTCGCGGTCGCCCTGCTGCGCGACGGGCTCGCGCACGTGGTCGCGTCCGACGGCCATGGCCCACACCGCCCGCCGGGGGTGCGCGGCGCTTTTGCCGCGGTCGAGCGCGAGCTGCCCGGCGCTCGCCGGCTGGCGCCGTGGATGGCGCACGACGTGCCGGCCGCGATCCTCGCCGGCGCTCCCGTCCCCGAGCGCCCCGCGCTGCCGCGCGAGCCGCTCAGCCAAGCTTCGTGATCGCGATCACCATGCCGGCGAGCACGAAGATCACGATCAGCGCCTGCACCCAGATCCAGAACGGGGACACGCCTCCAGACTAGCCCTCCTGTACGGGCGCGGCCTCACGTTGACGCGCCGTGACGGTGGTCACGGGCAGCCCCAGCCCGGAGAGCTTGTGGGGCAGGTCGAGGCGCAGCCAGCGCGAGGCCCGCTTCGGCAGCGTGGAGAGGATGATCTCGTCGAAGCCGTGCGCGTTGACAGCATCCTCGATCGCGGTCAGCGGCGCGGGGGCGCCGATCAGGCTCGAGACCTCACCGCCGGCCGCGTCCTCGAGCAGCGGCACCGCCAGCTCGATCACCGCCTCGGCCTCGGTGCGGTCGGTGTCCTCCGGGTCGACCACGCGGTGCAGGCCGTGCGGGGTGTTGGGCACCAACAGCGTGAAGCTGGCCGGCCCGCGCTGCGCCCGCTCGCGCACGGCCTCCAGCAGGGCGGGGGTGGCCGCGGTGCGGTTGGCCACCACGAGCACGCGGGCCGGGGTGGCGGCGGCAGAGGACTCCATGGGTCGGCTCCCTTTCGTGCGAGGTGGTCGCAGTGTCTCAAGGCGCGCGCCCGCGCGCCAGGTCTCGCCCAGGTGCGGACGGCGGGTCGTCATCCTGCGGGCATGGCGACGGACGTGGCGGTGATCGGCGGCGGCATCGCCGGCTGCGCGCTGGCGGCCTTCCTGGCCGAGCGCGGTGCCGGCGTGCTGCTGTTCGAGCGCGACGAGCTGGCCTCCGCCGCCTCCGGCCGCAACTCCGGCGCGCTCCAGCACCCGATGGAGCCGGCCTTGGCCGGCCTCTACGAGGAGAGCCTGGACCACTACGCGGGGCTCGGCCACGGCTTCGCGCTGCCGGCCGAGCCCGCCGGCGTGCTGGTGCTCGACACCGACGCCGCGCGGACGGACGCGCTCGTGGCCGTGCTCGCGCGCGAGCATCCCGAGCTCGCGCCCACGGCGCTCGAGGGCGCCGCGCTGGAGGCGGCGGCGCCGGGGCTGGCCGAGGATCTCTCCGCGTGCCGCCTGGACACCGGCCGCCCGGTGCCGCCGGCCGCCGCCACGCGCGCCTTTGCCGCGCGGGCGGCCGCCGCGGGCGCGTCGCTCGAGGTGGGGGTCGCCACGCGGCCGTGGCTCGAGAACGGACGCGCCGCGGGCGTCGAGCTGGCAGGCGGCGAGCGGGTCGGCGCCGGCGCGGTTGTGGTGGCCGCCGGGCCGTGGACCCCGAAGCTGCTCGACCCGGTGGGGGCGTGGCGGCCGATCACGCCGCTGTGGGGCGTCGTGGTCGAGCTGGAGCTCGCCGCTCCGCCGCGCCCGGTCGTCGAGGAGGCCGGCGTCGAGGAGCTCGCCGGCGCGGGTGGCGGTGGCGCGGCGCAGGCAGTCTTCAGCTTGATCACCGCAGGCGGGCGCTCCGTGCTCGGCTCGACCTTCCTGACCGAGCGCCCGGACCCGGACGCGCTCGTCGAGGCGCTGATCGAGCGCGGGACGCGCTTCTTCCCGGCGGTCGCCGAGGCACGCCGCGGCGCGGCGCGGGCCTGCGCCCGGCCGCTGTCGCGCGACGGGCGCCCCCTGCTCGGGCCCGTCGCCGGGCACGACGGGCTCTTCGTCGCCGCCGGGCACGGGCCGTGGGGGATCTCCTGCGGGCCGGGCTCGGCGCGGCTCGTGGCCGACGTGGTGCTGGGCCGCGACGGCGTCCGGATCCCGCCCGCGCTCGCTGCCGAGCGTTTCGGACCGCCGTGAGTCGCGTGCGCTGGGTCGTCGACGCCTTCAACGTGATCGGCGCCCGCCCGGACGGCTGGTGGCGCGACCGGCCGGCCGCGATGCGGCGCCTCGTCGAGCGCCTCGAGGCCTTCGCCGAGACCGAGGGCGAGCCGGTGTGCGTCGTGCTCGACGCCGACCCCGCTTCGCTCGCGGGCCGCCACGGCGGGCTCGAGGTGGTCGCTGCGCCCCGGCGAGGACGCGACGCGGCCGACGACGAGATCGCCCGCCGCGTGGAGGCCGACGCCGATCCCGCCGGCCTGACCGTCGTCACCTCGGACGCGACGCTGGCCGCCCGCGTGCGCCGGGCCGGCGCGCGCACCGAGGGCGCCGGCGCGTTCCGTCGCCGGCTGGACGTTCTGATCAGCGCGCGAACGGGTTGCGGCGCTTGCGGCGGCGCCGCGGCATGCGCGGCAACGGCACCTCCACCGAGCCGCCCGTCGGCGTGGGGAGCTTGACCGTGGGGCGCTTGCGCGCCTGCTGCGCGCGGTAGGCGAGGCTCCCGCCCAGCCCGAGCGCGGCGAGGCCCGCGGCGATGACCCCCGGCCGTGCCCGCAGCCGCCGGAACTCCGTCTCGACCTGCGGCCAGACCTGCCCCTGGATCAGCTCCCGCGCCGCCTCCGGGGTGGCCTCGAGCGCCACGGGCATCACCGCCGCGGCGAAGGCGACCTGCACCCGCACGGGTCGCGGGAGCGGGCCGTAGAAGAGCTTTTCCGTCCCGGTGATCGCGCACGGCACGAGCGGCGCCTGCGCCTCGAGCGCGAGCCGGCCCGCACCGCGGCGCGGCTGGGTCAGCTCGTCCGGCTCGCGGTAGCGGGTGCCCTCGGGGAAGAGCGAGAGCAGGCCGCCCTGGCGCAGGATCGTCCGCGCCGTCTCCAGCGCCTCCTCGTCGGCGGTGCCCCGCCGCACCGGGAAGCACCCGAGTGCCACCAGCAGCCGCCCGAAGGGCCCCTCGAACAGCTCGCTCTTGCCCATGAAGCGCACGTGGCGCGGCGTGGCCAGCGCGACGAAGAACGAGTCGTAGAGGCTCTTGTGGTTCGGGGCGACGATTGCGGCGCCCTCGCGCGGAATGTGCTCGGCGCCCGAGATCCGCAGCCGGTAGAACAGCCGCACGAACGGCGCGACGAAGAACCGGAAGAACGCGTAGACGGGCCGCGAGGCACCGCGCTCGCGCGCGAGCTTGTGGGCTTCCTCGATGTCCACCGGCGGCACGCTACCGCCCGCGCGGCTCAGAGTCAGTCAGCCGCGGGCGGGGGCCGCGCTCGGCTCGGCCGCCGGGCGCTGGGCGGTGCGGGCGGCATCGCGCGGGATCAGCAGCGCCGCCCCGAAGGCCAGCAGCCCGCCACCCGCGGCCAGCACGAAGGCCGCGGTGTAGGCGCCCTCGGTCGGGATCGGCGTGCCCGCGAGCGTGCTGCCGGTGAGGATGGCCGTGGCGACGGCCGACCCGAAGGCGCCGCCGACGGTCCGCATGATGGTGTTGATGCCGGTGGCCACGCCGACGTCCTCCTGCGGCACCGAGCCGACCACGAGGTTGGCCATCGAGGAGAACGCGAACGCGATCCCGGCACCGAGCAGGCAGGCGCTGACGACGAACTGCCACGGGTCGCCGTGCTCGAAGACGAGCCACAGGAAGGAGGCCGTGGCGAACAGCGTCCCCATCGCCAGCGTGAGCCTGAAGCCGTAGCGGGCGCCGAGCGACCCGGCCAGCGGCCCGGCGAAGAGCATCACGATCGAGCTGGGCACCAGCAGCAGCCCGGACTCGGTCACCGAGAGCCCGAAGCCGTAGCCCGTGGACTCTGGCGCCTGGCCGAACTGCGGGATCAGCAGGAAGCTCGAGAACATCGCGAAGCCGATCAGCAACCCGGCCAGGTTGGTGCTGGCCACCGCCCGCTTGCGCAGCAGGCGCATGTCCACGAGCGGCTCCTCGCGGCGGTCCTCCACCCGGATCCAGGCGATCGCGAACACGACCCCCAGGCCGATCAGCCCGAGCGTGGCGGGCGAGGTCCAGCCCCAGTCGTTGGCCTCGGTCACTCCGAGCAGCACACAGACGAGCGCGCCGGAGAGCAGCGCCGCGCCGAGCCAGTCGATGCGCGCGTGGCGCACCGTCGGGGACTCCGGCACGAGGAAGTGCGCCGCCGCCGCCGCGGGCACGGCGATCAGGCCGAGCCAGAAGATGATGGAGAGGTCGAAGTTGTCGACCACGACCCCCGACAGCGGCAGGCCGATGCCGCCGCCGATGCCGAACACCGCGCTCAGCAGGCCGATGGCGCCGGGCACGCGCTCACGCGGGAACGTGTCGCGGATGATCCCGAAGGAGAGCGGGAAGACGCCGCCGGCGACGCCGCTGATGACGCGGCCGACGATCATGACCTCGATCGAGTCCGCCAGCGCGCAGATCGTCGAGCCCGTCGCGAAGACCAGCAGCACGATCGTCAGCACGCGTCCCTTGCCGAACAGGTCGCCGAGCTTGCCGACGATCGGCGTCGCGACCGAGGCGCTCAGGAGATAGCCGGTCAGCAGCCACGACGAGGCGGCGGCGCTGGCCCCGAGCTCGCGCGAGAGCGTCGGCAGCGCGGGCACGACCATCGTCTGGGAGAGCGCGAAGGAGAGTCCCGCGAGCAGCAGGACGGCGAGGATCGTGTTCGGGCGGGTGGCGGCGTGGGGCGTCGACATGGAGGTTCCCTGCGATGCAAGCGGAGCATCGGCTCCACATCCGAGACTAGCACCGGTCCTCCGCGCGCGAGCGACCGCTCGGCGCATCTCGGCGCGATCGCCGCGTCAGCGCGCAAGCGCGAAGGCGGGCCGCGCCTGCGCGGCTGCGATCGTCCGCCGCGTCCGCGGCGCGACGGACGGCGCGATCGGCAGATCGGGCACGTGCAGGCCGCGACCCGCCAGCGCGCAGTCGGCGATCGTGAAGTCGCCGAGCGCGTACGGGCCGTCGGCGTCCAGCAGGGCGTCGAAGGCGGTCAGCGTCTCGGCCAGGGCCTGCCCGCGCCCGGCGAGCGGAGCGTCGAGGCCGTAGACCACGACCTCCTCGACCGCCCACAGCGCCGGGCGGACCTCGAGCGACAGCGAGTCCATCACGCCGTCGATCCGCGCGCGCTCGGCCGGCGTGGCGCCGCGCAAGTCCGCACGACCGGCGACCTCCGCGAGGTAGCGCAGGATCGTGTTGGACTCCGTCAGCACCAGCTCGCCGTCCTCGAGCGCCGGGATGAGCCCGAACGGATGCAGCTCGCGGTAGCCGAGCGGGCGCTCGCCGTCGAGCGGGATCTCGGCTCGCTCGAGCTCGAGGCCGAGCTCGGCCGCCAGGAAGCGGACCTTCAGCGCGTTGGTGGAGCCGGCGTTGTCGTACAGGCGCATGACCCGCTGGAAGCTAGGGCGCGGGTCGCCGGGGCACCAGTCGGATCACTGATGCGCGCCATCGGCTGCGCTTGCGGCGTGGCGCTCGAGCCAGCCGTGCAGCGGTCGCCCGATGTCAGTCGAGCGGCGCCAGGCCGTCGAGCAGGCGGATCAGGCTGTAGCCGAGCTCGCGCCTGGCCCGCACCGGATCCTCGGCGCGGGCGATCGCCAGCCCCGCCTCGTTGAGCGCGCCGAACACCAGGTGGGCGAGCGGGCCGACCGGCTGGCGCTCGACGAAGCCGCCCGCCATCGCGCGCTCGAGCGCCTCGGCGAGCGGCGCCAGCCCGCCGCCCGCTCCGTCCTGGGCGCCGAGGACGGCCGGCCCGTCGAGCAGCACGATGCGCCGGGCCGCGGGGTCCAGGCAGGCGTCGAGGTAGCCGCTGACGCCCGCCTCGAGCCGGCGCTCGGGCGGCTCGTCGCCCGCCCGCTCCCATACCCCGGCGAACCGCTCGCGCTCGACGGCCTCGTGCACGGCCGCGAAGAGCGCCCGCTTGTCGGGGAAATGGTGGTAGAGCGCCCCGCGCGTCAGGCCCGCGCCGCGGACGATCTCCTCGATCGAGGCGCCGGCATACCCGTGGATCGCGAACTGCTCGCGGGCGACCCCGACGAGCCGCTCGCGCGTTGCCCGCGCCTGCTCGGCCTTGCTGGCCATGGCGCGGAAGATCGTAGACCGCGAACGACCGCGGGTGGCGCGATGAGATCGTGCGCGGGGAACGATCTCCTGTGTGGACAGCAGACCAGCGGCCGAAGGGACGACATGAGCGACGTGACATCCCGCGACGGAACGGTGATCGCCTTCGAGCGCGCCGGCGAGGGCCCTCCGGTCGTGCTCGTCGACGGCGCGCTGTCCTACCGCGCCCTGGGGCCGACCGCGCGGATGGCGGGCGCGCTCGCGGCGGCGGGCTTCACGGTCATCACCTACGACCGCCGCGGCCGGGGCGAGAGCGGTGACACGGCGCCCTACGCCGTCGCGCGCGAGGTGGAGGACCTCGCGGCCGTGGTCGACGCGGCCGGTGGCTCGGCGTCGCTCTTCGGCATGTCCTCCGGGGCGGCGCTCGCGCTCGAGGCGGTCGCCGGCGGGGTCGCGGTCGCGAAGCTCGCGCTCTACGAGCCGCCGTTCGACGTCGACCCGGCCGACCCGCAGGAGCAGGCGGCGTACGTCGGGCGCCTGGACGAGCTGCTCGCGGCCGGGCAGCGGGGCGATGCGGTCGACTGGTTCCTCGCGAACGCCGGCGTGCCCCCCGAGCAGCTCGCCGCCATGCACTCCGAGCCCGAGTGGCCGCGGTTCGAAGCCGTGGCGCCGACGCTCGCCTACGACCACGCGCTCCTCGGCGACGGCGCCGTCCCGGCCGAACGCGCGGCCAGGGTGTCGGTGCCGGCGCTGGTCGCCAACGGCGCGGCGAGCCCCGAGTTCTTCGCGAGCGCGGCAGCGGCCACGGCCGCCGCGATCCCCGGCGCCGAGCACCGGGTGCTCGAGGGCCAGGCCTGGGGGCAGGTCGACCCCGAGGCGCTCGCGCGCCTGCTGGCGGCGTTCTTCGCTTGACCGGCGGCCGATAATCGCGCCGTGGCCAGCGGCGAATGGACGAACGCCGAGCACGTCCTGCGCTACCTCAGCCGCGCGGACGGCTTCCCGCGCCGCACCGAGGGCGAGAGCGTCCTGCTCGAGCACGTCCCGCGCGAGGCGCGCCGCATCCTCGACCTCGGGACGGGCGACGGCCGGCTGCTGGCGCTGCTGGGCATCGATCGCCCGGAGATGACGGGCGTCGGCCTGGACTTCTCCGAACCGATGCTCGCGGCGGCGCGGCGAGCGCTTCGACGGCGACGGGCGCGTCGAGCTCGTCGCCCACGACCTGACCGCGCCGCTGCCGGCGCTGGGGCGCTTCGACGCGGTCGTCTCCTCCTTCGCCATCCACCACCTCGAGCACGAGCGCAAGCGCTCGCTCTACGGCGAGGTCCTCGATCTGCTGCAGCCGGGCGGGGTGTTCGCCAACTTCGAGCACGTGGCCTCACCCAGCCGGCGCCTGCACCTGGCGTTCTTCGCCGCGATCGGCGAGCCGCTCGAGCACGAGGACCCCTCCGACCGCCTGCTCGACGTCCACACCCAGCTCGACTGGCTCCGCGAGCTCGGCTTCGAGGACGTCGACTGCCACTGGAAGTGGCTGGAGATGGCGCTGCTGGCCGGCGTCAAGCCGGCGTAGCCAGGTCAGACCTGCTTGATCGCCGCGATGTCGAGCTGGAGCTCCACGCGCTCGGAGACCAGCAGGTTGCCGCTGCCCAGCACCTGGTTGAAGGTCATGCCCCAGTCGGAGCGGTCGAGCTTGCCGGTGACCTCGAGCGCGACCGCTCGTTGCCCCATGGGTCGGTCTCGACGCCCGCGAGGTCGGCGCGCAGGACGATCGGGTTGGTCGTCCCGCGGAGGGTGAGGTCGCCCACGATCACGAAGGTGTCCTCAGCGAGCGGCCGGATCTCGGTGGACGCGAAGCGCAGATCCGGGTGCTGCACGACGTCGAAGAAGTCGGAGGAGCGCAGGTGCTCGTCGCGCTTGTCGTCGTTCGTGTCCACCGAGGCGGTCTTAACGATGCCGTAGGCGCGGCCTTCGTCCAGCGCGAGCGTGCCTTCGAACTCCTTGAAGGCGCCGCGCACGGTCGCGATGCCGAGGTGCTTGACCGCGAACGCGATGCGCGAGTGGGCAGGATCGACGTGCCAGGTGCCGGCGGGAAGCCGGGTGCGAGCCGCAGTCGCCATCTCGTCCATCGGTGCTCCCTTGTCTCGGGCGGCGCGTGTCGCCGCTTCACCCGCAAGACGAACGGGGCCCGTTCAGGTCGACAAGGCACGGCGGAGAGGTCGAGAGGTCGCGCGCGAGGAGCGCGCGACCTCTCGCCGGCGACCCGCGAAGGGCCGCGGTGTCTGCGTCACGGACGGCCGGCCGCGCGCGGCCGACGGGCGTCAGCCGTCGTAGGGGGCCAGGACGTCCACGACCCAGGTCACGCCGAACTGGTCGATCAGCATCCCGTAGAGGGGCGCGTGGGGCGCCGGCGCCAGCGGAACGACCACGTTCGCGCCGTCGGCGAGCTTCTCCCAGAACGCGGTGACCTCGTCGGCCGCCTCGCCGCGGAGCGAGAGGAAGAACGGCTTGTCGCCCGGGTCGTAGGACGTCGCGGACGGCACGTCGTAGGCCATGACGTGGAAGCCGTTGTCGGCGCTGACCTGGCCCCACATGATCTGCTCTGCCTCCGCCGGGTCCTGGACGTTGTGGGCGTCCTCGTAGCTGACGAGGACCAGACTCGCCGCCGGACACGGACTGGTAGAACGCGAGCGCCTCCCTGGCGTTGCCGCGGAAGTTCAGGTGGGTGACGGTCTTGACGGACATGCGGGGTCCTCTCTTTCGAGTGGGTGTTGTGAACGGCTGGGCGATGAACATGCGCCCAGCTCGACAGGCGGCGATCGCTTGAGGAGTGCGTGGTGCCGGCGGTCCGGGCCGGCTGGCTGAAGGCGAGTAGCTCGGCGGGCGTCAGCCCGCGGGACCCGCTTCAGTCTGCTTGACGGGCATGGGCACGCCGCGAAGCGCCGGCAGGAGGACACGGTCGATCAGCTCGACGAAGAAGTCGCCGTTGAACGGCTTGCGCTCGACCAGCGAGCGGTAGCCGCCCATCGACGGGACGACGCGCGCGAGCGTCTCGACATCGGCCTCGGGGGAGAACTCCCCCCGCTCGATCGCCCGGCTGATCAGCTTCCGGTTGGCCTCGATCCACGGCTCGATGACCGCGGCACCGCCGGCCTCACCGAGGCCGAGGTCGTGCGCCTCCAGCGACGCCAGTCCTCCCATGACCTTCAGCCGGCGCTCGGCGTCCTCCTCCGGCTCCTGCTTGGCCAGCGCGACGAGGTCGCCGCGCAGGCTGCCGGTGTCGGGGAGCTGATCGAGGTCGACCTGGGCGCGCTTCATCCGCGCGACGGCGTCGCGCACGAGCTCCGGCTTCGACGCCCAGCGGCGGTAGACGGTCGCCTTCCCGGCTTTCGCGCGGGTCGCGACCGTGTCCATCGTCATGCCCTCGTAGCCGAGCTCGGCGAGCACCTCCAGCGCCGCGTCCAGGATCACCCCGTCGCGCGTGAGGTCGCGCTTCCGGCCGCGCCGCGAGGGCTCGTCGCGGTCGCTGTCGATCTTCGCGTCCTTCAGCATGCCTCAAACGATACCGCACCGGTTCTGGAAATATCTAGTTCCGGAACCAATTGGTTCTACCAAGCGTCACGGTGGCCTTGCGCGCTCATCCGCGATGCGAGAGGATCGCTCGATCTATCACTTTCCGGTCGGACGGAGGGCTGCCATGCCGCTTTACCTCAGCCGGTTCAGCTACACGACGGACGCCATGAAGTCCCTGGTCAGTCAGCCACAGGACAGGAGCGCCGCGGCGCGGGAGATGGCCGAGTCACTCGACGGCAAGCTCTTGGGCTTCTGGTACGCCTTCGGCGAGTTCGACGGAGTCTTCCTGATGGAGGGGCCCGACAATGCGGCGGCGGCAGCGGTGGCCATGGCCGTCGGCGCCAGCGGAGCGTTGTCGAAGATCGAGACCACCGTTCTGCTCGACATGGACGAGGCCCAGGATGCGATGCGGAAGGCCGCTGCAGCAACGTACCGGCCGCCGGGTTCCTAGGGCGCAAGCTGCGAGCGTCTCCGGCCCGCCGGGGACAGTGGGAGGCGAGTCCGCAGCCGGCGGCGTGCCTGTCGTGACGCGTGCTCCGAGGGCGCGAAGGTCGCTCTCGCGACCAGAGAGTGCTGAGCGCGCCCGAGAGGATTCGAACCTCTGACCTTCGGTTCCGTAGACCGACGCTCTATCGAGCGAGCTACGGGCGCAGGGCGCCAGCCAGTGTAGCCAGGGCCGGTCCGCCAGCGGATAGGGCGGGAAGGCCGGCCCTCCGTCGCCGGCCCTGAGCCTCACGAAGATCTTTCTTCGATACGCGGTGGGGCTGGTGCCGCGGACGCGTTTGAATGCGGTGCTGAGGGCGAAGCCGTTGCTGTAGCCGACCTGTCTGGCGACCGCTTCGACGGTGGTGTTGGGATCGCGGAGGAGGTCGGCGGCCAGTGCCAGCCGCCAGCTGGTGAGGTAGGTCATCGGTGGCTCGCCGACCAGGCCGGTGAAGCGGCGGGCGAACCGGGCTCGGGTCAGGCCTGCGGCGGTCGCGAGCCCGGCGACGGTCCACGGATGGGCAGGATCGTCGTGGAGCATCCGCACGGCGCGGCCGATGACGGGGTCGTTGTGGGCGCGGTACCACGCCGGCGCGTCGGCCTCCGGCCGCGCGAACCAGGCGCGGACGACCGCGATGAGCAGCAGGTCGAACAGCCGGTCGAGCACGGCCTGTTGTCCCGGCTCGTCGCGCACGACCTCTTCGTCGAGCAGCCGGACGAGCGGGGACCTCCCAGGTGTCGGGGGTGAGCACGGCCAGCACCGGCATCGCGTCGAGCAGCCGCTGGTAACCTCGCCGCGCATCTGAAAGCAGCCGGTCACCGAGATCGCGGAGCCGTGAGGGTCGTTGCCCCAGGTGCGCACGCCGAGGTTCATCGCCTGCCCGAGGTCGTCGCCGCCGGGCGTGGTGACCCGCTGCTCGGCATGGATCACCACCTGAGCGGGGGTTTGCGGGTCGTCGGCGACGGTGAACGCCTGCGGACCCTTCATGATCGCGACGGCGCCCGGATCGAGTTGCGTGGCCCGGCCGTGGGTCGGGAATCACCCAGGCTCCGCCGCGCAGCATCGCGATCAGCCCGAGCGGCGCCCGGTCCTCGAAGCGCACGGACCACGGCGGGCTCATGACCGTGCGCAGGAGGAAGGCCCCTCGCCCGCGCGGACCGTCCAGCAGGTTCGTCAGCGCGTCGATCGGCCCAGCGTAGACGCATGGACATGGATCGGGCGCTTGTCGACCATGGACAGGGTCATGACGTGGCGATGAACTGAGCGCATGACAACCAACACGCACGACCAAACGCCCGCAGAGCCGACCGCCCTGGTCCTCGGTGGCACGGGAAAGAGCGGCAGGCGGGTGGTCGAGAGGCTCACCGCGCGAGGCATGCGCGTCCGCATCGGCTCACGCGCCGGCGAGCCGCCCTTCGACTGGACGGACCAGTCGACGTGGGCGGCCGCGCTGACCGGGGCCGACCTCGGCCTATGTCGTCTACCAGCCGGACATCGGCTTCGCCTGACTCCGCCGCGAAGATCGCCACGTTCGCGAACCGCGCCATCGACCACGGCGTGCGACGTCTGGCGCCGCTCAGCGGCCGGGGTTCCGAGAACGCCCTGCGCGCCGAGCAGGCACTGTGCGAGTCCGGGGCAGACTGGACGATCATCCGGGCCAGCTGGTTTGCCCAGAACTTCGACGAGGGAGTGTTTCGTCGACGGTGTCCTGGCCGGGGCGATCGCCTTTCCCGGCGGTGGGCGTGGCCGAGCCGTTCATCAGCGCCGACGACATCGCCGACATCGCCGTGGCCGCGCTCACCGACCCCCGCCACGTCGGCGAGGCTACGAAGTCAGCGGACCGCGGCTGCTGACCTTCGCCGAAGCGGCGCGCGCGATCCCACATGCCGCCGGGCGGCAGGTGCGCTACCAGCCGATCAGCTTCCCCGGAGTTCGCGGACGCCTTGATCGGAGCAGACGTCCCGGCGCCGGCCGTGGCGCAGACCGTCGAGGTGTTCACGGCCATCCTCGACGGTCGCAACGCTCACGTGACCGACGGCGTCCAGCGAGCGCTCGGCCGGCCACCGGCGGACTTCGCCGACTACGCCCGCGCCATCGCCGCCACCGGCGGATGGAGCTCGACATGACCGGTGGGGCGGCCGCAGACATCCCCGACCAGCACGGGCACACGGGGACCGCGGAAGCCGGCACGGTCGACCTGGCCCGGGTTATCAGTGTCCTCGCTCACCGCACCGACTCGGCCGCGCGCGAGGCGGGTCCCTGGTCGGCGGCCAGCACGTCCAGACCAGGGGCGGGGAGAGGAAACATCAAGGGCACCACCGGCACAAACGCGATTCGGATCAGGTTGCCGGCACCGTTGGCCGTGAGGTCGAGAACTGGCCGTTGAGGCGAAGCCGAACGGCCGTCATCTCCGTGGGGGTCGGGCTTAGGCGCCCGGCTCGGACCGAGTCGTCGTGCCGAAACCGGGGGATTTCATCTCCAGCACTCCGGTGCGCCCGGACATCGAAGACGACGACGAGGGCGCCTCCCCGTGCCAAACCGATTCGAGCCGGCAAAGGCGAGAGACGACCGCACGTGAACCGGAGATGAGCGCCTCGAGTCCGTTCCTGTTGTCTTCAACGCGGAACCCACAGCGCGTCACGGGTCGAGCCGCTCGAGCGCGGCGTCGACGTCATAGCCGAGAGCAAGCGCGACCTTCGGCGCGCACTGAACGACTCGCGCGGCGCCCGTCACCATGCTCGGGACACACGCCCGGGCGCCGACGCTCGGCTTCCTCGGCTGGTTCTGTCCTCGCGGGCTGGCGTCGATCGTGTTCGCCGTAGTCGTGGTCAGGAGTCAAGCCTTCCGACGGAGCATCTGATCGTGCTCGCGATACTACCTGACCGTCGGCTTGTCGGTCTTCGCGCATGGGCTCACCGCCGCCCCACTCGCCGGACGCTATGCCCGCTGGTACCAGCAGCACCCGCGCGATGACGCCCCGCCGTTGGAGAGCGCCCCACCGCCGTCGCAGAGCCCGCGGACCCGCCTCGACGACCTGATCGCCGCATCCTGCGATCGCGAGGGGCGCCGTCGAGCGCGCGCGGCCAGCGAGCCGCGATCATCCCTTCTGGACGATGACGGAGCGCCGGTTGTCGGCCATGCTCATGTGAGCGCGGGTACGGTCCCGCGACGTGTATCGCGAAAGGGGTGTCGAAGGTGCGACGACTGCGTGATCGAGGCGGGCTAGAGGGCACGCGCTACACGATGCGCGAGAAGGTGTTCGCCGTCGGCGATGACTTCTGGATCGAGACCGAAGGCGGCGAGCGAGCCTTCAAGGTGAACGGCAAGGCGATGCGCATCCGCGACACGCTCGTGATCGAGAGCCGGTCCGGCGAGGAGCTGTTCACGATCCAGGAGAAGAAGCTCAGCGTGCGCGACAAGATGGAGGTCGAGCGCGGCGGGAGGACGGTGGCGACCGTCAAGAAGGCGCTCGTCGGATTCCGCGACCGCTACTCGATCGACGTCGAGGGGAGCGGTGACCTGTCCGCGAAGGGCAACGTCGTCGACCACGAGTACGAGATCGAGCGCGACGGCGACAAGGTGGCCGAGGTCTCCAAGCGCTGGTTCCGCGTCCGCGACGCGTACGGGATCGAGGTCGCCCCCGGCCAGGACGACGCGCTGGTCCTCGCCGTCACGGTCTGCATCGACCAGATGGGACGCGACTAGAGAAGTGGGGACGGCCGCTCGCCCGCAACCGTCGCATGTGCTGCGGCGCCAGGGTCTCGGGCGCGAGCTGCGGCGCCGGCGCGGCTGCGCTCGACCGGCGTGCAGCTGCTCTACGTGCTCGCCGCCGTCGGGCTCGGCCTGTCTGTGCCGCAGATCCCGGTCGGGTTCACCGTCGCGAACGACCGCGCGATCGACGCGCTGTTGGCGGTCGGTGTCGGCATCGTCACGTTCATCGGCATCGTGTACTCGCTGCTGTTCCTCGTCGTCCAGTTCGGCAGGCACGACGTTCACCCCACGGCTGAATCTCTTCAGGGACGCGCCGATCGTGTGGCACGCGTTCGGCTACTTCGCCGGCATCCTCGTTTTCTCGTTCACGGCCGGTCCTCGATCGGCGGCCAGGATGAGCAGGCCACCGGTCTCGTGCCGATCACGCTCACGCTTCATCCTGCTGGTGGCACTGGCGCTCTTCCGCCAACTGCAGGCGACGGCCTTCGCGTCGATCCAGCTCGCCTCGACGCTCGCGCAGGTGAGCGACCGCGGCCGCGAGGTCATCGAGCACCTCTACCGAAATGACCGGGCCGCGCACCCCGCGACCGATGTGCCGGAACAGCCGCGCCGCGTCGGGAAGTCTGCTGGCCGAACCGCGCGGCGGTGTTGCAGGTGATCGACGTGCCGCTGCTGATCCGGCGCGCGCAGCGTGAGAACGTCGCGATCGAGTTCCGCGCGCGGCCCGGCGAGACGCTGACGGAGGATGGCGTGATCGTCGTGGTCCATGGCCGCGAGATGCTGACCTCGACAGCGTGATCCTGGAGGCAACCCGCACCGGCCATGAGCGCACGTTCGAGCAGGACCCGCTGCTCGCGCTTCGCGTGCTGGCGGACATCGCCCTGCGCGCGCTCTCGCCGGCCGTCAACGTCCGACCACCGCCGTCCAGGCGCTCGACGCGATCGACAGCCTGCTGCGCCCGCTCGCCGCGCGCGAGCTCGATGTCGGCCGGATCCGGGATCAGCAGGGGACGCTGCGGGTCAGGGTCCCGATGCCGACGTGGGAAGACTTCGTCGCGGTCGCGCTCGACGAGCTGATCCCGCTCACGACGAGCTCCATCCACGTTCGCCATCGCGTCCGGCGCCTGCTCGAGCAACTAGCCGAACAGGCGCCGCCGGATCGCGCCACGGTCCTGAAAGCGCGGGCTCGCCGACCTGAGGATCGCGAGCGGCACGCGCGCGACAGCGTGAGCCCGCCGCGCGAATCCCGTGCCGCGCGCCGATGACGCGGCGCCGCAAGGACCGGTGGACGTCCCATCTACTTCAGTCAGACGCGCGAACGCCCTGGTTCGGCGCCACAATCATCCATCGGGCTCGCTTATCGTGTTCGTGCGTCGGTTGGGTCGGGTCCTCCGGGATCGGGCCAAAGCGCCCGGCGCGTAAGTCGGCGAAGGCCTCCTCGACCTCATGCTGGGTGTTCATCAGCCACGGGCCGCCGAAGACGACCGCCTGCTGCCGGGCGCCGGGACGGGTCGAGCTCCGCGTCGACGAGGATAAGGCTGGGAGGCCGATGCGCCAGTTCCGTTTCCTGGCGAGCCTCCCGAACACCCGACCGGCCGGCGCCTTGGACGGTAAGCGCGTGGGGCGACCTGCGAACGCGCGGAGCGTATCATCGCCGCCGCCGACGAGGGAGCCCGCTGCGCATCGAGCGAGACCTGCACAACGGGCGCCCAGCAGCGGATGGTCGCGGTGGCCCTCGACCCGCTGCGCCTGGCCGAGCTCGGGCAGCTCGAGAAGTCTGACCCTGCGGGGCGCCGGCGCGGCTGGAGAGTTTGTCCAGGTCCGGCGAGGAGGCCAAGCTCGCCGCGCAAGACCTGCGCGAGCTGGCGCGCGGCATCCACCCGGGCGGCGCCGAGCGAGCGCGGGCTCGGGCAGCGCTGGAGGCGCTCGCGGCGCGGGCTCCGCAAACCGGTGGCCTATGCGTCGAGCGGCGTCCCGACGACTCCACTGCCCAGCGAGGTCGAGGCCGCCGCCGACCTCCGTCACGGCCGAGGCCCTGATCAACGTCGCCAAGTACGCGCAGCTGCGAGCGAAGCGACCGACGAGCTTTCTTCTGTCGAGCGCGACCGCCTGCGCGTGGAAGTCCGCGATGACGGCGTGGGCGGCGCGGACCCGATCCACCGGGAGCGGCCTCCGAGGAATGGTGACCTGTGGTCGACGCGCTGGACGGGGGCCCGGAGCTCTCTTCCCCGCCCGGCGGCGGCAGCACCATCACGGTCAGATCCCGTCTCGGAGCGCCCGCCCACACCGCCCGCGCCTGGGCCGGCGAAGACCGATAGCACCGGTGGCAGGTACCCCGCCACGTCGAACCAGGTCGCGCCGGCGTCTCCCGAGCCGAACACGGCTCCCGACGTCGCGCCGAAGTAGAGCTCCATCGTCTTGCCGGCGCCGACGCCGACGAACGCTTCGCGGAGCACGGTGAAGAACGCGTTGTCGTGCGGGAGGCCGTCGCCGCGCGGCGTCCAGTCGCCGCCCGCATCGGGTCTCGTAGACATGCTACACGACCGTCGGGCGTCGACCCGGGTCGGTGTCGGCGGTCAGCGGGATCAGCATATGCGCTGTCAGGGTCGGCGGGGTCGAGCGCGAGGGGAAGCCGAAGTCCGACGGCAGGCCGGCGGCGATGTCCTTCCACGTCTCGCCGGCGTCGTCCGAGCGGTACACGCCGCCGTGGAACTGCATGACATCCGCTCCGGCCGCCGCGCGCGCGCTGCAGTCGTGCACGCACAGGGCGATCTCGTCCGTCGGGCGCCGTCCTCGGGAAGGTAGCGGCGCCGCAGACCCGTCGTTGCTGCTGCCGCCAGTCGCGCCCCGTCCTCGCGTCAGCCAGAACGCCGGCGGCAGAGATCGGCCACCGCGAGCCGATCCGGCTCCCCGGCCAGGTCGCGATCGAGTGCAGGCACAGCCCGCCGGCGCCCGGCTGCCACTTCGGCCCGGCCGTGGGTGCTCCCAGAGCCGGGCGGTTGAGCTCCGAGGTGGCCCCGCCGTCGCGGCTCTCGAAGAGCACGCCCGGGTCGCCGCCGGCGTAGCAGCGCTCCCCCGGTCTCGCCCGCGACGATCACCCAGATCGCGCGCGAGCGCCGCGTCGCCGCCCTCCGGCAGCGCCACGCCCCCGGCCTGCTCCCATCCCCTCAGGGTCCTCGGCGTGCCAGATCTTCGGCCCGTAGAAGGGCGAGGTCACAGAGGCGAGACGCACCCAGGTCGGCGGTCTCGCAGCGCGTACTCGACCGGCTCGCCGGCGAACGCCCGACCGGTCACCTTGAACGCCTCCCCCGGCTCGCCCTCGAGCAGGAACAGCCCCTTCCGCGTCCCGACCAACAGCTCGGTCATCGCGCTCATCCTCCCGAGATCGCCGGCAGGACGTCGACCCGGTCGTCGGCCTCGACCCGGTCCCCTGCCCGCCCACCTCCCCGTTGGACGAACACGTTGATATGGCGCCGGAACACGCCCCGCTCGTCGAGGACCCAGCCGCTCGAGCGCGGATGGGCGCGCCTCGAGGCCCCCGCAGCAGCTCCTGACCGTGGCGCCCTCGATGGCGTGACGGCGCGATCGCCGGCGAGCCGCTTGGAGCGGCCTCCGCGGAGGTGCACGAGTGGACATTGCCGGGATCCTAGGCACTTCTGCTTGACGCTCGTTGCCTCAACGAACCCAAGCTGAAGTCCGTTCTCGTGGAGTCAACCGGCGGCGTGACCGCGTCGGGCGGCTCCAGCGGACGGAGAGGGCGGGATTCGAACCCGCGATGGGACTTGTGGCCCCATACTCGCTTAGCAGGCGAGTGCCTTCAGCCACTCGGCCACCTCTCCTGACAGAGCGTGCCGGCCGCGGCCTGCTCGCTCGCGGGCCAGTGTAGAGCTTCAGCCCAGGACGACGACGAGCACGACGACGAGGATCAGGAGCATCAGGATCCCGCCGGCGACGCCCACCTGCCACTGGTTGCGCCAGAAGCCGGGCCGGGCCCGGTCGCGCGAGTGGCGGCCCTCCGGGGGCTCGCCGACCCAGTCGTCCTCGTCGCGTGCCATCCGGCGCCAAGCCTAGCTCGCCGGGGGCGGGTGCTTCACAATGTGGCGATGAGGGTGCCGTCGCTGAGGGGGGTCGCTCGCGGGGCGCCGCGCAACGCCGACTTCGGGACGCTGCAGGAGACCTTCCTGGTCACGGCAGTCGCGACCGTGCTGTTCATCCGCACAGAGCTGTGGCTGACCAACTACCCGCAGCTGGGCGGGGCCGGGCTGCACATCGCGCACCTGCTGTGGGGCGGGCTGCTGATGATGCTCGCGATCGGGATCCTGCTGACCTATCTGGGGCGCGGCCCGCGGCTGCCGGCGGCGCTGGTCGGGGGCATCGGCTTCGGCTTCTTCATCGACGAGCTGGGCAAGTTCATCACCTCCGACAACGATTACTTCTTCAAGCCGGCCGCCGCGCTGATCTACGTCGTCTTCGTGGGGCTGTTCCTGCTCGCCCATCGGCTGCGCGAGCAGCGTGGGCTCGACGAGGGCGAGGCGGTCGCCAACGCGCTCGACCTGATCGTCGAGGGGACGCGCCGGCAGCTCTACGAGAGCGACCGGGAGCGGGCGCTCGCGTGGCTCGACCGCGCGCGGCCGAACGACCCGTACGTCGCTCCGATCCGGCGGCTGCTCGAGGAGCTCGAGACCGTCGAGCCCCCACCGCCGCGGCCATGGCAGCGCCTTGCCGCGCGGGTGCGCGCGGGCTACCTGCGGATCGTGCTCACGCGGCGCTTCCGGCGGGGGCTGACGGTGCTCTTCGTCGGCTGGGCCGTCGTGAGCACGCTGGCGCTGCTCGGCGCGGTCCTCTCGACCGGGCTCGAGATCGGCGATCCCCGGCCCGGGTTCGAGGGCGACGACCTCGTCGAGCTGAGCCCCATCAACATCGCCAGCCTGGTGACGGGAACGATCTCGGTGGTCCTCGTGGTGCTCGGCCTCTACCGCCTGCGCACCCGGCGGGGCGACGCCTACAAGATGTTCGAGCGCGCGCTGCTCGTCTCGATCGTCCTCACGCGGCCGTTCTCGTTCATCGAGTCGCAGTTCACGGCCACCTTCGGCGTCGGGCTGGACATCCTGCTGCTGCTCACCGTGCGCGCGATGATGGCCGCCGACCGGCACGACCAGCCGGTGCTCGGCCGGGCGCAGGCGGAGCCGGCGCGCCCGGGGCAGCCGGTCTCCAGCGGCGCCGTCGCCTGAGCCCGAGCGGAGCGGGAGGGATTCGAACCCCCGGGCCCCGTGAAGGGCCGGCTGCTTTCAAGGCAGCTGCATTCAGCCTGGCTCTGCCACCGCTCCGGGCCCGGTGCACGGCGAGGCCCGCACCGGAGCGCACCATTATCGCGACGTTGGCCCCAAGGGCCGTTCCCTTGCCGCCGAGCGGGGCGTCTGGGACCCTCGCAACGTGCCGATCACCGTCTTGCACTGCGACGACTCGCCCGCGTTCACCGAGCTGGTCCGGCTGTGGCTGGCCGACCACGAGGACCTGGATCACGTCGGCGCGGTCCACGATCGCGCCGGGGCGGTCACGGCGGCTGCGGAGCTGTCGCCCGACGTCGTGATCCTCGACACGATGGGCGCGCCGGACGACACGGGGCTGCTGGAGGCCCTCCGTGCGGCCGCGCCGGCCGCGCGACTGATCGTCTACTCGGGCTTCGCCGGCTCGGTGCTCTCCCCTGCACTCACCGCCGGCGCCGACGCGGTGGTGCCCAAGGGCGCCGACGACACCGCACTGGTCGCCGCCATCCGCTCGCAGACCAGCAGCCGGTAGCCGAGGTCGAGCTGGCCGAGCTCGAGCAGCGCCGCGTTGCGGCGCGCCCACGTGCCGTCGGCGAGGTCGCGGGCGAGCTGGTCCATCCCGCGCCGCACCTCGGCCGCGTCCAGCCGGTGGAAGACCGAGATGCCGTCGCGGACGGCGGGATCGAGGTAAGCCTCCGGGCGACGCCAGTAGGCGTGGAAGAACCCGTCGCGGCAGTCGTGCGGGATCGGGACGGTCTCGATCCGCGCCCCGCCGAGCGCGTCCACGAGCCGGTCGAGGCCGAGCGTGTGCTCGCGCGTCCAGCGCTCCACGGTCGGCAGGTAGTCGCGTGCGAGCCAGGAGCTCGCGTGGTGCGCCGGGTCGAAGGTGAAGACGACCACGCGCTCGCGGGCGACGCGCGCGAGCTCGCGCAGGCCGCCGAGGCGGTCCGCCCAGTGATGGTCGCTCAGCACGGCCATCGCGGCGTCGAAGCTCGCGTCGCCGAAGGGGAGCGCCTCGGCCCCGGCCGCGACCGCCGGCGCGGCTCCGGGCGGGCGCTGGGCGCGCATGGCGGCGGAGGGCTCGACGGCCGTTACCGACCGGTCACGCGGCTCGTAGCTGCCCGCCCCCGCGCCGACGCTGACGACGGTCCGCGCGGCACCGAGCGCGGCGTGGATGCGGGCGGCGAGCCGCGGGTCCTCGGCCCGCGTGCGCGTGTAGGAGACGCCGATCCGGTCGTAGAGCTCACCGGTCACCGCGACAGCATCCCGCAGGATGCGGGAACACGTCGCCCGCGCCGGTTGCGCGCGCGCGGCCGCCGCGGTTGGCTGCCGGGCGATGACGCTGCCGCGTCACATCGAGGCCGGCGGGCTGACCCGCCGCAGCCGCCTGCGCTTCGGCCGCCGTCGGCGCGCAGAGCCGCCTTGGGTGGCGATCGGCGTGCTCGCCGTCCTGGTGCTCGCCGCGCTCGCGCTGGGCGCCTTGGTCTAGATGACCGATTCCGCGGCCGCGTTAGGCGTCGGCCGGCGGCTCGGCCTCGGGCAGGCCGGGCAGGGGCGCCTCGTCCTCGTCGAGCCCGGCGGGCGGGCCGAGTGGCTGGTCGGGCGTCTCGGGCTCGCCGCCGCCGGGCGCGGGCGCGTCCTCCGGGACGTCGGGGTCATCCGGGGTGATCGGCGTCTCGTTCACGCGGCGGGCCCTACCCGCAGCTGTGCCGGCGCACCCCACGCGTGCAGCACCTCGGGGACGCCGACCGAGCCGTCGTCGCGCTGGCCGTTCTCCAGCAGTGCGATCAGCGTGCGGCCCACCGCGACCGCCGTGCCGTTGAGGGTGTGCACGTGGCGCGGGCTCCCGCCCGTCGCGGGCCGGGCGCGGACGTCGAGCCGGCGCGCCTGGAAGTCGGTCGTGTTGGAGGTCGAGGTCAGCTCGCGGAAGCGCTCCTGGCCCGGCAGCCACGCCTCGCAGTCGTACTTCTTCACGGCCGAGGAGCCGAGGTCGGTGACGGCGATGTTGACCACCCGGTAGGGGATGGCGAGCGCCTGCAGGATCTCCTCCTCGGCCGCCAGCAGCCGCTCGTGCTCGGCCTCTGACTCCTCGGGCTCGACGAACGAGAACATCTCGACCTTGTCGAACTGGTGCACGCGGAAGATCCCGCGGGTGTCGCGCCCGGCGGCGCCTGCCTCGCGCCGGAAGCAGGGCGAGAAGCCCGCGTAGCGCAGCGGCAGGCGCTCGGCGTCGAGGATCTCCCCGCCGTGCAGCGACGCGAGCGGGACCTCGCTGGTGCCCGCCAGATAGAGCCCGTCGTCCGGCAGCGCGTAGATCTGCTGCTCGGTGTCGGGCAGGAAGCCGGTGCCGAACAGCGCCTCCTCGCGCACCAGGACGGGCGGGACGACCGGCTCGAAGCCCTTGGCGCGCAGCACCTCCAGCGCCCAGCGGACGAGCGCGAGCTCGAGCAGCACGAGGTCGCCCTTGAGGAAGGCGAAGCGCGAGCCGGCCACGCGCGCGCCGGCCTCCATGTCGATCATCCCGCCGGCCAGCTCGAGATGGTCGCGGCCGGTCCGGCCTGGCTCGCCGACCTCCTTGAGCGTGGTGTCCTCGTCGGCCGCGGTCGGGTGCGGCGGGTTGGGCAGCAGCGCCAGCGCCTCGGCCAGCTCGGCCTCGACGGCGGCGAGCGTCTCGTTGAGCGCCCGCACCTGACGGGCGACGTCCTGCATCTCGGCGATCGCCCCGGCGGCGTCCTCGCCCGCCGCCTTGGCCGCCCCGATCGCCTGCGAGGCGGCGTTCTGGCGGGCGCGCAGGGCCTCGACCTCGGGCAGCAGCTCGCGGCGCCGGGCGTCCAGGGAGAGCGCGACGTCGAGGCGCTCGTCCGACCCGTCGCGGCGCCGCGCGAGCGCGTCGCGCACGGGCGCGGGATCGCGCCGGATGGCCCTGAGGTCCAGCATCGCCGCCGGAGGCTAGACCACGCGGGCCAGCAACTTCAGCAGCGTCGCGCGCTCCCGCGCGGAGAGCGCGGCGAGCGCCTGGGCTTCTGCCTCCGCGCCGATCCGCCGCGCGCGGGCGAGCCGGCGCCGGCCGGCGGCCGTCAGGGCGACGTGGTGGGCGCGGCGGTCGGACGGGTGGCGCTCGCGCCGCACCAGCCCGGCCGCCTCGAGCTCGTCCACCATGCCGGTCACGGTCGTGCGGTCCACGCGCTGGCGATCGCCGATGGCCTGCTGGGTGAGCGGGCCCTCGGCGTCGAGCAGCACGAGGCAGCCGAGCGTGCGGCTGCGCAGGCCGAGCGGCACGAGCTCCGCCTCGACCCGACCCGCAACCGCCTGCGCCGCCTTGGCCAGCAGGAAGCCGCCCCATTCCGCCAGCGCGGGCGAGACGGGCGCGGGCTCAGCCACCGGCGTCGACCCGGAAGAGGAACGCCGCCCACGCCCGGAAGGGCGCCCAGCCCTCGGTGACCGAGTCCGCCGGCGCGCCGCCGTAGGCCGCGGCGACCGCGGCGTCCAGCCGGCGCTCGCCCGCGGGCAGCAGGTCCGGGAAGCCGACGCCGCGGATCAGGCAGAACGCGCTCGACCACGGGCCGATCCCCGGGCTGCGCTCCAGCCAGGCGAGCGCCTCCGCGGGCGCCATCGCCGCCAGCGCGTCCGGCTCGAGCTCGCCCGCCACGCCACGCGCGGCCAGCGCCCGCAGCCGCTCGGCCTTGACCGCCGGCAGCCCGGCCTGCGCCGCATCGAGCTCGAGCAGGGCCGCGGCCGCGGGAAAGGCGCGCCGGCCCTCGACCTGCGGCCCGTAGCGGTCGCGCACGCGGTCCTTGAGGCGACTGGCCTGGACCATGGAGATCCGGTGGCCGATCAGCGCCCAGCACAGCGCCTCCCACGGCGTCGCGAACAAGACCGGCCGCAGGCCGGGATGCCGCCGCTGGACCTCGCCGAGCACCGGATCGCGCGCGCCGGTCTGCTCGTAGAAGGGCCACGCCGTCGAGGTCGAGCGAGAACATCCGCCGGACCAGCGCGACGGCGTCGGGCTCGGCGGCGGACGAGGACACGGCGAGCTCCTCGCCGGCCGCCTCGACCTCCACGAGCGCCGGCTCGCCGCCGAGCATGTGGGCGCCGCGGTAGGCGCCCTCCTGCTTGCCGGCGCCGGCGGGCGCAAAGCCCGCCAGGAAGTCGAGCGCGGCGGCGAGCGAGAACGGGCCGTTCGGGCGCAGGCGCTGAAAATCGTCCGTGTTACTGACTATCAGTAGTGCTGTCAAATACACGGAGCGGCCGTCGCGCGGCCGGCGGCGGCCCGCCGTGGGCGAACACCCACGTCCGCAGCGCGACGTAGCGCTTCACCGTCGCGCAGCCGCTCGCCGCGATCAGCACGGCCAGCTCGAGCGCCCGCGGCGGCGCTGCCACCAGCCCGTGCAGGACGGCCAGCGCGCCGCTCGTGAGCCCGAGCGTGAGCAGGAAGACGACCGTGCCCAGCCCAAGCTGGCGCAGCAGGCCGGCGCGGCCGCGCACGCCGAAGGTCACGAGCGTGGCGGCGGGCCCGGCGGCGGCGGCCCCGGCGGCGGCGGCCCGCCCGCGGGCTTCGCGCCCGGCGGCGGCCTGGCCGGCCCGCCCGCGGGCCTCGGCGCGCCACCGGCCGGCGGCGGACTCACCGGTGGGCCGGGCAACGGCGGCGGAGGCGGAGGCGGCGACTTCGGCGGCACCTCGGAGTCGCTGACCGGCGCGCTCGCCTACGCGAAGCAGCACGGCGGCGGCACGGTCGCCGTCTCGAGCCAGGCCGGCGCCGGCCTGCTGGTCACCCAGGGCGCCGACGTCGCCGCGATCGGCGGCTTCTCCGGCCGCGAGAGCGAGGTCAGCGCCGCCTGGCTCGCCGACGCGGTGCAGGACGGCCGCATCCGCTGGGTGCTCACGGAGTCCGGCGGCGGCGGTATGCCGGCCGACCTCCGGACCGGCTCGACCATCATCATGGCCGCCGTCGAGCAGGCGTGCACGGCCACGAGCGTCGACGGGCTCTACGACTGCGAGGGCAGCGCCGCCGCCCTGCGGTCGAGCTGAATCACGGCTGGCCTCCTCCGGCGCACCGAGCCGGAGGAGGCCGGTGCTTACTTCGTGCCCAGGCCGAGGTTGATCGGGTTGGTCAGGACGGCGGGCCCGTCGCCCCCTGACCGCTCGCCGACCAGGTCGTCCAGCGCGCGCCGGACCACAGCGGTCTGCTCGGCGGTCAAGCCCAGGTCGGCGAGGATCGCCCCGGCGATCGGGTTGCTGTTCACGAGCCAGTCCCACAGCTGCCGGCCCGAGCGGAACTCGAGCGACTCCGTGATCGTCTCGACGCGGACGTCGCGCAGGCCGGCCCGCGTGAGCTCCTCGCGCACCCGCTCCGGGTCCTGGAGCTGGAAGGGCAGCGGCGGCGGGTCCGGCGGCGGCCCGGTGAAGCTCGGCACGGCGGCCTGGATGGCCCGCACGAAGAAGCCGAAGAACTCGATCTCCTGCGGCGGGCCGTACACGGTCAGCAGCACCCGCCCGCCCGGCCGCGTGACCCGCGCCAGCTCCCGGATCCCGCGCGGCATGTCCTCGAAGAGCATCACGCCGAACTGCGAGCCGGCGACGTCGAACGTGTCGTCGGCCAGCTCGAGCGCGTGTCCGTCCATCAAGGAGACGGCGACGTCGAGCCGCTCCGCGCGGGCGCGGTGCTCGAGCCGGTCGAGCATCGCCGGTGAGACGTCCGTCGAGAGCACCTCGGCACCGAGCCGCGCCGCCGGGATGCTCAGCGCGCCACTGCCGGCCGCCACGTCGAGGAAGCGCAGGCCCGGGCCGGCGCCTGCCCGGCGGGCGCCCTCGCCCCCAAGCCAGAGGTGGCTGGGCGTGACGAACTCGTCGTAGCCGGCGGCGATCTCGTCCCACGCCGGGTGTGTCTCGGTCCCGGTCATCGCGTCGCACCTTCCTGTCGGGGGAGAGCGACGCTACGGCTCGCCGGCAGCCGCGTCATCGCGCGGATCGACCAACCTCGCGCGCACCGGCATGGTCGATTTCGACCACCCGGGTCAGACGAGGTCGTGCGCGAAGGCGAAGGCGCTCGCGGCCGTGCGCGAAGAGACGCCGAGCTTCGCGAACGTGTTCTGCAGGTGGCGGGCCACCGTGTGCTCGCTGAGGACGAGCGCCGCGGCGATCTCGCGGTTGCTCCGGCCGGCGGCGACGAGGCGCAGCACCTCCAGCTCGCGCCGGGTCAGGCCGTGGGGCGCCGGCGCAGCGCGGCGGGCGAGGCGCGCGAGGTCAGGCGCGGCGCCCAGCCGGGCGAAGACCGCGCGGGCCGCGTCGAGCTCCAGCGCGGCGGTGTCCTCGTCGCCCAGGGCGGCGCAGGCCAGCCCGATCGAGCTCGCGCGCGCGGGCGGCCTCGTAGGGCGCCTCGAGCTGCTGCCACGCCCGCCGCGCCCGCCGCAGGGCGACCAGCGCCCCGCTCGCCTCGCCGTCCGCGAGGCCGACCGCGCCGCGCGCGTGGGCGGCGACCGCGCTCAGCAGCGGGCCGGTCCAGCGCTCGGCGATCGCCTCGAGCTCCCGGCAAGCCGCGCGCGCTCCCGGGACGTCGCCGTCCGCCAGCGCGATCTCGACCAGGGCGGGGAGCAGCCCGGCCCGCGCCGCGGGCTCGGAGACCTCGCCCGTCCGGCGGCGGATCGCCGCGCCGGCGGCCGCGCGCCTGCCCTGCGCCAGCCGCAGCAGCGCCAGACCCGGCTGTGGCTCGAACCCGAGCGCCAGCGCGCCGCGGTAGGCCGCCTCCGCGGCTTCGGGCCGGCCTTGCAGGCGGTGGAGCTCGCCCTGGCGGTAGAGCGCCTCGGCCTCCGCGCCCTCGTTCGCCGCCAGCGCGCTGCGCTCCGCCGCCCGACGCGCCTCGTCCAGCGCCTCGGGCCAGGCGCCGTGCAACTGCAGGATCTCGGCCCGGTGCACCAGGCAGGTGCCGGTGAAGCTGACCATGTCGGGCTGTTGCTCGCACCACCGGGTCAGGGCCGCCGTCCACTCGTGTCCGCGCCGCGGCTCGTAGGCGGCCTGGCAGCCGGTGATCGCGCCGCAGTACACGAAGCCGTTGACGATCGGCGAGAGCTCGCCGGCGGTGACCGCCACCATCGCCTCGTCCAGCAACGCGAGGCCGTCCGCCACCCGGCCCAGCCGGACGAGCAGGGTGCCCTGGTCCTGGGCGGTGAGCGCGAACAGGTCGGCGTCGCCGAACCGCTCGCCGATCGCCATGGCCTCGGCGCCGGCGGCGAGCGCGGCGTCGTGGTCGCCGGCCGCCGCGTGCTCGACCATCGCCAGCGTCAGCAGGTAGCCCCGCTCGGCGCAGTCCCGGCCCGCGACCAGCCGCCGGGCGCGGCCCTGCCAGCCCGACGCGCGCCCCGCCTGGCCGCGCAGCATGAGGCTGACCACGATCCAGAACGCGCAGCGCACGGCGCGCAGCTCGTCGCCGTCACGCCGGTGCGCGTGGTGCGCGCGCTCCAGGGCCTGGGCGTACTCGTCGTCGCGGCCCAGCATGTAGGCCGCGGTCGCCAGCAGCTCGAGGTCGTCCGCGCCCAGCGGGCCGGCGCGGTCGGCCAGCGCGAGCGCCGCGTGGGCGTCGCGCCACGCGCGCTTCGCCGCGGCCGCGCGCCCGTTCTCGACGGCGTCGGCGGGGCTCGCCATCGCTATCCGGCGACTCGACCGCGTGGCCACGCCATGGGCGCATCCTGACGCGCCCGCGAGCGGCGCGCGAGCCGGGCGCGCGGCTGCGTGCGCGCCGCGAGCCGCCGCTGCGCCGGCCGCTGACGCCACAGTGCGACGTTTTGACCGCCCGCTGCCGTCCGGGCGCCACGCGGTGCGGATCCGGCGCCCGGCCCGGGAATCCGTGGCGCGGGTGCTCGCGCGCGTACGGTGACCCGGCTTACTGCGACGGGTCGCCGCCGGTGGCGGCTTCGGTCGGCGCGTTGGTCCCCGGCACCGGCGGGCGGTCGGCGTCCTTGCCCGAGTACTTCTCCAGGAAGCGCGCGACCGCCTCGGCCTCCTCGCCGACCACGATGTTCTGCGGCATCGGGCCGGAGGAGAAGCCGCCGTTCTGGATCGCGTAGAGCGCCTGCTCGTAGGTCTCCTTGCGGGCGTTGAAGTTCGGGCCGTCCTTGTACTCCTTGGAGGTCACGTTGACCGCGGAGCCCTGCGCGCCGGCGGCGTCGAGCGTGTGACAGCCCGCGCAGCGCTGGTTGAACAGCTCGGCGCCCTGGCGGATCTGCGCGGTTTCGTCGTCGGCCAGGTCGATGCCCTGCTCCCCGCAGGCGACCAGTCCGGCGGCGGTCGCGCCGAGGGCGCAGGCGAGCAGCAGACGACGGCGCAGGCGGACCATGGGCGAGCGACAGCATACGGAACAATCCCGCCCCCCATGGCCCGTGCGCGCGCCCGCCTGACCACTCGCGTCGCCCCGGCGCTCGCCGTCCTCTCCCTCGCGGCGGCCACGGGCTGCGGCGGCAGCGACGACGCGCCCGTCCGCGCGCGCGACGGGCGGATCACGATCGCCATGCGCGACTACTTCTTCGAGCCCCAGGTGGTGCTGGCCGAGCGCGGGCGGCTACGGCTCACGCTGGTCAACCGCTCGCGCGTCGCCCACAACTTCCGCCTGCAGCGGCGCGGGCGCTACTACGCCGAGGTGCTCGCGCTCAAGCCCGGCGAGCGCCAGACGGTCACCACCGAGCGCCTGGGCGCCGGCGACTACCGGATGTTCTGCTCGATCGCCAACCACGAGGAGCTCGGCATGTACGGGAGCCTCAACCTCGGCGCATGAGCGCGCTGCGCCCGGTCGAGCCCGCGCGCTTCCGCGCCGTCATGGGCCGTTTCCTGACCGGGGTCACCGTGGTGACCGCGGCCGGGCCGGCGGGGCCGGTGGGGATGACCGCCAACGCCGTGTGCTCGCTGTCGCTCGAGCCGCTGCTGGTGCTGGTCTGCATCGACAACGACGCCCGTACGCTGCCCGTGATCGAGCGCGCGGGCCGCTTCGGGGTCAACGTCCTGGCCGCGGGCCAGGAGGGGCTCGCGCGGCGCTTCGCCTCCTCCTCCGCGCCGGAGACCGAGAAGTTCGCCGGCGTCCCGCATGCCCTGCACGAGGGGATCCCGGTGCTCGAGGGCGGGCTCGCGTGGGTGGGCTGCGCGCTGCGCGAGCTGCTGCCCGGCGGCGACCACACGATCGGCATCGGCGCCGTGGAGGCCGCCGAGACCGCGCGCGAGGACGACCGCGAGCCGCTCGCCTGGTACCGCGGCGCCTACGGAGCCTTTGCGCCGTGAGCCTCCTCCACGCCCTGCTCGGCGCGGCCATGGTCGCGACGAACCTGGCCGCGGCGGCGTGGGGCACCTGGCGCTGGTGGCGCGTGGAGCCGAGCCGCGCCTTCTGGATCCTGCTGCGCGCCGGGCAGCTGATGACCGCGATCACCGCGCTGCAGGGGCTGATCCTCAACGCGCTGGGCGAGCCGCTGCCGCCGCTGCACCTGGTCTACGGGCTCTCGCCGCTGGCCGTGAGCTTCGTCGCCGAGCAGCTGCGGCTCGTCTCCGCCCAGACCGTGCTCGACCACCGCGGCGTCGAGTCCAGCCACGCCGTCAAGGACCTCCCGGCGGCCGAGCAGCGCTCGCTCGTGCTCGCGATCGTGCGGCGCGAGATGGGCGTCATGGCGGCCTCGGCAGCGGTGGTCGCGGCGCTCGGGATCCGGGCGAGCGGGCTGCTGTGAACGTGGGGATCGGCACTAAGTAACACGGGCGCACAAGCAGGGAGCCGGGGTGGTACAACTCCCCCACGTGATTCGAAGCTATCTGCCCGCGCTCGTCTTCGTTGTCCTCGGCGGGGTACTCGGCGTCACGTTCGCCTACCTCAACAGCATCCTGGGCCCCAAGACGCCGCGGCACCGCTCGGCGACGGACGATCCCTACGAGTGCGGCCTGCCCTCCGAGGTGCAGAAGAACTTCCGCTTCGGGATCAGCTTCTACCTGATCGCGATGCTCTTCATCCTCTTCGACATCGAGGTCATCTTCCTCTACCCGGTGGCGATCGAGCTCGACGCGTTCGGCACCTTCGCGTTGGTGGAGACCATCGTCTTCATCGTCCTTCTGATGATCGCCTTCGTATACGTGTGGCGACGAGGAGCCTTGGAATGGAAGTGACCCGACAGACCCTGGGCAACGGCGCGAACCACGAGTTCCGGGCCCGCCAGCTCAACGCCCGCCAGATGCTGCGCGGCGAGCTCGACGGGCCCGAGCTCGAGGCCTACGTCGAAGAGCGCCTGATGACCACGACGCTCGAGAAGGCGGCCAACTGGGCCCGCGGCAACGCCTTCATGCCCGCCACCTTCGGGCTGGCCTGCTGCGCGATCGAGATGATGGCGATCGTGGCCGCGCGGGTGGACATCTCGCGCTTCGGCTTCGAGGCGTTCCGCGCCTCGCCCCGGCAGGCCGACCTGATGATCATCTCGGGCCGCATCTCGATCAAGATGGCGCCCGTCGTGCGGCGCATCTACGACCAGATGCTCGAGCCCAAGTGGGCGATCTCGATGGGCGCCTGCTCGTCCTCGATGGGGGTCTTCAACAACTACGCGATCGTGCCCGCCGACAAGTTCATGCCGGTCGACATGCACGTCCCGGGCTGCCCGCCGCGCCCCGAGGCGCTGGCCCACGGCATCCTGGAGCTGCGCGCCAAGGTGCACGGCCACCCCGACGAGGGCTGGCGCACGCGCTACGGCGGCCGTGGCACCGAGGAGGTCGTCGAGCCGGCCGGAGACGGGGCCCGTGCCTGACGCGACCGGCCTCGAGCTGCTCGCCCAGGAGCTGCGCGAGGCCGACGCGGACTCGGTCCAGGACACCGTCTACTTCCGCGACCAGGCTGCAGTGCTCGTCAGCCCCGCCGCCGTCCCGGCGACGCTCGAGCACCTGCGCGAGCGCGGCTACCGCTTCCTCGCCTCCGTGCACGGCGTGGACTACTTCCCGCACGAACCGCGCCTCGGCGTCCACTACGAGTTGCTCGACATGACCGAGGTCGACCGCATCAGCGTGCGCACGCGCGTGACCGTGGACGAGCCGCACGTGCCGAGCGTGACGCCGGCGTGGCCGACCGCCGACCACCAGGAGCGCGAGGTCTACGACATGTTCGGGGTCGTCTTCGACGGCCATCCCGACCTGCGGCGCATCCTGATGCCCGAGGACTACGAGGGTCATCCGCAGCGGCGCGACTTCCCGATGGGCGGCGAGCCCGTCCTGTTCACCTACAACGAGCCGACCACCCCCAGCTGGTGGGAAGAGTGATCTGCGATGGCCACCACGCCTGACCGCCCCCGGCCCGCTGCCTCGCCAACTGAGCAAGGTGGGCCCATGCCCCAGCTCAGCTACCGCGAGATGGAGGAGTCGGTCGAGCTCGCGCACATCGGCCACGAGGAGCACGAGGAGCTGATGACCCTCAACATGGGGCCGCACCATCCGGCCACCCATGGGGTCCTGCGGCTGCTCACGACGCTCGAGGGCGAGGTCGTGCGCGACGTGCGCCCGATCATCGGCTACCTGCACACCGGGATCGAGAAGACCGCCGAGGACAAGGCCTACTGGAAGGCCATCCCCGTCATCGAGCGGATGGACTACCTCTCCTACTACTTCAACGCGATGGCCTACTGCGGCGCCGTCGAGCGGCTGCTCGACCTCGACGTCCCGCCGCGGGCGCAGTACCTGCGCGTCATCCACCTCGAGCTCAACCGCATCGCCTCGCACCTGATCTGGCTGGCCACCGGCGGGCTGGACCTCGGCGCGATGTCGGTCTTCTGGTACGGCTGGCGCGACCGCGACCAGATCCTCGACCTCTTCGAGATGTCCTCCGGCCAGCGGATGCACACCCGCTACATCCAGGTCGGCGGCGTGATGGACGACATCCCCGCCGGCTTCGAGGCGATGGCCCGCAAGTTCACCGCGGGCTTCCCGGCCCGCATGGACCAGTACGAGCAGCTGATCGACCAGAACCAGATCGTGCTCCAGCGCCTGCGCGGCGTGGGCGCGGTCGACGAGCAGACGCTGCTCGACCTCGGCGTGACCGGCCCGCTGCTGCGCGCCACGGGCAACCCGTGGGACCTGCGCAAGGCCGCCCCCTACTCGAGCTACGACCACTTCGACTTCAAGATCCCGGTCGGCACCGTCGGCGACAACTACGACCGCTACCGCGTGCGCATGGCCGAGATGCGCGAGTCGGTCAAGATCATCGACCAGGCGCTCGACGGGCTGCCCGAGGGCCCGTACATCACGCCGGACCGCAAGTACGCGCTGCCGCCCCGGCACGAGCTCGCGACCTCGATGGAGGCGCTGATCCACCACTTCAAGCTCGTCACCGAGGGCTTCCGGGTGCCGCCGGGCGAGGCCTACTACCCGATCGAGAGCCCGCGCGGGGAGCTCGCCTGCTTCGTGCGCTCCGACGGCTCGGCCAAGCCGGCCCGCGTGCACATGCGCGACCCGTCGTTCGTGAACCTGCAGGCGTTCAAGCCGATGGTCGAGGGCCTCTACGTCGCCGACCTGATCGCCACCCTGGCCATGCTCGACCCGATCCTCGGGGGCGTGGACCGCTGATGACGATCGACCCGAGCCGCGTCCGCCGCTTCGCCCACGGCTCGCGGGTCCCCGGCTGGGACGAGGCCGCCGACCTCACGAAGGATCCAGCGGTCGTCCCCGACCCGGCGACGACGCCGGTGCCCGAGGACGTCCGCGCCGAGATCGAGGCGCACATGGCGCTCTACCCCGACCTGCGCTCGGCCTCGATCCCCGCGCTGATGGTCGTCCAGAACCGGCACGGCTGGTGCTCGCCGACCGCGATCGAGCAGGCCGCCTGCGTCATGCGCCTGACGCCGGCCTACCTCACCGCGGTGGCGACGTTCTACGACATGTTCGAGATGCACCCGACGGGCGAGCACACCGTCTACGTGTGCACGAACATCTCCTGCTCGCTGCGCGGCGCCGACGAGATCTACCAGGAGATGCTGGGCGCCGCCGGCGACGACGTGCGCTTCAACGTGCGCTCCTTCGAGTGCCTCGGCGCGTGCGACATCGCGCCGATGGCCTCCGTCAACGGCGAGTACGTCGGGCCGCTGGACGCCGAGGACTGCCAGACCATCGTCGACGACTGCAACGCGGGGCGGCCCGTGCTGCCGGCCAAGCAGCTGCGGTCCCGCAAGGCGGCCGTGACGTACTGGAACGAGCGAGCAACCGCAGGTGAGGCGACGGCCTCCGGGCCGACCGCCTCGGGCAACGACGTGCGCGGCGCGAGCGACAGCGGTGGCGGGCGAAGCGAGACAGGTGACATGTGATGGAGATCCTCTATAAGAACATCGACGAGCCCGGCCTGAACACCCTCGACGTCTACCAGCGCAGCGGCGGCTACGAGATGCTGCGCAAGGCGCTGGACATGGATCCGCAGGCGGTGCTCGAGGAGCTGCTGGCCTCAAACGTCCGCGGCCGCGGCGGCGCCGGCTTCCAGATGGGCAAGAAGGCCTCCTTCCTGCCCAAGGGCGACATGGACAAGTACCTCGTCTGCAACGCCGACGAGTCTGAGCCGGGGACCTTCAAGGACCGCGAGCTCATGCAGAAGAACCCCCACCTGCTGATCGAGGGCATGGTGATCGCCGCCTTCGCGGTCGGGGCGAACAAGAGCTTCATCTACATCCGCGGTGAGTACGAGCACCAGGCCGACGTGCTGGACGCCGCGGTGGCCGAGGCGCGCGCCGCCGGCTTCGTCGGCCAGGGCATTCTCGGCACCGACCTCGGGGTCGACCTCGTCGTGCACCGCGGCGCCGGCGCCTACATCTGCGGCGAAGAGACCGCGCTGCTGGACTCGCTGGAGGGCAAGCGCGGCAACCCGCGCCTGAAGCCGCCGTTCCCCGCCAATCAGGGCCTCTACCAGGGCCCGACGCTCATCAACAACGTCGAGACGCTGATGAACGTCCCGGTGATCCTGCGGATGGGCGGCGCGGAGTACGCGAAGATCGGCACCGAGAGCTCGACCGGCACGAAGGTGGTCTCGATCTCCGGCTGCGTGCAGAAGCCCGGCAACTACGAGGTCGTGCTCGGCACCAGCTCGCGCGAGCTGATCTACGGTCTGGCGGGCGGCCCGCCGGACGGCGCCAAGGTCAAGGCGTGGTTCCCCGGCGGCTCGAGCGCGCCGGTGCTGCCGGGCACCGACGAGTACCTCGACCTCCCTTACGACTTCGACGCGCTGGCCAAGGCCGGCTCGATGCTGGGGTCGGGCGCGATCATCGTCATCGACGACACCATCCCGATCGTCGACGTGGCGCTCAAGACCGCCAAGTTCTACCGCCACGAGTCCTGCGGCAAGTGCACGCCATGCCGCGAGGGCACCAACTGGACGGTCAAGATGCTCGAGCGCATCGACTCCGGCGAGGCCACGCCGATGGACCTCGACATCATGGCCTCGGTATGCGACCAGATCATCGGCAACTGCCTGTGCGTGCTGGGCGACGCGATGGCGATGCCGATCGGCTCGATGATCGTGCACTTCCGCGAGGAGTTCGAGGCCCACATCGAGGCCGCGCGCGAGCGCAACGGCCTGGGGGCGCAGATCCCGCAGGTCAACCGCGGCGCGCACGCCGGCCCCGAGCCGATGCTCGACCCGGCCGGCACCGACCCCACCGCGGCCGTAGTCTAGGCGCGCCCATGCCCCGCCCCGAAGTCGACTGGGTCACCTTCTCGATCGACGGCCGCGAGGTCTCGGCGCCGGCGAACGCGATGCTGGTCGACGCCGCCAAGTACGGCGACGTCGAGATCCCGGTCTTCTGCTACGAGCCCAAGCTCGGCCAGCCCGTCGGCGCGTGTCGCATGTGCCTGGTGGAGATCGAGGGCATCCCGAAGCTCCAGACCGGCTGTTCGACGCCCGTCAAGGACGGCATGGTCGTCCACACCCAGACCGAGCGCGTGCACAAGGCCCAGAACGCGGTCGTCGAGTTCCTGCTGATCAACCATCCGCTCGACTGCCCGGTGTGCGACAAGGGCGGCGAGTGCCCGCTGCAGGACATCACCTACGGCTGGGGCGCCGGCACGTCGCGCTTCATCGAGCCCAAGCGCCACTTCCGCAAGCCGCTCGAGCTCTCGCCGCTGATCGCGATCGACCGCGAGCGCTGCATCCTCTGCTACCGCTGCGTGCGCTTCTCCCAGGAGGTCGCCGAGGACTACCAGTTGATCCTGCTCGAGCGCGGCGCGCACTCCTTCGTGGGCACCTTCGACGGCCACCCCTACGTCGCGCCCTTCAGCGGCAACATCATCGAGCTCTGCCCGGTCGGCGCGCTGACCTCGAGCGCCTACCGCTTCCGCGCGCGTCCGTGGGACATCGAGGGCGCGGGCACGGTCTGCACGCTGTGCCCGGCGCAGTGCAACGTCGAGCTGACGATCCGCGACGACAAGGTCATGCGTGTGCTCGCGCGCGACCACGCGGGCGTCGACGACGGCTGGCTGTGCGACAAGGGCCGCTTCGCCTACCAGTACGCGCAGACCGACGAGCGCATCACCCAGCCGCTGGTGCGCGAGGGCACCGAGCTCCAGCCCGCGTCGTGGGAGAAGGCGCTGGCCGCCGCCGGCGGCGCGCTGGCCAAGGCCGGCGCGCGGACCGGGGGGCTGGCCGGCGGCGAGGCCTCCAACGAGGAGGCCTTCCTGCTCGCGCGGCTGCTGCGCGAGGGCCTCGGCAGCTCGGCCCTGAGCTCCGCCCCGGCCGGCAGCGACGCGATCGCGCTCGACGTCCGGCGCGCGCTGAGCGACCCGGCGCTGGCCGCCGAGGTCGAGGACCTCGAGTTCGCCCACGCCGTGCTGCTGCTCGACTGCGACCCGATCGACGACGCGCCGGTGCTCGACCTGCGCATCCGCAAGGGCATCCGTCGCCGGGGCGTGCGGGTCGGCGTCGCCAGCGCGCGGCCGACCGCGCTGGACCCGAGCGCGCGGGCGGTGCTGCGCTTCGCTCCCGGCGCGGGCGACGGGCTGCTGGTCTCGCTCGACGCGGCGCTGACCGGCGACGCGGGCAACCTCGGCGGCGCGGCGACCGCGGCGGGCACCAACGCCCAGTCGGTCCGCGCCTTCGCCGACTTCCTGACCTCCGCGGGCGAGGACGTCGTGATCGTCTTCGGCGAGCGACTGCTGCGCGGGCCGCGCGGCGACGCCGCCGGGCGCGCGCTGCTGAACCTCGCGAGCCGCCTCGGCCTGCGCGGCCGCGCCGGCGCCGGCCTGCTCGAGCTGCCGGAGTCCACCAACGGGCGCGGCCTGCGCGAGGCGGGATTCGCGCCGGGCCACGGGCCGGGCTACGCGACGCTCGAGGCGCCGCTGGCCGGCGGGGCCGCCGCGATCGCCGACGGCCTGGAGGCCGGCGAGCTCTCTGTCGTCTACCTGCTGCAGTCAGACCCGCTGCGCGACCACCCCGATCGCGACCGCTGGGCGCGCGCGCTGGCCAAGGCGCAGACCGTGATCGTGCACGAGACGGTGCTGACCGACACGGTGCGCGAGCACGCCGACGTCGTCTTCCCGGCCGAGGCCTACCCCGAGAAGGAGGGCACGCTCGTGCACCCGGACGGGCGCGTGCAGCGCCTGCGCCCGGGCGCCGCGCGGCCCCGCCCGCACGACGGCGGGCCGGGCAGCGGCGTGCGCCCCGGCTGGCAGGTCATCGCCGAGGTGGCGCGGCGCGCCGGCCACGACACCGGCGTGCTGGCCGGGCCGATGGCCTCCGCCCAGCTGTTCGCCGCCGTGCCGTTCTACGCCGGGCTGACCCTCGACGCCATCGGCGGGCGCGGCATCCGCTGGCCGGCGAGCGAGGCCGCGAGCGCCTTCGCGCCGCCGGAGTGGGAGCCGGTCGCGCTGGACATCCCGCCCGCCGCCGGCATGCCCAACGGGTCGCTGCGACTGGGCACCTTCCGCTCGCTGTGGGCCTCCAAGGAGGTCGACGCCTCCCCCGCCCTGCACTTCATCCGCCCGCGCCAGGTGGTCGAGCTCTCGCCCTTCGACGCCAACCGCCTCGGCCTCATCGAGGGCGACGAGGTCGCCGTCGGCGCCGACGGCACGCGCGTGCAGGGGCCGGTGAAGCTGCGCGCCGCGATCCCGCACGGCAGCGTGTTCCTGGCCGAGGGCACCGAGGAGCAGCCGGCCAACCGGCTGACCGAGGCGCTGGTCGCGATCGAGCGGGTCGGCCCGCCGCGCGCGCCTGAGCCCTCCGCCCAGCCCGTCATCTCCACCCCCGGGATCGAGGGCCTGCCCGAGCCGTTCCCCTCGGCGCCGCAGCCGGATCCCGGCGTCCGCCCGCCCGGGCAGTCCGAGGACGGGTCGGGCGCGTGAACTTCTCGGGCGCGTTCCCGTTCGCGGAGGTCGGCTACTTCGAGCCGTGGTGGATCCAGATCCTCAAGGGGCTCGTGATCTTCGGCGTGGTGTTCAACATCGTGCCGATCACGCTGCTGGCCGAGCGCAAGATCCTCGGGCGCTTCCAGCATCGCTACGGCCCCAACCGCGTCGGCCCGTTCGGCGCGCTGCAGGCGATCGCCGACATCGGCAAGCTCGTCTTCAAGGAGCAGTTCCGCCCGCGCAGCTCGGTCGGCTGGCTGTTCGCCCTCGCGCCCGCCATCTCGATGCTGACCGCGACGGCGACGATCGCGATCATCCCGTTCTCGAACACGGTCGACATCTTCGGCACGCAGGTCGGCCTCTACGGCATCGACCCCGACATCGGGATCCTCTACGCCTTCGCGTTCGGCGGCATCGCCTTCTACGGGCTGATGCTGGGCGGCTGGGCGTCGGGCTCGAAGTACTCCTTCCTGGGCTCGATGCGCGCCGCGGCGCAGCTGATCTCCTACGAGGTCGCCCAGGGCCTCGCGCTGGTCGGGGTGATCATGATGACCGGCTCGCTGTCGATGGTCGACATCGTCGAGAAGCAGTCCGGCGACGGGAACCTGTGGTTCATCATCCCGCAGTTCGTCGGCTTCATCGTCTTCATGGTCGCGGGCTTCGCGGAGACCAACCGCGCCCCGTTCGACCTGCCCGAGGCCGACGCCGAGCTGGTCGGCGGCTACAACACCGAGTACGGCGGCGGGCGCTTCGCCGCGTACTTCGCGGCGGAGTACCTGAACATGGTCGTGATCTCCGGGCTGATCGTGACGCTCTTCCTCGGCGGCTGGAACATCCCGTTCGTCGATCCGCCGACCTGGGTCGATCCCATCGTCGTGATCGCCAAGATGCTGGGCTTCCTGTTCTTCTTCATCTGGGTGCGCGCGACGCTGCCGCGTCTGCGCTACGACCAGCTGATGTCGCTTGGCTGGAAGGTCTTCCTGCCGCTGGCGACGCTCAACGCGCTCGTGACCGCGATCCTCGTGGTCGTGACCTGATCCCCGTGCGAACTGGAGCCTGACTCACAATGCCCTGGAACCCAGGCGACGACGTGATCGCCGTCCAACGCGGCCCCGCGACGGGCGCTGCCGCGGGCGCCTACCGCGCCTTCGGCGCGACGCTCAAGGGCCTGCGGATGACGTTCTCGCGGCTCGTCGAGGGGCCGATGACGATCGAGTACCCGGAGCACAAGACGCCGGTCTACCCGCGCTTCCGCGGGCGCCACAAGCTGCACCGCTTCGAGGACACGGGGCTGGAGAAGTGCGTGGGCTGCTCGCTGTGCGCAGCGGCCTGCCCGGCCGATTGCATCCGCGTGGTGGCGGCCGAGAACACGCCGGAGAACCGCGTGAGCGCCGGCGAGCGCTACGCCGCGGTGTACGAGATCAACCTCTCGCGCTGCATCTTCTGCGGCTACTGCGAGATCGCGTGCCCGTTCGACGCCATCACGATGGGCCACGACTACGAGATGTCGGACTACAACCGCTCCGACCTCATCTTCACCAAGGAGATGCTGCTGGCCGAGCCCCTGGAGCGCACGCCCCTGCGCGCCGAGGGCGAGTAGAGCAGCTGCACGTCGCCGAACTCGTGCCAGCGGTAGCCGTGCGCGAGCGCGGCGGCGTAGGCCTCCTCGACGGTCGCGCGACCGGCCAGCGCCTCGAGCATCAGCAGGTGTGAGGCCTCGGGCTCGTGCAGCCCGGTGAGCAGCGCGTCGACGTGGCGCGGCGGGTCCTGGGGGGTGACGACGCGGCTCGTCCAGCCGTGGGCGGCGCTCCCGGCGGCGGTCTCCAGCGCCCGCACGACCGTCGTGCCGACCGCGATCACCCGCCGGGCGGCGGCGGCGCGGGCGATCGTGCTCGCGGGCACGCTGAAGCGCTCGGGGTAGGGCGGCTCGCCGCGCTCGAGCGAGGAGACGCCCGTGTGCAGGGTGATCGGCGCGATGCCGACCCCGCGGGCGCGCAGGGCCGCGACGACCCGCGGCGTGAACGGCCGCGCCGCGCTGGGCATCTCGGCGCTGCCGGGCGTGGTGGCGAACAGCGTCTGGTGGTCGGCCAGCGGGCGCGGGGCCGCCAGGTGGCGGTAGGCGATCGGGCGCCCGTGGCGCTCCGAGGTAGGCGAGCAGCGGCGCGGGGAGGCGCAGCTCGGCAACCCACAGCCGGCGTCCGAGGTAGGGCGCCACGAGCTGGGCGCTGCCGCCCGCCGGCAGCGCCAGCGTGTCGCCGGCGGCGGCGTCGGTCACGCGCGCGCCGTCGCGGCGCAGCTCGATCACCCAGCGTCCGGGATCGCCCGGCACCGGCGTGGAGAGGTGGACGTCGAACGGGCCCGCCCGCAGCGCCGCAGGCAGCGTCGCTGAATTGTTCACCACCAGCAGGTCGCCCGCGCGCAGGTGGCCGGGCAGGTCTCCGAAGCGCTCGTGCACGGGCGGCAGGTCGCCGCCCGCCACCATCAGGCGCACGCCGTCGCGCGCCAGGCCGCGCGCCTCGGGCGGCTCGGCGGCCTCCAGCCGGGCGGGCAGCTCGAAGGACGCGCCGAGCACGGCCGCGGTCATGCGGCGGCGGTGGTCGCGAGCTCGCGCACCGCGTAGCGCCCGCTGGGCAGCTCGGAGTCGATCAGGGCGAGCAGGCCCGGCACGCTGGCCTCCGGCGGCGGGCGGTCGGAGATGTCCTCGCCCGGGAACGCCGCCTGGTGCAGCGCGGTGTTCATGTCGCCCGGGTCGGCGGCGTAGACCCGCAGCTCTGGGTGCTCGGCGGCGAGGATCGCGGTGAGCTGGTCGAGCGCCGCCTTGGCCGAGCCGTAGCCGCCCCAGCCGGGGTAGGCCTCGACGGCGGCGTCGGAGCTCACGTCGATCACCACCGCGCCGGGGGCCAGCGCCGGCAGCACCGCCTGCACGAGCCCGAGCGGCGCGAGCGCGTTGACCCGGTAGACCTCGAGCAGGACGTCGAGCGGGTAGTCGGCGAGCGCCGGCTGCGGGCTCGGCCCGAGCACGCTGGCGTTGTTGACGAGCAGGTCGACGCGTGGCCCCGCCGCGGCGGCGAGGGCGGCACGGTGGCGGGCGTCGGCGACGTCGCCGGCGCGGGCGAGGACCTCGGTGCGGGCGGCGAGCTCGGCGCGGGCGGCCTCGAGCGGCGGCGCCTCGCGCGCGTCGATGACGAGGCGCCAGCCGCGGGCGGCCAGCGCCCGCGAGAGCGCGAGGCCGAGCCCGCGCGAGGCGCCGGTGACGATGGCGGTAGGCATGGGAGCGACGGTAGGCGCCACCGGCGCAGATGACCATCGGCAATAGGTCGTAGGCCGGTTTACCGCCTTGCGGCCGGCGATGAGTTCCTGCACCCTGGCCGGTCAGAGGACGAATCCATGCTGACGACTTCCAACGGAACCCCACCCCTGGCCATCGAGGCCACCGGCCTCGCCAAGGCCTACGGCGAGACCAAGGCCGTCGACGGCGTCGACCTGGCCGTCCCGGCCGGCAGCGTCTACGGCGTGCTCGGCCCCAACGGCGCGGGCAAGACGACGACGATCCGCATGCTCGCGACGCTGCTGCGCCCGGACGCGGGCAGCGCCCGCGTGCTCGGCCACGACGTCGTCGCCGAGGCCGACGCGGTGCGCGGCCTCGTGAGCCTGACCGGGCAGCTGGCCTCCGTCGACGAGGACCTCACCGGCCACGAGAACCTGGTGCTGGTCGCGCGCCTGCTCGGCTTCCGGCGCGCGCAGGCCAAGGCGCGGGCCGCCGAGCTGCTCGCGGCCTTCGGGCTCGAGGAGGCCGCGGGCCGACTGGTCAAGCACTACTCGGGCGGCATGCGGCGCCGGCTGGACATCGCCGCGAGCATCGTCGTCACGCCGCGGCTGATGTTCCTCGACGAGCCCACGACCGGGCTGGACCCGCGCTCGCGCAACCAGGTGTGGGACATCGTCCGCGCCCTGGTCCGGGAGGACACGACGGTGCTGCTGTGCACCCAGTACCTCGACGAGGCCGATCAGCTCGCCGACCGCATCGCCGTGATCGATCACGGCCACGTGATCGCCGAGGGCACGCCGTCCGAGCTCAAGGCGTCCGTCGGCGGCGGCGCGCTGCACGTGCGCCTGCTGGACGCCGACCAGCGCCCGGAGGCCGAGCGTGTGCTCGCCGCGGCCGTCGGCGCGGAGGTGCACCGCGAGGCCGATCCCGCCGCCCTGGCCGTGCCGGTGCGCGACGGCGAGCAGGCGTCGGCGGCGATCGCCGAGCTCTCGCACACGGAGATCGCGCTCGCCGGCTTCTCGCTGGGCCAGCCGAGCCTGGACGAGGTCTTCCTCGCCCTGACCGGCCGTCCGGCCGAGGAGGCGGAAGCCGAGGCGGCGGAGCGCACCGAGACCGAGGAGCAGCCGGCATGAGCGTCGTCCCGGCCACCCGCTCGACGGCCGAGCCCGAGCTCGGCGACGGGCTGCACGCCGCGCTGTCGGCGAGCGAGCGCCCGGCGCGGCCCAGCGCCCTGTCGGCCTGCCTGACCTTCGGCTGGCGCGGGATGCTCAAGATCAAGCACGTCCCCGAGCAGCTGATCGACGTCACGCTGACGCCGGTGCTCTTCCTGCTGATGTTCACCTACCTGTTCGGCGGTGCCGTCGCCGGCTCGACCAGCGAGTACCTGCAGTTCCTGCTTCCAGGCGTGCTCGTGCAGTCGGTCCTGTTCACCGCCGTCTACTCGGGCGTCACCCTGAACACCGACGTGACCAAGGGCGTCGTGGACCGCTTCCGCTCGGTCCCGATCTGGCGGCCGGCGCCGCTCGTCGGCGCCGTGCTGGGCGACAGCGTGCGCTATGCGATCGCCTCGACCGTGGTGGTCGTGCTCGGCCTGATCATGGGCTACTCGCCGGAAGCCGGCGTCGCCGGGGTGCTGGCGGCGATGGCGCTCGTGATCGTCTTCTCGTTCGGGCTGGCGTGGGTGTTCACGACGGTCGGGATGCTCATGCGCTCCCCCAGCGCGGTCATGAACACCGGCTTCATGGCGCTGTTCCCGCTCATCTTCCTGAGCAACATCTTCGTCGAGCCCGACACGCTGCCCGGCTGGCTGGAGTGGTTCGTCGGCGTCAACCCGATCTCCCACCTGGTGACCGCGGTGCGTGGGCTGATGGGCGGCGGCGCGACGTTCGGCGAGGTCGCGCTCGTGCTGGGCACGGCCGCGGCGATCACCGCGATCTTCGCCCCGCTGACGGTGCGCCTGTACCGCGGGAAGGGCTGAGCCCGCCCCGGGCTACTCGAGCAGGCGCCCGGCGACGGCCATCTCGCCGCGTCCCTCGAGCAGCACGGCGACCTCGGCCGAAGGTGCGCCGACCGCCTCGCGCGCCACCGGCTCGCCCCGGCGCCACACGAGGTTGGCGGTCAGCTCCGGGTCCTGCTCGGGGTAGTCGGCGCGGTTGTGCGCGCCGCGCGTCTCGCGACGCTCGAGCGCGCACTCGAGCGTCGCCCGGGCGGCGAGCACCGAGCCCTTGAGGTCGAAGGCGTGGACGAGGTCGTCGAAGCCCGCAATGTCGGGGCGGACCTCCATCGTGCCGATCCGCTCGCCGATCTCCTCCAGGCGCTCGAGGCCGCGCGTGAGGCCCGCCTCGGAGCGCACGACGCCCGCGTGCTCGCTCATCAGGTCGCGCACGGCGCGCTGCAGCGGACGCGGGAACTCGCGCCCGCCGCGCTGGGCGAGCAGCGCCGAGACCTCGTCGCCGGCCGCGGCGATCGCGGCGCGGTCGCGCACCTGGACGTCGAGCGAAGCCGACCAGCGCGCGGCCTCGGCGCCCACGATCTTGCCGAAGACGATGCACTCGACGAGCGAGTTGCCGCCCAGGCGGTTGGCGCCGTGCAGGCCGGTGGCGCACTCCCCGACCGCATAGAGGCCCTCGACGTCCGTCCGGTGGGTCTCGGCCTGCACCCACACGCCGCCCATCGAGTAGTGCGCGGTCGGCGCGACCTCCATCGGCGTCTGGGTGATGTCGAGCATCGAGAGGTCGACGAACTGGCGGTACATGCGCGGCAGGCGCTCGAGCACCGTCTCGCGGTCCAGGTGGGTGATGTCCAGCAGCACACCGCCCGCCTCGGTGCCGCGGCCCTCGGCGATCTCCGTGTAGCAGGCGAGCGCGATCCGGTCGCGGGTGGAGAGCTCCAGGCGCTCGGGGTCGTAGCGCTCCATGAAGCGCTCGCCGTGGGCGTTGCGCAGGATCCCGCCCTCGCCGCGCACGGCCTCGGTCACGAGCGTTCCCGCCGACTCCTCGGGCGTGACCATGCCCGTCGGGTGGAACTGGACGAGCTCCATGTCGCGCAGGCGGCAGCCCGCGTCGGCGGCGAGGCGCATCGCGTCGCCGGTGTTCTCGTCCCGGCGCGAGGAGGAGCGGCGCCAGATCCGCGTGTGGCCGCCGGCAGCGAGGATCACCGCGTCGGCGAGGATCAGCTCGCGCGTGCCGTCGTCGACGTCGAAGCCGTAGGCGCCAAAGACGCGGCCGTCGTGGACGAGCAGCCGCGTCACGTAGATGTCGTCGCGCATCTGCACGCTGATCTCCGCCGCCCGGCGCACGAGCGCGCGCTGCATCTCGCGGCCGGTGTAGTCGCCGGCGAAGCAGGTGCGGCGGTAGGTGTGCGCGCCGAAGTAGCGCTGGGTGAGCCGGCCGTCTGACTCGCGGGCGAAGCCGGCGCCGTAGGCGACGAGATCCTCGATGGCGGCGGGCGCCTCGCGGGCGAGCAGCTCGACGACCCGGGGGTCGGCGAGGTGGTAGGCCTCGGCGATCGTGTCGGCGGCGTGCTGCTGCCAGGAGTCCTCCGGGTCCATGGTGCCCAGCGCGGCGTTGATGCCTCCGGCGGCGAGCACGGTGTGCGCGTCGTCGCGGCGGCGCTTGCCGACGCACAGGACCTGGTGGCCGGACTCGGCGAGCTCGATGGCGGCCCGTAAGCCGGCGGCGCCGGTGCCGATGACGAGGACGCTGGTGGAGGTGCGGCGGGCGTCTGGGGAGCTCATACCTTGTCTACGGTAGACGGGGTGTTCGCGACGCCCGTGACCGTTGCGTGGCGCGAGCGGAACCCCCGCTGGTAAGGGTGAGGAGGGTGCCCGCGGAGGCGGGCTCCGTCGAGCGATACGAGAAGTGCCTCATATCCGAGAGTTCTCGTATCACTCGGCAGTTCTGGCGCGTCGGCGCTCTCTCCCAGCGGCCTGGACCCGATCCCTTACTGGCGGGGTTGACGCCGTCAGGGCTCCAGGTCCACCATCCCCCGCCGCACCGCCAGCAGCGCCGCCTGCGTCCGCGCCGTGACGCCGAGCTTCGCCAGCACGTGGCTGACGTGGGTCTTGACCGTCTTCTCGGAGACCCCCAGCTCGCGGGCGATCAGCTTGTTCGGCCGGCCGCGGGCGATGAGGGTGAGGACCTCGTGCTCGCGCGGGGTCAGCTCGTCGCGCCCGCCCGGGTCCGCGCCGCCGTGGGCCAGCTCCTCCATCACGCGGGCGGCGATCGGCGGCGCGAGCACCGACTGGCCCGCGTGGACGTCGCGGATCGCGCGCACGAGCTCGGCCGGCTCGACGTCCTTGAGCAGGTAGCCGGCCGCGCCGGCTCGGATGGCCGGGAACACGCGCTCGTCGTCGCCGAAGCTCGTCAGCGCGATCGCCCGGGCGCCGGGCGCCACCGCGGCGAGCCGGCGGATCGCGGCGACCCCGTCCGTCCCCGGCATGACGAGGTCCATCAGCACGACGTCCGGCGCCTCGCGCTCCGCGAGCGCGACCGCCTCCTCGCCGTCGGCGGCCTCACCGACCACCTCGACGTCCTCCTGCAGGTCGAGGAAGGTCCGCAGGCCCTGGCGGACGACGGCGTGGTCGTCGGCGATCAGCACGCGGATGGTCACGCGGGGACCTCCAGCCGGACGGTCGTGCCGCGTCCCGGCGCCGACTCGATCGCCAGCGTCCCGCCGGCCGCGGCGGCGCGCTCCTCCATCGAGGTCAGCCCGAGCCGGCGGGCGCGGGGCTCGGGATCGCCGGTGTCGAAGCCGCGGCCGTCGTCGCCGACCGCAAGCACCAGCGCGCCGCCGGCGCCCTGCTCGAGGGAGACCGTCACCCGCTGCGGGGCGCCGTGGCGCAGCGCGTTCTGCAGCGCCTCGCGGGCGATCAGGAAGACCTGCTCCTCGGCGGCGGGCGCCAGCCGCGGCGGCGCGCCGAGGCGCAGCTCGACCTCGGCGTCGGAGATGCGCCCGAGCACGGCGACGTGCTTGCGCAGCGCCGGGGCGAGCCCCTCGGTGGCGGGCGAGGGCGGCCGCAGCCCGTCGATCAGGCCGCGCAGCTCGGCCATCGCCTCACGCGCGAGCGCCTGCAGGCGGTCGAGCTGCTCGCGCGCGGCCACAGGGTCGCGCTCGGCCAGGCTCGACGCCGACTCGGCGGTGAGCACGACGCCGAAGAGCTTCTGGCTGACGGCGTCGTGGAGCTCGCGAGCCAGCCGGGTGCGCTCCTCGAGGATGCTCAGCTCGCGGCTGCGCTCGTGCAGCCGCGCGTTCTCGATCGCGACCGCGGCGTGCGCGGCGAGCGTCTCGATCGTCCGCTGGTCACCGTCGCCGAAGGCGGGCGCGCCCTCCTTGTCGGTCAGGTAGAAGGCGCCGATGATCCCCCGCCGGGCGACGATGGGGACGCCCAGGAAGGAGCGCATCTGCGGGTGCGAGCGCGGCCACCAGCCCCGGAAGCGCGGATCGGCGCGGATGTCGGTCGTGCGGTAGGGCTCGGGCGACTCGAGCATCGCGCCGAGCAGGCCGTGGGTGCGCGGCAGCGGCCCCATGCGGGCGATCAGCTCGTCGCTCATGCCGCTCGTGATGAAGCGGGCGAAGGCGCCGTCGCCGGCAGGGACGCCGAGCGCCGCGTAGCGCGCGCCGGCCAGCTCGCGCGCGGCGTCGACCAGGCGCTGGAGGACGGGCTCGACCTCGCGCTCCTCGGCGAGGGCGAGCACCACGTCGTTGACGGCGCGCCAGGCGGGCGGAGCGGGGAGCTCAGGTGCGGCGGACACTCCGGCGCACCTTACGCGGCGGCGGAGCCGGCGCCATCGGGCCGAGGTCCTACGCCATCCGGCCGAGCCCACGACTTGGACTGGCCGGAGCCCGGCTCGAGCTCGCGCTGACCGTCACCGCCGTCGAGCGAGTCGAGGCGGGTGAGCTTTCGCCGGCCCAGCTGCAGGCCGGCGTCCCCGGGGTGTGGACGCTGCTCATGGTCGAGCTCCCCGACGCGGACGCCGGCGCGCTGGCGGCGCGGCTCGCCGACCTGCTCGGTGACGGGGGCTGGTACGCCGACCTCCGCTCGGCCGAGGAGACGTTCGTGGTCTTCGCCGGACGCGTGTTCCGCTCCCCGGTCGGCGATGCGGACGGGCGGCGCGAGGCCGAGGCGCACGGGCGCGCCGTCGGCGTCCCGGACGCCCAGCTCGACGGCCATAACCCGGCCCTCCTTGCGCGCCGAAGCGCAACAGCGAGACGGGCCGGGTGGTTCCCGCTCGCAGGCGCTTCGCCCACGACGAAGCCCGAGGCCGCGATCTCCGACGCCGTCGCCGGCCGGGCGTCGAGCAGTTCGAGCTAGCGCGGCGCCGGCGGGTCGGGAGCCCCGCTGGTGACCCCGCATCGAGGGGGTCATGGGTTGCTCGAGCCGGAGCGCGGCCCCTGACTAACCCCGCTTCGAGGGGATCTGGCGTTTTGCTCGCTGCGGCGCGGCCCGCACCCGCGCACCCCTCGATGCCGGGTTCTCGCGGCTGCCGGGCGTCACCCGCGTGCGGCGGCGATCGCCGCCTGCCCGTAGGCGATCCCGCCGTCGTTCGGGGGCAGCCGCTCGGGCACGAGCACGCGCAGGCCCACGGCGCCGAGCGCGGCCGCGGTCGACTCGAGCAGCCTCCGGTTCTGGAACACCCCTCCGGAGAGGACAACGGTCTCGAGCCCGCGCCCGCGCGCGATCTCCGTGCAGGCGGCCGCGGTGCCGGCCGCCATCCCGTTGTGGAAGCGCGCCGCCACCGTGGGCACCGGCAGGCCGGCGGCGAGGTCGGCGGCGGCGGCGAGCACCGTCGCGCGCGCGTCGAGCCGCAGCGGCCCGTCGCCGGCGCGCACCGGCAGCGGATAGGCGACCCGCTCGGCAGGGTCGCAGGCCGCCTCGAGCTCGACCGCGGCCTGGCCCTCGTAGGTCGTCTCGGCGCGCAGCCCGCAGAGCGCCGCGACGGCGTCGAACAGCCGCCCCGCGCTGGTCGTGACCGGGGCCGCGAGCCCCGAGCGCGCGAGCCGGGCGATCGCCCGCCAGCGGTCCGGGTCGACCAGGCCGGCCAGCGGGCCAGGCGGCGGCGCCCCGGCGTCGCCCGCCGCCTCGAGCAGCCACGCGCACGCCATCCGCCACGGCTCGCGTGCCGCCCGGTCGCCGCCGGGGAGGCGCGCCGGCCACAGGTGCCCGGCCCGCTCGAAACCCTGCAGGTCGCCGGTGAGCAGCTCGCCGCCCCACACCGTCCCGTCGGTCCCGAGGCCCGCGCCGTCGAAGATCGCCCCCACCGCCGGGCCGCGCTCGCCGTGCTCGGCCAGGCAGGCGGCGAGATGCGCGTGGTGGTGCTGGACCGCCACCAGCTCGACGCCCTCGCGCTCGAGCGCGTAGCGGGTCGAGGCGTAGTCGGGGTGCAGGTCGTGGGCGACCACCTCGGGAGCCACCGCGAAGAGCCGCTCGAAGTGCTCCACCCCCTCGGTGTAGGAGCGCAGCGTCTCGTAGCCGCCGAGGTCGCCGATGTGGTGCGACACCCACGCCCGGCCCTCGCGCGCGACGCAGAAGGCCGCCTTGAGCTCGGCCCCGCAGGCGAGCAGGTGGCGGCCGGCCGGCACCGGCAGCGCCGTGCTGCGCGGCACGAAGCCGCGCGAGCGCCGCAGCGCCAGCGGCCGGCGGCGCCCAGGCCCGACCACCACCACGCGCGTCACCGAGTCGTCCGTGCGCATGTGGATCGGGCGGTCGTGGACGAGGAAGGCGTCGGCGATCGGCCCCAGCCGCGCGAGCGCGTCGTCGTCGCGGTAGGCGATCGGCTCGTCGGAGACGTTGCCGCTCGTGAGCACGAGCGGCCGGCCGGCGTCGGCGGCCAGCAGGTGGTGCAGCGGGCTGTAGGGGAGCATCACCCCCAGCTCGCGGGCGCCAGGCGCGACCGCCGCGGCCACCGGCGCGCCTACCCGTCGCAGAGCCAGCACGATCGGCCGCTCGCGCGAGGCCAGCAGCGCCGCCTCCTCCGGGCCGAGCGACACCAGCGCCGCCGCCGCGGCGACGTCGCCCGCCAGCACGGCGAACGGCTTGTCCTCGCGGTGCTTGCGCGACCGCAGCCGCGCCACCGCCGCCTCGTCGTCGGCCCTGCAGGCCAAGTGATAGCCGCCGAGCCCCTTGACCGCCACGATCGCGCCCGCGGCGAGCCGCTCCGCCGCAGCAGCCACGGCATCAGCCGCTCCCTCCTCGCCCACCAGCCGCGCCCGCGGCCCGCACGCCGGGCACGCGTTCGGCTGGGCGTGGAAGCGGCGGTCCGCCGGATCCTCGTACTCCGCCCGGCAGGCGGCGCACATCGCGAAGCCGGCCATCGTCGTCGCCGGCCGGTCGTAGGGCACGCCCGTGACGATCGTGAAGCGCGGACCGCAGTTCGTGCAGTTCACGAACGGGTAGCGGTGACGCCGGTCGGCGGGATCGAACAGCTCTGCCAGGCAGTCGGCGCAGGTCGCGGTGTCGGGGGAGACGAGCGCATCCGCCGGGCCGTGGCGCGCACTCTGCGCGATGGTGAAGCCCGCACCGCCCGCCGCGGGGCGCTCCTCGGCCGCGATCCGCTCCACTTCCGCGAGCGGTGGCGCTTCCGCCTCGAGCCGCCGCAGAAAGGCGGCGACGGCGTCCGGCGGCCCCTCGACCTCGGCCACCACGCCGTGCTCGTCGTTGCCCACCGAGCCGGACAGCCCGAGCTCGGCGGCCAGCCGGAAGACGAACGGGCGGAAGCCGACGCCCTGCACGGTGCCCTGCACCCGCACCGCCACGCGCCGGGCCGCGGCGACCCCGCTCACGGCCGCTCGATCAGCTCGCGCAGCACGTGCCACGCCGTCGCCTGGGCCTCCTGGATGCGGGGGATGTGCTCCGAGCGGGTCACGACCACGTGGTCGGCGAGCCGCTCGGCCGCCACCCGGCCGCCGTCGTAGCCGACCATCGCGACGGTCGCCAGCCCACGCCGGCGCGCCTCGGCCAGCGCGGCCAGGACGTTGGCGGAGTTCCCGCTGGTCGACAGCGCGAGCAGCGCGTCGACCGGCCGGCCGTGCGCGATCACCTGGCGGGCGAAGATCGCCTCCGGGCCGATGTCGTTGGCGATCGCTGTGAGGATGCCCGGGTCCTCGGTGAGGTCCAGCGCGCGGCGCGCGGGCCACGGGCCGACCGGCGAGCCCAGGTCGGCCACCGCGTCCATCGCGTCGGTGGCCGAGCCGCCGTTGCCCAGCGCCAGCACGCGGCCGCCGTCGTCCAGGCGCGAGCGCAGCGCCGCCGCGGCGGCCGCCAGCTCCGCGCCGCCCTCGCGCAGGGTCTGCGCCCGCAGCTCCCCGATCTCCTCGGCCTTGACGAGCACCGAGCGGCGCACATCGGCGAGCACCGCGCCGAGGTCGGTCTCGGCCTCGCCGAGGAACGGGTAGAGGAAGCTCGAGGCGCCCGTGTCGTGCACGCGGCGCGCCTCGCGCCCCTCGAGCAGGCCGCGGTGCTCGAAGAAGACGTGGACCAGCTCCCACAGCAGGTGGTAGGCCGTCTCGACCAACTCCTGGCGGACGCACGGATCGGCCACGGGCGGCTCGAGCTCCCACTCCGCGCCCGCCGGCGCGAAGGCGACCGTCAGACAGCCGCGCGCCCGCGCCGCCGCGACGTCCGCGCCGCCGAAGGCCATCACGACGTCCGCCGGCTCGGCCGTCAGCTCGAGCTCGCTCGCGAGCGAGGCGCTCTCGCCCGTGAGCGCGAGGGCGGGCAGCGCGCGCTTGCCGACGATCACCGGGTGGACGAACTCGACCGCCACGTGACGGGCGTCCGAGCGGCTCTGCGGCGTCGGGCCGAGCGCCAGCAGCCGCCCACCGCGAGCGAAGCGCTCCGCCAGGCGATGACAGAGCGTTGCCAGCCGCTCGGCCTCGGCGGCGAAGTACGCCCGGCCCGCCTCCGTGCGCAGGACGAGCAGCTCGTCCACGCGCTCCGTGGCACCGCGCGCCCGGTGGCCGAGCGCGTCGGTCACGCCGCGGCGGCCTCCCGCTGCGCGGCGCGCACCAGCCAGTCGCGGAACGCCTCGACGCCCTCGCCCGTGCGCGCGCTGACCAGCTGGTGCTCGACCCCGGGATGCACGGTGTCGAGGTTCTCCAGCAGCTTGCCGACGTCGAAGTCCAGGTGCGGCAGCAGGTCGATCTTGTTGACCAGCACCAGCTCGCAGGTGCGGAACATCAGCGGGTACTTCAGCGGCTTGTCCTCGCCCTCGGTGATCGAGCAGACCATCGCGCGCACGTCCTCGCCGATCCGGAACTCCGCCGGGCAGACGAGGTTGCCGACGTTCTCGACCACGAGCAGGTCGATCTCTGCGAGCGGCACGGCGGGCAGCGCCGAGCGGACCATGTTCGCGTCCAGGTGGCACTCGCCGCCGAAGCCGGTGTCGGTGTTGAGCTGGGTGACGGGCACGTGGAAGTGCGCGAGCCGATCGGCGTCGTAGCTGCCCTGGACGTCGCCCTCGAGCACGCCGGCCTGGACGTCGCCCAGGCCCATCCCGAAGACCGCCTCCAGCAGCGCGGTCTTGCCGGCGCCGGGGGCGCTCATCAGGTTGACCGCCGTGACCCCGTGGCGATCGAAGTCGTCGCGGTTGGCCCGCGCGATCGTGTTGTTGGCATCCAGGACGTCCTCGACGACCCTCACCTTGGTGCGGTGCACGACTACGAACTCCCTTCTACATCTTGCGGACCTTGAGATAGCGCTGGACCTCGGGCGCCTGGGTCCGGGCCGCGACGCCGATGCCGACGAGCAGCGCGATGGCTGCGACAGCTGCCTTCATCATGCTTCACCCCTCTTGTGGTGGTCTGCGGCCAGCAGCTCCTCGAGCACCGACTCGACGAGCTCGACCGCCTGCTCGATCGCCGCCTGCACCGGTGGGCTGAGCCCCATCACGAGCTCATCGTCCTCCAGCGTGGCCTGCGTCGCCGGCTCACAGCCGACGACCAGCACGCGCGGCGGGAGCGTACCGAGGGTCCGCGCCAGGCCGAGCACGCGGACGGGATCCATCGCGTGGGCGTCCAGAACCGGCTCCGCCTGCTCGAGGTCGGGCTCGATCACGAAGAGGGTCCCGGGCGCCTGGCCGCGCGGTACGGCGTCGACGAGCACGGCGGCGTCGTAGTCCTCCTGCAGCTCGTAGGCGAGGTCCATGCCGCGGATGCCGAAGTCCGCGACCTTGACCCCGCCCGGCAGCTCGCGCTCGGCGAGCCGCCGGGCGACCTCCACGCCGAAGCCGTCGTCGGCCAGGAAGACGTTGCCGATGCCGGCGACAAGGACGCTGCGGGCCGATGGCTCCACCGAGGGGCCGAGGGGCTCGACCTCGGCCGCTGCGAAGAAGAAGCGGTGACCGGGCTGGCGCGCCACGCCGAGGTCGCGGCCGGGGTCCTCCTCGAGGACGACCGCGAGGCTCACGGTTCCCTCCATGTTCTGCTGGATGGACTCCACGACCGCCGCCCGGCCGGCGAGCGCGAGGTCGAAGACGTCGCCGCCGGCGCGCGGGCGCAGGCGGACGAGGCTGCCACGACCCACCCGGACGCCGTCGACCTCGACCGTCCGCGGCGCGCGGCCCTCGAGCCCGTCCCAGGACGCGGGGTGGCCGGTCATAGAGGGTTTCGTTGTCCGGTCACCGCGTCGCGGCGACCTCCGGACGACGTTACGCTGCCGGACGTCAATCTGCCGTTCAGCAACATGAGCTGTTCGGCTGTCAGGGCCTCGGAGCGGTCGAGCGCCTCCCGCACCCGCGGGTCCGACGCCCGCACCTCGGCCTTCTCCTCGTCGGTCAGGCTGAGCAGGTTGAGGATGAGGAGCTGGTCGATCTCGCCGCCGTCGAAGAGATCGCCCGGGCTCTCCGGGGCGATGCGCGGATGGTCCTCGAGAATGACCGGCGACGAGAGCATCGTCTGGCGGTTGCCGGCCTCGCCGACGAGCACGGGCCACGTGCCGCGGTTCTCGCAGGCCTCGGCCGCCTCACGAGCCGCGGGGGGCGGGTCGGTCTGCGACACGAACGCGCCGTCCTGGGCGCGCAGCACCGTGTGGGTGGAGCAGAACGTGCGCCGCAGCGCCGCCTCGCGCGGGCCACCCGGCCACGGCGTGACGTTGCGGATCAGGACGGTCAGCCGGTGCAGGTCCGGCGCGACCGGCTCGGCGGCGACCTCGAGCGTCCCCTCGAGCCGCTGCCAGCTGCGCACCAGCGCGCCCCAGGGCGCAAGCCCCTCCTCGGCGCGGCCGGCGTCGAAGAGGATCGGCACCCGACGCTCGGCCCTCAGCTCTGCGAGCGCGACAGGCTCGAGCGTCACCTCGCGCTCGACCGCCTCCTCCCACGTCAGGTGGCGCTCGGCGCCGGCCACCAGCTCGTCGACCTCGTGCCCGTCCACGTCGACCAGCTGGCGCCAGACGACCTGCAGGAAGCGCACGCCGACGCCGATCCGCGTGGCGGCGCCGCCCTCGACCAGGCACTGGGTCTGCATGGTCCACGGGTCGTCGCCGGCCGCGCGCGCCCGCGCGTGCTCGCGCGGGAACACCCCGCCGAAGGTCCAGCGCTGGGCGTTCTTCAGCGCGGAGCGGCGATAGGGCCAGAGCACGTAGCCCTCGTAGAGCACGGCGTCGGCAATCGCCCTGGCCGGGTCGGCGGCCGTCACGGCGCCCCTTCCTCGGGAGGAAGCAGGGCGTCGAGGACCGCCTCCCAGCTGGTCAGCGCCCCGCGGGCACGGAAGGCGACGAGGCGGTCGAACGTCTCGCGCTCCAGGCGCAGCCACGCGCTGTCCGGGAAGTAGTGGTCCATCGTCTCGCGCCAGACCCGCACGGGCAGCCGGTGCGCGGCCTCGGCGTTCCAGGAGATCCGGTTGATCTGCAGCGCCCCGCCCGCCCCCGTGTAGAACACCGTGCCGCTGAAGAGCAGGTCGAGCGGGATCTCCCCGTCTCGCACGCCCGCCAGGTACTTCGCCGCCGCCACGTCGAAGTCGTAGGTGCACGGGACGAGCAGATCGACCACGGTGGCGCCCTCGAACGGCGGGACGACGACCGTGCCGTGCGTCCACAGCAGCGCCCGCAGCGTGTCCCCCCACCGCTCCGGCGCGCCGAACAGGTCGCCCAGCTGCGCCTGCTCGTCTTCGCTGTAGCCCCGCTGGGTCGCAGCGATGCGGACCTGCACCTCGAGCATCACCGACCGCACCGCCGCGCCGCGGGCGTCAAGCGCCAGCGAGAAGCGCAGGGTCGGCGCGGCGGCATGGGACAGCGGCTCGCAGCCGAGCACGGTGAAGCCGAGCTCGGGTGCGGCATCCGCGCCGAGCGCCGCGCCGAGGGGTCCGGGCACCGCCATGAGCTAGCCGTCCTCCCGCATCACGGCGGCGGGAGGTTCGGCATCCGCGGGTCGATCGGCCCGTGCATGCCGGGATTGATGCCCGTCGCCGAGGCGTCGGTCCGCTTGCCGTCGGGCAGGTGGCCGACCTGCTTCTTGTAGTTGCCGACGGAGTTGCCCTGCTTGACCCCCGGCGTGTGCGCCGGGGCGTCCTGCTTCGTGTCCGGCTTTCCCGTGTCGATCACCATCGTGTCTCCTCCCTCGTGGGCAGGTCGTCGAAGAAGCCGTCGATCGCGGCCCAGACCTCCTCGCCTCCGCCGAAGCCCCTCCAGCGGCTGCGGATGAGGCCGACGAGCTCGTAGCAGTCGTCGATCGGGACGATCCAGTACTCGCGCATGTCGCGGGCGCGGCTCACCAGCAGCGCCTCGACGTCGGGCTGGAGCTCGGCCAGCACCGGGTTGGCCGCTTCGAGCCCGGTCCAGGCGTCGAGCTCGAGCAGCGACTCCGTCGGGCCGGCCGGGCTCGGATAGAAGGCCAGCACGCGCTCGGACTGGGTGCTGTGGAAGAAGAACGCCATGTCGACCGGGATCCGCAGGCGATCCCAGCCGGCGTCCTCGATGACAAAGGCGTCGAGCCGGCGGCGGCGGGTCGGCAGCAGGCGCAGGTGGCCTCCTCCCGCCGCATCGGAGTCGAAGAGCAGCGCACACGCCCGGCAGGCGCACAGCAGGCGGCGGTCGTCGAGGTCGACGATGTGCCGGTGAGCGGGCGCCACCGGGGCGGCGCACAGGTCGCACTGCTCGGCGGGCGCGGCGGCGGGCTGGGCGGGCTCGCGCACCGGCGCGCCCTGCGTGAGCCGTGCCAGCCGCGAGCTCATCGCGTCACACGGCTTCCGAGGGCAGCGCGATCCGCACGAGGCCGGCCTCGTCGACCAGCAGCGGCACGGGCTCGAGCTGGAGGTCCGGCGCGTCGAGGCAGCGACCGGCTCGCACCACGTCGTAGCGATGCCCGCAGCCCGGACACCCGAGCTCGGCGCCGATCAGCCCGGCGCCCGCGAGCGTTCCGCCCTCCAGCGAGGCCTCGCACGCCGGGCAGTCAGGACGGTAGGCGTACGGCGTCCCGTTCTCGAGGCGCAGGAACAGGACCCGCTCACCCGCGACCTCCTTGAGCAGGAGCCCGCCGCCCGCCAGCTGTGGCAGGGCGCCGGCGGTCGCCCAGGCGCCCTCGGGTGCCGCCGGGCGCACCACCTCGATCTGCAGCGGCGGCGACCCGCCCGCTGATGCAGCGCCGTCGTCCTGGGCTTCCACCCGCTCGACATCCGGCGCCGCCTTGAGCACCGCGTCCTCGATCGCCAGCTTGAGCGTCATCGACGACGCAGGACAGCCCTCGCAGCTGCCCTGCATCCGCACGAGCGCCACCCCGTCGGAGACCCCGACCAGCTCGACGTCGCCGCCGTGGGAGCCGAGGTAGGGGCGCACGCCGTCGAGCGCCTCGCGCACCCGCTCCTCCACGCCCACCGGGTGCAGGCCGTGGAGCAGCAGCAGGTGCTCCACCAGCTCGTCGCCGGCCAGCGCGGTCGCCTGCAGCGGGCCGATGCGCTCGACGATCCGCTCGAGCCCGGCGCCGTAGAGCTCGAGCACCGCCTGCACGATCTCGAGCGTCGCGTCGCGCACGGGCGGCTCGGCGAGGGACTCCAGCTCCTCGAGGAGCCCCTCGACGCGCCCGATCAGCTCGTGGTCCTCCATGAAGGCCGCGACTCAGCCGCCGGTGTGCTCGCCGCCGAACATCGGCGAGTGCACCTGCTTGAGCGTCTTGCCGCCGCCCAGGTACATGTGCACCCCGCACGGCAGGCACGGGTCGAACGACCGGACCGCCCGCATGATGTCGATGCCGCGGAACTCGTCCGGGCCGTTCTCCTCGAAGATCGGCTGACCGGCGACCGCGTCCTCGTATGGCCCGAGCGTCCCGTAGGAGTCCGTCGGGCTGCCGTTCCACGGGGTCGGCGGGTACGGGTGGTAGTTGGCGATCTTCTTGTCGCGGATCACCAGGTGGTGGGAGAGCACCCCGCGCACCGCCTCGTGGAAGCCGCAGCCGATCGCCTCGTCGGGCACGTCGAAGTTCTCGAAGACCTTCGTGTTGCCCGAACGCACCTCCTGGAGCCCCTGGTCGACGAAGTGCATCGCCATCGCGGCGGCGTAGGCGATGAAGTACACGCGCGCCCGGTTGCGCTCGATCGCGTTAGACCACTGCGGGATCTTCCACTCGAACTCGGTGTCCGGCGTGTTCGGCGTCTTGGGCAGCTGGATCTTCACGCTGTTGCCGGTGGACTGCACGTACGGGGTCTGGACCTTGCCGGCCAGCGCCGTGGCCCACAGCCGGGCGATCGCACCCCCGCCCGTGTCGAGCGCGAGGTAGTCACCCGTGCGCTTGTCGTACCAGCGCGGGCTCATGACCCACGAGTAGTTGCCGCCCTCGAGGTCGCGCTTCTGGGGCTTGGGCAGCGTGGTCTGGTTCCACGGGTGACGCTTGTCGACCGGGTTGCCCAGCGGGTCCTTGTCGACGAAGGTCTCCTCGCCGGCCCAGTCCTCGTAGTAGGAGGAGCCCAGCAGGATGCGGATGCCGAGGTTGATGTCGACGAGGTTCGTCGTGACCAGCTCGCCGTCGACGATCACCCCCGGGGTGACGAACATCTCGTTGCCCCAGGCGTCCATGTTGCGGTAGTCGTAGTCGACGTGGGCGGGGTTGTTGAACGCGCCCCAGCAGCCGAGCAGGATGCGCCGCCGGCCGACCTCCTCGTAGCCGGGCATGGCCTCGTAGATGAAGTCGAACACGTCGTCATTCATCGGCACGGCCTTCTTGAAGAAGTCCATGCAGCGCAGCAGCCGCGACAGGTAGTCCGTGAACAGCTGCGGCGTGGGCTGGGTCCCGACCCCGCCGGGGTAGATCGTGGAGGGGTGCACGTGGCGCCCCTCCATGAGGCAGATCATCTCGCGCGTGATCCGGCTCATGTGCAGCGACTCGCGGTAGATCTCGCCCGTGAACGGGTTGTAGGCGCGCATGATGTCGCCGATCGTGCGGTAGCCGTGCTCGGCCGCGTGGGGCGCCTCGGTCGCGTCGGCGCGGTCCATGACCTCCGGGTTGGTGGCGCGGACCATCTGCTCGCAGTAGTCCACGAACACCAGGTTGTCCTGGAAGATCGTGTGATCGAACATGTACTCGGCCGCCTCGCCGAGGTTGACGATCCATTCGCCGAGCGGCGGCGTCTTGACGCCGTAGGCCATGTTCTGCGCGTATTGCGAGCAGACGGCGTGGTTGTCGCCGCAGATCCCGCAGATGCGGCTGGTGATGAAGTGCGAGTCGCGCGGGTCCTTGCCCTTCATGAACACGCTGTAGCCGCGGAAGATCGACGACGTGCTCTTGCAGGAGACGACTTCGCGCTGGGTGAAGTCGATCTTGGTGTAGATGCCGAGGTTGCCGACGATCCGGGTGATCGGATCCCACGACATGTCGACGATGTTGCCGGCCTCCGGCCTGATGCGCTCACGTGTGGCCATGGCTCCAGGCCTCCTCTAGTTCCCCCACCGCGGGTCGTAGCCGGTGGTCAGCTTGTCCCGGTTGTGGCGCCACTTCGTTTCCTTGTTCATCGTCTTGTTGGTGATGCCGCGCAGCCGGCGGATCACCGGCCCGTAGGCGCCGGTCACCGCGGTGGAGACGCCGCCGCCGGGGGGCGCGTCCATGAACGGCATGAACTTGTCGGGGAAGCCGGGCATCGTGCAGCCGATGCAGATGCCGCCCACGTTCGGGCAGCCGCCGATGCCGGCCATCCAGCCGCGCTTGGGCACGTTGCAGTTCACGACCGGCCCCCAGCAGCCGATCTTCACCTGGCACTTGGGCGAGTTGTAGTCGTGCGCGAAGTCGCCCTGCTCGTAGTAGCCCGCCCGGTCGCAGCCCTCGTGCACCGTCTTGCCGAACAGCCACTGCGGCCGCAGCGCCTCGTCGAGCGGGATCATGGGCGCCAGGCCGGCGGCCTGGTAGAGCAGCCAGGTCAGCGTCTCCATGAAATTGTCGGGCTGGACCGGGCAGCCCGGGATGTTGACGATCGGCAGGTCGGCCGCCGACCGGTAGTCCCAGCCCAGGTAGTCGGCGAGACCCATGCAGCCCGTCGGGTTGCCGGCCATGGCGTGGATGCCGCCGTAGGTCGCGCAGGTCCCCACCGCGACGACCGCGAACGCAGCCGGCGCAAGCATGTCGATCCACGTGTTCAGCGGCATCGGCTCGCCCGTGGCGGGATCGTTGCCCATCGAGGTCCAGTAGCCGTCGCCGTTGATGTTCTCGTTCGGGATCGAACCCTCGACGACGAGCACGTAGGGAGCACCGAGCGTCCCTGCCGCCGCCTCGCGGAACGGCTTGAGGTACTCCTCGCCGCCCAGCGTGGGCGAGAGCACCTTGTTGTGGAGGTGAACCTTGGGGAGCCCTGGGATCGCCCCGAGCAGCACGTCCTCGATGGCCGGCTGGGAGGCCGCCGTGATCGAGATCGTGTCCCCGTCGCAGCTCATGCCCTCCGACGTCCACAGGATGTGGACCTCCTCGACGCCGGTGTTCTCGGACACGTCAACGCTCATCGCTCACCCTCCGCTTTCGACCAGCTCCGCCTCGAGCTCCAGCGACTCCACCTGCAGCTCCTCGCCCCGCACCACGTCCACCTCCAGCTCGCCGCACGCCGCACACGCCAGCGGGAAGCCGTCCGGCTCGCTCTCGGCCCCGCAGCGGCGGCAGCTCACGCCCACCGGCACCTGCTCGAGCTCCAGCGCGGCGCCCTCCGCCGGCGTGCCGTGGGCGCAGAGCTCGAAGGCGAACTCGAGCGCCGACGGGACGACCTGACGCAGGTGGCCGACCTGCAAGTACACCCGCACCACGCGCGACTCCGCGGCGTGACGGGACGCAACGTCCACGATGGCCTGAGCGATCGAGAGCTCGTGCACGATCGCTCAGCAGATCCTCGGCAGCGGATCGCCGACCAGCATGTCCATCACGCGCCGCCCGCCGAAGGCCGTCTCCATCAGCACCATGCCGGGCGGCTCGGTCTTGACCTCGCCGATCTCTGCGGCCAGCTCACCGCCCGGCGCGCGCCGCAGCGCCGACAGGGCGGCGCCGGCCGCCTCCGGTGCGACGACGGCCACCAGCTTTCCCTCGTTGGCGACGTGCATCGGATCGATGCCGAGGATCTCCGCGGCGCCGGCGACCACGGGCGAGACCGGCACGGCGGCCTCCTGGACGAGCATCGCCACGCCGGAGGCGCGCGCGAGCTCGTTGAGCACGGAGGCCACGCCGCCGCGGGTGGCGTCGCGCTGGCAGCGCAGCTCGGGTCCCGCGGCGTCGAGCAGCGCGTCGACGGCCGGCCACAGGGGCCGGGTGTCGGACTCGACGTCCGCCCCGAGGTCGAACTCGCCGCGGGCCAGCATGATCGCCGTCCCGTGCTCGCCGATCGAGCCGGAGAGCAGGATCCGGTCGCCCGGCCGCAGGGCGCGCGGCGACAGCCGGGCGCGCGGGTCGTGGACGCCCAGCCCGGTCGTGCAGATGTACATGCCGTCGGCGTGGCCACGCTCGACGACCTTGGTGTCTCCCGCGACCACCTCGACGTCGGCGGCGCGTGCCGCCGTCGCGATCGTCTCGACCTCGGCCCGCAGATCCTCGGCCGCGAGGCCCTCCTCGAGGATCAGCGAGAGGGTCAACGCCAGTGGGCGGGCGCCCGCGACCGCGAGATCGTTGACGGTGCCGTTGACGGCGAGATCGCCGATGGAGCCGCCCGGGAAGCGCAGCGGCTTTACCACGAAGGCGTCGGTTGTCATCGCCAAGCGCGACCCGGCGGCATCGACCGCGCCCGCATCGGCGAGCTCGTCGAGCGAACCCGAGCCGAGCGACGGGACGAGGAGCCCCTCGATGAGCCCCTGCGTGGCCTTGCCGCCCGCGCCGTGCGCCATGGTGATGTGCGCGTCGCGGAACTTCGCCTGCTTGCCGCGGGCGGTCTCGATGATGCCGAGCACCTTGCGCTCGCGCTCGGATACCGGAGAGGGCGTCACACCAGATCGCGCTCCCGAGCGAAGCGCCCGTAGTTGTAGTAGGCGGCACAGGCGCCCTCGCTCGAGACCATGCAGGTCCCGATCGGACGCTCGGGCGTGCACGCGCTGCCGAACACCTTGCACTCGAAGGGCTTGATCACACCCTTGAGAACCTCGCCGCACTGGCATGCCTTCGGATCGGCCACGCGGACGCCGGGCACGTGAAAGCGCCGCTCGGCGTCGTAGTCCGCGTAGGCGTCGGAGAGCTTCAGCCCGCTCTGGGAGATGAAGCCCATCCCGCGCCACTCGAAGTGCGGGCGCAGCTCGAAGACGTCGGCCATGATCTCCAGCGCGCGCAGGTTGCCCTCGTAAGGGACGACCCGCTTGTACTGGTTCTCGACCTCGCAGCGGCCGTCGGCCAGCTGGCGCAGGATCATGTGGACCGCGTGCAGCACGTCGAGCGGCTCGAAGCCCGCAACGACGAGCGGCTTCCCGTAATCCGCCGGGATGAACTCGAACGGGCGAGCGCCGACGACCGTGGAGACGTGGCCCGGCCCGATGAACCCGTCGAGCCGGAGGTCGGGCGAGTCCAGCAGCGCGCGCAGCGGCGGGACGATCGTCACGTGGCTGCACATGACGGAGAAGTTCGGTACGCCCTCGGCCTTGGCCCGCTTGAGCGTCAGCGCGGTCGACGGAGCCGTCGTCTCGAAGCCGATCGCGTAGAAGACCACCTCGCGATCCGGGTTGGCCTTGGCGATCCGCAGCGCGTCGAGCGGCGAATAGACCATCCGGATGTCGGCGCCCTGTGCCTTGGCGTCGAGCAGCGAGCCGTCCGAGCCGGGGATGCGCAGCATGTCGCCGAAGCAGGTGAAGATCACGCCCGGCTCGTGGGCGACGGCGATGCCGTCGTCGACACGGCCCATCGGAATGACACAGACGGGGCAGCCGGGCCCGTGCACCAGCTCGACGTTGGCCGGCAGCAGGTCGTCGATCCCGTACTTATAGATCGAGTGGGTGTGGCCCCCGCACACCTCCATGAGCTTGTAGTGGCGTCCTGGCTCGACCGCCGCGAGGATCTCCCCGGCCAGCGCGCGGCCGAGGCCCGCGTCGCGGAACTCGTCGACGTATTTCACCCTGCCTCGCCTCGCTCGTCACCGCTGCCGCTCGTGGACCCGTGGGCGATCGCCGTGCCGGCGTGGATGAGCAGCACATCGCCGATCTCCACCGGCTCGACGAGCGCGGTCTCGACGCTGGAGCGCGCACCGTCGCCGGTCTCACAGAGAGCCAGGCCGCGGTCGGCGTCGATCTGGCGGACACGCATGGTGACAGCCTCGTCCCCGCAGGTAATGCAGCCGCAGGCGGGACCGCTCTCCGGGGAGAACGTGTTTCGTCCTCCCGTCCTCTCCAGTTCGGGCGTCCGGACGACGTTACTCATATCCCGCTGGCCTTGAGCTCTTCGAGCTCCTGCTCGTACTCGGCCCCCATGTCGACCAGCAGCTGATGGGTCGCCATCGCCTCGGCCTCGTCGATCCGCGACATCGCGAAACCGACGTGGATCAGCACCCAGTCACCCGCCTCGACGCCGTCGAGCAGGCCGACGTTGATCCGCCGGCGGACTCCGGCCACCTCAACCATGGCGAGGTGGTTCTCGGCGTCCTCGACCTCGATGATCTGACCCGGGATCGCCAGGCACACCGCCGTCCTCCTCTCCTCCGATCGCGGAGACGTTCGCGGCCCGGGCCGCGCTCCGCCACCCCGCCGGTTCGGTCCCAACGCCGGGTGTTCTAAACCAACCTCAGGAGCCGGCGAGCAGCGGTCCGAGGTCGAGGAGCTCGTCCGGCGGCGCGATCGGAAGGCTCCAGGTGCCGTCGTCGCGGCGCTGTACGAGCCCGCGCTCCGCGAGCCGCTGGAGTGCGAGCGTCACCGTCGGGCGCTTGGCGCCGATCAGGTGCCCGAGTGACTCGTGCTGCAACCGCAGCGGGAGCACCACGCCGTCGGCGCCGACCCGGCCCCAGCGCTCGGCGAGGTGCCAGAACAGCGCGAGCAGCCGCGTGTCGACGCGGCTCAGCTGGCAGATGGCGTGCAGGGTGGCCGCCCGGGAGCTCTGGCGGACGGCGCGGGCGAGCAGGGCGGCGGTGACCACGGGCCAGCGCGCGGCCGAAGCCACGAAGGTCGGGCCGAGCACCCCGAGGCGCGCGGGCTCGAGCACCGTCCAGCTGACGCGGTGGGGGACGAGCGCGTCGTCAGGGTGTTCGGTCCAGGGCTGCAGCAGCTCCCCCGGCCCTACCAGCTCGGTCGCCGTCGAGCCGGCGAGCTCCTCGTCACGCGCGAGGACGCCTTCGAGGACGAGGTAGCCCAGATGGCGCCAGCCGCACGCGTGCGGCGGATCGGGCTCCCAGGTCCCGAAGTTGACGACCACGACGGGGACCACGGTGTCGCGGCGGGCGGCGCCCATCTCGCCCGGCGTGAGCCAGCGGGCAAGCTCCGGATCCGCGTCCAGGACGCTCATCCGAGGACCGGCAGACGGCGACCCGTTGGACACCATTCCGGACTAAGCCTAAGCGCGGATGCGACAAATCGCCAAGTGCCGATCGTCACCAGAACGGACGGGCTGTCACAAACCGCGCAGCCATGCGGCTTTGCGGGTCAAGCAGTCGCCGCCGCACGAGCGCCTAACGGCCCGGACAACCGCCCCGGTGACCTGCCAACTAGGATGCGGCCTCGCATGGCCGAGGTGTTCTTCTTCATCGCCGCAATCGGCGCGATCGCCGGTGCCGTGGGCACGGTCACGCTGCGCAACCCCTTCTACTCGGTGCTCGCGCTGGTGGGCCATCTGCTCAGCCTCGCGGCGCTCTTCCTGCTGTTGCGCGCGCAGTTCGTGGCCGCCGCGCAGGTGATCGTCTACGCGGGCGCGGTGATGGTCCTCTACGTCTTCGTGGTGGCCTACGTCGGCGGCTCCGACGACCCGATCGGCGGCTCGGGCGGGCCCGGCCTGCGGGCGATCTCGATGCTGTTCGCGGGCGTGCTCTTCGTCGAGCTCTCGATCGCCGTGCTCGGTTCCGGGATCTCGGTGCTCGGCACCGAGGGCACCGGCTTCTTCTCCACCTTCGGCTCGCCGGGCGAGATCGGCAAGCTCTTCCTGACCACCTTCCTGCTGAGCTTCGAGATCGCCTCGCTGTTGTTGCTGGTGGCGGCGGTGGGTGCCGTGATCCTCGCGCGCCGGCGCAGCGGCCTGGAGACCGCGGAGGAGATCTCGGTCGCCCAGCTGATGCGCGCCGGCCCGGAGGGGCCCGGCGAGGAGTCCGGCGGCACGACGACCGACGCGGACCTCGACACCATGGCCGAGGTCGCCGGCCCGCAGAACCGATGAGCATCGAGTGGTACCTCGTCGTCTCGGCGCTGGTGTTCTCCATCGGCGCCGGCGGCGTGCTCACGCGGCGCAACCCGCTGGTGATCCTGCTCTGCCTGGAGCTGATGCTCAACGCGGCCAACCTCGCCCTCGTGGCCTTCGCGCGCGCGCACGGGAACCAAGAGGGCCAGATCTTCGCCCTGATCGTGATGGTCGTCGCCGCCTGCGAGGTGGCGATCGGCCTGGGCCTGATCGTGGCCCTCTACCGCCGCCGGCTGCCGATCGACGTCGACCAGCTGCGCGAGCTGCAGGGCTGAGATGAGCTTGGAGACCTTCGCCTGGCTGGTGCTCGCCTTCCCGCTCGCGGGCTGCGTGCTGATCGCCTTCACCTCGCAGGTGCTGCCCTGGAAGGTCCACGGCTGGATCGGTACGCTCGCCATCGCGCTGAGCTTCGCCGCGGCGGTGGGCGCGCTCGTCCAGCTCGAGGCGCTGGGCGAGGAGGAGCGCCAGGTCGTGACGGTCGGCTGGGATTACGCGGTCAGCGCCGGCGTCGACGCGGAGGTCTCGCTGCTGGTCGACCCGCTGTCGGTGTTCATGATCTGCGTCGTCTCGGGCGTCTCGACGCTGATCCACCTCTACTCGATCAGCTACATGCGCTCGGACCGCGGCTACACGCGCTTCTTCGCCTACCTGAACTTCTTCGTCTTCTCGATGCTGCTGCTGGTCCTGGCGGGCAACTTCCTGCTGCTGATCGTCGGCTGGGCGTTCGTCGGCGCCGCCTCCTACCTGCTGATCAGCTTCTGGTACCGGCGGACCACGGCCACGCGCGCGGGGATCAAGGCGTTCGTGATCAACGTGGTCGGCGACGTCGGCCTGGTGATCGGCACCTACTTCATCTTCGAGGGCACCGGCACGGTCGACTTCCTGGACACCTTCGCGCAGATCGAGGAGGCCTTCACGGTCAACCAGGGCGAGCTCGTCGCCGGCTGCCTGCTGCTGCTGGTGGGCGCCTTCGCGAAGTCGGCCCAGGTGCCGCTGCACACCTGGCTGCCGGACGCGATGGAGGGCCCGACGCCGGTCTCGGCGCTGATCCACGCGGCCACGATGGTCACGGCCGGCGTCTATCTGATCGCGCGCATGCACCCGCTCTTCGAGCGCGCGCCCGTCGCCGCCGACGTGGGCGCCGTGCTGGGCCTGGTCACGCTGCTGATCGCGGCGACCATCGCGCTGGTGGTGACCGACCTCAAGCGCGTCATCGCCTACTCGACGATGTCCCAGATCGGCTACATGATCATGGGCGTCTCCTCGGCCGCCTACGCGGCCGGGCTCTTCCACCTGCTGACGCACGCCTTCTTCAAGGCGCTGCTGTTCATGGCGGCCGGCTCGATCATCGCCGCGATGGCCAACGTCCAGGACCTCGACCGCATGTCGGGCTTCCGGCGGGCGATGCCCTTCACCTTCCTGATGATGGTCATCGGCGGCCTGGCGCTGGCCGGCGCGCCGCCGTTCTCGGGCTTCTTCTCAAAGGACGAGATCCTGGCGGTGATCGCCGACCGCGGCGGCTGGCACTGGATCCTGGTGCTCGGCGGCTACGTCGGCGCGCTGATGACCGCCGCCTACGCGTTCCGGATGATCTTCCGCGCGTTCTTCGGCGAGCCCTCGCCCGAGGCGCGCGAGCTCGAGCAGGGGCATCTGCACCACGCCCACGAGCCGACGAACCCCGCCACCGGGGAGGCGGAGGACACCGACGTCGGCTTCCCGGGCCCGGACCACCAGATCGCCGAGCGCGAGGGCACGATGAAGGGGGCGATGGGCGTGCTGGCGATCGGCGCCACCGGCCTCGGCTTCCTGCAGATCCCCGGCGTGACCGAGGTCGTCCACCACTTCCTCGAGCCGACCTTCGCCGACTCCGAGCTCTACGAGGAGCTCGAGCCCTCCGTGGCCGCGAGCTGGCTCGGGCTCGCCATCGGCGCGGTGATCGCGATCGCCGGCATCGCCGTCGCGTGGCGGCTGTGGGTCGCCCAGCCCGGCACGCCCGCGCGGATCCGCACGCGCCTGGCGCCGCTGTACACGCTGTTCGCGAACAAGTGGTACTTCGACGAGCTGATCGACCTGCTCGTCGTGCGGCCGTTCGCCTGGCTCGGGCGCTTCGCGCGCAACACCTTCGAGCGCGTCGTGGTCAACGGCGTCTTCATGGGCGGCTCGACCGGCGCCGTGAAGGCCGGCTCCTCGGCGGTGCGGGCGATCCAGTCGGGCTACCTGCGCTTCTACGCCGCCCTGCTGCTGCTCGGCCTGTGCGGGCTGGCCCTCTACTTCCTGGTGGCCTCGTGAGCCTGACCATCCACCTCTCGATCGTGCTGTTCTGGCCGCTCGCGCTGGCGGTGCTCTCGGCCACGGCGCCGCGGCGGATCGCGCCGTGGACGACGCTGGTCGGCTCGCTCGTGCCGCTCGGCTACGCGGTCGTGCTGCTCTTCGACTTCCAGCACGGCCGCGCCGGCCTGCAGTACCTGACCGACGACGACTGGATCCCCGAGCTGGGCATCCACTACAAGCTCGGCCTGGACGGGCTGAACCTGTGGCTGGTCGCGCTCACCTCGCTGCTGTTCGCCGCGGCGGCGCTGTGGGTGGTCTTCCGGCCCTACTCGCGGCCGAAGCTCTTCGCCTTCCACATGGGGCTGGCCGAGACCGCCGTGCTGGGCGCCTTCCTCGCCCAGGACCTCGCCCTGTTCGTCCTCTTCTTCGACCTGATGCTCGTCCCGTTCGCCTTCCTGGTGCTGGGCTGGGGCGGGCCCGATCGGGTCGCGGCGACGCTGCGCTTCGTGATCTACACGCTGGTCGGCTCGCTGCTGATGCTCGCCGCGGCGGTGGCGACCGCCGTGCTGACCGCCAACGAGACGGGTGACGGGCTGACCTTCGTGCTCTCAGACCTCGCGCGCTCGCCGCTCGGGGAGTCCACCCAGCGCTGGATCTTCGTGGCCTTCGCGCTGGCCTTCCTGATCAAGATGCCGTCCTTCCCGCTGCACGGCTGGATGCCCGACGCCTATCGCTCGATGCCGCTGCCGGTGCTGGCGGTGTTCTCGGGGATCCTGTCCAAGGTGCCGGCCTACGGCTTCCTGAAGATCGTGCTTCCCATCCTGCCGACGGCCACGGCGGACTACCAGCTCGTGCTGCTGCTGGTCGCGCTCGCCTCGATCCTCTACGGCTCGATCCAGGCCTTCACCCAGACCGACACGCGGCTGATCTTGGGCTACTCCTCGATCGCCCAGCTGGGCTTCATCACCCTGGGGATCTTCGCGCTGCGGCCCGAGGGCACGCAGGGCGCGCTGCTGCAGATGGTCCAGCACGGGCTGGTGGTCGCGCCGCTGTTCCTGATCATCGTGCTGCTGGCCGAGCGCACGGGCGGCTCGGAGGACCTGCGCGACATGGGCGGCCTGGCCTTTCGCGCGCCGGTGCTGAGCACGCTGTTCCTGATCACGACGCTCGCGACGCTGGCGATGCCCGGCTCGGCCAACTTCGTCGGCGAGTTCTTCATCCTGCTGGGGACGTTCCGCTCGGACGAGGTGATCGCGATCCTGGCCTTCACCGGCGTGGCGATGGCGTCGGTCTACATGTTGCGGTTCTTCATCCGCTCGATGCACAACCGGCGCGGCACCGCCGTCGAGTCGCGTGACCTGTCGGTCCGCGACGGGCTCGTGATCGCCCCGCTGGTGGCGGCCGTGCTCGCCTTCGGCGTCTATCCGCAGGCGGCGCTGGAGACCAGCGAGCCCGACGCGCGGGCGACGGTCCGCGTCGCCCAGCAGGCGGCCGGGGAGACCGGCGGCGCGCAGGCCCGGGCGACCGAGACCGCAGAGGTGCCGGCGCCGTGAGCACCGTGCTCGCCCAGACCCGCGCCGTCGCGCCCGACCTCGACTGGGCGGCGCTCTCGCCGCTGGTCGCGCTGACGACCGGGGTCTGCGTCGTGCTGCTCGCCGGGCTGCTGCGGGCGCGCTTCATCCGCACCCAGCTCGTCCCGGGGCTGGCGCTCGTGACGCTGGCGGTCACGGTGGGCCTGGGCGTCTGGCAGTGGGGCGAGAACACGACGGTCGTCGAGGGCACGCTCGCGATCGACGACCTGACGCTGGCGTTGACCATGATCTTCTGTGTCGGCGCCGCCGCCGCGGTGCTGCTGGCGTGGCGCGGGATCGCGCCGATCGAGGCCGGGCACGGCGAGTTCTACGCGTTGCTGCTGGCCTCGGTGCTGGGCATGGTGGTGCTGGTCGGGGCGCAGAACCTGGTGGTGCTGTTCATCGGCTTCGAGCTGCTCTCGATCCCGCTCTACGTGCTGTGCGCCACCGAGATGCGCCGCGAGCACTCGCTCGAGAGCGGCCTGAAGTACCTGATCATCGGCTCCGTCGGCTCGGCGACGCTGCTCTACGGGCTGGCGTTCATCTACGGCGCGACCGGATCGACCGACTACGGGAGGATCGCGGAGGCGGTGAGGGCGAACGACCTCGCCGGCGACGTGCTCTTCCTCACCGGGCTGGCCTTCTCGGTCGCCGGGCTGGCGTTCAAGGCGTCCGTGGCGCCGTTCCACCAGTGGACGCCGGACGTCTACGAGGGCGCCCCCACGCCGATCACCGCCTTCATGGCGGTGGCGACCAAGGCGGCGGCCTTCGGTGTGCTGATCCGGCTCTTCGACGTCGCGCTGATCGACGCGGCGGCGACCTGGGCGCCGGCCTTCGCCGCACTGGCCGTCGTGACGATCGTCGTCGGCAACGTGGGTGCGATCGGCCAGTCGTCGCTCAAGCGCATGCTGGCCTTCTCCTCGGTCGCCCAGGCCGGCTACATGCTCGCGGGGCTCGTGGTCACGACCCGGCTCGGGGTGCAGGCGATCGTCTTCTACCTCGCGGCCTACCTGGCGATGAACCTCGCCGCCTTCGCGGTGATCGTCGCCCGCGAGCGCGCGACCGGCCGCGGCGACGACCTCGCCTCGGTGCAGGGCCTCGGCGCCCAGCAGCCGTGGCTGGCGTGGCCGCTGACGGTGGCGATGCTCTCGCTCGCGGGCTTCCCGGCGACGGCGGGCTTCTTCGGCAAGCTCTACCTGATCGAGGCCGCCGTCTCCAACGGCTACGCCTGGCTGGGCGTGGTCATCGTGCTCGGCTCGGCCGTGTCGCTGGCCTACTACCTGCGCGTGGTGGCCGCGGTGTGGGCGCGCCCGCCCGAGGCCCAGGCGCTGGCGACGGTGGGCACGCTGGGCGGGCGGCCGGCGATCGCCGGCGGGGCCGTGGCGGCGGGCGTGCTCGAGGAGGAGGAGGACGAGGAGCCCGCGCCCGCGCGGCACCCCGTGCAGATCGAGGTCGCCTTCGTGGCCGTGCTCTTCATGCTGGTGACGCTGTTCTTCGGGATCTTCCCGTCGCCGTTGTTCGACGTCGCGAGCGACGCCGGCGCGGCGCTCACCGGCTTGTTCTAGAGCCGGGCGCGCCGGCGGCCGCGAGATCCGTACGGCAAGGCGGCGCAGGAAATACGGCAAGACAGCGGTTACGGCGGGGCAGCGCCCTCCGTACGGTCGTCACTGCAACCGTCCGTCCCGCCGAACCAAAGGAGCATCGACGTGAAGACCTTCCTCATCGAGCGCGAGGTCCCGGGCGCCGGCCAGCTCACCGACGAGCAGCTGCGCGGGATCACCAGCACGTCCAACGACGCGGTGGCGTCGCTCAACAAGCCCTACAAGTGGCTGCACAGCTACGCGGCGGGCGACAAGGTGTACTGCGTCCACCAGGCCGAGGACGCCGAGGTGATCAGGGAGCACGCGCGCACCGGCGGCTTTCCCGCCAACCTCGTCACCGAGGTCGCTGCGGTGTTCGACAGCACCGGGCCGAGGGACCTCCCGCGCTAACCCTCGACGGGCTCGCCCGGCCACCCGGGTCGGGTGGGCCCGTCGCCCCGTGAGGCGCACGTCTCTCCCCCTTAGACTGGCCGCATGCACCTCCGCGCCCTGATCGAGCGCGAATCCGAGCGGGCCTGGCTCGAGGTCGCGTTGACGGAGGCGCTCGAAGGCCGCGGCTCGCTGGTCCTGCTCGCGGGCGAGGCGGGGGTGGGCAAGACCCGCTTCGTCGAAGACGCGGTCGCGCCGGCGGACGTCCGGTTCCTGCGCGGCGCCGCGGCCCCGGGCGCGCTCGCCTACGAGCCGGTGGTCGCGGCCCTGCGAGCCTTCCTGCGGGCCGTGCCGGGCGGGCTCTCGCGGTGCGGTCCCCTGCGACCGCAGCTCGCGCTGCTCCTCCCGGAGCTCGGCGCGCCCAGCCAGGCAACCGATCGCGCGACGTTGTTCGAGGCGATCCGCTGCGGACTGGCCGCCGTGGTCGCCGACCGGCCGGCGGTCGTGCTCCTCGACGATCTCCAGTGGTCGGACGCTGCGACGCTCGAGCTGCTCGCCTGGCTCGCCGCTCCGCTGCGCGAGCTGCCCATGCTCGTAGTGGGCGCGTATCGATCGGACGAGATCCCACGGACCCACCAGGTGCGACGGCTGCGCGACGACCTGCGCCGGAACCGCCTGCTCGGCGAGCTGACGCTCGCGCCGCTCAGCGCGCGGGGCACCACCGCCCTGGCCGAGCAGGCGCTCGGCGAGACCCTCTCGCCCCGGCTCGCGGGGATGTTGCACGACCGCACCGGCGGCATCCCGTTCTTCGTCGAGGAGCTCGCCGGGGCGCTCGAGTCCGGAGGGCGTCTGTGGTCGGGCGACGCCGGCCTCGAGCTTGCGCTCGATGCCGATGTGCCGCTGCCCCAGACGATCCGTGACGCGGTGCTCCTGCGGGCCGGCGACCTCTCCGATCGGGCCCGCACGAGCGCGGAGGCGATCTCGGTGGCCGGCAGTCGCTTCGACATCGACCTCGTGGCCGCGCTGGGCTGGGAGCCCGGCCTCGACGAGCTCCTCGCCGGTGGCCTGATCGTGGAGCACGAGCCGGGACGCGCTGCCTTCCGGCACCCGCTCGCGCGCGACGCCATCTACGAGGACGTGCCGTGGTTGCGCCGGCGCGCGCTGCACCGGGAGCTGGCCGCGGCCCTCGAGGCGCGCGGCGGCGGGCACGCCGAGGTGGCGTCGCACTGGCTCGCGGCGCGCGACGGATCCCGGGCGATCGATGCGCTGCTGCGGGCGGTCGAGGAGCTGTCCGCCGTCCACGCCTACCGGGACGCCGCCCGGCTCGGACGCCAGGTGCTCGACGTCTGGCCGGAGGGGGAACGGGGGGCCGGAGCGGATCGCGGCCCTCGAGCGCCACGCGCGCTTCGCGGAGCTCTCCGGCGAGCTGGCCGAGGCGGCGCGCGCGCAGCGCGAGGTGGCCACGGCGCGGCGCTCGGAGGGCGCCGGACGTGCGCTCGCCGACGCCGAGCGGCACCTGGCCGCGATCTACGAGCTCCAGGGCGACCGCGGGCGGGCGCTCACCGCCCGCTGCGTCGCGGCCGACGCCTACGCCGCCAACGGCGTACCCGGCGAGGCCGCCGCGGAGCGACTGCGGGTCGCCGGCTTCCTGCAGAGCGCCGGCAGGCACGCCGACGCCGTCGAGCAGACCCGCCTCGCCGGCGAGGAAGCCGCGCGGGCAGAGCGCGCCGATCTGCGGGCGCGCGTCCTCGGTCTCCAGGGGGTCGCCCGCGTCCGGGGCGGCGAGTTCGACGCAGGGATGGAGACGATCCGGGCGGGGCTCTCCCTGGCGCTCGAGCACGAGCTCACCCTCGAAACGGCCGAGCTCTACCAGCGGCTGTCCACGGCCCAGGAGACCGCGGGGAACTACGGCGGTGCCCGCGAGGCGCTCACCACCGCGCTCGGCTTCTGCGAGGCGAGTGGAGCCGCCGACGACGTGGAGCGCGTGTGTCGCGGCTGCATGGCCTACGTGCTGCGTGAGCTGGGGGACTGGGAGCGCGCCGCGGAGCTCTCGGAGGACTTGCGCTCCCCGGGCGCGCGCCCGGACTCCACGTTCGTGGCGGACAGCATCCTCGGATCGATCCACCTGTTTCGCGGTGACTTCTCGGCGGCCCGGCCGCTGCTCGTCCAGAGCGTCGACACGGCGATCCGCCTCGACGTCATCTCGGTGTCGGTCGACGGGTCCGCCGCGCTGGCCTGGCTCGACGAGCTCGAAGGTGACGTCGACCGCGCGCGCGGCCACTGCCGCTTCCTGCTCGAGCGCTCGGCGCGCAGCGAGGAGCACCACTACGCCGTCTCGGGGCTGCGCTGGGCGTCGTGCTTCTTCGCCCGCCACGGCTGGCTCGGCGAGGCGCGCGCGTGCGCCGAGGGACTCTCGAGGGTCGCGACCGCGACGGGCCACCCGGACGCCCTGGCCGCGCTCGCGCACGCCCTCGGCGAGACGGCACTCGCCGAGGGCCATCCCGACGCCGCCGCCCAGCAGATCGGTCGTGCCGCGGAGCTTCACGCGAGCCTCGACATCCCGTTCGAGCGAGCGCAGATCCAGCTCCGCGCAGGAGTGGCGCTCGCCGCGGCGGGGCAGCGCGAGGACGCGGTCGAGCGGCTCTGCGAGGCACACCGCTCGGCGCGCCGCCTCGGCGCCGCGCCGGTGGCCGCTCAAGCGGCGGCCGAGCTCGCCGGCCTCGGCGAGTCGGTTCGAGCGGCGACTCGGGCGGCGCGCGGCGGCCGACCACGCGAACGCCGGACTGTCCCACCGCGAGCTCGAGGTGATGCGCCTGGTGGCCTCGGGCGGTACGAACCGGGAGATCGCGGCCGAGCTCGTGCTCAGCACCCGCACGGTGGACATGCACGTGCGCAACATCCTCACCAAGCTCCGCTGCCGGTCGCGCACCGAGGCCGCCGCCAAGGCCGGCGACCTCGGCCTGCTCGCCTAGCCTCCGAGCGACCGCGGTCGAGCGGGGAGGGCCGCCTGCCCCCCGGGCCGGGGTCCTGGCGACAGGCGACGGCTAGGAGCCCGGGCGCCAGACGTGGATGATGTCGCGCATCGAGATGATCCCGGCGACGTCGCCGTCGCGGACCACCACGAGGTGCCGGAACCCACCCTCGGCCATCGCGTCGGCGGCCTCCTCGAGGTCCCATTCGCCGTCGGCGAACGTCGCCCGCGTGGTGAGGTGATCGCCGACCGTCTCGGTGTCCGGGTCCCCGCCCTTCCCGAGCGCGCGGACGACGTCGCGTTCGGTGACGATCCCCGGCCCCGGCTGCTCGGGATCCATGACCACCGCGGCACCGACGTTGTGCTCCATCATGAACTGCGCCGCCTCCCGCAGGCTGCGGCCCGGGGTGATCGTCAACACGTGCTCGGTCATCGCGTCTCGCACCCTCACGCCCTGCTCCTCTCCAACCCTCGCCCTTTGGCCTGGTGCGACATTACGCCAGATCGGATGGGTTTGCTGGCGCGAGCGCGCTGCGGACGTGGCCGGCGTCGACGGCGGATCGCTTCACGGGTAGGGGCGAATCCCGGCGGGCGGTGCCTATGAGTAGGCGTGGTGCCTCCCCGCCACCCCCCAGCAGGCCAGGCCTCCGCCGAGTACGTGGGCGTGCTCGCCGTGCTCGTCGTCGTGCTCGGCGGAGCCGGCCTGCTGGTTGCGCCGCCGGCGCTCGGGGATCGCCTCGCGAGCGCGATCCGGACGGCCATCTGCCTCGTCGGAGGAGACATCTGCCGCGAGCGCGACGCCCGCGCCGCGGGGCTGTCGCCGTGCACCGTCCGCGAGCGCGAGAAGAGCAACGGGTTGACGGCCACGATCGCCTTCGTCGACCTGGGCGGCGGCGATCTGTGGTCGGTCGCGCGGCGGTCGGACGGCTCGGTGCTGCTGTCGGTCGGCAGCGAAGAGCACGGCGGGGTGAGCGGTGGGCTGGGTCTAGAGCTCAGCCCGCTCGGGGTGCACCTGGCGGCCGATGGCGCCGCGGGCGCGAGCTTCACGAGCGGTGAGAGCTGGCTGCTGCCCGACGAGGCCGCCGCGAGTCGCTTCATCGCCCGCCTGCGCGCGGGCGATGAGCCGCCGCCCGCCACCTGGCGCTTCAGGGAGGGCGGGCCGACCGGCGAGGCCGGCCTCGGCGCCGAGCTGGTGGAGGCGCGCGGGATGATGACGCTCGGCCGGCGGACGGGCCTGGGCGCGACGACCTGGTACCTCGGCGGCAAGGTCCAGGCCGATGCGTTCAGCGGGCTGGGCGCCACCGGGATCAAGCTCGCCGAGCAGAACGTCGTGCTCGAGCGCACGCACGACCGCAACGGCCCGCGCGAGCTCCTCTTCCGCGCGGTCGACCGCCTGGGCGGGGATCGCACGGTCGAGCTGACCGGGAGCCTTGACCTGCGCGACCCGGTCAACCGGGCGATCGCCGGCGAGCTGCTGCGCCCGCGGCTGCCCTCGCCACCGGCGGTCGCGCGCGACTTCGAGGCGGTCGTGCGCCGCACGGTCGAGGCGGGCACGGTCGAGCGCAACGAGTACGCGGTCGAGACGTCCGACCGCGGGCTCGAGCTGTCCGGCCGCCTCGGCATCGGGCTGGGGGTCGAGCTGCGCCGTCGCAGTCTCGAGCGCCGGCTCGTGGCCGCGAGCGTCTGGACCGGCGGCGACGGCCGCGAGCGCCGGCGGGTCGACTGCGTCGGCGACGAAGTGCCGGCCTGAGCGCGACGTGCACCGCCGCGCCGGCGACGGCGTGCCCGCCCGAGCCTGAGCCGCGTCGACCACGGGGACGGCGCGGCCCGCCTGAGCGACGCGAAAGGCGCCGGGGGCGCCGCTAGGCTGGCCAGCCCGTGGAGTACCCGTCCGACGATCTCACCCCCGCCGAGCGCGAGCGCCTGCGGCCTCACGTGAGTGCCCTCGACGGGCCGGTCTTCGCGCTGCTGAACCTGCCCGAGACGGTCAAGGGCGCGCTGTTCGCCCGCTACTCGCGCTACCCGGGCACGCTGCGCCGGCTCTTCCTCGAGGAGTTCGCCGACTCGCTCGGCGACTCGGCCGGAGCCGGCTGGGACGGCGAGGAGGGTCGCCGGGCGGCCGAGCTCTACGAGCGCATCTTCGTCGGCTACGGCGACGACTCCGTCGCCCAGCTCGGGGGCGCCCACGTCGCCTGCGAGTGGGTCTCCAACGTGCTGACCAAGGTGCTCCAGCGGCCCCGGCTCGCCGCCTACCTCGAGCAGTCCACGCGCTACATCGCCTACGACGCGCCGGTGCCCGGCGCGCCGGCCCCCGGCTATCGCTACTACCGCGACCCCGCGCTCGGACCGGAGTACGCGGCTGCGATGGACTCGCTGTTTCAGACCTACTCGAAGGCGCTGCCCGTGGTCCGCGGATGGGTAGAGGAAACCTTCCCGCGCCGCGAGGGCGAGTCGCCCGCCGCCCGCGAGCGCGCGGTCGGGGCCAAGGCGCTGGACCTGCTGCGCGGCCTGCTGCCCGCGGCGTCCTTGTCGCACATGGGGATCTACGCGACCGGCCAGGCCTACGAGCAGCTCATCCTGCACCTGATCGGCCACCCGCTGCCCGAGGCGCGGCGCTACGGCGAGCTGATCCTCGCGGCCGTCGGGGCGGTGATGCCGAGCTTCGTCTCCCGTGTGCCGCGCCCCGATCGCGGCGGCGCCTGGGCGGCCCAGCTGCAATCCCGGCGCGCGGCGGGCGAGCGCTGGGCGGCCCGGCTCGGGCTCGACCGCGCCGAGGACGCCGGCGACGGGCCCTCGGTGCGCCTGCTGCACGTCGACGGCGACGAGGACGGCCTGCTGGCCGCCCTGCTCTTCGAAGCCGCGGGTACGAGCGAGGAGCGCACGCGCTCGGTCGTCGCGGAGCTCTCGGCGCAGGAGCGTGGCGCGCTGCTCGCCGACCTGGTGGGCGAGCGGGCGAACCGGCGCCACCGTCCAGGTCGGGGCTTCGAGACGGTGCGCTACCGCTTCGAGATCGTCTCGGACTACGGGGCCTTCCGAGACTTGCAGCGCCACCGGCTGCTGACCGTGCAGTGGCAGGCCCTGACGCCCGATCTCGGCGCCGGCGTGCCCGAGGAGGTCATCGCGGCCGGCGCCGGCGACGCCTACGCCGGGGCGCTGGAGCGCTCGCAGGCGGAGTACGCGCGGCTGGTCGACGCCGGCCAGGCGGCCGCCGCGCCCTACGCGCTGTGCCTCGGCTACCGCATCCGCTACGTGCTGGACTTCAACGCGCGCGAGGCGATGCACCTGATCGAGCTGCGCTCGGGGCGCGAGGGCCATCCCGCCTACCGCGCGGTCGCCCACGAGCTGCACCGCCAGATCGCCGCCGTGCACCCCGCGGTCGCGGCGGCGATGACCCACGTCGACACGAGCACCGAGCCGCGGCTGGAGCGGATCCTCTCCGAGATGCGCCAGCAGGCGCGCCGCGCGGCGCTCGCGGGCTGAGCGCGCGCGCCGGCGGCGCGCGCGGCGGCCGGGTCAGCCGGGCGGCTGGTGCAGCCCGAAGGGCGAGCCCTGGTCGTCGCGGCAGAGCTTGAAGCGCCCGAAGCGGGCGACCTGGTCCTCGTCGCCCTCGACGTCCATGTCGTCGACCTCGCCGCCGAGCTCGAGCACGCGCGCGAGCGCGGCCCGCATGTCCTCGACCGCGAAGAACACGTACGGGGCGGCGCCGGGATCGCCGCCGTGCATGCCGCCCGGCACGTTCGGGGTCGCGATCGCGAAGCCCTCGCCCGAGGGCGACGGATCGAACTGCCAGCCGAACAGGCCGGAGTAGAACGCCCGGCCCCGCTCGGGGTCCTGCACGCCCAGCTCGATGAACGTCAGCTCGCCGGCCATGTGGATCTCCATCTGTGCTCGTTCACGGGCCGCCAGGCTAACCCGCGGGCGTCGGCTGCGCTTGGACGAATGTCCGGCGCTCAGCGCGGCCACGGCGGCAGCGCCCACAGCGCCCGCAGCCGACCCGGCAGGCCGAGGCCGGCCGCGAGCTCGCGCCGCAGCGCCCGGCGTTGCGCCGACGTCGGCGCCGCGGGCGGCGCAGGGCCGTAGCGGCCCGCCCGCAACGTGCGCAGGTAGGCCGCCGCCTCCGGGGAGCCGCCCAGTCGCTGCTCGAGCTGGCGCAGGGTCGTGCCTGCCGGGGCCGGGCGCCCCGAGCGCCGCAGCGCGCCCTCGAGCTCGGCGACCGCGCGATCCAGCGGCGATCCGCCGCGCTGCGGCAGGCGCCGCCGCCGGCGCCGCGCCAGTGTGAGCGCCGCCACGATCAGCGCCGCGAGCGCCACTGCGCCACCCGCCAGGAGCGCCCAGACCGGGGTCCCGCCGCCGTCCGCCGCCCCGGCGGCGTCGCCCGGCCCCGCGCGGCCGGACGGATCGCGCGCCAGATCACCGCGCAGCCCGGATCCGCCCCGGCCCCCGGCCGCGCCGCCACCGCCGGCGGCGTCGTCCGGCGCCGCATCGGGCACCGCCGGGGCCGGCGCCGGCTCGAGTGCGGCGATGAGCGACCGCGCCGGGGTCGCGGCGGGCGTCGGGTCGAGCGTCACCCAGCCGAACTGGTCGAACCACGCCTCCACCCAGGAGTGCGCGTCGGTGTCGCGCACGATCCAGGCGCCCTTGCGCTTCGAGTAGCCGCCGGGGCTGAAGCCCGTGGCGACGCGGGCGGGCACGCCGCCCATCCGCAGCAGCAGGGCCATCGCGCCAGAGAAGTGCTGGCAGTAGCCGGCCCGGCCCTCGAACAGGAAGTGCTCGAGCGGCGCCTGGCCCGCGGGCACCTCCGGCGGGCGCTCGGAGTACCCGAAGCCGCGCTGCAGATGACGGGTCACCGCCTGGACGTAGGCGAACGGCGTCCGCGCCGGCGCGCGCAGGCGGCGCGCCAAGCGCCAGGTGCGCTCGTACGCGGAGGCGCGCAGCGCCGCCGGCCCGCTGCCGGATACGCCCAGCCCCGGGTAGCCGGCGACCGGCGCGGCCGGCCCGCCGAACGGCGAGAAGCGCAGCTGGGCGGACGTCGGCACGGTGCCCTCGGGAGCGACCGGGATCCCGTCGGACGGGCGATCGCGGCGCTCGGGGGCAAACGGCAGCTCGGTCACCAGGTCGTCCCACTGCTTGCGCCGCGCGCCGCTCGTCGCGCCGGCCAGCTGCGTCCCGGTCGGCCGCGGCTCGTGGACCTCGACCGTGTAGGAGTCCCCGCGCCGCAGCTCGGTCTCGGCCCGGTAGCGGCCCGGCACGCTGAGCTCGCGCAGCGGCCGCGTCGAGCGCCGCACGCCCAGCACCGTGCCCGCGGCGGGCACGGCGCTCGTCCGCAGCCGGCGGATCGAGACGGTCAGCTCGCCCGTCCACGCCGGCCGGTTGCGCCAGTCCTCGAGCACGTCGGCCTGCGGCGGCTCGCCGCCCGGCGGCGGGGCGTCGCCGCGGTCGCGCCAGCCGCGGCCGTCGAACTCCTCGAGGCTCGCGACCTTCCAGTAGCGCGGGCGCTCGGAGCGCACCCGCAGCACCTCCGAGCCGTTGCGCGGCCAGCTGATCGGCCCGTAGGCGCCGTGGTTGAAGTCGAGGCCGATCGGCGCCTGCGGCCCGAGCCCCTCCGCGAAGGCGCGGTAGTCGAACCACGGCTCGTCGCGGTCGGCGGCGGTCGCCAGCGGCAGCGAGCCCGCGACCGCGAGCGCGAGCAGCGCGGCGACGCCGACCCCCGGCCGCAGCGGCAACCGCTCGAGCCAGAGGAAGCCGACGGTCAGCGCGGTCAGCGCCACGCCGAGCGCCAGCGGACGGGTGCCGCCGATCGAGACCACCGGCGTGGCCACGAGCGCGAGCAGCACGGCGAGCGCCAGGTACGGGTAGCCGCGGCCCCGCGGCACCGGCCAGAAGGCCAGCAGCGCGGCGGTCGTGCACAACAGCGCGCCGCCGGCGCCGATGACGAGCGCCGGCCAGGGATCGGCGCCCTCGTACGGGAGCCGGACACCGCCCAGGATCTCCACCCCGCCGGCCACGCCCTGGGCCAGCTCGGGCCAGCGGCCCGGGCGCAACAGCAGCTCGAGCGGGATCCCGGACGCGAGCACTGCCGCCGCCCACGCCGCGGCGGCGACCCCCAGCACCGCCCACCCGCGTCCGCGTGCCGGCAGCCGCTCGGCGGCCAGCACGGCCAGCGCGGCGAGACAGGCGACCGCCACCCACAGCAGCGCGCGCGTCGCCGGCAGCCCCTCGACCATCCGCCGCCACTGCAGCGCGCCGAGCGCGACCAGCGCCGCGAAGCCGGCCAGCCGCGCCCACGCGGCCGGCAGCAACGGGCGAGCCGGCCCGCGGCCCGCCGGCGAGCTGACGACGGCGGCGCTCACCTCACCCCCGGCCTCCCCGGCCCGACGAGGCTAATCGCCGTCGGCGGCCTCGAGCTCGCTCTGGCGCAGCTCGATGCGCCGGATCTTGCCGGTCAGGGTCTTCGGCAGGTCGTCGACGAACTCGACCTTGCGCGGATAGGCGTAGGCCGACAGCCGGTCGCGCACGAACGCCTTGATCTCCGCCGCCAGCTCGTCGGAGCCCTCGTGCCCCTCGGCGAGCACCAGGAAGGCCTTCACGACGTTGCCGCGCCGCTCGTCGGGCGAGGCGACCGCCGCCGCCTCGCGGACCGCGGGATGCTCGAGACAGGCCGACTCGACCTCGAACGGCCCGATCCGGTAGCCGGCGGCGATGATCACGTCGTCGGCGCGGCCCTCGTACCAGACGTAGCCGTCCTCGTCCTGGCTCGCGGCGTCCTTGGTGTGGAACCACTCGCCGCCGAAGGTTTCCTCAGACGCCTCCTCGTTGCGCCAGTAGCCGAGCGGATAGTGCGGGTTCGAGCGCGCGCGCAGGCAGATCTCGCCGCGCTCGCCCTGCTCGACGGGCTTCTCGTCCTCGTCGAGGATGGCGATGTCCCAGCCGGGCATCGGCTTTCCCATCGAGCCCTCGCGGACCTCCATGAACGGGTAGTTGGCCACCAGCGGATAGGACTCCGTCAGCCCGTAGAAGTCGAGCACGGTCAGGCCGTACTGCTCACGGAACCAGCGGATCGCCTCCGGGTTGAGCGGCTCGCCCGCCGAGCAGACGATCCGGAACTTCTGCGGGTAGCGCGTGCCGGCGTCGCCGATCGACATCATCGAGCGCATCGCCGTCGGCGTGGTGAACACGTTGGCGGCCTCGTGGCGGGAGAGGAAGTCCAGCTGCTTGTGCGGGTCGAAGCCGCCCTCGCGCTGGTAGACGAGCTGGACGGCGCCGTAGCGCCACGGCCCGAGCAGCGGCGCGACGCCCGCCGCCCACGCCCACTCCCCCATCCCGTGGAAGCGCTCGCCCTCGCGGACGTCGTGGCAGTAGACGAACTCCTCGTGGCCGAGCAGGTAGCGGTGGGCGTGCAGGATGCCCTTGGCCAGCCCGGTCGTGCCGGAGGAGTAGTACAGCTGCGCCGGGTCCTCGGCGGACGTGTCCACCCGCTCGACGTCCGTGCTGCCCGAGGCGACCAGGTCGCGGTCGAGGACCACGACGTGCTCGACGAGCGCGGGGTCGACGCGGTCGCGGTTGGCCTCGTCGGTGACCAGCACCTTCGGCTCGGAGTCGCTCACCCGGTGGCGGATGCCGTCGTCGCCGTAGAGCACCGACATCGAGAGCAGGATCGCGCCGCGCTTCCACGTCCCGAAGAACGCCGCGGCGGTCTCCGGCGTGGCCGGGAGCAACATCGCCACGCGGTCGCCCTGCTCGACCCCGTGCTCGCGCAGCACGCCCGCGAAGCGGTCGGACATGTCCTGCAGCTCGCCCCAGTCCACTTCGCGCTGCTTGCCGCGGAAGTCCTCGTGGATCATCGCGGGCCGCTCGCGCGGGTGCTTGTCGCACACGTCGGCCGCGATGTTGTAGCGCTCGGGGACCTCCCAGCGATGGGACTCGACGGCCTCCTCGTAGGACCCGACGGAGGAGGCCACGCCTACATGTCCTGGCCGCCGTTGACCGCCCAGACCTGTCCGGTGATGTAGGAGGAGGCGTCGGCGCACAGGAAGTGCACGACGCGGGCGATCTCGTCCGGCTGGCCGAGCCGGTTCAGCGGCACCTGCGCGCGGATGCGGTCGAGCGCCTTCTCGGGCACCCCCTCGAGCATGTCGGTCTCGATGAAGCCGGGCGCGACGGTGTTGACCGTGACGTTGAGGCCGTCGTCGGCCAGCTTCTCGCGCTTCTTGAGCTCGAACGCCGCCTCGCGGGCGAGCGTCATGGTCAGCCCGAACAGGCCCGACTTCGACGCCGCGTAGTTGGCTTGGCCGATGTTGCCGGTCTGGCCGATGATCGAGGAGATGTTCACGATCCGCCCGCTGCCGCGCTCGAGCATGTGCTCCAGCGCCGCCTTGGACATGAAGAACGTGCCGGAGAGATTGACGTCGAGGACCTTCTCCCAGTCGTCGTCGCCCATCTTCAGCACGGTCTTGTCGCTGGTGATGCCGGCGTTGTTGACGAGGATGTCCAGCCGGCCGTGCTGGTCGATCACCTCGGCGATCGTGCGCCGGCAGTCATCGGGGGAGCCGACGTTGCCCTGGTGGATCGAGCCGGTCGCGCCGCCGTCGGTGAGCTCTGAGAGGAACTTCTCGGCGTTCTCCTGGTTTGAGCTGTAGCCGGCCGCGACGACGGCGCCCTGCGCGGCGAGGCTGCGCGAGATCGCCGCGCCGATGCCGCGCGTGCCGCCGGTGACGAAGGCGACCCGGTCGGCGAGCTTGTCTCCCTGCGGCCCGCTCGTCTGCTTCTCGGTGGCGGTGCTGCTCATCTCCTGCCTCCCTCGTGGACTGCGGGGTTCACTCGCTCGAGCGGTCCTCGAGCCAGTCGACGATCTCCGGCCAGACGGCGGTGCGCGCCTTCGAGCCGGCCATCAGGCCGATGTGCCCACCCGGCCGGTCGATATGGGTGACGTCGGCGCTGGCGACCATGTCGAGGATCGGCAGCGTGCCGACGCGCGGGGCGATGTGGTCGGCGCCCGCGGTCACGACCAGCAGGTTGTGGTCGATGTTGTGCAGGTCGACCTGCTTGCCGCGCAGGCGGATGGTGCCGCGCACGAAGCGGTTCTCCTTGTAGATCCACCGGATCCACTCGCGATACGCCCGCGACGGGAACGGCGGGTTGTCGGCGACCCACTTGGCCATCGCCTGGTAGGGCTCGCGCTTGGCCGTGCCCTCGCGCACCTGGTCCCACAGCCGGCGGTAGGTGGTCCAGTAGTTGGTCACCGGCTTCATCATCTTGTTGGCGAAGTCGATGCCCTGGCCGGGGATGGCGGGCAGCGCGTCGGCGATCTGGTCGACGTCGAAGCTCTCGCGACCGACCCAGCCGGCGTACAGCGAGCCGGTCGTGTCCACCGGCGTCGTGAGCAGCGCGAGGTTGCGCACCGGCCCCTCGGGCTCGATCGCCGCGTACATCGCGCACAGCGCGCCGCCGATGCACCAGCCGACGAGCGAGACCTCCTCCTGGCCGCTGGCGCGGAGCGTCTCGCGGATGCCCCACGGCAGCTCGTCGCAGACGTAGTTCTCCAGCCCCATGTCGGCGTCTTCCTCGCCCGGCTCGCCCCAGTCGAGCAGGAAGACGTCGAAGCCCTCCTCGATCAGGTGCTCGACGAACGAGTTGCCCGGGCGCAGGTCGAAGATGTGCGGGCGGTTGATGAGCGCGAAGACGAGCAGGAGCGGGACCGCGTGGCGACGCCGGTTCGATCGATAGCGCCACAGGGTCGTCTTGCGGTGCGTCCAGACCAGGTCTCGCGGCGTCGCGCCGATCTTCGCGTCGGACGTGGTGAGCAGGATGTTGGAGAACTCGAGCGCGTCGCCGGGCAGCCGCGCGAGCTCGCGCACCGGGTTCATGAGTCCGACTTGGCGGAGCCCGAACCGCGGCCGCGGCGCGTGCCCGAGCTGCCGGCCGCGCGGCCGTTACCGGTCGCGCCCTCACGGGCGGCCGCGACCTCGTCCTGGAGGCGCTCGACCTCCTGCAGGACCCGCTCGAGCTTGTCCTCGGTGCGGGCGAGCTGCTTCTGCAGACCGATGACGTCGCGCCGGCCCGCGATGCGCAGGTTGCCGACCACCAGGTCGGCCGCGTCGGTGCCGATCTTCGTCAGCGCGATCAGATTGCCGCTGACGCGGGCGAGCAGCTCGCCGAAGGAATCCTGGGCGACGAGCGACTCCATCGCCTTGGCGGTACGTGTCTCGGTGTCCTCGTAGAGCTGCCGCGCCTGCTCGGCTGGGGTGGGCTGTTGGTCGGCCATGTCCGGACCAGGGTATTCCCTTGAGCCGACTATCCTCAACCTCCGATGCCGGACGAGGTTCCGACCAGCACGCTCGGGGAGATCATCCGCCGCCAGCGCGAGGTCAATCGTCTCTCGATGCGCCAGTTCGCCGAGATGGCCGGCATCTCGAACCCGTACCTCTCCCAGATCGAGCGCGGGCTGCGCGAGCCCTCCGAGAAGGTCGTCGACGCGATCGCCTCCTCGCTGCAGATGACGACGACGGCGCTCTACGAGCAGGCCGGCTTCGCGGCCGAGGACGAGGCCGACCCCGAGACCGGGGTGCGCGCGGCGGTCGAGGCCGATACCGCGCTGACCGGCCGCCAGCGGCGCGCGCTGCTCGAGGTCTACGACGCGTTCCTGGCCGTCAACGGCGTCCCGCGCGCCCGCCGCCGGCGAGCGCGCGCGGATGAGGGCGACGCCTCCTAGCTGGACGGCACGGCGGTGCCGGCGAACGTGCAACGCCCGGTGGCCGGGTCGGCGATCGCGACGATGTCGAGGGTGATGGTGGTGCTCGCGCTCACGTAGGTCACCGTGGCGTGGGCGCGGTTGAACTCGGGGGCGGTCGCCGTCGGGCCGCCCAGGCTCGTGTCCGCCCCAGCCGCCATCGGGAACAGGATGTTGCCGGTGGGTGCCGGGCTGGCCGATATCGGTCCCGTTGTCGGTCGTGAAGTTCGCGTGGAAGTCGGCGTCGGCGGTCGATGTCCCGCTTATCGGCAACGCGACGCCGGTGCCGGTCTGCACGCAGTCGACCCGCAGCGTCAGGCCGCCGAGGCTCAGGACGGTCGCCGGCGCGGGAGCGGCCGCCGCGGAGAAGTTGATGCGACGGGCGCCCGGTCCGGCCGGTCCGGCGGCACCGGTGGCGCCGCGCGCGCCGGCGGGGCCCTGCGGGCCGGTGGGGCCGCGCGCCCGCCCGGCTACGGCGCGGGGATGGCGGGGCGCCTGCGTCGCGTGCGCGCGCGGGCGCGGCGCTCGGCGGCGCCGCGGTCGGCGCCGCGTCGGGAGTGCTCGTAGACGCCGGCCAGCAGCGGCGGCCAGTGCTCCTTGAGCGCCTCAGAGCCCATGAACAGCCCCAGGTGCCCGCCCGACGCGGTCCGCTTCGTCACGTCGCGCTTCGGGGTCGAGGCGTGATCGGCCAGCGCGAAGACCTGCGCCGGCGGGGTGATGTGATCGCGCTCGCCGCCGAGCAGGAAGAGCGGGCAACGGATGCGGGCGAGGTCGACCAGCTCGCCGCCGATCTCCAGCTCGCCGCTGATGAGCCGGTTGCCGGAGAAGAGGTGCTCGACGATCCACAGGTAGAACGCGCCGGGGATGTCCTGGACGTGCTTGAACCACGTCTCGAACGCCCGGTGGCGCTCGAGGTGGGAGACGTCGTGCAAGCGCGAGAGCAGCTGGGCGTGCTTGAGGACCTCGTTCTCGGGCTTGATCAGGATGAAGCCGTTGAGCATGTGCTCGCCCTTGAGCACGCCGCCGCCCTGGGCGACCACCCAGCGGTAGAACGCCAGGTCGTCGCTGCGCCCGCCGAGCGCCTCGACCCAGTCGTGGATCACCGCGTCGCCGGCCTGGAAGTCGATCGGCGCGCCCGCGATCGTCAGCGTGTGCACGTCCTCGGGATGCAGCGCCGCGTAGATCGCCGCCAGCCAGCCGCCCTGGCAGTCGCCGATCAGGTTCACCGGCTCGCCGATCTGCTCCACGCAGGCGGCGATGAACGCCAGGTAGTCGTCCACCGTGGCGTCGCGGGTCTCGCTCGTGGCGCCGATCCAGTCCGCCGAGTACGCCCGCTGCAACCCGGCCGCCAGGATCACCTGCATCTGGCTCTGCGCCGGCGAGTAGTCGACGATGCAGGAGTCGTGCCCCGCCTGCGGCGGCAACACCAGCGCCGGCACGACCTCCTGCGAGGCGCCGACGGGCGAGAAGTCGCGCAGGCGCGCGATCGGGGTCTCGAGCACCACCGTGTGCGGCGTATGCCACTCCGGCTCCTCACGCCGCGTGGCCAACCGCCAATAGCGCGCCGTGTCGGCCGCGACGTCCCACGGCGTCGCCCCCCGCCGAACGGCCTCCGCCCAGTAGTCCGACCACCCGCCCGCCGTCGCGCGCCACATCTCCGCGCCCGACTCCGCCATCCGGCCATAGAGCTTCGGCCCCGAGCTACGGGGACCCACCACTGGGGGACAGAGCATCGAGACAGACCCTCCTGTTGACTTCTTCCGAGCGGGACGCGCGGCGCGGCCCCTTACCCGAGCAACATGATGTCAATACGCGGCCGGCGGCGTGCTGGCCCATCGAGGAGTCCAGGACATGAGCGATCTCAACGGCAAGGCAGTCATCGTCACCGGAGCGGCCAGCGGCATCGGCCGCGCGGTCGCCGAGCGGCTGATAGCGGACGGCGCGCGGGTGCTCGCCGTCGACCTCGAGCCCGCCGACGACGGGCCGGGCGACCACCACGCGGCCGACCTGACCACGCGGGAGGGCAACAAGGGGGCCGTGGACGCGGCACTGGAGCGCTACGGGCGGCTGGACGGGATCGTCGCCAACGCCGGCTTCCAGCACGTCTCGCCGGTGGTGGACTTCCCGGAGGACCGTTGGGACGCGCTGCTGGCGATCCTGCTCACGAGCCCGTTCCTGCTGGCCAAGTACGGCTGGGAGGGCCTGAAGGCCTCGGGCGACGGGCGCTTCGTCGTCATCGCCTCCGCCCACGCGCTGGCCGCGTCGCCGTTCAAGGCCGGCTACGTGTCGGCCAAGCACGGCGTCTACGGGCTGGTCAAGACGCTGGCGCTGGAGGGCGCCGACGACGGGATCCTGTCCACGGCCGTCTGCCCGGCCTTCGTGCGCACCCCGCTGGTCGAGAAGCAGATCGGCTCGCAGGCCGAGGCCCACAACCTGCCCGAGGATCGCGTGCTCACCGAGGTGATCCTGGCGCCGCACGCCGTCAAGCGGCTGATCGAGCCCTCCGAGGTCGGCGGCGTCGTGAGCTTCCTCATGGGGCCCGATGGCAGGGCCTTCACCGGGACCGCGGTGACGATGGACCTGGGGTGGACGGCGCGCTGAACCACTGGGCGGTGAGCCGCCGGCGAACCCCGCTGGTAAGGGATTGGGGATCGGATTCCGGTGGGCGTCCCCAACGGCATTTCCTCAGCACCGCGCCAATCTCGGCCGCGATGCTGTGGTTATGCCGCTGTGAGCGGCATTTCTTCAGCATCCGGCGGGCCTGCTCGCCGATGCTGAGGAAAAGCCGGTTCCGGGCGCGGATGCGCCGACCGGAACCCGGCTCCTTCGACGCCCGCCGTTCTCGTCGCCGGAGGGTTAACGAGCGAGAGCCCGGGCGAACCCGGGCTCTCGATCAGATGAAGCTGTGAAGCGGGCTTACTTCTTGAGCAGATCGCGCGCGGTGGTGGTGTAGAGCTTGGTCACCTCGCGCGTGAAGTTGGCCTGCGCGCGGGCGGCGTCGGCGACCCAGTCGATCTGGGTCGACTCGGCGACCTTGTCCTGATAGTCGGCGACGGTCTTCCAGCTCGAGTCGAACACGTCGACGTAGCCGAGGCCGGCCTTGCGACCGAAGTCGACGACCTGCTCGTTGATCTCGGTGATGCGCTCGGCGGTCTGCTCGGGGGTCTTGGTCTGGGTAGCCATGTGAGAGTCTCCTTGAACGGTGCTTGCCTGAGTAAGTCTGCTAGCAGAGTAGCAAGCAGTCAGCTAATTGCAAGCACCGTTCCGGAGATCCCCCCACCTGTCGGGGTCGTGCCGGATGGCACGAACGCGCCTCACTCCTCGTCGGCGCCCCGCTCCTTCACCTTGCCCTCGAGCTGCTGCATGATGTCCGGGTCGCGCAGCGTCGTGACGTCGCCGAGCTCGCGGCCCTCGGCCACGTCGCGCAACAGCCGGCGCATGATCTTGCCCGAGCGCGTCTTGGGCAGGTCGTCGGCCCAGATGATCCGCTTGGGCCGCGCGAGCTTGCCGATCCGCTCGGCCACGTGCTCGCGGATCTCCTGCACGAGCTCGTCGCCGCCCTCCTGGTCGCCCGAGAGGGTGACGAAGGCGGTCACGGACTGCCCGGCGTCCTCGTCGGCCTGACCGATCACCGCCGCCTCGGCGACCTTCTCGTGGGAGACGATCGCCGACTCGATCTCCGCTGTGGACATGCGATGCCCGGAGACGTTGATGACGTCGTCGGTGCGCCCGATGATCCACACGTAGCCGTCCTCGTCGCGGCGCGCCGCGTCGCCGACCAGGTAGATCTCGGGGCCGAACTTCTCCCAGTAGGTCTCCTTGAAGCGCTCGTCGTCGCCGTAGAGCGTGCGCAGCATCGCCGGCCACGGCCGTCGCAGGATCAGCAGCCCCTGCTCGGTGCCGACGTCCTCGCCGTCCTCGTCGACAACGTCGGCGGCGATGCCCGGCAGCGGCTTGCCCGCCGACCCGGGCTTGGTGGACTGCAGGCCCGGCAGCGTCGTGATCATGATCGCGCCGGTCTCGGTCTGCCACCAGGTGTCGACGATCGGGCACTTCTCGCCACCGATCACCTTGTGGTACCAGAGCCAGGCCTTCGGGTTGATCGGCTCGCCGACCGTGCCGAGCAGCCGCAGGCTGGAGAGGTCGTGGCGCTCGGGGTACTCGACGCCCCACTTCATGCACGCCCGGATGGCGGTCGGCGCGGTGTAGAAGAGCGTGACGCCGTAGCGCTCGACGATCTCCCACCAGATGTCCTTGTCCGGGTAGTCGGGCGCGCCCTCGTACATGACCGAGGTGCAGCCGTTCGCCAGCGGCCCGTAGACGATGTAGGAGTGCCCGGTGACCCAGCCGACGTCGGCCGAGCACCAGTAGACGTCCTTCTCCGGGTCGAGGTCGAAGACCTTGGCGTGCGTGTAGGCGACGCCCGTCAGGTAGCCGCCGGTGCTGTGCAGGATGCCCTTGGGCTTGGCCGTCGAGCCCGACGAGTAGAGGATGTAGAGCGGGTGCTCGGCGTCCAGCGGCTCGGCCGGGCACTCGTCGTCGGCCGCCTCGAGCACCTCGTGGTACCAGTGGTCGCGGCCCTCCTTCATCGGCGCGTCGACGTCTGAGTGCTTGACCACGACGATCGTCTCGAGCGAGTCGAGGTCGGCCATCACCTTGTCGACCTCGGACTTGATCTCGGCCGCCTTGCCCTTGCGCCGGGCGCCGTCGACGGTGATCAGCGCCTTGGCCTCGGAGACCTCCATGCGCTCGAAGACCGAGTTGGGCGAGAAGCCGCCGAAGACCACGTTGTGCGGCGCGCCGATGCGCGCGCAGGCCAGCATGGCGACGACGACCTCGGGGATCATCGGCAGGAAGATCCCGACGACGTCGCCGGCCTCGATCCCGAGGTCCTTGAGCGCGTTGGCGAACTTCTGCACGTCGCGGTGCAGGTCCGCGTAGGTGATCTCGCGCTCCTCGCCCTCCTCGCCGCGCCAGTAGAAGGCGATGCGGTCGCCGTTGCCGGCCTCGACGTGGCGGTCGACGCAGTTGTAGGAGACGTTGAGCTTGCCGCCGGTGAACCACTTGTAGAACGGCGGGTCGGAGTCGTCGAGGACCGTGTCCCACTTCTGCTCCCAGTGCAGCGCCTCGGCCTGCTCGGCCCAGAAGCCCTGGAAGTCCTCGTCCGCACGGTCGTACATCTCCGTGTCGGTGACCTTGGCGTGCTCGCGGAAGTCCTCCGGCGGATCGAACTTCTCGATCTCCAGCATCGCCTCAAGCGACTGCTCCAGTGTCTGGCCCTCGGTCGCCATCACGCCTCCCTCTCGGTGTCTCCTCTTTCCGAGGCTATCGCCGGTGCGGAGCCGGCGGAAACCTCGCGATCCCCGGCGCGCCGTACGCGGCGCGCCGGGGACCTGCGATCAGCTGGCCAGCGCCTTCTCGGAGCCCAGGCCGGTCTCGGACCGCACGTAGAGCTCGTCGAAGCTGCGCTCCGCGCCGCGCTCGGAGGTCAGGATCGTGCCCACGTAGCAGCCGAGGAACCCGAGCGGGATCGACAGGATGCCCGGGTTGGCGAGCGTCCAGCCGATCGGTGAGCCGGTGTCCCCGTCGACCCCGGGCCACACCTTCGGGCTCAGCACGACCAGGATGATCGAGCTGAAGACGCCCAGGACCACGCCCGTGACCGCGCCGGCCGTGTTGAACCGCCGCCAGGTCAATGCGAGCAGCAGCGCCGGGAAGTTGGCGCTGGCGGCCACCGCGAAGGCGAGCCCGACCATGAACGAGACGTTCAGGCCCTCGCCGCCGATGACCGCGATCAGGATCGCGATCGCGCCGATCGACATCGCCGCGATCCGCGCGACCCAGACCTCCTCGGCCTCGGAATCCTGGCCCTTGCGCACGATGTTCGACCACACGTCGTGGGCGACCGCGGCCGACGCCGAGAGCACGAGGCCCGCGACCACCGCGAGGATCGTCGCGAAGGCGACGCCCGCGATCACGGCGAGGAAGAGGTCCCCGCCGAAGGTGCCCGCGCCACCCCCGAGGAACTCGGCGAGGTTCGGGGCGGCGAGGTTGCCGCCACTGCCGGCCGCCTCGACCCCGCCCTCGCCCAGGAAGGCGCGCGCGCCGAAGCCGATGAACGTCGTCAGCAGGTAGAAGAAGCCGATCAGGAACATCGCCCACACCACCGAGCTGCGGGCAGCCTTGGCCGTGGGCACGGTGAAGAAGCGCATCAGGATGTGCGGCAGGCCGGCGGTGCCCAGCACGAGTGCGAGCCCGAGCGAGACGGTGTCGATCGGCGAGGCCAGGAAGGTGCCCGGCCCGAGTGAGAAGGTCGACTCCTCGGTCGTGTTGCCCTCGGCCCGGTTGAACAGCTCGACCGGGTTGAAGCCGACCTTGGCCAGCACGAAGATCGACATCACCAGGATGCCGGCCATGAGCAGCACGGCCTTGATGATCTGCACCCACGTCGTGGCGACCATGCCGCCGAAGACGACGTAGCAGAGCATGAAGATGCCCGTGAGGATCACCGCCAGCGAGAAGTTGATGCCCACCAGCGCCTGGATGAGCACGCCGGCGCCGACCATCTGGGCGATCAGGTAGAAGGCGACGACCGCGAGCGTGCCGAGTGCCGCCGCGGTGCGCGCCGGCCGCTCGCGCAGGCGAAAGGACAGCACGTCGGCGATCGTGTACTTGCCCGCGTTGCGCATGCGCTCGGCCAGCAGGAACATGACCGTCAGGAAGGCGACGAGGAACCCGATCGAGTAGAGGAACCCGTCGAACCCGTACAGGAAGATCAGCCCGGCGATGCCCAGGAAGGACGCGGCCGAGAGGTAGTCGCCGGAGATCGCCAGGCCGTTCTGCACGCCGGTGATCTGCCGGCCGGCGGCGTAGAAGCCGACGGCGCTGGAGGCCCGCTTGGAGGCCCAGTAGGTGATCCCGAGGGTGATGCCGAGGACGATCGAGAAGATCACGACCGCCTCGACGTTGATGGCCGCCACGACGGTCATCGCGCGGCCTCCTCGCCCGAGCCGGCGGTCGCCGTCTCGCGCCCGGCGCCGTTGCCCGCCGGCGCCTCCTCCTCGTTGTTGCCGGGCTGCGTGCGCTCGGCCATCTCGATCACCCGCTCGCGCATCGGGTCGTACTCGTCGTTGGACTTCTTGAGGTACCAGATGCCCAGCACGAAGACCATCACGAACTGGGTCAGGGCCAGGCAGTAGCCGACGGTCAAGCCTTCATAGACCGAGTCGGCCATGAAGTCCGGCGCGTAGCCCGCCAGCAAGATGAAGCCCATGTAGAAGCTCAGGAAGAAGATCGTCGCGGGGATGACGAAGCGCTTCTTCTTGTTCACCAGCTCCTGGAACTCGGGCGCCTCCTCGAGCGCGGTCCAGTCGTACCCCTTGATCTCCGACGACGTGTCGGACCGGGGTGCCGTGGTTTCAGCCATGTGCCCTCCTCCTCCTCCTCCGATGACAGGCCAGGTGGAGGATCCTGATACCCCGCCACGGCAAACGGCTACCGGTTCGCCGTGCTGCAGGTTTTATCTCAGCGCGGGCGGCCCTGCTCGCGGCGCTCCTCGGGCGTGAGCGGAGGCGGCTCCTGGCGGCAGGTGTCCTCGGCGGCGGGCGCGGCGCCGGCCGGATCGCGCGAGCCCCACCACTGCCAGGGTGCCAGCGTCCGGTAGGCCCGGTCGAGCCCCGGCCGCACGAGCCCTGTGCGGAACAGCGGGTCCTCGCGGAACGTGTACTGGAAGGCGACGGTGACCTGTGGGTGGTCGTACCACCGCTGCAGCCAGGTCTGCAGGCGCGTGCAGCCCGACAGCGTGTCCTGGGGCAGCACCTCGCCGGGCGGCGCCGGCCCGGACGTCGCCACGCCCAGCGCGGTCTCGGTGATCCAGATCGCGTGCGTCTGCTCGCACCCGTGCGCGGCCAGGGCGTCGCGCGCGCGGTCGAAGACCGCCACCGCGCCGACGTAGGCGTGCTGGAGATAGACCGGTGAGTCGCAGACGACGTCCTTCGGCAGGCCCGCGATGAACTCGGGCACCGAGGTCTGCAGGCCGCTGCCGCCGGCCGAGCTCGAGAGCTCGCCGATCACCCGCTGCCGGGTGCCCGGCAGCTCGACGGCCAGCTCCTCGAGCGCCTGGTCGAGACTGCCCACCAGCCGCAGGTAGGGCGCGATCGAGAGCGACGGCGACGTGACCTCGCAGACCTCGCGCTGCGGCGAGATGAAGTAGGGGTGGTTGGGCTCGTTCCACGGCGTCCACCAGCGCAGGTCCGCCCCCGCTTGTGCGCCGGCAGCGGCGACGTCCTTGATCAGCTGCCGATAGGCGACCATCGCGTCCTCGCGCGGCGGCCGTGACCGGGAGGTCTCGGTCGGGCGCTCGCAGCCGGCGGGCGCCGAGGCCGCCCAGGCCGGCGAGCCGGTGACGACCGTCAGCACCTGCACGTCCTGCTCGCGCTGCAGCGCGGCGATCGCGGCCAGCTGCTCGCGGACGCCCATCCAGCCCAGGCACGGCGGCGTGCCGCGGCTGCAGCCCGTCTGCGGGACGTCGAGGTTCGCCGGCACGCCGGCCTCCGGCTGCAGCGACGGCCAGTCGAGCACGAGCCGCACCATCCGCGGGCGCAGCTGCTGGAACTCGTAGCGCCAGCGGTTGAACGGTGGAGGCAGCTCGCGGGCGCGGATCGGCCACATGAAGTTCGGGTTGAACTCGGTGATGCCGACCGCCAGGCGGCCGCTGCCAGGCACGGTGGGGTCGAAGGGCGCCGGCGCCGGCGCCTGGGCCGCGGCCGTGACGGCCGGCCACAGCGCCAGCAGGGCGAGCAGGAGCACGGCCGCTCGCCGGACGACCTGCCTGCACGACTGCCTCGTGGACCCCGCGATGGGCGGAACTGTAGAGCCCTCCACCACTCAGCGCACCCCCTGCGCGTCAGCCGCGTGACGGGCGGGAAGCGTCCGGTGGGCCGGCGCCGGCCGCGGGCGCAGGCGGGCGGCGCGCGGCCACGGTACCGCCGCGGCGCGGGCGGTGGCGCGCGCCTGGCCGGCGGCGAAGACCACGATGGCGCCGACCAGCAGGACGTCGATGAGCGCGAACGCCACGTTGTTGACCCGCTCGGGCGTCGCGCCCTGGGCGAGCGCGCCCGCACACGCCCCGAGCAGCACAGCGACCGCCGCCAGGTTCGCCGCGAAGCCGCCCCACGGCACGCCCGGCAGCGCCCGCTTGGCCGTGACCGCGAACCCCAGCGGCCGGCCGAGGACCACGCGCACGGTGGCGCGGACGTGGATCGCGAAGCTCCCCCACGTCATCGCGAGGCCGGCGAGCGTGTAGCTGCCGGCGGTGTAGCGGGCCAGGTTGACGATCGAGATCAGGAAGTAGGGCAGGAAGTGGGCCGCGAAGGCGCCCGAGCCGTCCTGCACCGGCTGCCAGCCGAACAGCAGCCGCACGGCCGGCAGGCTGAGGTAGACGAGCACGCTCCAGCCGGCGAGCCAGTACGAGGTCGCCACGAGGTACTGCCAGCGCTGGCCCCAGGACAGCGGGCGCCACAGCCGCGGACGGCGCAGCAGCAGGTCCAGGCATCCGGTCGCCCAGCGCAGCTGCTGGGCCAGGTAGGAGCGCCCGTCCTCGGGACCCAGGCCGACCGCCAGCGGCTCGGGCACGTAGGCCAGCTCGTAGCCGAGCCCGACCAACTCGGCCGAGAGCACGATGTCCTCGGTCACCGAGTCCTCGGGGAAGCCGCCGGTCCGTTCGAGCGCCTCGCGGCGGGCGACGAAGTTGGTGCCGCAGCAGAAGGTCGATCCCCAGCCGTCGCGCCCGCCGCACACGGGCCCGAAGAACACGGCCTGCTGCTGGGCGGCGCCGTGCGTCAGCCGGCCGCGGGCGGCGTTGGCGTAGACCTGCGGCGTCTGCACGAGCCCGACGCGCGCGTCGACGAAGTAGCCGAGCGTGCGCTCGAGGAAGGCCGGGTCGGGGACGTGGTCGGCATCGAACACGCAGACGTAGGGCGCGCCGCCCACGGCGGTCTCGCGCAGGCCGGCGTTGAGGTTGCCCGCCTTGGCCCCCGCGCTGCCCGGGCGTGCGAGGTAATCGGCGCCGAGCCGGCGGGCGAGCCGCTGCACGGCGGGGCGGGCGCCGTCGTCGAGCACCACGACCCGGACCTCAGCGCCGCGCACGCGCCGCGCCGCGCCGACGGTCCGGGCGAGGATCTCCAGCGGCTCGTCGAGCGTGGGGATCAGGACGTCCACCCGCGCCGCCGCGGGGGCCTCGAAGGGCCGGTCGCGCGGGCGGCGCAGGCTCGTCAGCCAGAACGAGAAGGCGTGGAAGCCGTTGAACAGGTCGGCGGCGAGCAGCAGGCCGAAGAGCACCGCTGCGCCGGCCCGGCCGGGCTGCAGCAGCCAGCCGAAGTACCACAGGCTCGCCAGCACCCCGGCGGCCGTCCAGGCGAGCGTGACCGCGCGCGCGGGTTCCGTGGGCCTCACGCCGGCGGCCCCTTCAGGGTGTGCACGCGCAGCGTGACGTTGGCGAAGCGCAGCGTCCGCGTCGCGCGCGAGTGGCGCTCGAGCGCGCGCCGCTGCGCGGCCGTGCGCCGCCCGGCGGGTGTGTCCCCGCCCGCCCGCTCGAAGCCGTAGATGGCCAGCACACGGCGCGGGCGGGCGCGCCACAGCGCCGCGACGTCCGCGGTGGAGTCCAGTTCCAGCCGGCGCAGCGGCGCGGCCGGGCGGTAGTAGGCCGTGACGGGGTCCAGCGAGCGCTCGCCGTCCACCGCCGTGTTGAGCTGGGGGACCATGACCAGCGCGTCGCCCGGCCGCGCCAGCCGGTTGGCGGTGGCGACCGCCTCGCGCAGCTCGTAGAGCTTCGGGTTGGCGTCGTCGAAGCCCTGGCGTACGCCGGCCGCGAGCGCCAGCACGGCGACCGCCGCCAGCCCGGCGGCCGCGACCCGCGGACGCGGCACGGATTCGGCGAGCGCCGCGACGGCGACGCACAGCGGCGGCGCGCAGACGACCACGAAGCGCGGGTCGAAGGCGCTGCGCGGTCCGAGCCAGGACGACGCGGCCAGCATCGCGGGCGGCAGGGCGATCAGCGCCAGCAGCCCGCCTCCTCGCCAGCCGACCGCCCCCATGCGCCCGAGGCCGGCGAGCGCCGCGAGCCCCAGCAGCGGCCACGCGGCTGCCAGCAGCCCGAGCAGCGCGAACGGGTGGAAGCCGACGACCAGCTGGAGACCGACGATCAGCGCGCCGTAGAGGTCCGGCCGCGGATAGTCGGTCGTCGTCGGCAGCGGGCCCGAGAGCGCGATCCACACGACCCACGGCAGCAGCAGCGTGCCCGCGAGGGCGCAGGCGGCGAGCACCCACGCGGCCGCGCGGCGGCGATCGGGCCGCACGACCGCCAGCGCGAGTGCGACCGCCCCGAGCGCGACCACGAACAGCGCCCCGGTGTAGTGCGTCCACAGCGCGCCGGCGAGCGCGAGCAGCAGCCCGAGCCCGCGCCGCGGCGAGGCGCCGTCGCCCAGGATGCGCCACGCCGCCCAGCCGGCGAGCGCGGTCAGCGCCATCAGCTGGGCGTAGGGCCGCGCCTCCGAGCCGTACCAGAGGGCGAACGGCGCGCACGCGGCCAGCAGCGCGGCGGCGAGCCCGGAGCTGCGCGGGAAGGCGGCCCGGCTCCAGCCCCAGACCGCCACCACGGCCACCGCCGACCAGGCGATCGACAGGCTCCGCAGCCCGAGCTCGGACGTTCCCGCCAGCGCCGCCCACCCGTCGACCGCGAGGTAGTACAGCGGCGGGTGGACGTCGTGCGCGAGGCCGGCGAGCATCTCCTGCGTCGGCCGCGAGGCCTTCAGCGCCGTGATGGTCTCGTCCAGCCACAGGCTGCGCCCGGCGGCGGCGAGCCGCGCGAGCACCGCCACGGCGACGATCGCCGCCAGCGCGACCGGCACGGTCGCGGGCGCGCGCCACCACCGCTCGATCCCGAGTCGCGCCTGCCTGCCGGTCCGGCCCCCCGCCATCTCGAGCATTGTGCTACCCGGCTGCCGCCGCTCCGACAGACTGCTTGCCGTGCTCGGCCTCGCCCTCGCCCTCGCCGCCTCCTCGGGCTGGGGGATGGCGGACTTCCTGGCCGGTCACACGGCGCGCGGGCTGAGCACGCTGCGGGTCGCCGTGTGGAGCAAGGCCGCGGGCTTCTGCGGGATCGTGATCGTCGCGCTGGCCGCCGGCACGCTGCCCTCCGCGGCCCAGGTGCCGTGGGCGATCGCGGGCGGCGCGGTCGGCGTCGCGGCACTGTTGTGCCTCTACCGGGCGCTCGCGCTCGGGCCGATGTCGCTCGTCGCGCCACTCAGCGCGTGCTGCGCCGTCGTGCCGGTGGCCGTCGCCTTCGCGCTCGGCGAGTTCCCCGGCCCGCGGACGAGCGCCGGCCTCGCGCTCGCTTTCGCGGGCGCCGTCGTCGTCTCGCGGCCGCCGGCCGACCGCGCGGCTCCTCCTGGTCGGCCGCCAGCCGACCAGGAGGCGCCCGGGGCGGCGCTCACGCGCGAGGCGCTGATCGTCTCGCTTGCCGCCGCGCTGCTGATCGGCATCGCCCTGACCTGCCTGCAGCAGGCCGCGCAGGCCGAGGGCGGCAGCGCGCTCGGGATCGCGGTGCTCCAGACCACGGTCACCTTCGGCCTGCTCGTCGTGATCGCCGCCGTCCGCCGCCCCGGTGGCCCGCCCGCGGGCCGCGACGGCCTCGCCGTGGCCGGCGTCGGGGTGCTCGACGTCGGTGCCAACGTGCTCTTCGCGGCCGCCTCGGCGCGCGCGAATCCCGCAGCCGTGGCCGTGCTCGGCTCGCTCTACCCCGTCTTCACGGTGATGCTGGCGCGCACGCTGCTCAGCGAGCGCCTGAGCGGCTTGCAGGCCGCCGGCGTGGGCTGCACGCTCGCCGGCGTCGGGCTGATCGGCCTCGGCGGCTGAGCTCAGGCGCGGCGCTTGCGCTTGCGCTTCCTGGAAGCGGGGTGCTGCGCGCCGTTCTCGCCGCCGCCGACCCCGACCGGCGCCGCGTCGTCGTCCTCGTCCGGCTGCGGCTCGTCGGCGCCCTGCTTGGCGGCGCGGCGCTCGGCCATCGCCCGCTGGCGCTGCTCGCGGGCCTGCTGCTGGGACGGCCACGGCTCGGCCCGGCCCGTCTGCCAGGCGGGCGGGATGCCCGAGGGCAGGCGCCCGAGGAACATCAGGCCGAGGGCGAAGAGCCAGAAGCACTGCACGATCGGCAGCGGCGAGCCCAGCGGGACGACCAGCAGGACGCCGGAGATGATCCCCAGGATCCCGAGGAAGCGGGTCAGCAACCCCGCCCGCATCGCGTTGAGCGCGATCAGCACGAAGGCGATGCCGAGCATCAGCGACCCGAGCAGGCCGACGAAGCCGGCGATGCTCCCGAGGCTCGAGGAGAAGACCTCCTGCGCGGCGTCCACCGTCCTCCCGCCCGAGAGGAAGTCCTTGACGCCGATCGTGGTCGCGGCGGGCCGCAGCAGGGTCGCCAGGACGGCCAGGACGCCGCCCAGCAGCGGAAGATAGAGGGCGAAGCGCGGCATCTCGGGCCGCCGAGCCTTGGTGGCCTTGGCCAGGAACCACAGCGCCCACGCCATCCCGACCATCCCGAGCGCCGTCAGCAGCGAGGAGGCGAAGAGCCCGAAGATGCGATCGTCGTAGTACTCGAAGAGCGCGGTGCGCAGGCTCGGGCCGGTCCCGATCGCGCCCGGCTCGGCGACCCGCCCGAGCGCCTCGGCGAAGCTCGCGCCGGGGACGTCGCGGAAGATCGTGCCGAGCAGGATCGCCCCGGTCAGGGTGAAGACGCCGGCCAGCGCGGCCGCGATCGCGGCGCGGGGGCGCTGCCGCGCCTCCCAGGCGAGCTGGTCTTCGGTGCCCTCGGCCACCACGAGGCCCTGAAGCCTAGATGAGTGATTCCGCGGCCGCGCGACTGGCTGGTGGATGTGGCGTGGATGCTGGGGGCGCCCGCCCGAGGGCACAGTGGTGGTGCCACGGGTCATCCGGGCGGGTGCCCTCCAGCGCCGCGCCACGCCGCCAGACGGTCGTGGGGTCGTGGACTCACTCATCTCGAGTGATTCCGCGGCCGCGCGACTGGCTGGTGGATGTGGCGTGGATGCTGGGGGCGCCCGCCCGAGGGCACAGTGGTGGTGCCACGGGTCATCCGGGCGGGTGCCGTCCAGCGCCGTAAGCCGCTCGAGCTGCGAGCGCCATGTCGTGGGCCGTCGCGGTGGCTGCGGCGCTGCGCGCGGCCGGGTGAGCTGCGGTTCCGTCGCCTCGGTGTCAAACGTGGGCGTAGTCGGGCTCGCCCTGCGGAGCGGCCTCGGTCTCCTCGACCGCCCGGGGCCGCAGCAGCGTGAGCGCCGTCACGAGCGCGCCGGCGACGAGCGCCGCACCGACCAGGTAGGCGACGTGGTAGCCGCCGTTGAGCGCTGACGCCGCCGTCTCGCCGGCCGCGCCGAGGTCCTCGGTGCGGCTGGCCGAGAGCGTCGCCAGCACCGCGAGCCCGATTGCGCCGCCGACCTGCACGGTCGAGTTGACCAGGCCCGACGCCATGCCCATGTCCTGCGGCTCGACGCCGGTCATGGAGAGCTGCATCAGCGACGGGAACGCGACGCCCGCGCCGAGGCCGATGAACATCGTTGGCGCCAGCACGTCGACCCAGTAGGTGCCGTCGACCGGCGTGCGGGCGAACAGCAGCAGGCCGATGCCGATCGAGGCGATGCCCGGGAGCAGCACGTTGTGTGCACCGAAGCGCATGATCAGCCGCTCCGTGAAGCGCAGGGAGATGATGCCCATCAGCACCGAGGACGGCAGGAATGCAAGCCCGACCTCGAGCGGGTTGTAGCCCAGCACGCGCTGCAGGTAGAGCGCGCCGAGGAAGAACATCGCGAACATCCCCGCGACCATGAGTGCCATCGTCAGGTTGGCACCCGTCACGGTGCGCACGCGGAACAGCCGCAGCGGCATGAGCGGGGTTGCGATGCGCGCCTGCCGGACCACGAAGGCGGTGACCAGGGCGAGGGAGACCGCGCCTAGACCGAGCGTGTTCGCCGCCAGCCAGCCGTGCTCGCTGACGCCGATGATCGCGTACACGCCGAGCATCAGGCCGACCGTGCAGAGCACGGCGCCCGGGATGTCGGCGCCGGCGGCCAGGCCGAGGCCCGGCTTGGCAGCGACGAGGCGCATGGCGAGCATCGCCGTGGCGATCCCGATCGGGACGTTGATGAAGAAGATCCAGTGCCAGGAGATGGCCTCGGTGAGCGCGCCGCCGGTCAGCAGGCCGATCGACCCGCCTGCGGAGGCGACGAAGCCGTAGACGCCGATCGCCTTGGCCTGCTCGCGCGGCTCGGGGAACATCGTCACGATCATCCCGAGGACGACGGCCGAGGCGGCCGCGCCGCCGGCGCCCTGCACGAAGCGGGCGACGATGAGCATCTCCTGCGTCTGCGCGACGGCGCACAGCAACGACGCGCCCGTGAAGACGGCCAGCCCGCCGAGGAAGACCTTGCGCTGCCCGATCAGATCACCGAAGCGGCCCGCCAGCAGCAGGAGACCTCCGAAGGGGATCAAGTAGGCGTTGACGACCCATGCGAGGCTGCTCTGGGAGAAGCCGAGATCCTCCTGGATCGACGGCAGGGCGACGTTCACGATCGTTGCGTCGAGCACGATCATCAGCACGCCGGCGCACAGCGTGTACAGCGCGAGCCAGCGCTTGCGGTCGGTGGCTTGGTCGGTCACTGGGATCGTTTCTCCGTCGGTCGGGAACACTGTATGCGTAAACGTACCATTTGATTTGAATTTCAAACTTGTAAGTTGGAAATCTTGCTATGATGGCGGCCGTGCCACGGAAGAAGCGGACCTACGGGGACGTGTGCGGCATCGCCCGCGCCCTCGACCTGGTGGGCGAGCGGTGGTCGCTGATGGTCGTCCGCGAGCTCCTGCTCGGGCCCAAGCGCTTCACGGATCTGCGCGCGGGCCTGCCCGGCGTCGGGCCCGACGTCCTGTCCCAGCGGATGCGCGAGCTCGCGGCCGAGGGCGTCGTGCGCAAGCGCAAGCTGCCGCCGCCGTTCGGCGCCCAGGTCTACGAGCTGACCGCACTCGGGCGTCGGCTCGAACCGGTCGTGATGGCGCTAGGCGACTTCGGTTCCCACCTGCCCGTGCCGACCGGGCCCGGGCTGCGGATGAGCTTCGACGCGCACATCCTCTCGCTGCGGACCCTGTTCGCCGCGCACCGCGCGGACGGGGTCACTGCCCGGGTCGAGCTGCGGCTGGACGGCGGCCCGGTCTACCACGCGCTCGTCGACGGGGGCGAGCTGGTCCTCGAGCAGGACGGCACCGACGTGCCGGACGTCATCATCACCGGCGACCCGGGCGAGCTGCTCGGCGTCGCCCATGGCCGCCTGCCGCTCGCCGACACCACGCTCCGGATCGATGGCGATCACGCGCTGGGCGAACGGTTCCTCACGCTGTTCCCGTTGCCCGAGCCGGCCATCGCGTGAGCCTGCCCGCCCGCCCGGCAGTGGCGGCGAGGTCGCCGTGCGACACGGAGGACTCGGGCGGGAATGACAGTCGGGGAGCCAAGGCTGCTGGACGGGTGCCGCCCGGCGCCGCGCCACGCGACCAGACGGTCACGGGTCCTGGTCGCTCGTCTCGGGGTCCCGCCGTGGAGGCGAGCGGACCGGCGCGCCGGGGTAGACTCGCGCCGCTGTGCTCATCCGCGACGTCATGACCGAATCGGTGGTGACCTGCGCGCCGGCGCTGACCGTGCGTGAGGTCGCCGAGCTCATGCGCGAGCGCAATGTTGGCTCGGTCGTGCTCGTCGAGGAACGGCGGCCGGTCGGGTTCCTCACCGACCGCGACCTGGCGCTGTCGGTGCTGGCCGACGGCCGCGACGTCGCCGACCGCGCCGAGGACCACGCCAGCGCCCCGGTCATCACCGCGGCGCCGGGCACCGGCCTCGAGGAAGCCGCCGAGCTGATGGTCCGCAACGTCGTGCGCCGGCTCGTGGTGGTCGAGGACGACCAGCTGATCGGGATCGTCACGCTCGACGACATCGCCTCGCGCACGGGCGACGCCGAGCTGGCCCAGCAGCTCTCCACGCGTGTCACGCGCGCGGTGATGCCGGCGTTCTTCTTCCGCGAGCGCGGCGCGCGCTAGACCCGCCGCGGCGCCCGAGGCGAGCGCCGCCCCGCGACCTCACGCCCAGCCGGCGCGGCTCGACGAGCGCCGACACGCCAGAAGCATCCACCGGGACGAGAAAGCCTCGCATATCAGGCCCTTCTCGTCCCAGCCGAAGATCGCCGCCCTTCGCTGGCACCCGCACCACCCTCACCAGCGGGGTTTCGCCCCATAGCGGCGCGCGATCGCCACGGAATACCGCGGCGCCACGGGCGTCCGACCCCTCCAGACGGCCGACCCCGCGGCCATCGCCCCCCCGACGGGCCGCGGGAGCGGCCGTCCTCGTCTCTGGCCGGCCGGGGCGCCGGGCGGGCCGCGCCGCGCGGGCCCGGCGGCGCACCGGCCGGTTACCCGCACCTCGCCCGGGGGCCTGCCCCAGGGATTCGATGACCCGTACACGAAAGGCTTCCGCCATGGTCGCCGCGACCTCAGCCCCGAGCGCCCCGCTCGCCGCCCACGCGCCGCAGCGCGCCGAGGCGCCCGACGCCGACGGCCTGAGCCTCGGCGGCCTCTCGGCGCGCCGGGTCGGCCTGCTGGCCGGCTTCACCGTGCTGATGCTCGTCTCGCTGGTGCTGCTGGCCCCGGCCTTCGCCGATCTGCCGGACCTGTGGCGCCGCGTCAGCCAGGGCGACGCCAGCTGGCTCGCGGCCGCGCTGGCCTTCAAGATCATCTCCTTCGGCGGCTACACCGTGCTCTTCCGCTCCGTCGGCCTCGACGGCGGCTCGCGGCTGAACCTGCGCGTCAGCCTGCACATCGCGCTCGCCGGCCACGCCGCGACGCGGCTGCTGGCCAGCGCCGGCGCCGGCGGCGTCGCGCTCACCGCGTGGGCGATGCGCCGCTCGGGCATGGAGCGCCGCGACGTCGCCGCGCGCATGGTCACCTTCCTGGTGCTGCTCTACAGCGTCTACATGGTCGCCTTGGTCGTCGGCGGCCTCGGGCTCGCCACCGGCGTCCTGCCCGGCGGCGGCTCGCTCGCGCTGACGCTCGTGCCCGCCGCCTTCGGCGCCGCGGTCATCGCCATCGTGCTGGTCGCCCAGCGGCTGCGGCCGCGCACCGGCGTCGCCTCCACCCGCCTCGGCCGCGCCCGCGACGCGCTGGTGCCGGTCGGCGAGGGCGTCCGCGAGGCGCGCCGGCTCGCCCGCACCGGCAACCCGGGCCTGCTCGGCGCGCTCGTCTGGTGGGCCGGCGACATCGCCGTCCTGGCGGCCTGCTTCGCGGCCTTCGGCGCGACGCCCGCCCTCGGCATCCTCGTCTTCGCCTACTTCGTCGGGATGCTGGCCAACACGCTCCCGCTGCCCGGCGGGATCGGCGGCGTGGACGGCGGCATGGTCGCCGCCCTGGCCGCCTTCGGCGTCGATCCGGGCCTCGCCCTGCTGGCGGTCCTCGCCTACCGCGGCTTCGCCTTCTGGCTGCCGATCATCCCGGGCGCGATCTCCTACCTCGCGCTGCGGCGGACGGTCGCCGGCTGGGCCGCCGAGGACGCCGCCCAGGCCCTCGCCGCGCCCGCCGCCGAGCCGCCGGTGCTGCGCGTGCTCCCAGCCCGCCCCGTCCCGCGGGCCACCGCGGACGCCAGGCTGGCCACGCCCTGCCCGGGCTGAGACCGGCGGCGCGGTAGCATCCCTCGCATGGAGGGATTCGGCGGCTTCTTCAACGATCCAGACTTCCAGCGCCGGCTGCAGGAGATGGCCGAGCAGATGCAGTCCACCCAGTCGCTGGCGTGGGCGGACAACGCGATCAAGCTGGCCGTGGACATGACCGTCGCGGCGGTCAACCGCATCAACGTGCAGGGCACCACCGAGGAGCAGGCCCAGCAGATCCGCTCCGTGATGGCCGTGGTGTTCCCCGAGGCCGTCGCCCTCGTGCGCGAGGCGCGCGAAGGCCTCTCTTAGTGGGCCTTCCCGCAACGTTCCACTAGCTCGCGACCGGCTCCTCGGTCTTCGCGCGCGACGCCTTGCCCTGGGCGATCACGTCCTTGAAGGAACGGAAGCCGAAGACGAACACGATGATCCCGAACGCCGCCGCAAAGGTCGAGGCGGCGATCGCGATCTGCTGGCCCACGGAGTAGGCCGCCACCGTGGCGCCGGCCGCCGAGCCGGCGAAGACCTTGACCAGCAGCGCCTGCTGGACACCGGCGCCGCCCGGGGTGAAGGGCACGAGCGCGGCCACCGCGTTGACGCCGAGCACCAGCAGGACGTTGCGGACCGAGCCGCCGAGGTTGAACGCCTCCAGCAGGAACCAGAACGCCGTGCAGCGAAAGCCCCAGCCCGCGAGCTGGACGAGCCACACCTCGCGGAAGTAGCGCCGCCGGTCGCGCAGGATGACCAGGCCCTGGCGCACGCGCGCCCAGAACGCCCGCACGCGCACTGACAGCAGCGCGAAGGCGACCAGCACGAGGATGCCCAGCGCGGTCAGCAGAAACAGCGTGAACTGCGGGTTGGCGGCGAAGAAGGCGAGGTCGAAGGCCGGCAGGCTCGAGAAGTCCGGCGGCTTGGGGAACGCCCCTTGGCTGAACGCGAAGGCGAGCACCGGGATCGCGATGCAGAGGTCGAAGATCAGCTCGACGGCGAAGCTCGAGGCGACCGCCGGATAGCTCGAGTTGGGCACCGACGTCTTGGTCAGGAAGAGCCGGATCACGTCGCCGCCGCGCGCCGGCACGACCGAGTTGAAGCCGTAGGAGGCGAGGTAGGCGCCCCAGATCAGCCGGAAGGGGATCTGTTCGGCCGGATAGGCGGCGCGCAGGATGTGAAAGGAGGCGCGCGCGCGCAGGCTGAGGTAGGCGAAGAAGGCGGGCAGGGCGATCAGCAGCGAGAGCCACTGCACGCCGGCGAGGTTGCTCGCGAAGTCCCCGACGGCGTCGAAGAACGACGAGAAGGAGTCGCCGATGCTCGCGAGCGGGGGCACCCCGTGAGGGTAGGTCAGCGGCGGCGCCGGCCCGCCCTCATCCGGCCGGGTCGCGCACCAGCTCCATCGTCGAGCAGTGCACGCCGCCGCCGTTGCACTGCAGCTCGTCGTAGGGCACGGTGCGCACGGCGACGCCCGCGGCCTCGAGGCGCTCGGCCGTGCGCGGGCTTCCCTCGGCCATGAGCACGTCGCGCGGGCCGAGCGCGAGCAGGTTCAGCCCCCACGCCTCGCCGGGGTCGGCGTGGATCGTCTCGATGCCGAGCTCGCCCAGCCGCGTGAGGAAGGTGTACGGCAGGCCGGAGGGGTCGACCAGCGCGAGGTCTGAGTCGAGCATGGCGAGGTGCAGGTCGAGATGGATGGTGTAGCCCGGCAGCGGCACGACGATCAGCTCCCAGCCGATCCGCCCCAGGATCTCGCCGAGCTGCCGGGCGCCCTCGTCGTTGCAGCGGATCGAGGTGCCCAGCGCGGCCACGCCGTCGCGCAGCTTGACGACGGAGCCGCCCTCCAGCGTGGCCGTGCCGGTGAGCGTGGCGAGGATCGGCATACCGGCGGCGGCGACCGCCCGGGTGACGTCCGGCTCCTCGCCGCGGCGCATGCGGACCGCCATGCGCAGGACGATCGCGCCGCCCGGGACGGTGATCAGCGGATCGCGGACGTACATCGCCTTCGTGAAGCGATCACCCATCGGCGGCGCGGTGACGACCTCGATGCCCGCCGTCTCGAGCACCGCGACCAGGCCGGCGTGCTGGGCGGCGGCGCGCTCGCGATCCGGCGGCCGGCGGTTCGTCCAGTACCAGCCGCCGTCCGGGTCCACGAGCGCCTCGAGCTCCGGGTCCCAGGCGTCCGCGCGGACGCGGTCCAGCGCGGCGCCGGGCGGCCGGACGAGCACGGTCCGCAGCCGGCCGACCTCGTCGTGGGCCCCCCAGCGGCGGCCCCAGACCGCCTCGACCTCGGCGTGGAAGGCGGGCTCGGCCGCCGTGGCCATCCGCGTCTGGTGCAGGTCGGCGGCGCTCACGTGCGCTCCGGGGCGACCTCGGGGTTGCCGCTCGCCGGGCGCGCCGCGCCCTGCACCGAAGCGACGGGCTTCTCAGAGGCCCGCACCCAGCGCGGCCCGTCGGGCCCGTAGACGCCGCGCGGCTCCGGGAAGAGGACGAGCGCGAGCGGATAGAGGACGGCGGGGATGAGCAGCGCGACGATCAGCGAGAGGTCGACGCCGGCCAGGCGGGTGATCCCGAGGTCCTCGGCGACGTTGCGCAGCGGCCCCTCGAACTGGCCCGGCAGGTTGACGAACAGCAACCCGACGATCGCCGCCGGGATCCAGATCGCCATCCCGCGCCAGTTGATCCCGCGCGTGAACCAGTACGCGCCCCCGCGCTGACCGCGGTTGAAGACCTGCACCGCGTCCGGCAGGTAGAAGCCGCGGCGGGTGACGAAGCCGATGGTCATGATCACGATCCAGGGGGTGGTGCACACGACGATCAGCGTCGCAAACGTCGTGATCGTCTGCACGAAGTCCAGCGCGAAGCGCCCGACGAAGATGACCGCGATCGCCAGCGTGCCGACGACGATCGTCGACTGCACGCGCGAGAGCACCGGGAACACCGAGGAGAAGTCCAGGCCGGTGCCGTACAGCGACGTGGTGCCGGTCGAGAGCCCGCCCACCACGGCGATGATGCAGACCGGCAGGAGGAACCAGCCCGGCGTGATGTCGATGAGCCCGCCGGCGTAGTTGCCCGCCTCGGCGAAGTCCGGCGACTGGGCGGCGATCACCGTCGCGGTGGCCAGGCCGAAGACGAACGGGATGACCGTCGCCACCTGGGCGAGGAACGCGGCGGCCAGCAGGCGGGCCTTCGGGGTCTCGCGCGGGATGTAGCGCGCCCAGTCGCCCAGGAAGGCGCCGAAGGACAACGGGTTGGACATGACCAGCAGCGTCGCGCCCACCAGCGCCGGCACGAGCGTCGCCGAGTCGGTGCCGACCGCGCCGGCGAAGCCCGCGTCGAAGTCGCCGCCGTAGGCGATCGCGCCGAGCACGTAGAGCAGCGTCGCGGTCACGACCGCCACCTTGTTGACCGCCAGCATGAAGCGGAAGCCGTAGATGCAGACGATCAGCACCGCGATCGCGAAGAAGCCGTAGGCGACCGCCAGCAGCCAGTCCGGCCGGCCGGTGCCGGCGAGGTCGTCCAGCGCGCCGACCAGGATGTCGCCCGAGGTGTAGACCGAGATGGCGAAGAACGCGATCGCCACCAGCAGCGAGAGGAACGAGCCGACGATCCGGCCCACGACGCCGAAGTGCGCCCCGCTGGAGACGGCGTTGTTGGTGCCCGTGCGCGGGGCGAACAGTGCCATCGGCATCAGGATCAGCCCGCCGATCACGATCCCGAGGACGACCGCGATCACGCCCTGCCAGAAGGACAGGCCGAAGATCAGGATCGGGAACGCGCCGAGCACCACGGTCGCGAACGTGTTCGCGCCGCCGAACTCGACGCGGAAGAGGTCGAACGGGGTCGCGGTGCGCTCGTCGTCCGGGATCGGCTCGATCCCGTGCACCTCGACCTCGGTTATCGCCGTCGCCGGCTTGTCAGACGCCATCGCCCCGTCTCCCCTCCGAGTTCTCTGTCGCCGAACCTCTATATCCCGCGCGGCGCGCCGGGGAACCGACCAGCGGTCCACAGCGCCGCACTGGTCGCGTCCGAGGTCATGGGCCGACGAGTGCCACCGCGCGCGCCGGCGCGCCGTCACCGCCGGGGACGCTCAACGGCATCACGCTGACGAGCGGGTCCGGCAGGCCGCGCAGCGCGTCTAGCCCGGCGAGGTTCTCGACGATCACCCCGCCCGCGCCGAGGATCGCCGCGTGACAGCGGAACGTGGACCGGTGCAGCTCGCCGGCGGGCGTCTCGTCGAGGTTGAGCGCGTCGATGCCGACGGTCAGCACGCCGAGCTCGACGAGGCGCTCGGCGCAGTCGCCGGCCAGGTAGGGATGGTCGTAGACGAGCTCGTCGGCGCGGTGGGCGTCCCAGCCGGTGCGAAGCAGGAGGATCACCCCGGGGCGCAGGGCGCCCGCCTCCTCGAGCGGTGCGAGCCGCTCCCAGGTGATCGGGGCGCGCGGCTCGAGGTCGGCGGCCTCCACCAGCACGCCGGGGCCCGCGAAGCGCTCGAGCGGGACCTCGTCGAGCGCCGGGCCGCCGGCGACGAAGTGGCTCGGCGCGTCGCAGTGCGTGCCCGAGTGTGAGCCGAGGTCCAAGTGGGAGACCGCGAAGCCGTCGCCGGCGATCGTCGTGGCGGGATGCACCCGCGGCTCGGGGTCGCCCGGGTAGAACGGCGTCCGCGCGTCGAGTGGGATGGAGAGGTCGATCACGCGCACGCGCGAGCCCGCGGTGGGCGAAGGCGGCCTGGCATCCCGTCAGTGTGCCGAGGCGGGGGAGCGGCCGCGCACGACCTGGATCAGCCCCCACGCCGACACGACCGCCCAGACGCCTTCGAGCAGCAGGAAGCCCCATTGGCGCTCGACGACCGCGAGCACGGTGAGCACGGCCGAGCCGGCGAGGTTGAGGCCCTGGTAGCGCCGCGTGTCCGGGTCCAGGCGCCCAAGCTGGGCGGCCACGAACGCGGCCAGGATGAGCAGCGCGCCGGCGACCTGGACGACCTGCTCCACGGTCACGCGCCGTCGCGGTCGGCGGCGAGCACCGCGAGGTCTCCGCGCGACCACGTCACCCGCGCCTTCGCCAGCCCCGCCCCGCGCAGCCAGCCGAGCTGATCGCCGACGCGGCTGGGAAGGTGGCGGTCGCGCAGCGCCACATCGGCGGCCGCGAGCATCTCCCCGCTCGCGTCGAGCGCCAGCAGCCGCTCGGCCTCGGGATGGGCGTCCAGGACGCGGCGGGCGGTCTCGCCGGTGCCGGTGCCGAGCTCGAGGATGCGGCGTGCCGGCGCGCCGGCGGTCGCGCGGACGACCGCGGCCTGCAGATCCTCGTAGGCGGGGACCTCGGCACGCATCATCGCCAGATAGCCGGCGGGATCCCAGTGGAACTGGCCCATCGCACGCGACTCAGGCGCCGCGGCCGTCGACGAGCACCTCGAGGCGCCCGGTTCGGACGTCGTAGAAGAGCGCATGCGCGACGAGGTCGTCGCCGAACCAGTTGCGCAGCTGTGCCGCGCCGGCGCGCGCGGCGTCGCGGGCCGCGTCGTCGCTGCCGTGCGCGGCGCAGTCGGCGTGCCCGATGACCATCGCCTCGGCCGTGCCGAGCTCGAGCGAGAGCCCGACGGAGCGCCCGACGTCGTTTGAGACCTCGGCGCCGGCGTTTCGGACGACGTGCGCGTCGCCCAGGCGCAGGCCGAGCCCGCGCAGCGGATCGATGCGGGCGTCCATGCAGGTCACCACCACCATGCGCCTGGCGGGCGCCTTGGGAAGCGCGCCGGCGCCGCCGTGGCGCCGCGCGGCCGCGACCATCCGCTGCAGCGAGCTGCCCGACGCGGAGGCGGGCGCCTCGCGCGCGGGCCCGAACGGCGCCCAGCTCACGTCAGCGCGACGCCGCGAGCGGGCACGGGCGAGGACTGCACGATCGAGGTGGTGGTCTGCCCGAAGACGGCGAAACGGTCGATCACGTGCTCGAGGTGGGAGACGTCGCGCACGTGGGCCTTCATGAAGTAGCAGTCCTCGCCGGTGATGCGGTGGCACTCGACGACCTCGGGGGTCTGGGTCGCCAGCTCGGCCACCTTGCGCAGCTCGCGCGGGGCGGGCCGCACGCGGATCACGACGGCGAGCGTCCAGCCGAGCGCCTGCGGATCGACCTCGACCTTGTAGCCGGTGATCACCCCGTCGCGCTCGAGGCGGCCGACGCGCTCGGCCACCGCCGGCGCCGAGAGGCCGACGCGACGCCCGAGCTCGGCGAGGCTGACGCGCGCGTCCGCCTGCAGCTCTTCCAGGAGGCGGAGGTTGGTCGCGTCGAGCAACCCGTCGGTGCTCGCGCCGTTGCGCCGTCGTTCCTCAAGCATGGAGTCCAATCTACCGTGGATCTGCCATGTACGCGAGCGCGATGGCCATGGACCCTGTAGTGAATGCTCGTCGAGGACTTCCCCACCGGCCGCCGTCGTCGCGCGCTGCGGACGGTGCTGGCAGCGCCGCCGCAGCTCTACTTCGTCGTCAGCGCGATCTTCCACTACCTCGGGCCGGCCTTCGCCGTGCTGCTCTTCGCGCGCCTCCAGGTGCTCGGGGTGGCGTGGCTGCGGATCGCCTCGGCCGGCCTGATCTTCGCCCTGTGGCGCCGGCCGTGGCGCGCCTACGCGCGCCTGGACCGCGCCGGCCGGCAGTTGCTGGTCGCCTGGGGCGCCGTCCTGGCGGTGATGAACGCGTGCTTCTACCTCGCGATCGACCGGCTGCCGCTCGGGACGGTGGCCGCCATCGAGTTCCTGCCGGTGATCGTGCTGGCCGCCCTGGGGGCGCGAACGCTGCGCAACGGCCTCGCACTCGCGCTGGCGGTGCCGGGGGTCTACCTGCTCACCGACGTCCAGCTCGCCGGCGAGCCGCTCGGCGTCGTCTTCGCGTTCGCCAACGCGGTGCTCTTCGCGCTCTACATCGTGCTGGCCCACCGGACCGCCCGCCACGAGGGACTGAGCGGGATCGACGGCCTCGCCGCCGCGATGCTGGTCGCCACCGTGGTGGTGACGCCGATCGGCGGCTGGGAGGCGCTGCCCGCGCTCGCGGACCCGATCGCCCTGGCCGCCGGCGTCGGCGTGGGGATCTCCTCGTCGGTCATCCCGTACGTCGCCGACCAGCTTGCGATGCGCCGCCTGCCGCGCGCCACCTACGCGCTGATGGTCGCGATCCTGCCGGCGACCGCCACGGTCATCGGCATCTTCGTGCTGGCCCAGATCCCGTCCTGGGTCGAGGTGGCGGGCCTGGCGCTGGTCGTGGCCGGGGTCGCGCTGCATCGCGCCCCGGCCGAGTAGCGTTGCGCGCCATGGCCGAGTACACGAAGGTCAACCTCAAGACCGGGGTCGAGGACATGGCGCCGAAGTTCGGCCTCGCGCCCGGCATGGAGGCGCGGTTCGCGCGCGTCCCGCTCGGGCTCGAGCAGTCCGGCGCGAGCTACTTCCGGCTGGCGCCGGGCTACCGCCAGCCCTTCGGGCACCGCCACGGCGAGCAGGAGGAGGTCTACGTGCTGCTCAGCGGCACGGGCCGGCTGAAGCTCGACGAGGAGATCGTCGAGCTCGCGCCGTTCGACGCCGTGCGCATCCCCGGGGCGACGATGCGGGCGATGGAGGGCGGCCCCGACGGCTGCGAGTTCCTGGCCTTCGGCGCGCCCAACACGGACAACAAGGACGCCGAGCCCGCGCCCGGCTGGTGGAGCGAGTGACGGCCCGCTCCGTCCCCGGCGGCTGGAGCGGGAGCGAGGAGCTCTGCGTCAGGCCGCGAGGCTGCCGAGCACGAGCTCGTCGTGCTCGGCCGGCTTGACCTTGCGCAGGACCTGCTCGACCGTCCCGTCCGGCCCGATCACGAACGTCGTGCGCTCGTTGCCCCAGTAGGTCCTGCCGTACATCGACTTCTCGGCCCAGACGCCGTAGGCCTCCGCGACCGCGTGGTCGGCGTCGGCGAGCAGGGTGAAGTTCAGGCCCTGCTTGTCGTGGAACTTCTTGACGGCGCGCACCGGGTCGGGGGAGACGCCGAGCACCGTCGCGCCGGCGGCGTCGTAGTCGGCGACGTGGTCGCGCACGCCGCACGCCTGCGTGGTGCAGCCGGGCGTGTCGGCCTTCGGGTAGAAGTAGAGGACGAGCGTGCGCCCGGCGAAGTCGGCGAGCGAGACGGGCTCGCCGTCCTGGTCGGGCAGGGTGAACGCCGGGGCGGGGACCCCTTCGGAGATCATCGGTCGCGACTCCTCACTTGAGCAGGCGCGAGAGGCGGCGGTCCTTGAGGATGCGCCCCTCGGTCTGACAGTACGGGCAATAGGTCATCACGTAGTCCTCGTAGAACACGGCCTCGAGGACGGTCTCGCAGCGCGGGCACGGCTCGCCCTGGTGGGCGTGCACGCGCGTCGGCTTGGGGAACTTCTCGGGCAGCGGGAGGTCGACGCGCTCCTCGTAGACGTCGAGCACGCGCCCGAGCTCTGAGGCGATCGCCTCGCGCAGCGCCTCGGTCTCGGCCTCTGAGAGGTCGTCGCCACGCTTGAAGGGCGAGAGCTTCGCCGTGTGCAGGATCTCGTCGACCCACGTGCGCCCGATGCCGGCGATCACCTGCTGGTCGCGCAGCAGCGAGTGCAGCGGCCGCGGCGCGGCGAGCCGCTCGCCGAGGTCAGCCGGCGGGTCGGGCCAGGCCTCCGGGCCGAGCGTCAGCAGCGACGGCTCGGCGTCCAGCGCCGCCGGGGTGAGCAGCTTGACCCACGCGGCCTGCCGCGTCCCGAACTCGCGCAGGCGCAGCTCGCGGTCGCCGGGCAGCCGCAGCAGCACGCGCGAGGTGCGGTCCTTCATCGACGCCCGCTTGGCGTAGAGCTGCAGGCGCCCGGCGCTCATCAGGTGCTCGAGCAGCGTGAGCGGGCCGTGGGACTCGGCGTGCACGTCGATCAGCAGCAGCTTGCCGCGCCGGCGCACCGCCTCGATCTTCGCGCCGTCCAGCGCCTGCAGCGGCGGGTCGAAGGTCTTGAGCGCGTTGAGGCCGGGCACCATCGCGGACTCGATCGTCTCCCCCGCCAGCGCCGGATCCAGGCGGCGGGCCACGATCTCCATCTCGGGCAGCTCGGGCACGAGGAGACAGTAGCTTGCGGGCCATGGATCCCTGGGTGCAGCGCGAGGCGGCCGAGATCGCCGGCCGCGCCGAGCGCGAGCTCGAGGCGCTGGTCGCCGTCTCCTCGCCCTCGGGCGACGTGCACGGCGCCGACGAGTGCGCCGCCGTGGCGACGGCGCTGCTGCCGGGATCCGCGGAAGTCGAGCGCCCGCCCTGCTCGTCGCCCGGCCACGCGCCCGACCTGCTCGCGCGCCTGACCGGGACCGGGCGCCGGCGCGTGCTCCTGCTGGGCCATGTCGACACGGTGGTCGCGCACGCCGACCACCGGCCGGCGACGCGCGACGGCGACCGCATCCTGGGCTCGGGCACCGTCGACATGAAGGGCGGCGTCGCGCTCGCGCTGGGCGCGATGCGGGCGCTCGCCGGCCGCCCGCAGGCCTACGCCGAGGCCGCCTTGCTGCTGGTCTGCGACGAAGAGTGGCGCACGGCGGGCTTCAGCCACGTCGAGCGCTTCGCCGGCTGGGACGCGTGCCTGTGCTTCGAGGCGGGCGAGCGCACCGCGGACGGCGGCGAAGGCGTCGTCGTGCGCCGCAAGGCGGCCGGCACGATCCGCGTGACCGCGCACGGGCGCGCCGCGCACTCCGGCTCCGCGCCCGACCGCGGACGCAACGCGCTGCTGGCGCTCGCGACCGCCGCCCAAGCCGTCGCCGGCCACCACGACCCGGGCGGCCCGCACCGGCTCACGGCGGTGCCAACCGTCCTGCACGCCGGCGACGCCTTCAACGTGGTCCCCGGCCGCGGCGAGCTCTTCTGCGACCTGCGCGCCGACGACGCCGACGCCATCCGCGCCGTGCAGGCCGCCTTGCCCGCGGAGGTCGGCGGCGTGACGCTGCAGCCCGAGCTCGAGCGGCTGTGGCCCGGCATGGACTCGACTGCGGCGGTCGGCGGGCTGCTCACGGCTGCCACCACACGACTCGGGCGCCCGGTGGAGGCCACCGCGCGCGGCGGAGCCAGCGACGCGAGCCACATGGCGCCGACGATCCCGGTGTGCGTCGACGGGCTCGGGCCACGCGGCGGCAAGGCGCACAACCCGGGCGAGTACGTGATGGCGGCGACGCTGCACGAGCGCGCGGAGGTCGCGCTCGCCGTGATCCTGGCCGCGCTCGAGGCCTGAGCCCGCGCTACGCCGTGACGGCGTCGACCGCGAGCGACTCGAGCTCGCGCGGGCGCAGCAGCACCAGCAGCTCGCCCGACCGGCGCTCGAGCCGGACGGCCGCGACGCCGCCCTTCTTGAAGTCCACGCGCCCGCCGGTGAGGTCGTAGACGACCTGGGAGAAGTCGGGCTCGTGGCCGACGACCAGCAGCCGCGCGTCGTCGTCGTGGGCGGCGAACAGCTCGGCGACGTCATCGGTGTCGAAGCGCTCGCCGATCGCGTCGACCGCGACCGGCTCGACGTTCAGCGTCTTGCAGGCGAAGCGGGCGGTGTCGAACGCCCGCACCTTCGGGCTGGCGTAGCAGGCGGCGAACTCGATGCCGAGGCGGGCGATCGCCGCCCCGGCGGCGGTGGACTGGCGCTCCCCGCGGGCGGTCAGCTCGCGATCGCGATCGGCCTTCGAGTCGTGCGGGACGGCTTCCCCATGGCGCAGCAACCACAGTTGGCGGGACACCCGGGAGAGGCTACAACGGGCGCGCCGCGCTCGGCGAGCGGGCGCGTGCAGCTAATACGCGCGGATCGCCGGCCCGACGAGCTCGCCTCCGCCCGGCCGGGCCCACACCGCGCGGTAGCGGTTGCCCTCGCGGTGCTGGGTGCGCAGGCCGTAGACGCCGATCGCGTTGGTCTGCACCTGACCGACCGCCCGCCACGCTCGGCTGCCGCGGCGGCGCACGTCGATCTTCACCGTCGTCTGCCCGCCGCTCGGCCGCACCCGCCCCCAGAGGACGTCAGAGCTGCCGTAGTCGTAGGCGGCCAGCGGCAGCGGGAAGCCGGCGTAGGCGGGCTTCTCGCGGCCGTCCGAGCGGCGCAGCCCGGTCTCGAAGCCGCTGAACTTGTAGCCCTCCTCGCGTGGCAGGTCATCGGCCATCAGGTACTGGGAGAAGAGGCGCACGCGCGGGTTGAGGTAGGCGATCCGCTCGGAGATCGCGTAGTACTCCGGCTGCTTGGCCAGCGAGACGCCGCTGATGGTGTCCGGCGTGCTCTGGACGCCGAACTCGGTGAGGTAGATCCCGAGGCCGCGCGGCAGCGCCCCGGCGGCGCCGGCGCGGTCGAGCGCGGTGACCAGGCGCGAGAGCACGCCGATCGTGACGTCGTCGCGCTCCTCCGGCCTGAAGCGCGGGCCCACCGAGGTGGTGTAGGCGTGATGCGCGTAGCCGTCGGCGTCGAGCCGCCCGCAGCCCGCGCGCTTGCGATAGCGCGTGCTCAGGCACAGCGCGTCGCGCAGGAACGCCAGCGGCGCGACGACGTTCTCGTTGCCGCGTGGCGAGGTCTCGCCGATCAGGATCGCGTCCTGGGCGTTGCCCTGCGTGGCGCGCAGCCCACGGTGCGCCGCGCGGTAGAGCCCGCGGTAGAGCTTGCCCGACGCCGGCCGGCGATTGACGTACTGGGGCAGCAGGAACTGCGGCTGGTTGGGCTCGTTCCAGATCGACCACGTGTCGACGTCGGCCGCGTAGCGGCGCCCGACGGCGGTGGCGAAGCGCCCGAACTCGCGCGCGTCGGGCTTCTCGAGGCCGAGCCGGTCCTTCGTGCGCGACCCCCAGCGCGGCGCCGGTCCCGTGACGGTGAGCTGGACGCGGATGCCGCGGGCCTTGGCGGCGGCGATCAGGCGGTCCCACGGCCCCCACGGCGCCTCGCCGTAGGCCGCCGGGTTCGCGCCGTCGAACCCGCTCGGGCGCGTGCGCCCGGTCGGCCGCGGCGCGAGGCTGCGCCAGGGGATCAGCTGGCGGATGCGATCGACGCCGAAGCCGCGGATCTCGTCGAGCGTCGCGTCGCGCTTGGCGTCGTCGAGCAGCTCGCGCGGCGCCTCGAAGGTCATCGCCTGGCGCGGGGAGGCCGTGGCCACCGCCGGCAGGATGGCGAGCGCGAGCGCGGCGAGCGCGAGCAGCAAGAGGGCGCGGGACACGAGGAGACCAACGCCTGCCGGCGCCGAGGGTTGCGGTGCGGCCACGCCACGGCGGGCTAGGATCGCGCGCCGTGACGGCGATCGTCGACACCCACGAGGAGGCCCAGGCGCTGGAGCGCCCGCCGCTGCTGGTGCGCCGCCCGCTGGAGGCCTTCCTCGACGCCCACGGCCTCGGCGCGGGGCCGGTGGAAGCCGAGCCGATCGGCGACGGGCACTCCAACGTGACCTACGAGATCCGGCGCGGCACGGACGCCTGGGTGCTGCGCCGCCCGCCGCGGCCGCCGCTGCCGCCCTCCGCCCACGACGTCCTGCGCGAGGCGCGCCTGCTGGGAGCGATCGAGCCGGCCGACGTGCGCACGCCGCGGATCGTCGCGACGTGCGAGGACGAGACCGTCGTCGGCGCGCCGTTCTACGTCATGGAGCGCGTCCAGGGCGACGTGCTCACCACCGAGGTCCCGGCGGCCCTGGACTCCGAGGCCGAGCACCGGCGCGTGGGCGAGGAGCTCGTCGACGCGCTGGTCGAGCTGCACGCCGTCCCGTGGCGCGAGTACGGGCTCGAGGGCTACGGCAAGCCGACGGGCTACCTCGAGCGCCAGCTGCGGCGCTTCGGCGGGCTTTGGGAGCAGGGCGCCACGCGCCCCATCGAGGCGCTCGACCGCGTGACCGCCTGGCTGGCCGAGCATCGCCCGGAGTCCGGCCCCGCGACGATCGTCCACGGCGACTACCGGCTGGGCAACACCATGTTCGCCCCGGGGGCGCCCGCCCGGCTCGTCTCGATCTTCGACTGGGAGCTGGCCACCATCGGCGACCCGCTGGCCGACGTCGGCTACCTGGTGGCGACGTGGGCGCAGGCCGGCGAGGAGTCCGCCGACACGATGATGTTCGGCCTCGGCGCGGTCACCCGCCGGCCCGGCTTCCCCACGCGCGAGGAGCTCGTCGCCCGCTACGAGGAGCGCTCCGGGCGGTCGATGACCGACCTGCCCTTCTACGCGACGCTGGCGCTGTGGAAGTCGGCGATCTTCCTCGAGGGCTCCTACCAGCGGCGGCTGGCGGGGACGACCGACGACGCGTTCTTCGACCGGCTCGAGGAAGGCGTCCCCGAGCTGGCCGAGGCGGCGTGGGCGATGACTCAGAGCGGCTGAGCGCGCCCGCGGCTCAGCCGCGGTCGCCGCGCCCGTAGAGCAGCTTGACCAGCCGGCCGAGCAGCCGCGTCCGCCGCGCGCGGTAGGGGAACTGGTGCAGGTCGCGCTTGGGCGCCAGGCGGGTGACCAGCAGCGACTGCTGGCGGCAGTACTTGCGGATGCCGGCCGCGCCGTGGCGGGAGCCGAGCCCCGAGTCCTTCCAGCCGCCCATCGGCAGCTCGAGGGCGAAGTAGTTGACCTGGGCGTCGTTGACGCACACCGCCCCGCTCTGCACGCGCCGTGCCACCTGCTCGCCCCGGGTTACGTCGCGCGTCCACACCGAGCCGGCGAGTCCGTAGTCGGAGTCGTTGGCCAGCCGGATCGCCTCCTCGGCGTCGGCCACGCGCATGATCGGCAGCGTCGGGCCGAAGGTCTCCTCGGTCATGGCGGCCATCGAGTGGTCGACGTCGACCAGCACGGTCGGCTCGTAGTAGCGACCCGGCCCCGTCCCGGCGTGGCCGCCGACCACGGCGCGGGCGCCGGCGGCGCGGGCGGCATCGACGTGGCGCTCGACGACCTCGAGCTGCGCCGGGAAGGTCATCGCGCCGACCTCGACGGTCCCGGGCCCGTCCGGGGCGCCCTGGCGCAGGGCGCGGACCTTGGCGGACACCTTGTCGACGAACGCGTCGTAGACCGGCGCCTCGACGTAGGCGCGCTCGATCGAGACGCATGTCTGGCCGGCGTTCTGCATCGAGGCGTAGGCGGCGGCGTTGGCGGCGCGCTCGAGGTCGGCGTCGGCCAGCACGATCATCGGGTCCTTGCCGCCCAGCTCCAGCGAGACGGGGATCAGCCGGCGGGCGGCGCCCTCGGCGACCTTGCGCCCGGTCGCGGTCGAGCCGGTGAACATCACCATGTCGACCTCCTCGACGAGCGCCGCGCCCGTGTCCCCGCGACCCGGGACGACCTGGAAGACGTCCTCCGGGAGCCCGCACGCGCGCAGCGCCTCGGCGAGCAGCAGCGAGGTCAGCGGCGTGTGCTCGGACGGCTTGAGCACGACGGCGTTGCCGGCGGCCAGCGCCGGGATGCAGTCACCGACCGAGTTGGTCAGCGGGTAGTTCCACGGCCCGATGACGCCGATCACCCCGAGCGGCTCGTAGCGCACGACCAGGCGGCGACCGGCCACCGTCGGCGACACCGAGCGCACCTTCTCGTCGGCGAGGTAGCGCGGCGCGCGCTTGGCCCAGAAGCCGAAGGCGGCGGCGACGTAGGCGACCTCGGCGTTCTGGGCGTCCTCGTAGGTCTTGCCGGTCTCGGAGACGATCGTGGCGATCAGCCGCTCGGCGTTGTCGGTCACCCACTTCTGCGCCCGGCGCAGAACCGCCGCGCGCCCGTCGAAGCCGAGCGCCGCCCACGCGGGCTGGGCCGCCCGCCCGCGCTCGACCACCTCGGCGACGTCACCGGGCGCGACCAGATCGACCGTCCGGATGACCTCACCCGTGGCCGGGTTCTCGACGGTGATCGTGTCCGTGGCGAGGGCGGCCATGGCTGTCGAGGTCCAGGCGGCGGTCAGGGGCCGGCGAAGCCGACCGTCTCGATCTTCGCGTCCTCGCGCGGGCGGTCGCGCCCGTCGGTCGGGATGCCCTCGAGCGCGTCGACGACGTCCATGCCGGAGGTCACGCGGCCGAACACCGTGTGCTTGCCGTCCAGCCACGGCGCCTCGGCGACCGTGACGATGAAGAACTGCGAGCCGTTCGTGTTCGGGCCGGCGTTGGCCATCGCCAGCGCCCCGCGCACGACCTTGTGCGGGTTGATCTCGTCCTCGAAGGTGTAGCCGGGGCCGCCGGTGCCGGTGCCCTGCGGGCAGCCGCCCTGGATCATGAAGTCCGAGATGATGCGGTGGAAGGCGAGGCCGTCGTAGAAGCCGTCGGCGGCGAGCTTGCGGAAGTTCTCGACTGTCACGGGCGCGTCGTCGTCGAACATCTCGAAGACGATGTCGCCCTTGTTCGTGGTCATGGTCATCTCGGACATGGTCGGGCCTCCCGTTCTCAGGTGCGTGCGGGCTCGAGGCGCAGCGTATGGCCCCGCACCGCGGTGCCGTCGACCGCCCCGGCGACCCGGACGGCGTCGCCGGCGGGCACCTCCAGCAGGGCGAAGCGCTCGAGCAGCTGGACGTTGCGGATCGCCTCGCCGTCCAGCCCCGCCCCGGAAGCCACGGCGTGGATGATGTCGGCCTCGGCGAGGCCGGCCGCGCGCCCGCCGCTGACGATCAGCTTGGCGAAGCTGCCGTTGACCGGCACGGCGTCGGCGTCGTGGGGCTTGCGGTGCCGGCGCGGGCGCGCCTCGGCGGCGGGCGCCGGCGCGACCCTGGCGCCCGGCTCCCACGGCGCGATGTGCGTGTTGGCGTGGCGCTCGATGGCCTCCAGCTCTCGCCGCTGGCGCGGCTCGACGAAGGTGATCGCGCGGCCGGTGGCCCCGACCCGGCCGGTGCGCCCGATGCGGTGCACGTAGACGTCGGGCGAGGTCGGCACGTCGAAGTTGATGATGTGGGTGACCGTGCGGATGTCCAGGCCGCGGGCGGCGACGTCGGTGGCCACGAGCACGGGCACGCGGCCGCTCTTGAAGGAGATCATCACGCCGTCGCGCTGGCCCTGGGTCATGTCGCCGTGCAGCGCGCTGCACGTTCATCCCCTTGTCGCGCAGCGTGCGGTAGAGCTGGTCGCAGCGGATCTTGGTGCGCACGAAGACGATCGCCTGCTGGGGCCGCTCGGCCTCGAGCACGGTCGCCAGCGCCGCGGTCTTCTCCGCCGGCTTGGTGTCCAGGTAGAACTGCTCGACGGTGTCGATGGTCAGCGTCGCGGCCTTGACCTTCACCGTCACGGGGTCGTAGAGGTGGCGCTCGGCCAGCCCGCGGATCTCCGGCGGCATGGTCGCGCTGAACAGCGCGGTCTGGCGCCCGCCCGGCGTCAGCGCCAGGATCTTCTCGACGTCCTCCAGGAAGCCGAGGTCGAGCATCTCGTCGGCCTCGTCGAGCACCAGGTAGCGGCAGGAGTGCAGCATCAGCGAGTGCCGCGAGATCAGGTCGAGCACACGCCCGACGGTGCCGACGACGATCTGCCCGCCCTGCTTGAGCTGGGCCTGCTGGGTGCGGATCGGCGCGCCGCCGAAGACCGCGACCACGTCGACGCCCTTGCGCTGGGCGTAGGCCCGCAGCGCCTGGGTGACCTGGATGCACAGCTCGCGCGTCGGGGTCAGGACCAGCCCCTGGACCTCGGTCTCGTCCGGGTCGGTGAACTCGATCATCGGCAGCCCGAATGCCGCCGTCTTGCCCGTGCCCGTCTGGGCCTGGCCGACGACGTCGCGGCCCTGCAGCAGCTCGGGGATCGCCTGCTCCTGGATCGGGCTCGGCGTCTCATAGCCGACGTCCCGCAGGGCGGCGAGGAGGGTCTCGGACAGCCCGAGCTCGGCGAAGGTGGTCATGCCTGCAAGAGACTCTAGAACGGCCGCTCAGCGACCTGGATCGAGCAGCAGCTTGCCGGTGGTGCGGCGGGCCTGCAGGTCCTCGTGCGCGCGGGCGGCCTCCGAGAGCCCGTACACCGCTCCGCCGGCGGCCCGCAGCTCGCCGCGCCCGGCCCGCTCGAAGAGGTCGCGCAACGGCCCGGCGACCATCGCGGGGTCGCGCAGGGTGTGCATCAGCCAGAAGCCGACGACCGCCTGGCTGCCCCGCATCAGCGCGCCGCTGGAGACGGTGTTGGCCTCGCGCGAGGCGATCCCGTAGGCGACCAGGCGACCGAACGGCGCAAGCGCGGCGAGCGACTGCTCGAACACGCGCCCGCCGGCCATCTCGAGCACGACGTCGACGCGATGCCCGCCGTTGGCCTCCACCAGCGCGCCGGTCAGGTCCTCGGCGGTGACGTCGACGGCGGCGTCGGCGCCCAGCTCGAGCGCCAGCGCGCGCTTGTCGCCGGTGGAGGCGGTGGCGATCACGCGCCCCGCGCCGAAGGGCCGTGCGAGCTGGACCGCGAGCGAGCCGACGCCGCCGGCCGCGGCGTGGACCACGACGGACTCGCCGTCGCGCAGCTGGGCCGAGGTGCGCCACAGGTGCCACGCGGTCAGACCCTGGATCGACAGCGCGAGCGCGACGGCGTCCTCGACCTCGTGCGGGATGGGGAAGGTGGCGGCCGCCGGCGCGGCGACGTACTCGGCGTAGCCACCCGTGCCGACCAGCGCCAGCACGCGCTGACCGGCCGAGAAGCCGGAGCCGTCGCGCTCGACCACCCCGGCGACCTCCGCGCCCGGGACGAGCGGCAGCTCGTAGCTGGCGAGGTAGGAGTTCTCGCGCGCGTGCGTGTCGGCGAAGTTCACCCCCGCGCGCGTGACGCGGACGAGCACGGCGCCGTCGCCCGCCTCGGGCACCGGGGCGTCGTCGACCAGCTCGAGCACCTCCGGCCCGCCCCACTCGCTGATCCGGATCGCCCGCACGGCGCGGCAGGCTACTACCCTCTCGGCGCTCCGCACCCGTCCGGAAGGCCCACCGCTCACATGACCGTCACCGTCGTCGGCTCGATCGCCTTCGATGCCGTCGAGACCCCCGCCGGCAAGCGCGACCGCCTGCTCGGCGGCGCGGCCGTCCACTTCGCGCTCGCCTCGTCCTTCCTCGCCGAGACGCGCGTGGTCGGCCCGGTGGGCGATGACTTCGGCGAGCAGGAGTACGCGGTCCTGCACGCCCGCGGCGTCGTGACCGACGACATCGAGCACGTGCCCGGCGGCAAGACCTTCTTCTGGGCCGGCCGCTACGCCCACGACGTCAACCAGCGCGAGACGCTGCAGACCGACCTCAACGTCTTCGAGCACTTCGAGCCCAAGCTCTCGGACGCCTCGCGGTCCGCCGACACGCTGTTCCTGGCCAACATCCAGCCCGACCTCCAGCGCGCCGTGCGCGAGCAGTGCCCGGACGCCCGCTTCACGGCGATGGACTCGATGAACCTGTGGATCGACATCGCCCGCGATTCGCTCGTGCGGACGATCGGCACCGTCGACTGCGTGTTGTTCAACGACTCCGAGCTCAAGATGCTCACCGGCGAGCCGAACCTGCCGCGCGCGGCGCGGGCGGTGCAGGCGCTCGGCCCGCGGATCGTGGTGGCCAAGCAGGGCGAGTACGGCGCCTCGATGTTCACCCCGGAGGGCTACTTCGGGCTCCCGGCCTACCCGACGGCCGACGTCGTGGACCCGACCGGCGCCGGGGACACCTTCGCGGGCGGCTTCATGGGCTACGTCGCCGCCAACGCCGGCGAGGAGATCTCCGACGGGCTGCTGCGCCGCGCGATGGCCCACGGTACGGCGCTGGCCTCCTTCAACGTCGAGGCGTTCGGGACCGAGCGGATGCAGACGCTCGCCGCGAGCGAGGTCGCCGACCGCGTGGCCGAGCTCGAGCGCGCGACGCGCTTCGATCCCGCGCCGGCGGCGCTGCGCGGCTGAGCGCGCTCGGCACCCCGGTCCCGGCCGCCGGGGGGATGGCGACCGGGTCTCGCAGGGACCGGGGCCGGCACCCGCGCCGGAGAGCCGCGAGCACGCGGAGCGGATCCGGTGCCGGCGGAGGCCGGCGGGCTCCGCTGCCTGTGATCCGCACGAGAGCGCCGCGGCGATCATCGCCTGGCGCGTCGGCGTCACCGCGTCGCGGCGTGGCCGTTGCGCTGCGCCGCAACAGGGGTAGTCTCCGCGGTGTGGAGTGGACGATGCTCTACCTCTTCGTGGGACTCAAGCTGCCGATCCTGGCCGCCTGCTGGATCGTCTACTGGGCGGTCAAGGCGGTGCCGGATCCGGCCGAGGACGCCGGCGGCGACGGCGGCATCCGCAAGCGCCCGCACGACCCGCCCAAGCTGCCGCGCACGCCGCGCCGCGGCCCGCACGGCGAGGGCGCCCCGCTGCCTCCGGCCCGCGTGCGCCACGTCACGGCCCGCGGCCGCGACCTCGCCTCACGGCACTGACTAAGCGGTCACGTCGCGCCGCTTGAGCGCGAGCGTGCCGAGCACCAGGAAGATCGCGGCGTAGGCGGCGAACAGCAGCCCGGCGGGGACCTGGGCCAGCACGTCGGTGGTCTGGTTGTCGCTGGTGGAGGAGATGCCGTTGGCGACGCCGTTGAGGCCGTACTTGCCGACGGCGTCGGCGATCCCGGGGATGATCCCGACGAGCGGCTCGAGCACGAAGACGAAGCCGAGCGCCCCGACCACGGCGCCGACCTGGTTGCGCACGAGCGCGCCCAGCCCGACGCCCAGGGCGGCGTAGAGCGCGCTGCCGGCCGTCCCGCCGACCACGGTGGCGGCGACGTCGGCGCCGTCGAGGCCGAACTCGAGGTCGCGCAGCGAGAGCGCGACGGCGACGATCACGGCGCACAGCAGGAAGGCGGCGAGCCCGAGCAGCGTGCCGGCCAGCAGGTTGGCGATCAGCTTGGCCACCACCAGCCGCGTTCGGCTCGGCACGGCCAGCAGGCTCGGCGTGATCGTGCCGTGGCGGAACTCGGTGCTGACGGCGAGGATGCCCAGCACGAGCGCGAAGACCTGCGCGAGCGTCGCGATGCCGAGCAGGTCGGAGCCCGGGGTGTCGCCGGCCTCGAACGTCCCCGCCGCCGCCGCGCCGGCGGAGATCAGCCCGACGAGCACGAGCGCCCCGGCGGTGAGGCCGTAGAAGGTCCGCGTCGTGCGCAGCTTGAGCAGCTCGGCGGCGACCAGGCGGCCCATCAGGATGGGCCTCCCTCGGTGCCGCCGGTCAGCTCGAAGAAGACCTCTTCGAGCGTCGAGCCCGTCGCCCCCAGCTCGGAGATGACGATGCCGTTGGCGGCCACGACGCGGCCGACGTCCTCGCCGCTGCGGTCGCGCACGAGCAGCGCGCCGCCGCCGTCGACGTGCACCTCGGCGCCGTCGGCGCGCAGCAGGCCGGCCAGGCGCTCGGCGTCGGGCCCGGCCACCCGGACGCCCGACCCGGAGCGGGCGGTCAGCTCGCCCAGCGGCGCCTGGACGATCGAGCGGCCCTTGTGGATGACCACCACGTCGTCGGCCGTCTGGGAGACCTCCGCCAGCACGTGGCTGGAGACCAGCACGGCGCGCCCCTCGCCGGCCAGCCCGCGCAGGAAGTCGCGCAGCCAGCGGATGCCCTGGGGGTCGAGGCCGTTGGCGGGCTCGTCGAGCACGAGCACGTGCGGGTCGCCCAGCAGCGCGGCCGCGAGGCCGAGGCGCTGGCGCATGCCCAGCGAGTAGCCGCCGGCGCGGCGGTCGGCCGCGTCCGAGAGGGCGACCAACTCGAGCAGCTCGCCGACGCGGGCGCGCGGGACGCCCGCCGCTGTGGCCAGCGAGCGCAGGTGGTTGCGGCCATTGCGGCCGGGATGGAGCATGCCGCCGTCGAGCACCGCTCCCACCGTGCCGGTGGGATCCTCGAGCTCGCCGTAGGCGCGCCCCTCGATCGTCGCCGTCCCCGCCGTGGGCTCGATCAGCCCCAGCAACGCGCGCAGGGTGGTGGTCTTGCCGGCTCCGTTCGGGCCGAGGAAGCCGACGATCCGCCCCGGCGCGACGGAGAAGGAGAGGTCGTCGACGGCCAGGACCGATCCGAAGCGCTTGGAGAGGCCGCTGACGTCTATGGCGCTCGCCATCTGCTTTACAGGAGTAGCGAGGTCGCCGGACAGCGGAAGTGCGGCTGCCCGAACCCTCAGTCCGCGCGCGTCGGGTCGCGGCCGTAGCGCGACTCGGTGGCGTCGAGCTGGCTCTGGTAGTGGCTGCCCAGCTCCGGATGCCCGTACGGGCGCTCGGCCGGGCGGTCGAGGGTCATGAAGGACAGCTGGGCGATCGGCTTGCCCGGCCAGAGGATGATCGGGATGCGGGTGAGGTTGGTGATCTCGAGCGTCAGCGTGCCCTCGAAGCCGGGGTCCACGAAGCCGGCCGTGGCGTGCACGATCAGCCCAAGGCGGCCGAGCGACGACTTGCCCTCGATGCGAGCGACCACGTCGTCGGGCAACCGGACCCACTCCAGCGTGCGGCCGAGGACGAACTCGCCCGGGTGGATGACGAACGGCTCCTCGTCGGAGACCTCGACCAGCTCGGTCAGCCGGGCAGGCGGATCTCGCAGGTCGATCGCGGCGGCGCGGTGGTTGTGGAAGACGCGGAAGGAGGCCCCGAGGCGCAGGTCCACCGACGCCGGCTGGACCAGTCCGGGGTCCCACGGCTCGACCAGGATCCGGCCCTCGGCGACGAGCCGGCGGATCGTCCCGTCGGAGAGCACGGAGGTCGGCTGGCCCACGGGCGACAGTCTGTCAGCCGCGCCCGCATGCAGTACGCTCGCGCGGCCGTGCTCCGCGACCTGCTCGTGTTCGCCGCCACCGAGGGAGAAGAGCCCTCCAAGCTGCCCTTCTACGTGCTGGGCGGCGCGCTGGCGGTCTGGGCGGTGCTGGTCTCGGCCGTGGGCATCACCCGCCACGAGACCTTTCCGCCGAGCCGTGGCATCGCGAGCGCCGTGATGCTGATCAGCACCGTGCTCGTCGTGGGGGCGATGGCCGCCACGATCGTCACCTCCTGAGCCGCGCACGGGCAGCCTCCCGGCGCGCCAGGTCGAGCCGAGCGCCGGTCGTGTCACGATTAAGGACGGGTATCAGCCCTCGCGCACGCCATTTCCCAAGGAGATCCATGGGCACCGAAGAGCAGACGAGCAACGGCGGCGGCGTCGCGACCGGGAGCGACAGCCTCACCGTCACCGACAACCGCACCGGCAAGACCTACGAGATCCCGATCGAGGACGGGACGGTCCGCGGCATCGCGCTGCGCGACATCAAGGTCGACGAGGACGACTTCGGGCTGATGTCCTACGACCCCGCCTTCCAGAACACCGCCTCGTGTCGCTCGGCGATCACCTTCCTGGACGGCGAGCAGGGCGTCCTCGAGTACCGGGGCTACCCGATCGAGCAGCTGGCCGAGCAGTCGACCTACCTCGAGGTCGCCTACCTGCTCATCCACGGCGATCTGCCCACCCAGTCCCAGCTGGACGAGTGGGTGCACGCGATCACGATCCACACCTTCGTGCACGAGAACGTCCGCAGCTTCATGCAGGGCTTCCGCTACGACGCCCACCCGATGGGGATGCTGCTGGCCTCCACCGGCGCGCTGTCGACCTTCTACCCCGACGCCAACCAGATCAAGGACGAGGAGATCCGCTACCTGCAGATCATCCGCCTGATCGCCAAGATGCCGACGCTGGCGGCCTTCGCGTTCCGCCACAACATGGGCCAGCCCTACGTCTATCCGGACAACGACCTGCGCTACCCCGGCAACTTCCTCTCGATGCTCTACAAGATGACCGAGCTGAAGTACCAGCCGGACCCGCGGCTGGAGCGCGCGCTGGACATCCTCTTCATCCTGCACGCCGACCACGAGCAGAACTGCTCGACCTCGGCGGTGCGCTCCATCGGCTCCTCCCAGGTCGACCCCTACTCGGCCGTGGCGGGCGGCGTGGCGGCGCTCTACGGGCCGCTGCACGGCGGCGCCAACGAGGCGGTCCTGCGCATGCTCAAGCGGATCGAGACCAAGGGAAACATCCCGGACTTCCTCAAGGGGGTCAAGAACGGCGACGAGCGCCTGATGGGCTTCGGCCACCGGGTCTACAAGAACTACGACCCGCGCGCGAAGATCATCAAGAGCGCGACCGACGACGTCTTCGAGGTCACCGGCACGAACCCGTTGCTGGACATCGCGCTCGAGATGGAGCGGATCGCGCTCGAGGACGACTACTTCGTCGACCGCAAGCTCTACCCGAACGTCGACTTCTACTCGGGCCTGATCTACGAGGCGCTCGGGATGCCGGTCGACATGTTCCCGGTGATGTTCGCCATCCCCCGCACCAGCGGCTGGATCGCGCAGTGGCTGGAGATGGTGGGCGACCCCGAGCAGAAGATCGCCCGCCCGCGGCAGATCTACACCGGCGACCGCCAGCGCGAGTACACGCCGATCGGCGACCGCTGAGCGCTTGAGCACCGACCGGCCCGGCGCCAGGAGGCGGCGGGCCGGCGTCGCGGCGTGACGCGCCGCACAGACGCGAACGCATGTTCGCGTCAGGATGAGGGCATGATGCAGACCCTCCCCTCCGGACTGCGCGTGCGGATCCGGCCGATCCGGCCGGGGGACAAGCCCGCGCTGCAGGCGTTCCTCGGCGCGCTCGGCGAGGAGTCCGCGCGCCGGCGCTTCCTGGTCTCGAAGCACGGCTTCACGACGGCCGAGCTCGAGTACCTCACCGAGATCGACGGCGTCGACCACATCGCGCTGATCGCCGAGCCGCCGGAGGACCCGGGACGGATCCTGGGCGTGGCCCGCTGCGTGCGTCTGCGAAACGAGCCCGGCACCGCCGAGCTGGCGTTCGTCGTGGCCGACGCCGTCCAGGGCCGGGGCCTCGGGCGCCGGCTGGCCGAGCTGCTCGCCGACCGTGCGCGGGCGGCCGGCATCCGCCGCTTCAGCGCGACGATGCTCGGCGACAACCGCGCCGCACGGGGACTCGTGCGGACGATCTCCGACCGGGTCGCCTCCGACACCGTCGGCGGCGGGATGCGCGAGCTGCTGGTCGACCTCGCTGCGTAGCTTTTGCTCACCGTTCAGCTTCGTGCCGACCTGGACGGATGGGTAGGCTCTCGCGTTCGGGCATCGGGGGCGGGCAGGCGCTTCCGGCTCGTGTGACGACATGCCGACCGAGCGCGCAACCCTGTCGCGGCCCCGGGCCGCCAAGCTCTCGCCGGAGCGCCGGGCGGTCCTCGACGCGATCGGCGCCGCCGTGCTGCTGATCGACGAGGACGGGACGGTCGTGTACGCCAACCCGGCCTGTGCAGCCGTGCTCGGCCGCGCCGGCTCCGGGCTCGCCGGCGAGCCCTGGCGCGAGCTGTGCGCGGGCGCGGAGGGCGCGGCGGGCCTCGAGGCACTCGTGGACGTGGCCCTAGCCGGCGAGGTCGGCCACGGGCCGGTCGAGGTCCTCGGCGCCGGCGGCACGCCGCTGCCGGCGCTCGCCACCGCGACCCTCGTGGAGGACGGCGGGCGGCTGGTCGCGCTGACGCTGATCGACGCCGGCGCCCAGCAGCGGGCCGTGGACGAGGCGATCTCGGCCGCCGCCAAGGCCGCCCGGCACCTCAGCGCGCGGCGCGCGGCGGAGGCCGAGGTGCGCCGTCTCGCCCGCCACGACCGGCTGACCGGCCTGCCCAATCGCGCCAACCTCGAGCGGCGGCTGAAGGCGGCGGTCACGCGCGCGGAGCGCCGCGGCCGGTCGGTCGCGCTGCTCTCGATCGACATCGACGGCTTCAAGCTGGTCAACGCCTCCTTCGGCCACACGGCGGGCGACCGGCTGCTCAAGCGGATCGCCGCCCGGCTGCGCACGGTCGATCCCGAGCGCGGGCTGCTGGCCCGCTACGGCGGCGACGAGTTCCTGGTGCTGCTGGCCGACCTCGGCGAGGACGCCGGCGCCGTCGCGCACGCGGCTGCCGCGCAGGTCGCCACCTGCCTGGTCAAGCCGTTCACGGTGGCCGGGTCGCGGTTCCTGGTCGAGGCGAGCGTCGGCATCTCGCTCTTCCCCGCCGACGCCGATGGCGCACCGGCGCTGCTGCGCCACGCCCAGAGCGCCATGCACCAGGGCAAGGGCCGCCCGCACACGACGCCGACCGTCTACTCCCGCGGGGCCCACGACGCGCTCGAGCGGCTCTCGCTCTCGGCCCGGCTGCGGCGGGCTGTCGCCCAGGACGAGCTCGAGCTCTACTACCAGCCGATCGTCTCGGTGGCGACCGGCGAGATCGACTCGCTGGAGGCGCTGCTGCGCTGGAACGACCCCGAGCGCGGGACGGTCGCGCCGGGCCAGTTCATCCCCCAGGCGGAGGAGATGGGCCTGCTCGAGCCGATCGGCGAGTGGGTGCTCGACGCGCTGGGCCGCCAGCTGCGGGCGTGGGCGGCGATGCGGCTCGGGCCGCCCCGCGTCGCATTCAACGTCTCCCCGCGCCAGCTGCACCGCACCGACTTCGCCGAGCACCTCGGGCGCCGCCTGGCGGCCAACCGGATCGATCCCGCCGGGCTGACCATGGAGGTCACCGAGTCCGCGACGCTGCGCGACTCCGATCAGATCGATCCGTTGCTGCGCCGGCTGCGCGCGCTCGGGCTCAACCTGGCGATCGACGACTTCGGCGCCGGCTGGTCCTCGCTCTCGCGGCTGCGCAGCATGCCGGTCGGCCAGCTGAAGATCGACCGCTCGTTCCTGCGCGAGATCCCGGACGATCCCGAGGCGGGGGCGATCGTGCGGACGGTGATCAGCCTCGCCGAGGCGCTCGGGATGGTCACCGTCGCCGAGGGCGTCGAGACGGCGCTGCAGCGCTCGTTCCTGTCGGTGCTCGCGTGCCCGCTGGCTCAGGGCAACCACTTCAGCCCGCCGGTGCCCGCGGCGCAGGTGACCGAGCGCCTGCGCGCGGACGGCTAGCGCGAGCGCGGTGGCCTACCGGCTGCTCGTCCGCACCGGCGGGAAGGTCAGGACGCTCGACGCGGCGACGCTCGCCGAGGGGATGATGTTGCTGGAGTCCGAAGTCCGCGCGGCGGCGTCGAGCGCCCGGCCGGCGGCCGTCGACCTGCGCTACCGCCGCTTCGACCCGGCCGAGCAGGTCGCCGCGCGGATCGAGCTCAGCGGGCCGGGGCGCTGGCGGCCGCTGGTCAGGGTCGGGATGGACGTGCGCGGCGACGGCACGCTGGAGGCCTGGAGCGGGCGCGTGGGCCGGGCGCCGCTTGAGCCGGCGGAGGGGGAGTCGCCCTTCGACGCCCTGCGCCGCAGCGTCGGGGTCGCCTAGAGGACGAGCGTGGCGCCGTAGCGCCGCAGCCACCCAGCCGGCTCGCGCCAGCCCGGCACGCGCGCCTCCAGCAGCGCCCAGAAGCGCGGCGAGTGGTCCATGACCTCGAGGTGGCAGACCTCGTGCTCGACGACGTAGTCCAGGACACCGTCCGGCGCGAGCAGCAGGCGCCAGTTGAACGACATGTGACCCTTCGCCGAGCACGACGCCCAGCGCGTCTTCTGGCCGCGGATCGTCAGCCCGGCGTACGTCGTGCCGGCGCGGGCCGTGGCGGCGTCCAGGCGCGCGGCCACCTCGGTGCGCGCGGCGCGGCGATAGAAGCGCTCGAGCGCCGGCGCGGCGTCGCGATCCGGGACGAGCAGCGTGTCGCCGCGCCGGTGCACGCGCGTGCGGCCCGGCTGCGCGCTGAGCACCAGCTCGGCACCCAGGAACGGCAGCGTCCCCGGCGCGCGGGCGACCTCGGCCTGGGCGCGCGCCAGCGTACGCCGCCGGCGGAGCACCCAGCCGCGCAGCTCGCGCACGGCCTCGGCCGCCTCGCGCTCGGCCGCGTGGCGCGGCAGCACGACCTCGACGGTCCCGTCGGCCTCGACCGCCACCCGCACCCGCCGCGCCCGCGGCGAGCGCCGGATGCGGTAGTCGATGTCGTCGGAGCGCAGCTCGGGCACGGCCAGCGCAGGCTAGAGGGGCCAGAGGACTGATCCCGTGGCCGTGCGGCCGACTGGCGGATGCCCCGTGGATGCTGGACGGCGCCCGCCCGAAGGGCACAGTGGTGGCGCCACGGGTGCTTCCGGGCGGGTGCCGGTCCAGCGCCGCGGGGCGCCGCCAGGCGGGCGTAGGGTCGCGGGATCAGTCCTCTACAGGACGCGGAGCGTCTGCAGCGAGGTATCGCGGGCGACGATGGCGCCGCCAACGTCGCGCGTCTCGCATAGGTAGCGCACGGCGTCGGCGCTGACCCGGAAGCCCTCGAGGATCACCGGGATGCCCGGCGGATAGACCTCGACCTCCTCGGCGGCCACCATTCCGATCGCCTGCTCGATCGGCACCTCACGGCCGATCGACTTCGCGTAGCGGCGCGCGTGGTAGGGGTGCATGACCGGGCGGTCGTCGATGGCGGAGAAGGGGTTGGCCGCGGGCGGCCGGCGGTCGCCGGGCGCGAGCTCGTGGCCTCCCAGCTCCGCCTCGAGCGCCGCGACCGTGTCCTGCACCGCGCCGTCGGCGAGCTGGAAGGTGGTGATCAGCGTCAGCGTGTTGATGCCGGCCTTCTCGATCACGATGCCGCGGGCCACCAGCCGCTCGGCCAGCGCGAACCCGGGCACGTCGTAGCCCGTCAGCGCGACCGTCGTCTTGACCAGGTCGACGCCGGCCACGTGCGCCCAGCGCCGCCCCACCCAGCTCGGGTCGTCGAGATGCACGAGCGCCGGCAGCCGCTCGCGCAGCCCGGCCTTCAGTGCGCGCGTACGGTCGATGCAGGCGCCCAGCGCGTCGCGCCCCGTCGCGGCCAGCGAGCGCACCGCGGCGTCGGCGGAGGCCAGCAGGTGGTAGCTCGGGCTGGTGGTGACGTACTCGCGGAACGCCTCCTCGATCAGCTCGGAGTCCACCCGCTCTGTGCGCCAGTGGATGAGCCCGGTCTGCTGGAGCCCGCCGGCCAGCTTGTGGGTGGACTGCACCGCGACGTCGGCGCCCGAGTCCATCGCCGACGGCGGCAGCTCGGGGTGGAAGTGCAGGTGCCCGCCCCAGGCCTCGTCGACGAAGACGATCGCCTGCGGCGAGGCGTCGTGCACCGCGGCGGCGATCGAGACCGTGTCGGCGCAGAGACCCTCGTAGGTCGGCGAGGTGTAGACGACGGCGAGCGCCTCGGGATAGCGCTCGAGTGCCGCCAGCACCTCTTCCACGCTGGGCGGCAGCACGGCCTCGAACTCGGCGTCGTAGGGCGTCGGCAGGAACCGGAAGTTCAGCCCGAAGGCCTTGAGCGCGTTGATCGTCGAGTGGTGGCAGTTGCGGGCGACCAGCACCAGCGCGTCGGGGCGCTCGAGCGCGAGCATCCGCAGCACGACGAAGTTCGAGCCGCTGGAGCCGTGCACGGAGAACATCGTGCGGTCGGCGCCCTGAGCCGCGGCCGCGAAGCGCTCGGCCTCCCCGAAGACGCCGGTGTGGTCGACGAGCGTGCCGAAGAACCCGGCCGAGATCGACACGTCGGAGGTGTAGAAGTCCTCGATCCGCTCCTGGTCGACGAGGATCGACGGCGTGCACCAGCGGTGGTAGTGGCGGACCTCCTCGTTGAGGATGCGCACGATCGGCGAAGGCGACGGCGCAGCAGTGATCGGCACGTCCACGGCTGCCATGATGACTCACCCGATGCCGGAGTCCTCGAAGGTGCGCCTGCCGCCCGGCGTCCGCAGGCCCTACACCGTCTTCGTCAACGGCGTCCGCCAGGAACCGGGCCAGGACTACCGGGTCGAGGGGAGCCTGCTGGTCTTCCAGCGCGAGCTGGCCAAGGAGGGGCGGCTCGGGCTGTGGCGCTGGTTCCTGGGCGCCTGGGGCATCGGCACCTATCGCAAGAACGACCAGGTCGACGTCGCCTGGGAGGTCGGCGGGCAGCCGCGCGTCGCTCACGCCCTGGAGATCGAGCAGGCCGGCGGCTGAGCCCCGCGGGCCCGCGGTCGGCGGTCGCTAACGTCTGCCGTCGCATGACCGGCGCCGCCGCCGAACCGGCGTTCTTCGCCGACCCGCAGGGCCGTGATCCCTCGGATCCCTACGCCCGCACCGCGGAGACCTTCCCGCGACTGAGCGACGAGCAGGTCGAGCGCGTGTGCGCCTTCGGCACCGTCGAGGCGCTGCCGCGGGGGACGGTGCTCTTCGAGCGCGACGACCGCGGCGTGGACTTCTTCCTCGTGCTCGAGGGTCACATCGAGATCTACGAGCCGGGCGCCGGCGGCGAGCCGGTCGTGATGACGATCCACGCGGAGCACCAGTTCACCGGCGAGCTCGACCTGTTCAACAACCGCGCGATCCTGGTCGGCGGGCGGATGGGGGCCGACGGGCGGGTGGCGCGCCTGCGCCGGGCCGACTTCCGGCGCATGCTGGCGGCCGAGCCCGACGTCGCCCGCATCGTCATGCGGGCGTTCATCCTGCGCCGGGCCGGCTTCATCCAGCACGGCGAGGCCGCGGTGACGATCGTCGGGCAGCGGCGCTCGGCGGACAGCCTGCGCATCCAGCGCTTCCTGCGCCGCAACGGGCACCCGTTCCTGCTCGCCGGCCTCGGCGAGGACCCGCACGCTGCGGCGCTGCTGCGCGAGCAAGAGCTGGACGAGCAGGACGCGCCCGTGGTCCTCTGCGGCCCTGGTCAGGTGCTCGTGCAACCGACCAACCAGCGGCTCGGCGAGTGCCTGGGCATCTCCGAGCCGCTCGACGAGGCCGCGGTCAGCGACGTCGTGGTCGTCGGCGGCGGGCCGTCCGGGCTGGCGGCCGCCGTGTACGCCGCCTCGGAGGGCCTCGATACGCTGGTGCTCGAGTCGAGGCGCCCGGCGGCCAGGCCGGCACGAGCTCGATGATCGAGAACTACCTCGGCTTCCCGACGGGCGTCTCCGGCCAGTCGCTGGCCGACCGCGCGCAGGTGCAGGCGCAGAAGTTCGGCGCCCGCATCGCGGTGCCGCGCTCGGTGCGCAAGCTGCGGGCCGGGAGGGACGGCGAGCCGCACGTGCTCGAGCTCGAGGACGGCGCCCGCGTGCCGGCCCGGACCGTCGTGGTGGCCACCGGCGCCCGCTACCGCCGGCTCGACCAGCTCGAGCACTTCGAGCGCTTCGAGGGCGGCGGCATCCACTACGCCGCAACCGCCGTGGAGGCCGGCCTGAGCGAGGGCGAGGAGGTCGTCGTGGTCGGCGGCGGCAACTCCGCCGGCCAGGCGGCGCTCTTCCTCGCGGGCTTCGCCTCCCACGTACACATCCTCATCCGCGGCGAGGAGCTCGCGGCGAACATGTCGGACTACCTGACCAGCCGTATCGAGGCCGCGCCCGAGCGCATCACGCTGCACCGCCGCACCGAGATCACCGCTCTCGACGGCGTGCGCCACCTCGAGCGGGTGACCTGGACGGACCGCCGCTCGGGCGAGGCGGAGACCCGGCCCGTGGCCAACGTCTTCCTGATGCTGGGCGCCGTGCCCAACACCGAGTGGCTGGACGACTGCGTCGAGCTGGACGAGAAGGGGTTCATCGTCACGAGCGGGCTGTTCGAGACCAGCCTGGCCGGGGTCTTCGCGGTCGGCGACGTCCGCTCCGGCTCGGTCAAGCGCTGCGCCTCTGCCGTCGGCGAGGGCTCGATCGTGGTCTCCGCCGTGCACGCCGCGCTCGGCGGCCGCTGAGCCCGGCCCCGAGCTCAGGCCGCCCGCGCGGTAACGGCCCAGGTCGACGCCGGGGCGACGACCGCGCCGCCGTCCACCACGTAGTCCGCGAGCGCCGCGCGCAGGTCGTTGGCGATCTTCGGCCTGATGTCGTCCACCCGCTCGCCCCACATGCGCAGCACTTCGGCCGCGGGGCCGAGCGCCAGGTTGAACGCGACCGCCTGCTCGAGGTCGTTGCCGATCTTGTACGGGAGGTCCTGGCGGGCGAGCTGGATGTCCACATAGCCCGCATGTTTGAGCACGTCGGAGACCGTGTCCGCGTTGGCCATCGAGAACGGCCCGGGCCCGCATCGCGGCACGTCGGACTCGTCCGGCTCCTCGAGGTACTCGGCCACCACCAGCTCTGCGCGATGCATGAACTCGTTGTCGAGCTTGCGCCGCCACACCACCATGTTCAGGAGCCCACCGGGCGCCAGTGCCTCGCGCACGTTGCGCAGCGCCGTCACCGGGTTCGCGAAGAACATCGTGCCCATGCGTGAGAACGCGTAGTCGAACGTCTCGGCGAAGCTCGTCCGCTCGATGTCGCAGGTGGCGAAGCTGACGTTCTGGACCCCGGCCGCGGCCGCCTCCTCGATCGCCGTCTCGATCATCCGCTGGGCGACGTCGGTCCCGTGCGCGTGACCAGCGCCGCCGACGAGCCCCGCGAGCCGGACCGTCGTGTCGCCCAGCCCGCAGCCGATGTCCAGCACGCGGTCGCCCTCCCGCGGCGGATGCAGCCGGAGTGCGGCCTCCCCCTGACCGCGCAAGCCCTCGGCGACGATGTCGCGGTACTCGATCCAGACATCGAACAGCGGGCCGTTCCAGGCCTCGGTCGCCTCGACGTTGTCCTCGACGACCCGGATCGCGTCGCTCACGATCCGCAGAGTCTACGCCCGCCTCGAAGGGCACGGCGGGCTTCGAACGGTGGTCCGCACGAGGATGCCCGAGCCGCCGGCGTCCGCGTGGGCCGGCTGAACGTCCTGTCCGGGACTTACAGCTGGGGACCATCGTCCCGCCGGGCGGCGACTTGGACGATCCGCGGAAGGCTCATGAGCGTTCCGGCATCCGCCCGATCCGTAGAGCTCGTTCGTGAGTGCGACGAGCTCGAACGCTGGGCGATCCCTTCGGTGACCGCCGCGTCGGCGATGGTCTCGAGCGACGCCCCCCGCCCGCGCGCGCGGCCAGCTCGAGGTGACGTCGCCCGCGGAGTTGGTCAGGCGGACCCGGAGCGCCCGCCCGGTCGGCACCTCCCGGGTGACCCTCACCGCCCACCTGTCAGCGCGGCGCCAGCACCTCGTCGGCGACTTCGAGGAAGGCGCGGATTCTCGGCTGGCGCTCGCCGCGTGGCACGACAAGGCCGCTCTCCCAGGGCGGCATGTCGGCGATCGGCACGGTGCGGATGTCCGGATGCGCGAACTGGCCGGCGAAGGCTGGGTGGACGATCCGACCGCGGGCGACCATCGTCACCAACTCGCTCCAGTCGTGGTGTTGCAGGCGGCGGCGCTTCATCGGCCTCCCCGACGCCGATCTGTCGGGGATCAGCACTCCCTCAAGCTCCGGCGGGAGCAGGCCGGTCGTGTCGGCGACCTCGTAGTCGGCGATCTCCTCGCTCGTCACCGCGGCGCGATCGGCCAGCGGGTGATCGGCGGCGACGGCGAGCGCGCGCGGCTCCGGCGGCAGCGCCGGCCCGGCCTCGAGGTCAGGGGCCTCGAACGGCACGTGGCTCACCATCACATCGACATCGCCGCGGCGGAGCGGCTCGAGGCGGTCCGAGAGGGCCAGCTCCTTGACTTCCACCTGGCAGCCGTGGTGGCGCTCCTCGAATCGTCGGATCACCTCGATCAGCGCCGTGCTCTGGGGCACGGCGCCCGGCAGGCCGATGACCACCCCTCCCAGGATCGCTTCGGCATCGCCGCTGGCCTGCTCGAGCGTCGCGGCCAGGTTTGCGTAGGCCGGTTGCACCGCAGCACGGAAGCGCTCGCCGGCGACGGTCAGCGCCACCCGTCTGCTGGTGCGGTGGACGAGTTCCTGGCCGAGCTTGCGCTCGAGGATCCGGAGGCTCTGGCTGGCGCGCGACTGCGTGATGCTGAGCCGCTCGGCGGCGCGTCCGAAGTGCAGCTCCTCAGCGATCGCGAGGAAGACCCGGATCTCGCGCAGCTCGACCGTCGCCCACATCGATAAGCGAGACTACTTGATGCGATCCCGGATCGGCCGTTGATCGGGCCCCTTCCACCGGCCAGCATCCGGACGGTCGGTCAAGACCAAGCGACAGCCACGGAGAACCGGAGATGCGCAAGGTAGTAATGCAGATGATGACCACGCTCGACGGGCGGCTGGACGACCCCGCCGACTGGCTGACCGGCCTCCCGGACGACCTCTACGCCGAGCTCGACCGCCTGTACGGGTCGTTCGACACGATTCTCGTCGGCCGCGCGACCTACGAGGAGATGTTCGCGTACTGGCCCGGCGCCGAGACGGCCGGGGCGGGCTCCGAGCGCAGCAGGAGCATGGCCCGCAAGATGAACTCCTACAAGAAGTACGTCTTCTCCGAGACGAAGGCGGCGCAGCCGCTCGAGTGGGCGAACGCCGAGCGGATCCCCGTCGACGGCGACGCGGAGCTCGTCGCGTTCATCAACGAGCTCAAGGCGGCCGACGGCGGCGAGATCCACCTTGCCGGCGGCGCCCGCCTCGCGCGGACCGTGATTCGCCTCGGGCTGGTCGACCGCTACCAGCTGTTCGTGCACCCGGTGCTCTCGCCCGGCGCGAGCTGGTTCGACGACGTCGACGAGAAGCGCGAGCTGGCGCTGGTCAGCGCCTCCGCGTTCTCGAACGGCGTCGTCGGGCTCTACTACGACCCGCAAGGCACCTGACGTCGAGCACGACGCCAACCCGGCTGAGAGTCAGTCGTAGTACCCGACGACCGGGACCTGCGCCTCGTCGTGGAGCTGGGGCCCGTCGTAGACCGCCTCCGTTGCCTCGGGCCTGACCGCCCCTGCGGGCTTGAGCGCGCTGAGCTGCTGGCTCGACAGCGCGAACACTCGTCCGTCTCGTTCATGTCCCCTACATCCTTGTCGTCAATGCGACGTTCAGACCGTCAACTCTCCCTCGGCGATCACGACGCCGGTGCCGCCGATACGGACCCGGTCGCCGTCGACTTCGACCCGGATGCGGCTCGGGCGGCCGATCGCGTGCCCCTGCTCGACAAGGACAGGCGTGCCGGACGTCACGACACCCTCGGCCACCAGTCGGCTGACGAGCGGACCGGCCGCGCTCCCGGTCGCGGGGTCCTCCCAGATGCCGACCGTCGGGTTGAAGAAGCGCGCGTGCGCGACAGCCGCAGGGCTGACGGGGTCCAGGCAGTAGACGTAGCAGCCCTGACCGCCGACGTCCGCGAGCGTCGCCCGCAGCCGCGGCGCGTCCGCGGTGACGCGCCCCACGACCCTGCGGTCGCGCACCGGCACCAGCAGATGCGCGGCGCCGGTCGACACGACCTGGGCGTCGCCCGCGAGCTCTGAGCGTTGGAGGCCAAGCGCGCCGGCCAGCTCGCCAGGGGCCTCGATCCGGGACAGGAACTCGGCCGGCGCCTGCTCCAGCACGATCGTACTCGGCGCGCCGTCGCGGCCCAGCACCTCCACCGGCAGCACGCGGTCGCCGATCTCCTGGGCCACGATCGCGCCGCCGTCGGCGTCCAGCTCGACCCTGCCGGTGGTCGCCAACCACCACCAGGCGCCAAGCGCGTTGTGGCCGGCCCCGACGACCTCGTCGCCGGTCGGCGTGAACGACCTCAGACGCCAGGTGGCGCCGGCGCGTCGCGCCGGCAGAACGAACGTCGTCTCCGACTGGTTGAACTCGCGAGCGACGAGCCGCATCACCTCCTCCGTCAGCGACTCGGCTTCGGCCACGACCGCAAGCGGGTTGCCCGTAAGAGGCTCCTCGGCGAACACGTCGACGATGGAAAAGGGGACGGAGGTGGAAATCGCCGAGGCTCCCGGTTTCAGGTCAGCCGCCGCACGGACGCGGCCCGACGTCGGCGATGGTACGGCGGAAGCGAGCCGCGACCACCCCAGGTCCCTGAGAGGATCGAGCCGCGGGTGGGCCCGTCGAACGAGATGAGGAGGGAGGCGCTGTGCGGCATGCCCGGCCAGTGTCCCGGCTCGTCCATCGAGAGCATCGCTGTGCTCATCCCTGCGCGGAGGTTCATGCCGCGGATCCCAGGATCCTGGGGATCCCGGCGCGAGATCGGCGACGAGGATCGCGTCGAGGTTCTGCCCCCCTCAGCTGACGGCTCCCGTCGCCGGGACCCGCAGCGGTGCCTGAACCCGGTCAGGAGGTTGCAACCCGCCCGGCATACTGCGCGCCATGAACGTCGTGCTCAGCCTCCTGCTGCTGATCCTCTTCGTGGTCACGGTGGGCAAGCTCGCGGGGCGCCTGCTCGGCATCCGCCTGGGAAACGTGCGCGGCGCGATCGTCGGGCTCGTCGGCTGGCTCGCCGGCTTGCTCGCCGCGATCTACATCCTCGGCGAGGCGGTGAGCGGCGGCTGGCGGCGGATCGAGGTCGAGACTCCCGGCGAGGTCATCGCGATGATCGCGATCGTGCTCGGGTTCGGCGTGCTGGCGGCGATGCCGGTCGCGATCGCGATCGACCTGATCACCCGGACGGGTCGGGCGCGTGTCCCGCGCCGGCGCCGGCGCCAGGTGTTGCACCCGATCCGCGCCGGGCGGGCGGCGTACGCGCCGTACGGGCGGCTGCGGGAGCTGGTCGCCAACGCGCGCAAGGAGAACGTGCTGCACTTCCGCTACGCGTCGCGGTCGGCGCTCGAGTCGCCCGACCTGCCGCGTCGCCTGCGCGCGGTGCTCGAGGACTCGGGCGGGATGCTGGTCAAGCTCGGCCAGATCGCCTCGACACGGACCGACGTGCTGCCGGCGGCGACCACGGACGAGCTCTCGAAGCTGCGCGCCGACGTCCGCCAGGTGCCCGAGGAGGAGGTTCGGGCGGTGCTCGAGGCCGAGCTCGGCGAGCCGGTCGAGGCGGCCTTCGCGTCCTTCGAGTTCGAGCCGCTCGCCGCCGCGTCGATCGGGCAGACCCACCGCGCGGTGATGATCGACGGGACGGGGGTCGTGGTGAAGGTCCAACGGCCCGGGATCGACGAGGTCGTCGCGCGCGACGCCGCCGTGCTGCGGCTCGCCACGAGCCAGCTCGAGCGGCGGGTCGAAGCCGCGCGCGCCATCCGGCTGAGCGACTTCGGCGAGGAGCTGATCGCGGGGCTCGAGCAGGAGCTCGACTACCTGCGCGAGGGCGTGGTCGGCACGCGGCTGCGCGAGAACCGCGCGGACGACGCCGGCATCGCGGTGCCGCGGGTCCACGCCGGCCTGTCGACCGGTCGCGTGCTGGTCATGGAGGAGGCGGTCGCCCGGCCGATCGACGACCCCGCTGTGCTCGAGGCATCCCCGGTCGCGCCGGCGGAGCTCGCGCGCCGGCTGCTCACCTCGTTCCTCGGTCAGGTGCTCGACGACGGGCTCTTCCACGCCGATCCACACCCCGGCAACCTGCTGCTCGACGCCGAGGGCACGATCTGGCTGCTCGACTTCGGCTCGGTCGGGCGGCTCGACGCCCGCGCGCTCGACGGGTTGCGCGGGATCGCGCTCGGTGTCGCGACGAGCGAGCCAGGCCTGCTGGCGCGAGCCGCGCGGACGCTCGCCGGCGAAGACGGCTTCGTCGACCTGCGCGCGCTCGAGACCGACATGAGCGTGCAGCTCGGTGCGCTCGACGAGCCCGGCGGGCTCGACCCGCGTGTGATCCTCGAGGTGCTCGCGGTCATGCAGCGCCACGGCATGCGCCCCCCGTCGTCCATCACGCTGCTGGCGCGCGCGCTGCTCACGCTCGAGGGCACGCTGCGCGGGATCGACCCCAGCATCAGCCTCGTCAAGACGAGCCGGCAGGTCGTCATGACCGACCACCAGGACGCCTTCGGCACGCCGCAGGAGGTCCTCGAGCGTGAGGCGCTGCGCGCGCTTCCGGCGCTGCGGACGCTGCCCGAGCACGCCGAGACGCTCGCCAACCAGCTGCGCTCCGGGCGACTCACGGTCCGTACCGAGCGTTTCGCCGGCGCCGACCGCGATGCGGTCGACACCTGGGTCGACCGGCTGGTGATCGCGCTCGTCGCCGGCATGAGCGTGATCGGCTCGGCGGTCGTGCTCTTCGCCGCGGCGATGACCGACGGCACCGACATCCGCACGGCGCTGTGGATCCTCGGCTTCGCCGGGCTCACCTTCTCGACCACGCTCGCGATGCGCGGCGTCGCCCGCGCGCTGCGGCGCAACCTCGGGCGGATCGACTAGCGGGAGACGCCAACGCATGGGTGCGCAATCAGGAGCGCCGCGGAGCGGACCATCCATCCTGATCGGCGCTCTCGTTCCTCTGAGTCCGCCTGGCTGGGTCGAGGCAGGCCGACATCTTCTGGCCGGCCTCGGGCTGGCCGTTCGCGGGGTCAACGACGCCGGCGGGATCGCCGGAAGACCACTCGAGCTGGTGGTCCGGGACACCGCGGCTGATCCACAGAGGGCCACGGCGGCCGTAGATGAACTGGCTCGCCTGGGCGTGGCCGCCGTGGCGGGGGAGTACCACAGCGTCGTCGCTCGCGCCGCCGCCATCAGGGCCGACGCTCTCGGCCTGGCCTTCCTCTGCTCGTCAGCGGTGCTCGACACGCTCACCGAGCAGCCGACGGACTGGGTCGCGCGCCTCGCCCCGGCGCAGTCCCACGGCTGGCGGATCTACGCGGACTTCCTCCTCGGCGCGGGCCGCAGCCGAATCGCCGTAGCAACCGAGCCGAGTGTCTACTGGGCCTCCGGGGCCCGCATCCTGCGGGACTCCCTCGCTGCACGCGGCGGCACCGTCATCGAGCTCGACACGCGCGCGCTCGCCCCCACGGCCGTGGGCGAAACGCTCGTCGAGAGTCGCGCGACAGCCCTGCTTCTCCTGGTCGGCCACCCGGAGCCGGCCGTGTCGATCGTCAAGGCTGTCCGCCGCGACCAGCGCCTCGTCGAGATCATGATCGGTGCTCCGGCCGGGCAACCGGAGTTCGCCGAATGGGCGACGTTGCTCGGCGGCGACGGCGCCGCGATCCCGTTCTTGCGCTACCTGCCCGAGCGCCTCAGCCCCCTCGGTGCACGAGTCGAGACGGCGCTGCGCGAGCGGCTGGCCGAAGCGCCCTCCTTCGTCGCCTTCGAGGGCTACGACACGGTCGCCGTCCTCGCCGACGTGCTGCGCTCCCACGGCGCGGACCGGGCGCGCGTCGCCGAAGCCTGGCCGCGCGTTGCCGTCGACGGCACCCGCGGGCAGATCCAGTTCTCCCGCACGTCAGGCAGCAACGTCTGGCAATGGGCCTGGCCGCCGATCCAGGTCGTCGATCGAGATCCGGCGGAACCCGAACGCTTCCGGGTCCTTCACGCCCGCTGAGAGAGCACCCCGTCAACGCCGCTTCGGAGCCCGGCAGCGGAAGCGGAGCCAAGGCTCGCGCTCGCCGGCGCAGGCTGAGCGAGACTGCTCTCGTTCGCGAGGTGTGGGACGGTCCCGACAGGTCGAGCCGAGAGAACGAAAGCGCAACAGGAGCGGGTCTGATGGAGCCCCAGGCCAAGCAGGTTCTCGTCGTGGCGAGCAGCCCGCACGCCGGTGACCGGCTTGGTCGACGGCCCGGACCCGTTCGAGTCGGTTCAGAACGCTGTTCGGGACGGAAGCTTCGACGAGATCATCGTGTCGACCTTGCCGAAGCGCGTGTCGAAGTGGCTCCGGCGGGACCTCGTCGCCCGCGTCGAGAGGCTGGGCGTTCCGGTGACGCCGGTCGTTCCCAAGATCGTGCGGGACCCGACTGTCGGCATTGGGTTCCCCGGCTGAGCCTGTTTCGACTGGACGTCTGCCGATCGTCGAAGAGATCGTCGCCGTCACGCGTCAAGCCGACGACATCGGTGACATGACGCTCCCGACGCTGCACGTGTGCCCGAGGCCGCGTCACTCGGAGGCGTTCGTCAACGCCGCCCCTCGGGCGGGTGGCAGGCAAGGGCGCTGCGGGCCGGCGAGCTTCGCGCCAGCGAAGTCGCCGGCGGGTTCCATTGCCTGACAGGACCCGCCCGCCACGGCAGCGGTCCTTCAGCCGTTCAACACCGTCAGGCCGCGACCGCCGACGGCCACGGAGCCATCGCACGCAACGCGCTGAGGATCGCCCGCGTCGAGGGCGACTTGTTCAGCGTGTAGAAGTGGATGCCCGGCGCGCCGTTGGCCAGCAGGTCGGCGCACTGCAGCGTGGCGTAGGCCACGCCGAAGTCGGTCACCGCCGCCGGGTCCCACGCACGTGCCTCGAGCTCGCGGCGCAGGCGCTCGGGGATCGTCGCGCCGCACATGCTGGTGAAGCGCTGGAGCTGCTGGACGTTCGTGATGGGCATGATCCCCGGGATGATCGGCACGTCGATGCCGCTCTCGCGGGCACGGGCCACGAAGTCGTAGTAGTGGGCGTTGTCGAAGAAGAGCTGGGTGACGAGGAAGCGCGCGCCGGCGTCGACCTTCGCCCGCGTGTAGCGCAGGTCTGAGTCCGGGCTCTCGGCGTCGACGTGGGTCTCCGGGAAGCAGGCCGCGCCGATGCAGAAGCCGTAGTGCTCGCGGATCAGCTCGATCAGCTCCTGCGAGTAGCGCAGCCCGCCCTCGGCCTGCTCCCAGCGCTCCTGGCCGGCCGGCGGGTCGCCCCGCAGTGCCAGCACGTTCTCCACGCCGGCGTCGCGCATGAGGTCCAGCGCGGAGCGCAGCTCGTCCACCGACGCTCCGACCGTGGTGAAGTGCGCCATCGCCTCGAGGCCGTACTGGCGCTTGATGTGGGCGACGATCTCGGTCGTCTTGTGCTTCTGCTCCGTGCTCCCGCCCGCGCCGTAGGTCACCGAGACGAACGTCGGCTGCATCCGCGAGAGCTCCGAGAGCGCCGCGCCGAGGTTGCGCTCGCCCTCGCTCGTCTTGGGCGGGAAGAACTCGAAGGAGAAGGAGGGGCCGGAGTCGGCCGCGATCCGCTCGTCGATCCGCATGCGGGAAGTCTAGGCGGAGCCGGAGCGCTCGCCCGGGCGAGTGCCTGCGGGCTCTGAGTCAGCAGAGCTGCCAGCGCTCGGGCTCGCCGGCGCGCCGCGTTTCGCCCGCCACCTCGAGGTGCCGCAGCCAGCACAGTGTCTTGGTCATCAACCACGTCGCCTTCTCGTCGGCGAACAGCTCGCCGTAGATCCGCGGCGCGAGCTCGTAGGCCGTCAGCGGGCCCGACGCGAGCGCGCTGCGGACGGCGTGCAGGCGCCGGCGCACCAGCGCCCGGTTGGCCGCGATGTGCCCAACGACGTCGGTGAACGGCCGGCCGTGGCCGCTCAGCGCGAGCCGGGCGTCGAGCCGCTCGACGCGGTCCAGCGAGGAGAGGAACTCGCCGACCGGGTCGGGCGTCCAGCCGTAGTCGAAGTACAGCGACACGCGCCCGAGCAGGTGGTCGCCGGAGAGCAACACGCGGCGCTCGGGCAGGTGCAGGCAGACGTGCGAGGGCGCGTGGCCGGGCGTCTCGATCGCCGTCCACTCGCCGAGGTCGCTGGCCACCGTCACGCCGTCGACGAGGTCGCGGGCGGGCCCCAGCGGGCCGGCGCTGTCGGATTCGGCGGCGGCGCGCCGCTGCGCCCAGGCCGCGAGCGGCGCCTCGGGCACGCCGCTCTGGCGGGCGATCTCCACCCGCCGGGCCAGCGCCTGTTCCGGGTCCGCCGCGCCCGCGGTGAAGTGGGCGTGGTCCGGGTGGATCCACAGCTCCGCGCCCGTGCGCTCGCAGATCAGCGGCGCGAGCCCGCAGTGGTCGACGTGGGCGTGCGTGCAGACCACCAGGCGGACGTCGGCCAGCGCGAATCCGGCCTGGTCGAGCGCCCGCTCGAACTGGGCGAGCGCCGAGGAGTCGAAGAAGCCGGTGTCGACCAGCACCACGCCGTCGCCGCTCGCCAGCGCCCACGCGTTGCAGTGCGGGATCCCGGGCCAGGGCAGCGGGAGCCGCAGCCGCCACAACCCGGGCAGCACCCGCTCGCCGCGGCCCAGCTCGCGTCTGCGCGCCGTTGCGCCCACGGCGCGGACGATAGTCTCGGCCCCGATGCCGGGCCGCGCCAAGCCGATCGCCGGCGCGTCCGCGACGCGCGCCGCCCAGGACCGCGCGCCACATGGGTAGGCGCGGCCGGCGACGCGGCGCCGAGCGCCTCGCCGCGCCCGAGTCGAGCTACGCCGACGCCGAGGGCAACCTGCTGGTCCTGCGCGGCGCGCTGACCCCGGCGACGCGGCGCGAGTACGCCGCCGTCGCCGCGGGCTCGCCGCTGTCGGCGGAGGACGCCTGGCAGCGAGCGGCGGAGTTCCTCTTCGAGCGCCTGGCCGTGCGGTGGGAGATCGCCGGGACCGAGCCGCTGGTCGCCCAGCGCGAGCTGCTGGGGCGCTACCGGCTCGCCTCGCCGCCCGAGCGCCGCTGGATCCGCGACGTCCTGCGAGAGCATGTGGCCGAGCACTTCCCGGAGCTTCAGGCGCCGTGAGCGGGCCCGACCCCGCGGGCTTCGCGAGCTTGCTGTGCGGCTACTGCCTCGACGCCCGGCCGGGACAGCAGGTGGTGGTGCGGGGCTCCACCCTGGCCGAGCCGCTGCTGCTGGCCGTCCAGCGCGAGCTGCTCGAGCGCGAGGCGTGGCCGCTGCTGCGCCCCGAGCTGGCCGAGCAGGCCGAGGGGTTCTGGGCCGCCGCCCGCGACCGCCAGCTCGACGGCTTCGCGCCGGCCGAGCTGGCCGAGGCGGAGGGCACCGACGCGGCGCTCAACGTCCAGGCGCCGGCCAACACGACGGCGCTGGCGGGCGTCGATCCGGCGCGCATGGCCCGCGCGGCCCGCGCCCGCGCCCCGGTGCGCGCCGCCGCGCTGCGCCGGCGCTGGTGCGGGACGCTGTGGCCGACCGCGGCCGGCGCCCAGCGCGCGGGCATGGGCACGGCCGAGTTCGCCGCCTTCGTGCGCCGCGCGACCTTCCTGGACCGCGACGACCCGGCGGCCGCGTGGCGCGAGCTGCACGCCTTCCAGTCCGCGCTGATCGACCGCCTGGCCGCCGCGAGCGAGCTGCGGATCGAGGCCGAGGGGACCGACCTGACGCTGTCGGTCGCCGGGCGCACGTGGGTCAACTCCGACGGCAAGCGCAACATGCCCAGCGGCGAGGTCTTCACGGGGCCGCTGGAGACCTCCGCCGAGGGGCAGGTGCGCTTCACGCTGCCCTCCAGCCCGGGCGGTGTCGCCGTCGAGGGCATCGAGCTCGAGTTCCGCGAGGGCCTCGTCGTCGCGGCGCGGGCCCAGCGCGGCGAGGACTACCTGCGGGCGACGCTCGCCACCGACCCGGGCGCGAGCCGGCTCGGGGAGATCGGCGTCGGCACCAACTTCGGCATCGACCGGCCGGTCGGCGCGATCCTCTTCGACGAGAAGATCGGCGGCACGGTGCACCTGGCGGTCGGCGCCTCCTATCCGGAGACGGGCGGCGTCAACGAGTCGGTGGTGCACTGGGACATGATCGTCGACCTGCGCCAGGGCGGGCGCCTCACGGCCGACGGGACGGTCATCCAGGCCGACGGGGACTTCCAGCCTTAGCGCGACCAGCGGCGCAGCGTGGCGTACGGGTCGAGCGCCTGGCCGCCCGTGAAGCGCCCGGGCGCCGTCCACAGCTCGAAGTGCAGGTGGCAGCCCTGGGCGTTGCCGGTCTGGCCGACCGCGCCGATCCGCCGGCCGGCGGCGACGGCGTCGCCCGCGGTCACCGTGGCGGGCTCGAGCAGGTGCAGGTAGGCCTGCTGGCCGCCGTCCTCGGACTCGATCACGGCGTAGTTGCCCTCGGCGCCGCCCGTCTCTGCCTCGACGACCTTGCCGCCGCGCGCGGCGCGCACGGCCGTGCCGCAGTCGGCGAAGAGGTCCTGCCCGTCGTGTCCGCGGCCGCCGCCGAAGCGGTTGATCTCGGTTCCCCAGTCGACCGTGCCCGCGATCGGGAACGCGGCCGGCGGCGCGGGCGGGGGGGCGACGCGCACGCGGTCGCTCGGCGCCGAGACGCCGGTCTGCTCGCTGAGCACCCGCACCGGCCCGCTGCGCGCCTGCGCCGGGACCCGGACCAGCGCGCGATGCCGGCTGGCCTCGCGGACGGTCACCGGGTGGTCGTCCGCAGCGCCCGCGCGGCCGAGGAAGAGGGCGGTCTCGACCGTCTCGAGCCCCTCGCCGCGCACGGAGACGAGCGTCCCGCGCGGACAGGCCTTGCGGTCCTCGTCGCAGCGCACCTCGGCGATCCGCGGGGCGGCGGGCGCGACGGTGCCGCCGACGTCCGCGAGCCGGGGCGGAGCCGTCGCAGCCGGCGCGGCGAGGGCGACCAGCGGCACGGCGAGGGCCAGCAGGCGCGGCGACCGGTTGTGGAGCACTGTCCCCCTCGAAGCTCGTGCCTACGGGTGCGCGGACTCGCGCGGTGACCGCCGCGCTACGGCACGCACTGGTGCCGATTCGCCCCCGAATCCTTGGGTCCCCCGCTCCGCGCGCCCTGAGGCGGCGCGGACTCGGCCTTCTGCGAAGCGGGGCAATATAGCGACGGCGCGCGAGGCGCCGCCGCGCACCGCTAGGTTCCCGGCATGCGCCGCACGAAGATCGTCGCCACGATCGGCCCCGCCTCCCGCGACCCGGAGGTGCTCGTGCGGATGGTCGAGGCCGGCATGGACGTCGCGCGGCTGAACTTCTCGCACGGGACCGCCGAAGAGCATCACGAGGTGGCCCAGCGCGTCCGGCAGGCCGCGGGCCGCGCCGGGCGCCAGGTGGCGGTGCTGCAGGACCTGCCCGGCCCGAAGCTGCGCATCGGCCGCCTGCGCGACGACGTCGCGGAGCTCGGCGTGGGCGACAAGCTCACATTCGTCTGCGGCAACGGCACCGCCTCGGAGCTCGGGGACGCCGACCGGATGTACATCGCCTGGGACGGCCTCGCCGACTCGGTCGGCCCCGGCGAGATCATGTACCTCTCCGACGGCGCGGTGCGCCTGAAGGTCGAGGCCACTCGCACGGGCGAGGGCGAGATCGACACGGTGGTCGACATCGGCGGCACCGTCGCCTCGCGCCAGGGTCTGAACATCCCGGGCGAGACGACCTCGCTTCCCTCGGTGCCCGAGGAGGACCTCGAGCACCTGCGGACCGGCGAGAAGATCGGCGTCGACTTGGTGGCGGTCTCCTTCGTGCGCCGCGCCGAGGACATCACCTACCTGCGCGGCCACACCCGCTTGCCGCTGATCGCGAAGATGGAGAAGCCCCAGGCGGTCGAGAACGCGGAGGAGATCCTGCGCGCCGCCGACTGCGTGATGGTCGCGCGCGGGGACCTCGGCATCGAGCTGCGCATCGAGGAGGTCCCGATCGTCCAGAAGCAGATCATCGCCCTCGCGGGCAAGCTCGCCCGCCCGTCGATCACCGCCACCCAGATGCTCGACTCGATGGTCATCTCCGCCCGCCCGACGCGCGCCGAGGTCACCGACGTGGCCAACGCGATCCTCGACGGCACCGACGCCGTGATGCTCTCCCAGGAGAGCGCGGTCGGCCAGCACCCGGTCGGCGCGGTGGCGATGATGGCCGCGATCGCCGAGCGCACGGAGGCCATCGCGCCCTACGCCGAGTGGAACGAGCACCGCGTGCTCCGCGACCGCCGCGATCCGGCCTACACGCTCGCCTACACCGCCTGCCGCGCGGCCTCCGAGCTCGGCCTGGCGGCGCTCGTGGCACCGACGCTGACCGGCCGCTCGGCCCGGCTGATCTCCGCGCACCGCCCGACCGTGCCGATCTACGCGCTCTCGCCCGGCAAGGAGACCGTCCGCCGGTGCGGGCTGATGTGGGGCGTGACGGCGGCCTCGCTGCCGCGCTACGAGGTCACCGAGGAGCTCATCACGGCCTCCGTGGCGCGCGTGCGCGAGCTCGGCTGGGTCAAGCGCGGCGAGCGGGTCGGGATCACCGCCGGGCTGCCCTCGGGCAAGCCGGGCACGACCTCGCTGTTGCAGATCCAAGAGGCCTAGATGAGTGATCCCACGACCCCACGACCGTCTGGCGGCGTCCCGCGGTGCCGGACGGCACCCGCCGAAAGGGCCCGTGGCACCACCACTGTGCCCTCGGGCGGGCACCGCCCAGCACCCACGGGACATCCACCAGCCGGCCGCGCGGCCGCGAGATCAATCATCTGAGCGTGGCCCGCCGGGACGCGAAGGTCGTGTGGTCGGCCACCGACGGCGACCTGCGCAAGGCGCGCGACCCGGGGCTGAAGGCGCGCCGCGAGACCGGCGGGCGGGTGAAGGTCCGGCGCGAGACGAGCGGCCGGCGCGGCAAGGCGGTGACCACCGTCGCCGACGTGCCACTCGACGACGCCGGCCTGCGCGAGCTCGCGGGGCGGCTGAAGAAGCGCTGCGGGGTCGGCGGCTCGGTAAAGGACGGCGTGATCGAGCTGCAGGGCGACCACCGCGACGCCGTGCTCGAGCTCCTGCGCGCCGACGGCTACGACGCCGTCGCCGCCGGCGGCTGAGCGCCGCGGCTCAGCGCACGCCGACGAGGTCGACGACGAACACGAGCGTCTCGTCGGGGCCGATGACGCCGCCGGCGCCGCGCTTGCCGTAGGCGAGCGCGGGCGGGATGGTGATGCGCCGCCGGCCGCCGACGCGCATCCCGGCCACGCCCTGGTCCCAGCCGGGGATCACCTGGCCCTTGCCGAGGCCGAACTTGAAGGTGTCGCCGCGATCCCAGGAGGCGTCGAACTGCTTGCCGTCCTTCCAGGAGACGCCGACGTAGTGGACCTCGACGATCTTGCCCGCGACCGCCTCGTCCCCGTCGCCGACGGCGAGGTCATCGAGCTCGAGCTGGTAGGAGGGCGGCTGGTCGGACGGGACGTCGACCTGGGGCTTCTCGTTGTTCGTGGCCATGGCCGGGACCGTAGCGGCCGTGGTCAGCGGCCCGCCTCCCACTCGATCGGGTCCCCGGACGCCGGCGGCGGGCAGCCCAGCTCCGCGAGCACGCCCGCCAGCGCCTCGCGGCGCACCGCCCCGTAGGTGAGCACGTGCGCGAGCACGCCGCCGTAGGTGAACGACTGCGGCGGCTCGCACAGCGCGTCGACGAACATATCGTCCCACGCGCCGCGGTCGCGGATCGAGCGGGCCAGCCGCTCGAAGTCGCGCGCGGCGCGCTCGAAGCGCGCGAGCAGCTCGTCGCCGGCGAGCGGCGGCGGGAACGGCTGACCGGTGATCGCGGCGACCCACACCTCGAGCGTGCGGACGAGCCGCTCGGCCATCCGGGCGGCGCTGGCTTCCTCGCCCTCGAACCAGACCACCACCAGGCCGGGACGCAGCGGGCGCTCGAGCTCCGCGTCTGCCAGCGTCGCGGCCAGACGCAGCAGCTCGCGAACACGGTCGAGGTGGTGGGCGACGAGCCGCTCGGCGAGGTCGCGGGCCGGCGCGGGCCGGCGCGGTCCGGGCACGAGCAGGCCCGCGGGCGGGTGGAAGTGGATGCCGTTGGGGGCCGTTAGCGCCACCGGGCGCCCGGAGCCGGCGAACGTGCTCGGCGGGACGCCGTGGGCGCGGGCGAACGCGCGCGAGAAGGCGGCCAGCGAGCCGTAGCCCGCCGCCGCGGCGGCCTCCGAGGGCGAGGCGGCGCCGGCCCGCAGCTGCCAGGCGGCGCGCTCGAGCAGCAACCGCCGGCGCAGCGCGACGGGCGACTCGCCGGTCGCGCCCGCCAGCAGCCGGTCGAGGTGGTCGCGCGAGAAGTGCGCCCGGCCCGCGAGCGCGCGGCCGTCGGCGCCGGGCTCGTCGAGCGAGCCGAGCACGAGGTCGATCAGGTCGCGGAGCCGGTCGGCCATAGGGGCCGGGACATCCTCGCGCCTCGATCCTTGATCGCGTTCGACGTCTCGCTCGACCGCCCGCGCAGCATGCGCCACGCTACGGCCATGGCGACCTGGACCGAGTTCGAGACCGCCGCGCCCGCGCTCGCCGCGCGCGTGCACGAGCGGCTCGACGCCCACGCCCACAAGACGCTCGCGACGGTCCGCCGGGACGGCGGGCCTCGCATCTCCGGCATCGAGTCGGCCTTCGCGGAGGGCGAGCTGTGGATCGGCTCGATGTGGGAGGCGGTCAAGGCTCGCGACCTGCAGCGCGACCCGCGCTTCGCCCTGCACAGCGGCTCCGACGAGCCGGACGAGTGGAAGGGCGACGCGAAGCTCGCCGGCGTCGTCGAGGAGATCACCGACCCCGAGCGGGTCGCGCGGATCAACGGCGCCCACGGGGCGCCTCCAGGCCCGTCGCACCTCTTCCGGCTCGACCTGCGCGAGGTCTCCACCGTCGCGCTCGCCGAGAGCCGCAAGTCGATCGTGATCGAGGTCTGGACGCCGGCGCGCGGCGTGCGGACGATCGAGCGGGCCTAGCGCCCCGCGCGCAGGTCGCGCCGCAGGAACAGCGCGCCGACAAGCGCCATGACCACCAGCACGACCACCGCGGCGACGGTCTGCCACGAGCGGAAGTTCCCGAACGAGCCGCCCAGCGCCGTGTAGGCGAAGGCGCGCGGCGCGGCACCGAGCGCGGTCGCGGCGGCGAAGGCGCCGAGCGAGACCGGCGTCAGCCCGGCGACGTAGTTGACGATCGTGTAGGGCATGCCCGGGGCGATGCGGGCGTAGAGCACCGACAGGAAGCCGCGCCGGCCGATCCACTCGCGCGCCCGCCGGACGCGCGGGCCGGCCAGCACCTCGACCGGCCCTTGCCCGACCCGACGGCCGATCGAGAACGCGCACACGGCGCCGAGCGTCGCCGCCGTCAGCGTCACCGGGAAGCCGAGCGCGGTGCCGAAGAGCAGCCCGGAGGCGCCGGCCAGCAGCGGGCCGGGGAACAGCACGCAGGTGAGTGCCGCCGAGACGACGATGAAGACGAGCGGCGCCAGCGCGCCGAAGCCGTCGACCCAGTCGCGCACGCGGTCGGCCGACAGCGTCCCGCTGCCGGCCAGCACCACGAGCGCCAGCGCGGTGGCCAGCGCCGCGGCCAGGCCGCCGAGGCGCAGCAGCGCGAGCCGCCGCGCCGCCTGGACGAGGCGCGGGTCCGCGGCCTCCTCGGAGGGCTCAGGCGGCGCGGGCGTAGAAGGCGGCCTCGGCATGCCCGAGCTCCGTGACCGGCGGGTCGCCGTACATCCACTCGCGGGCGATGCGGTGGAAGTTCTCGTGCACGCGCAGCTGGGAGAGCACGGCCAGCGTGAGCATCTCGACGCGACGGCCGAAGAGGTGGTCGGCGGGCAGCGTCTCGTGGCGCATCTGCCCGAAGTGCGCCGAGCGCGGGTCGGACATGTCGATCATCACCTGGGTGGCGATCTCGGGCGAGAGCTCGAGGTCCTCGTCGAGCACGTACCACCAGGTCGCGTCGCGGAACTGGGCCAGCAGCTTGTCTGGCCGGAAGCGCTCGGGGTGCTTGAGGAAGCCGGTCTCGCTCCAGATCTCCAGCAGCCGCTCGCCGTCGCCCTCGTGGCCGGCGCGCTGGCAGGCGAGCTCGACCTCGGCGAGCTCGCGCGGCATGACCTTGTAGAGGCCGAAGTCCAGGAAGGCCACGCGCCCGTCCGCGAGCAGCAGGAAGTTGCCGGGGTGCGGGTCGCCCGAGAACTGGTGATGGCGGTACATGCAGCCGAAGAAGAATCGGAAGACGATCTCCCCCACGCGGTCGCGCGTCGCCTGGTCGCGCTCCTTGATCGCCTCGAAGCGCTCGCCGTCGACCCAGTCGGAGACCAGCACCCGCTCGCGCGAGAGCCGGCTGACCACGTCGGGGACGACGATGAACGGGTGGCCGCGGAAGATGCGCGCCAGCGAGCGCTGGTTCTGGGCCTCGAGCTCGTAGTCGAGCTCGTCGCCGATGCGCTCGCGGACCTCCTCGGCGGTCGCCTTGACGTCCAGGCCGGGCGCGACGCGCTTCATCAGCCGCAGGATCATCCCGAGGTTCTGGATGTCGGCCCGCACCGCCTGGGCGACGCCCGGGTACTGGACCTTGACCGCGACCTCGCGCCCGTCGTGGAGCTGGGCGCGGTAGACCTGGCCGATCGAGGCGGCGGCGATCGGCTCTTCGTCGAAGCGGGCGAAGACGTCGCCGAGCTCCTCGTCGAGCTCTGACTCGACGACCTTGCGCATGTCGGCGAAGCGGACCTTGGGCGCGGCGTCGCGCAGCTCGCCGAGCTTGCGCTGGAACTCCTCGCGGTGCGGCTCGGGCACGAGGCCGACGTCGAGGAAGGACATCACCTGGCCGAGCTTCATGGCCGCGCCCTTCATCGTCCCCAGCGCCGCGACGATCTGCTCGGCCGCCTCGATCTGGCGCTTCTCGAGCGCAACCTGCCGGCGCTCCTCGGTGCGGGTCAGGTTGGCGGTCGAGGTGCCCAGCTGGCGCGCCGCCTGGCCCGCCGCCAGACCCGTGACGCGCGCGGTGCGGGTGATCCGCGAGGTCGGGATACGGTCCTTGGGCATCGCCCGAGGACTTATAGCGGGGCTCAGCCGCCCGGCGGCGGGGTCGCCTCGGGCGTCGGCGCAGCGGGGGTGGCGCCGTCCGCGGGGGCCGGGGTCGGCGTCGCCGACGGCGCGGGCGTCTGGGTCGCGTCGGGCCCTGGGGTCGCGGTGGCGTCGGGAGTGGGCGTGGGCGTGGCGTCCGGCTCGTTGCTTTCGGCGTCGCGCTCCTTGTCCTCCGAGGACTCGCGCTGGCTGTCCTGGTCGCGGTTGCGGTCGCGCCGCGAGGAGCCGCTGAAGAAGGTCGTCGGCGTGCCCGAGGTCGCGCTGGCGTTCTTGCCGAACACCGCCACCTCGGTGAAGGTGATGACAGCCACGGCGATGAGGCAGCCGGCCAGGCCGGTGACGAGCCCGACGACGATCGCCTTGCGCGTCCAGCGGCGGCGGCGGTCCTCTTCGCGCCGCGCCTCGCGCTGCTGCTTGCGCTCGTCCGGCGGCTCCGGCTCCGGCTCTAGCCGCGGCGCGCCGGCGGCCCGCGGCGTACGCCCGAGGTCGTCCCAGCCCTGCGGCTGGATCGGATCGAACTCCTCCTGCTCGCGCTCGGCCGTGGGCCGCCGCGAGCGGTCGCTGAGGCGCTCCCGCCCGCGCGAGAAGCGCGACGGCTTGGGCAGGTGCGGCGTGACGGGCGTCACGGCGCGCGCCGCCTGGGCGGCCTGGCTGGCGACCGCCTTCGGCCGCGCCAGCAGCTCGCGGGCGATCGTGACGATCACCGGCGTCATCGCGGTCGCGATCAGGGTGCCCTCGCGCCAGATCTGGGAGACGATCAGCGCCGCCCCCGCCGAGGAGACGGCGGCGATGAGCAGATCCTTGAGCGACAGGGCGGGCTCGTTGCGCTCCTCGGGGGTGTCGCGTTCGCGCGGCATCCCCTCCCACGCTAGCGACCCGTTTCAAGGGGGCGGGCGGACCCGCCCAGGCTCAGCCGCGCTGCACCTGGGAGCCCGGGACGATGTCGTCCGAGCCGTCCTGCCAGCGCACCCACGCCTTGTGCCCGCCGTCGTAGTCGTCGCCCAGCAGGACGAGCGTCGCCGGCTCGCCCATCGCCGTGCACGGCTCCGATCCCTCGGGATCCAACCCGCGCCAGACGCGCACGAATGCGTTGCCCTCGAGCTCCTCGGCCACCGTCGTCGGGTCGGTGTGGCCCGGGCGGATGACGGTGTCCGGTGGCAACGTGAGCAGCACGTCCATGATCGAGTGCTTGAGGTCGGCGTAGCCGGTGCTGCCGGGCGCGCGCACGCCGCCGACCGAGTTGCGGAACAGGGTGTCGCCGGGGAAGAGCTCTCGATCGTCGACCAGCAGCGCCGTCATGCCGTTGGTGTGCCCCGGCGTGTGCAGGGTCTTGACCGTCAGGCCGCCGATCTCGAGCTCCGTGCCGGGCTCGAGGTCGCCCGTGGCGCCGAGCACGCGGTCGCGCTCGCCCGGGTGGATGAGCACCTGCGCGTCGGGCCAGCGCTCGAGCACGCGGTCGAGCTCGGCGATGTGGTCGCCGTGGTGATGGGTCAGCAGCACGTGGGTGACCGTCAGGTCGTGCTCGTCGGCGGCGGCCAGCAGCTCGTCCAGCGGGCCGCCGACGTCGACGAAGAAGGCGTCGCCACCCGGGGCCGCCGCGACCAGGTAGGAGTTCGACAGGTAGTCCGGGTGCAGCGCGCGCTCGACGATCATGGCCCTGACACTAGTGCCCCGGCGGGCGCGCGGTAGCCTGCGGCCCTCCATGCCACTCATCCACACCTGCTACCGCATCGGCGACATCGACCGCTCGGTCGCCTTCTACGAGGCGCTGGGCTTCGAGGAGCGCCGCCGGATGCCGATCCGCGACGAGGCCATCAACGTGTTCATGGGCCTGCCGGGCGACGGCGACCGGCTCGAGCTGACCTACAACCACGGCGTCTCCAGCTACGAGCTGGGCACGGGCTACAACCACATCGCCATCACCGTCGACGACCTCGACGGGACGCTCGGGAACCTCGCCGAGAAGGGCATCGAGCCCGAGAAGCCGCCGTACTCGGTGCGCGAGGGCGGCAGCCGGCTGTGCTTCGTGCGCGACCCGGACGGCTACCGGGTCGAGCTGATCGAGCGCTCCTAGACCGCGGTGCCCGAGGATCGCCTCGCCGTCATCGACCTCGGGTCGAACTCGTTCCGGCTGGTCGTCTTCACCTGGACGGACCCGCACGGCCCGCATCCGTGGTGGAAGCGCACGGACGAGATCCACGAGGCGGTGCGGATCGGCGAGGGCCTGGAGGCGACCGGCGAGCTGCAGCCCGAGCCGATGGAGCGCGCCCTGCGGGCGATCGACCTCTACGCCCACTTCTGCCGCGCGACCGGCATCCAGCGCGTGCGGCCGGTCGCGACCTCGGCGATCCGCGACGCCTCGAACCAGGCCGACTTCCTGCAGCGGGCCAACGTTCGCTCCGGCCTGGAGATCGAGGTGCTCCCGGGCGTCGAGGAGGGCCGCTACGGCTACCTGGCCGCCGTGAACTCCACGACGCTTGCGGACGGCGTCGCGCTGGACATCGGCGGCGGCTCGATGCAGCTCACGCGCGTCGAGGGCCGCCACGCCGCCGACGCGCGCTCGTGGGGGCTCGGCGCGGTGCGCATGACCGAGCGCTTCCTGCCCGACCGCAAGGTCAAGCCCCGGCAGCTCAAGGCGCTGCGCGAGCACGTCCGGTCGGAAGTCGAGTTGGCCGGATGGCTCGAGGGCGCCGGCGGCGGGGACGGGCACATGACCGCCATCGGCGGGACGTGCCGCAACCTGGCAGCAGCCGCCCAGCTCGCCGAGGGCCTGCCGTCCTACGGCATCCAGGGCTTCCCGCTCACGCGCGACACGCTGGCGGGCCTGATCGACCGCTTCGCGGACCTCCCCGCCGACGAGCGCGGCACCAAGGTGCCCGGCATCAAGCCCGCCCGCGGCGACCTGATCCTCGCCGGCGCGGTGGTGATCGAGACGGTGATGGAGACCGGCGGCTTCGGCGTCGCCGAGGTCACCGAGGCGGGGCTGCGCGAGGGCGTCTTCTACTCCACGCTGCTCGAGGGCACCGACCCGCCCCTGTTCGCGGACGTGCGCCGCGCGGCGGTGCTCAACCTCACCGCGCAGTACCACGAGGACTTCACCCACCTCGAGCACGTCGCGGCGCTGGCCCTGCAGATGTGGGACGCGCTCGCGGCGGCCGGAACGCACGCGGCCGACCCGCAGGAGCGCGAGCTGCTGTGGGCGGCGGCGATGCTGCACGACATCGGCATGGCGATCGACTACGACGACCACCACAAGCACTCGCGCTACCTGATCCTCAACGCCGGCCTGCCCGGCTTCTCGCCGCGGGAGACCGGCCTGATCGGCCAGATGGCCCGCTTCCACCGCAAGGGCGACCCGCGCCTCGGCCAGTTCGAGCCGCTCGGGCGGGAAGGTGACCCCGAGCTGCTGGATCGCTGTGCCGCGCTGCTGCGGGTCGCCGAGCAGCTCGAGCGCTCGCGCGACCAGTCGGTCCGCGGCGTCGACGTCGAGACCGACGACGGCCGCGTCGAGCTGCGCCTGGAGACCGTCCAGGACGCGAGCGTGGCGCGCTGGAGCGCCCAACAGCAGGGCGAGCTGTTCGCCCGCGCCTTCGGGCGCGAGCTGGCGATCAGCGACTGAGACCCTCGCCGGGCACGAGCAGGCCGCGCTCGAAGGCCGCCCCGAGCGGCGCTTCGCGCATCAACCGGTCGGTGGATCTCCTCGTGACGGTTCTGGGCCTGGATTGGCACAAAGGCGCATCGAAGGGGTGGTGTTTCGTGGCGTTTGCGGCGTCATCCTGGTCGGATGGGAGATGGTCGTGCAGTTCGGCGGACTATGTCCGCTTATGTGCACGAGGATCCGCTCGATGCGCGAATCGCGGCGCTGGCTCGGCGTCAACACGGTCTCGTTGCCCGCTCGCAGCTGGCAGAGCTTGGTCTGGCTCGCTGGGCGATCGGCTACCGGATCGAGCACGGCCGGCTTCACCCTCTTTATCGCGGGGTGTACGCCGTGGGCCACAACGCGGTCTCTCGCGAGGCGCGGCGGTTGGCGGCCGTGCTGGCGATCGGCCCCGCAACGTGGTTGCGGTCCAGCCAGGCCAGGCGCCGCACGAGCCGGAGCGCAGCGAGGCGACGTAGGACTCCGAGGGACCGGCCGGGCGGTCGCGGGCCGCGGGCCAGCGCTCGGCGTCGCGGGCGCGCGCGGGCGCCAGCGCGGCCGAGGTCGCGTCGACCGCCTGCACGAGCCGCGCCTCGAGGCGCGCCGCTGAAGCACCCGGAAGCGGCGCAGCAGCGCGCGGGCGAAGCCACCGTCGCGGTAGAGCCGCTCGGCCCACCAGCGGTTGGCCAGCATCCAGCCCGGCAGGAACTGGCTCGGGCCGTGGCCGGAGTTGCCCATCGAGATGTCGAAGTCCCACACCGGCCCGAGCCGGAGCTTGCCGCCCGGCTGCCCGGACATGAACGTGCTGGCGTGGAAGCCGTCCTCGTTCTTGAAGATCTCGTTGACCAGCGCGAAGTCGACCGCGGCGGCCTGCTCGAGGTGCCGGCGCCAGTCGCCGCCGCGGGAGAGCGCGCGTTCGACGCGCGCGACGGCCCGGCGGCTGACGGCCGCCTCGCGCGGCTTGAGGTCCGAGCGCTCGGGGTCGTCCCAGACGAACGGACGCCCGCTCACCGGCGCCCGGAACGAGGGGGCCTTGCGCGCCGCCTGGTTGTGGGCGGTGAGCTCGAGCAGGAAGCCGGCCTTGCCGGCCGTCCGCACGCGGCGCGGGTGGAGCTTGAGCTTCTCCATCAGCACGTAGACGCCGCGGTAGTCGTCGCCCACGGAGAGCTCGACGAAGCGCGTGCGGGCCGCGTAGCGCCCCATCCAGCGCGCCGTGTCGTAGGCGAGCACGTTGCGCAGCAGCGTGCGGTCGTTGTAGGGCGAGTAGAGCTCCCAGTCGTCGTCGGCGGGCATCCCGAGGAGGCTCGCGTTCAGGTTCTCCCCCTTGGCATCCTGGAGCTCGAGCCCGTAGGAGCGCTTCGGGAAGCGGCGCGAGAAGCGCCCGCGGACGGAGATGCCGATCCGGCCGTCGAACCCGGGCAGCTGCAGGCGGGCCGGGACGCGGCGGCCGCCGGCCGGGTTGATCTCCCGGACGGGATCGACCCGGACCGCCGGGAGCGGCTCTCCGGCCCCCGGGACGGCGAGGGCGAGCGAGGAGAGTGCGGTGACGAGCATGGCCGCCACGGTCGGCCACGGCCATGAGAGCGCGCTGAGCGGGCGATGAGCGTCCTCTCGTCGCGCTGCCACACTGGCCCGGCGTGCCGGTCGCGGTCCCCCTCTACAGCGACGCCTTCCCGCAGCGCCCGGCGCTCGAGGAGGCGCTCTCGCACGCGCTGCTCGACGAGGCGGGGCTCGGCCTGACTCCGGTCGCGGCGCGCCTCGCGGTGCCCGGCGCGCTGGTCTCCTTCGGGCGGCTCGACGCCCTCGCCCCCGGCTTCCCCGACGCCGTCGCGCTCACTCGCGCCGCGGGCTACGCCGCGGTCCACCGGCTGGTCGGCGGGCGCGCCGCCGTCTTCAACGACGGGGCGATCCTGTTCACCCACGTCGTGGCCGAGGCGCAGCCGTCGGCCGGCACGCACGACCGCTTCCGCTGGATGGCCGGGATGGTCGAGCGCGCGCTGCGCGACCTCGGCGTCGACGCCCGCGTCGGCCCGGTGCCCGGCGAGTACTGCCCGGGCGACTTCAGCGTCAACGCGGGCGGCCGGGTCAAGCTCGCGGGGATCGCCCAGCGGGTCACCCAGCGCGCGGCCTGCACCCAGGGCGTGCTGGTGGTCGAGGGCGCCGAGCGGGTGCGGGCGGTGCTCGAGCCCGTCTACGCGGCGCTCGGGCTCGCCTGGGACCCCTCGACCGCCGGGGCGGTCGAGGACCTCGCGCCGGGCGTCGACGCCGTGGACGTGCTGGCTGCGCTGCGCGCCCAGTTCGACCGGTCGCTCGCGCTCGAGGACGCGCGGCTGCCCGCGACGACGCTCGGGCGCGCCGAGGCGCTGGCCGCCGCCCACGACGCCGAGTCGCCCGTGCAGCGCGACCCGGGCGCGGAGAAGGTGCTGGGCGGCCCGGGGCTCTAGCCGGGCCGCGAGGTCACGAGCTCGCGCTCCTCGGCCACGGCCTCGACGACCTCGACCTCTTCCTCCTCCTGCTGGCCGCCGCCGTCGCCCTCGGCGTCGCAGGTGACGCGCATCATGCCGGTCGCCACCTTCTCGTCGCCCACGACGACGAGGCCGCAGATGACGTCGCCCTCCTCCCAGCCGATGCGCTCGATGTCGAACCACGCCATGTGGACCTCGGTGCCGGTGCCGCCGAAGGGGCAGGTCTTGTCGTGGACCTCCTTGGCCTTGCAGACCGCCTGCATGTTCTTCGCGGAGGCGTCGGTGCTCATCGTTTGCCAATGGTGGCACGCCGCGTGGGCGGGGGTAGCCTGGGGACGGTGACGTTCGCTCCCGGGATCCTCGCGCGCGGGCCCTGGGCGGCCGGGGCGGTCACGTGCTCCTGGCGGGAGGAGCCCTACGCCGCCGACCCGGCCGCCGAGGCGGCCGCCGACCGGGCGATCGGGGCACTGCGCGAGCGCGGATCGCCGGCGCACGACGGGCTCGCGGCGCGCCTGGCCGGCTTCGAGGCCACGGACGGACACCTGGCGCTCGAGCTGCAGGCCCAGCGCTGGGCGCTGCGCCTGCTCGACGCCGACACCGCCGCCTCGCTGTCGGTCCTGTGCTGCGTGCGCGACGCCGACGGCCGCTGGCTCGCCGGCCGGCGAGCCGCCTGGGTGGCCACCTGGGCGGGCCGCTGGGCGCTCGGCGCCGGCGGCGCGGTCGAGGTGGGCGAGGACCCCGGTGCAGGCGCTCACGCGCGAGCTCGCGGAGGAGTGGGCGGTGACCCCGGAAGCGCTCGCGGTCGAGGCGCTCGTCGCGCTCCCGAACCGCATGGTGATGCTGATCGGCCAGGCACGGCTGGGAGCCGGGGCGACGGTGGAGCGCGACCACGAGCACGACGCCCACGCCTGGTGGCCGCGCGACCCGGACGCCTGGCCGCCGGAGGCCGACCCGGCGCTGCAGCGCATGGCGCACCTGCTCGAGGCCGGATGAGCAGCCTGATCACCTTCCGGCGGCTGGAGATCCTCTCCTTCTGCCACTCGGCCGTCTACCTCGTGCTGCTCGTGCTGGCCTTCGGCGACGGGCCACCCGGCCTCGTGACGGTGTTCGGCTGGCTGCACGGCGTCGGCTGGATCGTCATGTCCGTGCTGTGCATCCTCGCCGTGCGGCTACGGGTGATCCCCCTCTGGCTGGCCGTCCTGGTCGCGGTCGTGGGCGGCGTCGGGCCGTTCGCCGGGACGATCGGGTTCGTGCTGGAAGAGCGGCGTGAACGGCGGCCTGAAGGGCGCCCCGAACGCGGTATGGTCTGACGCACCGTTATGGCGGTCAACACGACGGTTCAAGTCGTCATGCCACAGATGGGCGATTCGGTCTCCGAAGGCACCATCCTCGAGTGGCACAAACACGAAGGGGACCAGATCTCGGAGGACGAGACGCTGGTGGACGTGTCGACCGACAAAGTCGACGCGGAGGTCCCCGCGCCGGCCGCCGGCACCGTCGTGAAGGTCCACGCCGCCGAGGGCGACACCGTCGCGGTGGGCGACGTGCTCGCCGAGATCTCCCCGGCCAACGGCGCAGCGCCGGCGGAGGCCGAGCCGGAGCCACAGGCCGAGGCCGAGGCCCGCCGAGCCCGAGCGCCGCGGCCGAGCCGAGCCGAGCGGATGGCGGCGAGCCGGTCGACGTGACCATGCCCCAGATGGGCGAGTCGGTCTCCGAGGGCGTCATCCTCGAGTGGGCCAAGGCGCCCGGGGACGCCGTCGAGGCCGACGAGACGATCGTCGAGATCTCCACCGACAAGGTCGACGCCGAGGTCCCGGCGCCCGCCGCGGGCGTGGTCGAGGAGATCCTCGCCGACCCGGGCGAGACCGTCACCGTCGGTCAGGTCCTGGCCCGCCTGCGCCCGGGCAACGGCGCCGCGCCGGCCGAGGCGGCGCCCGCGCGGCCCACCGAGCCGGTCCGCCCCGAGGGCGACGCGCCGAGCCCGGGCCACGAGCCGGCCGAGGGCACCAAGGCCTCGCCGGTCGCGCGCCGCGCGGCCGCCGCCCACGGCGTCGACCTCTCCTCCGTGCAGGGCACCGGCCCGGCCGGGCGGATCTCCAAGGCCGACGTGCTCGCCGCCGCCAACGGCGACGCCCCGGCGGCGGCGCCGGAGCGCTCGGCGGCGACCAACGGCCGCGCCGAAGGCGCCACGCTGATCAAGGGCGCCTCGGCGATGCTCGCGCGCTACATGGACGAGTCGCGGTCGATCCCGACCGCCACCTCGTTCCGCACGCTGACCGTCACGACGCTCGACGCCCGCCGCCGCGAGCTCAAGGCGGCCGGGCACCGCGTCTCCTTCACCCACCTGATCGGCTACGCGATCGCCCGCGCCGGCACTGAGGCGATGCCGGTGATGGCCCGCCACTTCGCCGAGATCGACGGGCGCCCGCACTTCGTCGACGACGGCGCCGTGAACCTGGGGATCGCGGTCGACCTCGAGCGCAAGGACGGCGGGCGCACGCTGATGGTGCCGGTGATCCGCGACGCCGGGCGCCTGGGCTTCGAGGGCTTCCTGGCGGCGTTCAACGACCTGATCGCCCGCGCGCGCGACGGCGCGCTGACCGCCGACGACCTGCAGGGCGCGAACCTCACGCTGACCAATCCCGGCGGGATCGGCACCGTCGCCTCCGTCCCGCGGCTGATGCCCGGCCAGGGCACGATCGTCGCCACCGGCGCGATCGGCTATCCGGTCGGCCTGGAGGCGATCGGCGAGTCGATCGGGGCCGAGAAGGTCATGACCATGACCTCGACCTATGACCACCGGGTCATCCAGGGCGCCGAGTCCGGGCGCTTCCTGCAGGTCGTCGAGGGGCTGTTGGGAGGCGACGAGGGCTTCTACGAGGCCGTCTTCTCCGACCTGGGCGCGAGCGCGCCGGCCGCGGTCGAAGCCCCCGCCGCTCCCGCGGCGGCGCCGGCCGCGCCTGCGCCCGCCGAGGCGCCCGCCCCCGGCGCCGCCCCGGACGAGGCGCTGCTGCAGGCCGTGCAGGCCGCCACGTCGCTGATCAAGGCCCACCGGACGCACGGCCATCTGGCCGCCCGGCTGGACCCGCTCGGCTCCGAGCCGGAGGGCGATCCGGCGCTCGACCCCGAGCCGCTCGGGCTCACGCCGGAGGTCATGGCCCAGATCCCCGCGCGGATCCTGCGCATCTTCGTGCCGGGCGAGACGCTCGCCGAGGCGCTGCCGCACCTGCGCGAGACGTACTGCGGCACGATCGCCTACGAGGTCGAGCACATCGCCTCCCACCGCCAGCGCATGTGGCTGCGCGAGAAGATCGAGTCGGGCACCTACCGCCAGCGCCTGGACCCCGATGAGGCCAAGGCGCTGCTGCGCCGCCTGACGCAGGTCGACTCGCTCGAGCGCTTCATGCACCGCGCCTACCTCGGCCAGAAGCAGTTCTCGATCGAGGGCCTGGACATGACGGTCCCGATGCTCGACGAGATGATCCAGCTGTCCGCCGGGCAGGGCGCCAAGGAAGTCGTCATCGGCATGGCCCACCGCGGCCGGCTGAACGTCCTCGCCCACAACCTCGGGCGCGCCTACGAGACGATCTTCCGCGAGTTCGAGGGCGCCTCCTCGATCGAGGCCGTGACCACGATCCCGCAGGGCGGCACCGGCGACGTGAAGTACCACCACGGCGCCCAGGGTTCCTACCGGCTGCCCGACGGCGAGTCGATCATCGTCCGCCTAGAGTCCAACCCCAGCCACCTCGAGTACGTCTCGCCCGTGGTCACCGGCGCCACGCGCGCGCTGCAGACCGGCCGCGAGGGCCCGCACGCCAGCCTGGACAACACCGCCGCGGTGCCGGTGGTGCTGCACGGCGACGCCGCCTTCCCCGCCCAGGGCGTCGTGCCCGAGACGCTGAACCTGCAGGCGCTCGACGGCTACACGGTCGGCGGCACGCTGCACCTGATCCAGAACAACCAGGTCGGCTTCACCACCGACCCGGACGACGCCCGCTCGACGCGCTGGGCCTCGGACCTCGCCAAGGGCTTCGACGTGCCGATCATCCACGTCAACGCCGACGACGTCGCCGCCTGCGTCTCGGCCGTGCGCCTCGCCTTCGCCTTCCGCCAGGAGTTCGGCCACGACGTCCTCATCGACCTGATCGGCTACCGCCGCTTCGGGCACAACGAGGCCGACGAGCCCGCCTACACCCAGCCCGAGATGGCCGCGAAGATCAAGGAGAAGCGCTCCACGCGCGACCTCTTCGCCGAGGCCCTGGTCGCGCAGGAGGCGCTCGACCAGGACGAGGCCGACGCGATGGCCAAGGAGATCTGGGACAGCCTCTCCGAGCGCCACAAGACGCTCAAGGAGGCGCTCACCGCCGGCAGCGTCGATCAGCCCACCGGCGGCTACGAGCTCGACCGCTCGCCTTCCCCCGAGGTCAAGACCGCGGTCGGCGCCGACCGGTTGCGCGAGCTCAACGACGACCTGCTGCGGGTCCCCGAGGGCTTCAGCGTCCACCCGAAGCTGATCAAGCAGCTCGAGCGCCGGCGCGAGACCGTCGGCCCCGACGGCGGGATCGACTGGGCGCAGGCCGAGAGCCTCGCCTACGCGTCGCTGCTGGCCGAGGGCACGCCGATCCGGCTGACCGGCCAGGACGTCGAGCGCGGGACGTTCTCCCAGCGCCACCTCGTCCTGCACGACTACAAGACCGGCCAGCGCATCTGCCCCGTGCAGACCCTGCCCGGGGCGCTCGCGCCGATGGAGCTGCACAACTCGCCGCTGAGCGAGGTCGCCTGCCTCGGCTTCGAGTACGGCTACTCGATGGAGGCGCCCGAGACGCTCGTGCTGTGGGAGGCCCAGTTCGGGGACTTCGTCAACTCGGCGCAGGTCATCGTCGACCAGTTCATCGTCTCCGCGCTGGCCAAGTGGGGCCAGACGACCCGCCTGACGCTGCTGCTCCCGCACGGCTACGAGGGCTCGGGGCCCGAGCACTCGAGCGCCCGCCTGGAGCGCTTCCTGATCCTGGCGGCCGAGGGCAACATCCGCGTCGCGAACCTCACGACGCCGGCGCAGTACTTCCACCTGCTGCGCCGCCAGGCGCGCGTCGCCAAGCAGCGCCCGCTGGTGATCATGACCCCGAAGTCACTGCTGCGCCTGCCGCAGGCGACCTCGCGGCTCGAGCACCTCGCCGACGCCCGCTTCTTCCCGATCCTGCCCGAGCCGCGGATCGACGAGGAGAAGGTCGAGCGCCTCGTGCTGTGCACGGGCAAGATCTACTACGACCTCAAGGGCCACGCGACGCGCGAGAACAACGAGCGGGTCGCGATCACGCGCGTGGAGCTGCTCTATCCGTTCCCGCAGCAGCAGATCCTCGACGAGGTCTCGCGCTACCCCAACCTGCGCGAGGTCGCCTGGGTGCAGGAGGAGCCGCGCAACATGGGCGCCCGCGCGCACATGTCCCCGCGGCTGCTGCACATCCTGCCCTCGACGCTGCAGTTCGGCTACACCGGCCGCCCCGAGCGCGCCTCGCCGGGCGAGGGCTATCCCGCCGCGCACACGATCGAGCAGACGCGCATCATCCGTACCGCGCTGGACCTGGACGTCCCGGTGTCCGTGAACCCGGCCAAGCTGCCGGGCGAGCGTTGACCCCGCTGCAAGCGTTCTGTCTTTCCTGATCGGTGCGCAACCCCCGGCCCTCGCCCGCGTTTGGGAGGGGCAGAGCGCCACGGCAAGACGCCGTCGGCGAATCCAGTCTCAAGGGGGTCGAAGTGAGAGGCATGAAGAACGGCCGCTACATCGTGGCCACGGCGCTGATCCTGGTGCTGGGGATCCCAGCGCTGGCCGTCGGCTTCGGCGAGGGCCGCAACCTCATCGCCGGTAAGCGCAATCCGAGCTCGCGCGCCCTGTCGGCCGAGACGGAGATCATCTCGTCCAACGGCACCTACAGCACCCGCCAGTCGAACCTGCGCAACGGCGACGGCGGCGGCGCGATCTACGGCTGCCGCTCGAACCCGGGCAGCGAGCCGTGCATCCGCGCGAACAACCTCAAGGGCGGCCGCGCCTTCGAGTTCTCCACCACCGGCAATCAGGCGGGCCAGATCACGACCGGCAACCCGTCGGGCGCGCCGTTCGTCACCAACGCGACCGGCGTCGCGACCGGCCTGAACGCCGACAAGGTCGACGGCCAGGACGCCGCGGCGTTCGCGGCGGCCAACCGCTTCGCGTTCGCGGCGGTCACGGAGGCCGGCGGGCTCGCGGCCGGCAGCGGGGCCACCGCCGCAAACCGCGTCGCCGAAGGCGCGAACTTCCTCTACACGGTGACGTTCAACCGCGACGTCAGCGCCTGCTCGGCGACGGCGTCGGCGCTCGGCGCCGCGAGCGACTTTGGCTTCGGGGTTCAGCCGGGCTCAGGGGCGAGCGCCAACACGGTCCAGGTGCGCGCCACGAACGCGCGGGGCTTCCACCTGCAGGTCATCTGCTGATCGACTGAGGGGCTCGGGGTCGAGACCCGCGGCGTGGTGCCGCGGGTCTCGGCCGTTCCTCAGCGCCCCAGCTTGCGTCGCACCGCCGCGCCCGCCGGGGCGAAGTCCGCCGACAGGCGCTCCAGCAGCAGCAACCAGTTCGGGTTGACCGCGGCCGCGCGGCGGACCGCGTCGACGCCGCCCGGCAGGTCGCCGGTGTCGGCCAGGGCGAGCCCGGCCCAGAAGAGCAGCTCGTCGGACTCCGGCGCCTGCTCGGCGGCGCGGACGTAGAGCGGCGCCGCCTCCTCGGCGCGTCCCGCGCCCATCAGCTCGTCCGCCTCGCCGGCCAGCGCATAGGCGCGGTGCAGGTGCACGAGCCGGCCCAGCTCGCCGACCGGGTCGGCGTGGTCCTCGACGCGCAGGTCGATGGTGAACTCCCACGGCTCGCCCGTGGCCGGGACGACCAGCAGCGCGGCGGACTGCCGGCCGCGCACGTCGCCGCCCTCGGCCTCCGCGCCGCCGAGCGCGGCGAGCAGCCGCTGCGCGAGGTCGCCGTCCGCCGCCGCGAACGCCGCCGCCATCGCGGCGGGCACCGTGTCGCGCTGCATCATGTTGGCCTGGCAGCTGACGTGGGCGCCGCCGGCGTCGCCGGCGCAGGGGATGCAGTCCGCGCCGGTGTGCACCGCGGTGCGCCCGGCGGCGTCGACGATCCCGACCTGGCGGACCGGGCGCAGCTCGTCGCCGGCCAGCAGCTCGGACGAGGACATCGCTCGGCGCGGCGCCGCCCGCCAGGCGATCGAGCGCGCGCGGTCCGTAGGCGGGCTCGACGACCGACTGCGTCGCCACCGCGCCGACGCCCGGCCGCGCCCACGTGCACAGCGATCCGACCGAGAACCAGTGGGAGTGCACGGCCGCCCCGAGCTCGCCGGTGGCCGGGTCGTGGGCGACGATGGAGTAGGTGCCGTGGCGCATCGCTGAAGGGCGGCGAGGATACTGCCGGGCGTGCAGCCCTCCCCTTCCCGCTCCCGGACCGAGCGGGTGCTCGCCGCGGTCCGGGCCACGCCGCCGGGTTCGTGCGCGCCTACGGCGACGTCTCGCCGGGCGCGCCCCGCTTCGCCGGCACGGTGCTCCACGCCGCCGGCGACGAGCCCGGCCTGCCGTGGCACCGGATCGTCCGCGCCGACGGCTCGCTGGCCAAGGGCGCCCGCCAGCGCGCGCTGCTCGAGGCCGAGGGCGTCCCGTTCGCGGGCGACCGCGTCGACATGCGCGCGGCGCGCCTGCCCGACTGAGCACCGGCCGGGGGCCGGGCGAGCATCGCGGCTTGCACCGCTGCGCGGCCGGTGAGAGGGTCTGCCCGCACATCAGTCCGCCCTCAGAGGAGGTCGAGATGGACGCGTCCGCGACCAAGCGGGTCCTCGTCGTGGCCAACCGCACCGCGGCCACCCACCGGCTGCTTGAGGAGGTGCGCGAGCGGCGCCTGCGCGGACCGTGCGAGTTCGCCGTCCTCATCCCGGACGTCACCGATCGCAAGCAGGCCGACTGGACGCTCGAGAACGCGATCCCGCTGCTGCGGCGCGCCGCCGGCGGCCCGGTCGAGGGGCTGATCGGCGGGGCCGACCCCTTCACCTCCGTCCAGGAGGCCGTGCGCGACGGGCACTTCGACGAGATCATCGTCTCGACCCTGTCCAAGCGGACGTCGAAGTGGCTGCGGCGCGATCTCGTGCGCCAGGTCGAGGGGCTCGGCCTGCCAGTGAAGGCCATCCTCCCCCACCAGAAGGGCGAGCAGGGCGTCACCGACTCTGACGTGTTCCGCAGCGGGCTGATCGGGGGTGGCGGCATGGGCGGGTAGCCTCCCCGCCCGCATGTGGCTCCAGCGCGACCTCGTCCTCAAGCCCCGCCCGCGCGGCTTCCACCTCGTCACCGGTGAGGTGACCGCGGCGCTGCCCGAGCTCGGCGAGCTGCGCGCGGGGCTGCTGCACCTGTTCATCCAGCACACCTCGGCGGCGCTGACGCTCAACGAGAACGCCTCGCCCGACGTCCGCGCCGACTTCGAGGCCTTCTTCGACGCGGCGGTGCCCGAGGACGCGCCGTACTGGACGCACACGCTCGAGGGCCCCGACGACATGCCCGCCCACATCAAGGCCTCGGTGCTCGGGCCGAGCCTGTCGCTGCCCGTCCGGGACGGTGGCCTGGGGCTGGGCACCTGGCAGGGGATCTACCTCTGCGAGCACCGCGACCGCGGCGGGCCGCGGCGGCTGCTCGCCACACTCACCGGTCAGCCCAGCTGACGCTGCGTCGTCCCGGGGCAGCAGTTCGCCGCCGGTCAGCTCGCATACGATGCACGCAAATTCCGCTGACCGGAGGCGTGGATCGCCCCCGGCGCCGAACTGGGGACGAGGTCGCATGTCCAGCATCACCCGCATGTCCATCGCCGTGGCTGTCGTGGCGGCGGCAGCGCTCGCCGGCCCGGCACCCGCCGCGGCGTCGCCCGACCTCGGCGCGACGCCGACCGCGATCAGCTTCGCCGATCACGGCATCCACGACGGCAATCACGAGAACCGGACGGTGGACTTCGAGGCCACCGGGGCGACGCAGATCTCGTCTGTGGCGATCGTGGGCGCGGACCCGGGGCAGTTCCGCGTGTCCGCCGACCGGGGCTGCACGAACGCGACCCTCAACCCGGGGGATCGATGCGGGGTCGACGTGCAGTTCATCCCCTCGTCCGTCGGCGCCAAGACCGCGGAGCTGCTCGTCACCGACACCAGCGGGGACACCGAAGTGCTGCTCTCCGGGACCGGGATCACGGGGCAGCTGGCGAGCAACCCGCCCGCGATCCAGTTCAATCCGCAGCCGTACTACTTCGGCCAGCAGGGCCAGGGCTTGAACCTCTTCAACCCCAGCACGACCGCTGCCACGCAGGCGATCGCGGGCACGATCACCGGCCCCGACGCCGCGCGCTTCTTCGTCAACTACTGGGGGCAACTGCTTCACGCAGCTCTACTTCCCCGGCAATGGATGCGGGCTCGGCGTGACCTTCAACCCCACCGGTCCCGGCACCTTCACCGCCCAACTCGAGATCAGCTCCGACGCCACCAACGCGACACTGATCGTCCCGCTGAGCGCCGTCGCACTCGCCGGCGCACAGATCGTCATCGAGCCGGGACGGATCGACTTCGGCACCGTCGCCGTGGGCCAGGACGCGACGCGGACCGTGCGGCTGACCAACACCGGGGACTTCCCGGCGCAAGTCCAACAGGCGCTGTTCGTCACCGGTCGCCCTGAGGTGTTCTTCGTCACCGACGACGGCTGCACCGCGCAGATCGTCAACCCGGGCGATTCCTGCACCTTCGTCGCGCACTTCCGGCCGGCCGACGCCGGCGCCAGGGACGCGGCGCTGTTCGTCATCGGTGGCACGCCGACGAGGCCGGTCGACAACATCGGCGTGACCGGAACGGGCGTGATCCCTGGGGCGCCGCCCGTCTCGACCCCGGACGCGCCGCAGCCAGGCCCGCCCGGGACGGCCGCCGCAGCCGGCCAGGACCTCTCCCGGCTCTCCGGCGCCTTCACCGACGAGCGTGCGTGCCGTGCCGTGCGCGCCCCGCAGATGCTCCGCCTCGGGGGTCGGGAGGCGACCATCGGCGTCGGCAGTCCGGCGACCCCCGCGGCGCCTTTGACGGTGCGCGCCGGCGGGGTCGTACAGGTCTCCCTCGACGGGAGAGTTCTCGGCCGCGGCAGGACGGTCGCGATCTACCCCAGAGCCCTGTCGGGCTTCGGGGACGGCGAGCACCGCCTGCGCGTGAGCGCCGGCGCGGCCGCCGCTGAGGCGCCGATCGGGCTGGCCCCGTGCCGCCTCGCGGTCGCGGGCGACGGCGGCCCCGGCCGGGCCGCCACCCTCGCGGTCTCGGCCCGGGCGGGGATGAGCTCGCTCAGCCTGAGCCTCTCGCGCTCGCTGCGCCTGCGGGTCGCTCGCGGTCTAGGCCTCGGACGGGGGTGGCTGAAGAGCGCCGGCTACCCGGCGCGCCGGTTTGCCCTGACGGGAGCCCGAACCCGCTCCAACGGCGTCACCGTGCGGCTCACCTCGCGCGGCATCCGCGTCAGCGGGCTACCGGCCGAGACCGGGGTGGTTCAACTGCGGCTCGATGCCGGGGTCCTCTCCGGGCGCGGCGGCTCGGTCACCGCGGTCGCCACCCTGCAGGGGGATCGCACCCCGTCGCGCGCCTCCGCTCCGGTGGGCTGGTCCCTGGCAGGGCGCGGGCGCGCTCGGGTCGCTGCGCAACGGCGGCTGCGACGCTCAGCCGGCGCCGGCGCGGGTCAGCGGCCCTTCCACACCGGGTCGCGCTTCTCGGCGAAGGCGACCGCGCCCTCGCGCGCGTCCTCCGAGCCGAACACCGGCCCCGCGATCTCGCCCTGGGCGGCCCACGCCTCGGCCTCGGTCCAGTTGGCGGCGCCGGCGATCATGCGCTTGGAGGCTTCCAGCGCCAGCGGCCCGTTGCGCACGATCGCGGCGGCCAGCTCGCGGGCGTCGCCGACCGCCGCGCCGGGCTCCGAGACCCGGTTGACGATCCCCAGCTCGTGCCCGCGCTGGGCGGTGATCGGATCGCCCGTGAGCGCCAGCTCCATCGCCACGTGGTAGGGGATCCGCCGCGGCAGGTGGATCAGGGCGCCGGCGGCGGCGACCAGCGAGCGCTTGACCTCCGGGATCCCCAGGCGGGCGTCGCGGGCGGCCACGATCAGGTCGCAGGCGAGCGCGACCTCGAAGCCGCCCGCCACCGCGAAGCCCTCGACGGCGGCGATCAGCGGCTTGCGCGCGGCGCGCTGGGTGATGCCCGCGAAGCCGCGGTCGCCGACGTAGGGCCGCTCGCCCGCCACGAAGGCCTTGAGGTCCATGCCCGCGCAGAACGAGCCGCCCGCGCCGGTGAGGATGCCGGCCTGCAGCTCGGGCTCGGCGTCGAGCCGGTCCAGCGCCGCGGCCACGCCCTCGGCGACCGCCAGGTTGACCGCGTTGCGGGCCTCGGGCCGGTTGAGGGTGATCAGCAGGACGCCGTCGGAGGCGTCGGCGGTCACCGCCGCCGCTGGGTCTGGCTCGGCCATCGCGTCAGCCCGCCTCGGCCGGGCTCAGCGCGAGCGCCTCGGCCGGCTCGGGCTCACCCTCGGGCAGGTCGAAGCGCTGCTCGAGCACCACGGCGCCGCCCGGCCGCCGCCAGCGGAAGACCATCGGCATGCGTGCGCGGTGGTAGACCCCCAGCTGCGGGCAGGCGCGATGGGTCTCCTGGGCCAGCACCGCGATGCGCTCGTCGGCTGCGGGCGAGTCGAGCTCGAGCTCGAGCGAGATCTGGGCGAACTCGGGCGAGCGCGAGCGATCGCCGTCGTAGAAGCCGCGCAGGTCGATCAGCGAGCGGCCGCCGATCCGGATCCCGTCGATCGGGATCCCGAGCTCGACCGCCACGACCTTGATCGTGATCGAGGTGCAGGTCGCGAGGGCGGCGAGCTGGTACTGGACCGGCGACCAGCCGCGGCTCTGCCCGCGCAGCTCGGGCGGGTCGCCGATGTCGAAGCCCAGTGGCTCGTCGGCGAGGATGGACGCCTGGCCGCGCGTGAAGGCCTCGACGCGCATCTGGCCGAAGCTCCGGGTCGCGACGTCGACCACGGCGATGTGCTCGGGGTACTCGGGGTCGGTCGGCATCCCCGGCAGGCTACGCCGCGGAGGCCCCCTGCGCCGCGAACAAGGTGAGCGCGGGCTCGCGCTCACCTCGGAGCTCGGCGAGGTCGACCTCGACCCAGGCGATCCCGCGCGCCTCGGCCAGCACGCGGGCCTGGGGCTTGACGACCTGGGCGGCCAGCACGCCCCGGCACGCCGCCGTCGCGGGGTCGCGCCGGATGCGCTCCAGGTAGCGCGCGAGCTGCTCGACTGCGTCGATCGTCCCGACCCGCTTGATCTCGACGGCGATCCAGCCGTCGGCGTCGTCGCGGCACATGAGGTCGACCGGGCCGATGTCCGTCGGCCACTCGCGCCGGACGAGCCGGAACCCCTCGCCGCACCGCTGCGGCGCGTCGGCCAGCAGCACCTGCAGGTCGGCCTCCACGCCGTCCTTCTCGAGCTGGGCGGCGTCGAAGTCCATCGGGTGCGAGACGTCGGAGAGCACCTCGGCCAGCCGGATCTCCAGCCGGTCCTCGCCGCGGCGCTTTCGCACGACGATCGTGTCCCCGCGCTCCTCGACGACCGTCGGCGGCGTCATCCAGTTCAGCGGCTTGTAGCCGCCCGCGTCGGCGTGGACGAGCACCGAGCCGTCGGCCTTGATCATCACCAGCCGCAGCGCCTCGGGCAGGCGGGCGGTGAGGCGGCCGGTGTACTCGACCGAGCAGCGGGCGACGATCAGGCGCATGAGGGAAGCGGCACCGTACGTCGGCCGGCGGACGTCACCGGGACGGGCCTCACTCAGTAGAGCTTGTCGGCGTAGTCGGCGCCGTAGTAGCGCTCGAGCTCCTCCAGCGAGTCTCCCGGCCGCTCCAGCGTCCTGGCGATCTGCGCCCGCGACGGAAGCGCGTCCGGCCGCCACGTCTCCGTGTCCCACAGCTCAGAGCGCAGGAAGGCCTTCGAGCAGTGGAAGAAGACCTCCTCGACATCGACCACCAGCGCGAGCAGCGGGCGGTGGCCGGCGACGACCAGCTCGTCGAAGAACGGCGCCTCGCGCACGAGGCGCCCGCGGCCGTTGATCCGCAGCGTGTCGCCGCGGCCCGGCACCACCGAGAGCATCCCGACCCAGGGGTTGGACAAGAGGTTGAGAAAGCCGTCGACGCGCCGGTTGCCCTTGCGCTCGCCGACGACGACGGTGGTGTCGTCGACGACCTTCACGAAGCCCGGCGGATCGCCCTTCGGGGACACGTCGCAGGAGCCGTCGGCCGCCGCGGTGGCGATCAGGCAGAACGGCGAGCCGGCCAGCCAGGCGCGGTGGGTCTCCCCGAGCCGGCTGCGAGCCTTGTCGCGCACCCGCTCGGTCGGACGGCCGACGATCTCGCGCAACTCCGCCTCGCTGGTGACGTGCGCCCAGCCGTCGTGATCGATCGTGTCCATCGACCAAACCCTAGAGCCCACCCGGCCCGGATACGCTCAGCGGGATGTCCGGGTCCGAGCTCCATCTGGCGGTAGCCGCCGCCGGCTCCGGGATCACGCTCGCCGACGCGACGGCCCAGGGCTTCCCGCTCACCTACGTCAACGCGGCCTTCGAGCGGCTCACCGGGTACCCGAGCGAGGAGTGCGTCGGGCGCAACTGCCGCTTCCTGCAGGGTTCCGGGACCGACCGCGAGGCCACGGAGCAGATCGCCGCGGCGCTGCGCGAGGCGCGCGAGTGCACGGTCACGCTGCGCAACTACCGCAAGGACGGCACGCCGTTCGAGAACGAGCTGCGCCTGGCCCCGGTGTTCGACGACTCGGGTGTCTACCGGCAGGTCGTCGGCGTGCAGAACGACGTGACCGAGCTCATCTCCGCCCGCCGCGCGCTCGAGGCCGAGCGCGACCGCACGCAGCGCTCGCTGGAGAGCGCCGGCCGGGTGATCGCCACCCAGGACCAGGAGCTCGCCGAGCTGCGGGTGCTCCAGGAGGCGCTCACCCCGCACGAGCCGCTCAGCGGCCGCGGGCTCAACCTGGCCAGCGTGTTCCAGCCCGCCGAGGAGGGGGTGGCCGGCGACTTCTACCTCGTGGCGGAGGCCCCTCGCGAGGCGACCGTGCTGGCGATCGGCGACGTGGTCGGCCACGGGCTCGAGGCCGCGCGGCGGGCGACCTACGTCCGCGCCGCGCTGGCGACCTTCACGCGCTTCACCGACGATCCGCTGCGGCTGCTGCGGATGGCCAACTACTCGCTGATCGAGCGCTCCGGCACGAGCGAGCAGTTCGTGACGGCGCTGATCGCCACCTACCGGCCGGCCGAGGGATCACTCAGGTGGGCCGCCGCCGGGCATCCGGGCCCGCTTGCGCTCGACACCGGTGAGCCGATGGGCGGCGCCGGACGGCCCGGCGTCCCGCTCGGGATCGAGCTGGACCTGGGCGGCGAGGCGGTGGAAGTGCCCTTCGTGGCCGGCGACGGCATCCTGCTCTTCACCGACGGGCTGGTCGAGGCCCGGAGCCCGTCGTCGTCGTCGGGTGTCATCGCGTCGCGGCTGGGCGACCGGCGGGTGCGCGAGCTGCTGCGCGAGCTCGCCTCGCGCGAGCCCGCCGAGGTGGTCAGCGCGTTGCGGTCCGCCGCCTCCCAGCACACCGGGGGTGCGTTCGCGGACGACCTCTGCCTGCTGGCGGCCCGTGCCGCCGGCTGAGGCGCCGGTCCACTCGCCGCCGCGGCGGCCCTGGGCGGCGATCACCCGCCCGCCGCGAGCCACGCGCCACAAGGCCTTGCGGGTCTCGCTGGTGACCACGGTCGCGTTCCTGTTCAACCTGCACGTCCTCGGCGAGCCGCAGGCGGCGCTCTTCGGGGCGCTCGGGCCCCTCGGCCTGCTCGCGACCGCCGACTTCGGCGGCCCCGCGCGCGTCCGCCTGCGCGCCTACCTCGTGACGCTCGCGCTCGCCGCGGTGGTCGTGGCCATCGGGACGCTGCTCTCCGAGCGGACGATCGCCGCCTCGGTGGCGATGCTCGTGATCGCCTTCGTGGCCTCCTTCGGCGCGGTCGCAGGCCGCAACGTGGCCGGCGGCGCCACCGCGATCATCCTCTTCTACGTCGTCGCGTGCGCCATCCCGGTGCCCGCGGACGAGCTCGTCAACCGGCTCACCGGCCTGCTGATCGCGGGCGGGTTGTCCGTGGCCGCCGGCATGCTGCTCTGGCCCGACCACCCGGGCCGGGACTTCCGCGCGCGGCTCGGGGAGGCCGCGCTCGCGCTCGCGGACCTGACCCGCCGGCTGTCCGCGCACGAGCCGCTCGGCGAAGCGGCGCGCGAGGCGCGCGCGAGGCTCGCCGCCGTCCGGCCCTACGCCGGCGCGGCGATCGACCGGCCGGCCGGCACGGCGGCCGCCGACGCGGCGCAGGTGGTGCTCGTGCGCGCCCTCGACCGGATCGAGGCGCTGCTGGCGCGGCTCGGCGCCGTCCCGCTTCGCACGGCCGTCGACCGCGACGCGGCGCTCGAGGCCGCAGCGGCCCCGCTGCTGGAGACGCTGGCCGACTCGCTCGCGCGCTGCGGGACCGCGCTCACCGGCAGCGGCCCGCCGCCCGCGGCCGCGCCCGTGCTCGCGGCGCGCGAGGCGCACCGCGAAGCGGCGATCCCCGCGCTCTGCGGCGTACTGGCGCGCGGGACCGACGGCGAGCGCTTCAGGGCGCTGACCGAGGTCGCCTACGCGCGGCGGGTACTCGCCACCGCCACGCTGGTGGCCGTCGCTCACGCCCGGGTGGCGCTCGGCGTCGACTCCCACCTCGACCACGCCGCGCTACCAGCGCAGATCGCTCCATTGAGCCGCGGCCGGCGCTGGTACCTGCGCGTCCGCAACAACCTCTCGCTCGACTCTGTCCTGCTGCGCAACAGCCTGCGGCTGGCGCTCGCGCTGGCCGCCGCCCGCCTGCTGGTCGGGCTGCTCGACCTCTCGCACGGCTTCTGGGTGATCTTCGCGACGCTCAGCACACTGCGCTCGAGCGTCGTGCACACGGGCACGAGCGCGCTGCTGGCCGTGGGCGGCACGCTGCTCGGCTTCGCCGTGGCGGCGGCGCTGCTGGCGCTCACCGGGGACGCTGAGCTCGCCCTCACGCTGCTGCTGCCGGTCGGGGCCTTTCTCGCGGTCTACGGGGGCGGAGCGAGCCTGGCGCTCGGCCAGGCGGGCTTCACCTTCTTCGTGCTCGTGCTCTTCAACCTGCTGCAGGCGAGCGGGTGGCAGCTTGGGCTCGTCCGGGTCGAGAACGTGGCCATCGGCGTGGCGGTCGGCCTGGTGATCGGGATCGCCGCCTGGCCGCGAGGCGCGGAGGGCCAGCTCGGACGGGCGATCGCGCGCGTGCTGGAGACCGGCGGGGCCTTCGCCCGCGACACGGCGGGCTGGTTGTTCATCTCGGGCGGGGCGGAAGCCGACCGACGGCTCCGCCATCAGGCCATCGCCGCCGCCCGCCGCGCCGACGACGTCTTCGCGGCCTGGATCGGCGAGGGCGGCGGCCGCGAGGGCCGGCTCGCGGACTGGTCCTCGCTGCTCCTGCAGGCGCACGGGCTGTGGTACTCCGCCGAGTTGATGGGCGACTTCCCCCGCGTCCGCGAGCCGCGCGGCTGCCCGCACCTCGCCGAGGCGCTCGAGCTCCGGGCGCAGCACACCCAGGCCCGGGCCGACGCGCTGGCCGCGGCGTTGCGCAATCGCGACGCCGAGCCCTTCGCCGGTGACGCGCCGCTCCCCAGCCGGACGCCCGGGACGGAGTGCGTGCGCAGCATGAAGGGATCCGACGACCAGCCGGAGCTGGCCGCGACCGTGCGGATCTTCGTCATGCGGGCGTGGCTGGTCGAGCTCGGCGACGAGCTCGCGACCGCCGGCCCGCTGGCCGCCCGCGTGGCGCGGGGGTAGATCTAGGCGGCCAGCTCCCGCGGCCTGGCGGCGAGAACGTGCTCGCGCAGGTCGCGGACCTCGGCGTCGTCGGCGAGCGCGAGCGCCCGCTCGCACGCGTCGAGGCACTCCGAGGTGCGGTCCGTGCGGGCCAGCGCGTGGGCCAGGCGAGACCAGGCCGCCTCGGACCGCGGCGTCAGCCGCGTCGCCTGCTCGCAGGCCGAGACCTCGGCGCCGACGTCGCCGAGCAGGTTGCACACCAGCGCCAGGTCGAGCAGCCCCTGCTCGCTCGGCTCGAGCCGCACGGCCTGCTCGTAGGCCGCGCGGGCGGCGGCGCGGTCGAAGCTGCGCAGCAGCAGGCGGCCGAGCCGCTCGTGCGCGCGGGCGTCGCCGGGCGCGCGTTCCACCTCGCGCCGCGAGGACTCCACGGCGAGCGAGAGCGACCCCATGTCCTCGTAGATGCGCGACGCGTAGCGATGCGGCGCCGGGCGCTCGCCCTCGACGCGCGCCCAGTCGCGCACTGCTCGCCCGGCGGCGCCGAGGTCGCCGGCCTGCCAGAAGGCGAGCGCCAGCAGCCGCAGGACCTGCGGGTTGCGCGGCTCGGCGTCGCGCGCGTAGACCAGCCGGCGCGCGGCGAGCGCGAAGTCGCCCTCGGCCAGCGCGTGCTGGGCGGCCGTCATGAAGCGCTGGACGCGGTCGGCGCCCGGGTCGGGACGCGAGAAGTCCACGAACTGCAGCGACCCGGCCGGCACCGTGCGCACGCCGACCTGGAAGGCGACGCGCGCCCACTGCTGCAGGTCGTCCTCGTCGCCGGTGAAGTAGATCCCCGTGACGCTGCCGACGCCCCACTCCGGATAGGAGAGGCAGCGGGCGTAGCGGTGCACGACCGAGTGGTCGGGCACGCGCGAGCCGAACGGGTCGTGGCGGGCCCGGTCCTGGTCGGAGGCGCGGGCGCGCTGCTCCTCGGCGTAGGCGCGCGCGCCCTCTTCCGCGCGGCGCTTGCGCGCCGCGGCGGCGCTGACCTTGACGGCGTTGCGGCTGACCTTGCCGCCGCGCGACTCCTCCGCGAGCCGCGCGAGCTGGTCGGCGGCCTCGTTGATCGCCTTGAGGTGGCGCTCGTGCTCGAGCTGGCGGCCAGGCGGCGCGATGTCCGGGTGCCAGCGCTTGGCGAGCTTGCGGCGCGCCAGCTGGATGTCGCGCTTGTCGAACGGCGGCTCGACCTCCAACAGGAGGACGGCCTGCTCGATGTCCAGGACCTGGGGCACGACCCGTCTACGGTAGCGGCCGCGGACCCCTCGGCGCGTCCGGTCGAGGAGCCTAGAAGTCGCCCCCGCCGAAGTCCCCGCCGCCGAAGCCGCCGCCCCCGAAGTCACCGCCGCCGCCGAAGTCGCCCCCGCCGCCGGCGTCCCCGCCCTCGCCGGCCCAGGCGTCGCCGCCGCCGAAGCTCGAGCCGAGCATCGAGCCGATCAGCAGGCCCGGGAACAGCCCGCCGCCGAAGCCGCCGAAGAAGCCGCCGGCGAACGGCGCGTAGGCCGGGCCGGCCTCGTAGTAGGGCACGCGCCGGCCGCCGACCTGCACCTGCTTGGTCTCGGGGTCGCTGCCCTCCTCGACGCGCAGCGCGTCGGCCTCGCAGGCGGGCACGAGGCGCGGCTCGCCGTACGGCGGCGACCACTCCACCTCGCGCGTGGAGGGCCCGTGGCGGGGGTCGAAGAAGCACGGCGGCCGGCGCTCGGGCGGCTCGTGGCCCTCCAGGCGGGCGCGGGCGGAGACCATCGCGTGGCGGCCCTCTTCGAGCGCCTCGCCCGCGGGCGCGAGGTCCTCGGGCGACCTGGCCGCCCGCCACGTCTCGTTCGCGCGCTCGTAGCTCGCGACCGCGCGCGCGTAGTCCTCCTTGGCCTCCGGGCTGGTGTCGGCCATCTCCATGTCGACCTCGAGCGCGCGGATGTCCTCGCCGAGCGCGACGAGATCGTCGCGGGCGTTGTCCTTGACCTCCTCGAGCTCCTCGGCGCGCTCCTTGGAGCGCTTGCGCGTGCGCGTGATCGCGAAGGCACCGCCGCCGACGGCAACCAGCCCGAGCACGACCAGCGTGCCGGTGCCGATGCCGTCCCCACCACCGCTGCTGCCGCCGCCGCCGCCGGAGGAGGCACCGGACTGCGCCTCTCCGACCCGGGTGACGAGGTCGTCGAGCACCCCGGCCGCGCCGCCACCCGCCTGGGTCGCCTCGCCGGCGAGCCGCGCCGCGGGCACGTCGCCCGTCGTGCTGCCGGCCTGCAGGTTGTTGCCGGCGACCATCGCGTAGGTGCCGTTGCGTCCGAGCTTGCCCGCGATCTCACGCAGCGCCTCCTCCTTGCTGCCGCCGGTCTCCTCGGCGATCACGGGGGGCATCACGGCGATGTACATCGGGGCGGCGCCGGTCTCCTGGATGCGCCGGCGCAGGCGGTCGGCCTCGGCGCCGGAGATGCTCGGGTCCGCGCCCGGATCGACGTAGACCGGGTTCGACGCAAGCTCCGCGGCGGCCTTGTCGATCAGCGGGCCCGCCTGCGCGGGCGCCGCAAGCCCGAGCACGAGGAGCAGGGTGAGGGGGACCAGCGCCAGGCGTCGCATCCGCAGATTGTCGCGCACCGTCACAGGAAGCGCCGCAGCTCAGCGGTGAAGCGCTCGGGAGCGTGCAGGTTGGAGATGTGCCCGGCGTCCTCGAGCACCACCAGCTCGGACCCGTCGACCGAGCCGGCCAGGAGGCGGGCCTGCTCCAGGTTGCGGTCACGCGCGCCCGCGAGCACGAGCGTCGGCACGGCGATCTGCGCCAGGCGCTCGCGCGTGTCGTGCGCGCCCAGCCCGCGCCAGACGCGGATGGCCGACTCGCGGCTCGTGGTCGCCGTCGCCTCGCGCACGAGCTCTGTCGCCTCCTCGCCCCGCGCGCCGAGCCCGAGCGCCGCCAGCGCGGCCAGCGGCCCGGTGCCCGCCACGCGCAGGAAGCCCTCCACGAGCGGCGTCATCGCCTGGCCGAGCCGGCGCGTGCCGTCGCTGGAGACGGTCACCACCCACGTGTCGGCGAGCACCAGGCGCTCGAGCCGGGCCGAGTGGGCGATCGCGAACTCCTGGGCCGCGAGGCCCCCGACGGAGAGCCCGACCAGCGAGAAGCGCTCGAGTCCGAGCTCGTCGGCGAAGGCTTCGAGGTCGGCGGCGAGCAGCGCGGGCGTGAAGGCCTCGACGTCCTCGCCGCCACGCGTTTCGCCGTGGCCGCGCAGGTCGTAGGCGAGACAGCGGTGGCTGTCGCCGAGCGCCCGCACCTGCGGCGCCCACATCGCCCGGTTGCCCAGCCCGCCGTGGACGAAGACGACCGGCGGCCCCGTGCCGCGGTCGTCGTAGGCGACGTCCAGCTCCCCGGCGCGGATCACCACCCGCGGTACGGTACCCAGCCATGGCAGGCGCCCCGGACCCTTGGCACGGCTGGATGCGGCGCCTGCAGGCGATCGCCGACAACGGGCTCGCCTACGCCCGCGACCCCTACGACGTCGACCGCTACCTTGCGGTGCGCGCCGTGGCGGCCGAGCTGGCCTCCCACGCCGGCGGCGGCGGGACCGACCCGCACCAGGTGGCGGCGCTGCTGGCCGCTGACGGCAAGGGCCACCCGACGCCGAAGGTCGACGTCCGCGCGGCCGCCTTCCGCGACGACGACAGCGTGCTGCTCGTGCGCGAGACCTCCGACGGCGGCTGGACGCTGCCCGGCGGCTGGGCCGACATCGGCGAGCCGCCCGGCGTCTCGGTCCTGCGCGAGCTGCGCGAGGAGTCCGGCTACGAGGGCCGGGCGGCCAAGCTGTTCGCGGTCCACGACCGCGACCGCCACAACTTCCCGCCGCACCCGCAGCACATCTACAAGCTCTTCTTCCTGTGCGAGATCGTCGCGGGCGCGCCGGTGGGCGACCACGACGACGAGGTCTCAGAGGTCGCCTTCTTCGCCCGCGACGCGCTGCCCGGCGACGACGAGCTCTCCACCGGGCGCACGACCCGCCACCAGCTCGAGGTCGCCTTCGCCCATCGCGACGACCCCGCGCTGCCCACCGAGTTCGACTGAGCCCGGTCAGTCGACGAGCTTGCGGGTCATGCCCGCGATCGACAGCCGCCACGTCAGCAACCCGAAGGCGACCAGCACGGCGACGTGCCAGACGTCGACCCAGCCCTCGAAGCCGAACACCGCGTCGCGGACCAGCTCGACGCAGTGATAGAGCGGGTTGATGTGCGCGAGCACCTGCGCCCAGTCGGGCAGCTGGTCGATCGGGAAGAACGTGCCGGCGACGAGGAACAGCGGGGTGATGACGGCGCTGATGACGTAGTTGAAGTTCTCGATCGACTTCATCAGCGCCGCGATCAGGATCCCGAAGCAGGCCCAGCCGAAGCCCGCGAGGAAGCCGATCCCGGGCACCACCAGCATCCCCCAGCTCGGGTCGAGGCCGAACACCATCGCCACCAGCATCGGGGTACAGCCGTAGACGCCGGCCCGGATGGCGATCCACAGCGCCTCGGCGGTCACGAGCTCCTCCGTGTCCACCGGCGCGGCGAGGATCGCGTCGTAGGTGCGCTGGAACTGGTACTTGACGAACGTGCCGAACATCCCCGGGAAGACGGAGGAGAAGAGGATCGCCGTGGCGACCGTGCCGGTGCCGACGAACTCGACGTAAGGGAAGCCGCCGACGGTCGAGATCAGCGAGCCGAAGCCGAAGCCGAAGGCCAGCAGGTAGATGGTCGGCTCGACGGTCGCCGAGAACGTCGTCGAGCGCCAGTAGGAGCTGAAGTTGATGTACTCGCGCACCAGCACGCCCGCCAGCGCCGGGCGCTCCAGGCGCCCGAGCCGGTTGCGGGCGCGCGTCGCGGCGGCGGTCGCGGCGCTCACGCGATCTCCTCGCCGGTCAGCAGCACGAAGACGTCCTCGAGGTTGGCCGGGCGGCGCTCGCCGTCGGGGGTCGCGCCGTTGGCGTCGTCCAGCCGCAGGACCGCGATCGAGGTGCCGGTGCGCCGGGTGGCGAGGCCGCCGGCCTGCGCGCTGCGCTCGACCTCGGCCAGGCGCGCGGGCGGCCCGTAGACCTCGACGGCCTCGCGGCCGGCGTAGCGCTGGATCAGCTCGGCCGGCGGGCCGGCCGCGATCGCGCGGCCGTGGGACATGATCGTCACGGCGTCGGCGAGCCGCTCGGCCTCCTCGATGTAGTGCGTGGACATCAGGATCGAGACGCCCTCGGAGCGCAGGCCGTCGATCAGCGCCCACAGCTCCTGGCGCACCTGCGGGTCCAGGCCGACGGTCGGCTCGTCCATCAGCACCATGCGTGGCCGGTGCACGAGCGCGCGGGCGATCAGCAGCCGCCGGCGCATGCCGCCCGAGAGCTTGTCCACGCGCGTGTCGCGGCGGTCGGCGAGGTTCGCGATCTTCAGCGCGCGCTCGACCGCCTCGCCCCGCTCCCGGCGCCCGACGCGATAGAGGTGGGCGAAGACCAGCAGGTTCTGCTCGACGGTCAGCGTCGTGTCGAGGTTGTCGAGCTGCGGTACCACGCCGCACTCCGCGCGCGCCTGCTTGGAGGCCTGGGGCAGCGTGTGGCCGAGCACCTCGAGCTCGCCCTCGTCGGCGATCGCCTGGGCGGTCAGGAGCCGCATCGTGGTCGACTTGCCCGCCCCGTTGGGGCCGAGCAGGCCGATGCAGGCCCCGTCCGGGACCTCGAGGTCGAGGCCGTCGACGGCGGTGATCGACCCGTAGCGCTTGACGACGCCGCGCAGGCGGATGGCGGGAGGCGCGCTGGACACGACCTCTCAGGATGACGCACCGACCCAGCCGTCCAAGGGGGGAAGACCGTATGGTGCCCGCCCGTGGCCGACCGCGCCTTCCTGCTGCTGCACGGCTTCTCCCATCACCGCCCGCGGGAGCACTGGCAGTACTGGCTCGCGCATCGCCTGCGCGATCGCGGCGAGCGTGCCTACTACCCGGGGCTGCCGTTCGAGGACTCCCCGCGCCTGCAGGAGTGGATGGAGGCGCTGCGCTGGTCGCTGCGCCAGATCGCCGATGCGCGCGAGCGCGTCGTGATCTGCAACTCCGTGGCGGGGATGCTGTGGATGGCGTTCGCCGCCGACCCGCCGCCCGAGTTCGAGCCGGTCGACCGGCTGCTGATGGTCTCCCCGCCCGACCCGGCGAAGATCCCCGAGGCAGCGGCCTCGTTTCGCGTCGAGGTCGACGGGCCGGCGGTGCGAGCGAGCGTCCGCAGCCCGATCCGGATCGCCAACAGCGAGGCCGATCCCTACAACCCGACCGGCGGCGGCGAGATGTACGGCCCGGCCCTGGACGCCGAGTTCGACCTCATCCGCGGCGGCGCCCACATCGGCGGCGGCGACGGCTACGGCCCGTGGCCGTCGGTCGAGACCTGGTGTGAGGACCCGGCCACGCGGCTGGAGCCGAACCGCTAGGCCGTCGTCTGCTCGAGCGCGCCGGCGATCACCGTGATCGCGTGGCGCAGCGTCGGCTCGGGCACCGAGCCGTAGCCGAGCACGAGCGCGGGCGGCGCCTGCGCCGGGTCGGCCCAGTGCCAGGTCGCGTCCTCCACCAGCACGCCGCGGGCGTAGGCGGCGCGGGCGAGCGCGCGCACGTCGGCGCCGTCGGGCAGCGTCACGTAGAGGTGCAGGCCGCCCGCCTCGCCCTGCCGGCGAGCGCCGGGCAGCAGCTCGCCGAGCACGGCGATCGCCGCGTCCCGGCGGCGGCGGTAGAGCGGCCGGACCCGACGCAGGAAGCGCGAGAAGTCGCCGCTTGAGACGAAGCGCGCGAAGGCGAGCTGCTCGAGCAGGCTCGAGCCCATGTCGTCCATGCGCTTCTCGCGCTCGAGCGCGCCGATCAGGTGCTGGGGCGCGGCGACCCAGCCGAGGCGCAGCGCCGGGCTCACGGTCTTGCTGGCGCAGCCGAGGTAGACCACCCGGTCGGGCGCCAGGCCCTGCAGCGCCCCGATCGCCGCGCGGTCGTAGCGGAACTCGGCGTCGTAGTCGTCCTCGGCGACGATCGCGTCCGTGCGCCGCGCCCAGTCGATCAGGGCGCGACGGCGCTGCACGCCGAGGGTGCCGCCGGTGGGATAGGAGTGCGCGGGCGCGACCAGGACGGCGTCGGCGTCGATCCCCGCCAGCGCGTCGACGACCAGGCCGCCGGCGTCCACCGGCACCGGGACGGGCTGCATGCCGGTCATCGCGATCGCCGTGCGGTGCAGGCCGAAGCACGGGTCCTCGACCGCGATCCGGCGCGCGCCGTCGCGGTGCAGCGCGCGGCAGAGCAGCGTCAGGCCCTGGGTGACGCCGCCGCAGACGAGCATGCGGCCGGGTGCGGTGTCCACCCCGCGCACGCGGCCGAGGTAGGCGCCGATCGCCCGGCGCAGCGGCGGCGCCCCGAGGGCGGGCGGGTAGTTCAGCTCGGCGTCGGGCAGCTCGGAGACGGCGGCGCGATAGTGCGCGACCCAGCGGCGGCGCGGGAAGAGCGCCGGGTCGGGCAGCCCGCCGAGCAGCCGGATCGAGGGCGGGCCGGCGCCGGTCGCGCTGAACGGGCGCTCGAAGTACGACGGCCGGTCGGAGACCTCCGCCGCCTGCACCCGGGCGCGAGGCTGTCCTGCGTCCGAGCGCACGCGCGTGCCCGCGCCCTGGTGGGCCTCCAGATAGCCGTCGGCCTTCAGGTTCGCGTAGGCCGCGACGACGACGCTGCGCGAGATGCCCAGCTCGGCGGCGAGCACCCGGGTCGGCGGCAGCGTCGTGCCGCCGACCAGCCGCTCGCGCTGGATCGCACCGCGCAGGCCGTGCTCGAGGCGCTCGCGCAGGCCGCGCCCGTCCTGGGGGCGGAGGTCCACCAGGACGTCGCTGGGGAAGCCGTCATCCGAAGGATTGGTCTGTTCGAGCAGCATCGGATTGGACGTTGACACAAACCGGCGCATCGCGCACGGTACCGGGGTGCCCGATCGGAGCAACGTCCTCGCCATGTCCGGTCACCCGCTGGGGTCGGCCGGGCGCGCGCCGGCGGCCGTCGCCCAGCCGGTGCGTCAGCTGGACGAGCTGGCCGAGCTGCGGGCCGAGGTCGCCGACCTGCGGGCGTCGCGCGCTCGCCTCGTGGCGGCCGGCGACGCCGAGCGGCGCCGGCTCGAGCGCGACCTGCACGACGGCGCGCAGTCGCGGCTGGTGGCGCTCGCGGTCAAGCTGCGCCACGCGGAGCGGCGCTTCGCCGGCCAGCCGGAGCTGACGGCGTTGCTCGCCGGCTCCTCGGCCGAGCTGCAGGCCGGCCTCGAGGAGCTGCGCGAGCTCGCCCGCGGGATCCACCCGGCGGTGCTCACCCAGCACGGGCTCGAGCCGGCGCTGGCGGCGCTGGCCGAGCGCGCGCCGCTGTCCGTCGAGCTCGCGCCGCCGCCGCCCGCCGGGCTGCCCGCGCCGGTCGAGGCCGCGATCTACTTCGTGGTCGCCGAAGGACTGACGAACGTGGCCAAGTACGCCGACGCCGAGCGCGCCGCGGTGCGTGTCCTGCGCGGGCCGGCGACGGTGGTCGCCGAGGTGGCCGACGACGGCGTGGGCGGGGCGGGCTTCGACGGCGGCTCGGGCCTGCGCGGCCTGGCCGACCGGGTGGCCGCGCTGGGTGGGCGGCTCGAGCTGCACAGCCCGCCCGGCGAGGGCACGCGCGTGCGGGTCGAGATCCCGCTCTGAGCCGGCCGGCCAGGCGGCCGACGGCAGCGCCGCGGCTTCGCGCGGCGCCGTCGCGAGGCCCGCCGCGCGGATGAGCCCGCGGAAGAGGGCGAGGTGCGCGGGCCGGTCGACGAGCGTCTCGACGTGCCACTGCACGCCGATCAGGAACGGGTGCTCGGGCGCCTCGATGCCCTCGATGACGCCGTCGTCGGAGCAGGCCGCGACGCGCAGCCCGGTACCCAGCCTGTCGACCGCCTGGTGGTGGAAGGAGTTGACCGCGATCCGCGCGCAGCCGACGATGCGCCCGACGCGCGAGGGCAGCACCACGTCGACCTCGTGCGTCGGCACCGTCGCCAGCTCGGTCTGGCGGTGGTGCTCGACGTGCTGGTGCAGCGTGCCCCCGCGGGCGACGTTGAGGGTCTGCGCGCCGCGGCAGACGCCCAGCATCGGGATCCCGCGCCGGTCGGCCTCGCGCGCCAGCGCCAGCTCGAAGGCGTCGAGCGCCGGCTCGGTCGGGCCGACCTCGTGGTGGCGGCGCGCGCCGTAGGCGGCCGGGTCGAGGTCCGGGCCGCCCGACAGGCAGAGGCCGTCGAGCCGGTCGAGCAGCAGCGGCACGCAGGCGACGTCGACCGGTGGCAGCACGACCGGGAGGCCGCCGGCCTTCTCGATCGCACGCAGGTAGGTCAGGCCGAGCGCCATCTCCGGGTGCGGTGGCTCCCCGTGGCGGCGCAGCGTCGAGAGCTCGCCCTGGCGCACCTCGGAGGTCGTGACGCCGATCATCGGTCGCATGGCTGCTTTATCGGCGATCTGCAGGCGGAATGCATTGGACCAACGGCCAGGATGCAGGGGCCGGGCTTTCGCCCGGGTGTCGAGTCAGGTGACCGCGACGGGCGTGCCGGGCACGGCCTCGCGCGCGAGTCGCGCGATCGCCGCGTTGGGCAGGCGGATGCAGCCGTGCGAGCGCGCGCTGCCGAGCCGATCGAGCAGGCTCACGCCGGCGCGGCCGTGCAGCGCGACCCGCCCCGGGCCGCCGCCGTAGTCGTCCAGCACGCCCGAGTGCGCGGTGATGTGCAGCGCCCACGGCCCGAGGAACGCGCCGGGGTCGGGCTGGCGCACGGTCTCGTAGATCGCGAAGCGCCCGGCCGGCGTCGGGGTCCGCCGGGCGCCCACCACGGCGCGCCAGCGCGCGACCCGCCGGCCGGCGCGCCGCAGCGTGACCGTCCGCGCGCGGCGGTCGATCTCGACCCGCTCGTCGATCCGCACGAGCGCCACCCGGTCCTCACGCACCCAGGCCGAGCTGCCGTTGGGCCGCCCGCCGAGCAGCAGGCGCAGCTCGCGCCCGCCGCCGGTGCGCGCCGGGCGCACCTCGAGCACGAGCAGCTGCTGGGGACCGCCGTTCCAGGCGGCTCGGGTGTCCAGCCGCACGCGCCGCCCCGCGCCGCCCTCGCGGCGCGCCCAGGTGGGCACCACGAGGCGCGCGGCCCACGCCTGCGCGCGCGTCGGCGCCGCCACCGCGGGAAGGGCCGGCGCGGGCTCGGCCCGCGCCGCCTGCGGGCTGCAGGCCAACGCCAGCAGCGTCGCGAGACCGCTCGTGATCAGCCGCCGGGACACACCGGCATCCTTCTATCCTCGGCTCGCGATGTCGAGCCAGTACATCTTCACCATGTACAAGCTGTCCCGGGTGCATCCTCCCGACAAGGAGGTGCTCAAGGACGTCTCGCTGAGCTTCTTCCCGGGCGCCAAGATCGGCGTGCTCGGGGCCAACGGCTCGGGCAAGTCCTCGCTGCTGCGGATCATGGCCGGCCGCGACACCGAGTACCGCGGCGAGGCGCAGCTCGCCCCCGGGGCCAGCGTCGGCCTGCTCGAGCAGGAGCCGCAGCTCGACGAGACCAAGGACGTTCGCGGCAACGTCGAGGAGGGCGTGGCGCACCTGCGCGCGCTGATGGACCGCTTCAACGAGCTGGCCGCCAACTACTCGGACGAGACCGCCGACGAGTTCGGCCGCCTGCAGGAGCAGATCGACGCCGCCGACGCCTGGAACCTCGACACGATGCTCGACACGGCGATGGACGCGCTGCGCCTGCCGCCGGGCGACGCCGACGTCACGACGCTGTCCGGCGGCGAGCGCCGCCGCGTCGCGCTCTGCCGGCTGCTGCTCCAGCAGCCCGACCTGCTGCTGCTCGACGAGCCGACCAACCACCTCGACGCCGAGTCGGTGGCGTGGCTGGAGACCCACCTCGAGGAGTACAAGGGCACCGTCGTGGCCGTCACCCACGATCGCTACTTCCTCGACAACGTCGCGGGCTGGATCCTCGAGCTCGACCGCGGCCGCGGCCTGCCCTTCCAGGGCAACTACTCGAGCTGGCTCGAGCAGAAGCAGGCCCGGCTCGCCCAGGAGGAGAAGAAGGACACCGCCCGCCAGCGCACGATCTCGCGCGAGCTCGAGTGGGTGCGCGAGAACCCCAAGGGCCGGCGCAAGAAGGCCAAGGCGCGCCTGAACAACTACGAGGCGCTGCTGGCCGAAGAGCGCAACGTCAAGCTCGACTCGGTGCAGATCCACATCCCGCCCGGGCCGCGCCTGGGCGACAAGGTGATCGAGGCCGAGAGCCTGCGCAAGGGCTTCGGCGACCGCCTGCTGATCGAGGACCTCTCCTTCTCGCTGCCGCCCGCCGGCATCGTCGGCGTCATCGGCCCCAACGGCGCCGGCAAGACCACGCTGTTCCGCATGGCGGTCGGGCAGGAGCCGGTCGACGCGGGCGCGCTCGAGCTGGGCGAGACGGTCGAGCTGGCCTACGTCGACCAGTCGCGCGACGCCCTGGACGGCGAGAAGACCGTGTGGGAGGAGATCTCCGGCGGCCACGAGCACATGAAGGTCGGCGACCGCGAGGTCAACTCGCGCCAGTACGTCGCGAACTTCAACTTCCGCGGCTCCGACCAGCAGAAGAAGGTCTCGAAGCTCTCCGGCGGCGAGCGCAACCGGCTGCACATGGCCAAGCTGCTCAACCGCGGCGGCAACGTGCTGCTGCTCGACGAGCCGACCAACGACCTCGACGTCGACACCCTGCGGGCGCTGGAAGAGGCGCTGCTGGCCTTCCCGGGCTGCGCGGTGATCACGTCCCACGACCGCTGGTTCCTCGATCGCGTCTGCACCCACGTGCTGGCCTTCGAGGGCGACTCCCAGGTCGTCTGGTTCGAGGGCAACTTCGAGGCCTACGAGGAGCACCGGCGCGCGCGCCTCGGAGCCGAGGCCGACCGGCCGCACCGCATCACCTACAAGCGGCTCGTCCGCTCCTGAGCACGGCGGGCGCGCCGCGCGCCCGCGTCCCGTACCCTCCGGGCCAGAACCAGCCGGAGGAGGCCCGGATGCGTCGTCGTCGTTTCACCCCCGCCCTGTGCGCCGTCGTGGCGCTGAGCACCGTCTTGTCCGCGCCGGTCGCGCTCGCCGAGCAGCGGCCGCCGACCGAGCCGCCCAAGCGCGCGACCGCGGTCGGCACCGGCGGCGCCGCCGCCAGCATCGACCCGACCGCCACGGCTGCCGCCATCGACGCGCTGCGCAGCGGCGCCAACGCGGTCGACGCGGCCGTGGTCGCCGCCGGCGTGCTCGGCGTCACCGAGGCCTACTCCGCCGGCATCGGCGGCGGCGGCTTCATGACGATCTACCGCGCCTCCACCGGCCGCGTGACCACGATCGACTCGCGCGAGACCGCCCCCGCCGCCTTTGGGCCACGCAGCCTCGTCGACGCCGCCGGCGCGCCGCTGCCGTTCAACGACGTGGTGACCTCCGGGCTGAGCGTCGGCGTGCCCGGCACCGCCGCGGGCTGGGACGAGGCGCTGGACCGCTACGGCACGTGGTCGCTGCGCCGGGCGCTGCGCCCGGGCATCCGCGTCGCCGAGCGCGGCTTCACGATCGACGCCGCCTTCAACGCGCAGACGGCGAGCAACGCGGCGCGCTTCAACCGCTTCAGCACCACGCGCGCGCTGTACCTGACCGAGGCCGGCACCGCCAGGCCGGTGGGCGCCGTGCAGCGCAACCCCGATCTGGCCAACACCTACCGCCGGCTGGCCTTCGAGGGCCCGAAGGGCTTCTACGAGGGCCGCACCGCGCGCGCGATCGTCGACGCCGTCCGCACCCCGCCGCTGGCCTCCGGGGCCGCCCCGGTCCGCGCCGGGCTGATGGACGCCGGCGACCTCGAGGACTACGAGGCGCGCTTGCGGCGGCCGACCAAGGTCGGCTTCCGCGGCCTCGACGTCTACGGCATGGCGCCGCCCTCCAGCGGCGGCTCGACCATCGGCGAGGCGCTGAACATCCTCGAGGGCTATCCCGCCCTGCCGGCTGCCCAGCGCACGCTGGCGCTGCACCGCTACCTCGAGGCCTCGAAGCTCGCCTACGCCGACCGCGGCGCCTACCTCGGCGATCCCGAGTTCTTCGACGTCCCCCTCAACGGGCTGCTCTCCGATCCGTTCGCGGCCGAGCGGCGCGCCCTGATCAGAGACAGAAGCGTGCTGCCGGCGCCGCAGCCGCCGGGCGATCCCTTCGAGGAGAACGCCGACCCGAGCCCATCGACCAACGCGCCGCCGGCGCCGACCGGGCAGACCACGCACCTGACGGTCTCGGACCGCCAGGGCAACGTCGTCTCCTACACGTTCACGATCGAGCAGATCGGCGGCTCGGGCATCGTCGCGCCGCGCACCGGGATGCTGCTCAACAACGAGCTGACGGACTTCAACTTCGCGCCGGGCACCGCCAACTCGCCCGAGCCGGGCAAGCGCCCGCGCAGCTCGATGGCGCCGACGCTCGTGCTCAAGGAGGGCAAGCCGTATCTCTCGCTCGGCTCGCCCGGCGGCTCGACGATCATCACCACCGTGCTGCAGGTGCTGCTCGAGCGCGTCGATCTCGGCAAGCCGGGCCTCCCCGAGGCCATCGCCGCGCCGCGGGTGAACAACCGCAACACCCCCTCGCTCAGCGCCGAAGTGGCGTTCCTCGACACGCCGGAAGCAGATGCGCTCGAGGCGCTCGGGTGGACGCTTCCGACCGCTCCGGATCCCTTCATCGGCCTGGTGGCGGGGATCGAGTTCCTGCCCAACGGGCAGACGGTGGCCGCCGCCGAGGCGACCCGCCGTGGCGGCGGGGCCGCGGCGGTCGTCCGGCCGGGCTGATCAGATGCTGACTGGCCGGACTCACGTCCGGCCAGTCCGCGGCGTTTGAAGGACATGCGCACCTTCACCACCCTCGACACCCCGCTCGGCGAGCTGACCCTGACCGCCGAGGACGGCCACCTCACCGGCCTCAAGCTGCCCGGCGCCCCGGACCCGCGCGGCCATGCGCGCGATGACGACGCCCTGCCGGAGGTCCGAGCCGAGCTGACGGCCTACTTCGCCGGCGAGGCCGTCGACTTCACGGCCGCGCTGCGTGCGGCCGGCAGCGCCTTCGAGCAGCGCGTGTGGCGGGAGGTCTCAACCATCCCGTGCGGCGAGACCGCGAGCTACGGCGAGATCGCGCGCCGGATCGGCCACCCGGACGGCGCCCGCGCCGTCGGCCTGGCCAACGCCCGCAACCCCGTCGCGATCATCGTGCCCTGCCACCGGGTGATCGGCTCCGACGGCTCGCTGACGGGCTACGCCGGCGGGCTGGAGCGCAAGCGCTGGCTGCTCGATCACGAGGCCGGCGTGACCGCGCTGCCGCTGGCCCACTAGTGGTTGCGTCCGTGAGCCCGTGCGTTGACCAGGCGGCCGCTGACGCCGCCTGGCGAGGACGCAGGAAGGGCACAGTGGCTGAGCCACGGGCCCTTCCGAGGACATGGCCAGGCGGCGATCAGCGGCTGTCTGGCAGTGCATGGGTTCGCGGACGGGACCACTCTGCGAGGACGGGGGCGAGCGCGGCGGCGGAGTCGACCACGGCGTCGGCGTCGGCCAGCGCCTCGACGCCGAACGGGCCCGTCCCGACCGCGACCACGCGCAGCCCGTCCGCGCGGGCGCAGGCGATGTCGTTCGGCGTGTCGCCGATCACGACCGTGCGCTCGCGTGGCCAGGAGCCGGCGCGCGCGCGGGCCAGCGCGGGCAGCACGTCGCGCGACTCGGCGTCCGAGCCGAATCCGCCCTGGCCGGCGGCGAAGTGGTGGCCGATGCCGGCGCGGTCGAGCTTGAGCCGCGCGACCGGCTCGAAGTTGCCCGTCACCAGCGAGGCGCGATAGGCCTCGGGGGCGGCCGCGAGCGCGTCGAGCAGCGCGGCGATCCCCGGCGCGACCGTCTCGCTCAGGTCCGGCGGGCACAGCTCGTCGTACGCGGCCCCGGTGGCCTCCATGACCGCGTCGGCCCGGGCGTCGATGCTCGCGTCCGCCACCCCCGCGCCGCGCAACAGGTCGCGCGCGATGGCCCCGTCGGTGCGCCCCGCGACCGCCACGGACGCCTCGAGCGCGGTCAGCCCGTGCACCTCGGCGGCCGCGCGCCGCAGCGCGGCGGCGTGGGCGACCGACGCGCGCTGGAGCAGCGTCCCGTCGATGTCCCACAGCAGCAGCAGCGGCCGCTGCGTCCCGCCGGGCGGGCTCAACGGGTGAAGTCGGTGTCCGCGGCGAGGCGCCGGGCGAAGGCGGCGATGAGGCGGGCCGCGTTCTCGACGTCGGCGAGCTGGACCATCTCGACCGGCGAGTGCATGTAGCGCAGCGGCACCGAGACGATGCCGCTCGGCACGCCGGCGCGCGATCGGTGCACGGCGTCGGCGTCCGTGCCGGTGGCGCGCGCGGACGCCTCGACCGTGAACGGGATGTCGTCCGCCTCGCCGGCCGCGGCCAGCAGCTCGTAGACGGTCGGGTCGAGCGTCGAGCCGCGGGTGAGGACGGGACCCGAGCCGAAGGGGTGCGCGCCGAGCTCCTTGACGTCGATGCCCGGGGCGTCGGTGGCGTGGGTGACGTCGACGACGATCGCCACGTCGGGCTCCAGCGAGAAGGCGGTCGTCGCCGCGCCGGCCAGCCCGATCTCCTCCTGGGCCACCGCCACCGCGAACACGTCGCCGGCCGCGTCGCCCGCCTCGGCCACCAGGCGCGCAGCCTCGAGCGCGACGAAGCACCCGAGCCGGTTGTCCATCGAGCGCGAGACCACCAGGCCGCCGCCGAGCTCCAGCGGCTCGCCGGCGATCACCGCCACGTCGCCGATCCGCACGCGCGCGCGGGCGGCGTCGCCGCCGGCCGCGCCGATGTCGATGTGCAGGTGCTTGAGCTCGGGGACCTTCTTGCGCTCCTCGTCCTGAAGCAGGTGGATGGGCTTCTTGCCGACCACGCCGGGGACGACGCCGTCGCGGGTGGCCACCTCGACGCGCTGGCCGACGAGGATCACCGGGTCCCAGCCGCCGACGCCCGTGAACCACAGGAAGCCGTCGTCGTCGATGTGGCGCACGATCAGCCCGATCTCGTCGATGTGGCCGATCACCGCCACGCTCCGCCCGCCGCCCGTGCCCGGCACGCGCGCCACCGTGGAACCGACCACGTCGGAGCGCACGTCGTCGGTGAACGCGCCGGCGGCCGCGCGGAAGACGGCGGCGGGGGCCTGCTCGTAGCCGGACGGGCCAGGAGCCGTGAGCAGCGTGTGAAGGACGTCGGGGATCGCCATTGCGGCGCGTGACGATATCGCCCACGCGCCTGATGATTGGTTCGACGACCCCACGACCGTCTGGCGCGCGGCCGTCGAACCAATCATCTAGCGTCGGACAGATGCGGGATCCGGACGCGCAGACCCACGCGATCCTCGGCGCCGGCCTCGCCGGGCTCAGCCTCGCGGTTGCGCTCGTGCGCGACGGGGTGCGCGAGCCGATCGTGCTGATCGACCGCCGCTCGCAGCACGGCCGCGACCGCACGTGGTGCTTCTGGGACGTCCGCCCGACGCCGTTCAGCGCGCTGGCCTCCCATCGCTGGGACCGCTGGCGGGTGATCGGCGAGGACGGCACCGCGGCCGTGCACCGCTCGCCCGCCCACCCCTACCTGCACCTCGACAGCCGCGCGCTCTACGCCGCCGCGCTGGCAGAGCTCGAGCGTGCGCCCAACGTGCACCTGCGCCTCGGCGAGCGCGTGCTCGGGATCGAGCCCGGCGAGCAGCTGCCGGTCGTGCGCACCGAGCGCGAGAGCTTCGCCGCCGGCCGCGTCTACGACGGGCTCGCGTCCGCAAGCCCGCTTCTGCGCGGCCGCGCAGCGGCCGCGATCGAGCTCGCGCAGTCCTTCCTGGGCTGGGAGGTGGAGACCGAGGCACCGGTGTTCGGCGACGCGGCCACGGCGACGCTGATGGACTTCCGCGTCCCGCAGGACCGCGGGCTGCGCTTCCTCTACGTGCTGCCCTTCTCGCCCACGCACGCGCTGGTCGAGGACACCTCGATCGCCGCGGGCGGCGTCCCGGCCGGCGAGCGCCGCGCGCTGCTGGAGGCGTGGCTGGCTGCGCGCACGCCAGGCTGGGAGGTCCGCCACGAGGAGCGCGGGCGGATCGCCATGAGCACGCACCGCTATGCGCTTGAGCCGGCGCCGCGCGTGCACCCGATCGGCACGGCGGCCGGCGCGGTGCGCCCGTCCTCCGGCTATGCGTTCGTGCGCACGCAGGCCCACTGCGTCGCGCTGGCGCGGGCGATCGCGACCGGCGGGCGCCTGCCGCACCGCCTCGGCGAGCCGCGCCACGACGCGCTCGATGCCGTCTTCCTGCGCGCCCTGGCGCGCGAGCCCGAAGCGTTCCCCGAGCGCTTCCGCCGGCTCGCCGGCGGGACGCCCGCCGCCACCTTCGCGCGCTTCATGTCCGACGCCAGCACGCCTCTGGACGAGGCGCGGGTGATCGCCGCGCTCCCCAAGCGGCCCTTCCTCGTCGCCGCTGCCCGCGCGGCGGCCGGCGCTCAGCTCTCCGGGCCGGCCGCGTCGCGGCGCTGGACCACGAGCAGCTGGTCGCCCGGCCGGACCGGTGTGCCGGGGGCCGGGCGCAGCTCCGCCGCGGCGCCCGCCGGTGCGAGCGACACGGGCACGGCGCCCACCTCCAGCAGGCCCTGGTAGACGGCGGCGAAGCTCGCCTCCCGACCGCCTGCGGGCGCGAACGTGCGGACCTCGAGCCGCGCCTGCTCCCCTGACAGCAGGCCCTGGTAGGCGGTCGCCGTCTGCGGGTCGAGCAGGGAGATCGCCAGCCCGAGCGCGACCTGCTCGAGCGACGCCACGATGACCTCGCCGTGATCGCTCGCTCGCAACCCGGCGGCGGGGAAGTAGAGGTCGCCGACGATGCGCGGGCCGCCGGCCTCGATGAGCCGCCGCAGGTGCAGGATCGTCAGCGCGCCTGCGGCCTGCGCCGCCGACAGGTCGCCGGTCGTCGCGCTGGCCGCGACGAGCACGACCTCCGGCCGGGCTTCGCGCAGCGCCATGTGCAGGTCGGCCGGGTCGGTCGTGATGCCCTCCAGGCGCCGGACCGAGATCCCTGCGGGCAGCTCGCTCGGCAGCGCGGCGCGCAGGGCGGCGGGATCGGCGAGCACGGTGAGCTCGACCCTGACGCCCTCGCGGCTGAGCTCCTCGAGCAGCTCGCGCTCGTTGAAGCCCCAGCCGACCACCAGCAGCCGCAGCCCCGGCGGCCGCTCGGAGGCGCGCGGACCCGGCGCGACGGCCGCGATGGGGTCCGCCGCAGCAGCCGCCGGCCGGGGGACCGCGGCCGCGGCATCGGCCGCGAGGACGATCACCCCGTCGCCTGGCTGCACCTCTGTGCCCGGCGGCGGGGCGTAGACGGCGCTGCGGCCGGAGCCGTCGGTGCGCACGAGGCCGAGCGGCAGCGCATCCTCGAAGCGTCCGGCGAGGGTCCCGAACGCGGCCCCGGCGACGTCCGCGCCGGACACGACGAGCGGTCGCTGCCCGCCGGCGACGCTGGGCAGCATCGGCGCGAAGCGCGGTTGCAGGAGCGCGACGCGCAGCGCGGCCGACATCGCCCGGTCGCCGACGATCGCGTCCCAGCCGGGCGGGAAGAGCTCCCACGCCGCGTCGGCGTCGCGGCCGCGGCGGAAGAGCAGGAAGACGTCCGGCGACGACGGCGCAGCGTCCAGGTGCTCGGCGAGCAGCATCCCCAGCCGCACGACGTCGACGTCGGCGGACTCGCCGGTGGCCTGGGCGGCCAACGGCATCACCAGGACGGCGCGCGCGGTCCGCGGGGAGGCGAGCACGAGGTCCGCGCCGGACTCCAGGTCACCGACCAGGACCCGCACCCGTAGGCCGCCCGCCCGGCGGCGCAGGTCGGCGGCGAGGCTGTGGCGGGCGTCGAGGTGCTCGGGCGCGACCATCACGACGATGCCGTTCGGGGGCTCGTGGCCCGCGCCGAGCCGCGCGCGCACCTCGCCGATCGCGCTGACGACGAACGGGAGTAGATCGACGCCGCCCATCAGCACCAGGTGGTCGCGCGTGTGCACCGGGGCGTCCGTGCGGCCGAGCCGCTCGAGCGAGCGCCCGACGATCTCGGAGACCACGGTGAACAGCACGCCGGCCAGCAGGATCAGGCCGGCGAGCACCTGCACGATCCCGACCGCCCGCCGCGCGGCGGTCTCGTCGTCCTGCAACGCGCTCGGATCGAGCAGGTGAACGACGGCCGACCACAGCGCGTCGCCGTAGGTGTCGAACTGGTCCAGGAGCGCGTAGTCGAGGGCGGCCGAGCCGAGCGCGAAGGCCGCCACCAGCGCGAGGAGAAGGCCGAGGCGTGCCGCGGTGCTCCTCCGCTTGAGCAGGCCGATCACGGGCGCAGGCTATCCCGGCGCGCGCCCAACGGCCCACGGGCGCGCCGAGGTGCGGGAGGATCCGCGCATGACGACTGCCACGGACCTCTCGCCGGCCGAGCGCGCTGCGCTCGGCAAGGCGGCGCGCGAGCGGGCGCCACGCTCGGTGCACGGCGAATGGGCGCCCGCGAGCGACCGGCGCGACCCGGTCGAGCTGCTCGAGGAGCAGGCGGCGACGCGCGTGCCCGAGCTCGTCCCCATCCGCTACGGCCGGATGCTCGTGTCGCCGTTCACGTTCTTCCGCGGCGCCGCGTACCCGATGGCCGCCGACCTCGCAGGCGCGCCGCACAGCGGGCTCGAGGTCCAGCTCTGCGGCGACGCGCACCTGTCGAACTTCGGCGTCTTCGCGGCGCCCGACCGGCGCCTGGTCTTCAGCCTCAACGACTTCGACGAGACGCTGCCGGGGCCGTTCGAGTGGGACGTCAAGCGGTTCGTCGCGAGCTTCGCCGTTGCGAGCCGCGACCGCGGCTTCGGCGCCGGTGAGCGGACCGTGATCGCCGCGACCGGCGCGCCGGCCTACCGCGAGGCGATGCGCGAGTTCGCGGGCCAGTCCCAACCTGGACCTCTACTACGCCCGCACCGAGGTCGACGACCTGGTCGAGCGGGCCGCGCGGATCGGCACCCGCAAGCAGGCCAGGCGATTCGAGCGAAACATGGCCAGGGCCCGCGCCAAGGACAGCCTGCGGGCGTTCGCGAAGCTGACCACGGTCGTCGACGGCGCACGCCGGATCGTCAGCGACCCGCCGCTCGTCGTCCCGGTCGAGGAGCTCGTCACCGGCGATGCTCTGGCGGAGCTCGACCGCTTCGCGCGCACCGCGTTGCGCGCCTACCGGCGGACGCTGACGAGCGACCGGCGCCGCCTGCTCGAGCGCTACCGCTACACCCACCTCGCGCGCAAGGTGGTCGGCGTGGGCAGCGTCGGCACGCGCGCGTGGGTCGTCCTGCTGCTCGGCCGCGACGAGCACGACCCGCTCTTCCTCCAGCTCAAGGAGGCCCAGGCGTCCGCGCTCGAGCCGTTCCTGGGCGCGAGCCGCTTCGCCAACCACGCCCAGCGGGTGGTCGAGGGACAGCGGCTGACCCAGGCGGCGAGCGACGTGCTGCTCGGCTGGGTCCGCCTCACCGGCCTGGACGGCCTGAGCCGGGACTTCTACGTCCGCCAGCTGTGGGACGCGAAGGGCTCCGCGCTCGTCGAGCGGATGGACCCGCCGACCATGACGCTCTACGCGCAGCTGTGCGGCCAGACGCTCGCCAGGGCGCACGCCCGCTCGGGCGACGCTGTGGCGATCGCCGCCTGCCTCGGCGCGGGTGACCGCTTCGACCGCGCGCTGGCCGCCTTCACCCACATCAAGGAGGCGTGGGCGCGTACGCACGACAACACGCAGGCGGTGGTCACCGGCATCGCGACCACCGGGCGCGTGATCACCTCCGCCGCGCTGATCATGGTCAGCGTCTTCTTCGCCTTCATCATCAACGGCGACCCCACGGTCAAGCAGTCGGCGTCGGGATGGGCGTGGCCGTGGCGGTCGACGCCACGCTCGTGCGCTGCCTGCTGGTGCCCGCCGTGATGACGCTGCTGGGCCGCTCGAACTGGTGGTTCCCGCGCTGGCTGGACCGCATCGTCCCGAACTTCTCGATCGAGGGCGACGAGTGGTTCCGCGCGCGTGACGCCCGCGAGGCCGACCAGCGCCCCGCGCCGGCGGGCGCGCCGGCAGCCGAAGAGCGCACCCCGGCCAAGCCGTCGCCGTAGCTCGCCGTCAGCGCCGCGTCGATCGCGTCGACGACCTGCTTCTCCACGCCGTGCTCGTGGAGGTTCTCGCCGATCTGCGTCGTCAGCAGCGAGCCATTCGGCCGGCCGCGGACGACGAGCGTGGCCGCGCCCTCGTCGTCACGCACGACGGCGAGCAGGTTCTGGCCCCAGCTCGTGAGCGAGACACCGGTCTTGAAGCGGGCGCTGCGCTGGTCGTCGTCGACCTCGCGCAGGTCCATGGTCGCGAGCGCGCGCTTGACGGCCGCCCACAGCCGCGCGGGCCGGGCCACGCGGCCGGGGCGCTCTCGCCTGAGCCGGGCGTGATCACCTAGTGCGCACGTCGCAGACCCAGGTAGCGCCGGCGGGTGTCGTCGTCGAGGCGCTCGACCGCGTAGCGGAGCGTCACGCGGGGCATCGTCGGGGCGTGGGCGTCGAGGAAGACGCTCAGCCGCTGCGGATCCTTCTTGCCGGCCTCGCGCAGCCAGCCGCCGACGGCCTTCTGGACGAGATCGTGCTCGTCGTCGACGAGGAGCTCGGCGATGGCGAAGGTGTCCTCGGTGTCGCCCTGACGGAGGAAGAAGTAGGTGGCGGTGATCGCGGTGCGGCGTTCCCAGGGATCGCTCGACCGAGCGAGCGTGTAGAGCGCGTCTCGGGGCTTGTCGGCGAGGTGACCGCCGACGACGTGCGGGGCGGCGCGGTCGACGAGGTCCCAGTTGTCGATGCGGTCGTGGCGGCGGAGATAGAGCTCGTAGAGCTCGAGCCGGCGGTCCTCGGGGGTCCTCTTGCGACGGGCCTGGAAGTCCATGATGCTCACGGCGCCGACGCGCACCTCGTGGAAGTCGCTCTCCAGGAGGGCCTCGATCTGGTCGGGAGCCATGTCGGTGAACGCCTTGGCGAGCGCGAAGATGTCACCCATCCGCAGGCCGCCGAAGCGCTCGTCGGGGTTCGGGCGCGTCGTCCCCTGGACCTTGGTCGGACCGCCCTGGACAGGGAGGGCCTCGAGGCGCTCGACGAAGCGCGCAGCGGTGAGGCTGCCTTCGGCGGTCTCCGCGCGCGCGTCGGACACCCGGCAAAGGTAGTCGCTCGCCGTCCGACAGGGCACAGTCGGGCCGCCTGACCGGCCGACCTGTCACAGCGCCGGCCGCGCATCGTCGTAGAGGTGATGACGCCCACATCGCCTACACCGACGACGACGCCGCGCGAGGACACGCAGACGCCCCAACCCTCGGGTCCGACGTTCGGAGAGATGCTCGAGGAGGTGATCGACCTCAGCGCCGGCCTCGTGGTCGTTCTGCTGCCCGCGCTCGTGCTCTCCGTGCCCGGGATCATCCTCTTCGTCCTCCTGCCGGCCATCCTGCTGCTCGCACTGGCCCTACCCCTGGCCGTGATCGGCACGGTGATCGCCGTGCCGCCGTACCTGCTCGCCCGCTGGCTGCAGCGACGCCGGCGGGGGAACGCCTTGCCCGGGCCGGCCGTGGCGACTGCGGCACGCGTCCGGGCTCCGAAGGGGATCCTCAACCGGGCGTCTTGAGGATCACGACCTCGCCGGCAGGTATCGCAGCTCGAGCGCTCCGCTGGCGAGCGCCTTCGACTCGGCGAGCTGAAGCGGCAACCGGCGCACTGGCATCGCGTCGAAGAGCTTCGCGCCTGAGCCGACGAGGATCGGCAGGATCGTCAGGTTGAGCTCGTCCAGCAGGCCGTCGGCCAGCAGCCAGCGCACGAGCGACGGACTGCCGAGTACGAGGACATCGCCGTCGGCCGCGGACCGCATCTGCTCGATGCGCTCGCGCAGCGCCCGGTCGATGATCGTCACGCGTTCGTGTGCGCCGGGCTGGAGCGTCGTCGACACCACGTAGGTGGGCGTCGCGTCCATGAAGGCGAGCACGGGAGAATCCGGGTGCTCTGCTCGCAGGCGCGCATAGCCCTCGTAGGACCGCCGCCCGAGCAGCAGCGCGCCGGCACGTTCCCAGCCGGCCGCGATACCCGCGAAGAGCTCTTCGTCGAAGTACGGGAACTGCCACTCGTCGTCGGCGTCCACGACGCCGTCCAGAGACGTGAACAGCCCGGTCACGATCCTGCGCATGGGACACCCTCCCAGTCGGTCGAAGCGTCAGCTCAGGAAGGCGAGCAGCGCCTCGGTGCGGCGCGGTGGACCGCCCGTAGCCGCGTAGATCGGGACACACGACGCTGTGCCCGCCTGCCGCCAGTCGCGGGGCCACGAGATGCCACGTGGCGTGCGTCCTGGGGTGACCGTGCAGCAGCACCACGGGTGGCCCCGCTCCGCCGTGCCGGACGCGCAGGGTCACCTCCCCCACGTCGACCATCTCGAGCTCGAAGCCGTCGAACATCGACGGGATTCTCCCCGGCACACCCGTCGTAGGCGCGGCGGCCGCGACGCCGGTTGCAGTCATGACGCCGCGGTACAGTGGCGGAGCCTCGGGGCGCGCGGCTCCACCGCGCTCGCGGGCGCGCTGCCCTCCGCCCGCATGTCCTCGCTTTCCCGCCCGCCCGAGCCTCGTCGCGCGCCGCTCGCGTCCAGTGCCCCGGCCATCGCCTCGGTCCTCCTGGCCGCCGCCTCGTTCGCCGTGTGGCTGTGGCTGTGGGAGTCCGGCGGCGGCTCGATCGACGAGCCGTGGGCACCCAGCGCGGGCCTGCGGCTGAGCTTCGAGCTCGACGGCCTCGGCGCGCTCTACGGCCTGCTGGCGACCGGGATCGGGGCCGTGGTCTTCGCCTACGCGGGCGCCTACGTCCCGCTGCACCTCGAGCACCAGGGCCGCCCGGCGCGCGACGCGCGGCGCTTCTTCGGCTTCCTCGTCCTCTTCATGATCTCGATGGTCGGCCTGGCCACCGCCACCGACCTGATCCTGCTCTTCCTGTTCTGGGATCTGACGGCGGTCGCCTCCTACTTCCTGATCGGCTTCGACCGCCACGAGAGCGACGCGCGGCGCTCGGCGCTGATGGCCCTGCTGGTGACCGGGATCAGCGCCGTGCTGCTGCTGATCGCCGCGGTGATGCTGCACGCGGAGTACGGCAGCTACTCGCTCGAGCTGATCCTCGCCCGCGCCGAGCCCGGCACGACGGTGACCGTCGCCGCCGCGCTGATCGCGGTGGCGGGGCTGGCCAAGAGCGCGCAGGTGCCCTTCCAGTTCTGGCTGCCGCGCGCGATGGCCGCCCCGACGCCGGTCTCCGCCTACCTGCACTCGGCCGCGATGGTGGCCGCGGGCGTCTTCCTGCTCAGCCGCACCTATCCGCTGCTGCAGCAGTCCGAGCTGGTGCTCGACGGCCTGCTCGCGGTCGGGCTCGCCTCGATCGCGGTCGGCGGCGTGCTGGCGCTGCAGGCCGACGAGCTCAAGCAGGTGCTCGCCCACTCGACCGTGTCCCAGTACGGCTACGTCGTCCTCGCGCTCGGGCTCGGCGGCGCCAAGGGGGCGCTGGCGGCGTGCTTCTACGTGCTCGCCCACGCCGTGGCCAAGTGCGCGCTGTTCCTGACCGCGGGGGCGGTGACCGAGGCGACGGACGGGCGCACACGGCTCTCGGAGCTGGGGGGCCTGGCGCGCGAGCTGCCGTGGCTGGCGGCCGGCAGCCTCGTCGCGGCGGCCTCGGTCGCCGCGCTGCCGCTGACGGCGGGCTTCTTCAAGGACGAGCTGTTCTTCGGCGCCGCGCTCGAGCGCGGCGGGCCGTGGCCGGTCGTCGCGGCGCTCGCGGCCGGCCTCACGTTCGCCTACATGGGCCGCTTCTGGGGGTCGATCTTCCTCGGGCCCCTGCGCGCGCAGCCGTTGCGCCTCGGGGTGCTGCTGCAAGCGCCGGTCGTGCTGCTCGCGGTCGTCAGCGTGGGCGCGGGGATCGTCGTCGGGCCGTTCGCCGCGCTGGCCGAGGCGGCCGGCGCCGCGACCTTCGGGGCGCCGACGCCGGGCGAGCCGGCCTACCACCTGGACCTACGGGCCGAGAACCTGATGGCGCTGGCGGCCTACGCGGTGGGCGCCGCGCTGCTCGCCCTGCGCGCACAGGTGGAGCCACTCGCGGCGCGCGTGGCCCGGATCGGCGACGCGATCGGGCCGGAGCGGCTCTACCGCGACGGGCTGGCGCTGCTCAACCGGATGTCGGACTCGATGCACGACCTCGAGGTTCGCGACCTGCGCACCCGGATCGCGGCGGTGCTCGTCCCCGGCGGCGTCCTCATCGCGGCCGGCTTCGCCGCCACCCCGACGCGCGGCGCCTTCGACGCCGGCGGCTTCCGCTCCGAGGACGCCGCGCTCGCGCTGGTGCTCCTGGCCACCGCGGTGGCCGCCTTCGCCACCACGCGCCCGCGCGACCACCTGCAGCTCGTGCTCTGCCTGTCGGGCGTCGGGTTCTCGCTGGCCGTCGTCTACGCGCTGCTCGGCGCCCCGGACGTCGCGCTGGTGGCGATCGTGGTCGAGACGCTGATCGGGCTGGTCTTCCTCGGGGTCTTCGCGCTCGTGCCGCGCGCGGTGCTGGCGCGCGAGGCGCGCATCCAGACCACCAGCAAGCGCAAGCGGCGCAACGTGGTGATCTCGGTGATCGCCGGCGTGTCGGCGTTCGTCGTCGTCTGGAGCGCGCTCTCGCGCCCGGCCTCGGACGCGACCGCCGCGACGCGCCAGCTCGAGCTGACCGAGAGCGTGCACGCCAAGGACACGGTCACGGCCATTCTGGCGGACTTCCGCGGCCTGGACACGATGGTCGAGGTCACCGTCATCGCCGTCGCGATGCTGACGATCATGGCGCTGCTGGGGCGCCGGGGGCTGCGATGAGCTCGTCGCTGGCCCAGGACATCGCGCGGCTGCTGCTCGCGCCCACGCTGATGTTCGCGCTGGCGATCCTGGTCAAGGGCTACGCCGACACGGGCGACGGCTTCGCCGCCGGGGTCGTCGCGGGCCTCGGGGTGCTCTTGCAGTACGTCGTCCTCGGCGCCGCCGAGGCGGAGGCGCGCCTGGGCTGGGTGCGCTACGCGGCCCGCGTGGCGCTGACCGGCCTGGCCATCGTGCTCGCCGTCGCGACGTGGCCGCTGCTGCGCGGCGAGGCGCTGCTCACCCACCTGCCGGCCCCGGGCGCGCCGGTCATCCACGTCGGCTCGCTCGAGCTGATCACGGCCGTCGTCTTCGACGTCGGCGTCTTCCTGCTGGTGTTCGGCGTGGTGATCGCCACGCTGCGCTCGATCGCGGGGGCGCGCGCGTGATCCTGCTGATCTCCGTCGCGGTCGCGGTGCTGTTCGGAAGCGGCGCGTTCCTGATCCTCAAGACCGACCTCTTCCGGGTGGTCATCGGCATCACGCTGATCGCCAACGCCGCCAACCTCACGCTGATGGCCTCGGCGCTGAGCCGCGGCCGCGCGCCGATCGCCCCGCTCGAGCGCGGCGAGCCGGTCTCCGACCCGCTCGTGCAGGCCATGACGCTGACCGCGCTCGTGCTCGGCTTCGCGATCACGGCGCTGCTGCTCGTCGTCGTGGTCACCGTCCACCGCACGCACGCGACGGTCGACCTCGACGAGCTGGCCCACCAGGAGGCGCGGCGCGAGCAGAGCCTCGAGCGCGAGGAGGTCTCGGTATGACCATCGCCGCGGCGCTGCTGGCGAGCTGGATCCCGGCGGTCGGGATCGCGGCGCTCGACGGCCGCCGCGCGTGGGTGGGCTGGCTGGCGGTCGCGGCGCTCGCGGCCAACGTTGCCCTGCTCGCGGTGCTGCTCACGTGGGCGGTCGGCGACACCCCGGCCGCGACCGTGCCCGGCGGCTGGGCCGCCGGCGTCGGCATCAAGCTCGAGGCCGACGCCCTGGGCGCGCTGTTCGCGCTGCTCTCCAGCGGGGTGCTGCTCGTGGCGCTGGCCTTCCAGGTCGCCGCCGGCGGGCGCTCGCGGCTGCTGCCGGCGCTCACGCTCTTCCTCGCCACCGGGCTCACGGGCCTGTTCCTGACCGCCGACGTCTTCTCGTTCTACGTCTTCTTCGAGCTCTCGATGATCTGCGCCTACGCGCTGGCGGCGGTCGGCGGCGAGGCCGAGCAGATCGGCGCCTCGTTCATCTTCGCGGTGGTCAACCTGCTCGGCTCGTTCGTGTTCCTGATCGGGATCGCCGGCCTCTACCACGTGACCGGCACGCTGGACATGGCGATGGCGGCCGAGCGCATGGGCGCGGTCGAGCCCAACAGCGCGATCCTGATCGCGGTCTCCTTCTTCATCGCCTTCGGGATCAAGCTCGGCCTCTTCCCGTTCCACTTCTGGCTGCCGGCCGTCTACTGCACGGCGATCCCGCCGGTGGCGGCGATGCTCTCGGGCGCGGTCGCCAACATCGCCTCCTACGGCCTGCTGCGCCTGGGCTCGGGCCTGCTGCCCGCGCAGGTCGAGCTGGGAGCGGTCGTGCTCTTGATCCTCGGCTCGGCCAGCATCCTCTACGGCGGGCTGCAGGCGATCGCCCGGCGCACGGCCTCCGAGGTGCTCGCCTACTCGGCGATCGGCCAGGTGGGCTACGTGCTGATCGCGATCGCGGTCGGCGGCCCGGTCGGGGTGGCGGCGGCGGTGGTCTACTCGATCGCCAACGCCCTGAACAAGACGCTGCTCTTCCTGACCGTGGGGCGGCGCGGCAAGCTCATCGGCCTGGCCTTCGCGGTGGGCGCGCTGAGCGTCGCCGGCGTGCCGCCGACCTCGGGCTTCTTCGGCAAGCTCGCGCTGTTCGAGACGGGCGTCGCCCGCGGCGGCGTCGTGCTCGTCGCGCTGATCCTGCTCGGCGGCGCGCTGTCGTTCGTCTACATGTTCCAGATCTACTCGCACGACTTCTGGCGCGGCGACCGGGCCGAGGGCCGCGAGCCGCGGATGGTGGGCGTGCTGATCGTGCTGGTGACGGTGGTGGTTGTCGGCGCGGGCCTGTGGCCCGAGCCGCTGCTGGGCGCCGGCCAGGCCGCCGCCGAGGTGCTGGTGGAGCGCGAGTGAACCGGCTCGTCCTCGTCCTCGGGCTGCTCGTGGCCGTCTACGCGCTCACGCTCGCGAGCGCCGCGCCGGCCGACCTCGCGCTGGGCCTGGTCGCGGCGGGCGGCGTGCTCTTCGCGCTGCGCGACCTCTACTACCGCCGCGGCGTGCCGGCCATCCCTCACCTGCTGCGGCGGGCGCTGCGCGTGCCGGCCTTCGCGGCGGTGACCCTCCGCGAGATCGTGGCCGGCACCTGGACGGTCGCGCTCGTCGTGCTCGGCCGGCGAACGGCGGAAGAGGCCGGGATGGTGGCCATCCCGGTGCACGACTACAGCCGCACGGGCGCCACCGTCGCCGCGGTCACCATCAACCTCTCGCCCGGGGAGGTCGTCGTCGCGGTCGACGAGGACGTGATGCTCCTGCACACGATCGACGCGTCCGATCCCGCCGGCGTGGTCGCGCGCCACCGGCGGACATACGAGCACTACCAGCGACCCGTGATCCCGTGATCATCTGATGCACCAGCTCTTCTTCTACGCCGCCGTCGGCTGGATGACCGTGCTGCTCGTCGCGACCGTGCTGCTGGTGGTCCGGCCGCGGTCCGGCGCGCTCGGCCGGCTCCTGGCCCTGGACACGCTGTCGCTGATCCTGATCGCGCTGCTCGTGCTCTACGCCGGCGCCGAGGGGGAGGGCGTCTACCTGGACGCCGCCATCGCCCTGGCGCTGCTGAGCTTCATCTCCACGCTCGCCGCGACCCGTTACCACGACGAAGGCCAGCCGTTCTGATGGCGTGGCTGTCGGATGCGCTGGTGCTGCTCGGGCTGGCGGTGATGACGATCGGTGTGCTCGGGCTCTACCGGCTGCCCGGCCTCTACCTCAAGCTGCACGCCGCCTCGAAGGCCGTCGTGCTGGGCGTCGCGGCGCTGGCGCTCTCGACCGTGGCCTCGGGCGACCCGGCGGTGATCGCGCGCGTCGTGCTGATCGTGGGCTTCCTGCTGCTGACCTCGCCGGTGGCGGCGCACGCGATCGCGCGAGCGGCCTACCGGGCCGAGCGCCGCCGCCACCCCACCTGAGAACGCCGGCGGGGTGGCGGCTGCGGGGACGATCAGCCGCGGATGCGGACGATCTGCCCCTCGTCCGGCGAGCCGCCGTTGTTGGCGACGTAGACGTCCCCCGAGCGCGAGACGGTCAGGCCGGTCGGCTGCTGGAGCTTGCCGGCGGCGAGCTCCGTGCGGGTGCCGTTGCGGCTGACGCGCACGAGCTTGCCGGGGGTCGGGCCCGCCAGGAAGCTGTCGCTCGCGATCTGCAGGACGTAGAAGCTGCCGTCCTTGCCGAGCGCGACGTCGACGATCAGCGTGAAGCCGTCGAGCGCCACCGTCCGGTTACCGTTGCGCACGCGGTAGACGTTGGCGGCGTCCTTCGGGAAGGGGAAGCCGGTGAGCTGCCCCACGTACGCCGAGCCGCCGTCGCGGACCACGCCGGTCGGCACCGGCTGGTAGGGGATCTTCGTCCCGGGCGGCAGGCCGAGGAACGGCGGCGCCTCCGTCTCGCCGAACGGGGTGAAGACCGAGAGCAGCGAGATGCGGCCCCACGGGCTCACGCCGAGCAGGTCGTTGCCGCCCGCGTCGGTCACGAGGACCTCCCACGGGTTCGAGGCGTCGACCGAGAACGGGTTGGAGTCCTTCTCTGCGTCGGGCTGGCCGGCGTCCGGGTCGTTGGCGTACTCCCAGGCTGCGAGGTCGGCGACCTTCTCGACGCGGCCGTAGCCGTGGCCGTGACCATGCCCGTGGCGGCGGTGGTGGCTGAACCAGTTCGAGCGCTTGAGCCCCACCCGATAGAGCGAGCCGAAGGCGCCGCCCACCTCGCCGAGCGCCGCGCGGCCCTCGGGACCGGAGCCCAGGCCGACGGTGAAGTAGCCCGCGCGCCAGTTGAACGACACGTCCTGCGGCCCGATGGCGTCAGCGCCGGCCACGAACGGCGGGCCCATCGGGTCCGGCTCGGCCGGGGGATCGACGACGGCCAGCGAGGGCAGCCCGCTGATGACCTGGCGCGTGCGGCCGGAGCGCACGTTCACGCGCGTGATGGCCCCCGTCGGGCCGTAGCACGCGTTGCCGCCGTCCGGCGAGGTGATGCACGCCCCGCGGCCGCCGCGGCCGGCCTCGGACACGTAGAGATGCCCGTCGGGACCGAAGTCCATCCCGCGCGGGTTGGCCAGGCCTCCGGCCACGACGTCGAGCTCCTCTGCACCCGCGAGGCTTGGCGCCGCACAGGCGAGGGCGGCACCGAGCGCGGCCGTGGCGATGGCACGGCGGCGCACCACAGATCTGGACAACGTTCCTCCTTGGGACGGCGATGAACTCCGACCAGCCGACCCTATGCGCGCGGTGATTGCCGGCGCAATCGCCGCCAACGCCCGGCTAACCCTGCGCGCCCTCCGCCAGCAGCTGGCGCAGCACGAACGGCAGGATCCCGCCGTGCTTGAAGTACTCGACCTCCTTGGGGGTGTCGATGCGCACGCGCGCGGTGAACTCCGTCTCGCCCGCGCGCACGGTGACCTCCTTGGCGTCGCCGCCCTCGATCCCGGTGATCGCGAACTCCTCCTCGCCCGTGAGCCCGAGCGACTCGGCGGACTCGCCGTCGGCGAACTGCAGCGGCAGCACGCCCATCCCGACCAGGTTCGAGCGATGGATGCGCTCGAAGGACTGCGCGATGACCGCACGCACCCCGAGCAGCGTCGTCCCCTTCGCCGCCCAGTCGCGCGAGGAGCCCGAGCCGTACTCCTTGCCCGCCAGCACGACCAGCGGCGTGCCCTGCTCGGCGTAGCGCATCGCCGCGTCGTAGATCGGCAGCTTCTCGCCCTCGGGAAGCAGCAGGGTGAGCCCGCCGACGAGGTCGTCGCGCCCGCCCAGCAGGTTGCGCAGGCGGATGTTGGCGAACGTGCCGCGCATCATGACCTCGTGGTTGCCGCGGCGCGCGCCGTAGGAGTTGAACTCCCGCTGCTCGACGCCGTGCGAGTTCAGGTATTTCGCTGCTGGTGCGCCCTGCTTGATCGCCCCCGCGGGCGAGATGTGGTCGGTGGTCACCGAGTCGCCGAGCAGCGCCAGCACGCGCGCGCCCTCGATGTCGGTGACCGGCTCGGGCTCCGCGGGCAGCTCGGCGAAGAACGGCGGCTCGCGCACGTAGGTGGAGTCATCCGACCACGCGAAGCGCTCGCCGGTCGGGACGTCGAGCCCGTTCCAGCGCTCGTCGCCGTCGAACACCTCGGCGTAGGACTTGCGGAACATGTCCGACTGCACCGCCGACTCGATCGTCTCGGCGATCTCCTGCTCGGTCGGCCAGATGTCGGCCAGCAGGACGTCGTTGCCGTCCTCGTCGGTGCCCAGCGGCTCGTCGAGCAGGTCGACGTCCATCGTGCCGGCCAGCGCATAGGCGACGCACAGGGGCGGCGAGGCCAGGTAGTTCATCTTCACGTCGGGGTTGATGCGCCCCTCGAAGTTGCGGTTGCCCGACAGCACCGAGACGACGGCCAGGTCCTCGGCGCCGACGACGTCGGAGATCTCCTCCGGCAGCGGGCCGGAGTTGCCGATGCAGGTCGTGCAGCCGTAGCCGACGAGGTTGAACCCCAGCTCGTCGAGGTACTCGGTGAGCCCCGCGCGCGCGAGGTACTCGGTGACGACCTTCGAGCCGGGTGCGAGCGACGTCTTGACCCACGGCTTGGAGCGCAGGCCCTTCTGGACGGCGTTGCGGGCGAGGATGCCGGCCCCAAGCATGACCGACGGGTTCGACGTGTTGGTGCACGAGGTGATCGCCGCGATCACGACGTGACCGTGGTCGAGCTCGGTCTCGGTCCCGTCCGCCAGCGTCACGGGCGTTTCCAGGTGGGTGCGCTCGGCCACCTGCAGGCCACCCGTGCCGCGCCCCGCGTCGAGCGGCTGGGCATCGCGATCGCGCGCCCCGTTGCCGTTGGACGGCTCGGCGTTCGACGGCGGATCGGAGGCCGGGAACGTGCCGGCGAGCCCCTCGTCCTGACCGGCCTCCCCCTCGGTCGGCTCGTCGACCTCGTCGGGCAGGTAGTCCTCCAGGGCGATCCGGAAGGACGCCTTGGCCTCGGTCAGCGAGACGCGGTCCTGCGGGCGCTTCGGGCCGGCCAGCGACGGGACGACCTCGCCCAGGTCGAGCGTGATCGTGTCGGAGTAGGTCGGCTCCTCGGCGTGCTCGTCGTGCCACAGGCCCTGCTCGCGCGCGTAGGCCTCGATCAGCTCGATGCGCTCGGCCGGGCGGCCCGAGAACTCCAGGTAGCGCAGCGTCTCGGCGTCGATCGGGAAGATCGCGCAGGTCGAGCCGAACTCGGGCGACATGTTGCCGATGGTCGCCCGGTCGGCGATCGGCAGGGCCGAGACGCCTGCGCCGTAGAACTCCACGAACATGCCCACCACGCCGCGCTCGCGCAGCATCTCGGTGACGGTCAGCACGAGGTCGGTCGCGGTCGCACCCTCGGGCAACGCGCCCTCGAGCTTGAAGCCGAGCACCTGCGGGATCAGCATCGACATCGGCTGGCCGAGCATCGCCGCCTCGGCCTCGATGCCGCCGACGCCCCAGCCGAGCACGCCCAGGCCGTTGACCATCGTCGTGTGCGAGTCGGTGCCGACCAGCGTGTCGAGGTAGGCCTGCACCGGGTCGCTCGCGCCCCGCAGCTCGTCGCTGGTGAAGACCACGCGCGCGAGGTACTCGAGGTTGACCTGGTGGACGATGCCGGTGTCGGGCGGCACGACGCGGAAGCCCTCGAAGGCGTCCTGGCCCCAGCGCAGGAAGGCGTAGCGCTCCTGGTTTCGCTCGAACTCGCGCTCGGCGTTCTTCACGAACGCCTCGGGCGTGCCGAACACGTCGACCTGGACGGAGTGGTCGATGACGAGCTCGGCCGGCACGAGCGGGTTGATCTGCTCGGGATCGCCGCCCATCGCCGCCATCGCGTCGCGCATGGCGGCGAGGTCGACCACGGCGGGGACGCCCGTGAAGTCCTGCATCAGCACGCGCGCGGGCGTGAAGGCGATCTCCTGGGAGGGCTCGGCCTTCGCGTCCCAGGACGCCAGCGCCTCGATGTCGGCGGCATGCACGCCGACGCCGTCCTCGTTGCGCAGCAGGTTCTCCAGCAGGACCTTCAGCGAGTAGGGCAGCCGCGCGACGTCGAAGCGCTTCTGCAGCGCGTCGAGGCGGAAGATCTCGAAGCTGCGCCCGCCGACCTCAAGGTCGGCTCTGGCGTCGAAGGAGTTCTCGGACATGGCGTTTCAGGGCTCCAGGCGGCGAAGTCTCGGGGGACAGCACCAGTTTCGCACCCAGGGGCGCTCGCGCCCGTACCCCTGGACATGGAACGCGTCTGGGACTACCCCCGCCCGCCGGCGCTCGTGCCCTGCGAGCGGCGCGTGCGGATCGAGCTCGGCGGCGAGACCGTCGCGGACTCAGAGCGCGCGCTGCGCGTGCTCGAGACGAGCCATCCGCCGACGATCTACGTGCCGCCCGCCGACTTCGCCGAGGGCGTCCTGCGACCGGCCCGCGGCAGCTCGCTGTGCGAGTTCAAGGGCCGCGCGCGCTACCACGACCTCGTCGCCGGCGGGCGCACCGCCTCACGTGCGGGCTGGTCGTATCCCGACCCCGTGGAAGCCTACGCCGCGCTCGCGGACCACGTGTGCGTCTATCCGAGCCGGATGGACGCCTGCTGGCTGGACGACGAGCGCGTGCAGGCCCAGGAGGGTGACTTCTACGGCGGCTGGATCACGGCGGACCTCGTCGGGCCCTTCAAGGGGGCGCCCGGCACGCTCGGCTGGTAGCCGTTCGCGCGCCCGCCGGGCAGGGTACGCCGCACGCATGGCCGTCCAACCGCTCACCCGAGGGCGCCTGCGCCGGATCGCCGAGGTCCGCCCGGCGCACGGCCGCGTCCTCTCCGTCTTCCTCAACCTCGATCCCGCGGAGTTCGCCACCCCGCCGGCGCGCACGTCGGCGGTCACCTCGGTCCTGACCGACGCGGCGCACCGGATCGAGCAGGCCGGGCTCGACCACGACGACCGCCAGGCGCTCAAGCACGACCTCGAGCGCGTCGAGGGCATCCTGCGCGGCGACGATCTGGCCGAGGACGGCACGCACGGCGTGGCGGTCTACGCCGCCGAGGAGGCGAACCTGCTCGAGGTCGTCCGGCTACCGCACCCGATCGAGTCGCGCGTGGCGATCGAGCCGACGCCGTTCGTCGAGCCGCTGATCACCGAGGCCGACGGCGAGCGCTGGTGCGTGCTGCTGGCCAGCCGTCGCACGGCACGCATCTTCGTCGGGCCCGCCGACCGGCTGGAGGAGACCGATCACCTGCAGGACGACGTCCACCGCCAGCACGACCAGGGCGGCTGGTCGCAGAGCCGCTACCAGCGCGGGGTCGAGAAGGAGAAGGACGACCACCTCGACCGCACGGCCGCGGTGCTCTTCGACGCGTTCAAGCTGCGCCCGTTCGACCGCCTGCTGGTGGGCGCGCCCGGTGAGCTGGTCGGCGCTGTGGAGACGCGGCTGCACCCCTACCTGCGCGAGCGGCGCGCCGGGCGCGTGTCACTCGACGTCGAGCACGCCACGCTCGAGGAGGTCCGCCGCCACGCGGCCGCCGCGGCCGAGGAGTGGGCGCGTGAGTGCGAGCGCGAGGCGCTGGACCGGCTCGCCGCCGGCGTCGGACGCGGCGACCGCGGCGCCGCCGGCCTGCCCGACGTCCTGCAGGCCCTCAACCAGGCGCGCGTCGAGACGCTCCTGCTCGCGCCGGGGCTCTCGGCTTCCGGCTTCCGCGACCCGCAGGCCGACCTGCTCTCCGCCACCGGCGGCGCCGGGCTCGAGCCGGTCGACGACGTGGTCGAGGCGGCGGTGGAGAAGGCGCTCGAGCAGGCGGCCGGCGTGCTGGTCGTCCGCTACCACGACGACCTCGGCCCGCTCGACGGGATCGGCGCCGTGCTGAGGTACTAGTGTCACGCGCGTTGATCGTCGTCGACTACCAGAACGACTTCGCGCGGCCCGACGGCGCGCTGTCGGTCGCGGGCGGGGAGGACATCGCGCCGGCGATCAACGCGCTGGCGGCCTCGGAGGACTTCGACCTGGTCGTGGCCACGCGCGACTGGCACCCGCCCGACCACGACTCCTTCGCCGCCCAGGGCGGCCCGTGGCCGGTGCACTGCGTGGCCGGCACGCCGGGCGCGGAGCTGCACCCCGCGCTCGAGCAGGCGGCGCTCGACCACGTGCTCGAGACGGGCAAGGTCTCCGGCGAGGAGGGCTACTCGGGCTTCGAGGGCACCAACCTCGCCGAGCTGCTGGCCGAGCGCGACGTCGACGCGGTGACCGTCGTCGGCCTCGCCACCGACTACTGCGTCAAGCACACCGGGCTGGACGCAGCGCGCAAGGGCCTCGAGGTCACCGTGCTGCTCGACGCCATCCGCGCCGTCGACGTGGAGCCGGGCGACGCCGAGCGCGCGCTCGACGAGCTGCGCGCCGCGGGCGCCACCGTCGCCTAGGACCCATGCCTCAGAGCCCGGGCGACCGCCTCGCCGCCGAGCTGCGCCCGCACATCGCCGACCGGCGCGTGCTCGACGCGGTGCGCTCGGTCCCGCGCGACCGCTTCGTGCCCGAGGCGCTGCGGGCCGAGGCGTGGGAGAACCACCCGCTGCCGATCGGCGGCGGCCAGACGATCTCCCAGCCGCTCGTCGTGGCCCGCATGTGCGAGCTGCTCGAGCTGCGCGGCGAGGAGCGCGTGCTCGACGTCGGGACCGGCTCGGGCTACCACGCCGCCCTGCTCGCCCAGCTTGCCGGCTGGGTCTACTCGGTCGAGGTGATCCCCGGGCTCGCGGCGCTCGCCGCCGCGAACCTCGCCGCCGCCGGGATCGAGAACGTCACGCTCGCGACCGGCGACGGCCGGCTCGGCCTGCCCGAGTACGCGCCGTTCGACGCGATCAACGTCGCGGCCGCCGCGAGCCCGGGCGTGCCGCCGGCGCTCGAGGTCCAGCTCGCCGACGGCGGGCGCCTGGTGGCGCCGGTCGCCGCCGCCGAGCAGCGGCTCGTGCTCGAGCGCCGGCGCGGCGACGGCCTGGAGGTGCACGCGCTCGAGCGGGTGCGCTTCGTCCCGCTCGTCGAGCGCTGAGTCCTCAGCCTGGATCCAGGCTCAGGCGACCGGCTCCAGGCGCGGGTTGGGGTTCAGCTGCCGGCCGACCTTGGCGTTGGGGCGCCCGTCGAGCACCACGACGTCGGCGGTGAAGTCGTTTGAGCCGCGGATCAGCGACGAGCCCACGCCATAGGCGTCGACCGGGACCCCGGCAGCCTCGAAGGCGCGGATGCGATCCGCGGTGAAGCCGCCGGAGACGACGATCTTGACCCGCTCGAAGCCATGCTCGTCGAGCGCGTCGCGGGTCAGGCGCACGAGCTCCTCGTTGACGCCGGTCGGGGCGTCCTCGCCGTGCAGGCGCTGCAGGCCCAGGTCGGCGAGCCGGTCCGACGTGTCCAGCCGTACGCCCCACAGCCGCTCGCCGAGCGCCTCGGCGACGGCCAGCGTGGTCGTGATCGAGTCGTTGTCGTAGTCGACCAGCACCGTCACGTTCATCTCGTCTGCGTAGGCCTCGGCGAAGGCGGCGGCGGCCTGCACCGTGTCGCCGCCGAAGGCGGCGATCAGCCCGTGCGGCACCGTGCCGACGCCGCGCCCGCCCCACCACGAGGCCTGTGCGTCGGTGGAGACCCCGATCGCCCCCGCCACGTGGGCGGCCCAGCCGTCACCGGTCTGGACCAGCCAGTGGTCGTGACGCGCGGGGAAGTAGAGGATCTCCTTGCCCTGCGCGGCCTCGACGACCTCGCGGACGTTGCGCATGATCAGCGTGCGGCGCGCCAAGCAGCCCAGGTAGACGGTCTCGAGGTGGGCGAAGAGCCCGTAGTCGCCCTCGATCGTCATCACCGTCTCCCACGGCGCGATCTCGTCGCCCTCGTAGAGTGCGCGGACGTCGAGCAGGTCCCAGCCGGGCGTCCAGCCGCCGTCGGCCGAGCGCCGCCCCGCGCACTGCCGCAGCACAGCGATCGCCTCGTCGATGCCGCCCAGCGCCGACTCCTCGCGCTGGAAGACCTGCATCACCACCCGCGGGTGACGATCCCCGGCCTCGATCAGCGCCTTGGTGTAGTTGAAGTAGGCGTCGGAGTAGTAGCCGTCACGGATCCGTTGCACCGGCAGACGGAACGTCTCGACCGGGATACGCTGCCGCTCGCGCTGGGAGGGACCCATGGCGGCGCAAGTAAATCAAGAGCGTCATTAAGCCAACCGGGCAGCTGGTCCGGTACGGATCAGCAGGCAGCTTCGTCCAACCGATGCAGGAGGTAGCACGCAGTGGCAACTCTCAAGACCTTGCGACGGGCCGGCGTGGTCGCCGGCGTCGGCGTCGTGGCGCTGGTCGCCGCGCCGTCCGCGTCCGCCGCACTCGAATCCGAAGTCCAGGGCGGCGACACCACGCTGCAGCTCGCCCGCAGCACCGCCCGGGCGCTCGCCGCCAACGACGTCGCCGTACGGACCGTTCGTCCCTCGCGCTCGTCCAGGAGCGGGATCACCTTCCCGATGACCGGCGGCTCGATCGTCCCGTCGACCGGGGTCGGCACCATCACCCACAGCGGCGGGCTCGTCTTCAGCAGCCACGGCCGCTCTCTGCGGGCTACCAGCTTCACGATCGTCAACCGCAGGACGGCACGCCTGAGCGCCCGCGTGGGCCGCTCGCGCGTCACGATCGCGACGCTTGACCTCCGCGGCATCGACGTCGAGCGCACCGCGACCAACATCAACATCAGCGACGCGAACGTGCTGCTCAGCCGCGTGGGCGCCGCGGCACTCAACGCCACGCTGCGCACAACCATCTTCAAGCGCGGCCTGAACTTGGGCAGCGCTGAGATCGACGCCGATCTCGAAGATCTCGTCTTCACCGGCGGCTCCACCTCGCTCGCGCTCGATGCGGGCCTCGTCACGGCGCTCGGCAGCCTCGGGGTCACCCCCGGCGTGGTCCCGCCCGCCGCGGCCGGCACGTCGGGTGCGTTGAACTTCCCGATCGTGCGCGGCAAGGTCGACGCCGAGTCGCTCGCCGGGACGATCACCCACTCGGGCGGCATCACGCTGACCAAGGGGGCGACCAGCGTGGCCCTGACCAAGTTCATCATCGACACGAGCGCCGGCCAGCTGACCGCGCTGCTCGGCGGCACGCGCGTCCCGCTGCTCACGCTCGACCTGTCGGCCGCCAACCCGGCCGTCGACGGGCTCAACGTGACGGTGGGCAACGTCAAGGCGTCGCTGACCGGCGAGGCCGCGACGGCGCTCAACCAGGCGTTCGCGACCACCGCCTTCCGGGCCGGCATCCCGGTCGGCACGGCGACGGTGGCCGGCGAGCTTTAGGCACCGCTCACCTCGTCCGAGACGCGGGCCGCGCGGCACACGCCGCGCGGCCCGCCGTCGTTCTGGCGCGGCGGTGAGTTCTGCCCGGAGGCGGCACTGGCGGTCGCCGGCGCCGCTGGCGAGACGCAGCGCGACGGTGCACCCCGGACGAGGATCCAGCGACTGAGCCGGGCCGAGATCAGCGCTCGATCAGGGCGTCAGGACTCCGGGGGCCGAGAGCCCGTGCGGACGCTGCTGATCGACAACTACGACTCCTATACGTTCAACCTCTTCCAGCTGCTCGGGGAGGTCAACGGGGAGGCGCCGGTCGTCGTGCGCAACGACGACCGCCCGTGGGCGCAGCTCGCGCGCGAGGGCTTCGAGGCGATCGTCGTCTCTCCGGGCCCCGGCCGCCCGGAGCGCCCGCGGGACGCCGGCGTCTCGCTGGACGCCCTCACGCGCGGCGAGCTGCCGGTGCTCGGGGTCTGCCTCGGCCATCAGGCGCTGGCCTACGGCTTCGGCGGCACCGTCGAGCACGCGCCGGAGCCGATGCACGGCCGGCTGAGCCCGGTCCGCCACGAGGGCACGGGGCTCTTCGCCGGCCTGCCGTCGCCGTTTCAGGCGGTGCGCTACCACTCGCTCGCGGTCGGCACGGTGCCGGACGAGCTGCGCGTGTCGGCCTGGACCGCCGACGGCGTGGTGATGGGCCTGCGCCACCGGACGCGGCCACTGTGGGGCGTGCAGTTCCACCCCGAGTCGATCAGCACCGAGCACGGCCGCCGGCTGCTGGCCAACTTCCGCGACCTCGCGCGGGCGCATGCGCCGCGCGCGTCGTCACGTGCGGCGCCTCGCCCGGCGCCGCCGCCCCCCGCGCGACCGCCGCGCCGCGCGGCGGTCGACGTCCGCCACCGGGCGCTGGAAGGCTGGTGCGAGCCGGCCGCCGTCTTCGCGGCCGTGTACGCCGGCCACGATCACGTGGCCTGGCTGGACAGCGCCCGCGCCGGGCGCTTCTCCTACCTCGCGACCCCGGACGGCCCGCTCGGGCGCGTGCTGCGCCTGCGGGCCGGCGAGGGGGCGCTGGACCACTGCGCGCGCGAGCTCGCGGCGCTGCGCGCGGACGCCCCAGAGCTGCCGTTCGCGTTCGTCGGGGGGCTGGCGGGCTACCTGGGCTACGGGCTCAAGGCCGAGTGCGGCGGTCGCGCGGCCCACCGCTCCCCGCTGCCCGACGCGGGGCTGTTGCTGGCCGACCGCGTCATCGCCTTCGACCACGCCGAGCGGCGCGTGCACCTGGTCGCGCTGACGCGGGCCGAGGACGCCGGCCAGGCCGACCGCTGGCTGGCCGGCATGGCCGCACGCCTGCGCTCGCTGCCCACGGCGGCCCCGCTTCCCCCTCCGCCCGCCGGCGCCGGGGTGCCGTTTGCGCTGCGCGAGGACCGCGAGGCCTACCTCGCCGCGATCGCCGCGTGCCGCCGGCAGATCCACGACGGCGAGACCTACGAGGTCTGCCTGACGACCGAGATCACGAGCCCGGCCCGGCTCGATCCCTGGCTCGCCTACGAGCTGCTGCGCAAGCGCAACCCGAACCCGCACGGGGCCCTCCTGCGGCTGGGGCCGGGCCTGTCGGTGCTCAGCTCCTCGCCCGAGCGCTTCCTGTCCGTCGGCCGCGACAGCAGCCTGGAGTCACGGCCGATCAAGGGGACGAGCGCCCGGGCGGAGGACCCCGCGCAGGACGCCAGCCGCGCCGCGGCGCTGGGCGCCGACGAGAAGAGCCGGGCGGAGAACCTGATGATCGCCGACCTCGTGCGCAACGACCTCGGGCGGGTGTGCGAGATCGGCAGCGTCGAGGTCCCCCACCTGCTGGAGGTGGAGACCCACCCGCGCGTCCACCAGCTGGTGACGACCGTGCGCGGCCGCCTGCGCGAGGGCCTGGGCGCCATGGACGCGGTGCGCGCCGCGTTCCCCGCGGGCTCGATGACCGGCGCGCCCAAGCTGCGCACGATGGAGCTGCTCGACGAGCTCGAGCGGCGCCCGCGCGGCGTCTACTCCGGTGCGCTCGGCTATCTCTCGGCCAACGGCGCCGCCGACCTCAGCGTCGTGATCCGCACGCTGGTGCTCACCGGGGACGGGCTGTCGATCGGGACCGGCGGTGCGATCGTCGCCCAGTCCGACCCCGAGGCCGAGTACGAGGAGATGCTGCTCAAGGCGCGGCCGCTGGTCGAGGCCGCGGCCGCCGCGGGCGGCGGCCTGCCCCGCTGGTCGCCCGCGACCGCGGCCGCGTGACGTCCGCGCGGCGCTGGCAGCCGGCGACCGGCGGATGGACGGCCGCGGCGGCGGCCGAGGGCGACCCGCTGGTGAGCGACTCCTGGCTCGTGGACGGCGGCCGCGTGCGCGGGCTGGAGCTGCCACTGGGAGCGCTTCGCCGGCGGCGTGGGCGACGTGGGCGCCGCCGTGGACCTCCTGCGCTTCCGGGCCGCGGTGGAGTCGGCGTTGCCGGCGAGCGGCCGGTGGTTCCCGCGCGTGGAGCTGCGGCCCGGCGACGAGCTTCGCCTGCTGCTGCGCCCGGCGCCGCCCGCCGGCGACCGCGCCTCGGCGTGGCTCGCCGGCGCGCCCGACCCACGCCGGCGACCGCGCCGCAAGGGCCCGGAGCTGACGGTCCTCGGGTCGCTGCGCCAACAGGCCGCGCGCCATGGCGCGGACGAGGCCGTCCTCACCGATGCCGGCGGCGGGCTGCTCGAGGGCGCCTACTCCAGCCTGCTGTGGTGGGAGGACGACACCCTGTGCGTCGTCGCGGACACCGCGCCGGTGCTCTGTGGCGTCACCCGCGAGCTGCTGCTCGGCCTGGCGGGCGCGGCCGGCGTCGGGGTCCGGCGCAGCCCGCCGCCGCCGCTCGCGGCGCTCGCGGGCCGCGAGGTGTGGCTGACCAGCGCGCTGCACGGCATCCGCGCGGTGACCGCCTGGCGGCCCGCCGGCCCGCCGTGCGGCGCGGCGGTCCGCGCGCCGGACTGGCAGCGCCGGCTGGACGCCCTGGGGCGGCCGGTGGGTGCGCCGGCCGCGCCCTGGGCAGGATGACCCACATGCGCAAGCTCATCCTGCTCCCAGTGACCCTGCCCCTGGCCGCTGCCCGCGGCGCGATCGACGGGGCGCTCGGCGTCCTGCGCGACGTCCTCGACGGCGAGCCCGCCGAGCCGCCGGTGGCGCCGCCCGCGGCGCCCGCCGGGCGCGCGGCGACCGCACCGTCCCCGCCGGAGCCTGCCGAGCCGCCAGCGCCCCCGCCGCCGCCGGCGCCCGCTCCGCCGCCGGCCCCGCCTGCCGCGGGCGACCTGCACGACGACGAGCCGACCCGCGGCGAGGTCGCCCGGCGTCGCGAGGCGCTGCGCGAGGCGGAGGCCAACGCGGGCGGCGAGGGCGGTCCCGGGCGCCGAGATCCACGTCGAGGAGCCGTGGCCGGGCTACGACAAGCTCGCGTCGCAGGTCATCGTGGACCGGCTGATCGGGGCCGACGCGGCGACGCTCGCGGTCGTCCGGCTCTACGAGGGCAGCCGCCGCAACCGCCAGACGGTCATGCGCGCGACAGACGGGTAAGCCTCCCGGCCCGCGACTCGCGCGGTGAGGTACGGTCCGGTGCGCTGTCAGCAGCGATCAGCGCAAGGAGGTCTCATATGTCCACCGTCCGCGAGCAGACGAGCGGGACCGGCCCCGGACAGGCTTCTGACGTCGACGCCGTCGTCGTCGGTGCCGGGTTCTCGGGTCTGTACATGCTCCATCGACTCCGTGACGAGCTGGGTCTGTCGGTCCGCGTGTACGAGACCGGGAGCGGGGTCGGCGGGACCTGGTACTGGAACCGCTACCCGGGGGCCAAGAGCGACTCGGACAGCTACATCTACTGCTACTCGTTCGACGACGACCTGCTGCAGGAGTGGACGTGGTCGGAGCGCTATCCCGGCCACGCCGAGATCCGCGCCTACCTCGAGCACGTCGCCGAGCGCTTCGACCTCAACCGCGACATCCAGTTCGACACCCGCGTCGAGTCGGCCACCTTCGACGAGGCGACGAACGCCTGGACGGTGACCACCGACCGGGGCGACGCGGTGACGGCCCGCTACGTGATCGCCGGCGTCGGGTCGCTGTCGTCGTCGAACACCCCGTCCTTCAAGGGCATCGAGTCCTTCCGGGGCGACTCCTACCACACCGCGCACTGGCCCCACGAGGGCGTGGACTTCACCGGCCGGCGGGTCGGCATCATCGGCACGGGCGCGAGCGCGGTCCAGGCGATCCCGTTGATCGCCGAGGAGGCGAGCGAGCTGACCGTCTTCCAGCGGACGGCGAACTACATCGTCCCGGCCCGCAACGCGCCGGTGTCGCCGGAGCTGACCGCGGCGCGCAAGGCCGACTACGACGCGATCTGGGAGCGCCTGCGCACGTCGAACTTCGGCTTCGAGCTGGACTTCGAGGAGAAGGGCGCGCTGGAGGTCTCCGACGAGGAGCGCGAACGCGAGCTGATGGCCCGCTGGGAGGAGGGCGGGTTCGGGATCTGGCTGGGCAGCTACTCCGACATGTTCTTCGTCGACGAGGCCAACGCCAAGGTCCGGGAGTTCCTGCACGACCGCATCCGCGAGACGGTCGACGACCCCGAGACCGCTGAGCTCCTGATCCCCAAGGACCACCCGTTCGGCTGCAAGCGCAACCCGCTCGACACCAACTACTACGAGACGTTCAACCTCGACCACGTGCACCTCGTCGACGTCCGGTCGAACCCGATCGCCGAGATCACGGAGTCCGGCGTGCGGCTCGAGGACGGCGCGGAGTACGCGTTCGACGCGATCGTCTACGCGACCGGCTTCGACGCGATGACGGGGCCGCTGACCAAGATCGACATCCGCGGCCGCGGCGGCGAGCGGCTGCGCGAGAAGTGGGCCGAGGGGCCGCGCACCTACCTCGGGCTGACGAGCGCCGGGTTCCCCAACCTGTTCACGATCACCGGGCCGCAGAGCCCGTCCGTGCTGTCGAACATGCCGGTCTCGATCGAGCAGCACGTGGAGTTCATCGCCAGGATCATCGGTGACGTGCGTGACCGTGGCGCCGCGACGATCGAGCCGACGCGCGAGGCCGAGGACGCCTGGGTCGCCCACAACCAGGAGCTCGCCGAGGCGACGCTGTTCCCGACCGCGGACACCTGGTACATGGGCGCGAACATCCCGGGCAAGCCGCGCGTGTTCCTGCCCAACCTCGACTTCGTCGGGCCCTACCGGGCCAAGTGCGACGAGGTCGCCGCCAACGACTACGAGGGGTTCGCCATCGCCGGCACCCTGGAAGGGACCACCGCGTGATCGAGAACCCGTTCTACACCCCCGAGTTCCACGGCGACTACGAGTTCGTCAGCGTCGGGGCGCTCGAGCTCGAGGAGGGCGGGCAGATCCCGGACTGCCAGCTCGCGGTGGCTACCTTCGGCGAGCTCAACGCGGCCAGGGACAACGCCATCTTCGTCTCGACCTGGTTCTCGGGGACGCATCAGATCTGGCGCGAGGTCTACATCGGCCCCGAGCACGCGCTGGACCCGTCGAAGTACTTCATCGTCGTCGCCGACCAGATCGGCAGCGGGCTCTCGACCTCACCGCACAACGCCGACGGGGCCAACGCCGGCCTGGCCATGTCGAAGTTCCCGCCCGTCCGCATCGGCGACGACGTCGTCGCCCAGGAGCGGCTCCTGCGCGAGCACTTCGGCATCGAGCAGCTCGCCCTGGTGGTGGGCGGCTCGATGGGCGCCCAGCAGACCTACGAGTGGGCGGTGCGCTTCCCCGACAAGGTCCTGCGCGCCGCGCCGATCGCCGGCACGGCCCAGAACACGCCCCACGACTTCCTGTTCACCCGCACGCTGATGGACGCCATCACGTCCGACCCCGGCTTCAACGGCGGCGAGTACGCCTCCAACGCCGACGTGGTCGCCGGCCTCAAGCGCCACGCCCACCTCTGGGGGGTCGTCGGCATGTCGACCGAGTTCTGGAAGCAGGAGGTCTGGCGGGCGCTGGAGTTCGAGTCCATGGACGGCTTCATCGACGAGTTCCTGGAGCCGTACTTCACCGTCATGGACCCCAACGACCTGCTGACGCAGGCGTGGAAGTGGCAGCGCGGCGACGTCGCGCGGCACACGGGCGGCGACCTCGCCGCCGCGCTCGGGCGGATCACGGCGAAGACCTTCGTCATGCCGATCGACGAGGACATGTTCTTCCCGCCCCGCGACTGCGAGCCCGAGCAGGAGATGATCGCCGGATCGGAGCTGCGCGTCGTCGAGGACGTGCTCGGCCACCTGGCGCTGTTCGGGGTCTCGCCGACCTACATGCCGCAGATCGACCGCCACCTCGGCGACCTGCTGGCGACCCCGGTGTAGGCACCGCCCGGGTCGCGCCGCCTCCGGATGGGAGCTCTCTCGTCCGGAGGCCGTACGCGATCGAGCTGCGCGACCGCCGCGACGGGGACCGCAAGCACGTCGTCGCCTACGAGACGGCCCGGGCGATCGGGCGCTACGCGGCCCGCACGCGCTTCGTCGAGCTCCGCCTCGACGGCGTCTACGTGCTGATGGAGAAGCTCGACCTGGGCGACGCCACGTCGAGGGCGAGGCGTTGCTCGAGGACGCCTTCCACGCGAGCACCTACATGGCCCTGCACGCCGACGGCCGGCTGCGGCTCGGGCCGCTGTGGGACTTCGACATCTCGATGGGGAACTCGGACTGCGGCGCCAGCCGCCAGCTGCCGGAGTAGATGCTCTCGCGGCGCGACTGGACGGAGCGGCTGTACGCGGACCGCGCGTTCACGCGCGCTGGCCGCACGCTGGGAGGAGCTGCGCCGGGGCGGGCTCCGCGACCGCGTGCTCGAGGCGGTGTCGCGGGGCTGGGCGGCGCTCCGCGGTGAGGTCAATCGCAACTTCGCACGCTGGCCGGTGCTCGACCGGCGCATCTGGCCCAACCCGCGAGCCCGCGCCAGCTATCGCCCGGAGCTGCGGTTCCTGCGGTCGTGGCTCGAGCGGCGGATCCGGTGGATCGACCGCAACGTCGGCCGGCTCTGAGTCACTCCGAGGGCAGGATGATCCAGAGCGCCAGGTAGATCAGGACCTGCGGGCCCGGGAGCAGGAAGGAGAGCACGAAGAGCACCCGGACCAAAGTGGTGGAGATCCCGAAGCGGCGCGCGAGGCCGGAGCACACCCCGGCGATGACGCGTTGGTCGCGGGGGCGGGAGAGCTCTGTGCGGGCCATGGCGCCTAGCTTATTGCCCCCGAGGCCGTCAGCGCCAGGACGAGCGCCCCGAGGGCGACGCGGTAGATCACGAAGACGTCCATGGTGTGCGTCACCAGCCAGCGCAGCAGGAAGGCGATCGAGGCGTAGCCCGTGATGAACGCGAGCAGCGTCGCGATCGCGGTCGCGCCGACGGTCGCGCTGCCCTCGCCGCCACCGATGTCGCGCAGCTCGAACAGGCCGCTGAGCACGACCGCGGGCACCGAGAGCAGGAACGAGTAGCGCGCGGCGGCCGCGCGGTCGAAGTTCAGGAACAGCCCGGCGGTCATCGTCGCCCCCGAGCGCGAGACACCCGGGATGAGCGCGAGCGCCTGGGCGAAGCCGATCAGGATGCCGTCGCGCACGCCGAGCGAGTCGAGCTCGCGCGTCCGCGTCGAGACGCGGTCGGCCACCGCCAGCACGAGGCCGAGCACGATCAGCGTCGTGCCGATCAAATACAGGCTGCGCGCGCTCGTCTCGATCTGGTCGGAGAACGCGAAGCCGAAGATGGCGATCGGGATCGTGCCGATGAGGATCAGCGCCCCCATGCGGAACTCGAGCGTGGAGCGCGCCTCGGGCCGGCGCAGCCCGGCGAGGAAGCCCACGAGGATGCCCCACAGGTCCTTGCGGAAGTACAGCAGCACGGCGGCCATCGTCCCGAGCTGGGTGACCGCGGTGAACGCCGCCCCCGGATCCTCCCAGCCGAGGAACGCGGGCACGATCCGCAGGTGGCCGGTGCTGGAGATCGGCAGGAACTCGGTGAGCCCCTGCACGATGCCGAGCACGATCGCTTCGAGGGTCGACATGGCGTGGGTGAGGAGTGGTCTGGAGGCGGAACGACGGCGGCCCGCGAGATGCGGGCCGCAGCGGGACTCTAGAAGGTGGTCACCAGAGCAACGGCGCAGCGGAGTAGAACTCACGGGACCATGCCCGGGAAGACGATGGCCGCCGAGATGGCCGAGCAGCCGGAGCGCCTTGCGGCGCTGCTGGACCGCCGGGAGGAGATCGCGGCGCTGGTCGGCGCGCTGGCGCCCGCGCCCGGCGCGCTGGCCGGGACCTCGATCGTCGCGCGCGGCTCCTCCGACAACGCGGGCGTCTACGGCCGCTACCTGATCGAGCTGGCCAGCGGGCGCCCGGCCGGCCTGGCCTCGCCCAGCCTGCAGACGCTCTACCGCGCCCGCGTCGACTACAGCGGCTACCTGGCGGTCGCGGTCAGCCAGTCGGGCTCGACGCCCGAGATCGTCACCACGCTGGGGCGGATGCAGGCCGCCGGCGCCGCCGGAGTCGCGGTCACGAACGACGCCGCGAGCGCACTCGCCGCCGAGGCCCAGGGGGTGGTCGCGCTCGAGACCGGCCCGGAGCTGGCGGTGCCGGCCACCAAGACGGTGACCGCGACGATGGCGGCGCTGGGCTGCGTCGCCGCCGCGCTCGGGCCGGCGCCGTTCTCCGGCGACGCCGCCCGGCGGCTGCCGGGGTGGGTGGCGGGCGTGCTCGCCGACGACGGGCCGGCCGAGCGACTGGCCGAGCGGCTGCACGCCGCCGGGCGCCTCGTCACCGTGGGCCGCGGCCTGCTGTTCGGCGCGGCGCTCGAAACGGCGCTCAAGCTCAAGGAGACGACCCTGACCGCCGCCGAGGGGTTCTCGGCCGCCGACCTGCGCCACGGCCCGATCGCCGTGGTCGAGCCTGGCCTGCCGGTGCTCGCGCTGCTCGGCGACGGGCCGGCGCGGGCGGACATGGACGCGCTGGTCGGCGAGCTGCGCCGGCGCGGCGCGCGGGTGTCCACGCTCGCCGGCGACGCGGACGCCGACCTCCCGCTGCCGCGCGACGTCCCCGAGGCGCTCGCGGCGATCCTGGCCGTGGTGCGCGCCCAGCAGCTCGCTCTCGCGCTCGCCCGCCGCCGCGGCCTGGACCCCGACGCCCCGGCCGGGCTGAGCAAGGTGACGGGGACCTGACGCGGGCGGCCGGAGAGGATCCGGCTGCGCGGCCGGAGCCGCGCCCCGTCCGCGGGAAGGGCCGAGCCCACCCTGGAGCAGGTGTCGGGACTACGTGCACCTCCTTTCCGCCCGATGACCTCGACTACTACGACGGGCGGGCGTCCGGGCTCTGGCCCCGGCGCAGACTCGGGCGAGCCGTTCGCGCGCGCCTGCCGGGCGCTCGAGGCCCACGACGCCCACGCGCCCTGCGCTCCTCGCCGAGGTCGGGTCAGGACGTCGCGACAGCGTGATCGTTGCGCCGCCCAGGGGTAGGCCCGCGGCATGTCTACGCAGCCAGACACCAAGGCCGGGATGCGGCGCACGGGCTCGCGTCAACTGACGATCGGCGCACGCCTGCTGCTCGCGGGCGGCGTCCTCTTCGCCGTCGGGCTCGTCCTGATGCTGGCGACCGGCGGATTCGGGAACTTCGTCGGGGTCGTCGCGAGCGCGCTGGCGACGCCGCTGACGCTCGCGGGCGTGGCCCTCTCGCTCGCCGGTGTCGTCGGCCGGCGTGCGGCCGACGAGCAGCCGTTCGCCTGAACCGCACCAGGTCAGGGTGATGTCGCCGAGCGGCGGCGATGAGTCTCGCGGCCTCAGCCGGTCTCGTTTCCTGAACGCCCCGTGGACGACGGACAATGGCTGAGCGCCGCCTGAGTCCCGGGCCCACTCCGACCGACCTCGATCGCGACCGCAAGAGGACACCAGCGCCCCCGATCACCGAAGGAGCAGACGCCATGTCACTCGCCCGCGTGCAGAGCTTCTCCATCTCACTCGACGGCTTCGGCACCGGTGAGGGCCAGAGCCACGACGCGCCGTTCGGGCACGCCGGGGACAGGCTGCACGAGTGGATGTTCGCCACCCGGTGGGGCGGCGCGATGATCGGCCGGCCCGGGGGGACGGGCGGCATCGACGACGCCTTCTCGCGGCTGTTCGCTCCGGGGATCGGCGCCGAGATCATGGGGGCCGGGAAGTTCGGCTACCCCGGATGGCACGAGAACCCGGAGTGGAAGGGGCCCTGGGGCCCCAACCCGCCGTTCCACACCCCGGTCTTCGTCCTTACCCACCACACGCGCCCGTCGATGGAGATGGAGGGCGGCACGACGTTCCACTTCCTCGACACGACGCCTGCCGAGGCGCTCCGGACGGCCCGCGAGGCCGCCGACGGCAAGGACGTCCGCATCGGCGGAGGTCCCACGGTCATCCGCGACTTCCTGGCCGCCCGTCTCGTCGACCACATGCACACCGTGGTGGTCCCGATCCTGCTCGGCCGGGGCGTGCGGGTCTGGGACGGACTGGAGGGCCTCGAGCAGGACTACGAGATCGAGGCCGCCTCCTCGCCCACCGGGGTCACGCACGTCACGTTCGCTCGTGCGGGTGCCTGAGCCGCCTCGACCGAGAACCGCGAGCCGGCTCCTCCGCATCGGACCGCTGACCGAGTACCCAGGGTCGGCTCGGGCGGCCGCGACACCTCGGCGGTCGCGCCGGCGAGCGCCGGTCGCGCCGACGGGGTCGTGGGGGTGATGGCTGCGGGCAGGAGCCGAACGCGACCGAGCGATGGCGGATCGCGGCGACGCGCACGAGCCGGCCGCTGTCGAGCAGCTGGTAGACGACGCGATAGCTGCCGACCCGGAGCGAACGCAGCCCGCGCAGCCGGCCGTAGAGCTCGTGCCCCGCTGAGGGATCACGCTCGAGCAGCCCGCATGGGCAAGAGTTACGCGATCGAGTACACAACTATCCGCCACCCCATTGCGCGGTGGCGCGGATAGCATCCGGGCTGCGCGGCCGGGGCCGCGCCCCGTCCGCGGGAAGGGCCGAGCCCACCCTGGAGCAGGTGTCGGCAAGAGGTGCACCTTCTTTCCGTCCGGTGACAGCGGACCGCGGGCGAGCCGGAAAGGAGGCTGTCCGTGTCCGCATCGCTGCCCGCCGCTCCCAGCCTGGAGCAGCTCCGAAAGCAGGCCAAGGAGCTGGCCCGCGCCCACCGAGCGGGCGAGGCCGGCGCCGTCGCGCGCGTCGCGGCCGAGAGCCCGGCACCGGGCGAGCGGCTCAAGCTCAGCCAGGCCCAGCGGGTGATCGCGCGCGAGTACGGCTTCGCCGGCTGGCCGCGCCTGAAGGCCTACGCCGAGCGCGTCGCCGCCCACGGCCCCGGCCTCCAGCACGCTTACCACGAGGACCTCGACTACTACGACGGACGGGCGTTCGGATTGCTGGCGTCCGCGCAGGACGGGACCGAGGGCGCGCTGGCGGCCTTCACCCGGCGGGGGGCGCCGCTCACGCGCGCGGGCGCGCGCACCGTCGTCGCGCGCCTGCACGGCTTTGCCGGCTGGCCGGCGCTGCGGCGCCACGTCGCGAGCCTGCGCGACTCGGGCGAGCCGTTCGCGCGCGCCTACCGGGCGATCGAGTCCCACGACGTCGACGGGCTCCGCGCGCTGGTCGATCGCTTCCCCGAGCTGGTGGCCGCGGTGGGCACCAACGGCAACGACCTGCTCGGCATGGCGGGCGCGACCTGCGACGAGCGCCTCGTGGCGGTGCTGCTCGATCGCGGCGCGGACGTGCGTCGGGGCAACGCCCACGGCTGGACGCCGCTGCACCAGGCGGCCTACAGCGACCTGCCGCGCCTGGCGGAGTTGCTGCTCCACGCCGGCGCGCCGGTGGATGTCTCGGCGCGCGGCGAGGGCGGCACGCCGCTGGTGGTCGCGCTCTTCTGGGGCAACCGGGCGACCGCCGAGCTGCTCGCCGCTCACGGAGTGGTGCCGCCGAACCTGCGCGCCGCCGCGGGCCTCGGCCGGCTCGAGCTCCTCGACGCGCTCGTGGCGCCGGACGGCCGGTTGTCCGCGGCGGCGGGCGCGCAGCGCGGGTTCTACCGGCCGCACAGCGGCTTCCCCGCCTGGCACCCCGCCGACGACCCGGGTGAGATCCTCGACGAGGCCCTGTCGTGGGCGGCGCGCAACGACCGCGTCGAGGCGCTCGGCCTGCTGGTCGACCGGGGCGCCGCCGTCGGCGCGGACGTCTACCGCGGCACCGCCCTGAGCTGGGCGGCGGCGAGCGGGCACGCGGCCTCGATCCACCGCCTGGTGGCGCTCGGGGCCGACCCGAGCCAGCGCACGACGTTCGGTGGCCCCGACCACGGCGGCGGCGCCACCGCGCTGCACCTCGCCGCGCAGGCCGGGCAGCTCGACGCGATCCGCGCGCTGCTCGCGGTCGGCGCCGACCCGGCGATACGCGACGAGCTCCACGGCGGCACGCCGGCCGACTGGGCCGCGTTCGGGGGGCAGGCCGCCGCCCGCGCGCTGCTTGCCGGCCCGCCGGGATGACGCCTGGCCGGCGTCCCGCCGGCGCTCTGCGCTCGGCCTGCTTGGCCAGGTAGGACATCGCGATCGGGGCCAGCAGCGGGAGCAACTTGGCGACGAGCCCGCTGTCGCCGCCCTCCGAGCGCCATGGTCAACCGACCATGACACGGTGACCATGCCGACCCGCCGCAGCCGCTCGCCGACGCCATGCACGGCCCCTGGGTCCGGTTCGTCAGCGGCGAGCCGCCCCGGCCCGCGTACGAGGCGACGCCAGGCGCGTAGTGCGCTTCGACCGCGAGCGCGCGGTCGTCGAGGCTCCCTACGCGCACGTGCCGGCGCGCTGGCCGCACCGCTGAGCGGATCGTGCGCTCGGCGACCGCCGTCATCCCGCCGTCTCGCCGCCCGTAGACACCGAGATGGGCACCATCCGGATCCGCTTGCCGGCGCCACGGCCTCATCGGTTTTCGCCCCTCGGGCACCTGGCCGCGCTCCGCCGCGGCGCGCGTCGCGTGAATCGCGTCGCGCGGCGCGCGCCATCAGGCGCCGCCCCGCTGCTGTTGCTCGGCGCACTGTCGACCTTTGGGCCGCTGGCGATCGACGTCTACCTGCCGGCGCTGCCGGCGCTCGCGACCGACCTGGGCGTCGACCGTCGACCGCCGCGGCGCAGCTGACGCTCACCGCCTGCCTCGTTGGCTGGCGCTCGGGCAGCTGCTGGCCGGTCCGCTCGCGATCGCGTCGGCCGGCGGCGGCCGCTGCTCGTCGCCCTGGGCGCGTTCGCCGCCGCGTCGGCGCTCTGCGCGGTCGCGCCCTCCGTGGCGGTCCTGCTCGCCGGCCGGCTCGTGCAAGGCCTTGCGGGCGGGGCGTCGATCGTGATCGCCCGCGCGCCGGTGCGCCGCTCGAGGCTGACCAGGTGCTCGCGCACGAGCTGGTCGCGGAATGAGCGAGAGGTCGGGTCGTGAGCGAGCTTGACACGAGTGGCTTGCAGAACCCCGAGCAGCTCGGCGACGTTGTGCTCGTCGTGGCGGCGAAGCTTCGTAGCGCCCGGCAGCGCTGGCAATCTCACGCCGAGCCAATCGCCGAGCCAGTCAAGGAATGCTGTCGCTCCTGGCCGATAGCTGCAGTGCTGCGCCACAGCCGTTCTCCGAGGGCCTCGAGCTCGTGAGCCTCAGAGCCCTCGGGTAGCCGAATGGGCAGCGGTGCGATGAACTGCTTTGGCTACGTAATGGCCACCCGCTTGCTCGCGAGCACGCGACGAAAGACATAGTCGAGCAGTCGCGAGTTCAACACGACGAGCAACGTCCAGATCGACGGGCCATCGCCACGCAGATGGATCCCGTTGACTCGGACGTTGTGGAAGTAAATGCGCGCCTCCGCGTCGGCCCCCACTTCAAGCCGACGGACCGTGGCGGTGAACCCCCAGCTTTGGAGCATCGTGGGCACCTAGGCTCTGAGAGCGACCGAAGGGGTACCAACCCACGTGATCCATCCTTCCGTCCTCACGGTCAACGCAACTCCTGTTCATGCTCGTGTAGATAGGCGTCTGTGAGCGGGAGCGCAGCGAGCGCAGCGGCGCTTTCAGAAGTGTCGATGACGTAGACGGCACGATCGTGAGGCTGTCCGAGGCGGCTGAGCTGAGCGTCGTGGACGTCACCGACTTCAACGAGCGCCGCTACATCGTCCGCCGTGCTGCGTCGCCTAAGCGCCCAGCAGTTGGGTCACGAACCGACGCGCCTATCCCGCCTTTTGCTCAAAGTCTCTCTGACGCATCTGGCTTCTTCTGAGCCGGCTTGTCGTTGGCACTGGTTCGCGGGTCTCAGTCGGCCGAGGCGCGGTAGCTGCGTAGAGCGGTGTCGGAACGTTCCGCTTTGCGACACAGCGGGGGCAGACGATCGGCGTGGTACCCGGGTAGCGCGGCCGAAGCGTGAGATGGCATGCAGGACAAATCAAGTAGGGCATCGGACGTCGACACCGGAGAAGCTTGCCGAAAGGTCTACCCGCGGCGCCACGACCGGAGTCGGGCATTGGTGGGCTCCGCGACGGTAGGAGATTCAGCGGTCGGGCCGGCGCGCTAAGGTCGCTTCGCGGCGACTGAATGGCGCCACGCTCGCGCGTTCAGCGACGGGATTTAGGGATAGCCGCGCGCTTACGCCGCTGCGCGGTCTTCGTCGAGTAGGGCGTTGAGGCGCTGGCAAGCGCGAGTGGCTTGGTCCCGGCGGGCGGGGTGGAGATCGGGATGCACGAGTTTGCGGAGGTCCCGTACGAAAACGACGTCTAGCGCAACTCTGCCGTCACTGGGTCTGTGGGCGGCGCCAGTCTCGTAGCCGTCGGCTCGTCCGCGGGCATATTCCGCGCGCAGCGATTCGCAGTGCGCGTCCTCGACGACCGCTCGGACCTGCCGGTAGAGCTCTTGCGCGATGCGGCTGAGGCGGGGCGCTGAATCCGTCAACGGACACCTCGTGGAACCATCGCCGCGAAGAGGGACCGACGTTGCCGTTGAGCAGCCGAATCACTCTGCCCCCTGCGCATGCCCTCGTGGACCGCACAATGCACGGTTCGACGATCGCTGCGGTAGCTGGCGCGCGGCCACCCCGAATCCTCCGCACCCGCCCATCCGAACGGCTCCGTCATAGCAGCGCTTCCACAGCCCGAGGTGCTATCGAGAGTAAGCAGCGGAGCTGGCCAGCTCGATTCCTAGCGACGCTCGGCGGGAGTCGGGCTCTGCACGCCCTCATCGACCTCGATCTCCTCCCTGCGAAGCTCCTCGGACACTTGGAGCTCCTCCACGTGGGTCTGCTTGGAGAGCCGCACCCGCTCCTTGGGAACGACGCGCTTCTCGACGATGGCCTCCTCTTCGTAGAGCACGATCTCGTGTTCCTCCTCGGAGATGGCCGGCTCGTGTCCCGCTGCCGAGGAAGTGGCGTCGGTGATCGGCAACCGTTCGACACGGATCTCTTCGCGGCGGACCGGCACGGTCTGGGTTACCTCGTCGATCACGACGTACTTGCGTAGCCGCGCACGGCCTGCCTCTCGCTCGGCCGTCTCGACGTTCAGCTCCTCCTCTGACCGGGTGATCGCCTCGTCAGTCGCCGCGACGCTGCGGTCGGTGACCGGGTCGGCTGCAGTCGGCGCGGGGGTCGTCGTGCGACTGTCGCTCGTCGAGCGATCAGGAAGTGAGGCACGCCGTCGGGTGACCACCGCGACTTCTTCCGCGGGTGAGGAGACGGGTTCGACACCGTAGTGGCGGCAGAGCATCGCCTCGTCCTGTTGACTGAGATAACCGTCCGCCTGGACGTCCGGGGCATCTTCGATGCGTTGCTTGCGGTACGGAACCTCCACTCGGTGGTGGGCCATCCGCGCCTCGAACAGCGGCACAAACGCCTGCTTGAAGCCGAACAGCCCGTTGGAGACAAGCGCCCACTCAGGCTGCCCGGTCTCCTCGTCGAGGTAGATGTCCTCGATCGTGCCGACCTTTTCCCGGCCGCGAGCGTAGAGCTCCATGCCGCGCCAAGCGGCCGGATCTTTTGAAAGTGACATCTCGCCTCCTGATGTTGATCTTCGGTCGTGCCGGCGCTGAGCCGGTGATCGACATAACCGTCGTTTCGCGCACCGGCGCCAGTTTCCTTCTGACAAGAAGCAAGCATCGCCGAAGGTGGGGATCAGAGCTCTGGGCTGGTCGCAAGGCCGGCAACGGGCTTGCCTTCCGCGCGCGTCCGGCTTCCCGCTTTGGGGTAGCTGGGACGACACGCTATGCGTCTGCTCGCCTTGCCGAAGCTTTCCTCGCTATCGACCGTTCCGGCGCTGCCCGGCGTTCCGCGGGTACACCGGGCGCTATCCGTCTTGCCGCCGATACATCGAGAACCGCGCCTGGCGTTGGAAGCGGCGGCGTTGCGCTCGTCCACGGTCTGGCGGACGGCCGGCGGCCTCGACGGACAAGGCTGCCCCGTGCTCTTGATTCCCGGCTTCCTGGCCGGCGACGGCTCGCTCGGCACGCTCACCCGGTGGCTGCGGGCCGGCGGGTACCGAACGAAGCGGGCCGGCATCCGGGCCAACGTCGCCTGCTCGGAGATGGATTGCCGGCGCCTCGAGGAGCGGCTTGAGGCGCTCGTGGCCGCAAGCGGTCATCCGCGAGCGGTGGTGATCGGGCAGAGCCGCGGCGGCATCCTCGCTCGCGTGCTCGCGACACGTCGGCCCGATCTAGTGGCCGGCGTAGTGACGCTCGGCGCCCCGGTCCGCGACATGCTGGCTGTGCATCCCCTGCTGCTGGCTCAGATTGGGCTGCTCGGGATCCTCGGCACATCGCGGATTCCGGGCCTCCTTTCCTATTCCTGCTGGCGAGGAGCGTGCTGTGCGCCTTTCCGCGAGGACATCGCGCGCCCTGTGCCGAAGCAGGTTGGTTACGTGGCGCTGTACTCCCGGAGCGACGGTGTGGTCGATTGGCGCTCGTGCCTAGCCGAGGACGCCGAGCTGATCGAGGTCGACGCCTCCCATTGCGGAATGAGCCTGAACCCGCAGGCCTACCGGGCTGTGGCTGGGGCCCTGTCGCGGTTCGCGGTGACGGGCTGACGCTGCCGCGTTCGGGGGATACGCCCGCTCTCGCAGCGTGATGGACATCGTCATCGTCGCTCGAGCTGCCGACGGACCTGCATCTGCCACGGCTCGCAGATCAGCGCCGGTCGAGCCGTTTGAGCTTGCAGCGGCAAGGCGGCCCCCGATCACCCAGGAGATGCGGGTCGAGACGGAGCGCGGCGAGGGATTCGCAATCGCGATGAATTGGACGAGCAGTGAGATGCTGTATCTCGTGGTCAACGCCGAAGAGCTCGAGCGGCCGCGCTGGATCAGCGAGATGGACCTGAATGGTGCGTACATTGGCGACCGGCCTAGTGGGCGCTCCACGCCTCGTTCTGACTGACGCAGTCGGGTTGTCGTCGCCGTCCCAATCTTGCGCGGCTCGTTCAGAGTCCGCTCGCCATGGCCGACGTCGCCCTTAGGCGATCGCACGTGTGAACAGGCCGCCGCTCATGCCGACGCGCCGGTGGATCAGCCGTCGATGTCCAGCCGGCGCTCCTTGAGCGGCCGCTGCCAGGCGAAGCCATGGGCATAGACGGTGTCGACGAGCGCTCCGTCGAGGGCGAGATCAGCGCGGGCACGATCCGCGCATCATCGCGGTCACCTCCGATCGGCGGCCCTCCGCCTCGTCAGGAGCCTGTGGTGTAGGCCGATCAGGGTTTCTTCACGGACGTCGCGAGCGGCTTGGCTTGCCGAACACCGGCCGTCCGAGGCGAACTCCAACAGTCCAAGCGCGTAGAGATCCCGACGTGCTGAGTCAAGACGATGTTCGATCTCGGTCTGCGGGCCGTCGCCGTGCGGCACAGCTCTCGCGGCCTCGCTGTAGCGCAACGCGTCTTGAACTTCCCGATCGATTTCGTCGACCCGCGCCGGCTCTCGCCGCGCGAGGACAACCTGCAGTATCGGCCAGAGCAGCTCCTGATAGAGGACAGGCTCGGTCACGTGGCTGCATCTTACGAGCGGGCGCTCCGTGGCCCCCGACCACACTTCGTGACTGCGTGGGCCGGGTGTGACGTCCCTCGGCCGGCCAATACCGCACGCTTGGCGCCCGTTCCTTGTCCGGTCGCCACGTGAGTTGTGTGCCTGACGAGAGCTGCGGGTTGAGCGTCCGCCGGCGAACGCTCAGGTCAGTCCTGTCGCCGGTCCCCTGGCGGCTCGTCCTCGACCTGCGGCAACATCTCCTCAATCTGCGGCGACGTTGCTTCGGACGGAGCCGAGTTCGGCTGGAAGCCAGACGCCGGGCTCACGTCCGACTCGATGTCGGCATCGACGGGCTGCTCGCCCTCCTGCGAGGTGCTTCGACGCATCCGCCAGTAGATACCAGCGGCCGCGGCCGCCACCAAGGTGAGTACCAGCAGCACTCCGGCCGGTCCAATCGGCGATGTCTTGGCCTGTGACCGGCCGAGCCCTTCCGGCACAAATGAGGCGCTCGCGAGTCTCCGGCTCACGCGTTGCCTCTTCGACGGTTGGTGCCTAAAGAATGAGGGGATGGGTGCCATGTTGATGCTTGTACCCACATCCGCACGGTCCTAGCGAGTCGGGGAATTTCAGGGTCGCGGGAGTGGACTCGTTCCCGGTCCGTGCCGATCGGCGTGCGGCCAGAAACAGTCGAGGCCGACTTCTGTCAGGGCGCATCGGCGGACGGCATGGTGCTGTCCGGGGGGCCGGACAGACTTGGCTCTACTGCGCCAGTGACCTGTGATTCGGGCGAAGGAGTTGTTGGGTGACGAGCGGTTCACGGGTTTCGGAAGGCTTACCGTTCGCGGCCACCGTGATTGCCTTTGTCGCGGGCGTTGCCCTTAGCCCCTCAGAAGCCGACCTGGGCTTCTACGAGGCCGCGGCGCAGATCATCCCGGTCCTCTTGCTCGTGCTCGCTGTCGAGCTGGGCTTTGTTCGCTCGAGCGACCTTCCCACCGCGATGTGGCTGACGTCCATCATCTCGCAGGAGACCGTGAGAAGTCCTCCGCGCCAGATCCAAGGGCTCGCCCGGCACCTGAAGCAACTTCGGGCCGAAGGCCGAAACACGCGGATCCTCCGAGCTCTGATTGGCGCAGCGACGGTTCTGGCGTTGGCTCTCGGTGAGTTCTTCGCTTTACATCCCCTCAGCGAGGGCCGCGCCGAGGCCGGCAACCCGCGGTTGGTCTACGGGGCGCTCTGTGCAGGCATTTGCGCCATCGCGATGGTCTCGATGATGCAGGCCCGGACTCATCCACCAGAAGAGGCCGATTGACCTCCCGAGCGCTCGCCGGCCTCCGGCTGCCGAGCGCTTCGCAGGAATCGATACGCGAAGCCGATGGCGGCGAAGCCGATGAGCACGGCGGCGATCAAAGCTCTCAAGCGCCCAGGACTCTGTCCGCGCAAGCGCTCGACGACGGCACTGTTGACCAAGCTCACGGCTTTGGAAGGTTCTGCGGTTTCGGACACTACTCCGCCTTCTCTTTGGCTTGCCGCCGCCTACTCGTCGTACCTACGGCCTCTTTGGCCTGCCCACGCTTCGTCCTGACGAACCCCCGGCCGCGAGCTGCCTTGCCTTTCGCCTTCTGAGAGCGCTTGCCCGTCAGGGCGGCGACGGCCTCAAGTATTCGACCGGCAACCCGGTCGAGGGTGCCCTCTGCTTTGTCGCGCTTCGAGCTCTTGAACATTCGGTTCTCCTCTCAAGGCCAGTCCTCGAGACGTTCCCCGGTTGCCGTTTTCCTAAGCCGCGGCCACTTCTCGAGCCGGAACTCCGAGCTTCTTCAAGGGTTGCGCCGCCGATCGGGCTGCAGGAGAAGGCGTTGGAGCACCGACCCTCGGGGTGTGGCGTTGGGGCCGTGCCGGGAGCCCTGAGGAGCCGCGCCCCTGCACTGAGGGTGGGACATCGACGGGGCGGCGCGCTCGGTGCTGCTGCGTAAGCGCGCCCCTGGCGGGGTAATACTCCTGTGATGTACATCGATGCTGGTGTACTCGCAGTTATTGTCATCAACATCCTCTGATCTTCCTGTTCTAGGGTCGACCAGGGTTTAGCTCGCGTGCTCTGCGCCTCCGACCTGGCGGCTGCCATAGCTGCGCATCCACCTATTGCGACGTACTCAATTCTCAAGGCGAGCAAGGAGGAATTATGGGGATCATCGGCTTTATCGTGTTGGGCTTGCTGGTCGGCATCATCGCGAAGGCGATCATGCCCGGGGACGACCCGGGCGGTATCTTCGTCACCACTTTGATCGGGATCGCCGGCGCTCTGATCGGCGGCTTCCTGGCGAGTGCGTTGGGCATCGGTGCGCTTGAAGAATTCTTCGACATCGGAACCTGGCTGATTGCGATCGCCGGCGCGCTGCTGCTGCTGGGCATTTACCGCTTCGTCGCCGACCGCCGGAGCTCGCGCAACCCGCTCCGCCGCTGACTCGAATTAGACAGGCGGCTGTCAAATAGCCCGTCGGCCGCAGCTGCGCGTCAGGTTCCCGTCCTAAGTCACGAAGTGGAACGCGGAGTCAGCGAGCAGCTGCCCGACGAGCTTGTCGCCTGGCGGGCCGGGATGGCAAGACAACGCCGGGATGGTGCGTTCCGTGACGCCACGACGCGCCTCGAGCCTCTCGTCGGGCAGAGCCGGAACACATCCGGAACGAGAGGTTTACGTCGCGCGCCCGGGTAGCGACGCCGCGTTCACCGAGTCCCTGCCGAGAGTCGCGAACGCGGGAAACTCAAGAGGTCAAAACAGTCGACGGAGGAGGTTCACAAGTCCTGTGACGAGGCCCTTGAGAAGCGCGACGACGCCGGCGAGGAGGCCGCCGATCGTGCGGAGCAGTCCGCGGATTACACCCATATCACATCAAGTCTCCCAGTGGGCCGAGGTTGAGATTGAGGTCTTGGCGCTCGAGCCCGAACTCAGTTGTGAGCTGCGTCATTCGTTCGTCGAGCGCCTTCAGGCTCTGCCCAAGGCGTTCGACCTCTTCGTCACTGAGTCTCCCTGACTCAACGCGGCGGAGCGCTTGCAATTCCATGAGCTGGCGGAGCAGCTCGATAACAGTGAGAACGAGTTGAGCGAGGCCACGCTCAAGCTTCTCTGGGTCCGCGTCGAGGCGGTCGGGTAAGCCGCCCACTCCGCGGAGCTCGTGGCCGATCTCCTCGAAGACACTCGCTTTACCGTGCAGAAGACGATCGCGGTCACTCATCGGATATCAATCAGTCACGAACGAATGCGGTGGCCAGGGCCCCGTGCAGATGATGAGCGCGTCCGGATGGCGTCGCGCGAGGGCATCGACCTGCTCCACGAAGCTCGCGACGCCACCTTGCTCTACGAGGTAGCTGGCCGTCAGTACCTGGCGAGGCGTCGGAAGGACCTTGTGATGTGCCGCCACCGCGCGCTCTGACAGCGGGGCGTGCAGCTCGCCTGCCAGCCGCTCGGCTCGACGGCGAGTGTCGAGCCGGTTCTGCAGGTATTCTCGTCCAGTCGCACTGGCAGGCGCCTCTGCAGGCTCGTGATCCTTCCAGAGCGCCCTGACCCCGATCTCGACGCGGTCGCGTACCTGCTCGAGCGCTGCCTTGAGCCGATCGGCTCGATCGACCAGCGATGCGGTGATGGCCGCTTCATCGGCAAAGGTTGTTCCGAAACGCGCGGGCAGAACCGCGCGGTCGTTCATGAGCGCCTCGATGACCCGCTCATGTCGCCAGAGTGCTGGCTCGCTGACGTCAAGGGTAAGGAGCCGGTGGCGAGTCACGATGGCGGCTAGGTCCTGATGAGAAACGGCGCGCAAACTTGCTCCCCGATGCCCCCTTCTGCTCGGCAGGGGCCGGTCTGGGGCGTCGGTGATCGCATAGACGTAGAGCACCGCTAGAGCCGGTCTTCGACCGACGATACAGAGGCGATCATCGCACGGAGGCCGACGTAGATCAGATCGATGTCGGCAACCGCGAGCGTAATGTCGCCGTGCAGCACGACTCCCTTGTCGAGGAGCCGGTCAACGAGCTCGACCAGGGTGATGTCACGCCGATCGACGGCCGTCTGGCTCAGCGCGAGATCCCGTCTCATGGGTCAAGCGTCGTGAAGTTGTACGGTGGCCACGGGCCGGTGAGATGGAGGGTCATGCCATGCTCGCGGTGCTCGGAGCTCAGTTGACTCACCACGTCACGGAAGGCCGTGGTTTGGCCTGTGCTCACCAGATACGCGCCATTGAGCACCATGTCGCCATCGTAGTCGGCAAGTTCACGACTCGTCGGCGGGTTCGTCACGGCATCGACGGAAACGCCGGCAAGTGCCACATGAGCTTCGCGAGCCCACGTCGCAAGAGTGCTGTTGGTCTCCTCGACTATGTGCCGGCTGACCTCTTTGTCGGCAAGGTAGGCCGTGCCCTCGCCCTTACCGGCAGCGGTCGCGCGCAACTCACCGAGGTGGGAGACGGCGGTGATGGCGTTCTTTGCCGCGTCCGCAGCTGCGCCCCGATCGGCAATGATCTTCACACCCCATTCGCTCGTGTCCTTCAACCGAGCAAGTACTCCTTCGAAAGCATTACGGTTGCGACTGAGCATGTCGCGAACGGCTTCCGGATCGTTGAACAGGGTGCAGAGGCGCAACGGAATCGCGGTTGTCTCGGCGGTCAGCTGACCAACGACCTCCTCGTGCTGGCGGGCGACCGTTTCGAGCCAGCTGAGGTTGTTGAGGTTCTGGCGCAGGGCATGCTCGCCGAACTCGTCTAGCGTCACGCTGCTGAAGACGGCGGTCAGCGTACCGTGGTGTAGTCCTTGGACCTCACTGCCGTTTACTCCGGGTGACAGTCGCGACGAGACTTCGAAGTCGCCCGCCGTGACCGCGTAGACATATGCACCCTGTCGCGTTCCGGGCGGCTCGGGTTCCGCGGCAGTATCCGGCATGACGTCCTGCGTAGTGGCTGCCGCCGCCCTGAGGGACTCGTTCCCCGGCAGAGTCGCCGTGACGGGGGATTGAAGCGATTCGGCGGTGGGTACGTCCGCGCGGGCGGCCGCGGCGAGCAGTCGAGTGGTCAGCGCCTCGGTGAGCAGCGTCACGACACGCTGTTCGGCTGCCTCGAGCGCCTGGGCCAGAAGCGCGGGTGCAGCTTCGGCGGCGAGCGCATCGAGCCGCCTGAGCGTCCCGGGAGAAAGCTCGCCCATGTCAGTCATCAGGCTCACCGGATTCGATACCGAGACGCTGCTCGAGGCGCTCAAGGCGCTTACGCAGGTCCGCGTTCTCCGCCTCGAGTTCCCTGGCGTTGCTCGAGAGGGCGGGGTCGTGCTGCCACCAGTCGATGCCCATCTCCTGGGCTTTGTCCACCGAAGCGACGAGCAGACGAAGTTTGATAGTGAGCAGTTCGATGTCGAGGAGATCGATCCTGATGTCCCCGGCGATCACAATGCCCTTGTCAAGGACGCGTTCGAGGATGTCGGCCAAGTTCGCCGGCTGCGGAGCGGGCGAGATCCCCCTGGCGCCACCTGCGGACACTCCGGATCCGTAGCGGTCGAGCTCGGACATGGGATTCGACTAACCCTCGTCGATCTGGCTACGAGCGTAGCGGCGAAGCCGACGATAACCCTCGAGATCGCCGCTTTGGCCGAGCGTGACCTCGTACGCCCCGAGGATACTCGTGGTCTCCGGGATCCGCTCGAGCTCTACCACCTCAAGTGTGACGGTCCAGCCCTCCTGGTGACGGTCGAAGCTCACCACGCCGGTCACTGGTTTGCCCACGAGATCTTCGAGCTGGTCTCGTGCCGCTGCGATCAGTTGCGCGGGGCGACGTCGAACCCGCCGGCGTTCGCCGTCGTTGCCTGAATCCTTTGGCGGATCGGACTTGGGCCGACTTTCAGAAGTTTGAGTGGAATCCGTGTCCTTCGGCTTGGGTCGCCGGCGAGGTGCACGTCGGGTGTCGTCGTCATCGGCCATGAGTACGCGGTCAGAGTCTCTTCAGCGTCTGCTGCGCGCTCGCGCGCGATCGACAAACGCTCCAGAAGGTCCTCTTCGCGGTCTGCGCGTTCCTGGGGCATCAGTTCGCCGGCTTGCTCCCGAAGCTCGAGGTCGTAGAGCTCGCGGAGGATGCGATTCTCATCGTAGAGTTCGCGGTCCGCTTCCTCAGCGATCTGCTCGGCAAGCCACGTCACCCCGTGCACGGGGGCGAGTGGAAGCGTGAGGATGCCTGTGATCAGCCCCACGGCGTATCCGGGTCTCCAGTCACGAAGTCGTAGGGTGGTAGAGGACCGGCGTAGCGAAACTGGATTCGATTGGCGTGGCGCTCCGCGACCTGGTCGGCGGCGCGATCGAAGTCGCTCATTCGCTCCCGAGGCAGGAGGAAGGCGGCGTTGAGGACACCGCGCTCGTGGGTCACATCGCTCAAACGGACATCCTCGGCCAGGTCTCGGAGTGGCGACAGGATCGCATCCGTGTCGCGCTGACGCATCACGCTCATCGCCTCGGCCACGAGCTCGCCGAGCCGAATGCGGTCGTAGTAGGTGGCGGCCTCCGGCCGTCCACGCAGGCGTTCCCTCAGGTCCGCGACGGCCGGCCATTCAGCCACGATGTCACCGAACGCAGTCTCCTCGTAGGTGGCCTTGAGGCTGAGCTCCACTCGACCGCTGAGCCTGTCTAGCAGCTGGCGGAGCGCTCCTTGATGCCGCTCGAGCAGCGCCTTGACGCCTTCTTCGTCGGGCAGGACGGTGCCGAATCGCAACGGGATCACGGTCTTTGCGGCCGCAGTCTCCTGCAGGATAGCCGTGTGTCGCGCGAGATCGTCACGTGACGCGCGGGAGAACCCGGGGTCGACGTCGCTGACAACCGCAGCAAGCTGCCCCTGCGTCAAGGTGCGGACAGGTGTATCCCCGCTCCCGACGCCGACCGTCTTGACGCCGGGGGCGCTGCCCTCCCCCACGACGCCATAGACGTAGATCGCAGCGGGCGTCGTCATTCGTCGTCGGCTTCCTGCGCCTGGCGGCGGCGTTTCGGCTGACGCGTGGCTGCCTCCTCGGTCTCCTCTTCATCGTCATCCGAGCTGAAGACGTCCTTGATCGAGTCCTTCGCGCCTTCCAACGCACCCTTGGTCTTCGTTCGCGCCGCGCCCTGATGCAGGCCGCCGACGACTTCACCGAGGTCGCGGCCGCCTGTCTCAGTCAGATCGAGCCGATTGACGGCCTCGGCGAAGCGCAGATAGGTGTCGACGCTGGCGATGACGATTCGGGCGTCGATAGTGAGGATCTCGATCCCGATGATCGACACGCGGACGAAGATGTCGATTACGAGGCCCTTGTCGAGGATCAGCTCGAGTACGTCGTAGAGCCCGGACGGGTTGGGACTGCGTGTCAGGTAGTTGCCGCCTCCGGACCGATGCGATTCGACAGCCATCTTCCCTCCGTGTCGATGTCAGGCCGATGCGAGCGGTCCGGCGCCCGTGGTTGAAGGGACGCCGGACCGGCTGCGGGTGGTAGGTGGTTGTACTGCTCTCAGCTTGCGCTGCTCGCCCGCGGCTTGGTGCGCTGACGGCGCTGCTGCGGGCGGCGGCGGGGTGCCGGCTCCGGCTCCGGTTCGGCTTCCGGCTCGGCCTCGGCTTCCGGCTCCTCTTCGGGCTCGGGCTCCTCGTCGGGCTCAGCGTCGGCCGCCGGCTCGTCCTCGTACTCCTCCTCTTCGTCGTCGGGCTCCTCCTCGGCCTGGGGCTCCTCCTCGGCCTGGGGCTCCTCGTCCTCATCGATGTCAGCCGGGGCCTCCTCGTCGGTCTCGGCCTCCGACGTCGGGGAGGTCTCCTCCGCGTCGTCGCCCGCGTCCGCGTCGGTCGCCTGGCCGGCCTCGTCCTCGGACTCCTCTTCCTGTGCCAGCGCGTCCTCGTGGCTCTGCGTTATCTCGCCGTCCTCGATCGTGCCGCGCCAGCCCTCCAACTCCTGGGCGTCCTGCTCTCCCATCAGCTCGATCCAACCCTTGAAGCGGTGCATGTCCGCCCGCACGGCCCGCTTCACGAAGCGGGCGCCGCGCGCGATCTTCTCTATCGGCCCTGAGGGTCCGTGGTCGAGGTTGACGCTGATCAGCGTCAGTCGCGGGCCCAGCTCGTGGAACGAGATGAAGCCGGTGTGCTTGGTGCCGTCGACCGACTTCCAGCGGATGAACTCGTCCGGAGTCTGGTCCACGATCTCGGCGGTGAAGGGCCGCGTGAACCCCCACATCTTCTCAGTCACCTTCAGCTTCACGCTCTCGTCGTCCATCTGCGGGTCGACCTGGTTGACCCGGTGCATGTACTCGCCCCAGCGCTTGTACTCCGTCCAGCCGTTGAAGGCGCGCTGGACCGAGACGGCGACTCGCAGGTCCTGCTGGACAGGCATCCGGCGCCCCTTGCCGTAGCCGGTCGCTTTGCCGCCGCCGCCGCCGCCGCCGCCCATGACCTTCTCGGCGACGCCCTTGAGCGCTCCTCCAACGGCTGAGAACGCCGCCTTCCCGCCGCCGGCCCCTTCGAGCTTGCTCTTGCCGAAGTCGACCGCCGCCTGGGCCATGGGCCCACCGCCACCGGCGTCGGCGAGCTTTTGCTGCGCCAGCTCGGGGGCCTTCTTGCTCAGGTACTCGGCAGCTTGCTTGGCCCCCGCCCGCGCCTCGCGCTCGAGGACCTCGGTCGCCGCCTCGCGGGCTGCAGCAACCACGGTGCTCACCATGCCCATGGTGCCCTCTTTGGCCATGCTCTTGACCGCATCAGTCGTGGCTTGCATGGCAGACTCGGCTCCCTCGGCGGCCCCTTCTGCTCCCTCCTCGGCTTGCTCGAGCTGCTCTTCAGCAGCCTCTGTCGCCTTCTCGCGCTGCTCGTCGGTGAGCTCCTGCGCGCTTTCGCCTGCGTTCCCAACCTTGTCCGTCACAGCCATAAGACCTCTCCTGTTCTGCCGGGTGGCTTCAATGCGGGTTCCAGCCGACGTAGGAGCGATACCCTACGACGGAGGGTACTAACCAGGGGGTGGCTCGAGTGCGGAAAGCTTTCAGCGCGGCGCCCCAGGCGCCGGCATGAACGGATCCGTGTATCGCGATCCGCGCGTCTCAGCGGTAATCAGTCGGGGGTTGAGACTGGCTCGGGCGGATCGTCTAGACGAAGCGCTGTCCGCCTTCACCGATGCGATCGATCTGTCGCCGGATGATCCGGTCGCGTGGAGCCATAGAGCGACGTGCGAAGCGAAGCTCGGGATGCTCGACGCGGCCCACGACGACTTGGAGCGCGCGTTGCAGCTCGTTCGCCTACACGAAGCCGAGCTTGAACGTCGCAGAGGCAACGTACTGATCAGACTCGGCCGCGGAGAAAAAGCCCGCGCAGCGCTGTCTACGGCGACCCAACTGGACCCAAGAAGTCCCGATGCATGGTACGACCGAGGCGTCTCGCTGCTCGGCAGCTCTTTGTCTGACGCTGCCGACGCGTTCAAGCGCGCGATAGCGCTAGATCCCAAACGAGCCGACGCTTGGGCCAACCTCGGTCATGTCCACGCACGAGCAGGCGATGTCGAAGCGGCGGCGGAGGCGTTCAACCACGCTGTAGAGCTGGATCCGCTCGATACTGAGAGTTGGTTTGGCCTCGGCGTCTGCCTGGGCGACAGCGGGCGATACGCCGAGGCCCTCGAGGCCTGGGATCGGGTGTTGGAGGTCGATGCCAAGGATTCCGACGCATGGACCAATCGCGGAGTAGCGTTGCATGAGCTCGGACGGATTCCAGAGGCCAAGGCGGCCTATCGGCGGGCGCTGATCCTCGACCCGGGCGCCGTCGAGGCGGCGTCGAACCACGCCCTCTTGGAGCCCGTCCAGGTGACTGCGCCGGCGGTACCGTTAGGCCTAAGGGCGGCCCACGCACCAGCTCGCTAGGCGGCTTGTCGCAAAGCTTGTCCACGCAGAAGGACGCGTCTTCATCGACGCGAGCCGCGCCATCGTCGCGCCGGCTTCGTCGACACCTGTCGCCACCCATCGCCAGCTGTGGAGACAGTCGTCCGTTGCGTGGTGCTGACCTATCGCCGAATCGCTGCTTTGAGACGGTGACCTGGGCGGAGTGCTCGGGCCGCTCTCTCGCGCGTCGCCACCTGAGGGCCGGTTTCGGCGGACACGAAGAGCGCGAGCATCGAGCATGGGGCGTCAGCTGACCATGCCCGCGAGCGACGGGGCGTACCGCCCGCGCGGCGGCCGCAGGAGACCTCAGCCGCCGGCTGATGCTTCACCCTCGTCTTCGCCTTGCTTGGCGATGATCGAGATCGCCCCGCTGCGCTCCAATATCGCGTGCTTGATCTGGTCCAGGCGCTCCACGCTCTCGTCTAGCGCCCGTTCTCCAGGATGTCGTCGAGTCGGACTTCATCCTGGCCATACGAGACCTTCAAGCACAAGCAGGACGAGTGCGTGAAGGTCGTGCTCAAGCCCTGACAGGAGGTCCCGGATGCCGTTTCCCCCTCGCCCCGTCGACTCGACGCTGCACGGCGTCGTCGACTACACCGCGGGCGCGACCCTGTTGTCGATCTTCCCGAGGCTGGCCGGTATCGAGGGCACACGCTCGGCACGCCAGATCCGCGCCGCGGGCGCGATCCACGCCGGCTACAGCACGCTGACGGACTATCCGCTGGGAGTCGTCAAGGCGATCCCGTACCAGGCGCACCTGGCGCTCGACGCGCTTGGCGCGGTCGCCCTGGCGGCGACGCCGTTCGTCACCGGTCAGTTCAGGAAGGGCCGTCGGCACTGGGTCCCGCACGTGGGCTTGGCGCCGTTCGAGTTCTCGTCGCTGGCCATCTCCGACCCGACCGGTTACGGCGACTACCACGGGGACGTCCACGCGGTCCGGCGGGCCAACGCCGAGGACCCGCATCGCAAGATCCACAACGGCACGCCCGCCGTGCGCCCGGCGGCAGCCGCGACCTAGCGGTATGCCCAAGACGCTCGTGCTGGTCGCCGATCCCGTCGTCGTCGCGGAGACGGTCGAGCGCACCGTCCCGGACGTCGCCGCCCGGCTGCGCGGCGACTGGCACGTCCGGACCGACCAGCAGACCTTCGCGGCCGGGCATGAACTGCGCGAGCTGTCCCAGCGGGCCGAGGAGCTCGCCGACGAGCACGGCTGGGACGCCGGGATCGCGCTCACCGACCTGCCGATCGTCGTCGACGATGAGACCGTGCTCGCGGACGTCTCCCCGACCAAGCGCGTCGCGGTGCTATCGGTGCCCGCGCTCGGCCCCTTGCGGCTCCGGCGGCGGCTACGCCACGCCGTCGTGCGGGCGGCGGAAGCGCTCGAGAGCGGCGGTGATCGCCGCGCGATCCGGATCGGCGGCGGCGGCCACGTGCGCCTGGTGCTCGGGATGGTGGCCGCCAACCACCCGCTGCAGCTCACGCGCAATCTCACTAGCGCGGGCGCCGCCGCGCTCGGCACGACCGCCATCGCGCTGATGAACTCGAGCGTGTGGCTGCTAGCCGACCATCTTGCGCCGCCTCGCATGGCGGCCGCTCTGCTGCTGTCGATCGCGATCATGGTGGGCCGGCTGATCGTGCGCCACGACCTCTGGGAGCCGGCGGACGAGGAGGAGGAGGGCATCACTGCCGGCGGGCCGCAAGCGTGCTGCGCTGTTCAACGCGGCGACCGTGCTCACCCTGGCGGCCGGCGTGATCGCGCTGTACGCACTGCTGCTCGCAGTCGCCCTCGCCTCCGCCGCCCTGGTGATCGTGGACAGCGCGTTCGCCTCGACCCTGGGGCACGGCGTGGGTGCAGGCGACTACCTCGCCCTGGCCGTCTTCGCCACCTCGATCGGCCTCGTCGGCGGCGCCCTGGGCTCCGGCTTCGAGTCCCAGGACGCCGTCCGCCGCGTCGCCTTCGGCGTCCGCGAGCGCCATCGCCGCGAGGGGGCGCACGCGGAGCCCGGCTGAGGTTGAAGCACGATTCTCGTGCGCCGCCGCGAGCTTGGCCCGCGCGGGTAGCCTCGGCCGCGTGAGGCAATCGGAACCGACGTCGCGGGCGCCCTGATCGCTGCGACCTTCCACGTCGCAGACCAGCTCGACGGTGCGCTTCAGGTTATTGCGCTTGACCACGCCGACTTCGAAGACGACTGGTTCGCCGTCGCCGTCGTCGAACGCTGGCGTGGCGGCGAGACCCTCATCCCGTCGGAGTGGCTGCAAGCCACCGACGACCGGACGTAAGCGGCGTCCCGCCTGCATCTAGGTCAGGGCCAATCGGCGCCCGAAGGCGTCAGAATGACGCCGGCAGCGCCTTGGCCAGCGCCCAGAAGTGGCGCTCCTCCCCTCGCCCGGTCGCGCCCCACCTGCCAGACCCGTAGCGGTGTCAGCGCCGTAGCTCACCCCCATCGCCGAGCCTCTCCGTTACATGAAACCCGGCAACGCTGCTCTTCGTCTCAGGACGCATGGCGACAAGGATCGTCAGCAGCGCGAGGGCAGCCCGCAAGAGGGCTAACGAGTTGATGCACCAGAATTGGTACGGGAGCGACGGGACTCGAACCCGCGACCTCCGGCGTGACAGGCCGGCGCTCTAACCAACTGAGCTACGCCCCCGTGCGGTGGCTCGGGGCCGACAGTATGACAACCCCTTCAGCGCAGAAGAGAGGCCCCACCCCCGAACCGAAATCCGTCACCGCCCGGCTGCCGCAACTTGGCGGAGCCCGGCGGGTTTTCGGGGGCGTCAACCGATCAGTCAGGAGGTGGGGCCTTGCTCCATTCTGCCAGGCGTGTCTCGCTCGGTGTAACGGGCGCGCTCGCGACGGGTTGCGTGGTTGCCGCGACAGCGGTGGCCGCCGTCATCCCAGGAACCAACGGCGATGACCGCATCCGCGGCACGCGCGCCGCCGATCAGATCGACGCCAGGGCCGGCAACGACTACGTGCTCGGCCGTACCGGCGCCGACACCATCGTGGGCGCCGAGGGCGACGACCGCCTGTTCGGCAACCGCGGCGCGGACACCATCAACGGTGTCCAGGGCGCCGACCAGATCTGGGGCAACCGCGGCGACGACACCCTGCGCGGCGACGCTCCGGACGCCGGCGACCGCGTCAGCCCCGACCGCATCTACGGCGGGCGCGGCAGCGACAAGGTCTACGGCGGCGACGGCATCGACCGGCTGCACGGCGGGCCGGCCGACGACCTCCTGTTCGGCGAGATCGGCGACGACTACCAGTCCGGCGGGCGCGGCAACGACGTCCAGTACGGCGGCCCGGGCAACGACCTGATCTTCGCCAACTTCGGCGTCGACGTGACCTACGGCGGGGCCGGCGACGACACGCTGTGGGCGCTGGCCCGCCGCGATCGCGCCTTCCCCGGCGGCGACGCCCTCTACGGCGAGGATGGCAACGACCGCTTCCGCACCCGCGACGGCGAGGCCGACGGCATCGACTGCGGCCCCGGCATCGACACCGCCTTCCTGGACTTCAAGGACGTGATCGCGGGCGCCACGCCGCAGAACCCGAACGGCAACTGCGAGGTCGTGCAGCGGGCGAGGGCCAACGCGGCCGAGCAGCGCCAGGAGGACCGCAAGGAAGACCCGGCGGCCGACGAGCGCGAGTCGCTCTAGAGGCCCAAAGCCCACGGAGGGGCAACGGACGCGGTGCGCCCCGGGCGGCTCTGACAGCCCGGGGCGCAGCCGCCTCCGAGTGAACGCGTGCCAGGCCGGGTAACCCCCCGCCATGTACATCGGTATCGGCACACTGCTGCTCGTCCTCATCGTCATCCTGCTGGTCGTCTTCGTCTTCTAGAGACGGCAGGGCAGGCCGCCCCCGCCGGTGCGGATATCCGCACCGGCGGACACAGGGCCACTCGCATTGGACCGGGAAAGCCCCGGTGGAAGGCTGCTCGACACGATGTCGACCCCTCCCCGAGGAGCCTCCCCAGTGCAAGCAAAGAACCTCGCTGCGCGCGCCGGTCGCTGGAGCGCCAAGCACCGGAAGACCGCCATCTTCGGCTGGCTGGCGTTCGTCATCGCAGCCACCGTGCTGGGCGGCATGGTCGGCCAGCGGACCATCGCCGAGGAGGACTACGGCAACGGTGACTCGCGCGTCGCCGACCAGGCGATCGCCGACGCCGGCTTCCCCGACGACGCCGACGAGCAGGTGCTGGTCCAGGGCAAGGGCGATGTCAAGGTCGGCGACCAGGCCTTCACGGCCGCCGTCGGCGACACCGTCAACCGCCTGAAGGCCGTCAAGACCGTCACCGAGGTCGAGTCGCCGCTGGCGAAGGGCAACGAAGGCCAGCTCTCCGAGGACGGCCGCTCCGCGCTGATCACCTTCAAGATCCCGGGCGACGACGACCAGGTCACCGACCGCGTCGACGCGTCGCTCGCCGCCGTCACCGCCGCCCAGCAGGCCAACCCGGGCGTCCGCGTCGAGCAGTTCGGCGACGCCAGCGCGGACAAGGCGCTCTCGGAGGCCTTCGACGAGGACTTCCAGCAGGCCGAGATCTTCTCCCTGCCGATCACCCTGGTCATCCTGATCGTCGCCTTCGGCGCTCTAGTCGCCGCCGGCATCCCGCTGTTGCTGGGCTTGAGCGCCGTCGCGGCCACCATCGGGCTGCTCGGCCCGCTGAGCCAGATCGTCGCGCTCGACGAGGCCGTCAGCTCGGTCGTGCTGCTCGTGGGTCTCGCCGTCGGCGTCGACTACTCGATGTTCTACCTACGCCGCGAGATGGAGGAGCGTGACGCCGGCCGCGAGCCAGAAGCGGCGCTGAACGCCGCCGCGGCGACCTCCGGGCGCGCCGTGCTGGTCTCCGGCTTCACGGTCATGATCGCCATGGCGGGCATGTTCTTCGCCGGCTCGAGCGTCTTCACGTCCTTCGCGCTGGGCACGATCCTCGTGGTCGCGGTCTCCGTCGTCGGCTCGCTCACCGTGTTGCCCGCGCTGCTCTCCAAGCTCGGCGACAAGGTCGAGAAGGGCCGTGTGCCGTTCATCGGGAGGATGCGCCACCGCAACGGCGGCGAGCCGCGGGTCTGGGGCTGGATCCTCGACCGTGTCCTGCGCCGCCCGGTCGTCTCGGTCGTGCTCGCCGGCGGCCTGCTGGTGGCGTTGACGATCCCCGCGCTGAGCATGACCACGATCAACACCGGCACCAACGGGCTGCCGCGCAGCCTGCCGGTGATGCAGACCTACGACCGCATCCAGGCGGCGTTCCCGGGCGGCCCGCAGCCCGCGCTGATCACGGTGCAGGCCCAGGACGTCACCGCTCCCTCCGTGAAGGCCGGCATCGCCGAGCTCGAGCGTACGGCGATCGCCACCGGCCAGATGTCCGAGCCGGTCGACGTGACCGTCAACCCGGACAAGACGCTGGCGATCGTCCAGATCCCGATGCAGGGCGACGGCACCGACGACGCGTCCAACCAGGCGCTCGACACCCTCCGCGGCGAGGTGATCCCGACCACGATCGCGGCCGTTCCCGGGGTGGACGTGCACAGCACCGGCGTGACCGCCGGCTCGAAGGACTTCAACGACTCCATGCGCTCGCACCTGCCGCTGGTATTCGCCTTCGTGCTCGGGCTCGCGTTCATCCTGCTGCTGGTCACCTTCCGCTCGATCGTCGTGCCCATCAAGGCGATCGTGCTCAACCTGCTGTCGGTCGGCGCGGCCTACGGCATCCTCAAGCTCATCTTCCAGGACGGCCGGCTCGAGGGGCTGCTGGGCTTCGAGTCCCAGGGCGGCATCACCTCCTGGCTGCCGCTGTTCCTGTTCGTGATCCTCTTCGGGCTCTCGATGGACTACCACGTGTTCATCATCAGCCGGATCCGCGAGGCGGTCGACGGCGGGATGAAGACCGACGAGGCCGTGGCCCACGGCATCAAGTCCACGGCCGGTGTCGTGACCAGCGCCGCGATGGTCATGGTCGGCGTGTTCGCGATCTTCGCGACGCTGAGCATGCTCGACTTCAAGATGATGGGCGTGGGCCTCGCGGCCGCGATCCTGATCGACGCGACCATCGTCCGCGGCGTCCTGCTGCCGGCCACCATGAAGCTCCTGGGCGACTGGAACTGGTATCTGCCCAAGGGCCTGCGCTGGCTGCCGAAGATCTCCGCCGAGGGCACGGTGCCCCAGGCGCAGACCGAGCCCGCCCGCGCCTAGCCCGGCCACGGCGCCCCCCTCGCGCCCGAGCCCGCCTCCTCGGCGGGCTCGGGCGGTCGAGGTTCCATAGGCTTGCGCGCCATGGCCCGCATCGGTGTGCTCACGGGTGGAGGGGACTGCCCCGGTCTCAACGCCGTCATCCGCGCGATCGTGCGCAAGGGGATCAACGTCCACGGGCACGAGTTCGTGGGCTTCCGCTATGGCTGGGCCGGCGTGCTGGCCGACGAGGCGGTCGAGCTCACCGCCGACTCCACGCGCGGCATCCTGCACCGCGGCGGGACGATCCTCGGCAGCTCGCGGACGAACCCCTACAAGTCCGACGGGGGCGTCGAGCAGCTGCGCGCGACGATGGCGGCCCGCCGGCTCGACGCGCTGATCCCGATCGGCGGCGAGGACACCCTGGGCGTCGCCGGCCGGCTCTCGGAGGAGGGCATCGCGGTCGTCGGCGTGCCCAAGACGATCGACAACGACCTGGCGGGGACGGACTTCACCTTCGGCTTTCAGACCGCGGTGCAGATCGCCACCGACGCGATCGACCGGCTCCACACGACCGCCGAGTCCCACAACCGGGTCATGGTGGTCGAGGTGATGGGCCGCCACGCCGGCTGGATCGCCGCCTACTGCGGGCTCGCCGGCGGCGCCGACGTGGTGCTCGTGCCCGAGCGGCCGTTCGACATCGACCAGGTCTGCGACCACCTCCGCCGCCGCCACGCCGCCGGGCGCTCCTTCTCGATCATCGTCGTCGCCGAGGGCGCCAGGCCTGCCGACGGTGACGTCGTCTCCGAGCACGACGACGTCGACGCGTTCGGCCACGTGCGCCTCGGCGGCGTCGGCATCCTGCTCGAGCGCGAGATCGAGGCGCGCACCGGCTACGAGTCGCGGATGACGATCCTCGGCCACGTCCAGCGCGGCGGCACGCCGCTGGCCTTCGACCGCGTGCTGGGCACGCGCTTCGGCGTCGAGGCGGTCGACGCGGTCAGCGAGGGTGACCTCGGCAAGATGGTCGCCCTGCGCGGGACCGAGATCGTGCGCGTCCCGCTCGCCGACGCGCTGGCCGCGCCGAAGCTGCTCGACCCCGGCCTCTACGAGACGGCGGAGGTCTTCTTCGGCTGAGCGGCGGCGTGGTGCGAGCGCGGCGGTGAGCAGCGGGAGCCCGCCCGCCCGAGCGGGCATGATCTGCGGCGTGGCGATCACCGAGCCCACCCGTCGCCTCGATCCGGAGGCCCGCCGCCTGTGGCGCCTGGAGGATGCGCTCGGCTATTCGGTGCCGGTGGCCGCGTGCATAGCCGCCGGGATCTTCCTGGGGGGCGAGCTGCCCGCGCCGCTGGGCGTGCTGCTGATCGTGGTGCCCGCGCTGGTCGCCGCCGTCGCGGTCGTCGTGGTGCCCGAGCTGCGCTGGCGGCGCTGGCGCTACGAGGTGCGCGAGGAGGAGATCGACCTGCTGCGCGGGGCGATCGTGGTGACCCGGACGCTCGTGCCGATGCAGCGAGTGCAGCACGTCGACGTCCGGCGCGACCTGCTCGAGCGGGCGCTCGGGTTCGCGTCGGTCGTCTTCTACACCGCCGCGGGCTCGAACCGGATCCCGGCGCTGCGCCCGGACGAGGCCGCCGACGTGCGCGACCGCATCGCCGCGCTCACCCACACGCCCGATGAGCTCTGAGCCGGCACCGGCCGATCCGGTCGTCCCGCCGGCGGCGCCGCCTCCGCCGGCGCCGCGCCGGTTGCATCCCGCCGGGATCGCGGTGCTCGCGGCCGACTCGGCGCGCCAGGCGGTGCTGCCGCTGGCGATCTTCGTCGGAGCGACGCTGTTCGGCGGCGGCATGGACGTCCAGGGCCTAGCGCGCGCGCTCTTCTTCGCGCTGGCGGCGACCGTCGGCGCCGTGGTGGTGGGCTACGTCCGCTGGCGCTCGACGACCTACGCCCTGACCGCCGACGCGATCGCCTACCGCTCCGGGGTGCTCTCCCGGCGCGAGAGCTCGGTGCCGTTGCGCCGCGTGCAGGCGCTCGACACGGTGCAGGGCCTCGTGCAGCGGCTCTTCGGCGTCTCGGCGGTCCACGTGCAGGCGGCCGGCGGCGATCGCGAGGGCGAGGTCGTGCTCAGCGCGGTGGCGCCGGCGGACCTCGCCGAGCTGCGCGCCGCGGTCGCCGCCGCGGACGCGCGCCCCGCCGACGAGGCGCCCTCGGAAGAGCCGGCGCTCGACCCCGTGGTCGAACGCTTGGAGCTGACGCGAGGCCGGCTGCTGGCCGTCGCGGCGACGCAGGGGCAGATCGCCGTCGTGCTGCCCGTGCTGGCCGCCGGCTTTCAGATCCTGCGCGAGCTGCTCTCCGACCGCGACCTCGCGCGGGCGACCGGCCTGGTGCCCGACACCGCCGGCGAGGTGGTGCTCGCCGTGACGGCGCTGGTCGTCGCCGGCTGGCTGCTCTCGGCGATCGGCGCCCTGCTGACCTTCGGCGGCTTTACGCTCGAGCGCGAGCCAGCGCGGCTGCGGATCGCCCGCGGGCTGCTGCAGCGGCGCGAGGCGATCGTCCCGGTGGCGCGCGTGCAGGCGGTGCGGGTGGTCGAGGGGCTGCTGCGCGAGCCGTTCGGGCTCGCGACCCTGCGGGTCGAGGTCGCGGGCTACGCCAAGGAGGGCGCCTCGGCGCAGACCATCTTCCCGCTCGTGCGGCGGGCGGAGGTCGAGCCGCTGTTGAAGCGCATGCTGCCGGAGCTCGCCGCCGCGCCGGAGCCGCTCGCGCCGGTGCCGGCGCGCTCGCTGCGCCGCTTCCTCGTGTGGCCGCTGCTGGTGGCGGTGCCGTTGGCCGCCGCCGGCTGGGCCGCCTCGCCCGCGGCCGGCCCGTTCCTGCTGGCGCTCCCGCTGGCCGCCGCCTGGCTCGGCGTCGCCCGCTATCGCGCCGCCGGCTGGCGGCTGCAGGACGGGCGGCTCGCGCTGCGCTTCCGCCGGCTGGCGCGGATCACGATCCTCGCGCCCGGCCGCCGCGTGCAGGAGCAGGAGCTCACGCAGACGCCGTTCCAGCGCCGCGCGCGCCTCGTCAGCCTCGAGGTGGCGCTGGGCGCCGGGACGCGCGCCCGCGTCGCTCACCTCGACCGGACCGCCGCGGACGGCCTCTTCGCCGCGCTGGCGCCGTTAAGCCGCCGTCCGCAGGGGTAGGCTCGGCTGCACCATGTTCAGACAGGGCCCGATCCCCGCGTTCGTCCACGGCCTGATCGAGTACGCGGCCGGCGTGCTGCTGATCGCCGCGCCCTTCCTGTTCAGCTTCACCGAGGACGCGGCGACGGCGGCGTCGATCATCGCCGGCGTGCTCGTGCTCATCCTCGCCGCCTCGACGGCGATGACGACCGGGCTGATCAAGTCGATCCCCGTCCAGGCCCACGCGGTCCTCGACTACATCCTCGCCGTCGGGCTGATCGCCTCGCCGTTCCTGTTCTCCTTCAGCGACGACGGGACGGCGACGGCGTTCTTCATCGCGCTCGGGGTCGCGCACCTGCTGATCACGATCGCCACCCGGTTCGTGCGCGAGCCGAAGTCCGAGCGCAGCGGCCGCCGTGGCCGCCGGTCGGACGCCGAGCCCGCCGAGCCACCGCGCGAGCGGCGCTGAGGGTTCCCTAGTCCGCCGCGGCGAAGTAGCGCCGCAGCAGTGGGCTAAGCCGGTTGGCCGGCAGCTGCGGGCTGGTAAGCGCGACCCCCAGGAGGTACTTGCTGCAGGCCGGCACCGGCCGGATGCCGAGCCCGCGCAACACCCGGTCGGCCAGCGCGCCGCCGCGCGCCGACTTGCTCTCGAGGATCGCGTAGCCGTCCGCGAGCCCGCCGCCGGCGCCCGCGCCCGGCGTCCAGAAGCGCAGGCCGGTGTCGCAGGTCAGCCGCTGGCCGCGCTCCGCGGCCACCAGCGTCAGCCGCCGGAAGTCCATGCGCAGGCCGGCGTGCAGCGGCACGGGCAGCTCGCGACCGTAGGCCTCGCGCAGGCGCTCGTGCAGGAACGCGAGCGCCGGGCCCGCGAGCGGTCCGGACTCCGGCGCGCCGTCGACCGGCGCCCGGTGGTTGACCGTGCGCCCGCGGCCGTCCTTGAGCTTGACCTCGAAGCCGGTCAGGCCGCTGCCGGCGTACTCGCGGCGGCGGCACTTGAAGCGCCGCCGGCGTCCCTGCAGGTGCTCGCGGGCGGTCAGCAGGCCGGCCGAGTCGAAGTACGTCGTGCGGTAGCCGAAGCGCCGCTCACCCGCGATCTCCAGCACCTGGTGGCTTCCCGCCAGGCGCTCGGCGAGGACCACGAGCGCCGTCGCGGGGACGAGGTACTTGACGTCGACGCGCTCGCGCAGCGCCGCGGACGCGTCGAGCTCGGCGAGCGAGATCGGCGCGAGGCCGTCAGCCGGCCAGTCCGCCGAGACGAGCATCGAGTTCGTGGCGTCCGACGGCGGCCTCGGCCGGCCGCTCGCGGGAGCGCAGCGCGACGCGGGTCGTCTCGCGGACGTAGTCGATCTCGAGCACCTCGACCGCGAGGATCGTGACGCCGAGGCGTTCTTCGAGGTGGCGGCGCAGCGCATCGCGATCGGCGAAGACGAGCTCGACGGTCACCTCGATGCGCTGGTCGGGCGCCACGGCTGGTGGGTTGTGCTGCTGGGCCGGCTGCTGCCGGGCGTGCGCAGCGTCGTCTCGCTGCCCGCGGGGCTGCACCGGATGTCCCGGGGCATCTTCCTGGCGCTCACGATCATCGGGTCGGGCGTGTTCAACGCCGCGCTGATCGGGGCGGGCTGGGCGCTCGGGAGCGAGTGGGATCGCATCCAGGATCCCGTCTCCACGGCCTCGAAGGTCATCGTCGCGACGGTGGTCGTGGCGCTCTTCTGCTGGCTGGCGATCCGCGCGCGACGCCGGTACGTGCAGGCGCGCGAGGACGCCGCCGGCTAGCCCCGGCCCCGCGCGCAGGACACCGCCCCGGTCGCCGCTCGGGCAGAGTGGCGTCGCATGGACGCCGTCGCCCTCGCGCTGGTCCTGACCGCCGCGGTCGCCCACGCCGGCTGGAACCTCCTGGCCAAGACGGCCACCGGCGGCGCGCGGTTGATCTGGCTGTTCGGGTTGACCAGCGGCGTGCTGATGACGCCGTTCGCGCTCGTCGTCCTGCTCGACGGAGCGGGACCCGGCTGGGCCGGGCTCGCCTTCATGGCCGTCTCGGGCCTGCTGCACTCGGGCTACTTCGTCCTGCTCCAGCGTGGCTACGCCACCGGCGACCTGTCGTTCGTCTACCCGCTGGCGCGCGGCTTCGGCCCGCTGCTGGCGACGATCGCGGCGATCGTGCTGCTCGGCGAGCGTCCGAGCGCGACGGCGCTGGCAGGCGGCGCGGTGATCGTCGTCGCCGTGCTCTCGCTCGCCGTGTGGCCGAGCGGCGCGAGCGCGAGCGCGCCGGGGATCCGCGAGGCGACGGGCTACGCGCTCGGCACCGGCGTCTTCATCGCCGCCTACACGCTGTGGGACAAGCAGGCCGTGGGCTCAATCGACCTCTCGCCGATCGTCTACTACTGGGGCTCGACCTGGTGCATCGCCGCGGTCCTGAGCCCGGTGGCGCTGCAGCCGCAGAGCGGGCTGCTCGGGGTCTGGCGGGCCAACCGGCGGGCCGTGCTCGGGGTGGCGGCGCTCAGCTCGCTGGCCTACGTGCTCGTGCTCTACGCGCTGGCCATCGCCCCCGTGACGCTCGTGGCGCCGGCGCGCGAGGCGAGCATCCTCGTCGGCGCGGCGCTGGGTGCACAGCTGCTGGGAGAGGGCGACGCGCGCCGGCGGCTCACCTGCGCGGCGGCGATCGTCGCCGGCATCGGCCTGCTGGCCGTGGGCTGAGATCCAAGTAGACTTCGGCCGATGCTGCTCACCCTCCTCGCCCTGAGCAAGGCCTGGTCCTTCTCGCTGGGGCTGATCGGCGTCTTCTTCGTGCTGTTCCCAGCGATCGTGACCGGCCTGCTGATCGTGATGTTCGGCGAGGTCGCCGGCGAGCGACGCGCCAACCGCGAGAGCTGGCGCTTCCGCCGGCGCTGAGCGCTGCGCGGCGCTGCGGCCGTGAGCGAAGAGTCCGCAGCGGCGCTGCGAGGCCGCTTTCGCTATGGGACCGTCCTGCTGCTCGCTGTCGTCGGGCTCGTCTTCCAGCTGCTCGCCCCCGACACCGATTGGGCGCGCGCCGTGGGGATCGCGATCGGCGGCAGCGCCCTGTTGGTCATCCTGGTGACCTCCGCGGCGCCGGAGTCGGCGCGGCGGCAGTGGACCGCGGTGCTCGCCCTCGTCCTGCTCGGCGTGTGCGCGCTCGTCGCGGTCGGCGGCGTGCCCGAGGTGGTCGGGCAGATCGTCCTCGGCGTGCTCGCCGGCGCCGTCCCGGTGGCGCTCGTGCGGGGGCTCTTGAGCCTGCTGCGCCGCCAGGGCGCCACGCTGCAGGCCGTCGCCGGTGCACTGGCCATCTACGTCTACGTCGGCACCGCCTTCGCCGCCACCATCAGCGCGATCGCGCTGCTCGGGGACGGCGCGTACTTCACGGACGGCAGCGACGGGACCGCGGCCCAGCGCACGTACTTCAGCTTCACGACGCTGACCACCACCGGCTTCGGCGACCTCGCCGCCGCGACGCGGGACGGGCGCGCAGTGGCCGTCATGGAGATGCTGGTCGGCCAGCTCTACCTCGTGACGGTGATCGGGGTCCTGGTGGGCAACCTCGGCCGGCGCCGGCACGCCTCCGAGGGCTAGATCGTCGTGGGAGACTTCGGGCTTCCCGACATCGACACCCCGGAGGCAGTTCCATGAGCGACCTGGTGGCCATCGCCTACGACAGCGTCCCCGACGCGCAGAGCACCGCTGAGACGCTGGGCCAGCTGGCCAAGGAGCAGAACATCGCGCTCGACGACGTCGTGATCGTCGAGCACAAGCAGGACGGCAAGGTCAAGCTGCACCAGTCGGCCCACCTGGCCGCGCTCGGCGCCGCCGGCGGCGCCGTGTGGGGCGGCCTGATCGGGCTGCTCTTCCTCCAGCCGCTGCTGGGCATGGCCGTCGGCGCGGCCTCCGGCGCGGCGGGCGGCGCGCTGACGGACACCGGCATCGACGACTCGTTCATGAAGGAGCTCGGCGAGAAGCTCCAGCCCGGCGGCGCGGCGCTGTTCGTGCTCTTCAGCAAGGCCACGCCCGACAAGGTCCTGCCGGAGATCGCCAAGCACGGCGGCCACGTGCTGCAGACCTCGTTGAGTCGGGAGCAGGAGGAGGCGCTCGAGACCGCGCTGAAGGGGACGCCGGCCGCGAGCTAGAGCCGCTTCGGCTGCCCGCGACCCTCCGGCGGCCGGGCGGATCGCGGGCGCCGCGGCTCCTGCGGATCCAGATGGGCCCGATCGTCCAGGTCGCCGGCGCGCTGCTGGTGCTCGCGGCCTTCGCCGGCGCCCAGGCAGGCCGCCTGGACCGCCACGCGCCCGCCTACCTGCTGCTCAACCTCCTCGGCGCCGCGATCCTCGCCGTCGATGCGTGGCTCGAGCAGCTGTGGGGGTTCTTCATCCTGCAGGCCGTGTGGGCGCTCGTGTCCGCCTGGGGGCTGGCGCAGCGGCGGCGCGAGCCACCCCCGGCGCCCGGCTGAGCCCGGGCGGGGTGCTCACGGCGCCGCCGGCAGGACGTCTGCCTCGGCGGCGGAGATCGCTTGGGCCGCGAGGATCAGCGTGAGGTGGCTGAACGCCTGCGGGAAGTTCCCGACCTGGCGCCCGTGGCCCACGTCGTACTCCTCGGCCAGCAGGCCCAGATCGTTCGACAGCGCGAGAAGCCTGGCGAACAGCCTCCGCGCGTCCTCCACGCGGCCGTTTCTTGCGAGCGCGTTCACCAGCCAGAACGAGCAGGCCAGGAACTGACCCTCGTCGCCCGGCAAGCCGTCGTCGGTCTCGGCGGTCGAGTAACGCGAGACGAAGCCGTCGCGACCCAGTTCGCTCCAAACCGCATCGATCGTCCCCGTCACACGCTCGTCGGTGCCGGGGAGGAACCCCACGAGCGGGATGTTGAGCACGCTCGCGTCGAGCTCCGTGGAGCCGTAGTACTGCGTGAACGTGCGCCGCTCGCGGTCGTATCCGCGCTCGCACACCTCGGCGTGGATCTCGTCGCGCGTCCGCTTCCAGCGCTCGAGCGGCGCCTCGAGTTCGAACCGTTCGACGACGCGCACGGCGCGATCGAACACGACCCACGCCATCACCTTGGAGTACGTGTAGTGCCGTTGCGGTCCGCGCGCCTCCCAGATCCCGTCGTCCGGCCGGCGCCAGATCGTCTCCACGTGTTCGACCACGGTGCTCCAACGCGGCCACAACCGATGCTCGACCCGCCCGAGCCGCTCCACACCGATGAACATGACCGCGGCGACCTCGCCGTAGACGTCGAGCTGGAACTGCTCGGACGCCGCGTTGCCGACCCGGACGGGCTTCGAGCCCTCATAGCCGGGAAGCTCAGGAAGCTCGAACTCCGTCAGGCGCCGCTCCCCGCCGATCCCGTACATGATCTGGATCGCCCGCGGGTCGCCGGTACCGACGCGGAGCAGGAAGTCACGAAAGGAGAGCGCCTCCTCGGAATAGCCGAGGCCGAGCAGGGCTTCCAGCGCGAGCACCGAGTCGCGCAGCCAGCAGTACCGATAGTCCCAGTTGCGCACACCGCCGAGCTCCTCGGGCAGCGAGGTCGTGGGCGCGGCGATCACCGCGCCGGTCGACTCGGAGGTCATCGCCTTGAGCGCGATCAGCGAGGTGAGCACGTGCTCGCGAAACGGCCCCTCGTACCGGCAGCGACCGCTCCACTCGCTCCACCACGCCTCCGTGCGGGCGAGCGCCGAGTCGGCGTCCTCCACCGGCGGCGAGTCCGTGTACGAGAGATGCCAGGTCAGCGTCAGTCGCTCGCGCGCGCCCTCGATCGCCGGGAACTCGGCGCGCACCGTTCCGTCCGTCGTCTCGAGCGTCAAGGGGCTGCTGATGCGGAACGCGTCGGGACCGGAGGTGGCGATCGCCCCGTCGGAGGTGCGCTCGACCCACGGCCGGGTGCTCCCGTAGTCGGGCCGCAGCGCGAGCTCCATGCGCATCGGCACCCGACCCCGTACGCCTTCGACGATCCGCATGACGCGCGGCGCCCCGAGACCCCGGCGGGGCATGAAGTCGATCACGCGGACCGTGCCTTCCGCCGTCTCGAAGTCCGTCTCGAGCACGAGCGTTCCCGGCCGATAGCGCCGCGACGTGTTCAGTACCTCGCCCGCCGGCGCCAGCAACCACCGTCCATGGCGCTCATCGCCGAGCAGCGCGGCAAAGCAGGACGCGGAGTCGAAGCGCGGGAGACAGAGCCAGTCGATCGAGCCGTTCCGTCCGACCAGCGCGGCCGACTCCAAGTCGCCGATCAAGCCATAATCCTCTAGCAGCATCCCGGCAGCATGCCGGATCGCGCACCGCCGGCCGACACACCTCGCAATCGGCAAGCACCGCCGACCGAGTCGGACCTCACTGGCGCGTTCGTCAGGTGGGCGGTGCCCGGCTCGAACGGGCGACCTCCTGCTTGTAAGGCAGGCGCTCTGACCAGCTGAGCTAACCGCCCGGGCAGGTTGATCCTAGTGCGGGGCGAATCCCTGCGACACGCCGACGGGCGAAGGGTTAGGGTGACGCGGCGCGCCAGCAGGGGCGCCGCGTCACGGGTCACTGCGAGGGGGGAGAGATCAGGCCATGGACGAGGGGCTGCGGTTAGAGGCGAACTTCCTCGACTACTCCATCCTGGCGGTCTACTTCGTCGTCGTCCTCGGGATCGGCTTCGCGGCCCGGCGCTCGGTGTCGGGCAGCCTGGACTTCTTCCTCTCCGGCCGCTCGCTGCCGGCCTGGGTCACGGGCCTGGCCTTCATCTCGGCCAACCTCGGCGCAATCGAGCTGCTCGGGATGGCCGCCAACGGCGCCCAGTACGGGCTGCCGACGCTGCACTACTACTGGATCGGCGCGATCCCGGCGATGGTCTTCCTGGGCATCGTGATGATGCCCTTCTACTACGGGGCCAAGGTCCGCAGCGTCCCCGAGTACCTGCGCCTGCGCTTCAACCGGCCGACGCACCTCTTCAACGCCTTGACCTTCGCGGTCGCCTCCGTGCTGATCGCCGGGGTCAACCTCTTCGCGCTCGCGCTCGTGATGGAGGCGATCCTCGGGTGGTCGATCGCCCTCTCCATCGTGATCGCGGCCATCATCGTGCTCGCCTACACGTTCCTCGGCGGCCTCACCGCGGCGGTCTACAACGAGGTGCTGCAGTTCTTCGTCATCGTCGCCTTCCTCGTGCCGCTGACGGTGGTGGCGCTGGCCGAGGTCGACGGCTGGGGTGGGCTGACCGAGCGGGTGGAGAACTCCGAGCTCGGCAGCCAGGCGCTCAACGCCTGGGCGGGGACGAGCGTGACCGATCCGACCAACCCGTTCGGCAGCTGGCTGGCGATCGTGTTCGGGCTCGGGTTCGTGCTCTCCTTCGGCTACTGGACGACCAACTTCGCCGAGGTCCAGCGCGCGCTCTCGGCGCGCAGCATGAACAGCGCGCGGCTGACGCCGATCATCGGATCGATCCCGAAGATGTTCATCCCGTTCGTGATCATCGTGCCGGGCCTGATCGCCTCGCAGATCATCAGCGGGATCGGGGGCGAGGGGGACCTCGAGTACAACAACACGATTCCGCTGCTCATGAACGACCTGCTGCCCAACGGGGTGCTCGGGATCGCCATGACTGGCCTGCTGGCGGCGTTCATGGCCGGCATGGCGGCGAACGTGAGCTCGTTCAACACGGTGTTCACCTACGACATCTGGGAGAACTACGTCCGCCCCGGCCAGCCCGACGCCTACTACCTGCGCTTCGGGCGGATCGTCACGGTGGTCGGCGTGATCATCGCCATCGGGACGGCGTTCATCGCCTCGGGCTACCAGAACATCATGGATTACATCCAGCTGTTGTTCTCGTTCTTCAACGCGCCGCTGTTCGCCACCTTCATCATCGCGTTGTTCTGGAAGCGGGCCACGCCGTGGGCCGGGCTGGCCGGGCTGATCGCCGGCACGCTCGGCGCCGCCGTCGCGCACTACGGCAACGACTGGGGCTGGTTCGACCTCGGCACGCCGCAGGCTGCCGCGTTCTGGGGCGCGGGGGTCGCCTTCATCGCCGACGCCGTCGTGACGATCCTCGTCTCGCTGGTCACCCAGCCCAAGCCGGACAACGAGCTCCGGGGCCTGGTGTGGCAGCTCACCCCGAAGCGGATGCGCAGCCCGAAGCGGGAGGCGCACGAGGGCGGCTGGTTCCGCTCGCCCGTGATCCTGGGTGGCGGCGTCTTGGTCACCGTCGTAATCCTCAACTTCGCCTTCGGCTAGGAGGGCGCGCCGATGTCCACCAGCGAGTCACCACGAGACCGGGCGGAGGACACGTCCGGCGTCGTCCACGACGCGAGCATCGACAGCGCCGAAGCCGCGAGCAGCGGCGCGGCGAGCCTGTTCGACCTGCGCAACGTGATCGGGGCGCTCTTCACCCTCTACGGGGTCGTGCTGACCATCTACGGGATCTTCGACAGCGCCGCCGACATCCAGAAGGCGGCGGGCATCCGCATTAACCTGTGGACCGGCCTGGGCATGCTCGTCACGGGCTTGGTCTTCCTCGCCTGGGCGCGCATCCGGCCGCTGCGAACCGAGGAGATCCTCGAGGCGACCAAGGGCGGCGACGACGACGAGCACGCCGACCTGCTGGCCGAGCGGCCGGGCGAGCAGCGGCCGGAGTAGTGCCGCCGGTCAGACTCGAACTGACGCACGACGCCTTAAAAGGGCGCTGCTCTACCAACTGAGCTACGGCGGCGGGAGGGATGGTAGCCACGCCCGCCTGGCTGCCGAGCCGCCCTAGAATGGGCTCGCCCGCCCCCATGGTGTAATGGTTAGCACGCGAGGTTTTCAACCTCGTAGCAGGGGTTCGACTCCCCTTGGGGGTATCGCCGGGGCGCTGATCTCAGACCGACGCGGTGAGGCCGCCGTCGACCAGCAGCGTCGTGCCCGTGATGTAGCTCGCGGGCTCCGAGCACAGGAAGACCGCCGCGGCGGCCAGCTCCTCCACGGAGCCCAGCCGGCCGGCGGGAACCGCCTCCCGGGCCGCCTTCTCGGCGGCCTCGCGTGAGCCGGCGTTGGTGAAGATCCGGTCGGTCGCGATCCGGCCGGGCAGCACGGTGTTGAGCGTCACGCCGTCGGCGGCCGCCGCGCGCGCCAGGATCTTGAACGCCGCCACCAGGCCGGGGCGATGGGCGTTGGAGAGCTGCAGCGCCGCGAGCGGCTCGCGCGAGGCGCTCGAGCCGACGGCGACGACGCGGCCCCAGCCGCGCTCGCGCATCCCCGGCAGCAGCCGCTCGAGGAAGGCCATCGGGGAGAGCACGAGCGTGCGGTGCGCGCGCTCCCACTGCGCGCGCGAGAAGCCCAGCGGATCGGGCCCCGCCGGCGGGCCGCCGGTGTTGGCGACGTAGACGTCGACCGGCCCCAGGGCGGCCTCGACCGCCTCGAGGACCCCGGGGATCGCATCGAGGTCGCCGGAGTCCAGGACCACCGGATGCGCGCCGATCGCCGTCGCGGCGTCCGCGATGCGCTCGGTGTCGCGGGAGGCCACCGCGACCCGGGCGCCCTCGGCGGCCAGGCCCGCGGCGATGCCCAGCCCGATCCCCTGCGACGCGCCGGTCACCAGCGCCACCTTGCCCGCCAGCCCGAGATCCATCAGGCGCCTGCTTCGGTCTGACGCATGGCCGCATGATGCCAAGCGCGTGTGCTTGCGCCGCTTGCCGGTTAGGCTGCGACCGTGAGGGGGGACGCAGAGGTGGCCTCGGACTCGCCCCGGCGACGGCGGCGGACGCCCGAGGTCGCCGAGCACGAGATCATCGCCGCGGCGGAGGGCTTCTTGCGCGAGCGCCCGTTCCGGGAGCTCACGGTCGACGAGGTGATGCGCCGCACCGACCTCTCCCGGCCGTCCTTCTACGTCTACTTCAAGGACCGCCACCACCTCGTGCTGCGCGTCGTCGAGCTGATCGGCTCGGAGATCTTCACGATGTCCGAGCGCTGGCTGCACGGCGAGGGCGACGGCGCGGCGCTGGCCCGTGAGGCGACCGAGGGCATCGTCGCGGTCTTCGCCGACCACGGGCCGGTCCTGCGGGCGCTGGCCGACGCCGCCGCCGACGATCCCGAGGTCGAGGTGGCCTACGACCAGCTCGTCGAGAGCTTCATCGCGGTCACCACCCGCCACATCGAGGCGGAGATCGCCCACGGGCGCATCCTGCTGCCGCTCGACGCCGCCGAGGTCGCCAAGGCGCTCGTGTGGATGGACGAGCGCTACCTGAACCTGTCGCTGGCGCGCGAGCCGCTCACCCCGCGTGAGACGGTGATCGACACGCTGGCGACCATCTGGACCCGCACGCTCTACGGCACCGCCTGACGGCGCCGCCGCGTCCTCCCCTCGACCCGAAAGCGACGTCCCAGCCATGCCCTTCGCCGACGCCAACGGACTGCAGCTCTACTACGAGGAGCACGGCGCCGGCGTGCCACTGCTGTGCATCATGGGGCTCGCGAGCGACACCGTCGCCTGGGCGCTGCAACTGGAGGCCTTCGGCGCCCGGCACAGGACGGTGGTCTTCGACAACCGCGACGTCGGCCGCTCCGCGCAGGCGGACGGGCCCTACGAGATCGCCGACATGGCGGCCGACGCGCTCGGCCTCGCCGACGCGCTGGAGCTCGAGCGCTTCCACCTGCTCGGCGTGTCGATGGGCGGGGCGATCGCGCAGCAACTCGCGCTGGCGGCGCCGGAGCGGGTGAGCTCGTTGACCCTCGCCGTCACCTGGGCCGGCGGCGGCGCCTACCAGCGCGAGAAGTCGCGCCTGCTGGCGGTCGAGGCGCACAAGCTCACGCGCGAGGAGTTCATCGACACGTTGCTGCTGCTCAACGTCTCCGAGGCGTTCTATGAGAACCCCGACGCGATCCGCTTCCTGCGCACGCTGATGATCGACAACCCGCACCCGCAGTCGCCGGAGGCGTTCACGCGCCAGGTCGAGGCCTCGGGCCGGCATGACCTGCGCGGGCAGCTCGGCGAGCTGGGGATGCCGGTGCACGTCATCTCGGGCGCCCACGACATCCTGATCCCGAACTGGAAGCAGGACGAGCTGGCGGCGGAGATCCCTGGCGCCGTGCTCACCAGGCTCCAGGCGGGCCCGCACGCGCTCAACGTCGAGCGCGCGCAGGAGTTCAACGACGCGGTGCTCGGCTTCATCGGCGCCCAGGCCGCCGCGGCCGCCTAGCGGCGTCTCGCGCGCCAGGGTCCTGCGACGAACGTATGTTCGTCCGGTGCCGGGGGTAGGGTCACCGCCGACCGACCCGACCGAGGAGTCTCCCAGTGTCTGAGCAGCCGAACGTGAGCAACGTCGAGAAGGATCCAGAGGAGTGGGTCACCGGCGAGGAGGCGATGACCGGCGCGCAGTCGTCTTACCTCAAGACGCTCTCCGACGAGGCGAGCGAGCCGTTCGACGAGAACCTGTCCAAGGCGGACGCGTCCAAGCGGATCGACGAGCTGCAGGCCAAGTCCGGCCGCGGAAGCTGAAGCGGCCGCCCGCACGACCGCCGCGGGACCTGACGCAAGCCCCCGCTAGTGCTTGAAGTGCCGGCGGTGGGTGTGGACCATCGAGATGCCGGCGGCGTCCGCGGCCTCGACGACCTCGAGGTCGCGCTTGGAGCCCCCCGGCTGGATGATCGACGTCACGCCCGCGTCCACGGCCGCCTGCGGCCCGTCGGCGAACGGGAAGAACGCGTCTGAGGCGAGCGCCGAGCCGGCGACCTCCGAGCCCGCGATGCGGGCCTTGTCGACCGCCAGGCGCACGGCGTCCACGCGGCTCATCTGGCCCGCGCCGATGCCGATGGTGGCGAGGTCGCGGGCGACCACGATCGCGTTGGAGCGCACGTGCTTGGCCACCCGCCAGGCGAAGAGCATCTCGCCCCACTCCTGCTCGGAGGGCTTGCGCTCGGTGACGACCTCCATCTCGGTGCGGTCCTCGAGGTCGAGGTCGCGGTCCTGGACGAGGATGCCGCCCATCACCCGCTTGATGTCGCGCTCGGCGACGTTCAGCCGCCGGCGCTCGTTGTCCTCGAGCAGCCGCAGGTCTGGCTTGGCGCCCAGCACCTCGACCGCGTCCGCGGTGATCTCCGGCGCGAAGACGATCTCGGCGAACTGCTGCACCAGGCGCTCGGCGATCGGCCCGTCGACCGGCCGGTTGAGGCAGATGACCCCGCCGAAGGCCGAGAGCGGGTCGCAGGCGAAGGCACGCTCGTAGGCCTCGATCGCGGTCGTGCCCACCGCGCAGCCGCACGGCGTGTTGTGCTTGATGATCGCGCAGGCCGGCAGCTCGAACTCGGCGACCAGCAACCGGCCCGCGTTGAGGTCGAGCACGTTGTTGAACGACAGCTCGCGGCCGCCGAGCTGCTTGACCATCGAGAGCACGTTCATGCGCGCGCCGACCTGGCTGTAGTAGGCCGCCCGCTGGTGCGGGTTCTCGCCGTAGGCGAGGTCGGTGACCTTCTCGAAGGTGTGCATCAACAGCGGCGGGAACTCCTCCTGGCGCTCGACGAACCAGCGCGCGATCGCGCTGTCGTAGCGGGCGGAGTAGGCGAAGGCCTCGGCGGCGAGGTTCTCGCGCGTGCCCAGCGACAGGCGCCCGCCGGTGTCGCGCAGCTCCTGGAGGACCGCGTCGTAGCTGGCGGGGTTGGTCACCACGGCCGAGAAGCGGTAGTTCTTGCCGGCCGCGCGGATCATCGTCGGCCCGCCGATGTCGATCTGCTCCATCACCTCGGGCTCGGAGGCGCCGCGGCGCGCCGCGGTGCGCTCGAACGGGTAGAGGTTCGCGCACACCAGGTCGACGAACTCGATGCCGTGCTCGTCGACCGCCTGCATGTGCAGCGGATCGTCGCGCAGCGCGAGCAGCCCGGCGTACAGCCGCGGGTGCATGGTCTTCACCCGCCCGCCCATGATCTCGGGAAAGCCGGTGAAGTCCTCGATCGGCCGCACCGGGATGCCCGCCGCCGTGAGCTCGTGCGCCGTGCCGCCGGTGGAGACGATCTCGACGCCGAGGTCGACCAGGCCGCGCGCGAAGTCGGCGATCCCGGTCTTGTCTGAGACCGACAGCAGGGCGCGCTGGATGCGGACGTCTGCCGGCGGGGTGGTCACGGCGCGGACCCTAGTCGCCGCTCGACGGCGACGCGCCGCGGGTGCCCCGGCTCGGGGGTCACGGCGCCGCGGGCGATCAGGACGATCGCTTCGCAGAGCAGGTCGTGTTCGATCGGGGCCAGCGCGGCGCGGACGGCCCGCGCCTCGGCGGCGCCGGGCAGCTCGATCGCCTGCTGCAGGATCACCGGCCCGGTGTCGATGCCGTCGTCCACGAAGTGGATGGTCACACCGAACACCTTCACGCCGTAGTCGAGGGCCTGCTCGATCGCGCGGATGCCGGGGAAGGCGGGCAGCAGCGCAGGGTGCACGTTGATCACCCGGCCGCCGAAGCGCGCGAGGAAGCTCGGGGCCAGCAGCTGCATGTAGCCGGCCAGCACGACGAGCCCGACGTCGTGGTCGCCGAGCCACGCCGCCATCGCGGCGTCGCGCGCGGCGCGGTCCGGGTGCTCGCCGGCTTCGAACGCCGCGACGGGGATGCCGGCCGCCCGCCCGCGCTCGAGCGCCCGTGCCGCCGGCTTGTCGGACCCCACCGCCACGACCTCGACGCCGTGGCGGCCGTGGACCCGGTCGAGGATGGCCTGCAGGTTCGTGCCCTCGCCCGAGGCCAGCACGCCCACCCGCAGCGGACTCACCGCCGCCTCACGCCACCGCCAGCTTCGGGAAGCGCCCGCCGGTCGAGCGCAGGGTGCCCGCCGACACCAGGGCGTCGACGCGCTCGAGCACGGCCGGCGCCGCCAGGTGTCCGTAGGTGCCGTAGTGGGGCAGCCCATCGTAGGAGTACTTGCGCACCACCTGCGAGCGCCCGCCGCGCAGGATCTCGACCGCCCGCGTCCGGCCTACCTCGGGCTGTGCCGAGGCGACCACATCGAGGATCGCCTCGTCGAGCGCACCGGCCTCGCCGGCCGCCACCGGCCGCTGCGCGAGCTGTGCGGGCCGGCCCGAGCCCGCCGCGCCGCCGCGCGCGGGCGGCACCGGCAGCGCCGGCACCAGCTCGGGGTTGCAGACGTCGCAGCACGGCCCCTCGGGCGCGGGCACCGAGCGGTCGCCGAAGTGGCGCAGGATGCCCTCGCGCCGGCAGCGGTCGCCCTCGACCCACGCCCACACGGAGCGATACTGGCGCCAGCGCGCCCGCGTGCCCTCCTGGGCCGACGTGCGGCAGGCGGCGAGCGCGGCGCGGTCCAGCGCGCCGGCGACGCGGCCCGTGACGCGATCGGGCGGGGACGGCGAGGGCTGCACCACCTTGGCGCGTGCGAGGTGGCCGACGATCGCGCGGACCTGCTCCTCGTCGCAGCCGCCGGCGGCGCGCAGCTCGTCGACCCCGAGGTCGAACCGCCCCTCTTCGGCCCGCCCCAGCAGTCGCCGGGCCACGCGGGCGATGGCGTCCTCGGGGACGGTGGAGCGCTCGATGAAGAAGACGTGCAGGCCCTTGTCCTTGCTCGAGGCGAACAGCAGGCAGCTGGCCGGCCGGCCGTCGCGCCCGGCACGGCCCGCCTCCTGGTAGTAGGCCTCCAGCGAGCCCGGCACGGTCTCGTGGCACACGGTGCGCACGTCGGCCTTGTCGACGCCCATCCCGAACGCGTTGGTCGCCACCACGATCGGCGCCTCGCCGGCCATGAAGCGCCGCTGGGCCTGCGCGCGCGCGTCGCGCGGCAGGCCGGCGTGGTAGCTGAGCACCGTCACCCCGAGCTCGCGCGCGAGGCGGGTGGACAGCCGGTCGCACTCGGCGCGGGTGCCGGCGTAGACGATGGCGGGCAGCGCGTCGGGCCGGCTGAGCGCCGCCGAGATGCCGCGGTGGACGGCCTCCTTGGTCGGCGAGCGCACGACGGTGAACGACAGGTTCGGGCGGTCGAAGCCGGTGGCGACCGTGGCCGGCTCGCGCAGGCCCAGGCGCGCGACGATGTCGCCGGCGACCTGCGGCGTCGCGGTCGCCGTCGAGGCGACGATCGCCTGGGCGCCGAGCCAGCGCGCGGCGTCGGCCAACCGGAAGTAGTCCGGCCGGAAGTCGTGCCCCCACTGCGAGACGCAGTGCGCCTCGTCGACGACGAACAGGCCGATCCGCGCGTGGCGCACGCCGCTCGAGGAAGCCCGGCGAGGCGAAGCGCTCGGGCGCGACGTAGAGCACCCGCACCTGGCCGGCGACCGCCCGCTCGACCGCCTTGCGGTTGGTCGCGGCGTCCTGCTGGGCGTTGACCAGCGCGACGCGCTGGGGCGCGACGCGCGCGAGCGCCTCGACCTGGTCCTGCATGAGCGACACCAGCGGGCTCACGACGACGGTGAGGTCGCTGCGCATCAGCGCGGGCAGCTGGTAGGTCAGCGACTTGCCCGATCCGGTCGGCATCACCACCAGTACGTCGCGTCCCGCCAGCGCGGCGTCCACCGCCTCGCGCTGGCCGCGGCGGAAGCCGGCGAAGCCGAACAGCTCGTGCAGCGCCCCCTCCGGATCGCGCGCGCGGGCCACCGGCTCGGGCGGCGGCGGGGCGAGGCCCGGCAGGGCGAGCGGCGCAGAGTCGGCGACGGGCGGCGGTGTCATCGGGACCGGCGACCATAGCGCCGGGCCCGGCGGGACCCGCCCTCCTGGCCGCTCCCTGCGCGAAGTCGGCACGGAGTTGGTGCGAAGCCGCGCGCAAGGCGCGCGGCGGGGCGGCCTACGCCCGCGCGACGACCGGCGTCGGGACGCGCGTGCGCAGCGTCGGCAGCGCGTGCTCGAAGGCGTCCTTGGCCTGCCCGTCGTCGCCGGCGGCCAGCGGGTACTCACCCGTGAAGCAGGCGTCGCAATGGGTCTCGCGCGAGCCGCGGATCGCCGCGTAGACGCCGCCGAGCGAGAGATAGGCCAGCGAGTCCGCGCCCAGCTCGGCCGCGATCTCGGCCTCGGTGCGGCCGTGGGCGATCATCTCCTCGCGCGTGGACATGTCGATCCCGTAGTGGCAGGGGTGGCGGATCGGCGGCGCCGAGATCCGCATGTGGACCTCCGAGGCGCCCGCGTCGCGCAGCATCGCGACGATCTGGCGCGTCGTGTTGCCGCGCACGATCGAGTCGTCGACGACCACCAGCCGCCGGCCCGCGACCACCTCGGGCAGCGGGTTGAACTTCATCCGCAGGCCGTGGCGGCGCAGCTCCTGGCCCGGCTGGATGAACGTCCGGGCGACGTAGCGGTTCTTGATCAGCCCGTCGTCCTGGGGCAGGCCGGAGGCGCGGGCGAAGCCGCGCGCGGCGGGGTTGCCGGAGTCGGGCACCGGGATCACCAGGTCGGCCTCGACCGGCGCCTCGCTCGCGAGGATCTCGCCCATGCGCCCGCGCGCGACCTGCAGCACCTGGCCGCCGAGCCGTGAGTCGGGACGGGCGAAGTAGATGTGCTCGAAGACGCACAGCGCCTCGCGCTCGCTCATCACGCCCTGGCGGGTCTGCAGCCCGCGCGGCCCGAGCGTCACGATCTCCCCCGGCTGGACGTCGCGCAGGTGCTTGGCGCCGATGATGTCGAACGCGCACGACTCCGAGGCCACGCAGTAGCGCTCGCCGAGCATCCCGAGCGAGAGCGGCCGCAGGCCGGCCGGGTCGCGGAAGGCGACGACGCGGTCCTTGGTCAGCACGACGGCGGAGTAGGCGCCCTCCATCCGGCCCATGACGTCGGCGACCGCCTCCTCGACCGTCTCGGCCGGATGGGTCGAGAGCAGTGCAGCGATCACCTCGGAGTCAGACGTCGAGCGGAAGCTCACGCCGGACTCGCGCAGCTCCGCGTGCAGCTCGACGGCGTTGGTGAGGTTGCCGTTGTGGCCCAGGGCCACCTCGCGCCGGTCGGCCCGCCACACGGGCTGGGAGTTCTCCCACGAGTTCGCGCCGGTCGTCGAGTAGCGGACGTGGCCGACCGCCATGTCGCCCTGCAGCGCGCGCAGGCGCTGCTCGTCGAAGACCTGGTTGACGAGCCCCTGGTCGCGCATGGCCATGATGTGGCCGTCGACGGCAGTGGCGATGCCCGCCGACTCCTGCCCGCGGTGCTGGAGCGCGTAGAGGGCGAAGTAGCTCATCCGGGCGACGTCGTGGCCCGGCGCGTAGAGGCCGAACACGCCGCATTCGTCGCGCGGCCCGTCACGTGCGTCGAGGGGTGAGCTGAGAGAGGAGGTCACGAGGCCGTAGCCGGGCCGGGAGCGCTCCTGCTCCGGGCCATGGACGCGAGAGCCACACTAGCAGTGGGTTCGGCGTCGAACCGAGGGGCGCTCTAGCACCGCGCGCACCCACCGAGGAGACGAACCGACATGGCTGTCAGCGGCCCCGTCGAGATCGACCGGCAGCGGATCCGCGAGCTCATCGAGCGCGAGGAAGCGCGCCTGAACGAGCGCACGCCGGCCTCGGGGGCGATGTACGAGCGCGCGCAGGAGGTGCTCAGCGCCGGGGTGGCCTCCTCCTACCAGCTGGCGACCCGTGGCCGATCTACCTCGAGTGCGGGAAGGGCCCGCGCGTGTGGGACGTCGACGGCAACGAGAGGCTCGACTTCCACAACGGCTTCGGCTCGATGGTCCAGGGCCACGCCCATCCCGATGATGAACCTCCGGGTCGTCCTCCCCGAGCGGGGCTACCTCGAGGCGGTGCGCGAGATCACCCGCCGCCGCTTCGGCGTCGAGCCCGACATGGTCACGCTCGCCAAGTCGCTCGGCGGCGGGCTGCCCACCGGCGCCATCGGCGGCACGGAGGAGGTCATGGCCGTGGTGTCGGTCACCCACTCCGAGGCGGACATCGACCGCTATGTGCACGTCTTCGCCGAGATGGCGGCGGACCTGACTACATGACGGGCTTGCCGCCGGTGACCGGGACGTTGGCGCCCGACATGAAGCTGCCCTCGTCGGAGGCCAGCAGCACGTAGGCGGGCGCGCACTCGCCGGGTTGGCCGGCGCGGCCGAGCGGCGTGTCGCCGCCGAAGCTCTCCACCGCGTCGGGCGGCATCGTGGAGGGGATCAGCGGCGTCCAGATCGGGCCGGGCGCGACGCTGTTGACGCGGATGCCGCGGTCGCCGAGCAGCTGCGCCAGGCCACCCGTGAAGTTCACGATCGCCGCCTTGGTCGCCGCGTAGGGCAGCAGGACCGGCTTGGGCTGATCGTCGTTGATGGAGGCAGTGTTGATGATCGCGGCGCCTCGCTGCATGTGCGGCACGGCCGCCTTGCAGAGGTGGAACATCGCGGTGATGTTCGTGTCGAACGTGCGGTCCCACTCCTCGTCGGGGATGTCCTCGATCGCCTCGCGGCTCATCTGGAAGGCGGCGTTGTTGACCAGCACGTCGAGCCGGCCGAACGCCTCGACGGCCCTGGCGATGATCGCTCGGCAGTGCTCAGGGTCGCGGATGTCGCCGGGGACGAGCACGGCGGTGCGGCCGGCCTCCTCCACGTGGCGCGCCGTCTCGCGGGCGTCCTCGTCCTCTTCCAGGTAGGAGATGAGGACGTCGGCGCCCTCGCGCGCGAAGGCGATGGCCACGGCGCGCCCGATGCCCGAGTCGCCGCCGGTGATGACTGTGGCCTTGCCGGCCAGGCGGCCGGAGCCCTCGTAGCTCTCCTCGCCGTGATCGGCCTGCGGCTCGAGCTCCGACTCGGTGCCGGGCGGGGTCTGTTGCTGCGGTGGTTGGCTCATGCGACGGTGCGTACCTGCGGCGCGTCGTGGGCAACCGGCCGCCCGGGGCGGCGGTCAGGAACCGAACGTCAGCAGCGCGCGGAGCGCCCGGCCGGTCTTCTCCGGGCGGTGGATGACGTCGCTGTGGGTGAAGCGGGCGACGCGGTAGCCGGCGATGGTGTGCTGCACGTCGCGGGTGCGGTCGTCTTGGAAGGCGGTGCGGGTGAGGTGGGTGGCGGCGCCGTCGGTCTCTACGATCAGCTTCTGCTCGGGCCAGTGGAAGTCGACCTCGTGGCCGTTGAGGATGGTGTTGACGATCGGTCGCGGCAGCTCGTGGGCGTCGAGGAGAGCGAGGAGCGCTTCCTCGAGGTCTGAGCGAGTCATGGCCGGGTCGTGCACCGTGAGCTCTTGCAGCCCGGCTCTGAGCTTCCGTGACGGGCGTTGCGCCTCGATCGCCCGCATGTCGATGAGGCGCAGGTGTTCGGCGCGGTGGCAGGCGCGGCGGAGCTGATGAGGGGTCAGGACGCTCGCGAGGTCGGCCAGGGTGCGCGCAACGGTGGTGCGAGGCAAGCCATCGGCGTCGCGGACGATGTCTGAGCCCGCGAGCGTCCGGCTGACGTGCACGCGCAGGCCTCGGGTCGACGCGCTGCGGCGCAGGGTCGTGACGTCGATACGGCCGGAGGGCGTGTTCATCAGGTCGTCCAGCGCAGCGGCGGTCCGGTAGCTCAGGGTCGCGGCGTCGGGGCCGCCGCAGGCCAGGATCGCCGCCCAGCAGCGGCCCATGAAGCTCAGCGGCGCCGGGCTACAGGCGTACACCCCGCGGTAAAGGGGATGCAGCCAGCCATCGCGCTTTCTTCGCGTGATCGCGTTGCGGTCCAAGCCAACCTCGTTGAGCTGCCCCGTGGAGATCACCCCGTGCTGCCGCCGAACAAGTGCTGACGCGCCAGAAGCTTCAGGTGATACGAGAACTTCTCGTATATGAGGCACTTCTCGTATCACCCGACGGAGAATGCCGCCGCCGGCACCCCGACCCCCTTACCAGCGGTGTTCCGTCGCAGAACTGGCACACGCCCGTGGCAACTCCGACCACAGTCAGCGCAAACACGCCGCCGGCCCCGGCGCGACCGCCACGGCGTCGCCCGGCGGCTCGACGTCCGCGGCGAACAGCGCGAGCACGGACCCGCCGAAGCCGCCGCCGACGATCCGCGCGCCCGCGGCGCCGCCGTCCTTCAGCCGCGCCACGGTCGCCTCGACGCCCGGCGCCGAGACCTCGTAGTCGTCGCGGAGCGAGGCGTGGGAAGCGTCGAGCAGCTCGCCGAGCGCCGGCAGGTCGCCCACGCGCAGTGCGGCGACGGCGGCGTCGACCCGGGCGTTCTCGGTCAAAACGTGGCGCAGGCGGCGATCCAGCGGCTCGGGCAGCTGCTCGGCGTCGGGCGGGGAAGCGTCACGCAAGGACGAGACGCCGAGCGCCTCGCACGCCTCGGCGCACTCGCGCCGGCGGTCGTTGTAGCCCGACTCGGCGTGCGAGTGCGCCTCGCCGGAGTCCACGACCGCGAGCGTCCAGCCCTGCAGGTCGAGCGGCACCGGCTCGATCGCCAGGTCGCGGCAGTCGAGCCGGAACGCGTGCCCCTCGGTCCCGAACAGCGAGGCCATCTGGTCGAGCAGGCCCGTCCGGGCGCCGACCCAGTCGTTCTCGATCCGCGAGCACAGGCGGGCGAGCTCGCGGCGGTCGGCGGGCTCGGGCGCCTCGGCGATCGCGAGCAGCGCGAGGCACAGCGCCGCCTCGAGCGCCGCCGAGGAGGACAGGCCGCCGCCCTGCGGGACGTCCCCGTCGATCTGCAGCCGGGCGCCACGCACCGCCACGCCCGACGCGGCGAGCTCGCCCACCGCACCCCGCACGAACGCGCGCCAGCCGCCGGCCTCGCCCTCGCGCGGCGCGTCCACGGCGAAGGTGTCGTCCTCGGCCTGATCAGCCGCGTGCGCCTCGACGCGGCCGCCGTCGAGCGGCGTCGCGACCACCGTCACCCCGCGCTCGATGGCGAACGGCAGGCAGAGGCCGTCGTTGTAGTCGGTGTGCTCGCCGATCAGGTTGACCCGGCCCGGCCCGAAGGCGGTGACGCTCGACATGGCACGAGCGACCGTAACCCACCGGGTAGCCTCGCGGTCGACCGGACCCCTCCGCCGCGAGCAGAGCCATGAGCGCCGCCCCGACCTGGGAGCCATCCGCGACGAGCACGTCGCCCACGAGTTCGTCCATCAGGAGGTCGACGCGACGATGATCGCCGAGCCCCACGTGTGGCACATCCCGGTCCTGACAAGGGGTCCGGCGGCGCACTGGGAGCAGGCGAGCGTGCTCGTCCAGGTGGGCCTGCTGGACCCGGAGCGCTTCCCGGTCGCCGGGGTCGAGCAGGCCAACCGGCTGCTCGCGCTGGCTCAGGCGCCGGCGACCGGCGGCTGAGCAGCCTCGGCGACGGGATCGGTCTCCAGCAGGCCGGCGAGCCCGGCCGCGTGGACCGCGGCCATCTCCGCCAGCCCGGCGCGCAGCTCGCCGTGCGGTCCCGCGATGACCAGCGCGTCGCCGCCGACCGTGCCGAGTGACGTCGCGGCGGCACCGAACGCGCGCAGCGACTCCGGCGGCCCGGAGACCACGAACGAGCCCGGGCCCTCCCCGAACAGCGCCTCGGCCGGCAACGAGGCGAGGTCGACCGTCGCGCCGAGGCCGCCGGCCAGGCAGCACTCCGCCAGCGCGACCGCGACGCCGCCTTCGGCTACGTCGTGGGCGGAGCGCAGCACGCCGCCGCGGACCGCCTGGCGCACCGCGGCGTGCACGGCGCGCAGCTCGCCGAGGTCGGCGGCGGGCAGCTCTCCCTCGGGCGCGAGCCCGTGCAGCTTGGCGAGCTCCGAGCCGTCGGGCGACGGCGCCCACGACCCCGCCGCGATCAGCGCGACCGCGTCGCCGTCGCGCTCGAACCCCAGCCGCCCGGCACGGCGCGCGTCGGGCAGCTCGCCGACCATGCCGACCACTGGCGTGGGGAAGATCGGGCCCTCGCCGCCCTCGTTGTAGAGCGAGACGTTTCCGCCGACGACCGGGACGCCGAGCGCGCGGCAGGCGTCGCCGAGCCCAGCCACCGCGCGGGTGAGCTGCCACGCGATGTGCGGCTTCTCCGGGTTGCCGAAGTTCAGGCAGTTCGTGAGCCCGAGCGGCTCGGCCCCGACGCACGCGAGGTTGGCCGCGCACTCGATGACCGCCTCCACCGCGCCGCGATAGGGATCGCAGGCCACCCGCCGGCCGTTGCCGTCGATCGCCACCGCCAGCGCAGGCCGCGGCGCCTCACCGTCAAGAGAAGCCGAAGGGTCCAGCAGCAGCACCGCCGCGTCGGCCTCCCCAGGCCGGCGCACGGTGCGCGATCCCACCACGCAGTCGTACTGCTCGAACGCCCAGCGGCGGGAGGCGAGGTTCGCGGCGCCCAGCAGCGCGAGCAGCGTCGCGCGCGGGTCGCTCTCTGGGGCGAGCACCTGCCGCGGCGCCGGGTACAGCGCGACCGCCGGCGGCGAGGGCTCGAGCTCGTAGGCCGGGCACTCGTCGACCAGCGCGCGCACGGGCATCTCGCCCACCAGCGCCTCGCCGTCGAACACGCGCAGCTGTCGCGTCGCGGTCACCTCGCCGATCGCCGTCGCGTTGACCTGCCAGCGCGCGCAGACGGCCAGCACCGCGTCGAGCCGATCCGGCTCGACCACGCAGAGCATCCGCTCCTGGGACTCCGAGATCATGATCTCGAAGGGCTCCATCCCCGGTTCGCGCAGCGGCACGCGCCGTACGTCGAGGTCGATCCCGACCTCGCCCTTGGCCGCCATCTCCGCCGAGGAGGAGGTCAGCCCCGCCGCCCCGAGATCCTGCAGCGCGACCAGCAGGTCGGCGTCGAGCAGCTCGAGCGAGCACTCCAGCAGCCGGCTCTCCTCGAACGGGTCGCCGATCTGGACGCTGGGGCGCTTGGCCTCGTCGGCGTCGCCGAGCTCGGCGCTGGCCAGCACCGAGGCGCCGCCGATGCCGTCGCGGCCGGTGCGGGCGCCGAAGAGCACCACCACGTTGCCGACCCCCGCGGCGGCCGAGCGGATCAGCCGCTCGGTCTCGATCAGCCCGAGGCACATGGCGTTCACGAGGCAGTTCTGCTCGTAGCTGGCCTCGAAGTAGAGCTCGCCGCCGACCGTCGGGACGCCGATCGAGTTGCCGTAGTGCCCGATGCCGGCGACGGCGCGCTCGAGCAGGTAGCGGGCGCGCGGCGACTCGGCGGGCTCGCCGAAGCGCAGCGAGTCCAGCACGGCGATCGGCCGGGCGCCGACCGCGAAGACGTCGCGCAGGATGCCGCCCACCCCGGTGGCCGCGCCCTGGAAGGGCTCGACCGCGCTCGGGTGGTTGTGGGACTCGACCTTGAACGCGCACGCCAGCCCGTCGCCCACCGCCACCGCGCCGGCGTTCTCGCCCGGGCCGAGCACCAGCTTGCCGCCCTCGGAGGGCAAGGTGCGCAGCAGGCGGCGGGAGTGCTTGTAGCCGCAGTGCTCTGACCACATGAGGCTGAAGACGGCCAGCTCGACCTCGTTGGGCTCGCGCCCGAGCTTCTCGACGATCAGCTCGTACTCGCCGTCGGTGAGGCCGAGCTCGCGGTGGCGGGCCATGACCGTCACGCGACCATCGCCGCGCGCGAGGCCGCGGCGGCGCGTAGCAGCGCGAGCCCGTCGTCCGAGCCGGTCAGGGAATCGCTGGCGTGCTCGGGGTGGGGCATCAGCCCCAGCACGGTGCCGCCGGCGTTGGTCACGCCGGCGATGTCGCGCGCGGAGCCGTTGAAGTTCTCCCCGGGCGCGTAGCGCAGCGCGACCTGGCCACCCGCCTCGAGCTCGTCGAGCACCGGGTCGGGCGCCCAGAAGCGCCCCGAGGTGTGCTTGGCGGGAATCGAGAGGCGAGCGGGGGCGCCGCGCAGCCACGGCGACTCCGGCGCGGCGACGTCGACCTCGACCTGGCGGCAGACGAAGCGCAGCGAGACGTTCGGCAGCAACGCGCCGGGGAGCAGCCCGGCCTCGCAGAGCACCTGGAAGCCGTTGCAGATCCCGAGCACGAGCCCGCCGGCGGCGGCGAAGCGGGTCACCTCCTCCATCACCGGCGCGAAGCGCGCGATCGCCCCCACCCGCAGGTAGTCGCCGTAAGAGAACCCTCCCGGCACGATGACCGCGTCGACGTCCTGCAGGTCGCGATCGGCGTGCCAGAGCAGCACCGCGTCGCCGACCCGGCGGGCGGCGAGCAGCGCGTCGGTCTCGTCGCAGGAGCCGGGGAAGCGGACGACGCCGAACTTCATCCCGGCAGGGGGCCGACGCCCGCGGCCGGGCCGGCCGGCGCCGTCGCGTCCTCGACCACGATCTCGTAGTCCTCGATCAGGGGGTTGGCGAGCAGCCGCTCGCACATCTCCGGCAGCCGCCCCGGATCCTCGACGTCGAGCTCGACCAGGCGCCCGACGTGCACGTTGGCCGCGCCGGCGAAGCCGAGCGCCGGCAGCGCGCGCTCCACCGCCTGGCCCTGGGGATCGAGGATCCCGGCCTTCGGGCGGATCAGCACGCGGGCCCTCACCCCGCGGTGCGCTCCACCCACGCCGCGAACGGCTCGCCGGCGAGCAGCTCGTAGGCGCGCACGTAGCGCTCGCGCGTCTGGGCCACGACGTCGTCCGGGATGGGCGGCGCCGGCGGGGCCTTGTCCCAGCCGGTGCCGGACGCCCAGTCGCGCACGTACTGCTTGTCGAACGACGGCTGCCCGTGCCCCGGCTCGTACTCGTCGGCCGGCCAGAAGCGCGAGGAGTCCGGCGTGCAAACCTCGTCGCCCAGCGTCAGCTCGCCGGCCGCGTCGAAGCCGAACTCGAACTTCGTATCGGCCAGGATGACCCCGCGCTCGCGCGCGTAGGACGCCACCGCGGAGTACACCGCCAGCGAGACGTCGCGCAGACGCTCGGCGAGCGCCCGGTCGCCGACCAGCTCGGCGGTCTGATCGAGGTCGATCGGCTCGTCGTGGCCGGTCTCGGCCTTCGTCGAGGGGGTGAAGATCGGCTCCGGCAGCTGGTCTGACTCGCGCAGGCCGTCCGGCAGCTCGATGCCCGACACGCGCCCGCTGGCCTGGTAGTCCTTCCAGCCCGAGCCCGACAGGTAGCCGCGCACCACGCACTCGACGGGGAGCATGTCCAGCCGCCGCACCCGCAGCGCTCGGCCGCGGACGTCGCCGGGCACGCCGTCGGTCGCGGACACGAGGTGGTTCGCGACGATCTCGCCGGTGAGCCCGAACCACAGCACCGAGAGCCCCGTGAGGACCCGGCCCTTGTCCGGGATCGGCGTCGGATGCACCGCGTCATAGGTGGAGATGCGATCCGAGGCGACCATCAGCAGGTCGTCACCCAGGTCGTACATCTCGCGGACCTTGCCGCGGGTCAGGAGGGGGAGGTCGAGCGCAGCGCCGGTCACCGGCCGGAGGCTAGCAACGGCTGCGGTCGCGCCCGGGCGGCGCGCGGGGGCTCGGTCAGAGGTCGTACGGGAAGTCGGTGAGCACCTCGCAGCCGTCGTCGGTGACGACCGCGAGGTCCTCCAGCCGGCAGCCGCCGAAGCCCGGCCGGTAGCACCCCGGCTCGACCGTGACGACGTCGCCGGCGATGAGCGTGTCCGGGCTGCGGCCGAGCAGCGGGCGCTCGTGGACCTCGAGGCCGACGCCGTGCCCGAGGCCGTGGTAGTAGCCCCGGTCCAGCGGCTTGCCCGGGTCCTTCGTGCGCTGCGTGGGCTTGCCCGCCGCCTCGAAGGGCTCGCAGCTGCGGGCGTAGATCTCGCGGCAGTCCGCGCCCGCGCGCAGCAGCGGCGTCACGGCCTCGAGCGAGGCCCGGCACAGCCGCCAGTACTCCAACAGCTCGTCGGCCGGCTCGCCGCCGCCCGCCACGAACGTGCGCGTCATGTCCGCCCAGCAGCGCGACGCGCGGTCGCGCGGCCAGATGTCCACCACTACCGGCTCGCCCGCAGCGACCGGCCCGGAGCCGGAGTCGTGCCCGATCGCCGACTGCGCGCCGTGGGCGACGATCGCGTCGTCGAAGAGCTCGGCGTCGTGCTCGGCGCAGACCGCCTGCATCGCCTCCCGGACCTGCTCGGAGGTGAGGCCGGCGGGCAGCCCGTGCAGCAGCTCGGCCGCCCGCGCCATCGCGGCGTCGGCGGCGCGCTGGGCGCGGCGGATCCCCTCGAGCTGGGCCGGGGTCTTCACCCGGCGGCGCGCGACGACCCGCTCGTCGTCGACGGTGAGCTCGATCCCGCCGGCGCGCAGGTGGTCCGCGAGGGCGACGGGGAAGTCGTACGGGACCGCCGCGCGCTGTACCCCGAGCTCGTGGCACGCCCGCAGCGCCACCTCGAGCTCGGCCTCCAGCCGCGGGCGGCCGGCATTGAGCAGCTCGTCGAGCCCGAAGGCGCTCGGGTCCAGCACCTCGACGCCGGACTCGCGGACCTTGTCGGCATCGAGCACCCCGATCACCGCGACGCTGCGGCCGTCCAGCTCGGCCAGCAGGAACGGGTCGATGATCGCGTGCGGGACCGCGTGGAAGAGGTCCTGGGAGCGCTCGGTGTCGCCGTGGAAGAGCAGCGGCTCGGTCATGGGCTGGGGATCGCCTCCAGGCGGGCGAGGATGGTCGGGACGTGGCGGACGTAGTGGCCGTAGTCGAAGATCGCGTCGAGGTCGAGCGCGACGCCCGGCTCGGCCTCCAGCAGCGCGCGCAGCGGCGTCTGGGTGTCCCACGCCTGCTGGGCCAGACGCTGCACCAACCGGTAGGCCTCGTCGCGCTGCAGCCCCGACTCCACCAGTGCGAGCAGCACGCGCTGGGAGAACAGCGCGCCGCAGGTCAGCTCCAGGTTCGCGCGCATGCGCTCGGCGTGGACGGTCATCCCGCGCACGACCCGCAGGGCCAGGTGCTGCATGTAGTCGAGCAGGATCGTCGCGTCGGGCAGCACGACGCGCTCGGCGCCGGAGTGCGAGATGTCGCGCTCGTGCCAGAGGGCGACGTCCTCGAGGCCGGTCTGGGCGTAGCCGCGCAGCACGCGTGCCAGCCCCGTCAGCCGCTCGGTGTTGATGGGGTTGCGCTTGTGGGGCATCGCGCTCGAGCCCTTCTGGCCGGCGCGGAAGGGTTCCTCGACCTCGCGCACCTCCGTGCGCTGCAGGTGGCGCAGCTCGGTCGCGAGCCGCTCGAGCCCCGCGCCCGCCAACGCGATCGCCGAGAGCAGCTCGGCGTGGCGGTCGCGCGGGACGACCTGGGTGGAGACGTCCTCGGCGCCCAGTCCGAGGCGCTCGAGCACGCGCGCCTCGTAGTCCGGCCCGAGCGTCGCGTAGGTCCCCACGGCGCCCGAGACGGCGCCGACCGACGCCTGGGCGAAGGCGCGCTCGAGCCGCTGCGCGTTGCGGTCGGCCTCGAAGGCGAAGCCCGCGAGCTTGAGCCCGAACGACGTCGGCTCGGCGTGGACGCCGTGCGTGCGCCCGACGGTCAGCACGTCCGCGAACTCGCGCGCGCGCGCCGCGAGCGCCGCGGCCAGCTCGCGCGCGCCCGCGACGATCGGCTCCCCGGCCCGGCGCAGCTGCAGGGCGAGCGCGGTGTCCAGCACGTCGGAGGAGGTCAGCCCGAAGTGGATCCAGCGCCCGGCCGGCCCGGCGGAGGCCGACAGGACGTCGACGAAGGCCGCGACGTCGTGGTCGGTGACGCGCTCGCGCTCCGTGACGGCCTCGACGGTGAAGGTGGCCGCCCGGATGGCCGCCAGCTCCTCCTCGGTCGGGCCGTCGAGCGCCCCTGCCGCCGCCACCTCGACGTCGCGCCAGCCGGTCATGCGGGCCTCGTCGGTCCACACGGCGCCGAGCTCGGGCCGGGTGTAGCGCGCGATCACGCCGCGAGGATGCGGGCGGCGAGCACCGCGGCGTTGCGGGCGTTGTCCACGCCGACGCAGGCCACCGGCACGCCCGGCGGCATCTGCACGATCGAGAGCAGCGCGTCCAGGCCGCCGGCGATCGACTTCGAGGAGGTCAGCGGGACGCCGATCACCGGCAGCTCCGTGTGCGCGGCCACCACGCCCGGCAGCGCGGCGGACAGCCCGGCGCCGGCGATGATGACCCGCAGGCCGCGCATCTTGGCGTTCTTCGCGTAGTCGGCGACGACGTCGGGCTCGCGGTGGGCCGACATGACGCGCACCTCGTGGCCGATGTCGCGCTGCTCGAGCTCGCGCACCGCCGCGTCCATCGCCGCCATGTCGCTCTTGGAGCCCATGACGATCCCGACGCGCGGGGCGTCGACGTCCATCTCGGAGAACTCGGCCTCCACCTCGGCCTCGGTCACCGTCTGGGGCGCCGGCTCGGTGACCGGCGGAACGGGCTCGGGCGGGAGCGGCTCGCTCACGCTGCCCCCTCCGCCGCCCGCAGGGCGATGTCCCGGCGCAGCTGCCTGCCGTCGAAGCCGATCACGTCGGCGCCAGCATACGCGGCGGCCCGGGCCGACCGCAGGTCGGGGCCGAGCGCGGTGACGTTCAGGACGCGGCCGCCGGCGGTGACGACGTCGCCCCCGACCCGGGCCGTGCCCGCGTGCAGCACCTCCGCACCAGCCGGGATGGCGTCGAGGCCGCGGATGACGTCGCCCGACGACGAGCTCTCCGGGTAGCCGCCGGAGGCGAGCACGACGCACACGCAGGCGCGCGGGTCCCACTCGGGCTCGGCCCCCGCCAAGCCGCCGGGCTCGGTGGCGGCCTCGAGCAGCGCCAGCAGGTCCGAGCGCAGGCGCGGGAGCACCGCCTGGGTCTCGGGGTCGCCGAAGCGGACGTTGAACTCGAGCACCTTGGGGCCGGCGGCGGTGAGCATCAGCCCGGCGTAGAGCACGCCGTGCAGCGGCGTCCCGCGGCGCGCGAGCTCCTCGACGACGGGCTGGTGGACGTCGGCCGCCAGCCGCGCCACGAGCGCGTCGTCGATCTCGGCCACCGGCGAGTAGGCGCCCATCCCGCCGGTGTTCGGGCCGGTGTCGCCGTCGCCGATGCGCTTGAAGTCGCGCGCGGGCGCGAGCGGGACGGCGCGCTCGCCGTCGCACAGCGCCAGCAGCGAGAGCTCGTCGCCGTCGAGGAACTCCTCGACCACTACCGGGTGGTTGCCGAACCGGCGCTCGACCAGCATCGCCTCCAGCGCCCCGCGCGCCTCGGCCTCGTCGGCGGCGATCACGACGCCCTTGCCGGCCGCGAGGCCGTCGGCCTTGATGACCGCCGGGTAGCCGTCGACCGCGTCCAGCCCGTCCTGCACGGTCTCGACGACGCGGTGGGCGGCGGTCGGGACCCCCGCGGCGGCCATCACCTCCTTGGCGAACGCCTTGGAGCCCTCGAGCCGCGCGGCCGCCCGGCCGGGGCCGAAGCAGCGCACGCCGGCGGCGGCCAGCGCGTCGGCCGCGCCGGCGACCAGCGGCGCCTCGGGACCGACGACCACCAGGTCGACGCCGGCCGCCGCCGCCGCCCGGGCCAGGCCGTCGGGATCGCGGGGGTCGGCGCCCTCCAGGCCAGGGACCTCGGCCAGCGTGCCGGCGTTGCCGGGCGCGCACAGCAGCTCGGGCGCCTGCGGCGAGCGGGCCAGCGCGCGCAGAAGCGCGTGCTCGCGCCCGCCGCCGCCGACGATCAGGACGCGCACGCGAGCAGGGCCGGGAGCGGCACTAGAGGGTGGATTTCGCGGCCGACGGTCGTGGGGTCGTGGAATTCACCATCTAGATGGAGGCGATGAAGTCGTCGATCGGGATCGCGCTGAGCGTCTCGTAGTGCGCGGTGCCGCGCGAGCCCAGCTCGAGCGACACGCGCGCCATCGTCCTCTCGTCGGGAGCCTCGACGATGTTGACGAAGTCGAAGTGGCCGAGCGTCGCCCACTGGGCCTTCACCGTCGCCCCGAGCTGCTCGAGCTCGCGGTTGACCTCGCGGATGCGCGACGGGTTGTTCTTGACTGTCTGCACCCCTTCGGGCGTGAGCGTCGAGAGCATGATGTAGGTCGGCACGGGTCCTCCTCGGGGTCGGCGTCGGTGGCGCGGCCCTCGGTTCTACCCGATCCTTTGCCCCGCGTGCGGTGTTCTGAGAAGGGCATGATGCTCCCCGCCCCGCTCGCCCGCCGCGCCGCGGTCGCCGGCCTGCTGGCCGCCCTCGCGCTGCCCGCGGGCGCCCAGGCGGCGAAGCTCGACCAGCCGCTGAAGCCGTGCTACGTGTCGGCCGGCAACCAGCGGGAGCCGATCCGGGTGCTGGCCTCGGGCTTTACGCCCGGGGCGATCGTGGACGTCGTCGTCGACGGCGTCCCGTTCACCAACGAGGAGGTCCGCGCCAACGGCCTCGGGATCGTCGATGGCGAAGTGCTCGCCCCTCCGCAGGCGACCGGCGAGCGGCCGTTCACGCTGACCGTGACCGAGCGCGACCTGACCGGCAACACGGTGAGCACCACCAGCCGCGTGACGGCCCTGGCGGTGGACACCCGGCCGGCGCGGGCGCGCCCCTCGCGGCGCGTGATGTTTTCCGGCCGCGGCTTCACCGGCGCCGGCCCGGTGTGGGCCCACTACGTCTTCGCCGACGCCCAGCGCCGTCGCGTGCGCCTCGCCGTCCCGCGCGGCCCGTGCGGGACCTTCCGCGTGCGCCGTCGGCAGATGCCCATCCGGCGCCCGCGCACGGGTACGTGGACGCTGCAGGCCGACCAGCAGCGCTCCTACGCGCCGACGCCGGCCACCAACGTCTTCAGGATCAGCATCACGGTCACGCGCACGCCGCGCTCGCCGTAGCGGCGCACTACTCTCCCGTTCCGTCAACCGATCCGGAGGTAGTCGTCATCGTGTCTCGCCGATCGTTCGCCGCGTTGCTGGGCGCCTCGGCCCTCGCCGCCCTCGCCGTGCCCGCCGCGGCACAGGCCCAGGCCGGCGTCATCTCCTCCACGCCGTGCGTGCGCTCTGTCCCGGGCGTCGACACGTGGCAGGTCGCCGCGACGGGGCTGCGGCCCGGCGGCTTCGTCACCGTCCGCGCCGACGACCAGATCGTCGCCTCGGGGACGGCCGACGCGGCGGGGACCCTGCCGGCCCAGCCCGCGAGCGGCCCGAGCATCAGCGACACCGACACCTACGAGCAGACCTTTTCGCTGGCAGCGACGGACGGCGCCACCACGACGGCCGCGGTCCCGCTGCCGGTCGTCCGCGTCGGCGTCAAGCTGCCGCGCCGCGCGCGCCCGCGCAGCCGCGTGAGCTACAAGGTCTACGGCTTCGTCCCGGGCCAGCCCGCCTACCTGCACATCCGCAAGAACGGCCGCACGCTCGGGCGCTACAGCCTCGGCACGCCGGAGGGCGCCTGCGGCAACGTCACCAAGCGCCTGCGCTATATGCCGCTGCGCAACTTCCGCTACACGAGCTACGACTACTGGTTCTCCCAGAGCCGCCGCTTCGACCGCAACGCGACGCTGGCGCGCTACCAGATCACGATCTTCCGCACCTTCCGGCCGAGCTCGGCCGCGGCCACCGCGGTCGAGTAGCCCGTCAGGCGGGCGCCGGCTCGGGCTGTGGCTCGGGCCGGCGCACGCGCGACTTGAACGCGAGGTCGCCCTCGTGGACGTCGACGGACACCTCGTCGCCGGCCGCGTAGTCGCCCTCGAGGATCCGGAGCGCGAGCGGGTCGACGAGGTGGCGCTGGATGATGCGCTTGAGCGGCCGGGCGCCGTAGGTCGGGTCGTAGCCGAGGTTGCCCAGCAGCGTGCGGGCCTCGTCGGACAGCTCCACTGCGATCCCGCGCTCGGACACGCGCCGGATCAGGCGGGCGACCTGCAGGTCGACGATCGAGGAGAGCTCACGGCGGGTCAGCGCCTCGAACTCCACGATGTCGTCGAGCCGGTTGATGAACTCCGGCTTGAAGGCCGTCTCCACGCCGGCGCGGCCGCCGGGGATGTTCGAGGTCATGATCAGCACGGCGTTCTTGAAGTCCACCGTGCGGCCCTGGCCGTCGGTCAGCCGGCCGTCGTCCATGACCTGCAGCAGCACGTTGAAGACGTCGGCGTGGGCCTTCTCGATCTCGTCGAGCAGGACGACCGTGTACGGGCGCCGGCGCACTGCCTCGGTGAGCTGGCCGCCCTCCTCGTAGCCGATGTAGCCGGGCGGCGCGCCGACCAGCCGCGACACTGAGTGCTTCTCCATGTACTCCGACATGTCGATACGCACCATCGCGTCCTGGGAGTCGAACATGAACTCGGCCAGCGCGCGCGCCAGCTCGGTCTTGCCGACGCCGGTCGGGCCGAGGAAGAGGAAGCTGCCGATCGGCCGGTCGGGGTCGCTCAGCCCCGCCCGCGAGCGCCGCAGCGCGTTGGAGACCGCCTCGACGGCGATGTCCTGGCCGACGACCCGCAGGTGCAGCCGGTCCTCCATGTGCACGAGCTTGGCCACCTCGGTCTCCAGCAGGCGCGTGACCGGGATCCCGGTCCACTTGGCCACCACGTCGGCGACGTCGTCGGCGTCGACGTGGTCGCGCAGGTAGACGGGCGCTTCCAGCTCGTCTGAGTCCGCGCGCGCGTCCTCGTCGGCGAGCCGCTGCTCGAGCTCGGGGATCTCCCCGTGGCGCAGCTCGGCGGCGCGCTGGTAGTCGAGCTCGCGCTCGGCGCGCTCGAGCTCGTGGCGGGCCTGGTCGAGGCGCTCGGTGAGCTTGCCCACGCCCTCGGCCTGCTCCTTCTCGCGCTCCCACTGGGCGCGCATCCCGGCCGCCTGCTCGCGCAGGGAGGCCAGTTCGCGCTCGATCTCCTCGCGGCGATCAGCGGCCGAGTCGTCGCCCTGGACGGCCACGAGCTCGATCTCGAGCTGCTGGATGCGCCGCTCGACCTCGTCGATCTCGGTCGGGACGGAGGACAGCTCGATCGCGATCCGCGAGGCCGCCTCGTCGATCAGGTCGATCGCCTTGTCGGGCAGGAAACGGTCGGCGATGTAGCGCTGGGAGAGGGTCGCGGCCGCGATCAGCGCGGCGTCGGAGATGCGCACGCCGTGGTGGGCCTCGTAGCGCTCCTTGAGCCCGCGCAGGATCGCGATCGCGTCCTCGACGCTCGGCTCGCCGACGTAGATCGGCTGGAAGCGCCGCTCGAGCGCCGCGTCCTTCTCGATGTGCTTCTTGTACTCGTCCAGCGTGGTCGCGCCGACGGCGCGCAGCTCGCCGCGGGCGAGCATCGGCTTGAGCAGGTTGGCGGCGTCGACGGCGCCCTCGGCCGCGCCGGCGCCGACGATCGTGTGCAGCTCGTCCATGAAGAGGATGACCTGCCCGCGCGCCTCGGCGATCTCCTTGAGCACGGCCTTCAGGCGCTCCTCGAACTCGCCGCGGTACTTCGAGCCGGCGATCAGCGCGCCGATGTCGAGCGCGACGACCTTGCGGTCGCGCAGCGTGTCGGGGATGTCGCCGGAGACGATCCGCTGGGCGAGCCCCTCGGCGATGGCGGTCTTGCCCACGCCGGGCTCGCCGATCAGCACCGGGTTGTTCTTGGTCCGGCGGGAGAGCACCTGGATGACACGGCGGATCTCGTCGTCGCGCCCGATCACGGGATCCAGGCCGCCCTCCTCGGCGGCACGCGTGAGGTCGCGGCCGAAGCGCTCGAGCGCCTGGTACTTCTCCTCCGGCGACTGGTCGGTGACGCGGTGCGGCCCGCGCACCTCGCCGATCGCCTTGAGGATCTCCTCGCGGCTCGCGCCGTTGCGGCGCAGCGCCTCGCCGGCCTTGGACTGATGCCCGGCGAGCGCCAGCAGCAGGTGCTCGGTGGAGATGTACTCGTCGGAGAGCTTGCCCGCCTCGGCCTCGGCCTCGCGCAGGACGCCGAGCAGCTCGCGCGCGGTGGCGGGCTCGGTCGCGGCGCCGGTCAGCTTCGGGAGCGCGTCCAGGGCGGCGTTGACGTCCGCGCGGACGGCGTCCGGCTGGACGCCGAGCTTGCGCAACACGGGCAGCACGACGCCGTCGGCCTGCTCGAGCAGGGTGGCCAGCAGATGCTCCGGCGTGGTCTCCGAGCTGCGCCGGCTCGCGGCGAGTGAGGTCGCCGCGGCGAAGGCCTCCTGGGACTTGATCGTGAAGCGGTCGGCGTGCATGGTCTCCAGAGTCGAGAAATCTTAGTCAGGGAGACTGAGATCATAGCGGGCGGCGGGCCGACCTCCAAGGGTGCTCTCCAGCTCGACTTCGACGATCTTGCGCGCGGGCGATAGAACTCCGGCGCGATGGCGAGCGACGACGACGACGACCTGCGCGGCGCGGTGGGCGGCCTGATGGGCCGCGCCCGCGAGGACCATGGCCGAGCTGGTCGCCTTCCCGTCGGTCGCCTCGCACGACCCGCAGCCGCCGGAGGCATGCGTCGCGGCGGCGGACTGGGTCGTGCGCGCCTTCGCGGCGGAGGGCCTACAGGACGTGCAGGCCGCGCCGACGCCGGACGGCAGCCTCGCGGTGCACGGCCACGCGCCCGGGCCGCCCGGCGCCCTGACCGTGCTCCTGTACTCCCACTACGACGTCCAGCCGCCGCTCGGCGACGCCCAGTGGCGCTCGCCGGTGTGGACGCTGACCGAGCGCGACGGGCGCTGGTACGGGCGCGGCGCGGCGGACTGCAAGGGCAACGTCGTCATGCACCTGACCGCGCTGCGGGCGCTGCGCGAGGCCGCCGGCGGGTTCCCGTGCGCGATCAAGGTCGTCTGCGAGGGCTCGGAGGAGATCGGGACCGGCGGCCTGGAGGCCTTCGTCGTCGAGCGGCCCGACGTGCTGCGCGCCGACACGATCCTGATCGCCGACGCGGGCAACTTCGCGGTCGGCGTCCCCACGCTGACCACCTCGCTGCGGGGGATGGCGATGGTCGACGTGCGCGTCGAGGCGCTCGCCAGCGCCGTGCACTCGGGCAGCTTCGGCGGCCCCGCGCCGGACCCCGTCGCGGGGCTGCTGCGGATGCTCGCCTCGCTGCACGACGACGCGGGCACCCCGGTCGTCGACGGGCTCCCGGACGCGCCGCCGTGGGAGGGCGTCGAGTACCCCGAGGAGCGCTACCGCGCCGACGCGACCGTGCTCGACGGCGTCGGGCTGATCGGCGCCGGCTCGATCGCCGAGCGGCTGTGGTCACGCCCCGCGGTGACGGTGATCGGCCTCGACGTCCCGCCGATCGAGGGCGACCGCCTCCGTGCAGCCCCGCGCCGGCGCCCGGGTGAGCCTGCGGGTGCCGCCGGGGATGGCCGCCGACGCGGCCCAGGCGGCGCTGATCGAGCACCTGCGGCGGCGCGTCCCGTGGGACCTTCGCTGCACCATCGAGCGGGTGGCGGCCGCCGACGGCTGGTCCACCGCCGCGGGCGGGCCGGCGACGGCGGCGATGCGCGCGGCGCTCGCGGACGCCTACGGGCGCGAGGCGACGACCCAGGGCCAGGGCGGCTCGCTGCCCTTGTGCACCGTGCTCGCCGAGAGCTATCCGGACGCCGAGATACTGATCTTCGGCGTCGAGGAGCCGCGCTGCCTGATCCACGCGCCGAACGAGAGCGTCGACCCTTCCGAGATCGAGCGGATCGCGCTCGCCGAGGCGCTCTTGCTGAGCCGCCTGGGTGAGCGTTAGCGCGCCAGAACCGTCGACCGAGACGAGAAGTGCCTCATATCCGAGACTTTCTCGTACCACCCGAAGAAACCGCCCCGGCCGGGGCCCTCGCACCCCCTTACCGGCGGGGTTGACGTTCGACCGTCAGCGAGGCCGGCGCCGGCGCACCGCCACCAGCTCCGTCCGCGGCGGCGCCTCATAGCGCACGATCTCCGCCTTGACCTCGCGCTTGACCCGCTCGAGCTCGGCGATCTCCTCCTGCAGGCGCTCGGCGCGGCGCTCCATCATCGCCAGCTTGCGGCCCATCCGCTCGAGCTGGGCCTCGAGCTCGAAGACCTGCTCCACGCCCGCCAGGTTCATGCCCTGCCGGCAGGTCATCTCCTGGATGCGGCGCAGGCGCTCGACGTCGGCGGCGGAGTACAGCCGCGTGCCCTTGGGCGAGCGCTGCGGCTCGATCAGCCCGCGCGCCTCGTACATGCGCAGCGTCTGCGGGTGCATCTCGGCCAGCTCGGCGGCGACGGAGATCATGAACACGCCGCGCTCGGACTCCACGCGCGCGGTCACCCGGGTCGTGCGGCGCGTGGCCATCAGCCCGCTCCGCTCCCGGCGGCCGCGCGCAGGATCTGCTCGCGCGGGTTGCCGTTCATCACCTTCGAGAGCGCGTCGACCGCCTCGCGCTGCTCGTCGGAGAGCTCGCGCGGGACGTCGATGACGAAGCGGTAGCGCAGGTCGCCGCGGCCCGCGCCGCCGAGGATCGGCGGCCCCTCGCCGCGCAGGCGCTGCAGCGTGCCGTGCTTGGTCCCGCCCGCCACGCGCAGGCGCTTGGTGCCGTCGAGCGTCGGGACCTCGACCTCGGCGCCGCGGATCGCCTCGGCGACGGTGATCGGGACCTCGACCTCGAGGTGGTCGCCGCTGCGCTTGAACACCGGCGAGGCGGTGACGTGGGTGATGACGTACAGGTCGCCGGCGGCGCCGCCGCGCAATCCCGCCTCGCCCTTGCCGGGCAGGCGGATGCGCGAGCCCTCCTTCACGCCGGCCGGGATGTTGACCTTGTACTTCTTGAGCTCGCGCAGGCGGCCTTCGCCGCTGCACGTCGGGCAGGGATCCTCGATGACCGTGCCCGAGCCGCCGCAGCGCGAGCACGGGCGGGTGATCGAGAACAGCCCCTGGCCCTCGGACTCCACCCCCCGACCGTGGCACAGCGGGCAGACGACCGGCATGGTGCCGGGCCGCGCGCCCGTGCCGCGGCAGGTGGTGCAGGCGACGTGGGTGGCGACGCTGACGGGCAGCTGGGCGCCCTCGACGGCCTGCTCGAAGGAGAGCGAGACCGTCGTCTCGAGGTCGCGCCCCGGCTCGGCGGCCGGCTTGGTGCGCGCGCGCCCGCCGCCGGTGTTGAACAGGCCGGAGAGGATGTCCGAGAAGGAGCCCGCGTCGCCCGCGCCCGGGCCGCTGCCCGGCCCCGAGCCGCCGAACGGCGAGCCGGAGAACAGGCTGCCGCGGTCGTACTGCTTGCGCTTGTCGGGATCGGAGAGGACGTCGTGGGCCTCGGAGATCTCCTTGAAGCGCGCCTCGGCGCCCGGCTCGGTGTTGGTGTCCGGGTGGTACTTGCGGGCCAGCTTGCGGTAGGCCTTCTTGATCTCGTCGGGGGTCGCCTTCTTGTCGACGCCGAGCGTCTTGTAGTAGTCGGGGGTGCGGGCCATCGGTTCGTCCTTCTAGATGATTGGTTCCACGGCCGCGCGGCCGGCTGGCGGATGGCCCGTGGATGCCGGACGGTGCCCGACCGAGGGCACAGTGGTGGTGCCACGGGCCCTCTGGGCGGGCGCCAACCGGCGCCGCGGGACGCCGCCAGACGGTCGTGGGGTCGTGGAACCACTCATCTAGGCCGCGACCACCACGCGCGCCGGCCGCAGCACGGCGCCGTTGACCCGGTAGCCCTGCTGGTAGACGAGCGCGACGGTGCCCGGCTCGGCGCCCTCGACGGGCTGCTGGGCCATCGCCTCGTGCTCGGTCGGGTCAAACGGCTCGCCCTCGGGCGAGAACGCCTCGACGCCCTGGCGGGCCAGCGCGCCCTGCAGCTCTGACTGGACCAGGCGGATGCCGTTGAGCAGCTCGCCCGGCTCGCTGCCGGCGGCCTCCTCCTCGGCGTGGCGCAGGGCCAGGTCGAGGTGGTCGAGCGCGGGCAGCAGCTCCTTGACCAGCCGGCCGGTCGCCCGGTCGGCGGCCAGCGCGCTGTCGCGCGCGACGCGCTTGCGGTAGTTGTCGAAGTCGGCCTGGGTGCGCTGGGCGAGCGCCAGGTACTCGGCGGCCTTGATCTCCGCCTCGTCGACCGGCTCGCCCGCGGGCGGCTCGGCCGGCGCGGCCGGCTCGCCGTCGATGACCTCGCCGTCGCGCGCGGCGGCCGCGGCCTCGGCGGCCACGTCGGCGGCCTCGGGCGCCTCGGCCTCGGGCTCGGACGGCCGTGCCGCGGCCGGCGTCTCGTCGGGCGCGGGGGCCGGCGCGGGCCGGCCCCCCTCCCGGTCGGTGACCTTGTCGGTCATCAGCGCTGCTGCTCGTCGACGACCTCGGCGTCGACGACCTCGTCCTCGGCCTCGGCGTCGGTGCTGGTCGCCCCGTCGCCGTCGCCGCCGCCGGCGCCGTTGCCCGACTGCGCGGCCTGCTGGGCCTGAGCCTTCTCGTACATCGCCTCGGAGACCTTGTGGAAGGCCGCCTGCAGGCGCTCCGTGCGGGCGCGGATCTCGTCCACGTCCTCGGAGGTCAGCACCTCGCGCAGGTCCTTGATCGCGGTCTCGATCTCCTCCTTGGAGGACGAGTCGAGCTGCTCCTCGAGGTCCTTGACCTGCTTCTCGGCGCGGTAGACCTCGTTCTCGGCGACGTTGCGCGCCTCGACGAGCTCACGCTGCTTCTTGTCCTCCTCGGCGTGCGACTCGGCGTCGGAGACCATCCGCTTGATCTCGTCGTCGGAGAGGCCGGAGCCCGACCGGATCTCGATCTTCTGCTCCTTGCCGGTGCCCAGGTCCTTCGCGGACACGTTGAGGATGCCGTTGGCGTCGATATCGAACGCCACCTCGATCTGCGGGATGCCGCGCGGCGCGGGCGGGATGCCGGTCAGCTGGAACTTGCCCAGCGACTTGTTGTAGGTCGCCATCTCGCGCTCGCCCTGCAGCACGTGGATCTCCACGCTGGGCTGGTTGTCCTCCGCGGTGGAGAACACCTCGCCCTTGCGGGTCGGGATCGTCGTGTTGCGCTCGATCAGCCGCGTCATGACGCCGCCCTTGGTCTCGATGCCGAGCGTCAGCGGGGTGACGTCGAGCAGCAGGACGTCCTTGACGTCGCCCGCCAGCACGCCGGCCTGGATGGCGGCGCCGACGGCCACGACCTCGTCCGGGTTGACGCCCCGGTGGGGCTCCTTGCCGGTGAGCTCCTTGACCTTCTCCTGCACGGCGGGCATGCGGGTCATGCCGCCGACGAGGACGACGTGGTCGACGGAGGCGACGCCCTTGTCCTTGGCGTCGTCGAGCGCCTGGCGCACCGGGCCGACGACGCGCTCGACCAGCGGGGCGACCAGCTCGTTGAGCTTGGCGCGGGTGAGGCGGACGTCGAGGTGCTTGGGCCCCGAGGCGTCAGCGGTGATGAACGGCAGGTTGATCTGGGTCTCCTGCGCGCTGGAGAGCTCGATCTTCGCCTTCTCGGCGGCCTCGTAGAGGCGCTGGAGGGCCATCTTGTCCTGCGTGAGGTCGATCCCCTGGTCGCGCCGGAACTCCGCCGCGAGCCAGTCGACGACCGTCTTGTCGAAGTTGTCGCCGCCCAGGTGGTTGTCGCCCGAGGTCGACTTGACCTCGAAGACGCCGTCGCCGATCTCCAGCACCGACACGTCGAACGTGCCGCCGCCGAGGTCGAAGACGAGGATGCTCTGGTCGGACTCCTTGTCGAGGCCGTAGGCCAGCGCGGCGGCCGTCGGCTCGTTGATGATCCGCTTGACGTCGAGGCCGGCGACGCGGCCGGCGTCCTTGGTCGCCTGGCGCTGGTCGTCGTTGAAGTACGCCGGGACGGTGATGACCGCCGAGTCGACGCTCTCGCCGAGGTAGGCCTCGGCGTCGGCCTTGAGCTTCTGGAGGATCATCGCGGAGATCTCCGGCGGCGAGTGCTGCTTGCCGCCCGCCTCCACGCGGGCATCCCCGCCGGGGCCGGAGACCACGGTGTAGGGGACGATCGACTCCTCCTCGCGCACCTCGGCCTCCTTGCGGCCCATGAAGCGCTTGATGGAGAAGACGGTGTTGGTCGGGTTGGTCACCGCCTGGCGCTTGGCGACGGTGCCGACCAGGCGCTCGCCGCCCTGCGTGAAGGCGACGACGGACGGGGTGGTGCGTCCACCCTCGGCGTTCTCGATCACCGTCGGCTCGCCGCCCTCGAGGACGGCCATGCAAGAGTTGGTGGTGCCGAGATCGATACCGATCGTCTTGGCCATGTAGTGCGTGCTCCTTAGTCGAAAGATCTCAGTCGCGTTGGCGCAGATCTTAGCGGGTCGAGCGCGCGTACAGGCACATTCTCCGCAGGTCGCAGGCCGGACAGGCCGGGCGCTGGGCGTGACAGGTGCGCCGGCCGTGGCGCAGCAGGTTGACGTGCAGCTCGAGCTCGCCCCCGCGCGGGGTCAGGGCGAGCATCTCGTCGTGGAGCTCGGAGAACGGCGCGCCGGGGCGGAAGAGCCCGAGCCGCGTGCCCACGCGCGAGACGTGGGTGTCGACCGGCACGTCGCGCTTGCCGTAGGCGAAGAGCAGCACGCAGGCCGCGGTCTTGCGCCCGACGCCGGGCAGCGCGGTGAGCTCGGCGCGGCCCTCGGCGACCGGCAGGCGGGCCAGCCGGCCGAGGTCCGGGGGATCGGGCAGCTCGCGCAGGATGGCCTGGAGGCGCTCGGACTTCTGGCGGTGCAGCCCGCCGGGCTGGATCGCCGCCTCGACGGCCTCGCGCGGGGCGTCGCGGACCGCCGCCCAGGACCCGAACCGCTCGCGCAGGCGCACGAACGCGACGTCGCGGTTGCGGTCGTTGGTCGACTGCGAGAGGACGGTGAGGATCAGCTCGTCGACCCCCTGGCCGTGCGGCGGCGCCACGGGCCGGCCATAGACGAGCCGCAGCCGGTCGCGGAGCGCCCGCACGCGGCGCGAGGACGGGCGCCGCCACTGCGACCGCGGGGCCGTCGGCTGCCGGGTCATGGCGGCGGAGGCTACCGTCCGGTCGGTGCGCGACCACGAGGCCGAGCTGGACGGATCCCCCGTCGCCTGGCGCAGCGCGCCGGGCGGCGATCCACCGGTGCTGTGGCTGCACGGCGTGCCCAACGCGTCGGAGATGTGGACGCCGTTCCTCGAGCGGGCGGGCGGGATCGCGGTCGACCTGCCGGGTTTCGGGCGCAGCGGCAAGGGCGCGCGGCTGGACTACTCGATCGCGGGCTACGCGCGCTTCCTGGAGCGCTTCCTCGCCCACCTCGAGCTCGAGCGGGTGGCGCTGGCGATGCACGACTGGGGCGGCGTCGGGCTCGCGCTCGCCCAGCGCCGGCCCGAGCTCGTCAGCCGGCTGGTGGCGATCGACGTCGTGCCGTTCCTGCCGGGCTACCGCTGGCACCGGCTCGCGCGGCTGTGGCGTGCCCCCGTCGTGGGCGAGCTGGCGATGGGCTTCACCTCGCCCACGACCGCGCGGCTGGCGCTGCGCGGCGGGGGCGCCCCGCCGGTTCCGCCGGCGCTGCTGGAGCAGATGCTGCGTCACTTCGACCACGGCACCCAGCGAGCGACCTTGCGCCTGTATCGCTCCGCGGCGCCCGAGGCGCTGGCCGCGGCCGGCGCCGGGCTCGGGGCGGTCAACGCCCCCGCGCTGATCGTCTGGGGCGAACGCGACCCCTACCTGCCCAGTGAGCTGGCGGGCCGGCTGGCGGCGGCGCTGGGCGGCCCCGCCGAGGCCGTCACGGTGCCGGGCGCCGGGCACTGGCCGTGGCTGGACGATCCCGCGGTGGTGGACCGCGTGTGCGGCTTCCTGATCGAGGGCGTGCCGGCATGAGCAGGGAAAACCCTCTAACGTGCCCGCTCGCGACGGAGCGCGCACCAGCAGTGACCCGCCATCCCCACACGAGCCGGACGCCGTGCTCGCGGGTGGCCCCGAACCATGTTCGTCCGACGTCCGCTCATCCCCGCCGTGCTGTCCGCGTGCGCGCTCCTGCTGGGGCTCGCCCCGGTCGCGGGCGCACGTGCCGAGTCGGCCGAGCGCGCCGTCGTGCGCGAGCTCAACGAGGCCCGCGCCGCGCAGGGGCTCGTGCGGCTCGACGCCCACCGGGCGCTCGCCCGCGCCGCCGACGCCCACACCGCCGACATGCTGCGCGCCGACTTCTTCGCCCACGAGTCCAGCAACGGCACCCCCTTCCACCGGCGCGTCCGGCGCTACCACGGCGCCCGCACCGTCGGGGAGAACATCGCGGCGCTCTCGCCCCGAGCGGGCGTGGCGGCCGAGGTCGTGCGGATGTGGATGAACTCGCCCCCGCACCGCGCGATCATCCTCGAGCGCGGGCTCGTGAAGGTCGGGATCGGCATGCGCACCGGCGAGCATCAGGGCTCGCGCTCGGTGGTCGTGACGGCCGACTTCGCCTCCCGGCGCTGAGCCGCCGCTCGCGCCGCCCGCGCGGGGTTGACACGCCGGTCGTCGCTGCCTAGCCTCGTTACCGTACATAACTGTATGGATCGAGGTCGACGCCGATGAAACTGCCCGACAGCGCTTACGCCGGCCGCCCCTGGCGCATCCACGAGCTCACCCCCGACTTCCGGCTGGAAGACGTGTGGGCGCTGCCGACGCCCGGCGGCCCGGACGACTTCCCGCGGCTGGTGGCGCAGATGACCTCGGGCCCACCGTCGGAGAGCGACTCCCGCCTGGCCCGCGCCCTGTGGGCGATCCGGTGGAAGCTCGGCGAGCTGCTCGGCTGGGACGACGCCCCCGCCGGCGACGCGCAGGCGCCGACGCTGCGCGACCGGTTGCCCGGGGACCTGCGCGACGGCCCGGCCGGCCCGGCCTTCGAGGAGGCGCCGTTCACGTCCGTCTACCTGCTCGAGGACGAGTGGGCCGCCGAGATCGTCAACCGGACCGTCCACGGGGTCATGCACATCGGCTGGGTGCGCGACGAGGCCTCGGGCGGCTACCGCGGCGAGATGGCCGTCCTGGTGAAGGCCAACGGGCTGCTCGGGGCGGCCTACATGGCCGCCATCCGGCCGTTCCGGCACCTGATCGTCTACCCGCCGCTGATGCGTCAGATCGCGCGCGGCTGGCAGGCGGACGACAGCGAGGAGCGCCGCGCGGCCGCCGGCGAGCCGGGGCGGGCGGCGCGGCCCGCCGCGCAGAGCAGCTGAGCCCCGCGGCGGCCGGGGGGCGGGCTGCCCGCCCCCGCGAGTGTGGGAAACCGCCCCGGAGCCACCGCGGGGCGGCCGTAGCATCGCCGGATGGACGCGCCGGCCAGCAGACTCGCCGCCCGCCTCCTCCCCCACGGCTGGCCGGACCTCGTCCGCCAGCTCCTGCTCTTCGGCGGCGCCTACGCCCTCTACACGCTGGTGCGCGGCGTGGTCGACACGCGGACGCACCAGGCCTTCGAGAACGCCCGCGAGCTGGTCGCGCTCGAGCGCTCGCTGGACCTGTTCGTGGAGCCGGCCGTGCACGGCTGGGCGGCGCGGCAGCCGCTGGTGATCGACGCCGCGAGCTGGCTCTACGTCAACTCGCACTTCACCGTCACCGTCCTGGTGCTCGCGTGGCTCTACCTGTTCCGCAACGAGCGGTTCTACTTCGTGCGCAACATGTTCATGGTCGCCATGGGCATCGCGCTGGTGGGCTACCTGGTCTTCCCGACCGCGCCGCCGCGCCTGCTGGGCGAGCTGGGGTTCACCGACTCGGTGGCGGCCTTCACCGGCGTGCGCTCGGAGTCCACCGAGCTGCTGGTCAACCCGTACGCGGCGGTCCCCTCCATGCACGTCGCCTTCGCGCTGATGCTCGGGATGACGATGGCCTCGCTGGCCCGGCGCGGGTGGGCGAAGGGGCTCTGGCGCGCCTATCCCGCGCTGGTCTCCTTCGTGGTGGTCGCGACCGCCAACCACTGGTGGCTGGACGCCTTCGCCGGCGCCCTGACGGCGGCGGTCGCGGCCGCCTGCGCCGCGGGCGTCTTCGCGCGCGTGCGCCCGCAGGCGTGGGCCTGGAACCCGCAGGGCAGCCCCGCCGGCTGAGCGCCCCCCGCGGCGGCCACTAGAGTTCGGCGCCGTGGCCACGCCTCCCCGAGAACGCTCGCGCGACCCGCGCCCGCGCCCCACCACGGCCCGCGAGTACCAGGACCACTTCCGCGGGCGGCTGATCGAGTCGCGCCTGACCCCGAACGCGATCTCGCTGACGGGCTTCGTGCTGTGCGTGGTGGCCGCGGTGCTGGTCTGGGAGGAGTCCTTCGTGCTCGGCGGGCTGGCCTTCGTCGTCGGCTCGGTGTGCGACACGCTGGACGGGCGCTACTCGCGCATGTCGGGCAAGGGCTCGCCGTTCGGCGCCTTCCTGGACTCGACGCTGGACCGGATCGAGGAGGCGATCGTGCTGGTCGCCGTCGCGGCCTACTTCGCCCGCGAGAGCAACGAGGTCGCCGTGGCCGGCGTCGTGCTCGCGCTGGGTGCGTCGCTGATGGTCTCCTACACGCGGGCGCGCGCCGAGGCGCTCGGCGTGGAGTGCAAGGTCGGCATCGCCGATCGCGCCGTCCGCGTGGTGATCCTCTCGGCCGGGCTGATCCTGGCCGAGGGCGCCGGGATCCTCGGCGTGGATCTGCTCGAGCCGGCCATCTACGTGCTCGCCGCGCTCTCGGTGGTGACGGTCGTCCAGCGCATCTGGCACGTGCGCCAGGAGCTCACGCGGCCCGCGCCCGTCGCTCCCGACGGGGTCTGACACCGGCTAAAAGGTCACCAGGCGTGTAACAGCGCGGCCCCGCCGGGTTCCCTTTCGCTGGACTACCACTTTTACCAGAGGAAACCCTTGCCCAAGAACCCCAGCAACGGCCACGGGCCGTCCGGCAACGGCCGGGCCCGCTACCAGGCCGACAAGGTCCGCGTCGCCATCATCGGCGTGGGCAACTGCGCCTCGGCCTTCGTCCAGGGGGTCCAGCACTACAAGGACGCCGACCCGAACGCGTCCGTGCCCGGGCTCATGCACGTCGACCTCGGCGGCTACCACGTCTCGGACATCGAGTTCTCGGCCGCCTTCGACATCGACGCCGACAAGGTGGGCAAGGATCTCTCCGAGGCCATCTGGGCCGGCCAGAACAACACGATCAAGTTCGTCCGCGAGGACGTCCCGAACCTCGACGTGCCGGTCCTGCGCGGGATGACCCACGACGGCCTGGGCAAGTACCTCAAGGAGAAGATCACCAAGGCCGAGGGGTCCACGGTCGACATCGCCGAAGTGCTCAAGGAGACCCACACCGACGTGGTCGTCTCCTACCTGCCCGTCGGCTCCGAGCAGGCGACCAAGTGGTACGTGGAGCAGATCCTCGAGGCCGGCTGTGGCTTCGTGAACTGCATCCCGGTCTTCATCGCCCGCGAGGACTACTGGAACAACCGCTTCAAGAAGGCGGGCCTGCCGATCGTCGGCGACGACATCAAGTCTCAGGTCGGTGCCACGATCGTGCACCGCCAGCTCGCCCGCCTGTTCGGCGAGCGCGGCGTGAAGGTCGCCCGCACCTCGCAGCTCAACGTCGGCGGCAACATGGACTTCTACAACATGCTCGAGCGCGAGCGGCTGGAGTCCAAGAAGATCTCCAAGACCAACGCCGTCACCTCGATCATGGACGAGGAGCTGCCCGCGGACGACGTCTACATAGGGCCGTCGGACTACGTGCCGTGGCTCACCGACCGCAAGTGGGCGCACATCCGGGTCGAGGCCGAGGCGTTCGGCGACGTCCCGCTCAACCTCGAGCTCAAGCTGGAGGTCTGGGACTCGCCCAACTCCGCCGGGATCGTCATCGACGCGGTGCGCTGCGTGAAGCTCGCGATGATCGCCGGCGTCGCCGGCCAGCTCGACGGGCCGAGCTCCTACCTCATGAAGTCGCCCTACACCCAGCGGCCCGACGACAAGGCGCGCGAGGCCACGGAGGCCTTCATCGCCGAGTACTCGCGCGCCAAGGCGAGCGGCAAGAAGGCCGGCGGCAAGAAGGCCGCCGAGCCGGCGTCCTGACGGCGACCTCTTCTTCGAGCCGGCGACCCGTCAGGCGCGGGACGGGTCGCCGCCGACGACGAGCGCTTCTTCGAGGTCGAGGTCGCGCTCGATCCGCCGCATCACCGCGTAGCTGATCTCGCCCGCCTCCATCCCCCACGCCTCGCGCGCCCGCGTGCTCGCTCGCATCAGCGGCTCTCCGGTCGATCTCATATCGTGTTGCGATACTACACCGGTGCCGCCGCGCCGCACCCCCGCCGAGCGCGCCCTCGAGCCCGACGAGCTGCGTGACCTCTTCCGCTTCCGCGTCGCCCTCCGGCGCTACCTGCGCTGGAGCGAGGAGCAGGTTGTCGCGGCGGGCCTCACGCCGGCCCGGCATCAACTGCTGCTGGCGGTCGCGGGCCACGACGACCCGGCCGGGCCGACGATCACCGATCTGGCCGACGCCCTGCTCGTCCGTCATCACAGCGCGGTCGGCCTGATCGACCGGGCCGCCGAGGCGGGGCTCGTGGAGCGGGTGGCCGATCGCGCCCGCCACCGCTCAGTGCGGGTCCGCCTCACGGACGAAGGTCGGCACCGCCTGGACGCCGTCACGCCGATGCACCGCCGCGAGCTCGACCGCATCGCGCCACACGTCGAGCCCCTGCGCGACGCCCTCCACGACGTGGCGCCGGAACCGCCGCCGCCGCGACCGCCGCACGAGCGCTCGCGTTGAGCCCGCTGTCGTCCGTCCCCGCGCTCCGGCGCCGGCCCCCCGAGGAGGCCCTGCGCTGGGCCGCCGCGGCAGTCGGGCCCGGCGCCCGCGTCGTCTCGCTGCGGCGGCTGACGCTCGGCGGCTGGAACGCGAACCACGCTCTCGCGGTCGCCGATCGCGAGGGTGCGGTGCACCGGCTCGTCCTGCGCCGCTGGGCCGGCCGGGGTGGGCGGCCGCGGACCCCGAGTTCACCGTGCAGCGCGAGGCCCGTGTGCTCGAGCGGGTCGCCACCGCCGCGGTCCCGACGCCGCGCGTCGTGGCGGCCGACCCCGAGGCGGCGAGCTGCGACGTGCCGGCGCTGCTGATGACTCGGCTGCCCGGGCACGCGCCGGGCTTGCCGCGCGACCCGGACGCCTTCCTCGCGCAGCTCGCGGGCGCGTTGCCGGCGATCCACGCCGTCACGCCGGACGCGCTGCCCGCCTACGAGCGCGACCACGACCTGAGCGCGGTCGACCCGCCGGCGTGGTCGCGGCGACCCGAGCTGCGGATGCGGTCGATCGAGCTGGTGGCTGCCGAGCCGCCGCCGGCGGCGGCGGTGCTCATCCACCGCGACTACCACCCCGAGAACACGCTCTGGTGGCGCGGGCGGCTGACCGCACCTCGCGTGCGTGCTCGACGTCCTCCCGGAGGCCGTCGCAGGCGACTGGCCGGCCTTCGCGCTCGCCCGGCTCGAGCGCCACCTCGCGCACGCACTGGACGATTGATTCCACGGCCCTGGGTCGCGGAATCGATCATCTAGGCTCCTGACCGGTGCCCGAGCGTTTTGCGATCGCGCAGGTTTCCCCGCATCCCTGGGAGGACGAGCACGAGGTCAACGCGTTCGTGCGCGCGCTGTCGAGCGAGCTGGCGGCCCGCGGGCACCGCATGCTGGTGCTCGCCCCGTCGCGCTCGCCCGGCCTCGTCCGCGACTCGCGGCGGCGGATCCGGGCGGCGGCCGACGCGCCCGAGTCGCTCTTCGATCCCGACGGCGGCGTGCGCGTGCTGGGCGTCGGCGAGCTGCTGCCGCTCACCGGCGCGCGGCGCGGCTCGGTCCCCTCCCCGCCGGTCGACATCGCCCGCACGATCGAGGAGACGCTCTCGAACGCCGCGCTGGACTTCGTGCACGTCCACGAGCCGTTCGCGCCCAGCGCCGGCTCGGTGGCGCTGCGCCACTCGCGCGCGCTGAACGTCGGCAGCTTCCACGCGCCCGCCGAGCGGGTGCTCTCGACCCAGGTCGCGCGGCGCTTCGTCGAGCTGTTCTTCGGGCGCTTGGACGCCCGCACGGCGTCCTTCGCGGCCACGCGCGACCTGCTCGACCGCTACTTCCCGGCGCCCTACCGGGTGCTGCGGCCGGGGGTCACGGTGCTCGAGGCGGCCGCCCGCCGGCCCGGCTCGCCGGTCCGGCTCGCGTTCTGCGACCGTGAGGAGCGCGGCGCGCTGCGCCTCTTCCTGCGCGCGCTGCGCCGGCTGCCGGAAGCGCTCGACTGGGAGGCGGTCGTCTTCACCCCGACGGGCGCCGTGCCGACGCTGCGCAGCCGCCTCGGCGGGCGCGTGCGCGTCATGTCGGCCGCCGACGGGAGCGAGGCCGAGGCGCTCGCCCAGGCCGACGTCCTGGTCGCCGCCTCGCTCGGCGTGCTGCCGGCGCCCGAGCTGCTGCTGCGAGCGCTGGGCGCGGGCGTCGTCCCGGTGGCGGCCCGGCTCGGCCCGTACACGGAGCTGCTCGACGAGGGCGGGCTCGGCCTGCAGTTCGAGCCGGGCGACGTGCTGACGCTGTCCGGGCAGCTCGAGCGCCTGATCGGCGAGCCCGAACGGCTCGCGCGGCTGCGCGACGGCGTGCTGGCGGCGCGCCGGAGCTTCTCGTGGTCGCAGACCGCCGACGAGTTCGAAGCGCTCTACGGCGAGCTGGCCGCACGCCGCCATCCCACCGGCGGGCAACCGGCCGTGCGGGCGCGACTGGCCTCCCGCCGGCTGATCGACGTCGACCTGCACATGCACACCGACCACTCGGCCGACTGCGCGACGCCGGTCGAGCAGCTGCTCGCCACCGCGCGCGACGTCGGGCTGGGCGCGATCGCCGTGACCGACCACAACGAGGTCTCCGGCGCGCTGGACGCCGCCGCCAAGGCTGCGGCCTACGGGGTGAAGGTGATCGTGGCCGAGGAGGTCAAGACCGCCGATCAGGGCGAGGTCATCGGCCTGTTCCTCTCAGAGCGGATCGCGCGCGGGATGACGCTGGCCGAGACGATCGCGGAGATCCATCGCCAGGGTGGGCTCGTCTACGTCCCCCATCCCTTCGACCGCCTGCACGCCGTGCCCGACTACGAGCACCTGCTGCAGGTGGTCGAGGACATCGACGCCATCGAGGTCTTCAACCCGCGCATCGCGATCCCCGCCTTCAACGAGGAGGCGGTGCGCTTCGCCGCCAAGTACCGGATCGTCGGCGGGGCGGGCTCTGACTCCCATGTCGCCCAGGGCCTCGGCTCGGTCCGCATCCGGATGCGCGACTTCGACGGGCCCGAGGAGTTCCTCGAGTCGCTGCGCGACGCCGACATCATCGCCAAGCCGTCCTCGCTCTACTACGCCCAGGTGCAGGCGCTGAAGTTCTTGCAGACGCGGGCGACGCCGGCCGGCGCGCGCCGGGCGGCGCGCGAGCGGCGCGTGCGACGGGCGACCGCCGGCTCGGAGCGCAAACAATGATGCAAGGGCCGGGAGAGAAAGGGAATCCCGCCGACCCGGCTAAACCGCTTGGCGGAATGCCGGCCACCGACGACGAGATCCGCGAGAAGTACCTCGAGCGCGCGATCCGCGAGCTCAACCACTTCACGCGCGACCTGCAGGCCTGCGACCGCTGCCCGCGCGGCAACCTGATGCCGGTGCTCGGCTCGGGGCACCCGCAGGCCGACGTCTTCCTGCTCAAGTACGCGCCCGGCGCCGCCGAGATCGAGGAGGGCGTCGCCTTCTACGGCCGCGCCGGGACGGCGCTGATGAAGTCGCTGCGGCGGCTGGACATCGACCCGCTCGCCGTCTACGGGACGCTGTGCGTGAAGTGCCCGGTGGCCGACACCTCGCTCGCCGCGCCCGAGTGCATCGCGCGACTGGTGGAGGAGATCGCGATCGTCTCGCCCCGGATCGTCGTCGTGATGGGCCCCGACGCGCTGGAGACGCTCAACGAGCTCGCGCTCCCGCTCGCGCGTCCCGTGCGCCCGCTGGACGGGGAGATCCAGGCGCTCACCCCGTCGGTCGACGCGCTCTACGTGCCCGACATCGACGGCGCGCTGGACGAGGAGGACGCCAAGCGCGCGTTCTGGACCGCCTTCCGGTCGCTCGGCGACTGGTACGCGGACTTCCCGCCCTACTAGGCCGGCGGCTCCTCTTCGCCGGCGGCCTCGCCGGGCTCGGCCTCGGCCATGTGGATGGTGCACAGCGCCGGCCCACCGCTCTCGAGCACGGCCTGCAGCTCGCGCTCTGTCAGCGTCGCACCGCACTCCTCGCACTGCTCCCCGACCGGCTCGATGGAGCGTTCCTCAAGGTCCATGGCGCGAGTCTAGAGCTCCAGGATCACCTTGCCGAGCTTGCTGCCGGCCTGGAAGCGCTCGTAGGCGGCCGCCGCCTCCTCGAGCGCGAAGGTGGCGGTCACGGGCACGCTGAGGTCGCCGGAGACGAAGCCCGGCAGCACCGCCTGCTCGATCAGCCGCGCCGCGCGGCCCTTCTCCTCCAGCGGCCGCGCACGCATGGTCGAGCCGAGGATGCGCGCGCGCTTGGTCATGACCTTGCGCAGGTCGAGCTCGGCCTTCGCCCCCGCGCCGATGCCGATGATGCAGATGCGGCCCTCGGGCGCCAGCGCGTCGAGGTTGGCCGCGAGGTTCGGCGCGCCGACCAGCTCGAGGATCACGTCGAACGGGCCGTGGTCGGCGAAGCCCTCGGGCGCGATCGCGTTGACCGCCAGCGCGGCGATCTGCTCGCGAGCCTGCTCGTCGCGCACCGTGGCGGTGACGCGCGCGCCGGCCATCACGCCCAGCTGGACGCCCGCCATCCCGACGCCGCCTGCGGCGCCGTGGACGAGCAGGCGCTCGCCGAGGCTCAGCCCGGCCTGGGAGAAGAGCATGTCGTGGGCGGTGGTGAACACCTCGGGCACGCCGCCGGCGGCGACCCAGTCGAGCTCGTCGGGCACGGGGATGGCCACGCGCTCGTGGACGGTCGCCAGCTCGGCCTGCCCGCCGCCCGGCACCACGGCCATCACCCGGTCGCCCGGCTCGAAGCGCTGCACGCCGGGCCCGCAGGCGACCACCTCGCCGGCCAGCTCGAGGCCCGGGATGTCCTGCGGCGTCCCCGGCGGGGCGGGATAGAGGCCGCGCAGCTGCATCATGTCGGCGCCGTTGAGGCCGGCCGCGCGGACGCGGACCAGCAGCTCGCCGGAGCCGGGCTCGGGGTCGGGATGGGTCTCGACGACGATCGCGCCGTCGCGGATGGTGGCGGCTCGCATGGCGGGCATCGTAGGGGCGCGAGGCAGTCGAGCGGCGCGACGCCGGATGCGGAAGACCATCCGTCCGGGTGGCGCGGGGCGCCGGGCCCTGCGGTAGAAGAAGGGCAGAGCCATGCGCATGCCGCTCGGACCCCCCTCGCTCCCCGGGCTGCCCTTCGCTCTCCCGCCGCTGCACCTGGAGAGCCGGATGGCGCTGGAGGCGGCCGCGCTGCGGCGCTCGTCGGTGTGGCGCTCGGGCGGCGGCCTCGACGGCGCCGGGCAGCCGGTCCTGCTGATCCCGGGCTTCCTCGCCGGCGACGGCTCGCTGGCGACGATGACCCAGTGGCTGCGCGCCGGCGGCTATCGCACCAAGCGCGCGGGGATCCGGGCGAACGTCGCCTGCTCGGAGCGGGCGTGCCTGCGGATCGAGCAGCGCCTGGAAGCGCTCGCGGAGAGCTCGGGCACGCGCGTGACGGTCATCGGCCAGAGTCGCGGCGGCGTGCTGGCCAAGGCGCTCGCCGCGCGCCGGCCTGAGCTGGTGCGCGGGATCGTGACGCTCGGCTCGCCCGTGCGCGACCAGCTCGCCGTGCATCCGCTCGTGCTCCTGCAGATCGGCGTGCTGGCCACGCTCGGGACCGGCCGCGTGCCCGGGCTCTTCTCGCTCGACTGCCTGCGCGGCGGGTGCTGCGGGCCGTTCCGCGACAGCCTCGCCGGCCCGTTCCCGGACAGCGTCGGCTACGTCGCGCTCTACTCGCGCTCGGACGGGGTGGTCGACTGGCGCTCGTGCCTGGATCCCGACGCCGAGCTGGTGGAGGTCGGTGCCTCGCACTGCGGGATGAGCGTCAACGCGCAGGCCTACCGCGCGGTCGCCGCGGCGCTGGGGAGCTTCGCGGCCGTCGCCTAGATGATTGGTTCCACGGCCGCGCGGTCGGCTGGCGGATGTTCCGTGGATGCTGGGGGGGTGCCCGCCCGAGGGCACAGTGGTGGTGCCACGGGCCCTCTGGGCGGGCACCGTCCAGCGCCCGAGGCGAAGCCGGTGACGAGCCGGAGGCGAGGCAGATACGCCGCCAGACGGTCGTGGGGTCGTGGAATCACTCATCTAGCATCAGCCGGATGGAACGCGAAGAGCTGGTGACGCTGCAGACGCCCTTGAAGGAGCGCTACACCTCCGAGCCCGGGGCGGCGCTCGTGACCCTCTCGGCGAGCGGCTCGCTCGGGGACGGCGTGTCGTGCGCGGTCGAGACGGGGCGGGCGCTGGCCACCGCCGGGCTGCATCCCGCGACCGGCGGCGACGGCGCGCTGCTGTGCTCGGGCGACATGCTGCTCGAGGCGCTCGTGGCCTGCGCCGGCGTGACGCTGCAGGCGGTCGCGACGTCGCTGGAGATCCCCGTCGCGTCGGGGCGCGTGCACGCCGAGGGCGAGCTCGACTTCCGCGGCACGCTCGGGGTGGACCGCGAGGCGCCGGTGGGCTTCACCTCCATCCGGCTCTCCTTCGAGCTCGAGACCGACGCCGACGCCGAGCAGCTCGCGACGCTGAAGAAGCTCACGGAGCGCTACTGCGTGGTGCTGCAGACGCTGGCCGGCGGGCCGGCGCTCGAGACCGAGCTCGCGGCGCTCTAGCCGCGCTCGAGCAGCGCGACGCACTCGATGTGCGGCGTCTGCGGGAACATGTCGACCGGGCGCACGCGCTGCAGGCGCCAGCCGGCCTCGACGAGCTGGGCGGCGTTCGGGGCCAGCGTGGTCGGGTTGCAGGACACGTAGACGATCCGCTGCGGGCCGGCCTCGATGACGCGTCGCACGACCTTCTGGGAGAGCCCGGCGCGCGGCGGGTCGATCACGCAGACGTCCGGGCGGCCCTCCTGCTCGACCAGGTCGCGCATCGCCAGGCGGATGTCGCCGGCGTAGAAGGCGGCGTTGCTGATCTCGTTGCGCCGGGCGTTGACGATCGCGTCGGCGACGGCGGCCTCTGCCAGCTCGACGCCGACCACGTTGCGCGCGCGGGCCGCCAGTGACAGCGCGATCGTGCCGATGCCGCAGTAGAGGTCGAAGACGCGCTCGTGGCCGCGCAGGCCGGCGTAGCCGACGGCCGCCCCGTAGAGCAGCTCGGCCATCTCCGTGTTGGTCTGAAAGAACGCGTCGGGGGAGATCAGGAAGCCGAGCTCCCCGAGCCGCTCGTAGAGCTGGGGCGCGCCGGCCAGCAGCGAGGTCTCGCCGCCCTGGGTGCTCTCGCCCAGGCCGGAGGTCTGCGTCCAGAAGAGCCCGTCGCAGTCGACGCCGTCGATCAGGGCGTCGACCGGGACCTGCCCGGGCGAGGTGACCAGGCGGACCTGGAACTGCCCGGTGCGCCGGCCCTCGCGCACGACGAGGTTGCGCAGCAGCCCGCGCTGCTCGCGCCGGTCCCACGCGCTCAGCCCGTGCGCGCGGCAGATCCCGAGCACCTGCTCGCGCAGCGCGTTGCCGCGCTCGGAGGCGAGCCTGCAGTCATCGACGGCGATGATCTGGTCGAAGCGCCCGGGCGCGTGGAAGCCGCACACCAGCTCGCCGTCTTCGCCCGTGCCGAAGGAGTACTCGAGCTTGTTGCGGTAGCGCCACGGCTCGGCCGCGGGGACCATCGGCTCGAGCTCGAAGCCCTCGAGCCGCCCGATCCGGGTCAGCGCCTCGGCGACCTGCTCCTGCTTGACCTCGAGCTGGCGCTCGTAGGGCAGCACCTGCCACGGCGCCCCGGGGTGGTCGGCGACGGGCGCGATGCGGTCCGGCGAGGCCTCGAGCACCTCGATCGCGCGCGCCTCGGCGTAGGCGCGCTTGGCCTTGGTGACCACCGCGCGCACGCGGTCGCCGGGCAGGCCGCCGGCGACGAAGACGACGTAGCCGCCGCGGTCCTCACCGCTCGCGCCCAGCCGGGCGACGCCGTTGCCGCCGAACGCGAGCCGCTCGACCGTGAGGTCGAGCTCGGCGCCGCGGGCGGGGCGGGCGGAAGTCGTCTGGGACGCGGCCATGGGCGGCGACCCAGGATGACAGGGGGCAGGCGCTCAGCGGAGGCGGTGCTCGATCGCCGCGAGCACCGTCTTGCGGTTCGCGTTGCGCCGTTCGTGCTCGCGCACCGTGCGCAGCTGCGGCGGGGTGAGCTCCGCGAGTCGCGGCGAGACCTGCGCGGCCGTCAGCTCGTCGTAGCCCTCGATCGGGAAGCTCGGCGACAGCCCGGCGACGCGGCGCGCGCGCTCGACCTCGCGCAGGAGCAGGTCGGTCGAGCCCGAGACGAGCGTGTCCAGGCTGGCCAGCAGGTCCTCGGTCTGCCGGCGGCCGACCGCGACGAGGTCGCCGACCAGGTCGCTCGCGTCCGAGCGGGTCAGCCGGCCGCGCTGCACGGCGTCGTCGAGCGCGGCCTGGACCCGGTCGCGGCTCAGCACCACCAGGTCGAGCGGCCCGAGCAGCTTGACGATCTGCTCGCGCAGGGCCTCCGGGTCGGGCGCCGGCGCCGGCGGCGTGTCGCGGCGAGGATCGTCCTGCGACTCGACACCCGAAGAAGAACCGCGCTGCGCCATGGCGGGGGACGTTACCCTGCGCTCGCGGCCGGGGGGACGAGCAGCTCGAGCAGCGCCTTCTGCACGTGACGGCGGTTCTCGGCCTGGTCCCAGATCCGCTGGCGGTCGCCGTAGAGGACTGCCTCGGTGATCTCCTCGCCGGGATGGGCCGGCAGGCAGTGCAGGGCGAAGGCGCCCGGCGCCGCGGCGTCGAGCAGCGCGTCGTCCAGCCGGTAGGGCGCGAGCGCCGCCCGGCGGTCCTCTGCCGTGGCCTGGTCGTCGCTCATCGACACCCACACGTCGGTGTAGACGACGTCTGCGCCGGTGGCCGCCGCCCGCGGGTCGCCGGTGAGCTCGGCGCCGATGTCGTCCTCGAGCTGCAGGGCGGCGGGAGCCGCGACCACCACCTCGAGCCCCGCGAGCCCGCCGAGCACGGCGAGCGAGCGAGCGACGTTGTTGCCGTCGCCGACGTAGGCGAGCCGGCGCCCGGCGAGCCGGCCGAAGGCCTCGCGCAGGGTGAGCAGGTCCGCCAGCGCCTGGCAGGGGTGGTGGCGCGGGGAGAGCATGTTGACCACCGGCACCGAGGCGTGGGCGGCCAGCTCAGCGAGCGTCTCCTCGCTGCCGGTCCGCAGGCCGATCGCGGCGACGTGGCGGGAGAGGACGAGCGCCGTGTCGCGCACCGACTCGCCGCGCTCGAGGTGCAGCTCGCCGGGGCGCAGCACCATCGCGTGGCCGCCGAGCTCGGCGATGCCGACCTCGAACGACGTCCGCGTGCGCGTCGAGGGCTGCTCGAAGAGCAGGGCGACGGTGCGCCCGTCCAGCGTCCGCGAGGCGGCCGGGGACGCCTTGAGCGCGAGCGCACGGTCGAGCAGCCGCCCGAGCTCCGTGGCCGAGAGCTCCTCTCCGGTCAGAACGTGGCGCGGCAAGCGTGGCAGCGTACAGTGCGCCCATCCGCGTCCTGACCTGGAACCTCTTCCACGGGCGCTCCGAGCCGGGGTCGGGCCGCGACCTCCAACCCGAGTTCACCGACGCCCTCGCCGGCTGGGCGTGGGACGTCGCGCTGCTGCAGGAGGTGCCGCCCTGGTGGCCGCAGCCACTGGCCCGCGCGACCGGCGCGGACGCGCGCTGGGTCTTGACCTCGCGCAACCACCTGCTGCCGGTGCGGCGGACGTTCGCGATCCTGCTGCCCGACCTGCTGCGCTCCGAGGGCGGCGGGGCCAACGCGATCCTCGTCCGCGGCGGGGCCGGCCCGATCGGCGCCTCGGGGCACGTCGAGCTCACGCGCCGGCCCGAGCGGCGGGTGGCCCACGGCGTGCAGGTGGCCGGCGGCCGCTGGGTGGTCAACGTGCACGCGACGCTGCGACCGAAGGAGCAGACGCGCGCCGACGCGGCGCGCACGCTGGCGGCGGGGCGCGAGTGGGCGGGCGGCGCGCCGCTGATCGTCGGCGGCGACTTCAACCTCAAGCAGCCCGAGCTCGACGGGCTCACGCGCGTCGCCTCGCACTGGGTCGACCACGTGTTCGCCCCGGGGCCGGCGGCGGGCCGCGGCGAGGTGTTGGACGCCGGGACTTTGTCGGATCACAAGCCGCTGGCGGTCGATCTGGAGTGACGTTCGCACCGGATGTGTGCCGAGCGTGTGACGAAACACCCGCTGGTAAGGGGATCGGGTGCCGGCGGGGGCATTCTCCGTGGGGTGATACGAGAAGGGACTGACATACAGGCCGTTCTCGTATCGGCTGACGGTTCTGGCGCCTCGGCGCTCGTCCGGCGGCAGTGCGGCGTGGTCTCGACCGCTCAGCTCAAGGCGGCCGGCCTGGGCAAGGGGGCGATCGGGTGGAAGGTGACGCAGGGGTGGCTGCATCCTCTTTACCGCGGGGTTTACGCCTGTAGCCCCGCGCCGCTGAGCTTCCGCGGTCACTGCTGGGCGGCGGTCCTGGCGTGCGGCGGCCCTGACGCCGCCGCGCTGAGCTTCCGCACGTCCGCCGCTTTGGACGACCTGATGTCCACGCCGTCCGGCCGGATCGACGTCACGACGCTGCGCCGCAGCGCGTCGATGCCCGGAATCCGCGTGCATCTCAGCCGGACGCTGACAGAGGCCGACATCGTCCGCGACGACGACGGCCTGCCGCGCACCTCCGTCGCCCGCACGCTCGACCGACCTCGCGACCGTCCTGACCCCACATCAGCTCAGACGGGTCTGCCACCGCGCCGAGCACCTGCGCCTGCTCGACATGCGCGCCATCGCCGCCCAGCGCCCGTCGCGCAAGCTCCGCGCCGCGCTCAGCGACCTCGCCGCCCGCGAGCCCGAGATCACTCGCAGCACTCTCGAGGAGCGCTTCCTCGCTCTCCTCGACGCCCACTCGCTGCCGCGGCCGGTCGTCAACGGCCGCCTCAACGGCCACGAGGTGGACTTCCACTGGCCCGAGCACAAGCTGATCGTCGAGACCGACGGCGCCGCCAGCCACCTCACCCGGGCCGCGTTCCAGAGCGACCGGAGCCGCGATGTCGAGCACACCATCGCCGGCTACCGCATCGCCCGCTTCACCCACACCGACGTCGTCCATCGCCCCGCCCACACGGCGCGCGCGATCCGGCACCTCCTCGCCGGCTAGGGCGTGCGCAGCCCGAACCCGCGCAGCGCGAGCAGCGCCCGCTCGCCGGCACTGCCCGTCTTGGGCAGCGCGCCGAGCTGCACGCCGGCCTCGTAGACGTCGAAGAACGCGCGCACGCGGAAGAACCGGCCGTCAGCCAGCTCGGCGTAGAAGACGCCGTGGATGACGACCGCGCGCCGCGTCGCCGCGAGGCGCCCGAGCGGCTGCTCGTGGGTGCCCAGCAGCTTGGCCGGGGCGACCGCGTAGCGCTCGTTGGCGAGCCGGTCGCCCGTGCGGTGCACGCGCGCGTCGGGGAACGCCCGCCAGAGCGCGCGCACGTGGCGCAGGAAGGGCTGCTCCCAGGTCAGCGGCTCGCGCGTGAGCGGGTCCTCGTACTGAAAGCCCGGCGCGCACAGCGGCGCGAAGGCCGCGGCGTCGCGGCCCGAGAAGGCCCGCTCCCACGCGTCGAAGAGCCCGTCGAGGCCGACGGGCTGGACCCGCGTCTCACTCAGAACTCGGCCCGTCCCTCCTCGGGGGTCGAGGCCTCGGCGTAGAGGCGCTGCGGGATGCGCCCGGAGCGGTACGCGAGCCTTCCCGCCTCGGTGCCCAGCGCGACGGCGCGGGCCATGCCGGTCGGATCCTCGGCGCGCGAGATCGCGCTCGCGCACAGCACCGCGTCGCAGCCGAGCTCCATGGCCAGGGCGGCGTCCGAGGCGGTGCCGACGCCGGCGTCGAGTACGACCGGGACCGCGGCGCGCTCGCGGATGAGGCGCAGGTTGTAGGGGTTCAGCAGGCCCATGCCGGAGCCGATCGGCGACCCGGCGGGCATCACGGCCGCGCACCCGACGTCCTCGAGCCGGCGGGCGAGGATCGGGTCGTCGTTGGTGTAGGGCAGCACGGTGAAGCCCTCGTCGACGAGCTCCTCGGCGGCCTCGAGCAGCGCCGGCGCGTCGGGGAGCAGCGTCTTGTCGTCGCCGATGACCTCGAGCTTGATCCACTCGGTCTCGAACGCCTCGCGGGCGAGCTTGGCGGTCAGCACGGCGTCGCGCGCCGTGAAGCAGCCGGCGGTGTTGGGCAGCAGCTGGACGCCGGCGGCGTCCAGGACGTCGACGATCGAGCCGCGGGCGGCCGGGTCCACGCGCCGCAGCGCGACGGTCACCAGCTCGGTCCCGCTGGCCTCGATGGCGGTGGCCATCGCCTCCAGCGAGCGGAACCCGCCGGTGCCGAGCAGCAGCCGCGAGGTGAACGTGCGATCGCCGATCGTCAGTGGGTCGGCGCTGGTCGTCGTCGCCATGGTGTGTCCTTCAGCCTCCCTGGATCGCGCGCAGGATCTCGACCTGCGCGCCGTCGTAGAGCTCGTGCCCGGGCCACGCCCCCCGCGGGACCACTTCGGCGTCGACCGCCACCGCGACGCCGCGGCCGGCGCCCGGCAGGTCGAGGCGCTCGAGGATCGTCTCGATCGTCGCGCCGTCGCCCACGTCGGTCTCCTCGCCGTTGACGAGGACCTTCACGCGACCGCCTCCCGGACGAAGCGCCCCGGCGCGTAGGCGGCGGCCCACTCCGGCAGCGCCTCACCCGCCAGCCCCGCAGCGGCGAGGTCGGCGGTCACGGCGGAGAGCAGGATGCCGTTGCGCCAATGGCCCGTCGCCCAGTGCAGCCCCTCGACCGCGCCGGGGCCGATGCTGGGCAGGTTGTCCGGGGAGCCCGGCCGCAGGCCCACGCCGACCTCCTCGAGCTCGAGCTCGAGCACGCCCGGGAGGACCTCCCAGAGGTCGCGCAGCAGCTCGAACACCCCGCCGGCGGTCGGGGCGAGGTCCCAGCCGCGCTCTTCCATCGTCGCGCCGAGCACGTAGCGGCCGTCGTCGCGGGGGACGAGATAGGCCGTGCGCGTGCGGATCACGCGCTGGGTCAGCCCGGGCCCACCGGGGTCGCGCAGGCGCAGCACCTGGCCCTTGACGGGCCGCACCGGGACGCGGGCGCCGTCGGGCACGCCCTCGATGCCCGCGGTCGCGGCCCCCGCGGCGAGCAGGACCTGGTCGGCGCGCAGCGTCTCGCCGTCGCGCAGCTCGACGCCTTGAACGCGCTCGCCCTCGGTCAGCAGGCCGGCGACCGGCGCGCCGTGGCGGACCTCGCCGCCGGCGCGCTCGACCGCGCCGGCGAGCGCCACGACGAGGCGGCGCGGGTCGACGGAGTGGTCGGCCGGGATCTCGAGCGCCAGCCGGACGGTCGGCGCGAGCGCCGGCTCGGCGCGGCGGGCCTGCGACGGCCGCAGGCGCTCGACCTCGAGCCCGAGCTCGCGGCGGAAGGCGAGCAGCCGGTCGAGCTCGGCGGCGTCGTCCGCGTCGCGCGCGACGACGAGCGTGCCGGAGCGCCGCAGGCCCGGGTCCCGACCGGCCGCGTCGCCGAGCTCGGCGCAGAAGGCCTCGAAGCGCTCGGCGCTGCGCAGCCCGAGCTCGAGCAGCGCTCCCTCGCCGAAGTCCGACTCGGCGATCGGCGCGAGCATCCCGGCGGCGACGCGCCACGCCGGCCCCGCCTCCTCGCCGGCGGCGTCGAGCACGGTGACGCCCAGGCCGCGCTGGGCGGCGCGCCACGCGGCCGCGAGGCCGATGGGGCCGCCGCCGACGACGATGACGTCGGTGGCGCGAGACTGGCGAGGTACCACGAGCGGATCTTCCTCCCTACGCCGGCACTACCCGGATCAGGTTCGACGGTCGGCGGCCTCGTGCCGCCCTCTCAGCCCGGAGTGGGCTCCCGTTGTGTGGTCCGGATTGTAGCCCGAGCGCGGCTGCCAGACTGCGAGCCATGACCCCGCGCGAGCGTGTCGCCGGCGCCCGGCTCTACCTCGTCTGCGGCGCCCGCCCCGGCGACCACGAGCTCGAGCCCTTCCTGCGCGCGTGCCTGCGCGGGGGCGTGGACATAATCCAGCTGCGCGAGAAGGGCGCCGGCGACGCGGACGTGCTGGCGGCCGCGCCGGTCTTCCGCGCCCTGGCCGACGAGCACGGCGCGCTGTTCATCCTCAACGACCGGCCCGACCTCGTCGCCGCGGCGGGCGCCGACGGGGTCCACGTCGGCCAGGACGACGACACGCCCGCCGCCGCGCGCGCAGTCGTCGGGCCGGAGCTGATCGTCGGGCGCTCGACGCACGCGCCCGGCCAGGCCGACGAGGCTGACGCCGATCCGGACGTCGACTACCTGGCCGTCGGCCCGGTGCACGAGACGCCGACCAAGCCGGGGCGCCCGGCCGCGCCGTCGGACTACGTCGCCTACGCGGCCGCGCACGTGGAGACGCCGTGGTTCGCCATCGGCGGCCTCGCGCCGGACACGCTGGCGCCGGTGGTCGCGCACGGCGCGCGCCGCGCGATCGTCGTGCGCGCGCTCACCGAGGCGCCCGACCCCGAGGCGGTGGCGCGCGAGCTGCGCGCCACGCTGGAGGCCCCCGTTGGCAGCGCGCAGCCCTAGGCAGAGCCGCAGCGAGGCCCGCGACGCGCAGGCGCGCGAGCGGCTGCGGCCGCTGGCGCCGGGCGAGCGGCCGCTCGCGCTCAAGCTCGCGACGGCGCTGGCGGTGCTGATCGCGCTGAGCAACCTGGTCCTGCTGGCCGGCGGCTGGGAGGTCAGCGGCAGCGAGGCGAGCGCGTCGGGGTCGGTCGTCTTCTTCGCGCTGATGGCCGCCTGCGCGGCCGGGCTGTGGCTGCGCTCCTACTGGGCGGTGCTCGGCTTCGAGGCGCTGCTGGGCGTGACGATGTGCTGGGCGGCGCTCTCGCTCCTGGTCGCCGCGAACGCCGTCGCCGTCGCGCTCTGCGTCGTGATCCTGGTCCTCTGCGGACCGCTGTTCTGGGGCCTCATCCGCGTCATGGGCCGCCTCCGATCCCCGGAGCTTTCCGCGCGCTAGTGTGCTCGGCCCCATGGCCGAGAACTCCTATGACTGCATCGTGATCGGGTCCGGCCCGGGCGGGTACGTGACCGCCATCCGGGCCGCCCAGCTCGGCATGAAGACCGCTGTGGTCGAGAAGGACCTGGTCGGCGGGCGCTGCCTGAACTACGCCTGCATTCCCGCCAAGGCCGTGCTGCGCGTGGCCGACGTGCTCTCGGAGATCGACGACGCCGGCGAGTTCGGCATCTCCGTCCCCGAGCGCTCCGTGGACTTCTCCAAGGTCGGCGACCGCCGGCGCAAGGTGGTCAAGACGCTGACCGGCGGCGTCGGCGGCCTGTTCAAGAAGAACGAGATCGACGTCATCGAGGGCACCGGCTCGCTGGCCGGCGACGGCTCGGTCAAGGTCGGCGAGGACACCTACGAGGCCAAGCAGTGCATCGTCCTCGCCACCGGGTCGATCAAGAAGCCGATCCCCGGCGTCGAGTTCGGCGGCCGCGTCATCGGCACCGAGGAGGCGTGGGCGCTCGACGAGCTGCCCGAGTCGATGGCGGTGGTCGGGGCGGGCGCCTCGGGCGCCGAGATCGCCTCGGCCTACGGCCGCCTCGGCACGCGCGTGCTGCTGCTCGAGGCGCTCGACCGCGTGCTGCCGGCCGAGGACGCCGACATCTCCAAGGCCGCCGCCCGCGCGCTGGGCAAGCAGATGACGATCCACACCGGCACGAAGGTCGAGGACGTCGAGCCGGGCGAGGACAAGGTCAGCTTCAAGTACGGCGACGAGACCGAGGAGGTCGACTGGTTCGTTATCGCCACCGGCCGCGGTCCCGACGTCGAGGGGCTCGGGCTGGAGGAGGCGGGCGTCGAGCTCGACGACCACGGGCTGGTGGCGGTCGACGAGCGCTGCGCCACCTCGGCCGAGAACGTCTACGCCATCGGCGACCTCGTGCGCGGCCCCGCGCTCGCCCACAAGGCCTCAGACGAGGGCATCGTGGCGATCGAGTCGGTGGCGGGCCTCGACCCCGAGCCGCTCGAGTACGTCGACATCCCGCGCGCGACGTTCTGCGCGCCGCCCGTCGGCTCCTTCGGGCTCACCGAGGAGCAGGCGCGCGAGCAGGGCTACGACGTCGTCGTCGGCAAGGTCCAGTACGGCGCGGTCGGCGCGGGCACCGTCTACGGCGACCGCAGCGGCGTCATCAAGGTCATCGGCGAGAAGAAGTACGGCGAGCTGATCGGCGGGCACATCGTCGGCGCCAAGGCGACCGAGCTCATCCAGGAGCTGGTCAACGTCCGCGCGCTGGAGGGCGGCTTCCACGAGGTCGCCCACATCGTCCACGGCCATCCCACGCTCGCCGAGGGCGTGATGGAGGCCGCGCGCGCCGCCGACGGCTGGCTGATCCACGGCTGATCCGCACGCCGAGCGGCGCGGTGCAGCCCGTCCTCTACTACGACTTCGCCTCCCCGGACGCCTACCTGGCGGCCGAGCGGGCGGCCGACGCGCTGGGCACGGTGCCCGAATATCAACCCGTGAGGCTCGGCGGCCTCGCGGCCGGCGGGGTGGGCGCCTTCCGCTGCGCCGAGGAGGAGCAGATCTACCAGGCCGACGTCGAGGCCCGCGCCGCCGCCTACGGGCTGCAGCCGCTGCGCTGGCCCGAGCCGTTCCCGCCGCCGAGCCTCGCCGCGCTGCTGGCCGCCACCTACGCCAAGCAGATCGGGCGCGTCGTCGCGTTCTCGCTGGCTGCCTTCCGCCAGGCGTTCGCGGCCGGGCGCGACCTCGGCGAGCGCGACACCGTGCTGATCGCCGCGGCCGCCTGCGAGATGCACCCGCTGGCGGTGGTCAAGGGGATCGAGCTCGGCTCGACCGCGCGGCGGCTGGAGGCCGCGACCGCCGACGCCGCCGCCCGCGGCGTGCTCGACGTCCCGGCGATCCGGGTCGGCGCGCGCGTCTTCCACGGCGACCGCGAGCTCGAGTCCGCAGCCCGCGTGCTGGCGTGAGGGCCAACCGCGCCTACGAGCTGCTGGTCACCCGCGAGGGGCGCACGCCCGGGCTGCTCGCCCGGCCCGAGCGCGTCGATCGCGTCGAGGTGGTCGAGATCGACACGGGCGAGGTCGCGCTCTTCTGGGACTCCCCGCCGGACCGCACGGGGCGCCTCGCGCGCGCGCTGCGCGCCGATCTCTCGAGCCTCGAGGCCGGCGCGTTCATGGAGCGCTGGCGGCGGTACGACCCGCGGTGAGGCGGGCCGGCCTGCTCGCCGTCCGCGCCGGGCTGCCGGCCGCGATGGTGGCGGCCGGCGTGCTCTTGATCGTGCTCGGCGGCGAGACCTCCGACGGCGCGGGGGTGTTCCTGATCGGCGCGGCGTCGCTGGTGCTGCTGTTCAACCTCTTCATGCAGCTCGGCCTGCGCAGCGGCGCCGACCGCGAGCGCGAGGAGGCGGCCCGCCGGCACTACGCCGAGCACGGGCGCTGGCCCGACGAGCGGCCGCCGCGCTAGCCGGCGTCGCGCTCGGCGGCGCGCGCGAGGCGGCGGAGCATGACGCCGATCACCGGCCCGTAGGTCGCGCGCAGCAGCGGCTCCAACGGCCCCGGCGCAGTGAGCTCGATCGCGACCTCGCAGCCGCCCGCACGGGGCTGCACGCGATGCACGAGCACGATGTCCGGGCCGACCCGCCACGCCCACGAGCGGCCGGGCGTCTTGGCGATGATCCGCGCCGGCACCGGGACCACGCCGAGCAGGCGCGCGGCGCCGTGGGCGCCGTCGCGGACCTCGGGCGCGCCGAGCCCCCAGGCGCCGCGGACGTGCGGCGCCCACTCGGCCCAGCGGGCGGGCTCGGCGACGAGCGACCAGGCGGCCTCCGGCGGCGCCGAGCAGGGAACGGAGAAGGTTGACACTCCGGCCGAACCTACCCGCTCGCCGCTCGCTTGCCCCGGCACAGGCTCGGGTAACGTCCGCCGTGATGGCCGACACCACCCAAGAGGAGCGCTCCGCCGGCGCAGAGGGCGACGGCGAGCTGCCCGATCCCGAGGCGGCCCGCGAGTGGCTGCGGGCGATGCTGCTGATCCGGCGCTTCGAGGAGCGCGCGGGAGAGATGTACGCCAAGGCGAAGGTGGGGGGCTTCCTGCACCTCGCGATCGGCGAGGAGGCGACCATCGTCGGCGCCGTGCGCGCGATGCGCGACGAGGACTACCTCATCTCGACCTACCGCTCGCACGGGCACGCGCTCGCGCGCGGGTGCGACCCCGACAACGTCATGGCCGAGCTGTTCGGGCGCGAGGACGGCGTGTCCCACGGCCGCGGCGGCTCGATGCACATGTTCGACCGCGAGCGCCGCTTCATGGGCGGCTACGGGATCGTCGGCGGCAACCTGCCGCTCGCCGCCGGCATGGCGCTGGCCTCTGACTACAAGGAGACCGAGGAGGTGACCGTCTGCGTGTTCGGTGACGGCGCCGCCAACCAGGGCACGTTCGGCGAGACGCTCAACCTCGCCGCCCTGTGGAGCCTGCCGGTCGTCTTCATGGTCACCAACAACCAGTTCGGCATGGGCACCGCGCTCGATCGCCACTCGGCGGTCACCGACCTGCACAAGCGCGGCGCCGGCTTCGGCGTGCCGGGCATGAGCTGCGACGGGATGGACGTCGTGGACACCCACCAGGTGATGACCGACGCGATTCGCCAGGCGCGCGAGGACCGCCAGCCGATCCTGGTCGAAGCCGTCACCTACCGCTTCCGCGGCCACTCGATGGCCGATCCCGAGGAGTACCGCTCCAAGGAGCAGGTCGAGGAGTGGCGCAAGCGCGACCCGGTCGAGGCGTTCGGCAAGCGCCTGGTCGAGGAGGGCGTGCTCGACGACGGCGACCCCGACCGCTATGACGAGGACGCCGTCGAGCGCATCGACCAGGCAGTGACCTTCGCGGACCGCTCGGAGTTCCCCGGGCCCGAGACGCTCTACGACGACATCTACGTGCTGGGCGACCAGGTGCGCGGCTGGTACTCGGTCGACCAGCGCGCGGCGGGCCTGCGCCGCGGCGAGCGGGTGCGCGAGCTCTCCGACGACGAGCGCGGGCCGGAGGACGAGTACGACAAGGCGGTCGAGCAGGCGTCCAAGGAGGACGTCGGGCTCGAGAAGGGCGCCGACGAGGCGCAGGCCGAGGACGAGGACGCCGAGGAGGCCGAGGACGCCAAGGACGAGGCCGCCGACGAGCAGCCGCAGGAGGGCGAGCCCGACGAGGACGATGAGGACGATGAGGACGAGAACGAGGACGAGGGCTGATGGGCGTCCTGCGCTACCGGGAGGCCCTCAACCAGGCGCTGCGCGAGGAGATGCAGCGCGACGAGTCCGTCTTCATCATGGGCGAGGACATCGGCGTGTTCAACGGCGCCTTCAAGGTCACCCAGGGCCTGCTGGAGGAGTTCGGCGACAAGCGCGTGCGCGACACGCCGATCTCCGAGAACACCATCGTCGGCATGGGCGTCGGCGCGGCGATGACCGGCCTGCGCCCCGTCGTCGAGCTGATGACCGTGAACTTCTCGCTGCTGGCGATGGACCAGATCGTCAACCACATGGCGACGATCCACTACATGTTCGGCGGCCAGGTCCGCGTGCCGATGGTCGTGCGCATGCCCCAGGGCGCCGGCCACCAGCTCGGGCCGACGCACTCGCACTGCTTCGAGGCGCTCTTCCTGCACGTGCCCGGGATGCTGCTCGCCGTGCCCTCGACGCCCGCCGACGCCAAGGGGCTGCTCAAGGCGGCCATCCGCGACGACAACCCGGTCGTGTTCATCGAGCACGAGTACCTCTACGGCCAGCGTGGCGACGTCCCCGACGACGAGGACCTCACGATCGACTTCGGCCACGCAGCAGTCCGCCGCGAGGGCGACGACGTGACGCTGGTGGGCATCTCGCGCATGGCCTCGACCGCCGAGCGCGCGGCCGAGATCCTCGCCGAGGAGCACGAGATCGAGGCCGAGGTCATCGACCCGCGCACGTTGCGCCCGCTCGACCTCGACACGATCCTCGACTCGGTCCGCAAGACCAACCGCTGCGTGGTCGTCGAGGAGGGCTGGCCCCACGGCGGCGTCGGCGCCAACATCGCCGCGCTCGTCCAGGAGCAGGCCTTCGACCACCTCGACGCGCCGGTCGGCCGGATCACCGGCGCCGACCTGCCGATGCCCTACTCCAAGCCGCTCGAGCAGATCGCCTACCCCCATGAGCCCCAGGTGGTCGAGGCGGTGCTCTCGACCTTCCACGACATGTAGGCGGTGTCGGCGGCGCGATGAGCTGGGAGGACGTCGATCGCGCCGAGCAGCGCATGGCCGAGCGTTCGGCGGAGCGCGACCGCTATCGCCAGCGGCGCGAGCGGACCCGCAACTGGCGGCCGTGGATCCTGTGCCCGATCGTGCTCCCCGCGCTCGGGGCGGCCGTGACGGTGGCGGTGCTCGAGTCCCAGGGCGGCGACCTCGGCGACCTCGACGCGGCGGCCGCGATCGCGCTGATCGCCGGGTTGCTGGCCTGGCCGGCCGCGCTGAGCCTGTGGGCGGCCTGGCGAACGCCGCTGGACCAGCGGATCATGTGGCCACTGGTGACGCTCGTCGTCCAGATCGCGCTGGTGGTCGGCGTGGGCTTCGTGGTGCTCGGCCTCGGCCCGTCCTGAGCGGTTTGCCCGCCGTCGCCGACGGGGACGGCAACCAGACCGACACCGCGAGGGAAGGTGCCCGCATGGCGACGCAAGGCGAGACCGACGTCCTCATCACGCCGGAGGACTACAGCTACGTCTTCAACCCCTACCGCGAGCCGATCGCGCACGTCAAGCCCGGCGACCGTGTGACCTTCGAGTGCGACGACGCCTTCGAGAGCCGGATCCAGAGCGAGTCCGACCTCCCCGGCAAGGCGCTGGCGACCGCGAAGTTCCTCAACCCGCAGACCGGCCCCGTCTTCGTCGAGGGCGCCGAGCCCGGCGACACGCTCGCGATCCACATCGAGCACATCGAGCCGACGCGCGACTTCGCGGTCAGCGCGCAGATCCCCTACTTCGGCGGCCTCACCTCGACCGCCATGACGCGCACGCTGCAGGAGCCGCTGCCGGAGAAGGTCTGGGTGTGGAAGCTCGTCGACGGCAAGATGGTCAACGAGGACCTGGGCGTCGAGCTGCCGTGGGAGCCGTTCATGGGCACGCTCGCCGTCGCGCCGGACCTCGAGGCGATCACGGCGCTCGCGCCGGGGCCGTTCGGCGGCAACATGGACGTGCCGGACGTCTGTCCGGGCAACACCGTCTACCTCCCGGTGTGGAACGAGGGCGCGCTCGTCTACACGGGTGACACCCACGCCCGTCAGGGCCAGGGGGAGCTGTGCGGCGTGGCGCTGGAGATCACCTCGCGCGCGACGTTCGTCTTCGAGGTGATCAAGGGCCGCGCGATCGAGTGGCCGCGCATCGAGTCGCCCGAGAAGCTGATGGTCGTCGGCAGCGCGCGGCCGATGGAGGACGCGGCCCGGATCGCCAACACGGAGCTGATCCTGTGGCTCGAGGACGAGCACGGCTACGACCGCTGGGACGCCTATCAGCTGCTCACCCAGGCGGGCGGGCTCTACGTCGGCAACATGGTCGACACGACCTACTCGCTCGTGGCCTCGATCGAGAAGCGCTACCTGAAGGGGAGCTGAGCCCTTCACGCGGCGGGCAAGACCCGCGATCATGGAGGCATGACGGGCGACGTCCTCGCGGCCAGCCGCGCCGAGCGGCTCTTCGCGCTCTCCCACGACCTGCTCGGCGCGGCGGCGCCCGACGGCCGGCTGACGTGGGTCAACCCCGCGTGGGAGGAGGTGCTGGGCTGGAGCGAGGCCGAGCTGCTGACCGTCCCCTACCTCGAGCTGATCCATCCCGACGACCGGCCGGCCGCGGCGCTGCTGGCCGACGAGCTCGTGCGCCGCCGGGCCGGCGAGCGGCCGGAGATCGAGCTGCGCGCGCGCACCCGCGACGGCGGCTACCGGTGGATCCTCTTCAGCCTCGCCCAGGCGCCCGACGAGCCGGCCGTCTACCTGTGCGGCAAGGACCTCACCGACCGCGAGGTCGCCCGCCACGAGCTCGCCCAGGCCGAGGCGCGCTTCACCGAGGCGTTCGAGAACGCCGCGGTCGGCCTGGCATTGGTGGCGCCCGACGGCGCGCTGCTGCGCACCAACCGCGCGCTCAGCGACCTGACCGGCTGGCCGAGCAGCGCGCTGCTCGAGCGGGACCTCGCCGCCCTGACCCACCACGAGGACCGCGGCGTCGGCGCCGAGGCGGTCGCGGCGCTGCGGGCCGGCCACGGCGGGCCGCTCGCCCACGAGCGCCGGTTCGTCCGCCGCGACGGCGCCGAGATCCTGGTCCGCATCAACCTCGCGCTGATCCGCGACGCCGACGGCGGGCCGCAGCACTTCGTCGCCCAGATCGAAGACGTCACGGAGCGCCAGGAGATGATCGAGGCGCTCGCGCTCTCCAAGGCCCGCTACCGCGAGCTGGTCGCCAACCTGCCCGAGTCGATCATCGGGCTCTTCGACCACGACATGCGGCTGCTGATCGTCGAGGGCGCGCAGCTGGGCCGGCGCGGGCTGCATGCGAGCCAGTTCGAGGGCAAGCTCCTGCGCGACGTGCTGCCGAGCGCGTTCGTGGAGCTCGGGGAGAGCCACTGCCGGGCGGCGCTGGCCGGCGAGAGCCGCGGCTTCGAGGTCCCGACGCCCGACGGCTCGGTCATCTACTCGGTGCAGGCGCTGCCGCTGCGCGACGAGGAGGGCACCGTGATCGGCGGCCTCGGGCTGATGCGCGACGTCACCGGCCGCCGGCGGGCCGAGCTGTCGCTCGAGGAGCGCACGCGCGACCTCGAGCGTTCCAACGCCGACCTCGAGCGCTTCGCCTACGTCGCCTCCCACGACCTCTCCGAGCCGCTGCGCACGGTGGCCGGCTACCTGCAGTTGCTCACCCGCCGCTACGGCGACCGCCTCGAGGGCCAGCCGGCCGAGCTCGTCGAGCGCGCCGTGACCGGCACGAGCCACATGCAGGCGCTGATCGAGGACCTGCTCGCCTACTCGCGCGCCGGCCGGTCCGAGCGCCCGCTCGCGCCGGTCGCGCTCGGGCCCCTCGTGGAGCGGACCGTCGACGCCCTGGGCGCCCGCGAGGCCGTCCGCTGCGGCGAGCTGCCGACGGTGCTCGGCGACCCGCTCGCGCTCGGCCAGCTCTTTCAGAACCTGGTCGGCAACGGCCTGAAGTTCGTGGCCGCCGGCGAGCAGCCGCACGTCGAGGTCACCGCCGCCCGCGACGGCGAGCGCTGGCGGCTCGCGGTCGCCGACCAGGGCATCGGCCTCGATCCTGCCGACGCCGGGAGGGTGTTCCGGATGTTCGGCCGCCTGGACGCGGCGGACCAGTACCCGGGCACGGGCATCGGGCTCGCGATCGTGCGCAAGGTCGTCGAGCGCCACGGCGGGGAGATCTGGATCGAGACACCGGACGGCGGCGGCACGCGCTTCTGCTTCACGCTGCCGGCCGCCTGACCTGCGGCGGTCCGCTGCGGTATACGTTCCGGCCATGCCCGACGTCTCGATGCCCCGCCTGTCCGACTCCATGGAGGAGGGCACGATCCTCAAGTGGCTGAAGTCCGACGGCGACGAGGTCGCCAAGGGCGACGAGCTCGTCGAGATCGAGACCGACAAGGCCAACATGACCTACGAGGCCGACGCGGACGGCGTGCTGAGCATCGTCGCCGACGAGGGCGACACGCTCGCGGTCGGCGAGACGATCGCGCGGCTGGGCGAGGCGGGGGAGGACGGCGGCGGGAAGTCCGGCGAGGACGAGGAGCCGGAGGACGAGCCCGAGGCGGACGCGGACGACGACGAGGACGAGGAGTCGGAGGAAGCCGCCGAGGAGGACGAGGACGAGGCGGCGGCGGAGAGCAACGGCAAGCCCGAGCAGGAGCCAGAGCCCGCCCCGGCCGCCGAGAAGGAGTCCGGCGGCGGAGACAACGGCGACGGCGACGGCCGGGTCAAGGCCTCGCCCGTCGCGCGGCGGATGGCGCGCGAGCTCGGGCTCGAGCTCGCCGCGCTCGAGGGCACCGGCCCCGGCGGGCGCATCGTCAAGGCCGACGTCGAGGCCGCCTCGTCGGGCGACGGCGAGGCCGAGGCCGAGCCCGAGGCCCCCGCCGAGGACGAGCAGCAGCCCGCCGCCGCGGAGGGCGGGGAGGAGACCGAAGCCCAAGAGGACGTGCCCGCGCCGGTCCTCCCGAGCGGCGGCGACGGCGAGGCCGGCCGCGGCGAGGCCACCCAGCAGGACCTCTCCAAGCTCCAGCAGACCGTCGCCCGGCGGATGGCCGAGTCCAAGGCGACCGCGCCCGAGTTCGTCATCACCGCCGAGGTCGACATGGAGGATGCCGTCGACCTCCGCAAGCGCCTGAAGGCCGCCGCGGGCGAGGACCCCGCCCCGAGCTTCAACGACTTCGTGATCAAGGCCTCGGCGCTCGCCCTGCGCGAGTTCCCGCGCGCGAACGCCGCCTACCGCGACGGCAAGTTCGAGCTCTACGGCCGCGTCAACGTCGGTGTGGCGGTGGCCGGCCAGGACGCGCTGGTCGTGCCCACGATCTTCGACGCGGACCGCAAGTCGCTGGGCACCATCGCGTCGGAGAGCCGGACGGTCGCCGAGCGGGTGCGGGCCGGCGCTGTCACCCCGCCCGAGTTGTCGTCGGGCACCTTCACGGTCTCGAACCTGGGGATGTTCGGCATCAAGCGCTTCGTGGCGGTCATCAACCCGCCGCAGGCGGCGATCCTGGCCGTCGGGACGCTCGAGCCGCGGGCCGTGGTCCGCGACGGCGAGGTGGTCGTGCGCAACACCATGGAGCTGACGCTGTCCTGCGACCATCGCATCCTCTACGGCGCCGACGCGGCCGCCTTCCTCGCCCGCATCCGCGAGCGCCTGGAGAACCCGCTCAGCCTCGCGCTGTAGCGAAACCCCTAGGAGAAGCCGCCGTGCTGCTGGTAGACGCTGTTGGGCGCCTTGTCGGTGTCCAGCGTGATCGACGGCGGGTCCTGGTCGGTGCCGACGAACAGGCACAGCCAGCGTGAGGGGTCGGCGCCGGGGACGCAGGCGCGGTAGTAGTCGGGCTGCACCCGGATCGCGTCGACGGTGGCCAGGCCGGCGCTGTACTCGGGCGCCGACGCGGTGACGTAGGAGTGCACCGCGGCGTAGGTGGCCGCGCGATCGCGCTCCTCCCCCTGGACCGCGGGGCGGTGGACGATGCCGCCGGCGACGAGCAGCACCGAGACGGCGCAGATGAAGACCGTGCCGGCGTAGTTGTCGGCGATCGCCTTGGGCAGGTCGGGCCGCCGCCGGCGCACGAGCCGGCGCCCGAGGTAGGGGGCGAGCACCGCGACGCAGAACAGGTTCACGAAGCCGGCGATCAGCAGCCCGGGAACGATGCCGCCCGGCCCCTCGCCGTAGAACGGCAGCACGGCGAGCACGATCCCGTCGAACAGGGTCAGGGCGAAGAAGACCGGCCACAGCCAGGCGCCCCGCATGCGCCAGCGCAGGCGCGAGAGCCACAGCCGCTCCACGGGCCCGGTCCGCTCCATCTGCGCTCAGCCTAGACGACCGCCGGGCCCGCTCCGGGCGGTCGGTCCACTACCCTTGCGCCAACACGACAGGACGCGAGCGACGGTGCCGGCCGGCCGCGCCCGCGTCTTCGGCGCCCGGCCGCGGAGACCCCGCGCGGGCGTCCGGATACCCGCGGCCGGCGATCCCGGCCAGGGTCACACGAAAGGGACGAGATGGCCACCGGAACCGGAACCGTGGGAGCGGGCGATGTCCCCGCCGACGTGTCGGAGCACCTGACCCTCGACGACCGGGTCGGGCTCCTGCGCGCGATGCTGATGATGCGCGGCATCGAGGAGCGCGCGATGACGCTCTACCGGCAGGGCAAGGTGCCGGGCTCCTTCTACGACGGCTTCGGGCAGGAGGCGGTCTCGGCCGGCGCCACGTGGGCGATGGCCGCCTCCGACCGGCTCTGCATCCTGCACCGCGACCTTGCCGGCCACATCATCCGCGGCGTCTCGACCGAGCGGATCTTCGCCCAGTACATGGGCCGCGAGGGTGGGATCACGGGCGGGCGCGACGGCAACGTGCACTTCGGCGACCGCACCGTCGGCTGCGTCGGCATGGTCTCGATGCTGCCCGACATGATGCTCGTCGCGACCGGGCTGGCGATGGCCTTCAAGCTGCGCGGCGAGCGCCGCTGCGCGATCACCTGGTTCGGCGACGGCTCGACCTCGCGCGGGGACTTCCACGAGGCGATGAACTGGGCGGGGGTCCAGAAGCTGCCGGTCATCTTCGTGCTGGAGAACAACCAGTACGCCTACTCGACGCCGTCGTCGGCGCAGTTCGCCGTCAGCCCGGTGCACCGGGCCGAGGCCTACGGCTTCCCCGGCGTCTCGGTCGACGGCAACGACTGCGAGGCGATGTTCGAGGCCACCCGGCTGGCGCGCGAGCGGGCGATCGCGGGCGATGGCCCGACGCTGATCGAGGCGGTGACGATGCGCATGCACGGCCACGCCGCCCACGACGACATGAAGTACGTCCCCGTCGAGCAGGTCGAGGAATGGCGGCGCAAGGACCCGGTCGATCGCCAGGTGCGGCGCCTCGAGGCGCTCGGCGCCGACGTGCACGCGGTGCGCGACGAGGTCGCCGCGACGATCGAGGCGGGTGTCGAGGCGGCGCTCGCGATGCCCATGCCCGACGGCGCGACCGCCGCCCACGGCGTCTTCGCCGAGCGCGAGGCACTGCTCTCCGACGGCGCGGCGCCGTGGTCGGGCTTCCGGCCGGCGGAGGCCTGAGATGCCGACGCTGACCTACCTGCAGGCGATCTCCGACGCCATGCGCGAGGAGCTGCGCGCCGACGAGCGCGTGTTCGTCATGGGCGAGGACATCGGGACCTTCGGCGGCGCGTTCAAGGTGACCGACGGCTTCATCGACGAGTTCGGGCCGGCGCGCGTGATGGACACGCCGCTGGCCGAGTCCGCCATCATCGGGACCGCCGTCGGTGCGGCGGTCGAGGGCATGCGGCCGATCGCCGAGATGCAGTTCTCGGACTTCATCTCCTGCGGCTTCGACCAGCTGGTCAACGTCGCCGGGAAGATGCACTACCGCCAGGGGCTCTCGGTGAACCTGACCGTCCGCCTGCCCAGCGGCGGCGGCTTCTCGGGCGGGCCGTTCCACTCCCAGAACCCGGAGGCGTGGTTCATGCACGCGCCGGGCCTGAAGGTCGTCGCGCCCTCGACGGCCGCGGACGCCAAGGGGCTGCTGATCTCCGCCGTGCACGACCCGAACCCCGTGCTGTTCATGGAGCACAAGCACCTCTACCGCCGCGTCAAGGGCGAGGTGCCCGAGGGCCGCTACGAGACGCCGTTCACCGCGCGCGTGGCGCGCGAGGGATCGGACCTGGTGGTGATGGCCTACGGAGCGATGGTGCACACCGCGCTGGAGGCGACCGAGGACCTCGAGGGCGCCGCGATCGAGGTGCTCGACCTGCGCAGCCTCGTGCCGCTCGACGAGGCGGCGATCCTCGCCTCGGTGCGCAAGTGCTCGAAGGTGGTGATCGTCGACGAGGCCAACCAGATGTGCGCCGCCGGCGCCCAGGTGGCGGCGCTGATCGCCGAGCGCGGCTGGGAGGATCTCGACGGGCCGGTGGTCCGCGTGGCCACGCCCGACGTGCCGATCCCCTTCTCCCCCACGCTCGAGCAGGCCGTCCTGCCCCAGGTCGACGACATCCGGGAGGCGTGCCGTGAGCTCCTCGCCTACTGAGGCCACGCTGATCGACGTCACGATGCCCCAGATGGGCGTCTCGGTCGCCGAGGGCACCGTCGTGGAATGGCGCAAGCAGCCGGGCGACTGGGTGCAGCGCGACGAGGTCATCTGCGCGATCTCCACCGACAAGATCGACACCGACGTCGAGGCGCCCGCGAGCGGCCGCGTGCACGAGCTCGTCGTGCACCCCGGCGAGACCGTCGCGGTCGGCACGGTGATGGCCCGCATCGCCACCGACGCCCGGCCCGGCGAGGCGCACGTCTCCGAGCGCGACGCGCCGCCCACCGGCGAGGCGGCCGCGGCGCTCGAGGCCCCCGGCGAGGCCGGCGAGCTGCAGGGCGACACGGCGGCCGTGCACGACGACGCCTCGGCGCAGCGCCCGCAGCCGCGCCGGCCGGCGGGGGCGCGGCGCTACTCCCCCGTCGTCCAGCGGATCGCGGCCGAGCACGGGATCGACCTCGACGGCGTGAGCGGCACCGGCCGTGGCGGCCGCGTGCGCAAGCAGGACGTGCTGGCGCTCGTGCAGGACGGCGGCGCGGCGGTGGCCGCGGAGCCGCCGATGCACATCGAGAGCCCCTACCGGCCGGACCCGCCCGCCGCGGCCGCGCCCGGCGGGGTGATCGAGTCCGGCCCGCTCTCACGGGTGCGCCAGTCGATCGGCCGCCACATGGTCGAGTCGCTGCGCACCGCCGCCACCTGCACCAGCGTGATCGAGGCCGACATGAGCCGCGTCGCGACCGCCCGCGCGCAGTCGGGGCTGACGTGGCTGCCATACGTCGCCCGCGCGACCGTCGAGGCGCTGCGCGCCCACCCCGCGCTCAACGCGACGCTGGAGGGCGAGACGACGCTCACGCGCTACGGCGCGGTGCACCTCGGGATCGCGGTCTCGCTCGGCGACGACGGGCTGATCGTCCCGGTCGTCCGCGACGCCCAGGACCTCTCCGTCGAGGGCCTGGCCGCACGCATCCGCGAGCTGGCGCAGCGGGCGCGCGCCGGCGCGCTGACCCCGGACGAGGTCCGCGGCGGCACCTTCACGATCACCAACCCGGGCGCGGCGGGCACCATCATGGCCACCCCGGTCATCAACCAGCCGCAGGTGGCGATCCTCGACACCGAGGCGGTCGTCAAGCGCCCGGTGGTCGTCACCGACGAAGCCGGCCAGGACGCGATCGCCATCCGCCACATGACCTATCTGTGCATGTCCTGGGATCACCGGGCCCTCGACGGCATGGCCGCCGCCGGCTTCCTGGCGACGCTGCGCGAGCGGCTCGAGCGCTGGCCGGCCGGCTGACGCTGAGCTGACGTGAGCGGCCCGGCCGCCCTGGGTCAAGGGACGGCCGGGCGATCGCTCGCAACCCGATGGACCGACCCGGTCTTGGAGGAGAGGACGACGCGGGTGCGGCGGCCGGGGTCGGGCCGCCGTGTCTCCATCGGGCGACCCACGCTAGCGCGCCGCCGGGCTCCGCTGGCGAAGCGTTCACAGCGGCTTATCAGGACGCCCGCTGTGAGCCGGGATAGGCGCGGCGCTACGCTTGCCGGCGTGAGCCCGGAGCTGCTGGTCTGCCACCTCGAGCCCGTCGAGTATCGCGCAGGTGTGGCCCTGCAGGAGGGCCTGCGCGCGCGGGTGCAGAGCGGCGAGCTGGGCGACGTGCTGCTGCTGCTCGAGCACCCGCCGGTCTACACCCTGGGCCGCCGCTCGAAGCCCGAGGACGTGCCGATGGGCGAGGCCTGGTATCGCTCGCAGGGCATCGACGTCGTGCGGACCGACCGCGGTGGCAAGCTCACCTACCACGGCCCCGGCCAGCTCGTCGGCTACCCGATCATGCGCGTCGAGGCCGTGCTCCCCTACGTCCGCGCGCTGGAGGCGACGATCGTCGCGGCGCTGGCGGGCGAGGGCATCGAGGCCGGCTGCCGCGAGCGGCTCACCGGCGTCTGGGTGCAGGACCGCAAGATCGCCTCGATCGGCGTCCGCCTGGCGCGCGGCGTCTCCACCCACGGCTTCGCGATCAACGTCGACAACGACCTGCAGCCGTTCGAGTGGGTCGTGCCGTGCGGGCTGCCCGGCGTGCGGATGACCTCCGTCTGCGCCGAGACCGGGCACGGCGACCGGCTGCCGGACTTCCGCCTCGCGACGGCGGCGCGCTTCGCCGAGGCCTTCGGGCGCGAGGCGCGGGTGGTCACCCCCGCCGAGCTCGGCGTCGCCGAGCCGGTCGCCGCCTGACTCGCCGCCAGCTCTCAGACCCCTGGCGTCCCCTCGACCGCGAGGCTGAAGCTCGCCGCGAAGGTCGTGCCCGGCTCGACGGTGCGCAGCGCGGGGCCGCCGGTCACGAGCGCGTTGGTGGGCGCGGTCATCGGCTCGAAGCAGACGAACCCGGCGCCTGCGGGCGAGAAGACCTGCGCGGCGGGATAGCCCTGCTCGTAGCGGACGGAGAGCGAGCCGCCGCCGCCGCTGACCGAGAACACCGCCGGGGTATCGAGCTCCGGGTAGAGATCGTCCAGCGCCCGCTCGCCCAGGGCACCGCCGGTGAACGGCGGCGGCTCGGTCGCGCCCGTCGGGATCGCCTGGTCGTCGAGCAGCGCCCGCGAGCGGACCGGCAGCCGCAGCTCCCACTGCTCGCGCGGCACCCCCGGCAACGTCAGGTACGGATGCCAGCCGAAGGCCACCGGGACGGGCACGTCGCCGGTGGCGCGCAGCGTCGTCTCGACGGTCAGCGTCGCCGGCGCGAGCCGGGCCTCGACACGCAGCTCGTGCGGGAACGGGAAGCCGGCGAGCAGCCGCGGGTGGGCGCCGAAGTCCAGCCGCGCGACCAGCCGCGCCGCGCCGCCGGCGACGTCGGCGGTGACGAGCTCCCACAGCGGCGACGCCGTCAGCAGGCCGTGCAGGGGCAGCCCGTGCTCCTCGAGCTTGAGCGGCGTGCGCGCGGCGTCGAGCTCGACCGTCCGTCCCGCCGCCGTGTAGGTGAACCCCGAGAGCCGGTTCGCCCACGGGTGCAGGAGCGGCAGGCCGAAGGACGAGCCGCGCTCGGCGTAGGCCGCCAGGCCCCCGCGCTGGCCGAGCAGCTCGCGCCCGTGCTGGCGCAGCGAGCAGCCGACCATCCCGACCGCGGGGCAGAACTCCGCCTCCAGCGGCCCGGCAGCGAGCACCTGGGTGGGGCGGCCGTCGCGCTCGCCGGCGCGGATGCTGGGAGATGGCATGGCAAGACCCTACGCCGCCGGGGAGCGGCCGGCGCGGCTCGATACCCTCCGTCGGGTGAGCAGCACGACCGACCGCCTGCACGTCACGCGCTCGCGCGCCAACCCCGGCGGGATGGACGTCACGAAGGTGCTCGGCAGTGAGTCAGAGCCCTGGCGCGGCCGCAAGCCGCCGTGGTTCAAGGTCCCGCCGCCCGGCGGCCCGCGCTACCGCGAGCTGACGAACCTGATCGACTCGGAGGGCCTGCACACGGTCTGCCAGGAGGCCGCCTGCCCGAACGTCGGGGAGTGCTGGGAGCGTGGCACCGCCACCTTCATGATCCTCGGTGACACGTGCACGCGGCGCTGCGGCTTCTGCAACGTCAAGACGGGCAAGCCGACCTGGCACGACCCGCTCGAGCCGCTGCGCGTCGCGCGCTCGATCGCCCGCATGGGCCTGCGCCACGCGGTCATCACCAGCGTCGACCGCGATGACCTGCCCGACTACGGCGCCTCAGCCTTCGTCGGCGTGATCCGCTCGGTCCGTCAGCAGTCGCCGCACACGAAGGTCGAGGTGCTCACGCCCGACTTCCGCGGCGAGGAGATGCCGCTGGCCAAGGTCATCGCCGAGCGCCCCGACGTCTTCAACCACAACGTCGAGGTCGTCCCGCGCCTGTACCCCGTCGCCCGCCGCGGCTCGCGCTGGACGCGCTCGCTGCGCGTGCTGGCCAACGCCAAGGCGATGGGCGGCGAGGAGGTCACGACGAAGTCGGGCCTGATGGTCGGGCTCGGCGAGACCCACGAGGAGATGGTCGAGGCGTTCGGGATGTTGCGCGAGCACGACGTCCAGGTGCTCACGGTCGGGCAGTACCTGCGGCCGACCGAGCGCCACCTGCCGGTCGTGCGCTACTGGCATCCGGAGGAATTCACGGCGCTCGAGCAGGCCGCCTACGAGCTCGGCTTCGACCACATCGCGGCAGGGCCGCTCGTGCGCTCGAGCTACCACGCCGACGAGCACGTCCCGCAGGCCCGGCCCGGCACCGGGCCGCTCGCCGCCTCGGCCTAGGGGTACCAACCCTCGAGCACGCGCTTGGAGGTCTCGGTGAAGCGGTGGGTGATGAGCTCGATCGTCAACCCGGCGCAGGCGCCCTCGCCGAGCGCGCGCGCCGCGGCGTCGAGCAGCTCGGCGTACTGCCCCCGCCAGCCGTCGACCGGCATGATCGGCGCGATCGTCAGGCCGACGGGGTAGCCGTCCTCAGCCAGCCGGGCCATGGCCGCCAGCCGGGCGTGGACCGGCGACGTGCCGCCCTCGAAGCCGACGGTCACGGCGGCGGCGTTGACCGAGACGCGGGCGCGCGTGCGCCCGCCGTGCGCGAGCCCTACCAGCGGCGTGACCGCGTCGAACTTCGTCGTGAACCGCAGCCCGGCGCCCGGTCGCGTGCCGAAGTGCTCGATCGCCCGTGCGAGCGAGCCGGTGAGGTGCTCGATCCCGAGCGGATCGGTGTAGCAGGAGGCCTCGAACGTCGTCCCCTCGCCGGCACGCTCCGCTTGGCGGGAGGTCACGGTGCCCTGCCCCTCGAAGGGCACCGTGGCGGCGAGGATCTCGTCCAGGTTGGCGAGCGCTCGGTCTCGCCCCGCAGCCGGTAAGCCGGTTCGAGGCCAGGCGCTGCACGTCGCACCCGAGCCGCTCGCAGCGGGCGGCGATCGCGTGCCCGTGCTCGTACTCGAGCGCGGCGGGCGTGACGAGCACGCGCCGCGGGCGCCACGGCCGCGGGCCGGTGCGCGCAGGGGTGGCTGAGCGGGCGGCGACGGTCGACACACCCGGGATACGGGCGGGCGCGGGCCGCAGCGGGCGCTAGCCTTCCCGCGCGGCGTGTTCCCGCTCAAGGACAACATCCCGACGGAGCGGCTTCCCGTCGTGACGATCGCGCTGATCGTCGCCAATGTCCTCCTCTACTTCTTCTGGCAGCGCGGCGGGCTGACCCTCGGGGACCCCAGCAGCCGCGAGTACCTGCAGAACCTCGTGGACTACAGCGCGATCCCCTACGAGCTCACCCATCCCGGCGACGGCTGCCGCCTCGCGGGCGAGACGGTCACCTGCGGCGGCCCGGACGACGACCAGCCGCGCTGGTGGCTGACGCCCTTCAGCTCGATGTTCATGCACGGCGGGCTGCTGCACCTCGGCGGCAACATGCTCTTCCTGTGGATCTTCGGCAACAACATCGAGGAGTCCATGGGGCGGCTGCGCTACCTCGTCTTCTACCTGCTCGGCGGGCTCGTGGCGCTCGGCTTGCAGGTCGGGATCGAGCCGGATGCGACCATCCCCACCGTGGGAGCCTCGGGCGCGATCGCGGCCGTGCTCGGCGGCTATCTCGTCCTGTTCCCGCGGGCCCGCGTGGTCACGGTGATCTTCATCATCTTCTTCTTCACGATCCTCGAGCTGCCGGCGCTGCTGATCCTCGGCTTCTGGTTCGCCTTCCAGGTGCTCTCGGGCGTGTGGGACCTGTCCAACCCGACGGGCGGCGGCGGAGGCGTGGCCTACTTCGCCCACGTCGGCGGGTTCGCCTTCGGGATGCTGGCCGTCAAGCTGTTCGCGCGCCGGCCGATGAGCGAGCCCCAGCTGCAGGCGGCGTGGCGGCGGGCGTGATGCGCGTGGCGATCCTCGCGACCGCGCTGGCCTTCGCGCTGCTGCTCGCGGGGATGACCCTGTGGGTGCTGTTCACGACCGGGCCGGACGTGCTCGTCGCCGTCAGCCTCGTCGTGCTGGTGGTCTTCACCTTCGGGATCGCCGGCGCGCTCACCGGAGGCCGACGGACGTGAAGCCCAGGCGGCGCTGGCCGTGGTTCGGGCTCGCGGTCCTGGTGGCCGGGGGCGGCGCGGTCGGCGTCAGCCAGCTCGTGCCCGAGCCCGACCCGCCGGCGCCGGCGCGCGTGAACGTCGCGCGGGCCGCGCCCACCCCCGCGCCGCTCCCGCGCGGGTTCGTCGAGGACTCGGGCACGACGCCGCTGGCCGGCGGGGGCACGGAGGAGAGCCCGCTCGCGGTCCGCCTCGACGGACCGGCGGACCGCGTCCGCCTGCGCATGAAGCGGATGCCGCGCGCCGGGCTGCTCTTCGACGTCGACACCGGCCGCGTGCTGTGGCGGCGCAACCCGACGCGCGTGCTGCCGATCGCCTCGCTGACGAAGATGATGACCGCGCTCGTCGCCGTCGATCGCATCCCGGAGGGCGCCAGGGTCCGCGTCACGCGCGAGACGCTCGCCTACGACCGGACGGGCTCGGCGGTGGGCATGTTCAAGCTCGGCCGCCGCGTCGGCGTGAACACGATGCTGCACGGCCTGCTGCTGGTCTCCGGCAACGACGCGGCGATCGCGCTCGCCCAGCGCGCGGGCGGGACGGTCCCCGGCTTCGTGCGGCTCATGAACCGCCGGGCGCGCGCGATGGGGCTGAGCTGTACCCGCTTCTCCACGCCACACGGCTTCAAGAACCGCGGCAACCACTCGTGCGCGGCCGACCTGGCGGCGCTCGGCCGCGCCGTCCTGCACGAGCCGCGCCTGGCGCGCATCGTCCGCCGCCCCAGGGCCGTCATGCCCTTCCCCACCAAGGGCGGCAAGATCTTCCTGTACAACAGCAATCCCCTGCTCAGGCAGGGGTATCGCGGCATCACGGGGATCAAGACGGGCTACACGGACCGCGCCGGGCGCTGCATCGTCGCCACCGCCCGGCGCGGGCGCGTGCGCCTCGGCGTCGTGCTGCTGCACTCGCCCGACACCGGCAAGCAGGGCCGCATGCTGCTCGACCGCGGCTTCGCCCGGGTAGGGCAGCTGTCGCGCTGAGCGCGCGCCGCTTCCGTCCAGAACCGCCGCCCGCCCGTATGACCTGACAGCATGGCTTCACCGGAACCCAGCGCCCGACCGCCGGCCGCCGCGCGCGAGGACGCCGGCGGCGGCGGAACGCAAGGCCGATCACCTGCGCATCGCGGCCGGCGCGGGGATCGAGCACGGCAGCTCGACCGGCCTCGAGCGGGTCCGCCTGCGCCATCGTGCACTGCCCGAGCGCCCGCTCGCGAGCGTCACGCTGGCGACGCGGCTGCTCGGCGCCGAGCTGGGCGCGCCGCTGGTGATCTCGGCGATGACCGGCGGCACCGAGGCGGCGGGTGAGCTCAACCGCCGCCTGGCCCGCGCTGCCGCCCAGCACCGGATCGCGCTGGTGCTCGGCTCCGGCCGGCGGCTGCTGGAGGACCCGGCCCTGCTGCAGACCTACCGCCCGAACGGCTCCGAGCGACCGCCCCTGCTCCTGGCCAACCTCGGGGCGGCGCAGATCCGCGGCCCCGAGGGCGCCGTCAGCGCCGAGCGGCTCGTCGAGCTGCTCGACGCCGACGGGCTCACGATCCACCTCAACCCGATCCAGGAGGCGGTCCAGCCCGAGGGCGAGCCCGACTTCTCCGGCGTGCTCGACGGCATCGCCGCCGTCGTCGCCCGGCTCGCCCCGCGGCCGGTGCTGGTCAAGGAGGTGGGCTTCGGCCTGGACCCCGAGGACGTCCGCGGCCTGGCCGCCGCCGGCGTCGCGGCGGTCGACGTGGCCGGCTCGGGCGGCACCAACTGGGCGCTGATCGAGGGGCGGCGGGACCCGCGGGCGGGGGCCGTCGCAGCCGCCTTCGCGGACTGGGGGCTACCGACCGCCGAGGCGCTGGCGGGCGCCTGCGCGGCGGCGCCGGGGCTGCCGGTGCTCGCCTCCGGCGGCCTGCGCGACGGCGTCGAGGTGGCCAAGTGCCTCGCGCTCGGCGCCACCGCGGCCGGGCTCGCGCGCCCCTTCCTGATCGCCGCGCAGTCCGACCGCGCCGGCCAGGCGATCGCGACGGTGATCGAGCAGCTGCGGATCGCGACGTGGGCGGCCGGCGCCGCCGCCGGCTCCGAGCTCGGCCGGGCGCAGCTCGCATGAGGGCCGTGGTGATCGGCGCCGGGCTGGGCGGGCTGGCCGCCGCCCTGCGCCTCCAGGGCATGGGCCACGACGTGACGGTGGTCGAGCAGCGCGCGCGTCCCGGCGGGCGCGCCTACCGGCTCCAGGACGGCGGCTACACCTGGGACATGGGCCCGTCGCTGGTGACGATGCCCTGGGTGCTCGAGGACACGTTCGCGGCCGGCGGGCTCGACCTCCACTCGGAGGTGACGATGCGCCGGCTCGAGCCGCTCTACCGGATCTACTGGGCGGGCGAGGAACGTCACTTCGACTTCACCGCCGATCGCGAGGCGCTGCGGGCCGAGATCGCCCGCTTCTCCGCTCGCGACGCCGGCCGCCTCGATGGCTTCCTGGCGGCGCTGAAGCCGATCTACGAGGACGCGATCCTCGCTGCGGGCCGCCGGCCCTTCCTCACGGCCCGCCCGTTCGCCGAGCTGGTGCCGACGATGCTGCGCCTCAACGCCGTGCTGCCGCTGCATCGCTTCGTCTCGCGCCACTTCGAGCACCCGCGCGTGCGCGAGGCCTTCTCCTTCCACTCGCTGTTCATCGGCGGCGATCCCTACCGCGTGCCGGCGATCTACGGCGCGCTGGTCTACCTGCAGGTGCTCGACGGCGGCTGGTACACCGACGGCGGGGTCTACGCGCTGGTGGAGGCGATGGCGCGCGCGCTGGACGTCCGCTGCGGCGACGGCGTGGAGCGCATCGAGCAGGCCGGCGGCCGCGTGGCGGGCGTGCGCCTGGCCTCGGGCGAGCGGATCGCCGCCGACGTCGTGGTCTCCAACGCCGACGTGCTGCGCGCGCACACCCTGCTCGGCCGCCCGGCCCCGCGCCGGCGGCTGCGCGAGACGATGTCCTGCTTCCTGCTCTACCTCGGCACGGACCGCCCCTTCGAGCGGCTCAGCCATCACACGCTGCTGGTGGGCGCCGGCTACAAGGACTTCATCCGCACCGTCACCCGCGGCGGCGAGCTGCCGCGCAACCTGTCCACCTACGTGCACGCGCCCGCGCGTACCGAGCCGGGCATGGCGGCGCCCGGCGGCGACTCGATCTCCGTGCTGCTGCCGGTCCCGAACCTCCGCGCGCCGATCGACTGGGCGAGCGCCGCCGACGGCCTGCGCGACGCGCTGCTGGAGGACTTCGAGACGACCTTCGGGCTCACCGGCCTGCGCGCCTCGGTGCGCGTCGAGCACCGGATGGACCCGCTGGACTTCGAGCGCGAGCTCGGCGCCGAACTGGGCAACGCGTTCGCGGTCGAGCCGACCCTGCACCAGTCGGCCTACTTCCGCCAGCCCAACCGCGACCGCCACGTCGGCGGCATGTACCACGTCGGCGGTGGCACCCACCCGGGCGCCGGCATCCCCGGCGTGCTGATGGGTGCCGAGGTCACGGCGACCCTCGTGGCCGCCGACCACCCGGCCCCGCGGCGCGTCACCGGCGGACGCGCGGACGTGGCCGCATGAGCGTCGCCCCACCCGTCCTGGTCGAGGCGCGCTCGACGACCCAGCGCGTCGCGCGGACCTTCTCGCTGGCCTGCCGGATGCTCCCGCGCCACCTGCGCGACGACGTCTACCTGCTCTATCTGGTCTTCCGCACGCTCGACGACCTCGTCGACGAGGGCCGTCCGCAGGCCGAGATGCGCGTCGCGGCGGTCGAGGCCTGGGCCGCCGGCGCCGAGGGCCGACGCACGCGCGAGGTCGCCATCCTCGACTCGCTCGACGAGCGCTACGAGCTCCCGCGCGACGCGCTGACCGACTTCTGCGCGGGCATGCGCCACGACCTGGCGGCGACCGCCGTGGCGACCGAGGACGAGCTGGACACCTACTGCTACCGGGTGGCCGGGACCGTCGGCGTCGTGATGGCGGCGCTGCTGGGCACGCGCGATCCGGTGCTCGCGCGGCCCGCCGCGGCGGCGCTCGGGATGGCGATGCAGCGGACCAACATCCTGCGCGACATCGACGAGGACCTGGCCAACGGCCACGTCTACCTCGCGGCGGAGACGATCGCCCACCACGGGGGGTCGCTCGCGCCGGGACGGCGGGCCGGCCTGCTGCGCGACCAGATCGCCCGCGCCGACGCGCTCTACGACGAGGGCTGCGCGGGCATCGCCCAGCTCGAGCACGGGCGCCGGGCGATCGCCGCCGCCGCCGGGATGTACCGCGAGATCCTGCGCCAGATCGAGCGCGAGGGCTACGGCGCCTCGCCCGGGCGGGCGATGGTCCGCCGCCGGCGCAAGCTGGCGATCGCCGCCCGCCGCGGGGTGCTCAGTCGCTAGCCGCGTGATCGCCGTCGAGGACCTTGAGCTCCTCGATCTGGGCGTTGTCGGCCCGGACCACCTCGAGCCGGAGACCCTCGATCGTGACGACCTCGCCGGTCTGCGGCGGGCGGCCCAGCATCTCGAGGATGAAGCCGCCGATGGTCGCCTCGTGGGCGTCGGCCAACTCGAGCGAGAGCTGCTCGCCGACCAGGCGGATCGGGGCCCAGCCGGCGACGGTCGTCACGCCGTCCGACGTGGTGATCGGCTCGGCGTCCTCGGGGTCGAACTCGTCGGCGATCTCGCCCACGATCTCCTCGAGCACGTCCTCGAGCGTGATCAGGCCGACCGCGGTGCCGTGCTCGTCGATCACCAGCGCCATGTGGCCGCGCCGCCGGCGCAGGCCCTCGAGCAGCTCGTCGATCAGCATCGACTCCGGGACACGGACGAGCGGGCGCGCGAGCTCGCGCAGGTCCGGCGCGCTCCCGTTCTGAGCCACCAGCAGGTCCTTGGCGTGCAGCAGGCCGACCGTCGCGTCCAGCCCGCCGTCAGGCTCGCACAGCGGCAGGCGCGTGAGGCCGGTGGCGCGGATGCGCTCGACCACGTCGGCGAAGCCGGCGTCGGTCGTGACGTACTCGGCGCTGCGGCGGGGGATCATCACCTCGCGCGCGCGCCGGTCGCCGAAGGTCAGCACGTTGTCGGTGAAGTCGCGCTCACCCTCCTGGATCTCCCCGCCCGCGTGGCTCTCGTGGACGATCTGGCGCAGCTCCTCCTCGCTGTAGGGATCGTGTCCCGCCTCGCGCGCAGGCGGGATCCCGAACGGCTTGAGCACCAGGTTCCCCATGCCGTTGAAGAGGTCGACGAGCGGCTTGGTGAGGAAGTAGAAGACGCGCATGAACGGCGCGACGGCGAGCGCCGTGACCGAGGTGCGGGCGATCGCGAGGCTCTTGGGCGCCAGCTCGCCGAGCACCACGTGCAGGAGCGTGATGATCAGGAAGGCGAGCAGGCCGGCGAGGGGAACGCTCAGCAGCCGCGCCTCCTCGCCGAGCAAGGGCTCGAGCAGGTCGTGGAACGCTCGCTCGCCCACGACGCCGAGGCCGAGGCTGGACACGGTGATGCCGAGCTGGCACGCGGCCAGGTAGGCGTCGATGTGATCGATCGCGTGGCGGACCGACTTCGCCCCGGGCCGCCGGTCGCGCTCCCACTGGCGGATCTGCGTCGGGCGCAGGCGAGCGAGCGAGAACTCGGTGGCCACGAAGAAGCCGTTGAGGGCCACGAGCGCCAGCGCGAAGAGGAGATCGAGGCCGGTCACGTTGTGAGCCTGTCAGGGTAGAAGGAAGGGTTGTGGGTCGTTCAGGTCCGAGATTCAGCTCGTCCGTCCGTCGTCAGCGCCTGCGCCGCAGGCGCGCGCTGGCGGGGCTCGGCGCCCTGGCGGTGTTCGCCGTCTGCGTCGGCGCCTGGGCGGCCACGCGTGGCTCCGAGGAGCCCGCCGCCGGCGGAGGGGGCGGGAAGGACGGCGAGGCGAGGGCCGACGCGCCTCCGCCCGAGCTGCCCCGCGGCGGGCGCCGGATCTTCCCGGACCACCGGGTCGTCGGCTTCTACGGGGCGCCGCAGTCCGAGGAGCTCGGCGCGCTGGGGATCGGCAGGCCCGACGGCGCGGCGCGGCGCCTGCTGCGCGTGGCCAGGCCCTACGAGCGCAAGTCGCGCCCGGTGCTGCCGGCGCTGGAGCTGATCGCCGTGATCGCCCAGGCCGACGGCGGCGAGGACGGCCAGTACCGCTTCCGCCAGCCCGACAGCATCATCCGCCGCTACCTGAAGGCGGCGCGCAAGGTCAAGGGGCTGCTGCTGCTGGACATCCAGCCCGGCCGCGCCGACTTCTTCACCGAGACCGAGCGCTTGCGCAAGTGGCTCAAGGAGCCCGACGTCGGCCTCGCGCTGGATCCCGAGTGGCGCGTCAACGAGGGCGAGGTGCCCGGCCAGGTGATCGGCTCGGTCAGCTCGCGCGAGGTCAACGCCACCTCGCTGTGGCTCTCCCAGCTGGTCGAGCGCAACCGGCTGCCGAACAAGCTCTTCGTCATCCACCAGTTCACCGACGACATGGTCGACGACCGGCAGGTCAAGCCGCGCAAGGGCCTGGAGGTCGTCCTCAACGTCGACGGCTTCGGCGGCCGGGCGGTCAAGACCGGCAAGTACGAGGCCTTCACGCGTGCCGCCCCGCGCTTCAACCAGGGCTTCAAGCTCTTCTACCGCGAGGACACGAACCTGATGACGCCGCGCCAGGTGCTGCGGCTGGACCCGCCGCCGGACCTCGTGGTCTACGAGTGAGCCGTCGCGCGGCGGGGCGCGTGACGCCCTCGCGGCTGCTGCTCGGCGCGCTGGCCGCCGCGCAGGTGAGCTACGCCTACCTGCCCGAGCGCCGGCGCGTGGCCGCAACGCGCGGCATCGTCGGCCTGATGATGGTCACGTCGCTCGCCGAGGCCCGCGAGGCGCGCGGGCTCCGGCGCGGCGTTCTCCCGGTGCTGGCGGCGGGCAAGCTCGGCTTCCTGGCCGAGCTGGCCGGGGTCGCGACCGGCCGGCCGTTCGGCCACTACCACTACACGGACAAGCTCGGGCCGCAGGTGGGCGGCGTGCCGCTGCTGGCCGCGGCGGCGTGGGCGATGATGGCCCGGCCCGCCTGGATGGTCGCCGGGCTGCTGGCCCGGCGGCGGGCACCGCGGATCGCCCTCGCCGCGGGCGCGCTGACCGCCTGGGACGTCTTCCTGGATCCGCGCATGGCGCGCGACGGCTATTGGGTGTGGCCGCAGGGCGGGCGCTACGAGGGCGTGCCGGCCTCGAACTTCGCGGGCTGGTTCGTGACCGGGCTGGGGGTCTTCGCGGTCTGGAGCGCGCTCGACCCCGGCGACGGCGCGGACGCCGCCGCCGCTGGCGACGGCGCCCTCGCCCTCTACCTGTGGACCTGGGTCGGCGAGAGCTTCGCCAACGCGGTGCTCTGGCGCCGGCCGGTGACCGCCGCCGCGGGCGGACTCGCCATGGGCGCCTTCGCCGTGCCCGCGCTCGCGGCGCGGATGCGCGCGCGATGAGGATCGCCGTCGTCGGCGCGGGCGTCGGCGGCCTCGCCGCGGCGGTCCGGCTCGCCCACGCGGGCCATCGCGTGACGGTCTTCGAGCAGGCCGAGCTCGCGGGCGGCAAGTGCGGCCGCGTGGAGCGCGACGGCTTCGCCTGGGACTCGGGCCCATCGCTGCTGACGATGCCGTGGGTGTTCGAGGCGCTCTTCGCCGAGACGGGCGCGCCGCTGGCCGACGAGCTCGAGCTGCTGCGGGTGGAGCCCGTCACGCGCTACGGCTTCGCCGACGGCAGCGAGGTGGAGATCAGCGCCGACCTGCCGCGGGCGATGGAAGCGCTCGAGGCCTGGGCGCCCGGCGCGGGCACGGACTGGCTGCGCTTCCTCGGGCTGTGCGCCGGGATGTGGCGCGCCTCGGTGCCGGTGCTCACCGGACCGCCGCCGTGGCCGCCGGTCACGCGCGCGACGGGCCCCGAACAGCGGCTGCGGATCGGCTCGCGGCGCGGCGAGCCACGGCCCAGCCCCGCCGACCTTGCGCGCGTGAAGCCGTGGTGGACGCTGCGGCAGCTGGCGCGGGCGTCGACGAGCGATCCGCGCCTACGACTGATCATCGAGCGCTTCGCCACCTACGCGGGCGCCGATCCGCGCCGGGCGCCGGCGGCGCTCGCGGTCGCCGGCTACGTCGAGCACGCCTACGGCGCCTGGCACCCGCGCGGCGGGCTCTACGTGCTGGTGGAGGCGCTCGTCGCGCGCCTGGAGACGCTCGGCGGCGAGCTGCGGCTGGGCACACCGGTGCGGCGGATCGAGCAGGCGGGCGGCGGGCGGGTCACGGGCGTGGAGACCGAGGCGGGGCTCGCGGCGTTCGACGCCGTCATCGCCGACGTCGACGAGGCGACCGTCCGCCGCCGGCTGCTCGGGCGCCCGCCGCCGCGCCGCGGCGAGCTCGAGCGCTCGCTGTCGGGCCTCGTCGTGATGCTCGGGCTGCGCGGGCGCACGCCCGGCCTCGCCCACCACGCGATCCGCTTCCCGCGTGACTACGACGCCGAGTTCGACGACGTCTTCGTCCACCGGCGCCCGGTCCGCGATCCCACCGTCTACGTCAGCGCGTCGTGCGTCACCGACGCCGGCGAGGCGCCGCCGGAGACCGAGAACTGGTTCGTGCTGGTCAACGCGCCGGCGGTCGGCGACGCGGCCGACTGGAACGGCGCCGAGGCGGCGCTGATCGACCGGCTCGGCGTCGGCGAGCGGATCGTGGCGCGGGCGCGGCGCACCCCCGGCGACCTCGAGCGCGAGACCGGCGCCGCGGGCGGGGCGATCTACGGCGCCGCGCCGCACGGGCGGCTCGGGACGCTGCGGCGCGCGGCCAACACCGTGCACGGCGCGCGCGGGCTGTGGCTGGTGGGCGGCACCGCCCACCCGGGCGGCGGGCTGCCGATCGTGGCACTCGGCAGCGCGCTCGTGGCGCGGGCGATCGGGCCGGCCTGAGCCGGCCCGTCGCGCTCGCCTACTTGACCGTCTCGCAGTCGAGGATGTCGTCGACCGGGTCGGCGTAAGCGACGTCGAGGCCGCCGTCGCAGCGCACCTGATCGGCAGCGTCGTCGCCGGCGTGCAGCGTGTCGTTGCCCTCGGCGCCGGTCAACCGGTCGAAGCCGGCGCCGCCGTCCTGCACGTCGTCACCGTCACCGCCGGTGAGCACGTCGTCGCCGATGCCACCGAGCTGGCTGAGCGCCAACACCGCTCCGATGCCGGTCGACCCGGTCACCGTGTCGTCGCCGGCACCCATGTCGGTCACCAGGTGCTCGGCCAGGTCGGTCTTCAGGCCAGACGAGACGGCGCCCGCCGCGGTCAGCCGCACGCTCTGCGAGGTCTCCCGCTTCAGCGACCACGTGTCCGCGCCGCGGCCGCCGAGCGCCAGGACCGTGTCGGTGCCCGCGTCGCCGCGCAGGTGGTCCTGATCGTGGCCGACGCTCCAGCGCAGCGTGTCGTCGCCCTTGCCGGCGAGCAGGACGTCGTCGCCGTCCCCGCCGGTGAGGTCGTCGTCGCCGGAGCTGCCGCGCACGTCGTCCTCGCCGTCGCCGCCGATCACCGTGTCGTTGCCGTCGTTGCCGTCCAGGAACAGGTCGGGGACGGTCGAGACGCCGCGCTGGCCGCGCAACGTGTCGTCGCCGCCGAGGCCGAGCAGGCCGACGATCTCGGTCTCGCCGAGGTCGGCCATCGCCGGCGCCACCGTGCGCCGCTCGATGCGCAGGCGGCGGCCGTCGGTGACGGCGACGATCTCGTCGCCGGCGTTGCTGCCGAAGGCGCTGAAGGTGTCCTTGCCGACGCCGCCGTCGAACGTGTCGTTGCCGTCTCCGGCGTACCAGTCGGCGCGGTCGTCGCCGTCGCCGCCGGTGATCCGGTCGTCACCGATGCCGCCGCGCAACCAGTCGCCGCCGGGCGATCCGGCGACGGTGTCCGTGCCCGCCCCGGCGGCCACGCTGCGGACGCTCAGCACGGGGAAGTCCGCCCCGGCGCGCGAGAGGTCGAGCGTGTTGGGGAGCGCGTCGCCGACGAGCTCGAGGCGCTCGAGCCGCGCGCAGGCGGCCGGCGTGGGCTCCTCGTTCACGCGGACGGTGCCGTCGAGGCAGTCGACCGCGACCGCCTCGCCGGCCGTCGTCTTGACGTGCAGCGACACGCGGTCGGGCGTCGTGATCTCGATGGCGGCGCTCGCAGAGGGCGCCGCGGCGAGCGCGACGGCGGCGCCGGCGACGAGGCCGGCGAGCGCCCGCGCGCTGCGGGTGGGAAGGGTCAAGGGCATGTCCGAGCCTCCGGATCTGGGTCGTGGGGAACTTCACCCGAGACGCCGGCGACCGTCCTGCGCTTCCGGGCGACCGTCCCGGTCGGCCCGGGAGGCCCGCTCGCGGGCGGCGGATGCGGGAGGCTGTGGCGATGGAGCTCATCGACATCTCGGTCCCGATCCGCCCCCGCATGCCGATCTACGACGGCAACCCCGGCGTCCGGCTCGAGCGCGCGCAGTCGATCGCCGACGGCGAAGCTGCCAACGTCTCGCGGCTGGACTTCGGCGTGCACACCGGCACGCACGTCGACGCGCCGCTGCACTTCCTCGACGACGGCGCGGGCGCGGAGACGATCGACCCGGCGGTGCTGGTAGGCGAGGCGACGGTGGTGGACGCGACCGCGCTGACCGAGGACATCGAGGCGGCGGCGCTGGACCGGGTCGGCCTGCCGGCCGATCCGGAGCGGGTGCTGCTCAAGACGCCGAACTCGGAGCTGTGGGCGTCGGACACGTTCACCCGCGACTTCATCCGGCTCGTCGGGAGCGGCGCCCAGCGGCTGGTGGACGCCGGCACGCGCCTCGTCGGGATCGACTACCTCTCGATCGGCGACGAGGAGGCTCATCGCATCCTGCTGCGGGCGGGCGTCGTGCCGCTCGAGGGCCTCGACCTGCGCGGCGTCGCGCCGGGGCGCTACCGGCTGGTCTGCACCGCGCTGGCGGTGGTGGGCTCCGACGGCGCGCCCGCGCGCGCGCTGCTGGCGCCGGTCTGACGGCGGCGGGCGGCCAGCGCACGGCCGGCCATGGCCGTGAGGGAGGCGGTCCAGCCGCCGGTGAGCGCGACGGCGGCGGGGCGGCCGCCGAGGACGGCGAGAGCGGGGCCGATCCGGCCCGGCTTGAGCAGCGAGAACATGGGGGGATCCTCTGGGTGCAGCGGGGCCTGGTGCCGGCTCCCGCGGTTGGGTGATCCCCGTCAGGACGCGCCGGGCGCCCGCTTCATTCCCGGCCGGCTACGTCGCTTCGTAGGCGGGCTGATCGGCGACGCCGTAGCGGTCGCGCCACCACGCCGTCCAGCGCTCGCGCAGGGCCGCGAAGGCGGCATCGTCGAGGCCGTACGCGATCACCGTGGCCGACGCCCGGCCGCCACCGTCGGCGCTCGCCGGGCGGCGGGTCACGACGAGCAGGCCGTCGCCGTAGCCGTCCACGGTGAGGGCGAGCTGGTGGGGCGCGCGGAACCACACCTCGCCCTCGGCGTCCTCGCCGGTGGGAAGGGTGGCGGCGTAGCGTCCGGACGCCGGCGTCCCGGTCAGCTCGAGCACGTCGGCCGGCTCGGCGACGTCAGCCGCGCCGGAGAGGTAGACGGTGCGCCGCGGGTCATCCGGATGGAGCTCGAGCACCAGCCGCAGCTGGTGGACGAAGGTCAGCCAGCCCTCGCCGATGTCGTCGTAGACGTCCCCCCAGCGGGTCTCGCCGGCGGGCGCCGCGCGGGTCACGCGCACCAGCGTGCCGCCGCCGGAAGGCGTGAGTGCGAAGACGTCGCCGTGCGACCAGCGCAGCGTGTGGGCCGCCTCGTCGGCTTCGGCCTCGGCGACGAAGATCTGCTCGATCTCGGCCTCGAGGCCGTCGTACTCCCAGCCGAACCAGCGGCGAATCCAGGCCGGGTCGCGCAGCGCCCGCCAGACGGTCTCGACGGGGGCGACGATCGTCACCTCGGCGAAGACGCGCTCGGACGGCTCGCTCATGCGCCTCAGGACGCGACGCGGATGCGCCCGCGCGCCGGCGCTGCCTGCTCGGCGCTCGCGGAGAGCAGCGCGGCGCCGAGCGCCCCACCGAGGTCGCCGAGCGCCGCGAGGTGGACCTTGGGCGGGTTGGCGCTGGCGAACAGGTGGGGCTGCATCGCGTCGGCGATGCGATCGACGTACGGCTGACCGAGCCGGATCCCGAGGCCGCCGCCGAACACGACCGCCTCGACGTCGAGCACGTTGAGCGCTGAGGCCACGCCGGCGCCGAGCGCCTCGACCGCGCGGTCGATCAGGCGCACGGCGAGCGGGTCGTTCGCCTTCAGCGCCCGCGCCCACACGCCGCTGGTCAGCCGGGTGCGGCCGCGCTCCTCCATCATCTTGAACAGCTTGGTCTTGGCGCCGTGCTCGAGCTCCTTGCGCGCGCGGCGCTCCATCGCCAGGCGCCCGGCGTAGGCCTCCATGCAGCCGCGCCGCCCGCACGGGCAGTGCGCGCCGCCCACCTTGACCACGACGTGGCCGATCTCGCCCGCGGCGCCGCGGCCGGACCAGGGCGTGCCGTCGATCACGATCCCGCCGCCGACGCCGGTGCCCCAGAAGACGCCGAGCAGCGACTGGTACGGGCGGCCAGCGCCGAGGTGGAACTCGGCAGCGGTGGCGACGTTGACGTCGTTGTCGATGGTCACGGGCGGGCCGAGCGCGTCCTCGAGCGCCCCGCCCAGCGCGAACGTGCCCGACCAGCGGGGCAGGTTGGAGGCGGCCGAGACGGTTCCGGCGGGGGCGTCGATGACCCCCGGCGAGCCGATGCCGATGCCGGCGAGGTCGCCGGGCTCGACGCCGGCCTGCTCGGCGGCCTCGCGCACGGTCGCGATCAGCACCTCGGCCACGCCCTTCGGGCCGCCGTTCGTCGGCGTGGGCAGCCGGGCCTCGCCGAGCACCTTGTAGGCGCCGTCGACGATCACCGTCTGGACCTTCGTCCCGCCGAGGTCGATCCCCGCCCGCGTCGTCATCGTCTCCCCCGCATTCTCCGCGCGTCTGACCATCTCCGGAGCGTATCCGCAAGAGTGCCGTACGTGGGAACGGGGACGGTCGAGGTCATCCGCGGCGAGCTGGTCGAGAGCCGGCACCGCTTCGCGTGGTCGCTGGCGGCGGCGGGCGAGCCGCCGCAGACCGCGGGCGTTCGGGTGTTCGCCCGCTCGGCGGCCAAGCCGTTTCAGGCGCTGCCCGCCGTGCGGGCTGGGGTGCTCGAGCGCTACGGGCTCGGCGACGCCCACCTGGCCGTCGCGTGCGCGTCGCACGGCGGCCGCCCCGAGCACCTGCAGCGGGTGCGCGAGATCCTCGCGGCCTGCGGGCTGACGCCCGCGTCGCTCGGCTGCGGGCCCTTCCCGCCGCGCGCGCCCGGCGCCGAGGTCGCGCTGGCGGCTGCCGGCGGCGCGCCGGAGCCGATCCATCACAACTGCTCGGGCAAGCACGCGCTCGGGCTGGCGCTGTGCGTGGCGGAGGGCTGGCCGACGGCGGGCTACCTCGACGCGGCCCATCCGCTGCAGCGCGCCATGACCGCCGCTGTCGCGGCCGCCGCCGGCGTGCCGCCCGAGACGGTCCCGCACGCGACCGACGGCTGTGGGATGCGGACCTTCGTGCTCCCGCTCGGTGCGCTGGCCCACGCCTTCGGCCGGCTGGCGGGCGGCGGCCTCGGCGCAGACGGCGCGCGGGTCGCGGCCGCCATGCGCGCGCATCCCGAGCTGGTGGCCTTCCCGGGCGCGATCGACACCGAGCTGATGGCCTCAGCGCCCGGGGTCGTGGCCAAGATCGGCGCCGAGGGCGTCATCGGCATCGGGCTGTCCGACGGCCGCGGCGCGGCGGTCAAGGTGCTCGACGGCGCGATCCGCGGGGTCGCGCCCGCGGCGAGCGCAGTGGTGCGCGGGCCGCTCGGCCTGGCCGCCGCGACGCCGCCCCTGGCAGAGCTGGCGGCACCGCCGGTGGTCAACTCCCGCGGCGAGCGCGTCGGGTGGGCCGAGGCCCACCTCGACTAGGACTCCGTCCTAGCCGTCGACGCTGGACATGTCCGGGTAGCGGTCGCCCGAGGCGGCGCCGGGCGGCATGATCTCGTCGAGCCGCGCGAGCTCTGAGGCCGAGAGCCGGACCTCGCCGGCGGCGGCGTTCTGCTCGAGGTAGGCGACGCGCTTGGTCCCGGGGATCGGGACGATGTCCTCGCCCTGGGCCAGCACCCAGGCGAGCGCGAGCTGCGCCGGCGTGACCTCCCGCTCCTCCGCCAGCGCCCTTACCGCGCGCACCAGCTCCAGGTTGCGCTCGAGGTTGCCCTCGGCGAAGCGCGGGCTCAGGCGGCGGAAGTCGTCGGCGGAGAGGTCGTCGAGCGACTCGATCGTGCCGGACAGGAAGCCGCGGCCGAGCGGCGAGTAGGGCACGAAGCCGATGCCCAGCTCGCGCACCGTGGGCAGGATCTCCGCCTCGGGCTCGCGGCTGAACAGCGAGTACTCGGTCTGCACCGCGGTGATCGGGTGCGTCGCGTGCGCGCGGCGGATGGTCTCCGGCGCCGCCTCGCTGAGCCCCAGGTGGTGGACCTTGCCCGCCTGCACCAGCTCGCCCATCGCCCCGACCGTCTCCTCGATCGGCACCTTCGGGTCGACGCGGTGCTGGTAGTAGAGGTCGATGTGCTCGAGGCCCAGGCGCCGCAGCGAGGCGTCGCAGGCCGCGCGCACGTGCTCCGGGCTGCCGTCGATGCCGCGCTGCCGCGGGTCCTCGCCGCGGACGATTCCGAACTTCGTCGCCACCACGTAGTCGTCGCGGTCGCCGGCGATCGCGCGGCCGACGAGCCGCTCGTTGGTCTCCGGCCCGTACATGTCCGCGGTGTCGAGGAAGTAGACGCCGAGCTCGAGCGCCCGGCGGATGGTCGCGACGCCCTCCTCCTCGTCGGTGGCGCCGTAGAACTCAGACATCCCCATGCAGCCCAGGCCCATCGCCGAGACGACGAGGCTTGGGCCGAGCGTGCGCTGCTCGAGCATCTGCGTGTTCCTCCCTGTGGTCAGTCCGCCGAGGATGACAGCGGATCCGCCCCGTTCCAGGTGCCCTCGGCGCCATAGGGGCGAAAGCGCGCGAAGAGCTCCTCGGAGTACCAGCGCTCCGCGCGCGTGCGCCGGACGACGTCGACGTGGTCGGGGCGGCGGTAGGCGAACTCCTGGGCGTCGGTGAGCGAGCGCCACAGCGAGAAGGTCGCCTGGCGCGCGAGCGGCCACTCCCCGACGCCGACCGAGGCGAGCAGCCCGGGGCGGCCCGCCAGGTCGGCGGCCGGCGGGAGGGTGGAGCGGTAGAAGGCCACCAGCCGCCGCGGGCGGATGCTCGCGCGGGTCAGGATCGCCACCGGGCCGCCGTCGAGGCCGCCGGCCGGCGCGGCGGCGCCCGCGAGCGGGTCCTTCCCGCCCCACGCCCCGTGCGCGCGGACGGGCGCGAGCCGCACGGTGTAGGACTCGCGGGCGAGCGCCGCCCAGCGCCGGGGGATCTCGGAGCCGGCCAGGAAGTCGTCCAGCGCGGCGTCGTCCTCCCAGACCGCGAACAGCGCCCAGCGGCGCAGGTCGGCGCTCAGCGTCATCGCCTGGCCGCGGCCGGTGCCGAGCAGCCGCCAGAAGCGCAGGCCGCTCGTGCGCGCCAGCACGGGGCGGTCGAGGCCCATCCGCGAGAATCCCTCGGGCGCCGTCGAACGCGGGTAGCGGACCAGGTGGAAGGAGGCGATCGGCACAGGTGGAGTACGTCCTTGCGGCCATGATCGGCTATCTGCTCGGCTCGGTGCCCGTCGCCCTGCTGGTAGGGCGCGCGCACGGGGTCGACCTGCGCGAGGCCGGCGACCGCAATCCGGGCGCCTGGAACGCGCTCGAGCAGCTCGGCGCGCGGCGCGCGTGGCCGGTGTTCGCGGGCGACGCCGCCAAGGCGGCCGTCGCCGCGCTGGCGGGCCTGGCGCTCGGCGGCTGGTGGGCGGCCTGGGCGGCGGTCGCGGGCGCGATGCTCGGTCACGCGTTCCCGGTCTTCGCCTCCTTCCGCGGCGGCAAGTCGATCATGTGCTTCGTCGGAGGCGGCTTCGTGCTCGCCCCGGCGGCCGCGCTTTGCGCCCTCGGCCTGTGCCTCGCGGTCACCTTCGCGAGCGCGTTCAAGTGGGGCGCGCGCGCCGGGATCTTCGGCTTCCCCGTCATCCAGCTCGCGTTCGACCCCGTCGAGCGGGTGTGGGCGACCGGCGCGCTGATGGCGATCATCGGCGCGCTCTTCGCGCTCGGGGCGCTCAGGGGCCGTAGGTCCGGCCCCGCCACGCCCGCGCCGGGCGCAGGGCCGACGCCGTGAGGCGCACCGCGGTCGCGGCGTCGGCCAGCGGGGAGAGCCAGAACGCCGGCCCGCGGCGCGTGTAGCTCGGGGCGAGGCCCGCCAGCAGCGCGCAGCGCACCGCCACCAGCGCGACGTCGACCGGCCGCCCGCGGCCGGCGGCGAGCTTGAGCTGAGGCAGCGCCATCGCCAGCCACACCACGGCGAGGTCGGCCGCCTGCCAGCCGGCGCCGGTGACGTCCGGGTAGGCCAGCGAGCGGCCCCACTCGCGCCACGCCTCGGCCGCCGAGTCGTGCATCTTGACCTCCAGCAGGCCGCCGCCGTCACGGAACTCGATCCGCCAACCGGCGCGGGCCAGCGCCCGCGCCTCGGCGGCGTCGTCGGTCATGTGGCCGCTGGCCGCGCGGTAGCCGCCGGCCGCCAGCAGCTGCTCGCGGCGCACGGCGGTGCACTGGCCGTTGATCACCAGCCGCGCCGCCGCGGGCGCGGCGGCCGCATCGGTGGGGCCGAAGCGGTAGACGAGCGAGGCGAGCATCGAGGGGTGCAGCAGCCGCTCGCCGGCGCTGTCGCAGACGAAGCGCGCGCCGGCCGAGACGAGGTCGGCCGCCTCCAGCGCACCGGCCAGCGCGCCCACCAGGCCGGGCCGCGGGCGCGTGTCGGCGTCCAGCGCGACCACGACGTCGCCGCCGGCCGCCTCGAGCCCCTGCTGCAGGGCCCACGGCTTGCCGATCCAGCCCGGCGGCGGCTCGCGCCCCGCGACCACCGTCGCGCCGAGCGACGCGGCCAGCGCCGCCGTTGCGTCCCGCGAGCAGTCGTCGACCACGATCACCTCAGCGACGCCCGGATCGCCCTGCAGCCCCTCCAGGCACGGGCGCAGCCGCCGCTCCTCGTCGCGCGCGGGGATCACGACCGAGACGCGCGTGCCCGCCGCAACCGGCGCGGCGGCGAGCGGCGGCCGGCGGTCGCGGCCGCGGCTCAGCCGCGCCAGCGCGACCGCACCCGCGAGCGCCTGGACGAGGGTCAGCCCGCGCATCGTGAGAGGGCAGGTTGGCATGCGACCGGCTGACCAGTCAGTCAAGGTCCGGTACGGTGGAGCGCCGATGGAAGTGAACACCTGCGTTCGCACGACCGGAGGCCTCCCTTGGACCTGAACGACACGCCGGAGCTCGCGCGCTATCGCGCCGAGGTCCGCGCCTGGCTCGACGCGCACGCCGCGGCGGCACCCGCGATGCGCTCCGGCGCGGCCGCGCGGCGCGAGTGGCAGCGCGAGCTGGCCGAGGGTGGGCTGGCGGCGGTGACGTGGCCGGCCGAGTACGGCGGCGCCGGGCTCGGGCCGCTGCACCAGGTGGTCGTCAACCAGGAGATCGGGCGCGCCGGCGTGCCCGGGCTGTTCGACGTCATCGGCGTCGGGATGCTCGGGCCGACCATCATCGCCCACGGCACCGAGGACCAGAAGCAGCGCCACCTCGTGCCGATGCTCACCGCCGAGGAGGTCTGGTGCCAGCTCTTCTCCGAGCCCGCCGCCGGCTCTGACCTCGCGGGCGTCCAGACCCGCGCGCGCCAGGAGCCGGACGGCAGCTGGAGGATGTCGGGCCAGAAGGTGTGGACCACCAACGCCCAGCACGCGACCTTCGGGCTGATCCTCGCCCGCACCGACCCCGACGTGCCCAAGCACAAGGGCCTGACCATGTTCGTCCTGCCGATGCAGGCCGAGGGGGTCGACGTCCGCCCGCTGCGCCAGGTCTCCGGCGAGGCGCACTTCAACGAGGTCTTCCTCGACGACGTGGCCCTGCCCGCCGGCGCCGAGGTCGGCCCCGTCGACGGCGGCTGGGGCGTCGCGATGACGACGCTGCTCTTCGAGCGGGTGGCGATCGGGCTGGGCGGCGAGGGCTTCGGCTGGCGTGCCGACCGCTTCGCGCACGCGCTGCTCGAGGACGAGGCCGCCACCCGCGACGGCGAGGTGCGCCACCGCTTCGGCGAGCTGGCCACGGACTTCCTCGCCCTGCGCTTCACGGGCTACCGGATGCTCACCACGCTCCAGCGCGGCGGCGTGCCCGGGCCCGAGGGCGCGCTGGCCAAGGTGACCACGATCCGCGCCGCGATCGCGGCCGGCGACCTGATCTGCGACGTGCTCGGGCCCGAGGGGCTCTCGGACGAGCGCTTCGGCGAGCTGGTGGCCGACATGCCGGGCCTCAAGTCGGCGGGCGGGACGGAGGAGATCCTGCGCTCGATGGTCGGCGAGCGGGTGCTCGGCCTGCCGCCCGAGCCGCGCCTGGACAAGGGCATCCCGTTCTCCGACCTGCGCGCCCGCGAGCGCGAGGCGGCGGGAGCGCCGGCATGAACTTCGCCCTCTCCGACGAGCAAGAGCTCCTCCAGGAGGCGGCGCGCGGCGCGCTCGGACGCTTCGGCACGGTCGAGGCCGCGCGCGCGGCGGCCGACGGCGGCGCGCTGCCCGACCTGTGGCCGACGGCGTGCGAGGCCGGCTGGCCGGGGCTGTTGGTCTCGGAGGCCAACGGCGGCGCCGGGCTGGGCGCGATCGAGGCGATGCTCGTCTTCGCCGAGCTCGGCCGCGTGCTGGCCGGCGTGCCGCTGCTCGGCCACGTGCCCGCGAGCCGCCTGCTCGACCGCGGTGGGGCCGACCCCGGCGTGGTGGACGCCGTGGCCGCCGGCGCCCAGCGCGCGGCGCTGGTCCCGGCGCGGCCGCCGAGCGACGTCCAGGCCGCCTGGACCGTCGAGCCGGCGGCCGGCCTCGAGCGCGCGGGCGCCCCGGTGCGCGAGGGCGGCCGGGTGACCGGCGAGGTGCACTGGGTGCCCGACGCCCCCGGGGCCGAGCACCTGGTCGTCGTGCTCGCCGACGGCGGCGCGGCGCACGTCCGCGCCGCGGACGCGACCGTCGAGCCGGTCGTGCGCTTCGACGCCACCCGCTCGCTCGGCCACGTGCGGCTGGACGGCGCGCCAGCCGAGCCGCTCGCGCTGGACGCCGGGGAGGCCGCCACGGCCTGGCATGAGGCCCAGACGCTGCTGGGCGCCGAGGCGCTCGGGGCGAGCGAAGCCGCGCTCGAGACCTCGGTGGCCTACGCCAAGGAGCGCTTCACCTTCGGTCGCGCCATCGGCTCCTACCAGGCGGTCAAGCACGAGCTGGTGGAGATCCTGCGGCGCACGGACAACGCCCGCTCGCTCATGTACTACGCGGGCTGGGCGGCGCAGGACCGCCCGGAGGAGTTCCCGCTCGCCGCCGCCGCCTTCCGGCTCGCCGCCGGCCGCGCGCTCGACCACGCCACGCGGGCGCAGATCAGCGTCCACGGCGGGATCGGCGCCACCTGGGAGCACGACGCGCCCTACGCGTTCCGCCGCGCGCAGCTCTCCCGCCGCCTGCTGGGCGGCGACGCCGGCGCCGCCGACCGCGTCGCGGGCGAGCTGCTCACCGAGGCGCGGGCCGAGCGCGCCGCGTCGGCCGCCGCTGCCGCCTGAGGCTCAGCCGCCGGCCCGGCGCGCGAGGATCCCGCGCGCGGCGGGCAGCAGCAGCGAGCGCGGGACGAGCCGCCCGCCGAGACCGGCCGCGCGGCCGAGCGGGCCCGGGACGACGGACCGCCGGCCCTCCACCATCGCCTCGACCGCCTCGCGCGCCACCTTGCCGACGTCCGTGTAGACCGCGCCGGGGAGCTCACCCTCCGGCGCCCCCGCGACAGCGCCGAACTCGGTGTGCACCGGCCCCGGGCACAGCGCGGTGACCGACACCCCGGTACCGGCCAACTCGGCGTGCACCGCCTCGGAGAACGAGGTGACGAACGCCTTGGTCGCCGCGTAGGTGGCCATGCCCGGCAGCGGCTGAAAGCCCGCGAGCGAGCTGACGTTGAGCACCGCGCCGGCGCCGCGGGCGACCATGCCCGGCAGCAGCGCCCCGGTCAGGTGATGCAGCGCGTCGACGTTGATGCGCACCTGGTCGCGCTCGCGGCCGAGCGGCAGCTCGTGGAAGCGGCCGACCGAGCCGAGGCCGGCGTTATTGACCAGGCCCGCGACCGCTCGCCCGCCGTCTCCCAGCGCCGCGATCAACCGCTCGCGCGCCGCGGCATCGCCGAGGTCGCACGCCCGCGTCTCGGCCTCGACGCCGTGCGCGGCGCGCAGCTCGCCGGCCAGCGCCACGAGCCGGTCCTCGCGCCGGGCGACGAGGATCAGCCCGTGGCCGCGCGCGGCGAGCGCGCGCGCCAGCTCGGCCCCGATGCCCGACGAGGCCCCGGTGACGACGACGGTGGACGACCGAGAGGGAGGTGGGAGCGCCATGCGCCACCCTTACCCCGAGCGATGGACGTCTGGACCCACGACCGCTGGCGCTTCCCGCTGCCCGAGCGCCACAAGTTCCCGATCGACAAGTACGCGCTGCTGCGCGCCCGCGTCGTGGCCGAGGGCATCGCCGGGCCGGGCGAGGTGCACGAGCCGGCGCCGGTGGAGTGGTCGCGCCTGGAGGCCGTGCAGGAGCGCGGGCTCGTGCACCGCATCCGCCGCGGCGAGCTGACCGTGCGCGAGCAGCGCGGGCTCGGGCTGCCGTGGTCGCCCGAGCTGGTCGAGCGCGCGCGCCGGGCGGTCGGCGGGACGGTCGCCGCCGCGCGCCACGCCCTCGGCCACGGGCTGGGCATGAACCTCGGCGGCGGCACCCACCACGCCGGCTTCGACTTCGCGCGCGGCTACTGCCTGTTCAACGACGTCGGCGTCGCGCTCGCGGCGCTGCGCTCACAGGACGGCGCGCTGCCCGCGGTGGTCGTCGACTGCGACGTCCACCAGGGCGACGGCACCGCCCAGCTCTTCGCCGCCGACCCCGCCACCTTCACGCTCTCGCTGCACGGCGCGCGCAACTACCCCTTCACCCGCATTCCCTCAGACCACGACGTCGACCTGCCGAGCGGCACCGGCGACGACGCCTACCTCGTCGCGCTCGACGCGGCACTCGACGTCGCGCTCGCGCGCACTGCTCCGGCCGTGGCCTTCTACCTCGCCGGCGCCGATCCGTGGGAGGGCGACCGCCTCGGCCGCCTGGCGCTGACCAAGGCCGGCCTGCGCGCCCGCGACGAGCTCGTCCTGGACCGCCTGCGCGCTGCCGGCGCCGCGGTCTGCGTCGTGCTCGCCGGCGGCTACGCCTCCGACGTCCGCGACACTGTGGACATCAACGCCGCCACGGCGGCCGCGGTCGCGCGGCGGCTGACCGTCACCGCCTGAGCGTTCAGCGCTCGAGCCGCTCGAGCCGCTCCCGGATCGCGCGCAGCTCCTCGAGGATCTGGCGCTCCTCCTCGCGCGACTGCTGGCCGGCCACCACGAAGCGCTCGGCTGCGGCGGCCGTCAGGATCGCCACGAAGCCGACGCCGACGATCATGACCCCGATCGCGATGATGCGCCCGCCGTCGGTAGCCGGGCTGACGTCGCCGTAGCCGACGGTCGTGATCGTCGAGATCGCCCAGTACAGGCCCTCCCACGCGCTCAGGCCCTGCTCGCGCTCCACGGCGGCGAACGCCGTCCCGCCGAGCAGGATCAGGAAGGCGGTGAGCAGCGCGGCGTAGCGCAGGCCGTCTGGGGTGAACAAGACCTTGAGCGCCACGAAGGCGCGGACCAGGCGCAGCAGCCGGAGCAGGCGGAACAGCCGGGCGGCCTGGACGCTGGGCGGGGCGAACGGCGGTGTGAGGACGACGATCGCGAGGTCGAGCAGATGGCGCTTGCACCACGCCCGCCGGTCCGGCACGACGCTGAGCATCACGACGATCTCGGCCACGAAGGTGAGCCAGATGGCCCAGTTGCCGACCTGCGCGAGGGCGTCCCACGGCTCGCCCGGCTCGATCTCCTCGACGGCGATCACCGGGATCACCAGCAGGGCGGCGACCAGCACGGCCACCTCGAAGCGCCGCTGCAGTCGCTCGCTGCGCTCGTCCATGCCCTCCTTGTTCGACGCCGGAGGCGCAACTCTTCGGTTGGGGTCGCCGCGGGATGAGCATCGTGATCGTCGTCTGTCTGCTGCTGGCGGTGGTCGCGGGCCTGGTCGCCAACCGCTTCGTCCGGCCGTTCGCCAAGAGCGGGGTGCAGGGGGTCAAGCTCGAGCGCGTGGCCGCCGACCTCGGCGAGGACTACCCCGAGGACCACCCGGGGCGGCCGCTGCCCTGCGACGAGCAGGGCCGCCCCACGGCCGCCTTCGGGCTGCGCGAGTCCTAGCCAGCTAGCCGGGCGTCGGCACGCCGGCCTGCCCGGCCGGCACGCGCGCGGGGTCCGGCTCGGGCTCGACGTCCTCCTCGCGCACGCCCGCTCCGGGGACCGGCCGGTCCGCCTGCAGCGCCTTCCACAGGCTCACGCACAACCCGATCATCACCAGCATGAACGGCGCGGCGGCGATGATCGCCGCCTGCTGGAGCGCCTCAAGTCCGCCGGCCAGCAGCAGGATCCCCGCCGACGCGCCGGTCGCCGCGCCCCAGAAGATCACGATCGCGCGCGGCGGCGAGATGCTGCCGCCGGTCGAGAGCATGCCCATCACCAGCGACGCCGCGTCCGCGCCGGAGATGAAGAACAGCGCCACCAGCACGATCACGATGAACGACATCACGCCGGAGAGCGGGAACTGCTCGAGCGTCGAGAACAGGCCCTGTTCCGGGCTTTGGGCGACCGCCGCCGCGATATCCGCCTGGCCGGAGAGCTGCAGGTCGATCGCCGAGCCGCCGAGGATGGCGAACCACACGAAGCTCACGCCGCTGGGCACCAGCAGCACGCCGAGCACGAACTCGCCGATCCGGCGCCCGCGCGAGATGCGCGCGATGAAGGCGCCGACGAACGGTGCCCACGAGATCCACCACGCCCAGTAGAAGATCGTCCACCCCGACAGCCACTCCTGGTCGCCGTAGGACCCGGTGCGGAAGCTGTTCGGGACCAGGCCGGTGACGTAGGCGCCGACGCTCTCGGTCAGCGTGTCGAAGATGAAGATGGTCGGCCCGACGACCAGCAGGAAGAGCAGCAGGAAGATCGCCAGCACCATGTTCGTGTTCGACAGCCACTGGATGCCCTTGTGGACGCCCGAGACGGCCGAGAGCACGAAGCACAGCGTCAGCACCACGATGATCGCCACCGCCAGCCCGTTGGTGGTCGCGGTGCCCCACAGGACGTTCATGCCGCTGTTGATCTGCAGCGCCCCGAGGCCCAGCGAGGTGGCGCTGCCGAACAGCGTCGCGAAGATCGCCAGGATGTCGATCGCCTTGCCGAGCGGCCCGTCGACGCGATCGCCGAGCAGCGGCCTGAACGCGCCGCTGATGAGGTTTCCACCCTTGCGGCGAAAGCCGAAGTAGGCGAGCGCCAGCCCGACCACCGCGTAGATCGCCCACGGGTGGAACGCCCAGTGGAAGTAGGAGTACTCCATCGCCACGCGGGCGGCCTCGTCGGTGTTCGGCCGCGCCGCCCCGAACGGCGGCGCGCCCATGTGCGAGAGCGGCTCGGTCACGCCGTAGAACATCAGGCCGATGCCCATGCCGGCGCTGAACATCATCGCCACCCAGGACAGGGTGCGGAACTCCGGCTTCTCGTCGTCGGCGCCCAGGCGGATCTTCCCGTAGCGGCTGACCCCCAAGAAGATCGCGAAGAGCAGGAAGCCGAACGTGGTCAGCACGAACGCCCAGCCGAAGGTCTCGATGATCCAGCCGAGCGAGGAGTCGGCGACGCTCGAGAGCGAACTGGTCGACACCACCCCCCAGAGCACGAAGGCCAGCACGATGGCGGCGGCGGTGTAGAAGACGACCGGGTCGATGCCCCGGCGCCCGACCGGATCGCTGCTCCGGCCCTCGACGCTGCTGCTCTCCACGAGACTCCCCTCTCTCTCGGCCCAACCCCTTGGGTACGCCGAGATATATTAGGCTCCCTCGCGGCCAAGTCAACGGTCGCGCCTACCATGCAGGGGCCGTTTCCGGGGGCGTGGTGCTAACGGGAACACATCGGCCTTGCATGCCGAAGTTGGGGGTTCGATTCCCCCCGCCTCCATAGCCCCGGTTCATGGTGCAACTGCCTGGGGTGGGCGAGACAACCGCCGGTCGAGGAGGCCAGGCCTGGCTGCGTCACTCCGCCCGCGGTCACGCGGGCGTGGTGTGGTGCCCGGTTGTCGCCTCCTGATCGGGCATTCAGCGGACGGGTCCAAACCGGCGCGCCATCGCCAGTCTCCACGCCTCCCGCCGACACTGAGGTGTGCGCCCTCTCGCGTTCGCGCCCCGCTGGGCTTGTTCTGGGGTACTGACCGGGATTAGACCCGGCTGGATCGGCGTGGCGGTTTGAGCCGGGGAGTCTGTGATGGATCGTCTGAAGTACTTGCTCGTGGTCGGGGTATTGACGTTTGCAGGGTGTGCTGTCGCGGCCGGAACTGCGGCGGCGCCCGCATCCGCGAAGGCGCCTCCTGCGGGCCACACGGTGTTCGTCCATTCCGCCCTGAGCGGTAAGCTCGGCGGCGGCCGGCTGACCTTGCGCGGCGTGGGCCGGCGGGTGACCTGGGCGCACGAGAGCGGCCGTTCCGGGGCGCTGTTGGTCGAGCGGATGCACCGGCTCCTGTTCACATCGGGCCGGCCGTCCGCGACCGGCACGCTGCATGTGGCCGGCCACCGCGGCGGCGACGAGCTCACCGTCAAGCTGACCCGGCCGCGCTACAACGCCTCGCGCGGCACCGTGAGCTACCAGGTCAAGCAGAACAACCGCGGTCGCCTGCCTGGCCGGGCCGCTCGCGCGGCCGGAGCCGACCAGCAGTTCGGTGCCGCGTCGCTGTCCATCGTCGGCGCTCCCGCCTCGCTGCGAGCCGCCAACACCTAATACATCTGTGTTCCCCGCGGGGAGACCGTTCGTCGGGGGTGCTGGGGGTCCATGAGGCCGGCCTGAAGCCAAACCAGACCCTGAACGTGACGCTCACCAACAATGACGGATCCATGTCTGGGGCCCAGTTGGGGATCAACCCCACGACGGACGCGAACGGGAACCTGGGGACGCAGGCACCGGTGCAGCTGGATGTGGTGTGCTGGGCGACGGCTCTGGCGCGTCGATATGAAGCAGCCTTGATTGCGGCAGACGGCTCCTCGAGACGCTGCATGGCGCCGGGTGATGAGCTTTCGGGCTGCCCGCCGTCACACCGACTATGAGCTTCATCATCGACGACCTCCGGCCGCTCGACGAGCAGGCCTTCGGCGCCCGCGTCGTGCCGCACCGCCGCGAGTTGCACGTCCACTGCTACCGCCTGCTCGGGTCCTTCGAGGAGGCCGAGGACCTCGTCCAGGAGGCGTTCCTGCGCGCGTGGCGCCGGCGCGAGACCTACGAGGGCCGCGCGTCGGTTCGCGCGTGGCTGTACCGGATCGCGACGAACGCTTGCCTCGACGCGCTCGACAAGCGCCCGCGGCGGCCGAGCGCGAGCGGGGAGGTCGCGTGGCTGCAGCCCTATCCCGACGAGCTTCTCGAGCAGCTGCCCGACCGGCGCGAGGGCCCGGAGGACGTGGCGCTCGCCAAGGAGACCGTCGAGCTGGCGTTCATCGCCGCGATCCAGCACCTCGCGCCGCTGCCGCGGGCCGTGCTCGTGCTGCGCGACGTCCTCGGCTGCTCGGCGAAGGAGACCGCGCGGCTGCTCGAGACGACAGCGGCGTCGGTGAACTCCGCGCTGCAGCGCGCGCGGGCTGGGTTGCGGGAGAGCTTGCCCGAGGACCGCGAGGCGTGGCAACACGCCGCCGAGCCGACCGCCGCCGAGCGGGAGCTGCTCGCCCGCTACGTCGAGTGCAGCGAGCGCGCCGACGCCGAGGGCCTGGCCGCGCTCATGCACGAGGACGTCCGCTTCTCGATGCCGCCGACGCCCGGCGTCTGGACCGGCCGGAGCACGGTCGTGCGGGGCTGGATCGACGGCGGGTTCGGATCGGAGGCGTTTGGCAGCATGCGGTGTGTCGTCACCCGCGCCAACGGTCAGCCCGCGGTCGCGGCCTACGTGCGCAAGCCGGGCGACGCCGCCTACGTTCCGCTGGCGATCGACGTCCTGCGGGTGCAGGACGGGGTCGTCACCGAGATCGTCACCTTCGACGGCGCGGTGTTCGAGCACTTCGACCTGCCGGACACGCTCAGCGCGGCGGTCGGTACGAGATGAACGCCCCCGCCTCGATCACCGTCACGCCGGTCTTCGTTGCCGACCTTTCCGTCGAGGGCGAGCGGATGCCGGTCTACGTGCACGTCATCGACCATCCCGATGCGCGCGTGCTGGTCGACACCGGCATGACGGAGCTGCACCCGGCGATGGCCGACATGGATCCCCGCCTGAAGCCGCTGAGCGAGCAGGACTTCGATCTCGCCGGCATCGACATCGTCGTCAACACCCACCTGCACGCCGACCACTGCGGCGGCAACCACCTCTTCGCCGGCAAGCCGATCTTCGTCCAGCGTCGGGAGCTCGACGACGCGCGCAGCCAGGACGACTACACCATTCGCGAGTGGGTCGAGGCGCCCGGCGTGCGCTACGTGCCGGTCGACGGCGAGCACGAGCTGCTGCCCGGGCTCCGGCTCGTCCCGGCGCCGGGGCACACACCCGGCATGCAGATGGTCGTCGTCGAGACCGGCGGGCGCCCGGTCGTCGTCGGCGGCGACGTGGCGGTGTGGTTCGGCGAGTTCGACGAGCCGCCCACCGAAGGCCGGCAGCGGGTCCTTGCCCTCGACCCCGAGCTCGTCTGGCTCACGCACGAGCACGAGCCATGGCGACCTCCACCGCCGCGTTGACGTAGTGCGGTAAGTACTTGAAGATCGCAATCACCTTCGAAGGGGTCGCGGATGCCGGACACCACCTGCCACATGTCGATCTCGCTCGACGGTTTCGTCGCCGGGCCGGACCAGAGTCGCGAGCACCCGCTCGGCAAGCGCGGACGGGAGGTCCACGGCTGGCACCTCGGCGACGAGCGCGCCAACGAGGCCGACGAGACCGCCGTCGGCTGGCTCATGCGCCCGCGCGGCGCCTACGTCATGGGCCGCAACATGTTCGGGCCGATCCGCGGCCAATGGAAGGAGGACTGGCGCGGCTGGTGGGGGCCCGAGCCGCCGTACCACGCACCGGTGTTCGTGCTCACCCATCACGCCCGCGAGCCGATCGAGATGGAGGGCGGGACGACCTTCCACTTCGTCACCGACGGCTTCGACGCCGCCTACGCACAGGCGCGTGAGACGGCCGGCGACGACGGCGTCGACATCGCGGGCGGCGCCTCCACCGTTCGGCAGGCGCTCGTCGCCGGGGTCGTCGACGAGCTCACGCTCGACATCGCCCCGGTCCTGCTCGGGTCCGGCGAGCGGATCTTCGACGGCGTCGAGTCGCTCGGGCTGGAGCCCATCGAGGTGCTGCATTCGCCGCTGGCCACGCACATCCGCTACCGCCGGGCGAGCTGAAGGCCGGCTCCCGATACGTCTCCCGGGGATCACGCCCGCAATCGGGTACAGGGAGCAGTGAGGTGGCCGCCCGCAGACTGCACACGCTGGCCGAGGGCGGGGCGTACTTCGAGGGCCCGCGCTGGCACGAGGGACGCTGGTGGGTGTCGGACTTCTACTCCCATCTGGTCTCGACCGTCGACCCCGACGGGAGCATGCGGGAGGTCCTGACCGTCGAGGGCCAGCCGTCGGGGCTGGGCTGGATGCCCGACGGGTCGCTGCTGGTCGTCTCGATGCGCGACCACCGGATCCTGCGGTGGACGGCCGAGACGGGCGCGACCGAGCACGCCGACGTGGGCGAGCACTGCTCCGGGCACCTCAACGACATGGTCGTCGACCGCCACGGTCGGGCCTACGTGGGCGAGTTCGGCTTCGACCTGATGGGCCTCGCGGACCCCGCCACCGCGGTCCTGATGCGCGTCGACCCGGATGGCTCCGCGACCGTCGAGGCGCGCGAGATGCTGTTCCCCAACGGCTCGGTCATCACGCCCGACGGGCGCACGCTGATCGTCGGCGAGACCGCCGGCGCGCGCTACACCGCGTTCTCCATCCAGGAGGACGGCTCGCTGACCGACCGCCGCGTCTGGGCGCAGGTCGCGCCCGCACCCGAGATCACCACGCTCATGGAGACGCTGTCCAAGCTCGCCTTCGGGCCGGACGGCTGCGCCCTGGACGCCGACGGGCACATCTGGTCCGCCGACGAGGTCGGCGCGCGCTGCGTCCGCCTGGCGCCTGGCGGGGAGATCGTCGACGAGATCCGGGCGCCCGACGGCCTGAACTGCTTCGCCTGCATGCTCGGCGGCGAGGACGGCCGGACGCTGCTGATCTGCGCCGCCCCGGACTTCGCCGAGGCCAATCGCAGCGCGGTGCGCGAGGGCGTCCTGCTCACCACGACCGTCGACGTACCGCACGCCGGCCTGCCCTGAGCGCAGGGTGGGCTGCGCCCGACGGGGTAGGAGAGCCGCATGAGCCAAGCGGGCCCGCTCCCCGCCGGGCAGCAGCCGGAGGACCCCGATCGGTCGCCGCGCGCGGCGAACCGCGCGGCCGGAGCAGGCGCGGCGGAGGTCTCCAACTACGACATCGTCGACCACTACTTCGGCCTCGCCGCCGACGGCATCGGGCTGGCCGACGACGTCCGCGCCGTGCTGCGCTCCTCCTACCGCGAGGTGCAGGTCCAGATCCCGATCCGCCTCTCCGACGGGCGCCTGCACGTGTTCTCCGGCTACCGCGTGCAACACAACGGCGCGCGCGGCCCGTACAAGGGCGGCGTCCGCTTCCACCCCGAGGTCAACCTCGACGAGGTCCGCGCGCTCGCGACGCTGATGACCTGGAAGACGGCGATCGCCGGCGTCCCGTTCGGGGGTGCCAAGGGCGGCGTCAACGTTCCCGCCCACGAGCTCACCCAGGACGAGCTGCAGGCCGTGACGCGCTCGTTCATGGACAAGATCGAGAAGGTGCTCGGCCCACAGCGCGACATCCCCGCGCCCGACGTGAACACCAACGCCCAGGTGATGGCCTGGATGATGGACGAGTACGGCAAGCTGCACGGCCACACGCCGGCGATCGTGACCGGCAAGCCGATCGAGCTCGAGGGCTCCTACGGGCGCGAGTCGGCGACCGGCCGCGGGCTCGTCTACCTCTACGAGGAGGCCGCGCCGGTGCTCGGCCTGGAGCCGGAGCGCACGCGCGTGGTCGTCCAGGGCTTCGGCAACGTCGGCTCGTGGGCGGCGCGCATCATGCACGAGCTCGGGTGCCGGATCGTCGGCGCGTCGGACGCCCACGGCGCCATCTACGCCGAGCGCGGGCTCGACCCGATCGCCCTGAGCGAGCACCTGCGCGCGGGCGGCGCGCTCACCGAGCACGCGGGCGTCGAGGCCATCAGCCCGGACGAGCTGCTCGGCCTCGAGTGCGAGGTCTTCATCCCGGCGGCGCTCGGCGGCATGATCCACCAGGGCAACGCCGACCGGCTCGCGACGCGGATGATCATCGAGGGCGCGAACTCGCCGACCACCCCGGCCGCGGACGAGATCCTGGCCGACAAGGGCGTGATGGTCATCCCCGACGTGATGGCCAACGCCGGCGGCGTGATCGTCTCCTACTTCGAGTGGGTGCAGAACCTCCAGCACTTCCGCTGGGAGGAGGCCGAGGTCAACGAGCGGCTGCGCAAGATCATGCGCCGGGCCTACGCCGAGGTGCTGGCCCGCAAGCAGGAGCGCGACGTCTCGCTGCGCGTCGCCGGCTACGAGCTCGGCATCGGCCGGGTGGTGGAGGCGGGGCGCATCCGCGGCTACATCAAGTGAACGTGGCCGTCGGCGACGACCACCACGTCGCCGCCGACCCGCACCCGATCGCCCTCGACCGAGGCCTGCAGCCGGCTCGGGCGCCCCATCTCGACCCCTTGGGAGATGTCCAGCGAGGACACCCCGGTGCGGGCGGACACGTGGGCCACCAGCGGCCCGGCGGCGGCTCCGGTCGCGGGATCTTCGCCGGCCTCGGCGCCGATGAACGAGCGCGCCCGCGCCGTCCCGGACGCCGGGTCGACGGCGGCGACGTAGAGCACGACGGCGTCGTGGCGGGCGCGCAGGGCCTCGATCGCCGGGTAGTCGGGCCGCAGCTCGGCGAGCCTTTGCGCGTCGCGCACGCAGGCGAGCACCTGCGGCGCCCCGGTGGCGACCACCTGCACCGGGAGGCGCGGATCCGCGTCGCCCGCCTGCAGGCCGACGGTCGCCAGGACCTCGGCCGCGTCGAGCTCGGGGCCGAAGTCCGGCGGCTCCTGGAGCATCGAGGCGCGGGCCACGTCGCCGCGGGCGTCGACGTCGACCGGCTGCAGGCCGGCCGGCGTCTCCTGGACATAGGTCGCGCGCGCCTCCCCGCGCGCGCGGGCGACCGCGACGGCGGCGCCGAGCGAGGGATGGCCTGCCATCGGGATCTCCCCGCTCATCATCCAGATGCGATGGCGGTAGCTCGCGCCGTCGCGGACGGGTGACTGCAGGAAGGAGGTCTCCGAGAGCTTCGTCTCGCGGGCGAAGGCGTGCATGACCTCCTCGGAGAGCGCGTCGGCGTCGTGGACGACCGCGAGCTGGTTGCCCGCCAGGCGCTCGGCGGTGAAGACGTCCAGCAGCGTGTAGCGGAGCCCGCTCACGCCGGCGCGAGGCGGTCTACTTGTCCCAGTCGAAGGTGCGCGGCGGCTTCTGCTCGAACCAGAGCCGGTCGTGCTCCGGGGTCTCCTGGAGGAACTCCGGGGTGCCCTCGAGCACGTCCTCCTCGCCGCGCTGAGCAGCCTCGGGTGCCGCCTGCTCGTCGTCGGGGCGACGGCGCGGCGGGGGCGGCGCGGGCGCGACGTCGTCCTCGCGCTCGTCCTCCAGCCAGGCGTCCTCCGGCGGCGCGTCGGTCAGCTCTTCCGGCGGCTGGGGCGGCTCGGCCAGCTCGAGCTCGGATTCGCTCGCCGGCTCCTCGGCGAGCGGCGCCTCGTCCTCGAGGTCACCGGCCGCGACGGCGCCGGGCCGGGCGTCGGCGTCGGGCTCGTCGGCGAACTGGCCGCGGCGCGGCGGACCGAGCGCCTCGCGCTCCTCGCGCTCGACCTCGGACTCGTCAGCGCCGCGACTGCGCTTGAGCTCCAGGTGCTCGCGGATGGCGTCGTCCAGCAGTCCCATCGTGCCCGGAGAAGATTACTCCGCCTTGACCGTTCTGTTCTTCCCGGCGCGCTTGGCGCGATAGAGGGCGGCGTCGGCGGCCGCGACCAGCGCGTCCTTGTCGGCGGTCTCGATCCGCGTGAGCGCGGCGGCGCCGAAGGAGGCGGTGACGTTCAGCGTGCCGCCGCCGTCGAGGATCGGCAGGTCGAGCGCCTCGATCTTCTCGCGGACGCGCTCGGCGAACTGGAAGGCACCGTCGAGGTCGGTCTGGGGCAACGCGACCGCCATCTCCTCCCCGCCGTAGCGCGCGGGCTCGTCCACCTCGCGCGATGACTCGCGCAGCACGCGCGCCACCTCGCGCAGGACGAGGTCGCCCTGCATGTGGCCGTAGGTGTCGTTGACGCGCTTGAAGTTGTCGATGTCGAGCATGATGAGGCCCATGTCGGACCCGAAGCGCTTGGTCCGCTCGACCTCGGTCGAGATGACCTCCTGGAAGCGCCGGTGGTTGAAGAGCCCGGTCAGCTCGTCGGTGACCGCCTGGCGCTGCACGGTCTCGTGCAGGCCGACGTTCTCGATCGAGATGCCGGTCTGGCCGGCGAGGTAGCTCAGGAGGTCGCGGTCGGCCTTGTCGAACGGCTGCCCGTTGCGGGCCACCGAGATCAGGCCGAGGACGCGGTCGCCGCCGTCGGCGGTGCGCAGCGGCTGGGCGATGGCCGACACGCCGGCCACCTGGATCGCGGCGCCCTGGCCGGCGTCGAGCACGGCGGTCTCGGCGGCGTGCAGCGCCCGGCCGAGCGCCGCCGCGTGGCCCACCTTGGCGACCTCGTCCAGGCCCCCGCCGACCCGGTCGCGCACCCGCGCGCGGCCACCGTCGGCTCCGACCCCGTCGACCGCGGTCTCCAGCACGATCTCGAGCAGCGCGGTGCGATCCAGGCCGCTGGTCAGCGAGTCCCCGACGCGCCGGATCGCGTCCTGCAACCGCGTGCGCTCGCGCTGGAGGTCCTCCAGGCGCGCCTTGAGCTCGGCCGCCATCGAGTTGAACTCGCGCCCGAGCGCGGCGAACTCGTCGTTGCCCTCGGCCGGCACCTTGACGTCGAAGTCGCCGCGGCCGAGCTGCTGGGCCGCGTTGAGCAGCTCCTGGATCTCGTCCTGCAGCGAGCGCGACACGGTCAGCGCGAAGGCGAAGGCGAGGGCGAGGAAGCCGACGAGCGCGCCGGCCACCAGCAGCGTGGTGGTGGTGCCGGCCACTGCGGGGCTGGACTTGCGCGCGAGCAGGGTCACGTCGAGTCGCCCGCCGTCGAACGCCGGCGCCTCGAAGCCGGCGGCGCGGTACTCGGTGCCGGCCACGTCGACCTCGCCGCGGTCCGGCAGCTCGACCGTCGTCGGCACGTCGGGCAGCGTCGCGGCGACCAGCCGGCCGCGCTCGGCGATGACCGCCTCCGCGGCGGTGAAGGTGCTGACCTGATCGAGGTAGGGCACCGCGCCGATGGTCGAGACCACGATCCGCCCGACGGTCTGCCCCGCCTGGTCGTTGAGATCGTTCGCCGCCGGGGCGACGGGGTCCTCCTCGGCCCCGACATCGATCGGCGGCGTCGCCCCCAGGGTGACCTGCACCTTCGCCGCGCCGACGGTGCCCGCCAGAGTCACCAGCCGGCGCTGGATCGCGAGCCGCTGGTCGGCGCGGATCGCCGACGACAGCGCCGGATCGGCCGCGATCCGCTGGGCGGCGTCGGCCGCCTCGCCCCGCTTCTGGTCGTACAGGCTCACCGCGGCGCGCTCGGACTGCGCGAGCCGCGCGTCGGTCTTGCCGCTCTCCGAACGCCCGACGAGCCCGAACAGGACGATCGCGACGACGACCAGCGGGATGATCACGATCCCGACGAAGAAGAGCGTCAGGCGGCTCCGGAAGCTCCGGAAGGGCTGCGTGCGGGTTCGGGCGGCCGTCACATGATGCTCCGAGCGGAGCCAGCCTATCCGCGAACCACGCCCGCGGGGCGGCACCGCACGGCTACAATCGGCACCACCTGCCGCGGCCTTGAGCGCTGCGACGGATGTGCGGGGCTATAGCTCAGTTGGGAGAGCGCCTGGATCGCACCCAGGAGGTCGGGGGTTCGAGTCCCCCTAGCTCCATCGGCCCACCCTCGCCCGCCGCCGAGCAGACGCGGCGCGCGCTCAGCGGGCGCGGCCCTCGCGCCGGACCGCCCGCACCACCCGCCGCACCTGGCCGACGACGAGCCTGGGCTGGGCGAACTGGACGTAGTGCGAGCTGCGCTTGGCGACCACGTGCACCGCGTCGGGCGTCAGCTTCGCCAGCTTCTCCTGCGCGTCGGTCCAGGCTCGCTCGAGGATCGGCGAGGTGAGGCCCGCCGGTAGGCCCTCGGGCAGCGTGAACGGCAATCCGTGCGATATCACGCGGAGCGGGACGTCGGGGAACGGCTGCTTGCGCGCGGCGCGCCGCATCTGCTCGAAGCTCCGCCGGAAGCGGATCTGCTCGATGTCGGGATAGTCGAGGCCTTCGACCGGGTCGTTGTTCAAGCGTTCGTACACGTCCATCTGCGCGCGATCGAACCCGCTCTCGAGGTACTCGGCGAGGGCGTCGACGAGCACCATTCCCGCCACCTCACGCGGATGGACGGCCGCGTAGAGGCGGTCGATCAGCCCGCCCGTCGAGTGGTTGACGAAGACGTAGGGGCCCGGCACCTTCGCCACCGTCAGCAGGACGTGGAGATCGGAGGCCGCGTCAGCCGCGGTGCGCGGCATCGGCGCGGGCGGGCTGCGGCTGAACTCGACGGGGTCGAAGTTGTTGATCGTCCCCGGCCGGTCGTAGCCGCAGACCCGGGTGAACCGGGCGACGGCGGGGAACACCCTCGGGCCGGGTCGGGTCTGAGCCGGGTCGTTCCACACCCGAGCGCCGTTGCGCAGCCCGGAGTCGAGGATCACGGTGGGAGAGCCCTTGCCGTAGCACTCGAGGTACATCGTGCGTCCGTGCCCGATCCCGAACGATCCGGCGAAGTCACCCTTCCCGAGCGGCAAGTCCGGGGTCGCCGCCACGGCGGCAGGAGCGAGAGCCCACGCGAGCGCCGACATGACGAAGGCGGCCAGAGCGAGGCGGCGCACGATGCGCGGGGATGCTAGTTCCGGTCGCCCCTGTCAGCAAGGACCGAGCGCGCCGCGAGGCTACTCCGCCGCAACCAGCCCGGCGGGCGGAGCCTGATCCGTCCCGGGCGTCTCCGGTCCCCGGGCGAAGCGGCGGGTGAGCGGGACCGCGCTGACGCCGTGGGCGAACACGCTCAGCAGCACCGTGACCGTCATGATCAGGAAGATCTGGTCGAGCCCGGCGAGCCCGGGCTCCTCCTCGACGACGACGAGGGCGAGGATGATCGACGCGAGCCCGCGCGGGCCGAACCAGCCCATGAAGGCGACGCTCGACGGTCGCAGCCCGAGCCCGATGACCGCCAGCGCCACGGGCAGCATGCGGATGAGCGTGAGGCTCAGCACGGCGTAGGCGGCCATCTGCCACGTCGCCCCGCCGAGCGCCTCGGCGGCGAAGGCGCCGAAGACGAAGAACACGGTGAGGTTGAGCAGCTCGCCCTCCTCCTCGGCGAAGCCCAGCACCCGCTCGCGGAGGTCGGCGGCGGCGACGCCGGCGGCGCCGCCGGCCACGAACGCCGCGATGAAGCCGTTGCCGCCCAGCTCGCCGGCGGCGGCCCAGGCGATGATCGCGAGCGCCGCCAGGGCGAGCCGCTCGAACACCTGGGTCGTCCAGCCGCGCCCGGCGGCGCGGCTGAGCGCGGTGGCGCCCGCGAGCCCGACGGCCAGCCCGACCACGGTGCCGACTCCGATCTGCTCGACGGCGAAGCGCACCCAGCCGCCCTCGAGCCCCTCCTGCGCGGCGGCGAGGGCGATGAACAGCATCAGGAACGGCACGGAGCCGCCGTCGTTGAGGCCGCTCTCGACGTTGAGCCCCTCGCGCACGCGCAGCGGCACCAGCGGGCTCGTCACGACGGCCTGGCCGAGCGCGGCGTCCGTGGGCGCGAGCACGGCGGCGACGATCGCGCACTCCCACGGCTCCAGGCCGGAGAAGAGCACCAGCGCCACGACCGTCCCCAGCGCGATCGTCAGCGGCAGCCCGATCCCCAGCAGGCGCGCCGACAGCGGGTCGGCGCGCAGCCGGCGCACGTCGATCCGGGCGGCGGAGGTGAACAGCAGCAGCACGAGCGCCAGCTCGGCGGCGAGCAGCACCGCCTCGCGGGCCGGCGCGGGGCCGGCGTGCGTCGCCTCGCCGAAGTCCACGACGCCCACCCAGAACGCGACCAGCCCCGCCGCCACGAACACCATCGGGGCGCTGACGATGGTGTCCTCGGCCCGCCGCGAGAGCAGCCCGAAGGCGAAGGTCAGGCAGGCGAGCAGGCCGAGGACGACCATCGCGTCACTGCTGGGCCATGAGCCGGCGCAGCTCGGCCTCCTCGTCGACGATCAGCTCACCCGCGAGGTCGAAGGTGACGCTGTGGATCGCGCCGGTGAACGGGAACGGCGGTTGGTAGCCCTCCGCGGCCGGCGCGCCGAAGTCGTAGCCGCAGCTGAGCCCCTCGAGCTCGAACAGAAACGGCGTCGTGTGTGGCAGCTCGGTGTTGGCCACGAGCCGGCCGTCGACGTAGAGCTGGCCGCGCCCGGGAGCCCCCTTGCCGCTCGCGAAGTCCGGAGCGCCGGTCGGCTCGAACTCGTAGCGCAGCGCGTGCCGGCCCGGCGGCAGCACGTCGGGCGCCTGCACCACGAAGCGGTCGCGGCCGACGTAGTTGTAGACGTGGCACGGCCGCCCGCCGTCGAGGTAGAAGGCGTAGCCACCCGCGTCGCCTCCCTGGGCGACCAGGACGCCCTCCGCGCGGCCGTCGTCGATCTCGACGTCCGCCTCGATCGAGTAGGCCCGGTTGTAGACCGGCGGCGCCGCGAACGCGGGCACGACCGACCCGCCCGGGTAGTAGACGAAGCGCGTCCGCGGCTTGGAGGTCTGCGGGCGCTCGACGCCCAGGCGTGCCTGCATCGAGCCGTCGAGCGGCAACACCTTGTACTTCTCCGCCTCCTCCCACCACAGGGTGATCAGCTCGCGCAGGACGTCGGCGTGCTCGGCGGCCACGTCGCGGGACTCGGTCGGGTCGTCGGGGATGCGGTAGAGCTCCCAGCCGTCACGGTCGAGCCGCTCGAGCACCTCACGGGTTATCGGCTCGCCGATCTTGCGCCCCTGCTGCGCTGCGGCGGCGAAGCTCGGGCCCGGCCACGGGCAGACGGCGCGCCAGCCGGCGTGGTAGATCGCACGGTGCCCGAACATCTCGAAGTACTGCGTCTCGTGCCGCGTTGCCGCCTCGGGAGCATCGAAGGTGTGCGCGAAGCTCACGCCCTCCAGCGGCGCCTGGGCCACGCCGCGGACGCTCGCGGGCGGCTCGACGCCGAGCGCGTCCAGGACCGTCGGGACCATGTCGATCGCGTGCGCGAACTGCGCGCGCAGCTCGCCGTGCGCCGTGATCTGAGCCGGCCAGGACACGACGAACGGGTCGGCGGCCCCGCCGCGGTAGGTCTCGCGCTTCCAGCGCCTGAACGGCGTGTTGCCCGCCCACGTCCAGCCCCACGGATAGTGGTTGTAGGCATCCACGCCCCCGAGCTGGTCGATCCTGGCCAGGTTCTCCTCGAAGCGCTCCGGGACGGCGTTGAAGAACAGCATCTCGTTGTAGGAGCCGCTCACGCCGCCCTCGGCCGACGCGCCGTTGTCCGAGATGACCATGACGATCGTGTTCTCGAGCTCGCCGATCCGCTCCAGCGTGTCCAGCACGCGGCCGAAGTGGTGGTCGGCGTGGGACAGGAAGCCGGCGTAGACCTCCATCATCCGGGCGTACAGCCGGCGCTCGTCCGCCGACAGCGAGTCCCATTCGGGGACGTCGGGATCGCGCGGCGAGAGCTCGCTGTCGGCCGGCAGCAGCCCGAGCGCCTTCTGGCGGGCGAAGACCGTCTCGCGGTAGGCGTCCCAGCCGTCGTCGAAGGCGCCCGCGTAGCGGTCCGCCCACTCGGCCGCGACGTGGTGGGGCGCGTGCGCCGCCCCGGGCGCGTAGTAGAGGAAGAACGGCTTCTCGGGCGCGTTGACGTGCGCGTCGAGGAGCATCGTGATCGCCTGGTCGGCGAGGTCCTCGCTCAAGTGGTAGCCCGCCTCAGGGGAGCGCGGCTGGGGCACCGAGGCGTTGTCGCGCGTGAGGTCGGGATACCACTGGTTGGTCTCGCCGCCGAGGAAGCCGTAGAAGCGCTCGAAGCCGCGGCCGAGCGGCCAGCGGTGGAAGGGCCCGGCCGCCGTGTTGTCCTCCGAGGGTGACAAGTGCCACTTGCCGACGCAGAAGGTGTTGTAGCCGTGCTCGAGCAGCGTCTCGGGCAGCATCCCGTTCTCGAACGGCATCCGCCCGTCGTAGCCCGGATAGCCCGTCGCCAGCTCCATGATGCAGGCCACGCCGTTGGAGTGGTGGTTGCGGCCGGTGAGGATGCAGGAGCGCGTCGGCGAGCACAGCGCCGTCGTGTGCATGTTCGCGTAGCGCAGGCCCTGGCGCCGCGACGCGATCGATGTTGGGCGTCTCGACCAGCCCGCCGAAGGTCGAGAGCTGGCCGTAGCCGACGTCGTCGAGCACGAAGAAGAGCACGTTCGGAGCGCCGTCGGGCGCGCGCGAGGGCGCCGGCCACGCGGGCCTGGACTCCTCGGCCGTCCGCCCGATCACGCCCGGGAACTCGCTCGCGGGCGGGTACTCCTCGATGCCGCTCATCTGGTCTCCTGGGGCCGCGTTCGCTGGTGCGGTGAGCGTCGCGCCTGGCGGCGCGGCCCGGCAAGGGTGCGCGCTTGCGTGATCGGCGGGGGGTCGGCATGCTTGCCCCTGTGCCGATCCGGGTCATCCTCGGCGAGGACAGCTACCTCGTGCGCGAGGGCTTGCGGCAGGTGCTGGCCGGCGCACCGCAGGTGCTGCTCGAGGCGGAGTGCGGCGACGCCGGCGCGCTGCTGGCGCAGGTCGAGGAGCGGCGCCCCGACGTCGTGGTGACCGACATCCGGATGCCGCCGACGCAGACCGACGAGGGCATCAAGCTCGCGGCCCATCTGCGCGTCGCCCATCCCGGGGTCGGCGTCGTCGTGCTCAGCCAGTACGCCGAGCCGGGCTACGTGCTCGAGCTCTTCGAGACCGGCTCCGACGGTCGCGCGTACCTGCTCAAGGAGCGCATCCACGACCGGCGCGAGCTGGTCGCCGCGATCGAAGCCGTCGCCGCCGGGCAGTCGGTCATCGACCCGAAGGTGGTCGAGATCCTGGTCACCGCGAAGGCGCGCGACGAGCGCTCCCCGCTCGCCCAGCTCACCCCGCGCGAGCGCGAGGTGCTCGCCGCCATCGCCGAGGGCAGGAGCAACGCGGCGATCTCGGAGCGCCTGGTGCTGAGCAAGCGCGCGGTGGAGAAGCACATCAACGCGATCTTCCTCAAGCTCAATCTCTCGCACTCGCAGGCGGCCGAGGAGATCAGCCCGCGCGTGAAGGCGGCGCTCGTGTTCCTCGCCGACCCCGACGGGCACTAGCGGCGCGGGGAAGCGCGCACCCCTCGTGATCGGGTGGCGGGCGCCATTGCCGCTCGCGGCCGGCGCGGCCTAGGGTCGCTGCGACCCCGCAGACAAGGAGCGACGCCATGACGCAGAGCCAGCCCTACGATCCGGACACGAGGGCTTCCCTCGGGTGGGCCGGCTGGATCACCTTCGCGGCCGTGATCCTGACCCTGATCGGAGCCCTGAACATGTTCCAGGGCGTCATCGCCCTCTTCGACGACGGTTACTTCATCGTGCCCAGCGAGGACGACCTGCTGCTCGTCGACTTCACGGCCTGGGGCGTGATCATCCTCGTGTGGGGCGCGCTGCTGGTGGCGGCGGGCGTGGCCGTCGCCGCCGGCCGCGGCTGGGCGCGCTGGTTCGCGGTCGTGCTCGCGTGCGTCAACGTCGTCGTGCAGATCGGCTTCCTGGCGGCCTACCCGATCTGGTCGGCGATCCTGATCCTGCTCGACGTCCTGGTCATCTTCGCCCTGACCGCGCGCTGGGACGAGGCACGGGCAGCGATGTGACGGCGGGCGGGGAGGCGACGCGGCCGGCGGTCACCGTCCTCACGGTCGACGACCAGGCCGTCTTCCGTGGCGTCGCCCGCCAGGTCATCGACGCCACGCCGGGCTTCGAGGCGGTCGGCGAGGCGTGCTCCGGGGACGAGGCGCTGCGCGCGGTCGACCGCCTCGCCCCCCAGCTGGTGCTGCTCGACGTGCGCATGCCGGGGCTCGACGGTGTCGAGGTCGCGCGGCGCCTGCACGCCACGCACCCCGAGACGCTCGTCGTGTTGATCTCGATGGAGGACGCAATCGACGTGCCGTCCGCCGCGCCGCTGGCCGCGAGCGTGCCGATGGTGCGCAAGCAGGACTTCGGGCCGCGCCTGCTCGCGCGCGTCTGGCGCGAGCACCGGTCGTGATCGCCGGTCACCTTTGTCAGGAGATTGACGAGCGGATAGGGTCGTCGGTGGAGTCCGTGCGCCAAAGCGCGGCGCTCCCCGCGACATGGAGTCCACTTCGCTTCACCGGCCCGGGTCCGTCGCGGTGTTCACCGCGGGGCTCGGGCTGTGCGTCGCCGCCGCGGCGGTGACGGTCTCCGGGTCGACGTCGGAGTCCCCGTGGCTGGAGGCGCTCGCGCGCGTGCTGATGGTCGCGGTCCCGATCGCCGTCGGCGCCTACGCGCTGCGCCGGCCGCCGTTCGAGCGCTTCGGAGGGCTGCTCATCCTCAGCGGCTTCGGATGGTTCCTGACCACGCTTGCGAACTCCAGCGATCCGGTCCTCTACAGCGTCGGGCGGATCGCGGGCTGGGGCGTCGAGCCGGTGCTCATGTACCTGCTGCTGTCGTTCCCGACCGGCCGGCTGACGAGCCGCCTGGACCGCGCGCTGGTCGCGGCGACGGCGTTGCTCGTATTGGCGCTCTACCTGCCGACCGCGGTCGTGGTCGAGAGCTACGCGGTGCCGGCGCCCTGGATGTCGTGCACCGCGGAATGTCCCGGCAACGCGTTCATGGTCAGCGGCTCCGAGCCGGCGATCGTCGAGGAGCTCATCCTCCCACTCCGGGAGGCCCTCACCTTCGCCCTCTTCGCGGCGGTGGCCGTACGGCTCGCGCAGCGCCTCCACGGTTCAAATCCGCTCACCCGGCGGATGCTCGCGCCGGTGCTCGGCGTGGCCTGCCTACGCTGCGGGCTGTTCAGCGCGGCGGTGCTCGGCCGGCGGCTCGCGCCGGACGCGCCGGTCGTCGAGGTCGCGACCTGGCTGATCGCGCTCACGGTGCCGCTGACCGCGCTCGCCTTCCTGGTCGGCCTCGCGCGCTGGTGGCTGTTCCTCGCCCGCGCGACCCAGCAGGTCGCGACGCGGCTGCGTGGGCGCCCGGAACCGGAGGACCTCCGGGTCGCGCTCGCCGACGCCTTCGCCGACCCGACGCTGCGGATCGTCTACTGGCTGGGCAACGGCCACGGGCAGTGGGGCGACGCCCACGGCGATCCCCTGCCGGAACCGCTCATCGCCCCGGGTCGCTGCATGACCGAGATCCGCGACGACCAGCGCCGCGTGGCGGCGATCATCCACGACTCGGCGTTCCAGGACGACCGCACGTTCATCGACACCGCGAGCACCTACGCGCTGATGACGCTCGACAACCAACGCCTGTCGGCGCAGACGTCGCTGCTGGTGCGCCAGGTGCGCGAGTCGCGCGGGCGCATCCAGGCAGCGGCCGACCACGAGCGCCGGCGGATCGAGCGCGACCTGCACGACGGTGCGCAGCAGCGGCTCGTCGCGCTGCGCATCAAGCTGGAGCTCGCCGCCGAGCAGAGCGACGACGAGGACGGCGCGGCGGCCGTGGTGCTGCGCGGACTCGGCGACGACGTCGAGGACGCGCTCGAGGAGGTCCGCTCGCTGGCTCGCGGCATCTATCCCGCGCCGCTCGCCGATCGCGGGCTCGTGGAGGGCCTGCGGGCCGCGGCACTGCGCAACCCGCTGCCCACCACGGTGCTCGCCACCGGGGTGCGGCGCTACCCGCGGGAGGTCGAGAGCGCCGCCTACTTCTGCTGCCTGGAGGCGCTGCAGAACGCGTCCAAGCACGCGCGTGGAGCGAAGATGGTGGTCGTGGACCTGGCCGACAACGGCGCGCTGCGCGTCGAGGTGCGCGACGACGGCGCGGGCTTCGACCCGGGCGTCGTCAACGGCGGGGTCGGCCTGACGAGCATGCGCGACCGGATGGCAGCGGTCGGCGGCGAGCTGGCGATCACGTCGAGGGCGGGCCAGGGCACGCGCGTGACCGCGACGATCCCGCTCGGCGCCGCGGCGGGCTGACGATCCGCGGAGCGCCGCGGCGAACAGCCGGCCTGCGCCGGCGCTAGAGCTCGACCTCGCCGCGCACGCAGGTCACCGTCCCACCACCGACCCAGATCGCGCCGTCGGCGTCCGTGGTCACGTGCACCCGCCCGGCGCGGCCCAGCGCCGTCCCCTGGCGGGCGACGTACGGCGCCCGCGCGCGGCCGGTCGCCAGCAGCCAGCCCGCGAGCGACGCGTTGAGGCTGCCCGTCACCGGGTCCTCGACCGTCGAGCCGTCCTTTTCGAAGAAGGCCCGCACCTCGAAGGCCTCGGGCGAGCCGGGCGCGGCCGGGCCGACGACGCCGACGTCGAGGTCGACCGCCCCGGGCCGCACGGCGAGCACCTCCTCGGCGCCGGCGAGCAGTACGGCCACCCAGCCCGGGCCGTTGTCGACCCACTGCGCGTCCACGATCGCGGCGCGGTCGATTCGCAGCAGCGCGGCGAGCCGCTCGACGAGCGCCTCCTCCACCGGCCCCGAGCGGATCAGCGGCGGCGCGGCGAACGCGAGCCCGTCGGCGGTGGTACGCACGCGGACGAGCCCGGCGCCGCACTCCTGCACGACGACCTCGCGCTGCGCGGGGCGCCCATACTCCTCCAGCCACGCGTGGCAGCTGCCGAGCGTCGGATGGCCGGCGAAGGGCAGCTCGGCCACCGGCGTGAAGATGCGCACCCGGTAGTCCGCGCCGGCCGTCGACGGCGCCAGCAGGAACGTCGTCTCCGACAGGTTCGTCCAGTGGGCGAAGCGCTGCATCTCGGCCGTCGAGAGCCCGTCGGCGCCGAGCACGACGGCGACCGGGTTGCCGCGGTAGGGCGCGGTGGTGAACACGTCGACCTGACGGAACGCCCGCGGCACGCTCACGCCTCCGGGCGCGCCGGCCGCAGCGCCTCGACGGCCCAGACCAGGCGCTCGGAAGGCTTGCTCACGCGCCGCACCGTACCCTCCTGGCGAGGCCGACGAGGAGGAGCCGTGACCACGCTCGAGACCAGGACCATCCAGCACCGGATCGGCGGTGAGGAGACCGCCGGCGCGTCCGTCCGCACCGCACCGGTCTACAACCCGGCCACGGGCGAGCGCCAGGCCGAGGTGCTGCTCGCCGAGGCCGCCGACGTCGACGCCGCCGTCGCGGCCGCCCGAGCGGGCTTCGAGGCGTGGCGCGAGATGTCGGTCGTGCGCCGGGCGAGGGTCATGTTCGCCTTCCGCGACCTCGTGGAGCGCCACCTCGACGACCTCGCGCGGATCGTCGCCTCCGAGCACGGCAAGGTGGTCGAGGACGCCAAGGGCGAGGTGATCCGCGGGATGGAGGTGGCCGAGTACGCCTGCGGGATCGCGCAGCTGCTCAAGGGCGAGTACTCAGAGCAGGTATCCGCCGGCGTGGACTCCTACTCCTTCCGCCAGCCCGTCGGCGTCTGTGCCGGCATCACCCCGTTCAACTTCCCGGTGATGGTTCCGATGTGGATGCACCCGATGGCGATCGCCTGCGGCAACGCCTTCGTGCTCAAGCCCTCCGAGCGGGATCCGTCGGCGTCGAACTTCATCGCCGGCCTCTACGCCGAGGCCGGCCTGCCCGACGGCGTGTTCAACGTCGTGCACGGCGACAAGGCCGCGGTCGACGCGATCCTGGAGCACCCGGGCATCGACGCCGTCTCCTTCGTCGGCTCGACGCCCATCGCCGCCTACGTCCACGAGCGGGCGTCGGCCGCCGGCAAGCGCGTGCAGGCGCTCGGGGGAGCCAAGAACCACGCGGTCGTGCTCCCCGACGCCGACCTCGACTTCGCCGCCGACAACCTCACCGCCGCCGGCTTCGGCTCGGCCGGCCAGCGCTGCATGGCGATCTCGGTCGCGGTTGCGGTCGGCGACGCCGCCGAGCCGTTGATGGAGCGCCTCGCGGCCAAGGCGGCGGCGGTAAAGGTCGGCCCCGGGCTCGATCCCGACTCGGAGATGGGGCCGGTGGTCACGCCGGAGGCGCGCGACCGCATCCGCGACGCGATCGACGGCGGCGAGACGGCCGGCGCGACGCTGGTCGTCGACGGCCGGGCGCTCGAGCGCCCGGACGACGGCTTCTGGGTCGGCCCGACGCTCTTCGACCGCGTCACCCCGGAGATGGACGTCTACCGCGAGGAGATCTTCGGCCCGGTCCTCGTCGTCGTGCGCGTGGACACGCTAGCCGACGCGATCGCGCTGATCAACGAGAGCAGCTACGCCAACGGCACCGCCATCTTCACCTCCAGCGGCCAGGCCGCGCGTGAGTTCCAGCGCCGCGTCGAGGTGGGGATGATCGGCGTCAACGTCCCCATCCCGGTGCCGATGGCCTTCTACTCCTTCGGCGGCTGGAAGCGCTCGCTGTTCGGCGACTCGAGCGTCCACGGGCCGGAGGGCGTGCGCTTCTACACGCAGCCCAAGGTGGTCACGAGCCGCTGGCCCGAGCCGGCCCCTGAGGCGGCGCGGCTGCACTTCCCGACCTCGGGCTGACCGCCACGCGGCCGCGCAGGTCCCACAGCGCGCGGCGCTCCTCGCCGGTGAGCAGCCGCCACGTCTGCGCCTGGTCGCTGAAGAGGAAGACCCGGGCGTCGACCGGGCTGCGCAGACCACCGAGCGTCTCGACCGCGGCGCGGGTGTCGCCGTCCTCGAGCAGCGCGCGGCCGTTGAGGACGTCGACGACCTTGAACCGGCGCGGCGGCCGGGCGGCGGAAGGAGGCGGCGGCGGCGCCTTCGCCTGCCGGGGTCGCCGCTGCGGGGCGAAGAGCGGCTCGTCGTCGGACTTCTTGCGCGGCTTGGCGGTCGGTTCGAGCGGGGCGACGTGCGCGCCCGTGCCCTTGGTCTCGGTGTCCAGTCTCCAGCTCTTGGCCATGATGTTTCACCCGGCAGGATATCCCTCCGCCGGGGAGCGTCCAGGCCGCCTGCGCGCGCCTACTCGCCGATCAGCGACCGGCGCTCGCCGTCGCTGAGCGGGCGTGAGCGCCGCGCCTCGGGATCCCACGCGACGAGGATCGCCCGTCCCTCGGCGGCGACGGTCCCGTCGGCCAGCAGCAGCCGGTTCTCGAGCTCGATGCGCGAGCGCCCGAGCTCGCCGACGCGGCACTCGCCGGTCACGCTGCCGTCGGCGAAGCGGATCTCGTGCTTGTAGTCGAGCTCCGCGCGGGCGAGCACGTAGCGGTCGAAGGGCAGCTCCGGCACCACCTCGGCGAAGAAGGCGGCGCGGGCGTCCTCGAGCAGCTCGTGGTAGACCGCCTGGTTGACGTGCCCGAGCAGGTCGATGTCGCGGTTGCGCAGCGCGAGCTGCACCCGCACCGTCCTGCGCTCCTCGTCCGTCACGCCGCGGGACGCTACCCGACCGGCGCGCCCGGCCGGCCCGCCGCGCCGGCCTCGACGACGAAGCGCCACAGGAAGGCGCAGCCGACGAGGATGAAGCCGCGCTGCCCGAGCCCTGGCGCGTCGAACCCGAGCGCGACCAGGACGGGCACGATCGCCAGCAGGACGACCGCCAGGCCGGCGACGGTGAGGCGGTAGCGCAGGCCGCGCACCAGCCGCAAGCTCGCGAGCGCGGCGAGCAGCAGCCCCGCGAGCAGCAAGAGCGTCCCCAGGTCGTGCAGGCGCCCGGCGCTGGTGCGCGCGACCCCGGCCGGCAGCTCCCCGGCGACGGTCTGGGTCGCGAACAGCGTCGCGAGCCCGGCGCCCGCGGCCGCCACCGCGAGCCCGCCGGCCGTGAGGACGCGGGCCACCGGGCGACCCGGCGGCCGGGCGCGCGCGGCGACCACCGCGGTCGCCCCGATCCCCACCGCCCAGCAGGCGAAGGCGACCGACATCAGCGGCGCGCTCCAGCCACGCCCGTACTCGCTGACGAAGCGCTCGACGAGCGACACGTCCGGGCGCAGGAGGTGCAGCGCGGCGACCACGAGGAGGAAGGCGGCGGTGCCGCCGAGGGCGAGCGCGCGGGCGGTGGGCATCGACTTCCGCCTCCCCGGCCGGGATGGGCCTGACGCCGCGGCGGCGCCCCGGGCCCGCGAGATGGCGTGCGCGCATCGCTCAACCGGGCCCGCGAGCGGGGAAGGCCCTCTCGTTCACATGCGCAACGGTGCCCGCGAGACCGCGTTGACCCTGGCCCTGCCCGGCCTGTGCCAGATCGCCGCGGCGCTGGTCGGCCGCGAGCCCGGCGCGCCCCTGCAGCGGACGGCGTGGCTGCTGGACGCCGAGCGCTCGCTGGGCATCGCGGTCGAGCCGGCGCTCCACGGCTGGGCGCTGGAGCGCCCGTGGCTGCTGACCGCCGCGGGCGTCGCCTGCATCGCCCTCCACGTGCCCGTCGCCGGCTGGGTGCTGGTCTGGACCTGGTGGCTGCGGCGCGACGCCTTCGCGCTCGTGCGCGACACCTTCATCGACACGCAGGTGATGACCGTCGCCTTCTCGCTGCTCGTGCCGGCTGCGCCGCCCCGCCTGCTCGGAGGCGAGGGCTTCAGCGACACGCTGACCGGGGTGTGGGGGCGCGAGTTCGCCGATTCCACCCACACGCTGCAGAGCCCGTTCGCGGCCATGCCCTCGGGCCACGTGGCCGCCTTTGCCCTGAGCGTCGGCGCCACGTTCGCGACGATCGGCGACCGGCGCTGGCTGCGCGCCTTCGGCTGGAGCTACCCGCCGCTGGTCGCCGGGCTGACGGTCATGACCGCCAACTACCTGCTGCTCGACGCGGTGGGCGCCGTGCTCGTGGTGACGATCGCCTACGCGGCGGCGCGGCGGCGGGCAGGGCGCCGCACCGAGCAGAGCGCCGGCGGGCGCCACCGACTGCGCCCGCGGCTGGCCACGAGCCGCTCCTAGAGGTCGATCCTCGCCAGCACCGCGTCCCAGTGGCGCTCGCCGCCCGCGGCGGTGCGGCGGTGGCGGTAGCCCTCGCGGGCCAGCTCCTGCAGCTGTCCGCGCTCGCCCATGGCGGCCAGCATCGCCGCCAGCTCGGAGCTGTGGTCGGGGTCGGCCACGTAGGCCAGCAGCGCCGGCCCGGGCGCGAGCAGGCCGACGGCCCCGTACAGCGCCGCGGGCGGCAGGTGGCCGCCGCCGACCGCGCCGACGATCGCGATCGCGTTGGGCTCGTGGGCGCGCAGCTCGGCCTCCTCGGCGGGCGTCAGGTCGGTGAGGTCGGCGGCCAGGTAGGACCCGTAGAGCCCGGGCCGGTCGCGCAGCGCCGCGGCCCGCGCGGAGGGCAGGATGTCGACCGCCGCCACGGGGCGCAGGCCGGCGGCTGCCTGGGCCTCGCCGGAGACGCCGTTGCCCGCGCCGAGATCGAGCACCCGCACGTCCCGCGGCGCCCACCCCAGGCGCTCGGCGCCCGACGCCAGCAGCTCGGCGACGACCGCCGGCGCCTGGCAGTCCAGGCGGTCCTGGACGACCGCCTCGTAGAGGCCCGGGACGGCGTAGAGCCGGTCGTACTGGTGCAGGCGCAGGCGCTCGGCGCGGCCGTCGGCGAACGCCACGTCGACCAGCTCCTCGCCGGCGGCGCCCGCCGGCTGGGCGGGAAAGTCGATCTCGAAAGTGGCAGACATATGGCTTAGAACTCTATTCGGACCGGGGCCCTGGCGTCGCAACGCCAGAGCACGGCGAGCCTTATGAGCGCCTGCCGGAGCGTGTGCTTGGCTAGGAGGACGTGCCCGCTGCAGCAAAGGCTCGTCGCCCGTCCCCGCCGCGCGGGGCGGCGCGTCTCATCCTCGTCGCGATCGTCGTGCTGGCGGCCGCCGCTCTGGCCTTCGCCCTGCTCGGCCGCGGCGGCGACGCGCCCTCGGGCGACGTCCCGGTCGTCCCGGCGCCGCCCGGCGAGGCCTCCGAGACACCCGCCGAGCCGGTCGAGGATCCCTTCGCCTGGGCGCCGGGCCGAGACGAGGAGCTGATCGAGCGCGCGGCCACGGGCGCGAGCCACCCGTTGCACGCGTTCTCGCCGGGCGGCGCCGTGGCCACCGCCGAGCGCGTGGCGCGCCGCCGCGCGAAGATCGCCCGCACCGCCCGGCGGGCCGGCGTCGAGACCGCCGCGCTGGAGGGGCTCATCTTCCTGGAGAGCGGCGGGCGCGACGACGCCCTGACCCCGGTGGGGACCGAGGGCGCCGCCGGGCTCACGCAGATCGTGGCCGAGACCGGCCAGAGCCTGCTGGACATGGACATCGACGTGGCCGCAAGCCGCGGCGCCACCCGCCGCATCGCCCGGGCCGAGCGCCGCGGGCGCGCGGCGAGCGCGGCGCGCTGGCGGGCGGAGCGCCGCCGCGTCGACGAGCGCTTCGACGCCGACAAGGCGCTCGCCGCCACCGCGCGCTACCTCGAGCTGGCCACCGAACGCTTCCGCCGCGAGGACCTCGCGCTCGTCTCCTACCACATGGGCATGGGCAACCTGGAGGCGGTCCTGCGCGACTACTCGGGCGTGCGCGACGGCGAGATCGCCGACGTGGTCGCCGACGAGCGGCTCACCTACGCCCGCGTCTACTTCGACTCGACGCCGCTGCGCAACGCCGCCGCCCAGCGGCGGCTCGCCGGCCTGGGCGACGACTCCGCCAACTACCTGTGGAAGCTGCGCGCCGCCGAGCGGATCATGGAGCTCTGGCGCGAGGACCGCTCCGAGCTCGAGCGCCTCGCGCGGCTGCACGCGGCCAAGAACTCCGCCGAGGAGGTCCTGCACCCGCCCGGCGACACGCGGCGCTTCCAGACCCCGGGCGCCCTGCGCGAGGCCCAGCAGGACGGTGCGCTGCTCGCCTTCCCGCACCGCCCGGGCGTCACCGGCGTCGCGCGCGATCCGCGCATGGGCGAGCTGGCGCCCCGGATCGGCGCGTTCGCGCGCCATTACCGCGCGCTGCGCCCCGCCGCGCTGGCCACCGTGCTCTACATCGGCGCGCAGGTGCGCGCCATCAGCCAGGCGGCGCCGCTCGTGGTCACCTCCACGGTGCGCGACGAGCGCTACCAGGCCGCGCTCGTCGCGCGCAACGTCGAGGCCACCCGCAACTACTCGCTGCACACCACCGGCTGGGCCTTCGACGTCAGCCGCAGCTACCGCACGCGCCGCCAGGCGCTGGCCTTCCAGTTCATCCTCGACCGCCTCCAGATCCTCGACGTCATCGCCTGGGTGCGCGAGCCCGGCGCCATCCACGTGACCGTCTCCGAGGACGCCCGGGCGCTCGAGCCGCTGCTGGAGCGCCTGGAGTAGGAGGACCCTTACGCCGTCGTGCGCGGCCGGCGCTCGGCGGCGGCGTCCTCGACGATCACCTCGGCGGCCGGGGCACTGAGCGCGGCCCGCGCCTCGTAGGCGGCGCGGGCGGCGCGGTCGGCGCCGGAGAGCACCCGGTCGGCGCCGATGAAGCGGGCGACGGCCTCGCGTGCCCGCCGTGGCAGCAGCCCGAGGACGACGAGCGTGGGACCGACGGTGCGCGGGACGTAGACCTCGAAGCGCGGGACCTCGACCGCCGCGAGCACGGCCGCGGCGACCTCTTCCGGCGTGGAGGTCTTGAACCCGCGCGCCTTGGCCAGGCCGGCCGCGAGCTCCGTGCTGACGATGGCCGGCATCACGACCGAGACCTCGACGCCGGTGCCGCGCAGCTCCGCCCGCACCGCCTCGGAGAGCCCGACCACGCCGTGCTTGCAGGCGCTGTAGGTCGCCAGGCCCGGATAGCCCGTCCTGCCGGCGACCGACGCGACGTTGACGATGTGCCCGGTGCCGCGCGGCTTCATCCGCCGGACGGCCTCCTTGGTGCCGTGCAGCACCGCGTGCAGGTTGAGCTCGAGCTGGCGGATCGCCATCGCGTCGTCCTCGTCCTCGAACGCGGTTACCGGCATGATGCCCGCGTTGTTGACGAGCACGTGGATCGGCCCGAGCGTGCGCTCGACCTCGTCCAGGAAGCCGGTGAAGGCGGCGCGGTCGGTCACGTCGAGCGGCAGCCCGACCGCCCCGTTGCCGACCGTCGCAGCGGTGTGCTGGGCGCGCGCGAGGTCGAGGTCCCCGACGGCGACGCGCATGCCGGCGGCGGCGAGCGCCTGCGCGAGCGCGCGGCCGATGCCGCGCCCACCGCCGGTGACGACGGCGACCTTGCCCGCCAGGGATCGTGGGTGCTTGGGCATGGATCTCCAGGTTCTCCGTCGAGTCGGGACAGCGTGCGGACGCCGAACGTTAGCCCAGCGGCGCCGTCGACCGGGGCAGTCGAGCCGGGGCTCAGCGGTGCTCAGGGTTGGGGTAGTCGAAGCGGCAGCCGGCCTCCCACGCCGACCGCTGGTTGCCGTGCGCGGGAATCCCGCCGGCGTCCTTGAGCATGCGCGCGAGATGCAGCAGGTTCCAGGTCATGAAGGTCGCGTTGCGGTTCGTGAAGTCGTTGCCGGGGCCGCCGGATCCCTCGTCGAGGTAGCTGGGGCCGGGGCCGGCCTCGCCGATCCAGCCGGCGTCGGCCTGCGGCGGGATCGCGAAGCCGAGGTGCTGGAGCGAGTAGAGGACGTTCATCGCGCAGTGCTTGATCCCGTCCTCGTTGCCGGTGACCAGGCAGCCGCCCACGCGGCCGTAGTAGGCGTACTGGCCGGCGTCGTTGAGCGTGCTGCTGCCGCCGTAGAGCCGCTCGACCACGCGTGTGCAGACCGAGGACTTCTCGCCGAGCCAGATCGGGGTGAGCAGCACGAGGATGTCGGCGGCGAGCACGCGGACGGCGATCGCCGGCCACGCGTCCGTCGCCCAGCCGTGCTCGGTCATGTCCGGGTAGACGCCGGTGGCGATGTCGTGGTCGATCGCCCGGATCTGCTCGACCGCCACCCCGTTGCGCTCCATGATCGCGATCGAGCGGTCGGCGAGGCCCTGCGTGTTGGAGACCTCCGGGGAGCGCTTGAGCGTGCAGTTGACGTAGACGGCGCGCAGGTCGGAGAAGTCCCAGCGCGAGTCGGCACAGAGCTGCTCCTGCATCGGGGTGAGGGTGGTCATGCGTCCATGGTCCCGGGTCCGGATGCGCCGTTACAGGCGGCGGCGAGCGCGCCCGGGCGCTAGGTTGCGCGCGCGGTGGACGACGAGCACGGTCTTCTTGAGCGCCTGCGGGCAGGGGACGAGGATGCGTTCCGGGCGCTCGTCGACTGCCACGACGCGGCCCTGCGCCGGCTCGCGCGCACCTTCGTGCGCACGGCCTCCGCCGCCGAGGAGGTCGTCCAGGAGACGTGGCTGGCGGTCGTCACCGGGCTCGGCGGCTTCGAGGGCCGCTCGTCGGTGCGCACCTGGATCTTCTCTATCCTCGTCAACCGTGCACGCACGCGTGCCGTCCGCGATGCGCGGTACGTCCCCTTCTCGGCCTTCGAGAGCGACACCGGCCCGACCGTCGAGCCGGCCGCCTTCGGCGGCGACGGGCGCTGGACGAGCGCGCCGCCGCGGCTCGACGCCGACCCGGAGACCGGCCTGCTCGCCGCCGAGCTGCGCGACCATCTGCTGCGCGCCGTCGACGAGCTCGGGCCGGCGCAGCGCGCCGTGATCACGCTGCGCGACCTGGCGGGCGTGCCGGCGGCGGAGGTCTGCGAGCTGCTCGAGCTCTCGGCGGGCAACCAGCGCGTGCTGCTCCATCGCGCCCGCGCTCGCGTGCGAGCGCGGCTGGCGCCGCTCGTGGAGGTGCGGCGATGAGGCGCTGGTGGCGGCGGCAGACCGCCGACCCGCTCGTCTGCCGCGAGTTCGTCGAGCTCGTGACCGACTACCTGGAGGGCGCGCTGCCCGAGTCAGAGCGCGTCCGCTTCGAGGCCCACCTCGCCGAGTGCGACGGCTGCACCGGCTACCTCGAGGACACGCGGCGGCTCGTCGGCACGCTGCACGAGGTCGCCGAGCCGCCGCCGGACGCGGAGACGCGCGAGGCACTCCTGCGCGCCTTCCGCGACCTGCGCGGCCCCGGCTGACCCCGCTCCCGGCGCCTCCCTGAGATACCCCGGTCGGGTACCGGGCCCCGCTACCCTGCACGGTCGCCATGGCCAACCGCCAGGAGCAGAAAGCGGCCCGCAAGGCCGAGCGCCTCGAGCGCGAGCGCAAGGAGCAGGCCGCGGCCGCGCGCCGCAGGCGCCTCCAGCTGGTGGCCTTCGTCGCGGCGGCGATCCTGATCGTCGGCGGCGGCGCCGCGTTCGCCTTCGGCGCCCTGGGTGGCGGTGGCGGCGGCGACGAGGGCGAGCCCGAGCAGGTCGCCGACGCCGCCGAGCTGCCCACCCTGCCGACGCAGGCGACCGCGGACCTCGGCGCCGCCGCCAAGGCCGCGGGCTGCACCGTCTCCAACCCGAAGCTGGAGGGGGCCGAGCACGAGGAGAAGGCCTTCGCGCCCGCGGACTACCAGACCAACCCGCCGACCTCGGGCAACCACGCACCGGACTGGTACGAGGACGGGATCTACGTGCCCGGCACGACGCCGGAGCTCGGCAAGCTCGTCCATCCGCTCGAGCACGGCCGCATCCTCGTGCAGTACAAGCCCGGCACCCCGGAGAGCACCGTCCGCCAGCTCGAGGCGCTGCTGGCCGAGCAGAGCGACGGCTACCACATGCTGCTCTACGAGAACACGACCGGGATGAAGCCGGCGGTCGCCGCGACGGCGTGGACGCACTCGCTGAGCTGCCCCGAGATGAACCCCGAGGTCTTCGACGCCATGCGGACCTTCCGCGAGCGCTACATCGACAAGGGGCCCGAGAAGGTCCCCTAGCCTGTGGCACGGCCGCCCGGCTGGCCATGGCCGACGAGCTGCTCGTGCTCGCCCTGTGCGGCTCCCACGAGGACTGGGCCGTGCGCTCGCACGGCTCGCTGCGGATCCCTCCCGGGACGGACCGGATCGTGGCCGGCGCCGAGCTGGCCGAGCTGAGCGTGCTCGGGCGCATCTTTTGCGCCGGCGGCCCCGTCGCGGCGATCGCCTCCGCCCCGATCGGCGATCGGCGATCGGCGGGGCGGTCACTCCCGCGCTGTCGGCGCCTCGCGCCAGCCGCCGGTCTCACCGCGGTAGAGGCCGTGGCCCGTCAGCACCATCCGGGCCGTCAGGGCGAGGATCCGCAGGTCGAGCGCGGCCGACGCGCACTCGACGTAGTGCAGGTCGAGCTCGATGCGCTCGGGCCACGGCAGCGACGCGCGGCCGTGGACCTGGGCCCAGCCGGTCAGGCCGGGCCGCACCGCGAGCCGGCCGCGCTGGCGCGGCGTGTAGCGGTCCACCTGCACCTGCACCGTGGGCCGCGGGCCGACGAGCGACATCTCGCCGCGCACGACGTTGACGAGGTTGGGCAGCTCGTCCACCGAGGTCCGGCGCAGCAGCGCGCCCACCCGGGTGATGCGCTCGTCGCCGTCGTCGACGGCGAGGCCCGGGCCGATCGCCTCCGCGCCGGAGACCATCGTGCGCAGCTTGAAGACGTCAAACGCGCGCCCGTCGCGGCCGACGCGGCGCTGGCGGTAGACCGGGTGGCCGGGGGACTCGCGCCGGATGGCCAGCGCGGCCAGCGCGAGCACCGGCGAGCTGACCGCCAGCGCGGCGGAGGCGACGACGACGTCCAGCGCGCGCTTGCCGGCGCTCGAGCAGTACGGGCTCGGCGCCACGCTCACCGCGTGCCCTCGGGCGGCTCCCAGCCCGCCGGTGTGCCGTGGCGCAGGTGGTCGTAGAGGCCCGCGGCCAGCGAGGCGGTGGTGAGCACGTAGTAGCGGGCGATCAGTAGCTCGCGCCGCGGCACCCGGCCGCCCGCCGCAGCGGCTGCGAGGACCGCCGCCTGGCCGGCGAGCGCGGCGCGGTAGACGCCGCCGGGCCGGCGCACCAGGCCGAGCGTGGCGGCGGCCAGCAGGAGGTGCAGCAGCGGCGTCGCGTAGCGCAGCGCCCGGTGGGAGAAGATCATCAGCGCGTACAGCGGCGAGTAGCCGCGCGGATCGAGCAGCCCGCCACGCACGACGATCGGCCAGGCGTGGGACATCATCCGCCGCTTGCGCCGCCACTCCCCCTCCACGCTCGGGACCATCCGCTCGCTCGCCCGCGCCGCGGGCGCGTAGACGGCGCGCCAGCCGGCCTTGACCAGCCGCGCGGGCAGCGAGAGGTCGTGGCCCATCACGGGGTCGACCTCGACGTAGGCCTCGGGCCGCACCGCGTAGATCGCGCCGTTGCCGGCGGTGACCGACGCCAGCGCCGACTCCTGCGCGCGCAGCCACAGCTCGTAGCGCCAGTAGAGGCCCTCCTGATTGGTGCCGGCCTCGTTGACGAAGCCGACCTGGCCGCACACGTAGCCGACCGCGGGATCGGCGAACGGCGCGACGAGCGCCCGCAACGCGTCCTGCGCCCAGCGGGCGTTGGCGTCGCCGAAGGCCAGTAGCTCGCCGGAGGCGGCGCGCACGGCGGCGTCCTGCGCGCGCACCTTGCCGCCGCGCGGCAGCTCGAGCACGAGGTCGGCGCCGGCCGCCCGCGCACGCTCGGCGGTTCGGTCCGCTGCGCGCGGATCGGCGCCGCCGTCAACCGCCACGATCACCTCCAGGTGCTCCCGCGGCCAGTCCAGCGCCAGCGCGTTCGCGACCTTCGCCGCGATCACCGCCTCCTCGCGGTAGGCGGCGACGATCAGCGAGACGCGGGGCATGTCCTGGCTCGGCGCCACGTCCGCTCGCGGCCGGACGACCACGCGCAGCGCCGCGAGCGCGAGCCCGTAGAGCACCTGCGTCCAGGCGAGCAGGGCGGCGGAGGTCCAGAACAGCGCACGCAGCACGGCGGCCATCCTGGCAGCCGATCCCACCGAGCGCCTACGCGCCAGCCCAGCCGACCGAGACGAGAACAGCCTGTATGTCAGTCCCTTCTCGTATAACCCGACCCATCCCCAGCGAGAGCGCCGACGCGCCAGCCCTCGCCGACCGGGACGAGAAGTTCTCGCATATGAGGCAGTTCTCGTACCACGCGAGGAAACCGCCCCGATCAGACCCCTCCACTCCCTTTACCAGCGGTGTTCGTCGCTCACATCAGCGACGAATACAGCTCCAGCGTCCGCCGCGCGATCGCACCCCACCCGTACCGCCCGTCGGGCGCGGCAAGGGCTGCCGCCGCAGCGCTCAGCGCCGCCCGCCGCCCCGGATCGGCCAGCAACGCACCGAGCGCCCCCGCAAGCTCGTCCACGTCCCCCGGCGAAACCAGCTCCGCCGCCCCCTCCGCCGCGATCTCCGGGAACCCGCCCACGGCCGAGAGCACCAGCGGCGCGCCGAAGGCCAGCGCGCTGAACAGCACGCCGCTCTGGTCGATCTCGCGGTAGGGCAGCACCACGACGGCCGCGGCGCGGAACACCGCCGCCAGCTCCTCCCCCGTCACGAAGCGCGGGACCCAGCGCACGCCGGCCGGCGCGGCTGCCTGAAGCGCCGCCAGGTCCATCCGCGGCCGCCCGACGACCCACAGCTCGCTGCCCGCGGGCTTCTCCGCCGCCCGCCACGCCTCCAGCAGCACCTCGACGCCCTTGTAGGGCCGCAGCAGCCCGAAGCACAGCGCCACCGGACCGGCCGGCACGCGCAGCTCCGGCGGCAGGGCGGCGCCGGCCGGGATCGCCGCCAGCTCGTGGAAGGCGCCGTGCGCGATCACGTGCACGAGGCCGGGGTCGAGCCCGAGCTCGTCGCGCAGCCGCGCCGCGCCGTGCTCGGAGTGAACGACCACCGCGTCCATGCGCTCGTAGAGCCGTCGCTGGCCCGCGAGCTGGCCGGAACGCGGCTCGCGCGGGAGCACGTCGTGGGCGGTCAGCAACCGCGGGTGGCGGCGCGGCAGCAGCAGCGCGTCGAGCTGCTGGACGGCGAGCCACTGGAAGTGCACGACGTCGGCGCCGCGCGAGCCGCGCAGCGCGTAGGCGGCCATGTCCGGCACGTGCCGGGCCAGCCGCGCGGCCTGGCGCGCGCGCGTGCCGGGACGCCCCACGGACCAGCGGTAGAAGGCCTCGGTGCGCGCGTAGCCGGCGGGCGCCGGCGGGGTGCCGTAGGCGAAGCGGCTCGTGACCAGCTCGACCTCGGCGCCCGCCCGCGCGAGCGCGGCGCACAGCGCGTGGTCGTAGGGCGGCGTGTAGGCCGGCGGATCGACGACGTGGACGCGCATCGGGGCGGCAGGCTATGCACTTCGGTCACCATGCCGCCCGTGGCGGTGGAGGTCTCCTACTGCATAGTCAACACCGAGCAGCGCGCGCTGCTGCTGCGCGGCCTGGACGCCGTCGCCGCCGAGCAGGCGCGCGCGGGCTTCGAGACCGAGGTGCTCGTGCTCGACAACGCGTCCGGAGACGGGTCCGCCGACGCCGCCGCCGCGCACCCGGCCACGACCGAGCTGATCCGCCTCGAGGACCGGCGCGGCAAGGCCGAGAACGACACGGCGCTGCTCCAGCGCGCCCGCGGGCGCTTCGCGCTGCTGCTCAACGAGGACTCGGAGCTGCTCGCAGGGGCCACCGCCGAGCTGCGCGACGCGCTGACCGCCGAGCCGCGAGCCGGCGCGGCGGGTGCGGCGCTGCTGCGCCCGGACGGCCGCCAGGTCGCCTCCGCGTGGCGTTTCCCCTCGCCGAGCACCGCGCTCGCCCAGGCGGCCTTCCTGCATCGCCGGCTCGTCGTGCAGAGCACCGGCGAGGCGGTCCGCGACGTCGACTGGGCGCAGTCGGCCGCGCTGCTCGTGCGCCGCGAGGCCGCCGCGCGGATCGGCTGGTTCGACCCCGCGTTCTTCGTCTACTCCGACGAGGTCGACTTCTGCAAGCGCCTGCACGACCACGGCTGGCGGGTGCTCTACGTCCCGCGGGCACGGGCGATCCACCACGAGCAGCTCTCGACCGGGTCGGTGCCGCGGCGGCGGATCGTCGAGCTCGCCCGCAACCGCGACCGCTACATGCGCAAGCACCACTCCGCGCCCGCCGCGGCCGCCGTGCGCGTCCTGAGCGCCTGGACCTACGCGGCGCGCTCGGCCGCCGCGCTCGTGCTGCCCGGCCACGACCCGCGCCGCTACGCGGCGCACGCGTCGGCCGCTCTGCGCCCCGGCCGCGGGGAGGGCCTGCGCGAGGCCGCCGCCGCGCTCAACCGGGATCGGCGCCGGGCCGCCGCGCGGCGCTGAGCCCGCGCAGCCGCGCCCGCAGCCCGCGGACCGCGTCGAGCTCGCCGGGCGCGAAGAAGCCCGCCGCCCACAGCGCCGGCACGATGGCCAGCAGCGCCGCCGAGCGGGCGAGCAAGCCGACCGCGCCGCTCGTGGGCAGCAGCAGCTCGCCCGCCGCCGCGATCCCGCCCGCCACCGCGCACACCAGCGCCAGCCGGCCCCACTCGAAGGCCACCGGGAACAGCGAGCGGGTCAGCGCGTACATCGCGACCAGCATCACCAGGTAGGCGCCGACGAGCGCCAGCCCGGCGCCCGCGATCCCGAGCGGCCCCACCAGCAGCGCCAGCAGCGCGACGTTGGCGACCAGCCCGCACAGCGCGGCGGGGAAGTTGCGCACCGTCACCTGCGCCCGCCCGGCCATCGCCACCAGCACTAGGAAGAGCCCGTAGAGCGCCCAGCCGAGCGCCACCCACGGCAGCGCCTCGTGCGCCGCGAAGAACTCCGGCGCCGCGAACACGCGCACGAGCCAGCGCCCGAGCAGCGCCAGGCCGGCCACCACGACGCCGGTGAAGAGCACGTAGTAGGTGGCGATCCGGCTGTAGACGCGGCTCGCCTCGGCGTCGTCGGCGATCGAGTAGGCCAGCGGCGGCCACGCGTACTGGAAGGCGCGCACGGTGAAGACGACGATGCCCGCGAGCTTGACCGACAGCGAGTAGAGGCCGGCGCTGTCCTCGCTCTCGAAGCGGTACAGCCACAGGCGGTCGACGAAGAAGAGCAGGAAGACGGAGACCTCGGCGGGGACCGTGGGCAGCCCGAAGCGCAGCATCGGCCCGAGCTCGCGCGCGGCGAGCGCGCCGGGGCGCAGCCCGAGCCGGTCGCGCAGGACGATCCACAGGCCGACGAGCACGCGGCCGACGCGACGTAGTTGCCGACGAGCAGCCCGAGCGCCCCCTCCTCGCGGCCGACGACCAGCCACAGCGTCAGCCCGACGGTCAGCGACGACGTTGGCCAGCGAGGCCGTCAGGTAGGCGCGGGCGCGCTCGTCCACCCGCAGCAGCGCGTAGGCGAGCTCGAGGTTCGTGAAGGCCCACAGCCCCAGCGCCGCGGCGCGCAGCTCGGCCGGGCGCTCCGTGCCGAGCAGCAGCTCCGACAGCGGGCCCGCCGCCAGCGCCGTCGCGCCCGCGCACGCGGTGGTCAGCCCGAGCAGCACGCCGGTGGCGGTCCGCGCGAGCCGGCGGCGGCGGTCCGGGTCGGCGTCGAGGTAGTGGAAGCGCACGAACGCCTCGCCGATCCCGAGCCGCACCACGATCGAGAACAGGATCACCGCCGTGATCAGCAGCTCTGCGGTGCCGTAGTCGGCGCGCGTGAGGTGGCGGGTGTAGACCGGCAGCAGGCCCGAGCGCGATCACCTTGGCGACCACGTCGGCGAGCTGGTAGGCGGCGCCCGTGCGCAGCAGCCGCCGGAGGTAGCCGGACATTCGCCCGCAGACGGTAGCGGCGGCCCGGGCGGCCCCAGCGCGGCCTCCCGGTAGCCTCGGCCGCCCGATGATCAGCCTCGACGACGTCCAGGCCGCCGCCCGCCGGCTGGAGGGCGTGGCCCACCGCACGCCCGTGCTGCGCTCCTCGACGCTCGACGAGCTCGCCGGCGCGCAGGTCTTCCTCAAGGCCGAGGGCTACCAGCGCACCGGCTCGTTCAAGTTCCGCGGCGCCTTCAACCGCATCTCGGCGCTCACGGACGACGAGGCGCGGCGCGGCGTGGTGGCGTGGTCGTCGGGCAACCACGCCCAGGCCGTGGCCCTGGCGGCCGCGCTGCGCGGCGCGCCCGCGACGATCCTGATGCCCGAGGACGCCCCGGCCTCAAAGCTCGCCGGCACGCGCGGCTACGGCGCCGAGGTCGTCCTCTACGACCGCTACGGCGACGACCGCGAGGCGATCGGGCTGGGGCTCGCGCAGGAGCGCGGGCTCACCGACATCCCGCCCTACGAGCACCCGCTGATCATGGCCGGCCAGGGCACCGCCGCGCTCGAGCTGCTCGAGCAGGTCGAGGGCCTCGACGTGCTGATCGTCTGCGTCGGCGGCGGTGGGCTGATCTCGGGCTGCGCGACCGCGGCCAAGGCGCTCGCGCCGGACATCCGCGTGGTCGGCGCCGAGCCGGCGGCGTCCGACGACGTCAAGCGCTCGCTGGAGGCGGGCGAGCGCGTGTCCGTGCCGATGCCGCGCACGATCGCCGACGGCCAGCAGCTCGACACGCCGGGCGAGCTGACCTTCTCGGTCATCCGCCGCGTCGTCGACGAGGTCCGCCTCGCCACCGACGAGCAGCTGATCGCCACGATGCGCTGGCTGTTCGAGCGGATGAAGGTCGTGGCCGAGCCGAGCGGCGCCTGCGCCCTGGCCGCCCTGCTGGCCGACCCGGCCCCCTACGCGGGCCTACGCGTCGGCGTCACGCTCTCGGGCGCCAACGTCGGCGCCGACCGCTTCACCGAGCTGATGGCACGCGGCTGAGCCAGTCCGCCAGCGCGTCGAGCGCCCGCGGGTCCACGGTGTGCGGCACGTCGCTCTCCAGGTAGAGGACCTCGGCGCCGGCCGCGGTCGCGCGGTCGCGCGCGTCGCGCCCGAACTCGACGCCGATCACCGGGTCCAGCGCGCCGTGCGCGATGGCGACCGGCAGGCCGTCCAGCGTCGCCTCCTCCAGCGCGAAGCCGGGCACCGTCGGCATGAAGCCGCTCATGGCCAGGATGCCCGCCGGCCGCGGTCGTCCCTGCCCCGCCCCGAGCGCCCACGCCATCACCGCGCCCTGCGAGAAGCCGCCGAGGATCGTCCGCTCCGGCCCGATCCCGGTGTCCTGCGCCAGCGCGCCGAGCCACTCGCCCAGCAGCTCGAGGCTGGCCGCGAAGGTCGGCGGGTCGGGGAAGCCGACCCGCGGCACCACGTACCAGTGGAAGCCGCCGGGCGGAAGCTCGAGCGGCCCGCGCGGGCAGGCGCCGAGCAGGCGGGCCTCCGGGTCCAGGACGTCGAGCAGCGGGAGCAGGTCGCGCTCGCTCGTCGCCCGGCCGTGGAAGAGCACGAGCGCGCCCGCCGGCTCGCCGCGGGCCGGGCGGGTGAGGTACACGAGGGCGTCGAGGCCGGTCACGGCGCCGCACGCTATAGCGTGGCGCCCGCCGTGCCGCCGCCGCCCTCGGACCCCCAGCCGCTGCTCGTCCTGCTGCTCCCGCGGGCGCTGGAGCAGTTCATCCTGCACGACCAGGCCGTCGACCTGCTGACCGCGCCCGGCGCCGTGGCGGTCGAGCCGGGGCGCGTGCCCTACGGGGCGATGCGGCGGCTGCCCGAGCCGCTGGCCGACGCGGTCGCGGCCGGCCAGGCGCGCCGGCTGGCGCTCGACGGCGCCCCGCGCGCGGTCGTCATCTTCCACCCGCTGCAGTACCCGCTCGCCCGCGCGCTGCTGGCCCGCCACCCCGGCGCCGAGCTCTGGTACAGCCTGTGGGACCGCTACCCGGAGGCCTACGACGCCGGCCCGCGCGACCGCGCGCGGCTGGGCGAACTGCACCGGCTCGCCTCCGAGCGCGCCGCCCTGACCTTCGCGGTCTCCGGCGAGCTGGCCCGGCTCGAGCACGCCGAGGGGCGCGCCGCGATGGTCGTCCCGTCCGCCGCCGACCGCTTCCCGGCGCCCGACCCCGAGGCGGCGGTCATCGCGATCTCGCTCGGCCACCTCGGCCACCGCACCGACTGGGCGCTGCTGCGCGCGGTCGCCGAGCGGATGCCCGAGCTGGTGCTCCTGCTGGTGGGCGAGTGGCACGCCGACGAGGCCGCCGGCGACGCGGACTTCGCCTGGTGCCGCTCGGCGCCGGGGCTCGTGTGGCTCGGGCGCCGCAGCGACGAGGAGGCCGCCCGGCTGGTGCTGTGCGCCGACGTCGGCATGGTGCCGTTCGAGCGCTCGGCCTTCAACGCCGCCGGGCTGCCCAACCGCATCCTCAAGTACGCCCGCCTCGGGCGCTTCACCGTGACGCCACCGCTGGCCGGGAGCCTGACGTGGGAGCGCGCCCTGCTGGTCGCCGACGGCCCGGACGCCTTCGCCGCCGCCCTGCGCTCGCAGGCCGGCGCCCGCACCCGGCCCGACCCGGAGCTGCGCGCGTGGGCGCTCGCCCAGACCGCCCGCCATCAGAACCGGCCGCTGTGGGAGCGCATGGAGGCGCTCGGCATCGCCTCCGGGCGGCTCGGCAGCGAGCGCGCTCAGCCAGAAGGGCACGCGACGTAGGCGCTGAAGCCGCGGTTGCGGTAGACCGGGGCGAAGCCCGGGTCGGGGACGTTGGTCGCCGGCGAGGCGCCGTCGGCGAAGCCGTAGCGGCGCAGGCCCTTCTGGGTGAGCGCGAAGGCGGCGACCCCGGTCGCGCGGCGGCGCGCCGAGCGCGCGCTGACCGCGCTGCGCGGGGCGTCGAGGTGCCAGCGGGCGTCGGGCACGAGGCGGTAGGTCGGGAAGGTCAGCGGCCCGCAGCGCATCCCGGCGCGCACGACCGGCGCGTCGAGCATGCGGATCAGGTCGGCGTGCGTGTCGCGGATGAAGCGCAGCTCGGTGCGCACGTTGGTCAGCGAGGGGGTCAGCACGACGAGCGCCGCGACGCCCAGCACGGCGGCGGCGGCCGCGGCGTTCTGCCAGCGGCGGCGGGCCGGGTCGCGGCGGGCGAGCGTCGTGAAGCCCGCGAGCGCGTAGCCGGCAGGCACGCACAGCGCGACCGAGGGCACCGTCAGGTAGCGCGGCAGGATCGAGAGACCGAGGACGCCAGTGCCGACGAAGGTCGCCACGCCGGCCGCGAAGAGCGCGAGCGGGACGCGCAGCGGCGCCCAGCCCAGCCGCCGGACCGCGAGCGCGACGCCGAGCACGGCCAGCAGCGCGACCGGCGGGCGCACCGTGGCCGAGACGAAGGAGACGAACGCGCCCGGCACGGCCCCCAGGCCCTGCTCGCGTCCCAGGTCGTCGGCCAGCTCGGTGGTCGCGTTCAGCGACCACAGCGGATCCCCGGTCACCAGCAGGTCGACGAGCGCCCACAGCAGCGGCGGGCCGAGCACCGCGAGCGTCAGCCCCACGCGCGCGCCGAGGTCCGCCCGGCGCCACGCCCACAGCCAGTAGAGGCCGGTCAGCACCCACGCCTCGGGGCGCAGCAGGCCGGCGAGCGCGAGCAGGCTCGCGGGCAGGGCGAAGCGCGACCACGGCTCCCAGCGCAGGCGGGCCCGGCGGCGCCGATCCTGCGGGCGCTCGCGGTCGGCCTCGAGCGCGGCCGCCCACACCACCAGGGCCAGGAACGGCGCGTCGACGTAGGCGCGCATCGCGTAGAGCAGCAGCGAGGCGCTGGCCCCGACGAACAGCGCCGCGACCAGCCCGGGCCAGCGGCCCAGGCAGGCCGCCCCGAGCCGGTAGGTCCCGAACACCAGCGCCGCGTGCGCGAGCAGGCAGACGAGCACCAGCGCACGGTCGCCGCCCTCCCCCAGCAGCGAGAGCAGCGCGCCCAGCGCGACGAAGAGCGGATGCTCCGTCGGCGCCGCGTAGGCCTGGAAGGTGGGCGTCGCCCCTGAGAGCAGCTCGCGCCCCCACAGCAGGTGGTAGTAGGAGTCGTAGTTCGGGACCGTCCGGGTGATCGCCCAGCCGGCGACGGCCGCCACCACCAGCGCGAGCGCGCCGGCGGCCTCGGCGGGCGGGGAGAAGCGGCGGCGCTCCACGCGCGCGGGCCCCGGTGCCGCCCGGGCGCCCGGGCGGGACGGGACGCCGCGGGTGCTCACGGCGCGCGGGCGGCCACCCGGCGGGCGGCGAGCGCTCGCGCGGTCGGCTCGACCTCGGGCGCGACCTCGGGCCGCCGGGCGGCGAGCGCCACCCCGACGCCGAGCAGCGTCCAGGTGATCGGATCCTCGAGGAACGCGGCGTACAGCCAGGTGTGCACGAGCAGCGCGGCGAAGCCGGCGCCGATCACGGCGCGCGGCCACCAGCGCCGGGCGCCACCCAGCAGGCGGCCGAGCGCCGCGGCGATCAGCGCCAGGTAGACGACCAGGCCGGCGATCCCCTGCTCGGCCGCGACGGTCACCGGGATGGTGTGCGAGGCCGAGACGGCCTGGGCGCTCGAGGCGTCCTCACGGCGGCGGTACTCGCGGCTGAAGGCGCCCGAGCCCCAGCCCAGCACCGGCTTCGCGCCGGCCAGCCCGAGGCCGCCCTCCAGCAGCTCGTAGCGCCCGGAGGTCGCGGCGTCGATCGACTCGGTGGACTCGAGGTCGATCCGCAGCGGGCCGGAGAAGGCCACGACCACCAGCGCGCCCAGCAGCACCAGCGCGCCGGTCGCCGCCAGCACCCACTTCGTGCTCCACCGCAGCGCGGCCAGCACGGCCAGGCCGGCCAGCAGCGCCGCGAAGCTCGACTGCGAGAGCGTCAGCAGCAGCCCGCCCCACAGGATCACGAGCGCGCCGGCCGCCAGCGCCACCGGCCGCGGGCGGCGCTCCCACAGCAGCACGCCGGCCAGCCCGAGCATCACCAGCGCCAGGAAGCGGCCGTAGATGTTCGGGTCGAAGAACAGCGAGTTGACCCGGAAGGACTCCTCCACCTGGTTGGAGGCGATCACCTTCGGGTTGAGCAGCAGCTCGCGCATCCAGTACTCGACGAAGCCGATGCCGGTGAACACGAGCGCGAGGCCGACGAGGATGCCCAGGCAGGTGCGCAGCAGCCGCGGCGTCCAGTCGAGGTCGCGCAGCAGCGCGAAGAGCAGCGCGAAGGGCACGTAGAAGAAGACGACCTGCTCGAGCGCCTTGCCGGAGTCCGACGAGTACGCCGACTGGACGGCGTAGAGCACGACGAAGCCCAGCAGCAGCCACTCCAGCCGCCCGTTCTCGCGGCGCGGGCGCTCCGGCTCCTCGCCGCCCGCGCGCAGCCGCGCGACGATCCAGGCCAGCGCGCCGGCGCCGATCACGACGTACAGGGGCACCAGCAGGTTCGCGGTCGAGCCGCCCGACTCGATCGGGATGCGGAACGGCAGCGCGGCCACGGCGGCGCAGGCCAGCACGGCGGGCCGGCGGGCCATCACGACCGCCAGCACCGCGAGCGCGGCGAGCCCCACGGCAGCGCCGGCGAGCGCCAGCACGGGACGATCGCGGACCGCGGCCAGCTGCGGGGTCTCCCAGATCTCGGCGACCAGCAGCACCGGGGTCAGCACGAGCGCGCCCAGCATCGCCCAGGCGCGCGTCCGCGGCTCGCGGGCGAGCACGGCGCCGGCGGCCAGCAGCGCGAGCGCCACCATCCCGCCCACGCGCACCAGCTCGGGCAGGGCGGCGGTGTCGGTGGCGGCGGCGATCATCGGATGGGCGAGCGGGTGCGCGGCCGGACGCGGCGCAGCACGTCGGCGACGTTGTGGGTGAGCTGGTCGACCTCGGTGTCCGAGCGGATCCGCCGCGCCCAGCCCGTCAGGCCGACGCGGATGACCACGCCCTTGCCCAGCCGCGTGGCGGTGAAGGCCGGCAGCGCGCCGGCGGCGGCCTCGGCGGTCGCGTCCGCGGGCACCTCGGGGATCAGCGCGGTCACGACCCGCGCCTGGCGGCCGTCAGGCCGCGGCGCCGAGGGCTCGAAGCGGTCGAAGCCCTCCAGCACGCCGTCGAAGCCGGCCAGCAGCCCGAGCGCGTCGTCGTCGGCGGTCGGGGCGAGCGGGCGATCGAGCGCCCGCAGCGCGCCCAGCCGCGCCCCGAACGGATCCAGCGCGGTGGGCTGGGTCGGGCGCAGCAGCTCGCGCGAGGCGACCGCGACGCCGCGCCGCAGCGTCTCGGTGCCGAAGGTCGCCACCCGGCCGCCCTCGAGCGCGAAGCGCCGCAGGCGCTGGGCGACGTCGCGTGGCACCCAGCGCAGCGAGGCGGGCAGCAGCACGCCGGTCCGCTCGCCGCCGTAGCGCGGCTCGCGCGAGGCGGCCAGGGCGAGGTCGGTGGTCACGTCGTAGCGGATGCGGGCGCGGTCGAGGTAGGTCAGCAGCGGGGCGACCTGGTCGCTGAAGCCGGCCGGCAGGCCGTTGCGCCCGCCGCCCGCGAGCAGGCGCGGCGGGGCGTAGCGGACCGGTCCGCCGGCGTCGAGCGTATCGGGGAGGCCGTCACCGTCGTCGTCGGTCCGGTCGAGCCCGAGCCAGCTGATGACGGGCAGGACGACCAGCATCTTCTCGCGCTCCTCGGACTGCACCGCGAAGGGCACGGTGGCGCTGTAGGGCCCCTTGGCGACCTCGAGCAGGTGGACGCCGCTGGCGCCGCGCGGCGCCTCGATGACGAGCGGGCGACCCGGGCGGCCCCGACCGCGTTGGGCGACGGCGCCGGAGCCGAGCCGGCGCACGCTCCAGCGGTAGTCGCGCCGGCGCGAGTCGACGAAGAACCGCACGCGCTCGCCGGCGCGCACGGGCTCGGCGGGAAGGGCGCCCGCGATGGTGCGCACGGTGATGCCCGGCTTGCCGCGCACCTCGCCGCGCGTCGCCGGCAGGCGCGCCGGCGTGGCGCCGACGTTGCCCGCGCGGTCCTCCACCGAGGGCACGGCCATGTAGAGCCCGGCGGGCGCCGGGGCGCCGTCGACTTTCCCGTCCCAGTCGGCGCGGCGCGAGCCCGCCGGCACGCTGTAGCGGGCCACGTCGCGCGGCGCGCGCAGGTCGGTGCGCACGATGCGCATGCCGGTGCGCTTGCGGTTGCTCACCCCGCGCAGGCGGATCAGGAACTCCCCGGGCCGCGGGCCGCCGACCGGCGGGTCGACGCGCACCACGCGCGGCTGCGGCGGCGTGGTGTCGACCAGCACGCCACCGGGCGCGTTGACCACGCGGCCCTGGCGGCGCAGGGCGAGCCGCAGGCGGTAGCGGCCGTCGGGCACGCGCGCGCCCGCGTCGTCGCGACCGTCCCAGGTCAGGCGGATCGGGGTGAAGGCCGGCACCTCGCGGGAGTCGGCGAGCCGACGTACCTCGTCGCCCTGCGGGCCCACGATCGAGACCGTGACCTCGTCGGGCTTGGTCAGGCGAAAGGAGATCGGGTTGAGGTCGCGGCGTCCGTCCGCGTTGGGCGAGAAGAACTCGGTCACCTTGCGCACCTCGACCACCGAGGGCGCCGACTTCAGGCGCTGCGCGACGAAGAAGGCCGAGAACGTCGCGCCCACGAGCAGCACGAAGACGACGCGGGCGAACGTGGTCACGATCGTTCTAGTTCGGCCGCGAGGTCACGGGACCTCCCCCGAGATCACGGGTTCTGGTCGGATCCGACGACGACGATGACGTCGGCCCCGCCGCCGAGGGTCTGCGTCTCGGCGTTCATGGGCTGGCGATCGGAGATCTTCAGGGCGCGCCCGATGTCCCGTCCCTCCGTCTCCGCGCCGCGCGCGTAGTAGATGACCGAGGCCGAACGGCCCTGGTCGGTGAAGTTGCCGGTGTTGACGTCCTGCTCGTAGCCGCGGTTGCGGATCTTGTCGGCGGTGGTGCGGGCCAGGCCGCCGACGACGGTGCCGTTGAGCACCGCGACCTGCGTGGCGGCGCGGTCGGGCCGGGCGCCGGCGCTGCGGCGGCTCGCGGTGCCGCCGGTGCCGGCGGCGCCGTCGCCGTCGGCCTGGGCGGTCGGCTGCGGGGTCTGGCTGGTGGCCGGGGTCTCGTCGTCGCCGCCGAGGAGCCGCGTGGCGCCGAAGACCGCGGCGGCCGCCACGAGCACGGCGACCAGGGCGTAGATGCCGATCGTCACCGGCGAGCGGCCGTCGCCGGTGCTCGCGTCGGCGGTGGGCGGGCCGGGACGGCGGCCGCCCGGCGTGGCAGGGGCGGGGGCGCGACGGTGCGGAGCTGCTGGGCTGGCCGAGGCGGCGGTGGACCGCAGCGGCGCGGCCGGCGCCGGGCGCGCGCGGGTGGACTGGGCCGGCGTGGCGCGGGGCACCCCGGGTGCAGGGGACGGCGGCGGCGCGGTGCCGTTCGGAGCGGAGCCCGACGGTGCGGAGCCGGAGTCAGCGGCGGTCTCGCCGGTGTCCTGCCGTTCGGCGTCCGGGCCGGCCGCCGGCTCACCGGCGGCGGTTGCCGGCGTCTCTGGTGTCGTCGGGGGCGCGCCGGCGCCCTCGGTCGCCGGCGGTTCGGGGGACGTCGCCGGCGCCCCGGCGCCCTCGGTCGCCGGCGGCTTGGCGCCCGCCGGCGCCTGCGCGCTCGCAGCCGCGGATGTCGCCCGCTGGGCTTCGGTGTCGCTGCCGGCCCCGTTGCCGGTGGGCGCGTCCTCGCCCGCCTCCGGATCCGCGATCGCATCGGAGGCCTGGGTCGGCTGGTCGACCCCTGCGCCCGGCGCGGGGGCGGGAGCTGGAGCGGCCGTCGCCGTGCCCGCCGCACCCGCGGTCACCGGCCCGGTGGCCGGCCCGCGCGCTCCCGCGGCCGCGGCGGCGCCCGCGGCCGTCGCGGCCGGAGCAGTCGCAGCGCGCGGCGCCGCCTCGGCGCCCGCGGGCTCGCCCTGGGCCGGCTCGCCGCGCCGCGCGGCCTGGGCCTGGGCGACCACGCGCTCCTCGACCTCGCGGGCGCGCTCCGGCGCCCGGCCGGCCCATTCGCGCAGCCGCCGCAGCTCGCGCGCCTGGGCGAAGTAGAGCACGGTGAACACGGCGAGGCCGAAGAACGCAGCGATGCCCAGGTAGGCACCGTACTTCTCCGCCTGGTCCGCGAGGGAGAGCGCGTGGATCAGGACCATGGAGGGAAGCGCCGCAGTCTAGGGCGTGCTCCGGCTGTCCGAGGGCGATCGCGCGGGCACCGGTGCGGCGTCGGGCTCCTCGGCGGCGTCGGCCGGCGCCTCTGCGGCCGGCTCCGGTTCGGCGGCCACGGGCGCGACGGCGCGCACCGGCGCGCGCACGCTGGCGAGCTCGGCGACGGTCGCGGCGAGCGCGGCCGCGTCGCCCTCGAGCACCAGCAGGCCGATCTGGTCGAAGGTGTGCTCCACCCACGCCGGGTCCGCCGGCGGGCGCTCGGCCCGCAGGATCTTGCCCACCGGCGTGGGCTGCGGGCGCTCGTAGGGGTTGAAGAGGTCCTCGTGGAGCTTCTCCCCCGGCCGGCGGCCGATGATCTCCACGGCGATGTCACTGCCCGGCCGCAGCCCGGAGAGCCGGATCATGTCGCGCGCGAGCTCCATGATCGAGACCGGCTCGCCCATCTCGAGCACGAACACCTCGCCGCCGCCGGTCAGCGAGCCGGCGCGGATGATCAGCTGTACCGCCTCCGGGATGGTCATGAAGTAGCGGCTCATCGCGGGGTCGGTGACCGTCACCGGGCCGCCGGCGGCGATCTGGCGGCGGAAGATCGGCACGACGGAGCCCGAGGACCCGAGCACGTTGCCGAAGCGCACGGAGCAGTACGCGGTGTCGGGCGCGCGTGCCTGAGCGGCCTCGAGCGCCCACTCGGCGAGCGCCTTGGAGGCGCCCATCACCGTCGCCGGGGCGACCGCCTTGTCGGTGGAGACCAGGACGAAGGCGCGCGTGCCGGAGTCGCCGGCCACGCGCGTCATCACGCGGGTGGCGAGCGCGTTGTTGCGCACCGCCTCGACCGGGTTGGCCTCCATCAGCCCGACGTGCTTGTAGGCGGCGGCGTGGAAGACGATCGCCGGGCGGTGCTCGGCGAAGACCTCCCGCATGCGCTCCTCCTCCTTGCAGTCGGCCAGCACCGCGACGGTGTTGAGCGCGTGGCGGTCCTCGACCAGCTCGCGCTCGACCTCGAAGAGGTTGTCCTCGGCGTGGTCGAGCAGCAGCAGCCGCGACGGCCCGACGCGCGCGATCTGGCGGCACAGCTCGGCCCCGATCGAGCCGCCGGCGCCGGTGACCAGGACCGTGCGCCCGGTCAGGTACTGGCCCACCCGCTCGATCTCCATCCGCACGGGCTCGCGGCCGAGGATGTCCTCGACGCGGACCTCGCGCAGCTGGCGGGTGAGGTGCCCGCCGCCGGCCTGCAGCAGCTCGAAGACGGTCGGCATGGTGCGCACCGGCACGCCGCGGTCGCGGCAGGCGGAGACCACGCGCGCGCGCATCGTGCCCGGCGCCGAGGGCACCGCGATCAGCACCTCGTCGGGCTCGACGTCCTCGAGCACCTGCGGCAGCTCCTGGGTCGTGCCCAGCACCTCCAGGCCGCGGTCGATGCGCGCGCCCTGCTTGCGCGGGTCGTCGTCGACGAAGCCGACGGGCCGGTAGCCGAGCGCGGGGTTGCGCAGGATCTCGCGCAGCAGCAGGCGCCCGCCGTCGCCGGCGCCGACGATCACCACCGAGCGCGCGTCGCGCGCCGCGCGGTAGCCGCGCATCGGGCGCTCGTAGACCGCGTGCACCGCGAAGCGCACGCCGACCAGGAACAGCAGCGTCAGCAGCCCGTAGAGGACGAGCACCCCGGTCGGCACAGTGACCGAGACGAAGCGGCCGCCGGCGAAGATGAGCTTGGGCTGGACGACCGCGACGTAGGCGACCAGCGCCAGCGTCGAGGTCAGGACGGCCTGGGCGATGCGGACGTACTCGCGCTGGGAGGAGTAGCGCATCCAGTGCCGGTAGAGCCCGGAGGCCGCGTAGATCAGCAGGCTGCCGATGACCACGAAGCCGATCGTGCGCGCGAACAGGTCCCGGTAGAGGTCCGGGATGCCGCCGTCGAAGCGCAGGCGGTAGGAGAGGTAGTAGGCCAGCGCGACCAGACCCGCGTCCAGCGCGACCTGCGGCAGCGAATGCCGATGGACGGGAAAGGCCGCGGAACGGATCCGGCGGCGCATCGCGAGGAGTGTATTCGGCTGCCTGGCGGTTTGGCGCCGCGGCCTCAGCCTCGGCCGACCAGCAGATCGGTGAACACGGCGGGGTCGCGCCGGACGCGCGCGGGCGCGTCACCCGGCGCGCGCCGGGTGAGCACCACCTGCTCGGCCCGCTCGAGCTTGCGCAGGCGACCGTCGGCGATCAGGCGCTCGTCGACCGCCCCGAGGCGGCCCTCGAAGGTCGTGAACACCGGCGTCCCCAGCGCGACGGCCTCGCGGTTCATCGTCCCGCCCGCCGAGATCACGAGGTCGGCGAAGGCGATCAGCGACTGCGCGTCGATCGCGCGCTCCGGGACCACGAAGCCGCCCGCGCCCGCCAGCTCGGCGCGCTGCTCGGGCGTGCGTGGGAGCACGACCGCCTGCTCGCCGCGCAGGCGGTCGAGCACGCCGGCGAACAGGGGATGCTCGAAGCGGTGGTAGAGCGAGACGGCCGGCGGCGTGCGCACGACCGCGATCGGGCGCCCCGGGTCGAGCCCGAGCTCGTCGAGCACCGCGCGATCGGGCTCGAAGCCCGCCAGGTAGTACTCCTCCTTGAGCCCCGCGTAGCGGCGGAGCTTGGCGGCCGTGGCCCCGTAGGGCGCGAGGCGCTCTGCCGGGATGACGTCGGGCACCAGCACGGTGCGGGCGAGCCGGCAGTTGACCGTGTGCTGCACGCGCGCCCACTCGTAGTCGAAGGTCGTGGCGCTGGGCACGCCCAGCAGCCGGGCCGCGACGCTGATGTCGTTGGAGCCGTGCCCCAGCGCGAGGTCGAAGCGGCGCCCGCGCGCCCATCGCCACAACGCCGCCGAGCGCGAGGCGAGGCCGACGCCCTTGGCGGCCAGCCGCCCGCCGCGGTGGCGCCCGACGGCCGTGTAGGGGATCCCGAAGCGCTCGAGCAGCCCGAAGGTCTGCGCGAAGTCGCGCGCGGTGACCTCGACGCTCGCCCCCCGCCGCTCGAGCTCCCGGATCACCGGGCGCAGCACGAGCACGTGGGGGGAGTTGGTCAGGTCAACCCAGACGCGCATCGCGCACGGCGGCGACCACGGTCTCCGCCTGCTCCGCGGAGAGCACCGGGCTCATCGGCAGGGCCAGGTGGGTGCGCGCGACCTCCTCGGTGAAGGGGAGCTCGACCCCGTGGCCCCACTCGCGCATGGCGGGCTGGCGATGGGCCGGCACGCGGTAGTAGGCCTTCTGCCCCACGCCGCGCTCCTGCAGCGCCGCGCCGAGCTCGTCCGGGCGATCGTCGCGGATCACGTAGAGGTGCCAGGCGGGATCCGCGCCGTCGACCGGGGCCGGGAGCGTCACGAGCTCACCCAGGCCGGCGTCGGCGTAGGCCCGGCCCGCGGCGCGGCGGCCGTCGCACCAGGCGTCGAGGTGGGGCAGCTGCACGCGCAGGATCGCGGCCTGCAGCTCGTCCAGGCGGGAGTTGTGGCCCACCAGCTCGAAGGTCGTCTTGTCGCGCGAGCCGTGGAAGCGCAGCATCCGCACGCGGTCGGCGACGTCGTCGTCATCGGTCGTGATCGCGCCGCCGTCGCCGAAGGCGCCGAGGTTCTTCGACGGGAAGAACGAGAACGTGGCCGCCGAGCCCAGCGCGCCCGGCCGGGCGCCGCCGCCGGTCAGCGAGCCGGCCGCCTGGGCGGCGTCCTCGAGCACCGGCACGCCGAGCGCGGCGATCTCCTCCACCGGCGCGACGTTGCCGAACAGGTGCACGACGATCACGGCCCTGGTGGCCGGCGTCAGCGCCGCGCGGACCGTCTCGGGGGTCACGCAGAACGTCTCGGGGTCGACGTCGCAGAACACGGGGCGCGCGCCGGTCGGCGGGATCGCCTCGGCCGAGGCGTAGAAGGTGAAGGACGGCACGACCACCTCGTCGCCGGGGCCGACGCCGAGCGCGCGCAGGGCGAGCGTCAGCGCGTCGGTGCCGTTGGCCACGCCGACCGCGTGGCGGACGCCCACGTAGTCGGCGAACTCGGCCTCGAAGCGCTCGACCTCCGGTCCGAGGATGAAGGTGCCGCGGTCGAGCACGTCGGCGATGCGGGCGTCGAGCTCGGCGCGCAAGGGCGCGAGCGGGGTGCGGGTGTCGAACAAGGGAACGCGCATCGGCGCAAGAACCGTACGGGACGGGCGGTTCCTTCTGTCCGCGGACCCGCCCCCGCTCCGCCCCCGCCCCCGCCGCCGCCCGGCTCCCCGCCGCTACCCTCGATTGCCGGTGCTCCCCCCTTCGCCTCCCTCACCGACCCCATCGTCGAGTTCGCCGTCGACGTGATCGACGCGCTCGGCCTGCCCGGCATCTTCGTGCTGATGGTGGCCGAGAGCGCGTGCATCCCGATCCCGTCGGAGACGACGTTCCTGTTCGCGGGCTTCAACGTCTCGCGCGGGGAGTACACGACCCTCGCCGTGGTCGCCACCGGCACCTTCGCGAACCTCGTGGGCTCCTGGATCGCCTACGCGCTGGGCTACTACGGGCGGCTGGACATCCTCGAGAAGCACGGCAAGAAGCTGCACATCAAGCCCTCGCACCTGAAGTGGGCCGACGACTGGTTCGCGAAGTACGGCGCCGCGACGGTCTTCTTCTCGCGCATGCTGCCGATCATCCGCACGTTCATCTCGCTGCCCGCCGGCGTGGCGCGGATGCCGTTCTGGCAGTTCACGGTGCTCACGACGCTCGGCTGCATCCCGTGGATCTTCGGGCTGACCTTCCTCGGCCAGCAGGTCGGGGCACGCTGGGAGGATTGGAAGGACTACCTGCACTACGTCGACTACGTCGTCGCGGCCCTGATCGTGGCCGGCGTGGCCTACCTGGGCATCCGCTACCTGCGCGGGCGCCGGCAGGCCGCCCAGCGGCGCCGTTCCGAGGCCACCGAGGCCGCGGCTGACGCCTGAGCCCGGCGCACCGTCGGCGCTCGAGACCGCGGCGCTCGGGCTGCTGCAGGGTCCCGCCGAGCTGCTGCCGGTCTCCTCCTCGGCGCACGTCGCGGCAGTCGGATGGCTGCTCTCGCTCCGCCACGCCCGCCTCGACGGCGAGCGGCGCAAGGAGGTCGAGGTGGCGCTGCACGCGGGCTCGGCGCTCGCTCTGGCCGCCGGTCTGCGCGGCGAGCTCGGCTCTGCCGCGCGCCGGCCGTGGGGGCTCCTGCTCGCGACCGCGCCGGCCGCCGTGGCCGGACTGCTGCTCGAGCGCCCGGTGCAGGAGCGCCTCGGCGGCCCGGTGGCGCTGGCCGCGGGCCTGGCCGCCGGGGGCTGCGCGTTGGCCGCCGCCGACCGGTGCCCGCAGCGGCGCCGCTGCGGCGACGCCCGCGGACGCGACTGGCTGGCGATCGGGGCCGCGCAGGCGTGTGCGCTGGCGCCGGGCGTCTCGCGCAGCGGGGCATCGCTGGCCGCCGCCCGCGCGCTCGGCTTCCGCCGCGGCGACGCGGCCGAGCTCGCGCGCACGACCGCCCTGCCCGTGCTGGCCGGGGCGACCGCGCTCAAGGGCGTGCGCCTGGCGCGGCGCGGGGCCGGGCCGGCGACGCGCCGGGCGCTGAGCGCCGGCGTGCTGGCGAGCTTCGCCTCCACGCTGGCCGCGCTGCCGGCCGTGCGCGCGCTCGAGCGCGACCGTCCGCTGTGGCCGTGGGCGGCCTACCGTGGCCTGCTGGCGCTGGCGCTGCTCGCGGCGTCGCGCGCGCGGCGGCGTCAGATGCGCGTGTAGTGGTGCTCGATCGCCCCGCGGCGGCGGCTGACGCGCACGAGGCGGATCAGGCCGAAGTCCAGCAGGCGCCGGACGTGGTAGGCGACCGTGCCCAGCGGAGCCCCGAGCTCGGTCGAGAGGCGGCGAGGACTGGCCTCGCGACCGTCGAGCGACTCGTAGATCCGGGCGCGCAGCGGATGGTCGAGGGCCGCCACCCGGCGGCCGTCGGAGATGGGGTCCGTGGGTTGCAGGCTTCCTGCCCTCCTGGCCGCGTTTCCGTACGCGGGCGTTCGATAGACGCACCGTAGCCGCAGGAGCGCGCAAACTCCATGGAATGATCGTCCATGGCCGAACGGTCAGGTCCCGCGGAGCGCTGCGGCCCCGCCGCCGGCTGCGCGACACTGTGGCCATGATGCACGCCTACGCCCGCGCGGGGGTCGACACGGGCGGGACCGATCAGGCGGTCGGCGCGCTGGTCGACGTACTGCGCTCGATCGACCCCGGCCGCGCTTCGCGCTCCGTGCTGGCCTCTGGGCACTACGCCGCGGTGCTGGCGGTGGCGCCGAACCTCGGGATCGCAGTCGGGACCGACGGCGTGGGTTCGAAGCTGATCGTCGCCGAGCAGACCGGCCGCCTGGACACGGTCGGCATCGACTGCGTGGCGATGAACGTCAACGATGTCGTGTGCGTCGGCGCCGAGCCGATCGCGCTGCTCGACTACCTCGCGGTCGAGCGCGCGGACGCCGAGGCCATGCGGGCGATCGGCCACGGCCTCAAGCGCGGCGCCGAGGCGGCCGGGGTCGAGATCCCCGGCGGCGAGGTCGCGGTGCTGCCGGAGCTGATCCGCGGCCACCCCTCGCCCGGTGGCATCGACCTCACGGCCGCCTGCTTCGGCACCGTGGCGTTGGACCGGCTGGTGACGGGCGAGCGCATGGCCCCCGGCGACGCGGTGATCGGCCTGCCGTCGAGCGGCCTGCACTCCAACGGCTTCACGCTCGCGCGACGGGTGCTGCTCGACGACGGGGGCGGCCTCGGCCTCGACGAGCGGCCCGGCGAGCTGGGCGGCGCGAGCGTCGCCGACGTGCTGCTGGAGCCGACCGTGATCTACGTGCGGGCGGTGCTCGAGCTGCTGCGGGCCGAGGCGGTCGACGTCCGCGGGCTCGCGCACATCACGGGCGGCGGCCTGCTCAACCTCCTGCGCCTGCACGCGCCGGTCGGCTTCGAGCTGACCGACCCGCTGCCGGTCGCGCCGGTCTTCGGCCTGATAGCCCGCCTCGGCGAGGTCGACGCCGGCGAGATGTGGGAGGTCTTCAACATGGGCTGCGGCTTCGTGGCCGTCGTGCCCGAGCCCGACGCGGACGCCGCGATCGCGGTGCTCGATCGCCACCACCCGGGCACCGCCCGGATCGGGACGGTCACGGCGGACGACGGCCGGGTCGAGCTGCCCGGCCTGGGCCTGGCCGGCGGGGCCGGCGGGCTGCGCCCGACCTAGCCCGACGGCTCCTCGCCACCCCGCGCCCCTGCCGGCTAGCTCGCCGCCTCCTCCTTCGGCTCGTTCTCGACGTCCAGCGCGTCGCCGCCGCTGGCCTGGTCGGAGTCCGGCTCCGGCTCCGGCTCGGCCTCCTCGCCGGTCCCGGCGCCCGGGACCGAGTCGTCGCGCTTCTTGGTCTGCCAGTCGTCGCGCGTCTCGTCGATCTCGGCCTTGAGCCGGTCCGACTGGTGCTGCATGTCCTCGACCTCGGCGTCAAGTTCGTCGGCGCGGTCCGCGTGCTCGCTCATGCGCCGCCTCCTACCCTCGCGCCGACCGGCTCAGCCGTCGGACTCCGCGTCGGCCTCGTCCTCCGAGGCCCCGCGCTCGGCGAGCTTCTCCTCGAGGTAGGCAGCGCGCTGCGCCCGGCGCTCGTGCTGGGCGGCCTCTGCGGGGTCGAAGGACTCCTCCGCGCGCTCGTGCTCGGCCTCGCGCTTGGCGTGCTGCTCGAGCCAGAGCTCCTCCGTCTCGGGATCCGGAGCCACGTCGGGATCCTACCGGCGGTCCAGGCGTTTGAGGCCCGGCGGGCCGATGCCCGCAGCGCGACCGGCTGGTTGCCTGCCGCCCATGATCATCCCCCGACGCTCCTCCGCCTCGCGCCGCCGCCGGCGGCCGACCTACCCGCGGCGTTCCGCCTCGGCCTCCGGCCTCGCCACCGCTTCGCTCGCGGGGGCGGTCGCCTCGCCGCCGGCCTCCTCGCTGCGGTCCTGGCCGCGCTCGGGCTCCGGCTCGCGCTCGTTCCCGCGGTCGTCCTCGGCCTGACGGCCGTTGGCGCGGCGCGCCTCGAAGCGCAGCTGGTTGACGACCGCCCCGCCGAGGATGACGATCGCGACCACGTAGAACCACAGCAGCGCGATCAGGATGAAGACGAGCGTGGTCCCGATCCGCCCGACCGTCGAGACGTTGTTGAGGTAGAGCGGGAAGGCGTAGTCGACGATGCCGATCGCGATCGTCGCCAGCAGCGCGCCCGGCCACACGCACGTCCACGGGATGATCCCGCTCGGCACCGCGAAGTAGATGACGCACAGCAGCAGGAAGAGCGTGATCAGGCCACCGAGCGTCAACAGCCAGTAGACGAGCCCGGGCACGTCGGAGAGCCCGAGCGGCAGGTCGCGGGCGCTCGAGGCCACCAGCGACTGCAGCGTCGGCACCGCCACCGTGGCGGCCATGAAGAGCAGGACGACGAGCAGCATGACCAGCGAGAAGAGCTTCTGGCGCACCCACGAGCGGCACGGCAGGTCGTAGATGCCGCAGAACGCGGTGTCCATCGCGCCCCAGAACGAGCCGCTGACGTAGATGCTCGTCACGAAGGCGACGATGCCGACGGTCGTGGAGGAGCCCTCGATGTTGCGAACAACGTCGTCGAGCGTGGACTCGGCGGCGGACGGGAAGAGCTGCTCGAGGTCGAAGAGGATCGACTCCGCGAGCTCCTCGGAGCTCAGCACCTGCCCGGCGATGAACAGCGCGATCAGCGCGAGCGGGAAGACCGAGAGCAGCAGGTTGTAGGCGACCATCGCCGCCAGGCCGGTCAGGTTCTCTTGGTAGGCCTTGTGCCAGAAGCGCACGACGGCCTGGCCTGCGGTCCGCATCGTCGCCGCGAACCGTATGCGCTCGCGCGCTCCGGCGCGGGCGAGGGCGTGCCATCACCTGCGCCGGACGGCTCGCGACGCGGTAGCTTCCCTCAACGGACCAAGGAGGAGAGAGACCGTGAGCCGCAACCTGGCCCTCAACCTGACCGAGACGGCCGCCGAGCACGGCGACAGCATCGCGCTCAAGCTCGACGACGCGGAGGTCAACTACGCCCTGCTCGCCGAAGGGACGGCGCGGGTCGCCGGGCTCCTGCACGAGCACGGCGTCCGGCCCGGCGACCGCGTCGGGGTGATGCTCCCAAACGTCCCCCACTTCGCGCTGGCCTACTACGGCGTCCTGCGCGCGGGCGCGGTCGTCGTGCCCATGAACGTGCTGCTCAAGGGGCGCGAGGTGGCCTACTACCTGTCGGACTCCGGCGCGAAGCTGCTGCTGGCCTGGGACGGCTTCACCGAGGCGGCGAGCGCGGGGGCGCAGGAGGCGGGCGCCGAGCTGATCGAGGTCGCGGCCGGCGCCTTCGAGCAGACGCTGATGGAGACCGAGGCGCGCCACGAGGTGGTCGAGCGCGACGCGCAGGACACCGCGGTCATCCTCTACACGTCGGGAACCACCGGCCGGCCCAAGGGCGCCGAGCTGACGCACGAGAACCTGCGGCGCAACGTCGAGATCTCCGCCCGCATGTTCGACCTGGGCCCGGACGCCGTGATCCTCGGCGCGCTGCCGCTCTTTCACTCCTTCGGCCAGACCTGCGCGCTGAACGCCGGCATCGCGGGCGGCGCCTGCCTGACCCTGATCCCGCGCTTCGAGCCGGGCAAGGCGCTGGAGATCATCCAGCGCGACAAGGTGACGGTCTTCGAGGGCGTCCCGACGATGTACGGCGCGATCCTCAACCACTCAGACCACGCGGACTTCGACACCTCCTCGCTGCAGGTCTGCGCCTCGGGCGGCGCGTCGATGCCCGGTGAGGTGATGCGCGGCTTCGAGGAGGCCTTCGACTGCACGATCCTCGAGGGCTACGGGCTGTCGGAGACCTCGCCGGTGGCCTCCTTCAACCAGCCCGACCGCGAGCGCAAGCCCGGCTCGATCGGCACGCCGATCGAGGGCGTGGAGATGCAGGTGGTCGACGACGAGGACAACGAGCTGGAAACCGGCGAGGTCGGCGAGATCGTGATCCGCGGCCACAACGTCATGAAGGGCTACTGGCAGAACCCGGACGCGACCGCCGAGGCGATGCGCAACGGCTGGTTCCACTCCGGGGACATGGCCAAGGTCGACGAGGACGGCTACTTCTTCATCGTCGACCGCAAGAAGGACCTGATCATCCGCGGCGGCTACAACGTCTACCCGCGCGAGGTCGAGGAGATCCTCTACGAGCACCCGGCCGTCCGCGAGGCCGCGGTGGTGCCCGTGCCCGACGACGAGTGGGGCGAGGAGGTCGGCGCCGCGGTCGCGCTCAAGGAGGGCGAGTCGGCCGACGCCGACGCGCTGCGGGCGCACGTCAAGGAGCAGGTCGCGGCCTACAAGTACCCGCGCCACATCTGGTTCGTCGACGAGCTCCCGAAGGGCCCGACGGGCAAGATCCTCAAGCGCGAGATCAAGGTGCCCGAGCGCTCGCACGCCGAGGAGCCGGCCGGCGCCTGACCCCTGGCCGGAGGCGGCGGCTCCGGTTCATGAGACGGCTGGCCGTCTCAGGCCGCCGCCAGCCAGTCCAGCAGCGCGCGGCGCGAGAAGCGCCAGCGCTCCCCGAGCCGGCGGGCGGGCAGCTCGCCGGCCTCGGCCAGCGCGAGCACCTCGGCGGGCTCGATCTGCAGCAGCGCGGCGACGTCGGCCTCGGTGAGGACCTCCGGCGGGTCGGCCGGCCGGAAGGAATGGCGGCCGACGGTGAGCGCGTCTGGCTCGGTCTCCACGACGACCCGCCGTCCGGCGTCGGGCGGGCTAGGGAGCGTGCGGACCAAGCGGCTCACGAGCTCGCGCTTGGGAATGCGCAGCTCCGCGGCGGCGCGGTCGAGACGCTCGGCCTCCGCCGCGGCCAGGCGAACGAACAGGGGCTTCAGGGTCTCGCTCATGGAGGTCACGATAGCGCGCGATATCCGTGATATCAAGAGCCCGGCGGCGACGCCTCGTTTCCGCCCGGGATCGTCGGGTAGCCGGAACGCGAACGGACCGCGCGCACGACCCCAAGGAGCGACCAATGCCTGCACTTCCCTTCCGCCGCACCCGCGGCGCCGCCGGCAAGGCCACCAAGCTGGCGGGCCGGCTCGCGATCGCCGACGCCGTCTGGGCGCTTGCCCGCGACCGCATCGCCACGCGGCTGCCGGGCGTCGAGCCGCGCCGGCGCGGCCCGCGGCTCGGGCTGCTCGCCGTGGGCGGCGCGGTCGCCGCGATCGGTGCCGCGGCGTTCGTCAAGCGCGACAAGATCGCCCGGCTCCTTCCCGGGCGCTCGGACGCCGGGACGCCCGAGCCCCCGCCGCCGCCCGGACCGTCGAACTACGACGCCGGCGGCCCGGTCGCCAACACCGCGACCGCCGTCCCCGTCCCGCCGCCGGCGACGCCTGACCTGCCGGTCGACGAGCAGGCCGAGATCGACGCCGCCGCGGCCGAGGCCGCCAACATCGGTGGGATCCCGACGTCCTACGCCGCGACGGATCCCGGGCTGACCGCCGGCGAGGCCGAGCGCCCGCTCGCCGAGTCCGGCGAGGGGGAGTCCGAGGGCTACGAGCAGGCCGAGGCCGAGCTCGTCGAGGAGGCGATCCTGCGCGACGCCGGCGCCGACCCGGCCGGCGTCCAGATCGACGCGGCCATCGACGCCCAGTCCAACCCGGCCGACGGCGAGACGCCCGAGCCCGTCCGGCCGACGGACGAGCCGAGGCCCTGATGAGTGATGCCACGACCCCACGACCGTCTGGCGGTGCGGTCGCGGGATCGATCACCTAGCCGGCCCGCGCGTGCGGCTCGGCTTCGCGGTCAAGGTCCTGGGCGACGGCGGGCTTGCGTCGCACGACGCCCGGCGCTGGCGGTCGGCCCACACCCGCGCTACTCGCTCGACGCCCTCGAGCGCATCGTCGACTACCTCGAGCGCCCCGACATCCGCATGTACCGGATGGTCGCGTCGCTCGCGCCCTACGCGACCCACCCAGACTTGCCGCAGTTCCACGGGCAGGTCGGCGAGTGCCAGGAACGCCTCGGCGCGCTCGGCGCCCGGCTGCGCGCGGGCGGCATCCGCCTGTCCAGCCACCCGAGCCATACGTGGTGCTCAACTCCGAGGACGCCGGCGTGCGGGCCGCGGCGGCGCGCGACCTGGAGGTCCAGGCGGCGCTGTTGGACGCCATGGGGCTGGGTCCCGAGGCCGTCGTCGTCCTGCACGTCGGCGGCGCGGCGGGCTCGCACGCGGCCGGCCTGGAGCGCTTCGAGCGCGGCCTGGAGACGCTCTCCGACGCGGCGCGGGCCCGGCTGGTGATCGAGAACGACGACCGGTCCTACGGGCTCGGGCATGTGCTCGAGCTGCACCGCCGCACCGGCCTGCGGGTCGTGTGGGACATCCTGCACCACCACTGCCACGATCCCGACGGCGTCCCCGATCGCGAGGCGCTGGAGCGCGCGCTGGCCACCTGGCCCGCGGGCGTGCGACCGAAGATCCACTTCTCTTCCCCGAAGACCGCGATGGAGGAGAAGCGCGTGCGCAAGGGCCGCCGGGTCGAACGCCGGTGGATGCTCCCGCAGCTGCGCGCCCACGCCGACCTCATCGACCCGATCGCCTTCGAGGAGTTCCTGCGCCATACCGCCGCCGGACTGGACTTCGACGTCATGCTCGAGGCCAAGGCCAAGGACCTTGCGATGCTGCGCCTGCGCGAGCAGCTCGCCGGACCCGGTGTCGCGCTCGGGGGCGACGCCGCGGCGCCGCTGGCCGCCTGAGCCGCGAGTGGCAACCCCGCATCGAGGGAAGCCCGGACCTGACCGTCTGCCCGCCCGACCCACACCCCTTACCAGCCGGGGTTCCCGCCAGAGCTGGCCGCGGCACCGCGTCCCGCCGCGCAGCAGTGCCGCCCGGCCCGGCCGCCGCGGCGACCGGCACTAGGCCGCCGCCAGGCTCCAGAGCTCGCCCCCGCCGGCCACGCGCCGGGCCTGCACCCGCCACTCGAGCGCCAGCCGCCAGAGCTCCCCGGCCGCCCGCGGACCGGGGAGCCGGCAGGCGGCCGCCACCTCGACGGTGGCCAGGCGGCCGGTCCGCCGCAGCGCGTCGCTCACCGAGGGCGGGGGATCGCCTGCCGCGGCGGCCCCCGCCGCCTCCGCCGCGCTGCGCCAGGCGTCGTAGCCCGCCCAGCCGTAGACGCCGTGGACCGCGCCGTCGGGGCTGAGGAACTCCACCGACGGCGTGCGAACGCGCCCGGTTGCGGGCTCGTGGTGGGCCTCGCCGACAGCCTGCGCGCGGTCGAGATCGGCCCCGAAGCGCTCGACGATGGCGTTGGAGCCGAAGTCGACCCGCAGCCGCTCGAGGTCAAGGCCGCCGGTCTCGCGCGCGGCGTCGAGCAGCGCGGCGGCGGTGTCCATCCGCCGCCCCTCGACCATGATCGCCTCGCGCAGGCGCCGCAGGTACGGGCCGGGGTCGCCCTGCTCGGAGGCCGCCGCCAGCGCCAGACCGGCGGGATGCGTCGAGGACGGCGGGTCGCGCAGGAAGACGCGCGGATCGACCGGCATGCCGCTCGCCGCCGATGCGTCGAGCGCCGCCAGCGCCAGCCGCTCGGGCCGCTCGATCCTGCGCGCGAGGCCGACGATCACGAAGGTGAGGCGCACCCCGGCGCCGAAGTCCGTCTCCAGCCGCCGCAGGTGCGGCTCGGCCGCCCACGAGACCGGGCAGAACGGATCCGTGAAGTACGTGCAGTCGACCGCTCCCACATCGGCCACAATAAGACGCTGAGCCCATGAGCACGCTCGTCGGCATCCAGCTCAACGGCCGCTATCGGCTGGACGCCCAGATCGGCGCCGGCGGGATGTCGACGGTCTATCGCGCCTTCGACAGCGTCCTCGAGCGCCGCGTGGCGATCAAGCTCATGCACCGGGAGATCGCCTCGGACTCAGACCAGCTCGAGCGCTTCCGCCGCGAGGCGCGAGCAGTGGCCCAGCTCTCCCACCCCCACATCGTCGGGGTGATCGACGCCGGCGAGGAGGACGGCCGCCCGTTCATCGTCTTCGAGTACGTCGAGGGCGAGACGCTCAAGGACCGCATCCGCCGCCACGGGCGGCTGCCGATCGACGAGGCGGTCGCCTACGCGATCGAGATCGCGCGCGCGCTCGGCTTCGCCCACGCGCGGCTGATCGTCCACCGCGACGTCAAGCCCCAGAACGTGCTCATCGACGAGGAGGGCTCGGCCAAGGTCACCGACTTCGGGATCGCGCGCTCGCTCGATCAGGCCGGGCTGACCGCCGACGGCCGCGTGCTGGGCACGACGGACTACGTCTCGCCCGAGCAGGCGCTCGGCCACGACGTCAACGGCCAGTCGGACATCTACTCGCTCGGCGTCGTGCTCTACGAGATGCTGATCGGCGACGTGCCCTTCCACGGCGAGACGCAGGTCTCGGTGGCGATGAAGCACGTGCGCGAGGAACTGCCCGACGTCCAGGCGCTGCGCCCGGAGGTGACGGCCAACCTCGCCTCGATCCTCGACCGCATGACCGACAAGGACCTCGGCCGCCGCTACCCGGACTGCGGCGGGCTCGTCGTCGACCTCGAGGACGCGCTGGCGATCGAGGCGGCACGCGCCGGGCACTCGACGGGCGAGGCGACGGCCGTGCTGCGCACGCTGCCGGACTCCACGCGCCGGCGGCTGCCCTTCCGCATGCGCCGCTCCGTGCCCGTGCTGCTGGTCGTCATCCTGCTGGCCGCCGCCGGTACGGGCGTCGCCTACCTGCTCAAGGAGGGCGTCGACCGCACCCAGCGCGGCACCGGCGTCGGCCGGGTCGACGCGCCGCCGCGGACGGAGACCATCTCGGTCGGCGCGAAGGCCGCCCAGGACTACGACCCGCTGGGCGACGACACCGAGCACGCCGGCGAGCGGGCGTTCGCGATCGACAAGGACCCCGGCACCCAGTGGACGACCGAGACCTACCGGGACGGAACGCTGACCAAGGCCGGCGTCGGCCTCTACGTCGACGCCAAGCCCGGCGCGGTCGTGCCCGCGATGGAGATCACGACCCCGGAGACCGGCTGGAAGGCGACGATCTACGCCGCCCGCTCGGGGCCGCCGAAGCTCGTCCCGGCCGCCGGCTGGACCGAGGTCGGCGGCGGGACCGTGCGGCGCGAGCGCCAGCGCTTCACGCTCGACACCGCCGGCCAGCGCTACCGCTACTTCCTGGTGTGGATCACCGCGTTGCCGCCGGAGAAGGACCGCGTCGAGATCACCGAGATCACGCTCTTCGAGCGCAAGCGGGTCTGAGCCCGCGGGCCGGCGCGAGACTCAGAACGGCGGGCGCCGGCGGACCCGTGCGAGGCTTCGCCGGCCGGTCGTGAACATTTCCAGCAGCGTCGGTTCACTCACCCTGCAGACGACCCCCCTGGCGCTGAGACGGGACCGATCGCCGCCGCCTACTCGCCCTCGAAGACGTTCCTCAACGCCGTCACGGTCCAGTACGCCAAGGAGCTGCTCGACACGAGCATCTTGATCAACGCGGCCTGTCCCGGGTTCGTCGCGACCGACCTCAACGGCTTCCGCGGCGTCCGCACCCCGCAGCACGGCGCGGCGACCGCGATCCGGCTCGCCACCCTGCCCGACGACGGCCCGACCGGCGAGTTCTTCGACGACGCAGGGGTGGTGCCCTGGTAGCGCCCGACGTCGTGCCGGGGGCACCGACCGCTAGAAGCCGTGGCCGCCCCGCTCGGCCTCCCAGCGCTCGAGCGCCAGCGCCAGCAGGCGGTCGCACAACTCCGGGAAGCCCAGGCCGCTTGCCTCCCACAGCTTCGGGTACACGCTCGTCGCGGTGAAGCCGGGCATGGTGTTGAGCTCGTTGACGAGCACCTGCTCGCCCTCGACGAAGAAGTCCACCCGGGCCAGCCCCGCGCAACCGGCGCGCACGAACGTCTCGCGCGCCAGCCGCCGGATCTCTGCGGTCACGGCATCCGACACGCGCGCCGGGACGACGAGCTCCATGCCGCCCGCGGCGTACTTGGCCTCGTAGTCGTACCAGTCGGCCCCCTGCAGCACGATCTCCCCCGGGACGGAGGCCTCGGGCTCGTCGTTGCCCAGCACCGAGCACTCGACCTCGATCCCGGCCGAGAAGGCCTCGACGATCACGAGCCCGTCGTGGGAGAAGGCGGCCTCCAGAGACGGGCCGAGGTCGGCCTCCGACCATACCTTCGCGATCCCGACCGACGAGCCGAGCCGCGCGGGCTTGACGAACAGCGGCGTGCCGAGCTGGGCCAGCCCCGCCCGCACCGCCGCGGGGGCCGCGCGCCACTCGGCCTCGCGCACGGCCGCATAATCCACCTGCGGGACCTCGGCGGAGGAGAGCACCTCCTTGAAGACGATCTTGTCCATGCACAGCGCCGAGCCCAGCACGCCGGCGCCGACGTAGGGGACGTCGAGCAGCTCGAGCACGCCCTGCACCGTGCCGTCCTCGCCGAACGGCCCGTGCAGCACCGGGAAGACCGCGTCCGCGCCGAGCAACCCGCCGCCGGGCTGCAGCGCGAGCTCGGCGTCGTCGTGCCGCCAGGCCCCGGCGCGCGCGATCGTGACGCCGACGACGTCGTGCCCCGCCGCCCGCAGCCCGTCCGCCACCGCGGCGGAGGACCGCAGCGAGACGTCGTGCTCCGACGAGCGCCCGCCGCCCAGGACCACGACCCGCACCGCTAGGGCTCCGGCGTCGGGTCGGGGTCGGGCGGCGTGTACTCGCCCACCACGAGCGTCACGCGCGCGTCCGGCGCGACCTGGTCGCCGCCCGGCGGGTTCTGGCTGACCACGATGCCGTCCTCGTCCGGGGTGTCGACGGTCTGGGCGCGCTGGCGCGTGCGCAGGCCGGCCTCGTCCACCGCGTCGACCGCGTCGGCGACCGGCAGCCCCTCGACCTCGGGCACCTGCACCTCGGCCGGCGCCTGGGCGACGGTCAGCGCGACCGTCGAGCCCTGGGCCGCCTCGCTGCCCGCCGCCGGGTTCTGGCTGAGGACCGTGTTGGGCGCCTGGTCGGACGTCTGCTCCTGCAGGCTGAAGCGCAGCCCCGCCGCCTCGAGCTGGCTGGACGCGGCGTCAGCGTCCTCGCCGACGACGTCGGGCACGTCCACCTGCGTCGGCCCGGAGGAGACGGCCAGGGTCACGGTGCCCCCGACCGTCGCCTGCGAGCCCTCGGGCGGCGCGGCGGAGATCACGCGGCCGGCCTCGACGTCGTCGGAGGCCTGCTCGCGCGCGTCGACCGCGAAGCCGGCGTCCGCGAGGCGCCGCGTCGCCGAGCGCTGTGTCAGCCCCACCACCGCCGGCACCGTCGCGTCCCCCGGGCCGCTGGAGACGATCAGGGCGACGGTCGAGCCCTCGTCGGCCCGCTCGCCCGGGCTGGGGCGCTGGGTGGCGACGCGATCGCGCGGGACGTCGGCGTTGCGGACCGTCTCGATGTCGACCTCGAAGCCCTCGTTGCCCAGCCGCGTGGCGGCCACGCTGGAGGTCTGGTTGACGACGTTGGGCACCGTGACCTGGTCGGGGCGCAGCAGCAGGTAGGCGCCGACGCACAGCGCCAGGACGGCGAGCGCGAGCCCCACCCACAGCAGCCAGCGCCGGTTGCGGGCGTCGTCCTCCTCGAGCACCTCGAGCGCCGCCGGGTCGATGACCGGATAGCCGTCGGTGTCCAGCCGCGGACCCGGGTCGCCGCCATCGCGGGCGTCCTCGAGCGCGGCGATGAACTCGTCGGCGTCGACGAAGCGGCGGGCCGGGTCCTTGGCCATCGCGCGCAGCACGACCCCCTCGAGCGCCGGCGAGAGGCGCGCGTTGAGCCGTCCGGGCGGCAGGGGCGCCTCGGTCACCTGCCGCAGCGCGACCGAGACGGCGGAGTCGCCGTCGAACGGGACTCGCCCGGTCAGACACTCATAGAGGACGATCCCCGTCGAGTAGAGGTCTGTGCGCGGCGTGATCGCGTGGCCCTGGGCCTGCTCCGGGGAGAGGTACTGGGCCGTGCCGAGGATCGAGCCGGTCTCGGTCATGTCCGAGGCGCCCGCGCGGGCGATCCCGAAGTCGGTCACCTTGGCCACGTCCTCGTCGTCGACGAGGACGTTCTGGGGCTTGATGTCGCGGTGCACGATGCCGTGCCGGTGCGCGTAGCGCAGCGCGCGCAGCACCTGGATGACGAGGTCGATCGCGCGCTCGGGCTCGAGCGGGCCTTGGTCGCGGATGATCTGCTTGAGCGAGCGGCCCTCGATCAGCTCCATCGCGATGTAGGAGGTGCCGTCCCACTCGCCACGATCGAAGACGCCGACCACGTTCGGGTGCTGCAGCCGCGCGGCGGCGGACGCCTCGCGCCGGAAGCGCTCGACGAACTCGCCGTCCTCGGCGAAGCGCTGGTAGAGCAGCTTGAGCGCCACCTGGCGGCCGAGCTGCAGGTCCTCGGCCTGGTAGACGTCCGCCATCCCGCCCGAGCCGACCCGGCGCTCGATCCGGTAGCGCTCGTCGACGACCGTGTCGCGCGTGATGCCGGCCACCGCGAGGACTCAGCGCTCCAGCGCCTGCAGCACGGCCTTGGCGATCGGCGCGGCGACCGTCCCGCCCTGGCCCTGCACGCGCTCGACGACGACGGCCACGGCCGTGCGGTCGGTGAACCCGATGAACCACGGGTCGTTGATGCCGGCGTCGACGTCGACCTCCGCGGTGCCGGTCTTGCCCGCCACCTCGACGCCCTCCAGCGCCGCCGCCGTGCCCGTTCCCTCACGCACCACGTTGCGCATCATCGTCCCGAGCTCGGCGGCGGTTCGGGCGCTGACCACGCGCTCGGCGCGGCGCGGCTCGATCTCGTCGGACGTGCGCCCGTCGGGGTCGACGAGCCGGTCGCCCAGGCGCGGCTCCATGCGCACGCCGCCGTTGCCGATCGTCTGGGCGACCGTGGCCATCTGCAGCGGCGTCACGAGCAGGGTGGACTGGCCGATCGCCAGCCGGCCGAGGTCGACCGATCTCGAGCTCGGGCGTACGGGGCGCCCGCGGCGGTAGGCGCCGCTGGGGTCGAGCTGGTCGGCGGGATAGTCCAGCGGCGGCTTGGCGTAGAAGCCGAACTTCTCCATGTACTCGCCCATCGTCCCCCGGCCCACGTCCACGCCCACCTGAGCCCACACCGTGTTGACGGAGTTCGTCAGCGCGGTGGTCAGGTCGATCGGGCCGAAGCTCTGGTCGCCCGAGTTGTTCAGCGGCACGCCCGAGATCGTCTTCGGGCTGCTGCCGTCGACCACCGAGCCCGGCGTGAAGCGCCCGGCGTCCAGCGCCGCGGCGGCGGTGACCACCTTGAAGGTGGAGCCGGGCGGATAGCCGATCTGGGTCGCGCGGTTGAACAGCGGCGAGTTGGCGCTGTCGGTGTTCAGCCGCTCGAGCCGGCCGGCCTGGTCGAGGCCGTTGGGATCGAAGCCGGGCACCGACGCCATCACGCGCACGCGGCCGGTGTCGACGTCGAGCGCGACGACGGCGCCCTTGCGCCCGCCCAGGCCCTGCAACGCGACGCGCTGGGCCGCCGGGTCAAGCGTCGTGCGCAGGTCGTCGCCCTCCCGGTCCTGGCCGAGGATCGAGTCCACCGCGGAGACCAGCTCGGTCTCGCGGCCGGTGAGCGGGTCGTTGTACTCGCGCTCGAGGCCGGCGCGGCCGATGTTCGTGAACGAGTAGCCGACGGCGTGGCTGAAGAGCTCGCCCGCCGGGTAGCGCCGCGTGAACGTGCCGCCGCCGGCGCCGACGCTGCGGGCGAGCACCTCGCCGTCCGCTGCGCGGATCAGGCCGCGCTCGATGCGCGCCTCCTCGAGCAGCTCGCGCCGGTTGTTGGGGTTCGTGCGCAGCGCCTCGGCGTCGAACACCGACCAGCGCGAGGTGAAGCCCACCAGCAGAGCGAAGAGGACCACGACGAGCCCGAAGAGCTTGACGACGGGGGCGTTCATCGCTCCTCGGAGGCGCGCAGCGGGCGGCGCGCGCGGTCGGAGACGAGCAGCAGCAGCGCGAGCAGCACGAAGTTGGCGACGATCGAGGAGCCGCCGTAGGAGACGAAGGGCAGCGTGACGCCGGTCAGCGGGATCACTCGCGTCACGCCGCCGACGATCACGAACACCTGCAGCGCGAACACCGCGGCCAGACCGGCGGCCAGCAGCTTGGAGAACGAGTCGCGGGCCAGCATCGCGACCTTGAAGCCGCGCTCGGCGAACAGCAGGTAGACGAGCATCAGCCCGCAGGCGCCGACGAGCCCGAGCTCGTTGACGATCACCGCGTAGATCAGGTCGGTCTCGGGCGCCGGCAGGATCGACGCCCCGGTCGGCAAGCGCAGCAGCGACTCCCCGAAGCCGGTGCCGAACAGCCCGCCGTCGGCCTGGGCGAACAGCGACTGGGCGATCTGGTAGCCCTGCTTGTCCACCCACGACGGGTTGAACGGGTCCAGCCAGATGTCCACCCGATCCTGCACGTGGCCGACGGTCGAGGCGAAGAACCACGCCCCGAGCGCGAACAGCGCCATCCCGATGACCACGAACGAGAAGCGGCTCGTGGCGACGTAGAGCAGCGCCAGGAAGGCGCCGAAGTACATCAGCGAAGAGCCGAGGTCGCGGATGAAGACCAGCATCAACATCGCCGCGCCCCACACCACCAGCAGCGGGCCGAGGTGCTTGAGCGGCGGGATCGTGACCCCGAGCACGCGGCGCGAGCCCTGCACGAGCACCTGGCGGGTGTCGCGCAGGTAGGCCGCCAGGAAGACGACGATCGCGAGCTTGCCGAACTCCGCGGGCTGGAAGGAGACGGGGCCGATCCCGACGCCGAGGTAGGCGCCGTTGACCTGCTGGCCGATCCCCGGCACGCGCGGCAGGAACAACAGCGCCAGCCCGGCGGCCGCGATCGTGTAGCGGTAGCGCTCGAGCACGCGGACGTCGTTGCGCAGCAGGATGATCGTGATGGCGAACAGCGCGAGCCCGACGACGAACCACTGCGCCTGCTCGCGCGCCAGGTCCTCGTCGATGCGGTAGATCATCACCAGCCCGAAGCAGGCCAGCACCGCGACGAGCGGGAACAGGTAGGGGTCCGCGGCGGGCAGCGTGAAGCGGATCACCACGTGGGTGGCCAGGCACAGCGCGAGGAAGATGCCGCCGTAGGTGAGCGAGACGTCGGAGAGGACCTCGGAGCGCTGGATGAAGATGGCCGCGAAGCCCGCCGTCAGCAGCAGCGAGGCGGGCACCAGCGCGAGCAGCTCGCGGTTGCGGGCGCTCACCGGTCCAGCTGCCCGCGCTCGAGCGCGATCACGAGGTTCTCGGCGTCGTCCTTGGAGCGCAGCTTGTGGTCGGTGAAGACCTCCCGGCGTGCGGGCGGCACCGCGTCGATCGTCACGCCGGAGCCGGCGTAGCGCTCGTAGAGGCGGATGCCCGCCGGCAGCTCATAGGGCAGCCCGCGGAAGATCGCCACCGAGCGCCCGTCGCGCGGGTCGGTGCCGACGAAGTAGACGGCGCGCGTCGCCATCCACGCCGACAGGACGAGCACGACGGCGAAGAAGGCGATCAGCGCGCCGCCCACGCCCATCCGCAGCCGGCGGCGGCGCCCGCGGCGGCGGCCCTCGCCCTCGTGCGCGTCCGGCGCGCCGGCCGGCTCGGCGATCGGCTGCGCGGGCGCCCGCGCGGGCCGCAGCGCGGTCATCGACGCGGTCGCGCCGTCGCCGCCGTCGCCCGTGCGGCCGCGGAGCGTCTCGTGCTCGACCGTCTCCTGGGCGGCGGCCGCCTCGGCCGCTGCCGCGTCGGCGGGTGCGACCGACTCCAGGCGGAAGAGCACGACGGTGATGTTGTCGCGCCCGCCCGCCTCGTTGGCGGCTGCGATCAGCGCGCGGCCCGCCTGCTCGAGCGATCCGGCCCGCTCGAGCACGTCGCGCACCTGCGCCTCGCCGACCATCGAGGTCAGGCCGTCCGAGCACAGCAGAACTACGTCGCCGGCGTCCGCGTTGTAGCGGTCGACGTCGACCTCGACCGAGGCCTCGGGACCCAGCGCCCGCGTGATCACCGAGCGCTGCGGATGGCTCTCGGCCTCCTCCTCGGTCAGCTTCCCGCGCGCGATCAGCTCGCCGACCAGCGAGTGGTCGCGGGTCAGGCGCACCAGGTCGCCGCCGCGCAGCAGGTAGGCGCGCGAGTCGCCCACGTGGGCGACCACCAGCTCGTCCTCGGCGACGAAGGCGGCGGTGACGGTGGTGCCCATCCCGGCCCGCTGCTCCTCGGCCTGGGAGCGATCGTAGATCGAGCGGTTGGCATCGTGGATGACCGCCAGCAGACCCTCGGAGGGCGGCCCCTGCGGCAGGCCGCCGCGGAAGGAGGCCACCGCCATCTCGGAGGCCACCTCGCCCGCCTGCGCGCCGCCCATGCCGTCGGCGACCACGAACAACGGCGCGCGCACGTAGAGGTTGTCCTCGTTGCCCTGGCGCTGCCGGCCCTGGTCGGTGCCGTGCCACTGCTCTGCGATCCGCAACACGCCTAGATCGCCATCTAGCGCTCGAAGGTGAACTCGGAGTCGCCGATCCGGATGCGGTCGCCCGCGTGCAGTGGCTGGGGGCCGCGCAATGGCTCGCCGTTGAGGTAGGTGCCGTTCGTGGAGCCGAGGTCCTCGAGCACCACCACCCCGCCCTGCGGGGCCAGGCGGGCGTGAGCGGAGGAGGCGAAGGCGTCCTCGAGCCGGATGTCGGCCTGGTCGCCGCGTCCGAGCACCGCCCCGTCGGAGAGGTCGTAGGCCGAGCCGGACCGCAGCCCGGCACCGGTGCGCACGCGCAGCCGGGGCTGCTCCTCCGGCCCGCCGCCGTCGGCCCCGTCGGCCATGTGCAGCCCGGTGGCGTCGTCGTGGTCGGCGTCCTCGAAGGCGCCGCGCGCCGGGCCGGCGGTGCGCCGCAGGTCCTTCATGGCCGACCGCGCCATCCACAGCAGGAAGAGGTAGAGGATGGCCAGGAACCCGAACTTCAGGGCGACGGCGAGTGGATCGAGGGCCACGCGCCTACCCCAGCTCGAAGACGATGTGGGTGGTACCGACCTCGAGCGCGTCGCCGGGCTTGAGCGACTGCGCGCCCTCGATGCGCCGGCCGTTGACCTTGATGCCGTTGGTCGAGCCGAGGTCGCGGACGATCCAGGAGCCGCCCGAGGGCAGCACCTCGGCGTGGCGGCGCGAGACGTTGGCGTCGTCGAGCACCACGTCGCACTCGCGGGAGCGCCCGATGACCGCGCCGGCGGCGCCGAGCACCTCGCTGCGGCCGTCGAGGCGCAGCCGCGCGGTGCCGCGGCGGGGGTCGGGCTCGCGCAGCGGCTCGGCGAGCCGGTCGGAGGCCGTGTAGACCATCGTGTGGCCCTCGTTGCCCTGGCTCGGGCGCTCGCGGTCGGGATCGCCGCCGGGACGGACCATGCGTGCCTGGATGCCGAACTCGCCGAGCCGGAGGCGGTCGTCGGTGCGGAACTCGACGACCGGCTGGGTCAGCAGGGCGATGCGCTCGCGGCGCGCGTGCTCGAGCAGGTAGCCCGAGAGCTCCTCGCGCAGCTCGCCCTCGTAGCCGTCGAACTGCTCGCGATCGGCCTCGGAGAGCCAGATGGCGTACTCGTTGGGCGCGTAGACGCGCGACAGCGACTGCACCTTGTGCTCGTCCATCTCGCGGGCGAGCTTGCGGGCGATCTCGACCGGGCGCACCTCGGACTTGAAGGCGCGCGAGAACGTGCCCTCGACCAGACCGGCGAGCTTGGACTCGAGATTGCGCAGGACGCTCACGGGCACCTAACCCCCCTCGCGTTGCGCGGTGCCTCCGGCTTGCATGGGGAGAGTATGGCCACTCCGCCCTCGGGCGAGGCCGAGCGCTGCCACCGCCGCGAGCAGCGCGGCGAACACCAGGCCGCGCGGCTCCGGCGTCGTCACGCGGTCGCCGAGCCACTCGCCGAGCGCGGCCGTCGCGGCGGTCAGCCCGGCCGCCCACGCCGTCGCGCCGACCACGTCGGCACCGAGCGAGCGCCCGCGTACGAGCCACGGCAGCACCAGCGCCGCGAGCGCCCACACCCCGGCCAGCAGCGCCGCTCCCGACGTCGCCGCGGCCCCCACCACCTCCGTGGCGGCCAGGCTCAAGCCGCCGTCGAAGCTCGCGCGGGCAGGCGTCCCGGCGGCAGGGCCGAACAGCAGCGCGCGGTCGAGCAGCGGCTCGGCCAGCACGAGCCACGCCGCGCCGATGCCCCCCAGCGCGGCGCGGCTCCACGCCCGCGGCGCCTGGCCGGCCAGCGCCGGGTAGGCGCCGGCGAGGCCGGCGAGGCCCAGCAGCGGCGCGGCGGCCGGCAGCGACCAGGCGGCGCCGTCGGCCCGCAGCAGCAGCGGCGGGAGCAGGATGGCGGTCGCCACTACCAGCGCGGCGCCGGGGCGCGGCACGGCCGCGAAGGCGACCAGGCCCGCGCGTGGCGACCGCGGCGATCAGCCACCCGAGCCGCGGCAGCGCCGCGACGAGCGCCATCGCAACCAGGCCGGCGGCGATCGGCGCCAGCGGCGGCTCGGGGACCAGCCCGGCCAGCGCGGCGGCGCACAGGCCGCCCGCCGCCGCCGGCGCCACGAGCCGGCCGAGCGCCGGCGGCAGCGCCGGGATGCGGCGCTCGAGCGGGTGCGGCGCGATCGTGCCGCCCTCGTCGGAGACGCCGGGCAGGGCGTCGGCGAGCGCGTCGGCCAGGGTGTCGAGGTCGCCGCGCTCCGGCGCGTCGGGGCGCACACCGCGGTCGATCGCCGCGCACAGCGCCTCCGGCAGGTCGGGGCGGCGGCGCGCCAGTGGCGGGAGCACCGTGCCCATCCGCCGCGCCGTCGCGGCCGGCGAGCCCGCGCGGACGGGGTTTGCCCCGGCCAGCGCCTCGTAGAGCACGAGCGCCAGCGAGTAGAGGTCCGCGCGCCTCCCCGACCGGCTCGCCCGCCGCCTGCTCGGGGGCCATGTAGGCGAGCGTGCCGACCACGTCGCCGGTGCGGGTCAGCGGCTCGTCGCCCGCGAGGTGCGCGACCCCGAAGTCCGTCAGCTTGGCGGGCGCCCGCCGCGCCAAGCTGGGCGGCGACCCCCTCGGCGTCGGGGACGATCACGTTCTGGGGCTTGACGTCGCGGTGGATGACCCCGCGCTCGTGGGCGTGCAGCAGCGCGTCCGCGAGGTCCAGGCCCACGCGCAGCACGTCGCGATCCGACAGCGCGCCGGCGGCCTCGAGCTGCGCGAGCGTGCGGCCCTCGACCAGCTCTGAGACGAGGTAGCGGCCCCACCTCGTCCTCGCCCGCGTCGTGCAGCGCGACGATCGCCGGATGGTCGAGCCGGGCGACGGCCAGCGCCTCGCGGTGCGCGCGCTCGGGTGCGGGCCCGTCGGCCGGGATCAGCTTGACCGCCACCGCCCGGTCCAGGCGCTCGTCGTGGGCCGCGAAGACCGTGCCGAAGCCGCCGGTGCCCAGGCGCCGGCCGAGCCGGTAGCGGCCCAGGACGAGCGGTCCGGCAGCCGCCGCAGGCGACCGCCGGGGTGGCCTGAGCAGCGGTGCCGCCGACCGCCTCGCGCTCCTCGGTGGCCTGCATCGTGCAGGAGTTCCACGCGTGCGCGGCGAAGCCTGCCGGGCGGAGGGCCGATGCCCGACCGGGGCGATCCGGCCGACCCCCGCGTCATACTCACCCAACTCGGTTTCCGCCAAGAAGCGAGCACTTTGTCCTTCTTCGATGAGGACGACGAGCCCCGCAGGAGAACCCGGCGTCCACGCCGGGCGACGGGTGGGGCCGCCGTCACCGATTCCCAAACCGTCCTGGTCCGCCGGCTGGTCGCCGGCGCGCTGGCGCTGCTGGTCCTCGTGCTGCTGGCGGTGGCGGTCAACAGCTGCCTGAACTCGCGCCAGGAGAACGCGCTCAAGGACTACACGCGCGAGGTCTCCTCGATCGCCACCGAGTCCGAACGGCAGGTCGGGCAGGAGTTCTTCAACACGCTGCGCCAGCGCGGCAGCGAGTCCCCGCAGGACCTCCAGACGGCGATCTCTGGCTTCCGCGCCCAGGCCGAGACCCAGCTCAACCAGGCCGAGGACCTCGACGTCCCCGACGAGATGGAGCCGGCCCAGCGCTCGCTGCTGATCGCGCTGCAGTTCCGGCGCGACGGGCTCGGCTACATCGCCGAGCGCATCCAGCCCGCGCTGGGCGACCAGGCCGACCAGGCCGAGGAGGCCGTCACCCAGATCGCCGGGCAGATGGAGGGCTTCCTGGCCTCCGACGTCGTCTACTCCGCCCGCGTGATGCCCCTCATCCGCGGGGTGCTCGACGACAACGAGGTCGACGGCCAGCAGATCGCCCGCTCCCAGTTCCTGCCCGGCATCCAGTGGATCGTGCCGGCCAACGTCGGCGAGGCGCTCGGCCAGCAGGTCACCGGCGGCGGGGACACCGGCGCGACGAACGAGCGCGAGCCCGCCCCGGGCTTGCACGGCACCGGCCTCGACGCCGTCTCGGTCGGCGACACGGCGCTCGAGCCCAGCCCGGCGCCGAACCGCCTGCCGGCCAGCGAGGACACCACCTTCTCGGTGCGCTTCACCAACCAGGGCGAGAACGACGAGACCGACGTCAAGGTCGACCTCGCGATCGAGCCCGAGAACGGGCAGCCGATCCGCGTCTCGCGCACGATCGACACCGTCCGCGCGGGGGCCGAGGCGACCGCCGAGATCCCACTCGGCACGCGCCCGCCGCTGGGCGCCGCCACGGTCCGGGTGCTCGTCAACCGCGTGCCCGGCGAGGAGAAGGGCGACAACAACCGCGGCGAGTACGACGTCGGCTTCGTCGCGCCGTAGGAGATCCCTGAAGAACAGGCCGGCCCGACCGACGGCGGCGTGGACCGAGCCGGGCGCCGCACGGCCCCCTGAGGCGCCGGGGCCCTCGTATCCTCTGGCGCCGTGAACGACCTGACCGACCCGGCGGGAATCGCGGCGCTCGCGGCCGGGGCCGTCGCCCTGCTGGCGCTGCTGCTCGCGCTCATCCTGGCGGTGCGGGTGCGGCGCCTGCGCTCCGACCAGCGCCACGTCCTCGGCGACCACGGCGAGCGCGACCTCGTGGCCCACGCGGCCGGCCTGCACGACGCCTTCGGCGTCCTGCACGCCCGCGTGGAGGAGGTCGCCGCGCGCCTGGACGAGCGCATGGCCACCGCCGAGGACCGGCTCGACGGCGCCATCGCCTACCGCGCGCTCGTGCGCTACGACGCCTACGGCGAGGTCTCCGGGCGACAATCCACGACGTTGGCGCTGCTCGACGCCGCACACAACGGCGTCGTGCTCTCGAGCATCGCCCATCGCGACACGGCGCGGCTGTACTGCAAGTCCGTGCACGCCGGCCGCGGCGAGCACGAGCTCTCGCCCGAGGAGAACGAGGCGATTCGGCTCGCCCTGGCCGGCGAGCTGGGCTCGGTCACGCTGGACGCGCTGGACTGACGCGGTCGTGCGCGCGGGCTTCCTCGGGCCGGAGGGCACCTTCTCGTGGGAGGCGCTGCTCGACGACCCGGTGGCGGAGGGCTGGGAGCCGGTCGCCCTGCCGACCGTCTACGAGACCGTCATGGCGGTCCACGACGGGCGCGTGGACCGCGCGCTCGTCCCCTTCGAGAACTCGCTCGAGGGCTCGGTCAACGCGGCGCTCGACGCGCTGGCCTTCGAGACCGACGACGTCGTGATCGTCGGCGAGCGCGTGCATCCGATCCGCCATTGCCTGGTGGCGCGCGAGCCGGTCGCCCTGGAGGCGCTGCGCGTCGTCGTGTCCCATCCGCAGGCCAGCGGCCAGTGCGCGCGCTTCATCCGCACCCGGCTGCCGGACGCGGTCGTCGTGCCGGCGACCTCGACCGCCGAGGCGGTGCGGGTCGTCGCCGAGGGACGGGCGCTGCCGGACGGCTCGGAGCCGGCGGGCGCGGGGGGAGCGGGCCCGGCCGCGGCGCTCGGCAACCGGCTGGCCGCCGAGCGCTACGGCTGCACGATCCTGCGGTCGGGGGTGGAGGACGTCGCCGACAACGAGACGCGCTTCGTGTGGATCGCCCGCGCGGGCGCGGACCCGCGGGCGGGCAGGACCGCGGGCCACGCCGGGCCGGCCAAGACGTCGCTGGTCTTCTGGGACGTCGGCGCGGACGCGCCCGGCTGGCTCGTGCGCTGCCTGTCGGAGTTCGCCTTCCGCGGCGTGAACCTGACCCGCATCGAGTCCCGCCCGCGCAAGCAGGGGCTCGGCCGCTACATGTTCTTCCTCGACCTGGAGGGCGCGACGACCGACGAGCCGGTCGCGGGGGCGATCGCCGGGCTGCGGGCGCACGCCGAGGCGGTGCGCGTGCTGGGCTCCTATCCGGCAGCGACCTGAGCCCGCCCTGAGCCGCCGGGCGCCCGTTCCCGCACGGGCCGGGAGGGGGTCGGAGGGGGCGCCGTCACGGCGCCGGGCCGCCGGGGCGCTCGGCTACACTCCCGCGCAGCGATGGGACGCGCTGTTCTCCCAGCACCACGGGGGTCCGTGCCGCTCGAGAACCACCGGCGGCACGGACCGGGCTCCAACGGCTCGAGCCGTTGGTCAGGTGGTCGTGTGCTGGTGCTCAACGCCACGTTCGAGCCCATCAACGTGTGCACCGTCCGGCGCGCGACGGTGCTGCTGCTCAAGGAGAAGGCCGAGGTGCTCGAGGTCGGGACGTCCGACCTGCGCTGGGCGACCGGCTCGCTGCCACGGCCGGTCGTGATCCGGCTCGTGAGCTATGTCCGCATCCCGCGCGACTCCCACAAGCGCAAGATCACCCGCCGCGCGGTGTTCGCCCGCGATGGCTGGAGCTGTCAGTACTGCGGCGCCCGCACGAGCCTGACGGTCGACCACGTGATCCCGCGCTCGAAGGGCGGCCCGTCGAGCTGGGACAACATCGTGGCCTCGTGCGCGCCGTGCAACCGGCGCAAGGGCGACCGGCTGCCCAACCAGATCAACATGCACCCGCGCAGCAAGCCGCGCATGCCGAGCCCGCACATCTTCATCCAGCTCGCCTCACCGACGATCCCGGCGACCTGGAAGCAGTACCTCTCCTTCGAAGCCGCCTGAGCCCGGCGCGTCGCGGCGCCGCGTTCCAGGGCGCCGAGCGGGTAGCACGGCGGGCATGCCGGCCGAACCAGGCGGGCCGCACGGCCCGTCGCCCGCGCCGCCGCTGATATCCGCGACTCCTCCCGCCTTAACGGCCGAGGGCGTGGCTTCGACAAGCCACGCCCTCGGTGATGCACTGCTGGACTTCAGGCCAACACCAGCGGTCTGGCGGCCGGGGGGACCAACTCCGGCACTGGTGAAGGCGGCGTCACGGTGTGGATTCCGCTCCCAGCGGGTCCAGCACCGGCTGGTCTAGCGGCCGGACGCCTCCAGGGTCCCGCAAGAACTGTCACTCAATGTCGGACCACCCCCTTTCTCTGGTGACCTCGCAAGATAGCGGGTCAGACGGACGGGCACGACCGGTGGGCGCCGGCGGCCGCTCCGCGGAGGTCAGGCGGGCTCCTTGCCCTCCGGATTCGGCTCGCCGTCGAGCTCGGGATCGACGGCGATGACCGCGTCGCCGGCGGCGTCGACGTCGAGCGCCAGCGGCTCGTCGAGGGCGGGCTCGTCGCCCGCGCCGGCGGCGTCGACGCTGACCGGTCCGGCGTCCGCCGGCGCTGCGGTGGCCGCCTCGGTCTCGACCACGAGCGCGACCGCGGACACGACGTCGTCGTCGCGCAGGTTCATCACCCGAACGCCCTGGGCCGCCCGCCCGTAGCGGTTGATCCCGCGGACCGAGGTGCGCTGCACCATGCCGTTCTGGGAGATGAAGACCAGCTCCTGGTGCTCGCGCACCACGAGCGCGCCGGCGAGGGCGCCCTTGCTCTCGGTCATCGTGATCGTCTTGACGCCCTTGGCCCCGCGCGAGGTCTTTCGGTACTCGTCGATCGGCGTGCGCTTGCCGTAGCCGTTCTCGGTCACCACCAGCAGGTCCTGGCCTGGCCGGGCCACGTCCATGGCGATCACGCGGTTGTCGGAGTTGCCGACGTCCATCCCGCGCACCCCGCTCGTGTCGCGGCCCATCGCGCGCGCGTCCTCCTCGGAGAAGCGCACCGTGAGCCCAGCGCGCGAGGTCATCAGGATCTCGTCGCCCGGGTCCACCCGCCGCACGGCGACGAGCTCGTCGTCGTCGCGGATGTTGATGGCGATCAGCCCAGTCGCCTCGATGCGGGTGTTGTAGGCGCCGAACTCCGACTTCTTGACCACGCCCTTGCGGGTGGCGAAGACCAGGTAGCGCGACTCGGCGTAGTCGCGCGTGGCGAGCACGGACTGCACCCGCTCGCCGTCGCGCAGCGGCAGCACGTTGCCCAGGTAGCGACCCTTGGACTGACGCGAGGCCTCCGGGAGGTCGTAGACCTTCGACCGGTAGACCTTGCCGCGGTTGGTGAAGAAGAGCAGGTAGTCGTGGGTCGAGCACACGAACAGGTGCTCGATGTAGTCGTCCTCCTTGATGTCCATCCCGGTGATGCCGACGCCGCCGCGGCGCTGCTGGCGATAGGTCGCCAGCGGGAGGGACTTGATGTAGCCCGACTTCGTGATCGTGATGACCATCTGCTGGTCGGCAATCAGGTCCTCGATGTCGAGGTCGTCCTCGGAGGGGGTGATCTCGGTGCGGCGCTCGTCGCCGTAGCGGTCGGAGATCTCCTGCAGCTCCTCCTTGATGAGCCCGAGCACCTTGTCCTCGTCGCCCAGCAGGTCGCGCAGCCACTCGATGCGCTCGAGCTTGTCGGCGTGCTCCGAGCGGATCGAGTCCGCCTCGAGCGCGGTCAGCTGCGACAGCCGCAGGTCGAGGATGGCGCTGGCCTGGACCTCGGTGAGGCCGAACTCGCCCATCAGGCCCTGGCGCGCGGTGTCGCGGTCGCGCGAGCCGCGGATGAGCGCGATCACCGCGTCGAGGTTGTCGAGCGCGATCAGCTGGCCCTCGAGGATGTGCACTCGCCGCTCGAGCGTGCGCAGCTCGTGCTTGGAGCGCCGGACGATGACCTCGCGCTGGTGCTGGACGTAGTTGTGGATGACCGAGCGCAGCGGCAGCGTCCGCGGCACGTTGTCGACCAGCGCGACCATGTTCACGCCGAAGGTCGACTGCAGCGCGGTGTGCTTGTAGAGCTTGTTGAGCACGACCTTCGGGATCGCGTCGCGCTTGAGCTCGATGACGAGCCGCATGCCCTTGCGGTCGGACTCGTCGCGCAGGTCGGAGATCTCGGTGATCTTGCGGTCCTGGACGAGCGCGGCGATCTTCGTCACCACGCCGCTGTCGCCACCCTTCTTGACCATGAAGGGCAGCTCGGTGACGACGATCGCCTCCTTGCCGTGCGACAGCGGCTCGGAGTGCGCCCGCGCGCGGATGCGGATGCGCCCGCGGCCGGTCTCGTAGGCGTCGCGGATGCCGCCCAGGCCGAGCACGATGCCGCCCGTCGGGAAGTCGGGCCCGCGCACGTGCTTCATCAGCCCGACGGTGTCGAGGTCGGGGTCGTCGATGTAGGCGATCGTCGCGGCGATGACCTCGCGCAGGTTGTGCGGCGGGATGTTCGTCGCCATCCCTACTGCGATGCCCGAGGAGCCGTTGACCAGCAGGTTGGGGAAGCGCGCCGGCAGGACCAGCGGCTCGTTCTCGTTGCCGTCGTAGTTCGGCTGGAAGTCGACGGTGTCGTCCTCCAGGTTGCGCAGCATCTCGCGGGCGATCGGCGCGAGGCGCGCCTCCGTGTAGCGCATCGCCGCCGCGGGATCGTCGTCGACCGAGCCGAAGTTCCCCTGGCCGTCGACCAGCATGTAGCGCAGGGAGAACTCCTGCGCCATGCGCACCAGCGTGTCGTAGATCGCCGAATCGGAGTGCGGGTGGTACTTGCCCATCACCTCGCCGACGATGCGCGCGCTCTTGGCGTAGGGCCGGTTGGGCTGCAGGCCGTTCTCGTTCATCGCGAACAGCACGCGCCGGTGGACCGGCTTGAGGCCGTCGCGGACGTCGGGCAGCGCGCGCCCGACGATCACCGACATCGCGTAGTCGAGATACGACGAGCGCATCTCCTCCTCGAGCCCGCGGGGCTCGATGTTGCCGCCGGAGATCAGATCGGAGGTCGCCACCTCAGACGTCCAGGTTGGCGACCCGCGCGTTGCCCTCGATGAACTCGCGGCGCGGCTCGACCTTGTCGCCCATCAGCATCGTGAACAGGCGGTCGGCTGCGGCGGCGTCGTCCATCGTGACCTGCGCCAGCGTGCGCGACTCGGGGTCCATCGTGGTCTCGCGCAGCTGCTCGGCGTTCATCTCGCCCAGCCCCTTGAAGCGCTGCAGCTGCACGCCCTTGGCGGCCACCTTGAGCACCGCGCGATGGAGGTCCTCGAAGGAGAGCGCCTCCTCGAGCTCGTTGCCGAGCTTGACCGTGAACGGCGGCGTGCCGGCCATCTTGACCAGCTCGGCGTGCACGCGTGAGAGCTGGCGGTACTCGTTGGCGTCGAAGAGCGACTTGCGCAGGCGGTGCGTGCGCGCGAGGTTGGACTTGCGCTCGGTGGCCTTGATGCGGACGATCCCGTCGTCGGCGGTGAGCAGCTCGGTCGTGTAGGGCTCCGATTCGCGCGCCTCGCGCCCCATCAGCGCCTCGAGCGCCTCGACCGTGGTGACCTGTTGGTCGAGGATCTCTGACTCCTCGAGGAAGGTGACCGTCTCGTGGCCGTGCTCGGCGCGCAGCGCGGACGCCCACCCCTCGTACTGCTTGAGCAGCCGGGTGTAGCGCTGCCAGCGGGTCTCGGTGAGCTTGAAGGCCTGCTCGTCGGCGTCGGTGATCTCGAAGCGCTCGAGCTTGTCGCCGAGCAGGATCTCCTCGAGGTCTGACTCCTTCTCGATGTAGCGCTCCTGCTGGCCGCGGCGCAGCTTGTACAGCGGCGGCTTGGCGATGTAGACGTAGCCGGCCTCGATCAGCTCCTGCATCTCGCGGAAGAGCAGCGTGAGGATCAGCGTGCGGATGTGGGCGCCGTCGACGTCGGCGTCGGTCATCAGGACGAGCTTGTGGTAGCGGGCGCGCTCGAGGTCGAACTCGTCGCGCACGCCCGTGCCGAGCGCCGTGATGAGGTTCTGGATCTCCTGGTTCTCGAGCACCTTGTCGATGCGCGCCTTCTCGACGTTGAGGATCTTGCCGCGCAGCGGCAGCACCGCCTGGTTGGAGCGGTCGCGGCCCTGCTTGGCCGAGCCGCCGGCGGAGTCGCCCTCGACGATGAAGAGCTCCGACAGGGCCGGGTCCTTGATCGAGCAGTCGGCCAGCTTGCCGGGCAGCGCGGTGTTCTCCAGCGCCGACTTGCGCCGCGTGAGGTCGCGCGCCTTGCGCGCCGCCGCCCGCGCCTGCGCCGCCGAGACCGCCTTGCGGATAACGCTGCGCGCCTCGGCGGGGTTCTCCTCCAGGAACTCGGCCAGGCGCGCGTTGACCACCGACTCCACGAAGCCGGCCATGCCGGGGTTGCCGAGCTTCGTCTTCGTCTGGCCCTCGAACTGCGGGTCGGTGAGCTTGGCCGAGATGACCGCGGTGAGGCCCTCGCGGATGTCCTCGCCCGTGAGGTTCTCGTCGCGCTCGCGCAGCTCGCCGGTCTCGCGCGCGTAGCGGTTGAGGGTGCGCGTCAGCGCCGAGCGGAAGCCCGACAGGTGCGAGCCGCCCTCGTGCGTGTTGATGTTGTTGGCGAAGGAGAAGATCGACTCCTGATAGGAGGAGTTCCACTGCATCGCGACCTCGAGCGCGCCCTCGTCGCTGTCGCCCTCGAAGAAGATGACCTTGCGCTGGATCGGGTCCTTGTTCTCGTTGAGGTAGGTGACGAAGTCCTCGATCCCGCCCTCGTAGTGGAACTCCGAGCGCTTGCCCTCGCCGCGCTCGTCCGTGAGGCTGATGCGCAGGCCGCGGGTGAGGAAGGCGGTCTCGCGCAGGCGCTGCTCGAGCGTGTCGAACTCGAAGTCGAGCGTCTCGAAGATCTCGGCGTCGGCCAGGAAGGTGATCGTGGTGCCGGTCTCCTTGGCCTTCTCGCCCTTGGCCAGGGCGGCCTGCGGGGCCCCGCGCATGTACTCCTGCGTCCAGCGGTGCCCGTCGCGGCGGACCTCGGCCCACAGCTGCTCGGAGAGCGCGTTGACGACGGACACGCCGACGCCGTGCAGGCCGCCGGAGACCTTGTAGCCGCCGCCGTCGCCGAACTTGCCGCCGGCGTGCAGGACGGTCAGCACGACCTCGAGCGCCGGTCGGCGCTCCTTCTCGTGCATCGCCACCGGGATGCCGCGGCCGTCGTCGACCACCGTCACCGAGTTGTCGGGATGGATCGTGACGTCGACGCGGCTGCAGTAGCCGGCGAGCGCCTCGTCGACCGAGTTGTCGACGACCTCGTAGACCAGATGGTGCAGGCCACGGACGCCGGTCGACCCGATGTACATGCCCGGCCGCTTGCGAACGGCCTCGAGCCCCTCCAGGACGGTGATGTCCTGGGCGTCGTAGCCGCTGCGAGGCGGGGTGTTCCTGGGGTCGGAGTCCGTCACGGAGCCTTTCGGTCAAACGAGCAAAACCCCGGCGCCACGGCACTGCACGGCCGCGCCCGGGGAGCTTCCTGCAGTGGCGAAGATATTAGCACAGCGACCCGTCGGATCCGAGGGTCTGGCCGGACTGAAAGTCCTGCAAATGTCGCAAAACGAGCGGGGCGGGCGGCGGCCTCGGACGACCCCGGCGCGCGGCGGGCGCGGCGCTCGGCCCACCGGGTTCGCCCGACCCGTGCGAGGGCTTCGCACACGGCCTCCGCGGGCTCGTCGGGCGCGCTCGGCTCCCTCCGCCGGCGGCGTGTCGCTTGCCCGTCCTCCCGCGCGCGTCGATCTACCCACCGGCGGCGCGCGCCTGCACGCGGAGGCGGCGCACGGCCGGGCGTCCGAGGCGCGCGTTGAGCCGCTCGACGACCCGCTCGGACATGAGGTCGAGCTCTTGCGCCCACACGGCCGACGTACAGGCGACCGTGACCACCCCGTCGCGCTCGGCCACCGCCGTCGCCACCGCCCCGAAGGCCTCCCCGGCGGCTTCGGGCCAGGCCCGTTGGACGTCCGCGAGCAGCGTCGCCGGCGCAAGGCCCGCCGTCAGGCCCTCGAGTGCGAGCCCGACCGGGCGCGCCGCGCGGCGCCTCATCCCGCGCGGCGCTCCGGATCGACGGCGGCGGCCTGCAGCACGGCGCCCTCGGAGATCGCGAGCCGCGTGACACCGGCGCCGTCGGCCCCCGGCACGTGGGCGAGCTCCGTCGTGGTCACCACGCTCTGCCCACCGTCGCGCAGCAACACGTCCACGAGCCGGGCCCGGCGCCCGGCGTCGAGCTCGCTCATCACGTCGTCGAGGAGCATCAGCGGCGCCGAGCCGCGCTCCTCGGCGAGCTCCTCGCGCTCGGCCAGCAGCAGGGCGAGCAGCCCGAGCCGCTGCTGGCCACGCGAGCCGTAGGCGCGCAGGTCGCGGCCGGCGCGCCGGAAGGCGAGCTCGTCGCGATGGGGCCCGTGGCCCGTGAACCCACGCTCGAGATCGCCGGCGGTGCGCTCCGCCAGCTCGGCGGCGAGCTCGGCGGCGTCCCGCGCCCGTGACCGCGGCCGGTAGGCCAGCTCCGGCACATCCTCGAGGCCGAGGCCTGCGGCGTGCTCGGCGAAGCGCGGCGCGAGGCGCCCGGCGGCGGCGGCGCGATCCGCCATCAGGGCGACGCCGTGGCGGGCCAGCTCGGCGTCCCATGCCGGGAGCGAGGCGGGCGAGGCGCGGGCGGCGCGCACCGCGGCGATGAGCGCGTTGCGCTGGCCCAGCGCCGCCGCGTAGGCGCGCCGAGTCGCCACACGGACAGGCCACAGCGCTGCGATCACCTGGTCGAGATGCGCACGGCGCAACGCCGGGGCGCCGAGCACCAGGTCCAGCCGGTCGGGCAGGAACACCGACACCAGCGGACGGGCGCTCGCGTCGGTCAGCCGCTCGACGGGCGCGCCGTCGACCTGCAGGCGCTTGGGCTCGCCCGGCTGGAAGCCGACGGTGATGGCGTGGGTCCCGTGGTCGTCCTCGACGTCGAGCTCGAGCCGAAGGACGCCGGCCCCGAAGCGGACGGCCTCGCGCTCGTTCGCCGTCCGGCACGAGCGACCGGTGCAGGCGAAGTAGAGCGCCTCGAGCAGGTTCGTCTTGCCGGCCCCGTTGCGCCCGGAGACGACCGTGAGCTCGGGGCCGAGCCACGCCTCGGCGCTCTCGTAGGAGCGGAAGTTGCGCAGGCGTAGCCGGGTGGCCCTCATCGTTCGGGCCCGAACGCCTACACGTTGAGCCGGATCGGCATCAGCAGGTAGACGAACCCGCTGCCGTCGGCCGCCTGGATGAGCCCCGGGCGCAGCGGGGAGATCAGCTTGAGCAGCACGTCGGCGGACTCCAGCGCCTCCAGGCCGTCGCGCAGGAACTCGGGGTTGAAGCCGATCTCCAGTGGCTCGCCCTGAAAGGGCACCGGCAGCGACTCGCTGGCCTCGCCGACGTCGGGCGTGCGGGCCGACACCGTCAGCTCGCCCTCCGTGAACGCCAGCCGCAGCGGCGCGTTCTTCTGCGCGAGCAGCGAGATGCGGCGCACGACCTCGGTGATCTCCGCGCCGGCCAGCTGAAGCTCGTGCTCGTAGGCGTCGGGCAGGAGCTGGCGGTAGTTCGGGAACTGGCCGTCGATCAGCCGCGAGGACAGCACCACGCCGCCGGCCTCGAAGATCACCTGGTTCGTGCGCACGGCGACCGACAGCGCCTCGTCGTCGGCCTGCTGGACGATGCGGGTGAGCTCCTGCAACGCGCGAGCCGGCACGTTGGCCTCGAAGCTGCCCTCGAGCGCCGCCTCGAGCTTGGTCTCCTTCACCGAAAGCCGGTAGGAGTCGGTCGCCACCATGCGCAGCTCGTCGCCGTTCGCGGACACGAGGATGCCGGTGAGGACCGGGCGGGTCTCGTCGCGGGAGGCGGACCGCGCCACCTTGACCACCGTCTCGACGAATGCGCCGCCGGGGACCTGCACGCGCCCGTCCTGCTCAGGCTCGGGGAAGGGGGGGAAGTCCTCCAAGCGCAACGTGCGGATGTGGAAGGTCGCCGGGCCGGCGACGATCTCGACGTCCTGCTCGGACGGCCGCAGCTCGAGCGAGACCTCGTCCCCCGGCAGCGCGCGGACGACGTCCACCAGCAGACGCGCCGGCAGCACGACGGCGCCCTCGCGCACGACCTCACCGTCCAGTGGCACGCGCAGGCCGATCTCCATGTCGGTCGCCCGCAGCTCGATGCCGTCTCCCTGCGCCGCGATCTGCACCCCGGACAACGCCTGCACGGCGCTGCGCGTCGAGGCCGCCCGCGTCACCGTCTGCAGTTGTCCGAAGAGCGCGTCGCGTCGCGTGGAGAGCTTCATGTGGATGGCAGTCCGATCGGTCGATGATGGAGATGGAGAAGAATGGATATCGCCTTCGTCTGGGGTGTGTGGGCGGTGCACAACCGCGTCGAACCCCGCAAGGAGCGGCTCATGCTGCGCACAATGAGGGGTGTGCGCGACCTTGGAAGTCTGTCAGGGCGGACGGTCGTCATCGCCCGCGCTTGAGCTCGGCGGTGAGGCGTTGCACCGCGTCGAAGGCGTCGGCGTCGTCGGCGATGCGCGCGGCGGTCCGCCGGTAGGCGTGCAGCACCGTCGTGTGGTTGCGGCCGCCGAACGCGCGCCCGATGGCCGGCAGGGTGGCGTCGGTCAGCTCGCGCGAGAGGTACATCGCGATCTGCCGCGGCCACGTCACCGGCGCGGCTCGCGACGTGGAGAGCATCTGGTCGAGCGAGACGCCGAAGGCCTCGCAGGTGCGCTCCTGGATCTCGCGCACCGTCCGCGTGCGCGGGCGCAGGTCGGGATAGAGGTCGTCGAGCACCTCGCTCGCGAGCGTCGCGTCGAGCGGCCGGCCGGTGAGCGAGCCGAAGGCGACGACGCGGATGAGGGCGCCCTCGAGCGTGCGCACGTTCGCGTCGATGCGATCGGCGATCAGCGCCAGGGCGGCGGGCTCGATCTCGGGGAGGTCGTCCTGGAGCACCCGTTTGCGCAGGATGGTCATACGGGTCTCGAGGTCCGGGGAGCGGACATCGCAGACGAGCCCGGCCTCGAAGCGCTCGCGCAGGCGGTCCTCGAGCTGGTCCATGCTGCGCGGGGGGCGGTCGGAGGTGAGCACGAGCTGGGCGCCGCCGCCGAGCAGGGCGTTGAACGTGTGGAAGAACTCCTGCTCCGTCCGGGCCTTGCTCTGCAGGAACTGGACGTCGTCGACCAGCAGGACGTCGACGTCGCGGTAGGCAGCACGGAAGTCCTGCATCGTCGCCTTGCCGTGCACCGCGCCGATGAAGTGGTCGGTGAAGGCCTCGGCCGTCGTGCACCGCACCGCGAGCCCGTCGCCGTAGATCTCGACGTAGGCGGCGACGGAGTGCAGCAGGTGCGTCTTGCCTAGCCCCGGCGGCCCGCAGATGAACAGCGGGTTGTAGGCGAGTCCGGGCATCTCGGCGACCGCGAGGGCGGCGGCGTGGGCGAAGCGGTTGGAGTCGCCGATCACGAACTGGTCGAAGGTGAGACGGGGGTTCGGCACGGGCACCGTGGGCACGCGGGTGGGAGCGCCGTCCGCCGCTGGCGGCGCGGGGGATTGCTGCCGGGTGCCGGGGGCCGGCGTGGTGGCCCCCGTCTCGGCCGTGCGCGACGACCTGGCGACCAGTTCGACGCCCATGCCCGCTCCGAGGGCCGCGCCCGCGCAGGCGTCCAGCAGCCGGCCGAAGCGGGCTTCGACCCGATCGCGCTCATCGTCGGCCGCCAACACGACCAGCAGCCGCCCGTCCTGGTGGGAGAGCTCGAGCGGCTCGAGGAAGAGGTGCCACACCGGCTCGGGCACCGCTCGGCGGAGGTGGCTACGGACGAGCGCCCAGGCGTGTGCGGGATCGGCGTCGGACACGGGCGCGCGGATGCGCCTCCTCTCCCAGGGAGGTCGTGGAAACGGACGGACGGAGGAGCCCTAGGGGCCCCGGCGAAGCGCGAATATAGCAACGGTCCGGAGGGCTCCTGGGACGCTGCGCGGGAGCCTTCGCGACCAGCGCGCAAAACGCGCGGAAAAGCTCCGCATCCCGGTCGCGGAGGGCTGTCGACGACCTGTTGAGGGACCTGTGGACAACCAGGTCCGCCCAGCGCCTGGCCGGTCGCCGGCGGTGACATGCCGCCGAGGACCAGTGCGGCCCGTGCCCGGGCGAGCCTCCCTCCAACGAACCGGCGTCGGCCGGGGCCGGCAAGGGCCTCCGGGCGATCGGCGAGCAGGAGCGGAGGAGCCGACCCGGTGGCGGATCTCCGGCCAATCCCGCGGGTCGGACGAATCGCCGATCGGCTGTCGGAGCTGTTCCGGCCTGGTCGTTGGCCAGCTGTCGGTATGGCGGTCGGATCGGCGTCGAATTGGTCCCGGACGGCCCCGGAGCCGGCGGTCGGACCTCCCCCAGGCCGGTCCTCCGGCCCTCAGCCGACACAGCGCCGCGGACGGCCCGTGTATCCTGATGGGCCGGTTCGCCGCCTTCCCCGATCCGCGAATCGATCCGCCTCCTCATGAAGCGCACCTACCAGCCGAAGAAGCGCAAGCGCGCCCGCACGCACGGGTTCCGTTCCCGCATGCAGACGCGGGCCGGCCGCCACGTGCTCAAGCGGCGACGCAACAAGGGCCGCAAGCGGCTCGCCGTCTAGATGGCCGGGCGCCCGAGCAGCGGGCGTGGACCCAGGCGGCGGCGACTGTCGCGAAGCGCCGAGTTCGAGCGCGTCTACCGGCAGGGCCGCTCGCGGGCGAACCGGTTCCTCGTGCTCTACACGTTCCCGCGCGAGACGGGTGACGACGCCGCGAGCGGATCGCGGCTCGGGCTGTCGGTCTCGCGCAAGGTCGGAGGCGCTGTCGAGCGAGCGCGGATCAAGCGCGTGCTCCGCGAGGCCTTCTGGGCGGAGGCCGGATCGCTCTCGTCGGAAGCCGACTACGTGGTGGTCGCGCGCGCGGACGTCCGCGGGCTCGACGAGCGCGAGGGCATGCAGGGCGTACGGGCGGCGCTGGCCGAGCTGATCGGCGGGATCTCGTCCGCGAGCAGCGATGGGGTCGCGGGCGCCGAGCCCGGCCGGGCATGAGGATGGGCGGGCTCGCAACCGCGCCGATCCGGCTCTACCAGCGGCTCATCTCCCCACTGCTCCCCAGGCGCTGCAAGTACCACCCGACCTGCTCGGCCTACGCCGTCGAGGCGATCGGCCGATTCGGCATACTGCGCGGCTCGCTGCTCGCCGGCTGGCGGGTGCTGCGGTGCAACCCGCTGAGCCACGGTGGCTACGACCCCGTCGAGGCGCAGACCATGTTCCGCGCGCCTTCCGCGGCCGCCCGCGTCCCTGCGTCAGACTCCTAGTCCCGTGTACCACGTATTCGCCAATCCCCTACAGCCCCTGATCGACTTCTTCGAAGCGATCCTCGTGTTCTTCCACGACTCGGCGAACCTCAGCTGGGGGCTCTCGATCGTGGCGCTCACGGTGCTGGTGCGCGCGTGTCTGCTGCCGCTGACGCTCAAGCAGTTCAAGTCGATGCAGGCGCTGGCCAAGCACCAGCCGGAGATCAAGAAGCTCCAGCAGAAGTACAAGAACGACAAGGAGCGTCTCCAGCAGGAGACGATGAAGTTCTACCGGGAGAACAAGGTGAATCCGTTCGCCTCGTGCCTCCCGATCATCGCACAGCTCCCGGTCTTCCTCGCGCTGTTCTACATGCTGCAGGACGACCTGCGGCGGGACATCTGCCCGGACGTCAACCCGCCGAGCGTCGCCGACCCGAAGCCCTGCGGCGCCGGCGGCGACGCGTCCTTCCTCTTCATCCCGGACCTCACCAACCGCGCCTACGGGTGGGTGCTGGTCACGCTGATCCTGCTCTACATCGGCTCCCAGCTGCTCTCGACGCTGCTGATGGCGACCACGAGCGATCGCACCCAGCGGATGATCATGATCGCGCTGCCGTTCTTCTTCGTGATCTTCGTCTGGCAGTTCCCGGCCGGCCTGCTCGTCTACTGGATCACCACGAACCTGTGGACCATCGTCCAGCAGGCGATCGTGCGCAAGCGGCTCGGACCGTTGCGACCAGCCACGGCCGAAGGTGACGCGGGCGGTGGGCTCGGGAGCCTCACGGCATTGCTGGGCGGGGGCAACCGGTCGGCGCCGTCCGGTAACGGCGACGGGCAGAAACCCAAGCCCGCGGCGAGTGGCGGCCGCGAACCCGCCGCCGTCGGCGCCGCCTCGTCGTCCGGGAAGGCGGGCCGCTCGAGGGGCGGGACGGGTGAAACGAAGGGCGGCGGTGGCAACGGCGGCGGCACCGGTCGCCCGACCGCGCGGCCCCCGTCACCGCCCCGCAAGAAGAAGAAGCGCTCCGGACGCCGCCGATGAGCACCGGCCCCGATCCGGATGCCCCGGCCGAGGAGCAGGTCGAGGCGCTTCTCGGTGTCGTCGGCGAGGCGTTCGGCCTCACCACGGAGGTCGAGGTCGAGCGCGACCGCGACACGATCCGCGGCACGCTGCACGGGGAGGACATGGGTCTCTTCATCGGCCGACACGGAACCACCATCGACGCCGTCCAGCATCTGGCCTACAAGGTCGCCGCCCGCACCGAGACACCGCCGCCCCGGGTGGTGGTCGACGCGGCCGGCTATCGGGCACGCCGCGAGCAGGCGCTGCAGCGCCAGGCCGACCAGGCTGCGGAGGCGGCGGTGCAGTCCGGTCGCCCGGTCGCCCTGGATGCCATGAGCGCGACCGAACGTAAGGTGGTTCACGAGTACCTGAAGGACCGGTCCGGGGTGGAGACGTACTCCGAGGGAACTGAGCCCGACCGGCACCTCGTCGTGGCGCCACTCGGCGCCTGATCACCGCCGCGGGCCGCCGGAGATCGGGCCGGCGAAGCGGGGAGCCAAGTACCGTTTCACGTCGATCACCCCGGTGAAACGCTGCGGTCGCTGATGATGAACCTGAGCGGTACTGAGCACTCGGGTCGGTTTCACGTTCTTCACCCCGGTGAAACACGCTGGCGTCAGCGTCACGTGGGAGCATGGGCACATGCCCGCGCAACGGCTCTCCGACTTCGAGCAGGGCGTCGTCGTCGGTCTCCTCATCGGTGAAGGGCACCTGGGAGGCGATGGTCGCCAGCCACAGGTCACGCTCCGGATGCACGTCCGCCATGAGGTGTTGCTTCGGTGGCTGGTCGCCCGCCTGCCACAGAGCCGCCTCTACGGTCCCTACGACCACGACGGACGCCACTACTTCCAATGGATGGTCCGTGGCCGCGGTCTGGTCGAGGAGCTCCTTCCCGTCCTCGAGCGGCACATCACCCGAGACCTCGATGCGCACGCCTTCGAGCGCCTGCAGCGGATGACCGTGCGCTACTCCGATTCGATCCGCAAGACCCGCGCGCGGATCGAGGCTTCGCGCTCCGCCCGATGACGTCTGACCTCGACGTCCTTGGCCGGCTCGATTCGTTGGCGGGCGAGTATGGGCTTCCTGAAGCTGCGCAGCGTCGGCTTGCGGAGCTGCTCGACCTGCTCGCGGACCCGTCCGCGCCGACCGCGATCCACGACCCGAGGGCAGGAGTCGAACAGCACGTCGCCGATTCGCTCGTGGCGCTGGAGCTTCCCGAGCTGCGAGCGGCCAAGCGCATCGCTGACCTGGGTGCCGGCGCCGGGGTGCCGGGACTCGTCCTTGCGATCGCCCTCCCCGACTGCGCGATCGTGCTGGTCGAGAGCAGCTGCCGGAAATGCCGGTTCCTTCAGCGAGCCGCCGACCGGCTCGAGCTTGCCAGGGTCTCCGTGGCCTGTACCCGGATCGAGGCTTGGGCGGCCGGCCAGGGGAGCTGCGACGTCGTCTGTGCCCGTGCCCTCGCGTCGCTGCCGGTCCTGTGTGAGTACGCGGCGCCGCTGCTGGTCGACGAGGGAGTGCTGGTCGCCTGGAAGGCGGAGGTCGACGCGGAAGAGGCGCTGGCGGGCGACGCCGCCTCGGCCGTCGTGGGCCTCGCGCCCGTCGCGGTCCGGACGGTCCACCCCTTCCCGCAGGCCCGCCACAGGACGCTCTACGTCTACCGCAAGGTTGCTCCGACCCCCGCCCGGTTTCCGCGACGTCCCGGGATTGCAACAAAACGACCCATCTCTGCAACTTCTTGAGCACGAACGGGCGGTTCGGCCCCGAATCCGCCGCCCTGCTCGCTAGCGTCGGACGTCGCCATGAGCACCGTTTACGCGATCGCCAACCAGAAGGGCGGAGTCGGGAAGACCACCACTGCCGTCAATGTCGCTGCCTGCATCGCCGAGGCGGGCTACGACACGCTCCTCGTCGACGTCGATCCGCAGGGCAACGCGACGACCGGCCTCGGGGTCGAGCGGCAGGGGGTCACGGGCCTCTACGACGTCTTGGGCGGCGCCGTCCCGCTGAGCGACGCGGTGCGCCCGACCGAGGTCAGCCGTCTGTCCATCGTGGCTTCGACCCCTGACCTGGCCGGCGCCACCATGGAGCTGCCACGAGAGCCGGGATCGGAGCGGCGCCTGCGTGACGCGCTCGCGCCCGTGCGCGGGCGCTACGCCTACACGCTGCTCGATTGCCCGCCCTCGCTCGGCCCGCTGACCGTCAACGCCCTCGTCGCCGCCGACCGGGTCATCGTGCCGGTGCAGACCGAGTACTTCGCCCTGGAGGGTCTGGCCGGGCTGCTGGACACCCTCGGGCTCATCCAACGCGAGCTCAACCCGCGGCTGACCGTCGCGGGGATGCTCTTGACGATGTACGACGGGCGCACCAAGCTCGCCCAGGACGTCGAGCGCGAGGTGCGTGAGCACTTCCCGGCGCTCGTGTTCGACACCGTGATCCCGCGCAACGTCCGCCTCGGCGAGGCACCGAGCTTCGGGCGGCCCGTGATCCACCACGATCCGCACTGCCCAGGTGCAGACGCGTACTTCGAGCTCGCCAAGGAGGTGGCTGCGCGTGGCTGACCCCAGCCGTGGTATGGGCCGCGGTCTCGCGGCCATCCTGTCCTCGACAGCGCCGGAGGTTCAGGACGGTGCGTCCGACCCCGAGCTGCGAGCGCTGCCGGTCGACCTGGTGGTGCCCAATCCGCGCCAGCCGCGGCGAACGTTCGACGACGTCTCACTCGAGGCGCTGGCCGGCTCGCTGCGCGAGCGCGGCGTGCTGCAGCCCGTCCTCGTCCGCCCCGTGCCGGGCGGGACCTACGAGCTGATCGCCGGCGAGCGCCGCTGGCGTGCGGCCCGCCTGGCGGGGCTCGCGACGGTGCCGGCGCTGGTGCGACCGCAGGTCGACGCCGAGTCGCTCGAGCTGGCGCTCATCGAGAACATGGCCCGTGAGGATCTCAACCCGGTCGAGGAAGCCCGCGCGTGTGCCGAGCTCGTCGAGGAGATCGGGCTCACGCGCGAGGAGATCGGTCTCCGGGTGGGGCGCTCACGGGTGGCGGTGTCCAACCTGCTCCGGCTGCTCGAGCTGCCCGACGAGGTGCTCGACCTCTTGGTCGCAGGAGCGCTGACCGAGGGTCACGGCCGCGCCCTGCTGCTGGTGGGCGAGCATCGCGAACGGCGCCGGCTCGGCCGCCTCGCCGCGGCCGAGGGCTGGACCGTGCGCCAGACGGAGGGCCGCGCCCGCGCAGCCGACGTGGCGCGCGACGCCAACGGCCTGGGTCGGCGCCGGCCGAGGAGATCCCGCGCGGCAATGCATCCGGATCAGGCCGCAGCAGCCGCGCGCGTCGAAGAGGTCCTCGGCCGCGCGCTGGGGGCGCCCGTGGAGGTCACCCCGCACGGCAAGGGCTGCAAGGTCTCGCTGGACTTCACGAGCTTCGAGGACGCGGTTGCGGCGGCCGAGCGACTGGGGATGCCCAGGGCGGCCTGATGGCAACCCGAGCGGCCCGATCGGTCCACCGCGGCTACGGCAGTTGAGCCGAGCGGCTCTGTGAGGACTGTGCTGCCGGCAGCGCGGGAGCACGGCATGCGGGGGCGTCCGAGGGCACGGAGCCGGTCGCCAGACCGTGCGGGGGAGCGCGCTCTGGGCCCCGTGGCCGGGCGGCCCCGCGCGGGGTCTTGGAGGGGTCGCGAGGGAGTCTGGCGGGGCCGAGGGTGGGCGCTATCATCGCCCACTCCGGGCGATTAGCTCAGTCGGTTAGAGCGCTTCTCTGATAAGGAAGAGGTCCCAGGTTCGAGTCCTGGATCGCCCACCTCTAGGTCCCGGTCTCGGGGCCTCTCAGCGTCGAAGTCCGGCGTTTGACGGGGTCGGTGTCGAGGCCCGAGGGGGGAGCGTCCGCCTGCCTATACTTGGCCGCTGATCCGCAAGTCGAGGAGTGCTCTTGCAGGAGATGGTCATCTACGGCGTGAGCTTTGACATGGTCGGCAAGCAGCCGATCGTCCTGCTCAAGGCCGTCGACACGAACAAGTTCCTGCCGATCTGGATCGGTCACCCCGAGGCGGCGGCGATCCTGATGAAGCTCCAGGGCGCCTCGACTCCGCGGCCGATGACCCATGATCTCCTCTTCGACATGCTCGGCGAGCTCGAGGTCAACTGCTCTCGGGTATCGGTCACCGAGCTGCGCGAGAACACGTTCTATGCGTCGATCACGCTGAGCGTGAACGGTCGCGACGTCGAGATCGACTCGCGCCCGTCGGACGCGCTGGCGCTCGCGGTGCGCTCCGGGGCGCCGATCTTCGCCGCCGAGGACGTCATCGCCGAGTCCGCGATCGAGTTCGAGCACGAGGTCGAGGACACCGAGGAAGTCGTCGACAAGTTCAAGGAGTTCCTCGACCAGGTCTCCCCGGAGGACTTCCGGGCCGGCGACTCGTAGGCCTCGGGGTCGGGCGGCACTCCGGACGGGCGGCGCCCAGGGGGCTCCGGGCGGGCCATCATGAAGGCCGGACAGTCTCGAGAGCGGCCGCGGGCGTCAAGCCACGGCGCGGCGGGCGAGCGCGAGGTCGAGCACGCGGGCGATCAGCTCGTCGAATCCGATCCCGCCGGCCTCGGCGGCCTGGGGGAGCAGTGACGTCTCGGTCAGGCCCGGGATCGCGTTGGCCTCCAGCACGAAGAGCTCATCGGTGGCGTGCTCCAGCATGAGGTCGACGCGGGCGAAGCCCTCCAGCCCGAGCGTCTCCCACACGCCCAGCGCCAGCTCGACCGCCCGCGCGGTCAGGGCGTCGCCCACCTCGGCGGGACAGACGAACCGCGTGCGCCCGATCTCGTAGCGCGCCTCGAAGTCGTAGAAGTCCTCGGTCGAGGGCACCGCCTCGACCATCGGCAGGGCGACCGGCCCGGCCGGCCCGTCGAGCAGCGAGACCGCGAGGTCGCGGCCGTCGACGTGGCGTTCGAGCAGGACCTTGGTGTCGTAGGAGAAGGCGGCCACGAGCGCGCCGGGGACGTCGTGGGCGGCGCCGGCGAACTTGACGCCCAGCGCGGAACCCTGGCCGGCCGGCTTGACCACGACGGGGAAGTGGAGGCGATCCTCGATGGCGGGCAGGGCGCGAGCCGCGCCGAGCTCCTCGAAGGCGGTCTGGTTGAACGCGAAGAAGTCGGGCGTCGGGATGCCGGCGTCGCGCATCGCGTGCTTGGCGAGCACCTTGTCGGTGCAGCGGATGCACGCGCCGGGGCGCGAGCCGGTATACGGCAGGCCGACGAGCTCGAGCAGCTCCTGCACGGTGCCGTCCTCGCCGTTGCGGCCGTGCAGCGCGACGAACGCCACGTCCGCCCGGGCCGAGGCGAGGCGCTCGACCAGGTCGTCGCCGACGTCGATCGAGACGACGTCGTGCCCGAGGCGCTCCAGGGCGTCCTCGACCCGCGCGCCAGAGCGCAACGAGACCTGGCGCTCGAGCGAGCGCCCGCCCTTGAGCACGGCGACGCGGCGGCGCTCGCTCACCGCTTGCCGGCGCGCCGCAGCCGCAGGGGCAGGATCTGCGCCTCGCCCCCTTCGCCGCCGGCCGCGGACTCCGCCTCGGTCGCGGAGCCCGGACCCGCTGCACCGCTCGCGCCCACGGCAGCGCCGGCACCCGCTGCAGCACTCGCGCCAGCCGCGTCCCCCCGCGCACCGCCGGCAGACCGCTCCGTGGCCGGCCGCTGCGGCCGCTGCGGCCGGGCGGCCGCCGGGTCGCGCCCGGTCAGCGTCGAGTACAGGTCAACCTGCTCGCGCACGACCTTGCCGATGCGCCGGACGCCCTCGCGGATCTGGTCCTCGCCGACGCCGGAGAAGTTCAGCCGCAGCGACGAGCCGCCGCGGCCGTCCATGAACGCCGCCCGCCCGGGCACGAAGGCCACGTGGTCGCGCAGGGCACGGGCCAGCAGGTCGGTCGTGTCGATGTAGTCCGGCAGCGTCGCCCAGATGAAGAGCCCGCCCGAGGGGTGCGTCCAGGTCGCCTCGTGGGGAAGGTGCTCGGCGAGCGCGTCGAGCATCGTGTCCCGGCGGCGCCGGTAGAGGTCGGTCAGCGTGCGCAGGTACTCGCGCCAGTCGAGCTCGGCGAAGTAGCGGGCGACGAAGAGCTGGCTCAACGGGGCCGAGCAGAGGTCGGCCCCCTGCTTGCCGAGGTTGAGCTTCTCGAGCACCGGGCGCGGGGCGGCCGTCCAACCGAGGCGCAGGCCGGGCGAGAGGATCTTCGAGAAGGTGCCGAGGTAGATGACGTACTGGCCGCGGTCCAGGGCGTAGAGCGTCGGCGCCGGCTCGCCCTCGTAGCGCAGCAGGCCGTAGGGGTTGTCCTCGAGCACCAGCAGCTCGCGCGCGTGCGCGATCTGCACGAGTCGCCGCCGACGCTCCTCCGAGAGCGTCACGCCGGCCGGGTTCTGGAAGGAGGGCACCGTGTAGATGAACTTCGGCCGGCGGCCCTCCCCGCCGAGCCGGTCGAGCGTCTCCTCGAGCCGGTCCATCCGCATGCCGGCGTCGTCCATCTCGATCTGGACGAGGTCGGCCTGGAAGGCGCTGAAGGACGGGATCGCACCGGGGTAGGTCGGCGCCTCGGCGATCACGACGTCGCCGGGGTCCAGCAGCGTCCGGCAGACGAGGTCGATGACCTGCTGGCCGCCGGTGGTGACCAGCAGGTCGTCGGGCTCGACGCGCATGTCTTCTGCCGCCATGACCTCGACGATGCAGTGCCTGACCTCGTCGAGGCCCTCGGTCGGCCCGTACTGCAGCGCGCGGGCGCACGCATCCGCGCCGATGTGGGACATCAGGGAGGCGAACGCCTCGCCGGAGAAGGTGCTGGTGTCCGGCAGGCCGCCGGCGAGCGAGATCACCTCGGGGCGGGCGGTCACTGCCATCAGGTCGCGCATCGCCGAGGACTTCATGCCCTGGGTGCGGGTCGCGAACAGCCCGGCGTAGCGCTCGATGTCGCGCGTCGTGGATCGCGGGGTGACCACGGTGGGGGCTTCGCCGCCGCCGCTCGGGCCCCTTGGCGTCTCGTCTATCGTCATGGCTCCTCGGGCCTGGCTGTCCTTCCTGGAAGCGTGACGTCCGCCCCGGGGCAAGACGCTAACGCACGCCCGGCCCCCTCCGCCCACCCGCCCGCACCCATGGACTTCGCCTTCGACCTGCTGCAAGGGGCCGGCATCGCCGCGGCCATCGGCATCCGGCCGTTCCTCCCCCTGCTGCTGGTCGGGGCGCTGGCCGCCGCGAACCTCGGCCTGGACTTCGAGGGAACCGACTTCTTCTTCCTGGAGACGTGGCCGTTCCTGCTCGCGGTCGTGGCGGCGCTCGTCGCGTTCGACTTCGCCGGGCGCCGCGTCGGCCGCGCGCGGCTGGAGACCGGGACCGTGGCGGCCGTGCTCGGCGTCGCAGCGGTGGCGCTGGGCGCGATCCAAGGCGCCGCCTCGCTGGCCGACCGCGGCTTTGAGATCTGGCCGGGCGTGCTCGTCGGCGCCGCCTGCGCCGCGCTCGGCTTCGTCACGGCGCGCGCCTTCTTCGCTCGCGTCCGGCGCCGGCTGGACGACCGCACGGCCGCCGCCTTGCCGGTCTACGCCGACGGCGCAGGGCTACTCGCGGCCGGGCTTTCGGTGCTCTTCCCGCCGCTGGCGATCGTCGTGCTGGCCGCGCTCGGCTGGCTGCTGGCGGGCGGCCGCCGCCGCGAGGGCGAGAAGTACGCCGGCCTGCGCATCCTGCGGTGAGTGGGCCGGGGCCCAAGAAGCTCGTCCTGACCGTCATCGACGCGATGAAGCCCGCGATGCTCGAGCGGGCGGTGCTGGCCGGTCGCGCCCCGGCGCTCAAGCTCCTCATGGACGAGGGCCACCACGTCTCTGACTGCGTCGCGGCCTTCCCGTCGGTCACCCCGGTCTGCGCTGCGAGCATCGCGACGGGGGAAGGCCCGGACGCGCACCACATCCCGTCGATGAACTGGTGGCATCGGGAGGAGCAGCGTTATGTCGAGTACGGGACGAGCTTCAAGGCCTCCCAGGCCTTCGGCTTCCGCCGCTCGCTGACCGACACGATCTACAACATGAACCTCGAGCACCTCTCGGCCGAGGTCGAGACCTGCTTCGAGGCGCTCGACGACGCCGCCGTGCGCACCGCGGGCACCACCTACCTGATGTACCGCGGGCGCCACCGGCACGAGATCACCAACGAGACAGCGCTCACGCGCCTGGCCTCGACGGTGTTCCGCGACGCGATCTACGGGCCGCGCGAGTTCTTCTACGCGGACCTGTTCGCCTCGCGCAAGACCGGCTGCCGCTCCCAGATGGGGCTGCCCGGCATGCGCGACCAGCACGCCGGCTGCGTCGGCACGTACATGGTCGAGCACGACCTCTTCGACTTCATGCTCTTCTCGCTGCCCGACAACGACACGGTCTCCCACGGGCGCGGGCCGTTCGCTCAGGTGGGGTCGCTGGCAGCCGCCGACCGGCAGCTCGAGCGACTGATGGACGCCGCCGGCGGTGCCGAGGCCTTCCTGGAGGACCACGCGGTGATCGTCTGCTCGGACCACTCGCAGTCCCAGGTCGAGCAGACGATCGACGTCTTCCGCGCCTTCGACGGCTTCGCGGTTATGCCGGCGGCCGGCCCGGCCGCGGTCCGCGGTGACGAGCCCGAGCTCGCGCTGTCACCGGCGTCGCGCTCGGCTCAGGTCTACGTGCTCGACCGCGAGCGGCGCGCGGAGCTCGTCCCGCGCGTGCTGCGGACCGCGATCGCGCTGGACGGCGTCGACCTCGTGATGGTGCGCACGGACCACCCGGACGGCGAGGTCGCCGTGCGCGGCGAGCGGGGCGGCAACGTGCGCGAGCTGCGCTTCGCGCCGCGCGGCGACGTCAGCGACCGGCGCGGGGAGCGCTGGAGCGTCGCCGGCGACCTCGACCTGCTCGGCCTCTCGGTCCGCGACGGCGAGCTGGACTCAGCCACCTACCCGGACGCGCTCGGGCGGATCTGGTCGGCGGTGCGCTGCCCGACCGCCGGCGACGTCCTGCTCTCGGCCCGGCCGGGCTACGAGTTCGCCGACTGGGGCGGCGCGGCCCACGTCGGTGGCGGCTCGCACGGGTCGCTGCACGCCAACGACTCGCTCGGCTCGCTGCTGTGGTGCGGGACGGGCCCGGAGAGCACTTCGGCGCGGTCGCAGTGGTCGCTGCGCGACGTCATGCCGATGGTGCGCGCGCACTTCGGCCTGGCCGCCTGACGAAGGCCGCCGTCACTCCGCGTCGGGAGCGCTGCGCAGGACCTGCTCGATCGCGTCGGCCCGGCGCGGCCGCGAGCAGCGCACCACGACCGCGTTGATCCACGGATCCTCCGATGCCGCGTCGTAGCGCATCGGCATGTGCGTGCGCATGACGGCGATCGACTGCTCGCGCCGGACGCCGATGACGCCGCCGCGGGCGCCGGTCATGCCGACGTCGGTGATGTAGGCCGTGCCGCCCGGAAGGACGCGGGCGTCGGCGGTGGGCACGTGGGTGTGGGTGCCGACCACCGCGGTCACGCGGCCGTCGAGGTGCCACCCGAGCGCCACCTTCTCGCTCGTGGCCTCGGCGTGCATGTCGACCAGCACGTGGTCGGCGGCGCTGACCTCCTCGAGCGCCTCGTCGATCGTCACGAGCGCCGGCGAGCCGGCCTGCATGAAGAGGTTGCCCGACAGGTTGACGACCCCGAGCGAGACGCCGTCGCGCTCGACGAGGCAGCTGCCGCGCCCCGGCTGGCTGCGCAGGAAGTTCGCCGGCCGGATGATCTCGCGGCGCTCCTGCAGGTAGGGCCAGACCTCGCGGTGGCGGTAGGTGTGGTTGCCGAGCGTGATCACGTCGGCGCCGGCGGCGAAGATCTCCTCGGCGTGCTTGGGCGTGATGCCGAGACCGCCGGCGGCGTTCTCGCCGTTGACGACCACGAAGTCCAGCCCGAACTCCTCGCGCAGGCCGGGCAGCAGCGCCCGCAGGGTGCGCCGGCCCGGGGCGGCGACCACGTCGCCGACGAACAGGATCGTGGTCACCGCCACCACGGTATCGGCCAGGGGCATACTTGACCGATGGCCGCCACCGAGGAGCCGCGGACGGAGCCCTTCGCGACCGAGCCCCAGCCCGGCGAGTCGCCGCCGCCGCCCACGCCGGGTCCCGCCCCCGCGCCAGCCGTCGTGCCGCGCTGGGTCCAGCTGGTGCTGCTCCCGGTGGCGATCGTCGCCGCCTGGGCCGCCCTGCGCGCGGCCGGCCCGGTGGTGCTGATCTTCACCGTCGCGGCGCTCATCGCCCTGCTGCTCAACCCGTTCGTCAGCCTGCTGCGCCGCCGCGGCCGGCTGCCGCGCGGGCTGGCGGTGCTGGTCACCTACCTGACGCTGGCGCTGGTCCTCGCCGGGCTCGGAGCGCTGCTGGCCGACCCGCTGGCCGACCAGGTCTCGGCCTTCCAGGAAAGCGTCCCCGAGCTCGTGCGCGACGCCAACGCCTCGCTGGACGACCTGCAGGCGTGGCTGGACCGCAACAACCTGCGCCTGCAGGTCAAGGAGCCGGGCCGCTCGGCGCTGGCGAGCGTCGGCGATCGCGTCGCTGACGGCTCGGGCGAGCTGGTCAGCTTCACGCGCGAGGCGCTCGTGCGGCTGGTCGAGGCCTCGATCGCGCTGATCCTGATCGTCGTCATCTCGATCTACATGTCGCTCTACGGCGAGCGGATCGGCGCCGCCGTGCGCTCGGTCGTACCGCGCGGGGACGGCACGACGGCGGACGACTACCCGAGCCGGGTGCAGCGCGCGGTGTTCGGATATGTCCGCGGCCAGCTGCTGTTCTCGCTGATCATGGGCACCAGCGCCGGCGTCGCGCTGTGGGTCGCCGGCTCGCTCGGGATCTTCCCGGAGGGCAAGGAGTACGCCCTCTTCTTCGGGGCGTGGTTCGGCTTCGCCGAACTCATCCCCTACGTCGGGCCGGCGATCGGGGCGGCGCCGCCGGTGCTGATCGCGCTGTTCACCGGCTCGCCGCTGGACGCCGTGTGGCTGGTGGTGATGTTCACCGCGCTCCAACAGCTCGAGGGCCACGTGGTGGCGCCGCTGGTCTTCTCCCAGGCGCTGCGGATCAACCCGTTGCTGGTGATCTTCGCGCTGCTCTTCGGCGGGCAGCTCTACGGGATCATCGGCGCCTTGCTCGCGCTTCCCATCGCGGCGGTGCTGCGCGAGAGCGTCGTCTACTTCCGCCGCCACCTGGTCCTCGAGCCGTGGGGGACGCCGTCGGCGGCGGCCCTCGCCGGGGCGGGGGCCGGGGTCGGCGGCGGTCACGCGGCCGCTCACACCGGCGCTGATTCCCCGCCGCGCGGCGACGCCGTCGCGCGCTGCCCCGAGTGCGGGACCCCGCGCCAAGCGGGCGCGGCGTACTGCGCGGCCTGCGGCACGGAGCTGGGCGAGGCCGACGCCGCCGCCGCGGCCGCCTCCTCCGGTCCCGCCTGAAGCCGCCCCGGCGGTCGGACTAAGCTGGGCCGCATGGCCTTCCCCGCCACCCGCCTGCGCCGTCTGCGCAGCACCGGCCTGCTCCGCGGGCTGGTGCGCGAGACCGACCTCGCCGTCGGCCACCTGGTCTCGCCCATGTTCATCCGCGCGGGGGGCGCTCGGCGCTCCCCGATCCCCTCGATGCCGGGGGTCGACCACCTCTCGATCGACGGCGCCGTCGAGGAGGCGGGCGAGGCGGCCGCGCTCGGGATCCCGGCCGTGCTGCTCTTCGGCCTGCCGGCGTCGAAGGACGAGGCCGGCTCGGGCGCCTGGGACGACGAGGGCATCATCCAACTCGCCGCGCGGGCGATCAAGGCCGCGCATCCCGACCTGCTGGTCGTCACCGACCTGTGCCTGTGCGAGTACACGAGCCACGGCCACTGCGGCGTGCTGCGCCCCGACGGCGTCGTGGACAACGACGCGACACTCGAGCTGCTGGCTCGCACGGCGGTCTCCCAGGCCGAGGCCGGCGCCGACGCGATCGCCCCGAGCGACATGATGGACGGCCGCGTGGGCGCACTGCGGGCGGCGCTCGACGAGCACGAGCGCTCCGAGACGCCGATCATCGCCTACTCGGCGAAGTTCGCCTCCGCCTTCTACGGGCCGTTCCGCGACGCGGCCGAGTCGGCGCCCCAGCGGGGCGACCGGCGCGGATACCAGATGGACCCCGCCAACGCCCTGGAGGCCGTGCGCGAGGCCGAGCTCGACGCCGCCGAGGGCGCCGATGTGGTCATGGTCAAGCCCGCGCTGCCCTACCTCGACGTGATCCGGCGCGTCAAGGATGCACTCGGGATGCCGGTCGCCGCGTACAACGTGAGCGGCGAGTACGCGATGATCAAGTCCGCGGCCGCCGCCGGCCTGCTCGACGAGCGGAGCGCGGTCATCGAGGCATTGACTTCGATCCGCCGCGCGGGCGCCGACATCGTGATCACCTACCACGCCAAGGACGTCGCCAGATGGCTTCAGTAGCCCGCAGCAAGGTCCGCACCCGCAAGGACGGCGCGGCGATCCCGCTCGACGAGGACGACAAGCGCCTGCTCAACCTGCTGCAGGGCTCCTTCCCGCTCGACCGCCGCCCGTTCGCCCACGTCGCCGAGCTGGCGGGGCTGGAGGAGGTCGAGGTGCTCGAGCGCACCCAGCGGCTGCTCGACGGGCGCATCATCCGCGAGCTGACGCCGATCTTCGACACCCGGGCGCTGGGCTACCAGTCCATGCTGGTGGCGGCCAAGGTGGACGCCGAGCACCCGCACCGGGCGGCGCAGTTCATCAACTCCCATCCCGGCGTCACCCACAACTACCTGCGCAACCACGACTTCAACCTGTGGTTCACGGTCGCCGTCGAGCCCGACTCGCAGCTGGGCCTGGACGGGACGCTGGAGATCATGGCCGAGCGCACCGGGGCGGAGTCGATCCGCCAGCTGCCGACGCTCAAGCTGTTCAAGATCCGCATGGACCTCGAGATGGAGCAGGGCACCGACGCGCTCGCCGCCGCGGGCCAGGCCGTGGAGCCGCTCGAGCTCGACCCGATCGAGCTCAGCGCCGAGGACATCGCGGTCATCCGCGCCACCCAGGGCAAGATGCCGGTCGTCTCCGAGCCCTTCGCGCCGGCCGCCGAACGGCTGGGCGCCTCCCAGGAGGACGTGCTCGAGCGGCTCGGCTCGCTGAAGGACCGCGGCGGGCTGCGCCGCGTCGCCGCGATCCTCTACCACCGCCGCGCCGGCTTCAGCGCCAACGGCATGGGCGTCTGGGGCGTCCCGGCGGACCAGATCCTCGACGTCGGCCGGCGGATGGCCGCCTTCCGCGGTATCTCGCACTGCTACCAGCGGCCGACCTACGCCGACTGGCCCTACTCCGTCTTCACGATGGCCCACGGGCGCTCCAAGGAGGAGTGCGACGCGATCCTGGACTCGATCGCCGAGAGCACGGGAATCAGCGAGCGCGCGACGCTGTACAGCTCGACCGAGTTCAAGAAGATCCGGATGCTCTACTTCACCGAGGACTTCGCCCGCTGGGAGCGGGAGCACGTCGCTTGAGCACCTCGCTGACCGACACGCGGTCGGCGGAGCTCTACCGCCGCGCGCTGCGGGTCCTGCCCGGCGGCGTGAACTCGCCGGTGCGGGCGATGCGCTCGATCGGCCGCGACCCGATCTTCGTCGAGCGCGCCGAGGGGGCCGAGCTGACCGACGTCGACGGCAACGTCTACGTCGACTACGTCTGCTCGTGGGGCCCCTTGATCCACGGGCACGCCCACCCCGCGATCGTCGCCGCGGTGGTCGAGGCCGCGGCGAACGGCACGACCTTCGGCGCCGCCACCGCCGGGGAAGTCGAGCTGGCCGAGCTGGTGGCGGAGCGGATGCCGGGCGTCGAGATGCTGCGCATGACCTCCTCGGGCACCGAGGCGGCGATGAGCGCGATCCGCCTGGCGCGGGCGGTGACGGGGCGCGACGCGCTGCTGAAGTTCTCCGGCGCCTACCACGGGCACGTCGACGGGCTGCTCGCCGAGGCCGGCTCGGGGCTGGCCACGCAGGGCATCCCCTCCTCGCCCGGCGTGCCCGCGACCGCGACGGCCCAGACGGTGATCGTGGGCTGGAACGATCCCGAGGCGGTGCGCGCGGCCTGCGCCCAGCACGAGTTCGCGGCGATCCTGGCCGAGCCCTACCCGGCGAACATGGGCCTCGTGCAGCCCGCGCCGGGCTTCCTGGAGCTGCTGCGCGACGAGGCCTCCGCCAACGGCGCGCTGCTCGTCTTCGACGAGGTCATCACGGGCTTCCGCGTGGCGCCCGGCGGGGCGCAGGAGCTCTCCGGCGTCGTGCCGGACCTGACCGTCATGGGCAAGGTGCTCGGCGGCGGGCTGCCCGCCGCCGCCTACGGCGGCCCGGAGGTGCACATGGCGCGGATCGCCCCGGCCGGCGACGTCTACCAGGCGGGCACGCTGAGCGGCAACCCGCTCGCCGTCGCGGCGGGGCGCGCGGCGCTCGAGCGCCTGGACGAGGACGCCTACCTGCGGCTGGCCGCCATCACGGCCGAGCTCGCGGAGGGCCTGCGGGAGGCCGCCGGCGCGCGGCCCGTGCAGGTGGTGTCAGAACCCGGACTGCTGACCGTCTTCTTCTCCGCGTCCCCGGTGCGCGACTACGCCGGCGCCGCGGCCTGCGACCTCGACGCCCACGCGGCCTGGTGCCGGGCGCTGCTCGCGCGCGGCGTCTATCCGCCGCCGTCCCAGTTCGAGGCCTGGTTCCCGTCGCTCGCCCACGGCCCGGAGCACATCGCCCACACGCTCGACGCGGCCGCCGCGGCGTTCGCCGAAGTGGCGTGAGCGCAGGGGATCCGACCCTCGCCCGGCTGGCCGAGGAGCTCCGCGGGCGCGGCGGGCTGCTCGCGGAAACGGTCGCGGCCGGCGAGCCGCCGCCCGGTCCCGGGCTGGGCGAGAAGGCGGCGGCCGGGCCACGCGCGGCCGCGCACGAGCGCGAGTACGCGCTCCTCGTCGAGGCGATCTACGAGGGCTACCTGCAGCACTACGCCACCGGCCGGGTGGTGGTCCCGGAGGACCCCGACCTCGCCCTGCTGGCGGGCGACCGGCTCTACGCGCTAGGGCTCGCGTGGCTCGCCGAGCTCGGCGACCTCGACGCCGTGATCGCGCTGGCCGACGTGATCTCGCGCGCCGCCCAGGCGCACGCCGAGCGCACCCCCGAACGGGCCGCGGCGGTATGGGAGGCCGGCGTGACCACGGTGGGCCACGGCGCCGGCTCCTGAGGCGTCGCGCCGCGCGCCGGCGGCCCGGCCGCCTGAGCGCCGCGAGCCCGCTCAGCGCGCCTCCGCGCCCGGAGCCGCTGGTCCGGGCGCATGCAAGTTCCCGGACCCCCCGGCCCGAGCGAAACGGCCGGTATTGTTCCTGGCTCGTGGCCAAGCGTCGCAAAGAGCCTCAGTCCAAGTACACCGCCGACCGCGGGATGCCCGGCGCCTTCGACGGCGAGACCGTCACGCGCCGGCGCTTCGTGAACATCAGCGGCCAGGCCGCCGGCGCGATCGCCGTGTCGGCCTTCGCGCTGCCCTCGCTCGGCTTCGCCGCCGGCTCGGCCATCTTCGACCGCCCGAAGGCGCGCTGGGAGGCCGTCGGCGCGCCCGACGACTTCCCGACCGACGCCTACGTGCCGAAGGTCATCACCGAGACGCGCAACGTCGGCGAGGTCGGCAAGACGACGGTGCTCATGCGCGCGCGCAACCCGGAGATCGACGGGCCCGAGGACCCGGCGATCGACAACAGCTTCGTGGCGGTCTCCACCCGCTGCATGCACCTCGGCTGCCCGGTGCGCTACGTCGACGCCTCCAAGCGCTTCATCTGCCCCTGCCACGGCGGCGTCTACGACTTCCGCGGCTCGGTGGCCAGCGGCCCGCCGGTGCGCCCGCTCGATCGCTTCTACACGCGCGTGCGCGGCGGCCTCGTCGAGGTCGGCCCGCGCTACTCGCTGAACTCCGAGTTCGATCGGTTCCCGAAGTACCGTGATCCCGGCCAGCCCCTCGACGGTATCGGTCAGTACCTGTACCCGGGGCGGTTCTCGACCCCGCTGCTCGACTAGAGGCCCCGATGAAGGTTCCCAAGCTCCCCGCACCTCCCATCCCCAGCGCGCTGCAGCCGCAGCCCAAGCGTCCCGGCGAGGCCGAGAAGGTCAAGCCGCTCGACCAACTCAAGGAGGGCGGCATCCACGCCGCCGACTGGGTCGACGAGCGCACCTCGCTGTCGGGCGGCCTGCGCTGGGCGATGTTCCGCAAGGTGCCCAAGGGCACCAACTGGTTCTACACGCTGGGCTCGGCGACGCTGTTCGCGTTCCTCTCCCAGGCGGTCACCGGCGTGTTCCTGGCGATGTACTACGACCCCTCGGTGACCGGCGCCTACGAGTCGGCGCGGCGGATCTCCAACGAGATCTTCCTCGGCGAGTTCGTGCGCGGGATGCACAAGTGGGGGTCGACCGTCATGGTCATCCTGATCTTCCTGCACATGGGGCGCACGTTCTTCTTCGGCGCCTACAAGTACCCGCGCGAGCTCAACTGGGTCATCGGGGCTGTGCTGTTGATCCTGACGATGGCGATGTCGTTCACCGGCTACCTGCTGCCGTTCGACCAGCGCTCCTACTGGGCCACGATCGTGGGCGTGAACATCAACGGCACCGGTCCGCTGGTCGGCCCGTTCCTGTCGGACTTCCTGCGTGGTGGGGCGGAGTTCGGGGCGACGACGCTCTCGCGCTTCTACGCGATCCACATGCTGCTGATCCCCGGTCTGCTGGCTGCGCTGATCGGCGCGCATCTCTACCTGGTCGCCAAGCTCGGCACCACGGCGCCGCCCTGGCTGAAGGCCGAGGAGGCCGAAGAGCTGCGCACGGAGCGGGTGTGAGCGAGGTGCGCTCGTGAACACCAAGCAGAAGGAGTCCTACCTCCGCGACTACTCGGTGATGAAGTCGCAGGGGAAGCCGTTCTTCCCCTACGCGGTCGCCAAGGACAGCGCGATGGCGGTCGTGGTGCTGATCTCGATCATCCTCATGTCGCTGACCTTCGGCGCCGAGCTCGGGCCGAAGGCGGACCCGACGACGACGACCTACGTGCCGCGGCCGGAGTGGTACTTCTTCTTCCTCTTCGAGCTGCTGCGGGTCATCAAGCCGGCGATCCTGACCCCGCTGGCGACGATCGGCGTGCCGACGATCTGCATCATCCTGCTGATCCTGCTGCCGTTCGTGGACCGCAACCCGGAGCGGCGACCGGAGCGGCGGCCGATCGCGACCACGCTCGGCATCTTCGTCATCGCCGCCATGGGCTACCTGACCTACCTCGGCGCGGCGGCCGGCTCGCCGAACACGATCGACATCGAGGTCGGGCGCCAGTACGAGCCCGGCAAGCTGGTGGCCGCGCAGGCCGGCTGCCTGGCCTGTCACAAGATCGGCGAGAACGGCAACGGCGGTCCCGGGCCCGACCTGACCCACATCGCCGACGACCTGCCGAAGGCTGCGATCGCGCGCACGCTCGAGAACCCGACGGCCCCCATGCCGTCCTACTCCGGCCTGCCCGAGCAGAAGAAGACGGACCTCGTCAACTTCCTCGCTCAGCTGAAGGAAGGCAACGTCGCGGAGTAGCCTGGCGGCCGTGCGCTCCGCCCCGGCAACGTCAGGCACCTTGGAAGAGGGGCAGGTCCAGGCGATGTTCGACCGCATCGCCGGTCCGTACGACCTGATGAACTCGGTCATGACCGCCGGCCTGCACCACCGCTGGCGCGAGCGCGCGGCAGACCTCGCGCGCGTGGGCCCGGGCTCGCGGGCGCTCGACGTGGCGACCGGCACGGGCGACCTGGCGCTGGTGCTGGCCGCGCGGATCGGGCCCGGTGGCGAGGTGGTCGGCTCGGACTTCTCGGAGGGGATGCTCGACCGCGCGCGCGCCAAGCCGCTGAGAGACGGCGCGGCGCCGGTCCGCTGGGAGTCGGGCAACGCGCTCGCGCTGCCCTACGAGGACGCGAGCTTCGACGCGGCGACGGTCGGCTTCGGAGCGCGCAACTTCTCAGACCTCGAGCGCGGGGTGACCGAGATGGCGCGGGTCGTCCGGCCCGGCGGGCGCGTCGTGATCCTCGAGATCACCGTGCCGACCCGCCCGCCACTGTCGACCTTCTTCTCCGTGTGGTTCGATCGCGTCGTGCCGTCCTTCGGCCGCCTGGCCGCCGATCCGGAGGCCTACACCTACCTGCCGAAGTCGGTCAAGCGCTTCCCGGCGCCCGACCGGCTCGCCGCGCTGATGGCCGGCGCCGGGCTGCAAGACGTGCGCTGGATCCTCACCGCGGGCGGCATCATCGCCCTGCACGCCGGCACGCGGGCGGGCGGGACCGGCTGAGATGGCGAGCGCCGAGGCCGTCGCGGCGGTCATCGAGGCGGGGGGCGCGCACGTCCCGGGCGCGATGGCCGAGGTCGAGGACCGGCTCGCCGCCGTGGCCGCCTCCCACGGTCCCGTCCTCGCCGAGCACGCCGGCGCGACGATCGCCGCCGGCGGCAAGCGACTGCGCCCGCTGCTGGTGATCGTCGCCGCGGGGCCCGACCCCGCGCGCGAGGCGGGCGTCGTCCGCGCGGCCGTCGCCGTCGAGCTCATCCACTCGGCCACGCTCGTCCACGACGACGTGCTCGACGGCGCGCCGCTGCGCCGCGGACGCCCCACCGTCGTCGCCACGGCGGGCCGGGCGCTCGCGACGGCGACGGGCGACCTGCTCTTCTCGCGCGCGTTCGCCGAGCTCGCCGCCAACCGGCGGGCGGACGAGCTGCAGGTGCTCTCCGACGCGTCCTCGGCGCTCGCCGAGGGCGAGCTGCTCCAGCGCGAGGACGCCTGGAACCTGGACGTCTCGCGCGAGCGCTACCTCACTCGCTGCGACCTCAAGACCGCGCGGCTGTTCGCGGCTGCGTGCGAGCTCGGGGCGCTGGAGGGCGGTGGCCCGGTCGACGTGCTGAGCCGCTTCGGACGCCGGATCGGCCTGGCGTTCCAGCTGCTCGACGACGTGCTCGACGTCTCGGGCCCGTCGGCGCGGACCGGCAAGCATCGCGGCACGGACCTGCTCGACGGCACCGTCACCCTGCCGCTGATCATCGCGCGCGAGCGCGAGCCCGCCCTACAGGAGCTCGACCTGCGGTCGGTGCGGACGCCGGCCGAGGCGGAGGCCGTCTGCGACGCGATCGCCGCCACCGGAGCGCTGGAGACCGCCCGCGCCGAGGCGCTGGCGATCGTTGCGGAGGCCAAGGCCGACCTGCCGGCGCTGCCGCCGCCGCAGCACGGCGCTCTCGAGCTGGTGGCCGACGGCGTCGTCGACCGCTATTCCTAGAAGTCCTCGGGCAGGATCGCGTCGGCCTGCAGCGCGCCGACGAAGCGATCGAGCTGCTCCTCCATGTTGGCCCGGGTGAAGTTGCGCAGGTCGGCGGTGAGCTGGTCGGCTGCCTCGTCGAGGACGGCGTCGAAGCGGTCGACCACGGCTTGGGAGAAGGTGCCGACCTCGTGCCACTCGCAATCGGGGCAGCGCAGGGTGACGGTCCAGTCCTCGCCCGAGACCTCCTCCCAGCGAACGGGGAGCACGCGGTCACGGCCGCAGTCGGGGCACAGGCTGAGGTCGCGCTCGGTCCTGGGCGCGGGAGTGTCGAAGTAGAGCACCTCGACCGAGCGGCCGGAGGGCAGGACGACGCGGCGGGCGGGAGGCGGGGTTTCGGAGGGGTTGCTCATGGGACGAGGTCTGCATCGGCAGGTCCGCGCCAGAACTTGAACCCTCGAGTGAACGCACGGCTGCGGTGATCCGGGGACCCGCTACATTGCGCATGAGGCTCCTACCGTGACCTTTGCGATCTTCCAGGGCATCGGACCCGTCGAGCTGGGCGTCGTCCTGCTCATCGTGCTCCTCATCTTCGGGCCCAAGCGGCTTCCCAGCCTCGGGCGCCAGCTCGGGTCGGGCATGCGCGAGTTCAAGGACTCGATCACCGGCCGCCACGACGACGACGACGACGACGATGACGACGACGTCGCGCGCCGCGACGCCGGCGGCGCCGACACCGTCCGCAAGGCCAACACCACGCTTGGGCGTCCCGACGAGGAGCCCGCGGCGGATCGCACGGACAGCGAGATCGCCTCAGAGCGCCGCTAGGCGCTCGGGCGTCCGCCTGCCGCACGATGGCCACAGCCCTCAAGCCCGTCGGGCACGAGGATCGCCTAAGCCTCGTCGAGCACCTCGACGAGCTGCGCACCCGGGTGATCATCTGCCTGGTCGCCTTCAGCGTGTGCTTCGGCCTGTGCCTGTGGCAGAACAGCCTGATCCTCGAGGTCATGAACCGGCCGCTGGAGCAGAGCGCCTTCAAGGACGGCAGCGGGCGCGGGAGCGCCGACCCCTTCGAGCAGACCGCCTACCTGCAGCAGCAGCAGAAGAAGCTGCTGCTCCAGGAGTCGCTGATCGTCGGCCGGCTGGCGCGTGAGCAGTCCGACCCCGGGCTGCGCCGGCAGCTCGAGGCGCTCAGCCGTCAGGCCCGGCTGACCGCCGACGCGGTGCCCAACGCCACCGCCAAGAAACCGGTGACGCTCGGGGTGGGCGAGCCGTTCACGGCGACGGTCCGGGTGGCGGCCTACGCGGCGCTGCTGCTGGCGCTGCCGCTGCTGCTCTATCAGGCCTACTCGTTCGTGCTGCCGGCCTTCTCGCCGCGCGAGCGCAAGGTCGCCCTGCCGCTGATGCTGATGGTGCCGTTCCTGTTCGTCGCCGGCGTCGTGTTCGCCTACTACGCGGTGCTGCCCAACGCGATCGACTTCCTGCAGAACTTCAACGACGACGACTACGACATCCTGCTGCAGGCGCGGGACTTCTACAAGTTCTCGATCACCCTGCTGATGGTGATGGGCCTGTGCTTCCAGGTGCCGATCGGGATGCTCGCGGTCACGCGGGTCGGGATCATCACGACCCAGCAGCTGCGCAAGAACCGGCGCTACGCCATCCTCGTCATCGCCGTCGCCGCGATGCTGCTGCCGGGCCAGGATCCCGTGACGATGCTCTCGATGATGATCCCGCTGTACCTGCTCTACGAGGGCTCTATCCTGCTGTGCGCGCTGCTCGATCGCCGGGAGGCGCGCAACGAGGCCCGCGCGGGGGCCGGCGACGAGGACGATCGCGACCCCTACGACGACTACGACCCGGACCTCGACGAGAACTGACCAGATGCTCTTCGACCTGCGAGGCGCCGGACGCCAGCGGACCGTCAAGGCGGTCTACCTCACGCTCGCCATCCTGATGGGCGGCGGCCTCGTGCTGTTCGGCATCGGCGGCGACGTCTCCGGCGGGCTGGTCGACGCGATCACCGAGCGCAACCAGACCAGCGGCGACAGCGCCGAGCGCTTCGAGAACCGCGAGGCCGATCTCGTGGCCCGCGTGCAGGCCAACCCGCAGGACGCCGCCGCGCTCGTCGAGCTGGCCCGCGTACGCACCCAGCTGGCCGGCCTCGGGGAGAACTTCGACGCGGAGACCAACAGCTACAGCGCCGCGGGGCGGGCCGAGCTCCGGCAGGCGGCAAGCGCCTGGGAGCGCTACCTGGCGACCGATCCCGACCGCGCGGATGACCGCGTGGCGAGCCTGATGGTCCAGGCGTACAGCGCGCTCAACGAGCCGGCCAAGGCGGCCCAGGCGCAGGAGATCATCACGGTCGTGCGCCCGTCGGCGGCCACCTTCTCCCAGCTGGCGGTGTACGCCTACGCGGCCAAGCAGACGCGCCTCGGCGACCTCTCGCGGCAGCGCGCGCTCGAGCTCACGCCGCGCGACCAGCGCGAGGCGCTGCGCGGCCAGCTCGACCAGGCAAAGACCCAGGCGGCGGGCACGCAGCAGGGCGGCGCGCCGACCCCGACGCCGACGCCGGACGCGAACTAGCGGTGCGGCCAGGACGCGCGTGGGCAGCGCGTTGGCCGCCCAGAAGCGTCTACTAGCATGGGATCGCTCCACCCGCCCCTGTAGCTCAACTGGCAGAGCAGCGGACTCTTAATCCGAAGGTTCCAGGTTCGATTCCTGGCGGGGGCATGCGGCGCTCGCGCGCCGCTGCGCTCAGCGTTCGGGCTCGTCCCAGCCGGCGGCGAGCCGCGTGATCTGCGCCGCGGCGGTCTCCGGGTCGGCGCCGGCGCCGATCGCCAGCCCGAGCAGGTAGGAGGTCAGCGGCGCCGCCGGGCGGGCGACCCCGTGGGCGACGTCGCGGGTGACGTCGAGCAGCCGATCGCGCCCGCCGCGGTCCAGCGGCTCGACCCCGAGCTCCTGCGCGGCCGCGGTGAGCCAGCGGTCCATCGTGCTGCCGTCGTCGGCCATGGCGGCAGACTACGCGAGCGCGTAGCGGGCGAGCGGCATGCCCAGCATCGCCTCGACCTCGGGATAGACCGAGGGCTCCCACACGCCCGCGCCGAGCGGCACGCGGGCCTTCTCGACCGCGAGCACGCAGACCTCGTCGCCGTCGGCGATGTCGGCGATCGAGACCGGGCGCCCCGTGGCGGCGGACAGGGTGGTCAGCACGTCGGGGAAGGTCGCCAGGCGCTCGCCCCCCGCCTCGGCGGCCAGGTACTCGTTGACGAAGCCGAGCTCGACCTCGCCGACCGCCAGGCCGCCGATGTCGAAGCCGTTCTCGTAGCGCAGGCGCTTGCCGTGGACGGCCCCGCGCACGAGGATGCGCCCGCCGAGGGTCTCGGCGATCGCGTCGACGACCGCCTCGCCGCCGGCCGGCTCGGCGTCGATCATCGCTTCGCCGAGCGCCAGCGCGAACGAGATCGCACCGACGGCCGCGTGCTCGCGCAGGTAGGACACGGGCAGGGGGTTGCGCGCGGCGGCGATGAAGCCGCCCGACTCGTCGGCGGCGCGCCGGAGCACGTTGGCGGTCCGCGCCACGGTGCCGCGGGTCACCACCTCGAGGTAGCGGTCCTCGGCCCGGTTGCCGCCGGCCGCGGTCATCACCGTGCGGTGCTCGGGCCGGTTGGCGAGGCCCATCGAGCCCATCTTGCCGGTGGGATGGGCGCGGCCGTCGCCGGCCGCGTCGACCACGAGCGTCCCGAGCGTGGCCGACTGCACCCAGCCGTTGCAGGTGGTCGAGGAGCCGTTCTGAGCGGTGAGCGTGCCGGCGATCGGCTCGCTGATCGCGTCGCGCAGCAGCTCGAGGGCGCGGACATAGTCCTCGGGGCGCATCTCCCACCCCTCCGCGGCCGGCGCCCCGATCGCCGTGACGGTCGCCACCAGGGCGTCGTCGGCGAGCTCGTCGAGCGTGACGAGCCGCGGCGTGCCGGCCGCCATCGCCGTGCGGCCGACGAGATAGCCGTGCTCGACCCAGCCGCCGCCGCCGGCGGCCAGGACGGAGCCCCCGCGCACGGCGGCCTCGACGTCGGCGGGCCCGAGCGCTCTCACGGCGCCTCCCCGCGGTCGAGCCCCAGCCCGGCCTCAACGGCCGCGGCGGCCGCCTCGGGCACGCCGGCGTCCGCGTGGCGCAGGACGCCGAGCGCCGTGTCGGCCCCGAGCGCGCGCGCGAGCCGGTCGTCCGCCTCGGCGGTCCCGTCGGCCACCACGGTGACCCCGGCGCTGACCGAGTAGCCGGCGTAGCCACCTCCGCCTGCGTGGATCGCCACCAGGTCGGCGCCGGCCGCGGCGAGCAGCAGGGCGTCCAGCAGCGGCCAGTCGGCGATCGCGTCCGAGCCGTCGGGCATGCCCTCGGTGATGATGTGCGGGTGGGTCATGCCGCCCGGGTCCATGTGGTCGCGGGTGAAGGCCACGGGCCCCTGCAGCCGGCCGTCGCGGACCGCGGCGTTGGCGGCCAGGGCGAAGCGCACGCGCTCGCCGTGGCCCAACCAGCACGTCCGGGCGGGGAGTCCTTGCAGCGCCACGTGGCGGCGGGCGAGAGCCAGCCACTCGGTCACCCGCGGCACGTCAGCGAACTCGGCCGCGCAGAGATCGTCGAGCGCGGCGAGGTCGGCCTCCGCGCCCGAGGCGCACACCCAACGGAACGGCCCGATGCCGCGCGCGAAGAGCCCGCGCAGGTAGCGGGAGGTGAAGACCTCGAGCCCGAGCGCCTCGGGGCAGCCGGCCTCGGCCGCCTGCGGGCGCAGGTTGTTGCCGTAGTCGAAGGCGACGGCGCCGCGCCGGCGCAGCTCGAGCAGCGCGCGGGCGTGCCGAGCGATCCCCGCCCGCCCGGCGGCCGTCAGGCGCTCGGGCGCGGAGCGGCGCAGCTCGCCGGCCTGCTCGAGCGTCAGGCCGGCGGGCACGTAGCCGTAGCGCAGGTCGTGGGCGGCCGTGAGGTCGGTCGCGACGTCGGGGATCACGCCGGCCGCAAGCAGCGCCTCGAGCAGCTCGACGGCGTTGACGCCGACGCCGATCGACAGCGGCCGGCCGGCCTCGCGCGCGGCGAGCGCCCACGTGATCGCCTCGGCGATGTCCGGCGCCACCCGGTCGACCACCCCGCGGGCGCGGCGGTCCTCCAGCTTGGCGGTGTCGACCTCGGCGCACAGCAGCACGCCGCCGAGCATCGCGGCGACCGCCGTGGGCTGCGCCGAGCCCATGCCCCCGAGCCCGGCCGTGGCCACGAGCCGGCCGGCGAGCGAGGAGCCGAAGTGCTCGCGGGCGACGGCCGCGAAGGTCTCGTACGTGCCCTGCAGGACGCCTTGGGCGCCGATGTACTGCCACGCGCCCGCGGTCAGCCCGGGCCAGGTGATCAGCCCGCGCGCCTCGAGCTCGTAGAAGCGCTCCGGCGTGGCCCAGCGGCCGGCGAGGTTGCCGTTGGCCAGCAGCACGACCGGCGCGCGCGGGCCGAGAGCGAAGCGGCCGACCGGCTTGCCCGACTGCACCGCCAGCGTCTCGCCGGCGTCCATGTCGCGCAACGCCGCCACGATGGCTTCGAGGCTCTCGCGGTCGCGCGCGGCGCGGGCGTGCGCCGCGTAGACCACCAGCTCCTCGGGGCGCTCGGCGATCTCGAGCACGTTCTCGAGCATCCGCAGCAGCGTCTCCTGGCGCCAGCCGCGGCAGCGCAGCTCGGCGCCGCGCCCGGCGCGGGGGGCGGCCAGCGCCGGCGCGTCAGGCACGGACGGCCTCCCGCCGGGTCACCGGCACCGCGAGCTCGCCCCGCCCAGGCGCGGAGACCACGGCGCCGTCGGCGAAGACCGTCGTCCCGCGGGCCAGCACGCGCCGCACGCGGCCGTGGACCGCGCGGCCCGCGTAGGGCGACCAGCCGGCGGGCGTGACGAGCCGGCCGGGGTCGACGACCCAGTCGCCGGGCTCGAGCACGACGAGGTCGGCGTCGGCGCCGGGCAGCAGCGACCCCTTGTGCGGCCACAGGCCGAGCCGGCGGGCGGGCGCCTCGCCGAGCAGCCACGCGAGGGAGCTCGCGGCCGGCAGGCCGTGCTCGGCCAGCGCGCTGAACAGCAGCGGGAGGATCAGCTCGACGCCCGGCGCGCCGGAGGAGAGCGCGAAGATGTCCGCGCCCCGCTTGCGCTCGGCCGGCCAGCCGACGTGGTCGGAGCTCACGAGGGTGAGGTCGCCCGCCGCCAGCCGCCGCCACAGCGCCTCGACCTCCGCGCGCGGGCGCAGCGGCGGATTGATCTTGGCCTCCCCGCCCCGGCGGTCGAGCTCGCGCTCGTCGAGCAGCAGGTAGTGGATGCAGGTCTCGGCGCTCACGTCCACGCCGTCGGCGCGGGCGCGCACGGCCAGCTCGACGCCGCGGTCGATGGTGACGTGGCAGAGGTGCAGCCGCACGCCGGTCCCGTGCGCGAGCTCGAGGCAGGCCGCGATCGCGGCGGTCTCTGCCGCCGGCGGGCGAGACTCCGCGTGGGCCGCCGGGTCCGCGCGGCCGGCCTCCCGCAGTGCAGCGATCCGCGCCCGCACGAGCTCGTCGTTCTCGCTGTGCAGCGCAGCGAGCCCGCCCGCCGCGCCGATGCGCGCGAAGGCCGCCGCCAGCTGGTCGTCGGGGACGCGCGGAAAGCGCACCGGGTGGGTGTCGAAGGTGGAGAGCTTGAACCCGACGGCGCCGGCGTCCAGCAGCGGCTCGACAGCGTCGAGCGGCCCTTGCGGCGGCAGCGTCGCCCACAGCGCGACGTCGACGTGCGCCTCGCGGCTGACCGCCGCCGCCTTCGCCGCGAAGGCGTCCGGGTCGGCGACCATGCCGTGGGCGTCGTAGGGCATGTCGACGACCGTGGTCACGCCGCCGGCCGCAGCGGCCCGGGTGCAGCGCTCGATCCCCTCCTCCGGCGCGCTGCCGGTGTGCACGTGGGCGTCGACCGCGCCCGGCAGCACCAGCGCGTCGCCGGCGTCGAGCTCGTCATCGGCGGCCAGCGCCGCGTCGGGCTCGGCGACCGCCGCGATGCGCCCGTCGGTGATGGCCAGGGCCCCGAGAGCAGCCGCGCGGCCCGGCAGCACGAGCCGGCCACGGACGACGAGATCGAAGGACGAAGGGCTCCTCATTTGCTGAGAACGCGTCACGGATATACCATCCCAGGTCCAACCTGTCGAATCCACCCGTCGCGAGAGGGATCGTGAGCACGGAGACCAAGGCCGGCAAGGCGGTTCTCAGTCCACATGATGAGAATCCCTCGATAACCCTCACGGGCGACGACCTGACGGTCGACGATGTGGTTGCCGTTGCGCGCCGCGGCGCGCGCGTCGAGGTGGGAGAGGCCGCGCTGCTGCGCGTCCGGGAGGCGCGCCGCATCGTGGACCGGATCCTGGCCCAGGGCACCCAGGTCTACGGCGTCAACACCGGCCTGGGTTCCCTCGCGCGAGTGGCGATATCGCCCGAGGAGCTCGAGCGCTTCTCGTTCGCCACGGTGGCCGACCAGACCGCCTCCTACGGCCGCCCGCTCGCCGGCGAGACGGTGCGCGCGATGATGGTCAGCCGTGCCAACGGGATGGCCAAGGCGGGCGTCGGCGTGCGGCGCGAGCTGCTGCTCCAGCTCGTCGAGATGCTCAACCGCGGCGTGCACCCGGTGGTCCGCGAGCTCGGCTCGGTCGGCCAGGCCGACCTCTCGGAGATGTCGGACATCGGCAAGGTGCTGATCGGGCGCGGGCGCGCGGACGTCGCCGGCGAGGTGCTGGGAGGCGAGGCGGCGCTGGCACGTGTCGGGCTGAGCCCGCTGGAGCTGGCGCCGAAGGAGGCGCTGGCGCTGATCAGCGCCAACGGCGTGACGGTCGGCCAGGGCTCGCTCGTGCTGGCCGACGCGGCGGATCTCGCCGACGGCTTCCAGATCGCCGCAGCGCTGTCGCTGGAGGGCTTTGCCGCCAACCTGTCGCCGGTCCACCCGGTGGCGACGCGGCTGCGGCCGCATCGCGGCCAGATCACCGCGTCGCGCCGCCTGCGCGAGCTGCTCGAGGGCAGCTACCTGTGGCGGCCGGGCGCCGCGCGCAACCTGCAGGACCCGCTGTCCTTCCGCTGCGTGCCGCAGACCCACGGCGCCCTCTACGACGCGATGAGCTACGCCCGCGGCACGATGGAGATCGAGCTCAACTCCGCCGGGGACAACCCGCTGGTGGCGACCGAGGACGAGACGATCCTGTCGGTCGGCAACTTCGACGTCGTGGCGCTGGCGATCGCCTTCGACCTGCTGCGCCTTGGGCTCGCCCACGTGTCCCACGTCGCCAACGAGCGCGTGCAGAAGCTGCTCTGGCACGACTTCAGCGGCCTGCCCACCGGCCTGGCCGCGCAGGAGGGCCCGACCGGCGGGCTGCGCCCGCTCGGGCGCTCGCTGGCCGCCGCCGCCGCGGAGGCGCGCTTCCTCGCCAACCCCGCGTCGCTGGACTATCGCGGGCAGCTCGCCGAGGGGATCGAGGACCACGCGAGCATGGCGCCCCTGTCGGTCCGCAAGACCTTCGAGCTGGTCGCGCTGGCTCATCGGATCATCGCCCTCGAGCTGATCGTCGCCGCCCAGGCCGTCGACCTGCGCGACTGCGCGCCGCTCGGCCGTGGCACCCAGCGGGCCTACGAGCTGGTGCGCGAGTGCGTGCCGCGGCTGGTCGACGAGACCGCCTGGGCGGCCGACGTCGACCGGCTCGTCGACCCGGATCGCCGACGGCGAGCTCTCGACCCGGGTGGCCGCCGACGCCGGCGAGCCGGCGCCGCTGTCGGACTACGAGGCCCCGGGCGTGGTCCCGGCCACGGGGGACACCGGATGAGCCAGACCGGGCGGATGGCCGACGCCGCGGCGGGCACCCAGGTGCTCGAACGGCTCGTCGCCGTGCTCGGCGCGCTCGCGGAGGCCGACGAGCCGCTGACGACCTCGGAGCTCGCCGACCGCGCCGGCCTGCCCGCCAGCACGACCTACCGGCTGGCCCAGGGGCTCGAGCGCCACGGGATGCTCGCGCGCGAGGGGCGCGCCGGCGTGACGCTCGGGCTGCGGGTGCTCGCGCTCGCCCGCGAGGTCGAGGACCGCCTCGACGCGACGCTGATCGAGCCGGCCCGGCAGGTCATGCGCCGCCTGGCCGACGCCCACGGCGAGACCGCTCTGCTCACCGCGCTGGCCGGTCCGAGCGCGATCGGGCTCGCCTCGGTCGAGAGCCGTCATCCGCTGCGGCTCTCCTACTCGCGCTGGCGCACGGCGCCGCTGCACCGCGGGGCATCCGGGAAGGTCCTGCTGGCCTTCGCCGACCCGCGCGTGCGCGAGCGGGCACTGGCCGGCCTCGGCGTCGAGGCCGACGGGGTCGACCCCGAGACACTCGAGCGCGAGCTGGCCGCGGCCCGCGCCGAGGGCCACGTCGTCACCCACGGCGAGCTCGACGCCGGGACGAGCGGGGTGGCCGCGCCCGTGCTCGATCCACGCGGCCGGCTCGTCGCGGGGCTGACGCTCGCCGGGCCGAGCGCACGGGTCCACGCGGAGGTCGACGCCATGGCGCGCGACGTGACGGCGGGCGCCCGGGAGATCGGGGCGCTCGTCGCGGCGCGCGAGGTGACGGGCCCGTGAGGACCACGGTCGGCCTCGACGGGCGCAGCCTGACCCCGGCGGGGGTGGCCGCGATCGCGCGCGACGGCGCGACCGGCCACCTGACCGCCGCCGCCCGCGCCCGCAACGCCAGGGCGCGGGTGGCCGTCGAGGCCCACCTGGCCGCCGGCGCGCCGCTCTACGGCGCGACGACCGGCGTGGGCCCGTTCCTGCGCCGCCACGTCGAGCCGGAGGAGCGCGCCGCCCACCAGCTCGCGCTGTTGCGCAGCCACGCGGCGGGCGGCGGCGCCTGGCTCGAGCCGGAGCTCGTGCGCGCCGCGATGGCCGTGCGCCTCAACCAGCTGGGCGCCGGCGGCGCCGGCGTCGGCGACGGGCTGCTCGACGCGCTGCAGGCCGCGCTGGACGCCGGCCTCGTCCCGGCCGTGCGCGAGCTCGGGTCGCTCGGGACGGGCGACATCACGGCGCTGGCCGAGATCGCGCTCGCCCTGCTCGGGGAGGGCGAGGTCTGGCAGCGTGGCGCGCGCGTCCCCGCCGCCGACGCGCTGCGAGCGGCCGGTCTGCGGCCGCCCGCGCTGGAAGGGCGTGACGCGATCGCCTTCCTGAGCAGCAACGCCGTCACCGTCGCCTCCGCCGCACTGGCCGCCGTCGGCGTGCGGGAGGCGCTGGACGCCACCCTGGCCGTCGCGGCGCTCTCGTTCCTCGCGGCCGACGGCGACCGCGACGTGCTCGACCCGCGCGTGCACGCCGGGCGCCCGCACGCCGGCCAGCAGGCGGTCGCCGAGCGCATGCGGGCACTGCTCGCCCGCGAGCTACCGGGAGCGGGCCCCGCTCCGGCGACGGTGCACGACCCGTTCGCCTTCCGCGTCCAGTCGCAGGTCGACGGGGCGGTCCTCGACGCGCTCGCTGCGCTCGAGCGCGTGGTCGGGACCGAGGCCAACGCCGCCGCGGAGAACGCCGTCGTCGCCGACGGCCCCGGCGGCGCGGCGCTGCTCGCCAGCGGGAACTTCCACCTGGGCGCCGTCGCGCTCGCCCTCGACGGCCTGCGCGTGGCGCTCGCCCAGTCGGCCTCGCTGGTCGCCGCGCGCTGCAGCGCGCTGCTGGATCCCGCGGTCACCGGCCTGCCGGCCGGGCTGGCCGAGCGCGCCGTGCAGTCGGGCGCGATGATCCTCGAGTACCCCGCGCACGCCGCGGCCGCCGACGTGCGCTGGCTCGCTGCGCCGCTGGCCGCGCAGACGGCCTCGGTGGCGGGCGGGATCGAGTCCCACGCCTGCTTCGCCGGGCTCGCGGCGGCGCGCACGCCGCGAGGCGAGCGGCCGCCAGCTCGACGCCGTGGCGGTCGAGCTCGTGCTCGCGGTCCGCGCGCTGCGCCTGCGCGGCCGGCACCCGCGCGCCGGGCCGGCCGGCCGCACGTTCGCCGCCGCGGCGGAGGTCCTGCCCGACGCGATGGCCGACCGGCCGCTCACCGGCGACCTCGCCGCGGCCCGGCGGCTCGTCGCGGCCGGGGCGCCGGGCAGCCGCCGCGTCAGTCGCGGGCCGTCGCGCCGGCCACCGATCGCTGTCGCGGCGAGCTGAGCGGGTCGTCCGCCGCCGCCGGCGCGTGGTGATCGGCGAGCCGGCGAGCGCAACCGGGCCGGGGGAGGAACGGCCGGCGGCTAGGCAGCGGCCGCCTCCCGGTGGCTGACGGCGGCCTCGTTCAGCGCGTCGAGCAGCTCTGCGAGCGTGGCCTCGATCTCGGCGTCGGCCAGCCGTCCCGCGGGGTCGAAGCCGTCGCCCGCGCGCCCCAGCGGCAGCTCGTCGTCGAGCACGCGGGCGCCCGCGGCCGCCACCGCCTTGCGGACCTCGGCCTGTGCCCAGACCGCGCCGAACATGCCGGTGCTCGCGCCGATGACCGCGACCGGCTTGTCACGCCAGGCACTGGCCGAGCGCGGCCTCGACGCCCAGTCGATCGCGTTCTTGAGCTGGCCGGGGATCGAGCTGTTGTACTCCGGTGTCGCGATCAGGATCGCGTCCGCCCCGGCGATCGCCTCGCGCAGGGCCGCCACGGCGGCCGGCCCGGCGGCGAGGTCCTCGTCGGCGTCGTAGGGCGGGATCGACCGCAGCCCGTCCCACAGCTCGAGCTCTGCCCCGGGCGGCAGCAGGTCCGCCGCCGCCCGCAGGAGGGCCGTGTTGTGCGAGCCGCGGCGCAGGCTCCCGCTGACTCCGAGGATCCGCACGGCCGCCCTAGTCCTGCTTGACGAGCTCGAGCTCGACCAGCAGCTTGACGTCGTTGGCGAGCACGACGCCGCCCTTGGGCAGCGGCGCGTTCCACTTCAGGCCGAAGGCGGTGCGATCGATGGTCGCCGCGAGCGACAGGCCGAGGTGCGGGAGGCCGTCCATGCCGTCGTTTGGCCCCGACAACTCGCCCTTGGCCTCGACCTCGCGCGTCTGTCCGCGAAGCGTCAGCTCGCCGTCCAGCGCCAGCGCGCCGTCGTCACCGACGCGGAGGTCGCGGGCGACGAAGCTGATCTCCGGCGTGCGCTCGATGTCGAAGAACTCCGGCGAGGCGAGATGGGCCTCGATGTTCTCGTCACGGACGTCGACGCTCGCGGCCCGCACGGTGCCCTCGAGTCGCGGCGCATCGCCGGTGGTCACGAGCCGGGCGTCGTAGTCGGTGAACGCGCCGCGGAAGGTGGCGACGCCCGAGTGCTTGACGGTGAAGCCGACGCTCGAGTGCGCCTTGTCGACCGTCCAGGTGCCGGTGGGGATCTGCTGCTCGATGGTGCTCACGGTGCGCCTCCGTTGTGCGAGGTTGGAACGGACTCCGGTCCGTATGTCTAGGGACCAGTGTAGAAGGACTACGGTCCGCTTGTCAACGCGCACCTGGCATACTGGTACCGAGGCCCATGTCGACCGCCCGCCCCGAGCCTGAGATCAAGCGCCTGCCAGTCGTTGCCGCAGAGGAGGAGGCCGAATGCCTGGCCGCGGAGCTCGAGCTGCCCGTGCTGGGCGGCCCGCCGCGGATGCGCGCCGACGCCGTGCGCAACCACCGCAAGGTGCTGGCCGCCGCCCGGCGCCTGTTCGAGCGCGACGGCGTGCACTGCGTGTCGATGGACGCCATCGCCGCCGAGGCCGGCGTGGGCAAGGGGACGCTCTTCCGGCGCTTCGGCGATCGCGCGACCCTGGCGCGCGCCGTGCTCGACGAGCGCGAGCGCGAGTTCCAGGAGCGACTGATCCGCGGCCCGGCGCCGCTGGGCCCCGGCGCGCCGCCGGCCGAACGCCTGATGGCCTTCGGCGCCGGCTTCGTGAGCCTGCTCGAGCATCACGGCGACCTGCTGCTGGCCTCCCAGGTCGGCCGCTCGCCGCTCGCGCGCTTCCGCTCGGCGCCGTACGACCTCTACCGCACCCACATCGGACTGCTCGTCCGCGAGGCCGCGCCCGAGCTGGACGCCGTGTACGTGGCCGAGGTGCTCATGGAGGCGCTGGGGCCGGCGCTCTATCACCACCAGCGCGAGACGCGCGGCGCCCGGCCGGACGAGATCGCCGACAACTTCGCCACGCTCGTCCGGCGGCTGGTCGCGCCTCGCTAGGCTCCCCGCCCATGTCCCTCGCGAGCCTCGACGGCGTCCTCGGCCCCCCGGAGCAGACCACGATCCCCGTCACCGACGAGGGGCTGCTGCGGGGCGACGGCGCCTTCGAGGTGCTGCGGCTCTACGGCGGCCGGCCCTACGCGCTCGAGGACCACCTCGCGCGGCTGGGTCGCAGCGCAGACGGGCTGCGCCTGCCCGTCGACCTCGGCGCGCTGCGCGAGGAGATCGCCGCGCTGCTGGCGACGGCCGGTCCCGTCGAGGGCCTGCTGCGCCTGGTGGTCACGCGCGGCGGGCGCCGCATCGCGATCATCGAGCCGCTGCCGCCGCGCCCCGCCGTGGCGCGCGTGGCCACCGTGACCTTCAGCCCGACGCGCGTGCTCGACGGCCTCAAGACGCTCTCTTACGCGGCGAACATGCTCGCGGGCCGGCTGGCCAAGGAGCAGGGCTGCGACGAGGCGCTGTTCGTCACGCCCCACGGCCGCGTGCTCGAGGGCCCGACCTGGACGTTCTTCTGGGTGCGCGACGGCCGGCTCTTCACGCCGCCGCTGGAGGACCGCATCCTCGCCTCGATCACGCGCGACCGCATCCAGCAGGAGTGCGACGTGGCCGAGGCCGCGTGCACGCTCGACGACGTGCGCGCCGCCGACGAGGCGTTCATCGCCTCGACCGTGCGCGAGGGCATGCCGATCGCCGCGGTCGACGACATCGAGCTGCCCGCGGCGCCCGGCCCGGTCACGCTCGACGTGCAGGCCCGCCTGGCCGCGCGGATCCAGCTCGAGCTGGACGAGCTGCCCGCCCCCGTGGCCTCCTGACGCCGGCGCGCCGCCGCCGGCCGGCCGCCATGCGGATCCTGACGGTGATCGGCAACCGCCCGCAGTTCGTCAAGGCGGCCGCCGTCAGCGAGCGGCTGCGCGACGCCGGCACCGAGGTGATGGTCCACACCGGCCAGCACCACGACGACGAGCTCTCCCAGGTCTTCTTCGACGAGCTGGGCCTCCCGCGCCCCGAGCACCGGCTCGAGCTGGGGGGCGGCACGAACCCGGAGCAGACCGAGGCGATGATGGCGGCGCTCGCGCCGCTGCTGGCCGCCGAGCGCCCGACCGCGGTGCTGGTCTACGGCGACACGAACTCCACGCTCGCCGGCGCCCTGGCCGGTGCGCGGGCGGAGCTGCCCGTGGCCCACGTCGAGGCGGGCATGCGCTCGTTCGACCCGGCGATGCCCGAGGAGCTCAACCGCGTGCTCTCAGACCACGTCGCCGACCTGCTGCTGTGCCCCACCGAAGCGGCCGCCGGCCACCTGCGCGACGAGCGGGTGCTGGGGCGCATCGAGGTCGTCGGCGACGTCATGGTCGACGTCGCGCGCCTGCTGGCGCCGCGGGCAGCGGCGCGGAGTGAGGCGATGGCCGCGGCGCTCGACGTGCGGCCGGGCGCCTTCCTGCTCGCAACCGCCCATCGCGCCGGCAACGTCGACGACCCATCACGGCTGGCTGAGCTGGTGGGGCTGCTGCTCGGCGTGCCCGGGCCGCTCGTGCTGCCGCTGCACCCGCGCACGCGGACGAGGCTCGACCGCGCCGGTCTGCTCGAGCGCCTGATCGCGGCGCCCGGCGTCCGCATCACCCCGCCGCTCGGCTACCTCGAGTTCACCGCGCTGCTGCTCGGCGCGCGCGCGGTGTTGACCGACTCCGGCGGGGTGCAGAAGGAGGCCTACCTCGCCGGAGTGCCCTGCGTGACGCTGCGGGATCGCACCGAGTGGACCGAGACCGTCGCGGCGGGCTGGAACGTGCTGGTGGACCTCGACGCCGGGGCCGCCCGCGCCGCGCTGGACCGGCCCCTGCCCGCCGAGCGCCCGCCCCTCTACGGCGACGGCCAGGCCGGCGCGCGGGTGGTCGACGCGCTCGCGCGCCGCTTCGCGGCCTAGATGATTGATTCCGTGGCCGCGCCGCCAGACGATCGTGGGGTCGCGGGATCACTCATCTAGGATCCTGCGCGTGAGCAGCGCGCCGATCCGCGTCGGGGTGGCCGGCCTCGGCTACTGGGGGCCGAACCTGGCCCGCAACCTGGCCGCCCTGCCCGGCTGCGAGCTGGCCTGGTGCTGCGACGCGTCCGAGGCCGCGCGCACCCGCGTCGCCCCGCAGTTCCCGGACGCGCGCTTCACCGCGGAGCTGGACGACCTGCTCGCGGATCCCGCGCTCGACGCCGTCGTGATCGCCACGCCGGTACCGACCCACGCTGCGCTGGCCGAGCGCGTCCTGATGGCGGGCAAGCACTGCTTCGTCGAGAAGCCGCTGGCCCAGTCGGTCGCCGACGCCGAGCGCGCCGTCGCGGTGGCCGCGGACGCCGGGCGCGTGCTGATGGTCGGCCACCTGCTCGAGTACCACCCGGGCGTCGCGCGCCTGAAGGCGATCGCCGCGGGCGGCGAGCTGGGCGACATCCACTACATCTACTCCAACCGCTTGAACCTCGGCAAGCTGCGCGCCGACGAGAACGCGCTGTGGTCGCTGGGCGCCCACGACGTCTCCGTCGTCCTGCACCTCGCCGGCGAGGAGCCCTCCGAGGTCGAGGCGCGCGGGGAGTCCTACATGCGGCCCGGCATCGAGGACGTGGTGTTCTGCTTCCTGCGTTTCCCCTCCGGCCTGGCCGCCCACCTGCACCTCTCCTGGCTGGACCCCCACAAGGAGCGACGCTTCACCGTCGTTGGTTCCCGGCGGATGGCGACCTTCGACGATATGGAGCTGGAGCGCAAGGTGACGGTCTACGACAAGGGCTTCGACGAGGACGCGGGCTCCTACGGCGAGTACATCACCCGCACGGGAGACATCTACAGCCCGCGCATCTCCAACCGCGAGCCGCTGCGGATCGAGTGCGAGCACTTCCTGGACTGCGTCCGCCACGGCCGCCCGCCGCTCTCCGACGGTGCGAGCGGGCTGCGCGTCGTGCGCGTGCTCGAGGCGCTGCAGGAGCGGCTCGACACCTCCCGGAGGGAGCAACGTGCAGCTGTCTGACCGCGCCCCCGGGCTGGTGCTCGGCGAGGACGTCACCATCGGCGAGGACGTACGCTTCGGCGCCCACGTCGTCGTGCATCCGGGCACCGTCATCGGCGACGGATGCGAGGTCCAGGACGGCGCGGTGCTCGGCAAGCCGCCGAAGCTCGCCCGCCACTCCTCCGCCTCGCGCGAGGCCGGGCCGCCGCTCGTGCTCGGCGCGGGCGCGGTCGTGTGCTGCCGCGCGATCGTCTTCGCGGCGGCGGACATCGGCGACGGCGCGATCCTCGGCGATCAGTCCTTCGTGCGTGAGCGCGCGCGGATCGGCGCAGGCTCGGTCGTCGGGCGGGGCAGCGCCATCGACAACGACGTGCTGATCGCCGCGCGCGTGCGCATCCAGACCGACGTCTACATCACGGCGTTCTCCGAGCTCGAGGAGGACGTGTTCGTCGGTCCCGGCGTCTGCACGACCAACGACTCGACGATGGCCCGCCACGCGGACGACTACCCGATCCACGGCGCGTACCTGCGCCGGGCCTGCCGCGTGGGCGGGGGCGTGACCCTCTGTCCCGGCGTCGAGGTCGGCGAGGAGGCCTTCGTGGGTGCCGGGGCGGTGGTCAGCCGCTCGATCCCGGCCCGCGCGGTCGCTGTCGGCGTCCCCGCCCGCGTCATCCGGTCGGTGGGCGAGGAGGACCTGCTCGAGCGCTGGCGCTGATCGAGCACTCGCGCTTCCGGCGGACGGTCGGTAGCGTTTCGCGGACATGAGCGAGCGCCCCGAAGACAAGCCCGAGGTCACCTCCGGCGATCCGCTGGCCGCCGGGCCATCCGATCCGCCGCCGCCGGCTCGCGACCAGCCGCCACCGGAGGCCGCGCGCGACCAGCCGCCGCCGGACGCCGCGCACGACGAGCCGCCGGCCGACCAGCAGCCGCCGGACGCTGCGCACGACGCGCCGCCGGCCGACCGGACGCCCGCCTCCGAGCGCGAGACCGTCCAGGGGCCGGCGCCCGAGCGCCCGGTCGCCGAGCGGCTCCCGGCCGCCCCGCCGGCTTTCCCCGCCGCGGCGGACGAGGGCTACGGCCCCGGCTCGCCCGCGCCGCCGGGCGCCGGCGGCCTCGCGCCCACCTTCAGCACCGCGCCCGGCGCGGGCCAGTACGTGCTCTCGGGCTGGTGGCGCCGGGTCGGCGCACAGCTGATCGACTGGGTGGTCGTCGGGATCGGGGCGGCCGTGATCCTGCTGATCTTCGGTGCGGTCTTCTCCGTCGGCTTCGCCGGCGGCGACACCGCCGGGACCGTCTCGCTGATCGTCGGCCTCGTGCTCGGCACGGTGGCGGTCACCGTCGTCGCGCTGCTCTACGCGCCGGTGCTGATGAACCGGACCAACGGCCAGACGCTCGGCAAGATGGCCACCGGCATCCGCGTCGTGCGCGCCAACGGTGGCCCGATGACCTTCGGTTACGCGATGCTGCGCGAGGTGGCGGTCAAGTACCTGCTCTTCGGGATCGCCGGCGCGCTCACCTTCGGGCTCGCCCAGCTGATCGACTACCTGTGGCCGCTGTGGGACGAGGAGAACCGCGCGCTGCACGACATGATCGTCGACTCGCGCGTGGTGCTCGCCGACTGACCGCCGGCGGAGGTCGAGGTCAGGCGATCGCGGCGCGCGCGGCGACCGCGGTCTGCTTGCCGGCTTCGGTCCAGACGACCTGATCGCGCCCCGGCCCGACGCCGACGAGCGCGACCGGCACGCCGACGAAGTCCTCGACGTAGGCGAGGTAGTCGCGCGCGGCCTGGGGCAGGTCGGCCTCCTCGCGGACGTCGCCGATGTCCTCCTCCCAGCCGGGCAGCTCCTCGTACTCGCCAGTGGCCTGGTGCATCACGGTCTGGTGGTAGGGATAGTGGTCGAAGCTCGCCTCCTCGGCGCCGCGGTAGCGCACGCACGCCTTCAGCGGGCCTAGTCCTGTCATCACGTCGAGCTTGGTGATCACCAGCGCGGTGAGCGAGTTGATGCGCGCGGCATAGCGCAGCGCGACCAGGTCCAGCCAGCCGACCCGGCGCGGGCGCCCGGTCGTGGTGCCGTACTCGCCGCCCGCCTCGCGGATGCGCTCGCCGAGCTCGTCGTGCAGCTCGGTGGGGAACGGCCCGGAGCCGACGCGCGTGGCGTAGCCCTTCGAGACGCCCCAGACCTCGTCGATGTCCTTCGGGCCGACGCCCGTGCCGGTGCACGCGCTCGCCGCCACCGGGTTCGAGGAGGTGACGAAGGGATAGGTGCCGTGGTCGATGTCCAGCAGCGTTCCCTGGGCACCCTCGAAGATGACGTCGCCGCCGGCGTCCAGCACGTCCCAGGTGAGCTTCGCGGTGTCGGCGATGTACTGCTCGATCCGGTGGCCGTAGGTGAGGTAGTCCTCGGTCATCGACTGCAGGTCGAGCTCGGGCGCCTTGGCGAAGGGTCGCAGCGCGAGCCGCTTGGGCTCGAGCGCGGCGATGATCTTCTTCTTGAGGATCTTCTCGTCGAGCAGGTCCTGCACGCGGATGCCCAGCCGCGCGGCCTTGTCGGCGTAGCAGGGGCCGATCCCGCGCCGGGTCGTGCCGATCTGGCGGCGGCCGAGCTTGACCTCGCCCGCGTGGTCGAGCAGCAGGTGGTAGGGCATGATCAGGTGCGCGTTGGCGCTGATCCGCAGCCCGGAGAGGTCCACGCCCTTGGTCCGCAGCCCCTCCAGCTCACCCGTGAGGACCTTCGGGTCGATCACGACGCCGTTGCCGATCGCGCACAGCTTGCCCGGATAGAGGATCCCCGAGGGGATCAGGTGGAACTTCCAGGCGACGTCGTCGCGCACGATCGTGTGCCCGGCGTTGTTGCCGCCCTGGAAGCGGATGACGAGGTCGCCGTTCTCCGCGAGCAGATCGGTGATCTTGCCCTTGCCCTCGTCGCCCCACTGGGCGCCCACGATCACGATGCCGGCCATGAGCGTTTCAGTCTACGGCGCGCCGCGCGGCCGACCGGACCCACGGGGTCCCGTAGGCGGGCGCCGCGTCGGGGTCGCCGGCGCCCTCGCCCCACACGGCGGGCTCGTCGCGCGCGCGGCCAGGTCCGCCGCCGGGCTCCGGGTAGCGGAAGTCGGCCTCCATCCGCCGGTCCTCGCCGTAGAGCGGCAGCGGCTCACCGCACATCTCGAACAGGCGCGAGACCGTGCGGTCGCCGATCTGCTCGCGCAGCCCCTCGTCCTCGAGGTTCGTGGTGAGCACCATCGCCCGCCCGTCCTCGTAGCGCGTGTTGACGATCGTGTAGAGCTGCTCGAGCACCCACGGCGAGCTCTGCTCGGCGCCGACGTCGTCGATGTGCAGGAGGTCGACCGCGCACAGGCGGTCGATCAGGCCGCCGAGCGTCAGCGCGGCGTCGTCGTCGTAGGTGTCGCGCAGGTTCGCCAGCAGCCGCGGCAACGAGTAGATGGCGACGGTGTGCCCGGCCTCCAGCGCCGACTTCGAGATCAGCATCGCGAGCGTCGTCTTGCCCGTGCCGACGTCGCCGCGGAACCAGATCCCGCGGCCCGCCGCGAGCTTGTCGGAGACGGTGCGCACGTACTCGCGGACCGCGCGGACGACGTGCGGGCTGCGCCGCTCGATGCCGACCACGGGCTCGCGCTCGAAGGAGATCTCGCGGAAGCGCCGCGGGACCCGCCCGGCGACGGCCGCCGCCTTGCGCCGCGCGAGCCGGGCCGGCCGGCAGGAGCAGTCGCGCGCGCGCCGGCGCTCCTCGTCGTAGAGGAAGCCCGACCCGTCGCAGCGGCCGTGCGGGCAGCGCGCGGGCGCGCTCATCAGTAACGCTCCTCGCTGACGTAGGACATGAAGCGCGGGTACTCCTTCTGGAAGGTCAGCTCGACGGTCCCGAGCCCGCCGTTGCGGTGCTTGGCCACGATCAGGTCGGCGATCCCCTCGCGCTCTGACTCGTGGTCGTAGTACTCGTCGCGGTAGATGAACATCACGAGGTCGGCGTCCTGCTCGATCGCGCCGGATTCACGTAGGTCGGAGAGCACCGGGCGCTTGTCCGTGCGCTGCTCGACGCCGCGGTTGAGCTGGGAGAGCGCGATGACCGGGACGTCGAGCTCGCGCGCGAGCGTCTTGAGGCCGCGCGAGATCTGCCCGATCTGCTCGACACGGTTGTCCACGTGCCCCGCCGCCCGCATCAGCTGGAGGTAGTCGATGAGGATCAGCCCGAGCCCGTCGGCGTTCTGCTGGGCCAGGCGGCGCGCCTTGGCGCGCACGTCGAGCACCGAGAGGTCTGAGGAGTCGTCGACGAACAGCTTGGAGTGCGCGAGCCGGTTGGACGCCTCGAGGATCTTCGGCCAGCGCGACTGCGGGACGTTGCCCTTGCGCAGGTCGTCGCCCTTGACCGACGCCTGGGAGGCCACGAAGCGCTGGGCGAGCTCCGACTCGGACATCTCGAGCGAGAACAGGGCGACGGCCTGGTCGGAGCCGAGCGCGGCGTTCTCGGCGAAGTTGGCCATCAGCGCGCTCTTGCCCATGCTGGGCCGCGCCGCCAGGATGATCAGGTTGCCCGGCTGGAAGCCACCAGTGATCGTGTCGACGTCGTCGAAGCCCGACGCCGTGCCGGTGATCGCCTTGCCCTCGCGCGAGAGGTGCTCGAGCTTGTCCAGCTCGCCCGCGAGCAGGTCGCCGATGTTGACGAAGTCCTTGCGCCGGTCCTCATGCGCGACCTCGAGGATGGTGCGCTCGGCGAGATCGACGAGGTCGCGCGGCGGCGCTTCGTGGGAGTGCACCTTGGCCTGGATCTCGTAGGACGCGCGCAGGAGCCGGCGCAGCATCGCGTTCTCGCGCACGATGCGCGCGTAGCGGCGCACGTTGCCGACCGCGGGCACCGACGCGGCCAGCAGGTCGACGGCCCCGCGGCCGCCCACGCGGTCGAGCAGGCCGGCCTGCTTGAGGTGCTCGACGAGCGTCAGCGCATCGACGGGCTCGCCGTGGCCGTGGAGGTCGAGCATCCCCTGGTAGATCAGGCCGTGCGCCTCGCGGTAGAAGTCCTCCGGCTGGAGGTTCTCGTCGATGATCAGCGCGGGCAGCGCGGTGTCCGACAACAGCACGGCGCCGAGCACCGACTGCTCGGCCTCGAGGTTCTGGGGCGGCGCCACCGGCCCCTCGGCCGGACGGCCGCCGCCGTTGGCGCGCTGGTCTGGGATCGCCATGGGGCGGTCGAGTCTAGGTCCGCCCCGGGACGCTCCCCTCCTTCTGGCCGCTGCCTCCGCAGAATCGTTACGGAGGCGGCGCAGAGCTGGTGCAGACGTGCAGCCGGCCGGCACAGAGGCCGGCTGCGGGACGAGCGATCAGCCCTGGTCGGTGACCATGGTCTTGACCGTCGCGCGCACGCCGTCGGCCACCTCGACCTCGACCATGTGGGTGCCGACCGTCTTGATCGGGTCGTCGAGGTGGATCTTGCGGCGGTCGAGCCGAATGCCGCGGGCCTCGAGCACCGCGTCGGCGATGTCCTGTGTGGTGACCGAGCCGAACAGGCGCCCGTCGTCGCCCGCCTGGTTGGGGATCGTCAGCACCGTCTTGTTGAGCAGCGCGGCGTCCTCGCGCGCCTTCTCGGTCGCCGTGGCGGCGGCGCGCTCGGTAGCCTCCGCCTGCCGGCGGGAGGCGGCGATCGAGGCCTTCGTGGCGGGCTCGGCGAGCCGGCGGGGGATCAGGAAGTTGCGCAGGTAGCCCTTGGAGACGTCGACGACCGTGCCGCGGTCGCCGAGCTGTTCGACGTCCTGCAGGAGGATGGCCTGGGGCATCGCCGTCGCGCTCCTAGCGCCCGCGGTCGCCGCGGTCGCCGCGATCGCCCCGGTCGCGATCGCGCGCGTCGCGGGTCTCGACGCCGACGTAGGGCAGCAGCGCGAGCTCCCGTGCGCGCTTGACTGCCGTCGCGACCTGGTTCTGGTGGCGCCGGCAGGCGCCGCTGATCCGCCGCGAGCGGATCTTGCCGCGGTCGGAGACGAACTTGCGCAGGGTCGGGATGTCCTTGTAGTCGACGAACTCGACCTTGTCTCGGCAGTACGGGCAGGACTTGCGGCGTCCCGATCCGGGACCGCCCTTACGATCTCGCCGGCGCGTGGGCCGGCTGCGCTGCTTTGCCACGTTCGGAAAACCTCTCTGGCCGCGTAAGTAGACGGCGCGCCCGCTGGCGCGCGACGGATCATTGTGGCAGGTGGACGATCACCGCCGTCCGCGCTCGCGCCCGCGGGCGCGCGAGAGGCGCTTCCCAGTAGCGGCCCGCACGGGCGTCTTCGGAAGTCCGGTGGGGCGCAGATCGTCACAAACGCCGCCTGCTTCGTGCCGGCATCGTGACGATTGTGCGGTGAAACCGGCCTTTGCGCCCGATCCCTCCGGACCCGGACCTAGACTCGTCGGACCATCACGACTTCGTTCGCTGCCGAAAGGAGCGGGCTCCCATGGCCTCCACCAACATCAACCGCGTCATCATCACCGGGAACCTCACGCGCGATCCCGAGCTGCGCTCGCTGCCGAGCGGGATGTCCGTGTGCAGCCTGCGCATCGCCAGCAACACCCGCCGCAAGGACAACTCCACCGGCGAGTGGGTCGACAAGCCCAACTACTTCAGCGTCACCGTCTGGGGCGCCCAGGGCGAGAACTGCGCTCGGTTCCTGAGCAAGGGCCGCCCGGTCGCGCTCGACGGCCGCCTGGAGTGGCGCGAGTGGGAGAAGGACGGCATCAAGCGCGAGGCGATCGACATCATCGCCGACTCCGTGCAGTTCCTGGGCGGGCGCGACGACGCCGGGCCGGGCGGCGGGGGCGGCAACGGCTATGCGCCGCAGTCCGACGTGCCGACGGATACGTCGGACTTCAGCCCACAGCCGGTCGGCGGGCGCTCGCCGGACGCCGCCGACGACGACATCCCGTTCTAGCGGCGGGGCGCGCGGCGGGCCGGGCTGCGCGCCGTCCGCTTTCCCGCGCGGGGCGAGCGACACGGAAACCGGCGCGGCCTGAGCGGTCGTCGGCCAGCCGACAAGACGACTGATTCCGCGGCCGAGGGGTCGCGGAATCACTCATCTAGGGTGGCGGGCATGGAGCTGCGAAACCTCGGGCGCACCGGCATGCAGGTGAGCCCCCTCTGCCTCGGGACGATGATGTTCGGTGCCTGGGGCAACACCGACCACGCTGACTCGGTCCGGATCATCCACCGGGCGCTCGACGCCGGCATCAACTTCGTCGACACCGCGGACGTCTACGCGCGCGGGGAGTCGGAGGAGATCGTCGGCAAGGCACTCGCGGGCGGACGCCGCGACAACGTGATCCTGGCCACGAAGGTGCACGGCCGGATGGGCGACGACCCCAACCAGTTCGGCAACTCGCGCCGCTGGATCACGCGCGCGGTCGAGGACAGCCTGAGCCGGCTGGGCACCGACTGGATCGACCTCTACCAGATCCACCGTCCCGAGCCGGACACCGACGTCGACGAGACGCTGGGCGCGCTGACCGACCTGGTCCGGGCCGGCAAGATCCGCAGCTTCGGCAGCTCGACGTTCCCGGCGCACGCGATCGTGGAGGCCCAGTGGACGGCCGAGCGGCGCGCCCGCGAGCGCTTCGTGTGCGAGCAGCCGCCGTACTCGCTGCTCGTCCGGGGCGTCGAGGCCGACGTGCTGCCGGTCTGCCTGCTCCACGGCATGGGCGTCATCCCCTGGAGCCCGTTGAACGGCGGCTGGCTCTCGGGCCGCTACCGAAAGGGCGGCGGGTCGCCCGGCTCCTCGCGCGCCGAGCGGATGCCCGGTCGCTTCGACGTCGAAGACACGGCGAACGCGGCGAAGCTCGAGGCGGCCGACGCCCTCGGCGCCCTGGCCGACGAGCTCGGGATCCCGCTCGTCCACCTCGCCCTCGCCTTCACCCTGCGCCACCCGGCGGTCACGGCGCCGATCATCGGCCCGCGCACGATGGAGCAGCTCGAGAGCCAGCTCGGCGCCGCCGACGTGGTGCTCGACGACGCCGCGCTCGACCGCATCGACGAGATCGTCCCGCCCGGGGTCAACGTCAAGCGCGAGGACGCCGGCTACACGCCGCCGGTGCTCGCGGACCCGGCGCAGCGACGCCGGTGACGCCCGCGAGCGCGGCGCCGCGCGCGCAGAAGTGGAGCGGCTGACTAGCCCTCTTCGGCCGGTGCCGCGGCGGTGGCGGCGACCGTGCGCAGGTCCGGCGGCGGCGGCGTGCCTGGGCGGAGCTTGATGATCCTGAAGCGGACGACGCCGTCGGTGATCTTGAGTGTGTGGTCGAGCTGGTCGAGCAGCTCGGCCGGCCCGTGGAACTGGATCAGGCGGTAGTCGGCGTCGGCGCGCTTGTGCACCTCGTAGGCGGTCGCGCGGACGCCCCAGTCGTGCTCGCCGACGAGCTCGCCCGACGCGCCGATGGCCGCCGCGACGTTGGCCACGATCTCGGCGCGGCGCTCGTCGTCGGCCTGGGAGTCGAGCAGCAGGACGAGGTCATACGTTGGTCTCTCGGTGGCCATGGCCCAGGACGCTAGCAGCGAGGGGGCGAGCCGAGCGGGCCTTCGGCCTAGGTCCGGTATGGATCGCACCCTGCTCTCGCGGCTGCGCTGGGGCAACATCGCCGTCGCTGCGGCGGTCGTCGCCGTGCTGGCGCTGGTGATCGCCTGGCCGCGCCTCGCGTCCGACCCGCCGCAGCTGCCCGCCCCGGAGCCGGCGCCGGTGGGCGGGGCCGCGGCCGGCGGCGAGCCGGCGCCACCGGCGGGCGGGCTCACCGAGGACCAAGGCCGCGAGCTGATCGAGCAGGCGCGCGCGGACGCGCGACGGCGCGTGCGGGCGCGCGAGCGCCGGCAGGCGCGGGCCCGGGCCGCCCGGCGAGCCGCTTCGCGCCGGGCCGCGGCCCGTGTGCGCCGGAGCCGGCGAGCGCAGCGCCCCCGTCGCCTCGCCGTGACGGTCCGGCGGCGCCGACGGACGCTCGGCCCGGCCGGGACGCGACGGGCGGGAACGCCGGACGCCGATCGCGCCGCACGGCGGGGGGGCGGTGGGGGCGGAACCGGCGGCGGTGAGGCCGGCGGCGGTGAGGCCGGCGGCGGTGGCGGAGCCGGCGGCGGTGGCGGCGGTGGTGTCGGTGGCGGTGGCGCGCGCGGTGGCGGTGGCGGCGGTTCGGACTGCGCTTGCGCCCGCCCGCCGGCCGGCTCGGGCGGCACCGGCGGGCACACGTCGCCGCCGGCCCACAGCCCATCCGCGCCGTCGCCCGGCGACGAGTTCACCTTCGAGCGCGGGCCCTGACCGCCGCGGGACCGACGCCGCGGGCGCTCAGCCCTCGTGCGCCTTGCTGCGGATGTCCGCGATCTGCTCGTCGATCCAGTCCCCGGGGTCGCGCGAGGTCACGATCGCCTTCAGGCCGTCCGAGCGCCGCGCGCGCTCCTCCTCGGGCATCGTCAGCGCCGTGTGGATCGCGTCGGCGAGCTCCTGGACGTCGAACGGGTTCACCGACAGGGCGAACTCGCCGAGCTCCTCGTGGGCGCCGGTGTTCTCCGACAGGATCGAGACCCCGTGGCGCTCGTTGACGAGCGGGCCCTCCTTGGCCACCAGGTTCATCCCGTCGAACATGGCGTTGACCATCATCACGTCGTAGTGCTTGTAGGCGGCGACCGCCTCGTCGAGGTCGTCGCGCAGCTTGAGGTCGATCGGCATCCAGTCGGGCGTCCCGTGGCGGTGGTTGACGACCGCGACCAGCGCCTCGATGCGCTCGAGGTACTCGGCGTACTCGGGCACGTCGGTCCGCGAGGGCATCATCTGGGCCGTGAAGGTGATGCGCTCGGCGAACTCCGGGTGCTGCTCGAGGAAGATGTCGAAGGCGGTGAAGCCGCGCAGGACGTTCTTCGAGAGGTCCGCCCGGTCGACGCGCAGGATCGAGAACTCCCGCCGGCGCTCGAGCAGGCGCGCCTGGAACTCCGCCACCCGGTCGCGCGCGGCGACGGCCTGGGTCGCGCGGAAGTCGATCGGCAGCGGATAGGCCCGCACCCATGTCTCGCGGTCGTCGTGCGCCACGACGCCGCGCTCCATGTCGACCTCGAGGCCGAGCAGGTCGCGGCAGCACTGCAGGAAGTTGCGCCGGTAGGAGCGCGTATGGAAGCCGATGATGTCGTTGGCCAGCAGCCCGTGGTAGATCTCGTCGCGGATCCGCGTCGGCAGCACGCGCCAGGCGTCCGGCTGGGTCCAGGGGATGTGGATGAAGTGATGCAGGAAGACGTCGGGGCGCTCGCGGCGGAGGATCGCCGGCAGCGTGTAGAGGTGGTAGTCGTGGACCATGACCACCGGCTCGTCGGAGTCGGCGATCTCCTCGAGCACCGCTCGCGCGAGGTCGTCGTTGACGGCCTTGTAGCCCTCGTCGAAGGCCGCGACCTCCTGGCGGCGGATGTCCGGCGCGTTGGAGAGGTCCCATAAGTAGTGCTGGATGAACCACAGCACCGGGTTGGCGATGACGTTGTAGAAGCGGTCGTAGGCGTCGGGATCGGAGTCCACGAACTTCACCCGGAACTCGCCGCCCTCCGGCGCCTGCACCTCGAACGGGCGCCCGCCGTGCTCCTCGGCCACCTCGGCGTCGCGGTCGGTCATCGCCGAGGCGATCCAGATCGCGTCGCGATGGGAGGCCAGGCCGGTCAGGGCCGTCACCAGCCCGCCGGTGCCGCGCTTGACCGAGCCGTCCTCCTGGTAGGTGACCGGCCCGCGATTGGAGACCAGGACGAGCGGGGCCCCTTCCGAGGAGGAGGAGGTACCGCTGTCCATGCTCACGGGTCAGGTCACCTCGTTGAAGATCCTCAGGTAATCGCGAAGATAGCGCGGCATCAGGAAGTGCTCGCGGACGTGCTCCTTGCCGCTGCGCCCGAGCGAGCGGGCGAGCTCGGGCTCGGTGATCATCGCCAGCGTGCGCTCCGCGCACTCCTCGACCGAGCGCACGAGGTAGCCGGAGACGCCGTCCTGGACCTGCAGCGGGATGCCCCCGACGTCGCCGCCGATGAAGGCCTTGCCCTTCCACAGCGCCTCGGAGACCGTGAGCCCGAACCCCTCGCGGGTGGACTTCTGGATGACGACGTCGGCCAGCGACTGGAAGGCGTTGACCTCGATCGCCCCGACGTTGTTGAAGTTGTTGAGGATGTGGATGTCCGGGTCGCCCTCGGCGTGCGCGAGCGTCGAGTTGTAGAAGTCCCAGCCCTCCGGGTCGTCGGAGGCCATCGAGCCGACCAGGGCGAGCTGGACGTCCGGGCGCTCGGCCTTGACCAGGCGATAGGCGTCGATCACGCCCAGCGGGTCCTTCCACGGGTCGAAGCGCGAGACCTGGCAGAGCATCGGGCGGTCGACGTCGATCCCGAACTGGCGGCAGACGTAGGTGGCGTCCTCGAAGGAGAGCGCCATGTTCTTGGGCGCCAGCGGGTCGATCGCCGGCGGCACCACGTTGACGCCGCCGTCCATGCCCGCCGGCACGTAGCCGGCGACGTGGAAGAGCGAGGCGTTGTAGTGCTCGAGGTGGGGCAGCAGGCGGCGCATCGTCAGCGGGTTGGGCGTCGAGACGTCGATGTGACAGCGCCACACCCACGCCGCGGACTTCTCCGGCGCGAGGCCCGCGATCGCGGCCGGCTGCGGGTCGTGCACGAGACCGACGTCCCAGCCGCGCGAGAGCTCGCGCGCGTTCATCTCGTTGTAGCGCTCCCAGGTCGCCCACTGCTCCTCGGTGAGGTCCTGGGGATTGCCCTGCAGCGCGTTGTGCATGAGCTTGGTCGCGTTGAAGAACTCCTCGCGCCCGAAGATGACCTGCCACTCGACCTCGAGGCCGACGTCGCGCATCAGCGGGATGAGGGTGTAGAGGATCTCCGACACCCCGCCCCCGTAGGCGGTCGCGGAGAGCTGCACGACCGACTTGCCCTTCAGCGGCTCGGCAAGCTCGCGGATCTCGTCGATCAGCGGACGCCCGACGATGTGGGTGTAGTCGGCCAGGCTCTTTGACGCCAGCGCGACGGGCTGAAGCACTTGGGGAGAGCTCCTCGATCTCGGGACAGGCGCCGGAGCGGCCGGCGCACCATAGAAGCAACGTACCGGGGCACGCGGTCGCCCTTGACCTTCGTCGAGGACCTGGCGGTCCCCGCCGGCGCGGCTCTCAGCCCGGCTGCGGAGCGGCGAGCGGGCGCTCGCCGAGCGTCACCTCGAGCTCGCGCGCCTTGCCCTCGCGCCAGACCTGCACCTCGACCTTCTCGCCCGGGCGATAGCGCTCCACCGCGGAGGAGAGGTCGTTGGAGTCGCGAACCGGCACGTCGCCGACGCGCGTCACGACGTCGCCGCCCTCGCGAAACTGGCGCGCCTGGAACCGCGCCACGCCCTGGCCGCCCTTCAGCCCGCCGGCGGCCGCGGGCGTGCCGGCGGTGACGTCCTGCAGCCACGCCCCCGTCCGGGTGGGCAGCTTGAAGCGTTCCACGAGCTGCGGGTAGAGGGTCACGGAGGACACGCCGAGGTAGGCGTAGGCGACCTTGCCGGTCTCGCGCAGCTGGCCCAGCGAGCGCTTGACGAGGTCGATCGGCACGGCGAACCCGACGCCCTCGCCGCCGCCCGAGGCGGTCTTGATCTGCTGGTTGACGCCGATGACGCGGCCCTCCTCGTCGACCAGCGGGCCGCCGGAGTTGCCGGGGTTGATCGCGGCGTCGGTCTGGATCGCGCCGGAGATCTGGAAGTCCGTGAGCGACTCGATCGAGCGGTCGACCGCCGAGACGACGCCCACCGACAGCGACTGCTTCTCGCCGAACGGCGAGCCGATCGCGGCGACCGGCGTGCCGACCTCGACCTCGCGGCTGGAGCCCAGCGGCAGCGGACGCAGGTTCAGCCCGCCGGTCTCGATCCGCAGCATCGCGATGTCGGCGTTCGGGTCGGCGCCGACGATCTTGGCCTCGACCTGGTTGCCGTCGGCGAACTCGACGAAGACCTGGCTCGCGCGCCGCCCCCGCGACCCCTCGCCCTGGGTGACGACGTGCGCGTTGGTGGCGATCTCGCCGTCGGCGTTGAGCACGAAGCCCGAGCCGACCCCGCCGCCGCCCTCGCCGCCGCCGCCGAGCACCGAGTCCAGGCTCTCGTCGCCGAAGAGCGACACGACGGTGACCACCCCGGGCGCCTCCTGCTCATAGATGGCGCGCGGGTTGAAGCCCTCGCCGTCGCCCAGGCCCTCGACGACCTCCACGCGCGTGGTCGTCCGGGTGTCGGCCGGCTGCCCGCCCTCGCTGCTGGAGCCCTCGTCGTCGCCGCCGAGGCCGCAGCCGGCCAGCGCGACGCACCCGACCGCGAGCGTCGCGGCGACCAGCGACCGCGGTGCCGTCACGCGGGCAGCACCAGCGCGAAGGTCGTCGAGCCGCCGGCCGAGCGCACGGTCAGCTCGCCGCGCATGGTCTCGGCCAGCTCGCGCGCGATGGCGAGCCCGAGCCCGGCGCCCTGGGCGTTGTCGTCGGAGGAGAAGAAGGGCTCGAAGATGTGGGGCATGTTGTGGCGGCCGATGCCCTGGCCGCGGTCTGAGACCTCCAGCCGCACGTTGCCGTTGGCGCGCGTGGCGGAGACCTGGATCGGCGTGCCCGCCGGCGTGTGGACCAGGGCGTTGTCGATGAGGATACGAACCACCTGTGCCACGCGCTCTGGATCGCAGTCGATCTCCAGCGCCCCGCCGACGCGCACGTCGAGCGCCGAGCCGTGGGTGGCGATCGCCGGGGTGAACTCGCCGACGACCTCCTGGGCGAGTTGGCCGACGTCGGTCGGCTCCGGGCGCAGCTCCAGCGCGCCGGACTCAAGGTGCGAGAGGTCCAGCAACTCGGTGGCGAGCTTGCGCATCCGCTCGACCTGACCGCGCAGCTGGTCGAGGAACTGGCGCCGGGTCTCCTCGTCGAGGTCCTCGTCGGCCATCAGCTCGAGGAACCCGCCGAGCGAGAAGATCGGCGTGCGCAGCTCGTGCGAGGCGGAGGCGATGAACTGCTTGCGCGCGCGGTCGAGGCCCGCGAGCTGGTTCTGCATGTCGTCGAAGGTGGCCGCGAGCCGGCCGAGCTCGTCGTCGGAGTCGGCGCGGATCGGGTTGGAGAAGTCGCCCTCGGCGACCTTGCGGGCGGCGCGCTCGAGCCGCTCCACGCGGTTGGCCAGGGCGCTCGCGAGCAGGTAGCCGCCCACCAGCGCCAGCAGCAGGGCGATCAGCCCCGAGACGGCGATCTGGCGGCGGATCAGCGCCACGTTGGCCTGCACGTCCTTGAGCGCGTCGGCGTAGACGGCGACGCCCTCGACCCGGCCCGCGTCGATCAGCGGCAGCGCGGCCAGCGCCTGGCGGCCGAGGCGGGTCGGCTCGATCGCGGTCTCCGTGCGCCCGCTGCGCGCCGCCGCGCGCCCCACGTCGTAGACGTCCTCGTACTCGAGGCCGCCGTCGGGCGTCGAGTCGGCGATCGCGAACACCTGCCCGCGCCCGCGCGAGCTGACCCCCAGGACGAACACCTCGGTGCTCGAGCGCGCGGCGGCGAGGCGGGTGCGCTGCACCACGTCGCGCTTCGGGCGCACGGTGCCGAGCACCTCGCCGATCGGGGCGGAGAAGCGCGCGGCGTCGGCCGAGAGCTCCTGCAGCTTCTGATCCGTGAGCCGGTCCTCCAGCTGGGGGGTGATGGAGAAGTAGACGATCCCGATCGCCCCGAGCACGATCAGCCCGAAGACCAGCGCCAGCCGGTTGCGCAGCGAGCGCAGCGGGCGCGGCATCATTCGTCGTCGCGAAAGCGGTAGCCGACGCCGCGTACGGTGAAGATGTACTCCGGCTCCTTCGGATCGGCCTCGAGCTTCTCGCGCAGGTGGCGGATGTGCACGTCGACCGTGCGCGGGTCGCGGAAGGCCGAGTCACCCCACACGCGCGAGAGCAGCATGTCGCGCGTGTAGACGCGCCCGGGGTTGGCGGCCATCGCGCTGAGGATCTCGAACTCGACGAACGTCGTCTGGACGGTCTCGCCGCGCAGCGCCACGCTGCGCTTGGCGGGGTCGATCCGCAGCTCGAGCACCTCCACCGCCCGCTCGTCGGCGTCCTGCGCCATCCCCGCGCGGCGCAGCGCGGCCTTCACGCGCGAGCGGAACTCGCGCAGGGAGAACGGCTTGGTGATGTAGTCGTCGGCGCCCAGCTCGAGCCCGAGCACCTTGTCGATCTCCTCGGACTTCGCGGTCAGCATGATGATCGGCACCGAGGAGCGGGCGCGCAGCCGCCGGCAGACCTCGAGCCCGTCGAGCCGCGGCAGCATCACGTCGAGCACGACGAGGTCGAAGGCCTGCTCGTCGAAGCGCGCGAGCGCCTCGCTGCCGTCAGAGGCGGCGACCACCTCGTAGCCGTCGCGCTGCAGCGGGAAGGACAGCAGCGTCTGGATCGGCTGCTCGTCGTCGACCAGCAAGATGCGCGCTGGGCGGTCGGCCATGTCCCGACTAAGGGTACGGGCAGGGATTTCGCGCACCTAACGCCCTGACCACCGCCTCCCGCCATTCTGCCGGGGGACAAGTACCCTCGCAGGGTGCTCGACCTGCGGGTGTATCGCACCGCCTTCCTGCCCGCGCTCATGGCGCTCTTCGTGGTCGCCTTCGCGCTCGAGAACCGCCCGGCGCCCGCCACCTCGCGGATCGCCGCCGACGCCTTCGACGGCGCGCGCGCCTTCGGGCCCGGCGAGGCGGCCGCGCGCGACTCGCTGCGCGAGCTGGGCGCCGCGTTCCCCGACCGGCGGCCGGGCTCGCGCGGGGACGCGGGCGTCGCGCGGCGGGTGAGCGCGGTGTTCCGGGACACGGGCTTCAGGACGTCGCGGCGGGTGGACACGGCGCAGACGGTGGACGGCAAGCGCGAGCTGGTCACGGTGACCGGCACGCGGCCCGGGCTCTCGGACCGCCGCATCGTCGTGCTCGCCGACCGCGACGCCCTGAGCTCGCCCGGCCTGGCCGAGCTGTCGGGCACGGCGGCGCTGATCGAGCTCGCCCGCATCTTCCGCTCGCGCAGCAGCGCCCCGGCCGGGGGCGACGAGTCCCCGCGCCTGGTCGGCCGCGACCTGCGCAAGACGCTCGTGCTCGTCTCGACCTCGGGGGGCACCGGCGGCGACGCCGGGGCCCGCGCGTGGGCGCGGCGGGCGGGCGGTCGCGTGGACGCCGTGCTGGTGCTCGGCGACCTCGCCGGGGCGAAGGTCTCGAAGCCCTGGATCGTGCCGTGGTCCAACGCGCACGGCCCGACCTCGGTCGGCCTGCGCCGCACGCTCGAGGTCGCCGTCCGCCAGGAGGTCGAGGCGCTCGCCGGCGGCAGCCGGGTCGTCGCCCAGTGGACACGCCGGGCCGCGCCCGCGACCCTCTCCGCCCAGGGCGAGGTCGTCGCCGAGGGGATCCCGGCCGCCACGCTGGCGGTGTCGGGCGAGCGCGGGCCCGAGCCCGGGGTGCCGGTTCTGCAGGAGCGCCTGGACGAGTTCGGCCGCGCGGCCCTGCGGGCGCTGACCGCCATCGACGGGATCGGCCCCGTTGGCCGCCGCGACGCCGACGAGGTGCCCACCGCCTTCGCCGGCGAGACGGGCGGGGTGGTCACGGTGCGCAAGCTCCTGCCCGACTGGGCGGTCCGCCTGCTGGCCGGCACGCTGCTGCTGCCGGCGCTGCTGGCGGCCCTGGACGCCGTGTTCCGCGCCCGCCGCCGCCGGCTGCCGGTCGGGCGCTGGCTGGCGTGGATGGGGGTGACCGCGGCACCGCTGGCGCTCGCCTGGGCGTGGGCCCGCCTGCTGGCGGTGCTCGGCGCCTTCCCGGCGCCGCCGGCGCCGGTGCTGCCCGCGGCGGTGCCGCTGTCGTGGGCGGGCGGCGCGGGGCTGGCCTCGACGGTGCTCGTCGCCGCGCTCGCCTGGCGTTTCCTGCGCCCGGCTGTGCTGCGGCGGCTCGAGCCGCGCGGCAACCCGGCGGCGGGCGGTGCGGCCGCGGCGCTCGGTCTCGTGGTCACCGGCACGGCCGCGGTGGTCTGGGTCGTCAATCCCTACGCCGCGGCGCTCCTGCTCCCCGCCGCCCACCTGTGGCTGCTGCTGGCCTCGCCCGGCTCGCGCCGCGGGCGCCTCGCGGCCGTGCTCGCCGGGCTCGCCGGTCTGGCGCTGCCGGCGCTGGCCCTCGTCGTCTACGCGCTCGCCTTCGGGCTGACCCCGCTCGACGCGCCGTGGGTGGTGTTCCTCGCCGTGGCGGGCGGGCACGTCTCGGTCTGGACCGCCGCGGTCTGCGGGCTGCTGCTGGCCTGCCTCGTCGCGCTGGTCCTGGTCGTGCGCACGCGGCGCAACCTGACGGCCGGGATCGAGACGGGCGAGCCGATCCTCACCCGCGGCCCGATGAGCTACGCCGGGCCCGGCTCGCTGGGCGGGACGGAGTCGGCCCTGCGCCGCTGAGCCCATGCGCCGCCGCGGCTTGCGCGCCCTCTCCTGGATCCTGATCGCCGCGGGCGGGCTGCTGCTGGCCGAGGCGGCCGTGACGGTGCTCTGGCAGGAGCCGGTGACCGGTCTGTGGGCGAGCCACGAGCAGCGCCGCCTGGACGACGAGCTCGAGCGGCTCGAGCAGCGCACGCCGGTCGTCGAGTCGCGCCCGCTCGCGCAACCGGAGCGGGCGGGACGCGATCCCGCGCGTGCCGCGGCTGCCCGCCGCCGCGCCCTGCGCGCCCGGCTGGCCGTCGCCGCCCGCCGGCTCGACCGCCGCGCGCGTCCCGGCGCCCCGCTCGGCCGGCTGCAGATCGCTCGCATGGACCTCTCGACGGTGGTGGTCGCCGGCACCGGCGGCGCCGACCTGCGCCTCGGGCCGGGCCACTACCCCGCCACGCCGCTGCCGGGCATGCGCGGCACCGTCGCGGTCGCCGGGCACCGCACGACCTACGGGGCGCCCTTCCGCCACCTCGACCGGCTGCGGGCCGGCGACCGGATCGAGCTGCGGATGCCCTACGGGCGCTTCACCTACCGGGTGCGGCGCTCGCGGATCGTCCCGGCCACGGCGATGTGGGTCACCGACCGCGCGCGCGAGGACCGGCTCGTGCTGTCGGCGTGCCACCCGCTGTACTCCGCGGCGCAGCGGATCGTGGTCTTCGCCCGCCTGGAGGCCTCCAAGCCGCGGGCCTAGATGATTGATTCCGCGGCCGTGGGGTCGTGGAATCACTCATCTAGTGCTCGAAGCCCCGCCAGTCTTCCGCGCCTGCGGGTGCGTTGCGCCAGGCGACCGCCGGCGGGCCCTCGCCGACCTCGCCGATCCACGTCAGCTCCGCGGCGGCTTCGGCGGCCGGCCGGGCGGCGGGGGGCACGCAGACCAGCAGCTCGTAGTCCTCGCCGCCGGTCGCGGCGAGCTCCTGCGCCGGGACGCCGAGCCGCTCGGCGACGGCGACGACGTCGGGCGCGGCCGGCAGCGCGGCGGCGTCGAGCGCGAGCACCACGCCCGAGGCGTCGGCCAGCCGGCGGGCGTCGGAGGCGAGCCCGTCCGAGAGGTCCATCATCGCGCTCGCCCCCGCCGCGGCGAGCGCCCGGCCCTCGGCCAGCCGCGGCACCGGCCGCAGGTAGCGCGCGACCAGCGCCGCGTCGCCCGGCGCGCGGCGCTCGAGCACCGCGAGGCCGGCGGCTGCGGCGCCGAGCGTGCCGGTGACCGCGACGCCGTCGCCCGGCCGCGCCCCGTCGCGGCCCACCAGCGCGTCCTCGCGCTCCGCCCAGCCCATCACCGTGACCGCGACGGTGAGGGCCGGTCCGCGCGCGAGGTCACCGCCGGCGAGCGTCGTCCCGGTCGCGCGCGCGAGCCCCTCGGCCGCCACGTGCAGCGCCACCACGTCGGCCTCGGCCATCGCGGGCGGCGCGACCACGCACAGGTAGGCCTCGCCCGGCTCGGCGCCCATCCCGGCGAGGTCGGACAAGGCGCCGGCCAGCGCGCGGTGGCCGGCGTCGGCCGGCGTGGCGCCGGCGTCGAGCCGGAAGTGGGTGCCGTCGACCATGACGTCGACCGACACGGCGGCGAACGGCGCCGCGCGCACGACCGCGGCGTCGTCGCCCAGCCACCGGACCACGCGCGACCCGGGCCGGCGCGAGAGCGCGGCGCGGATGGCTTCGATCAGGGCGAGCTCACCCATGACGGGCTCTGTGGGCCCGGCCCCCATCAGGGAGACCGGGCCCGAGCCGGTCGCTACCGATGCCGGTAGACGATGCGCGCGCGGTTGAGGTCATACGGTGAGACCTCCACCCGTACCCGGTCCCCCGGCAGGATCCGGATGCGAAAGCGGCGCATCTTGCCGGCGACGTGCCCGAGGACCTCGTGGCCGTTGTCGAGCTGCACCCGGAACATGGCGTTCGGAAGTGCCTCGACCACCTCGCCCTCGAACTCGACCTTTTCCTCTTTTGCCAAGCTAGATTGTCCGCACGTTGGTGGCCTGGGGTCCCTTGGGGGACTCACCCAGGTCGTACGACACCTTGGCGCCCTCGGCCAGCGTGCGGAAGCCATCCCCCGCGATGCCCGAGAAGTGGACGAACGCGTCCTTCCCGCCATCGTCGGGAGTGATGAATCCGAAGCCCTTCTCGTCGCTGAACCACTTGACGACACCAGTTGCCATACAACACCTCCTCACTGTTTATCTCGATGCGCGAGGGGTGCTGCCGGGCACTGCCTTCCCGCATGCTCCTCCCGCCCCTCCGGACGGCGTGACCGCGGGTTTATACCACCCTGGCGCGCACGCGCACGCCATCGGCGCGAATCAGCCGGGCGAGGTCCCGGCTGGCGCGTCAGCGGTGTCGGTGTCGGGCTCGCCCTGCGGCGGCGACTCGTACTGATCGCCGTCGCGGCCGGTGTCGCGGTTGCGCCCGCCGCCGGTGTCCTCCTCGGCGTCGAAGCTGGTGTCGCGGTTGCGCCCGTCGCCGCCGGTGTCCTCCTCGGCGTCCTCGCCGGTCGTCGGCCCGGTGATCGTCGAGCCGTCGCGGGCGCGCTCGCCGCCGGTGCGCGCGTACTTGCCGAAGAACGGCTGGGAGACGAACGCCTGACGCGGGGAGCGGAAGTCGCCGCAGTAGCCGCCGGCGGCCGAGCGCATGTACTCCCCCCAGATCTCCGCCGGGTAGGTGCCGCCGTCGACCGGGCCGCCGCCGTACTCCGTGTTCATGTAGATGCGCTCCTTCGGGTAGCCGACCCAGACGGCGGTCGCCAGGCGCGGGCTGAAGCCCACGAACCACGCGTCGGTGTTGTTGTCGGTCGTCCCGGTCTTGCCGGCCACGGGGCAGCCCGTGACGGCCTTGCCGCCGGTGCCGCTGGTCATGTTCTGCTTGAGGATGCCGGTGGCCTCCGCGGTCATGCCGTCGGAGAAGACCTTCTTGCGCTTGACCCGGAAGCGCTTGGGCAGCGACTTGCCGCGGTCGACGTCGCCTCCCGGGAAGCGGATCTGGCGGATGGCGGTCGGCCGGTTGCGGTAGCCGCCCGAGGCGATCGTCGCGTAGGCGTTGGCCATCTCCAGCGGCGAGACGCCCTGCTCGAGGCCGCCGAGCGTCTCGGCCGGATAGCCCTTGAGCTTGGAGCGGATCCCCAGGTCATAGGCGGTCTTCTTGACGTTCTCGGGGCCGAGGTCCATCGCGAGCTGGATGTAGACGGAGTTGTCGGACTTCAGCGTCGCGCGGCGCAGGCTGAGGTTGCCGGCGCCCTTGCCGCCGTAAGTCTTGATCTGGAAGCTGCCCCACTGGGAGTCGTTGATGTTGGTCGGCGAGCGCGAGGTGTAGTTCGTGCGATCGGGGTCGACGCCGCGGCGCAGCGCCGCCATCAGCGCCATGACCTTGAAGGTCGAGCCCGGCTGGCGATGGCCCTGGGCGGCGAGGTTGAACTTCGACTGGCCGTAGTCGGCCGAGGAGGCCATCGCCTTGATGTAGCCGTTCTTCGGGTCGATCGTCACGATCGCCGATGACGGCCCGACGCCGCCGAGGCGATTGGCGATCGCCGTGCGCGCCTCCTGCTGCTTCTTGAGGTCGATCGTCGTGTAGACGCGCAGCCCGCCGTTGCGCACGGTCTTGGCGCCGTACTCCTTGATCAGCTCGTCCTTGACGTAGTCGAAGAAGTAGCTCTCGCGGCGGCGGGTGAAGTAGTCGGAGGGCTCGACGCCCAGCGAGCGGCGCTTGGCGCGCTCGGCCACGGCCGGCTGGATCATGCCGAGCTGGGCCATCTTGTCGAGCACCTCGTTGCGCCGGCGCTTGGCCTGGCCGGGTGAGCCGATCGGCGAGTAGTCCGACGGCGCCTGCGGCAGGCCGGCCAGCAGCGCGGCCTCGTGGAGCTTGAGCTTCTCCACGTCCTTGGAGAAGAGGATCCGCGTCGCCGACTTGACCCCGATCGCGGTCTGGCCGCCGTAGGTGCCGTACGGGACGGTGTTGAGGTAGGTGTTCAGGATCCAGTTCTTGGAGTGGTCGACCTCGAGCTCCTCGGCCAGCTTGGCCTCGCGAATCTTGCGCTTGTAGCCCTCGATGCCCGCGCGCGTGGTGTCCTTCGTGTAGAGGTTGCGCACCAGCTGCATGCTCAGCGTCGAGCCGCCCTGCTGGATGCGCTGGGAGCTGAAGTTCTTCACGGCCGCGCGCGCGAGGCCCTCGTAGTCGACGCCCTTGTGCTTGTAGAAGCGCTCGTCCTCGATGGCCACGGTCGCGTCGCGCAGCCGGCGAGGGATCCGCTTGCTCTGCACGGGCTGGCGCAGCTCGTCGCCGGAGATGAAGCCGAGGCGCTGGCCGTCGGCGGCGTAGACGACGGTGCTCTCGCCCGGGTCGCGCGGCTTGAGCGAGCGGATAGGCGGCGCCGAGGAGGCGACGGTCATCACCCACGTCAGCGCGCCGAGCCCGCCGAGCGCGACGAGCACGCCCACCACGGCTCCCGCGAGCACGGCCTTGTTGCGAGGGCGCCCGCGGCCGCGGTCTCGGCGCCTGATCCGTTGCGACCGGCTCATCAGACGGGACGCGCGCGTTGCCGACGGCGCGCGAACCGGGAATTGTAGACGTGTGGGGGTTTCGGCCTCTCAGGCCGGATTCCTCGCGCGTGGCCCGGCGCGCGGGCTCAGCCTGGATCGGTGGATCCAGGCTCAGGCCTCCAGAAAGCCCTCGGCGCGCAGGCGGCGCAGACAGCGCGCCCGCAGCTCGGCCTCGCGGGCCGCGCGCTCGGGCGGTGCGCAGGGCGGCCCGTCGACCTCCAGGCGCACGCCCCAGGGCACGGCCTCGGCCACCGTGACCGCCACGCCGGTCTCCTCGCCGAGGGCGGCGAGCGCCCGCTCGGCGTCGGCCCGCGGCGGCAGCCAGACCGCCACCTCGAGGCCGACCTCCGCGCTGACCAGGGTGTCGTTGATCAGCAGGCCGGAGGCCAGCCTCTCGTTGGGGATCAAGACGCGGCGCTCGGCGCCCGTGCGCAGGACCGTGTAGTTGAGCCGCACGTCCTCGACCTCGCCGTAGCAGTCCTCGAAGGTGACCCAGTCGCCGACCCGCAGGGGCTGGGTGACGGCGAGCATGATCCCCGCCACCAGGTTGGCGAGCGTCTGGCGCGCGGCGAAGCCGATGATCGCTGCCGCGATGGCGCTGGACGCCAGCAGGCTCGTGGCGATCTCGCCGAGGCCGGTGAACTGCGAGAGCGCGACGCCGAGGCCGACCAGCACGATCAGCGCCACGAGCAGGCGGCGGACGAAGCGCAGCCGCGTGCCCGTCTCGGCGCGCAGCTGGCCGCTGGCGACCGCCGCGTCGAGCGCGTGCTCGCGGCGGCCCAGCAGCCGGTCGATGACGAGCGCGATCGCGAGCGCCGCGACGATCGCCGCGGCTGCGCCGACCCACTGGGCGGTGCTCGCGGCGAGCTGGGTGCCAACCTGTGGCATGGCCGCTGAGCCTACTTTCGCCCCCGGCGCTCCGGCCGCCGTGCTGCTGGACGCCCTCGGGACGCTCGTCGCGCTCGAGCCGCCCGCGCCGCGCCTGCAACGCGCGTTGCGCGAGCGGCTGGGGGTCGTGGTCAGCGCGGAGGAGGCCGAGCACGCGATCGCCACCGAGATCGCCTACTACCGCGCCAACCTGGAGCGCGGCCGCGACGCGGCCTCGCTGGCCGCGCTGCGCCGGGACGCGGCGGCGGCGCTCGCCGGGGCGCTGCCCGAGCAGGCCGCCGAGGCGGGGCTCGACGCGCTCACCGGCGTGCTGCTGGCGGCGCTGGAGTTCACGCCCTACCCGGACGTGGTGCCCGTCCTGCGCGAGCTGCGCTCCCGCGGGACGGTGCTCGTGGTCGTCTCCAACTGGGACGTCTCGCTCTACGAGGTGCTCGCCCGCACCGGCCTGTCGGGGATGATCGACGCGGCCGTGGCCTCGGCCGAGTTCGGGGTCGCCAAGCCCCACCCGGCGATCTTCGCGCACGCGCTGGCGCTGGCCGGCGCGTCGCCGGAGCGCGCACGGCACGTCGGCGACTCGGTCACCGCGGACGTGGAGGGCGCGCGCGCCGCGGGCCTCGAGCCGGTCCTGATCCGTCGCGACGGCGAGGCCGGCGACGGCCCGCCCCCGCGTGGCGTGCGAGTCATCCGGAGCCTGACCGAGCTGCTCGCAATACCCTCATAGGGATGGCTGGTTCCGAGATCCCACGACCGTCTGGTGGTGCTCCTGCCTCGCCTTCGGCGAGCCACCGGCTGCGCCTCGGGCGCTGGACGGTCCCCGCCCAGAGCGCCCGTGGCGTCACCACTGTGCCCTCGGGCGGGAACCGTCCATCATCCACGGGACATCCACCAGCCGGCCGCGCGGCCACGAAACCAGCCATCCGAGCGTGTCGAGCCTGACCCCACCGCCCTACCGGCATCCCGGCTCGCCGCCCCCGCGCCCCGAGCTCCCCGAGGGCATCGTGCGCCCCGACCTGCCGCCGCCGCGGATGGCGGGCGCCCACAAGCGCGGTGACCTGCCGGCGTGGCCCGCGTGGTCGCCCTTCGCCGGCATGCTCATGACGCTCGCGATCGCGCTGCTCGCGGCGACGGCGATCGCGGCGGTCGCGACCGTCGCCGGCGTGGACTTCGACACCGACGACCCGCCGCCGGGGATCACCATCGGCGGCGTCTTCGCCCAGGACATCGCGCTGGTCGTGGCGGCGCTCGTGCTCGCCCGGCTCACCGCCGGCCGGCCGACGCCGGCGCAGTTCGGCCTGCGCCTGCCGCGGGCGCTGCCCGCGCTCGGCTGGCTCGTGCTGACGTGGGCGAGCTTCATCGCTCGTCTCGGCGGTCTGGGCCGCGGCCATCGGCATCAGCGAGAGCGACGACCTGCCGGCCGAGCTCGGCGCCGACGAGTCGACGACCGCGCTGGTGGCCGTCGCGGTGCTGGTCTGCGTGATGGCGCCGATCGCCGAGGAGCTCTTCTTCCGCGGGTTCTGCTTCACCGCGCTGCGACGCTCGATCGGGCTCTTCCCGGGCGCGCTGCTCACCGGTCTGATCTTCGGCGCGATCCACGCCGGCGGCACGAACGTCGAGTTCCTGCCTCCGCTGGCCTTTCTCGGCCTGATGCTGTGTTTCTTGTACTACTGGACGAAATCGCTGATTCCGTGCATGATCCTGCACGCGCTGAACAATTCACTGGCGCTGGGGGTCTCGCAGGACTGGTCCTGGCAGGTGCCCCTCTTGATGCTCGCCGCATGCCTCGCCGTCCTCGCCATCGCCATCCCCGTCATCCGGTCCCCCCGGCTGAACGCCGCGCCCGCGGCGTCCTGATCCGCGCCGCCGCGCCGGCGCTCGGGCTGCTGCTGGCGGTCCCGGCGGCCGCCGCCGCCCAGACGCCCCCGCCGGCTCCGCCGCCCGCCCCCGCACCGGCCCCGGTTCCCGCTCCGGTGCCGCCGCCCGTGGAGGGCAAGATCACGCTGACCTCCGAGCGGACGCTCGCGCCGAACCTCGTGCTGCGAGGACGGACGTTCCGCGTGCGCGGCACGCTGACCCCGTTCGTGGCCGGCCAGGAGGTGCGCGTGCGGCTGTCGATCGGCCAGCGCCGGGTCGCGACGCGCCGCGCGGCGGTCACGCCCTCGCGGCGGGCGGGCAAGGGCACCTTCGCCGTCGACTTCGACGTCCGCCGCCCCGCGCGGGTGAAGATCCGCGCGCTGCACCTCGCCACGCCGCAGCTCGCCCGCGTGAGCTCGCGCCCGCTGCGCGTGAGCGTCGTGCGCCCCCAGGCCGGAGCCGGCTCCAGCGGGCCGGTCGTCCGCCTGCTGCAGTCGCGGCTGGCAGCGCTTCACTACGCCGTGCGGCCGACCGGCGGCTACGACAGCTCCACCGCCAACGCCGTGATGGCCTTCCGCAAGCTGACCGGCATGGACCGCACGACGACGGCCTCGGAGGACGTCTTCTCCAAGCTGCTGCGCGGCGCAGGCGCCTTCAAGGTGCGCTACCCGAGGGCCGGCCGCCACATCGAGGCCGATCTGTCGCGCCAGGTGCTGGCGCTGATCGACGGCGGCAAGGTCGTGCGGATCTACCCGACGTCGTCGGGCAAGGCCTCCACCCCGACCGTGCTCGGCAGCTACCGGGTCTACCGCAAGGACCCCGGCTACAACAGCCTGGGGATGCTCGACTCGGCGTACTTCATCCGCGGCTACGCCATCCACGGCTACGCGTCGGTGCCGCCGTACCCCGCCAGCCACGGCTGCCTGCGGATCCCGATCCAGAACGCCCGCACCGTGTACGACTGGCTGCGCGGCGGCGACGGCGTGATCGTCTACCGCTAGGCGCGACGAGGCCCGCTCCCACGGGGTAGGGTGACGCGCCCGGCGCGCCTCCGAGCGAGCGCTCGCCGGTGCCCGCCGCCATGTCCGCCGAGCGCTCATCCCCGCTGCCGGCCGCGCCCGCCGCCTTTGCGAGCCAGGACGGCCTCGAGCGCGACCTGCGCGAGCTCAGGCAGCTGCTCCGCCGCACCCTGACCACCCAGGAAGGGGCCGAGGTGCTCGACCGCTTCGAACGCCTGCGCGTCGCGGTCGCCAGCGACCGCCCGGCGGCCGCCGACCTGCTGGCCGGCCTGGACACCGGCGCGGCGACGCCGATCGTGCGCGCCTTCGCGCTCTACTTCCACCTCGCCAATGTCGCCGAGCAGGTCCATCGCGCGCGCGAGCTGGCGGCGGTCCGGCGCGAGCGCGGCACGTGGCTCTCGCAGGCCGTCGACCGCGTGGCGGCGGCCGGCCACACGCCGGCGGAGGTCGCCGAGGACGTCCGCCACCTCGGGCTGCGGCCCGTGTTCACCGCCCACCCGACCGAGGCGGCGCGGCGCACCGTGCTGGGCAAGCTGCGCGGGATCGCGGGCCTGCTGGAAGCCTGGGAGCGCGCCCTGGGGCAGGCCGGCGACCCGGCGGCCGAGCGGCGCGTCCGGCGCCGGCTGGAGGAGCAGGTCGCGCTGCTGTGGCAGACGGATGAGCTGCGCAGCGCCCGCCCGGAGGTCATCGACGAGGCGCGCAGCGCCGTCTACTACTTCGACTCGCTGCACCGCGACGCGGTGCCGCACGTGCTCGAGGCGCTCGCCGAGGAGCTCGGTCGGATCGGCGTCGAGCTGCCGCTGGACGCGCGCCCGCTGCGCTTCGGCTCCTGGATCGGCGGCGACCGCGACGGCAACCCGAACGTCACCGCCGAGACGACGCTGACCGTGCTCGCGCTCCAGCACGACCACGCGATCCGCGACGCGCTCGACGTGGTCGAGGGGCTGGCGGACACGCTGTCGACCTCGGCCCGGATCGCCGGCGTGAGCCCGGCGCTGGAGGCCTCGCTGGCCGCCGACCTCGACGCGCTGCCCGGGCTGGACTCGCGGCGCCGGCGCCTGAACGCCGAGGAGCCCTATCGGCTCAAGCTCGGCTGCATCCGCGAGAAGCTCGTCGCCACCGGCCGCCGCCTGGCCGAGCGCCGGCCGCACGAGCCCGGCCGCGACTACGACGGCGCCGCCCCGCTGCTGGCCGACCTCGAGCTGGTGCGCGAGTCGCTGCTGACCCACCACGGCGAGGTCATCGCCCGCGGCGAGCTCGAGCGCGCGATGCGCAGCCTGCGTGCCTTCGGCCTGCACCTGGCGACGCTCGACGTGCGCGAGCACGCCGACGCCCATCACCACGTGCTCGCCCAGCTCTTCGACCGGCTCACGGACGACGGCGCGCCCTACGGCGCCCTGTCGCGCGACGAGCGCGCCGCGCTGCTGGCCTCCGAGCTGGGCTCGCGGCGGCCGCTGGCGCCGGTCCCGCCGCCGCTGGACGAGGCCGGGCAGCGCACGCACGCGACCTTCGCCGCCATCCGCACCGCGCTCGAGCGCTACGGCGAGGAGGCGGTCGAGTCCTACGTGATCTCGATGTGCATCGGCCCCGACGACGTCTTCGCGGCCGTGCTGCTGGCCCGCGAGGCCGGGCTGCTCGACCTCCACGGCGGCTGGGCGCGGATCGGCTTCGTGCCGCTGCTGGAGACCATCGAGCAGATCCGCGACGCGGGCGAGGTGCTCGACGCACTGCTCTCGGAGCCGGCCTACCGGCGCCTGGTGGCGCTGCGGGGCGACGTGCAGGAGGTGATGCTCGGCTACTCGGACTCCAACAAGGCGGCCGGGGTCACCACCAGCCAGTGGGAGATCCACCGCTGCCAGCGCCTCCTGCGCGACGTCGCGGCGCGCCACGGCGTGCGCCTGCGCCTCTTCCACGGCCGCGGGGGCACGATCGGGCGCGGCGGCGGGCCGACCCATGACGCGATCCTCGCCCAGCCGTGGGGCACGCTGCTCGGCGAGATCAAGCTGACCGAGCAGGGCGAGGTGATCTCCGACAAGTACCTGCTCCCCGGGCTCGCGCGCGAGAACGTGGAGCTGACGCTTGCGGCGGTGCTCGAGTCGACGATCCTGCACAAGCGCCCGCGCTCCTCCGACGCCGACGTCGTCCGCTGGTCGGAGGCGATGGCGGCGGTCTCCGACGCGGCCCACGCCGCCTACCGCGGGCTGGTCGAGGACCCCGAGCTGCCCGCCTACTACTTCGCCTCGACCCCGGTCGAGCTGCTCTCCGAGCTGCACTTCGGCTCGCGGCCCTCGCGCCGCCCTGACTCGGCGGCCGGCCTAGATGGGCTGCGGGCGATCCCGTGGGTCTTCGGCTGGACGCAGTCGCGGCAGATCGTCCCTGGCTGGTTCGGGCTGGGCACAGGCCTCGCGGCCGCGCGCGCCGCGGGCCTCGCCGGCCTGCTGGGGGAGATGCACGCCGGCTGGCACTTCTTCGCCAACTTCATCTCCAACGTGTCGATGACGCTCGCCAAGACCGATATGGAGATCGCCGGCCACTACGTGCGCACGCTGGTGGCACCGGAGCTGCGCCGCTTCTACGACGTGATCCGCGAGGAGCACGAGCGCACCGTCGCCGGCGTGCTCGCGATCACCGGCGCCGAGCACCCGCTGGCGGGCAACCCGGTCCTGCGGCGCACGCTGCGCGTCCGCCACGAGCACCTCGCCCCTCTGCACTACCTGCAGGTCGAGCTCTCGGGCCAGCTGCGCGCGGCACGCGCCGCGGGCGAGCCGCCCGACCCGGCGCTCGCGCGGGCGCTGCTGCTCACCGTCAACGGGATCGCGGCCGGGATGCGAAACACGGGATGATGAGATCCCGCACGCGCGCGCACGCGAGGAAGGATCCGTGTCGGAGCACGTTGCGCCATCGCCCGTGCCGGGAAGGAAGACCAAATGACATGTGCCCCGAGCCCTGGGATTCTGGTATTGTGTATCCCAGAGAGAGGAGGGGAGTGATCGTGGCATCGACAACGAGGCCTGATCCGATGAGAGACGACCTCAATGGGTCCCTCGTCGTCCCTCCGCTGCGCGCCGGCTCGAGCGTCGCGCAACTCGCCTACGACGCCCTGCACGAGGCGATCCTCGCGATGGACGTCTACCACTCGGACGCCGACCTGCGACTCGACGAGAAACAACTGGCAGCCAGCCTCGGCGTGAGCCGCACCCCGGTCCGCCATGCGCTCGCCCGCCTCGAGCAGGAGGGGCTCGTGCGCATCCTGCCGCGCCGCGGCGTGGTGATCGTGCGCAAGAGCAAGGCCGAGATCATCGAGATGCTCACGGTCTGGGCGGCGCTGGAGAGCATGGCGGCGCGGCTGACCTGCGAGCGTGCGTCGGACTCCGAGATCGGCGGCCTGCGCGAGCTCTTCTCCACCTTCGTCGAAGGCGCCGTGCGCGCGCAGATCAACGAGTACTCGGTTGCCAACCTGCGCTTCCATCAGCAGATCATCGAGCTCGGCCACTCCGAGCTCCTCACGCGCATGGCCAACAGCCTGCTGATGCACGTGCGGGCGATCCGCGGGCGCACGATCTCGGAGTCCGACCGAGCCGAGCGCTCGATCGTCGATCACATGAACATCATCGAGGCGCTGGAGGGGCGCGACGCCGAGCTGGCCGAACGGCTGGTCCGCGAGCACGCCCTCACCCTCGCCGAGCACGTCGACAGGACGGTCGATCACCTGCCTTGAGCTTTACCGGGCGCCCTCGGGCCCGGCTGCAGCACGCTGAAACCTCACCGGGTCGGGGGACACCCGGGAGGCTTTAGGACTAACGCAACAGGAGGAACACCACGTGAGCGCCACCAGCACCGCAGAGCAGGCCGAGACCACGAACGGGGCGGGAGCCGAGACCATCTCGGGCGGCCACCTGGTCGCCAAGGCACTGAAGGCCGAGGGCATCGACACGATCTTCACCCTCTGCGGCGGTCACATCATCGACATCTACGACGGCTGCATCGACGAGGGCATCAAGATCATCGACGTCCGCCACGAGCAGGTCGCCGCGCATGCCGCCGACGGCTACGCGCGCGTGACGGGCAAGCCCGGCTGCGCCGTCGTCACGGCCGGCCCGGGGACGACCGACGCCATCACCGGCGTCGCCAACGCCTTCCGGGCCGAGAGCCCGATGCTGCTGATCGGCGGCCAGGGCGCGCTCAACCAGCACAAGATGGGCTCGCTGCAGGACCTGCCCCACGTGGACATCATGCAGCCGATCACGAAGTTCTCCGCGAACGTCGTGACCACCGAGCGCGTCGCCGACATGTGCTCGATGGCCTTCCGCGAGGCCTACGCCGGCGCTCCGGGCCCCTCGTTCCTGGAGATCGGGCGCGACATCCTCGACGGCCACGTTCCCGTGTCCGACGCCGTGCTGCCCAAGACGGGCCACTACCGCGGCTCGACCCGCAGCATCGGCGACCCCGCCGACGTCGACAGGCTCGCCGACATCCTCTCCAAGGCGGAGCGGCCCTGCGTGCTGCTGGGCAGCCAGGTGTGGACGACGCGCGGGCACGACTCTGCGATCCGCTTCGCCCACGAGCTCAACGTCCCCGCCTACATGAACGGCGCCGCCCGCGGCACGCTGCCCCCGGGCGACTCGCACCACTTCCACCTGACACGCCGCTACGCGTTCAACAACGCGGACGTCATCGTCATCGTCGGCACGCCGTTCGACTTCCGCATGGGCTACGGCAAGCGCCTGCGCCAGGACGCGACGGTCGTGCAGATCGACCTCAGCTACGCGACGGTCGGCAAGAACCGCGACATCGACCTCGGCCTGGTGGGCGACCCCGGCGCCATCCTCGCCGCGGTCACCGAGGCGGCCGCCGGCAAGGGCGCGACCAGCAGCGAGCGCGAGGCCTGGCTGCAGGCCCTGCGCGACGAGGAGAAGCGCCTCAAGGAGGAGCGCCTGCCGCGCCTGATGCGCGACGACGCCCCGGTGCACCCGCTGCGGCTCGCGCACGAGATCAACGAGTCGCTGACCGAGAACACGATGTTCATCGGCGACGGCGGCGACGTCGTGACCTTCTCCGGTGGCGTCGTCCAGCCCCGCGGGCCGGGCCTGTGGATGGACCCGGGCCCGCTCGGGACGCTCGGCGTCGGCGTGCCCTTCGCGCTGGCCGCCAAGAGCGCCCGGCCGGACCTCGAGGTGATCGCCCTGCTCGGCGACGGCGCGCTGTCGCTGACCGGCTGGGACTTCGAGACCGCCGTGCGCTTCGACCTGCCGTTCATCGGCGTCGTCGGCAACAACAGCTACATGAACCAGATCCGCTACGGCCAGATCCAGAAGTACGGCGAGGCCAAGGGCGACATCGGCAACAAGCTCGGCGACGTCTACTACGACAAGTTCGCCGAGATGCTCGGCGGCTACGGCGAGGAGGTCCGCGAGCCGGCCCAGATCCGGCCGGCGATCGAGCGCGCCCGCGAGTCGGGCAAGCCGTCGCTGATCAACGTGTGGATCGACCCGGACGCGTTCGCGCCGGGGACCATGAACCAGACGATGTACAAGTGATGAGCGGAGGCAACGGGAGAATGCGCAAGGCGCTCGAAGGGGTCCGGGTCGTCGACATGACCCACGTGCAGGCCGGCCCGGTCTGCACGCAGCTGCTGGCGTGGATGGGCGCCGACGTCATCAAGATCGAGCAGCCCGGCCGCGGGGACGTCACCCGCACCCAGCTGCGCGACCTGCCCGACGTCGACAGCCTGTACTTCACGATGCTCAACGGCAACAAGCGCAGCCTGACGCTGAACATGAAGTCCGACGAGGGCAAGCGGATCTTCACCGAGCTGGTCAGCCGCTCCGACGTGCTGGTGGAGAACTTCGGCCCCGGCGTGATGGACCGGCTCGGGTTCACCTGGGAGCGCCTGCACGAGATCAACCCGGGGCTGATCTTCGCCTCGCTGAAGGGCTTCGGCCCGGGCGCGCTGCAGAACGCCAAGGCCTACGAGAACATCGCCCAGGCCACCGGCGGGGCGATGAGCACGACGGGCTTCGAGGACGGCCCGCCGGTCGCGACCGGCGCGCAGATCGGCGACTCGGGCAACGCCGTGCACCTGTTCGGCGCGATCTGCGCGGCGCTCTTCCAGCGCACGCACACGGGTCGCGGGCAGCGCGTGCAGATCTCGATGCGGGGCGGGATCCTCAACCTCTGCCGCGTGAAGCTGCGCGACCAGCAGCGGCTCGAGCACGGCCCGCTCAAGGAGTACCCGAACAAGGAGTTCGAGGACTTCGTGCCGCGCGCGGGCAACGCCTCGGGCGGCGGCCAGCCCGGCTGGGCGGTGCGCTGCAAGAAGACCACCCCGCACGGGATCAACGCGTGGATCTACGTGGTGATCCAGCCGCAGGTGTGGGAGCCGCTGATGAACAAGATCGGCAAGCCCGAGCTCGTCGAGCACCCGGACTACGCGACGCCCGAGGCGCGCCTGAGCCGGCTCGACGAGATCTTCGGCTACATCGAGGAGTGGACGAGCACGAGGACCAAGTGGGAGGCCTTCGGCGAGCTCAACGGCATCAACGTGCCGTGCGGCCCCGTGCTCTCCACCAAGGACCTGATCGAGGACGAGGGGCTGCGCGCCGAGGGCCTGATCGTCGACGTCGACCACCCGGACCGCGGGCGCTACACCACGGTCGGCTGTCCCTTCACGCTGTCGGACTCGCCCGTGACCGTCACGCGCTCGCCGGGGCTGGGCGAGCACAACGAGGAGATCCTGTCAGAGCTCCTCGAGGAGGACGTCGAGAAGCTGGCCGAGGCCGGCGCGGTCTGAGGCCCCCGGACGCCAACGACCATGAACTTCGAGGGAGGACGATGCAGTCGACGATGACAGAGGCCGTACCCGACCAGGCGACCGTGCGCGAGGTGCTCGACGCCGTCAAGGCCGACGGCCGTGCGGCGCTCAGCGCACCCGAGGCCAAGAAGGTCTGCGACGCCTACGGCATCGCCGTGCCGGGCGAGGGCCTGGCCACCTCGGCCGAGGAGGCCGTCTCGCTCGCCGAGGAGATGGGCTACCCGGTGGTGGCCAAGATCGTCTCGCCCGACATCCTGCACAAGACCGAGGCCAAGGGCGTGCTCGTCGGGCTCGCCGACGCCGACGCGGTCTCCGACGGCTACGAGACGATCGTCGCCAACGCGAAGGCCTACAAGGCCGACGCCGAGATCACGGGCATCCAGGTCCAGCAGATGCTGCCCGAGGGCCTCGAGGTCCTGATCGGCACGGTGATCGACCCGAGCTTCGGCCCGGTGATCACCTTCGGCATGGGCGGCGTGCTGGTCGAGGTCGTGCGCGACGTCACCTTCCGCCTCGCGCCGGTCTCCGACGAGGAGGCCCACGACATGGTCGAGGGCATCAAGGCCGCCGAGGTCCTGCACGGCGTCCGCGGCCAGGCCGGCGTGGACCGGGAGGCGCTCGCCGCGATGATCGGCCGGGTCTCCCAGCTGGTGGCTGACTTCCCGGAGATCTCCGAGGTCGACCTCAACCCGGTGCTGGCCTACGAGGACGGCGCCACCGCGGTCGACGCGCGCCTGATCGTCGACTTCGCCGAGCGCAAGGTGCCGCCGCGCTACAGCCAGGAGGAGATCCTGGAGACGATGACGAAGCTGATGACGCCGCGGGCGATCGCGGTCATCGGCGCCTCGGACTCGGCCGGCAAGATCGGCAACTCGGTGATGAAGAACCTGGTCGACGGCGGCTTCGCGGGCGAGATCTACCCGATCAACCCGAAGGCGTCGGAGATCCTCGGCAAGAAGGTCTACGCCGACGTCGACGACCTGCCCGAGGGCGAGGTCGACATGGCGGTCTTCTGCATCCCGGCGAAGTTCGTGCCCGACACGATGACCAAGGTCGGCAAGAAGGGCATCGGGGCGGCCGTGCTGATCCCGTCGGGCTTCGCCGAGACGGGCGACGTCGAGCTCCAGGAGCAGCTCCAGCAGGCGGCCCGCGACGCGGGCGTGCGCTTCATCGGCCCGAACATCTACGGCGTCTACTACACGCCGCAGAAGATGAGCGCCGCCTTCACGACGCCCTACGACGTGCAGGGCACCGTGGCGCTGGCCTCCCAGAGCGGCGGCATCGGCATGGGCATCCTGGGCTTCAGCCGCTCGACGAAGCTGGGCGTCTCCTCGATCGTCGGCCTCGGCAACAAGGCCGACATCGACGAGGACGACCTGCTGACGTTCTTCGAGCAGGACGACAACACCCAGTGCGTCGCGCTGCACATGGAGGACCTCAAGGACGGGCGCTCGTTCGTCGAGGTCGCCAAGCGCGTCTCGGCCAAGAAGCCGATCACGGTCCTGAAGGCCGGGGCAACCCCGGCGGGCGCGTCGGCGGCGGCGTCGCACACCGCAGCGCTGGCCGGCGACGACAAGGTCTACGACGACATCCTGCGCCAGGCCGGCGTGGTGCGCGCGCGCGGGCTCTCAGAGCTGCTGCAGTTCGCCCGCTGCCTGCCGATGCTCCCGACGCCCAAGGGCGAGAACGTCGTGATCATCACCGGCGCGGGCGGCTCGGGCGTGTTGCTCTCGGACGCGTGCTACATGAACGGGCTCTCGCTGATGGAGATCCCGGACGACCTCAACGAGGCGTTCATGAAGTTCATCCCGCCCTTCGGGGCGGCCGGCAACCCGGTCGACATCACCGGCGGCGAGCCGCCGGACACCTACCGCTCGACGATCGCCCTGGGGCTGGACGACGAGCGGATCCACTCGCTCGTGCTCGGCTACTGGCACACCATCGTCACCCCGCCGATGACGTTCGCGAAGCTCACGGCGGAGGTGGTCGAGGAGTACAAGGCGAAGGGGATCGACAAGCCGGTGGTCGCCTCGCTGGCCGGGGACGTTGAGGTCGAGGAAGCCTCGGAGTACCTCTTCGACCACGGCATCCCGGCGTACCCCTACACGACGGAGACCCCGGTCGAGGTGCTCGGGGCGAAGTACCGCTGGGCGCGCATGGCCGGGCAGCTGGACAACCGATAGTCGGAGGGCATCCCCGCGCCGTGGTGAGGGAGCCGCGGCGCGGGCGGTGTGAGTGAAGGGTCAGCAGAAAGAGAGAGGGACGGGTATGGAGACACGAGAAGGGGGCACCCCCGGCGCCACCGCGGCGACCGGGGTCACCGATGACAGGGTCTTCGTCGCGGGCAAGCTCCCGCCGATGCCGATCCGCAAGCTGCCGGAGGCGCCGACCGCGGTCCACATCGTCGGGCCGGCGATGATCCTCGTCGCGCTCGGCGTCGGGTTCGGCGAGACCTACCTGTGGCCGCGCCTGGTGATCGTGTTCGGCCCGGACATCCGCTGGCTGTTCACGGTCGGCGTGGTGGTTCAAACCATAGTCATGCTCGAGATGGCGCGCTACGCGATGGCCACCGGGGAGTCGATCTTCTTCGGCGCGGCGCGCATAGCCAGACCGATCATGTGGATGTTCTTCGCGATCGCGATCCTGGTCTACATCTGGCCCGGGCACATCGCGGGCGGCGCCGAGGCCTTCGAGGAGATCACGGGCATCCCGTGGCAGCTCTCGGCCACCATCGGGCTGCTGGTCATCGGAGTCATGTTCACCGTCGTGAAGGTCATCTACAACCTGATCGAGGGCCTGCTGGCCTTCCTCGTCGGCGTGCTGGTGATCGGCTCGGCCATCGTCGGCGCGGTCGTTGGCAGCCTGAGCGACCTGGGCGACACGCTGCTCGGCACGGTGGCCTTCACCACCGGCATCCCGGACGAGGCGTTCACCGCCGCGTTCTTCCCGATCGTCGTCGGCGCGCTCGCGTTCGCCGGCCCCTCCGGCATGCAGCAGATGTGGTACACGCTGTGGCTGCGCGACAAGGGTGCGGGCATGGGCTCGCACATCCCGCGCGTGCGCGGCCTCCTGCACGCCGGCGAGGAGGAGACGATTCCGGACTCCGGCTACATGTTCGACACGGAGGATCCGGAGGAGATGCGCAAGTGGAAGGGGTGGCGGCAATGGGTCGCCTACGACGCCATCCTGCTGTTCTTCGGCATCACGATGCTGGTCACGATCATCTTCACGGTCATGGCCATGAACGCCGCCGAGCTCAACCCCGAGGCGCGCGCCGCGCTACTCGACGGGGACCGGGACGCGGCCCTGCCGGCGATGGCCTCGGCGTTCGCGCAGGCCGCCGGCATCTTCGACACGTTGTTCTTCGTCTTCATCGCGATCGTGGGCTGGAAGGCCAGCGTCGGCCTGTTCGACGCCTTCGCTCGCGGGCAGTCCGACATGACGTACTTCTTCATGCCGGGCGCGAAGAAGTTCAAGATGGCCTACCTCTACGGGGCCTACCTGTGGGGCGTGATCATCTTCGGGATCATCATCCTGAACTTCGGGCCGGCCGACGGGCCGACGGCGATCCTGGACATCCTCGCGTTCCTGTCGGCGTTCGTGATGGGCGCCTACTGCCTGACGCTGGCGGTGGTCAACAACAAGAACCTGCCGAAGAAGATCCGGCCGAACCCCTTCATCACGCTCGTGCTGGTGCTGGGCGGGATCGGGTACCTGACCGCGATCTTCTACAGCGTCATCAAGTACGGCGTCTCGGACATCGGGTGATGGCGATGAACGCCAGCCGAGCCGAACGCCGCCTCGCCACCGAGCAGGCGCTGCTGGCCACGCCGTACGGCCGGCTCAGCGGGCGCCAGCTCGCCGAGATGATGCTCCCGGGGGTCCTCGTCGGGCTCCTGGGTGGGCTGATCGCCGGCGGCTTGACGGCGGCCGGCGGGCTGCCGGTCGACGTCGCCCTGGTCTCGGCGGTGTCGCTCGGGCTCCCGCTGGCGCTGTTCGGCGGGTTCTACGAGCTGCTGCTGGTAAAGGGCCGGATGCCGCTGGGGCCGCTGGCCCCGACGGCCATCCTGTGGGCGGTCGGCTTCCCGGTGGCGCGGATCATCAACGCGGCGGTGACTGACACCTACGCGGGGACGCCGGTGCAGGCGCCGCACGGGTGGCTGGACTTCCTCGTCTTCCAGGTGCTGCTCAGCGTGCCGTTCGCCATCGGGTTCTGGTGGCTGCACGCGAACTTCGCGCCCCGGTGGTGGTTCCACCTGCGCGAGCGCAACCCGGTGGCCGACCAGTTCATCCGGGTCCAGCTGCAGGCAGTCGGCGAACGTTCCGAGCAGCAGCCCAAGCCCGCGCCGGCCCGCGCGCGGTCTCGCAAGCGGCGGCGGTAGCGACGTGTCAGCGCAGCGGCTGCCGGGGAGAAGGTCCCCGGTGGTCGCTGCCCCCGCTCTTTAGTGGACACCTCTGGGGAGGACTGTGAACGATGGATCTACTCGAGTACCAGGGCAAGCAGCTCTTCGCCCGCCACGGCGTCCCCGTGCCCTCGGGCACGCCGGCGACGACCGTCGACGAGGCGGTCGCGGCGGCCGACGAGATCGGCTACCCGTGCGTGGTCAAGGCGCAGGTGCAGATCGGCGGGCGCGGCAAGCTCGGCGGCATCAAGGTCGCCGCGAACCGCGACGAGGCGCGCGAGCACGCCGGCGCGATCCTCGGCATGGACATCAAGGGCCTGACCGTCCACGAGGTGTGGATCGAGGCCGCCTCGGAGATCGAGTCGGAGTACTACGCCTCGATCGTCTTCGACCGCTCGGCCAAGGCGCCGCTGATCATGCTCTCCACCAAGGGCGGCATGGACATCGAGGCGGTGGCCGAGGAGAGCCCGGAGGCGATCGCCACCCTGCACGTGCAGCCGCTGCTGGGCTTCCGCGACTTCCACGGGCGCCGGCTGGCCTACGAGGCCGGCGTGGACGCGGACCTCGTCCGCCCGATCACCGCGCTGCTGGCCAAGCTCTACGAGACCTTCATCGCCGAGGACGCGATGCTGATCGAGGTCAACCCGCTGATCGTCACGCCCGAGCGCGAGCTCAAGGCGCTCGACGCCAAGGTCACGCTCGACGGCTCGGCGCTCTACCGCCACCCGGAGAACGCCGCCCTGCGCAACCCGTCGGGCGAGGACCCGCAGGAGCAGATGGCCAAGGAGCGCGGGCTGACCTACGTCAAGCTCGACGGCGACATCGGGATCCTCGGCAACGGCGCCGGCCTGGTGATGTCCACGCTGGACGTCGTCGCCCAGGAGGGCGGTCAGCCGGCCAACTTCCTCGACGCCGGCGGCGGCTCGAAGGCCGACGCGATCATCGCCGCGATCGAGGTCATCCTCTCGGACTCCAAGGTCAAGGCGGTGCTGTTCAACATCTTCGGCGGCATCACGCGCTGCGACGAGGTGGCCAAGGGCCTGATCGAAGCCTTTGGCCAGGTGCAGCCCGACGTGCCATTCGTGGTGCGGCTGGACGGCACGAACGACGTGGAGGGCCGCCGGCTGCTGGCCGACGCCCAGCTGCAGGGCCTCGAGGTCGCCGCGACGATGCAGGAGGCGGCCAAGCTCGTCGTCGAGCGAGCCGCCGCCACGCCGAGCCTGGAGCAGGCGCGATGAGCATCCTGATCGACGCGGACACGCGCTTGTGCGTCGCCGGCATCACCGGCCGCGAGGGCACCTTCCACGCGATGAACAACAAGAACTACGGCACGCAGGTCGTCGCGGGCGTGACGCCGGGCAAGCGCGGCCAGGACGTCGAGGGCGTGCCGGTGTTCAACACCTTCCACGAGGCGGTGGCCGAGACCGACGCCGACACGGCGATGATCTTCGTGCCGGCCCGCTTCGCGGCGGACTCGATCCTCGAGGCCGACGACGCCGGCATCGCGCTGGTGATCTGCATCACCGAGGGCATCCCGGCCCACGACGAGCTGCGGGTCGTGAGCGCGCTCGGGACCGAGGGCGCCCGGCTGGTGGGCCCCAACTGCCCCGGCGTGCTCTCGCCCGGCAAGGCCAACGTGGGCATCATCCCGGCCGCCTTCTTCTCGGAGGGCAACGTCGGGGTGGTCTCGCGCTCGGGCACGCTGACCTACCAGATCGGCAACGAGCTGGCCCAGCGCGGCTTCGGCAACTCGACCATCGTCGGCATCGGCGGCGACCCGGTCCCCGGGTCGAGCTTCATCGACGTCATCGCCGACTTCGAGGAGGACGAGGAGACCGAGCTGATCGTGATGGCCGGCGAGATCGGCGGCTCGGCCGAGGAGGAGGCGGCGGAGTACATCGCCGAGCACGTCACCAAGCCGGTCGTCGCCTACATCGCGGGCTTCACGGCCCCGCCGGGCAAGACGATGGGCCACGCCGGGGCGATCGTCTCGGGCACCGCCGGTACGGCGGCGGCCAAGGCCGAGGCGCTGGAGGCCAACGGGGTCCGCGTCGGGCGCACGCCCACCGAGGTTGCCGAGATCGCCGTCGAGACGCTCGGCGGTTAGCGGCAGATGACGCCCGACGGGGCCGCTGCGCCCCCGAGTCGCCCCGCCGCGGCGGGATCATGGGCATGATCTTCAGCCGGGAGGGCTGGCCCGCCCTGCTGGTGCCGATGATCCCGCTCGCGGTCGTGCTCGAGCTGATCCACGCGAGCCCGTCGGTCATCTTCTTCGTCTCCGCGCTCGGGGTCATCCCGACCGCGGCGCTGATGGGCCGCGCCACCGAGGAGCTGGCCGAGCGGGCCGGCCCCGGCATCGGCGGCCTGCTCAACGTCACGTTCGGCAACTTCCCGGAGCTGCTGATCGCCTTCTTCGCCCTGCTGGCGGGGTTGCAGGAGGTCGTCAAGGCCTCGCTGATCGGCTCGATCCTGGGCAACATCCTGCTGGTCATGGGGGCGGCCATGCTGGTCGGCGGCCTCAAGCGCGAGCGCCAGACCTTCAACCCGACCGCCGCCTCGGCGCAGGCGACCATGCTGATCCTGGCCGTCATCGCGCTGGTCATGCCGGCCGTCTACCAGCTGGTGGCGGGCGGCGGCCTCCCGGGCATCGCCGTCGAGGAGGTCGAGTTCACCAACGACGTCGAGCGGCTCTCGCTTGCCGTCGCGATCGTGTTGCTGGCGAGCTACGCGGCCGGGATGCTCTTCTCGCTCAAGACCCACCGCGACCTCTTCAACCCCGAGGGCGAGGACGCACACGAGGGCGAGGAACCCTGGACGGTCAAGAAGTCCGTGCTGCTGCTGTTCGTCGCAGGCCTCGCCGTGGGCCTGATGTCCGAGATCCTCGTCGGCTCGATCTCCGAGACGGCCGAGTCGATCGGGCTGAGCGAGTTCTTCATTGGGGTCATCGTGGTTGCCGTGGTCGGCAACGCCGCCGAGCACTGGGTGGCGGTCTACGTCGCCATGAAGGACAAGATGGACCTGGCGGTCAACATCGCCATCGGCTCGAGTGCGCAGATCGCGCTGTTCGTGGCCCCGCTGCTGGTGATCCTCTCCTTCTTCTTCGGCCCGCACCCGCTCGCGCTGGTGTTCAACGGCTTCGAGCTCGGGGCCGTGGTGCTGGCGGTGATCATCGCCAGCCAGGTCGCCAACGACGGCGAGTCGACCTGGTTCGAGGGCCTGCTGCTGCTGGCGGTCTACGCCGTCCTGGGGCTCACGTTCTTCTTCGCCTGAGTCACGGAGAGGTTTCCATCAGGCGGAAACGCGGTATTGACAGACGGGAAAGCTGCGACTAAGGTGGTGCCGATGCGCTTCTGCGTCAACGTCTCGATCCTGTTCACGGAATATCCGCTCTTGGAGCGGTTCGGCGCCGCGCGCGACGCGGGCTTCAGCGCCGTCGAGCTGTGGTGGCCGCGCGGGGAGGACCCCGCCGCGGTCCGCGATGCGATCCAGGACGCGGGGGTAGACGTGATCGGGCTGAACTTCGACGCCGGCGACATGCCCGGCGGCGAGCGCGGCCTGATCTCCGATCCCGAGCGCCAGGACGAGTTCCGCGCCAACGTGCCGGTCGCGCTTGAGCTCGCGGGCGCCGTGGGCTGCACGAAGCTCAACGCGCTGGCCGGCCACGCGATCGAGTCCGTCGGCCGCGAGGCGCAGCTGGCGCTCGCCCGCGAGAACGTCCGCTTCGCCGCCGACGCCGCCGCCGAGCAGGGCGCCACCGTGCTCATCGAGGCCGTCAACACGTTCGAGAACGGGCCCTACCTGCTCTCGCGCACCGACGACGCGGCCGCCTTCGTGGCCGGCGTCGAGCGCGAGAACGTGCGCCTGCAGTACGACGCGTACCACATGCAGCGCATGGAGGGGAACCTGACGGCGACCATCGAGCGCCACTTCGACGGCATCGCCCACATCCAGGTCGCCGACAGCCCGGGCCGCGGCCAGCCCGGCACCGGCGAGATCAACTACGACTACGTCTTCGACCGCATCGAGGCGCTCGGCTACGACGGCCACGTCGGCCTCGAGTACAAGGCGCCCGGCGGCGACACCGACGCGAGCCTCGAGTGGCTCCCGCGCGAGCGGCGCGGCGAGCGCGCCCAGGCCTGAGAGGAGCCAGCGAGCATGCCCGACAGGATCGGATTCATCGGCCTGGGCGTCATGGGCGCCCCCATGGCGGAGAACCTGCTGGAGGCCGGCTACGGGCTGGTCGTCCACGACCACTCCGACGGGCCGGTCAAGCGGCTGGCCGACAAGGGCGCCGACACAGCGAGCAGCGTGACCGAGATCGCCGATCGCTCCGACGTCGTGATCACCATGCTGCCCGACTCGCCCGCGGTGGAGGCGGTCGCCTTCGGCGACGACGGCATCCTGGCCGGCCTCTCCGAGGGCGACCTGCTGGTCGACATGTCGACCATCCACCCGACGGTCTCGATCGCGGTCGCCGAGGCCGCGGCAGAGCGCGGGATCGGCGCGCTCGACGCCCCGGTCAGCGGCGGCGAGGCCGGCGCCCAGGATGGCGTCCTGTCGATCATGGTCGGCGGCGAGGCGTCCGACCTCGAGCGCGTCCAGGCGCTCTTCGAGGTGCTCGGCAAGACCATCGTCCACGTCGGCGAGGCGGGGGCCGGCCAGGTCGTGAAGGCCTGCAACCAGATCGTCGTGGGGGTCACCTTCCAGGCGGTCTCCGAGGCGCTCGTGCTCGGCTCGAAGGCCGGCGTGGACCCCGAGAAGATCCTCGACGTCCTCGGCGGCGGCCTGGCGGCCAACAAGGTCATGGAGATGAAGCGCCGCAACTTCCTCGAGCACGACTTCACGCCGGGGTTCCGCATCGACCTGCACCACAAGGACCTCAACATCGCGCTGGAGTCCGGCGACAGCTACGGCGTGCCGCTGCCGGCCACCGCGCTGGTCCTGCAGCAGATGGTCGCGCTGCGCGCGCAGGGCCACGGCAGCGACGACCACTCCGGCCTGCTCCGGCTCGTCGAGGAGCTCGCCCAGTACCGGATCGGCACCCCGGCCGACGCCGTCACCACCTGAGGGAGGACACCCGAACAATGCCGCTGATGAACCCCATGCAGGCCGTCGTGCAGGTGCTCGAGGACGAGGGGGTCCAGGTCGCCTTCGGCGTCCCGGGCGCCGCCATCCTGCCGCTCTACGAGGCGCTGCAGCACTCGAGCATCCGCCACCTGAGCGTCCGCCACGAGGAGGGCGGCACGCACGCCGCCGACGGCTGGGCGCGGATCACCGGCGAGCCGGGGGTCAACATCGGCACCTCGGGCCCGGCCGGCACGAACATGATCACTGGGCTCTACACGGCCCTGGCCGACTCGATCCCGATGATCTGCATCACCGGGCAGGCCAACACGGACGTCCTGCACCGCGAGGCCTTCCAGGCCGTCGACATCGTCGACATCGCCCGGCCCGTGTGCAAGTGGGCCTACCAGGTCAAGGAGACCGCCCAGCTGCCGTGGGCGTTCCGCGAGGCCTTCCGCGTCGCCCGCGAGGGCCGCCCGGGCCCGGTCCTGCTCGACCTCCCGCTCAACGTCCAGAAGGGCCCGGAGATCGAGTACGACCCGACGACGGACGCGAAGCTGACGTTCGCCAAGCCGGCGCCGACGCCCGGGGCCATCGGAGCGGCGCTCGACCTGCTGCAGTCCGCCGAGCGCCCGCTGATCCTGGCCGGCGGCGGGGTCATCCTCGCCGACGCCGCCGAGGAGCTCGTCGCGCTCGCCGAGCAGTTGCAGATCCCCGTGTCGCACACGCTGATGGGCAAGGGCGCGATCCCGGAGGACCACCCGCTGTGGGCGGGCATGGCCGGGATCCAGACCCAGCAGCGCTTCGGCAACCAGATCTTCCTCGAGTCAGACGTCGTGCTGGCCATCGGCGCGCGCTTCGGCGACCGCCACACGGGCAAGCTCGACGTCTACCGTGGCGAGCGCAAGTTCATTCACGTCGACATCGCCCCCCAGCAGATCGGCAAGGTCTTCCCGGCCGACCTCGGGATCGTCGCTGACGCCAAGTACGCGCTCGAGGCGCTGAGCAAGCAGGCGAGCGAGCGGACCACGCCCGACCGCGACGAGTGGACCGACCGCGTCGACGGGCTCAAGCGCGCGCTGACGCGGCGCACGGACTTCGACAACGTGCCGATCAAGCCGCCGCGCGTCTACCAGGAGCTCAACGAGTACTTCGACCCGGAGACGATCTTCGTCACCGCGATCGGGCTCTACCAGATCTGGAGCGGGCAGTTCCAGCAGACCTTCAAGCCGCGCCACTACCTGTGCTGCGGCCAGGCCGGCCCGCTCGGCTGGGAGGTCTCGGCCTGCACCGGGGCCAAGCTGGCGGCGCCCGACCAGCAGATCGTCGGCGTCGTCGGCGACTACTCCTTCCAGTTCCTCATGGAGGAGGTCGCGGTCGCCGTGCAGTACGGCGTGCCGTTCGTGCTGGTGATGGTCAACAACGGCTACATGGGGCTCATCCGCCAGGCGGAGGAGAACTACGACATGAACTTCGCCGTCGGCCTGGCCTACGACGGGCCCGGCGGGCACCCGGGCATCGACCACGTCGCGGTCATGAAGGCGATGGGCGCCGACGGCAAGAAGGTCACCGACGCCGGCGAGCTCGCCAGCGCGTTCGACTGGGCGATCGCGGAGTCCAACGCCCGCAACATCCCGGTGATGGTCGAGATCATGGTCGCGCCCGAGGACGACGCTGCCATGGGGCAGTCGATCGACCACGTCAAGGAGTTCGAGGAGATCGAGGAGGGGGCCGACCCGCTGGCCGCCCTGCCGGAGACGGCGGGCTAGCGACCGGGGTCACCGGGGGACGGCGCGCCACCGAGGGAGGGCGCGCCGTCCCTCCGAGCTTCGACGTCATGAGCAGCGAGCCACGCCGCGGGCGCGTCCAGTCGCTCGACCGGGCGCTCGACGTCCTCGAGGCGCTCGCCGCCGCCCCCGCCGGCGAGCTCGGGGTCTCGGAGGTCGCCGCCCGCACCGGGCTGGGGGTGAGCACCGCGCACCGGTTGCTCGGCAGCCTGGTCGACCGCGGCTACGTCGCCCAGAACCCGGCCACCGGGCGCTACGCGCTCGGCTTCAAGGTGCTCGAGCTGGCCGGCGGGCTAGAGGTCCGGACCTCGGCGCTGCGCGCGGCCGCGCGCCCGCACCTCGAGCAGATCGGGCCGGAGACGGGCGAGACCGCGAACCTGGTGGTGCTCGACTCCGACCGCGTGGTCTACGTCGACCAGGTCGAGGGCTCCCACAGCGTGCGGATGTTCACCGAGCTGGGCAGCACCGCGCTGGCGCACACGACGGGCTCGGGCAAGGCGATCCTCGCCTACCGCCCGGCGGCGACGATCGCCAAGCTCTACCCGGCGGCGCGCGAGCCCTTCGCCCGCCTGACCCCGCGCACGCTCACCACCGTCGAGGCGCTGCGCGACGACTTCGTGCGCATCCGCCGGCGCGGCTACGCGCTCGACGACCAGGAGCACGAGGAGGGCGTCAGCTGCGTCGCCACACCCGTCTTCGACGCCTCCGGCGAGGCGGTCGCGGCGATCAGCGTCTCCGGCCCGACCGCGCGCGTCGCCGGCGCGGGCACCGCGGAGCTCGGCCGGCGGCTGCGGGGCCACGCGGCGGAGATCTCGGCCGCGCTCGGTCACGACGGCAGTCCGGTGCCCGCGCAGGCGGACACCGGCTGACCGCCCGCGATCCGGCTCGGTCAGCTCGCCTCGTCGAGGCCCAGCGACTGGGCGAGCAGCCCCGAGAGGGCGGAGACCGCGCGCAGCGAGGGCGCCTCGATCCCGGTCATGTCGGCCAGCTCGACCACCGCGTCGATGATCGCCGCGAGCTCGAGCGGCTTGCCCGCCTCGAGGTCGAGCAGCGTCGAGGTCTTGTGCTCGCCGACCTTCTCGGCGCCGGCCAGCCGCCGCTCGACGGAGACCTGCGGCGCCGCGCCGACCGCGCCGGCGATCGCGACGGTCTCGGTCATCATCCGCGCGACCAGGTCCTTCGAGGGCTGATAGCGGCAGATGCCGGCCATCGTCGCCCGTGTGAGCGCGCTGATCGGGTTGAAGGCGACGTTGCCCATCAGCTTGACCCAGATCTCGTCGCGCAGGTCGGCCTCGACGGGGCACTTCAGGCCGCCCTCGATCATGGCCTCGCTGAACGCCCGGCAACGATCGGAGACGGTGCGGTCGGGCTCGCCGATCGAGAAGCGGGTGCCCTCGTGGTGCAGGACGACCCCGGGCTCCTGCAGCTCGGTGGCGGCGTAGACGACGCAGCCGATCGCGCGCTCGGGCGGCATCACCTCGGTGACCGCGCCCTGCGGGTCCACCGACTCGATCCGCCGGCCGGCCAGCTCGCCGTCCAGGCCGTGGAAGTACCACCACGGGATCCCGTTCTGGGCGGCGATGACGGCGGTGTTCTCGTGCAGCAGCGGCTCGAGCATCGGGCCCGCCGCGCCGTAGGAGTTGGCCTTCAGGCCGAGGAAGACGTAGTCGACCGGCCCCACCTCGGCCGGGTCGTCGGTGGCCGGCGGATGCGCCGTCCAGTCTCCGCGCGGCGAGATGACGCGCACGCCGTTGGCGCGCATCGCCTCGAGATTCTGCTTACGCGCGATCAGGTGAACATCGACGTCGGCGCGGCACAGCGCAGCGCCGACGTAGGCGCCGATTGCGCCCGCCCCCAGGACAGCGACCCTCATTGCGCCAACTTATCATAAGACTGGGATCTGGGATACCTTGGACGGTCAGGGTGGTGACCATCGCAGCTTCCCGCGCCGTGGGTCGCTGCGTGCGAACCCCGGCTGGTAAAGGGTCTGGGTTCGAATGAGTGCGGCGGGGAATCGACCGATACGAGAATGGCCTCGTATACAGGCCTAAGTCGTATCGGTCGGCCGGAGTGGCACGCAGACGCTCGGCCGAACCCCCCTCAGAGCGGGGTTGCCGTTTCCGCGGCGAGCAACTCCAGCACCGCCCGCATCCCCCCGCGAGCGTGGGCGGCCCGCATCCGGTCCGCCCCGTTGCCCTCGCACAGGATGCGCTCGACCTCCTCGAGCAGGCCGTCGGCGCCGAGCTCCCGCGCGTGCGGGCGCGCGAGCGCGAGCACCTCGACGGCGACGTCAGGCAGCGGGCGCAGCGCGCCGCGCCACCACAGCCGCGCGGCCAGGCCGTCGCGCCCGGCGCTGAAGGACGACTGCACGATGACCTCGGTCGGCGGCGCCTCCGGCACCCCTGAATCGCCCTCCGCGCAGGCGAGCACCAGCGCGTGCGCGAGCGCGGCGAGGCCCTGGACCGAGGCGAGCCGCGCTTGGGCGTCCATCGCGCGCAGCTCGACGGTCCCGAGCAACGGATGCGGGCGCACGTCCCACCACAGGAAGCTGAAGTCGGGCAGCTCGCCGGCCGCGACGACCGCGTCGACCGTGGTCGCGTAGTCCTCCCAGTCCGCGAACGCCCGCGGGATCACCGCGTTCGGATAGCCGCGGAACATCTGCGCGCGGGCGGTCGCGAAGCCCGCGTCGCGCCCGTGCCAGTACGGCGAGTGCGCCGCCAGCCCCTGCAGCACGGGCAAGAAGCTGCGCAGCCGGTTGCACACGCGGACGGCGGTCTCGGCGTCGGGCATGCCGACGTGGACGTGCAGCGCCGCGGTCGGCGTGCGCTCGAGCAATCCGCGGGCGGTGGCGGCGACGCGGCGGTAGCGCTCCTGGGGCACGTGGACGACGTCCCCGAACGCGGCGGCCGGGTGCAGCCCGGCACCCAGAAGCGTGGCGCCGGCCGTCCGCAGCGCCGCGCGCATCCGCTCGAGCGACGCCCCGCCGGGCAGGGCGCCGGCGACGATCGGCGAGGCCGTCTCGACCATCGCCTCGTAGGTGTCGTGCATCACCGTCCCGCCGTCGCCGGGCGCGAGGCGCACCCGCGGCAGGAGCTCGCTCGCGGCGTGCGCGAGACCGAGCCCCTCCGGCTCGACCAGGAAGAGCTCCTCCTCCATCCCGAGGCGGAACGGAGGCTCACGGCCGAAGGCGTGCTCCATCGGCCCCGGAGTCTAGGATCGCTCGCCGCGTGAGAACCGCCCGCGAGACCCTGGTCGACGAGCTGCGCCGCCACGCGCTGCTCGTCGGCGAGGTGGTGCTCACCTCGGGCGCCACCGCGCAGTACTACGTCGACGCCAAGCGCGCGATCCTGCGCCCGGCCGGCTTCACCGCGCTGGCGGAGCTGGTCGCCGGCTACGCGCAGCGCTGGGGGGCGACCGCCGTCGGCGGGCTGACGATGGGCGCCGACGCCCCCGCGTGCGCGGCGCTCGCGGGCGGCGCCGAGGTGACGGCGTTCTTCGTGCGCAAGGAGACCAAGGCCCACGGGCTCCAGCGGCGCGTCGAGGGCCCGACGCTCGCGCCGGGGCAACGCTGCCTGATCGTCGAGGACGTCGTGACCACGGGCGGCTCGACGGTGCAGGCGATCGAGGCCGTGCTGGAGGAGGGGCACGCGGTCTGCGGCGTGGTCAGCGTGCTCGACCGCCTGGCCGGCGGCGGCGAGGCGATCGTGCGCGCGGCGGGCGGCGCGCCCTACGAGCCGCTGGCCACCATCGACGACATCTACCCCGACCGCCCGGACCGCGGCTGACGCCGGCAGCGCCCCGACCTGGATTCGAACCAGGGGCCTACTCCTTAGGAGGGAGTCGCTCTATCCGGCTGAGCTATCGGGGCCGACCTGCGGCACAGCATACGGCGACGGTCCGCGCCGCCGGAAACGCTCGCCGGCGCAACGGAACGCCACGTCTGCGGCGACGCGGCGAACGGTTCACATTCGAGGTTCGAGTCCGGCTGCCCTAAGCTGTCGAACGCCTCGCAGCGCGGCGAACCCGATCCACGGGTCGTCGCGAGGGGGCTCGGCGGATACGGGGAACATCCGCTCGGGCGTCGGCGAATCGTTGCGCTGGGGGGTCGTGGGTTTTCGATTCTGAAGGGGACGGGCGCAGCACCACCGGCCGTCGCTGGTCCACGCGATCGGACGGCCGAGGAGGGGACACGACGTGAGAACCGCATCACCGACTCGAGCGAGCGCCTCTTGAGCACCGGCGCGGGTGCCAGCGACCTCCTGCACGCCGACGACCCCGGGGCCGACGCGCTCACGGGCGACGAGCGGGCGGAGGGCGTCACCGCACGCTCGCCGCTGCAGCTGTTCTGGCGGCGCCTGCGCCGCGACAAGGTCGCGCTGGCCGCGCTGGCCTTCATCGTCGTCCTGGTCCTGTGCGCGATCTTCGCGGGGCCGATCACCAAGCTCGTGGGCGTCCCCGCGCCGAACGTGCAGTCGACCGAGGCGCTCGACGAGTTCGGCCTGCCCAGCGGCCCGTCCGCCGCCCACCCGTTCGGCGTCGACCAGCTCGGGCGCGACGTCTTCGCGCGCACGATCTACGGCGCCCGCGTCTCGCTCGAGGTCGCGGTGATCGGTACCGGCCTGTCGGTGATCATCGGCGTGATCTTCGGGATGCTCTCCGGCTTCTACCGCGGCTGGGTCGACACCGCGATCGCGCGCGTCATCGACGTGCTGCTGGCCTTCCCGGTGCTGCTGCTCGGCATGGGCCTCGCCGTCGCCTGCTCGGACAAGAACGGCTGCCTTGAGGCGCTCAAGCCCGGCCCCGGCGGGCTGCTGCAGCCCGGGCTCTCGGTCGTGCTGTTCATCATCGTGCTCGCCAACTGGCCCTACGTTGCCCGCATCATGCGCGGCCAGGTGCTCTCGCTGCGCGAGAAGGAGTTCGTCGAGGCGGCGCGCTCGCTCGGGGCGTCGAACACCCGCATCATCTTCCGCGACATCCTGCCGAACCTCGTGGCGCCGATCATCGTCTACGCCACGCTGTTCATCCCGGCGAACATCCTGCTCGAGGCGGCGCTGTCGTTCCTCGGGGTCGGGATCCAGCCACCGCAGTCCTCCTGGGGCCAGATGCTGGCCGACTCCGCCACGATCTTCGACTCGGCCTGGTGGTACTTCCTGTTCCCCGGCCTCGCCCTGCTGCTCACCGTGCTGGCCTTCAACCTGCTCGGCGACGGCATGCAGGACGCCCTGAACCCGAAGGGCACGAAGTCCAAGTGATCCTCCCCGCTCATCCGACTCCCCCCGATCCGGAACCAACCATGACGAAAGGAAGCTCCATGCGACGGTCCACCCGGACCCTCTTCCTTGGCGCCCTCCTGGCCCTCTCCCTCGGTCTTGCCGCCTGCGGCGGCGACGACGAGGGCGGAGGCGAGGAGAGCACGAGCGCCGGCGCGCCCGTGGAGGGCAAGCAGGGCGGCAAGATGACGATGCTCTGGACCGATGACGTCGACTTCATCGACCCCGGCCAGACCTACTACACGCTGGGCTCGATGGTCGTCGAGGCCACCCAGAAGCGGCTTTACGGCTACAAGCCCGACAATCCCACGACCCCGGTGCCCGACCTCGCGGAGGGTGACCCGCAGATCTCCGAGGACGCCAAGACCGTCACGGTGAAGATCAAGCCGGGCGTCAAGTTCTCCGCCCCGGTCGATCGGGACGTGACGTCCAAGGACGTCAAGTACGCGATCGAGCGTGGCTTCTTCAACACCGTCAACAACGGCTACGCCGGCGCCTATTTCGGTGACATCGAGGGCGCGAAGGTGGGCGCGAAGCCGGGCACGACGATCAGCGGCATCGAGACGCCGGACGACCAGACCGTCGTCTTCAAGCTCAGCAAGCCCACGGCCGGCATCTACAAGACCGGGGCGCTCTCGATGCCGCTCACCGCGCCGGTGCCCGAGGAGTACGCGCGCAAGTTCGACAAGGAGAACCCGTCGACCTACGGCGCCAACCAGGTCGCGACGGGCCCGTACATGATCGAGAACGACGCGTCGGGCAAGGCGATCGGCTACGAGCCGGGCCGCCGGATCAACCTGGTCCGCAACCCCAACTGGGACAAGGCGCTGGACTTCAAGCCGGCCTACCTGGATCAGATCGACATGCCGCAGGGCAACGACGACACCACCGTCGCCTCGCGCAAGATCCTCAACGGGCAGAGCATGACCAACGGCGACGTCATCCCTGACGCGGCCATCCTCAAGCAGGCCGTCACGCGGCAGAAGGATCAGCTCACGCTGACGCCGGCGGGTGGTCAGCGTTATGTCTCCATGAACACGACGATCAAGCCGTTCGACGACGTCAACGTGCGCAAGGCGGTCGTCGCCGGCTTCAACCGCAACGCGTTGCGGCTCGCCCGTGGCGGCGAGCTCGTCGGTGACATCCCGACCCACTACATCCCGCCGAACCTGCCCGGCTTCGAGGAGGCCGGCGGCATGGAGGGCTTCGGCCTGGACTTCATGAGCAAGCCGGACGGCGACCCCGCGCTGGCCGCCGAGTACTTCAAGAAGGCGGGCTACGCCTCGGGCAGGTACGAGGGGGCGGAGGAGATCCTGATGGTCGGGACCTCCGAGGGCGTCGGACAGAAGGTGGCCGAGATCTCCAAGGAGAACCTCGAGCGGCTCGGGTTCAAGGTGCGCCTGCGCCTGGTGACCCAGGACTCGATGTACACGAAGTTCTGCAACGTGCCCGACGCCAAGGTGGCGGTGTGCCCGAACGTCGGCTGGTTCAAGGACTTCGCCGACTCCCAGACGATCCTCGACCCGACGTTCAACGGCGCGAACATCCTCGACCAGAACAACTCGAACTGGCCCGAGCTCGACGTGCCGGAGATCAACAAGGCGATGGACGAGGCCAAGCTCCTGACCGACCCGGCCGAGCGCGCGGAGGCGTGGGCGAAGATCGACCGGATGGTCACCGAGCAGGCTCCGGCCATCAACTACAACTGGGACAAGGAGCCGATGATCGCCTCAGAGAACGTCAACAACGTGGTGAGCAAGGACACGACCCAGGTGTCCATCCCCTTCACCTCGATCAAGTGACCCGCTGATCCGCGCGTCGGGTCCCGCCGTGCGGCGGGGCCCGGCGCGGCCGGGTCGGCGGCGAGCCCACCTTCACCCTCGTGGCCATCTACATCGTCAGGCGCCTGCTCTGGGTCGTCTTCCTGCTCTTCGTGATCACGCTGATCACCTTCGTGGTGTTCAACGTGCTCCCGGCGGGTGACCCGGCGGCCGCGCGCGCAGGTCGCCAGCCGTCGCCGGAGCTGATCGAGACGATCCGCCAGCAGCTCGGCCTCAACGACCCGCTCCCCGTGCGGTTCATCCACTACCTCGGGGACATCCTGCCGTTCGTCGGCGGCGACGGCGTGAACTTCGGCTTCAGCTACCAGAACAACTCCGACGTCCTGCCCCAGCTGCTCAGCCGGCTGCCGGCCACGATCTTCCTCGCGCTCGGCGCGGCCGTGCTGTGGCTGGCGGTGGCGATCCCGATCGGCGTCATCTCCGCGATCAAGACCGGCTCGTGGATCGACCGCCTCTCGATGGGCATCGCGCTGGTCGCGATCTCGGCGCCCGTCTACTTCCTCGGCCTCGTCGTCCTCTACCTCTTCGACCAGGACATCGGCCGCTTCCCGCTGCTGCCCGGCAACTCCGCCTACCAGGACGCCGGCAACATCCCGGAGAAGGCGCTCGCGCTGGTCATGCCGTGGTGTGTGCTGGCCGCGAGCTTCGCCGCCATCTACGCGCGCTTCCTGCGCGGCACGCTGATCGACACGATGCAGGAGGACTACGTGCGCACGGCCCGCGCCAAGGGCCTGTCGGAGCGCAAGGTGATCTTCAAGCACGCGATGCGGGCGGCGATCACGCCGATCGTGACGCTGCTCGGGCTCGACATCGGCCTGCTGCTCGGCGGCGCGATCCTCACCGAGACGGTGTTCAACGTGCAGGGGATCGGCCGCTTCGCCTACGAGGGGATCGTCCGCCAGGACCTGCCGGTCGTGCAGGCGACCGTCCTCTTCGGCGCCTTCTTCATCGCCATCATGAGCCTGGTCGTGGACATCCTCTACGCCTTCATCGACCCGCGCGTGCGCTACTGATGGCCACCGCCGCGAACCCACCCCTGCTGGAGGTCTCCGACCTCTCGGTGCACTTCAACACCGAGGACGGGCTCGTGCGGGCGGTCGACGGCATCTCCTACACGATCGAGCGAGGCCAGACGCTCGGGATCGTCGGCGAGTCGGGCTCGGGCAAGTCCGTCTCCTCGCTGACGGTGATGGGCCTCACCCGCGCGCGCAACGCCCGCATCACCGGCTCGGTGCGCTTCGACGGGCAGGAGCTGCTGACCGCCTCCGACGAGGCGCTGCGCCAGATCCGCGGCAACGAGATCGCGATGATCTTCCAGGACCCGCTCTCCTCGCTGCACCCCTTCTACAAGGTGGGCGCCCAGATCGTCGAGGCGATCCAGGCCCACCGCGACGTCTCCAAGGCACAGGCGCGCGATCGCGCGATCGAGATGCTCGGCCTCGTCGGGATCCCGGAGCCGCGCAAGCGCGCCGAGTCCTATCCGCACGAGTTCTCCGGCGGCATGCGCCAGCGCGCGATGATCGCGATGGCGCTGGCCAACGACCCCAAGCTGCTGATCGCCGACGAGCCGACCACGGCGCTCGACGTCACCGTGCAGGCGCAGATCCTCACGCTGATCGAGCGCCTGCAGGGCGAGTTCGACACCGCGGTGGTCGTCATCACCCACGACCTGGGCGTCGTGGCCGAGATGGCCGACGACATCGCGGTGATGTACGCCGGCCGGATGGTCGAGCGGGCCGACAAGGACACGATCTTCCACGCCCCCGAGCACCCCTACACGTGGGGCCTGCTGAGCTCGATCCCGCGGCTCGACCACCCGCGCGGCGACGCGCTGACGCCGATCGCCGGGCGCCCGCCGTCGCTGATCACGCTGCCCTCGGGCTGCAGCTTCCACCCGCGCTGCCCGTACGTCCGCGAGGCGCACACGCGCGTCGAGCCGCTGCTCGAGCCGGTCGAGGGCAACCCAGGCCACGAGGTCGCGTGCCTGCTCGACCACGGCGTGCGGCAACGGCTGTGGGGCGAGCTGCAGGCCGGCCGCGCGCCCGAGCGCGCGCGCGAGGTCGTCGTCGGCGACGAGCCGCCGCTGACCGGGGCGGCGGCGGAATGACCGAGGCCCTGGCCGGCGTGGACGCGCCGGAGCCCGCCGCGGGCCCGGGCGAGCCGTTGGTCGAGGTTCGCGACCTCGTCAAGCACTTCCCGCTGACCAGCGGGCTGATCCTGCAGCGCAAGGTCGGCGCCGTGCGCGCCGTCGACGGCATCTCCTTCGACGTCATGCGTGGCGAGACGCTCGGCCTCGTGGGCGAGAGCGGCTGCGGCAAGTCGACCACCGCGCGCCTGCTGCTGCGCCTCATCGACCCCACGAGCGGCTCGGTGAAGATCGACGGCCGGGAGATCGCCGATATCGGCGGCGGTGAGCTGAAGGCCATGCGCCGCGAGATGCAGATGATCTTCCAGGACCCCTACTCGTCGCTGAACCCGCGCAAGTCGGTCGGCTCGATCATCTCCGAGCCGTTCGTCATCCACGGGCTCGAGAAGAGCGAGGGGCAGCGCAAGAAGGTCGTGCAGGAGCTGATGGACATCGTCGGGCTCAACCCGGAGCACTACAACCGCTACCCGCACGAGTTCTCCGGCGGCCAGCGCCAGCGCATCGGCGTCGCGCGCGCCATGGCCCTCAAGCCCAAGCTGATCGTCGCCGACGAGCCCGTCTCCGCGCTCGACGTCTCGATCCAGGCGCAGATCCTCAACCTGCTCCAGGCGTTGCAGCGCGAGTTCGGGCTCACGCTGGTCTTCATCGCCCACGACCTCTCCGTCGTGCGCCACATGTGCGACCGCGTGGCGGTCATGTACCTGGGCAAGATCGTCGAGCTTGCCGACTCCGCCGCGCTCTACGCCCATCCGCGGATGCCCTACACGGGGGCGCTGATGTCCGCCGTGCCGGTGCCCGACCCGCGCCTGGCGGCGGCCAAGTCGCGCCAGGTGCTGATGGGCGACGTGCCCTCGCCGACCAACCCGCCGCCGGCCTGCCGCTTCCACACGCGCTGCTGGAAGGCGCAGGGGCTCTGCAGCCAGGAGGAGCCGCTGCTGGAGGCCAAGGACGGCGGCAACCTCGCCGCCTGTCACTTCCCGCTCACCGACGCCGAAGTGGCCGAGCGGGTGCCGACCGCCCGCGCCGCGCGGTGAGCGCCGCGCTGCCCCGCAGTGCGCGACGCCTTCGGGCGGCGCTGGGCGAGCTGGGGATCGCCGCCGAGGTGCGCGAGCTGCCGGACTCGGCGCGGACCGCGCCCGAGGCGGCGGCCGCCGTGGGCGTCGAGCAGGGCGCGATCGTCAAGTCGCTGGTGTTCCGCGGCACGCGCAGCGGCGAGGCGCTGCTGGCGCTGGTGGCGGGCGACAACCGCGCCGACGAGGCGGCGCTGGAGGCCGCCTTCGGCGAGCCGGTGGCGCGCGCGGACGCCGACTTCGTGCGCGCCGCGACCGGGTACGCCATCGGCGGCGTGCCCCCGGTCGGCCATCCGGCGCCGCTGCGCACCGTGATCGACGAGGACCTGCTGCGCTACGACGAGGTGTGGGCGGCGGCCGGGACGCCGCGCTGCGTCTTCCCGGTGTCGCCGCGGACGCTGGCCGCAGTGGGCGACGCGCCGCTCGCCCGGCTGGCCGCCTAGCCTCGAGCGGCGGCCTCGGCCAGGCGGGCCAGCCGCTCGTCCCAGCGCGCGCCGACGGCGGCCATCCACGCCATCGCCTCGCCCAGCGGCTCGGGCGTCAGCGAGTAGCGCGTCTCGCGGCCCTCGCGTCGCGGCTCGACCAGGCCAGCGCGCCGGAGCGCGGCGAGGTGCTTGGTCACCGCCTGGCGCGAGATCGGCAGCTCGCCGGCGAGTCCCGAGGCCGTCAGCGCGGGCTCGCGGGCGAGCGAGCGCACCACGCTGCGACGGGTCGGGTCGGCGAGCGCGGCGAAGACCGCCCCGAGCTGCTCGGGCTCGCTCGCGTCGCGGTGGCTCAGACCAGGCACAGGGCGGAGGCGTGCGCGAGCGCGGCCAGCCGCAGTCCCCACGCGGCGAAGGCGGGCGCCGGCGCGGTCACCCGCTGCTCGGTCACGACGACGCGCGTGCCGCCGACGGCGTCCTCGAGCCGCCACTCGACTTCGGAGTCCTCGTCCTCGTCCCACCAGCGGAAGCGCAGGCGCGCGCCGATCTCGACGTCCTCGACGACGCCGTCGCGGACGTCGCCGCCCTCCCACCACGCGCGCAGCGGCGCGCCCGGCTCGGGGACCAGCTCCACCTCGTCGGCGAGCCAGCCGGCGAGCTCGGTCTCGTCGGTGAGCAGCTCCCACGCGCGCTCGCGCGGGACGGGCAGGACGATCTCGCGGCGGACGGTGGGTGGCACGGGGGGAAGGCTCCTGTCAGTCGTTCGCAACCTGTGGGTTGCACGTACGCTAGCATCCCTCCAGACGCGCAACTCACAAGTTGCGCATTGACCCCAAAGGAGACAGCCGATGCCCCTGGTCCCCGTCGTCGTGCAGCAGGACGCGCGCGGCGAGCGCTCGTTCGACATCTACTCGCGGATGCTGCGCGAGCGCGTCGTCTTCGTCAACGGCGTCATCGAGGACGAGATGGCCAACCTCGTGGTCGCCCAGCTGCTGCACCTGGAGGCCGAGGACCCCGACAAGGACGTCCAGCTCTACGTCAACTCGCCCGGCGGCTCGGCCTACGCGGGGCTGGCCATCTACGACACGATGAGCTTCATCCGGCCCGACGTGGCCACCACCTGCTGCGGGATCGCGATGTCGGCGGGCTCGCTGATCCTCACCGGCGGGGCGGCGGGCAAGCGCGCCTCGCTGCCCAACAGCCGCATCCTGATCCACCAGCCGAGCGGCGGCTTCCAGGGCCAGGCGACCGACATCCAGATCCACGCCAAGGAGGCGCTCGAGCTGCGCCGGCGCCTGGAGGAGATCTACGCGCTGCACACCGGCCAGACGGTCGACCAGATCTCAGACGACCTCGAGCGCGACCGCTTCTTCACCGCCGAGCAGGCGCGCGGCTACGGGCTGATCGACCACGTCACCGTCTCGCGCGCGCTCAACGGCAACGGGAACGGGAACGGCGCGCGTCAGTCCTCGTCGTCGTCCTCGTAGAGCGACTCGGCCGCGAGCTCCTCGCCGCGGACGTTCCACAGGCGGATCTCGAGGTAGTCCGAGCGGAACGCGTCGGGCGCCAGCAGCGTGAAGCGGTCGTCGGCCAGCGCGCACTGGTCGACGGCCACGCCGCTCAGCTCGGCGGTCGCGATCAGCCCGTCGCGGACGAGCGGGACGCCCCACACGAGCGTCATCGCCGCCACGCGGCCGCCCTCGCCGCGCCAGCCGCCGACGACCTCCTCGCAGAGGTCGAGCTTCCACTCCGGGTGGCGGTCGGCGGTCTCGTCGGTGAAGTCGGCCCAGCCGGCGAGGTCGCCGGGCTCGCTCTCCTCGTCGCCGGGCAGGAAGGACACGTAGCCGTAGAGGTCATAGCCCGTGCTGGTGCGGCTCGTGACCGGGACGTAGGTGCGCCCGCCCCACGTCCGGTCCGGGAACCAGGCCAGCTCCCCCGGCTCCCCGAGGTCCTCGCCCTCTTGGTCGACGTCCTCCAGCGCGGCGAGGAACTCGGCCGCGAGCGCCTCCGCCCATTCGCCGCCCGGCAGGGGCGACTGCGGCGGCTCGGCGGCGAAGCGGCAGACCATGCGTTCCTCAGGCGGCATCGGCCGGGCAATCTACGGGACTTCGACGAGGATCGTCACCGGGCCGTCGTTGACGAGCTCGACGGCCATGTGCGCGCCGAAGACCCCGCGGCGGGCGCCGAGCCGGTCACACACCCGCCCGTAGAGCGCCTCGGCCTGGTCCGGGCGGGCGGCGGCCACGTACGACGGGCGGTTCCCGCGCCGGCTGTCGCCGTAGAGCGTGAACTGCGAGATGCACAGGATCTCGCGCCCGGGGCCGAGCGGCTCGTTCATGCGCCCGTCCTGATCGGGGAAGATCCGCAGCGCCCGCAGCTTGTCGGCGAGGCGGTCGGCGTCCTGCGGGCCGTCGTCGTGGCCGACGCCGAGCAGCACGAGCAGGCCCGGGCCGATCGCGCTCACCTCACGGCCGTCGACCGTGACCGCCGCGCGCGACACGCGCTGGACGAGCGCGCGCATCAGAGCACCACGGCGGCCGCGAGCGCGGCGAGCACGGACACGACCGTGGTCCAGGCGATCGCGGCCGCCGAGAAGCGCATCTCCAGACCATAGGCGTGCGCCACCACGAGCCCGGTCACGCCGGCGGGGGTGGCGGCCATCAGCAGGTAGGAGTCGGGCAGCTCGACGAGCGGCCACGCGAGCAGCCCCAGCAGCGCGGGCGCGAGCACGAGCCGCAGGCCGATCGCGGCGCCGATGCGGGCGCGTGAAGGGCGGCAGCAGCGCGCGCCGCCCGCCCGCCTCGGCCAGCGCCACGCCTACGCCGAAGAACCCGAACGGCAGCATCGCGAAGACGGCCACGAGCGAGGCGTCGACCAGCGCGTCGGGCGCCATCCAGGCCGGCGCGACGAGCCCGAGGATCGCCGCCAGCAGCGGCGGGTTGCGGCGCAGGAAGGTGCCCGTGCGCTCGCGCACGCCCGTGCCGGCCTTCGTGCCGAACGCCGCGCCGACGCCGAAGACGCCGACCAGCAGCGCCGGGCCCTGGATCAGCGCGTCGTAGGCGACCGCCCTGCTCAGCTCCTCGGTGCCCAGGAACGCCGCGGTCAGCGGCAGCCCGACGTAGACGGTGTTGCCCTGGAGGGCGACGTTGATCAGCGAGCCGGTCGCCGGCCGGTCGAGCGCCAGCCGGCGCGCGGCGACGTAGGCGACCGCGCCCGCGAGCCCCAGCGCGAGCCAGCCGAGCACGACCCCGAGGCCGAGGGCGGCGGTCAGCCGCAGGTCCACCAGGTTCAGGAACGTCACCGGCGGGACGATCACGTACAGGATCAGGCTCAGCAGCCCGCGCCCGGCGCGCGAGGCCGGCTCGCCCCAGCGCCGCTGAGCCCCGGCGCCCGCCAGCGTGGCGAGCGCGATCGTGATCGCGATCCAGACCACCGGGCGGCCGGCCGGCGCTCAGGCGTCGCGCAGCTCGGCCGCCGCGCGCTCGGGGGCGACGATGTTCAGGTTCACGCCGGTGCCCAGCTCGAGACCGGCGAGCTGCGTGAGCCGCGGCAGGATGTCGATCCGCCAGCAGAAGTGCTCGGCGCCGCGCGGCGCCGTGCGGATCCACAGGTTCAGCGGCGGCGAGGCGCCGAAGTGTCTGGCCAGCCGGCTCAGCGCGTCGTGCAGCAGCGCGGCGCCCGCCGGGCCCTCGTCCTCGAAGCGCGCGCGCGTGCGGCGCGGGGCGAGCACCAGCTGGTAGGGCAGCCGCGACGCGTAGGGGGCCATCAGCACCGCCTCGCCGTCGATCGCCACGATCCGCTCGCGCCGGCGGACCTCCTCCTGCACGAGGTCGCCGAGCAGGTTGCCGCCCATCGTGCGCACGGCGTAGGCGGCGAAGCGCTCGCGCTCGCGGGCGATCGCGGCGGGGACGAAGTCCAGCGCGTAGAGCTGCGCGTGGGTGTGGGGGAGCGAGGCGCCGCCCTCGCGGCGCTCGTTGACGAGCACGTGCACGCAGGCGGCGCCGGCGCCGGCGTGGACGCGCATCCGCTCGCGCCAACCCTCCATCGCGTCGGCCAGCTCGCCGGGCGTGAGGTCGGCCACCGTCGTCACCGGCCGCGGCGAGTTGACGATCACCTCGTGGGCGCCGGTGGCCGGCTGGGCGGCGAAGAGGTCGGGGTCGGGCTGGGCCTCCGGCTCGGGGGCGTCGGGCGACAGGGCCGGGTAGAGGTTCGGCACGACGCGCAGGGTCCAGCCCGGCGAGTCGGGTGGGCCGCCGCCGGGGCGGACCGCGAAGACCTCGGGCGGCGTCTGGGACTCGTGGCCCTCGAGGAACGGGTCGCGCTCGGGGTCCAGCGGCGGGACGGGCTCGACCGCGAAGCCGCCGCCCGGGCGGGTGGCGCGATCGGCCGCGACGATCGAGCGCAGGCCGGTGAGCGGGTCGACGCGCAGCTCAGGCACCGGCGCGCTCCGGCGGCTCGAGCTGCTTCTCCATCCCCTGGTGCTCGATGCCCTCCTCGTCGAAGCGCTCGCCGTAGGGCGTGAAGCCGGCCGCCTCGTAGAGCGCGAGCGCGTCGGTCTGGGCGTGCATCCCGATGCGCACGGCGCCGCCGGCCCTCGCCTCGCGCTCGGCCTCGGCCAGCAGCGCGGCCGCGATCCCGCGGCGGCGGGCCTCGCGGTGCACGCACAGGCGGGCGAAGCGCGCGCTCGCGCCGCGGTCGATCAGCAGCCGGCACGTGCCGATCACGGTGCCGGCGTCGTCGACCGCGACCAGCTGCACCGCCTCGTCGTCGAGCCCGTCCTGGTCGGCCGCCAGGTCGACGCGCTGCTCGTCGGCGAAGACCTGCTCGCGCAGGTGCAGCGCGGCCTCGCGCTCGGCCGCGTCGCGCGCGCGGCGGACCTCGACGGACGGACCCGCGCTCACAGGTACTCGTCGATGTCGGCCGCCAGGTCCGCCTCGTCGCGGTACTGGCCCTGGTGGATGTAGGCGGTGCGGCCGCGGGCGTCGATGAACACCGTCACGGGGAAGTTCGCGGGCGCGCGGATCGAGCGGGCGATCTCCTCGTCCGGGTCCAGGTAGGACGGGAACGGCACCGGGAACTCCTCCAGGAAGCCCTGGGCGGTCTCGCGGTTGTCCTTGGCGTCGATCCCGACGAACGCCACGCTGCGCCCGCGCTTGGCGGCCTGGGCCTGGAAGTAGGGGAACTCGAGCCGGCACGGGCCGCACCACGACGCCCACTTGTTGACCACGACCGGGTGGCCCTCGAGCTCGGCCAGGCGGCGCTCGAAGGCGCGCGTGCCGCCGCCGAGCAGCTCGGAGGACTGGTCGTGCAGCGCGGCCAGCGGCGGCGGCGCGCCGGCGAGCCGCTCGCGCGCGGCCTCGAGGTCGAAGCTCCCGGCGGCCGGTTGCCCGCTCGCGTCGTCGCCCTCGCGGGTCGCCTGCAGCACGCCGATCACCACCACGGCGGTCAGCGCGAGCACCCCGAGGAAGACGAGCAGGCGGCGCACGACGTCTGAGAGGGTGGCAGATCGCTTAGTCGCGCTTGCCGATCTGCTGTAATGCAGGGTGCTCGTGGGAAGGTGACCCAAGGGGAGTCCGGGTGTCCGCCAGCCCCTGGATCTTTTCGCGAGTCTGCGGGGCCGGGTTCGACGAGAGCTCAGCGGCCTCCCTCATTTGATGATTCGGAGCCTTCTTGGCTGAGAGCACAGCAGTGGCCGTCCAGGCTGCTTCCCTTCCATCGTCCGACGCCATCGAGCGGGCTGCCTCGTTCACCCGCGAGCCGTTCGTGCTCGAGGGCGAGGACGCCGCGCTCGCGCTGGCGCCCGGCAGCCCCCGCCGGCGCGCGCTCGACGCCGCGCTGGCCGAGCTCGACGCCGGCGCCCGCTGGCCGTCGGTCGAATGGCGGCGGCAGTGGTCGCTGCTGCTCGGGCTCGACCGCCTGCTCAGCCAGGACGAGCCGGTGCTGGCCGACGGCACGGTGCTCTCCGCCCACCAGGTCGACGCGCTCTCGGGCACGCTGACGGCGCTGCTGGCCGACGCGCTGCGCAACGGCACGATCACGGCCGACGAGGAGGTCGTCGCCGAGGCGCCGTCCGGCCTGCCGGGCGAGGAGGAGCTGCCGGCCGAGCTGCTCGAGGACGACGACGAGCCCGAGGACGAGGAGCCGCGCGACTGGGCGGACGAGGACGAGGCCGACGCGGAGGTCGCCGACGCCGGAGCGGAGGTGGACGAGGACCCGAACGCCGCCAAGCGCTTCTGGTTCGAGCACGCCACCGGCGCCGGCAAGACCGTCGCGGCGCTCGGCTTCGTGGAGGCCTCGCGCACCGGCGGGGTGCTGATCCTCACCCACCGCCGCAACCTCGTCGATCAGTTCCTCGGCGAGCTGCGCGACCGCGGCTACCAGGACCGCATCTCGCCGCCGCTGCTCGGCGACCAGGACGCGGCCAACGGCCCGGTCACGGTCGAGACCTACCAGTGGTTCGTCCGCAATCCCGGCCGCATCTCCGACGCCTACACGATCGTCATCTGCGACGAGGCCCACACCGCGCTGGGCGAGAAGACCTCGGCGGCGATCCGCGGCTGGAGCGGCCCGATCTTCGTCGGCATGACCGCCACGGGCGCGCTGATCGCCCGCCACGTCACCGACCTCTTCCCGACCCAGACCTCGCGCTTCGACCTCGCCCAGGCCGCGCGCCGCGGGGTCATCTCCCCGCTGCGCTGCGTGCGCATCCCGCCGGGCCCCGGCGTTCGCACGATCGCCAAGGTGCCGCTGCGCCGCGGCGAGGTCGATACCGAGTTCGACCAGGAGATGCTGGCCGAGCTGCTCGACCAGCTGCCGTTCAACCTCGCGATCGCCGACCTCTACAAGACGCGCTTCAACGGCGTCCCCGGCGTCGTCTACGCCGCCGGCGTGCGCCACGCCTACAACGTCGCCGAGGCCTTCCGCGACCTCGGCATGAAGGCCCAGGCGGTCTCGGGCGAGACGCCCAAGCGCGAGCTGGCCCGCATCCTCGCCCAGTACGAGCGCGGCGACGTCGACGTGCTGGTCAACGCCCAGCTGCTCGCCGAGGGCTGGAACTCGCCCCGCGCGACGGTCTGCATGCACCTCGCGCCGACCGCCTCCAAGCGCATCTACCAGCAGCGCGTCGGCCGCGTCACGCGCCGCCAGCCGGGCAAGGAGGCGGGCATCGTCGTCGACTTCGTCCATCCCGCCACCAAGCACGACGACCCGGTCGTGAGCCTGCACTCGCTGCTGGATCGCGACGTCTACCGCGGCGGCGCGATCGTCGTCGGCCCGGTCCGCCGCGGCCGCGGCCGGCGCCTGCGCGTCGAGCGCCGCGTCGTGCCGGTGACGGCCGACGAGAACCGGCGGATCGAGGTCTTCGAGCGCGAGCTGTGGCGGATCGCCGTCGAGCACCTCGACTACGGCGAGCAGGTCCAGTGGGCCGCGCTCGCCGGCGCCCGCGTGGCGCCCAACGGCTGGCGCCGGGCACGGGCGATGCTGCACTTCGACCAGGGCGGCGAGCTCAAGCGGACCTTCCTGCTGACGGCCGTCCAGCGCAACAAGAACCCGCAGCTGCGCCAGCGCGCGTTGCAGGAGATCGCCGCCGCGCGCGACGCCGACGCGTTCGACGACGCGGTCGAGATGATCGGCGGCTGGCCGCGAGACGAGAAGCGCGAGGGCGTGAAGATCGTGCTGCAGGCGCTGGCCGAGAAGAAGATCGGCCGCCGCGACCAGGCCAACAACTGGATCTGGCGCGCGGCCGAGTACACGCGCGAGGTGCACGAGGAGTACGCCGTGCAGCGCTGGCCGGAGACCAAGCGCCTGCTCGGCCTGCTGGTCAACTCCAGCGGCGGGGCGCACGCCCGCAACGCGCGCCGGCTCGTGCACGCCGCCCGCCAGCAGGACCGCCGTCTCTCCGCCGCGCTGCTGGCCGCCGCGCTGCCCCACACCGCCGAGGCCGGCGAGGTGGTCAACGGCGCGCGCACGCGGATGTCGCGCAAGCCCGCCGCGCTCGCGCGCGAGCTGCTGCGCAACTTCCCGAAGGGCGGCAAGGGCCGGCGCAGCTCGCGGCGGCGCAAGAAGAAGGGCGGGGCGGCGGAGGCCGTGCCGGCCGAGGCGCTGGCGGTCGTCGGCACGGAGGTCCTCGGCGAGGACGCCGCCGGCGAGAACGGCGCCGGCGAGGGAACAACCGTGGCGGCCGAGGAGGCGCCCGCGAAGTCCCGGCGCGGCCGGCGGCGCACCCGCGTCGACGCCGATCCGGGGACCTCGGCGGCCGAGCCCGCCGCCGAGGAGGCTGCCGACGCCGCCGGCGCCGAGGAGGCGCCCGCGAAGCCCAAGCGCTCGCGGCGGCGCAAGCCGGCCGAGGCCGACGCGGGCGTCGACGCCCCCGAGGCCGATCCGCCGGTCGCCGACGCGCCCGCCGAGGAGCCGCCCAAGCGCACCCGCCGGCGCCGGGCCCCCGCGGCCGCCGAGGCCGAGGCGGACACTCCCGCCGAGGAGGTGCCGCCCGCCAAGCCGAAGCGCACCCGCCGGCGCAAGCCCGCGGCCGACGAGCCCGTCGCCGCCGGCCCGTCACCGGCCACGGTCACCAAGGAGGCCAAGCGCACCCGCCGCCCCCGGACGACCAAGAAGGCCGTCGACGACGCGGCGGCCGCCGTGCCCAACGGCGCGAGCCCGCTGGAGCGAGCGAGCGAGCGCGTGCGCGACGCCGTGCGCGGCGACGTCCACAGCGACGAAGCCGCGTAGCCCGCACCACGGGCAAGTCCCGTCGCCGCGCAGAGGACGCGACCCCGCCAGCAAGGGGGCAGCTCGAGGCCGGCGGGGTCGTCGGCGCGATCGATTCGTCGAGTTCGGAAGCACCGCGGCTGGGGTCTCGACGTTTTGCTCCTAGAGGACCACGTCGTCGAGATCGGCGCTCGTGGTCCGCGGATCTCGACGTTTTGCTCGCTCAGCTCGCCACGCCTGCCGCGCGGGCCAGCAGCAACTCGCGTTCGCGGCTGTTCTGCGTCATCGCCGCTGCGCGCTCGAACTCGGCCCGCGCCTCGGCGCGGCGGCCGAGCTTCGCGAGCAGGTCGCCGCGGACGCTCGGCAACAGGTGGTAGCCGTCGAGCACACCGCCGGCCACGAGCGCGTCGACCGACTGGAGGCCCAGCTCGGGCCCGAACGCCATCCCCACGGCGACCGCGCGGTTGAGCTCGACCACCGGCGAGCCGGTCGCCCGCGCGAGCGCCTCGTAGAGCGCGGCGATCCGCACCCAGTCGGTCTCCTCGGTGCTCGCCGCCTGCGCGTGGCAGGCGGCGATCGCGGCCTGCAGCGTGTACGGCCCCGCCGGGCGGCCCGCGGACTGCGCGCGCTCGAGCGCCGCGAGCCCGCGGCGGATCAGCAGCCGGTCCCAGCGACGGCGATCCTGGTCGGCGAGCAGCACCGGCTCGCCGGCCGGTCCGGTCCGCGCCGCCCGGCGCGAGGCCTGGATCTCCATCAGCGCGACGAGCCCGTGCGGCTCGGGCTCGTCGGGCGCGAAGGCGGCCAGGGTCCGCCCCAGCCGCAGCGCCTCCTCGATCAGCGCGGGGCGCATCCAGTCCTCGCCGGCCGTGGCCGCGTAGCCCTCGTTGAAGATCAGGTAGACGACCTCGAGCACCGACGCCAGCCGCGGTTGCCGCTCGTCGCCGGCGGGCACCTCGAACGGCACGCCCGCCTCGGCGAGCGTCCGCTTGGCCCGCGAGATCCGCTGTCCCACCGTCGCGTCGGAGACCAGGAACGCGCGCGCGATCTCCGGGGTCTTGAGGCCGCCGAGCATCCGCAGGGTCAGCGCCACGCGCGCGTCCGTCGACAGGACCGGGTGACAGCAGGTGAAGATCAGGCTGAGCAGGTCGTCGCCGATGTCGTCGTCGAGGGCGGCGTCGACGTCGGCCCTGGCGCTCTCGACGCCCATGTCCCGGGCGATCTGGGCGTACTTGTCCTGGAGCGTCGTGCTGCGTCGCATGAGGTCGATGGCCCGGTGCTTGGCCGTCGTGGTCAGCCACGCCCCGGGGTTGGGCGGGATGCCCGACGACGGCCAGCGCTCGAGCGCGGCGACGACGGCGTCGTGGGCCACGTCCTCGGCGAGGCCGACATCACCCGTCATGCGCGCGACGGTCGCGATCACCCGGCCGGACTCGATCCGCCAGATGGCGTCGATCTGGTCTGCGGTCGCTCGCGCCTGCCGCGCCGCCAAGCCAGGCGCTCCCGGCTACTCCGCGACGGTCTGCTCGGGCGGCTCCTGGGAGAGCTTGGCCGCCGCCTCGACCTCGGGCGAGTAGTCCGAGCCCTCGGCGATCTGGCGCACCTCGATCGTGCCGGCGCCCAGCGGAGCGCGCGACGCCCACTCGACGGCCTCCTCCTTCGAGCGCGCCTGGATGATCCAGTAGCCGCCGACGAGCTCCTTGGCCTCGGTGAACGGGCCGTCGGTGACGGTCGGCCGGTCGTTGCCGGGGGAGAAGGTCAGCCGCGTCGCGGCGGACGGCGGGTGCAGGCCGTCGAGGGCGAGCAGCGCTCCGGCGCGCGAGAGCTCCTCGTTGTAGGCGTTCATCGCCTCCACCAGCTCGAGCGGCGGCCCCTCGCCGCTCTCGCCCGCGTACACGAACAGCATGAAGCGCATCGGGCGATTCTAAGCCGCCGCGGGCGGGGCGCCCGCGGCGGCTGAGGCGGGCCACCGGCCTAGGCGTCGCCCGGGGCCATGCGCACGGCGAGCATGCCGCCGCTCAGCAGCGTCGACTCGGTGATTCGCAGCCCGCGCGGCCGGCCGTCGGCCGGGAAGAGCCGGACGCCCTCGGTGCGCACGATCGGCGAGACCATCAGCACGAACTCGTCGACCAGGCCCTCGTCCATCAGCGTCTGGACGAGCGTCGGGCTGCCCCACACCAGCACGTTCTGCTCCTCTCGCAGCGCCCGGATCCGCTCGACGACGTCATCGGCGACGATGGTCGAGTTGTTCCAGTCCGCCCGCTCGAGCGAGCCGGACACCACGTACTTCGGCATCGCGTTGAGCTTGTCCGCGAACGGGTCGCCGGAACGCGACGGCCACGCCGCCGCGAAGCCCTCGTAGGTGACACGGCCGAGCAGCATCGCGTCGGCCTCGCGCATGACAGCGTCGTTGAGCTCGCCGGTGTCGTCGCTCTGGAACTGCCCGGACCAGATGTGCGGGTCCTCGACGACGTTGTCGAGGGTGATGAAGCAGGTGACGGTGAGCTTGCCCATGAGGTTCTCCTTCGTTGTCGATGATGGCCTCTACCCGGGCCACGAACCGTCGGCCGCGATTTCGACGAGGCCTGCTGAGCTGGCGCGTAGCCACTCAGCATCTCCGCGATTCACGTACGTTGCCCCGGGGGAGGAACGCAGCAGGGTCGTCGAGCAGAGGAGAGATCATGGTGGCCAACCAGCAGGTCGGAACAGCGGTCGGCGCGCATCTCGTGGGAGGCCTGAAGGCGCCCGACGCCGAGACGGCGATGCGGACCGCGTCGGAGGTGCTGAGCCCGCACCTGTGGGCGATCACCGACGGCGAGACGGGTGACCGGGCCCAGTGGATCGGCTGGCAGATCGGCCTGCTCACGGCGCTCGACGGGATCGACATGGCCGGCACGCACGGGCGCGAGAACCCCGACAACGAGGACTACAGCGCCTTCCCGGCGTTGTCGGTCGACGCGTCGGTGACCGAGATCCCCGCCCGGGCGCTCGGCTACGCGGACGCCGCCGAGGCCTCCTACGCGGTCTTCCGGCGGCTGCGCGAAGAGGGCGTGATCCCGGAAGGGGTGCGCTTCCAGGTCTCGGTGCCCACGCCGTTCGCCACGGTCGTGACCTGGATCCGTGAAGCGGACCAGGAGCGCTTCTTCCCGGTCTACGCGAACGGGATCGCCCAGGAGGTCGCCGCCATCGCCGAGGTCGTCGACCCGGCCGACCTCTCGCTCCAGTACGACGTCGCGGTCGAGCTGGGCGCGCTGGTCGCCAACTTCCCCGCCGCTGAGGCGCTCAGGGAGAGGCCATTCGTGATCGAGGCCCTGCGCGACGCCTTCGAGCGCACGCCGGCGGGCTTCGAGCGCGGGATCCACCTCTGCTACGGCGACTACAAGCACCGCCACTTCACCGTGCCGCAGGACCTGTCGCTGTGCGTCGAGCTGGCCAGCACGGTGAGCGACGTGTCGGATTTCGTGCACATGCCGGTCGACCGCGAGACGGGCCGGCAGGCGGCGTACTTCGAGCCGCTGCGCGACCTCGACCCTAAGCGCCTCGCGCTCGGGGTGATCGACTACGAGGGCGACGAGGAGCGCACGCGCGAGCTCACCGAGGCCGCCTCGGCGGGCAGCGGCGGCATGGAGTTCGCGGTGGCCACGGAGTGCGGCATGGCGCGGATCGACGAGCGCGGCCCGGGGGCGCCGACGCTCGAGCGGCTGCTCGAGCTGCACGCGCTGGTCGCGGCGCCGATCCGCTGAGCGATCCGTGAAGTGATGCGATGATGCGTTAGCATCAACTCGTGCGGACGACGCTCGAGATCGACGACGACCTGCTTGCGGCGGCGCGAGAGCTGGCGGCGACGAGCCGCCGCTCGCTGGGATCCGTCATCTCCGAGCTCGCGAGGCGCGGGCTCACCCCCGCACGGATCGAGATCGACGGCGATCTGCCGGTGATCCGCGTGCCGTCGGGAACGCCGGCGATCACTCCCCAGATGGTCCGGCGCGCACTCGACGAGGATTGACGGCCCGGTGGGTCTCCCCGACGTCAATGTGCTGGTCGCGCTCGCCTGGGACTCGCACGTCCATCACGTCGCTGCCCGGAGGTGGTTCCTCGACCGGAGTGCCGGCGGATGGGCGACGTGCCCCATGACGGAGGCCGGGTTCGTCCGGGTGTCGGCCAATCCGAGCGTGCTCCCGAGCGCCGTGGTCATAGCGGACGCCCGCCGCGTCCTCCTCGCGCTCCGCGAGATCGGCGATCACCGCTTCCTGGTCGACGACGTCTCCTCCACGGATGCCGACCTACCGCCGGCCCAGGGCCACCGCCAGGTCACGGACGCCCATCTCCTCGCGCTCGCGCGCCGTCGCGAGACTCCGCTGGTCACGTTCGATGCCGGCATCGCCGCGCTCGCCGGCGGCCGGGGCGTCGAGTTGCTCGCCTCCTGAGACGTTCACCCACGGAGGAGATGGACCTCGCCGGCGTCGAGCACCTCCAGCCTGCCGTCCGCGCGGCGGACCTGCAGCCCGCCGTCGGCGGTGATGCCGGCCGCGACTGCCTCGCCGCCGGCCCAGGACACCGGCTGGCCGAGCAGGGCGTCGCGCCGGCCGAGCTCGGTCAACGCGCTCTCGGCCGGCTCGGCCAGCCGCCGGTCGAGTGCGGCGAGGAGCTCGGTCAGCGCGGATTCGACGTCAGTCGCGGGGCGCCCGAGCGTGCCCGCGGTGGCGCGGAGCTCCGGCGGCAAGTCGTCCAGCCGCACCGCGACGTTGACGCCCATCCCGAGCACGGCCCAGCCCGCCTGCGGCCGCCCCTCGGCGAGGATCCCCGCGACCTTGCGCCCGCCGACCAGGACGTCGTTCGGCCACTTGATGCGCGCGTCCGGCCCGGCGACGTCGGCCACCGCGAGGCCCGCGCGGAGCGGCAGGAGCGCGGGCGGGTCGCGGATGACCAGCGAGAGCAGCAGTGCCTGGCCGGCCGGCGCGGTCCAGCTGCGGCCCTCGCGGCCGCGGCCGGCGGTCTGCAGGCTGGTCGTGACGAGCGTCCCGTGCGGCGCCCCCGCCGTCGCGAGCTCCCTGGCGCGGGCGTTGGTCGAGCCGATCTCGCGCAGGTGCAGGCGCGGCCGGCCGAGGGATTCGGCGTCGGTTCGCACGACTCCAAGCTAGAGGCGTTTCGCCCGATGAGGGTTTCGCCTGCCAGGCGAGACGCGATGTCGGCGCGCTCCACGGATGAGGGTTTCGCCTGCCAGGCGAGACGCGATGTCGGCGCGCTCCACGGATGAGGGCTTCGCCTGCCAGGCGAGTCGTGTGCTCACAGAAGAGGGTTTCGCCTGCCAGGCGAGACGCGCCTACGGCGCGCTCGCCTTCGGCGACGTTACTTGCGAGCGGCTGCGAGGGCACGACGCGGCTTGAGACCGGCACCGAGCCGCCGGCCGGCCGGACGTTCCGGCGGGCCGCGTTCGAGCCCTTCGCCCTCTACCTCGGCGACGGCCGCACGTGGCCGCACGAGCTCGGGCTCGAGGCTGCCGGCCGCGCGATCGCGGCGCGCTGGGACGGCGCCGCCTGGCGGATCTGAGCCGTCAGCGGCGCGCCGCGGCGTCGGCCACGAGCGCCGCGATCAGGCCGTCCGGCGTGTGGGGGTCGGCCTCGATCGCCGGCTCGGCGCCGAGCTCGCGCAGGACCGCGCTGGTCGCCGGCCCGATCGACGCGACCCGCACGCCCGCCAGCGCCTCCTCGCCGGCCGCCGCGGTGAAGAAGCGCACGGTCGAGGCGGAGGTGAAGACGACGTAGTCGGCGTCGCGGGCGGCGGCGAGAGCGGCGTCGTCGAGCGGCTCGGGCACCGTCTCGTAGAGCAGCGCGAGGTCGACCTCGGCGCCGCGCTCGCGCAGCGCGTCGGGCAGCACGTCGCGGCCCTCGCGGCCGCGCACGACCAGCGCGCGGCGGACGGGCAGGCCGTCGAGCGCGGCCACGAGCCCCTCGGCCACCGAGCGCGCGGGCACGACGTCGGCCCGGATGCCGTGGTCGGCGAGGGCGGCCGCCGTGCCGGGCCCGATCGCGGCGACCGCGCGCCCGGCCAGGGCGCGCGCGTCGAGCCCCGCGTCCGACAGGCGGGCGAAGAGCTCGGTCGCGCCGGTCGGGCTCGTCACGCACACGAGGTCGTAGCCCTCGAGCGCCGGCAGCGCCGTGTCGAGCGCGCGCGTGCGGATAGCGGGCGCCTCAACGACCGCCGCGCCGAGCTCGCGCAGCCGGGCGGCGAGCGCGCTCGCCTGCGCCCGGGCGCGCGTGACCGCCACGGTGCGGCCGTGCAGCGGGCGGCGCTCGAGCCAGGCGAGCGGCTCGTGCAGGGCCGCCACGGCGCCGACCAGCGTCACGGCGGGCGCCCGCACGCCGGCGACGGCGGCGCGCTCGGCCACGTCGGCGAGCGTCGCGACGAGCGTTCGCTGGCCGGGCAGCGTGCCGCGCTCGATCACCGCGACCGGCTCGTCCGCCGGCCGGCCCGCGGCCATCAGCCGCTCGGCGATCCGCGGCAGCGCGCGGACGCCCATGTAGAAGACGAGCGTGCCCGGGAAGGCGGCGAGCCCCGCCCAGTCGATCGCCGACGCGGGCTTGTCCGGGTCCTCGTGGCCGGTGATGAACGCCACGCCGCTGGAGAGCTCGCGATGGGTGACCGGGATGCCGGCGTAGGCCGGGCCGGCGATGCCGGCCGTGATGCCGGGCACGACCTCGAAGGCGATCCCGGCCTCGCGCAGCACCAGCGCCTCCTCGCCGCCGCGGCCGAAGACGAACGGGTCGCCGCCCTTCAGGCGCACCACCCGCTTGCCCACGCGGCCGTGGGCGACCAGCAGCGCGTCGATCTCCGCCTGCGGCATCGACGGCCCGCCGCCCTCCTTGCCGACGTAGATCAACTCCGCGCCGGGGCGTGCGCCGGCGAGCGCCTCGGCCGGGATGAGGCGGTCGTGGAGGATGACGTCGGCGGTCGCGATCAGCTCGCGCGCGCGGACGGTCAGCAGCCCCGGATCGCCCGGGCCGGCCCCGACGAGATAGACGATCCCGTCCATCAGGCCGTGGCCGCCTCGGCCTCAGCCTCGGCGCGGGCCAGCAGCTCACCGGCGCCGGCGGCCAGCATCCGCCGGGCCAGCGCCTCGCCGGCGGCCTCGGTGGGCTCGGCCTCCAGTTCGTCGAGCACCCAGGCCGAGCCGTCCGGCAGGCCGGCGAACCCGCGCAGCCGGCCGCCGGCGGCCTGCACCCCGACGGGCGTGTGGCAGCTGGCGCCGAGCGCCCGCACGGTCGCGCGCTCGGCCGACAGGGCCGCCCACGTCGCGGCGTCAAGGATCGCGCGCGCCCCCGCGGCGGCGCTCGCGTCTCCGGCGCGCGACTGCAGCAGCAGCGTGCCCTGCCCCGCGGCGGCGACGAAGCGCCGCGGATCCAGGGCGCAGGCGGCCAACACCCCCGCCTCGCCGGGCAGGCGCACCGCATCGCCGCCGTCGGCCAGCAGCCCGAGCCGCGCCAGTCCCGCGCGGGCGAGGACGAGCGCGTCGACCTCGCCCGCCGCCAGACGGCGCAGGCGCGTGTCGACGTTGCCGCGCAGCTCGACCACGGCGAGGTCCGCCCGAGCGGCCAGCAGCTGCGCCCGGCGGCGCAGCGCGCTCGTGCCCACCCGCGCGCCCGGCGCCAGCGCTGCAAGCTCCGCAGCGCCGACCAGCAGGTCCCGCGCGTCCTCGCGCGCCGGCGCGGCGACCAGCGCCGTGCCCGGCGCGACGTCGGCGGGGACGTCCTTGGCGGAGTGCACCGCCAGGTCGATCTCCTCGGCCAGCAGGGCCTGCTCGAGCGCGCCGGTCCAGCGCGACTTGTCCCCGGCCGCCCGGTTGCGATCGCCCGCGGTGGTGATCGTCACCAGCTCGGCGGGCGCCCGCAGCGCCTCGGCCACGGCTCCCGCCTGGGCGAGCGCGAGCGCGCTCCCGCGCGTCCCGAGCCGCAGCGGCGTCACCGAGCGCGCAGCTCGCGCACCTCGGCGTCGGTCTCCGACGCGGCGGCGGCCGGCTCCTCGAGGCCGAAGAGCTCGCGCAGGAGCTGCAGCGTGCCGTGACGGCGGTCGGGGTCCAGCCGGCGCGTGCGCACCGTCGGCTCGTGCAGCAACCGGTTGGCGACCGCCCGGGCGACCGCCTCGACGCGCTCGCGGTCGCGCTCGGTCAGCTGCTCCCAGCGGCCGTCGTTCTCGGCCAGGACCTGGTCGACGATCTCCGCGCCGTGCGCGCGCAGCGCGGCGACCGTGGGCAGCGTCTCCAGCGTGCCCAGCCAGCCGGCGAAGGTGTGGATCTCCTCCTCGACGATGCCCTCGGCCTTGCGCGCCTCGGCCCGGCGCACCAGCCGGTTGCGGGCGACCTGGGCCTGCAGGCCGTCGATGTCCACCAGCGTGACGCCGTCGAGCGCGTCGCACTCGGGCTCGATGTCGCGCGGCACCGCGAGGTCGAGCAGCAGCAGCGGCCGCCCGTCGCGCGCGGTCATCACCTCGCCGAGGTCGTCGACGCCGAGGATCGCGTGCGGCGACCCGGTCGAGGCCACGACGATGTCGGCCCGCTCGAGCTCGGCGGGCAGCGCGTCGAAGGCGATGGTGTCGCCGCCGAAGCGCCGCGCCAGGGTCACGGCGCGCTCGCGCCGCCGGTTGGCGACGAACAGCGTCTTGACCCCCTGGGCGTGCAGCGCCTGGGCGGTCAGCTCGGCGGTCTCGCCCGCGCCGATGATCAGCACGCGCCGCTCGGCCAGGTTGCCCAGCGCGGCCTTGGCGAGGTCGACGGCGACGGACGCCACGCTGGCGCCGCCGGCGGCGATCGAGGTCTCCGTGCGCACCCGCTTGCCGGTCGCCAGCGCGGCGCGGAAGATCTGGTTGGTGAGCGGCCCGGTGCTGCGCGCGGCCAGCGCCGCCTCATAGGCCCGCTTGACCTGGCCCTGCACCTCGGCCTCGCCGACGACCATCGACTCCAGGCCGCTGGCGACGCGGTAGAGGTGGCGGGCGGCGTCGCAGTTGCGCAGGGCGGTGATCGAGTCCACCAGCTCGGTCGGCCGGATGCCGGCCCGGCGGGCGAGCACGCCCAGCACGGCGGCCTCCGCCTCGACGGGGTCGCCGACCACCAGGTAGAGCTCGGTGCGGTTGCAGGTCGAGAGCACGACCGCCTCGTTGATCCCGTCCTCCTCCAGCAGGCTCGCCGTGAAGGCCTCGACGCGGCCCTCGGTCAGGGCCAGGCGCTCGCGGACCTCCAGCGGCGCCGTCTTGTGCGAGGCGCCGACCGCCAGCAGCTCACTCACCGGCGCGCCTCCTCGGGCACGGCCGGGGCGGGCGGCTCGTCGGCGGCCGCCAGCTCTGCGCGCCGCCGGCGCTCGTCGACCAGCTCGTCGAGGTCGGCGATCTCGCGTCCGATGCGACTCAGCTTGGAGGACATGATGGCCAAGTAGACCAGGATCAGACCGAGGAAGACAAGGTAGGCCGCCGCGACGTAGGGGCCGGCGTCACCGAGCGGGAGGGCGGGCATCAGAGCTGCTGGGGCGCGGCGCTGCGGGCCACCGGCGCGAAGGCGTCCTCGTCGCCGGCCAGCTTGCGCTTCAGTCCCCGCAGCCGGATCGAAGCGTGCTTGGCGGTCAGCTCGTACTTGCACAGCGAGACGAACAGCAGCGTCATCGCGCCCATGCAGAGCAGGAAGGTCAGCAGCATGTCGCCCGGCATCGAGCTGCCCAGCGCGCGCGGATGGGTTTCCGCCGCCTGCACGAAGCGCACCGACATGAAGCACAGCGGCACGAAGGCGCCGCCCAGGATCGCGAAGACCCCCGCGTAGCGCGCCTGGCGCTCCGGGTCCTCGATCGAGAAGCGCAGCGGGAAGTAGCAGGCGTAGAGCAGGAAGACGATCAGGAAGGCGACCAGCGTCGGCTCGTCCCACAGCCACCAGACGCCCCACGAGGCCTTCGCCCAGATCGAGCCGGTCGCGAGCGCCCCGACGCCGAAGATCGTCGACATGTGGATCGCGACGTAGGAGCGCAGGTCGTCGCCGCGGTCGCCCTTGCGCAGGAAGCGCACCGCGTACAGGCCGCCCGCCACGAAGCCGCCCAGCGCCACGATCGCCAGCGGCACGTGCAGGTAGAAGATCTTCTGCACGAAGCCCTGGTCGGCGTCGTTGGGCGCCCAGAAGAAGACGAGGGCGAAGGCGATCGTCAGGAGCGCCGCCGAGGTGATGGAGAGGGACTTGAGCCCTCGACCGAATGCCACTCTGTCAGTCCTCCAGCAGGAAGTCGAACACTGCGAGGGCGATGAGCCCGAAGACCATATCGTAGAGCCCGAGCACCCCCAGCCAGCGCCCCGGCAGCGGCTCGGCGCCCCCTTCGAGCCACAGTGGCGCGGTCGCCTGCACCGCGCCGATGACCACGGGGAGCATGAGCGGCAGCGCGAGGATCGGGACGATCAGGTCGCGCGCCCGGGTCTGGATCGCGAGTGCGCCGACGAGCGTGCCCAGCACCGCGATCCCGACGTCGGCCAGCGCGAGCACGAGCACCAGCTCCGGCAGCCCCGGCCAGGGCGAGGGGCCGAGCAGCAGGACGGCGAACACCGGCACGGCGACGAGCTCGACGGCGACGAGGAAGCACAGCAGCACCGCGGCCTTGGCGATAGAACAGCGCGGTGCGGTCGACCGGGGCGAGCAGGAAGCCGTCGAAGCCGCCGTCGTCGCGCTCGGCGACGAAGAGGCGGTTCATGGCCAGCACCGCCGCGAAGAGCAGCGTCACCCACAGCACGCCGGCGGCCAGGTCGCCCGACAGCGTCTCGCGGTCCAGGCCGAAGCGGAAGAGCACGAAGGTGGAGACGGCGAAGAGCACCATCGCCGGGACGGCCTCGCGCGAGCGCAGCTCCAGGCGCAGGTCCTTGCGCACGAGCGCGGCGACGACGGCCCGCGTCCGCGGCGGGCGCGGGGGCCGCGGCGGGGCGAGCGCCGGCCGGGGCGGGGCCTCGACGCTCACGCCACCGCGCTCCCGCCGGCGTAGAGCGCGCGCACGTCGCCGCCGTCCACGCCGGCCGCGGGCGCCACCAGGGCGGCGCGGCCGGCGCGCAGGCCGAGCACGTCGTCGGCCTCGGCCAGCCCGGCGTCGACGTCGTGGGAGATCAGCACGCGCGTGCGCCCGCTCTCGCGGCCGATCAACGGCGCGACGGCCTCGGCGGCGGCGGGGTCGAGGTTCGCCAGCGGCTCGTCGAGCAGCAGCAGCTCGGGGTCGTGCAGGACCGCGCGGCAGATCGCCACGCGCTGGGCCATCCCGCGCGAGAGCGAGCGCACCGGCTCGTCGGCGCGGCGGCCGAGGCCGACGCGCTCGAGCAGCTCGCCCACGCGGCCGGCCGGCGTCCCGTGCAGGGCGGCGTGGTACTCGAGGTTCTCGCGCGCGGTGAGCTCGCGGTAGAGCAGCGGCTCGTGGGCGAGCAGCCCGATCCGCCCCCGCACCGCCCAGCCCTCGGCCGGCAGCTCGCGCCCCAGCACCCGCGCGCGCCCGGCGTGCGGGCGCAGCAGCGTGGCGAGGATGCGCAGCAGCGTCGTCTTGCCGGCGCCGTTGGCGCCGAACACGGCCAGCGTCCGGCCGGCCGCGAGCTCGAGGCTCACCCCGGCCAGTGCGACCCGCTCGCCGTAGGCCCGCGCCAGGCCGTCGAGCGCGATCGCGGCGGGGGGCTCAGGCGCCGTGGGAGTGGCGGGCGCCATGGGCGGTGGAGTCCCCGTGCAGCGTCTGGGCGACGTGCCCCAGGGTGGGCACCAGCACGCCGAAGAGCTGGCCGACCGCCTTCGGCGAGCCCGGGAAGTTGACGATCAGCGTGCGCCCCGCCACGCCCGAGATCCCGCGCGTGAGGATGCCGAGCGGGGTGTGGCGAGCGCCCTCGGCCCGCATCGCCTCCGCGAAGCCGGGCGCGTCGCGCTCGATCACCGCCCGCGTCGCCTCGGGCGTCACGTCGTCGGGGGTCAGACCCGTGCCGCCGGTCGTGAAGACGAACTCGAGGCCGGCCTCGACGTGGTGGCGCAGGCGGTCCTCGATCAGCGCGGCGTCGTCGGGCACGACCTCCATCGCGACGACCTCGCAGCCCGCCTCCTCGGCCAAGGCGGCGAGCGCGGGGCCGGACTCGTCCTCGGCCTCACGGCGCGAGACCGAGGTCGAGATCGTCATGACCGCGGTTCGCATGCCGTTAGGCGGTCGCGGGCACGACCGACCGCTGGGCGGCGGCGATCAGGTCGCGCACGGCCGCCTCGTCGCCGGCGCGCAGCAGCGCCACCGGGTCGGGCTCGCCGTTGACGATTCCCTCGAAGAACGCCTTGCGGTCCTGGTAGGTGGGCAGCGTGCCCTTGGCCCAGCCGCGCACGTCGTTGAGCAGGACCGCGAGCCGCGCGTAGGGCTCGCCGTACTCCTCGGCGATCTGGCGCTTGATCCGCTTGGCCAGCGCGGGCGAGGCGCCGGCGGTGGAGATCGCGATCGCCAGCGGGCCCGTGCGGACGATGGCGGGCAGGATGAAGTTGCACAGCGGCGGCACGTCGACGACGTTGGCGAGCATCGCCCGCTCCTCCGCGTCGCGGTAGACGCCGATGTTGACGTCGGTGTCCGCGGTGGCCGCGATCACCATGAAGGTGCGCTCCAGGTCCGCCGGTTCGTACTCGCGCGCGAGCCACTGGATCGAGCCCTCGGCGGCCAGCTCGCGCAGGGCGGGCTCGGCCTCCGGCGCGACCAGCACGACGCTCGCGTCGCAGGCCAGCAGGCCCTCGACCTTCTCGAGCCCGATCTCGCCGCCGCCGACGACGACGCAGCGGCGCCCGGTCAGCTTCAGGCAGGCGATGTAGAACGGCGTCTCGAGCATGCCCTGGACGCACGTCTGGTCGCAGATGCCCTTGCGGAACTGGCAGACGCACTCCTTGCCGGCGTAGGCCTGGGCGGGCATGTCAGGAACTGTAGTGGGCCGGATGGGTCATCCTCACGTACTACGGAGGCATGGCCGTCGAGGGCTACTTCACAGACGAATCGCTGCTGCGCCAGGTGGTCGGCCACCGGCTGACGGCGCTCTCGGGCGGCCGCGCGCTGCTGGTGATGGCCGCCCATCCGGTCGCGTTCGCCGGCTTCTTCGCCCACACGGGCGCGCTCGACGACCCCTACGCCCGCCTGCAGCGCACCGGCGTGGTCATGAACGCCGTCGCCTTCGGCCCGCGCGCGGAGGCCGATCGCCTGACCCGGCGCGTGCGCAGCATGCACTCGAAGGTCCGCGGCGAGCTGCCCGCGGCGGCCGGGCGCTTCCCGGCCGGGACGCCGTACCGCGGCGACGACCCGGAGCTGCTGCTGTGGATCCTCGCCGCGCTGGCCGAGTCGGCGATGCTCGTCTACCGCAAGTACGTGCGCTCGCTCACGCGCGACGAGCAGGAGCGCCTGTGGCAGGACTACCGCGTGGTCGGGCGGCTGTTCGGGCTCGGCCGCGACGAGATGCCGGCCGACATCGACGCCTTCGAGCGCTACATGGCCGGGATGTACCGCGGCCCGGACCTGCAGGTCGTGCCGCAGGCGCGCGAGCTGGCGATCGACATCGTCCTGCGCCCGCCGGTGCCGCTGCACTTCCGCCCGCTCGTCGAGCTGGCCAACCAGATCACCGTCGGGTTGCTGCCCAGCCAGGTCCGCCGGCAGTTCGGCTTCCGCTGGGACCCCGTGCGCTCGGTCGCGCTGCACGGCGGCGCCGAGTACGTCAAGCGCGTGCTCGTGCCGCTGATCCCCGAGCGCGCGACGACGATCCCGGTCGCACGCGCCGCCTGAGCAAGCGGAGGTGCGGGTACCTGTGGCGCGGTGACGCTCGCGCTCCAGCTACCGCCCCTGCCCGAGGTGGAGAAGATCGCTGTGCTGCGCGCCAACGCGGTCGGCGACTTCCTCTTCGCGCTGCCGGCCCTCGTCGAGGTCGCGGACGTGCTGGCCGCTGCCGAGGACCTGGCCTTCGGCGGTCAGTCCGCGCGGCCGCGCGCCGCGCGGATCTCCGCCAGGCGCTCGCGCAGCGCGGCCTCGGCGTCGTCGGGCGCGTAGAGGCGCAGCCCCTCGCGCCCCTCGGGGAGGTGCTCCTGGTCGTTGATGTGGCCCGGGAGGTCGTGCGGCGTCTCGTAGCCCACGCCACGCCCCATCCGGCGCGCCGCGGGGTAGGCGGCCGAGCGCAGCGGCGCGGGCGGCAGTGCGGCGCCCGCCTTGCCGATGTGCTCGCGGGCGGCGAAGATCGCGCGCTTGGCGGCGTCGGACTTCGGCGCCAGCGAGAGGTAGATCGCGGCCTGGGCGAGCGCGAACTGGCACTCGGGCATCCCGACGTGCTCGACCGCGTGCGCGGCGGCCACGGCCAGCGAAAGCGCCTGCGGGTCGGCGTTGCCGACGTCCTCGGAGGCCAGCACGATCATGCGCCGCGCGATGTAGCGCGGGTCCTCGCCGCCCTCGAGCATCGCGGCGAGGTAGTACAGCGAGGCGTCGGGGTCCGAGCCGCGCGTGGCCTTGATCCAGGCCGAGATCGAGTCGTAGTGCTGGTCGCCCGCCTTGTCGTAGAGGACGGCCTTGCGCTGCATGGCGTCCTCGGCGTCCTGCAGCGAGAGCGGCTCGCCGCCGCTGGTCTCGCACGCCAGCTCGAGCGCGTTCAGCGCGGCGCGGGCGTCGCCGCCCGAGCGCGCGGCGAGGAACTCGACGACCTCGTCGGACACCGTGCTCTCCCCGCACTCGCCGCGCTCGAGCCCTCGCCGCAGGAGCGTCTCGACGTCGGCGGCGGTGAGCTGGTGGAGCTCGTAGACCTGGGTGCGCGAGAGCAGCGCGGAGTTGACCTCGAAGTACGGGTTCTCAGTGGTGGCGCCGACGAGCGTCACGAGGCCCTCCTCGACCGCGGGCAGCAGCGCGTCCTGCTGGGCCTTGTTGAAGCGGTGGATCTCGTCGAGGAAGAAGATCGTGGAGCGTCCGCCGTCGCGGCGCTGACGCGCGCGCTCGATGACCTGGCGCACCTCGGCGCGGCCGGCCTCGACGGCCGAGAGCTCCTCGAAGGCGGCGTCGGCGTGCTCGGCGACGAGCCGGGCGAGCGTGGTCTTGCCCGTCCCGGGCGGGCCGTAGAGGACCATCGAGTGCGGGCGGCCGGACTCGATCGCGGTCCGCAGCGCCGAGCCCTCGCCCAGCAGGTGCTCCTGGCCGACGAAGTCCGCGAGCTGCCGCGGGCGCATCCGCGCCGCGAGCGGCCCGTCGTGGGCCTCGGCGCGCCGCACGCCCTCCCCGGCCGGGCTCGTGTCCGTCCGGTCACCGGCGTCGAAGAGACGGTCCATGCGGCCAGTATGGTCCGCCGCGCCCGTGGCCGCCGCCCCGCCGTCCGTCTCGCTGCGCACCGTCCTGCGCGAGTGGGGCCGCATCGGCCTGATCGGCTTCGGCGGCCCGCCCGCCCACGTCGCGCTGTTGCGCGAGCTGTGCGTGGACCGGCGCGGCTGGCTGGACGCGCGCGAGTTCGAGGACGCCAACGCCGCCTGTGGGCTGCTGCCGGGCCCGGCCTCGACCCAGTTGGCCATCTACTGCGCGCAGCGCGTGCGGGGACTGGCCGGCGCGCTGACGGGCGGGCTGGCCTTCATCCTGCCGGGCCTGGCGATGATCCTGGCGATCTCGGCGCTCGCGCTGGGAGAGCGCCCGCCGCTGTGGATCCGCGCCGTCGGCGCCGGCGCCGGCGCAGCTGTCGTCGCCGTGGTGGTGCAGGCCGGGCTGGTGCTCGGGCGCTCGGCGCTGACCGGCCGCCGCGGCGGTGCGCTCGCACGAGCGGCCGCCTACCTGCTCGCGGGCGCCGCGGCGACGGTCGCGCTCGGCGCCTGGGTCGTGCTCGTCCTGCTGACCTGCGGGCTGCTGGAGCTGGCCTGGCGCCGGCGGCCGGCGGGCGGCGCGCTCGCGGCCCACGCCGCGCCGGCGCTCGTGCTCGCCGCCGCGACCGGCGCGAGCCAGCTGCCGGCGCTGGCGTGGACGGCGCTGAAGGTCGGCGCGCTCTCCTACGGCGGCGGCTTCGTGATCATCCCGCTGATGCAGTCCGACGCGGTCGGCGCCTACGGCTGGATGACGCGGGCGGAGTTCGTCGACGCGGTCGCCTTCGGCCAGCTCACGCCCGGGCCGGTCGTGCACACCGTCGCAGTGGTGGGCTGGGCCGCCGCCGGGCCGGCCGGCGCGCTGCTGGCCGCCGCGGTGGCCTTCGCCCCCTCGTTCCTGGTGGTCGGGCTGGGCGGCTCGCGCTTCGAGCGCCTGCGCACCAACCGCGGCGCGCGCGCCTTCCTCGACGGTGCCGGGCCGGCCGCGGTCGGGGCCATCCTGGGCGCCGCGGTGCCGCTCGCCGCCGCCCTGGAGGAGCCGTGGCAGCTCGTGGTCCTGGCCGCCGCCGCGCTCGCGCTGCTGCTGCGCCGCGGGCCGTTCTGGGTGTTGGTGGGCGGCGCGGTGGCCGGGCTCGCCGCCGCCGCAGCCGGGCTGGCCGTCCCGGCCTGACCTCTACGATGCCGCCCATGCCCGACGCCCTGCAGGCGGAGGCCGCGGACGTCCTGGCGCGGCTCGTGCGCTTCAACACGGTCAACCCGCCGGGCGCCGAGCGCGAGGGGATCGAGTGGCTCGCCGCCTACCTGCGCGAGGCGGGCCTCGAGGTCGAGCTGGCGGGCGCCGAGCTGGATCGCCCGAACCTCGTCGCGCGCCTGCCCGCCGCGGACCCGGGCGCCGCGGCCGACGGCCCGGTGCTCGGCCTGCTGAGCCACATGGACACCGTGCTGGCCAGCCCGGACGCGTGGACCCACGACCCGTGGTCGGGCGAGGTCCACGACGGCTTCCTATGGGGCCGCGGCGCGATCGACATGAAGTCCCAGACGGCCGCCGAGGCGGTCGCCGCCGCCACCCTCGCCCGCTCCGGCTGGCGGCCGGCGCGCGGTGAGCTGAAGGTCATCTGCGTCGTCGACGAGGAGACGGGCGGGACGCTGGGCGCCAAGTGGCTGACCGAGCAGCGCCCGGAGCTGGCCCGCTGCGACTGGCTCGTCAACGAGGGCGGCGGCGCCCACATGCCGCTCGGCGAGCGCCGGCTCTACGGCGTCTGCTGCGCAGAGAAGGGCACCTTCCGCTTCGCGGTCCGCGCCCACGGGGTCGCCGGTCACGCCTCGGTCCCGTTGCCCGGGGCCAACGCGCTGGTGACGCTCGCGCCGGCCATCGAGCGACTGGGCACGCGGCGGCCCGGCTACGACCTGACCGACGAGCCGCGGGCGCTGATCGCCGCGCTCGGCGAGGACCCGCAGGACCCGGAGGCAGCGATCGCGCGCGTGCGCGAGCTCGAGCCGCGGCTGGCCGCGCTGCTGGAGCCGACCTTCGGCGTCACCTTCGCCCCGACGCTGATCTCCGCCTCGGAGAAGATCAACGTCATCCCGGCCGTGGCCGAGCTCAAGGTCGACTGCCGCGTCCCCCGGGGATGGGCCGCGAGGCGGTGCTGCGGCGCGTCGAGGAGGTGCTCGGCGGGACCGATGGGCTCGAGGTCGAGTTCCTCGAGGAGGTGATCGGCAACCGCTCGCCGGCCCGCTCGCCGCTGATGGACGCGATCGGGGCGTGGGTGGAGGAGGCCGATCCCGGCGCCGAGGTGGTGCCCGTCGTGCTGCCGGCCTTCACCGACTCGCGCTGGTTTCGCGCGGCGTTCCCCGAGTGCGTGGCCTACGGCTTCTTCCCCCAGCGCCGGCAGTCGCTGTACGACACCTGGGGCCTGCTGCACGCCGACGACGAGCGCATCGCGGTGGAGGACCTCGGCTTCGCGACGGCGTTCTTCCACGCGCTGCCTGGCAGACTGCTCGGATGACCGAGAAGCTGCGGCTCGGCGGGATGGCCCTGCGCAACGGGCTGCTCGTCCACGGGCCGACCCACTGGGCGGCCGCGGTCCGCGACGACGCCGGCGAGGTGCGGGTCGCGTCCGGGCGCAAGCCGCGCCTGCACGCGGTCGACCCCGTGCCGGGGCTGCGCGGCGTCGTGCGCCTCGCCGAGGCGATGGTGGTCATCCCGCTCGTCAAGCGCACGCTGCCGCAGGCGAAGCTGCCCTTCCAGGACCCGGCGGTGATCGGCATGGCGGCCGGGGTCTCGGTCGCCGGGACGGCGTTGCGCCGCCGCGCGCCCGGGCTGGCCGGCGAGGCCGTGGCCGGCGTGCTCTCGGTGGCGCCGGCGATCTTCGCGCTGCGCGGCGGCGAGCTCGCCGCCTACCACGGCGTCGAGCACAAGGCGATCGCCGCCTACGAGCAGGACGCGGACGACGCCCGCGACGCCGACAAGGAGCACGAGCGCTGCGGCTCGCACCTCGTCGCGCCGATGCTCGTCTCCAACCTGGCCGGCACCGTCCTGCTGCGCCAGGCGGTCGCGCGGCCGGGGCCGGTCGCCAACGGCGCCGTCGCGCTGGCCTCGACGGCCGCGGCGGTCGAGGTGTTCGCGTGGTGCGAGCGCAACGCCGGCAGCCCGCTGTCGCGCGCGCTGCGCCGGCCGGGCTTCGAGATCCAGCGCCTGGTCGGCACGCGCGAGCCCGACGAGCGCCAGCTCGAGGTCGGCCGCGCGGCGCTGGCCGAGATCCTGCGGGTCGAGCCGGCGCCCGAGCCCGAACCGGATCCGGCGCCCCCTCCCGTCTAGCTGTAAGTCCCGAGGAGGTTGTTCTGCTCGTTGAGGCGAGCGATCGGGGGCTTGTGGCCGAGGGCTGCGTGTCGTCGCAGATGGTTGTAGTGGTGCAGCCAGCCGTCAAGCGCGGCGGTGCGTTCGGTGCTGTTGCGGTAGAGCGCGCCGTAGGCCCAGCTGCTGAGCATGGTGCGGATGAAGCGCTCGGCCTTGCCGTTGGTTTGCGGTCGATAGGGGCGTGTGCGCAGGTGGCGGATGCCCAGCGCGCGGCAGGCGATCGCGTGGGCGGCCGAGCGGTAGGCGTTTCCGTTGTCGGTGATCAGTCGCTCGACGTGGATGCCGTAGCGGCGGTAGAACGCGATGGCTCGTCGCAGGAAGGCGATCGCGGTGGCGGGTCGTTCGTCGTTGAGGACTTCGACGTAGGCAAGCCTGGTGCAGTCGTCGATGGCGACGTGGACGAACTCCCAGCCGAGGCTGTGCTGCTGGCGGTGATAGCCGGCCCGTCCGCGTGCCGGCTGGCCGCCGAGCACTCGGTGTCCCGGCCGCGCGATCCGCCCCAGCTTCTTGACGTCGATGTGAATCAGCTCGCCCGGTCGGGCGCGCTCAAAGCGCTCCGCCGGCTCTAAGCCGAGCGCGGCCCAGGCGACCCATCCCCAATCCGCGTCAAGATGCCCGACACCGTCGAGAGCGGCATGCGCAGCGTTTCGGCGATCTCCGGGCCGGTCGAACCGCAACCGTCGCAACGCCGCGATCGCTGCAACGCGACGGCTCGCAGGTGCGGTTAGCGACGGTCTTAGGGGCCGAGCTGCGGTCCAGCAAACCGCACTCTCGGTCGCGCGCGGTATCTAGACACCCACTTCCCGCAAGTCTTAGAACTGATCTCGGCGGCGCGCGCCGCCTCAGCGATCGACCAGCCTTGCTCGAGCACTCGCTCGACCACTTGCCGGCGCTTGATCAGACTGACCGCCGCGTTAGCGTGAAGCTGCATCCGGGCCCTCCTTGGAAGGACTGAGTCGCTTGGCAGCTCTCAGCCTCCAAGGAGACCCGGATCGAAGAACAACCTCCTCAGGAACTACATCTAGCCGGAGCCGGCCGGCACGACCAGCGCGTAGGCGCGCGGCTGGACCGTGATGCGCTGCATGCCGTCGTCGCGGACCTCGCCGTCGACGTTGAACTCGGTGCCCTCGGGGAGCGTGACCTCGACGACGCGACCGCGCTCGTGGGTCACGCCGCGCTGCTCGGAGATCGAGTGCGTTCTCAGGCCCCAGGCCCGGCGCACGAGCCCCGCGCGCGAGCCGGCGGGGAGCACGACGACGTCGAGCTCGCCGTCGTCGGTGTCGGCCTCCTCGATCCCGGAGCCGCCGCCGAAGGCGCCCGTGACCGCCACGATCGCCTGCCACGCCTCGCCGTCGAAGACCTGCTCGCCGTCGGCCTTCACGGCACAGCGCAGCGGGTCGGCGTCGGTGGCGGCGCGCACCGCCCCGACGCCGTAGGCCAGCGGCCCGAGGGTGGACTTCAGCGGCTTCGCGCGGCGCGCGGCAACCGAGGCCAGGCCGGCGCTCGCGACGTTGACGAACGGCCGGCCGTCGGCGAGCCGGCCCAGCTCGAGCGGGATCGTCGTCTCGCCGGTGGCCGCCAGGCGCAGCGCCGCGCGACGCGTGCGCGGCAGCCCGTTGGCGCGCGCGAAGTCGTTGGCCGTGCCGGTCGGCACGACCGCCAGCGGCACGCCGAGCGTCCCGGCCAGCTCGGCGACGCCGCCCACCGTCCCGTCGCCGCCGGCCACGACCAGCCGCTCGGGGCCGGCGCCGGGGACGCGCTCGAGCTCGTCGGCCTCGCAGCCGAAGACGCTGACCTCGTTGCGCCCGCCCGCGCGCAGCTCGAGCGCCAGCGGCGCCGGGTCAAGGCCCCCGCCCGACGCGTGGTTGGCGATCAGGGCCAGGCGCACGGTCACACCCTACGATCCCGACCGGTACCAGGAGACCCTGAAGAAGTCCGGCACGCCCGACGACGACGTGGACACGTCGTCGGATCGCCACCCGAACCCTCGGAAGTACCTCGGTACTCCCTTCGGGATTCGCGCGCGCCCGACTCGATCCACGCCGTCGTCGGTCGGGCCGGCCTGTTCTTCAGGGATCTCCTAGACTCCGCGCCGTGTTCGGACGCATCGACCACGTCGGCCTCGCCGTCGCCGATCTCGAGGCCGCCATCCGGCTGCACGTCGAGGCCTACGGGATGGAGCTCGTGCACCGCGAGACGATCCCCGAGCAGGGCGTCGAGGCGGCGCTGCTGGACGTCGGCGACGGCCACGTCGAGCTGCTGGCTCCGCTGCACGCTGACACCCCGGTCGGGCGCTTCCTCGCCGCCCGCGGCCCCGGCGTCCACCACGTCGCCTACGCCGTGGCCGACGTCGCCGAGGCGCTCGAGGGCTTGCGCGCCGCCGGCGTGCGGCTGATCGACGAGGCGCCGCGCACGGGCATCCGCGGCTCGCGCATCGCCTTCCTGCACCCCTCCGGCACGGGCGGCGTGCTGACCGAGCTCGTCCAGCCCGCCGAGGTCCACGCCTGATGTCCGCCTCCGGCAGCATCCGCCGCGCCGCCGTCGGCTTCCTCGGCACCCAGGTGCTCAGCCTGCGGCTCACCGAGCAGCAGCTGACCGACCTGCGCGCGGCCCTGCAGAACGGCGACGAGCGCGGCTGGCACGAGGTGGAGGCGGTCGACGGCGCGGTGCTGCTCGACCTCAAGCAGGTCGTCTACCTGCGCGTCGAGTCCGACGAGCACCGCGTCGGGTTCTGAGGCTCTCCTCCGCCCACCCGCTGCGGATCGCGGTCACCAGGGTCGATCTCGCCGCTTACCGCCGCGTCCGCCGGCTGGCGCACACGCCCGACTCCGTGCGCTGGGTGCGGCGCTACTCGCGCCTGGGGGAGCACGGGGTGATGTGGCTGGCGATCGGCACGGCAGGGGCGATCGTCGACCGCCGGCGACGGCGCGACTGGGCGCACTCCACCGCGGTGGTCGGGGCCGCCTACGCGCTCTCGACCTCGATCAAGCTGGCGATCGGCCGCCGGCGCCCGGCGGTGGAGGACCTCCCGCACCTGATGCTCACGCCGACCGGGCTCTCCTTCCCGTCCTCGCACTCGACCTCGTCGTTCGCCGCCGCCCGCGCGTTCGGCGCGCTGATGCCCGCCGGTCCGCTCTACGGCGCGGCGTCGGCGATGGCCTTCTCGCGCCTCTACCTCGGCGTGCACTACCCCTCCGACGTCGCCGCCGGGGCGCTGCTCGGCACCGTGCTCGGAAGCATCGCGCGATGAAGGTCGGCATCGTCGGGCTGCCCAACGCGGGCAAGTCGTCGCTCTTCAACGCGCTCAGCCGCGCGGGCGTCGAGGCGGCCAACTACCCGTTCACCACGATCGAGCCGAACGTCGCGGTGGTGGCCGTGGCCGACGAGCGCCTGGTCACGGTCGCGGGCACGGTCGGCGCCTCGAGCGTCATGCCCGACACGATCGAGTTCCACGACATCGCCGGGCTCGTCGCCGGCGCCCATCGCGGCGAGGGGCTGGGCAACCGCTTCCTGGCCAACGTGCGCGAGACGGACGCGCTGCTGCACGTCGTGCGCTGCCATCACGACGAGGGCGTCGTGCACCCGGATGGGCGCGTGGACCCCGTCGCCGACATGGAGACGATCGAGACCGAGCTGATGTACGCCGACCTCGAGCAGGCCGAGCGCCGGCTCGAGCGCGTCGTCCGCCAGGCGCGCTCGGGCGAGCGCGCGGCGATCGCCGAACAGGGCTGGCTCGAGGACGTCGTCGAGGCGCTGCAGGCCGGCCGGCCGGTGCGCACGGTGCCCGTGCCCGGCGACGCGCCGGAGGCGCTGCGCACCCTCTTCCCGCTGACCGGCAAGCCGGTGCTGGTGGTGGCCAACGTCGACGAGGGCGACGACGAGGTCCCGCCCGAGGTGGCCGCCCACGCTCGCGAGCAGGGCACCACGGCGGTCGCGGTCTCCTCGCGCCTGGAGGCCGAGCTCGCCGACCTCGACGCCGACGATGCCGAGGCGATGCGCGCGGAGCTCGGCGTCGGCGAGCCGGGGCTCGACCGGATCGTGCACGGGGCCTTCGCGCTGCTCGACCTGATCGCCTTCTTCACCGCCGGCGAGGACAAGCCGGCCCAGTCCTGGCACTTGCGCCGCGGCCTGAGCGCGTGGCACGCGGCCGGCGAGGTGCACTCCGACATCCAGCGCGGCTTCGTGCGCGCGGAGGTCATCGGCTGGGACTCGCTGGTAGAGGCCGGCGGCTACGCGGCCGCGCGCGACCGCGGCGTGCTGCGCGTCGAGGGACGCAACTACGTGATGGCCGACGGGGACGTGCTCACGGTGAAGTTCACGCCGTAGGCTAGGCGCGAGATGGCCGAGCAGCGGTTCGTCATCCACAAGCACGCGGCGAGCACGCTGCACTACGACGTGCGGCTCGAGGCGGCCGGCGTGCTGAAGTCCTGGGCGGTGCCCAAGGGCCCGTCGACCGACCCGCGCGAGAAGCGCCTCGCGGTCGAGGTGGAAGACCACCAGCTCGACTACATCGACTTCGAGGGCAGGATCGGCGACGGCTACGGCAGCGGCGGGGTGATCGTCTGGGACGCCGGCTCCTACCGCGTGCTCAGCGAGCGCGACGGCGAGCCGGTCGCCCCCGAGGCGGCGCTCGCGGACGGACACCTCTCCTTCTGGCTCGACGGCGCCAAGCTGCAGGGCGGCTGGACGCTGCACCGCACCGGCCGCCCCGGCGTCAAGGCGCGCTGGCTGCTGATCAAGCGCCGCGACGAGCAGGCCGACGCGCGGCGCAACCCGGTCTCGACGCAGCCCGAGTCGGTGCGGACCGGGCGCACGCTGGAGGACCTGTGAGCGACCCGTTCGCGTCGCTGTCGGAAGCGGACCGCGCGAAGCTGCGCGCGGCGAAGCGCCCGGAGCAGGTCACGCCGATGAAGGCGCTGCTGACCGACGAGCGCTTCTCCGACCCCGACTGGGTCTACGAGCGCAAGCTCGACGGCATCCGCTGCATCGCGATCAAGGCCGAGCGGCGGGTCACGCTGCTCTCGCGCAACGACCTGAGCCTCACAGGCCGCTTCGGCGAGGTGGCCGCGGCGCTGGAGGCCGATCCGGTCGCCGACGTGGTGCTCGACGGCGAGGTGGTCGCCTTCGACGGCGCCCAGACGAGCTTCGCCCGCCTCCAGCAGCGCGACGACGGCCGGCGCCCGCGCGCGCCTTCTTCTACGTCTTCGACCTGCTCCACCTCGCCGGGCAGGACACCACCGCGCTGCCGTGGCGGGCGCGCAAGGGCGCTGCTGCGCAGCGCGCTCGCCTTCGAGGGCCCGATCCGCCTGACGCCGCATCGCAACCGCGACGGCGAGGCGCTCTACGCCGAGGCCTGCCGCAAGGGCTGGGAGGGCGTGATCGCCAAGCGCGCCGACGCCGCCTACGTCCACGGGCGCTCGAAGGACTGGCTGAAGTTCAAGTGCTCGGCCGAGCAGGAGCTGGTGATCGGCGGCTTCACCGCCCCCAAGGGCGCGCGGACCGACCTCGGTGCGCTGCTGCTCGGGGTCTTCGACGGCGACGAGCTGCGCTACGCGGGCAAGGTCGGGACGGGCTTCACCCAGGGCACGCTGCGCGACCTCGCAGCGCGGCTGACGCCACTGCACCGCGACGACTCGCCCTTCGCCGAGCGCGTGCGCGAGCCGCGCGTGACCTGGGTCGAGCCGCGGCTCGTCGCCCAGGTCGGCTTCTCGGAGTGGACGCGCGACGGGCGCCTGCGCCACCCGCGCTTCCTCGGCCTGCGCGACGACAAGCCCGCGCGCGAGGTGGTCCGCGAGCGATGAGCGCGGACACCGTCGAGGCCGGGCGCCGCGAGGTGGCGATCAGCCATCCCGAGCGCCCGGTGTTCCCGCGACGACGGCGTCACCAAGCTCGACCTCGCGCGCCACTACGCCGCCGTCGCCGAGCTGATGCTCCCGCTCGTCCGTGACCGGCCGCTGGCCCTGCACAGCTTCCCGCGCGGGATCGAGGGCGAGGGCTTCTTCCTCAAGTCGGCCCCGAAGCACTTCCCGGACTGGATCCCGCGCGCGCGGGTGCCCAAGCGCGAGGGCGGCGCGCTCGAGCAGGCCGTGGCCCGCGATCCCGCGACCTTCGTCTACCTGGCCGGGCAGAACGCCGTCACGCCGCACGTCTGGTCCAGCCGCGTGGACCGGCTCGAGCGGCCCGACCGGCTGATCTTCGACCTCGACCCGGGCGAGGACACCAGCTTCGCCGACATCCGCGCGACGGCCCGCACGCTTGGCGACCTGCTGCGCGAGCTCGGGCTCGAGCCGTTCGCGATGACGACCGGCTCGCGCGGCCTGCACGTCCTGACGCCGCTGCAAGCGCACGGCCGAGTACGGCCCCGTGCGTCGAGCTGGCGGCGGACGTGGCCCAGCGGATGGTCGACGAGGACCCGCGGCGCCTGACGCTCGAGTTCCGCAAGGCCGAGCGCGACGGGCGGCTGTACTTCGACACCGGGCGGACCGCCTACGGGCAGCACGCGGTCGCGCCCTACGCGGTGCGGGCGCGCCCCGGCGCGGGCGTGGCGATGCCGCTGCACTGGTCCGAGCTGGAAGACCGTAGCCTCGCGTCCGATCGCTGGACGATCGCGACCGTCCCGGACCGCCTGGCCGACGCCGGCGACCCGTGGAGCGAGCTCGCCGGCGCGGCCGCGGCGCCCGGTCAGGCGGCCAAGGCGCTGGCACGCTTGAACTCGCGCTGAGGTCTGCCCGCCAGACTCCGTCGATGCACGAAACCGACCTTCATCTCGAGCCCAACGAGGCCTCCGACCTCTGCCCGGTGTTCGACCCCGCCATCCTCGAGCGCCGCGGCTGGGACCGCGCGTTCGTCACCGTCCTCGACGAGGCTCCCGTCGAGGGCGCGCTCGTCGTCCTCGGCCACGAGACCGGCGAGGAACCGGGCCTCGGCTGGCACGCCCTGCGCGTGGAGGCCGGCGTCAACAGCAGCGCCGGCAAGACCACCGACGCCGAGTCCTGCGCGCGCCGCGACGGCATGCTCTACGTGCTCGGCTCCCAGTTCGGCAAGAAGGTGGGCCCGCTCGAGGCACGGCGGTCGTGGATCGCCCGCGTCTCGGAGGCCGATCTCGCCGCCGGCCTGGACGGGGCGCCGGTCGAGATCGAGATCGCCCGCCTGCGGTTCGGCCTGCACCGGGCGGTCAACGACGCCCTCGCCGCCGCGGCGGTCGAGCTGCTCGAGCTCGGCCCGCTGACGCGCGAGCGCTACATCGACAAGACGATCGCGGCCGGCGCCGAGGGCGGCAAGCGCTGGGCGGGCACGGTCACCTCGGCCGACCACCCGGTCAACGTCGAGGGCATGGACTTCCGCGCCGACGGCCGGCTCGTGCTCGGGCTGCGCTATCCCACCTCGGCCGGCGGCCATCCGCTGCTCGTCGAGCTCGCGCACGTCGCGGCGCTCTTCGACGATCCCGACGCGGTGCCCGTGTGCTCGCGCGTGTGGGAGCTCGAGGACGTCGGCTCGCCGGAGGCGCCGATGGGCATTCGTGCGCTCGACGGCGAGGGCGACGACATCTTCGACGCGGTGGTCGGCGACCTCGACGCCGCCGGCAAGGGCGCGACGGTGCTCGAGGACCATCCCGAGGGCGGCGCCGCGGAGTCCGCGCACGTGCGCTTCCAGCTTCCGCTGGTGGCCGGCGGCGGGCCGGTCTCCTCCGAGCGGATGCACGACTTCGACGGCATCAAGCGCGTCGAGGGCATCGCCCGCGGCACCGATAACCACTTCCACTACGTGATCGACGAGGAAGGCCACGTCGGGCTGCGGACGCTGCTCTTCGGCTGAGCGGAGCGGGCTCTAGGCTGCGGGGGATGGCCGCCGACGATCTTCCCGACCTCCGCGCCTCCGACGCCGATCGCGAGCACACCGCCGACCAGCTGCGCCACGCCGCCGGCGAGGGCCGGCTGACCCTCGAGGAGCTCGACGAGCGACTCAACGCGACCTACGCGGCGCGCACCCACCGCGAGCTGGCGGCCCTGACGACCGACATCGTCGTGCCGGGCGCGCCGGCCCGGCCGGTGCCGAGCGCGGCCGGGTCGCGCCCGCGGCGCCTGCCGGTCGTCCCGGGCGGCGACCAGGGCACCAAGTGGGTCGTCTCGGTCATGAGCGGCTCGGATCGCACCGGCCGCTGGCGGCTCGGGCGCGAGGTCGCAGTGGTCAACGTCATGGGCGGCGCCGACATCGACCTCAACGACGCCGAGCTCGCGAGCGAGCGCACCGTGCTGACGGTGTTCTCGCTGATGGGCGGCTCGACCGTCTACGTGCCCGACGGGCTCAACGTCGAGGTCTCGGAGTTCTCGGTCATGGGCGGCAACGGCATCAAGCTCGGCGACCACGACCCGGATCCCGGCGGCCCGACGGTGCACGTGCGACTGTGGTCGATCATGGGCGGCACGGACCTGCGCCGCGGCCGGCGCAAGCGCTGGGCCGAGCGCAAGGAGGAGCGCCGGCAGCGCAGCCTGCACGACCACGGCCACGGCTCGCGCGGCGACCTGCCCGAGGGGCGCTAGATGATTGATGCCGCGGAATCACTCATCTAACCCGTCGCCATCCCCTCGAGCCGGTCCGCCAGCCGGTTCATGCCCAGCTCGCGCGCGGCCTTCGCCCCGCCGGCGGGGTCCAGCGGCGCGTCGGGCGGGCGCTGCACCGGGATCGTGCGCAACGTCGCGATGTCCTTGAAGGCGCGCAGCTCGTCGGCCTGCTCGATCAGCGCGCGCCGGACGGCGGGCTTCTCGCGGATCGCGCCGAGGATCGCGTGCTCGAGGTCGCCCTTGCGCTGGAGGATGTCGGCGGCGGTCTTCTCCCCGATCCCCTTGGCCCCCGGCAGGCCGTCGGACGGGTCGCCGCGCAGGGCGATGAAGTCCGCCACCTGCTCGGGCGTGACGCCGTAGCGCTTGGCGACGTCGTCCGGGCCCATGTCGTCCGGGCCCTCCTGGCGGGCGCGCTGGAGCAGGACGTGGGTGCGCTCGGTGACGCTCTGAAAGAGGTCGCGGTCGCCGGTGAGGATCAGCGTCGTGCCGCCCGCGGCCTCCTCCACCAGCGCGAGCGAGTGCATGAGGTCGTCGGCCTCGAGCGAGTCGTGGACCGTCACGGTCCAGCCGAGCGCCTCGTAGAGCGCCGGCGCGCGCGACCACTGTGCCTCCAGCGCGTCGGGCATCGGCGGCCGGTGGGCGTGGTAGGCGGGGTACGCCGCGACCCGGTACTCCGCGTCCTCCTGGCCGAAGCACATGACGACCGCGCGCGGCTTGTACTTCTCCACGCACCACAGCGTCTGGTTGACCGAGCCGAGCAGCGCGTTGACCGGCGCGCCCTGCGCGTCGGTGATCGTGTCCGGCAGGGCGAAGAACGCCCGGTAGAGCAGGTGCGGGGTGTCCGTGACGAGCAGGGGACCTTCCATGGCGCTCCAGGATATGGTGCGGCGCCATGCGGACGATCACGGGGTTGGAGGAGCTCAAGCGGGCCGAGGGCGAGACGCTCGGGACCTCGGACTGGCACGAGGTCACCCAGGCGGCGATCGACGCCTTCGCCGAGGTCACCGGCGACCACCAGTGGATCCACGTCGACGAGCAGCGCGCGAAGGAGACCCCGTTCGGCGGCACGATCGCGCACGGCTACTACACGCTCTCGCTGGCGCCGATGTTCTCCGAGCAGATCCTCGGCCTGCAGGGCTTCGCCTTCGCCGTCAACTACGGCCTGAACAAGGTCCGCTTCCCGGCGCCGCTGCCGGTCGGCAGCCGCGTGCGGATGACCGGCAAGCTCGCCGCCCTGGAGGAGATCCCCGGCGGCGCGCAGATCACGCTCGAGCTGACGTTCGAGATCGAGGACGGCGAGAAGCCGGTCTGCGTCGCCGAGTCGCTGGCGCGCGTGTACGCGGGCTGAGGCCGGCTGGGCATGGGCTCGCTCGACTACGGCGCGTTCGACGCGCTGACCTTCGACTGCTACGGCACGCTGATCGACTGGGAGGCCGGCATCCTCGCCGCCCTGCGCCCGGTGCTGGCCGCCCACGGCGCCGAGCACGGCGACGACGAGCTGCTCGCGGCCTACGGGCGCCATGAGGCCGAGCTCGAGGCGGGGCCCTACCTGAGCTACCGGGAGGTCCTGGCCGAGGCGCTGCGGCGGATGGGCGACGAGTGGGGCTTCACGCCGACCGAGGAGGAGCGGGCGGCCTTCGGGGGGTCGGTGGCCGACTGGCCGGCCTTCGCCGACAGCGCCGCCGCGCTGAAGCAGCTCGAGCGCCGCTTCCGGCTCGGGGTGATCACCAACTGCGACGACGACCTCTTCGCCGCGTCGAACCGGCGGCTGGGGGTCGACTTCGACTGGATCGTCACCGCGCAGCAGGCGCGCAGCTACAAGCCGTCCGAGCGCAACTTCCAGCTGGCCTTCGAGCGCGTCGACGTGCCGCGCGAGCGGATCCTGCACGTCGCCCAGAGCGTCTTCCACGACCACGTCACGGCCAAGCGCCTCGGGATGACGACGGTGTGGATCGACCGCCACCAGGGCCGCGAAGGCCTCGGCGCCACGCCGCGCGCCAAGGCGCAGCCCGACGTCGCCTTCCCCGGCATGGCGAGCTTCGCCGACGCCGCGACCGGCGGCGCCTGAGCGTCAGCGGCCCAGGGCGGCCGGCACACGGGGCGTGCAGGGATCCAACCCCGGCAGCGAAGGATGGCGGGGCCGTCGGAGGTCGCTCGCGCGCTCCCTCCGGGCTGCTCTCGCTCCGCTCGACTCCGCGGTCCGGCTGATGCTGCTCGACGCGCTGTCGGCCGCCGCCGACGAGATCACGCTCGAGCTCGCGCCCGGCTCGGTCGAGCTCGGGTTGCGTGCCGGCGAGCCCGACTTCGTCGTGACCCCGGCGCCGGTCGGTGTCGTCGCCAAGTCCGCGAACGGCGACGTGCGGCTGGGCGAGGTCGTTCGCGGCTCGGTCGTGCTCGAGACCCGGCTCGGCGACGTCGAGGTCGGCATCCGCGAGGGCACCGCCGCGTGGCTGGACGTGAGCGCCGGTGCCGGCCGGGTCCACAACGCGCTCGACGTCACCGACGCTCCCGGGCCGGCGGCCGAGACCGTCGAGGTGCACGCCCGCACGTCGGCCGGCAGCGTCGTCATCCGGCGGTCTTGATGACGCGCCGGAGGGGGCCTACCGTCGCCGGCCGGCGGGCTCGTCGGTGTCGTCCGTGACGGCGACATTGACGGTCCCGCACCGGCCGCAGCGCACGCGGACCTTCTTGGTCATCTGCACCGCGTGCATGGCCTCGGCCAGCACGTTGGCGCACTGCACGCAGACGTAGTCGTCCGGGCCGTTGCCGCGGAAGACGGGACGGTCTGGATCCTCCTGGAGCGCGGTCCCGCCGTCGAACGGGACCTCGCCCTCCCGGATCCGGCGCATGGCGATGGCGGCCATCCGCCGGCCCTAGAGCGCGCCGACCTTGCCGGCGAAGTCCGTGATCAGCCCGTCGAGCACCCCGATGACGACGCCCTCGCCCATCGACGCTGCCTTGCCGGTGATCTGCGCGGTGGTGTGGATCCCCTTCATCTTCATCGTCATCGCGCCCATCTTCAGGAGGATCTCGGCCTTGACCGAGGTCGGGCTCGTCGTCTCCAGCACGCGGCCCCCCTCCACGCAGGGCACGACGCGCTCGAGGTCGACGATCGCCGCGAAGCTCTCGTCGAGCGGTCTCGTGGTCGAGACGAATGGTCCAGCACGACGGCCATCTGGCTGCTCCTGGTTCGCGGGGGCTCGGATATGCTCGCCGGGTGGCGCTCCAGCCAGGGACGTACCGGCTCGGGCCGCACAACGCGAGGCTCTCGGTGCGCACCGGCCGGGGCGGGGCCGCGGCGAAGGCCGGGCATGACCTCGTCCTCCACGTCACCGCCTGGGAGGGGACGCTCGAGCTTGGCGAGACCCCGTCGGCGACGAGCATCGAGCTCGCCGCGGACGGCACCTCGCTGCGCGTTCACCGGGGCACCGGCGGGATGCAGGCGCTCGGGGACGACGACAAGGCGAGCATCCACCAGAGCATCGACGACGACGTCCTTAAGCGCCGGGGCATCACGTTCAGCTCGACCGCGGCGCAGCCCGCCGCCGACGGCGGCCGGATCGCCGTCGAGGGCGATCTGACGCTGGCCGGCGCGACCCGCCCGATCGCGTTCGAGCTGGCGATCGGTGGCGACGGGGAGCTCAGCGCGACCGCCGTCGTGACCCAGACGCGCTGGGGGATGAAGCCCTACTCCGCCCTGTTCGGGGCCCTGAAGGTCCTCGACGACGTCGAGGTCGTCCTGGACGATCACCGCTCGCGTCAGTCGCGATAGACGGTCTGCGCGTCGAGCCCGCCCTCGACGCCGGGGGGAAGCTCGCCGGTGCCGTGGGCGTAGAGCGCGATCTGCTCGACCGTCTTGACCTGCTCGGGATCGCCGCCGTTGCCGGTAGCCCACGCGCCGTTGCGCCACGTCAGGGTGTCGGGCGCCGCTTCCAGCGCCATGCCCGCCAGCAGCCGCGCCTTGTCGCGGATCTTGGCCGTGGCGCTGGCGATCGCCGCCGGTGTCCCGCCGGACGGGCTGGTGTTGAAGCCGTGGCCGACGCCGAAGCGGTCCGTGTCGGCGGCGACGACCTTGACGTCCAGCGCGGGCACCCCGAGCTCGCCGGCCACGAGCTGTGCGTACTCGGTCTCCTTGCCGTCGGAGTCGGTGGTCAGGCTGAGCACCATCTTGCCGGTGGGGTGCACCCGGATGAAGACCGCTCGGTAGGCCTCGTCAGCCACGCTTGCTCTCCTCCTGGTCGGATTGGGACGCGAGGCGCACGCGCTCCTGGTGGGCGCTCAACGCGTTGTGCGCCTCGGAGTCGCAGAACGACGCCGGGGGCCCGCCCAGCTGGTGCGCCGGGACCGCGGGCCGCTCGCAGCCGGGGTAGATGCAGGTCTTGGTCGCGGTCATCGTCACCATCCGGGGGTCGTGTTGCCTCGGCTCGGCCGGTTGCCGCTGGGCATCGCGACCGAGCTCCCGGGCACCGGCGTGGCGCTGGCCCACGTCTCCTCGCCCTCCCCCGGGGCCGCGACGGTCGCGGCGGGCCCGTCGCGCCGGTCCCCCGGCGGCGCCGCGATCGCCTCGGCGACCTCCCGCAGCGCCTCGAGGCTGTGGCCGCTGACCAGCGCGTCGCAGTGGGGCAGCGCGGCGACCATGCCGCCGGCCTGCACGGAGAAGCCGCCGGCGGCGACGCGGGGATTGACCCAGACGATCTTGTGGGCCAGGCGCGCGAGGCGCTCCATCTCTCGTCCGACCAACAGCGGGTCGCCGCGCTCCCAGCCGTCGGACAAGATCACCACCACGGCACCGCGGGCCAGGCCGCGGCGCCCGTGGTGATCGTTGAACGCCTTCAGCGCATCGCCGATCCGGGTCCCGCTCGACCAGTCCGGCGCGGTCGCGGCAGCGCGCTGGATCGCGCGCTCGGGGTGACGGGAGGCCAGCGCGCGCGTCAGGCGGGTCAGCCGGGTGGCGAAGGCGAACGCCTCGACCTGCGGGCCGCTGCCGGCGGCCGAGGCCAGGAACTGGAGATAGGCACGGGCGTGGGGCTCCATCGAGCCCGAGATGTCGCACAGCAGCACGAGCCGGCGCCGGAGGACGCGTCGCTGCCGGCGCGCGAGCCGGATCGGGTCGCCCCCGGTCCGCAGGCTGCCGCGCAGGGTGCGCCGCACGTCGACCCGTCGCCCGTGACGCCCCGTGTCGTAGCGCCGCGTGCGTCGCAGCGGGGTCGCCAGCGCCAAGCGCGACATCAGCCGGTAGAGCTGGGCGAGCTCGTGCGCGTCGAGCGCGTCGAAGCGCTTGCCGGCCAGCCGCTCCTCGTCGCTGGCCAGCGCGAGCGGAACCTCGACCTCGTCGCCGTCGTCGTCGCCGCCGTCGCGGCCCGCCGGTGACGACGAGACGCCCGCGCCGCTTGTAGGCGAGGGGCTCCCGTGATCGTGCCGTGCCGCATCGCGGGTCCGCGCGTCCTCCTGGCCGAGCGGCGGCGCGTCCCGGGGCCGGTCAGCGCCGAAGATCGAGAAGAAGACCGCGTCGAACGCCGTGACCTGCGCGGGGTCGGACACGAACACCGAGCGCGCGGTCCAGTACAGCCGGCGGCGGCTGAGTGGCCGCACCAGCGCGAGCGCCCGGGCGAAGTCGGCCGGGCGCTCCGGGACCATCGGCAGGCCGCCGTCGTGCAGGCGCCGGCTCACCGCCGCGGCGAGGGCCGGCAGGTCGAGCTCGACCGTCCGCAGCTCCAACTCAGTCACCGCTGCGCGCGAGCTGCTCGAGGCCGGCCGCGCGGATCACCTCCTGGTCCTCGTCGTACTTGAGCACCGAACCGAGGGTGCGGTCCACCGCGGCGGCGTCCAGGCGCTCCACCCCGAGCAGCTCCAGGGCCGCGAGCCAGTCGATCGCCTCCGCGATGCCCGGCGGCTTCTGGACGTCGCTGCCCCGCATCCGCGAGACCGCTTCGGCGACCTGGACCGCCAGCGTCTGCGAGGCGCCCGGCACCCGGCGACGCACGATCTCCACCTCGCGCTCCGGCGTCGGGTAGTCGATCCAGTGGTACAGGCAGCGTCGCTTGACCGCGTCGTGCAGGTCGCGGGTGCGATTGGAGGTCAGCACGATGATCGGCGGGTGGGTGGCGACGATCGTGCCGAGCTCGGGGATCGTCACGCTGGCCTCCGCCAGCAGCTCGAGCAGGAAGGCCTCGAAGTCGTCGTCGGCGCGGTCGATCTCGTCGATCAGCAGCACGGCGGGCCGCGGGCCGGGGTGCTCGAGCGCCCGCAGCAGCGGTCGCCGGATGAGGTAGTCCGGGCCGAACAGGTCCTCCTCGCGCAGCGTCGAGCCGGTGGAGTCGGCCAGCCGGATGCTCAGCAGCTGCCGCGGATAGTTCCACTCGTACAGCGCCTCCGCCGCCTCGATCCCGTCGTAGCACTGCAGGCGGATCAGCGGCGTGTCGAGCACGGCGGCCAGCGACCGGGCCGCCTCGGTCTTGCCGACGCCCGCCTCGCCCTCGAGCAGCAGCGGCTGGGGCAGGCGCAGGCCGAGGAACAGCGACGTCGCCAGGCCCTCGTCGACGAGGTAGTCCACGCCCGCCAGGCGCAGGGCCAGCATCTCGACGTCGGGCACGAGCCGGCGGACCTCGCCGGCCGCTTCGCCGGTGACCTCCCCGGGGCTCATGCCGCGGTCATGCCGAGGACCGCGCGGTAGTCCTCAGCGGTGTCGACGTCGAGGGGGATGTGGCCGGCGACCGGCACCTCCCGCACGTGCTCGGAGCCCTGGTCGAGCAGTCGCCACACACCCTTGTCGCCGTGCAGCGCCGCGAGCTCACCGAACACGCCGCGCGCGAAGGCCACCGGGTGCCCGCGCCCGTCGGCGTAGCGGCATACGGCCAGCGGCGAGTCCCCGCGCGCGGCCACCAGCGTGGCGACCGTCTCCGCGGTCACGCCCGGCTGGTCGCCGAGCATCAGCACCAGCAGCTCGCAGCGCGGGTCCACGACGCCGAGCGCGGCGGCGATCGAGGACGAGCAGCCCGCGCCGTAGGCATCGTTGACGACTACGTCGGTGTCGCTGAGGTCCACCGACGCGCGGACCTCGGCCGCCGCGCCTCCGAGCGCCACGACCAGCTGGTCGAACCGGCAGGCGCGGGCGACGCCGACGACGTGGCCCAGCAACGTCCCGTCGCGATAGGGAAGCAGCTGCTTGGGGCGTCCGAGGCGCTTTGAGCCGCCGGCGCCGAGCACGAGCCCGGCGACGAAGGGATCAGTCGCCGACGCTGGCATGCTCGTGCCGGGCCTCGTACTCGCGCTTGCAGCCCTCGCTACAGAAGTAGACCGCCGAGCCGCCCCGCTCGATCGAGAGCGTGTCCGCCGAGGCCACGACGGTCATCCCGCAGATCGGGTCGACGGCGACCGCCGGAGGCGCGGGTGCCGCCGCCGCCGGCTGCGCGCGCCGCACGCTGACGACCTGCGCGAGGATCGCGAGCGCGATCTCGGCCGGGGTGCGCGCGCCGATGTCGAGGCCGGCGGGCACGTCGATGCGCGCGAGCAGCTCCTCGGGCACCCCGGCGGCCCGGAGCTCGTCGAGCACGCTCGCGCCGCGCTCGGGGCTGGCGACGAGGCCGACGTAGGGGAGGCCCGTCTCCAGGCCGCGGCGCAGCGCCTGCAGCTCGTCGCGGCCGTGCGCCGCCACGACGAGGGCGAGATCGCCGGCGCCCGGCTCGTGGGCGGCGCCGTCGACGGCGACCGGGTCCAGCCCGAGCTCGGTCCCGATCCGCCGGACCGCGGCCGCGATCGGCGTCTCGCCCACGACCAGGACGCGTGGGGCGGGAAGCGCGGGCTCCAGGAAGACCTCGATCGCTCCGCCCGACAGACAGGGATTCCGGACCGTCACGACGCCGTCCTCGCCCGCCTCCGGCGCGAGCGGGGCGGGATCGGCGTCCGGCAGGATCCGCAGCAGCACGGGATCGCCGCTCTGCAGCGCCGTCAGCGCGTACAGGCGGACGCTCTGCCCCGCGCAGACCCCGCCGACGAACCCCTCGATCGTCCCGTCGCCGAGCACGAGCGCGACGCTGCCCGCCTCCACGCTCGCCGGGCGCTGCACCCGCACCACCGTCGCCGTCACGAACGGGGTGCCGGCCGCCGCGAGCTCCTGCGCACGCCGCGAGAGCGCGGGGGTGATCATTGCGGCGGCTCGGGGCGCCCCTGCATGGCGGCCCAGACCCGGGCCGGCGTGCAGGGCATGTCGACGTGGTCGACGCCGTGGGTCTCGTGCAGCGCGTCGATGACGGCGTTGACGATCGCCGGCGGCGAGCCGACGTTCGGCGACTCGCCGATGCCCTTGGCGCCGATCGGGTGGTGCGGGCAGGGGGTGACCGTCTCGCCCAGCTCGAAGTCGGGGCACTCGAGCGCGGTCGGGATGAGGTAGTCCATGAACGACGAGTTCAGGCAGTTCCCCTCCTCGTCGAAGGAGATCACCTCCATCAGCGCGATGCCGACGCCCTCGGCCAGCCCGCCGTGGATCTGGCCGTCGACGATCATCGGGTTGATCCGCACGCCGCAGTCGTCGACCGCGATGAAACGCCGGACCGTCACCTGCGCGGTCTCGGGGTCGATGTCGACGACCGCGATGTATGCCCCGTAGGGGTAGGTCAGGTTCGGTGGGTCGTAGATCACCTGGGCGTCGAGCCCGCCCTCCATCCCCTCGGGCATCGGCTCGCCGCTGTAGGCCCGCTGCGCGATGTCCTCGATCAGCGCGGCCTGCTCGGGATCGCCCTTGACGTACCAGAGCCCCTTCTCCCAGGCGAGGTCCTCGGCGCGCGTCTCGAGCATGGTCGCCGCGATCAGCCGCGCCTTGTCGCGCACCTTGCGCGAGACGACTGCGACCGCCGCGCCCGACACCGGCGTCGACCGGCTGCCGTAGGTCCCCAGGCCGTAGGGCGACTTGTCGGTGTCGCCGTGGCGCACCTCGACGTCCTCGGGCGGGATGCCGAGCTCCTCGGCGACGATCTGCGCGAACGTGGTCTCGTGGCCCTGCCCCTGGGTCTGCGCGCTGATCGAGACGACCGCCTTGCCCGACGGGTGCACGCGCAGGTCGGCGCCGTCGTTCATCGAGAGCCCGAGGATGTCCATGTGCTTGCGCGGTCCGGCGCCGACGCCCTCGGTGAAGAAGGACACGCCGATGCCCATCAGCTCCCCGCGCGCGCGCTTCTCGGCCTGCTCGCGCCGGAGCTCCTCGTAGCCGGCGATCTCCATCGCGACGCGCATGGTCCCGGCGTACTCGCCGGAGTCGTACGTCCACCCCGTCGTCGTCTCGTACGGGAACTGCTCGGGGGCGATGAAGCTGCGCATCCGCAGGTCGATCGGGTCGGCCTGCATCTCGAGCGCGAGCGCGTCGACCATCCGCTCGACGAGGTAGACGGCCTCGGTGATCCGGAACGAGCACCGGTAGGCGACGCCGCCGGGCGCCTTGTTCGTGTAGACCGCCTTGACCTTCACGTGGGAGGCCTGCAGGTCGTAGGAGCCGCAGACGATGTGGAAGAACCCGGCCGGGAACTTGGTCGGCTGGGCGGTCGAGTCGAACGCGCCGTGGTCGGCGATGGCGTCGACCCGCAGGCCGGTGATGCGCCCGTCCTTCGCGCAGATCTCGCCCTTCATGATGTAGTCGCGGGCGAAGCCCGTGGACATCAGGTTCTCCGAGCGGTTCTCGACCCACTTGACCGGCACGCCGGCCACGATCGAGCCGGCGATCGCGCACACGTAGCCGGGGTAGACGGGCACCTTGTTCCCGAAGCCGCCGCCGATGTCCTGGCAGCGGATCCGGATCATGTGCTCGGCGAGCCCGGCGACGTGCGCGTAGACCGTGCGGTGGGCGTGCGGCGCCTGGTTGCCGTTGTAGATGTCCAGCTGGCCGGTCTCCGGGTTGAAGTCGGCGATGATGCCGCACGTCTCCAGCGGCGCCGGGTGGCAGCGCGGGTAGATGATGTCGCGGGCCACCACGGTGTCGGCCTCCGCGAAGGCGCGGTCGGTCGCCGCCTCGTCGCCCGCCTCCCACGTCGGGCTCGCGAGGTTGTCGCGCTGGCCGGCCTTGTCGTCGCGGATCAGCGGCGCGTCGGGCTCGAGCGCCCTGCGGGCGTTGACGACCGCGGGCAGCGGCTCGTAGTCGACGTCGATCAGCCCGAGCGCGTCGTTGGCCGAGTACTCGTCGGTCGCGATCACGAACGCGACCTCTTGCCCCTGGAAGCGGACCTTGTCGCCGGCGAGCACGGCCTGGGTGTCGTAGGAGATCGTGGGCATCCACGCCAGCCCGAGCGTCTCGAGGTCCTTGGCGGTGATGACGGCGGCGACGTTCGGGTGGGCCAGCGCCTCCGACGTGTCGATCGAGACGATGCGCGCGTGCGCGAACGGGCTGCGCAGGACGGCGCCGTAGACCATCCCGGGCAGCTTGATGTCGTCGAGGTAGGTGCCCTCGCCGCGGATGAAGCGCGGGTCCTCCTTGCGCTTGAGGCGGCCGAAGCCGATCGGACGCTCGGTCGAGGGGCTCGGGAGGTTCTCGACGACAGCCATGCTCATGCCTCCTGGTCGGCCGTGGCTTCGTGCTCGGCCGCCCAGCGAACGGCGCCCACGATGTTCTTGTAGCCGGTGCAGCGACAGATCGCGCCCGAGATCGCGGTCCGGATCTCGTGCTCGGTCGGGTCCGGGTTCTCGTCCAGCAGCGCGCGGGCGGTCATCAGCATCCCCGGCGTGCAGAACCCGCACTGCAGCGCGTGCAGCTCGTAGAAGCCCTGCTGCACCGGGTCCAGCCGGCCCTCGACCTCGAGCGACTCGACGGTGCGGATCTCGTGGCCCGCACACATCGCCGCCAGCACCGTGCACGACTTGATCGGCTTGCCGTCCATCTGCACCACGCAGGCACCGCAGTTCGAGGTGTCGCAGCCCCAGTGCGTGCCGGTCAGCCGGAGCGTGTCGCGCAGGAAGTGCACCAGCAGCTGACGGGGCTCGGCCTCGCGGGAGACCGGCTCGCCGTTGACCGTCATCGAGATCTCCACGATCAGACCTCCTGGTGCAGCGCGCGGGCCGTCGCGCGGCCCAGCGCGCGCCGGGTCAGCACGCCCGCGAGATGGCGTTTGTAGTCGACCGGGCCGCGGCCGTCGGCGCTCGGCTCGCAGTCCTCCGCGGCGATCGCGCCGGCCTGCGCGAAGAGCTCCTCCGACGGTGGCTTGCCCCGCAGCAGCTCCTCGGCCCGCGTGAGGTGGATGGTCATCAGCCCGACCGCGCTCAGCGCGAGGCCGACGTCCGCGATCGCGCCCGCCTCGATCCAGACCGCCGCCGAGGCTGCCGCGATCGCCCAGTCCCCGGCGCGGCGCTCGACCTTCTCGTGCGCGCTGCCCGCGCCCGCGCGCAGCGGCAGGCGGACCTCGGTCAGCATCTCGCCCTCGCCGACGGCGGTCTCCCACGGCCCGACGTGGAAGTCCTCCATCGCGACCGTTCGCTCACCACGGGCACCGCGGACGACCACCTGCGCCTTGGCCGCCGAGCAGACGCTCGAGAGGTCCTCGGCCGCGTCAGCCTGGCAGAGCGAGCCGCCGATCGTGCCCCAGTTGCGCACGACGGGGTCGGCGATCAGCGTCTCGGCGTCGCCGAAGAGCGGGAAGTGCTGCGCGAGCAGGTCGGACTTCAGGAGGTCGACATGGCGGGTCAGCGCGCCGATCCGTATCTCGTCGCCCTGCTCGCGGATGTAGGCGAGCTCGCGCAGGTCGTTGATGTCGATCAGGTGCTCGGGGTTGGCCAGGCGCAGCTTCATCATCGGCAGCAGGCTGTGGCCGCCGGCGATGATCCGGGCTTCCGGGCCGAGCCGTTCGAGCGCCGCGATCGCGCCGTCGACGCTGGTCGCACGCTCGTATTCGAATGGCCCAGGGGTCTGCAACGGAGATCCTCTCTGTGGTCAGGAACGCCCGGCGGGCAGGCGCTTGCGAGGGGCTCCGATGTCCTCGCGCTGCTCGTATTGCTCAGGGGCCCCGGCGCCGATGGCCGGCGACCGCGGCAGCTTCTCCGGGGTCGTGTGACGGACGTCGGGGTAGAGCTCGCGCGCCGCCAGGCTGCCGCCCTCGACGTTGCGCAGGACGGCGCCCTGCGGGCTGAGCGCGGCGATCGGCGCCTCGCGGCCGAGCCGCGCGAGCGTGAGCGTGCCCTTCGTGTAGACCTCGCCGATTCGCGGCGCCTCGATCGCGGTGCTCTCGGGGAAGTTGCGCAAGCCGGCCGCCGCGGCGCCGGGGTACAGCCCGTCGACGAGGCCGACGGCGTCGCTCAGGCCGGCCTTCTTGACCAGCAGGCCCTCGAGCAGGTCGACGCCCGCGTCGAGCTGTGCGTTGATCGCGGTCACCACGTCGTTGACCGGCGCGCTCTTCTCCACGATCTCCGAGACACCGGCGATGACCTCGTCGAGGCCGGCGGTGATCTTGCGCAGCGCCACGATCGTCGAGACGAGGTAGAAGACGAGCGCGAGCACGATCAGCAGGACGGCGAGGAGCATGATCACCGCGGGGGCGCTCATCGCCGGGCCTCGGGCGCGTCGTCGAGGATCTGGTCGAGCGAGCCGCCGTAGTCGGCGAGCCCCGCGACGGTCTGCTCGACCTGGGCCTGCGTCGTGAGCAGCAGCGGGGCGGCGTCGAGGTCCTTCGATCCCGCGGCCGCCACGGTCGCGATCCCTTGGACGGAGGGGACGATGCTCGTGGCCGCGTCGAGCACGCCGCGGAGCAGGTAGACGACCAGCGGGAGGACGACCAGCAGCAGCACGAGGCTCCCGATCCAGAAGAGGGTCATCGCGGCCTCCGCTCGGCGACGATCGCCGCCTTGCGAGCGATCTCCGGCAGCGCGCCGAGGATGACGTCGAACTGGGCGTTGATCGCCGTGACCGCGCCCTTCAGGGGCCGCAGGTGCTGGGCCTCGACGCCCTCCAGCGCGGAGCCGAGCGTCGCGAGCCCCTGGGAGATCGCGACCAGGCGCCTGCGGATCAGGACCAGCGCGACGGCGAGCACGAGCACCACCACGGCGGCGAGCGCGACGCTCAGCACGATGAAGGCGTCGTCGCTCATGGCTTGCCGAACCCGTCGGTGAGCGCGTTCATGTAGCCGTCCTGGACGATGGCCTCGTCGACGACGAGCGCCAGCACGGGCGCCGTCGCCTCGAGCTGGGGGATGTTGGCGGTGTTCGCGCCGACGTCGCCCGCGGTCTCCAGCAGACCGTCGACCGATCGCTGGATCCGGGCGAGGTTCGAGAGGAGCAGCACGAGCAACACCACGACGACCAGGGCCGCGACGAGCCCGACGGAGAGCGCGATCGTCCAGTAGGCGTCGCTCGACACGGCGAAGATCGTCACCTGCCGACCGCCACCTTGCGCAGCGACCGGGCGGCGTGCAGGACCCGCACCCCGGAGTCGTTGATGCGCGCGACGCCGCCGAGCTCGGCCGTCTGCCGGCGGACGACCTCGACGGCTTCCTCGGCCGTCCTGGCCTGGTTGGCGATCCGCACGGCCAACGCGACGATCACGATCAGGATCACCGCGGCGACCGCGATCACGACGATGCCGAGCACCAGGCCCACCGGCCAGGCGGTGGACGCGGCGGCGGGCGTCAGCACGCGACGCCCTGCGACAGATCCGGTCCGACCGTCATCATGCTCTCCTCGCTCCTGCGATTCCAAGCCCTGCGACCCTCTCGTAACGGATCGTACTGCAGGCCCGGCCGCCCGATGAGCAGTACTGCCCGCCGGCTAGCCGTCGCGGCGCGGCGGGGCGCCGATGTCCTTCTGGTCGGGCTCCGCCCCCTCCGGCAGCTCGGTGCCGCCGTCGGTCACGGCGTCGGCGTCGTCCCCGGCGCTCAGGTCGATGCCGCCCTCGGTCGCCGGCTCATCCGAGCCGGTCGTGCGCCCGAGGACCGAGCTGTCGAGCTCCGGATCCTCCGCCAGCATCTCGCGCGGCGCGTCGGACCCTCCGAGCTCGGCGGGCACGACGCCCTCGCCCGCGGTGGCACCCCATTCACCCTTCTCGCGCGCCTCGGCCTCATCCGGCGTCGTCCCGCCCCGCTGCTCGCTCGGCTTCTCTGAACCCTGCTCCTGCTCCATGCGTGACCCCCGACCGAGAATGACCCGTCTCCCTCCGCTTCGAGGGTGCCAAGCTGCCGACGCCACGTCAAGCCGCCGCTCGCGCGTGCCGGTGGGCGGGCGGTCACGTTAGCCACGCTCAGTCGCCGGGGAGTGGATCCCTAGTCGACCGCAAGGAGCCGGGCAGTGAGCGAGGAGCGCAAGGCGTCGGACCTGTTCGTGGAGTGCCTCGAGGCCGAGGGGGTCAGCGCCGTGTTCGGGATTCCGGGCGAGGAGACGCTCGACCTCAACGAGTCGCTCGAGAGCTCCTCGGTGCGCTTCGTGCCCGTCCGCCACGAGCAGGGCGGCGCGTACATGGCCGACATGCACGGCCGGCTCACCCATCGCGCGGGCGTGTGCCTCGGGACGCTCGGCCCCGGCGCCACCAACCTCGTCACGGCCGTGGCCGACGCCTACCTCGACCACGCGCCGCTGGTCGCGCTCACCGGCCAGGCCGACCTCGAGCGCATGCACAAGGAGTCCCACCAGTACATCGACATCGTCTCGCTCTTTCGCCCGGTGACCAAGTTCAACGCGCGGCTGAACAACCCGCGCATCATCCCCGAGGTCGTGCGCAAGGCGTTCAAGGTCGCCCAGGCCCAGAAGCCCGGCCCGACCCACGTCGAGCTGCCCGAGGACGTCATGGAGGCGCCCGTCGCGGCGGACGCCGCGCCGCTGCCGCAGGACGGGGAGGGCACCGCGCGGCCCGAGCCCTCGGCCAAGGCGGTCTTCGCCGCCGTCGAGCTGATCCGCGCGGCGGAGCATCCCATCGTGCTCGCGGGCAACGGCGTCCACCGCGAGGAGGCGGCCCCGGCGCTGCGCGACTTCGCGCGCGCGACCGGGATCGCGGTGGCCGAGACCTTCATGGGCAAGGGCTCGCTGGACTACGAGGACCCGCACGCGGTCGGCACGGTCGGCCTGCAGTCGCGCGACTACGCGCTCGCGGGCTTCGAGGACGCCGACGTCGTGATCACCGTCGGCTACGACCTCGTCGAGCACGATCCCGTCAACTGGAACCCGGACGGCGCGAAGACGATCATCTGCGTGGACACCGTCCCGCCCGAGGTCGACGAGCACTTCGTCACCGCGGCCGATCTGGTCGGCGACCTCTACCACTCGCTCTCGCGCCTGGCCGAGGAGCTGCGCGACGATCCGCGGACGATCCCGCCGTCGCGGCTGGACGAGATCGTGCTCGGCCGGCTCGAGGCCGCCCGCGAGGACGACAGCTTCCCGGTCCAGCCGCCGCGCGCCCTGTGGGAGCTGCGCGACGCGCTCGGCCCCGACGACTTCCTGATCTCCGACGTCGGCCTGCACAAGCTGTGGATCGCGCGCATGTTCCCGGTCCACGAGCCCAACCGGCTGTTCATCGCCAACGGCCTGGCGGGCATGGGCTTCGCGGTGCCCTCGGGCATCGGCGCCAAGCTCGTGCGGCCCGAGAGCCGCGTGGTGACGGTCAGCGGCGACGGCGGCTTCCTGATGAACTGCCAGGAGCTCGAGACGGCCGTGCGCCTCGGCACCGCCGTGGTCAACGTGATCTGGGAGAACCGGCAGTACGGGTCGATCGTGTGGAAGCAGGACAAGAAGTTCGGCCGTCACTTCGGCACCGACTTCACCAACCCCGACTTCGTCAAGCTGGCCGACGCGTTCGGGATGCCGGCCTGGCGCTGCGAATCGGTGGACGACTTCGGGCGCCACCTGCGTCACGCCTTGACGCTGGATCTGCCCTCCGTGATCGTCCTGCCGATCGACTACTCGATCGACGTGTCCATCTCAGAAGAACTCGGAACGGAGACCGTCGCCGCATGAGCACCACCACCGAGAAGGAGCGCACCGTCCTCGACGGCGTGCCGACCCAGCTGTTCATCGCCGGCGAGTGGCGCGACGCCACCGGCGGCGGCACGCTCGAGGTGGAGGACCCCTCGACGGGTGAGGCCATCGCCGCCGTGGCCGACGCCACGCCCGACGACGCCAAGGCCGCGCTCGACGCCGCGTGCGCCGTGCAGGGCGAGTGGGCCGCCCATCCCCCGCGCGAGCGCGGTGAGATCCTGCGCCGCGCCTACGAGGCGATCACCGCGCGGGCGGAGGAGCTCGCGCTGGTGATGACGCTCGAGATGGGCAAGCCGCTGGCCGAGTCGATGGCCGAGGTCACCTATGCCTCGGAGTTCTTCCGCTGGTTCGCCGAGGAGGCGGTCCGGATCGAGGGACGCTTCGCCACCGCGCCCAACGGCGCGGGACGGCTGATCACGCTCCAGCAGCCGGTCGGCCCCTGTTACGCGATCACGCCCTGGAACTTCCCGATGGCGATGGGCACGCGCAAGATCGGCCCGGCGGTCGCCGCCGGCTGCACGATGGTCATCAAGCCCGCCCAGCAGACGCCGCTCTCGATGTACGCGCTGGCCGAGATCCTCGAGGAGGCCGGCCTGCCCGCCGGCGTGCTCAACGTGGTGACCTCGAGCAAGTCCAGCGACGTCTCGGCACCGATCATCTCCGACCCGCGGCTGCGCAAGCTCACCTTCACCGGCTCGACCGAGGTCGGGCGCAAGCTCGTGGCCCAGTCGGCCGACGGCCTGCTGCGCACCTCGATGGAGCTGGGCGGCAACGCGCCGTTCCTGGTCTTCGCCGACGCCGACGTCGACGCCGCCGTGGACGGCGCGGTGATCGCCAAGATGCGCAACATCGGCGAGGCCTGCACCGCCGCCAACCGCTTCCACGTGGCCGACCGGGTGCGCGACGAGTTCACCGAGAAGCTGGCCGCGAAGCTCGCCGACATGCCGGTGGGCCGCGGCACCGAGGAGGGGGTGAAGGTCGGCCCGCTGATCGACTCGACCCAGCGCGACAAGGTGGCCGACCTGGTCTCCGACGCGCTCGGCAAGGGCGCCGAGGCGGTGCTCGGCGGCCACAAGCGCGACGGCGCCGGCTACTTCTACGACCCGACGGTGCTGGCCGGCGTGACCGGCGAGGCGCGGCTGCTGCAGGAGGAGATCTTCGGGCCGGTCGCGCCCATCATCGGCTTCGACGAGGAAGAGGCCGCGGTCGCCGCCGCCAACGACACCGAGTACGGGCTCGTCTCCTACGTCTACACGCGTGACATCAAGCGCGCCTTCCGCGTCTGCGAGGCGCTCGAGACCGGCATGATCGGCCTCAACCAGGGCATGGTCTCGAACGCCGCCGCGCCCTTCGGGGGCGTGAAGGCCTCCGGCTTCGGGCGCGAGGGCGGCCACGAGGGGATGGAGGAGTACCTGGAGACCAAGTACATCGCGATGGCGATGTGAGCGACCCGCTGGCCCAGGTCCGCGCGTGGCTGGAGGAGGCCGCGGCCGCCGGCCTCCCCGAGGCCGAGGCCGCGGCGCTGGCCACCGCGGACGCGAGCGGGACGCCGTCGGTGCGCTTCGTGCTGGTCAAGGGCGTCGACGAGCGCGGAGCGCGCTTCTTCACCAACCACGGCTCGCGCAAGGGCGCGGAGCTGGCGGCGAACCCGCGCGCGGCGCTCGCCATCTACTGGCAGCCGCTCGGGCGCCAGGCGCGCCTCGAGGGCGTGGTCGAGCAGCTCGGGGCGGACGAGTCCGACGCCTACTTCGCCACCCGCGGCCGCGGCAGCCGGCTGGGGGCATGGGCCTCGCCGCAGTCGCGCGAGCTGCCCGACCGGGCGGCGCTGGACGCGCGCCTGGCCGAGGCCACGGCGCGCTTCGCCGGCGGCGACGTCCCGCGGCCGGCGTCCTGGGGCGGCTACCTCCTGCGCCCGGACGTGATCGAGCTGTGGACCGGGCGCCCCGACCGCCTGCACGACCGCGAGCAGTGGCGGCGCGGGCCCGAGGGCTGGGTGGCGCGGCGGCTCAGCCCGTGACGCCGCCGCCGCGGCTGCGGTCGGCCGCCCCGTGGACGCGTGCACTTTGTCCGCACGACCGCTCGGCGGCCCACTCGGCGGGGCTCATCGAACGGCTCAGCCCGACTCGGCCGCCAACCAGGCTTTCGCGTCCGCGAGATCACGCACCGGGAAGCCCTTGGCCTTGCCCGGCAACAAGAACGACAGCGCGCGCAACGCCGGGCGCATCCAGTCCTCATCACTGACAACCGCGACGCGCTCGAACGACGAGGCGTGGCGCGCGCGGAACCCCGTGTCCGCCTTCACGGCATCGCCCTCGACCTCACGCGAGTCCGGGCCCAAGAGGTAGAGAAGACGCAGGCCGCGCCCCGCGGCGATCTCGGCGCGGAGCACCGGTTCCACCGAATCCTCCCAGTCATCGTCCTCGGCCTCACCGACCACCTCGAACCCGATCGTCCCGACCGGCATGTCCGTCATCCGCCGCACCATCAGAATGGCCTCCAGTTCGTGTTCCGCGACGCCCATACTGCAGCCGAACCGCCGCCCGAGCCTCGTCCGAACCGGGTGAGGCGCCCTGACGAACCAACGTAGGCAACAGTTCTGCGCGGGCATGCCCACTGTACGCGTATAGCAGGGCGCCAATCGCCTCGAGTTCATCCCATGAAGGTGATGTGCGGCACGGTCGGGCTGGAAAGCTCTTGCGGCATCCGCAGACCTGGACGTGGACCGCCTCGTAGCGGCCGGTCGAGCGGATCGTGTTCGTGCAGGTCACGGTCTCGACGGCGGGGACGCGGCTGCGGTCGGCCCGCTTGACGGATGCGGATGGCCGCGCGGACCGGCTCGACGATGATGCCGGCGACGTCCTCGTTGTTGGAGCAGTTTCTCTCCGGCTGGTCGGCGCGGACCTCGGCGAAGTTCTCCAGCTGGCCGACCCGCATTCTGGCGCGTGCGGACCCTGATCGAGGCGGACTCGCCGGGGGCGAGCGTCGCCTTGCGGCAGATCAGTGGCCGGACGCCGTTGCAGGTCATGCCGGGACTCGTCTCGAGCCCCAGGATGTCGACGGGGACGCGGGTCTGGTCGGTCTTCGCGCTCTCCGCGCCGACGACGCTGGTCGCCGTCACAGGCCCGAGGTTGGCGCTGCTACCAGCGCCCCGGCGACCGCCATGACCGCTACTCCACCACCGATCAGCTCCCGCACACCGCTCTCATACCTGAAGCCGGGTCTCGTCACCAGGGGTGGGTGGCACGCGTCGCGAAGCTGGCGCGTTCCGATGCGCGGCGACGCTGAGCACGCCGGTGAGGATGCAGGCCACGCCGGCGAGCTGGAGCAGCGTCGGCTCCTCGCCCAGCAGCACGACGCCCAGGATCACCGAGCCGACGGGCTGCAGGCAGAGGATGACCGAGGACAGCGCGGCGGGCAGGCGCGGCAGCGAGCCGCCGATCAGCAGCCAGCCGATCACCTGCGAGCTGAGCGCCAGCGCCGCGAGCCAGCCGTGGGCCGGCCAGCTCGGGACCAGGTCGACGCTGCCGAGCACGAGGCCGACGATCACGCTCAGAACGGCGGCGACCGCCGTCGCGTCGAACAGTGATCCGGCCGGGCGGCGCGCGTCGCTCGATCCCTGGCGCAGGACGAGGATGAAGCCGGCGTAGGCCGCGCCGGCCAGCGCCCCGAAGAGCACGCCGCGCGCGGGGTCGGCCCCGTAGGCGCCGGTCTCCAGCACGCCGGAGATCATCACGATCCCGGTCATCACGACCGGGACCGCGGCGAGGATCGCCCGCCCCGGCCGCTCGCGCAGGACCACCCAGGCGACGATGGGGACGATGACCACCTGGAGGTTGCCGAGCACGGTCGAGAGCCCGGCGCCCACGTCGCGGATCGAGACGTGCCAGAAGATCAGGTCGGCGGTGAAGAAGACGCCCGCGCCGAGCGAGAAGCGGCGGTCGTGCGCGCTGCGGGGGCCGAAACGCGAGCGCTCCCACCACGCCAGCGCGCCCAGCAGCGGGAGCGCGTAGACGCAGCGGAAGACCGCGGCGGTCACCGGCGAGACGTCGGCGAGAGCGACGAAGATCGCCGAGAAGGCGATCGTGCTCGCCCCCAGCACCGCGGCGAGCGCGGGCCGGGCCGCCACCAGCTCGCCCAGCCCGGGCCGCGCCGGGCGGGCGACGGTATCGGCGGTCATCGCGGCGCAGGCGCGCCCGCGTGGCTCACGCGCCGGCCTTGGACCCCGCGGCGATCCGGCGCAGGTCCAGCGCCGTCTCGAGGACCTCCTCGTCCACGCCCTGCTCGCGCGCGACCTCGCGCAGGGTGCGACCGCTGGTCACGGCTTCCTTGACGATCTCGCTCGCGCGGTCGTAGCCGATGTGCGGGTTCAGCGCCGTGGCGACGGCCAACGTCGACTCCGCCGAGGCCGCGAGCCCGTCGTGGTTGGGCTCGATGCCCTCGACGCACTTCTCCGCGAACAGCACCGAGGCGGTCGAGAGCAGGTGGATGGACTGCAGCAGGTTGCGGGCGATCAGCGGGATGCGGACGTTGAGCTCGAACTGGCCCTGCATGCCGCCGATGGTGATCGCGGTGTCGTTGCCGATCACCTGCGCGGCGACCTGCAGGACGACCTCGGGCAGGACCGGGTTGACCTTGCCGGGCATGATCGAGGAGCCCTTCTGCAGCTCGGGCAGGAGGATCTCGCCGAGGCCTGCGCGCGGGCCGGAGCCCATCAGGGCGAGGTCGCCGGCGATCTTGGTCAGCGAGACCGCGACCACCTTCAGCGCCCCGGAGAGCTCGACCAGCGCGTCGCGGTTGGCCTGCGCCTCGAACGGGTCCTCGGGCGGGCTGATCTCCAGGCCGGTGTCGGCGGCCAGCAGCGTCCGCACGCGCGCGGCGAACTCCGCGTGGGTGTTCAGGCCGGTGCCGGTGGCGGTGCCGCCCAGCGGGATCTGGCCGACGTGCGGCAGCGTTGCCCGCACGCGCTCGCCGCCGAGCCGGATCTGGGCGGCGTAGCCGGCGAACTCCTGGCCGAGGGTGACGGGGACGGCGTCCATCAGATGCGTGCGGCCGGACTTCACGATGTCGGCGAACCCGGTCGCCTTGGCCGCGAAGGCGCCCTCGAGGCGCACGAGCGCCGGCAGCAGGCGGTTCGTGGCCTCGTCGAGCGCCGCGAGGTGCACCGCGCTCGGGAAGACGTCGTTGGAGGACTGCCCGAGGTTCACGTGGTCGTTGGCGTGCGCGTCGTCGCCCGCCAGCGCCGCGATGACCTCGTTGGCGTTCATGTTCGACGACGTGCCCGAGCCGGTCTGGAAGACGTCGACGGGGAACTGGTCGTCGTGCTTGCCGGCGGCGATCTCGTCACCCGCGGCGGCGATGCGCGCCGCGACCTCTGAGTCGAGCAGGCCGAGCTTGCCGTTGACGCGGGCGGCGGTGCCCTTGATGCGCCCCAGCCAGCGGACGACCGACGTCGGCACGCGCTCGCCGGACACGGGGAAGTTCGCGACCGCCTTGCGGGTCTCGCCGCCCCACAGCTCCTCCGCGGTGTCCTGCACGCTCATGTCGCCTCCTGCTGCTCAGTTCGGGTTCGGCCCCGAACGCTAGCGCCCGCGCCGCTCAGGCCTTGACCGGCGCTCGCGCCCCCACCGGGATCCGCCGCGAGCGGAGCACAGCGCCGGCGGCCGGCACGGCGACCACCGCCGCGCCGGCGACGAGCAGCGGCAAGAGCGGCAGGGCGTAGCGCGGCTTGGCCACGAACACGGCATGGACGAGGGCGTTCTGGGCGATCAGGACCGCCACGATCACCAGCAACGGCGAGCGGCGCGCGACCAGGCCGGCCCCGAGCGCCGCCAGGCAGGCGACGACGAGACCGAGGTGGTAGCCGCGCACCAGCGGCGAGGGTCGCACCACGCCGAGCCGGCTCGAGACGAGCCAGGTCCGCCGGACCTTGCCGGCCATCATCCGCGCGAAGGCGAGCGGTTGCCCGAGGGCGTAGCGCTCGAGGTTCGCCCGCGCTTCGAGCTGCAGCGCCTGCGAGCGCCGCAGCTCCGGATGGCGCTCGGCCACGACCGAGAGCACCGCGACGGCCGGGAGGCGGATGTCCCGAGTGTCGCGCAGTTGCGGGTAGCGCGCTCGGGTGGCGGTCGCGAGGCGGCGCTTCATGCCCATCGTCGTGCCGTCGCCGGGCAGATAGGTCCCCACGAACAGCGCGGCGCCGTCACCTTCGGTGACCGGCACCAGCCGGCCGGCATTGCTCGACGCGAAGATCACCCACGGCGACAGGGTGAGCAGATACGCCGTCGTCAGCACCGCGGCGGTGCGGACCGCCGTGCGCCGGCCGGCCGGGCGCCAGAGCATCGCGGCGAGCGTGACCGCGACGAGCAGCGGCCCGAGCAGCAGGTCCGCGCGGGTGAGCACGGCGCCGGCGAGCAGGACCCCTGCGGCAGCGACCCACGGCAATCGGCCGACGCGCAGCCCCCACGTCAGCGCGAGCACGCCGGCCGCCACCAGCAGGGCGCCGAGCGGCTCGGTCAGCAGCTCCCCGGTGAACGCGATCAGCGGCGGATAGGACGCGACCAGGCCGGCCGCGAGCAGGCCGGCCCCCGGCCCCGCCGCGATCGCCGCGATGGCGAAGCAGACGACGATCAGCGCCGTCCCGATCAGCGCCTGGACCCAGTAGACCGCTGCGAGGCTCGGGTCCAGCCGGGCGACGGCGCCGAACAGGAACGGGGCGCCGGGCGGCCAGCGCAGCGACTCGCCGATGCCGGCCGCGCCGTAGCGGCCGTCCTCGGCCAGGCTCCGGGCGATCCGCTCGTAGGCGCGCTCGTCCGCCGACTGCTCGGCGGTCCCGGGATCGGCGGCGACCGTCGCCCGAGCCGCCGCTCCGAGCACCACGATGGCGACGAGCAGCAGGGTCACCACGCGCCTTCGGCCGGCGAAGGCCCTGTTGACGGGCGCGATCGCCATCTCAGCTCGCCGCGAGCACGCCGCGCAGGCCGGCGAGTGCTCGCGGCGGCAGCCGCGCCGCCTCCAGGCGGCTGAGGCGGAAGGCGGCCGACTCCGCCGCGAAGGCGCGAGCGCGTTCGCGGCCGTCCACGCCGGCGCGGCGGCCCAGCACCTCCAGCGCCGACTGGACGAGCTCCGGCAGCTCGAAGAACTCCTCCGAGCCGGCCGCGCGCTCCGCCACCCAGCCGACCACCTGGCGCCCGACCGCCTCAGGATCCCGAGCGGTGTCGAGGCGATGACGCAGCCGAGCGACGCCGTAGGAGACGTGACGCGCCTCGTCGCGGCGCGAGAGCAGCACGATCCTGCGCGTCGCCTCGTCCGGCGCGAGGTCGTAGAGGATCTTGAAGACGTCGAGGATCTGCCCCTCGCCGAGCACGTCGACGAGCAGCGAGGCCTGCTCGTAGTCCTCGAGCGCCGCGAACGAGGCCAGCGAGGCGTCGCCCGCGGCCGAGGTGGTCGTCGGGCCGCGGCCGTTGAGCCAGAGCCGCTTGACGCACGCCTCGGCGTGGCGTGCCTCGTCGGCCACCTTGCCCGAGAGGAAGAGCCGGACCTCGAGGAACGCCGGGTTGATCTGCGGCAGCCACGTGGACGGGACCTGATGGGCGATCAGCTCCTGCTGGAGCAGCCAGGTGAAGACGTCCCCGACGGCAGCCTCGGCGTCGTCGGGCAATCCGGTCCCGGCCTCCCACGGCACGTCGAGGCTGGCGTTCCACTGGCCGGCGTTGGCCTGCTCGACGAGGTGCGCCAGGCGCGGCGTCCACACCTGCTCGCGGCGGTTGACCGTCCACGGCATCGCGGGCAGCGGTCCGGCGCCCTCGGCGAGCTCGTGCGTGCGCACCCGCAGCCCGGCTGCGGGCGCCGCCTCGGGCACGGTCCCGAACGGCGTCTCCCAGAGCTTCGCCACCGGCACGGCCGAGCCGGCCCAGCGGCGGCTCTGGCGGGCGCCGCGATCGCCGCGGCGCAGCGCGTCCGGGCCGTCGGGCTCCGGGGGCTCGAGCGGGGCGAGCGGCTCGGCGCTCATCCGTGCCACTCCTCCATGTGGCGCCGGACCTCGGCGGGCAGCGCTGCCTGCGGGTAGAAGCGGTCGTAGAAGCTGACGTCGAGGTGGTGGGCCTGGTACCAGACGGTCGTCAGGAACGGGTCGATCGTCGCCGGGAAGCGCCCGTAGGCCTCCCACACGTGGGTGCACACGAGCTTCGTGGCCTCGATCGCCTCCGGCGACGGGCGCGGCGTCGCCCGCACCGCCTCCGGCGAGCGCCATGGCGTGGCCCGTCGCTCCGGCGCCGCGAAGATCCCCGCCTCGCCCCAGCGCAGGTCGACCAATGCGTCGACCGCCGCCGCCATGTCAGGCTCAAACGGCGGGACCGCGCCCTCGAAGAGGCCGGGCAGCCCGACCGGGATCTGCTCCCCGGCGCCGACCGGGGCGCCGGCCGGGACGGTGTGGAAGGTGAAGCCCAGGCCGCCCGCCGGGCCGCTGCCGCCCACCGCGTGCCACTGCGCCTCGCCGCCCATCGTCACCCGGCCCTTGCCGCCGGAGAACGGGTGCCCGCCGAGCCCGAGCGCCTGCGTGGCGAGCAGCAGGTTCTGGACGACCAGCCCCGCCTCGACGCCGTTCATGTCGACCATCTGCCAGCGCTCGAAGTCCCACAGGTCGACCGGGTGCGAGCGGTCGAACCAGCCGGCTCGGACCAGCGGCGCGAGTGGGTCGCCGCGGGTGTGCGGGTCGTGGAGGTAGTAGCGGTGCGGCGCGTCGAAGTACAGGAGCATCGCCGAGATGCACTGCCGGGTGACGTCGGCGATCGGGATGAACAGCGTCGAGCCCTCGGCGTTGGCGATCCAGTGGTTGAGGCCGAACAGGTTCGGGACGCGGCGCGGGACGTCGAGGCGGCCGTCCTGCAGCTTGACGGCGGTGCGGTAGAGGGCGTGGCGCTCGTCGTCGCGCCCGAGCTGGACGTAGCGCTCGGGCATCACGTCGCGCTGGGGCAGGACGTAGACGCCCTCGTCGTTGGTCCAGAACAGCTCGGTGCCGTGGGTCGCCAGCGGGCTCGGGTAGGTGCGGCCGGTGAAGCTCGTCAGCTTGTCGGCGCCCGTCGGGCCGCCGTCGCGGCCGGCGAACGGCCATTCGTCGCGGGCCACCCCGGTGATGCCGGTCCCGGCCGCCACCAGGATCGCCTCCTCGGCCTCCGAGAGCGGCACCGGCTCGGCCTCGGAGCGGTACGCCAACGGGCCGGTGAGCTCCGCCCCGAGCGCGAAGCGACGGGACCGGCGGGAGAAGATGGCCTGCAGCGCCGGGTAGCGCGCGGCCTGCCGCAGCGCCTCGGGCCGAGTCGCCGGACGTGCCCGCCTGCCGGCCGCGGACGTCATCACACCGAGCGCAGGTAGCGCTCGCGGTCCCAATCGCTCACGGCCGCGGTGAACGCCGTCCACTCGAGCTCGGCGAGCGCGGTAAGGTCGTGGACCGCGTCCGCGCCGAGGATCTGCGTGACGGCGGCGTCGGCGCGGGCGGCGGCGATGCCGTCGGCGAGCGTGGCGGGCAGCGGCTCGCCGACGCCGTAGAGGTTGCCCTCCCCGCGCGGCGGCGGCTCGTGCCCGTCGGTCTCGAGGCCGGCGACCACGGCCGCGAGCGTCGCCGCGATCGCCCAGTGCGGCTGGGCGTCGGCGGCGCCCGTGCGCAGCTCGATCCGGGTGGCCTCGGGCGTCTCGACCAGCGAGCGCACCGCGACCGTCCGGTTGTCGCCGCCCCAGGTCGCTGTCGTCGGCGCGAAGGACAGCGGCTCGAAGCGCTTGTAGGAGTTGACCGTCGGCGCGCCGTAGAGCGTGATGCCCGCGAGGTGCTCGAGGAGCGCGGCGACGGCCCGCCGCTGCAGCGGGTTCTCCGCGCCGTCCTCGGGGGCGAAGGCCGGCCGCCCGTCGCGCCACAGGGAAACGTGCAGGTGCATCGAGTTGCCCGACGCCTCCCCGAACGGCTTGGCCATGAAGGTGGCCGTGGCGCCGGCCCGGCGCGCCAGCTCGCGCGTCGCGTACTTCAACCGCGTCGCCTGGTCGGCGGCGGCCACGGCCGGGGCGTGGGCGAGGTTGACCTCGCACTGCCCCGCGCCGTACTCCGTGTTACCGCCCTCGACCTCGACCAGCCCGCGGAGGCCCGCCAGGACCTCGCCGATGACCGGATCGAGCTCTGAGAGCTTCTGCAGCGAGTAGCACTGCACGCCGTCGGAGAGCGGCCGGCCGTCGCCGTCGAGCAGGTGGAACTCGATCTCGACCCCCACCTCGGCGTGGTAGCCCAGCGCGGCGAGGCGGTCGGCGACCCGCCGTAGCACCGTGCGCGGCGCCGTGCGCACGGGCGCGCCGTGATGGTCGTAGAGGTCGCAGACCACCTGCGCGGTGCGGGGGCGCCACGGGAGCCGGCGGGTGGTGGCGAGGTCCGGGACGGCGAACATGTCCGGGTAGCCGGTGTGCCAGTCCGAGAGCCGCAGCCCGGGCTTGACGTCGCCGGTGATGTCCCAGGTCAGGGCCGCGTCGCAGAAGGCGAAGCCGGCGCCGGCCGCCCGCTGGAGGAAGCCCGCGGCCGCGATCCGCTTGCCGCGCGGGTGGCCCTGGTGGTCGGGCCAGAGGATCTCGACCTCGTCGATCTCGCCGCTCTCGACCAGCCCGGCGACCAGCTCGGCGCCGGCCGGGTCCAGCTCGCGCGGCGCCGCGTCCGGGACGTGGTTCGCGGTGCTCGCCACGTCAGGCCTCCTCGTGGACGAAGCGCCCGACGGCCCGGTAGCGCTCGCGGTCGCGCGCCCGGAACCACAGCGCGGCGGCGGCGCCCACCAGGAAGACGACCGGGATGACGTAGGGCACCGCCTGCACGAACGGCACGCCGCCCGCCCCGGCCAGCGTCTCGCGGTTGTCGACCAGCAGCCAGGCCGAGAGCAGCATCAGCGCCCCGCCCAGCAGCGGGGCGATCAGCGTCCGCCAGGCGTGCGCGTGCTCCCGTCCGGTGGTGAGGAAGTAGCGCACGATCGCGAAGGAGACGAGCGCCTGGACCAGCAGGATCCCGAGCACGCCGAGCAGCGGGCTCCACGTGCCGAGCTTGAGCAGCGCGCCCTCGGTGCTCGGGTCGTCGATCAGGAACGCGCCGATGTAGAGCGCCAGCGCCAGCGCCAGCACGGTGCCGGCCACGTGCGGCGTCTGATGGGCGCCGTGGGTCCGCCCGAGAGCCGCGGGCAGGATCCGCTCGCGTCCGAGCGCGTACAGGTAGCGCGCCCCCGTGTTGAAGAACGCCAGCTGGCAGGCGAACGCGCTCGTGATGATGAGCAGCTCGAAGGCCGTGGTCAGCGCCGAGCCGACGTAGCGATCGGTCAGCGGATACCAGGCCGAGGCGACCTGGCCCTCGAACTGCGCGGCGACGCCCGCGCTCGTGCCGTCGAGGCCGTAGCCGGCGACGAAGGCGTAGGTCACGAGCGTGTAGAAGACGCCGAGGATGATCAGCGTGGCGTAGGTCGCGCGGGAGAGGATCCGCCCTGGCCGGCGGGCCTCCTCGCCGTAGTTCGGCGCCATCTCGAAGCCGACGTAGGACCAGAACGCCCCGAACAGCGCGATCCCGGGCGCCGCCGCGCCGAAGGCCACGATCGCCGCCTCGTTGTCGACCAGCTCGAGCGGGTTCAACGGGCTGGCCGGCAGGCCGCTGTCACCGCCTGCCGCCAGCACCGCGGCGGCGAAGACCAGGGCCACGAGCACCTCGGCGATGAAGAAGACCCCGAGGATTCGCGCGGTCACCTGGACCTCGAACCACAGGAAGCCGACGTTGATCGCGAGCGCGCCGAACAGCAGCACCCAGATGGGGATGCTCAAGCCGATCCAGTCCTCGATGCTCGTCGCCGCGAAGTACCCGAAGATCCCCACCAGCGCGCCGGAGAGCACCGCGTAGGAGAGCGCCACCACCGCGGCGGTGCCAAGGCCGACCACCTGCCCGAACCCGTGGGAGGCGAACGAGTAGAAGCCGCCGGCGCTCGTCACCCGCCGGCTGATCTCCAGGTAGCCGACCGAGAAGATCAGCAGCATGACCGTGGCGACGATGAAGGCCGCCGGGACGGCCCACGCCGCGCCCGAGACGATCACCGGCGTGTTGAACAGCAGGGCGGTCAGCGGCGCGGCCGCCGTCGCGATGCAGAAGAAGAGCGCCGGGAGCCCCAGCGCGTCGCGCTTGAGAACGGTGGTCGTCCGCCCCTCGGGGCTGACGACTTCGACGGTCGCTTCGTGAGGAGCGACCGGGGCTCCGGGTGGTGCGCTCATGCGGATCCTTCCGAGTCGGTAGGCCTAATCGTAGTATTCCGATCGACTTAATGAAGTTTAGACGTGTTCACGGCCACGGCCTTGCTCATGTCGACCCCGTGGGACAGGGCGCCGTGCTCGGCGAGGAGGTCCGCCGCCCGCTGCTGCTGAGCGAGGAAGCCCGTCGACACCGGCCGGAGACCCCAGCGCCGGGACCGCAGGCGCCGGCGCCAGCCGTCCGCCGTCACGTCCCCGGGCACGTGCTCGGCGAGCAGGGCGGCAGCGTCGGCCCGGTGGTCGTCGATCCAGTCCTCGGTGTCCGCCAGCGCGTCCAGGACGAGCGCGAGGACCGCGGGGCGCTCCTCGGCCAGCGCGTGGGTGGCGAACCAGGCCGCACGACTGCTGGTCACCACCTCGCTGTGGGTGAGCGGCCACAGGTCGTCGCCGTCGTCGAGGAGGTCGAGCTCGTCACCGCGGCCGACCCAGGCGTCGACCGCACCGCGGGCGAGCATGGCGCGGCCCGTCCGGCGCACGGTGTTAACGAGTCGCAGATCGCCGAGGCGGACGCCCCGGCGTTGCAGGGCGAGGGCCAGATGCAGCGTGTCGGTCGAGCCGTCCGAGAGCGCCACGCGCCGGCCCGCCAGCTCGGCCAGGTCGTGCACAGGCCCGTCGCGACGGACCAGGAGCAGCGAGCGCTCCGGGCGGGGCGCGGACTCGGCGATGTACACGAGGTCGGCGCCGTCGGCCTGGGCGTGCAGCGGAGGCGTCGGGCCCGTGCCCGCGAAGTCGACCCGGCCGCGGACCAGCAGACCGGCAACCTGGCGATCGTCCGGATGCTCGACCCACTCGACCCGATGGTCGTGCGGGGCGAGCAGGCGTTCCAGCGAGCCTCGGCGGCTGAGCACGAACAGCGACGAGCTCGCGGGGTTGATGGAGATGCGGACGTCGGCCACAGGCAGCAGCAAGGCGGGAGGGGTGGTGCGTGCGCGCCGGTGGCGCCGCCCCGGGCAGAGATCCGGGACGGCGCCACGGCCCCCCGGACCGTCGGGTCAGGCGGTCCGGGTGACGTGCGCCCTTAGAGCGAGAGGGAGGAGAAGTCCTCGGTCCGGGCGCCCTGGCCGGGACATCGGACGACCCCGGCGCGCACTCGGCCCCCGCCGCCGCTACCGCGCGCCCCGTCTCCGCCCTGCGGCGGACGGGCTGTCCCACGTACGGCTTGTCGCGGCGGCGCGTTCATGGCCTGCGGAGCAAAGTAGCACAAAGCCGATCGGCTTTATCGAGTTAGCCGACCGGACCGACTCGCCGACGTGAAGGTCGCTCGTCAGCTCGACGGCTGAGGCTCGCGCCGGACGGCGGCGATCGCGACCGTGAGCGCCGCCGCCCAGGCGAGGCCCACGACGACGTAGGTCACCGTGAGCCCCGGGTCCTCGAGCCCGAGCGGGCCGGCGAGCGTGTCGAGGTTGGTGACGATGATCAAGCCGCCGACCGCCGCGCCCAGCACTCGCGGCGGCAGCAGCCGCACGAGGTAGGCCGCGATCGGCGCGGCGATCACGCCGCCGACCAGCAGCGCGCCCACGAGCCCCCAGTCCAGCCGCTCGCTGCCGAGCGAGAAGAGGAAGCCGGCCGAGGCGCCGAGCGCGACCATGAACTCACCCGTGTCGACCGAGCCGATCACCTTGCGCGGCTCGAGGCGACCCGAGGAGAGCAGCGCCGGCGTCGAGATCGGTCCCCAGCCGCCGCCGCCCGCGGCGTCCATGAAGCCGGCGAAGCCGCCCAGCGGGGCGAGGAACAGGCGCGGGAGCGGCTTGTCGCGGTCGCGGAAGGTCGGCGGGCCGCCCAGCACCGAGAAGCGCAGCAGCACGTAGACGCCGAGCAGGGTCAGCACGACCGCCATCACCGGCTCGGCCGCCTCGGCGGACAGGGAGCTCAGCGCGACCGCACCGAGGAAGCCGCCGATCGCGCCGGGGATCACCATGATGCTCACCGTCCGCCAGTGGATGTTGCCGAACTTCCAGTGCGAGAGGCCCGAGACGCCGGTCGTGCCGATCTCGGCGAGGTGGACGCTGGCCGACGCGACGGCGGGCGCGACGCCGGCGGACAGCAGCAGCGTCGTCGTCGTGACGCCGTAGGCCATGCCCAGCGCCCCGTCGACAAGCTGGGCGCCGAAGCCGATGAGCGCGAAGGTCAGGAGGCGGCGCATGCGGACTGCTGTTCCGCAGGCGCAAAGATCCTAAACCCGATCAAGATTGTGTACTTGCGCCCGCTTCCTCCGTGACGGCGTCGAGCGCGTCCAGCAGGCGCTGCACCGAGCGCTCGACCGGCTCCTCGGCGCCGGCGACCGTCAGCTCGGGGGACTCCGGCGCCTCGTACGGGGCGCCGACCCCCGTCAGTCCGGGCAGCTCACCCGCCCGTGCCCGCGAGTAGAGGCCCTTCGGATCGCGGCGCTCGCACTCCTCCAGCGGCGTGTCGACGTGCACCTCCAGGAACGGAAGGCCGGCTGCCTCGTGCAGCCGCCTCGCCAGCGCACGGTCGGCGGCGGCCGGGGAGACGAGCGAGACCAGCGCCACCGCCCCCGAGTCGGCGAACAGCCGTGCGACGTGGGCCACGCGGCGGACGTTCTCCGTTCGGTCGGCGGGATCGAAGCCCAGGTCACCGGAGAGCCCATGGCGAACGTTGTCGCCGTCGAGCAGGTAGGCGGCGCGGCCGCTGTCCACGAGCCGCTGCTCCAGGGCGGCAGCGATCGTCGACTTGCCCGAGGCCGGCAGCCCGGTGAGCCAGATCGTCGCGCCCTGCTGGCCGAGTGCGTCCCAGCGCCGCCCGCGATCGAGACCGCCGTCGTGCCAGGTGACGTCCGGGCTGCGGTCGGGCTCCTCGTCGCCCGCGCGCGCCGCCCGCACCATGCCGGCGGCCACGGTCTCGTTGCTGCGCTCGTCGATCAGCACGAAGGCGCCCGTCGCGCGGTTGTCGGCGTAGGGCTCGGCGAGCACCGGCGCGCTGGTGCGCAGCGTCACGGCGCCGATGTCGTTGAGGCGGAGCTCCTCCGGCGCCTCGTCCTCGTCGAGCGTGCTCATGTCGACCCGCGAATGCACGGCGTGCACGGTGGCGCGGACGGTGCGGGTGGTGTGCTTGAGCGCGAAGCGCCCGCCGGCCCGCAGCGGGTCGTCGGCCATCCAGCAGACGGTGGCGTCGAGCTCGCGGGCGGCGGTGGGCGCGGCGTCCGGGGAGCTGAGCAGGTCGCCGCGGCCGACGTCGAGGTCATCGGCGAGGCGCACCGCGACCGACAGCGGCGGGAACGCCCGCTCGAGCTCACCGTCGAAGGTCTCCACGCCCGTCACGGTCGTGCGACCGCCCGCCGGCAGCACGACGACCTCGTCGCCGGCCTCGAGCACGCCGCCGGCGAGCTGGCCCGCGTAGCGCCGCTCGCCGCCGTCGCGCGGGCGGACGACCCACTGCACCGGGAGCCGCAGCGCGTCCAGCGAGCGGTCGCGGGCGACCTCCACCTCCTCGAGATGGCCCAGCAGGGGCGATCCGTCGTACCAGGGCGACGCGTCGGATCGCTCGACCACGTTGTCGCCGTGCAGCGCGGCGATGGGGATCACCTGCACGTCCTCCGCGCCCGTGCGCGCGGCCAGGGCGCGGAACTCGCCCTCGATCGCCCGGAAGCGCTCCTCGTCCCAGTCGACGAGGTCCATCTTGTTCACGCACGCGACCAGGTGGCGGATGCCCAGCAGGCCGGAGAGATAGGTGTGCCGGCGCGACTGCTCCACGATGCCGTGGCGGGCGTCGAGCAGGATGAGCGCCAGGTCGGCGGTCGAGGCGCCCGTGACCATGTTGCGCGTGTAGCGCTCGTGGCCCGGGGTGTCGGCGATGATGAACGAGCGGCGCGGCGTGGCGAAGAACCGGTAGGCGACGTCGATCGTGATCCCCTGCTCGCGCTCCGCCCGCAGGCCGTCGGTCATCGAGGCGAGGTCGAGCGTGCCGTCCCCGTCGACCGTCTGCTCGAGCGCCTCGAGCTGGTCGGTCAGGATCAGCTTGGCGTCGAGCAGCAGGCGCCCGATCAGCGTGCTCTTGCCGTCGTCCACCGAGCCGGCGGTCGCGAGGCGCAGCAGCTCCCGCGTCGGGCTCAGAAGTAGCCCTCCCGCTTGCGGTCCTCCATCGCGGCCTCCGAGGTGCGGTCGTCGGCGCGCGTCTCGCCGCGCTCGGTCAGCCGGGTGGCGGTGATCTCCTCGATGACCTGCGGGAGCGCGGCCGCCTCGGAGCGCACCGCGCCGGTGACCGTCAGGTCGCCGACGGTCCGGTAGCGCACCGACGCGTCGAACACGTCCTCGCCCGCGCGCGGCGTGAGGTGCTCGGAGACGGCGAGCAGCAGGCCGTCGCGCTCGAACACGGGCCGCGTGTGGGCGAAGTAGATCGACGGCAGCTCGAGACCCTCGGCCTCGATGTAGCGCCAGACGTCGAGCTCCGTCCAGTTCGAGAGCGGGAAGACGCGCACGTGCTCGCCGCGGTGGAGGCGGGTGTTGTAGAGCCCCCACAGCTCCGGCCGCTGCGCGCGCGGATCCCATTGGCCGAACTCGTCGCGGAAGGAGAAGATCCGCTCCTTGGCCCGGGCGCGCTCCTCGTCGCGCCGCGCCCCGCCGAAGGCGGCGTCGAAGCCGTGCTCTTCGATCGCGTCGAGCAGCGTGACCGTCTGCAGCCGGTTGCGGGAGGCGTCGGGGCCGGTCTCCTCGCGGGCGCGGCCGTTGTCGATCGAGTCCTGCACCGAGGCGACGATCAGCCGCTCGCCCAGCTCGTCCAGCCGGCGGTCGCGGAACTCGAGCACCTCGGCGAAGTTGTGCCCGGTGTCCACGTGCATGACGGGGAACGGGAACGGGCCGGGGCGGAACGCCTTCTCGGCCAGTCGCAGCAGCACGATCGAGTCCTTGCCGCCGGAGAACAGCAGCACGGGGCGGTCGAACTCGGCCGCCACCTCGCGCATCACGTGGACGGACTCCGCCTCGAGCGCCCGCAGCTGGGAGAGCGGCTCGTGCGGGTCGAGCGCGATCCGGCTCATGCCGGGGCCGGCTCCCGGCGCTCGTCGCGGTAGCGCTTCGCCCAGGCGGCCGAGCGCTCGTCCGCCTGGCGCCGCAGCGGCGGCGCGGGCACGGCGCACTCCGGCGCGCCGACGAAGCTGAGCACGGCGCGCAGCGTGCTCTCGTGATCCGCCGCCAGCGCCTCGTAGGTCACGGCGAGCGGGACGATCTCCCGGCGGGCGAACCATGCCTGCCAGGCACGGTCCTGGGCGGCGAGCTGCTCGACGAGGTGGCCGATGCCGCCGGGGTGGTAGCTCGCTGCCGCGCGCTCGCCGCCGTCGTCCTCGGCCCGCCAGGCGCGCGTCTGCACGGCCCGCCAGAGCGACACGGCCTGAGCGACCTTGTCGGCACGACCGACGTGCACGTAGCGAGCCTCGGGGAACAGCGCGGCGAGGACGTCGGCCCCCGCCCGCTCGTCGCCGGCGCGGGCCGCGAGGTCGGCGAGGTGGCCCCACATGACCTTGGCGCCGAAGATGCCGTTGGGGGTCGTGCCGCGCTCGATCGCCGCGGCCAGGTGGGCGTCGAAGCCGGCGGCGTCCGGCGTCCCCGGGTCGGTCTCCGGCAGCAGCGCCAGGAGGCCATCGTCCTCGACGCCGTCGAAGTACTCGCGCGGCTCGCGCGGGAGACCCGAGTGGCGCAGCACCTCGAAGTGCTCCTCCGGGCGGCCGGCCACGCCGGTGGCGGCCAGCGCCTTGCCGAGCAGCGTGCTGCCCGAGCGCGGGGTCGCGCAGATCAGGTAGGAGAGTCGGGTGCGCGTCACGAATGGGGAGGTGAGCCGGGCCGAGCCGAGCCTTTAGCGGCTTTCCCTATCGACTTTATGCTAAACGTGACTCCGATGCCGCCGAACATCGTCTACCTGCACTCGCACGACACGGGGCGCCACATCCAGCCCTACGGCCATCAGGTGCCGACGCCCAACATCCAGCGGCTGGCCGACCAGGGCCTGCTCTTCCGGCAGGCCTACTGCGCGGCCCCGAGCTGCTCGCCGAGCCGCGCGAGCCTGCTCACCGGCCAGTGGCCGCACAGCAACGGGATGATGGGCCTGGCCCATCGCGGGCACCGCCTCAACCACTACGGCCAGCACCTCGTGCACGCCCTGCGGTCCGGCGGCTACTGGTCGGCGCTGATCGGCGAGCAGCACGTCTCCGAGGACCCGGGGATCCTGGGCTACGACCACGTGGTCGACGTCGACTCCTCGCACGCCGAGGCGGTCGCGCCGGCGGCGCTGGCGCTGCTGCGCGACGCGCCGCCCGAGCCGTTCTTCATCTCGGTCGGCTTCTTCGAGACCCACCGCGAGTACTTCGAGTCGACTTCGGTGCGCGACGCCCTGTACTCCCAGCCGCCGGACAACCTCCCGGACACCCCGCGCACACGGCGCGACATGGCGGCCTTCAAGGCCAGCGCGCGCTCACTCGACCAGGGGGTCGGGGCCGTGATGGCGGGCCTCGACGAGCGCGGCCTGGCCGACAACACGATCGTGATCCTCACCACGGACCACGGGCTCCCGTTCCCCGGCGCCAAGTCGACGCTCTACGACCGGGGCATCGGCGTCATGCTGATCGTCCGCGGACCGGGCGGCTTCCACGGCGGTCGCGTCTCGGACGCGCTGGTCTCCCAGATCGACCTCTACCCGACGCTGTGCGAGCTCGCCGGTGTCGAGCAGCCGAGCTTCCTGCAGGGCCGCTCGCTGCTCGCGCACGTGCGCGGGCAGGCGCCCGAGGTCAACGAGGAGATCTACGCCGAGCTGACCTTCCACGCCGCCTACGAGCCGCAGCGGGCGATCCGCACGCGGCGCTTCAAGTACATCCGCCGCTTCGGCGACCGGCTCGAGCCCGTGCTGGCCAACGTCGACGACAGCCCGAGCAAGGACGTGCTGGTCGAGCACGGCTGGGCGGAGCGCCCGGCGCGCCGCGAGGAGCTCTTCGACCTGGTCTTCGACCCCCACGAGGCGGCCGATCGCTCTCAGGACCCCGCCTACGCCGGCGTGCTCGACGACCTGCGCGAGCGCCTGGAGCGCTGGATGCGCGAGACGGGCGACGCGCTGGCCGACGGGCCGGTGGAGCCGCCGCCGGGGGCGGTGCTCAACTCGCCCGACCAGCGCTCGCCCGCCGATCCGCCGGCGCCGTGGGTCGCCGCGCCCGACGGCGCGGCGGTTCACTGACAGAAGGCCGTCAGCTCCCGCGCCAGGCCGACCGGGTCGTCGTAGGCCATCAGGAACCCGGTGCCCCCGAGCACGCGCAGCTGCGCGTCGGGGAGCCGGTCGAGTGCCTCCTCGGCAATCGCCAGCGGGTGCACGCGGTCCTCGTCGGCCCACAGCAGCAGGGTCGGGACGTCGATCAGGCGGTAGGCGCGCAGCAGCTCGGGCTGGCCGCCCTTCGGCCAGCGGCGGGCGGCGCGCGCCCACGAGCGCGCGCGGTTGGCGTTGCCGCCGAGGTCGGCGAAGGCGTGGCGGACGAGGTCGCGGGCGGCCGGGTTGCCGCGCGCGCTGAGCCGCTCGCCGGCCTCCGGGCGGAAGGCGAGCCGGGCGCCGTGGGAGAGCGCCCGGTCCAGGCCGGGCACCGCGGCGGCGCGCATCACCGTCTGGACCGTGCGCTCCGCGCGGTCGCGCGTCGGGCGGCGGTGCATCGGGTTGGGCATGAGCACCAGCCGGCCCGGGGTGAGCTGGCGCGTGAGCACGGCGCGCAGCAGCAGCAGGGCGCCCGTCTCGTGGCCGCCGACCAGCGGGCGCGGGCCGCAGGCGTCGCGCAGGAAGCCCGCCATCACCTCCGCCAGCCAGTCGGGCGAGTAGCTGTAGCGCGGGCGGTCCTCGGAGTCGCCGTGCAGCGGCAGGTCGGGCAGGATCAGCCGGAAGCGGTCTGCGAGCTCGTCCACCAGCGGCTCCCACTCGCGGTGGGAGAGCAGCGCGGAGTGCAACAGCGCCAGCGGCGGCCCGGTGCCGGCCTCGCGGTAGGCGATGCGGGCGCCGTCGGGGTGGTGGTAGAGGCGGAGCTTCATGGGCGCCGTGGCATTGTCGGCCAACCTGCGTCGCCGTGCCGGGTCGGGGCGGAACACCCGGCGCCGTGGCGGACCGAAGCGAACACCCGCTGGTGACGGGTGCGAGGGCGGCCGGCCGAGGGGTCTCCCTCAGCCGGTACGAGAAAGGCCTCATATGCGAGAGCTTCTCGTACCGCTCGACGGTCCTGGCGCGTTGGCGCTCGCTCGGGCGCCGCCTACAGTCGTCACCGTGCTTCGCCGCTCGCCGTACGACCGCCAGATCCTGGTGCTCGCCGTCCCGGCGCTCGGGGCGCTCGCGGCCGAGCCGCTCTACGTGCTCGTCGACACGGCGATCGTCGGCCACCTCGGCACGAGCCAGCTCGCATCGCTTGCGATCGCCGCGACGGTGCTGACCAGCGGCTTCGCGATCTTCAACTTCCTCACCTACGGGACGACCGCCCAGGTCGCCCGCCTGCACGGCGCCGGCCAGGTGGCCGAGGCGACGCGGCTTGGCGCGCAGGCGATGTGGCTCGCGCTGGCGATCGGGCTCGTGCTGCTCGTGCTGCTCATCGGGCTGGCCGCGCCGCTCGTGCAGCTGATGGGCGGCGAGGACGAGGTCGGCGACGGCGCCGTCCTCTACCTGCGGATCGCGGCGCTCGGGGCGCCGTTCTTCATGCTCGCCACCGCCGGCCAGGGCTACCTGCGCGGGATCGGCGACCTCAAGACGCCGCTGGTCATCCTCGTCGCCGCCCACGCGGTCAACGTCGCGCTGGAGCTGCTCTTCGTCTACGGCTTCGGCTGGGGCCTCGCCGGGTCGGCGTGGGGGACGGTGATCGCCCAGGCCGGCATGGGTGGCGCGTTCGTGGTCGTCCAGCGCCGCAGCGGCTGGCAGCCCCCGTCGCTGGCCCGCATGCGCCCGCTGATGCGCATCGGGGCCGACATCGCCGTGCGCACGACCGCGCTGCTGGGCTCCTTCCTCGTGGCCTCGGCGGTGCTGGCGCGGGTCGGCGCGCCGTCGCTCGCCGCCCACCAGATCGCCTTCCAGCTGTTCGTCTTCCTGGCGCTCGTGCTCGACGCGATCGCGATCGCCGGGCAGATCATGGTCGGGCGGATGCTCGGCGGCGGCGACGCGGCGGGCGCGCGGGCGGCGTCGCTGCGCATGATCGGCTGGTCGCTGGTGGCCGGCGTCGCCTTCGGCGTGATCCTGCTGGCGCTCGGCGACGTCATCCCGCGCGCCTTCACGTCGGATCCGGCGGTGCTCGAGCGTGCCGCGGCGGTGTGGCCGCTGTTCGCGGCGCTGATGCCCGCCAACGCGGTGGTCTTCGCGCTCGACGGGATCCTGATCGGCGCCGGCGACACCCGCTACCTGATGTGGAGCATGCTCGCGGCGGCGGGCCTCTATGTGCCGGTGGCGCTGCTCTCGCTCGCGGAGGGCTGGGGGATCGTCGGCGTCTGGTGCGGGCTGGTCGGCCTGATCGCGGTGCGGCTCGGCACACTCGGCGTGCGCTTTGCAGGCAGCCGCTGGGCGCTGACCGGCGCCTCGGCCTGAGCGGGGGCGCTCTACCCTTCCGCCGATGGCGCGTCGCGTTCTGGGTCTCCTGCTCGCCGTGGCGGTCCTCGCGGCCGCGCCCGCCGTCGCGAGCGCGCAGACGAACCCGTTCGAGCCGGCCATCCCGCCCGCGCCGGCCTCGCCGACGCCCGAGCCGGTGGAGACCACGCCGGAGGACGAGGAGATCGGCAGCGCGACGCTGTACGTGATCGCCGGCGGGATCCTGGTGGTCTTCATCGCGATCGGCTTGTGGATCGCGCGCGACGCGCGCAAGGCGATCCCGGCCCGCGAGCGCGCCCACCTCGGCCAGCAGCGCGACGAGGGCCCGCATCGCCACGCGCGGCAGGCCAAGGCCAAGCAGCGCGATCGCGGCCGCGCCGCACGCGCCGCGCGCAAGAAGAACCGCCCGCGGACCTGACGCTTCAGCCGGCAGGCGTGATCGTCAGCCCGCGCACGTCGAAGACCGCCCGCTCGCGCGGGAAGCGGTCGAAGGGCCGCCGGACGTTCGCGAAGGCGCCGTCGCCGCGGTACTCGGCGTAGCGCGCCACGCGGCCGCCGTCGACGAAGATCAGCACGTCGCCGATCTCGATCGGGACGTCGCCGGTCCACTCGAATCCCAGCTCCTCGGTGATCGCTTCTGGGTCCGAGCCGCGCTCGGCCAGGACGAGCGTGTCCCACTCGAACGGGGCCAGCCGCCGCAGGTCCAGGCGCTCGCCGCGCTGCTCGGCCAGGGTCACCGAGCGCGTGATGTTCTCGCTGAGGATGCCGTCGATCGCGAGCTTGTCCTCCTCGCGCCCGAAGTAGGAGACGGCGGCCAGGACGAGGATGCAGGCGACCAGCGCCGCCCCGACCGCGAAGAGGATCTTGCCCATCGAAGGGGCCATGACGAGGGAATCTAGACCCCCTGCGCGTCCGGTCCCGGCCGTAGCATCCGGCACCGATGAGGCTCGTGGTCGACGACCCGCTGGCGCACCGGGCGCTCGACGGGTTGCTGCGCGCGGAGGCCACGGTCCGCCGGCGGCTGACGGCCGATCTCGACCGCGAGGGGGTCTCCGCCGCCGGCTTCTCGCTGCTGGTGGTGCTCGTCACCGCCGACGGCGAGCTCGAGCTGCGCGCGCTCCGCCGCCGCCTGCGGACCTCGAAGGCCAACGCCACCGAGATCGTCACGACGCTCGAGCGCCACGGCCTCGTCCGGCGCTTCCGCCTCCCCGCCGACCGCCGCGCGGCGGCCGTGGCGGTCACGCCGCGCGGGCGCGAGCTGGTCGACCGGCTGTTCCCCGAGCACGCCGGGCGGGTGGCGGCCACCTTCGCCGCGCTCGACGACGCCGAGAAGCGCACGCTGGCCGAGCTCTGCCGCCGCCTGGCAGCCTGAAGGCCCGCCGAGCCGACCTATCATCTCCGGCCCGTGCCGGTCCATCGCCCGCTGCCCAAGAACGCCGACTTCCCGCGCCTGGAGACCGAGGTGCTCGAGCGCTGGCGCGAGCGCGACGTCTTCCGCGAGTCGCTGCGCCGCCGCGAGGGGGCCGAGCGCTGGGTGTTCTACGAGGGACCGCCGACCGCCAACGGCCGGCCGGCCGCTCACCACGTCCTCGCGCGCGTCTTCAAGGACATCTTCCCGCGCTTTCAGACCATGCGCGGGCGCTACGTCGAGCGCAAGGGTGGCTGGGACTGCCACGGCCTGCCCGTCGAGATCGCGGTCGAGCAGAAGCTCGGCTTCACCCGCAAGGCCGACATCGAGCGCTACGGCATCGCCGAGTTCAACGAGCAGTGCCGGGCGTCGGTGTTCGAGCTGCTGGACGAGTGGAACGCGCTGACCGAGCGGATCGCCTACTGGGTCGACCTCGACGACGCCTACCGCACGCTGGACCCGAGCTACATCGAGTCGGTCTGGTGGGCGCTGGCGTCGATCTGGGAGAAGGGGCTGCTCTACGAGTCCCACAAGGTCGTGCCCTACTGCCCGCGCGACGAGACGGCGCTCTCCTCCCACGAGGTCGCGCAGGGCTATGAGGACGTCGAGGACCCCTCGGTGTACGTCGAGTTCCCTGTCACCCGGCCGGCGGGCGCGCTGCGCGAGGGCGACCGCGTGCTGGCCTGGACCACCACGCCGTGGACGCTGCTCTCCAACGCCGCGCTGGCCGTCGACCCGGAGCTGACCTACGTCCGCACCGCCGGCGGCCACGTGCTGGCCGAGGCGCGCGTGACGGCGGTCCTGGGCGAGGACGCCGCGGTCGCCGACCGCTTCTCCGGGCGCGAGATGCTCGGCGCGGGCTACGCGCCGCCGTTCGCCTTCATCCCGACCGCCGAGTTCGGGCCCAAGGGCCACACGCTGCTGCCGGGCGACTTCGTCTCCGACACCGACGGCACCGGCGTCGTGCACACGTCGATCTCCTTCGGCGAGGACGACTTCCGGCTCGGTCAGGAGCAGGGCATCCCGGTGATCAACCCGGTGCGCCCGGACGGCACCTACGACGAGCGCATGGGCCCGTTCGCCGGCCTCGGGGTCAAGGCGGCCGACCCGCTGATCGTCGACGCGCTGCGCGAGAGCGGCCGGCTGCTGAAGGCCGAGACGCTCTTCCACGCCTACCCGCACTGCTGGCGCTGCGGGACGCCGCTGATCTACTACGCGAAGCAGTCGTGGTACATCGGCACCTCGCAGATCCGCGACCGGCTGCTGGCGTCCAACGAGACCGTCGACTGGCACCCGCCGCACATGAAGCACGGGCGCTTCGGCAAGTGGCTGGAGAACAACGTCGACTGGGCGATCTCGCGCGAGCGCTACTGGGGGACGCCGCTGCCGGTGTGGCGCTGCGCCAACGGCCACGCCGAGTGCCTGGGCTCCTTCGCCGCCGTCGAGGAGCGCAGCGGCCGCCCGCTGGACGATCCCCACCGGCCCTACGTCGACGAGCACAGCTGGCCGTGCGCGGACTGCGGCGAGCCGATGCGCCGGGTGCCCGAGGTCATCGACGTGTGGTTCGACTCGGGCTCGATGCCCTTCGCCCAGGACCACGCGCCGTTCGAGAACCACGCGCACTTCGAGGCGAACTTCCCGGCCGACTACATCTGCGAGGCGCTCGACCAGACGCGCGGCTGGTTCTACTCGCTGATCGCGATCTCCACGTTGCTCTTCGACCGCTCGCCCTATCGCACGGTGCTCGTCCTGGGCCTGCTCTCCGACGCCGAGGGCAAGAAGATGTCCAAGTCGCTGGGCAACATCGTCGACCCCTGGGACGTGATCGACCGCCACGGCGCCGACGCCTTCCGCTGGTACCTTCTGACGTCGAAGCAGCCGTGGGACGGCTGGCGGTTCGGGGTCGACGCAGTGGGCGAGGCGGTCCGCCAGCTGCTGCTGCAGTTGTGGAACACCTACGGCTTCTACGTCCTCTACGCGAACGCGGGCGACGTCGAGCCGGCCGAGCTTCCGCCCGAGAACGAGCTGATCGAGCTCGACCGGTGGGCGCTCTCACGCTTGTCGGCGACCACGGAGATCGTCATCGACCGCCTGGAGGACTACGACGCCACGCGCGCCGGGCAGGCGATCGCCGCCTACGTCGACGAGCTCTCGAACTGGTACGTACGCCGCTCGCGCCGGCGCTTCTGGGACGCCGAGCCCGCGGCCTTCGCCGTGCTTCGCCACTGCCTGGTCACCGTCAGTCAGCTGCTGGCGCCGTTCTGCCCGTTCCTGGCCGACGAGATCTACGACAACCTCGACGGCGCCGAGCCGAGCGTGCACCTGTGCGACTTCCCGCAGCCCGGGCTGCGCGACGCCGCGCTCGAGCGCGAGATGGAGGTGGTCCGCGAGACGGTCCGGCTCGGGATGTCCGCGCGCTCGCAGTCGCGTCTGAAGGTGCGCCAGCCGCTGCGCGAGGCCGCGGTCGTCGCCGCCGGGCCCGAGCGGGCGGCGATCGAGCGCCTGGAGGGCGTCGTGCGCGAGGAGCTCAACGTCAAGGGCATCCGCTACGTCGCCCAGGCGGACGAGCTCGGCTCCTACGAGGTCAAGCCGAACTACCGCGCGCTCGGCCCGCGCTTCGGCAAGCAGATGCCGCAGGTCGCGGCGGCGGTCGCGGCGCTCGATCCTGCCCACGTGGCCGCGGCGCTGCGCGGCGACGGGCAGGTGGCGGTCAACGTCGGCGGCGACGACCACGAGCTCTCCGGCGAGGACCTGCAGCTCGCGCTGCAGCCGCTCGAGGGCTACCAGCTCGAGCGCGAGGGCTCCCACGCCGTGGCGCTCGAGCTCGAGCTTGACGACCAGCTGCGTCGCGAGGGCCTCGCGCGCGAGGTCGTCCACGCGGTCCAGAACGCCCGCAAGGCGGCAGGGCTCGCGGTCGAGGACCGGATCGAGCTCACGCTCGGCGGCGACGCCGGGCTGCTCGACGCCGCGCGCGCGTTCGAGCCCTACGTCGCCGGCGAGACGCTGGCCCGCGCCGTCGCCTACGCCGAGGACGGCGGGGAGCCGGTGACGATCGAGGGCCGGCCGCTCACGATCGCCGTCGAGCGGGCGCCGGCGCATCCCTGATAGCATCAAACGATGCCAAATCTCGTGCGCCGGTTGCCATGAGAACGACGCTCGCACTGGACGACGATCTGCTCGCCGAGGCCCATCGGCTGACCGGGGTCCGTGAGAAGACCGCGCTGGTCCGCGAGGCCCTGACCGCCCTGATCGAACGCGAGAGCGCTCGCCGGCTGGCCCGCCTCGGCGCGAGCGAGCCCGAGCTCGAGGAGATCCCGCGCCGCCGCTCCGCGGCGGGATGATCCTCGTCGACACCTCGATCTGGATCGACCACTTCCGCGCCGGCGAGCCCGCGCTTGCGGCGCTGCTCGACGGCGGTCGGGTGCTCGGCCATCCGTGGGTCACGGGCGAGCTGGCGCTCGGACGGCTCGCGGCCCGGGCGGAGATCCTCCGGCTGCTCGGCCAGCTCCCCCAGGCGAAGCTCGCGACCGATGCCGAGCTGCTCGGCTTCGTCGAGCGCGAAGCGATCTTCGGCATGGGCATCGGCTATGTCGACGCGCAGCTGCTGGCGGGGGCGCGGCTGACGAGCGATACGCAGCTCTGGACACGTGACCTTCGCTTGCACGCTGCAGCCGAGCGCCTCGGCGTCGCCTCCGCGGCCGCCTGAGGCGCGCTCAGCCGAAGAAGGTCTGCTGGAGCAGGAACAGGTTCAGCGCGATGATCAGCGCCGCGACCACTGACGCGATCGCCGTGGTCACCGGGCGGTTGACGAAGGACCCCATGATGTCCTTGCGGCGCGTGAGCAGGATCATCGGCACGAGCGCGAACGGAATACCGAAGGACAGCACGACCTGGGAGATCACCAGCGTGTCCGTCGGGTTGAGCCCGAGCGCGAGGACCACCAGCGCGGGCGCCATCGTGATCGCCCGGCGCACGAACAGCTTGATGCGGTAGTTGATGAAGCCCTGCATCACGACCTGGCCGGCGTAGGTGCCGACGCTCGAGCTCGAGAGCCCGGAGGCCAGCAGCGCCACCGCGAAGGCCAGCGCCGCCCCGCCGCCGATCAGCGCCTCGAAGCCGGCGTGGGCGCCCTCGATCGTGTCCACGTCCGTCCGGCCGCTCTCGAAGAACAGTCCCGCCGCGATCACCAGCATCGTGAGGTTGATGACGCCCGCGAGGCCCATGGCGATCATCACGTCCACGCGCTGGAAGCGCAGCAGCGAGCGGCGCTCGTCGTCGTTCTCCGGCGGGATCCGGTTCTGGGTCAGCGCCGAGTGCAGGTAGACCACGTGCGGCATGACCGTCGCCCCGAGGATGCCGACGGCGATCAGGACGCTGTCGGTGCCCTGGAAGCTCGGCACGAGGCCGCCCGCGAAGCCGCCGAGGTCGACCCCGACCTTCGTGAAGTCGTAGAGGAAGCCGAGCAGCACGATGCCCAGGAAGCCGGCGATCGCCAGCTCGAACTTGCGATAGCCGCGCGACTGCAGGCCCAGGATGCCGAAGGCGACCACCGCCGTGATGAGCCCGGCGGTGAAGGGCGGCACGCCGAAGAGCAGGTTCAGGGCGATCGCGGCGCCGACGAACTCCGCGAGGTCGGTCGCGATCGCGATCAGCTCGGCCTGCCCCCACAGCCCCCAGGTGACGGGACGCGGGAAGTTCTCGCGGCACAGCTCCGGCAGGCTGCGGTCCGTCGCGACGCCGACCTTGGCCGACAGGTACTGGATCAGCATCGCCATCAGGTTCGCGGCGACGATCACCCACACCAGCAGGAAGCCGTACTTCGCGCCGCCGGCGATGTTGGTCGCGAAGTTGCCCGGGTCGATGTAGGCGACGGCGGCGACGAAGGCGGGGCCGAGCAGCGCGAGGCGGCCGCGGATCGGGCCGCGCTGGCGGATCAGCGTCAGCGCGCTGGGCTGCGGCGGTGCCAGCATGGCCGGCGTGGCCTCGAGGGCCATGGCGCCGGAGCTGTCGGGCGGGGCGGTCACGGCTGGTCGCACTCCGCGCGCATCGAGGCGGCCAGCGCGCCGCCGAGGACCTGGGTGCCCTCGCCGAAGCGCACGAACAGCGGGCCGCCGAACGGCTGGCGCTCGAGCACCTCGAAGGCGTCGCCGGGCGCGATGCCCTGCTCGGCGAGGTAGCGCAGCATCGCCGGATCGGCGTCCGACACGCGGACGAAACGCCCGGTCGCGCCCGCCTCGAGCGAGTCCAGCGCCACGGTGGCGCTCTCCTCGATCGTGAGCTCGGCCGTCGGGATGGGGTCGCCGTGGGGATCGCGGTCGGGCTCGCCGAGCTTGGCTGCGATGCGCGCCTCGAGGTCCTCGGAGAGATGGTGCTCGAGCACCTCGGCCTCGGCGTGGACGCGATCCCACGGGACGCCGAGCTCCTGCACGAGGAAGAGCTCGAGCAGCCGGTGATGGCGAAGCACCTCGAGCGCGACGCGCGCGCCGTCGGGCGTGAGCTGGACGCCGTGGTAGGGGTTGTGGGTGAGCAGCCCCTGGTCGGCCAGCTTGCGGATCATCGCCGACGCCGAGCCCGCCGTGACCCCCAGCCGCTCGGCGATCGCGTTCGTGCTCACGCTCTCGCCGCCGCGCGACTCGAGCGCGTAGATCGCCTTCGCATAGTCCTCCACCGCGGGGGAGGAATGTGCGCGGTCAACCGAGTCGGCAGCTGCCATGACCAGGATTATGGCACACCAAAACCTGCCTTTGGGCGCTGACGGTTCAGCCCGTGCTGGAGAGGAGCTGGTCCGTGGGGGCGAAGTCGTCGCGCAGCGGTGCGGCGGTTGCGGTGAGCCGGGCGACGGCGTCGTCGTCGAGCACGGTCATCTCCTCGGTCTGGGGCAGTCGCGTTCTGAGCGCGGTGAGGTCCAGCGGGCGCGCCGACGCCGCCAGCACGAGGTTGCCGCCCCGGGGAGGGCCGGGCGTGTCCGCGGCCCGCCCGATCAGCGCCACGTGTTCGAAGCGCTCGCGGATCGTCGCCGCGACGGCCCGGGTGAGGGCCAGCCCGTCCCGGTCGATGACGTTGAGGGTGTAGACGCCGTCGCGGGTCAGCACGCGGCGGATCTCGCGGACGAACTCGCGGGTGGCGAGGTGCCACGGCACCGCGCGGCTGCTGAAGGCGTCGCCGACGACGAGGTCGGCCGAGCCGCTCGCCCGGTCGCGCAGCGAGAGGCGAGCGTCGCCGATCTGGACCGCAGGCGGCGGGCCGGCCGCCGGGTCGACGGGCAGCTCGCGGCGGACGAAGTCGACGAGCTGGCGGTCGACCTCGAGGATGGTCGAGCGCGAGCCGGGCCGGGTGGCGGCCAGGTAGCGCGGCAGGGTCCACCCGCCGCCGCCGACGTGGACCGCGCGCAGCGGCCGCCCGGCCGGCGTGGTGCTCTCGATCACCGCGCCGATCCACTGGACGTAGGGCAGCGTGAGCCGGCCGGGATCCTCGAGGTCGACGGCCGAGTGGCGGAGGTCGTCGAGCACGAGCGTGCGCGTTCCCGGGCGGTCGCCGGGCTCCAGCGCGGCGCAGAAGTAGACGGTCTCGGTGTCGCACGGCGAGCCCGCGGCCGCGCCGCCGGCCGCCAGGACGACGGCGGCCACGGCGGCGCCGCCGGTGCGGCGGAGGTCCTGGCGCGAGAGGACGAGCGTGAGCACCAGGCCGGCGGCGACGAGCACGGCGCCGAGCACCAGCAGCGAGACGCTGACGGCGACCAGCGGGACCAGCAGGTAGCCCGTGCCGAACGTCCCGGCCAGCGCTCCGAAGGTCGCCACGCCCGAGAGCCGCCCGACGGTCGTCCCGGTCTCCGCGAGCGTGCGCAGCTGCGCCTTGGCCACGGTCGGGGTGACACTGCTCAGGACCGCGGCGGGCGGCAGCAGGCTGACCAGAGCGACGAGCAAGCCCGCCTCTCCGGTCGATCCGGTGGTGTCCCCGAGCAGGCGGGTGAGCGGGACCGTCGCGATCGCCAGCGCCCCGCCGAGCGCCAGCTGAGGCCCGAGCAGGCGGCGGGGTGCGACGCGGTCGGCGAGCCGGCCGCCGAGCGTCGAGCCGAGCGCGATCCCGGCGAGCACGACGCCGATGATCGCCGTGTAGGTCTCGAGCGTGAGGCCGACGTACGGGGCGAGCAGGCGGATCGCGAGGATCTCGAGCACCAGGACCGCGGCCGACGCACCGAACACCAGCCCGTCGGCGAGCAGCAGCGGCAGCCCTCCGCCGGGATCCGGCTGCACGTGGGCGGAGCTGTTCCGCGTATCTGCAGCCGCGTCCCGCGGCGACGACCCGGTCATCCGCTCCATGGTGGCGTACGCCGGCCGACTGGCCGATCGGACAGGAATTCGTCAATACACCGTTTGTCGGTCGTGGCAAACGGGAACGTGCCACCATGACCGGGTCCGCACCTTCGGAGGGCCCGGACCAGGATCCGTTTCACTCGACAATGCACGCTCGGAGCCATCCGCGGGCGCTTCTCGCGCTCGTCTCGACGACGTTCTTGCTCGCCTGCCTCGCCGGCGCGCCGTCTGCGCTGGCCCAGGGCGTGCCCGGCACCGAGGCCGTGACGGAAGCCGTCGAGCAGGTCGAGCAGGCCGTTCCCGCCGCGCCCGCTGCCCCGGAGCCGCCGCCCGCGCCGGAGCCTGCCCCTGAGCCCGCCGCGCCGCCTGAGCCCGTGGCGGCGCCCGCGCCGGAGCCGGTCGTCGAGGCCGCGCCCGAGCCCGTCGCGGCGCCCGTCCAGGAGGCAGTCCAGGCCGCGCCGAACGTCGAGGACGTCGCCGCGCCGGTGGAGCAGGCGGTTGAGTCCGCGCCCGCGCCGGCCGTCGAGGAAGCGCCCGCGGCGAAGACCGAGGAGCCTGCCGCGCCGGTCAAGCAGGCGGTCGAGTCGGCGCCGGCGAAGGTCGAGGAGGCTGCGGCGCCGGTCAAGCAGACGGTGGAGTCGGCGCCGGCGAAGGTCGAGGAAGCTGCCGCGCCGGTGAAGCAAGCGGTGGAGTCGGCGCCGGCGAAGGTCGAGGAGGCTGCCGCGCCGGTCAAGCAGGCCGTCGAGTCCGCGCCGGCGAAGGTCGAGGAGGTCGCCGCGCCGGTCAAGCAGGCCGCCGATTCCGCACCCGAGCCGGCCGAGGTCGTCGCGCCGGTCAAGCAGGCCGTCGACTCCGCGCCGAAGCCGGCCGACGTCGTCGCGCCGGCCGAGCCGGTCGTCGAGGCAGCGCCGGCGGCGCCGGCGGCGCCGGCGGCCGAGCCCGTGACCGACCTCGTCACACCGCTGCTGCCCGTCGCGCCTGGGCCGGACCTCGACGACGTCACCCCGGTCATCGAATCGGCCGTGAGCGACGTGGTCGCGCCCGTCGCGGACCCGGTTCTCCCGGTTGCCGATCTGATCCGGCCGGTCGTCGCTCCGGCCACCGATGCACTCACACCGGTGCTGTCGCCGGTGGCGGAGACCGCCGGGCAGGCGCTCTCGCCAGTGGAAGAGGTCGTGGCGCCGGTCGTCGGGTCGCTGACGGATGCCGTCGCGCCGGTGCTCGCGCCCGCTGCGGATGTCGTGGCGCCGGTCTTGGAGCCGGTGGCGGATGTCGTGGCGCCGGTGGCCGATGTCGTGGCCCCGGTGGCGGATGTGGTCGGGCCGGTGCTCGCGCCGGTGGCGGATGTTGTGGCCCCGGTGGCGGATGTGGTCGGGCCGGTGCTCGCGCCGGTGGCGGATGTCGTGGCGCCCGGTGGCGGATGTGGTCGGGCCGGTGCTCGCGCCGGTGGCGGATGTTCGTGGCGCCGGTGGCGGATGTGGTCGGGCCGGTGCTCGCGCCGGTGGCGGACGTTGTGGCCCCGGTGGCGGATGTGGTCGGGCCGGTGCTCGCGCCGGTCGCGGATGTCGTGGCGCCGGTGGCCGATGTCGTGGCGCCGGTCGTGGATGCGGTCGGGCCGGTGTTGGCGCCGATCGCGGATGTCGTCGGGCCGGTGCTCGCGCCGGTGGCGGACGTTGTGGCCCCCGTGGCGGATGCGGTCGGGCCGGTGCTCGCGCCGGTCGCGGATGTTGTGGCCCGGTGGCGGATGTGGTCGGGCCGGTGCTCGCGCCGGTCGCGGATGTCGTGGCGCCGGTGGCCGATGTCGTGGCGCCGGTCGTGGATGCGGTCGGGCCGGTGTTGGCGCCGATCGCGGAAGTCGTCGGGCCGGTGCTCGCGCCGGTGGCGGACGTTGTAGCCCCGGTGGCAGATGTGGTCGGGCCGGTGCTCGCGCCGGTGGCGGACGTTGTGGCCCCCGTGGCGGATGCGGTCGGGCCGGTGCTCGCGCCCGTCGCGGATGTCGTGGCGCCGGTGGCCGATGTCGTGGCGCCGGTCGTGGATGCGGTCGGGCCGGTGTTGGCGCCGATCGCGGATGTCGTCGGGCCGGTGCTCGCGCCGGTGGCGGACGTTGTGGCCCCCGTGGCGGATGTGGTCGGGCCGGTGCTCGCGCCGGCCGCGGATGTCGTGGCGCCGGTGGCCGATGTCGTGGCGCCGGTCGTGGATGCGGTCGGGCCGGTGTTGGCGCCCGTCGCGGACGTCGTGGCGCCGGTCGTGGATGCGGTCGGGCCGGTGTTGGCGCCGGTGACGGATGCGGTTCGCCCGGTCTCCAGCGTCGTCGCGCCCGTGGTGGACGCGGCTCGCCCGGTCCCGGCGCCGCTCGCCGATCTCGTCCGGCCGGCACCCTTGCCGCCGGCAGCGGACGCCGCTCGGCCCGTCACCGACACCGTCTCGAAGACACCCAGCCCGGTGTTCCCGGCGGTGACCGACGCAGGTCAGCCGGTCGCCGCGGCGCCGCCGTCCGGCCGTCCCACCGGCTCGGGCCCCGTCACTGCAGGCGCCCCGACGCCGCCCGATCTGCCGCTCATCAGCGACCGACCAAGCTCCATACCGAACGTCGGTATCGATCGGGAAACGGCTCTGGACCAAGCGTCGCAGCCGTCGCCGGCCCGCGTCGCGGCTGACATACCGGCTGTCTTCCAGCCGTTCGGCCCCTTCGCGGCTGCGCCCCCGACCATCGCTCCGAGGATGGATCTCCTGACCCGGCCCGGGCCGGCCTCGAACGGCACACCCGACGTCCCGGCGCCGTCGCCCGGTGGCTGGGCCGGGTCCGCCGGGGTCGCCGCGGCCGCCACGACGTCGGTCGCCGTCGCCGGCCTCCTGCTCATCGCCTTCGCGCTCGGTCTCGGGCGCTTCGCCAAGCTCGTCGTTCCGCCGCCGCACTGGCGGCCGATCGTCTTCCTCTCGCCGCTCGAGCGGCCTGGCTAGCCCCGCCGGGGGCTTCCAGACCGGGCCGGGCCCACGTGGGCCCGAGCCACCCGCTCGACCTTCGAGGAGACATCGATGCTTCATCCACGCTCTGCCCCGCGGGCAGACACCGGCCGCAGGCCGGCGACCACGGCGGTCACCGCCATCGTGGCGCTATGCCTCGCCCTGCTCGCCACCGTCCAAGACCCGGCGGCTGCGGCCACCATCACGCCCGACCCCGCCGCCGGCTGGCACGGCCGGGCCGTCGCGCGACCGCACGATCCCATCGCCATGCCCACCGCCACCCGCGGTTGGGAGGCGGGCCCGATCCGGCGCGGCACCGGCCTGACCAGCGCCGGTGGCTCGCGACGCGTCCGCGAGGTCCAGCGCGCCTTGCGCCGGCTCGGCTATCGCCCGGGCCCCGCCGACGGCCGCTTCGGGCCCCGCACCGAGGCGGCGGTCCGCTGGTTTCAGATCAAGCACGGGATCCCGGCGGTCGGCGCCGTCGGCGCGGGCACGCTCACGCACCTGCGCGAGCGCACCGGGCCCGGCGCCACGGCGGCCGAGCCGGGCAGCCGGATCGCCCGCCCGGCGACCACCGGCGAGCCCGTGCAACCGCTCCCGCTCCCGCCCGCGCCCGCGTCGGGACGCTCAAACCTCGGGCCGCCGATCTGGGCGTGGCCGGCCGGCCTCGTAACTGCGGGCCTGCTCGTCATCGCCCTGCTGGTCGCCCGGCGACGACGGGGGCGCCCGGTGATCGTGCCGGTGACCTGGCCGCTGTGGGCCGAGGGCCGTCGTCACGATGACCCTGACGCGGGCCGGTTCAGCGGCGCCGTCCGCGCGGTGGCCGTGCCCCGCGAGGGCGGCAAGGAGGCGACGCACTACCTCGTCGCCGCCGGCGAGGCGGACCCGTTCTGGGTCGCCCATGACGAGCTGGAGGAGCTCAAGCCCCCGCCCGCCGAGCCGATCCCGGCGGACGGGCCGCTGGCGATCGGCTACGTCCAGGTGCCGCCCGGCGCCCGGCACGAGCGGGCCTTCCACGACCACGTCACCGCCATCGAGGCGGAGTGCCGCCGGCGGGGATGGCAGCTCGAGCAGGTCGTCCGCGAGACCGAGCCGTCGCCGGGCTCGCGTGGCGAGCGGCGCGGCCTGGTCCACGCCCTCGAGCGGATCGCGGACGCCGAGGCCGGGGCGTTCGTCGTCGCCGACCTGCGCCACCTCACGCGCTCGGCGTCGGAGCTCTCCACGCTGCTGGAGTGGTTCGCCGACAGCGAGGCCACGCTGGTGGCGCTCGACGTCGGGCTCGACACGGCCAGCGCCGAGAGTGCGGTCACGCGCCGCGCCATCGCGTCGATCGGCGCGTGGGAATCCGAGCGCGAGCTCAGTCCCGAGCAGTCCGACCTGCTCGAGCGGATCGTGCGGATGCGGGCCGAGGGCCTGGCGATCGAGGAGATCGCGCGGGCGCTCACCGCGGAGGCCCCGCGAGCGAGTCGCAGGCGCACCGCGGAGGTCCACAGCCTCGCGGAGGCCCGGCAGGCCCGCCGTCACTCCGCGGGCGGCCCGCGTCACGGTCGGAGCGCATGAAGTCAGCGCGCCAGGGCGGCCAGCGCCGCCCTGGCCACGGGATGGGCGCCGGCGGCCGGGAGCAGTGCGTACACCGTCCGGCGCGGCGGCCGCCCGGCGACCGGCACGGAGGCGACCCCGGGCAGGTGCCCGGCGAGCAGCCGCGGCGTGAGCGTCACGCACAGCCCTGCGGAGACGAGCGCCGCAATCGCCATCGGGTCACGGGTCAGGAAGGCGAAGCGCGGCTCGAAGCCGGCCGCCCGGCAGGCCCGGTGGATGAGGTGGTCGCGCGACGGCGCCGTCCACGTGTCGGTCGCGAGCTCCGCCAGCCTGATCGCCTCGGTGCCGGCGAGCCGGTGCCCGGGGGCGAGGGCGACGACGAAGGGCTCCTCGAAGAGGTCCTCGCGCCGCGTGCCCGCGTGCTCGCGGCGGGGCACGTCAGCATCCTGGAAGCACAAGGCGAGGTGCAGCCGGCCGTCGGCCACCGCCGCCGCCAGGTCGGCGGCGGACCCCTCGGTGACCGAGATCTCGCGGTCCGGATCGTCGGCCACGAGCGCGGCGATGGTCGCCGGGACGAGCGTCGCGAGCGCGCTCGGGAACGCGCCGACCCTGAGCTCGAGCGCCTCGCCTGCCGTGTGCTCGGCGAGCTGCGCGTCGGCCAGCCGGAGGCTCGACGCGACCGTGTCGGCGTGGGCGAGCAGCAGCGCCCCCGCCTCGGTGGGCTGCGGACCGCCGCGGCCGCGGTGCAGCAGCTTCGTCCCCGCCTGGCGCTCGAGCGCGCGGATCTGCTGCGAGACCGCGGGTTGGGTGAGCGCCAGGGCGTCGGCCGCGCGCGAGAACGACGCATGCTCGACGACCGCGCGAAAGGTGAGGACGCGCCGGGGATCAAGCATTGCGAGAGCTTATAGCAAGACAAGAACAATGATTTGAATTCATGCGCGGGCGCGCGCAGACTGACGGGCATGAACCCCATCGCCCTCATCGAAGTCCAGGCCGTCACCCGCCGCACAGTGGACGGCGCGGTCGAAGCGCACCCGGCGCAGCCGAGGGCCACCCGGCCGTCGGGCGCCGGCCGGCTCAGCCGCTTGAGCGCGTGGCTCGAGCGCCCCTTCGGCGCCGGCTCGCCGGCGGCGCGGACGGCGCGCGCACTGCCGCGCACGCCGCGCAGGGCGGCGCGCGGTCGCGCGTAGGGCGCGGTGCGGGTCCCCTCAGGCGGCCGGCGATCTCGGGCAGCATCCCGTCGCGCCCCATGGCGAACAGGATCCGGGTCTGGCCGTAGAGGCCGACGAGCGTGACCGTGGTCGCGCTCGGAGCACTCCTCCCCCCGTGAGACCAACCGGCCGTACAGGCCGGTCCGCGTCAGTCATAGTGCGTCGCCGAGCTGATGTCGACGCGCGCGAGCATCCCTTGGGAGCAGCTGATCAAGCCGCCGCTGGTCGCCGTCGGCCCATACGAGCCGGGCCCGGATCAGCACGCGCTGATGGCCCGCCACGGGCTCACGGAGATCGCCAAGCTCAACTGGAACGAGGGCCTGTGGGGGCCGCTGCCCGGCGTGCTCGACGCGGTGGCCGGCGTGCTCGACCAGGCGTGGGCCTACCCGGAGACCGCCTACGGAGCCCTGCGCGAGGCGATCGCCACGGAGGTCGGCGCCACACCCGGGCAGGTCCTGCCCGGCCACGGCATCCAGGCCCTCATCCTCACCCTCGTGAGCGCGTTCGTGCGTCCCGGCGACACGGTCGTCGTGCCCCAGCCGACCTACGGCCTCTACAGCCAGGCCTGCCGGGTCGCCGGCGCGGAGATCGAGCCGGTGGCGCTGACCGACCGGCGCCTCGACCTGGAGCGCACCGCCGCCGCGGTCCGGCGCACCGGGGCCCGCATGGTGTGGATCTGCGACCCCAACAACCCCACCGGCTCGCTCGTGGAGGCGGGCGAGTGGCGCGCCTTCCTGGACGCCGTCGGCCCCGGCTGCCTCGTAGTGGCCGACGAGGCCTACATGGACTACGTGGAGCCCGCGGCGCGCCTGCCGCGCGTGCAAGAGATCGCCGACGGGCACCGGCTGGTGGTGCTGCGGACCTTCTCCAAGCTCTTCGGGCTCGCCGGGCTGCGGCTCGGCTACCTGCTGGGCGACCCGGAGCTGCTGCGCTTCCTGCACTCCGTCCAGGAGCCCTTCAACGTCAACCGGGCCGCGCTGACCGGCGGCCTGGCCAGCCTGGGGCGGCCCGAGGAGGTCGCCGCTCGGCGTGACGCGACGGTGGCCGCCCGCACGCGCTTCGCCGCGGCGCTCGAGGCCGGCGGCATGTCGCCGCTGCCGTCGGCCGGCAACTTCGTCTTCGTCGAGCTGGGCGTGGCGGACGGCGCCTTCGCCGAGGCGCTCGTGCGCCGCGGGATCCTGATCCGCCCCGGCACCGAGATGGGCGCGTCGGGGTGGGCGCGGGTGACGGTCGGCCCCGACGAGGTGATGGACCGCGCGGCGGCGGCGATGCTCGCCGTACGCGCGGAGCTGTTAGACGCGGAGCCCGCCGAGCACGCGCCGTAGCGCGGCCTGCGCCTGCTCGCGGGCGGCCGGCTGGTCGTCCGCGCGGGCGACGTAGACGATCGCCTCCTGCAGCGCGGCGAGCAGGACCTGGGCGAGCGGATCCACCGGCCCGCGGGCGACCGAGCCGTCGTCCATGGCCGCTCCCAGCACGGCTCGCACGAGCCCCAGGCCGTAGCGCGCGCTCGCCGCGCGCCAGGCCTCCCAGCCCATCACGACCGGAGCGTCGAGGATGGTCAGCCGCGCCACCCCCGGGTCCAGCGCCGCCGTCAGCGTGACGTCGATGCCGGCGTCCAGGGCGGCGAGCGGATCGCTCGCGCCCTCCACGGCGGCGGCGATGACCGTCATCAGCTCCGCCTCGACCTGGTCGAAGACGGCGACGAAGAGCTCCTCCTTGCCGCCCGCGAACTGGTGATAGAGCGCGCCGCGGGTCACGCCCGCGCGGCGCACCACGTCCTCGACGGGGACCGCCGCGTACCCGCGCGCGACGAACAGCTCGCGCCCGGCGGCGACGAGTTGCGCGCGGGTGCGCTCCGAGCGCTCGACGTGTTTGTTGACCAAGGGCATGATGATGGTACGCTTTTGCGTACTCATAGTACGCAAAGTATCCGACAGGAGGCCGGCGTGGAACACAAGCTTGACCTGCCGCAGGGAACCGTGCGCGTCCACGAGCGCGGCGAGGGGCCGGTGCTGCTCTTCGTGCACGGGTTGCTCGTCAACCACACCCTCTGGGATCCGGTGGTCGACCGGCTCGCCGATCGGCATCGCTGCGTGGCGATCGACCTGCCGCTCGGCGCCCACCGCGAGGCGATGCGCGCCGACGCGGACGTCTCCCCCCGCGGGCAGGCCGCGATCGTCGCCGGCGTCATGGACGCGCTGGACCTCCACGACGTCGTGCTCGTCGGCAACGACAGCGGCGGCGCGATCAGCCAGCTCGTGGTCGCCGACCACCCCGAGCGCCTCGCGGGGCTCGTGCTGACCACGTGCGACGCCTACGAGCACTTCCCGCCGCCCCTGCTGGCGCCGCTGGTCTGGCTCGGGCGCAGGCCCCGGCTCGGCGACGCGGTCCTGAGGCTGGGACGCTTCGCGCCGTTCCAGCTGGCGCTGGTGGCGCCGGTCAACAAGCGCCGCTCGGCCGAGCGGACGCGCGGCTGGGTCGTGCAGGACGCGGGCGTGCGGCGCGACGCGCTGAAGTTCATGGCCGCGGTTGACGCGGCGGAGCTGGTCGCCGCCGGCGCGGCGCTCAAGGCCTTCGGGAAGCCCGCGCTGGTGGTGTGGAGCCGCCGCGACCGGCTGTTCCCGGAGGCCGACGGGCGGCGGCTCGCGGCCGACCTGTCGGCGCCGTTCGAGCTGGTCGAGGACACCCGGACGTTCATCTCGCTCGACCAGCCCGGCCGCCTCGCCGAGTTGATCGCGGCGTTCGTGGCCGAGCGCGTCAGCGCGAGCGCAGCAGCGCCCGCGAGATGATCAGCCGCTGGATGTCGGAGGTGCCCTCCTCGATCTCCTCGAGCTTGGCGTCGCGCATCCACTTCTCGACCGGGTACTCGCGCGAGTAGCCCCAGCCGCCGAGCGTCTGCACGGCGGCCCACGTGCACCACATCGCCGTCTCGGAGGCGTGCAGCTTGGCCATCGCCGCCGCCGAGGTGGCCGGCCGGCCGGTGTCCAGCAGGCGTGCCGCGCGGCGCACCAGCAGCCGCGAGGCGTCGACGCGAAGGGCCATGTCGGCGAGGCGGAAGGCGACCGCCTGGTGCTCGGCGATCGGCCGGCCGAACTGCTGGCGCTCGCCGGCGTAGGCCACGGCGTACTCGAGCGCCGCGCGGGCGAGCCCGGTGGCCGAGGCCCCGAGCGTCACGCGCGAGCGGTCGAAGGTCTCCATCAGGCCGCGGAAGCCCTGGCCCTCCTCGCCGAGCCGGCGGTCCTCGCCGACCTCGACGTCCTCGAGGAAGAGCTCGCAGTTGAGGATCGCGCGCTGGCCCATCTTGCGCGTCGGGGCGCCGAAGGCCAGGCCGGGGTCCTCGCGCTCGAGCACGAAGGCGGTGATGCCGCGCGTGCCGCTGCCGGGCTCGACCGTGGCGAAGACGACGTAGAAGTCCGCCACGCCGCCGTTGGACGTCCACGCCTTCTGCCCGCTGAGCACGTATCCGCCGCCGCCGTTCCGGCGGGCGACGGTGCGGATCGCCGCGGCGTCCGAGCCCGCCTCGGGCTCGGTCGTCGCCAGCGCGGTGAGCGGCGGGCGCTCGCCGGCCAGCGGCGCGACCCAGCGGCGCTGCTGGTCCTCGGTACCGAGCGAGAGCACAGGCTCGGCGAAGAAGCCGCCCGAGGTGATCAGGTTGCCGATCCCGGCGCAGCCGTGGGAGAGCTCCTCCTGCACGACGCAGCCGGTCTCGCAGTCGGTCATGCCCGCCCCGCCGAGCGGCTCGGGGAGCATGAAGGAGGTCAGCCCGAGCGCGGCGGCCTTGTACCAGACCGCCCAGGGGACCTGGGTGTCGGCCTCGTCGACCGCGAGCGAGACGGGCCGGATCTCGCGCGCGGCGAAGTCCCGGCAGACGCGCTGGATGTCCTGCTGCTCGGGGCTGAGGTCGTGCGGCTCGCTCACGGCGAGCCGCACGATACGGGGGCGCTAGGCGAGGGCGGGCTCGAGCTCGGCCTCGAGGCGCTTCTTGGGCAGCGCGCCTATGACTTTCTTGGCCACCTGCCCGTCGCGGAAGAGGATCAGCGTCGGGATCGAGAGGACCTCGAAGTTCGCGGCGGTCTGCTGGTTGTCGTCCACGTTGAGCTTGACGACGCGCAGGTTCTCGCGCTCGCCGTTGATCTCTTCGAGCACGGGCGCGACCATGCGGCACGGCCCGCACCACGGAGCCCAGAAGTCGACGAGCACCGGAGTCTCGGACTCGATGACCTCCGCCTGGAAGTTGGTGTCGGTGACTTCGGTGATGGGTCCGGCCATGTGGGTCAGGGGCTCCTCTCGGGGGACACTGTCGCTTCAGAAAGTATAGCGGTCCCGGCACCCGCTCCCGGCCGCCCGGACTAGGCTTTCATCCTCCCCGATGGCCGATTTCACGAACGCCCAGATCGCCGCCGCCTTCGACGAGCTCGGCGACCTCTACGAGCTCGACGGCGCCGTCTCCTACCGCGTGATCGCCTACCGCAACGCCGCCAAGGCGGTGCGCGACGCCTCGGTGTCGGTCATGGGCCTCGCGCGCGAGGGCCGCGTCACCGAGCTGCCCGGCGTGGGGCGCACGCTGGAGGAGAAGCTGCACGCGCTCGACGACACGGGCGACATCCCGGCCGCCCAGAAGCTGCGCGCGAAGTTCCCGTCCGGCCTGATCTCGGTCATGCACCTGCCGGGCTTCGGCCCCAAGCGCGCGCGCCGGCTCTACGACGAGCTGGGGATCGACTCGCTCGACGCGCTGCGCGCGGCGGCCGAGGCGGGCAAGATCCGCGGCCTGCGCGGCTTCGGCCCGAAGGCCGAGGAGAACCTCGTCAAGGTCCTGGCCGACGGGGCCGACGGCACCCCCGCGCCGCGCTTCCTGCTCTCGCGCGCGATGACGGTCGCCGACCAGATCGTCGGCGTGCTGCGCGCCCACCCCGCCGCCGATCGCGTCGAGGTCGCCGGCTCGCTGCGCCGGCTCGCCGACGCGGTCAAGGACATCGACATCATCGCGACGACCTCCGACCCGGCGGCGCTCGCCGCAACGCTCTCAGAGCTCGAGCTGGTCGAGTCCGTCCAGCAGGCCGGCGACGCCGGTGCGCGCGTCCTGACCCACTCGGGCATGAAGGTCGACCTCAAGGTCGTCGCGCCGGACCAGTTCGGCAACGTCCTGCAGCACTTCACGGGATCCAAGGCGCACAACGTGGCGCTGCGCGAGGCCGCCGTCCGCAAGGGCCTGCACGTCTCCGAGTACGGCATCCTCGACGATGCCACGGGCGAGACCACCCGCTGTGAGACCGAGGAGGAGGTCTACGCGCGCCTCGGCCTGGAGTGGATCCCGCCCGAGCTGCGCGAGGGCCGCGGCGAGCTCGAGCGGGCCGCGCCGGGCGGCGGCGGGCTCCCGCAGCTCGTGACGCTCGCCGACCTCAAGGGCGACATGCACTCCCACACGACGCTCTCCGACGGCCGCCAGACGGCCGAGCAGATGGCGCTCGCCGCGCGCGAGCGCGGCTATGGCTACCTCGCCTTCACCGACCACTCGGCGACGCACGGCTTCGGCAACCACGTCGATCCCGACGCGCTGCTGGCGCGGATCGAGGAGGTGCGCGAGCTCAACGAGCGCGTCGAGGGCATCGAGCTGCTGATCGGCACCGAGACCAACGTCATGCCCGACGGCACGGTCGACTACGCCGACGACGTGCTCGAGCAGCTCGACTGGGTCATCGCCTCCGTCCACACCGCCTTCGGCATGGGTGAGAAGAAGATGACCGACCGCATGGTCGCCGCGATCGAGCACCCGCTGGTCGACGCGATCGGCCACCCGACCGGGCGCAAGATCGAGTTGCGGGCGCCCTACGAGGTCGACGTCGAGCGGTTGATCGAGGCGGCCGCGCGGACTCAGACGATGCTCGAGATCAACGCCGCCCCCGACCGCCGCGACCTCAACGAGGTCTACGCCCGCGCGGCCGCCGAGGCCGGCGTGCTGATCCTGGTCGACTCCGACGCCCACTCGGTCCGCAACCTCGACCTGATCCGCTACGGGATCGCGACCGCCCGCCGGGCCTGGCTCGAGCCCCATCACGTAGCGAACACGCGATCCTGGGAGGACTTCGCGCCGCTGCGCAAGCGCGCCCGCAGCTAGCGGCGACGCGCCAGGACCATCGACCGATACGAGAAGTGCCTCATATCCGAGACCTTCTCGTACCACCCGACGGAGAACGCCCCGAACGCACCAACCCCTTCACCGGCCGAGGTTCACATCGCACGTAGCTGCGGTAGCAGCTCCTCGGCCACGACCCGGTCCACCGCCTCCGGCCGCCACGGCGCCAGCGCCGCAGCGGCGCGCTCCCCATAGCCGGCCGACGGCTCGTCCAGCGCCGCTCGCACCGCGCGAGCGAGGTCGTCTCCCACCAGCCGCGGATCGAGCGCCCGCGCCACCGGCAGCGCGGCGTAGGGCCCCGGCGACGGCGTCGTGACCAGCGCGCAGCCGTCGGCGAGCGCCTCGAGCTGCGCGATCCCGTAGTCCTCGCGCCGCGGCGCGCACACGAACGTCCGCGCGCGGCGCAGCAGCGCGCGGTACTCGGCTCGCGGCAGCATCCCGGCGTAGCGGACGCCGGACTCGTCGCGACCGGCCAGCCCGGCGACGACCAGCGTCTCGTCCGCCCGGCGTGCCGCGCGCCAGGCGGTGAGCACGCGGTCGAGCCCCTTCTTCTCCGGGTTGGCCCCGTAGGTCACCGCCGCCAGGTCGCGCGGACCGTCCGGCCGACCCGACGCCTGCACCGGCACCGGCACGACCAGGGCGGGACCGCGCGGCCGTGGCGCCTCCGCGAGCCCGCCCTCGCTCCACGGCACCAGCAGCGGCGCGGCGGCCAGCCGGCGGCGCTCGACCGGGCGCTGCCAGACGCCGTGGCGGCCCGGGCGGTTGCCGGCGGCCGGCGCGTCGAAGCGGATCGCGCCCGGCGCCGGCGCGAGCAGCGCGGCGGTGGTCGAGGAGTAGAGCACCGCCCGCGGCCCGTGGGCGGCGATCGCGGTCGCCGCGGCGCGCCGCGCGCTCACCGCCCAGGCCAGCTCGATCAGCGCGAACGTGCGCCACTCACGCACCCGGCGCGCCCGCGCCTCGGCCACCGTCGCGCCCGCGCGGCGCAGCGCGCCGGCCAGCTCGGCGTCGGCCTGGCGCAGCCCGGCGGTGCCGCCGAGGGAGACGAGCAGGACATCGGCGCGCGCCATCGCGGGCACCGTATTGTGCGCGCCGCGATGACGGGCACGCTGATCAATGTCGCGACCGTGCTCGCGGGCACCGCCATCGGCACCACCGTCGGCTCGCGGCTGTCCGAGAGCCTGCAGCAGCGGGTGCTCGCCGGGCTCGGCCTGATCACCTTCGTCATCGGCGTCGACCTCGCGCTCGCCTGGGGGCGGGAGGACACCTCGCAGTCGACGCCGCTGTTCGTGCTGGGCGGGGTCCTGCTCGGCGGCATCGCCGGCGAGCTGCTCGGCATCGAGCGCCGCCTCGAGGGCCTCGGCGACTTCATCCAGCGCAAGCTGTCGCGCTCGGAGCACTCGACGGTCTCCGAGGGCTTCGTCGACGCATCGCTGCTGTTCTGCGTCGGCTCACTGACGGTGGTGGGCTCGATCCAGGACGGCCTGACCGGCGACTACCAGACGCTCGCGACCAAGGCGGTGCTCGACGGCTTCGCCTCGATCGCGCTGAGCGCCGCGCTCGGTTGGGGCGTCGGGCTCTCGGCGATCACCATCCTGGTCGTCCAGGGCACGCTGACGCTCGGCGCCGGCGTCTTCGATGACGTCCTGGTGGGCGAGGCGCTCGCCGTGCTGACCAGCGCGGGCGGCGTCACCGTGATGGGCATCGCGCTCAAGCTGCTCGGGATCAAGGACGTCAAGGTCGGCAACTTCCTGCCGGCCCTCGTCATCGCCCCGGCCCTGGTAGGGCTCTGGGGGCTGGTCTCCGGTTAGGCCTGGCCAACAAGTCAGAACGACCGGCTGACGACCGTGGACACTTCGCCGGATCCACGGCCGTTCCGGCCGCCCCGCCTGTTGTTGGCCAGACCCTAGAGCCCCGGCGGGTGGCGCGCGACGAAGCCGGCGGTCGGGCGCATCGCGCTCGTCCAGCGGGTACCGCCGCCGGAGAGCGCGGTCGTGTCGTAGCGGCGCCCGTCGACGACCATGAACGCGTGGCCGGCGTTGGCGTAGACGGTGATGCGCTGACCCGGGCCCGCCTGGCCCCAGCTCATGAAGCCGCCGGAGCTCAGCGGGCTGCCGACAAGCCCGGCGGCGGCGAGCGCGAAGCTGATCGACCCCGAGCAGTCGTAGCCCCCCGAGGCGCCGCCATGGCCGCCGCCGTAGACGTACGGGGCGGAGGCGATCTGGTTGGCGGCGGCGATGACCTTGGACACTGCGTCGGACCCGGTGGCGGTCGGGGCCGCCGTGGTCGCGCTCGAGGCCGCCGCGGCGCGGCGGGCGGCCGCGGCCTGCGCGCGCTCGACGCGCGCGATCCGGGAGCGCACCGTCGCCAGGCGCGACGCGGCGCCGTTGCGGCGGGCCAGCTGGCGCGCCTCGCGCTCGAGCAGCGCGCCGCGGATGGCGGCCGCGCGCTCGCGATCGGCGATCGCTGCCCTGGCCATCGCGCTGTAGCGCTTCTGCAGGCGCTCGAGGTCGACGGTCTGGCGCTTGACGGCCGCGCGCGCCTCGCGCGTCTCGTCGAGGATCGTCGCGTTGCGCCGCGAGACGCGCTTGAGGAACTCGACCTGCCCCAGCAGATCAGCGAACCCGTTGGAGTTCAGCACCACCGTCACGATCGTCGGCTTACCGGACTTGTAGGCGGCGGCGAGGTTGTCGGCCAGCGTGCGGCGTGCCTGGATCTCGCGCCGCTGCAGGCGGGTGAGCCGGATGCGCGCGCGGACGAGCTTGTCCTGGGCCTCCGTCAGCTGCGCCTGGCGGCGCTGCACGCGGCCGACGATGACCGCCAGGCGCGCCTCGGCGTCGGCCAGCCCGGCGCGCGTGCCGGCGATCCGACGCTGCTCGGCGCCGACGATCGCCCGCAGGCGGTCGGCCGCGGCGCGGTCGGCGGCCAGGCCGGCCTGCGCCCCGGCCGGCGCGCTCCAGCCGACGGCGAGCAGCGCGCCGAGGAGCACGGCGACGAGGGACTGGACAGGACGGCTGGAGTGAGCGGGCATCGCGGCAGCGCCCAGCGGCGACGACGCACCCCGAGCGAGGCCCGGACCGTAGTAACGTCGCGCCCAATTCCCTCCAGCTGCAACGGATCCTGCAGCCCGGGCCGGGCTACACAGTGCCGTCGGCGCGCAGGAAGTCGCCCCCGAACCCCGGGGTGCGGATGAGCCGGATCGGGCGCATCGGGCTCGTCCGGTCGACGTAGAAGCGGACGCCGTCGCGCTCCTCGACGGCGGCCACCGCGTCGTGCTGGCGTCGCCAGGCGAGCGCCCAGATGATCCCGAAGCCGGCCGCCACCGCCGCGACCTGCGGCGCGAACAACGCCAGGCCCGCCGCGGCCACGCTGGAGAGCAGCAGCGGCCAGAGCCGGTTGATCAGGGTCGCGCCGGGGCGCACGTCGGGCAGGGTGGACTGCGTGCGCGCGGTTGCCAGCAGGCGGGCGATCGGCGGGGTCGCCTCGGCGCGGCGCCCGAGCACCGCGCCGACGACGGTGGCCACCGCCCACCAGCCGAGCGCGACGTAGACGACGGTCGGCTCGAGGTCGCGCGAGACCCCGATCACGGTGATCGCCGCCAGCAGGGTGGCCGAGCCGGCGCTGAGCATGACGGTCGCCCGGAGGAAGTCGACGAAGCGCAAGCTTTAGTGGGCCTTCTCGCGACGGTCCGCCCGAAATCGACGATCGCCGATCACCGCCCGGCGGCGTCCTCGACCCTTGAAATCCACAAGGGATTCCTGCGGGTCTGCGTCCTTGCCGGGCGGGGCCGGCGACCGGTCTTTCGGGCGCACCGTCACGAGGAGACCCACTAGGTGCTCAGCAGCGCCCGCAGCAGGTCGCGGACGCCGTCGGTGCCGTCGACCAGGTAGTCGGCCTCGTCCTGCAGGGCCGAGGGCTGCTCGTCGGAGAGCACCCCGACCCGGACGGCCGTGCGCAGGCTGCCGAGGTCGACCAGGTCGCCGAGGCCGCGGAAGGCGTCGAGGTCGGTCGCGTCGTCGCCGACGTAGACGGCGGCCGCCAGATCGAGGTCGCGCAGCAGCGCGACGATGCCGGCGCCCTTGTCGATCCGCACCGGCGGGCGGATCTCGAGCACCTTGCGGCCCCAGTGGGAGATGAAGCCGGCCGCCTCGGCCTTCTCGGCGACCTCCTCGACGGCGGCGTGGGCGCCGTCCTCGTCGGGCACGCCGCGCCAGTGAAGGGCGGCGATCGCCTCCTTGTCCTCGAGCCGGACGCGCAGCCGGCGCAGGTGTTCGGAGTAGTGCTCGTGGGCGAACTTCTGCACCCGGCGCGTCCACGCCTGCAGCTCCTGGTCGAGCTCCGGGGAGATGGCGCCGGGGCGCAGCACCTCCGAGCCGTGCGAGCCCAGGTAGGCGATCGAGCCGAGCGAGACGATCCGCCGCGCGTCGGACGCCCGCCGGCCCGAGACGCAGGCCACGACGCCGTAGCGCTTGGCGACCTCGATCAGCGGCCGGCGCGTGGTCTCGGGCATGTGGGCGTCGTCCGCGTGCTGGACGATCGGGGCGAGCACCCCGTCCACGTCGAGCAGCACCGCGGAGTTCGCCGGGTCCTCCCGCAGGGGGCGGAGGAGCTCCTCCAGCGCGGCGGCGATCGGCACGCCCCTAGTATGCCCCGCCGGCCGCCGCGCGCGTGGTCATTTCGGCGGCGAGGGCGGCGTGCCGCGACCCTCCGCCAGCAGATCGCGGATCTCCTGCAGCAGCACGACGTCGGCGGTCGGCGCCTGCGCCTCCTCGTCGCTGTCCCGGAACGCCGCCAGCAGGGCGTTGACCGGCTTGACGACGAGGAAGAAGATCACCGCGGCGATGATCAGGAACGAGATCAGCGCGTTGAGGAACAGGCCGTAGCCGAAGCGCGAGCCGTTGATCGTGAAGGCGAGCTCGGAGAAGTCCGACTGTCCGCCGACGGCAGCGATCAGCGGCGTGACGATGTTGGTCACGAACGAGGTGACCAGCGCGCCGAACGCCGTGCCGATGACCACGGCGACCGCGAGGTCGACGAGGTTGCCGCGCAGGACGAACTCGCGGAACTCCTTCAGCGTGCTGCCCACGGCGGCGGCCTCCCTCGGTCGTGGCTGGGTTTGAGGTTATGCTCGCCGCGCGATGACGCCGGAGCCCCTGAACTGCTTCGTCGAGATCCCGAAGGGTTCCCGCAACAAGTACGAGTGGGACGAGGAACTTGGCGCGATCAAGCTGGATCGCTTCCTGTTCTCCTCGATGGTCTATCCGACCGACTACGGGTTCATCCCCCAGACGCTGGCGGGCGACGGCGACGCGCTCGACACGCTCGTGTGCGTGTCGGCCCCGACCTTCCCCGGCTGCATGATCGCGGTCAAGGTGGTGGCGATCTTCCGGATGGAGGACGACAAGGGCCAGGACGACAAGCTCGTCTGCGTCCCGCTCCAGGACCCGCACTGGAACGAGACCGAGGGCCTCGAGGACCTGCCGGCCCAGCTCAAGGTGGAGATCGAGCACTTCTTCTCGATCTACAAGCAGCCGGAGGGCAAGGACGTCACGGTCGACGGCTGGTACGACCGCGACGTCGCCGTCGAGGTGCTCGAGGAGGCCCGAAAGGCCTTCCGCGACCACGGCGACGCGAAGGACCCGGTCGGCCGCGGCGGTACCTGAGCTCAGGCAGCAGTCGAGCGGCGATAGATCGAGAAGCCGCGCGCCTGGTAGTTCGCCAGCGCGTGGGGCCCGTCGAGCGTGCAGGTGTGCAGCCAGACCCGGCCCCCGCCGGCGTCGCCGGCCAGCTCCCAGGCGCGGCGCGCCGCCGCCGTGAGCAGCCAGCCGCCGAGGCCCTGCCCGTGGAACTGCCGGCGCAGGCCGAACATGGCGATCTCGACCTCGCCGCGCGACCGCGGGACGAGCTCCGCGTAGCCGGCGCGCTCCCCGCCCACGCGGGCGACCAGCGTCTCGATCCCCGCCGCGTAGCGCGCCCAGCGGGCGTCGCTCCAGCCCAGCCGCTGGGTCCATGCCCAGTCGCCGCCGATCGTCTCATAGCACCAGCGGTTGACCACGGGGTCGTGCTCGACCTCCAGCGAGGCCGCCACGCGCGGCGGCGCGGCCGGCCGGAGCGCCGCGGGGTCGCGCTGCTCGAGGTAGGTGACGACGACCGCGGTCACGCCGGCGCGGCGCGGTGGGCGGCGAGCAGTTGCGCGGCGGCGACGGCGCCGCCGGTGATCAGGAGCGCCATGAGCGGGAGGTTGTAGCGGGCGTTGGCCACGAAGATCGCGTGCAGCAGCGTGCTCTGGGCTATCAGGGCGGCGATCACGGCCAGCAGCGGATCGCGGCGGAGGATCAGCGCCGCCAGCAGCAGCCCGGCGCAGCCGAGCACCAGCGCCACGTGCAGCGCGCGCAGCGCGCCGGAGCGCCGCCCGCTGATCCCGACCCGGCTCGGGGAAACCCACATTCGCTGTGCCTTGCGCAGCATCAGGCCCGCGAAGGCGACCGGCTCGCCGAGCGCGTAGCGACGCAGGTTCGCCCGGCCCTCGCGCTCGAGCGCCGCGGTGAAGCCCAGCTCGGGGCGGCGTGCGGCGACGACGGCGAGCACCTCGCTGCCGCCGAGGCGCTCGTCGGGCGTCGAGCGCAGCGCCGGGAAGCGCGCGCGGGTGGCGTCGCCCAGCGCGCGCTTCATGCCCAGGGTGCTGCCATCGCCCGGCAGGTAGGTGCCGACGAACAGCGCCGGGCCGGAGCCCTCGGTCACGGGCACGAGGCGATCGGCGCGGGCCGAGGCGTAGACGACCCACGGCGCGAGCACGACGAGGTAGCCGGCCAGCAGCATGCCGCCGCCCGTCAGCGCCCGCCGGGCGCCGCCGCCGGGCCACAGCATGAGCGCCAAGACGATGGCGGCCAGCGGCGGGCCGAAGAGGTGATCCGTGCGGGTGAGCACGGCGCCGCCCAGCAGCGCGCCGGCCAGGGCGAAGCCGGCGAGCCGGTCGCCGCGCAGCGCCCAGGCCAGCGCCAGCACGCCGGCGGCCAGCAGCAGCGCCCCCAGCGGCTCAGACAGCAGCGTCCCCGAGAGCGAGATCAGCGGCGGGTAGGCCGCAACGACAGCCGCCGCCGCGAGCCCCGCCAGCGGGCCGGCGGCGACGGCGCCGATGCCGAAGCAGACCGCGATCAGGGCCACGCCGAGGACGGCCTGGATCCACGGGACGAGCCGCACGCCGCCCTGCGGGGCCAGGCGGGCGGCGGCGCCGAAGAGCACGGGCGCTCCGGGCGGCCAGTGCAGCGGCCGCGCCATGCCCGAGGCGCGGTCGCCGTAGGTCCCCCGGGCGACGCTCGCCGCCAGCGTCGCGTAGGCGCGCTCGTCCGACGAGGCCGGCCGGCCGGAGGCGCCGGCGGCCACGACGCCGCGCGCGAGCCCGCCGGCGACCAGCACGAGCGCCAGCGCGGCCAGGACGCGGCGATCCATTCAGCTCCGGATCGGGTCGCGGTGCGCTCGGTCGGCCCGCCGGTGCGTCTCGGTCGCCGGCGCGCGGCGGCGTTGCAGGACCCCGGCCAGACCCCCGACCCCGACCGCGACCAGCGCGGGCATCAGCGGCATGTTGTGGCGCGGCTCGGGGACGAGCACCATGTTGTCCAGCGTCGAGAGCGCGATCATCGCCGTCAGCACGACGGCCACCGGCTCGCGCCGCGCGACGCCGACCACCAAGCCCGCCAGGCCGACCGCGACCAGCGCCAGGTGCACCGCGATCAACCCGGGCGCCGAGGTCTGAAACGGCCGCGACCACAGCCGCACGACCTTGCGCACGCTCATCACCGCGTAGTCGAGCGGGTCGCCGAGCGCGTAGCGGCGCACGTTGGCGATCGACTCGGCCATCAGCGCGGCGTCGCGCGTCTCCCCGGGGCGCCGCGCCGCGACCGCGTCCAGCACCCGGCTCGCCGGGAGCTGCCACGCCGAGCGCCCGCGCAGGTCGGGGTAGCGGGCCTGCGTCTCGGCTGCCAGCTCGCGCTTGAAGCCCGCGACCGAGCCCTCGCCCGGCAGGAAGGTGCCCATGAACAACGTCCCGGGGCCGCCGCCGCTGACCGGGACGAGCCGGCCGCGGTTGACCGAGGCGAAGGCGCTCCAGGGCACGATCACCACCAGGGTCGCGGCCGTCATGGCCAGGAACTGCCGTCGGCCCTCGCGCCCGCGCACGCCCAGCCACAGCGCCGGTCCCGCCAGCAGCACGGGCACCAGCAGGTCGGCGCGGGTGAGCACCGCGAGGCCGAGCAGCGCGCCGCCGGCCGCCGCGCAGGCGAGCGGCCGGCGCCGCCGCCCGGCGGCCAGCGCGAGGATCCCGAGCACCACGAGCAGCGCGGCCAGCGGCTCTGAGATCTGGTAGCGCACGACGCTGATCAGCGCCGGGTAGAACGCGAGCAACGCGGCGGCGAGCAGACCGGCGACCGGACCCGCCAGCAGCGCGGCGACGCCGAAGGCGGCCAGCAGCGTCAGCGTTCCCGCCGCCGCCTGGAACGTCCGCGCCGCCGGGACCTCGGCGCGCTGGCGCACGGTGCGCTCGGGCAGGACCACGTCGGCAGCGGCGAAGGCGACCGGGGCGCCCGGCGCCCACCGCGTCCGGTCGCCGAGCGCGGGGTCGCCGTAGTCGCCGGTCGCCTCCAGGTAGGTCGCGAGCCTCCCGTAGGCCTGCTCGTCCGGGAAGAGCCGGTGCCCCGGCCGGTCGGCGGCCGCGAAGCGCAGGGCGCCGCCGGCGAGCACGATCACCGCGAGCACCAGCCAAACGAGGCGGTGCGGACGCGATGTCATGAGGTGCCGGAGATGGAGGTTTCGCCTGCCAGGCGAGTCGCTCCTGCGGAGCGCTCGCCTTCGGCGACGTTACGTAGGGCGCCCCAGCCGACGTCGGCGGCGCGCAGGCGCTCCTCGGCCTCCTGGCCGCCGCGCAGGCCGAACAGCCGCTTGGCGAAGAGCAGGTAGACGACCACCGCGACGTTGATCACGAACGCGGTGACCTTGAACGGGGTGACGCCCTCGGTCAGCTCGTAGACCTCGACCGGCAGCAGCGACGCGGTGACCAGCAGCGTCAGGTACTCGGCCCAGCGCTTGCCGAGCCACAAGCCGACGGCCTCGACGCCCTCCACCATCGCGTACACCAGCAGGACCGCGGCGTACAGGTCGAGCTCGGAGGAGGGGAGGGAGAGGCCCTCGTCGATCAGGCCGAGGATGCCGCCGCTCCCATCCGGGTCGGCGGCCGCCGCGCCGCCCTGGAGATCGGCGAGCACCCGCGTGAAGCCGTCCTGCAGCTCCTCGCGGTACTCGACGAAGAACGCCAGCGCGGCCCCCAGCCCGCCGAGCACGAGGAAGTGCACCGCGCGGTTGACGGCGATCAGCCGCAGGATGATCTTGTCGCGCAGCGGCCGTCCCCGCAGCGGTAGCGAGATCTCGGCGCGCTCCGGCGGATGCTCGCGGGCCGGCACGGCCGGCGGCGCGAGCGGCAGCCAGCTGTCACACCGCAGGCAGCGGTGCCAGCGCACGCCGTCGATCACCCGCGCGTAGAGCGCGTCCTGCTCGCGCAGCTCGGTCGCGTCGAGGCCGACCATCTCGTGGCCGAAGGACCCGCAGACCAGCAGCTCCCAGTGCAGCCGCGGCAGCAGGCGCGAGGGCTCGGAGCGGACGCCCGGCGGCGTGCGGGAGGCGCGCGGCACGGCGGAACGGTACCCCACGGTCCCGCGGCCGCCTGGCAGACTGGCTGCCGGTCAGCGTGAACTGGGACGCCTTCATCACGTGCGCCGTGACCGGGGCCGGCGCGACGACGCAGCGCAGCGAACGCGTCCCGGTCACGCCGGCGGCGATCGCCGACGCGGCGATCGAGGCGGCCCGCGCCGGCGCGGCGATCGCCCACCTGCACGTGCGCGACCCGCAGACCGGCGCCGGCTCGCGCGACGTCGAGCTCTACCGCGAGGCCGTCGAGCGGATCCGCGCCGCCGACGACGACGTCGTCCTCAACCTCACGGCCGGCATGGGCGGCGACCTCGTGCTCGGCGGCGCCGAGGCGCCGCTGCCGCTCGACGACGCCGGCACCGACCTGGCCGGCGCGGCCGAGCGCCTCGCGCACGTGGAGGCGCTGCGCCCGGAGATCTGCACGCTGGACTGCGGCAGCATGAACTTCGCCGCGGGCGGCGACTACGTGATGCTCAACTCGCCCGAGATGCTGCGCGCGATGGCGGCGCGCGTGCGCGAGCTCGGCGTGCGGCCCGAGCTGGAGGTCTTCGACACCGGGCACCTCGTGCAGGTGCAGGCGCTGATCGCCGACGGGCTGATCGAGGACCCGCCGCTGGTGCAACTGTGCATGGGGATCCCCTACGGCGCGCCGGACGACCTCGCCACGCTGCTGGCGATGGTCAACCGCCTGCCGCCCGGGGCGATCTTCTCGGCCTTCTCGATCGGCCGCATGCAGCTCCCGTTCGTCGCCCTGGCGGCGCTGGCCGGCGGCAACGTGCGCGTGGGCCTGGAGGACAACCTGTTCCTCTCGCGCGGGGTGCTCGCCACCAACGGCCAGCTCGTCGAGCGGGCGGTGGCGATCCTCGAGGCGATGAACGTCCGCGTGCTCGGCCCGGCCGAGGTGCGCGAGCGGCTGCGCCTGACGCGCCACGATGGCTGAGCCGCCGGCCGTCGGGCTGCTCGGCGGCGGGGTGATCGGCGCCGGCTGGGCCGCGCGCTTCCTGCTCGGCGGCTGCGAGGTCCGCGTCTTCGACCCCGCGCCGCAGGCGCCCGAGCGCGGCGAGGCGGTGCTCGAGAACGCCCGCCGCGCGCTCGCGCGCCTGACCCTCTCGCCGCCGCCGCCCGAGGGGCGGCTGACGTGGGTGGGCTCGGCCGAGGAGGCGGCCGAGGGCGTGGCGCTCGTGCAGGAGAGCGGGCCCGAGCGCGAGGAGCTCAAGCGCGGGCTGCTGGCGGCGGCGAGCCGCGCGGCCGGCTCGGAGGCGATCCTGGCCTCCTCGACCTCCGGCCTGCTGCCGACCAGGCTGGCCGCCGACGTGCGGGGACCGGAGCGCTTCTGCGTCGGGCATCCCTTCAACCCCGTCTACCTGCTGCCGCTGGTGGAGGTGTGTGGCGGCGAGCGCACGGCGCCCGAGCCGCTGCAGCGCGCGGCGGCGCTCTACCGCGCGGTCGGCCTGCACCCGCTCGTGGTGCGGCGCGAGATCGACGGCTTCCTCGCTGATCGCCTGCTGGACGCGCTCTGGCGCGAGGCGCTGTGGCTCGTGCACGACGACGTTGCCACGGTGGAGGAGATCGATGACGCGATCCGCTACGGCGCCGGGCTGCGGTGGGCCGTGATGGGCACGTTCATGACCTACCGGATCGGCGGCGGCGACGCGGGCATGCGCCACTTCATGGCGCAGTTCGGGCCGGCGCTGCAGTGGCCGTGGTCGCACCTGACCGACGTGCCGGAGCTGACCGGCGAGCTGCTCGACCGGATCGTCGCCCAGAGCGACGCGCAGGCGGGCGGGCGCTCGGTGCGCGAGCTCGAGCGGCTGCGCGACGACGGCCTCGTCGCGATCCTCCAAGGGCTGCGGGCGCAGGAGCTGGGCGCGGGACGGGTGGTGGCGGATTTCGAGCGGGCGCGCTTCGGCACGGCGCGGCCCGTCACGCTCGACGACCTCGGCGACCTCGCGCGCCCGCTCGACGTGCACCGCGGCCGCGTCCCGGCCGAGTGGGTGGACTACAACGGCCACTGCCACGAGAGCCGCTACCTGCAGGTCTTCGGCGACGCGGCCGACGCCCTCTTCGCCCTGCTCGGCGTCGACGCCGCCTACCTCGACGGCGCACGCAGCTTCTACACGGTGGAGGCCCACCTCTCGCTGCTGCGCGAGGCGCGCGCCGGCACGGCGCTGGCGGTCACCGCCCAGCTGCTCGGCGCCGACGCGCGCCGGCTGCACCTGTTCTTCTCGCTGCACCGGGCGGACGCCGGCGGCGAGCTGCTCGCGGCCGCCGAGCAGATGTTCGTGCACGTGGACGCCGCGACGGGTCGGTCGGGCGACATCGGCCCGGCCGTGCTGTCCGAGGTCGAGCGGCTCGCAGCCGCCCACGCGGGCCTGGCGCGTCCGGCGCGGGCCGGGCGGCACATCGAGCTGCGCCCGCGGCGGCCGCCGGTCGACTAGGTTCTGCGTCATGGCGCTCGTCGGCGACCACATGTCGCGCAACCTGCTGACGGTCGAGGCCTCGCTGTCGCTCACCGACGTGGCCGAGCGGATGGTCGAGCGCGACGTCGGCGCCGTGATCGTCCTGGACGGCGAGCGGCTGGCGGGGATCATGACCGAGCGCGACCTGATGCGCGCGATCGCCCGGCGGCTGGGCGACTCGGCGGTCGTCGGCGACTGCATGACCGCCGACCCGGACACGATCGACCCGGGCGACACCATGGCCCACGCCGCGGTGCTGATGATCCACGGCGGCTTCCGCCACCTGCCGGTGGTCGAGGGCCGGCGCGTGGTGGGGATGCTCTCCATCCGCGACCTCGTGCGTGTCGTGCTCGAGGACTCGGCGCCGCGCGGCGCCTGAGCGCCCGGCGAGCAGGCGGCTTAACGGCCCCTAACCAGGGGTAGGGCCGCATGGCGTGATAACACACCTGACCGGCGTCCCCTCGCGGCGCCCTTTCCGTCGTTCAAGCCCCGGGCTCGGCGTACTCAGGCCCAGTCCGCTCGTGCCCACGTTCCCCGACTTCTCCCCTTGTAAGTGTTCGAATCGCGTGAACGCACCCTGACCGCCGTCGCCGACCGCTCCGAGCCCGGCGCGATCCAGCGCCGGATGCTGGTCGCCGGCCCGGTGGTGGCCGTGGCGGCGATGCTGCTGGCGCTGCTGTCCACCGACGCGGCCGGGGTGTCGCTGCGCGATCCCGACGGCGTGGCCGGCCGGCGCTTCGTGCTGGTGATCCTGCTCGTCCTCGCGCTCGTCGGCGCCGATCTGCTGGTGCGGGCGTGGAAGCGCGCCGGGCGCTTCCCGCCCGGGCTCGCCGTCCTGCGCGAGGTCCGGCGCGAGCGCTGGACGCCGTGGCGCGGCGTCGCCGTCGGCAGCGCGCTGCTGAGCTTCTACGTCGCCTACCTGGCCTATCGCAACCTCAAGAGCGTCGTCCCGCTGCTGCGGCCCGACGTGCTCTTCGACGTCCAGCTGGGCGAGCTGGACCGCAACCTGTTCGGCGGCAACGACCCGGCGACGCTGTTGCACACGCTGCTCGGGACGGGTATCCCGACGCACGTGCTCTCGAGCGTCTACATGATCTTCTTCCTGTTCATCCCCGGCTCGCTGGCGGTCGCGCTGGTCTTCTCGCGCGACCTGCAGGCCGGCCTCTTCTACACGACCGCGCAGTCGCTGAACTGGGTGCTGGGGGCGGCGAGCTACTACCTGCTGCCCTCGCTCGGCCCGGTCTACGCCGACCCGATCGTGTTCGCCGGCCTGCCGGCGTCCGGCGTGAGCTCGCTGCAGGACCTCCTGCTCGACCAGCGCATGGCGTTCCTCGCCGACCCGTCGGTGGCCGGCTCCGCGCAGAGCATCGGCGCCTTCTCCTCCTTGCACGTCTCGATCTTCTTCACCGCCGCGCTGGCGGCCTACCTGCTGGGGATCAACCGGCGCGTGCAGACCGGGATCTGGGTGCTGCTGGGCCTGACCACGACGGCGACCGTCTACTTCGGCTGGCACTACGTGCTCGACGACCTGGGCGGGTTGGTGATCGGCGGGATGGCGATCGTGATAGCTCGCGCCCTCACCGGCTTCGACCTGAGCACCGCGCGCCGGCTGTCGACGGCGGACCCCACCCCGGCGTAATGGACGCGGCGATGCGGCGATCGCCGCGGTGGCGGGCCGTCGCGGCGGGCCCGGCGGTGGCGATCGGCGCGCTCGCCTGGGCGCTGGTGGCGACCGGCTCGGTCGGCCTGCCGCTGCGCGATCCCGACCACGTCGCCGCGCTCTACCTCGGGCTCGTGGGCTTCGGCATGCTGCTGCTCGTGGGGCTGGACGTCGCCGTCCGGGCCGGCCGGCGCGACGGAGCATTCCCGCCCTCGCGCCGCACGCTGGCGCAGGTCCGGCGCGAGCGCTGGACGCCGTGGCGGGGCATCGCGGTCGCGGCGGCGCTGATCAGCTTCTACGCGACCTACCTCGCGTACCGCAACCTCAAGAGCATCGTGCCGCTGCTGCGGCCCGACGTCCTCTTCGACCGCCAGCTCGCCGAGTGGGACCGCGGCCTGTTCGCCGGCAACGATCCCGCCGAGCTGGTGCACGCCCTACTGGGCACGGGCGTCCTGACCCACGTCCTCTCGGCGGCCTACGTGGCCTTCATCCTCTTCCTGCCGGGCTCGCTCGGTCTCGCGCTCGTCTTCTCCCGCAACCTCCAGGCGGCGCTCTTCTACACGACCGCGCAGTCGCTGAACTGGGTGTTGGGCATCGCCAGCTACCTGCTGCTTCCGTCGCTGGGACCCATTTACGTCACGCCGGGCGTGTTCGCGAACCTGCCCGCTTCGGAGGTGACGCGCCTGCAGGACGTCCTGCTCGACCAGCGGGTCGCCTTCCTGGCGGACCCCGCGACGGGGACGCCGCAGAGCATCGCGGGCTTCGCCTCGCTGCACATCTCGATGAGCCTGACTGCGCTGGTGGCGGTCTATCTGCTCGGGCTCGGCACGCGCTGGAAGGTCGGGCTGTGGATCTGGTTCGCGCTGACCAACGCCGCGACCATCTACTTCGGCTGGCACTACGTGCTCGACAACGTCGGCGGCGTCCTGGTGTGCGTGCTGGCGCTCGTGCTCGCGCGCGCCCTCACCGGCATCGACCTGCAGGCGGCGCGCAGCGCGCGACGCCCGACGGGCACGATCGGGCGCTCGGGCCGGGACGCCGAGGAGCGTCACCCGGGCACGCCGGTGCTGGACTGACCGGTGCGCGCCGGCCGCATCTAGCCCGCTCGCCTGTCCCAACGGCGCGGTCGCCGTTCCGATCGACGTGGCCGGCGAGCTCGACACGGCCGTCACCTTCGTGACCGGGGACGCCGCCTCACGGAGCGTCATTGCCACGGCGCCCGGGGAACCTATGCTGCCGGAGTGAGCGAACCCGACGCGCGCCGGCTCGGCACCGGCGACCTGGACGCATTCCGGCGTTCCGGCCACGCGCTCGTCGATGCGGTCGCTGACCACCTCGAGGCGCTGCCGGGACGGCCGGTCTGGCAGCCACTGCCCGACGATCTGCGCGCGGCGTTGCTCGCGCTGCCGCTGCCGGACGGGCCGACCGGGCTCGACGCGCTGGCGGGGACGATGGCGCGCGACGTGCTGCCGCACGCGATGGGCAACGGGCACCCGGCCTTCTTCGGCTGGGTCAACTCCCCGCCGGCGCTGGCCGGTGTTCTGGCGTCGCTGACGGCGGCCGCGATGAACCCGAGCGTGGTCTCGGGCGACCACGCCGACGTTCACCTCGAGCGCGCGACGGTTCGCTGGCTGGCGGAGCTGGTGGGGTATCCGCACGCGCCGGGCGCCGGGCTCCTCACCAGCGGGGCATCCGCGGCGACGATCGTCTGCCTGGCCGGCGCCCGCGGCCGCGCGACCGCCGCCGCTGGGCACGACGTGCGCGAGCGCGGGCTCGCGTCCGGTCCGCGCCTGGTTGCCTACGTGCCCTCCGAGGCGCACAGCTGCGTGCGGCGCGCGCTCGAGCTGCTCGGGCTCGGAAGCGACTCGATCCGGCCGGTGCCACTGCCCGGCGGGCGCCTCGACGCGGGCGCGCTCCGCAGCGCGATCGCGGCCGACCGTGCGGCCGGCGCGACGCCGGCGCTGCTCGTGGGCTCGGCGGGGACCGTGAACACCGGCGCGATCGACCCGCTCGACGCGCTCGCCGAGGTCGCCGACGCCGAGCAGCTGTGGTTCCACGTCGACGGGGCCTACGGCGCCTTCGGCGTGCTCGACCCGGCGCTGAGCGCGCGCTACCGGGGCATGGAGCGCGCCGACTCGCTGACGCTCGACCCGCACAAGTGGCTCGGCGTCCCGGTCGACGCCGGCTGCGCTCTGGTGCGGCGCGCCGACGACCTGCGTGACGCGTTCAGCGTCATCCCGCCCTACCTGCGCCAGGACGCGGGCACGGAGTTGGGCACCTTCGCCGAGTACGGCCTGGAGCAGACGCGGCCGTTCCGTGCCCTGAAGACGTGGGCGACGATCGCCGCCCGCGGCCGCGACGGCATCGTCGATCAGATCGTGCGCGCGAACACGCTGGCCCGAGAGCTCGCCACGATGGTCGAGCGGGAGCCGTTGCTCGAGCTCGCAGCCACGCCGGAGACCTCGATCGTGGCCTTTCGCGCCCGGCTCCCCGGGTGCGCGCCGGAGCGGGCCGAGGCCGTCAACCGTGCGCTGCCCGAGGCCGTCCAAGCGCGCGGGCGGGCGTTCGTGACCGGCACGGTCTACGAGGGACGAGAGACGATCCGCGCCTGCATCCTGCACCCGGGCAGCACCGCGACCGACCTCGCTGCGCTCGTCGTCGAGGTGGTCGCCGCCGCCGCCGACCTGGAGGCGGCGGCGAGTGGCACTCAGCCATTGTCCTAGAGCAGCCGGGCCTGAGCGAAGCGGGGCAGGAATCGAACCTACCAACGCATGGGCTGCATACGCCTACCGGCTTTGAAGGCCGGATGGGCCACCAGGCCCGTGCCGCTCCGCGGCCGAGCGTAGCTCGTCGGCCGCGGCGCGGACATAGCCCGCGTCGGCCGCGTAGAGGCGCGCGTGCGCGGCGAGCGGGCGCATGCCGGCGCGGGTGTCTGACGCGAGCGCCTCGGTGTGGGCGCGCAGCTCCTCGAGCCGCTCGGGAGCCGTCTCGAGCAGCTGCCGCGGCGTGGGTCCGTCCGCGCCGTAGGCCGCGCACAGGCGCGCCAGCCGCGCCGCCCGCCGGCCGATCGAGCTCGCCGGCAGATCCGGGTTCCCCGGCGCCGCGAGCGGCACGAGCCGGTAGGCGGTGTAGGCGAGATCCCAGGCGCGCGGTCCGGGCGACGCGGTCTCGAAGTCGATCAGCCCGTAGGGCTCGCGGCCGCGGAAGACGACGTTGTAGGGCGCGGCGTCGTTGTGGCAGATCACCTCGCGCGGCTCGTGGGCCGGCAGCTGCCACGGGCCGGACGCCGGCTGAAAGCCGGCCGTCGCGTCGTGGTAGCGGCGCAGCAGCCGCGCGGTGGCGACGAGCACCGCCTCGCTCCACATCCACGCGGGCAGGGGGTAGCCATAGACGTCGCCGGCGACGTAGCCCACGATCTCGCGGCCGTCCGGACCGAAGCCGAGCGGCTCGGGCACCCACGCCAGGCCGCGCTCGCGCAGGTGGCCCAAGAGCGCCTGCACGGTCTCACTCCACGGCCCGGCCGGCCGCGCCACGGTCTGCCCGCGCCGCACCACTTCACCGCCCAGCGGCGTCTCGTCGCTCCCGCGCTGCACCCTCCTGGCATGATGGCGCGCCATGCCCGCCGTCGACGTGCGCCGAGCGAGGGCGGAGACGCCCGGCTGCGACTCGGTCGCGCACTTCAACAACGCCGGCGCCGCGCTGATGCCCCAGCCGGTGCTCGACGCCGTCCGTGGCCACCTCGACCGGGAGGCGACCATCGGCGGCTACGAGGCCGAGGCCGAGGCCTCCGAGCGGCTGCGGTCGGTCTACGACGACCTCGCGGGGCTGATCGCCGCCCAGCCGAGCGAGATCGCCGTCGTCGAGAACGCGACGCGGGCGTGGGACATGGCCTTCTACGCGCTGACCGCGGACCTCGCGCCGGGCGACCGCATCCTCACCGCCCAGGCCGAGTACGCCTCCAACTACCTCGCCTACCTGCAGGTCGCCCGCCGCACCGGCGCCGTCGTCGAGGTCGTCGAGGACGACGAGCACGGCCAGCTCTCGGTCGCGGCGCTGCGCGAGGCGCTCGACGAGCGCGTGCGGCTGGTCTCGGTCACGCACGTGCCGACCAACGGCGGGCTCGTGAACCCGGCGCGCGAGATCGGGCTGGCGGCCAACGAGGCCGGCGTGCCCTTCCTGCTGGACGCCTGCCAGTCGGTCGGCCAGCTGCCCGTCGACGTCGGCGAGCTGGGCTGCGACGCGCTCGCGGCCACGGGGCGCAAGTTCCTGCGCGGGCCGCGCGGGACCGGCTTCCTCTACGTCCGCGAGGCGCTGATCGAGCGCCTGGAGCCGCCGCTGATCGACCTGCACGCCGCCACCTGGACCGCCCGCGACCAGTACCGCCTCCAGCCCGACGGCCGCCGCTTCGAGACCTGGGAGGGCTCGGTCGCCGGCAAGCTCGGCCTCGGGGTCGCGGCTGCCTACGCCCGCGCGTGGGGCCTCGAGGCGATCGCCGAGCGCGTCACCGGCCTCGCCGACGACCTGCGCGTCCAGCTGGACTCGATCGACGGCACGACGGTCCACGACAGCGGCGAGCAGCGCTGCGCGATCGTCTCCTTCACGGTCGACGGCGTGCCCTCGGGCGACGTCAAGGCCGCGCTCGCCTCCGACGCCATCAACGTCTCGGTCTCGCCGCGCAGCCACACCCGGCTGGACATGGAGGCACGCGGCCTGCCCGACCTCACGCGCGCCTCGGTGCACTACTACAACACCGAGGACGAGGTCTCCCGGCTGGCCGGCGCGGTCAGCCGGCTCGCCGCCGCGTCGCGCGGCGCCCGCTAGCCGAGACCGTGCTCGAGCGCGCCCTTGATGCTCGCGTCGAGCGCGTTGAGGCGGTACAGCGCCAGCGCCTCCGGTGAGCCGAAGCGTCGCCCGGGCGCCGCGTCGGGACCGTGGTGGGTGAGCACGCAGTGCGCCAGCGCGAGCCGGCGCGAGTCCTCGAGCGCCCCGGAGCGGTCGTCCAGCAGCCGCTGGCCGAGCACGAGGTGGCCGAGCAGCCGGCCCTCGTCGGAGAGCCCGATCTCGGCCCCGTAGGTGAACTCGCGCGTCTTGCCGAGGTCGTGGACGAGCGCGGCGCACAGCAGCAGGTCGCGGTTGAGTCGCGGGTGCAGCTGTGCCGCTTCCAGCGCCAGGGTCCCGACCGCGACGGTGTGCTCGAGCAGGCCGCCGAGGTAGGCGTGATGGCCGGCGCGCGTGCAGGGCGCGCGACGCCAGGCGGCGCGCAGCTCGGCGTCGGCGAGCAGGGAGGCCAGCAGGCCGCGGTAGCCGGGGTCGTGCACCTCGCGCGCCAGGTGCTCGAGGAAGCCGTCGAGCTCGTCGAGGTCGCGGTAGGCGACGGGCAGGAAGCGCGCCGGCTCGGCGTCTCGAGCGCGCTCGACGGCGCGGACGTCGACCTGCAGCTCGTCGCGGAAGCGCTCGACCCGCCCGCGCACGCGGACCAGGTCGCCGCGGTCGAAGCGCCCCGCCAGCACGTCGGCGTCGCGGAAGGCGCGCGCCGGCATGGCGCCGGTGCGGTCGCGCAGCTCGAGCGCCAGGTAGGGCGCGCCGCTGCGCGCCGTCAGGCGGTCCTTGCGGGTGCAGGCGAAGACACCGTCGAGGACGTCGCCGGGGCGCAGCGAGGCGATGGTCGGCGGATCGCCGGCGAGCGCGGTCACGTAGAGATCATGGCGAGCCGGGCGGCGCGACCCGATACCGTGAACGCAGATGCCGCCGCTGCGCTGGGAACGCCGTCCCGACGGCCTGCGCGCACCCGCCCTGGTGTGCGCCTTCAAGGGCTGGAACGACGCCGGGGAGTCCGCGTCGGCGGCGCTGACGTTCCTCGGCGCCCACCTCGAGGCCGAGCGCTTCGCGACGATCGACCCCGAGGACTTCGTCGACTTCCAGAACACCCGCCCGACCGTGCACCTGGTCGAGGGCTCCGAGCGCGAGATCGTCTGGCCCGAGTTCGAGCTCCACGAGGCGCGCATCCCGCGTGCCCCGCGTGACCTCATCCTGCTCAGCGGCCCGGAGCCGGCCTACCGCTGGCGCTCCTTCTGCCGCTCCGTGATCGACCTCGCCGAGGCGCTGGGCGTCCAGCTCGTCGTCCCGCTCGGCGCGCTGCTGGCCGACGTGCCGCACTCGCGGCCGGTCTCGGTCACCGGCGTCGCCTCCGACGAGGGCCTGGGCGCGCGCACGGAGCTCTCCAAGCCGACCTACGAGGGCCCGACCGGGATCGTCGGCGTGCTGCACGCCGCCTGCTCGGACGCCGGCCTGCCGACCGCCTCGCTGTGGGCGGCCGTCCCGCACTACGTCGCCGTCGTGCCCAACCCGAAGGGTGCGCTCGCGCTGCTGCGCAAGCTCGAGCGCCTGGTCGGCGTCACGGTCGACGCCTCAGAGCTCGAGTCCGCCGCGGTCGAGTACGAGCGCCAGGTCTCGCGTGCGGTCGAGCTGGACCCGGACGTGCAGGCCTTCGTGGAGCGCCTGGAGCAGGCCGCCGACGAGGAGGAGGGCCCGCCCGATCCCGACTCGCTGCCCTCCGGCGACGTGCTGGCGCGCGAGTTCCAGCGCTTCCTGCGCCAGCGCGGCGGCCAGAGCTAACAGCCGCTCAGGTCCTAGGCCCAAGGTCGCCTGGAGGCAGGCCCCGGGCGCGCCTACGCTGGCGCCATGTCCTCCCCCTTCGCTCACCTCCACGTCGCCACCGGCGACGGGGTCGCGCGGGTGCGCCTCGACGACGGTCGCCCCGCCGCCGTCGACGCCTTCACGGCAGTGCCGGCGACGACCTGCGTCGCCGTGGACCCGCGCGACCCCAGCCGCGTCTACCTCGGCACGTTCGACCACGGGCTGCTCGTCTCCAACGACGCCGGCGAGAGCTGGCAGGCGCCCGAGACCCAGCCCGCCGACCCGCGCGTGCTCTCGCTCGCGGTGTCGGCCGCCGACGCCGTCGACGGCGTCTCGGTCGCCTACGCCGGCACCGAGCCGAGCAACCTCTACCGCTCGGGTGACGGCGGGCGCACGTGGCGGCTGCTGCCGGCGCTGCGAGAGCTGCCCTCAGAGCCGCGCTGGTCGTTCCCCGGCCGGCCCTGGACGCACCACGTCAAGACCATCGCCCTGCATCCGCGGGACCCGGCCCGGCTCCTGGTCGGCGTCGAGCTCGGCGGCGTGATGATCTCCGGCGACGGCGGCGAGACGTGGGCCGACCACAACCCCGAGGCCCACAGCGACGCCCATCAGCTCGTCACCCATCCGCTCGCGCCCGAGCGCGTCTATGAGGCCGCCGGCCAGGGCGTGGCGATCTCCGAGGACCGCGGCGAGAGCTGGCACCGGCTCGAGGCCGGTCTCGACCGCCGCTACGCCTACTCCGTCGCGGTCGACCCCGCCGACCCGGACCTCTGGTACGTCGCGATCAGCCGCGGCGCGTTCGCGGCCCACGGCTCGGGCGACGGCGAGGCGCGGGTGCTGCGCAGCACGGATCGGCGCTGGCACGACGTCGCCGCCTGGGGCGACGAGCCCGCGCTGCGGCGCATGCCCTTCGCGCTGGCGACCGTGCCCGAGCGGCCGGGGAGCCTGGTCGCCGGGCTGCGCGGGGGCGCGCTGCTGATCGGCGCCGACGCGGGCGAGCACTGGGAGCGCCCCGGGCTCGGGCTCGCGGACGTCATCGACGTCGACGCAGCGCCGGCGGCCTGAGGGGCGGGCCCTACTTCTCGGCCGCCGGGCAGGCGATGCGGTAGTCGCACATCGAGCAGGCCGCGAACGACGGGGTCGGCTCGAAACCCTGCGAGAGGATCCCCTCGCCGACCTCGAGCACCGTCGCGGTGATCCAGTCGCGGTCCTGCTCGGAGCGCTCGACCGGCACCTTGGCGTCGTCGAGCACGTAGTAGTAGGACTGCTGGGCGGCCTCGAGCTCCCACGCCTCGCGCGCGCCGACGGCGTAGAGCGAGAGCTGGACGTCCTCGCGCAGCTGGGTCGGCGTCTTGGGCCGGCCGGTCTTGTAGTCGATCAGCTCGTAGCCGCCGTCGGGCAGCCGGTCGACGCGGTCCACGCGGCCGCGCAGCAGGTGCGGCCCGAGCCGGAACTGGAAGGCGCGCTCGAACCACACCGGCTCGCCCTCATCGCCCCGCGAGCGCTCGTGGTAGCGCAGCAGCGCCTGCGTGGCCTTGGCACGCAGCTGGCGCTCCTCTTCTGAGTCGCCGAAGCCGCCGCGCCGCCAGCCGGCCTCCAGGAGCCCGAGCAGCTCCGGCAGCGACCGAGCGCCCGTGTCGCCGCCGGCGTGGAAGCGCTCGAGCACCTGGTGGACGAGGATCCCGAAGCGCTGGTTGAGCGTCGGCTCGCTCGGGATCCTAAAGACGCGCGCGAACTTGTACTTCAGCGGGCACGTCCGGTAGGTCTCGATGTCCGAGGCCGAGAGCATCAGGCCGTCGCCGCGCCGCGGCAGGAAGGTCTCCAGCGACGGCTCCGTCCGCGCCGCCACCGCACGGGCGCGCAGACGCTCGTCGCGCTCGGCGTCGAGCAGGTACTCGTCCAGCGCCGAGGTCTCGAAGATCTCGCGCTGCTCGGCCGTCGCGGCCTGCAGCAGCCGGGCGTTGACCTCGGGCAGGGCGTCGCCGACCGCTTGCCCGCCGGCGCCCGTGCGCTCGAGCAGCGCGGAGAGCTTGAGCACCTCGAGGTAGCGCACGACCGCGTGGGAGACGTCGAGGTCGGTGTCGAAGCGCAGCTCGCCCAGGCGCCCGCCGACCTGCGCCACGGTGGTCAGCAGCTCGTCGCGCAGCAGCCGGAAGGTGGACTGCAGCGTCTCGGCCGGCCCGAAGAGCTCCTCCTCGTGCTGCTCGTAGGCGGCGTCGAGCGCGGCGCGCGCCTCTTCGAGGAACGGCGAGGGCTGCTGGGCGGCGCCGGGGTCCGTGCGCTCCGGGTAGGCCAGCACCAGGCGGCTGCGGGCGCGCGTGAGCGCCACGTGCAGCAGCCGCCGCTGCTCGGCGACGTGCGCCGCCTTCGTGTCGGGCGGCACCGCCTCCTTGAGCAGCGCGTCGGGGATCGGCTCGAGCGTGCGCCGGCGCGGGCCGGGCATGCGCGCGCCGATCAGCCCGAGCACGTAGACGTGCTCGAACTCGCGGCCCTTGGCGGCGTGCATCGCCATCACCTGCACGCCGCGCGGGCGCTCGCCGGCGGTCGCCTCCTCCTCGCGCAGGCCGGCCTCGGCCACCGCGGCGATCGAGCGCGCGAACTCGCGCGCCGTGGCCTGCGGCGACCGGCGGACGTAGGCCGCCGCCAGGTCGCCGAACTTCGCCAGGTTCACGAGCCGCTCGACCACCTCGGCGGAGGCGGCGAAGAGCAGCTGGCGGCGCAGCCCGAGCCGCTCGATCAGGCGGTGGACATAGAGGTCGGGGCGGGTCGCGTCCAGCGTCCCGGCCAGCGAGCGGTAGAGCTTGAGGAAGCTCGCGATGCGCTCGCGCGCCTCGGGCGGGATCTGCGGCGACTCGAGCGCCGCCCCGAGCGCGGCGACCATGTCGAGCTTGCGCCGGCGGGCGATCTGGGTGCAGCGGGCGAGGTCGATGGCGCGCAGCTCCACCGGCGGGCGGGCCAGCGCCCGCACGACCGCGCCGGCGTCGCCCGGGTCCACCAGCAACCGCAGCCAGGCGAGCAGGTCGCGCACCTCGGCGCGCTGGAAGAAGGCGGCGGCGCCGGCCAGCCGGTGGGGCACGGCGCGCTCCTCCAGCGCGACCGCGACCGCCTGGCCCTCGTTGCGCACCGAGCGCACGAGGATGCAGACGTCCTCGGGATCGACGTCCTCGCGGGCCAGCAGCCGCTCGACGTCGGCGGCCACCGCCTGCGCCTGCGCGCGCTCGGTCGCGCAGCGCCAGAACGCCACCTCCCCGGCGGGCCGGCCGGGCGCCGGTTCGAGCGGCTTGGCGAGGCGCTCCAGGGCGGGCTCGGCCACCGCCCGCGCGGCCGTCAGCACCCGTGCGCTGCAGCGGTGGCTGTGCTCGAGCCGGACCTCGGTCGCGTCCGGCCACTCGCTGCGGAAGTCGGCGACGTTCTTGGTGGCCGCCGAGCGGAAGCGCGCGATCGCCTGGTCGTCGTCGGCGGCCGCGCTGACGTTGCGGTGCTCGGCCACCAGCAACCGCAGGAGCAGGCCCTGGGCGAAGCTCATGTCCTCCAGCTCGTCGACGAGCACGTGGCGGTAGCGGGCGGCGAGCCGGGCGCGGACCCGCGACCGGGTGCGCACCAGCCGGAAGGCCTCGAGCACGAGGTCGCCGAAGTCCAGCGTGCCGGCCTCGGCCAGCATCCGGTCGTGCGCCGCGTAGAGCGCTGCGAACTCGCGCTCGCGCGCGGCCCGTGCGCGCTCGGCCTCGCCGTCGGCGGGCAGCGTGCCCGCCCACGCGCTGTAGTCGGCCGCCGAGACCAGCTCGTCCTTGAGCCGGTCGATCCGCTGGACGATCGCGCCGAGCAGGGCGCTCGGGTTGCCGCGCAGGTCGTGCAGCGCCAGCGGCAGCTCCTCGATGCGCTCGAGCAGCATCGCGATCCGGTCGGCGGGCGAGACTGGGGCGACGAACGGGTCCAGGCCCGCCTCGAGCGCCTCCTCGGCCAGCAGGCGGGCGCAGAACTCGCGCAGCGTCGTGACCGCCAGCTCCTCGTAGGGGGCGTCGACGCGGTCCTCCAGGCGCGTGCGCAGGTCGGCGGCGGCGGGCGCCGAGGAGGTCAGCAGCAGCAGCCCGTCGGCCGGGCAACCGTGCTCCACCAGCCACGCGAAGCGCTCGACCAGGACGGTCGTCTTGCCCGTCCCGGCGCCGGCCAGAACCAGCAGCGGCCCGCCCGGATGGGCGACGGCGGCGTGCTGGGCGGGCGTCAGGGACGGCGCGGGCACCTTCGTAGGATAGGTCGCAGATGGCCGCAGATCCGATCCTCGCCGCGACGCTCGGCGCCGACTGGCTGGGGGTCTCGCGGCGGGCGACCGGCGCGCTGCGCGACATCCTCGCCGCCCGGCCGACCACCGCCGAGCGCGTGCGCGAGACCGGCACGCGCGGCGAGGGCGGTGACCGCACGCTGGAGATCGACGCCGCCGCCGAGGCCGCGGTGTTCTCCGAGCTCGACCGCCTGCACGGAGCGGGGGCGCGCTTCACGGCGATCTCCGAGGAGCGCGGCGAGGTGTCCTTCGGCAGCCGCGACGTGCTCGTGGTGATCGACCCGATCGACGGCTCGCTGAACGCCAAGCGCCGGCTGCCGCACCACTCGCTGTCGATCGCCGTCGCCTCCGGGGAGACGATGGCCGACGTCGAGTTCGGCTACGTCTACGACTTCGGCCCCGGCGAGGAGTGGGTCGCCCGCCGCGGCGAGGGCGCCTGGCTGGACGGCGAGCTGCTCGACGTCGAGGCCTCCGAGCGCCGCTGGCACGACGGCAAGCTCGAGGTGCTCGGGGTCGAGTCCGCGGACCCGCGCTGGGTGCGCGACGCGTCCGAGGCGCTCGCCGAGGCCGCCCACCGCGTGCGGGCCATCGGCACCACGGCGTGCGCGATGTGCCAGGTCGCCGCCGCCCGCTTCGACGGCCTCGTGACGCTGCGCCGGTGCCGCGCCGTCGACGTCGCCGCCGCCCAGCTGATCGTCCGCGAGGGCGGCGGGCTGGTGCGCTTCGTCAACTACGAGGACCCGCTCGGCGCGCCGCTGGACGTCGTCCCGCACTCTCCGGTGATCGCCGCCCGGACGCCCGCCGGCCTGGCCGAGCTCGCGGAGGTCCCGCTGGCCCGCGACCGCGTGCCTGCCACCATGGAGTCATGATCGACTGGCGGATCGCGGCGCAGGTGGCCGAGACGGTGGCCTCGGCGCAGTCCACGCCGGACCCGGCCCCGTTCGAGGCGGTCGCGGGTCCCACGGAGGAGAGCGAGCGGCTGGTCGGCGCCTACACCGGCCTGGCGGTCTCCGCCGGCGGCGCCGGGATGCCGGCGGCCGAGCCGATCGCGCGGCGCCAGTGGATCGACGCGAACCTCGGCTCCATGCGCTCGGTGCTCGACCCGGTCTCGGATCGCGTCGGCGAGGGGCTCGGTCCCTTGCGGGGCCCATTGAGCGTCGCGGCCGGCATGGTTCTCGCAGGCGAGGTGGGCGTCGTCTCTGGGCTCCTCTCCCAGCGCGTGCTCGGCCAGTACGAGTTCCCGGTGCTCGAGCCCGAGGCGCCCGCCCGGCTGCTCTTCGTGTCTCCGAACCTCGCCCGCGCGGCCGCGGCGCTCGAGGCCGAGCCCGACGAACTGCTGCGCTGGGTGGCCCTACACGAGACCACCCACGCCCTCCAGTTCGGCGGCGTGGCGTGGCTGCGCCCGCACCTCGCCGGCCTCGTTCGCGAGCTGCTCGGTTCCGTCTCGGTCGACGCCAGCCGGCTGCGCCTCCCCCAGGGCGGCGACGTGCGCTCGCTGGTCGATTCGGTGCGCGAGGGCGGGCTCAGCGCGCTGGTCATCGGGCCCGAGCGGCGCGAGACGATGAACCGCCTGCAGGCCTTCATGGCGGTGCTGGAGGGCTACGCCGAGCACGTCATGGACGCCGTCGGCGCCGACGTGCTGAGCGACCTGCCGCGCCTGCGCGCCGCGCTCGAGCATCGCCGCCAGGACCGCTCGGGCGTGATGCGCCTGCTCGAGCGGCTGCTCGGCTTCGACTTGAAGCTCCGCCAGTACAAGCAGGGCAAGGCGTTCTGCGACGCGGTGGTCGCCGCGGGCGGGATCGCCGCGCTCAACCGCGTCTGGGAGGCGCCCGAGCTGCTCCCCACGCTGGCCGAGGTCGAGGCTCCGGAGCAGTGGCTCGCGCGCACCGGCGGCCCGGCCGCCGCCGCGGCCTGACGCGGCCGTCGAACGCACGTTCCTAGAACCGCTCTGCGCCGGGGCTCGCGGGCTTGTGTGAGCGACCTCACAAACATCGGGGCGCAAGGCGAGGTAGAACATGGGAGCACGAGCGTTGATGTAACGAACTCATCGCCCGGGGTACAAACAGGTGTTCGCCCTCTACGACGGGCAACCACCACCGGGACGACAGAGGAAGGCATCCACCGACACCATGGCTGACACCCCCGCCAAGACCACCACTTCGAAGGCTTCCGCCAAGCCGGCCGCCGCCCGCTCCGGGCGCAAGCCCGCCGCCGGGCGCAAGCCCGCCGCGACCACGCGCAAGAGCGGCGCCACGGCACGCGAGCGCGCGACCGCCGGGCGCCCCGCCGCCGCGAAGGCCCAGCGCAAGACCACGACTGCCCGCAGCGCGCGCACGACCGCGCAGCGCGAGACCCGCGAGGCCGCCCAGGCGCAGACGCGCGCCGCGCAGGCGACCGCCGACCAGGGTCGCGCCACCGCCGAGCGCGTGACGCTCGTGTGGCTGGGCGCCACGCTCGAGGCGCGCGACTTCGTCGTCGGCTTCGTCAACGAGTGGGCCGACACCTTCGGCTCCCCGCTCACCTCGCGCGAGGCCGCCGAGAAGCAGATCCGCCAGTTCGAGCGCCGCGGCACGACGGAGCGCAACAACCTCGAGCGCGAGGCCAAGAAGGCCCGCGCGCGCTTCGACCGCGAGCTGCGCGGGCGCCGCCGCGACCTCGAGCAGGTCGTGCGCCGCAACCGCGCGGCCGTCGAGCGCGAGGTCAGCGCCGTCGAGCGCGACGCCGAGCGCCGGCCGAACCTCGTCACCGCGCAGGTCGAGGCCGTCTCGAGCGCCGTGGAGACCGCCGTGCAGGTTGGCGTCGCCGCGACTGAGCGCGTGGTGTCCGAGGCCCGTAAGCAGGTGGCGCGGTAGGCGAAGCGAGCAGGAACCGACTTCCCCCGGCACGCCACGGAGAGGGCGTCGCCGGAGCAGCTGCCGGCCTCATACTCCGCCGGTAGGGCCCATCGGCCACATACCTCGCCGATGGGTTGCAGCACCCTCTCCTCCCTCAACCGTCGGGGCGTCCTTGTGGCGCCCCGTCGGTCTTAACCGTGGCGCGGCGGCCGCCGGCCGGCCGGTGTCGCCTGCGACAATGAGGCCATGCCCACGAGAGAAGAGATCCTCGAGGCGCTCAAGGTCGTCATCGATCCCGAGCTGCGGCGCTCCATCGTCGAGCTCGAGATGGTGCGGTCCATCGACCCCAAGCCCGACGGGATCGTCGACGTGACCGTCTCCTTGACGACTCCAGGCTGCCCGATCAAGAGCCATTTCCAGACGGCCGTCGCCGACGCCGTGCGCGCGCTCGACGGCGTCCAGCGCGTCAACGTCGGCTTCGACGTGCTCACCGACCAGGAGAAGGGCACGCTGCAACGCAAGCTGGGGCGCAACGGCCTGCCCGAGGGCGCGCTGGCCCAGGTCAAGAACATCATCTGCGTCGGCTCGGGCAAGGGCGGCGTGGGCAAGTCCTCGCTGACCGTCAACCTCGCCGCCGCGCTGCGCGATGAGGGCCGCTCGGTCGGCGTGCTCGACGCCGACGTGTGGGGCTACTCGATCCCGCGCATGCTCGGCCTCGGCGGCCAGCGGCCGCTGGTCTCGCCCGACCGCAAGATCCTCCCGCTGGAGGGCCACGGCCTGAAGGTCATGTCGATCGGCTTCTTCATGAAGGAGGACGAGGCGGTCGTCTGGCGCGGCCCGATGCTCCACAAGGCGCTCCAGCAGTTCCTGGAGGACGTCTCCTGGGGCGAGCTCGACTACCTGCTCATCGACCTGCCGCCGGGCACCGGCGACGTCTCGATGACGCTCGCCCAGTTGCTCCCGCAGGCCAAGTTCCTGCTCGTCACGACCCCGCAGCCCGCGGCCCAGAAGGTCGCGCGGCGCTCGGCGGAGATGGCCGACAAGGTCAAGCTCGAGATCGCGGGCGTGGTGGAGAACATGTCGGGCTTCACCACCCCGTCGGGCGAGCGCTTCCAGATCTTCGGCGAGGGCGGCGGCCAGGAGCTGGCGGACGAGATCGACGTCCCGCTGCTGGGCAAGGTGCCGCTCACGATGGCGCTGCGCGAGCAGTCAGACCTCGGCACGCCGCTCGTCTACTCCGATCCGGACGACCCGGCGGCCCAGGCCGTGCGCCAGACCGCGCGCGGCCTCATCGCCCTCTCGCCGATCGAGCTGCCGGTCATGCAGGCCCCGGCTCCGGCGGCCGCGCCGGAGCCCGCCGGCATGTCGCTCCCGATGGCCTAGAGATCAGGCTCCGGCTCCGCCGCGTGGCGGAGCCGGACGCCGCTCAGCGGCCCGCGTAGTAGTCCGCGTTGCGCTGCGCGTAGGCCGCCCACTCCTCGGGCAGCTGATCCTCCGCGAAGCACGCGTCGACCGGGCAGGCCTCGACGCAGGCGTCGCAGTCGATGCACTCCTCCGGGTCGATGAAGAGCATCTCCACCTTGTCGTAGTCCGGCTCGTCCGTGGTCGGATGGATGCAGTCGACCGGGCACACCTCGACGCACGAGTTGTCCTTGGTCCCGATGCAGGGCTCGGCGATCACGTAGGCCATAGAGGCGGGGTTCTCCTTGCTCGCAGAAGAGGTCGGTCAGGGGAGGAACCGGGATATTAGTGCTCCATCCCGAAGATCCTGACGCGCCTGGTCCGATCGCTGATCACCGCCTGGCGGCGTCCTCGACCCTCGGCATGCGTGAAGTGTTCCTTCGCGGGATCTGCGTCCTTGCCGGCCGGCGCCAGCGACCGGCCAGGCACCCCAGGACCTCCGGGATGAAGCCTAGGCAGCCGCGGCGACCGCGGGGCGGCGCAGGTCCCACGGCCGCGCGGCCTCGAGCTGGGCGGCGACCTGCAGCAGCGTGTCCTCGCCCAGCGGCCGGCCCACGAGATGGGCCGCGGTGGGGAGCCCGTCCTCCCCGAAGCCGGCCGGCACGGAGATCGCCGGCTGCCCCGTGACGTTGAACAGCGCGGCGTAGGGAGCGAACTGCCCCGCGCGGGCGAAGTCGGCCAGCGGGTCCTCGCCGCAGCCGGTCAGCTCCCCGATCGCCAGCGGGCGCTCGGCGAGCACCGGCGTGAGCAGCAGGTCGTACTCGGCGAAGAAGGCGATCACCCCGCGGGCGAGCGCCTGCAGCTGGGCGAGCGAGGCCAGGTAGGCCACGGCCGGGGTCGTGCGGGCGATGTCGGCGATCGCCCGCGAGAGCGGCTCGACCTCGTCCTCCTCCGGCGGCCGGCCGGCGAGCAGCTCGCCGAAGGTGACCTGCAGCGAGATCGCCGTGAAGTAGACCTGGCTGAACAGCGCCAGGGCCTCCGGGCCCGGCAGCTGCGGCGCGCGCTCCTCGACCTCGTGGCCGAGCGAGGCGAGCAGCTCGCCGGTCTCGCGCATCCCGCGCACCGACTCGGCGTCGGCCGGGGCCCCGAGCGGGTTCTCGGCCGACATCGCCACCCGCAGGCGCCCCGGGTCGCGCCGGACCGCGCCGGCGTAGGGCTCCGCCGGCCGCGGCGCCCAGGTGGAGTCCCCCGCCTCGTAGCCGGCGAGCACGTCGAGCATCTGAGCCGTGTCGGCGACCGTGTGGGTCAGCACGCCCTCGGCGGAGAGGAAGGAGTCGCCGAGGTCGGGCCCGCGCGACACGCGCCCCCGGCTCGGCTTGAGGCCGACGAGCCCGCAGCAGGCGGCGGGGATCCGCAGCGAGCCGCCGCCGTCGTTGCCGTGCGCGAGCGGCAGCATCCCCGCGGCGACCGCCACGGCGGCGCCGCCCGAGGATCCGCCGGGCGTGCGGTCGGGATCCCACGGGTTGCGGGCCGCGCCGGTATGGCGGGACTCGGTCGTCGGCAAGATCCCGAACTCCGGCATGTTGGTGACGCCGACGACGACGAAGCCCGCCTCCTTCAGGCGCCGGACGAGATAGGCGTTGTGGGCCGCGCGATGGCCGGAGAGGAAGCGTGAGCCGAAGTTCATGCACTGGCCCTGGACCGGCACGTTGGCCTTCACGGCGATCGGCACGCCGGCGAACGGCCGCTCGTCGCCCGGCCCGATCGCGTCGGCCTCGGCCAGCGCGCCGTCCCAGTCGACCTCGATGAAGGCGTTCAGGGTCGGATCCAGCGCGCCTATGCGCTCGAGCGAGGCGCTCACCAGCTCGCGCGCCGACAGCGTGCCTGCGTGGACCATCGCGGCGAGCTCGGCGGCCGGCCTGTAGAGCAGGGGAGCCATGCGGGGGCGATCAGGGTAGTTGACCCCATCGGCTGGGACCGCGGAAGCTGAACCGCCGGTCAGGTTGATGTCGCCGCGCGTCGCCGGCTGAGAGCATTGCGCCATGGAGCTCGGTGTCCATCTGCCGCTGATGGAGCTCGGCAACGAGGGGTTCTCGCTCGAGCGTCTGACGAGCACCGTCGACACCGCCAGGGACTGTGGCTTTGCCGCGGTCGCGGCCAACGACCACTTCGTCTTCCAGACCGCTTGGCTGGACGGGCTGACCGCGCTGGCGAGCGTGCTCGAGCGCTCTGGCCGGCTGGCCCTGGCCACCACGGTGGCGCTGCCCGTGCTCCGCGGCCCGGTTCAGCTCGCCAAGGCGCTCGCCGCGCTCGACCTGCTGTCGGGCGGTCGTCTCGTGGCCGCCGTCGGGCCTGGCTCCTCGCAGCGGGACTACAACGCCCTCGGCGTCGACTTCGAGGAGCGCTGGAAGCGATTCGACGAGGCGGTCGACGTGCTGCGCGCCCTGCTGATCGGGGCACCGGTGCCGCCGGATGCGCGCTATTACGGGATGCCGTCCGACATCGAGCTGGTGCCTCGACCGCCGGGAGGGATTCCCCTGTGGGTCGCCAGCTGGGGCTCGCAGGCCGGCCTCGCCCGGGTGGCGAGGACAGGCGACGGCTGGCTGGCGTCCGCCTACAACACGACGCCGGAGCGGTTTCGCGCCGCTCGAGCGACCCTGGCGGACGCGCTGGAGCAACGCGGCAGGGACGCCGCGGGCTTTCCCAACGCGCTCGCCACGATGTGGACGTGGGTCACGAGCGACCGGGCCGAGGCCGAGCGGATGCTCGTCGACGTGTTGGCCGTGCTCCTGAAGCGAGATCCCGGCGAGCTGCGCGGGCAGGTCTGCATCGGCTCGGCAGAGCACTGCGCGCACCTGCTCTCACGCTACGCACAAGCCGGCTGCGGGCGCGTGTACCTGTGGCCGCTGGGGGACGAGCGGCGGCAACTCGAGCGGGTGGCGAGCGAGGTGGCCCCGCTGATCCGCGGAGCCTGAGCGCTCGCGCGCTAGGACGTCGCGAGCGCGCGTGCCAGGATCCCGTACAGCGCCTGGGCGTCCCCGTCGGAGAGCGAGGCGAGCTCGGGCGGCGGCTCGAGCATCGCCCGCTCGACGTCGGCCTTGAGCGCCGCGCCGCGCTCGGTGACCACGAGCGTCTTGATGCGCCGGTCGTGCTCGTCGGGGCGGCGCTCGACGAGCCCGGCGGCCTCGAGCCGGTCGGCGAGCCCCGTGACGTTGGAGTTGTCGCAGCGCAGGGTGCCGGCGAGCGCGCTCATCGGCAGCGGGCGGCCCGGCTCGAGCGCCCGCAGCGCCATCGCCTGCATGGGCGAGAGGCCGAGCTCGCCGCACAGCGCGGCGAAGCGGGGACGCTGGGCCTGGAAGACCTCGCTCATCAGCCGCCAAGCGTCCCGTACGGCGGGGGACGGCTCCGTCGTCGTGGCGGGAGCGGCCGAGGTCACGCCTCCGGCGGGTGCCATACGACGAAAGTAGCACGCTTCAATCTTTGAGTCCTTCAACTAGTTGGCTAGAGTGACAGCGCATGGAAGGAACCCATTCGAACGGCATCGAGGTCGAGGGCCTCGTGCGCGAGTTCAAGCACGGCCCCCGCGCCGTGGACGGCATCGACCTCTCGGTCGAGCCGGGCTCGATCTCGGGCTTCCTCGGCCCCAACGGCGCCGGCAAGTCGACCACCGTGCTGATGCTCACGACGCTGCTGCCGCCGACCGCCGGCACCGCGCGCGTCGCGGGCTACGACATCGTGCGCGAGGGCCGCGAGGTGCGCGCGACGATCGGCGCCGCGCTGCAGGAGGCGGCGCTGGACCCGCTGCTCACCGGGCGCGACCACCTGCGGCTGCAGACCGCCCTGCAGGGCCTGCCGCGCGCCGAGCGCGGGCCGCGCGGCAGCGAGCTGCTCGAGCGCGTCGGCCTCACCGACGCGGCCGATCGCAAGGTCGGTGGCTACTCGGGCGGCATGAAGCGCCGGCTCGACCTCGCGCTCGCCCTGGTGCATCGCCCGCGCGTGCTCTTCCTCGACGAGCCGACCACGGGCCTGGATCCCCAGAGCCGCTCCGACCTGTGGGACGAGGTCGCGCGCCTGGCGCGCGAGGACGGCGTGACGGTCTTCCTGACCACGCAGTACCTCGAGGAGGCCGACCTCCTGGCCGACCGCATCGCGATCATCGACCAGGGCCGGATCGTCGCCGAGGGCACGCCGGACTCGCTCAAGGACGAGATCGGGCGCCCGAGCCTCGAAGTCGTGCCCTGCGACCCCGAGCGCCGCGACGCGGTGGCGGGCGTGCTGGAGCGCTTCGGCAACCCGGTGCCCTCGCCGCCGGAGACCGTGGCCGTGCGCCTGAGCAGCGGCGTCGAGCAGCTCGCGGCGGTCGTGCGGGCGCTGGACGCCGAGGACCTCAGGCTCGACGGCTTCGAGCTCCACGCCCCGACGCTCGACGACGTCTTCCTGGCCAAGACCGGCCACCGGCTCGAGGCCGAGGACACCGGCGAACTGGCGACCGCGGCGCCCGCGCCGGGCGCCGAGCCGGCCCTCGCCGAGCGCTCGTGACCGCGGGCCGCGCGCCGCTCTACGAGCAGGTCGCCGAGATGGCGCGGCGCTCGGTGACGCAGACGCTGCGCCAGCCGGCGCTGGTGCTGCCGCCGATCCTCTTCCCGCTGAGCCTGCTGGCGGTCAACGTCGGCGGCCTGGACGCCGCGACGCTGATCCCGGGCTTCCCGGCGGACTCCTACCTGGCCTTCGCGATCGCCGTGCCGTTCCTGCAGTGCGGGCTCTTCGCGATGCTCAACTCCGGTGCGAGCCTCGCCCGCGACGTCGAGACCGGCTTCATCAAGCGGCTGGCGATGACGCCGATGAGCCGGGCGGCGCTGCTGATGGGCAACCTCGCCGGTGTCCTGCTCGTCGCCTTCGTCTCGGCGCTGATCTACCTGGCGGTGGGCTTCCTCGCCGGCCTGACGGTGGCGGCCGGCTTTCCCGGCGTGCTCGTCCTGCTCGCCCTCGGCCTGCTGATCGCGCTGGCCTTCGCCGCGGTCGGCGCCTTCATCGGCCTGCAGGCCGGCTCGGGCGAGGCGGTGCAGGGCTTCTTCCCGCTCGCCTTCGTCGCGCTCTTCCTCAGCTCGATGAGCCTCCCGCGCGAGCTCATCGAGCAGGACTGGTTCCGCGCGATCGCCACCTACAACCCGGTCTCCTACCTGATCGAGGGGCTGCGCTCGCTCGTGATCACGGGCTGGGACTCGCGGGCGCTCACGCTCGGCTTCGGCATCGCCGCGGCGATCGCCGTGGTCGGCATCCTGGGCGCGTCGCGCGCGCTGGGCAACCGGCTGGTGCGCACGTGAAGCGCTTCTTCGACGTGACCTTCGCGGTCGCCTGGCGGACGCTGCACGAGGTCGCCACCACGCCGAGCCGGCTGCTGCCCTCGCTGATCTTCCCGCTCTTCTTCTTCGTCGCCTTCGCCGGCGGCCTGTCGAGCGTGGGCGACGTCCCGGGCTTCGACTACCCGGCGGGCTACACGGCCTTCCAGTTCGTCTTCGTGCTGCTGCAGGCGTCGGCGTTCGGCGGGGTGTTCACCGGCTTCGGGATCGCGGCGGACTTCGAGAACGGCTTCGCGCGGCGGCTGCTGCTGGCCGCGCCCAACCGGCTCGGGATCCTCGCCGGCTACGCGCTGGCGGCGCTCACGCGGGCGACGCTCGTGGGCACGCTGCTCTTCTGCGTGGCGCTGGCCACCGGCATGCGGGTGACGGGCGACGGGGTGGACCTCTTCGCCCTGGTCGTGCTCGCCCTGATGGTGTCGCTGGCCGCGACGCTGTTCGCGGCGGGCGTGGCGATGCGGCTGCGCACGATGCAGGCCGGCCCGGCGATGCAGATGCCGGTCTTCCTGCTGCTGTTCCTGGCGCCGGTGTACGTCCCGCTCGACCTGCTCTCGGGCTGGCTGGCCTCGGTCGCCTCGGTGAATCCCTTCACGCCCCTGATCGAGGGCGGCCGTGCCCTGATCGGCGGCACGGGCTTCCAGCCGCTGCTGGTCTACGGGGTCGCCGCCGCCCTGATCGCGGTCTTCGCCGTCTGGGGCGTGCGCGGGCTGCGCAAGGCCGAGGCCGCCGGCTGACGCCAGCTCAAGCCGGCCCGCCCGGCCCGGGCGCGCCCGGCACCAGCGTGCGCGGCTCCTTCTCGGCGGTGACGACCGTGACCGGCACCCCGAGCTGCTCGACCTGGCGCGGGAGGTCGCGTCGCAGCCAGCGCGAGACGCGCTTGGGCAGGGTGGAGATGATCACCTCCTGATACTCGCCGTCCTGCAGCGCGGCATGGATCGCCGCCAGCGGGTCGGGTCCGCCGACGTGGCTCGCGACCGGCCCCTTGGCCGCGCGCTCGAGCAGCGGCAGGGCCGCCTCGAGCGTCCAGTCCGCCGCCTCGCGGTCGACGTTGTCGGGGATCAGCAGGGCGAAGTCGCACGGGCCCTCGGCCGCACGGCGCCGCACCTCCTCGAGCAGGGTCGGCGTCGACGCCGTCCGGTTGGCCACAACGAGTACGCGCTTGCGAGCTGAGGACTCCACGGAGATCCCTCCCTCAGAGCGGTGGTGGTCCGGCTCAGCCTCTCACTTCAGGGCGGCCGGAGACAACCCCGCCACGGCCGCGGCGACCACCGCGTCCTCCCAGGCCATCCCCGTGCTCTTGAACACGCGCGGGCGGTCGTAATCGATCGCGACCCGCTCGGCGACCAGGTCCGCGAGCGTGACGAGGTCGTCCTCGGCCAGCGCGCCACTCTCGACGGCGCCGATCACCTCGCCGGCCTCGCGCAGGGCCGAGGCGCGGGACTCGACCACGACCGTGGCGCGCGCGAGCAGCGCGTCGTCGAGCTCGCGGGCGCCGGGCTCGTGGGAGCCGATCGCCACCACGACGGCGTCGTCGCGCGGCAGCGCGCCGCCGAACAGTGGCTCGCGGGCGGTGGTGCAGCAGCAGACGACATCGGCGGCGGCGACGAGCTCCGCGACCGCGGCCGGGTCGTGGTCGCGGCCGACGATGTCGACGCGCTCGATCGGCCGGATCGCCCGCATCGCCGCGACGTGCGCCTCGGCCTGCGGGCCGCGGCCGAAGACGACGAGGCGGCGGGCGTCCGCCGCGGCGAGCCGGCGGACGGCCAGCGCGGAGACCGCGGCCGTGCGCAGGTTGGTCAAGCCAATCCCGTCGACCAGCGCGGCGGGGGCGAGGGTGGTGCCGTCGAACACCACGCACACGCCCTGGATGCGCGGGTCGCCGCCGACGGAGACGAGCTTGACGGCGGCGTGCCCGCCGGCCGCCGAGGGCATGACCAGCAGCTCGCCGCCGCGCTCGAAGGCGACCGCCCGGCGTGGCGGGTCGGCCTCGGGATCCAGCCCTGCGCGCAGCGCCGCCTCCAGCGCGTCGGCCGCGGCCGCGACGTCCAGGCGCCGGGCGACCTCCGCCTCTGAGACGAACGGCGGGGTCATCGCAGGACGAAGCCGGTGCCGAGCGGGTCGCGCGGGTCGAGCACGAAGCGGTGCTCGCCGGTCCGGTACGCGGTGCCCTCGACCTCGGTCAGGACGCCGTCGGCCGTCTCGCCGACGACCCGCGCGGCGAACGTCGTACCGACGATCGACTCGTGCCGGAGGACCTGCCCGTCGGCCAGCAGGCCGTCCGCGAACAGCAGCGCGCAGCGCGCCGAGGTCCCCGATCCGCACGGCGAGCGGTCGACCTCGCCGTCGGCGAAGACGGTCACGTTGCGCTGGTGCAGCTCGCCGAGCGGCTCGTAGAGGATCGTGCCGTAGATGCCCGAGAGCCGCTCGTCACCGGGGTGGCGGGCGGCGTCGCTGCCCGCGAGCGCGGCCTTGACCGCGCGCCCGGCCTCGATCAGGCGCGGCAGGTGCTCCGGCGTGACCTCGAGCCCGAACGCCGCCGCGGGCACGCACGCGTACAGCGCGCCGCCGTAGGCGACGTCGACCACCACGCCGGCGGCCGGGAGCTCGCGCGCGACCACGAAGGACGGCACGTTGCGAAAGGCGACCGCGTCCACCGCTCCGTCGCGGAGCCGCACGCGGGCGCCGACGCGGCCGGACGGCACGTCGACCACGACCTCCACCTCGCCGTCGGCGGGCGCCGCGATCCGCCCCGACTCGACCGCCCACGCCCCGAGGGCGATCGTGCCGTGCCCGCACGCGGTCGAGTAGCCGTCCTTGTGCCAGAAGAGGACGCCGAGGTCGGCGCCGTCGTCGTCGGGCGCGACCTCGAAGCAGCCGTACATGTCGGCGTGCCCGCGCGGCTCGTGGCAGAGCAGCCGGCGCACGGCGTCCACCGGCGCCGAGGCGGCGGCGTGCTCGCGCCGCTCGCGGACCGTCGCGCCGAGGATGTCCGGCACGCCCGCGGTGACGATCCGGAACGGCTCACCTGCAGTGTGGTAGTCGATGGCGGCGATCTCCATCCGCCGCCATTGTGCTACTCGCCGCGCTCGAGCCCGATCGTCCCCGGCGCGAGCCCCGAGCTGTCGACGCTGTCCGCGCCGCCCAGCGTGTCGATCGCGAGCACGTCCAGCGCGCCCTCGGCGTGGGTGATGCCGATCCGCGCCGGCAGGCCCTCGACGACGACCGCGCCGCCGGCGCCCGTGACCGTGACGGCGTCGTCGCCCGCCGTGCCGGTCAGCGCCACGCGGTCGGCGGCGCCGTCGCCGCCGGGGCTGCCGAAGGCCGGCGTGAGGTTCGGGTTGACCTGCTCGACGTCCGTGCCCGACAGGTCGCCGATCGCGAACGTGTCGGCGCCGCCGAAGGCGATCGGGTTGATCTCCTCGACGTCGTCGAGCTCGAGCGCGACGCTCGCCACGTCGCGCTCGAAGCGCAGGCGCCCGCCGTCGGCCGCCAGGCGGAAGGTCTCGCCGGCGGCCGCGCCGTTGAAGGAGAGGCTGTCGTTGCCGGCGCCGCCCTCGACGCGGTCGTCGCCGTCGCCGGGGTTCCACGTGAAACGGTCGGGCGCGTCGCCGAGCAGCGCGAGGTCGTCGCCGCGGCGGCCGTTGACGTCATCGAAGCCGCCGCCGCCGACCAGCAGGTCGTTGCCCTCGCCGCCGAGCAGCACGTCGCCGCCGCCGCCGCCCGCGAGCGTCATCCGCGGCGCGCCGGCGGGCGTCGAGGCGCTCAGCAGGTCGTCGCCGCCGCGTCCCCGGAGCTCCAGCGCGTCACCGGGCTCGCCGTGGGCGACGAAGACTGCGGCCGGCAGGCCGATCACGGCGACGTTCGCGGCGGAGCCGAGCACGCTGACCTGCTCCTCCTCGGGCGTGCCGTCCAGCACGACCCGGTCGCCGGCTCCGTCGCCGGCGTCCCCGCCGGCCAGGGACGCGAGGTCGGCGTGGATCTCCTGCAGCTCGCTGCCGCTCAGGTCGCCGGCGCGCAGCCGGTCGGCGCCGCCCAGCGCGCGGACGTCGAGCCGCTCGACGCCGCCGAGGTCCGTCGCGACGTCCCCGACGTTGCGCAGCAGCGTCACGCTGCGTCCGTCGGCCGCCAGCTCGAAGCGCTCGGGAGCGTCGCTGCCGGCGACGTCGAGCACGTCCTGCCCGGCGCCGCCGTCGACGCGGATCCGGTCAGAGAGGGCGCCGCCGCCGTGGTCGAGACGGACGCGATCGTCGCCGTCGCCGGCCAGCACGACGAGCCGGTCGGAGGCGCTCAGCCGCAGCGAGAAGTCCGCCTGGCCGTCGTCGCCGACGTCGACCTGCAGCCGCTCTCCGGCGCGGCGCAGCGCGAGCCGATCGGCCGCCGGCGTGCCGGTGACCAGCACCGTGCGTGCCGCGCTGCGGGTCACTGCGGCGGACTGGGCCGCGTCGGCGGCCGAAGCGGTGGCCGCGCTGAGCAAGCCGGCCAGGGTCAGGACGAGCGCGAGCCAGGGACGGGGATCGTGCGGGAGCTTCGCGGGCATGGGGAGGTTCCTTCGGGGCAGGGGAGGAGAGAGCGACCTCCCGTGCGGACGCCGCCGCGCGCCCGGCTATTCCGCGTCAGGTGGCAGGAACTCGAAGCAGCGGGCGGGCTCGCCCGTCTCGTAGCCCAGCAGCCACGCGTCGCGCCGCTGTTCGGGCGTCCCGTGGTGCTGCTCGTTGGTGTAGTCGAAATCGCCCGCGGCGGTGGCGGTGCTGACCGCCTCCTCGACGTCGCCGGGCTTGATGCGGCCCTCGCGCAGGACGGAGTTCGCCCACAGGCCGGCCATGCAGTCGGCCTGCAACTCGAACGCCTTCGTGCCCGTGCGCGGGTTGAGCCGGTAGAGGCCGAGCTCGCTCTGGACGTTGTGGGCGTACTCGTGGGCGATCACGTAGGCGAGCCCGAAGTCCCCGATCGCCCGCCCGTAGCCCTGGCGCTCGCCGGGGAAGGTGTCCGACAGGCCGTTCCAGAGGTCGGAGGCGAGCGCCTGGGCGACGTAGATCGTGTCGTCGGCGGGGCAGTAGAAGGCGGCGTCGTCGCCGGCCACGGTCTGACAGGAGGTGCGCGCCCGCTCGCCCGGCGGCACCCACAGGTAGCGAACGCGCGGGTCCTCGATCCCGGACGCGCGCAGCGTGGTCGTCCAGTAGCCGTCGACCGAGCCGATGACCTCGGTGAGGTAGCGGCCGATAGCGCTCGTCTCGGTCCGGCCCTGGCTGCTGGGGAGGTCGCGCGAGGTCTCGGGCACGGCGCGCTCGAGGTCGTCGAGCACGTCGCGGATGCGGCGGCGCAGCCGGTCGTCGAGCTGGGAGGCCTGCTCGCGGAAGCGCCGGGCGCTGTCGCGCAGCGCCTCGGTGCGCTCGCGGATGCGCTCGGCCGTCGTCGGGCCTTCAGCGCCCTGGCCGTCGCCGCCGCCACAGCCCGTCGCACCGGCGAGGCACAGGCAGGCCAGCAGCAGGGCCAGGATCGAGACGGGCCGGCGTGCCATCGCGCGAGGACCTTATCCGGGCGTTCCGCCCGGCTTCGTCGCTTCGGCGCGTGGGCGGCGCGGCGGCGGGCGCCGCGGACAGCCGCGCCCTGACGCCCGGGTAGAACGCTCGTATGGACGAGGTCTACGTCCACGGCTACCGCGCTCGTGAGAGCGAGCGCCTGCAGGACCAGGCGGGGACGCTGGTCGAGCTCCTGCACGCCGACACGGCCTACCCGGCTGGGAGCACCGTCCTGGAGGCCGGCTGTGGGGTCGGCGCGCAGACGATCACCCTGGCGGGGCGCAGCCCGGGCGCCCGCTTCACCTCGGTCGACGTCTCGGCCGAGTCGCTCGCCGAGGCCGAGCGCCGGGTGACCGCGGCCGGCCTCGCCAACGTGGAGTTCCGCCAGGCCGACATCTTCGCCCTGCCCTTCGGACCCGGGAGCTTCGACCACGTGTTCGTCTGCTTCGTGCTCGAGCATCTCGCGCAGCCGGTGCAGGCGCTCGCCGTCCTGCGCGACCTGCTCAAGCCGGGGGGGTCGATGACGGTGATCGAGGGCGACCACGGCTCGGCCTGCTTCTGGCCGCCGAGCGCCGCCGCCGAGGAGGCGATCCGCTGCCAGGTCGAGCTCCAGGCCCGGGCCGGCGGGGACGCGCTGATCGGCCGGCGGCTGTACCCGTTGCTGGACGCGGCGGGCCTGGAGGCGGTGCGCGTCTCGCCGCGCATGGTCTACGTGGACGCCAGTCGCCCCGCGCTGGTCGAGGGCTTCACGCGGCGGACGTTCACGGCGATGATCGAAGGGGTGCGCGAGCCCGCGCTCGCGGCGGGCCTGATCGAGCCGGCGCGCTTCGACGCGGGCATCCGCGACCTCTACCGGACGACGGAGGCCGACGGCGTCTTCTGTTACACGTTCTTCAAGGCGGTGGGGGCTGCGAAAGATGGTCAATCCGGGCGATGACGCGACCGGCCGCGCCTCGTAGCGTCGCCATCACGTGCCGCGCATCGAGCTCGACCACCACTTCGCCGTGCCGCTGCCCCGCGGCTTCGACTACATCACCGATCCCGCCAATTGGCCGGACTACTGGCCGGGGCTGATCCGGCTCGACCCGGCCACGCGCTGGCGCGAGCCGGGTGACCGCGCCCGGCTCACGTTGCGCCTGCTCGGACGCCCGGTCGAGCTGGACATGACCCTGCGCCGGTTCGAGCCGCGCCGGCTGGTCGAGTACACGAGCGTGCAGCGGGGCCTGCCGGACGCCCGTCACGAGCGCCACTTCACCGCCGCCGGGGACGGCTTCGGCTTGCGCATCGTCGTCGAGCTCGACCGGCGGGCCGGTTTGCGCGGGGTCTTGGACCGGATCGTGGTCCGGCGCGCGACCGCGCGCGCGCTGCGCCAGACGGTCGCGAACCTCGAGCGGCGGCTCGTCTCTGGGGCGAGCCAGGACGACAGCACACAGCGTGCCGCCCACCGCTGAGCGTCGTCAGCGGATGTGGCTGCCGCCTGGCCCAGAGGTGACGCGCGACGGGCTCTCGCGTGCCGGCAGGTGCTGCGTCAGGCGGCGGGCGCTCTGTGAGCGCGAGCGCGCTCTGCGACGGTGACGAGGGTGCGATGGGTCGCGTCGAGGTCGGCTGGCGGCAGCCCGTCGAGGAGCGCGCCGGCGATCTCGTCCACGGCCCGGCGCAGGGGGACGAACACCGCTGCTCCGCCCGCCGTCACGCTCAGGCGCCCCCGGCCGTCGGCCGGGGCGATCAGGCCGGTCGAGCGGAGCTGACCGACGGCGCGGTCGGCGGCCTCGCGCGAAGCCGCGCCACTCGCGACCTGCCGCTCGAGAAGCTCGTCGGCCGTCATCGCCTCTGCCGCGTCGAGGACCACCAGGACCGTCCACTCGGTGAACGAGAGCCCGGCTTCGTCGAGCAGCGGCTCGAGGAGCGCGCTCAGGCCGCGCTCGGCCTTGCCGATGGCCGGAGGAAGGGCGGCGAGAGCGGGCATGGCAGACTCCTTCGAGATCGTTGGCTACTCCAAGGAACCTACCACAGTCGTTGGTGAGGCCAACGAGTCGTACGCTACTCGCCGATGGCACCGATGCAACCACAGCCCGATCCACCGCGGGGCCTCGCCGAGCTTCCCAGCTGGCTCCTGAGCCAGGCTGCGCTCGCGGCGCACCGGATCGTCGGCGACGCGCTCGCAGGCGCCGGCGTGCGCCGGCACCACTTCACGGTCCTCCTCGCCCTCGCCGAACGCGGATCGACCAGCCAGGCGGAGCTCGGCCGGCGCCTGCACATCGATCCCAGCGACCTCCATGCCGTCTTGCACGACCTCGAGCGCGGCGGCCTCGTCGCACGCGTTCGCGCCACTGAGGACCGGCGGCGAAACCTCGTCGAGCTGACCCCCGCGGGCGGCCGCGAGCTGGATCGTCTAGCCGTCCGGGTCCAAGCCGCCCAGGACACGCTCCTGTCACCGCTCTCTGACCCGCAGCGCTCCGAGTTGCGACGGCTGCTCTCGCTCCTCCACGAGCACCACAGGCGTTGAGCCACGACGACGCCTCGAGCGGTGACCGACCGCGCACCGTGACCTCGCGATGGCCGGCGTCCAGCCGTCCTGCGCCCCAGTCCGAACCCGGCCCCGAACGACCGAGGGCCCGGCGCGAACGCCGGGCCCTCGGGGCACTGCAAGAGGTCGGAAGACCGCCTTACATCATGCCGCCCATGTCGGGCATCCCGCCGCCGCCGCCGGCGCCGGCGCCCTCCTTCTCGGGCACCTCGGCGACGATCGCCTCGGTGGTGAGGATGTTCTTGGCGATCGACGCCGCGTTCTGCAGCGCAGAGCGCGTGACCATGGCCGGGTCGATGACGCCCTCGGAGACGAGGTCGACGATCTCGCCGGTCGCGGCGTTGAGGCCCTGGCCCTTCTTCGCCTTGCGGACGTCGTTGACCACGACCGAGCCCTCGAAGCCGGCGTTCTCCGCGATCTGGCGGAGCGGCTCCTCGAGCGCGCGCAGCACGATCTTCGCGCCGGTCTTCTCGTCCTCGATCGACAGCTGGTCGAGGTCGATGGCCGAGGCGGCCTCGAGCAGCGCCACGCCGCCGCCGGGGACGATGCCCTCCTCGAGGGCGGCCCGGGTGGCCTGCAGCGCGTCCTCGACGCGGTGCTTCTTCTCCTTCATCTCGGTCTCGGTGGCCGCGCCGACCTTCACGACGGCGACACCGCCCGAGAGCTTGGCGAGGCGCTCCTGGAGCTTCTCGCGATCGAAGTCGGAGTCGGTGTTCTCGATCTCCGTCTTGATCTGGTTGATGCGGCCCTTGATCGCGTCGCTCTCGCCGGCGCCGTCGACGATGGTCGTGGTGTCCTTCGCCACGACGACGCGACGGGCCCGCCCGAGCTGGGAGACCTGGGTGTTCTCGAGCTTGAGGCCCATCTCCTCGGTGATGACCTCACCGCCGGTGAGGATGGAGATGTCCTCCAGCATGCGCTTGCGGCGGTCGCCGAAGCCCGGGGCCTTCACGGCGACGCCGGTGAAGGTGCCGCGCAGCTTGTTGACCACCAGGGTCGCGAGCGACTCGCCCTCGACGTCCTCGGCGATGATCAGCAGCGGCTTGCCGGACTGGATGACGGCCTCGAGGACCGGCAGCACGTCGCGGACGGAGCCGATCTTCTGGTTGGCGATGAGGATGTAGGGATCCTCGAGGGTCGCCTCCATGCGCTCCTGGTCGGTGACCATGTAGGGCGAGATGTAGCCCTTGTCGAACTGCATGCCCTCGGTGAACTCGAGGTCCATGCCGAACGTCTGGCCCTCCTCGACGTTGACCACGCCGTCCTTGCCGACCTTGTCGATGGCGTCGGCGATCACGTCGCCGATCTCGTCGTCGCCGGCGGAGATGGTCGCCACGCGGGCGATCTGATCCTTGCCGGAGATCTCCTTGGACTGCGAGCCGATGTTCTCGACCACCTGGTCGACGGCCTTCTCGATGCCGCGCTTGAGAGCAAGCGGGTTGGCGCCGGCCGCGACGTTCTTCAGGCCCTGGCGGACGATCGCCTGGGCGAGCACGGTGGCGGTGGTGGTGCCGTCGCCCGCGACGTCGTTGGTCGCCGTGGCGACCTCGCGTACGAGCTGGGCGCCCTGGTTCTGGAAGACGTCCTCCACCTCGATCTCACGCGCGATGGTCACACCATCGTTGGTGATCGTGGGAGCACCGAACTTCTTGTCGAGGACCACGTAGCGGCCGCGCGGGCCGAGCGTGACCTTCACGGCGTTGGCGACCGCGTCGACGCCCTGCTCGAGCGCCTTGCGGGCGTCGACGTCGTACTTCAGTTCCTTGTGTGCCATATCTGTGTCAGAGCCTCTCTGGCTGGCTAGTTCTGGACCTTGGCGAGCACGTCGGTCTCCCGGAGGACCAACAGGTCCTCGCCGTCGACCTTGATCTCCGTGCCGCCGTACTTGGAGTACAGGACCTCGTCGCCCTCGGCGACGTCCAGCGGCTGGCGCTGGCCGTTGTCGTCGAACTTCCCGTCGCCGACGGCGAGGACCTTGCCCTTCTGGGGCTTCTCCTTGGCCGTGTCGGGGAGCACGAGGCCCGAAGCCGTCGTCTCCTCCTCTTCGACCGCGCGGACGATCAGCCGATCGCCCAGTGGCTTGAGATTCATATGAGTGACCTCCACTGAGATGTCGTGCGTTGGCACTCTGCAGCGTCGAGTGCCAGACAACGGCCCATTCTATGACGGAGGCCCGCGAAGTCAAGACCCGATTGGCACTCGCTTCACAGGAGTGCCGACGGGGTGGGGACGGGTACGCGGCGCTAGTTCTGCGCGCCGCCGACGCCCCGCAACCGGTCCTGGAAGTCCGGCGGGTTCTCGACGATCTGGCTGAAGCGCACGACGGTCACCGTGTCCTCGACGGAGACCTCGCGGTCATAGATCTGCTTGAGGAAGCTGATCAGCTCGTCCGTGCGCCGGAACTCGGGGTTGTCGTGCTCGATCTCGCGCGGCGAGAGCTCGCGGATGCGCTTGACGTCGACCGAGTCGATCACCGCGTGGAAGAGCTTCTCGCGCGGCGAGTACTGATAGCCGACGGTGACCAGCACGAGCTGGTTCTTCTGGTACTTGTGGCGCTTGTCGCCCAGCCGGATGGTCGCGGTCTTGCGCCCGCGCTTCATCTGGTCGGCGAAGACGGTCGAGTAGAAGTTCAGGACCTGCACGGAGCGGCACCCTAGCGGGTGGGCCGCAGGCGCGACCGTGCGCGCTCGATCATCTCCCGCTCGCCCGGATAGCTCAGGGATTGCAGGGCCTCTGCGATCGGCAGCCAGCGCGCTTCGTCGACCTCGTGGTCGTGGTCGGCCGTGTCACCGGTGACGTAGTCGCACAGGAAGAAGTGCACCGTCTTGTGGACGCGCAGGCCGCCGCGGCGGTAGCGGTAGCGGACGTCGCCGAGCGGCTCGCGGACCGTCACCGTCACGCCGGTCTCCTCGCGCACCTCGCGCGCGGCGGCCTCGGCCCCGCTCTCGCCGCGATTGGCGCCGCCCTTGGGCAGCCCGCAGACGCGCTTGCCGGCGGGCGTGATCACGACCACCTCGGGGGTCGCGCCGTCGGCGTCGCGCACCGCCACCCCGCCGTAGGAGACCTCCTGCTCGACCGGCCGCCGGCCGTCAGTAGACATAGCCCTGGAGGGCGTCCGGGTCAAGGACGGTCAGCCGCCCACGGCCCTGGGTGATGACGCCCGCGCGCTCGAGCACCGCCAGGAAGCGGCTGGCCGACTCGCGCGAGGAGCCGGCGAGCTGGGCCAGGTCGGCCTGGGTGATGTGCAGCGTCACCTCGCCGTCCTCGTCGCCCTCGTTGCGCGCCTGCTCCACGAGCTGGGCGAGCACCGCCGCCACGCGGCTCTGCACGGTCTGGAAGCTCTGGCGGGTCAGGCGCTCGTTGGCAGCCCGCAGCCGGCGCCCGAGCGAGATCACGAGCTTGGCCGCGATCGCCGGGTGCTGGCGCAGCAGGCGGCGCATGTCGGGGCCGAGCACGGCGATCGTCTCGAGCTCGTCGATCGCCTGCACGGTGGCCGAGCGGCGCTCGTCGTCGAACATCGCCAGCTCGCCGAAGGTGTCGCCGGGGCCGAAGGTCGCGAGCGTGAGCACGCGGCCGTCGGAGTGCTCGCGCAGGGCGCGGGCATGGCCCTGGCGCACGACGTAACAGGTGTCGGAGTCGTCGCCCTCGCGGAAGATCACGTGCCCGGCCGGATAGCGGCGCGGCACGGCGACCTCGGCGACCTCGGTCAGCTCCGCCTCGCTGAGGTCCTCGAAGACCGAGACGCGGGAGAGCAGCGTCGTGATGGACTCGGTGGAAGCGGCCATCGCTTCCCTGAGTCTTACACGGCATCGAGCCCGCGCTCGCGCCGGCGGCGAACACCCGTGCGGGTCGCGAGCCACAGCGGGACGCCCACGAGCGCGAGCGGCACCGCGACCGCCAGGGCGACGAGGGCGAGCGCGGCGGCCGTCTCGAGCACCCGCGCCGCGTCGCCGAGCGCGTCGCCGGGCGTCCAGCGCCCGTCGCCGCCCGGCGCGGCGGCGCTGCGGTCGGCCACCAGCTCGGCGGCGACCGTCGCGAAGCGCGCGCGGTTGCTCGCGCGGGCGAGATCGCTCCGGCCCGCCGCGAGCCGGCGCGACGCGCGCCGCAGCTCGGCGCGCAGGCGGCGCGCCACGGCGTCGGTGTCCGCGGCCTTTAGCCGCCGCAGCAGCCGCGCCCGGTCCGCGCCGGCGTCGGCCACGCGGTCGCGCGCCGAGACGAAGCTGCGGGTGATGTCCTCCGTGCTCTGCGAGCGCTCGCGCACGCTCGCCAGGCGCGAGAGCTCGGCGAGCGCCTGCTGCAGCCGAGCGGCCGGGATGCGCAGCGTGAAGGACCCGCCCGAGCCGGCGCTGACGCGCGAGGACTGCACGAAGCCGCCGGCGCGGTCGGTCACCCGGACCACGCCGTCGGCGACGGTCTCGAGCCGGCGCGGCCGGGCGGCGAGGGTGATGGTCGCCGAGCGCTCGACGCGGCGGCGGCCCATGGCGTCCGAGCGCGGCGAGGCGCCGCTGTCGGGTGCGATCTCGGCGCCGGCCGGCGGGGCCGTGCCCGTCGCCGCCTCGCCGCCGGAGCCGCCGCCGCCGGCATCGTCGCCGGACTCCGCGTGGCTACCCGGCTCCTCCGTCTGGACCCGCCCGGCCTCGTCGCCGCCCTGCCGGCCGGGCTGGGTCACGACGACGACCAGCAGCAGCGCGGCGACGGCTCCGAGCGCCGGCAGGAGCGTCCACGGGCCGAGCTGCGGCCGCCGCCGCCGGCGGACCCCGGGCGCGCGCCGCTCGAGGCGGGCGTCGAGGCGCCGCGCGGCGTCGGCGCCCAGCACCGGGCGCGCCTCGCGCGCCAGCAGCGCGAGCTCGGCCAGTGCGGCGTGCTCCGGGGCGACGGGCCGGCCGTCGAGCGCGGCGTCGACGGCGGCCAGCTCGCGCTCGGCCTCCGGGGTCAGGGGCTCAGCCATCGTCGTCCACCGCCTCTCGCAGTCGCTGCAGGGCGCGGTGCAACAGCGTGCCCGCGTTGGTGACGCTGACGTCGAGCACGCCGGCCAGCTCGGCGTTGTCCAGCCCGGCGTGGAACTTCAGGGCGATCAGCTCGCGCTCGCGCGGGGGCAGCGCGGCGATCGCCACGCGGACCGCGGCGCGGCGCGCCGCCAGCTCGGCCTGGTCCTCCGCCGCTGCGGCGTCGCGGTCCTCGGGGTCGGCCTGCAGGGCGACGGTGCGCTTGCGCCGCCGCAGCTCGTCGAGCGCGGCGTGGCGGGCGATGCCGAACAGCCAGGCGCGCTGGCTGCCGCGCGCGGGGCGGAAGCTGCGCCGCTTGCGGTAGGCGCGCTCGAACGCCGCCGCCGTGACGTCCTCGGCCGCGGCGCGGTCGCCGAGCAGGGTGGCGACGTAGGCGTAGACGTCGTCGCGCGCGGAGCGGTAGAGCGCCTCGACGTCGAGGGCGGCCGGCGCGCGCGGCGGTGCCGCGGAGAGCGTCGCGGTACTGGGCACACCGGTACTACGTCGCAGGCGCCCGTGCATCACAGCGCATCCTTCCGGCTCGGCTTGCGTTGAGGGAGACGTACCGTGCGCTCCTTCGCCGTCGCCCTCCTCGCCGTCGCGGCCTTGACCGCCTCGGCGCTCCCGGCCGCCGCCGCGGCGCCGGCGCGCGCCGCGCAGTCAGCCCGCACGCCGTGGGCGACGGTCAACGTCTGCGACACGGCGGCGAAGCCGGACACGATCGGGGTGCGCGGGGCGATGCTCGGCCTGCGCCGGCGGACCGCGATGTACATGCGCTTCCGCGTCCAGTACGCCGACCGCCAGGGCCGCTGGCGCACCGTGCAGACCGGCAGCGCCGACTCGGGCTGGGTGCGGGCGGGCGCCGCCCGCCGCGAGACGCTCGACGCCGGCTGGAGCTTCCGCTTCCGGCCGCCGCAGGGCGGCGGGCGCTTTCGCCTGCGCGGCCGGGTCGCCTTCGAGTGGCGCCGCGGCGCGCGCGTCGTCCGCCGCGCCCGCGCGCTCACTTCCGCGGGCCACCCGGGGACCGAGGGCGCCGACCCGGCGTCCTACAGCGCCGCCGAGTGCGTGGTCAGCTGAACGCTGTCAGCGGGTGACCGCCGTCAGGCGGGCACGGGGTCCGTGCCCGGGGGCGACACGTCCTCGTCGGCGGAGGGCACGAACACGAGCAGCGCGAGGTACGCGAGGGCGCCCGCGCCGCTGAACAGCGTCGCCACGGCGAAGCCGATGCGGACGAGCACCGGGTCGACCGAGAAGTAGGCGCCGAGGCCGCCGGCGACGCCGCCGATCATCCGGTCGGCGTTCGAGCGGGTCAGGTGGCTGGGGCGAGTCGGGGTGAGAGGGTCTGTGGGCATGAGGACGAGGATGCCGGGTGGCGCGTTGGCGCGCTATCGGGAATGACCCCAGGTTTCCCGCGTCCTGCCCTGATGGGGGTTAGGGTTGGTCGCCGGACGGGCTTCCATGTCGCTCAAGGAGCAGGGATGACCGTACGCGATGCGATGGAGTTCATCAACGAGCAGGACGAGGCCACCCTGCAGCGTCTGGCCGAGCGCCTGGAGTTCCGCGGCAGGGACCGGACGTTCACCGGCTACCGTGACGCCTACGTCGAGCGGCTGGCGCTCGCGCCTACGGCGAAGGTGCTCGACCTGGGGTGCGGGACGGGCGTGGTCACGCGCGCCCTGGCCCGGCGCGAAGGCTTCTCCGGCCGGGTGACCGGCATCGAGCAGAGTCCCGCGCTCGTCGAGGTCGCGCGCCGCCTGGCCGACGAGGAGGGCGTCGGCGCCCGCACCGAGTTCCGGGTGGGCGACGCGCATGCGCTCGACATCCCCGACGCGAGCTTCGACGCCGTCGTCGCCCACACCACGATGAGTCACCTCACCGATCCGCTCGCCGCCCTGAAGGAGGCCGCACGCGTCCTGCGACCGGGTGGAGGCTTCGCGGCCTTCGACGGCGACTACGCGTCGTGGACGTTCGACCATCGCGATCACGTCATCGCCGAGGAGATGGAGGCCGCGCTCCTGGCCGCCGTCGTCTCGAAGCCGCGCGTGATGCGCGCCATGCCGCGGCTGCTGCGCGAAGCCGGGCTGCGGGTCGTCGACGTCGGTGCCCACGTGTACGCGGACGTCGGGCGGTCGGTGTTCTTCCTCTCGGCGGCCGAGTCCTACGCGCCACTCGTCGCCCGCTCCGGGCTGGTGGGAGCCGACCGCGTCGAGGCCTGGCTCGCCGGCTTGCGCCAGGCGTCCGAGGACGGCGTGTTCTTCGCCGCCTGCAACTACTACGCGTACGTGGCCACGCGCTAGCCGAGCCGGCTGCGCTCGCTGCGCCGGTCGGGAACGGTCACCTCGCCGAAGAGCCGCGGGTCGTTGGTGATCACGGCCGTCACCCCCATCGCCTCGAGCGCTCGGATCCGCGCGGCGTCGTCGACCGTCCAGGCGTAGAGCTCGCCGCCGGCCGCGGCGACGCCGCGCACCAGCTCGGGCGTCACGAGCCGCCAGTGGGCCATCACCGCGTCGCAGCGCCCGGCCTCCAGGTGCCCGGCGGCGACGGCCGGCAGGCGGCGGCGGACCCAGCCGAGCGCCGCGTGGGCGGGCAGCGCCCACAGCCGCGAGGCGGTGTAGTCGCGGCGCGCGCGCGGCACCGACCAGCCGAGTCGCAGCGCCGGCTCGAGCGCCCGTACCGCGACCAGGCTGCGCATGAACTGGGAGGAGATCAGCGAGCGCTCGACCAGCCCGCGCTCCTGCAGCGCCCGGACGACGCGGGCCTCGTAGCCCGGCACCTTGAGGTCCACGTCGAGCTCGACGCCCGCGAACGGCGCCGCGGCGAGGTGGTCCAGCCCCGTCTCGAAGGTGATCGCGTCCGCGAGCCCGTGGTCGTAGTCGTGGGCCAGCAGCAGCCGCGTCGTCTCCAGCGCCCCGAGCTCCTCGGGCAGCACGTCGAACTCGATCATGTCCACGCCGGCGGCGAGCGCAGCGTCGAAGGCGGCCGTCGAGTTGCCGGGAGCGAGCAGCGCCGCGCCCTTGTGCCCCACGCGCCGCAGCGGCGGGCGCGCGGCGGTCAGGTCTGACACTGCGGGCACCAGAACGTCGGCCGGTTGTCGTCCCACTGGCCGCGGGCGCGGATCCGCGCCGTGCCGCCGCAGCGCGGGCACGGCAGGCCGGAGCGGCCGTAGATGCGCTTGAAGCGCGTCTGGTTGCCGTCGCTGGCCGAGCGCTGCATCCGCGGCCGGCAGGCGTCGACGATCGCCACCGCCTCGGCGTCGCCGACCCGCCCGGTCGCCCGCCAGGGATCGATTCCCGCCTCGAAGCAGCCCTCGACCTTCCACAGGTTGCCGATGCCGGCGATCGTGCGCTGGTCGAGCAGCGCGTCGCCGATCGGCCGCGTCGGGTCGTCCTCGCGCAGGCGCCGCAGGAAGGCGTCGTAGTCGAACTGCTCTGCCAGCACGTCCGGGCCGAGGCCGGCGATGCGCCGGTCGAAGCGCGCGCGAGACTCGGTCATCAGCTCGAGCACCGGCCCGTCGAACTGCACGACCTCCATCTCGCCGCGGCGCAGCACGAGCCACGCCCGCCGCGGCGCGCGCGGCCAGCGCCGGCCGCGGGGAAGCACCCGCCAGGACCCGGTCATGCGCAGGTGGGAGTGGATCAGCAGGCCGCCCTCGAAGTGCAGGAACAGGTGCTTGCCGTGGGCGTCGACCGCGGTCACGGCACGGCCGGCGAGCTTCTCCGGCCAGCGGTCGCGGCCGAAGCGCGGATGCGGCGTCGTGAGCTCGGGGACATGGCCGGCGAGCACGGGCCGGATGCGGTTCGCCGCGTAGTGGATCGTGTCGCCCTCGGGCATCGTCTGTGAGGGTACGGGCGTCCGCCGGGCGGCGGACTAGCGTTGCCCCGATGGAGGCTGGCGACGTCAGGCGCTTCGAGCAGGGCCGCCAGCTCGACCGCCTCAACGCCTTCTCCGACGGCATCTTCGCGATCGCCGCGACCTTGCTCGTGCTGACCATCGATGTGCCCGACGGCGTTTCGCGGGGTCAGCTCGACGACCGCCTGCGCGACCTGCGAGAGCCGCTGCTCGCGTACTTCCTCTCCTTCGCGGTCGTCGGCCTCTACTGGCTTCGCCACCACCAGCTGTTCGGCCGCATGGAGCGATCAGACCCGGGCATCGCGGCGCTCAACCTCGCGTTGCTCGCGTTCGTGGCGCTGCTGCCCTGGCCGACCGACCTGCTCGGCAACTACCCGGACGCGTCGATCGCCGTGGCGGTCTACGCCGGCAACATCCTGATCATCGCGGTGCTGCTCGGCGCGCTGCGCCGGGGCATCGACGCGCGCGGGCTCGCCCACCACCCCGGCGAGCCGCACGTGGGCCGTCGCGGTCTCGTCGTCATGGCGATCTTCGGCGCGTCGATCCCCCTGGCGTTCGTCGACCCCGCCCTGGCGCGGTCCTCGTGGCTGCTCGTCGCGATCGTCCCGTTCGTGCTCTCGCGGACGGTGTGGCGCAAGCGCTAGCGCGGCTCAGGCCGTCAAGGTCAGCCGCCGCGGGCCGGCGCGGAAGCCGAGCTCGATCAGCGGCTCCTCCCACGCGGATCCGACGACGGGGTCACCGTCCACGCGCTCGAGCCCGAGCCGGCGGATGCGCCCGCGCCGCACGGCGTCGGCCAGCGCCTCGAACGCGGGCGTCAGCCGCGGGTCGCCGGGCTCGACCAGCACCTGCAGGCCCTTGCCGCCGCGCTCGACGTAGAGCACCGGCTCGGCGCCGGCCAGCACCACGTAGGCGCCGGCCTGGCGAGCGGGGCGCCGACCGGCCGCGGCGCCCTCGCCCTCCTCCCGCGGGGGCCACTTGAGCGCCGCCCCGTACGGCTGGGCGGGGTCGGTCGCGGCGAGCACGACGGGCGGCGCGGCGTCGTCGTCGCGCTGGGCGCGCAGGCGCTCGACCGCCCCGGGGAGCGCGAACTGCGCGCCGCCCAGGCCCTCGATGAAGTAGCCCCGTCGCGCGACGCCGATCGTCTCCAACGCCGCCAGCGAGTCGTACAACGACGAGAACCCGCCGGGCACCCCCTCGGCCAGCACCTGCTCGCGTGTGACGATGCCGTAGCGCTCGAGCAGCAGCTCAGCCTGCGTGCGCCGCCGCGCGCCCGGGTCGCCGTCGCCGGCGGAGAACAGGCGGTCGGTCAGCGACCAGCGGCCCTGGACCTGCGGCTGGGCGCCCGTCCGGCGGGAGCCGAAGCGGCGGCGCTGGGCGCGCTCGGCCCGTGCGCGCTGGGACCACTGGTTGGACACCGCCTGGCGCGGCGAGCGCAGCGGCGCGAAGGCGTCGTTGGTCACCTCGCCGGCCCACACGAGGTCCCACAGCGCCTCCTGGAGCTCCTCGGTCGGGATGCCGGCGACGTCGACGAGCAGATCGGTGAAGAAGGCAGCGCCGCCGCGCAGGCGCTCGCGGATCGCCTCATGGGCCGGCTCGGCCGGCGCCTCGCCGCGGCCGGGCGGCGGCCCCAGCAGCGGGGCGTCCTCGCGGAAGTACAGCGCCACGCGGCCCGTGCGGCGCCCCAGCGCCCCGGCCCCGACCCAGACGACCTCGCCGGAGGCGCACAGCTGGTCCAGCCAGCTGGGCGAGTAGGCGCCGACGCGCCGTGGCAGCACGTCGCGCTCCCACACCTCGGCCGCGAGCGCCATCCCCTGCAGCGGCACGAGCATCTCGCGCAGCCGGTCGGGCCCGGCGCCGCCGGCGGGGTGGCGGTCGACGCCCTGCCAGCTCGGCATGAAGCGCGCCAGCGCGCGCTGGTCGGCGGGCTCGATCTCCTTGCGCAACGCGGCCAGCGATGCCCGGCGCAGGCGGCGCAGCACCTCGGGGTCGCACCACTCGCGCTCCGTGCCACCGGGGCGCAGCTCGCCCCGCACCAGGTCGCCGGCGCGCTCGAGGCCGGCGAGCACGGGCGTGAGGTCCAGGCCGTAGCGCGCCCGCGCACGACTGGACTCAAAGGGCCCGTGCGTGCGGGCGTAGCGGCGAGCGAGGCGCTCGAGCGCGTCGGGGACGTCCTCGAGGAACACGTCGGGCAGGCCGGAGGGCGGTACGGCGCCGAGCGCGTCGCGGTAGAGGCCGGCGTCCTCAGCCGCGACCCAGCGGCGCTCGCCGCCGACCCGCAGCGTCACCGCCCGGCGCTCGCCGGCGAGCTGCTCGAGCCAGGCGCCGGCGTCCGCGCCGGCCACCACGCGATCGGCCGCCTCGTCCGCCGTCAGGTCGCCGACCCGGCGCAGCACGTCGTGCAGCGCGTCGGGGTGCTCGGCCCGCGTGCGCTCCGAGGTCCGCTGCAGGTCGGCCTCGACCTGCTCGAGCGCCCCGGGGTCGATCAGCTCGCGCAGCTCCTCCTGGCCGAGCAGCTCGCGCAAGAGGTCGCGGTCGAGCGCGAGCGCCGCCGCCCGCCGCTCGGCGTTGGGCGTGTCGCCCTCGTACATGTAGGTCGCGACGTAGTCGAAGAGCAGCGAGGAGGCGAACGGCGACGCGGTCGGCGTCTCGACCTCGACCAGCGAGAGCTCGCGCGTCTGCAGCTTGCGCATCAGCTCCGCGAGGCCGGGCACGTCGAGCACGTCGCGCAGGCACTCGCGGTAGGTCTCGAGCACGATCGGGAACTGGCCGTAGCGCTTGGCCACCTCGAGCAGCGTCTGGGACTTCAGCCGCTGCTGCCACAGCGGCGTGCGCCGCCCCGGATACGCGCGCGGGATAAGCAGCGCGCGGCCGGCGTTCTCGCGGAAGCGCGCGCCGAACAGCGCCGAGCCGCCAAGCTCGCCGACCACCCGGTCCTCCAGCTCGTCAGGGTCCATCAGCACGAGGTCGGCGCCGGGCGGCTCGTCGGCGTCGGGCAGGTGGACGATGATCCCGTCGTCGGACCAGATCGCGTCGGACTCGAGGCCGTATTCGTCGCGGATGCGGGCGGAGAGGGCGAGCCCCCAGGCGGCGTGCACGCGCCCGCCGTAGGGCGAGAGGATGCACATGCGCCAGTCGCCGATCTCGTCCCGGAAGCGCTCGACGACGATCGTGCGGTCCGAGGGCAGCACGCGGGTGGCCTCTTCCTGCTCTCTGAGGAACTCGAGCAGGTTGCGAGCGGCCAGTGCGTCGAGGTCGTAGTCGCGCTCGAGCGTCTCGGCCTCCTGGCCGACCGCCCAGCGCGCGAACGCCCCGATCGCCTCGCCCAGCTCGCGCGGGCGCCCGACGCCGTCGCCGCGCCAGAACGGCACGGCGGCCGGCGCGCCCGGTGCCGGCGAGACGATCACCCGGTCGCGCGTGATCTCCTCGATCCGCCACGCGCTCGCGCCCAGCAGGAAGGTCTGGCCGGGCCGTGCCTCGTAGACCATCTCCTCGTCGAGCTCGCCGACGCGGCGGCCGTCGGGCATGTTGACCGAGTACAGGCCGCGGTCGGGGATCGTGCCGGCGTTGGTGATCGCCAGCGCGCGGGCGCCGCGGCGGGCGCGGATCGTGCCCGCGACGCGGTCCCACACGATCCGCGGGCGCAGCTCTGAGAACTCCTCGGAGGGATAGCGGCCGTCGAGCATGTCCAGGACGTTCTCGAGCTGCGGGCGCGAGAGCTCGGCGTAGGTGTAGGTGCGCAGCAGCAGCGTGTGCAGGCCGTCGACGTCCAGGCCGTCGTCGCCGGCCGAGGCGGCCATCGCCACCACCTGCTGGGCGAGCACGTCGAGCGGGTTGCGCGGCACGACGGTGGACTCGATCCTGGCCTCGCGCATGCGCTGGGCGACGACGGCGCACTCGAGCAGGTCGGCGCGGAACTTGGGGAAGATGCGCCCCTTGGAGACGTCGCCGACGTTGTGGCCGGCGCGGCCGATGCGCTGCAGGCCCGCGGTCACCGACTTGGGCGACTCGACCTGCAGCACGAGGTCGACGGCGCCCATGTCGATCCCGAGCTCGAGGCTCGAGGTCGCGACGAGGCACGGCAGGTCGCCGGCCTTGAGCTGGTCCTCGACCAGCAGGCGCTCCTCGCGCGAGAGCGAGCCGTGGTGGGCGCGGGCGATCGGCGCGCCCGGGTCCGGCGCGGGCGGCCCGCCCGCCGCCCACGTCGCCTGCGCGCCGTCGCCGTTCGTCGCGGGCGCATCGTCCTCGTGGGCGGCCAGCTCGTTGAGCCGCAAGGCGAGCCGCTCCGCTCCGCGCCGGTTGTTGACGAAGACGATCGTCGAGCGGTGCTCGCGGACGAGCTTGAGCAGCTCGGGGTAGATGGCCGGCCAGATCGACTTGCGCGTGGCCTCCTGGCCGGCGAACGGATCGAGCTCGGCGTCCGGCGCCGGACCCTGGTCGGGCTCGCGCATGCTCTCGACGGGCACGTGGATCTTCAGGTCCAGCGGCTTGCGCACGCCCGTGTCGACGATCGTGCACGTCCGCTTCGGGCCGACCATGAAGCGCGCGACCTCTTCCAGCGGGTTCTGGGTCGCGGAGAGCCCGATCCGCTGCACGTCGCGGTCGGCCTGCTCGGCGAGCCGCTCGAGCGTGATCGCCAGGTGCGCGCCGCGCTTGGTCTGCGCGACGGCGTGGATCTCGTCGACGATCACCCACTGGGTCTCGGTGAAGATCTCGCGCGCCTGGCTGGTGAGCATCAGGTAGAGCGACTCGGGTGTCGTGATCAGCACGTCGGGCGGGTGGCGGACCATGTCGCGCCGCTCCTTCTGCGGCGTGTCGCCCGTGCGGATCCCGACCGTGATGTCGCCGCCGATCCCGCGCAGCGGCGCCCGCAGGTTCTTCTCGATGTCGTAGGAGAGCGCCTTCAGCGGCGAGACGTAGACCAGCCGCGTCTTGTCGGCGCTCGGCTCGGCCACCAGCCGGTCGAGCGCCCACAGGAAGGCCGCGAGCGTCTTGCCAGAGCCGGTCGGGGCGGAGAGCAGCACGTGCTCGCCGGTCGCGATCGCCGGCCACGCCTGCGCCTGGGCGGCGGTCGGCTCGGCGAAGGCGCGTCCGAACCACTCGCGGACCGTAGGGGTGAAGCTCGAGAGTGGCATGGGGCTCTATAGACGGTACCTGCCGCGGGATGTGGGCTCGGCGGCGTGGCGCCGCCGGCGTGAACCCCGCTGGCAAGGGGGTGCGGTGTCATCGGCTCGGCGAGCGCCGGCGCGCCAGAAGAGTCAAGCGATACGAGAACGGCCTGTATGTCAGTCCGTTCTCGTATCGGTCGGCGGAGAACGCCCCCAAGGGCACCCGCCACCCTTACCAGCGGGGGTTCGCCTGCGAGATCACGCGGTCTGAGGCTGCGGCGCGGTCAGCGTCCGCCGCCGCGCCACCGTGATCACGGCACCGACGGCCCCCGCGGCGAACGCAACGACGAACGCCGCCGGCCAGTCCCACTCCTCGACGATCACCCCGGCCAGCGCCGAGCCGATCGCGATCCCGCCGACGAAGGCGGTCACCGGCCAGGTGTAGGCCTCCGTGCGTGCGCCGGCGGGCGCGACCCAGCCGACCAGCTCGTTGCGGGTGGCCAGCAGCGGGGCGATGAACATCCCCGCGGGGATGACGAGCAGCGCCATGACCAGCGGCGAGGAGGCCACCGCCATCGGCAGCAGGCTCAGGGGAAGCAGCGCCGAGACGGCGAGGTGCACGCGCTCGAGCGGCGGGCGCCGCGGGAGCGCACCGTAGATCAGCCCGCCGGCGGCGCTGCCGACCGACCAGATCGCCAGCAGCAGCCCGGCCAGCTCCGCGCTCCCCTCGGCCTCGCTGAACGCCGGCAGCGCGACCTCGCAGATCCCGATCCCGATCCCGGCCGGCAACGACGTCAGCACGAGGCTGCGCACGCCGGCCGAGCGCAGCGCGCCGAGCACGCCGGCCGACTCCGTCTCGGGGTCGCGCTGGGCCTCGCGCGTCGGGCGCAGGGCGGTGAAGGCCAGCGTCCCCGCGATGACGCTGACGGCGGAGACGATCAGCGCCGCGGCGGGCGAGACGAGCGCGGTGATCAGCGCGGTCAGCAGCGGCCCGGCGATGAAGATCAGCTCGATCATGACCGCGTCCAGCGCGTAGGCGGGCTGCAGCAGCTCGGGGCGATCGCGCAGCAGCCGCGGCCACAGCGAGCGCAGCACGGAGGAGGTCGGCGGGATCGCGAACCCGGCGGTGAAGCCGCAGGCGACCAGCACCGCCACCGGCGCGTCGAGCTCGCCGAAGGCCACCAGCGCCCCGAGCGCCGCCGCGTGGCCGACGCCGAGCGGCGGCAGCACCCGGCGCGCGCCGAAGCGGTCCACGAGCCGCCCCTGCACCGGCGCGCCGATGCCGCTGCCGGCGGCCAGCGAGCCGGCCACCGCGCCGGCGATGGCGTAGGAGCCCGTGCTCTCCCGCAGGTAGAGGATGACCGCCAGCGCGTTGATGCCGATCGGGAAGCGCGCGAGCAGGGTGGTCGCCACCAGCGCGGCCACGTAGGGCGCCCGGAGCACGGCGGCGTAGTTGCGCATCCCGCTCATGGTGGCGTGTCGCCCGCGAGCGCCCGGGCGCGCACGAGGACCGCGTCGAGCATCGCGGGCACGAGCCGGCCCGTGAACGTGTTCTGCTGGCTGGGATGGAAGCTCCCGATCAGCGCCGGCCCGGCCGCCGCGGCGAGCTCGGCGCCGTGGCCGAAGCGCGGCCGCGGACGCGGGTTCTCCTCGCCCAGCGCGACCCGCAGGCGCAGGGCGGCGTCCCACGCGAAGGCGCCGAGGCACACGATCACCCGCAGCGACTCCAGCGCGTGGACCTCGGCGACCAGCCACGGCGCGCAGGTGTCGCGCTCGGCCGGCGACGGGCGGTTCGCGGGCGGCGCGCAGCGCACGGCGGCGGTGACGAAACAGTCCGTCAGCGCGAGGCCGTCGTCGCGGTGGATCGCGGTCGGCTGGTTGGCGAATCCGGTGCGGTGCAGGGCGGCGAACAGGAAGTCGCCCGAGCGGTCGCCGGTGAAGATCCGCCCCGTACGGTTGGCGCCGTGGGCGGCGGGGGCGAGGCCGAGCACCAGCACGCGCGCGCCCGGGTCGCCGAAGCCTGCGATCGGGCGGCCCCAGTAGTCCCAGTCGCGAAAGGCGGCGCGCTTCTCGCGTGCCGCCTGCTCGCGCCACTCGACCAACCGCGGGCAGCGCCGGCAGGCGATCACCTCCCGCTCGACCGCGGCCAGCCGCGTCCGCCCGTCCCCGGCCGCCGCGGCGGCCCGGCTCACGCCGGCGCGCGCTCCGGCGCCGCCATCAGCCCGAACACGAGCCGCTCGACCACCGGCACGAGCTCGCCGACCGACTCCGGCTGGCCCGTGCGCAGCTGGCGCGAGGCCAGCTCGACGACCGCGCCGACGATCGCGAAGGCGTCGTGCGGGCCGGCCAGGCGCCCGGCCCCGTCGGGCCTCGTGTCCGCGCGATTGACGGCGTCGACGTAGTCGGCCACGCGGGCGAGCACGCGGTCGCGGCGCTCCATCGCGCGTGGTCCGGCCCCGATGATCTCCACCAGCAGCGTCTGGGCCTGGTCCGGGTACTCGGCGAGCACCTCGAGCAGCGCGGCGACGGTAGCCCGCACGCGCGCCGCCGGCTCCCCGGCGTGCGCCGATCCCGCCGCCTCCATCGCTGCCAGCACCGCTTCGCCGGCGGCGTCGAACAGCGCGAGGATGCACTCCTCCTTGTTGCCGAAGTGCTCGTAGAAGGTGGCCTTGGACATCCCGGCCTCGCGCGCGATCGCCTCGGCGGTGGCGTCGGCGTAGCCGGCACGGGCGAACACCGCCGACGCGGCCGCGAACAGGCGAGCGCGCTGGCGGTCCTGGCGCACCTCGAGCGGCGGAGCGTGGCGGCCCCTCGGAGCGGACGGCCGGGCCTCCATCACGCGGCGATCCTACCCGGCCACCGCCGTCAACAGCCCCGCACGCCGGACTGGCCGCCTATGCTTTGCGCCGCCCATGCGCCGCCTGTCCCTCCTCCTTGCCACGATCGCCGCGCTCGCCGCCGCCGGCTGCGGCCAGTCGGAGACGGCCGGGACCGACGTGGAGCAGTTTCAGGGCGAGCAGAAGGCGGTCGCCCAGGTCGTCGCCGACCTGCAGGAGGCCGGCGAGGCCCAGGACGCCGAGAAGATCTGCAACGACATCCTGGCGCCGTCGCTCGTCCGCCAGATCGCCGCCGCGGGCGCCGACTGCGCCGCGGAGATGAAGAAGTCCATCCAGGACGCCGACGACTTCCAGCTCGAGACCAAGAAGGTCACGGTCAACGGCACGCGCGCCGTCGCCGAGGTCACGGGTCAGGCCGGCGACGCCGACCGCACGGTCACCTTCAAGTTCGTCAAGGAGGGCGGGAAGTGGCGCGCCGAGTCGCTGTGAGCGGCGAGCTCGGCTAGCCCAGCGGGCGCCCGTACTGGCGCTCGTAGTAGGCGCGGTAGTCGCCCGAGCGGATCGGCTCCCACCACCACCGGTTCTCGCGGTACCAGTCCACGGTGCGGGCGAGCCCCTCGTCGAAGCGCACCTGGGACTCCCAGCCGAGCGCGCGGATCTTCTCGGAGGCCAGCGAGTAGCGGCGGTCGTGGCCCGGGCGGTCGGTGACGTACTCGATCAGGCTCTCGTCGCCGCCGGTGAGGGAGATGATGCGCTGGACGACCTCGAGGTTGGGGCTCTCGTCGGGCCCGCCGACGTTGTACACCTCGCCGGGCACCCCGTGCTCGAGCGCGAAGCCGATCCCGCGCGCGAAGTCCTCCACGTAGATCCAGTTGCGGACCTGCTGGCCGTCGCCGTAGACCGGGAGCTTGTCGCCGTGCAGGGCGTTGAGCACCATCAGCGGGATCAGCTTCTCGGGGTACTGGTAAGGGCCGTAGTTGTTCGAGCCGCGGCAGATCAGCGCCTCGAGGCCGTAGGTGTGGCGGTAGGAGGCGACCAGCAGGTCCGCGCCGGCCTTGGTCGCCGAGTAGGGGGAGGACGGCTGCAGCGGCGAGGCCTCGGTGAAGGAGCCCGTCTCTATCGAGCCGTACACCTCGTCGGTGGAGACCTGCACGTAGCGCACCCTGCGCGCGCGAGCCGCCTCGAGCAGCACGTAGGTGCCCTGGGCATGGGTCGTCACGAAGGCGTCGGGCTCGGCGATCGAGCGGTCGACGTGGGTCTCGGCGGCGAAGTTGACCACCGCGTCGGCGTCGGCGATGGCGCTCGCGACGGCGTCGGCGTCCTCGATCCCGGCGCGCACGAAGGCGAAGCCGGCGAGCTTGTCGACGTCGTGGAGGTTCTCTTCCCGGCCGGCGTAGGTGAGCTTGTCGAGCACCGTGACGTCGTCGCCGAACTCCGTCAGGCGCTGGCGCACGAAGGTCGAGCCGATGAACCCGGCGCCACCGCAGACGAGCAGCCTCATGACGCGGGCGCCTGCAGCTTGGCGGCGGCGAGGTAGGCGGAGAGCCCCTGCCGCCAGGCGGGCAGGCGCGGCGCGTCGGCGCGCAGGCTGGCCATCGCCGAGTACGCCGGGCGCGGCGCCGGGCGCCCGAGCTCGGCGGTGGTGCCGCGAACCGCCCGGCACGCGAGGCCTTCGAGCTCGAAGGTCGCCGCCGCCAGGTCGTACCACGAGCACGAGCCGCCGCCGGCGATGTGCAGGACGCCCTGCAGCCGGCGCTCGGCGACCTCCACGAGGGCCGGCCCGAGGTGCCCGGTGTAGGTGGGGCAGCCGACCTGGTCGTCGACCACGGTGACCTCGTCGCGCTCGCCCGCGAGGCGCAGCATCGTGGCCACGAAGTTGCGCCCGTGGACGCCGAACAGCCACGAGGAGCGCACGATCGCGTGGCCGCCGGGCGCGGCCTCGGCGACCGCCAGCTCCCCGGCGAGCTTGGAGCGGCCGTAGGCGCCGGTCGGCCTGACGGGCGCGGACTCCGGATACGGCTCGCTCGCGGTGCCGCCGAAGACGTAGTCCGAGGAGACGTGCACGACGAGGGCGCCGTTGCCGGCCGCCGCGACGGCGACGTGCCCGGCGCCGTCGCCGTTGACGCGGGTGGCCTCGGCCTCGGCCGTCTCGGCGCCGTCGACGTCGGTCCAGGCGGCGCAGTTGACGACCACTTCTGGCCGCTCCGCGCGCACGGCGGCGCGCACCGCGGCGGCGTCCGTGACGTCCAGCTCGCGCCGCGACAGGGCCGTGACCTCGTGCCCGGCCCGTCCGGCGGCGGCGACCACGTCGTGTCCCAACATCCCCGCAGCGCCCGTGACGAGCAGGCGTGTCATCGGGCGATCACGGCGAAGAGGAATAGCGCATCGACGCTCCGGCGCGCAACGCGAGCGCGAGCTCGAAGCGTGCGTCCGGGTCCTCCAGCCGGTCGCCGAAGAGATCGCGCAGCTGGCGCAGGCGGTAGCGCACGGTCTGGGGGTGCACGTCGAGGTCGGCGGCCATGGCCCGCACCTGGCCGGGCCGGTCGAGCCACGCCCGCAGCGTCTCGGCGAGCCGCTCGCGGCTCGCGTCGGGCACGTCGCGCAGTGGCGCGAGGCGCGAGTCCGCCAGGTCTGCGACGAGGCCCGGGTCGGCGGCCAGGACCAGCGCGGCCAGGTGGTCCTCGACCGCCACCAGGCCGGACGCCGGGAGCCGGCCGGCCAACGCCAACCGGAAGCCGGTCGCGGCCCGGCGGACGCTGCCGGCGGCCTCCTCCCACGGCGCCGACGGACCGAGCACGGCCGTGGTCTCGCCGACGAGCGACTCGAGCTGGCGCCGGCGCCCCGGCGCGTCGGGATCGGGGATCACGACGACGGCCAGCCCACCCGCCGCCGCGCCGACCGCCTCGCCGCCGAGCCGGCGCGCGAGCCGCGAGGCCGTGGCGTCGGCGATCTCCTCCCCGGGCGCCGCGTCGCCGCCCTCCGGGCCCGGGGCGCCCGGCGCGGGCAGGCCGGCCTGCGGGCCGGCGCCGAAGGCGACGGCAGCGGGCCGCGCGCTGTCGATGACCCCCGCCACCAGCCCGGCCAGCCGGCGCGGCAGCGGCCAGGCCGCCGCGGCTGCGGCGCTGCGGATCGCCTCGGGCGACGGCGGCGGCTCCTGGGCCAGCAGGCGCACGAGGCGCCGCCGCCGCCGCTCGCTCTCGCCGGCCGCGGCGGACTGCTCTTCGGCGTAGCCCTCCGCCGACTCGGCCGACAGCTCGTCGATGTAGGCGAAGATCGCCTCGCCGAGGTCGTAGATCACCTCGGGCGGCAGGCCGCGCGCGACCGCCGCCTCCACGAACCGCCGCCAGGCCAGCCGGGCGCCCACGCGATAGGCGGCCAGCAGGGCGTCGAGGCTGCGGCCCGAGTGGAACTCGCCGCGCCCGAGGTTGACGTAGGTCTCGCGCGCGTCGCCGAGGTCGGCGGAGGGGTCGACCAGGAGGTCCACGAAGCGCCCGAAGGCGACCTCGACGCCGAAGCGGACCATGCGGCCGAACGCGCCCTCCATCGCGCGGGCGTAGCCGGGCACCTCGCGGGCGATGGCGGCGATCGTCTCGTCGGCCAGCGCGGGCAGCACCGGCCGCAGTGCATCCGCGGTCTCCGGCGGCAGCGCCTCGAACGGCCGCTCGAGCGTCATTGTCATGAGGCTACAGAAATCAGCCGGTCAGACCGTCCCGGACGCACATGATGCGGCGTGAGGAGCGGGTAACACTGCATCACGATGACAACTGGCCACAAGATCGCCAACCTGACCGGCGTCGTGCTCCCCTTCGTGGGCCTGCTCGCCGCCATCGTGCTGCTGTGGAACCAGTTCGTGGACTGGAGCGACCTGGCCGTGATGGCCTTCATGTACGTCATCACCGGGTTCGGGGTGACGCTCGGCTTCCACCGCCTGCTCACCCACCGCTCCTTCCAGACCTATCGCCCGGTCCAGTACACGCTCGCGACGCTCGGCTCGATGTCGGTACAGGGCCCCGTCATGTCGTGGGTGGCCGACCACCGCAAGCACCACGCGCACACGGACGAGGAGGGCGACCCGCATTCCCCGCACGGGCACGGCGGCGGCGTGCGCGGTGCCCTGAAGGGCCTGTGGTACGCGCACATGGGCTGGCTGTTCGACCGCGCGGGCCAGGCCGAGCACCAGCGCTACGCCCGTGACCTCGTCGAGGACCCGGGGATGCGGGCGATCAACCGCGCCTTCCCGTGGATCACGCTGGCCGGCCTCCTGCTGCCCGCCGGGCTCGGCTACCTGATCGACGGCACGCTCGCCGGGGCGCTCACCGGCCTGGTGTGGGGCGGCCTCGTGCGCATCTTCCTGTTGCACCACGTGACGTGGTCGATCAACTCCGTCTGCCACTTCTTCGGCACGCGGCGCTTCGAGGTCGAGGACCACTCGACGAACGTCTTCTGGCTCTCGGTGATCTCCTTCGGCGAGTCCTGGCACCACAACCACCACGCCTTCCCGCGCTCGGCCGTGCACGGGCTACGCTGGTACGAGCTGGACCCGACCGCCGCGGTGATCCGCGCGATGCGCCGGCTGCGGCTGGCCTGGAACGTGGTCGAGATCACGCCGGAGCGCCAGGCGCAGAAGCTCGCCGCGCCGGGCGCGGTCCGGGCGCCCGCGCCGGGCTGAGCGCGGCGGCAGCGCCGCCGTGGCGGCCCGGCGCGTGACCCCGGCCAGGTAGGCCGGGCGATCTTCGTGGCATCCTTCGGCGCCCGATGGAGAGGTGGCGCCGATGGCCGCGGTGATCGCGATGCTCGTCATCCTCATCGGCTGGTCACTCGTGGCCGGCCGGCTCGGGCGCTTCAACGTGACGCCGGCGCTCGCGATGGTGCTCGCCGGCATGGTGCTCACCGCGGGCACTGAGCCGTTCGTCAACGTCGGCGTCGACAACGTGATCGCCGAGCGCGTCGTGGAGGTCACGCTCGCGGTGGTCCTCTTCATCGACGCGACCGAGAGCCCGGGCGGCGTCCTCGGGCGAGAGCCCCGGCTCATGCTGCGGCTGCTGGCCATCGCGTTGCCCCTCGGCCTGCTGCTCGCGTTCGTGAGCGGCCTTGCGCTCCTGCCCGTCGATGACGTGTGGGTCGTCGCGCTCGCGGCCGCAGTGGTGGTCCCGACCGACCTCTCCCCGGCCGCGGCCCTGATCCGTGACCGCCGCCTGCCGTCGCGCCTGCGGGGGTTGCTCAACGTCGAATCGGGACTCAACGACGGCATCGTGGCCCCGGTCTTCGTCTTCTGCCTCGCCGCCGCCGCCTCCCCCGAGGAGCAGGAGTCGGTGTCCGAGGCGCTGTTGGACGCCGTCCCGGACCTGCTGCTGGCGCTCGGCGCCGGGGGGGCGCTGGGCATCGCGGGCGCGCGCGGGCTCGGCTGGGCGTGGCGGCGCGGTTGGACGGAGGCGGCCGCGCTGCGGCTGGGCGTCCTCGGGTTGCCGCTGCTGTCCTACGTGCTCGCGCTCGCGCTCGGCGCCAACGGCTTCGTCGCCGCCTTCGTCTGCGGCATCGCGTTCAGCTCCGGGGCGCGCCACATCCCGCACGACGCGCTGCAGCTGACGGAGGACGTGGGCACGCTCATGTCGCTCGCGGTCTGGTTCGTCTTCGGGCAGGTCGTCGACCAGGCGCTGCGGGCCGGGATCCCGCTCGGGACGATCGTGTACGGCCTGCTCGCCCTGACGGTCGTGCGGGTCGTCCCGGTCGTGCTCTCGCTCGTCGGCACCGACGTCGGCCGCCGCGACGCCGTCGCGCTGGGATGGCTGGGCCCGCGAGGCCTCGCCTCGATCGTCTTCGGCACGCTCGCCTACATCGAGCTGGAGGGACAGGCGGGCGTCGTGGTCGTCGAGGCGATGGTCGTCACCGTCCTCGCGAGCGTCGTACTGCACGGCTTCAGCGCCGCGCCGATCGCCGGTGCCTACGGTCGCGCGCGCCCGTCCGAGCCCGCCTAGGCACTGCGCCGGACGGACTCTGATGACATGTCGGCGATGACCGTCTCGCAGACCGCGCCGGCACCGGCCGGCCACGAGCGCCCCACCGACGCCCTGATCCGCTACGCGGGGTCGTTTCCCGACTTCCTCGTCGAGTCCGCGGAGGGCGCCTGGCTGACCACGGAGGACGGCCGGCGGATCCTCGACTTCACCTCGGGCCAGATGTGCTCGACCCTCGGCCACGGGCATCCCGCGATCCTCGCGGCGCTGCGGGAAGCGAGCGGGCGGGCGATCCACCTGTTCAGCGGCTTCGTCTCCCGCGACGTCACCGAGCTCGCGCGCGAGCTGATGGCGATCCTGCCGGCCCCGCTCGCCCGCGCGATGTTCCTGTCGACCGGCGGCGAGGCCAACGAGGCGGCGCTGCGGCTGGCAAAGCTCCATACGGGCGGCCACGAGGTGCTCGCGTTCGCGGGCTCCTGGCACGGGATGACGGCCGGCGCGGCGTCGAGCACCTACAGCGCCGGCCGCCGCGGCTACGGGCCCGCGCTGCCCGGGACCCTGGCGCTCCCGATGCCCAACCCCTACCGCTGCCCGATCGCCCACTGCCGCGATCGCTGCGACCTCACCTGCCTGGAGAGCGGCATGGCGCTGGCCGACGCCCAGTCGGTCGGAGCGCCCGCCGCCGCGATCGTCGAGCCGATCCTCAGCGCGGGCGGCATCGTCCCGCTGCCCGACGGCTACCTCGCGCGCCTGAAGGACATGTGCGAGCAGCGCGGGATGCTGCTCATCGTCGACGAGGCGCAGACCGCGCTCGGGCGCGTCGGCACCATGTTCGCCTTCGAGCAGCACGACGTCGTGCCGGACTTCGTGACGCTCTCGAAGACGCTGGGCGGCGGGCTCCCGCTCGCGGCTACGGTCACGACCGACGCGATCGAGGCCGACGCGTTCGAGAAGGGCTTCCTGCACGTCACCTCGCACGTCTCCGACCCGCTGCCGGCCGCCGTCGGACGCGCCGTGCTCGACACCGTCCTCTCCGAGCAGCTGGGGCAGCGGGCGATCGCCGTCGGAGCCCGGCTGCGGGCCGGCCTCGAAGAGCTGCAGCGCCGCCACGAGGCGATCGGCGACGTGCGCGGGGTCGGGCTGATGCTCGGCGTCGACCTGGTCTCCGACCGCGAGACGCGCGAGCCCGACACCGCCTACGGCGCCGCGGTCACCGAGCGTTGCCTCGAGCTCGGGCTCAGCATGAACATCGTGAAGTTCGCCGGCCTGGGCAGCGTCCTGCGCATCGCCCCCCCGCTGACGGTCAGCGAGGAGGAGCTCGACCTCGGCCTCGAGATCCTCGACCGCGCGCTCACTGACTGCGCGGGCGCCCGCTAGAGGATCCCGATCTCCGAGTTGTCGCCGACCATGAAGCGGTAGGCGCGCGGCTGGCGCGTGCCGCGGGCGATCGCCACGTTCTTGCCCAGCAGCGAGGACTCCATCCGCCCCGCGAGCCCGCGCACCGAGGAGGCCTCGAGCAGGATCGAGTGCTCGACCTCCGCGTCCTGGATCACGCACGCGCGGCCGATCGCGGTGTAGGGGCCGACGTAGGCGTCGCGCAGCACCGCGCCCGCGCCGATGACCGCCGGGCCACGCACCGTCGCACGCTCCAGCCGCGCGCCGGCCTCGATCACGACCCGCCCCTCGACCTGGGAGTCGATCAGCTCGCCGTCGATCCGGCGCACGACGGTGTCGAGGATCAGCCGGTTGGCCTCGAGCATGTCGTCCAGCCGGCCGGTGTCCTTCCACCAGCCCCGCACGATGTGCGGGTCGACCCGGTGGCCGTCGTCGACGAGCCACTGGATCGCGTCGGTGATCTCCAGCTCGCCGCGCGCGGACGGGGTGATCGCGCGCGCCGCGGCGTGGATGCGCGAGGTGAACATGTAGACGCCGACCAGCGCGAGGTCGGTGGCCGGCGCGGGCGGCTTCTCGACCAGCCGCACGACCGCCCGGCCGTCGCCGTCGAGCTCGGCGACGCCGTAGTTCTGCGGATCGGGCACCGGCGTGAGCAGGATCAGCGCCTCGGGCTCGCCGGCGCGGAAGGCGCCGACCAGATCCTCGATCCCGCCCTGCAGGAGGTTGTCGCCCAGGTACATGACGAACGGGTCCTCGCCCAGGAAGGGCTCCGCGGTCAGCACCGCGTGCGCGAGCCCGAGCGGCTCGTCCTGGACGATGTAGGTGATCTGCACCCCGAACTGCTCGCCGTCGCCTGCGGCGGCCCGGATCTCGTCGCCCGTCTCGGGCGCGATGATGATGCCGACCTCGCGGATGCCGGCGGCCGCCATGGCCTCGATGCCGTAGAAGAGCACCGGCTTGTTGGCGACGGGGACGAGTTGCTTGGCCGACGTATGCGTTATCGGCCGCAGACGGGTGCCCTTGCCGCCGGAGAGGATCAGGCCCTTGAGCGCGTTCATGCGGCCGGGGAGGCTACTGGCGTGCGGACCGCCGCGCCGGAGACCGGCGGGCTCAGCCGGCCGGAGCGTCGCGGTCGCGATAGAGCCGCGCCCGCTCGATCGCGGCCGAGGCGGTCTGGGCGAGATGAGCCAGCGCGGCCTCGTCGTCGCGGGTGCAGGGGCCGTCGTGCTTGTCGAAGAGCTGGATCGCGCCGAGCTCGGCGCCGTCGAGGGTGCTCAGCGAAGCCGCCAGCCAGCTCGCCGGCCGCAGCTCGCCGGCCCCGCGGAACGGCCCGAGGCCGGCGAGCTCCTCGCCCGCGATCCGCACCGAGCCGCCGCCCGCCAGCTCACGCGCGTCCTCGGCGACAGAGCATCTCTGCGAGCGACTCGGGCGCGTCGAGAGCGAGCGGGGCGTCGGCCAGGAGCTGGAGAGCTTTGGCGCGCGCGCTCGGTCCGGCGGCGCTCGGTCACGGCCGCCCGCCGGGCGTCGGCGAACCCGCGCTGGACCATCTCGAAGGTCGCGAGGCCGTCGAGGAAGAAGTCGCCAGGGGCGGGGCCGCGCCGCTGCGCCTTGGTTGCGGCGGCGCGGCGCCTTGGTTTGCGTCGGCGGCCCCGTCGAGCGCCGCGGCCAGCACCTCCTGGTGGGCGACCGCGAGGTCGAGCACGCTCAGCCGCTCGAGGTCCGGCTCGGCGCACGGCGTACCACCTCCGCCGCGGCCTGGGCGGCGCGGGCCGCCTCGCGGCCGTGCCCGAGGCCGTCGATGCCCGCCACCAGCGTGCCCGCCGGCATGAGGCGGATAACAGCCATGACCCGGCTGGTGACCTCGCCGCGGCGGCCAGCGTGAGGAGACGCCCCATTGCACCGGGACCCGGGACCCGCTCAACGCACGGCCTGCCCGGCCCGCCTGGCGTCGCCTGGCCCGCGCACCAGGTCCGCGCCCGCGGGCCGCGGCCTGGCCAAGGCGATCCGGACCGACGAGGGGCGGCGATCCTGGTCCGCACCCGCCGTGACCGCGCCTGACCGCCTGGCGCGTCCACTCGGCCCGGGCGCTTGGCGCTCGGAGCGGAAATCGTGTCACCCACGCTTAACGCCCGTCTGGACCTGGCGCGTCGGCGCTTGTAGGGTCACCGCCCCGGATGCCCGCAAACGATCCTTCACCACTTCGCCGGCAGCCACCGCCGCGGCAGAAAGTCGAGGCGGTCTCGCGCTTCGGCTGGGCCGGCGAGCTGCGCCCGAGCCAGGACCGCGCGGCTCGCCGCCGCGAGCGGCTGCGCGAGCACCAGGTCACGCAAGCCTGGCTGCGGCAGCTGGCCGGCGGCCGCGCCGCCGGGCCCGAGCGTCAGTAGCCGCCGCCCAGCTTGCGGTGATCCCACGTCACGCGCGAGCGCTCGGCGAACTGCAGCCCGACGCGCTTGGCCGCCTGGGCGCGCATCGCCTCCTGCTGCTCTGAAGACAAATCACCGCCGCCGTAGCGGCGCGCGAGCTCTGCCCCGACGCCCGCGACGACCTCCGGCTCGCGATGCAGGATCGCGGTGCAGCGCATCATGACCCCGCGCAGCTCGGCGTACTCGGCGCCGGCCTCGACCTGCAGCGTGCAGCGAGGGTCTCGCTCGAGGTTGCGCGCCTTCTGGGACTTGGCGTAGGTCCACGCCCACAGCTCGCCCTCGCGCAGGACGTACCACAACGGCATCAGGTGCGGCCAGCCGTCAGGGCCGTGGGTCGCGCAGGTGACGACGCGCTCTTCGGCGAGGAAGCCGCTCGCCTCCGCGGCCGACATCCGGATCTGGTCGCGGCGGCTCACCGGGCCGGCGTCAGCAGCCGCTCGGCCGCGGCCAGTACCGCCTCGCGCGCCTCGGGCGGATGCAGCACCGCAGCGTCGCCGGCCTCGCGCAGGACCTCGTTGACGAGGTAGTCGACGCCCTTGTAGGCGCGCTCGACGATGATGCTGCCGTCCTCGAGCTCGGCCAGGAGGGCGCGCTCCTCGCGCGCCCAGCGTGCCTGGTCGGCCGAGATCCAGACGTGCGCGACCCGCGAGCCCACCACCTCGCCGGTCCGCGGCCAGCCCTCGACGTCGGCGACGGGATCGAGATCAGGGCGCGGGACGTAGCGCTCGTCGAGCACCTCGGCGCGCTTGATCCGGTCCAGGCGGAAGTGGCGCAGGTCCTCACGCGCGGGATCGAAGGTCGCGACGTACCAGCCCTCGCGCCCGTTCATGACGGCGTAGGGCTCGACCTGGCGCAGCGAGAACCGGTCCTCGTTGACCGCGTAGTACTCGAGCTCGAGCAGCCGCCGGCCGGCGATCGCCTCGGCCACGACGTGCGCGATCTCCGAGTCGTCGCCGGCCGCCGCGGTGATGTGCAGGCCCTCGACCACCGGGTCCTCGCCGAGCGCGGCGACGATCTTCTCGCGCGCCGAGGCCAGCGAGCCCGCCGGCAGGTGGTCGCCGAGCAGGTCGATGGCGGCGACGAGTGCCTTGGCCTCGATCGGCAGCAGCCGGGCCGGCCGGTCGAAGGTGTCGGAGTAGGGCTCGGGATCGACCTCGATCGTCCCGTCCGGATGGACCTCGGCGTAGAGCACGTAGGCGCCGCCGCCGAAGTTCACGACGTTGAGCACGCCGACGTCCTCGCGCAGCTCCTGCTCGGAGATCTGCAGCTGCTCGCAGACCTCCGTCGCAACCAGCCTGGTGCCCGCCCGGCCGGCCTCGATCAGCACCGAGGCCAGCGTCACCAGGCGGGCGAAGCGCTCGGGTCGGATGCCCGGCTCGGCGCTCGCGCGCCGGCGCGCGTCGGGCTCCGGGACGGCGCGCGCCTCGGGTTCGATCGCGCGCGCCCCGGCCGGCACGGTCGCGAACGGCTCGCCGCGGTGCAGGCCGAGGATCCGGTCCAGGCGCTCGTCGGCCTCCTCGGCCAGCGCAGGCGGCCCGACGATGCGCGCCTGGGCGCCGTAGCCGAGCACCCATGCCACCACGAGCCGCGGGATGGCGTACTCGGTGCGGAAGATGCGCCCGCCGTCTTCGGCGCCGGCCATCTCGCCGTAGGGCCCGAAGGCGCGCTCGACGTGCCAGGCGATGCGGTCGGAGACCCACACCTCGGCCACCCCCTCGGGGTCGCCGAGCTGCCACGGGATGCGGTTGGCGTACGCGCGGGGGTCGAAGTCGGCCGGGCGCTGGAAGTCGTGCTCGGCCTTGGTCGCGTAGGCGACCTTGCCGCGGATGCGCGAGAGCCGGAACACGCGCAGCGCCTCGCGCTCGTGCGACCAGCCGACGAGGTAGAACTGCCCGCCCTGGAAGAGCAGCTGGTAGGGGTCGACCTTGCGCATCCCCGTGTCGCCCGACTGCATCGTGTAGTACTCGAACTCGATCCGCTTGCGGCGGTAGATCGCGGTGTCGACCTTCGCCAGCCGGGCCGAGAGCTCGGCGCCTCCCGCCGAGGCGGTGATGCCCAGGCCGACCGAGCGCTGGTCGGGCGCGTCGAGCGGGCTCGGCCGGCCCCAGGTGATCTGCTGGAGCGCGAGCCGCAGCGGCTCGGCGTAGGCGAACTCGCCGTCGAGCAGGCTGAGCGCCGTCTGCAGCGAGGCGAGCTCTGAGTCGGTGAAGTTGATCGCGGGCAGATGGAACGCCTCGGGCGCCAGCGAGTAGTTCTCCTGCTCGGAGAAGCCGTCGGCCGGCCGGTCCACGCGCAGGTGGATCCCGAGCCCGTCGAGCTCGGCGCGGTCGGCGTAGAAGCGCCGCGCGAAGGCGTCCTCGGTCATGTCCGAGTAGCCCTCCACGTCACGGCGGATCTCGGTCGCGGTGACCGGTCGCCGCTCCGCCATCAGATAGGCGATCAGCGAGAGCTGTCGAATGAGCTTCTCGGTGTCCTTCGCCACGGTCGCCCACCTTAGACAAGCCGTCCCGGGGCCGGACGCGGCCGAACCCGGTGCGGCGCAGTTTCCGCGTTTCCGAGGCTGGTGGCGGCCGGTCGGTGACCGGTACGGTGGCCGTCGTGCCTGACGCGCCCGGCGATCAGGAGCTCGACCGCCTGCGCCACGACCTGCGGACGCCGATCGCCGTGGTCGCCGGCTTCGCCGAGCTGTTGCTGACCGAATCGCCCATGCCCGACGCCCAGCGGCGCGAGTACGCCCGCCACGTCGCCCAGGCGGCCGACCAGCTGCGCGCCCTGCTCGAGCCCGGCCGGCAACTACCCTCATAGATGCGTGACTCCACGACCCCACGATCGTCTGGCGGCGCCCCGCGGCGCTGGTCCGCTGCCCGCCCGGAGGACCCGTGGCACCGCCACTGTGTCCTCGTGCGGGCAACGTCCAGCATCCACGGGGCATCCACCAGCCGACCGCGCGGCCGCGGAGTCACACATCTAGCGTCAATGCTCGGCGCGCTGCTCCCCTGCGACGGTCACGGATGACCCCCGAGAAGCCGCCCCGCGTCGGGCTCGGCGTGATCAAGCGCGCGGCCATCGCCGCCGTGCTGATCGTTTTCGCCACCGCCGGCGCGGTCTCGGCGACGGTGATCCTCGAGGTCAAGCAGATCCAGCGCGAGATCATCGGCGACGGCGAGCAGCTCGTCGACATCCCGGAGGTTACGACGGTCGACCCCGGCCGCGCGCGGACGATCATGGTGCTCGGTTCAGACGCGCGCTACCGCGACCGCCGCGACGAGCCGCCGCGCTCGGACACGATCCTGCTCGTGCGCGTGAACCCCAAGAAGGACGTCATCTCCGTGATGTCGATCCCGCGCGACCTGCAGGTGATGATCCCCGGGCGCGGCTACGACAAGATCAACGCGGCCTATGAGCTCGGCGGCCCGCGCCTGACCGTGCGCACGGTCAAGCAGCTGCTCTCCACGCCGGGCGAGCCGTTCAACGTCAACAACGTGGTGATCGTCAACTTCGGCGGCTTCCAGCGCGCCGTGAACTACATCGGCGGCGTCTGGGTCGACGTCGACCGGCGCTACTTCAACGACCGCACCGGCCCGGGCGGCTACGCCGCCATCGACCTCCAGCCCGGCTACCAGAAGCTCTCGGGCTCTGAGGCGCTGAGCTTCGTCCGCTACCGCCACCAGGACAACGACTTCGTGCGCGCCGCCCGCCAGCAGGCGTTCCTGCGCACGCTCAAGGCGCAGCCGCGGGTGCGCGACCTGCTGGACTTCCGCCGCCGCCACGAGCTGGCCAAGCTCTTCCGGCGCTACATCGAGGTCGACCGCTCGCTGCGCTCGACCAAGCAGATCTTCTCGCTGCTCAAGCTGGCCATCTACGCGGGGCTGGACATCGAGGGCGTGCGCCAGGTCAAGTTCCGCGCGGGCGAGACCACCGCCCGCGACCCGCTCAACGGCGAGGTGACCGAGAGCACGGTCACCGCCTCGCCCGAGCAGATCGCGACGACCGTGCGCGAGTTCTTCCAGGGCGCGCCCCAGCCCAAGGTGGGCACGCCGGTGCGGCCGGTCTCGACCCGCCGGGCGCAGCGCCGGCGCAGCCGCCGGCCGGTGTTCGCCTTCGGCGATGTCCGCGGGCTGCAGGACGGCGTGCCGGCCGGGCGCGCGGTCGCGGAGGGCCGCGGGCGGGTCGGCTTCCCGTTCTACTTCCCGGGCAAGCTGCCGCGCGGCGCCGCCTACGCGACCACGGTCGGCGAGCGCACCTACAGCCTGCGCGGCCCGGGCAAGCGGCTGCATCGCGCCTACCGGCTCGTGATCGCCCTCGGGCCGACGGGGCAGTACGCCGGCGTGCAGGGCACGACCTGGCGCGACCCGCCGATCCTCAAGGAGCCCGACGCCACCCGCACGATCCGTGGCCGCAAGCTGCGGCTCTACAGCGACGGCCAGCGGCTGCGGATGGTCGCCTGGCGCACGCCGCGGGCGGTCTACTGGGTCCACAACTCGCTCAGCAACACGCTCAGCTCGAACGAGATGCTGGCGATGGCCGCCTCGCTGGAGCGACCCTGAGTGACGCGCGGGCCGCTCAGGCGGCTTCGGGCCGGGCCGCCTCGGGCCGCGGTGCGAAGAACGCCCCGCCGCCGAGCGCGCGGTCGTAGTCAGACCAGCGGCTGCCGTCGGCCAGCTGCTTCTCCAGCCGGTCGAAGGAGCCCAGTCGGCCGCCGAGGTTGTCGATCATGTGCACCAGCGTGGCCTCGCGCGTGCAGGGCACCACCGGGGAGCCGTGCTCGAGCGCGCCGTGGTGGCTGAGGATGATGTGCCCGACGGCCGCCGCGAGCTCGGGCGGGAAGCCCGGCAGGTCCTCGATCAGCCGGCGCACGCGGTAGTAGCCGAGCGGGATCTCCCCCTGGAGCTTGCCGTCGTCCGTCAGGTCGATCGCGGTCTCCGGAAGCGTGTATGCGTCGAGCTTGCCGATGTCGTGCAGCAGCGCCCCGGTGACGGCGACCTCGCGGTCGATCCCCGGGAAGGTCGCCGAGATGGCCGAGACGGCCTGGGCGACCGTGAGCGAGTGCTCGAGCAGGCCGTGGCGGTAGGCCTGGTGGTAGCGCTTCGCGGCCGGGGCGTCGCGGAACGCCCGCCAGGTGAGGGTGCCCGTGCCGAACACGGCGTCCAGCAGGGCGGCGAGGTGCGGGTCGCGCACGGTCGCGATCAGCTCGCGCAGCGCGGACTCCATGCGCTCGGGCGGCAGCTGGGGCCCGTCGGAAAGCGCCGCCGCGGCGGGCGGGGCGAGCGGGGCGGGCTCCTGACCGTCGACGCCGTGGGGCATGGCCGAAACGCTAGAGCGCCAAGCGGACGGTTCAGCGGCGCCGGCGGGCTCGGCGCCGGCGTGGCCGCGCTGCCGGCTCAGCCGCCGTAGAACTCGATCGCGCGGTCGGCCAGCGCGCGCGTCTCGCGCTCGTTGCCGACGGCGTTGAAGATGATCGCGAAGCCGGGGATCAGCCGGCCGCCGAGCCGGCGCACGGTGCGCCGGCCGACGAAGCGCGCCAGGCGCTTGACGAGCGTCTCCTCGCGCTGGACGCGGTTGCCGACGTAGCGCTCCACCACCGTCGAGCCGATGCCGTCCAGCGCGCGGCGGGCGTCGGCGGGGGTGTCGTAGAGGTCGCGCAGCACGAGCAGCTCGGCCGGGCGCATGCGGTCGTGCGGGTCGTAGCCGTAGGCGGCCGCGATGAAGAAGACGAGTCGCGCCTGGATCCAGGACGCGACCACCAGGTCGGGCACGGCGGTGATGAAGCCGCCGACGCCGGTCGCCGCCCCGCCGACGCGCGCGAGCGCCGCGTGGCGCTGCTTGGCCATCCTGGCCAGCTCGCGGTGGGACAGGTGCAGGCGCGCGCGCTTCTCCGCCGCCCAGGCGGCGGCGTCCGGGGCCATCTGGCGCGCGGCGGCGAGCGCGACGTGCTCGGGCGCGCGCAGCGGATCCTTGCGCAGGCTCTCGATCAGCCCGGGCGGGAGCGCGCGCGCGTGCGCGTCCTCGTGGTCGATGCCGGTGATGCGCTCGAGCGCCATCTCCGACAGGGTAGATGTGCAGAAATCGCGCCGGGTTGCCCCGTGGCGACCCACGACCGCAACTTGCCCGCGCGCGAGCGGTTGCGGTGACCGGCCCGCCGAAAGACATCGATGGCATGACGAGCGACACAGGACTCAGACGACGGTGGGCGTGCATCGCCCTCGCGCTGGCGCTCGCCGTCGCCGCCGCCGCCGCGGTCTCGGCCCGCCCGGCTGCCGCCCGGCCGGGGCCGCTGATCGGCGTCGGCGAGCAGAAGGCCGAGATGTTCGAGAACGAGTTCTGGGCCCGGCTCGGCCTGCGCGACACGCGCTACACGGTGCCGTGGGACGCGCTCGAGGATCCACGCCAGCGCGCGCTGCTGGACCGCTGGATGCGGGCCGCCGACGAGGCGGGCGCCCGCGTGCTGCTGGGCTTCGCGCATTCGCTGCGGTCCGATCGGCTGGCGCGCACGCTGCCGACGCGGCGCCAGTTCAGGCGCCAGTTCCTGCGCCTGCGCGACCGCTATCCCGAGGTGCGCGACTGGCTCGCCTGGAACGAGGCCAACCACCCCGGCTCGCTGACCGCACGCCGGCCGGCCCGCGCCGCGCAGTTCTTCGACGTCATCGCCCGCAACTGCCGCGGCTGCCGGGTCGTCGCCGCCGACGTGCTCGACATCCGCAACATGACCTCCTGGATCCGGCGCTTCCAGCGCGCCGCGAGCGCGACCCCGCGGATCTGGGGCCTGCACAACTACGGCGACGTCAACGGCCTGCGCACGCAGGGCACGCGGCGCCTGCTCGCGATCACGCGCGGGCGCATCTGGCTGACCGAGACGGGCGCCGTGCTGTTACGGCGGACCCACCGCGACGGGCGGCTGCAGACGTTCCGCCACTCGCCGTCCGGCGCCGCGCGGCGCACCGCGCACGCGCTGCGGCTGGGGTGCCTGAGCCCGCGCATCACCCGCATGTACCTCTACCACTGGCAGGCGCCGGCGCTCGTGACCAACTGGGACTCGGCACTCGTCGATCCCGACGGTCAGCCGCGCCCCGCCTATCGCGTGGTCCAGCGCTGGGTGGCGCCGGACGGGATCGCCGCGAGCCGCCAGGGGCGCGGCGTTCCGTGTCCGTGAGCGGGCGGCGCGCGAGCGGCAGCGTCGCTTGCAGCCCGGTGACCGGTATCCGGGTACGCTGCCGCGCCATGTCACGGACGCGCGTCTGCTCTCTGAGCCTCCTCACCGTAATGCTCACCGCGTCCGCCGCTCAGGCCCAGACGCCGACCACGCCCGCCCCGCCGCCCGCGCCGCGCCGGCGCCGGCCCCCGCGCCGAAGACCATCCGCCTGGGCGTGAAGGCCGCCGGGCTGGACGTCGGCGGGCTCACGCTCAAGCAGGCCGGCGCGAAGATCAAGGCGACCTTCGCCGAGCGCCTGGACAAGAACATCTCGGTGTCGGTCGCCGGCCGCCGCTTCCGGCTGACGATGAAGGAGATCGACTTCCGCCTGGACGCGAGCAAGACCGCCCGCCGCGCGAACATCGCGGGCCTCAACGCCGCCCCGGCGCCTGACGGCACCTTCCCGGTCGACGTCCCCCTCGCGATCGCCTTCCAGCGCACGCCGGTCGCCGCCTTCGTGGCCCGCGTCGACCGGCGCTCGACGATCCGCCCGCGCAACGCCGACGTCCGGATCACGGTGAAGCGGATCACGACGGTCGCACCGCGCGACGGGCGCTCGGTCAACGCCGCCGCCCTGCGCATCGCCGTCGTCCAGACGCTCGCCAACCCGGCCGCCAAGCGCCTGCTCAAGCCGGGCCGGACGGTCTCCAAGCCGACCGTCACCGAGGCCGAGGTCGCCGGTCGCTACCCGACCGTGGTGACCATCGACCGCGGCAACTTCCGGCTGCGGCTCTTCAAGCGGCTCAAGCTCTCCAAGACCTACGCCATCGCGGTCGGCATGGCCGGCGTCAGCACCCCCGCCGGCCGCTACGCGATCCAGAACAAGGCCGTCAATCCCGCCTGGAACGTCCCGAACTCCGACTGGGCCGGCAGCCTGCGGGGCCAGGTCATCCCGGGCGGCGCCCCGAACAACCCGCTCAAGGCGCGCTGGCTCGGGATCTACAACGGCGTCGGCATCCACGGCACCGCGGAGAGCTGGTCGATCGGCACGCGCGCGTCGCACGGCTGCATCCGCATGCGCGTGGGAGACGTCGTGGCGCTCTACGACCAGGTCCCGGTCGGCACGCCGGTCCTGATCAAGTAGGGCGCACCGCGACCGAGCCGTCCGGGTCCAGGCGGCCCGGGTCGCCCGTGTCAAACCAGCCGTCGCGGAACGCGGCGGCCGTGGCGTCCGGGTGGTCGTGGTAGCCGTCGGCGAGCAGCGGCGAGCGCACCCACAGCGTGCCGCCGCGCTGCTCGACGTCGACCCCCGCCAGCGGGATCCCGTCGACGGCGACCGGGCCGGTCTCGGCGGTCGCGTAGACGTCGCGGGCGACGTCGAGCCCGAGCAGGTCCTCGGTCGCGGTGAAGGCCGCGGGCGACAGCGGCCCGTCGCCGGTCAGCACGAGGTCCAGCGAGCTGGTGTCGTGGCGCTCCTGCTCGTCGACGGGGAGAGCGGCGAGCGCTACGAGGTCGTCCGGCCCGAGGAAGGTCGACTGGATCGCCTCGGCGTCCACCGCCGCGAGCAGCCGCTCCGGCCCGCTGCGCTGGGCCACGTGCACGCGCCCGCCGAGCGCGAGCACGAGCTGGGCCCAGAAGAGCGGGCTCGAGCGCGCCGGCGGGCCCGCCAGCAGGTGCGCGTGGCCCGGGCCGAGCCCAAGGCGCCCGACGAGGTCGGCGAGCGTTCGCGCCACGGCGGCGGTACGCGCCGGATCCAGCCGCCGCACCACCGCCTTGGGCGGACCGGTGCGCCCAGCCGTGAACAGGACGCTCTCCGGCGTGGGGAACGTGCCCGTGAGGCGGCGTGGCGCACCCTCACCCGGTCGGGGGTCGGGCGCGGCGCCGCCGGGCGTCGCCACGGCCGGCCCGGGATCGAGCAGCGCGGGCGGCACCGCGGCGGCGCCGGCCCGCTCGGGCGCGACGCCAGGCGGCAGCAGCACCGCGCTCGCGCCCAGCTTGGCGAGCGCCAGCGTGGCGTCCAGCAGCGCGACGCCGGCCGGCGGCGCGAACGCCACGCGGTCGCCCGGCGCCACGCCGTGAGCGTCCAGCCGGGCCGCGACGGCGTCCGCACGGCGGTCCCACTCGCGCCGGCTGCGCCGTCCGCCGAGGTCGTCGGACAGGCACGGGGCGTCGGGCGTGGCGTCGGCGCGGTGCTCGGGCGACCCCGGTGCCGGGGCGGCGGGCTCCATGGTGGCGCGGAGCATAGGGGCGGCGCCCGTCCTGCCGGACGTCGCCGGCGCCGAGCTGCGGGCGAACCCCGCAGGTGAGGGGCGCTGGGTCTCCACCGCCTCGCGGGGAGGCCCACAAGGCGGCATTTCCACAGCAGCGCCGCGATCCCGACCTCGATGCTGAAGTTATGCCGCTGGGAGCGGCACAAGTGCAGCGTCGAGACCGACACGTTGCCGATGCTGAGGAAAAGCCGGTTGCCCTCCACGTCTCACCGAGCGCCTCTTCCGGCCCGCGCCGACCTCGATGCGGGGGTTTAAGACCAGCGCCTCCGCATCGGAGCTGGGCACCTCTTGACAAACAAGTGAGTGGCCACTACCTTCTGCGGCCCACAGCAAGTAAGCGATCACTCACAAGAGACGTCATGACCTCATCCCGCCGCAGCGCCCTCATCCTCGCCGTCGTCTCCGCCGCCCTGTTCATGGTGACGCTGGACAACCTCGTGGTGAGCACTGCTCTGCCGTCGATACGGGCGGAGCTGGGCGCCTCGATCGAAGCGCTCGAGTGGACGGTCAACGCGTATACGCTCGCCTTCGCGGTGCTGCTGATGACCGGCGCGGCCTTGGGTGATCGCTTCGGGCGCCGGCGCATGTTCGTCCTCGGCCTCGGCGTGTTCACCGTGGCCTCGGCCGCCGCGGCGCTCGCGCCGAGCACGGGCGCGCTGATCGCCGCCCGGGCGGTCCAGGGCGCCGGCGCCGCCATCGTGGCGCCGCTGACGCTCACGCTGCTCAGCGAGGCGTTCCCCGCCGACCGCCGCGGCGTCGCGCTCGGCGTCTGGTCGGGCGTGAGCGGCCTCGGCGTCGCGCTCGGGCCGCTGGTCGGCGGCGCGGTCATCGAGGGCATCTCCTGGCAGTGGATCTTCTGGCTCAACGTCCCCGTCGGCCTCGCGCTGATGCCGATCGCTGCGCGGATCCTGCCCGAGAGCCACGGCCCCAACCGCCGGCTGGACCTCCCGGGCCTCGTGCTCGGCTCGGCCGGGCTGCTCGGGCTCGTCTACGGCGTCGTGCGCGGCAACGCGGCCGGCTGGGGCAGCCTCGAGGTCGCCGGCACGCTCACGGGGGGCGCGGTGCTGCTCGCCGCCTTCGTCGCCTGGGAGTTGCGCACCCGCACGCCGATGCTGCCGATGCGCTTCTTCCGCAGCCGGGCGTTCGCCGCCACCAACGTGGTCTCGCTCGCGATGTACTTCGGCATCTTCGGCGCGATCTTCCTGCTGGCCCAGTTCTTCCAGACCGTGCAGGAGTACTCGCCGCTCGAGGCGGGGCTGCGCACGCTGCCGTGGACCGGCATGCCGATGCTGATCGCGCCACTCGCCGGTCTGCTCTCCGACCGCATCGGCGCGCGCCCGCTGATGGTCGCCGGGCTCGTGCTGCAGGCGGGCGCGATCGCCTGGATCGCGTCGGTCGCCAGCACGACGGTGCCCTACGCCGAGATGGTCCCGGGCCTGGTGATGGGCGGCACCGGCATGGCGCTCGTCTTCGCCCCCGCCGCCGGCGCGGTGCTGGCGGCGGTGCGCCCCGAAGAGGCCGGTCAGGCCTCCGGCGCCACCAACGCGATCCGCGAGCTGGGCGGGGTGCTCGGCGTCGCCGTGCTGGCGGCGGTGTTCGCCGGGGCGGGCAGCTTCGCCTCGCCGCAGGCGTTCGTCGACGGCCTCGTGCCGGCGATGTGGGTCGGTGCGGCGGTGCTCACGGTCGGTGCGCTGAGCGCGCTGCTGGTGCCCGGCCGCCGCGCGCCGACCGCGCAGCCGGAGCCGGTCGCCGTACCGGCCACCGCGTGAGCTCGCCGCGATAGCGTCGCGGCCATGCCGACTCCCTCCGCCCCCAACAAGGCCGTCCTGATCACGGGCTGCTCCTCTGGCATCGGCCGCGCCACCGCCGCGCGGCTCGCGGCCGGCGGCTGGACGGTCTACGCGACCGCCCGCAAGCCCGAGACGCTCGCCGACCTCCAGCGCAGCGGCTGCCGCACGCTCGCCCTGGACGTGACCGACGAGGTCTCGATGCGGGCGGCGGTCGAGGCCGTCGAGGCGGCGGAGGGCGCGGTCGGCGCGCTGGTCAACAACGCCGGCTACAGCCAGTCGGGTGCCGTCGAGTCGGTGCCGGTGGAGCGCGTCCGGGCCCAGTTCGAGACCAACGTGTTCGGCCTCGTGCGGCTCTGCCAGCTCGTGCTGCCGAGGATGCGCGAGCAGCGCTGGGGGCGGATCGTCAACGTCTCCTCGATGGGCGGCAAGCTGACGTTCCCGGGCGGTGGCGTCTACCACGCCTCCAAGTACGCCGTCGAGGCCCTCTCCGACGCGCTGCGCTTCGAGCTGCGCGGCTTCGGCGTCGACGTCGTCGTCATCGAGCCGGGACTGATCCGGACGAGCTTCAGCGCGACCGCGGTGCGCGAGATGGGCGACGAGCCGCCCGGCCCGTACGCCGAGTTCAACCGCGCGGTCGCCGAGGCCACCGAGCGGGCGTACGAGTCCGGGCCGCTGGCGCGGCTGGGCGGCGGTCCCGAGGCGGTCGCCGAGACGATCGCCAAGGCGCTCGCCGCCGAGCGCCCGCGGGCCCGCTACCCCGTCACCGCCTCCGCGCGGCTGCTGATGAGCCAGCGCGCCGCGATGCCCGACCGGGCGTGGGACGCGATGCTGCGCGCGCAGTTCCCGACACCAGGCGGCTGAGCCCGCTCAGGCCGAGCACGCCCGGTCGCGCCGGCGCGGGCGCTCCAGGCTGAGCACGAGCCCGGCCACGATCGCCGCCGCGCCGGCGGCCTGCACGGGTCCCATCGGATTGCCGAAGGCGACCACGCCCGCGAGCGCGCCCACGAGCGGCTCGAGGTTGAAGAACGCGCCCGCCAGCTCGGGCGCGACCCGCGCCTGGCCGTAGGTGTAGAGCGCGAACGGCAGCAGCGACCCTGCCACCACGAGGGCCGCGACCGCGCCGAGCTGCTGCGGGCTCGCGGCGGCGTCCGGCAGCGGGCCGGCGACGGCGACGCCGGTGCAGAGCACCGCGGCGGAGCCCAGTTGCAGCGCGGTGACCGCCACGGGGTCGCGGTCGCCGAGCAGCCGGCTCTGGGCGACGACGAACGCCGCGCTGAGCAGGGCCGAGGCGAGCACGAGCCCGTCGCCCGCGAGCGAGGCGTCGCCGCCCGCGCCGGCGACCAGGGCGACGCCGGCCAGCGCGGCGGCGAAGCCCGTCCACGCGAGCGGTCCCGCCGCGCCGCGGCCGGTTGCGGCGCTGACGAGCGCCACCAGCGCCGGCACGGCGCCGAAGATCAGCGCGGCGTGGCTCACGCTCGTGCGCTCGACGCCGTAGTTCTGCAGCAGCACCATCCCCCCGTAGCCGAACGCGCCCCACAGCAGCACCGGCCGGCTCGCGGCGGCGCGCAGCGCGCGCCGGGCGACCAGCGCGAGCAACGGCGCGGCGAGGCCGAAGCGCACCGCGGCCAGCCAGGCCGGGTCCAGCCAGCCGAGCGCAACCTTCGACAGGGGCACGGTGAGGCCGAACAGGATCCCGGCGGCGGTCAGCGCCGCGAGCGCGGCCTGGCGGTCGGTGGGGCGGAAGAACATGCGGCCAGTATCGGTCGGTTTCCGCCAAGGTTCGTCGTGCGGCCCGCCGAAACGCCTCTGAACAGAATATTCTTTCGTTAACATGGCACTCGACGAAATCGATGTTCGTCTCCTCACCGAGCTCCAGCGCGACGCCGACCGGCCGAACGTCGAGCTCGCAGGCCTCGTCGGCCTCTCGCCCGCCGCCACCCTGAACCGCGTCCGCCGGCTCAAGGAGTCCGGCGTCCTCGCCGGCATCGCCGCGCGCGTCGACCCCGCCGCGGCGGGGCTGCCGCTGCAGGTGTTCGTCTCGCTCACCATGGACCGCCACACCGACGCCACGGAGCGACGGCTGTCCGAGACGGTCGGCGCGCTGCCGCAGGTCGTCTCCGGCGACTGGGTGGCGGGCGAGACCGACGTGCTGCTCAAGGTCGTCGCGCGCGACCTCGAGGAGCTCCAGCGCGTGCTCTTCACCCTGTCGGCGCGGGGCGGCGCCCAGCGCGTGGTGACGCTGCTGCGCCTGAAGGCCCTCAAGCCGGAGTCACCGCTCCCTCTACGAGCGTCTGCCGGGTAGGGTCGGCGCTCATGCCGGCCGTCACTCTGCGCCCCCCGACCCCCGCGGACGCCGAGGCCGTGCTCGACGTGATCCTGGCCCGCGACGTCGCCGACCTCGGCCGTCCGGACTTCACGCTCGCCGACGTGCGGGCCGACTGGGCCACCACGGGCGTCGACCTCGCCCACGACGCCTGGATCGTCGAGGAGGCCGAGGGCGTCGTGACCGCCTACGCGCTCCTGCTCGGCGACGACCTCGACGTCTCCGTCGCACCGGACGCCTGTGGCCACGGGAGCGGGACGCGCCTGCGCGAGCTGGGAGAGGCGCGCGCGGTGCAGCGCGGCGTGCGGCGCGTGCGCCAGTTCGTCGCGAGCGCGAACCGCGACGCGGCGGCGCTGCTGGCCGCGGCCGGCTACGCGCCCGTCCACCACTACCTGCGCCTGCGCGGGGCGCTCGACGCCCTTCCGGTGCCGGTCGCGCCGTCGCCGCTGCGGCCGTTCTCGCTCGAGCGCGACGAGGCCGCGGTGCACGCGCTGGTCCAGGCCGCGCTCGGCGAGGTCGAGGGCTTCCGCGCCCGGGCCCTGCCTGACTGGCGCGCCGCCCGCATCGAGAAGCCCGGCTGGGAGCCGGCGCTGTGGCTTGTGCTGGAGGACGACGAGGGCGTGCTGGGCGCGGCGCTGTGCGAGCGCTGGGAGGACGGCGTCGGCTACGTCGAGACGCTCGCCGTCGCCCCCCGCGGCCGCGGGCTCGGCCACGGCCGGACGCTCCTGCTCGGCGCCTTCGCGGCCTTCCGCGACGCCGGCCTGACCACCGCCGAGCTCTCGGTGCACGGGGCCAATCCCGGCGCGGCGCGGCTCTACGAGTCCGTGGGGATGACCACCGACACGCGCATCGATCGCTGGGAGAAGGACCTTGGCGACGCTTGAGACCGACACCGGGCGCCTCGCGGCCCGCGCGCGCGAGACGGGCCGGCTCGGCCTCGACACCGAGTTCATGCCGGAGGGGCGCTACCGACCGCTGCTGTGCCTGGTGCAGGTCGTCGTGGGCGAGGAGATCACCGTCCTCGATCCCCTGGCGGGCTTCGCCGCGGCGCCGCTCGCCGCGGTGCTCGCCGACCCGGCGGTCGAGATCGTCCTGCACGCCGGCCGCCAGGACGTCGCCATCGTCCGCCGCCAGTGGGCGACGGAGGTCTCAAACGTCTTCGACACCCAGGTCGCGGCCGGCTTCGCCGGCTTCTCCGCCCAGGCGGGCTACACCGGCCTCCTGCACGACCTGCTGCGCATCCGGCTCGCCAAGACCGCGAGCTTCACGCGCTGGGACGCGCGGCCGCTCACCGAGGAGCAGCTCTCCTACGCGCGCGAGGACGTCGAGCACCTGTTCCCGCTGGCCGACGAGCTGCAGCGGCGCCTGAGCGAGCGCGGGCGGCTCGGCTGGGCGCGCGAGGAGTGCCGCGCGATCGCCGACGCCAGCGACGAGCGCGATCCGGAGGAGACCTGGCGGCGGCTGCCGCGCACCGGCAGCCTCGACCCACGTGAGCGCGCGGTCGCGCGCGAGCTGGCGGCCTGGCGGGAGCGCACGGCCATGGCCGAGGACCGGCCGGTGGGTGGCGTGGTGCGCGACCCGACGGTCGTCGAGCTGGCCAAGCGCCAGCCGGCCGGCCGGCGCGAGCTCAGCCAGATCCGCGGGGTCAATCCCGAGGTGGTGCGGCGGCGGGCGGACGACCTGCTCGGCGCCATCGCCCGCGGGCGTGAGGCGCCGCCGATCCGCCTCGACGACGCCGAGCGCTCGCCGGCGGAGGCCATCGACGGCCCGACGATCGCGCTGGCCGAGGCGCTCGTGCGCGCCCGGGCGCAGGCGGCCGGGCTGGCCTACGAGCTGATCGCCGCCCGCGCCGACCTCTCGGCGATCGTGGTCGCCGCGCGGCGCGGGCGACCGGAGCCGGACGTCCGCACGCTGCGCGGCTGGCGGCGCGAGCTGGTCGGCGAGGAGCTGCTCGAGCTGCTGCGGGGCGGCCGGCGGCTCGGGGTCGGACCCGACGGGCGCGTGGTCATCGCCTAGCGATGCCGTGCAGCAGCAGCTCGAGCATCCGCTCGGGCAGCTCGCGCAGCGCCGGGCTGGGCCCGCCGTCGACGATCACCCGGTAGACGAGCGGGCCGGCGAGCATGTCGACGCACAGCTCGACGTCGACGTCCCCGCGCAGCTCGCCGCGCGCCTGTGCCCGGACGATGATCTCGCGCAGGATCCGCCGCCGTGGCTCGACGAGGTTGGCGGAGAAGATCGCGTGCATCTCGGGGTCGTCGACGACCTCGGAGAGCAGCCGCGGGATCAGGCTCGCCGCGCCGGTGCTCTCCACCCGCCCGAGCGCGGCCTCGGTCAGCGCGACCACGTCACTGCGCAGGCTGCCGGTGTCGACGGCCGGGAGATCGGCGTGAAGGTGGACGACGGCCGCCTTGACCAGCGCTTCCTTGGACCCGTAGCGGCGGTAGAGCGTCGCCTTGCCCACCCCCGCGCGCTCGCGCACGCGCTCCATCGTCAGCGCGCGGTAGCCGTCCTGAACCAGCAGCTCGAGCGTCGCCCGCACGATCGCCGCGTCCGCCCGGGCCGAGCGCGGGCGGCCGGGCGCCCGGCGCGCGGGGGCCGCGCCGGGCGTCGCGGTGGCGCCTGGCGCCCCGCTCACGCCGGCACCGTCTCCCGCGCGCGCTCGAGCTCGGCCGGCGCGTCCTCCTGGGCCCGCGCGGGCAGCGCGACCAGCGCCAGCAGCGCGCCCGCGAAGGCGACGCCCGCGGCGGCCAGCGCCGCGACGTGCATGCCGCCGACGAACGCGGACTGCGCCGCCTCGGTGAGCTGCGCGGACGCCTGCCCGCCGACCCGCCCCGCGACGGCCAGCGCGCCCGAGAGCGAATCCTGGGCGGCGGCGCCGGCGGCGCCCGGGATCGCGTCCGCGATCGGCTCCATGTCCGCACGGTAGTGGCTGGCCAGGAGCGATCCCAGGATGGCGACGCCCAGCGCCCCGCCGGTCGTGCGCGTGGCGTCGTTGACCGCCGAGCCGACGCTCGCCTTCTCCAGCGGCAGCGAGCCCATGATCGAGTCGGTCGCGGGCGCCATCGCCAGCCCCATCCCGAGGCCGAGCACGCTCATCGAGGCGGCCACCAGCCCGTAGCCCGAGCCGACCTCGACAGAGCTCATGATCACCAGGCCGCTGCCCACCAGCACGAGGCCGGCGGCCACCGGCAGCTTGGTGCCGATCCGCTCGGCCAGCCGCGCGGACAGCGGGCCGCCGATCATCACGCCGGCCGCCACGGGCAGGACCCGGATGCCCGCCTCGAGCGGGTCGAAGCCGAGCACGAGCTGCAGGTACTGCGTGAGGAAGAAGATCGACCCGAAGAGGGCGAAGAACACGAGCGTGATCGACCCGCTGGCCGCCGAGAAGCGCGGGTTGGCGAACAGCCGCACGTCGAGCATCGGCGCCGGCGCGCGCAGCTCCCACGCGGCGAACGAGGCGAGCGCCAAGGCGGCGAGGCCGAAGGCGGCGAGCACGACCGGGTCGGTCCAGCCCTTCGCCGGGGCCTCGATGATCGCCCACACCAGCGCGGTCAAGCCGGTCGTCGAGAGCGCGAAGCCGTGCAGGTCCAGGCCCCCGGCGGCCGGGTCGCGGGACTCGGGGACGAGCAGGCGGCCGCCGATCAGCGCGACGGCGACGAACGGCAGGTTGACGAGGAAGATCGCGTGCCAGGTCGTGTGCTCGAGCAGCCAGCCGCCCGAGACGGGCCCGATGACGATGCCCAGGCCGGCCATCGCCGCCCAGGTCCCGATCGCCCGCCCGCGCTCGTGCGGCGGGAAGACGTTGGTCAGGATCGAGAGCGTGGAGGGCATGATGAACGCGCCGCCGACGCCCATCAGCGCGCGCGCGGCGATCAGCGAGGAGGCGGAGTCCGACAGCGCGGCCCACCCCGAGCCCGCCGCGAACACGAGCAGCCCGAAGGTGAGCGCGCGCTTGCGGCCGAAGCGGTCGCCGAGCGCGCCGGCGGTGAGCAGCAGCCCGGCGAAGACCAGCATGTAGGCGTCGACGATCCACTGCAGCTCAGAGGCGGACGCGCCGAGGTCGCGCTCGAGCGACGGCAGCGCGACGTTGAGGATCGTGTTGTCGATCCCGATGACCAACAGCGAGAAGCACAGGACGGCGAGCGTCCACCAGCGGCGGGGGTCGGGCGCGGCGGCGGGGCGGGCGGAGGCGGGGACGGCGGCGGTGGTCATGGTGGCTCCCGGCTCGGGGGGACGGGTTGCGAAACGGGCCTGAGGCGTTTCGTATCTGTGCGGCGCACCGTAGACGTTCATGTTGCGAAACGCAAGTGGCTCGTTTCGATATGCCTAGAGGCTCTAGGGGCGTGGTGCGGCCTGCCGTACGGGGGCGGCCGAGAGCGCCGGGAGGCGCCGGCGAACCCCCGCATCGAGGGGTCGAGGGCCGGCACCGCCGCGCTTACCCGGGCGTGGCCCCCGGGACAGGGCGTGGGGCCCCTTACCAGCGGCGTTTCCAGCGGCAGCGCAGCGGCGCGGCGGGACACGGCGGCGCACGCGGCGCAAACGAGCCGGAGCGGCCGCGGCAGTGACCCGCGGTGCCGGCCACCATCCGGAGCGGCCACGAGACCCCGCCGACTACCCTCCCGTGCGTGTCCCGGCTGCACCGCGTCTGCGTCTTCTCCGGCTCGAGCCCCGGCGGGCATCGGGCCTATCGCGAGGCCACCGAGGCGCTGGCGCTGGCGGCCCACGCCGCCGGCCTCGGGATCGTCTACGGCGGCGCGAGCGTCGGCCTGATGGGCGTCCTGGCCGACACCGCCCTGGAGTGCGGCGCCGAGGTGGTCGGCGTGATCCCGCGGGCGCTGGTCGACCGCGAGATCGCCCATCCGGGGCTGACCGAGCTGCACGTGGTCGACACGATGCACGAGCGCAAGGCGCGCATGGCCGAGCTCAGCGACGCCTTCGTCGCGCTGCCGGGCGGGGCCGGGACGCTCGAGGAGCTCTTCGAGGTCTACACGTGGTCGCAGCTGGGCCTGCACGCCAAGCCGTCGGCGCTGCTCAACGTGCGCGGCTACTACGACGGGCTCGCGGGCTTCCTCGACCACGCCGTCGCCGAGGGCTTCCTGCGCCCCGAGCTCCGCGCGACGCTGCTGATGGGCGAGGACCCCGCCGCGCTGCTCGACGAGCTGGCCGCCTGGGAGCCCACCACGGTCTCCAAGTGGGCGACGGGCGCGCGCGGATGAGTACCGACGTCCGGGTGGCGATCGTCGGCGCCGGGTTCTCCGGCGTGGGCATGGCGATCCGCCTGCGCGAGCTCGGCGAGCGCGACTTCGTCGTGCTCGAGCGCGGCGACGACCTCGGCGGCACGTGGCGCGACAACCGCTATCCCGGCTGCGCCTGCGACGTCCCGTCGCACCTGTACTCCTACTCCTTCGCGCCGAACCCGGACTGGAGCAGCACGTTCTCCGGGCAAGCGGAGATCTGGGCCTACCTGCGCGCCTGCGCCCAGCGCGGCGGCGTCCTGGAGCACGTCCGGCTCGGCCACGAGGTCGGCGAGGCGGCGTGGGACGAGGCGAGCGGCCGCTGGCAGATCGACACCAGCCGCGGGCGCTTCACCGCGCAGGTGCTGGTCTCGGCCATGGGCGCGCTCAGTGAGCCGGCGCGGCCGGCGATCCCGGGCCTGGAGGACTTCGCGGGCCCGGTGTTCCACTCCGCCGCCTGGGACCACGACCACGACCTGACCGGCGAGCGCGTCGCGGTGATCGGGACGGGCGCCTCGGCGATCCAGTTCGTGCCGCAGATCCAGCCGCGCGTCGGCCGGATGCACGTCTTCCAGCGCTCCGCACCGTGGATCCTCCCGCGGCCCGACCGCCCGCTGCACGGCCTCGAGCGCCGGCTCTACCGCCGCCTGCCGGCCGCCCAGCGGCTGATGCGCGAGGGCCTCTACTACGCCTACGAGGCCAAGATCCTGCCGTTCGTGCACCGGCGCCTGAGCCCACTGCCCACGCGCATGGCCCGGCGCCACCTGCACAAGCAGGTCGCCGATCCCGCGCTGCGCGCCAGGCTGACGCCGGACTACACGATCGGGTGCAAGCGGATCCTGATCTCCGACGACTACTACCCCGCGCTCACCCGGCCCAACGTGGAGCTCGTGACCGCACCGATCGCGGCGATCGACGACGGCGCGGTCGTGACCGCGGACGGGACCCGGCGCGCCGTGGACACGATCATCCTCGGCACCGGCTTCCACGTCACCGACGTCGCGGCGGCCCACCGCCTGCGCGGGCGCGAGGGGCGCCTGCTCTCAGACGTCTGGCAGGGCAGCCCGCAGGCCTACCTGGGCACCGCCATCGCGGGCTTCCCGAACCTCTTCATGCTCGTCGGCCCGAACACCGGGCTCGGCCACACCTCGATGCTGGTGATGATCGAGGCCCAGATCGCGTACGTGGCCGAATGCCTGGCGGCGATGGACGACCGCGGCGCACGCGCCCTGGAGGTGCGCCCGGAGGTCCAGGCGGCCTACAACGCCGACGTGCAGCAGCGGATGAAGAACACGGTGTGGACCTCGGGCTGCGCGAGCTGGTACCTCGACGACCGCGGCCGCAACACGACCCTGTGGCCCGGCTCGACCGTCGGCTTCCGCCGCGCGCTGCGGCGCTTCGAGCCGGCCGACTACGCGATGGAGGCAACCGGATGACCGCGGTCGAGATCGTCGAGTTCACCGACCCGGCCTGTCCGTGGGCCTACAGCGCCGAGCCGTTCCGCCGGCGCCTGCAGTGGCTCTACGGCGAGGGCGTGGGCTGGACCGAGCGCATGGTCGGACTGAGCGAGAGCCCGGACGACTACCTCGAGCGCGGCTTCACGCCCGAGCTGCAGTCCACGGCCTACCGCAAGATCGCGCACGACCACGGCATGCCGATCGACACCGCCGAGCGCCCGCGCATGTCGGCCACGGTGCCGGCCTGCCGCGCGGTCGTGGCCGCCCGCCGCCACGACCCGGAGCGGACGTGGCCGCTGCTGCGCGCGCTGCGCGTGCGCACCTTCTCCGGCGAGCTGCTCGACGAGCCGGCCACGCGCGCGGGCGCGGCGCTCGACGCCGGGATCGACCCCGCCGAGCTCGAGCGCTGGATGGCCGAGCCGGAGACCGAGGCCGAGCTGCGCGAGGACATGGCCGCCGCGCGCGAGCCCGCCCCGGCGGCACGCGTGCTGGACGAGAAGCTCGCCAACTGGTCGGGCGGGCGCCGCTACACGTGCCCGTCCTACGAGGTCGTGCGGCTCGCCGACGGCGTGCGCATCGCCGTGCCGGGCTTCCAGCCCTTCGCCGTCTACGACGTGATCTTCGCCAACCTGACGCCGGGGCTGGACCGCCGCGAGCCGCCCGCGACGGTGGAGGACGTGCTCGCCTGGGCTCAGATCCCCCTGGCCACGCGCGAGGTCGCCGAGGTGGCCGATCTGTCCGACGACGACGCGCGCGAGCAGCTCGGGCGGGTGGCGCACGAGCGCCACGTGGGCGCCGACGGCTTCTGGACGCTGCGCTGAGCGCCTTCTCGGACTCCGACGCCCGGGCGATCCGGGCCGCCCGATCTTTGGCCGCCGGTCGGTACGCCGATCCGGTCCCGGTCGCCACCCTGGCGGGGATGCCACCCGAGATCCTCGAGGCCGAGGCGCCCGCGCGCCAGACGTCCGGGCGCTCGTTCGCCGACGACGAGGCGCTGCTGGCGTCGGTGCTCGCCGAGGTGATCCGCGCGGGGCAGGGGCATCGCGCGCTCGAGCTGCACGAGGAGGCCGTGGCGCTCGGCAAGCGCTCGCGCGAGGGTGACGACGCGGCTGCCGACGAGCTGGCCGAGCTGGTGGCCGGGCTCTCGCTCGCCGACGCCGAGGTGCTGATCCGCTCGCTCACGCGCTGGTTCCAGTTGGTCAACCTCGCCGAGGACAACGAGCGCGTGCGGCGGCTGCGCCGCCGCGCGGCCGAGCTGGCTCCGGACGCGCAGGCGGGCTCGCTGCGCGATGCCGTCCAGCGGTTGGCCCGCAACGGCACGAGCGCCGAGGACCTCGGGCGCACGCTCGCCGCCGCCGAGCTGCGGCTCGTGATGACCGCCCACCCGACCGAGGCGCGCCGGCGCACGACGATCGAGAAGCTCGCGCGCGTGTTCGCGATCCTGCGCGACCTCGACCAGCGGCTGCCCGACCCCAGCGACGACGCGATCGCCTGGCAGCGGCTCGCGGCGACGGTGCAGGAGCTGTGGGCCTCCGACGAGGTGCGGGCGGTCTCACCGACGGTGATCGACGAGGTGGAGGCCGGCCTCGTCTACTTCGCCACGACCTTCGTGCACGTCGTGCCGCGGCTCTACCGCGAGCTCGAGAGCGCGCTGGCCGAGGAGTACCCCGGCGAACCGGCGCCCGTCCCGCCGTTGCTGACCTTCGGCTCCTGGATGGGCGGCGACCGCGACGGTAACCCGAACGTCTTGCCGGAGACGACCGTGCGCACGCTGGCGACGATGCGCGCGGCGTGCGTCGGCTTCCTGGAGGGCCGCGCCGGCGAGCTGGCCGCGCGCATCTCGCTGTCGGCGCGGCTGACCGGCGAGCCCGAGACGCTCGCGCCGCTGCTGGCCGCCGGCGCCGAGCACTTCCCGGAGATCGCGGCGGAGCTCGAGCGGCGCAACCCGGAGGAGCCCTACCGGCGCGCGCTCGCGCTGGTCCGCGAGCGCCTACGGGCGACGCGCGGGCACGAGCCGGGCGGCTACGCCGCGCCGGAGGAGCTGCTGGGCGACCTGCGCTGCATCGAGGACGCCTTGCAGACCGGCGGCGGTGGCTTCGTCGCCGGCGGCGACCTGCGCGACTTCATCCGCCAGGTCGAGGTCTTCGGCTTCCACTTCGCCCGCCTGGACATCCGCGAGCACGCCCGCTTCCACCGGCGCGCGATCGGCGAGATCCTGTCCGTACTCGGCCTGCACGACGGCTACGCGGAGCTCGAGCCGGCCCAGCGCACCGCCCTGCTCGCCCGCGCGATCAGCGAGCGCCGGCCGCTGGTGCCGGCCGACATCGAGGGCTTCTCGGCCTCCACCCGCGAGGTGGTCGAGACCTTCAGGACGCTCTACGAGCTGCTCGAGGGCGACCACGCCGGGTCGGTCCAGGCCTACATCATCTCGGGCGCCGAGTCCGCCGCCGACGTGCTCGAGGTGCTGCTGCTGATGAAGGAGTGCCGCCTGGCGACAGCCGGCGGCGAGGGGGCGCGGCTGCGGATCGTGCCGCTGTTCGAGACCGGCAAGAGCCTCGAGGGCGCCGCCGAGACGATGCGCGAGCTGCTCGCAGAGCCCGTCTACCGCGCGGCGCTGCGCGCCGTCGGCGACGAGCAGGAGATCATGATCGGCTACTCGGACTCCAACAAGGACGTGGGGTACGTCGCCTCCGGCTGGGCCACCTACCGCGCCCAGGTCGGGCTCGCCGAGCTGATGCGCGCCGAGGGCGTGAAGTGGACCTTCTTCCACGGCCGCGGCGGAGCGGTGGGGCGCGGCGGCGGCCCGGCCAACGTGGCCATCCTCGCCCAGCCGCTCGGGACGGTGGCCGGCCGGATGAAGGTCACCGAGCAGGGCGAGGTGCTCTCCGCCCGCTACTCCGTGCCGGAGATCGCCCACCGCGAGCTCGAGCTGACCGCCAGCGCGGTGCTGGTCACCACCTTGAACCGCGAGCCGCGGGCGCGCCCGGACCGGATGGCGACCTTCCGGCGCGTGATGGCCGACATGGCCAGCCGCTCCGCCTACCACTACCGCGACCTGGTCTACGGCGACCCGGGCTTCCCGGCGTTCTTCGACGCGGCGACACCGCTGGGGGAGATCTCCCGCCTGCGGCTGGGCTCGCGCCCGGCCAAGCGCGGCGAGGCACCCGGGATCGAGGACCTGCGGGCGATCCCGTGGGTCTTCTCCTGGACGCAGGCGCGCATCGTGCTACCCGCCTGGTACGGGCTCGGCACGGCGCTCGAGAGCGCGGTCGCCGCCCACGGACTCGACCTCGTGCGCGAGATGCAGCGCGACTGGCCGTTCTTCGCGGCGCTGCTCTCCAACGCCGAGATGGCGTGCGCCAAGGCCGACCTGGGCATCGGGCGCCGCTACGCGGAGCTGTGCGAGGACGAGGCCCTGCGCGAGCGCGTCTGGCGCCGGATCGAGGACGAGTTCGACCGCACGAGCCGGCTGCTGCTCGAGGTCGGCGACCACGAGCGCCTGCTCGACGGCGAGCCGGTGCTGCGCGACTCGATCCAGCGCCGCAACCCGTCCGTGGACCCGCTGTCGTTCGTGCAGATCGAGCTGCTGCGCCGCGCCCGGGCCGGCGCGCCGGGCGACGGCGCGCTGGACCGGGCGGCCGCTCAGGCGATCAACGGGATCGCGAGCGGATTGCGCAACACGGGCTGAGCTCAGTCCACCTCCTCGTCGCGGGCGGCGACGGCGGTATCGGGGTTGTCGGAGAACACGCCGTCGACGCCGAGGCCGAAGAACTGGGCGTATTCGGCGAACGCGTTGCCGTACTGGGCGGGGTCGCTGCCCACGCGCAGCTCGAGCGGCAGGAAGGTGTTCTCGTTGCGGAACGTGTAGGGGTGGACCTGCAGGCCGGCATCCTGCGCGTAGTCGACGAACTGGGTCGGCGGCAGCGAGTTGCCCGCCGCGTCGCGCGGGACGATCAGGGTCTTGGACGGCCCCACGCCGTCAGCGTATTCGGCGATCGCCTCGAGTCCGGCCGGGGTGGTCGGGTCCGGCGGAGCCTCCGCAGGGTCGGGGATGTAGAGCGGCAGAAGCTGGACGAGCGGCACGTCGATCCGGCGGTTCAGCCGCTGCAGGTTGCCGACCTCGAAGGACTGCACGAACACCTTCGCCCGTCGGCCGTCGAGGCCGTTGCGTCGCAACGTGCGCACGAGCGGCCCCTCGAGCGCGAGGCCGATCCCGCGGAAGTACGTCGGGTGCTTGGTCTCGGGGTAGATGCCGATCTCGCGCCCGAGCTCCCGCGAGAGGCGCTTGACGCGGTCGATGACCTCCTGCAAGGTCGGGATCTCGTAGCGCCCGTTGTAGAGCGTGTTGCGCGGGCGGATGTCCGGGATGCGCTCCTTGGCGCGCAGCGTCTTGAGCTCGGCGAGCGTGAAGTCCTCGGTGAACCACCCGGTCAGCGCGACGCCGTCAATCGTCTTGGTCGTCCGGCGCCCGGCGAACTCCGGCTTGTCGGCGACGTTCGTGGTCCCGCCGATCTCGTTCTCGTGGCGGGCGACCAGCACGCCGTCCTTGGTCGAGACCAGGTCGGGCTCGACGTAGTCGGCGCCCATGCGGGCGGCCAGCTCGTAGGAGGCCAGCGTGTGCTCGGGCCGGTAGCCCGACGCGCCGCGATGGCCGATCACAAGCGGGCGGTCGGGGCCGGCGGAGCCCTTCACGCCCTTGGCGGCGGCCGCGGCGGGACCCGCGCCGAGGGCGGCGGCGAACAGCAGTGTGAGCGTGCCGGCGATCAGGGCGGCGGCACGGCGTCGTGAGGTGGACATGGCCGCACCTTCTACCTCACGCGGGCGCTCCCGCGTGAACCGGCCGTGATCCTCACCGGAAGAGGGCGCCGTAGGCGCTCAGCGCCGGCTGGCCGCCGAGGTGCGCGTAGAGCACCGTGGAGTCCGCTGCGATCTCTTCCCGGCCGACGAGGTCGATCATCCCCGCCATCGACTTCCCCTCGTAGACCGGGTCGGTGATCATCCCCTCCAGCCGCCCGGCGGTCCGGATCGCCGCGAGCGTCTGCTCGTCCGGGATGCCGTAGGTGCCGGCGTGGTAGCGGTCGTCGAGCTCGATCTCGTCGTCGGCCAGCGGCCGGCCCAGCTCGATCAGCTCGGCTGTGGCGCGCGCGAGCCGCGCGACCTGCGCGTGCGTCTCGGCCGGCTTGGCCGAGCCGTCGATCCCGAGCACCCGCCGCGGGCGCGCCTGGGCGGCGAACCCGGCGATCATGCCCGCCTGCGTGCTGCCCGTGACCGAGCAGACGACGACCGTGTCGAAGAAGACGCCCAGCGCGCGCTCCTGCTCGGCCACCTCCTGCGCCCAGCGCGCGAAGCCGAGGCCGCCGAGCGGGTGGTCCGAGGCGCCCGCCGGGATCGCGTACGGCGTGCCGCCCGCCTCCTCGACGTCGGCGATCGCCTGCTCCCAGCTGGCCTTGAAGCCGATCCCGAAGCCGGCCTGCACCAGCCGCACGTCGGCGCCCATGATGCGGCTGAGCTGGATGTTGCCCACGCGGTCGTAGGCGACGTCGGGCCAGTCGACCCAGCTCTCCTGGACCAGCACGCAGCCGAGGCCGCAGCGCGCGGCGACGGCGGCGACCTGGCGGGTGTGGTTGGACTGCACGCCGCCGATCGAGACCAGCGTGTCGCAGCCCTTGGCCAGCGCGTCGGCGACGAGGTACTCGAGCTTGCGCGTCTTGTTGCCGCCGTAGGCCAGGCCGCTGTTGCAGTCGTCGCGCTTGGCCCACATCGTCGCGCCGCCGAGCTCGGTGGTCAGGCGCTCGAGCGGGTGCACGGGCGAGGGGCCGAAGGTGAGCGGGTGGCGAGGGAATGCATCCAGGCGCACGGGCGTCAACAGGGTGTCACGGCGCCCGCCCGTCCGGGAGCCAGCTCACCACTGAAAGTGCGGATATCCCGATGGCTCCGCTGCGGAGGGTCGGGGATCCTGGCCGACACCCTCCCCGCCCTCTCCCCGAACCAGGAAGCGCTCACATGAATCCTCAGCGCTGGACGCTCGCCGTGGTGTGTGCCGCCACGGCGATGCTCATGCTCGACATCGCGGTGGTCAACACGGCCCTCTCCCGGATCGCCGAGGACCTCGGCGCCGGCCTCAGTGGCCTGCAGTGGGTCGTCGACGCCTACACGCTCGCGCTCGCCGCGACCGTGTTGACCTTCGGCTCGCTGGCCGACCGCTTCGGTCGTCGCCGGCTGTTCGCCGGCGGCCTTGCCCTCTTCACCGTCGCTTCTGCCGCCTGCGCCGCCGCCCCCAGCATCGAAGCGCTGGTCGCGGCCCGCGCCGTGCAGGGCATCGGCGCGGCGGTCATGTTCGCCGTCTCGCTCGCCCTGCTCGCGAACGCCTTCCCGGGCGCCAAGGAGCGCGCCGGGGCGCTGGCCGCCTACGGCGCCGCCATCGGCGCCTCGTTCGCCGTCGGCCCGCTCGTGGGCGGCGCGCTGACCAGCGGGCTGGACTGGCAGTGGATCTTCCTGATCAACCTGCCGCTCGGGCTGCTGTGCCTGTGGATCACCCGCGCCTACGTCGCCGAGTCGCGCGATCCGGCCGCCCGCCGGGTCGACGTGCCCGGGCAGATCACGCTCGGCGCCGGGCTCTTCCTGCTCGTGCTCGCGCTGCTGCGCGGCAACGAGGACGGCTGGACGAGCACACCGATCGTGGCCGCGCTGGCCGTCGCCGGCGCGCTGCTGGCGGCCTTCGTGGCCATCGAGGCGCAGGTGCGCGAGCCGATGCTGCCGCTCGGGCTCTTCCGCAACGGCAACTTCGCCGGCGCGCAGGTGGCGGCGCTGGCGATCTCGGCCTCGTTCTTCGCCATCTTCCTCTACGTCACGCTCTACCTCCAGCAGGTGCTGGGGCTCTCGGCCATCGAGGCCGGGCTCGTCTACCTGCCGGCCACGCTGGTGATCTTCACCGTCTCGGGCGCCACCGCGGCGCTCGGCGAGAAGGTCTCGGCGCGGGCGATGATCGCCGTCGGCCTCGCGCTCGTCGGCGCCGGCATGGCGCTGATGGTGCTCGCGGGCCCGAACTCCTCGTGGACCGCGCTGCTGCCCGGCTTCCTCGTCGCCGCCGTCGGCACCGGCCTGTTCAACCCGGCGGTCACGGCCGTCGCGCTGGGCTCGGCGCCGCCCGAGCAGAGCGGGCTCGCGGCCGGGGTCAACGACACGTTCCGCCAGGCCGGCATCGCGGTCGGCATCGCCGCGCTCGGCGCGCTGGTGCCCGCCGAGGCCGCGCTCGGTGGCGGCTCCCCGGCCGACTACGTGAGCGGCCTGCACGACGCCATGTGGGCGGGCGCCGCGGTCGCCCTGATCGGCGCCGTCGCGGCCGCCGCGCTGATCCGCACGCCAAGGCCCGCGGCGCCGGTCGCGGTGGAGGTCGAGGTGCCCGAGGCCGAGGCGGTGCTCCAGCCCGCCTGAGTCGCGTGGGCGCGGGTTCCAGTTTCTACCCTGGAAGCTGGGACCCGTGGCCGACGACCCCGACACCTCCCGCACCTCGGTCGAGCGGATCCTCGGCCGCGACCTCGACGAGCGCGACGGCCACGGCCGCCCGATCTCCGAGCGCGCGCGCCACAGTCGCCGCTCGATCGAGGCCTACCTCAAGGCCGGCAACCGGCCGCGCTGGATGGAGCGGGTGACCGACATCGATCGCGGCATCGCCTCCGAGCGCCGCCGCGTCGGCGCCGCCTACCGCGCGCTGCTCGACGAGTGCGGCGAGGACCGCGCGCGCTTCGCCGAGCGCTGGCGCGAGCAGGCGCGGGCGTTCTCCTTCGGGTCGCTCAACGAGCTGATCGCCCAGCACAACGCCTGGTACCCGATCGAGCGCGACCTGCCGATGGACATCCGCACCCGCGACTACGTCAAGGTCCAGGGCCGCTCCTACCGGCGGCCCGTGCTCGGCCCGGAGTGGGTGCTCGAGCAGTTCCCGGCCGAGCGCTGATCGCGGCGATGCAGGTCGACGTCGTCTTCGAGGAGCGCTACTGGTACCCCGACGACGGCGGCCAGCTGTGGGTGGCGGGCTACCAGCTCGTCGACCCGGCGTCCGGGCGCTACCTCGGCCGCGACGCGCCCGAGGTGACGGATCGCGGGCTGCGCGTCGCCGGGGTCGCCGGCGCGGGCCGCCACCACGCCGAGGCGCTCGCGGGCGCCGACGTCGCTCCCGGCCGCCCGCTGAGCCTGCGCCGCGACGGCGCCAACCCCCACGACCCGAACGCGATCGCGGTCGATCCGGGCGGCGGCGGCGAGCAGGTGGGGTGGGTGCCCCGCGAGGTCGCGGCCGAGCTGGCGCCGGACCTCGACGCGGGCCGCCCGTGGTCGGCGGTGGTGCTGCGCGAGCGGCGCGCCTCGCCGCGCGACCCCCGCAGCGGGCTCACGATGCTGCTGGCCCCGGCCCCGGCGATCGAGCTCCGGGCCGGGGGCGTACCCTCCGGGCCATGACCCCTTCCCACGGCCCCAGGCCGGACCACTCCGAGGAGGCCGGGCTCGGCGACGCGCAGTCCGGCAACCCGCCCGACGCCGACGACATGATCGAGCCGGACGCCGATCCGCTCGACACCGACGTCGAGGACGCCGACCTCTTCCTCGGCATCGAGGACGAGGACGAGGACCCCGACGACGAGCTCAACTAGCCTGTCTGTCATGTGCCGCAACATCAGACCGCTCCACAACTTCGAGCCGCCGGCGACCGAGGACGAGGTCCACGACGCCGCGCTGCAGTACGTCCGCAAGATCAGCGGGTACAACAAGCCCTCCCAGGCCAACGCTGAGGCCTTCGAGCGGGCCGTCGAGGCGGTCACCGCCGCCTCGCGCGAGCTGCTCGACGCGCTCTCGACCAATGCGCCGCCGAAGGACCGTGAGGTCGAGGCTGCCAAGAAGCGCGCCCGCCGCGCCCAGCGCGAGGCCGCCGCGGCCTAGGGCTGAGCGGGCTCGGCCGCCGATGGCGCGGCCGGCCCGCGCCCTCTGCGCCGCGCCCGCCACCACTCGCGCAGGAGGATCTGGATGGTCGCCGCCGCCGGGATGGCGAGTAGCGCCCCGAGGATGCCGAGCAGCGTCGCCCCGGCCAGCACCGAGAGGATCACGAACACCGGGCTGAGGTCGACGGCCTTGCGGTAGACGAGCGGGCCGAGCACGTGCGTCTCGGTCTGCTGGTAGACGACCCAGAACACGCCCCAGATCACCACGGTCTCCCACCCGACGAAGGCGGCGACGAACGCGATCACGACCGCGCCGATCGACGAGCCGACCAGCGGCAGCAGCGCGAAGAGCGCCATCTGCACCGCCAGCGGGACCGCGAACGGGATCCCGAGCACGGTCATCGCCACGAAGGCCGCCACGCCGGCCAGCGCCGCGACGGCGAAGACGCCCGCGACGTAGCCGCCGACCGCCCGGCTGGTCTCGCTCGCCAGCCGGCGCGCCTGCGGCTCGCGGTCGGGTACGAGCTGGGTGTAGGCGAAGTTCAGCACCCGCGGGGCGTCGAGCAGCAGCAGGAACGAGACGGCGAGGATCGCGATCAGCTCGACGATCCGCTCGAGCGCCCCGACCGTCACCGCCTCGATCTCGCTGAACGCTGTCCCCGCCACCGACGGCAGGTCGCTCGCCGCGCTCTGGAGCTTCTGGAAGATCCCGTACTCCTTGTCCCAGCGCTCGATCAGCCCGGAGTCGCGGGCCTCGCGGATGTAGCCGGGCGCGGCCCGCAGCAGCTCGTCGAACTCGCGCACGAGTGGCGGGACGACGAGCAGGCCGATCGCGGCCAGGAGCAGCCCGAGCAGCACGTAGACGATGATGATCGCCAGCGCGCGGGGCAGGCGGAGCCGCGCCTGAAGCGCGTTGACCGGCGCGCTGATCGCGACCGCCACGAAGACGGCGAGCACCACGAGCAGCAGCACCTCGCGCAAGAGCCAGGCGAGGTAGCCGAGCCCGAGGACGCCCCCCGCGGCGAGCACGTTGCGCGCGGTCTGGCCGGCGGTCATGACCCTGGTGACTACGACGCCCGCCCACCGGATCCTGCGCGCCGGCGGGGATGGCCGGCCGGACTCGGGGTACCGGTGCTTGCATGACCGACACGATCGCGGCCGCCCTGACCCTGGAGCAGAAGGTGCGCCTGCTCACCGGCGCCGACGCCTGGGCGCTGCACCCCGAGCCGGCTGCCGGCCTGCGGCGGCTGGTGTTGTCCGACGGCCCGGCGGGCGTCCGCGGCGAGCGCTGGGACGAGCGTGACTGGTCGGCCAACGTGCCGTCACCGACCGCGCTGGCCGCGACCTGGGACGAGGCGCGGATCGAGCGTCTCGGCGGCCTGCTGGCGGCGGAGTGCCGGCGCAAGGGCGTCGACGTGCTGCTCGCCCCGACCGTCAACCTGCACCGCTCGCCGCTCGGCGGCCGCCACTTCGAGTGCTTCAGCGAGGATCCGCTGTTGACGGCCCGCATCGCCATCGCCTACGTCCACGGGCTCCAGCGCGCCGGCGTCGGGGCGACCGTCAAGCACTTCGTCGCCAACGACTCGGAGACCGAGCGCTTCACGCTCGACGCGCGCGTGGACGAGCGCACGCTGCGCGAGCTCTACCTCGCGCCGTTCGAGTGGATCGTGGCCGAGGCGCGGCCGTGGGCGGTGATGGCGGCCTACAACGGCGTCAACGGGCACACGATGACCGAGAGCCCGCTGCTCGACGACGTGCTCAAGGGCGAGTGGGGCTTCGACGGGCTGGTCATGTCCGACTGGTTCGCGGCCCGCAGCACCGTGCCGGCCGGCCGCGCCGGCCTGGACCTGGTGATGCCCGGCCCGGGCGGGCCGTGGGGCGACGCGCTGGTCCGCGCGGTGCGCGACGGCAGCGTCCCCGAGGCGGCGATCGACGAGAAGGTCGCGCGCGTGCTGCGGCTGGCCGGGCGCGTCGGCGCGCTGGACGACAGCGCGCCCGCGGAGGCGCCCGCCTGGAGCGAGGCCGACATGGCCGCCGAGCTGCGGGCGACCGCGGCGGCGGGCTTCGTGCTCGCGCGCAACGCAGGATCCCTGCTGCCGCTGGACACCGGCGCGCTGCGCCGCGTCGCCGTGCTCGGCCCCAACGCCGCGGTGGCGCGCACGCTCGGCGGCGGCAGCGCGACGGTCTTCCCGCGCGCGACCGTCTCCCCGCTGGCGGGGCTGCGCTCGGCGCTGGGCGATCGGGTGGAGGTCGAGCCACTCCCACGGCGTGCGCACCAACACGCGCGTCCCGGTCATCACGCGCGCGCTGCTGGGCGACGACGGCGCCGAGGTGCGCTTCCTGGCCTCCGACGGCACGCTGCTGGCCAGCGAGCGGCGCTACGGCGGCGCGTTCGCCTGGCAAGGGGCGTTCCTCGACGACGTCCCGCCCGAGCGCGTGGCCGCGATCGAGGTCGAGGCCCGGATCCGCGCCGAGACCGAGGGCGAGCACCGGATCGGCTGCTCTGGGGTCGGGCGCTTCGCCCTCGAGCTCGGCGGCGTACGCGCCTTCGAGGAGGAGCTCTCGCTCGCTCCCGGCGCCGACATCGCCGAGGCGCACATGCACCCGCCCCAGCGCGCGAGCACCGTGACGCTCGCCGCCGGCGAGGAGCTCCAGCTCACGCTGCGCCACGAGCTCGCGGGGTCCGGTGCGATCTTCCAGCTCAACGTCGAGGAGCCGCGGCGGCCGGACGACGAGGAGCTCGAGCGCGCCGTCGGGCTGGCCGCCGCGGCTGACGTGGCGGTGGTGGTGGTCGGCACGACCGAGGAGGTCGAGAGCGAGGGCTTCGACCGCGACACGCTCGACCTGCCCGGCCGCCAGGACGAGCTCGTCGCGCGCGTGCTGGAGGCCAACCCGCGCACCGTCGTGGTGGTCAACGCGGGCGCGCCGGTCCTGCTCCCGTGGGCAGACGACGCCGCTGCCGTGCTGCTCGCGTGGTTCCCCGGCCAGGAGTTCGGCGACGCGCTCGCGGACGTCCTGCTGGGCGCCGCCGAGCCGGGAGGGCGGCTGCCGACCACGTGGCCCGCGGCGGCCGGCGGCCTGCCCTCGACCCGTCCCGCGGACGGCGTGCTGGACTACAGCGAGGGCCTGTTCGTCGGCTACCGCGGCGACGACCGCGACGGCCGCGAGCCGCGGTTCGCGTTCGGTCACGGCCTCGGCTACACCGACTGGGAGTACCTCGGCCTCGAGGTCTCCGGTGACGTCGCGCGGGTGCGCGTGCGCAACACCGGCGCGAGGCCGGGGCGCGAGGTGGTCCAGCTCTACGCCTCGCGGCGCGAGAGCGCCGTCGAGCGCCCGCCGCGATGGCTGGTCGGCTTTGCCGCGATCGACGCCGCCGCCGGCGAGGAGCTGACCGCCGAGATCGCCGTCCCGGAGCGGACGCTCGCCCACTGGGACGAGGGTGGGCGGGCCTTCGTCGTGGAGCCGGGCGACTACGAGCTCGCGGCCGGCCGATCGAGCCGCGACCTTCGCTGCAGCGCTGCGCTCACGGTTGCGGCTTAGCTGCGGCGTGGGCGCGCTCGGCCTCGCGGAGGCGGGCCGCGGCGCCCTGATGCGCCCGCTCGAGCTCGGCGAGCCGCGCGGGGCTCGTCGGGCGCGCGGCGTAGACGCGGGCGCGGTAGAGGTCGTAGCGCTCGCGGTGGTAGCGGGCTTCCGCCCGTAACGCCTCCAGGTCGAGCTCGGTGGCCATTCACCGGACGCTATCGCCTCCCGCCGGGGTTGCTGCCGGCGCTAGACTGAAGGGAGCAGTCGCCGCGTTGGGTCCTCTATCTCCCTCCACCTCGTTGCGGCCTCGCCTCAGAGGGAGACGAAGGGGGTCGGACGATGTCCGAAACCCAGCCGACCAACGGCGCGCTGATGGCCGCCGTCTCGAACGCGATGGTCGCGTTGCACAAAGAGCAGTTCGGCCGCGGGCCGACCGCCGCCCGCTCGAACTTCGCGGGCTCTGACACGCTTGTCTGCATCCTGGACAGCGCGCTGCTGCCGGCCGAGTGGGCGATGGTGGAGATGGGTGAGCAGCACCGCGTACGCGACACCCGGAGCCTGTACCAGGTGGCCACCGCGGACCGGTTCATCGGCGCCGTCGAGGCGCTGACCTCCCGCAAGGTGCGAGCGTTCGCGAGTGCCATCGACCCGAATCAGGGGGTCGCCATGGAGGTCTTCGTGTTCCATCCGGTCGACGACAACCGAACGGCAACCCCTACGTCCTGAGCCGGAGCGCGGTCGTCTAGCCCTCGACCGGTGCGAGGGGCATCACGGCCCACACCTGCGTGCCGGTGCTGAGGCTCACGCCCCAGCGCTCCGAGAGCAGGTCGACCAGGTTGAGCCCGAAGCCGCCCGCGGGGGCGACCGTCGCGACACGCCGCGTCACGCCGCTCGGTCCGCCGGCGCCGGCGTCCTCGACCTCGAGCCGCAGGCGACCCTCGCTGCGCTGCGCGCGCACGGTGATCAGATCCTCCTCGCTGATGCCGGCGTGGCGGACGCTGTTGGTCACGACCTCGGAGACGACGAGCAGGATGTCCGCGAGCACCGCGGCGCCGGTGGCGCCCTCGAGCCAGCGGCTCACGGCGGCACGTGCGGCGCCGGGCGCCTCAGGTCCTGGCGGCACCAGCACCACGAGCGCGTCCCCCGCTTCTTCCGCCAGCGGGATCGCCGGCGGATCGGGCGATGCGATGCCGGCCAGAGCTGCTGGGCCGGCTGTCTCTGGTGACCCCACAGGTCACCCTCCGTTCTGAGGCCCCCCGCCGGCTCTAGGGTCCGAGGAGGTCCCTGTTGGAATCGAAGCGCCTCGTCGCCTGCGCCGTGATCGGGCCCTCGAGCCCGCGCGCGTCACACCCGGCCGTCGCTTCCTGTCCGGACAGGGTACCCCCTGCGGCCGCCGGCAGAACCCGTCGGCCGCAGGGGCCGCCCGCTCAGCGCCGCAGCAGCGCGCAGACCGCATCGGCCTGCATCGCCCGCAGCCGGGCGAGCAGCCGGCCCTTCGGCGAGCCGATGTTCATCGAGGTGGTCACGGCCCGTGAGCCATCGCGCGTCGCGGCGACCCACTGCACGTAGCCCGGGAAGGTGCCCGTGTGCCCGTAGACGGTCCCGCAGCGGCTGCGGTAGCGGAAGACGCCCAGGCCGGCGGAGTTGGCGCCGGGCCCGGGCGGGCTCGAGCGCCCACCCGGGACGAAGCGGAGCTGTTGACGCTGGGCGGCGCTGCCGAACAGGCGCCCGGACAGGAGGCCGCGCACGAACCGGTTGAGGCTGGCGGGGGTCGAGACGATGGCACCCGACGCCCACGCGCCCGACGGGCTGAGGAGCTCGCTGACGTCCTCCGGCCGTTCTCCCGGCGCGACGAAGTAGCCGTGCATGAACGGCCGCGGCAGCTGCACGGTGGTGGGGAAGCTCGTGCGCGTGAGTCGCAGCGGCTCGAAGACGTAGCTGCGCAGCAGGTCGCCGTACGGCCGGCCGGTGATGCGCTCGGCGATCAGCCCGACGATGATGTTGTCGGTGTTCGAGTACGCGTAGCTCGAGCCGGGCGCGAACACCAGCGGGTCCGCGGCGACCCAGCCGATGATCTCGAGCGGGGTCACGAAGTCCCCTGGGTCAGTCTGGAACCGCTGGATGAAGCCGTCGGACGTCGTGTAGTCCGGGACGCCGCTGGTGTGGTTGAGCAGCTGGCGGACCGTCACGGCGCCCCACGCCGCCGGCAGGTCCGGCCGGTGGCGCGCCACCGTGTCCTCGAGCGACAGGCGGCCGTCGCGGACGAGCCGTAGCACGACCGCGCCGCTGAAGGCCTTGGCCACACTCGCGATGCGCATGTGGTCGGTCGCCCGCGGGGCGCGGCGCGTCCCGGCGACGGCGACGCCGGCGGTCATCACCGTGGTGCGCCCGCGCCGGTGAAATGTGGCGATCGCTCCGGGCGGTCCGCCCGCGGCGTCGACGAAGCGCTCGAGCCCGCGCTGGACGCGGGCGTCGTCGCGCGGCGCGGCCGAGGCCGTGGAAGGCACCAGCGCGCAGACCGCGAGGGCGAGCGAGACGGGCAGGATCGACCGCGGGACAGGCGAGCTGGTCGCTCCGGGGTGGGGGATGCGCATCCGCGCACCCTCCCACGCGACCGGCCCTCGTGCCAACAGGACCGGCGTCCCGCCCCGCTCCTGGCGCTTCAGCCGCCCACGGCGACGGGGAGCGGAACCACCTGCGCGGGGCTCGCCACCTGCAGGTCGCCTGCGGCGGCTCCGAGCTTGCGGACGAAGCGCCGGCGCGCGTCGTGATAGCTGCGGTCCGGCCCGAAGAAGCATTTGTGCGAGCGCGCCATCTCCTCGTTGCGGTACGCCTGCAGCGGCTTGATGAGCTCGTCGCGGCGCCGCCGGCGGCGCTTCTCCTCGAGCCCTTCGCCCAGCCCGGGGTCACGCGCGAGCCGTTCGGCGAAGTCGCGCACGCCGGCCCTGAAGGCGGCCGCCGTGGCGCCGAAGGTCGCGTCGAGCAGCCCGATCGCGACCGCCTGCCGGGTGCCGACCGGCGTGAAGGGCGCGCTCGTGAGGCGGGTGGCCGTCGCCGCCCCGACGCGGCGCGGGAGGAGGTATGTCCAGTACTCCGAGCCGTAGAGCCCGCCCATGTGCCGGTAGTACGGGTTCAGCACGACGTCCCTGCGGGCGAGCACCCGATCGGCAGCCAGCGCCAGCGGCACGCCGCCGGCCGCCGCGTCGCCGGTCAGCGCCGAGATCACGAAGTGCGAATCCGTCTCGACGATCTCGCGCACGACGTCGTTGATCGCGTGCAGGTTGCGCCACGACGTGCCGGCGGGGTCCTCGTCGGCCTCGATGACGTTGAGGTGGATGCCGTTGGAGAAGAAGTCCTCGCCGCCCATCAGCACGATCACGCGGGTCTCGCTGCGCGACCGCGCGGAGAGGTAGGCCTCGCGCAGGCGCCGGCACTGCTCCGTGCTCATCGCGCCGTTGTAGAAGTCGAAGTGCAGGTAGCCGACGCCGGCGATCTCCTCGTAGCCGAGCTCGCGGAAGCCGATTCGGGGCGCGTGCAGCGTCGCGGGGAGCTCGGGCGCGTCGAGCGACTGACCGGCCCGCGCGAGCGCCTGGACGGCCGGCAGCTTGAAGGACGCGTGCGCCTTCAGGTGGCTGATCCAGACCGCTCCGTCCACGGTCGCGCGGCAGATCGCCCCGTGGCGCTGGGCGACGATCTCGCCCGGGCGACCGCGCAGCGCCGGCTCCGGATGGGCCCCGAACAGGTGGAACGCCGTGCCGCCGATCTCGTCGAGCACGCCCGGATGGCCGTCGGCCGCCCGCAGCTTGCGGACCACCGCCGCGGTGGGCTCGGTGGCCCAGTCGATGGCGCGCGCGGGCTGGCGCATGAGCGGGCGCTGCGCGGCCGGTCACGCGGGGATCGCGGGCGTCGAGCGGCGCCGGGGCCGCGCCCCGCGCGACCTTCTCCACCGCCTCGACCAGCGCCGCGATCGCGGCGCGACGCACCTCGTGGCGGTACAGGCTGCTCTTCGACGCCGGGCGGGTCGGGAAGCTGCGCGAGGCCCACACGTCGCCCGCGTCGGCCTCGCCGATCGGCCTGGAGGACCGTGACGCCCCACTCGCGCTCGCCCAGCTCGATCGCCCAGTCCAGCGAGGAGGGGCCGCGGTCGCCGCGCGGGCCGGGGTGCACGACCAGGCAGCGGTACCGCTCGTAGACCGACGGCGGGATCATCGTCTTGAGCATCGGGCAGACGATCAGCTCCGGCCGGTGCCGGTCCACCGCCGCCTCCATCGCGGCGCCGGAGTCGGCCACCGCCACCGCGACCTCGTGGCCGCGGCCGGTGAGCTCGACGTAGGCGCGCTGGCTGAGGCTGTTGTGCGCCGAGACGAGGAAGAGGATGCGCTGCGGCCTGCCGGTGGGGCTCATGCCTCCAGGACGCCGCGGGCGCGCCGCTATTCCCTGCGGCGCCGCTCGTGCGCGAGGATGGCGCCCGTGGACGACGCGCCGGCCGAGCACCGCTTCTACGGCGAGCTGGCCGTGTGGTGGCCGCTCATCTCCCCGCCGGAGGACTACGCGGAGGAGGCGGCCTACGCCGCGGCGCTGTTGGAGTCCGCCCACGGGCCGGTCCGCGAGGTGCTCGAGCTCGGCAGCGGCGGCGGCCATGTGGCGCTGTATCTCAAGCAGCGCTTCGCCATGACGCTCGTCGACCTGTCAGCGGACATGCTCGCGGTCTCGCGCCGGCTGAACCCGGAGTGCGAGCACGTCCAGGGCGACATGCGCTCGCTCCGGCTGGGTCGGGCGTTCGACGCCGTGTTCGTCCACGACGCGGTGGACTACATGACCACGGAGGCCGACCTGCGCCGGGCGATCGCGACGGCGTTCACGCACTGCCGGCCTGGCGGGGTCGCCGTCTTCGTCCCCGACCAGATCGAGGAGACCTTCGCGCCCGCCAGCGACCACGGCGGCAGCGACGGCGAGGACGGCCGCGGCGTGCGCTTCCTCGAGTGGAGCTGGGATCCGGTGCCGGGCGACGGCTGGGCGCTGACCGAGTACGTCTTCCTGCTGCGCGACCCGGACGGCTCCGTGCGCTCCGTCCACGAGACCCACCGCGTCGGCGTCTTCGCGCGTGCGGCCTGGCTGCGATTGCTCGCCGAGGCCGGCTTCGAGCCGGCCGCGGTGCTCGAGGAGACCAGCGAGGACCGCCCGCCGCGCGAGCTGTTCCTCGCCCGCCGTTAGCCGGTCGCGTCCTGGACCAGTTCGACGGCCTGGACGCCTTCGAGGTCCGGGGTTCGGCTCGGCGATCGACGCCGGCCGCGGCGGGGATCGCGGCGGCGACGGGGGCGAGGGTGGCGACGGCGGCGGCGGCTGAGTCCCGCGCCGGTCAGGCGTGCGGCGCGGGCTGGCGCTCGAGCGCGGCGCGCAGCACCGGCGCGAGGCGCTCGACGGCCGTCTCGAGCTCGGTTTCGCCCAGGTGGCTGAACGAGAGCCGCAGCGTGTTGCGGCCGGTGTCGCCGGCGTGGAATGGCGCGCCGGGGACGTAGGCCACGCCGGCCTCCAGCGCGGCCGGCCGCAGCGCAAGCGTGTCGATCTCGTCCGGCAGCGTGAGCCAGGTCATGAAGCCGCCGGTCGGCTCGGTCCAGGCGACCGCCTCGGGCATGTGGCTGCTCAGCGCGGCCGAGAGCGCCGCCCAGTGCGACGCGTACAGCGCGCGCGCCGCGGGCAGGTGGCGCTCGAAGCCGCCGGCGCGGCCGTAGGTCTCCACCATCCGCTGCCCGAGGCCGCCGGCGCACTGATCGGTGTTGAGCTTCGCGGCGGTCAGCTCGGCAACCAGCGCCGCGGGCCCGGCGGCCCAGCCGAGCCGGACGCCGGGGAAGAAGATCTTCGAGAAGGTGCCCGCCTGCAGCACGACGTCCGGGGCCAGCGACCACAGCGACGGCGGCGGGCTCCCATCGAAGGTCAGCTCGCGGTAGGCGACGTCCTCGAGGATCAGCACGCCATGCCGGCGGCACAGCTCGACCAGCGCGCGGCGGCGCTCGAGCGGGAGCGTGCGGCCGGTCGGGTTCTGGTGGTCGGGGATCGTGTAGAGGAACTTGGGGCGCCGGCCGGCTTGAAGGTCGTGCTCCAGCGCGTCGACCTGCAGACCGTCCTCGTCCATCGGGACGGAGGCGACGTGGGCCTCGGCGGCGTTGAAGGCGATCAGCGCGCCGAGGTAGGTCGGCGCCTCGACGGCGACCGTGTCGCCGGGATCGAGCAGCGCCTGGCACATCAGGGCGATGCACTCCATCCCGCCGCTGGTGACCATCAGCTCGTCCGGCTGCGGGCAGAGGCCCTGCTGCTCGGCCTGGCGCTCGCGCAGGTACTCGCGCACGCTCGCAATCCCGGCGCCCGGCGCGTACTGCAGCGCGACGCCGGCGTCCTCGCGGACCAGCCGCGCGGCGATCTCGCCGACCTCGCCGGACGGGAACGTCGCCGGATTCGGGAAGCCGCCGGTCATCGACAGCACGCCGGGCGGGCTGCCGGCCAGGATCGCGGACAGCTCCTCGCCGCCGCGCAGGCGCGTCCGCCGGGCGAAGGCGGGCGTGAGGTCAGGCATCGACCCGGAAGGCGAGCGCGCTGGTCTCGCCCTCGGCGAGCGCCGCCACGTGCTCGGCATGGTTGGTGAGGTCGTGCAGCGCCTCGCCACGGGCCGCGGCGGCGAGGATCGCACGCTCGGCGCGCCCGATCGCCTCGGCGGTCGCGAGCGCCGCCTCGATCCGGTTCGGCGGGGCGATCAGGAGCCCGTCGTCGTCGCCGAACACGACGTCGCCGGGCGACACCTCGACGCCGCCGCAGGTGATCGTCGCCCCGCGCGCGGCCTGGGAGACCGTCGTGCCCGAGCGCGGCGTCGCGCCGCGCGCGAACACCGGCAGCCCGATCCGGCGCAGCCCCTGCAGGTCGCGGCAGTAGCCGTCGGCGACGATCCCGGCCAGCCCGCGCCGCTGGGCCTCGGTCGCGAACAGCTCGCCGTAGACGGCGACCGACCCGCCGCCGGCGGCGATCACCAGCACGTCGCCCGGCGCCGCCTCGGCCAGCGCGCTCAGCACGGGCAGGTGGTCGTCGGCCGCCACCACCGTGAACGCCGGCCCGGCCATCCGCACGCCGGCGATCATCGCCTTGACGGCCGGATCGACGACGGGGAGCGTCTTGTCGGCGTCCGACAGCGCCGACACGTCGATCTCCAGCAGCCGCTCGATCAGCTCCACGGAGTGGAGCGTGCCACACGCGTAGCGTTGCCGCATGGACCACCTCGCGATCCCGGTCTCCGACCAGGAGCGCTCGCGCCGCTTCTACAAGGCCTACTTCGGCTTTGGCGCCCGCCGGGCCCGCCGTTACGACGGCGGCGTCCTGATGCCCTACGACGCTCGGCTACCCGAACGTGAACGCGTACGCCTCGGCGCCGGGCTCGCGGAACACGATCTCCAGCGTTCGCTCGCGAACCGCTTCCTGTTCACGCACCAGCTGGTACATGCGGCTGTCGACGAGCACGCCGTCGCCCTGTTCGTCGACGTCCACGCCGTGCGACCCGGCCGGAGCCTCGCCGTCGAGCAGCACGCGGAAGGGGATCGCCTGTCGCGCGCCGGGAGACACCACGAGGTGTGCGTCGCGGGCGCGGAACCGGAAGGCGATGCTCCCGCCGGCCCTGCCGAGCACGACGCTCTGAGGCCCGATCGTCCAATCGCCGGCAAGCGCCCAGTGGTTGAAACGCAGGTCCTCTGGGAGCTCGTGGGTGCGGCTGTCTCCGAGCGGGGTGCGGTCGGCTGACGCGAAGCGATCGCTGCGCGCGTACCCGAGATACGTCTCGGGCGTTCCCAAGTTGTCCCAGTCGGCCGCGGCCTCCACGCCGACCCCTTCGACGGAGACGAGCTCGCGATCGACGCCGAGCAGCCGCTGGATGACGCGCTCGGACTGCTCGTAGCGTCCCTCGCCGAAGTGCTGGGCGCGAATGATGGCGTCCGCGTCGACGAAGTACAGCGCGGGCCAGTAGTGGTTGGCGAACGCGCTCCAGATTTCGTAGGCGTCGTCGACCGCGACCGGGTAGTCGATCGCTCGCTCCCTCGTAGCGCGCAGCACGCCGTCGATGTCGTGCTCGAACGAGAACTCCGGCGTGTGGACCCCGATCACGATCAGGCCGTCGGGTCGGAAGGCCTGCGCCCACTCGCGGACGTAGGGCTCCTGGCGCAGCCAGTTGATGCACGTCCACGTCCAGAAGTTCACGAGGACGACATGGCCACGCAGCTCGGCCGGACCGAGTGGCTCGGAGTTGAGCCACCCGGTCGCGCCGCCGAGGGAGGGCATGCGCAGACGCTCGGACACGGTCATCTCGCCACGCGATCCCGTTGCGGCTCCGGCACGTCGGTCAGCGCAGTGAGCTGAAGGCCGCCCGCATCTCGGTGGAGAACAGCTCCGGTTCCTCCCAAGCGGCGAAGTGGCCGCCGCGATCGACCTCGTTGAAGTACGCGAGGCCGGGGTAGACGGTCTCGACCCAGCTGCGCGGGGCGGCCCAGATCTCGCCGGGGAACGTGGTGAACCCGACCGGAACGGAGACCGGCGGAGGAGGCTGGCCGCTCGCGAGCGCTGCGGCCAGCGCTCGTCCGTCCTCCCAGTACGACCGGGCCGCCGAGGCGGCGGTGCCGGTCAGCCAGTACAGCGTGATGTTGTCGACGATGGTGTCCCGGGTGAGATTGCCCACGGGCTCGCCGTCGACGAACGCGCGGGAGATCTTGTAGTAGCTGTCCGTGTCGTGGTCGAGCAACCAGGCCGCCAGCGCGACGGGTGAATCCAGCAGGGCGTAGCCGATCGTCTGCGGCCGCGTCGCCATCTCGAGGAAGTAGCCGAAGCCGTCCTGCCTGAACGTCGCGACCGCCTCGGCCGCTGCGCGTTCCTGTTCGGATTCCTTGGGCAGCTGATCGCCGATCGCGAGCACCGCGGTGAGCAGGTTCAGGTGGTAGCCGGCCAAGCCCTCGACCGCCTGGCGGCCCATCAGGTCTGTGACGAGGGCACCTACGTCGCCGCCCTGGGCGACGTAGCGGGTGTAGCCGAGGCGGTGCATCAGCTCCGCCCACGCGCGTGCGGTGCGGCTGGCGTCCCAGCCGAGCTCGGCCGGCTCGCCGGAGAAGCCGTAGCCAGGCAGGGACGGCAGCACCAGGTGGAACGCGTCCTCGGGCGTGCCGCCGTGCGCGGTCGGGTCCGTGAGCGGCTCGACGGTCTCGAGCAGCTCGACGACCGAGCCGGGCCAGCCGTGCGTCATGATCAGCGGCATGGCGTCCTCGTGCGGCGACCGCACGTGGATGAAGTGGATCTCCACCCCGTCGATCTCGGTCGTGAACTGCGGCAGCGCGTTCAGCCTCGCCTCGCACGCGCGCCAGTCGTGCTCTGACGTCCAGTAGCGGGCGAGCTCTCGCATCGTCGCGAGCTGCACGCCCTGCGACCGGTCGTCGATCAGCTCCTTGGAAGGCCAGCGCGTCGCTTCGATGCGCCGATGCAGCTCAGCGAGCTGCTCCTCCGGAACCTCGATCTGAAACGGGTGGACCGCTGTTGCTTCAGCCGTAACGGACATACGTCGCTCCTTTGTTCATTCAAGTCCTCAGCAGGCGGAAGCCCACGCGGAGTTCGTCTGTGAATAGCTCCGGCTCTTCCCAGGCGGCGAAGTGACCGCCTCTGTCGACCTCGTTGAAGTAGATGAGGTTGGGGTATGCCTCTTCGGCCCAGCTCCGGGGCGCCTGGTACTGCTCGCTGGGGAAGACCGTTACGGCAACCGGGATGTTCACGCCCTTGGCGTTGAAGAAGCCGCCCTTGTACTCCCAGTACAGGCGAGACGCAGAGACCCCGGTGTTCGTCAGCCAGTAGAGCGTGATGTTGTCGAGGACCTCGTCACGCGTCAGCTCGCCCGTCTTGCTCTCGGTCCGCTCCAGCGCCTCGGCCACCGCCACGGCCGGCTGGCCGTCGGCATCGTTGTGGTCGAGCAGCCAGGCGGCAAGGCCGACGGGTGAGTCCGCGATGCCGTACAGGGTCTGCGGGCGCGCCGCCATCATCTTGGCGTACTCGACCTGGCCGTACGTCCTGATCAGCCCCTCGTACGCACGCCGCTCCTCGGCCGACAGATCGGGTGGCGGCGGGTCGCCGGACAGGGAGGCCGTGTCGACATCGGTCGGCACCGTGGCGGGCATGTTCGTGTGGATCGCGAGCAATCCCGCCGGTGCCTGGACGCCCATCTGGTCGACCACGAACGCGCCCCAGTCGCCGCCCTGAGCGACGTACCCGGTGTAGCCGAGGCGCTTCATCAGCTCCGCCCACGCGCGCCCCATGCGTTCCGGGCCCCAGCCCGTGCCCGTCGGCTTGCCCGAGAATCCGTAGCCCGGCATCGATGGGATCACCACGTGGAAGGCGTCGCCTCCGCTCGCGCCGTATACGGTCGGATCGGTCAGCCGATCGATGATCTTCAGCTGCTCGACGATCGAGCCGGGCCAGCCATGATTGACGACGAGCGGCAGCGCGTCCTCGTGCCGCGAGCGAACGTGGATGAAGTGGATGTCGAGCCCGTCGATCTCGGTGATGAACTGTGGCAGCGCGTTCAGCTCGGCCTCGCACCTGCGCCAGTCGTAGTCGGTCGCCCAGTAGCGCGCGAGTTTCTGCATCGTCGCCAGCGGCACGCCCTGCGAGTCATCCGGGACGGTCTCCTTCTCGGGCCAGCGCGTGGCCGTGATGCGCGCACGCAGCTCCTCGAGGTCCGCCTCGGGCGTCTCGATCATGAACGGACGGATCGCTGTGGCGTCCGCTGACTTCTCGACCGTGACAGTCATGCGGATCTCTCCGTTGTTGGTGAGCGAGAACCCGCGAGTGAGGTCTCCGCATCGTCGGCGCGTCGCTGCGAGCACGGTCTGCGCGACGCGGCCGGGCGGTGCTCAGCAGACTTGACTTCCGGCCGCTCCGGCGCGAGCGTAAGCATGCACAGCCGCCAATCTGGGGCGAACCCCGCTACCACCACGACGCACCTCGATCCTTGCGAGCCACAGGCCGCCCGGGGCCGCGGCAACCTTTCATCGAACGTACGGCGCGGGGGCGGCGCTGTAAATGGTTCGCTCAGGCCTTCTGGGCGCAGAAAGGGGTCCGATCGAACCACTCGCCACCGTTGTCCCCGGCCGCTCTCGGCCGTTGCGACGATCTGGGATCCGGCCGTGAGCCAGGTTGACGCTCGAAAGGCTCAGATGCCAGCCGAGAACAACCCCGCCGCCGCGGAGCGTCGATCGACGACAGTCGTGCTGGTCGACGACGAGCAGCTGATCCGCCAGGCCCTCGCACAAGCGCTATCGAGCAGCGGACTTGAGCTCGTCGGCGAAGCCGCAACCGGGGAGGACGCCATCGAACTCGTGGTCGACACGCGCCCGGATGTCGTGCTGATGGATCTGCAGCTTCCCGGCATGTCGGGGGTGCAGGCGATCGAACAGCTCGGACTGCGAGCGCCCACTTCGCGCGTGCTGGTCCTCACCCGTAGCGAACAGAACCGCGTCGTCGAAGCGATCATCGCCGGCGCTCGCGGCTACATACTCAAGAATGCGCCGGTCGCGGCGATTATCAGCGCCATCACGGCTACGGCCGCTGGAGAATCGGTGCTGTCCTCGAAGATCGCCGGGAAGCTCTTACGACGCATTCGCGAGCTGAACATCCCCGTCGAGTCCAGCGCCACAGCCGCGGTTGCCATCCGCACTGCCCTGACCGACCGCGAACTCGAGATCTTCAAGCAGCTCGCCAGCGGCAAGAGCAACAACGAGATCGCGCGAGACCTCTCGCTGAGCCCGAACACCGTCGCCAACCACGTCGCCGGGATCCTCGCCAAGCTTCACGTCGAGAACCGCATCCAAGCAGCCGTCGAAGCCGTACGAAGCGGCATCTCCTAACGGGTCGAATCCAGGCGTGCTCGTCGCTAGCCGGCATCCACCGGAACCGGCGAGCAGCCGGTCATTCGCTCGCGTCCGCGACGCGCCCCAAGGACGAGATGGAGTCGTCCGCGCCGATGCCGAACTTGCGCCTGCCTTTCGCGGAGGGCACGCGTGCCCGTACACCACGGGCAAGACCGACCACCTACCGTCAAGACCGTTGCCCGCTTCCTGCTCCCTGGAGGTCGATGATTCACACGTCCGCCGTGCAGCCCGTAGCCGCCGCGCCGGCCGAGGACAGCCTGCCGTGATGGAGGTCGCCCGGGCCGGCGGGCTCGAGATCGCCTATGAGCGCGCCGGCGAAGGTCCGCCGCTCGTGCTCGTCCACGGCGCCGCGGTGGATTCGCGTATGTGGCGGCCGCAGCTCGCGGGCCTGGCGGACAGGCTGACCGTCGTCGCGTGGGACGAGCCGGGCGCGGGTCGCTCGTCGGACGTGCCCTCGGAACTTCACCCTGCCCGACTACGCCCGCTGCCTTGCGGCGCTGATGGAGGCGCTCGATCTCGGGCCGGCGCACGTCGCCGGTCTCTCCTGGGGTGGCACCGTCGCGCTGGAGCTCTACCGCCACCGGCCCGAGCTCGTCGCGACGCTGGTTCTCGTGGACACCTACGCCGGCTGGAAGGGATCCCTGCCCGCCGCGGAGGTGCAGGCCCGGGGCTCCTTTGTCGTTCTGTCCCGGATTGGTATTCGCACTGAGGCGATGCGTGCACGTCGGGTTCACCCATGTGAACGATCGGGCGCCGAGCGCCCTGCCCGCCCGGTACGACCATCGTGCCGACGAGGATGCCGAGCCCTAGCCGATCAGCCCGATCGCGCCCCGGACCAGCAGCCAGAACGCGGGCAGGAACATCACGTGCGCCGGGGGCGCGCGCTTGGCGCGCGCGACGGCGTGGGCGACGGGGACCATCTCAGCGGCGCCGACGAAACCGCTCAGCGCCGGGTCGAGGATCCGCTCTCCCGCGAGCTCCCCGATCCAGGCCCGCGAAGAGCACGACGAGCGGCCAGCCGAGCGAGCGCTCCGGCGCGCAGTTGTGGACGTAGATGCCGAGCCCGAAGATCGCGACGCCGACCCACGGCGCCCACCAGCCGAGCGTGTCGGCGCTGCCGGCGACCGGGCCGGAGCTGGGGTCGCCGACGAGCTCGGCGCCGACGACGATGCCGATCCCGAGCATGCGAGCTGGAGCAGCCCTGCGACGAAGCGGCTGGGCGCCGATGATCGTCTCGCCCATCGCGAGATCGACGGTCGCCATGGTCCGCAGCGCGCCCGGCAGAAAGGTGACCAGCGGCGGGATCGTCAGCCGCAGTGAGGCTGCGTCGTCACCGCCCTGGCTGAGGAACGCGATCGCCGAGACCACGGCGGCGGCGACGACGGCGAGCAGATAGCGGTGGCCCCGCGGCGCTGCGCCCAGGCCTTCATGGCGCCGACGAGAATCCCGAGCGCCGCGTACACCCACAGCTCCACCGCGGCCGGGTGGATGACCAGGCCCAGGCCGACCGTCAACACGCCGTGCGACGCGATGTACGCGACCGGCCCAAACCGCGGGCGCGAGTCGAGGGTTTGCCGCAGCTTCGCCAGCGCCACCGCCGGCGGGAGCTCGGCGCGCTCGGCGCTGCGGGCGATGGCGATGACCTCGGACGCCTGGTCTAGCCGGAGCTGACGGACGCTGTCGATGGTCCGGATCACGGCCGGCTCGCTGTCGCGGAGCGCCGACGATGATCAGCGTCGGGAACAGGCGGATGCGCGCGTGTGGGTAGCCGTGGGCGGCGGCGATCGAGCGCAGGCGATCCTGTATCAATTCACGGCGTCGTCGCTCATCGTGAGCGCGGCACCGAGGCTGAAGCAGCAGCGCCCGGACGTCGTCTGCGTCCGTCTTCAGGACACGATCCGCATCTCGTGGTTGGTGTTGTTCAGGCGCCGGCCGCCGTCGTCGGTGACGGTGACAATGTCCTCGATGCGGACGCCGAAGCGGTCGGGGAGGTAGATGCCCGGCTCGATCGAGAAGCACATGCCCGGCTCCATCAAGCGCTCCTCGCCCTCGATCATGTACGGCGGCTCGTGGGTCGTCAGCCCGATGCCGTGGCCGACGCGGTGGATGAAGTACTCGCCGTAGCCGGCATCGGCGATCACGCTGCGCGCGGCGCGGTCGACCTCCTGGCAGGCGACGCCCGGGCGGACGGCCTCGAAGCCCGCCTGCTGTGCGCGGAGGACGATCTCGAACACCTCTCGTTCCTCGTCGGTCGGCTCGCCGACGTGGACGCTGCGCGTCGTGTCCGAGCCGTAGCCGTCCCTGAGGCCGCCGAAATCGAGCACGACCATGTCGCCCTCCTGGATGACCCGGTCGCCCATCTCGTGATGCGGGTTCGCGCCGTTCGGCCCGGAACCCACGACCGTGAAGTCGACCTGTGAGTGCCCGTGCTTGCGCAGGAAGCCGGCGAGGTCGGCGGCGATCTCGCGCTCGGTGCGTCCCGCGAACTGGACGCCGACGATCTCCTCCAGGCTCGCGTCGGCCGCGGCGCCCGCCGCGGTCAGCCGCTCGAGCTCGTCGTCGCCCTTCACCGCGCGCAGCATCGGGAGCGCGTTCGTCATCGCGACGTAGCTCGACGCGGGCAGCGCATGCTGCAGGCCGAGCAGATGCATCGCCCAGGCCGGGTCGGAGATGGCGTAGCGGCCGGCCGGCTCCAGGAGCGCCGCCGTCGCCGCGTAGGGGTCGTCCCCGTCCGTCCAGTCGTGCAGCGACAGCGCGCCGGCGGCGGGCGCGGCTTCGGCGTCGGGCCGCTCGAGGATCGGCACGATCATGGCCGGCCCGCCCGAGGCGGGTACGACGAGCATCGTGATGCGCTCGGTGATGGCGATCGGCGCGTAGCCGGTCAGGTAGAGCAGGTCGGGTCCGGGCGTCACGAGCAGGCCGGTCAGGTCGGCGTCCGCCGCCTGCCTGGCCGCGCGCTCGAGTCGGCGCGCGAAGTCCTCGGTTGTGAACGGCCGGGTCATCGGCGGGCCTGCGCGTAGTTCTCGAGGAAGAGTGCCTCGGCGAGGGCCAGGTGCTCGATCTCCGACGGGTCGACGCTCTCGTTGGGAGCGTGGATGAGGCATTTCGGCTCCTCGACGCCCATGAGGAAGATCTCGGCGTCGGGGTAGGTCTCGGCGAGGACGTTGCACAGCGGGATCGAGCCGCCCTGGCCCTCGGTCTGCATGGGCTGCTCGAAGGCGGCCTCCATCGCTGCCTTCAGCGACTCGAAGGCGGGGCCGACGAGCGAGCCGACGAACGGGTCGCCCATCGCGACGCGCTCGACCTCGCAGTGCAGGCCCCAGGGGACGCGCGACTGCAGGTGTGCGACGAGCGCGTCCTGGGCGTCCTGGCCGGTGACGCCGGGCGGCAGCCGCAAGCTCACGCGCGCTGCGGCCGACGCCTGGACCGCCGCGGACGAGCCGAGCACGTGCGGGACGTCGATCCCGATCACCGTCGCCGACGGCCGCGCCCACAGCAGGTCGGCGGGCGTGCCGTCGCCCATCAGCTTGACGCCGTCGAGCACGTTGGCGTCCGCGCGGAACTGCTCGGCCGCATAGTCCACGCCGGTCCACGTCCCGGTCGCGTCGAGCCCGTCGACGGTCGTGTTGCCGTGCTCGTCGTGTAGCGTCGCGAGCACCTGGATCAGGCCCAGCAGGGCGTCGGGCGCCGGCCCGCCGAACATGCCCGAGTGCATCGCGCTGCCCAGCCCGCTGAGCTTGACGTCGACGCTCGTCATCCCGCGCAGCGTGGTCGTCAGCGTCGGCACGCCGACGGCGAAGTTGCCGGTGTCGACGACGAGGATCGTGTCCGCCCGGAGCAGGTCGGCGTTGGGCGGCACGAACTCCTCGAGGCCACCCGTGCCCTGCTCCTCCGACCCCTCGCAGATGATCTTGACGCCGCACGGCAAGCCGCCGCCGTTGGCTTGCTGCAGCGCGCGCAATGCCGTGAGGTGCATGACGATGTTGCCCTTACAGTCCGCCGACCCGCGCCCGTACCAGCGCCCATCGCGCTCGCTCAGCTCCCAGATCGGCGCCGTCCACAAGTCCTCTCCGAGCGGCGGCTGCACGTCGTAGTGGCTATACAGCAGCACCGTCGGCGACCCCTCAGGGCCCGGCGCGTAGCCGTGGACACAATTGCTCCCGTCCGGGGTCGGCGACATCTGCACGTCCTGCAGACCGACCTCGGCGAACGCATCGACGACCCACTGCGCCGCCTTCTCGCACTCCTCGGGCGGGCACTGCTTGGCGTCGGCGACCGACCTGAAGGCCACCAGCTCGGCCAGGTCGGCCTTCGCACGGTCCATCAGCGCGCGGACCGCGGGTCGCAGTTCTTCCACCGGCACGATGGCTCCCCTCAGTCCTTCAGGACGTTGTCGGTCTTGAGGTCGTCGAACTTCTCCCGGTAGTCATCGAGCACGTCGGGACAGTAGGTCTCGAGGATGAGCGCCTCGCCGCGCAGCGTACGCCGGTCGACAATGACCGGCCGCTGCCCGACGTGCGACGCGCCGTTGGTCAGCTGCGCGAGGAGGTTCGCCCGGCCGAGCGCGCTCGCCGGGTTGTCGCAGACGTTGCCGCCGTCGCTGCCGAGCGTGCGCACCAGGATGTCCTCGTCGGGAGCCTGCAGCCCGACCGACTCGAGCTTCTGCGTCAGCTCCTGCGCCTTCTCCTGCGCCTGCTGGGTCTCGCGCTCGCCGCTGTAGGTGATGAGCCCGACGACGCAGAGCACGACGAGCACGCCGCCGAGGATCCAGTAGATCGCTCTCATGACGTCACCTCCTCTGGGCCCGCCTGCTTCCAGCTGGGCTTGCGCCGCCAGAGGAACAGCACCGGCGGGAGCAGGCCGAGCAGCACCGTGCCGGCCAGGATCAGGCCGACGTACGCGCCGTCGCTGCCGTTCTCGAACTGCGAGGGCGGCACGAACCCGATCAGGATCGCCGCCGCCGAGGCGAGGAAGCCGACCACGCACATGAACGTCAGCGCCGGCGCCGTGTAGCCGCGCTCGACGTTGGGCTGGGTCCGGCGCAGCTTGACGGCGGCGACGAACATCAGCAGATAGACGATCAGGTACACCTGCGTGGTCATCACGCTAAGGATCCAGTAGGCGCTCGACACCGAGGGGACGAGCGCATAGAGCAGCGCGATGACCGTCGTGACCGCGCCCTGGACCACGAGGATGTGGACCGCGACCCCGTTCTCGTTCTGCTCCTGGAAGAACGGCGGCAAGTACCCCTCGCGCCGCGCGATCAGCAGCAGGCCCTTCGACGGACCGGACAGCCACGTCAGCATGCCGCCCGCCGACGCGCACACCAGCGCGATCGCCACGATCGGGACCAGCACCTGCAGGTCGAAGTAGGCGAAGAAGCCCTCGAACGCCTGCATTACACCGGCCGTCAGGCTGAGCTCCTCGGCCGGGATCACCCAGCTGATAGCCAGCGCCGGCAGGATGAAGATCAGCAGCACGAGCCCACAGGCGAAGAACATCGCGCGCGGGAACTCGCGCTTGGGGTTGCGCAGCGACCCCACGTGCACCGCGTTCATCTCCATCCCTGAGTAGGCGAGGAAGTTGTTGACGATCAGGACGAGGCTCGCGATGCCGGTCCACTGCGGGATCAGGTGGTCGGCGTCCATCGGCGCCGCCGAGCTGTTGCCCTGGGCGAGGTAGACGACGCCGAGGATCACCAGCAGCACGCCGGGGATGAGCGTGCCGATCAGCAGCCCGCTCGAGGCGAGCTTGGCGATGCCGCCGGTGCCCCCGCGCGCCGACATGAACACCCCGAGCCAGAACACGACGACGATCACAATGCCCGTGTAGACGCCGTTGTCGGCAAGGTCGGGATTGAACACGAACGCGAGCGTGCTCGCCACGAACCCGAGCAGCGTCGGGTAGTAGAAGATCGTCATGGCGAACTGGCACCAGACCGCCAATAGGCCCCACTTCGCCGAGAGCCCCTCGCTGACCCAGCGGAAGACGCCGCCCGTCCAGCCGGACGCCAGCTCCGCGGCCACCAGCGACTGCGGCAGCAGGAAGATGATGGCCGGCACGACGTAGAGGAACACGCACGTCAGGCCGTAGACCGCCATCGTCGGAGCGCTGCGCAGGCTCGCCACCGACGCGGTGGTCATGAACGCCAGCGTCACCCACGTGATGTACGTGGGCTTGACGACCGCGGCGGGAGCGGGTTTTGCCACGCCTGCCGGGCGGTCGGCGGGCACATCCATCGACGCCATCTCTCGCGACCTCCACTAGAGCTGGGGGATCAACAACCTAGGTTTCGCGCGTCACCCGGCATCACCCGGTGCGGGTGACGCCGCTTCGGGGCGCGCGCCGCTGCGCTTCCAGAGGAAGTCGAGGGCGATCGACAGCAGCGCGATCGCGACGATCGCGCCGAACGTTTCCGGCTCGTTCTGCAGCGTGTCGACCGCGAAGAAGGCGAGGACGACCGCGGTCACCGCGATCGCGGTGAGGACGATCGGGGCGCGCGATCCGGTCTCGGCGCGGCGCCGGTAGCCGGCGATCCCGACGAGCAGGAAGATCAGCAGTGAGCACGCGCTGCCGACCGACGCGATCGCCGACAGGTCGACGAGGTTGGCGACCACCAGCACGATCGCACTGGTGATGATCAGGCCGGCGTGCGGCCCCAGCCGCGAGCCGCTTCCGAAGAACGGCGGGAACTGCCCGATCTTGGCGAGATGGGCGGTGAGGCCGCCGGACGCGTAGAGCGTCGCGTTGACCGAGGAGGCGGTGGCCAGCAGTGCCGCGATGGCGATCATCACGAACCCGGCGTCGCCCAGCGCCGGACGCGCGGCCTCGGCGATTGCGGTCTCGCCGTAGGCGGTTACCTCCTCGACGGTGAGCGTGCCGAACACGCCGATCGAGATCAGGACGTAGGTCACGCTGGTCACCCCGAGGGCGAGGTACATCGCCTGCGGGAGCTCGCGGGCGGGGTCGCGCAGGTCTCCCACCGAGAACGTGATCACGCTGAACCCCAAGTAGGCGAAGAACGTCAGCGCGACGCTGGACACGATGTCCGACACCGGCGGATACCCGCTGAATGCGAGCAGGTCGACGTCGACGTCGACGATCGTCACGGCGATGAAGACGGCGAAGACGGCGAGCAGCACGACGACGATCAGCGACTGGGCCTGATCCACTACGCGCGAGCCGACCAGGTTGATCGCCAGCATCCCCACGACGACCGCCGACGTGAAAACGTTGTCCCAGGCGGCCGCGGCCTCAGCTCCGATGAACAGCGACGACGCGTAGCTGCCGAACGCCACCGCGACCATCGAGCACACGATCACGATCGCCGCGAAGTAGCCGAGCCACGAGGCGATTCCGACGAGCCGCCCGTTACCGAACCCCGCGACGAGGTAGGCGATCAGCCCGCCGGAGGAGGGATAGCGCACGCCGAGCTTGACGACGGTGTAGCCGAGCAGCGTCGCCACGACCCCGGCGAGCAGGAACGAGAGCCACACCGCGGCGCCCGCGACCGCGCCCGCCTCGCCGAGCAGCGCGAAGATGCCGGCGCCCACCATCGCACCGATCCCGAGAAACGCGGCGCCGCGAACACTCATCCCCGCTCAGCATCCGTAGTCATCTGCGCAACCTCCGCCGTGGACCGGGCGCCGGACACTACGTCCGCTCGCCTCATCCGCCATCACCCCGTGCGGGTGAGGCGGCCGGATCGCTACGTGCCTGCGAGCGCGTCTTTGCAGTCGACGGTGACGGCCTGGAGGTCCTTGCGCACGGTCTCGGCTTGACCGCTCACGCTGTCGCCCTTGCAGAACATCGCGCTTGGATGCGCGATGATCGCCCTACCGATCTACCTGCAGATGGTGTTGGAGTACAACGCCTTGCAGACCGGGCTGACGCTCGCGCCGCTGTCGTTGACGATGTTCGCCACGGCGCTGGTCGCCGGCAAGCGGACGGGCGGGCGGCGGCCGGCGAGCATCGTCCGCGCCGGATCTGTGCTGCTGAGCGCCGGATGCTGGCGTTGCTCCCGATCGTCCCGCGTGCGCACTCCGGCTGGGCGCTGGTGATCCCGTTGATGATCGCCGGATCGGGGCTCGGTCTGCTGGTCTCACAGCTCAACAACTACACCCTGTCGCCGATCTCCGAGGAGCGCGTCAGCGAGGCCGCCGGCGTCAACTCCGCCGCCGGTTCCTTCGGGCTCTCCTTCGGCCTCGCGTTCGCCGGGGCGATCATGCTGGCAACGCTCTCGTTCGCGTTCACGCAGATGGCTCAGGACAGCACGGTGCTGCCGGCTACCGCTCAAGAGCAGGTCGCCCAGGTGCTCGAAGACGACTCCGAGGTGATGAGCAACACCAAGCTCGAGGAAGCTCCTTGCCGCCCAGCCGGCTGAGATCCGGGACGAGATCATCCGCATCAACACCGACGCGCGACCACTCGCCCTCCAGGTCGCGCTGCTCATCCCCGTCCTCGCCGGCGTGCTCGGGCTGCTCAACGGGTTGCGCATGATGCGCCGACCCGATCCCGCCCCATCGGAGGCCGCCGGCATGACGCTCGCCTGACCGAGGCCGCCGGGGAAGCGGTGTCGGGAACACCGGGCGCTCGAGCGACCGTACCTTCGCTTCGAGCTGTGGGCCGAACCGCTGGCAGGGGCGACGACTCGGCGCCGATCGACCCCTGCTCGAGCTGCGCGCGGGGCGGGCGCGGCGGGAGGACGGCCGCTAGCCTTGGTCACCGCGGCGAGATAGCTCAGTTGGTAGAGCACACGACTGAAAATCGTGGTGTCCCCGGTTCGAGTCCGGGTCTCGCCACTCGCTGAAGTACCTGCAGACGCGCCGGTTCTCGCTGCGTTGGGAGCTGGCGCGGGGAGGCGATTTCGGGCACAGAACACGTGAACTTGTGCCTGAAATGGCGTGAGTCTCCGGAAACGGGGGCCGGCGTAGGCTGCGCTTCGGACGCGGATCTGCTTCATCGGTCCCTCTCCCGCATCGTGCCTCCGTCGCCGTTGGCCGCCGCATTCCGGGTGTCTCGGCTCGCGTCCGCGTCACCGAGCAAGTACTCGACCAAACGCTTGGCTTGAGGCTGAATCTCCGAGCGGGAGGCCTGCAGGTAGTAGCGCTGCATCGTCGTCATGTCCGCGTGCCCGATCTGCGCCTGGACCCACGACGCGCTACGGCCGGCCTGCGCCGACAGCGTCACGAACGTCCGCCGCAGCGTGTGCGGCGTGATCGCAGGCGGCAGCACCGAGTCCCCGCGCGCGCCCCGCGCCTGCGCGGCGCGAGCGGCGGCGGGCGCCAGCACGCGCCGGTTGAGGTTCTGCCGCGAACGCGGCGTGCCGCGCCTGGTCGGAAACAGCAGGTCGTCAGGGCCCGTGAGCTCAAGCTCCGCGACGTAGAGCAAAAGCTCCTCGCGCAGGAACGGCGACATGTGGACCTCGCGGACGCTGCCATGAGTCTTCCCGTCCGCGATCACGATGCGCCCGTGCGTGAAGTCGAGGTGACGCAGGCGCAGGCCCGCCACCTCCTGTGAGCGCAGTCCGGAGAGCCCGAGGGTGGCGATGGCCGCGCGGCGCCCGCGCCGGCCGCCGGCGCGCTGTCGTGACAGCCAGATCGCGGTCGACTCGGCTCGGCCGATGCTGAGGGCGATCTGCTTCCACGGAAGGCGCTCGACCTCGCGCAGGTTTCGGACGGTCTGCGCGAGCGCCAGCGTCTCGGAACTTGACCGCTGGTCGATCGCGAGGGCCGCGTCGAGCACGTCGCGCAGCTCGTCGGCCTCTAGGTAGCGGCGATAGATCGGCTTCTCACGCCTGACCTTCAGGTCGCGATCCCGCGCCGGATGGTGCTGAAGCGCGAACAGCTGCGACCTCACAGCGCGATCCAGGATCTGCGCCAGCAGCCGGATGCTCGAGTTGACCTGCCGGGATCCGAACGGCCGCAGCGGCCGCCCGCGGCGGTCGCGGAGCGGCGCGCCTGCCTCCCTCGCACGCTTGCGTCTGGCGCCTTCGCGAAGCCGTGCCGTGCGGTAGACCCTGATCGCCTCGTAGTCGATCTCTGAGAGCCGCTTGTCGTGGAACACCGGCAGCACGTGGTTGGTCAACAGGTTCAGATAGTCCTCTTAGGTGCTGCGTTCGAGGTCCGCCTCCTTCTCCTCGAGCCAGAACGTGGCGAACTCGTGGAAGGTGGGGTCACGATCGTTCGAGCCGAGGGGCGAGAGCGGCGGGCGCCAGACTCCAGCCTCGACCTCCCGCACGACGTTCTCGAGCTCGAGCTTGGCGCGGTAGTCGTTCCAACCCTCGGATTCGAGACCAAGCGGCACCCAGACCCGTTCGCCCCGCCACCAGATACGCAGCGCGAAGCGCCACTGGTGGTCGCGCTTGCGCCAGATCTTCTTGACCTCACCGGTTGGTCGGTGTCTGGGCATTGGCTCGTCTCTTGCACCCGCGGTGTTCAGTCAAGTCCCGGGACGTGGTGTAAGAGCGCGGCGCCTCGCTCGTCGGTGAGGACGTTGGCGGCTCAGGCCGCTTGGAGCTGCGCCTCCTCCTCCTTGTTCTCCTTGTCTATGTGATCGTCTGGTCCCGCGAGGACGAGAGAGATCGATTCGGCCGAGAGGTAGCCGCGGCCGACGAGCCATTCGTCGTTTTGCTCGATGCAGAGCATCCCGGCGAGGCGGATCAGCGCTTGGTCGTTGGGGAAGATGCCGACGACGTCGGTGCGGCGGCCGATCTCTTTGTTGAAGCGCTCGAGCGGGTTCGTCGAGCGCAGCTTGCGCCAGTGTCCGGCCGGGAACGCGTAGAAGGCCAGGACGTCGGCCTCGGCGTCCTCGAGCAGGTCGGCGACCTTGCCCAGGCGCCCGTCGAGGTGCGCGACGGCCTCCGAGAGCCGGTCGCGGGCTTGGGCGAGGTTCTCGGCGTTGAAGATCGGTCTGATCAGGGCGGCGAGCAGGCCGTGTTGGTCCTTGCGGGCGTGACCGAGACAGTCTCTGAGGAAGTGAACGGTGCAGCGCTGCCAGCTGCAGCCGAGGACCTTCGCGATCGCCGCCTTCAGCCCGGCGTGGGCGTCGGAGATCGCGAGCTGGACACCGACGAGCCCGCGGGCGACGAGGCCTCTGAGGAATTGGGTCCAGAACGCCTCGGTCTCGGCCTCGCCGACATCGAGCGAGAGGATCTCGCGACGGCCGGTCTCGTGGACGCCGTGCGCGATCACCAGTGCCTTGTTGACCACGCGGCCGCCGTCGCGGACCTTCTCGACCTTCGCGTCGAGGAACAGGTACGGGTAGCGGCCCTCCAACGGTCGGGTTCGGAACGCCTCGACGTGCTCATCCAGCGCCTCGCAGACGCGGCTGACCTCGGACTTGCTGATCCGCAGCCCAAGGCTTTCGACGAGCTGGTCGACGCGGCGGGTCGAGACGCCGCAGACATAGGCCTGCTGGACCACACTCAGCAGCGCCTGCTCAGAACGTCGGCGCGGCTCCAAGATGCTCGGGAAGTAGCTGCCCTGACGGATCTTCGGGATCTGCAACTCGATCTCCCCGGCCCGGGTGTCCCAACGCCGCGGCCGATAGCCATTGCGATGCGTCGCCCGATCCTCGGGCCGGCGCTGACCGTGCTCGGCGCCGATCAGCTCTGAGACCTCGAGCTCCATCATCTCCGCGCAGACCGCCTTGACCGCCTCCCGGATCACGTCCGCGTGCTCATCGAGCAACACCTGCTTGACGACCTCCTCGATCGTCATCCTGTCGGCACCGGCCATCGCTGGCGCCTCCTTTCGTCGCACCGTGAGAAGTCCGACGATTCTCGGCGCCAGGGTGGCCGGAACCACCACGGGAACCGAACCGCGATTCGATTCCCACCGGATCTACTCCGTCCGACCCGCTCCTACACCAACCCTAGGGACGTGACCCGGCCTTACGCTCAGGGCATGACCGAGGACTGTCCCGGCGACAGCAATGCGGATGTATTTCCTTCCCACCGCGTCCAGGCGAGCGCTCCGCGCCGGCGGAGCCCTGTGCTGAGCGGCTCTGCGCTCGCACGCTCGATGCGAGCGTCGCGAGGGCCTGGGCGAATGGCCTGCCGGTGCCAGTTCCGCGGTGGGTTCGGGCGTGCCGCTCAGGTAGAGCGCCCGTGTGCGATTCGTCCCTGCTTTGGCGGCTGAAACCGAGCTGTGTTCGACGAGATTCAGCAGATCGTTGACGAAGTTGCCGATGATCCCCAGCGGCCGGCTGTCCTGGAGGACGAGCGTCACTCGCTGATCGCCTACAGCGCTCACGCCCATACCGATCCGGTGCGTCAGCAGGCGCTGTTACTGCGCCAGACGCCGAGCGAGGCGATCGCGTGGGTGACCGAGCACGGCCTCCTCGAAGCCGAGGGTCCGTTGCGCATCGAAGCGAACCCGCGGATAGGGGCCGAGGCGCGGGTGTGCACACCGATACGCGACGCTGACCGCCTCCGCGGATTCCTGAGCGCGCTCGATCCCGACGAAACGCTCGGTGACGACGGACTCGAGCGGTTGGGGAGCGCGGCCGAGACCCTCCGGCATCTTCTCCACGACCTGCGCGTCGCCCAGGAGATGCCGCTCGCCCGAGAGCTTGAGCTCGTGGAGACACTGATCTCGGGACTGAGGCCAACCGCGACCAAGTGTTGCTTCGCCCCGTCATGAAGGTCGCGCTCGATCTTGCGGCGCTCGGCGTCGCCCGTGGCCGGGACGCGAGCACGCGCTGCGCGGAGCTCCGTGCTCGTCGACAGGAGCTCGGCCGTCAAGCGACCATTCTCGATGGCTAGCAGCAGCGCCTGACCCGACGGCTGCGACGAGCTCCGGGTCGATGTCCAGAGCCGCGTCGTGCATGATCATGGCCACGGCCTCGCCGTTCCGCGCACGTCAATGGGTCGCAGGCGCCGAGCACGCTCACGGCGCTGGCATCCGCAAATCGCCCAACTTGGATGATGCGCGTCAGGTCGGATCCCGACATCATGAGGTCCCGCACTACACGTGCCCGACACGACGCAGAAGGGACCTACCGATGGCAGATCGGCAACTTGTTCTCGCCTTCTTCTCAGATGAGCCCGCCGCCGACGCCGCTGCTGCCGCGCTGAAGGACTCCGGGATCGCCCACGGCGACGCCGTCGGCATTCTGGCCCTCGATTTCAACGGCAAGCTCAAGCAGGACAAGGTCGGCGCACGAAGCACCGGCAAGGGCGCCGCTATCGGGGGCGTCCTGTTCCTGCTCGGGCCGGCGCTCCTGGGGGTCGGCGTGATCGGCGGCACGGTGGCTGGAGCCCTCCATCACAAGAACCTGGGCCTCTCCGATGCCGACAAGGCGCGCCTCACGGTCGAGTTGAACGCGGGCAAGGCAGCGGTCGCCGTGATGGCCCACAGCGACACTGCGCCCGCGATCTCCGACCAGTTAACGCAGCTCGGCGGCACGTCCGAGTCCCACGAACTCACCGACGAAGCCCTGCAGACTGCGAGTGCGGATACCTCGCCCGGCTGATCGAAAAGGAGCGTGGGCCCCGCGACATGAAAGCCCGACTTCGCGACAGGTAGACGGCTTGCCCGTCCCGCCGCGCGCAGCTGCCCGGCGCGGCACGAGCGCGGCCGCGTGGGCTAGTAACGCGGTGGCGAGCCGGCGGTCTTCAAGGTTCGAGCCTTATGGCGCGCCGGGACACCCGGGTCGCCGCTCGAGCGCGCCACGTGCAGCCTCGGCTCGCCTACCGCGTCGCGCATGACCTCGGCGGTCTGACGACGGTCAGGTTGCAGTGTCCAATTGAAGGGCGAATTGCGCCACCTAGCTATCGCGGTTTTTGCGTCATCGACCGGTTCGCGGACCGGCGTGCTCGCGAGCTCAGGGTGATGGTTCATCCTGCCTGGGTGATGCGCTCGGTGCCGGCAGGGCATACGCTGGCTGCGACGACGCCCTGGAGGCCCCGGGCCGCGAGAACAGGAGATCGCGCATGAGCGTGTCTGCGGGTGTTGCCGGCGTCGACCACGACGCCCGACGCGGTCGAGAGCAGCAGGCTCGGGCCGCTGGAGCTTCGCCATGCGACCCCGACGCCGGACACGTACCGGTAGTGGTTTCCGCTCCATGTTCCGCCGGGCGTCTACACGGGGCACGGCATCGTCGTTCTCCGGAAGGACGAGCACACGCCGGCGACCTGAGGGTCAGCCTTCAGCCATTCAACAGCAGAAGATGGCGATGCCGGGGGTCGCAGTCGCGGACCTCGTCGGCCGCGTGCTAGGTGCGTGACTCGTGTCCGACGGCGAGCCGCCTGAGCGACGGCGCGCGCAGCGCGAGCGCGTCGTGCGTACCCTGACATTCTGGCTTCGGCCGGAGTTCGTGCTGCGCGTCGTCAACCGGTTCCAGAAGGTTGCGGGCTTCGACCGCTCGATCGCCCTGGCCTCCAGCGCACTCACCGCCACGATTCCACTGGCCATCGTCGTCAGCGCTGCGGCCACTCAACTCGGGGGCAAGGGCACGGCCGACCGCATCATCGACCGCTACGAGCTGACCGGCGGCGGCGCCGCCGCGGTCAATGACATCTTCGCGTCTCCCTCGGGCGTAAGCACGAGCCTCGGCGTCGTCGGGTTCCTCTTTTTCATGGTGGCGGTCCTGAGCTTCACCCGCGCCGTACAGCGGCTGTTCGAGCAGGCCTGGGAGCTTGACGCGCTGAGCGTCCGCAACACGCTCAACGGGCTGCTCTGGATCGGTGGGCTCTCGGCGTACCTCGGCATCGTCGGCCTCATCCACGCCGCGCTCGAACGCGGCCGGCTCGAGCTCAGCGCGGCCCTGCTCGCCACACCGCTGTCGGCGGTGTTCCTGCTCTGGAGCGGTCGGGTTCTCAGCGCCAAGCGCATCGCACTCATGGACCTGATTCCGTTCGGCATCCTCGGTTCGGCGCTGCTCGCCGCATACTCGGTCGGCGCCACGGTGTACCTCCCGCACCTGTTCAGTACGTACGCCACTCGCTACGGCGTCATCGGCGCGGTCTTCGCCATGATCTCGGCGCTCTTTTGCATCATGGTCGTCGTGGTCGGCTCGGCAGCGGCAGGCCGTGAGATCGCGGATGAGCTCGCCCGCATCCGGCGCGGCGAGGCGCGCGCCGAGGACGAGGTCCGGCGCCAGTGGGACCAGGTCACCGGTCAGGCACGCGCTCGGTGGGAGAAGCGTCGAGACAGGATCGACAAGCGCCGAAGCAGACGCCGTGCGGTGTGACAACGCCAGCGCAGCGAACGGCTCGCGATTCTGCGTGCGAATGTTGCGTCTCCCGCTCTCACCGGCAAGGTGCGGGATCGCGGGCGGCGACGGGCAGCCTCATGGTTGGCCTCATCGCCGTCGCGAGCCTGCCCAGCAAGCGGGGGACGGGGCCTCGAGACTTGCCCGCCGTCTACCGAGGCCAGCAGAGACAGGCGGAACCGAGCGCCGCATCCTTGGGGGTGAGAGGCGAGCCCATGGGGCGAGCCGGGTGCGCGAATGCTCACACGGCGACCGGTGGCGACGGCGACGGCGCCGCGGCTGCTCTCCCGGGCCGGCGGCGGGGCCGGCCTTCTCGTCGAGCTGCAGGGCGATGGCGCGGCCAGACTTGGCCCGCGTGAGGTCATGACGCCACCCACGGGCCGTGCCAGCCACCGTGTTCGGCCACGAGACGCTCCGCGGCCTCCGGTCCCCACGAGCACTTCGTGTACGGGTGCGTGGCTGGCGGCGCGTCGAGCAGCGGTTGCAAGATGCGCCAGGCCTCCTCGATGCTGTCCTGACGCGTGAAGCGCGCGTCGTCGCCCACCATGGCCGCGCGCAGCAGCACCTCGTAGGGGGTCGGCCCCTCGCCGCCCTGCTCTGCGAACTCCATCTCCAGCGCGATCGGCTCGGGCTCGCGCTTGTCGCCGCGCTGCGCCTCGACCAGCAGCTGGATACCGGTCGACGGGTCGAGCTTGACGACGATCTGATCGGGCGTCGGACGGCGGGAGGCGCCGGGCCGGAACGCCAGTGTCGGCGGGCCGCGAAAGACGAGGCGCGCCTCGGTCTGCGTCGCTCGCAGGTGCTTGCCGGTCCGAATGAAGAACGGCACGCCCGCCCAGCGCCAGTTGTCGATCTCGAGCCGCAGCGCCGCGTAGGTCTCGGTATCCGAGTCGGCGGCGACGCCCTCGGTCCCGCGATAGCCGTCATACGTGCCGCGCACGTACTGGGCCGGATCCGCGGCGTGGGTGGCTCGGAAGACCGCGCTCACGGCATCTTTCAGAGCGCCGGCGCCAGCAGTGTTGGGCGGCTCCATCGCCACCGCCGCCACCACCTGCATCAGATGGTTGACGACGACGTCGCGCAGCGCACCGACCGGGTCGTAGAAATGCCCGCGGTCCTCGACGCCGAAGTCCTCAGCCATCGTGATCTGCACACACGCCACGTAGTTGCGGTTCCAGATCGGCTCGAACACCGCGTTCGCGAAGCGCAGATACAGAATCTCGGCGAGGCCCATCTTGCCGAGGAAGTGATCGATCCGGTAGATCTGCGCCTCGCTCAGGTGCGCGTGGACCTCGTCATTCAGTGCGCACGCGGACGCGCGGTCGTGGCCGAACGGCTTCTCCACCACGACCCGGGCGCTGGGCGTTAGTCCCGCGGCGGCCAAGCGCCCGATCACGGTTCCGAACAGGACCGGCGGAATCTCCAGATAGAAGACCGGCGACTGGGCGCCGGCGATCGCCGCGGCAACGCGCCCGAACGTCTCGGCGTCGGCGAAATCGCCGCACACGTACGACAGTCGGGCGGCGAAGCGCTCAAACACCGCCTCGTCGAGACGCTCGCCGCCGTCCTCGATCGCCGCCCGGGCACGCGCGCGCAGCGCGTCGACCGTCCAGTCGTCGCCGGCGACGCCTACGATCGGACAGGCGAGCAACCCGCGGCGCTCGAGGCGATAAAGCGCGTGGAAGGTCATCACCCTGGCGAGATCGCCGGTAATGCCGAAAATGACCAGTGCGTCAGCCGGCCGCGGCGCCTCGCTCGCGGCGAGGCGAGAGTCGGGCCCGACTGCCGTGGTCATGTGCTTCACCTCGTGCCGTGTTGGCGCTGCTTCACGGGTGATTCTGGCGGCACTCCAGGCCGACGTCATCGTCCGGAATGGATGATCATCGGGGCCGTTCGGTCGGCCGCGGCGCCGCGCCGAGCCTCACGTCCCGGGCGCAGTAGCGCCCGGACGCAGGTGTATGCTCGCGCGCGTGGGTCCGGCGTGTCTGCTAGGCCATCGCTTCGGTAGCGCGATACTCAGCGACGCTCGATCGCTGCGCCCCTAGAGCATTGACACATGCCGCGTGCTCGCTCGGATGACGTCGATGTTCTCGTGCTAGGCGGCGGACCGGCGGGCGTCGTCGCGGCCCTGCGCGCCGCGCGCCTCGGAGCTCGGACTGCGCTCGTCACCCATGCTGACTTGGGCGGCATGGCCGCCAACGACGGGCCCGTCCCAGTACGAACGCTCGCCCACGCGGCTCGCCTGATACGAGAGGCCGGACAGCTCGAGCGGTACGGCATCACCGCCCACGAGCCCAGGCTCGACTACCCGCGTCTGCTCGCCCGGGTGCGGGAGGTAACCGCTGACGTCCGTACGCATTCGACGTTCCGCACGGACATGCAACGAGCTGGAGTCGTTGTGTATGAGCACGCCGGCGTGGCCCGCTTCGTCGGCCCGCACCTGATCGAAAGCGAGAGTGCGCCGCGAATCCGAGCCGCGAACGTCATCATCTGCACCGGGGGCGCGTCGCGGCGGCTCGCGCTGCCCGGGTTCGACCTCACCTCCACGCATAGCGACGCCTGGCACCTGACGTCTGTCCCGCCATCGCTGCTCGTGATCGGTGCGGGCGCCACCGGCGTGCAGGTCGCCTCTATCTTCAACGCCTTCGGCTCGCAGGTCACCGTGTTCGAAGCGGCCCCGCGGATCCTGATGAGCGAAGACGAGGACGTCGCCGCGGCCGTGAGCACTGCGCTTCAGGCCTCCGGCATGCGGATCCTCGAGGATGCCGGCGCGATCGAACGCTTCGAGCACGATCCGGCCGGAGTGCGGCTCACCTACTCGAAGGGCGGTCCGCGGGAGCACATCGACGCGACCGTCGTGGTCGTCGCCGTCGGCTGGGTGGCCAACACAGACGGGCTCGATCTCGCCGCCGCGGGTGTGCAGACCGACGAGCGCGGCTACGTCGTGGTCGACTCCCAGCTGCGCACGACCACACCAGGCATCTACGCCGCCGGCGACGTCACGGGGCACCTGATGGTGGTCCACGAGGCGGCGCGCGAGGCCTACCTTGCGGCCACGAACGCCGTTCTCGGCGCCGCCGAGGCGCTGCCCGCGGAGGTCAGCCCGATTGGCAGCTTCACCGACCCGGAATACGCCTCGGTAGGGCTCACCGAGGCTGCAGCGCGGGAGACCCATGATGTGGTGGTTGTGACGGAGCGCTTCGACTCGCTGCCTCGACCCATCATCGACGGTCGGCCCGCGGGGTTTTGCAAGCTCATCGCAGACCGTGAGCAGCGCGTCATTCTCGGCAGCCACATCGTCGGTGAGCGCGCGGTCGAACTCGCCCAACTCGCGTCTATCGCCATGGCGTCCCGGATGCGGGTCGAGGAGCTCGCCCTGGTGCCGTTCTCCTTCCCGACCTACGCCAACGCGCTCGGCCGCGCGGCAGTCCGGGCCGCCAGCCAGCTCGACACCACCGCCGGTGGATGAGCTGAGGGTTCACACTCGCGTTACTTCGTCGCGAGATGGCTGTCCGCGAGCGCGGATAGCGCGAGCACGTCCAGCCCGAGCACGCAAAGCGACAACAGCGGGATCGCAGGAGCGCAAGCGAGTGCGGGGATCGCGCCACACGCCGCAGCGGCGATGGCGTGCCGGCTGCGCCACGCCACTGCTCCAGATCATGAGCGCGGCCGACAGCTGGACGACACCGGCGGTCAGGACGAGCCATCCGATGGCGTTGAGCTCGTAGCCCCCGCCGTCGACGGGACTACACGCCGTCGATGGGCACGGCGACCCAGACGCACTCGAGCGTCCCGGCGATGAGGAGCATGAACGTGGCGAACCCGACCCAGCGGGCCGTGCGCTGTGACGATCATCCATCGTTCGCTCGCCGGCGAGCGCGACTCAGCGCAGCGTCGGGTCCGCCGCGGCGGCCGCGGGCGTGGGACTCATGAGGGCTCCCACGATCCACAGGAACGGGAACAGGATCCCGAACCAGAACAGAGCCGTGTGCCCCTTTCGGAGCGTCGCCAGGCCTAGCACGACGAGTGCCGTGAAGTAAAGGACCGCGAGCAGGATCCATACAAAGGTCGACATGGGTCGGCTCCTTCGGAGAGAACTGGATTGCAGTTCATCATCGGTGCGAGCGGCCGTGCGCACATCGTCCCGATCGGACGAACTTGCTCTTTCGGAGGACACTTGCTCTTTCGTTGGCATCGCCGAGGTGCACAGATGAGGTCGCGATGGATACCCTGACGACGCGGCGCTATCGCCAGTCCAGTTAGAAGAAGGTGGCGCGCGCGGCGAACTCCCATTCGGCCTCGCTCGGCAGCGCCTTGCCGGCCCACGTGGCGTACGCCTCGGCGTCCTCGTACGTGACGTGGACGACGGGATGGCGCCCGCGCGTGTAGGTGTCGCTGCCCGGTCCTTCCGGTCGATGCCAGCAGGCGCCCGGCACGTACGTCCACCAGTTGCGGTAGTCACGCAGGTCGACCGGGCCCCGTGCGCGGCGAAAGACGAGCGACCCCGGAACCAGCATTGCCGGGTCGGCGCCTGGATACTGCTCGGGATCGAGCGGACGCTCGGCGAAGGTGACGTAGCCGGTGGCCTTCACGAACCGACGGAAGTCGCCGACCGTGACCGGATGCTCGTCCATCCAGAACCCGTCGACGCTCACACGATGCACCGGCTGCTCTTCGGGGTAGTAGCCCTCAGCGCCCATGGCGAACTTGCCGCCGGGCACCCACGCCATGCTGGGGGCCGGGCGCCGCGACGGCGCTGCAACTCGGGATTCGGTCACGCTCACTCGACCTCGCGTCGGGTCAGTTGGAATGCCGCCACCGCCGCCCGGACTGTTGGGAAGAGATGATCTGGCCCGATCCGTGCGGTGAGGCCGGTCTCCGCGAAGATCTCGCGCTGCGGTCCTTTCAGGCGGGCGAGACAGAGCGTGACGCCGCGTCCGTCGAGGTCGGCATGCAGCTGGCTCAGCGCGTCGATCGCAGTCGCGTCGACGAACGTCCAGGCCTCGGCATTGAGTACCACCCACCTGGCGTCCAGGGCCTCATCGGCGAGCGCGAGCACGCGCTGGCGCAGGTATTCGGCGTTGACGAAGAAGAGCGGCGCGTCGAAGCGGTAGACGAGCAGGCCATTGTCGGTCTCGGCGCCCTGGAAGCGCTCGATGTCGTGGTAGCCATCGACGTCCTCGACGCGGCCGAGCACGGCATCGTGCGGTCGCGCGGCGCGGTAGACGAATACGCCGACCGAAAGCGTGATCGCGACGATGACGCCTTCCAGCACGCCGAAGACGAGCACGCCCCCGAACGCGACGAGCGCGAGACCGACCTCGGCGGGACGAACGTGGCGCAGGCGCCAGATCGAGCGGACGTTGATCAGGCCGGCGGCTGCGACGACGATGATCACGCCGAGCGCCGCTTTCGGCAACGGTTCGATCAGCGGCATCGCAACGAGGAGAAAGAGCCCTACCACCGCAGCGGCGACCACGACCGCACCCTGCGATTTCGCGCCGCTGGAGTCGTTGACAGCAGAACGAGAGTTCGAGGAGGAAACCGGAAACGCACTCGTCAACCCGCCGATGAGGTTCGCCGCGCCGAGCGCGCTCAGTTCGCGGTTCGGGTCGACCGCGTAGCCGTGCTTGTTCGCGAACGTGCGCACTGTTGCGGTCATGTCGGCGAAGGCGACGAGCGCGAATGCTCCCGCCGGAAGCAGCAGATCGATGAAGTCCTGTGCTCCGACGCGCGGCCACCCGATCGGCGGCAGGCCGCCCTTCACCTCCCCGATGACCGCGATCCCGTGAGCTTCGAGATCGGCGGCAGACGCAATGACGAGCGCGACCCCGAGCACCACGAGAGACGCCGGTACCGCGGGAAGGAAGCGCTTTACGGCAAGCGCAACCGCGAGCAACCCCGCGCTCAGAATCACGGTCGGCCCGTTTGCCTCGCCGAGTTTCGGGACGACCTCCGCGACGATGGCGAAGAAGTCGCGCGCGTCGACATCGATCCCCAAGAGCTTGCCGAACTGGGAGGCGATCACGATCAGGGCAACCCCGTTGATGTACCCGAGCAGCACCGGCTTGCCGAAGAAGTCCGCGAAGAACCCCAGACGAAGGAACCCAGCGAGGAAGAGGAGTGCACCCATGACGAGCGCGAGCACCGAAGCGAGGAGGACATAGCGCGCCGGGGCGACTTCGCCCCCGGCCGTCGCCAGCGGCGCCACCGTCACCGCGGTCATTGCGGCCAGCGTGGAATCGGGGCCGATCACGTGTTGACGCGACGTGCCGAGCAACCCATACATCGCCAGCGGAAGGAAAGTCCCATAGAGGCCGTAGACGACCGGCAGCCCGGCCAACTCCGCCATCGCCAGCGACGAGGGCACCGCTACCGCGCCGACCGTCACTCCCGCCGTCAGGTCGAAGCGCAGAAACGAGCGTGGGTAGTGCAAGAGCGTCGCCAGCCCCGGTGCCACGTCGGCCACCCGCCGCGGCACGAGCGCACGCGCGTGGGCTACTAACGCGGTCGGCGAGCCGGCGGTCTTCAAGTTCGAGCCTCAGCCGCGTCTGTCACACAGGGCGCGAACTAGCCGTGGGCGGTGGTCGCTTCGTCGTTCCCAGGGAAGCCGGGCTGAGGCCCTCGATCCGATCCATCCTGAGCCTCCTCCGCCGTGGCACGTGCGCGGGCCAGGTCGGCTGAGATCCGCACGGCGGCAGCGGTCAGCGGGGCCGCGAGGACGAGCCCGACCGTTCCGAACAGACTGCCCGCCGCGATCGTGACGATCAGGACCGCAAGTGGGTGAAGCCCCAGCGTGGCGCCGTAGGCGATCGGCTGGACGATCTGCTGGAGGATGCCGTTGGCGAGCAGGATGATCACGCCCATCGCGAGTGCGGTCTCCGGACCCTCGGCGCCAAGGGCGATCAATCCCGTGAAGATGCCGGCGGTCCAGGCGCCGATGTACGGGATGTAGGCGGCCAGGAAGTTGATCACGGCGATCGATCCCGCGTGGGGAACGCCGAGCACCAGCGCGCCGAGTCCGATGACGATGGCGTTGAAGGCCGCCACGATGGTCACGCCGGCGAAATAGCCCCGTAGTGACGTGATCACGCGGCCGGTGATCGTGTGCGCGAGCGAGAGCGGGACGCCGAGGTGGCGCTCCCCCCACGTCCTGATCGACGGACCGTCCTTGAGGAGGAACACGAGGCTGAGCGCGGTGAAGGAGAGGAACGTCACCAGCCCCGCGAGCGCACCGACACCGGTGCCGACACCATCGAGCAGGGCGTGGAAGGCGTCGCTGAGCGAGGAGCTCGCCTCCTGCTTGGCAGCCTCGGCCGAGCTCGAACTCACGCCCACGTCCACGAGCCAGCCCTCGATCTTGTCCGCGGCACCTCGGAGATTGGCGGTCAGCTCGTCGGCCTGGCTCGAGATGCCCGCCAGCACCGCCACGACGACCACGACGCCGAGCACGACGACGCTCAGGAGCACGATGACCGTTCCCGACCCGCGCCCGACGCCGTGGCGCTCGAGCGAGCCCATCACGGGCGAGAGCACGGCTGCGATGATCGCGGCCGCCATCACCGGCAGGACGATGGTCTGCGTGAGGGCGAGCATCCACACCGCCCCGACAAGGAACGCCGCGACTCCCACGAGCAGCCAGGACATCCAGCCGAGGTCCCGCAGCCACCGAGGAACCGCAAACACGTCCGTAAGTGCGCCCGGCTCGATCTCGACGATATCGCCGTCCGCGCGCTTGTGGTCCTCTCCCTCTCGGTGACGGCGAAGTCGACCCCGGATCATGACCGTGTGTACCTCCTCAACAACCGGCGGCTGCGCAACCGGTGTTCACCGTGACGACCTCCCACCGCGGGGGCCGATCGTGACTGTCGAGGAGCGATCAGACCGACGCGATTGGTCTTACAGGCAGGCTCGCATCGCGGAAGCGATGGCGCATCGCCTCGTTGGCATGAGATCGCAGTGCCAGATGTCAACGCACCGATTCGGGCTCGGTGACCGTGCCCGCGAACCGCCGGAGTCGGAGCGCGTCGAGGAGGAGCATCGTCCCGGCAACGAGGCCCCACGCCGCTGCGAGGAAGCGGACCCACGTCGACGTCGGATCCGACACGAGGATCATCGCGAGCCCGAGTCCGGCGTCGAGCGTCCCGGCGAGGATGCTCTCTTGGTTGCGCGAGTGCCGGCCGGAGGGTCGATCGTCTCGAAAGCCTCCGAGTATCCGCATCGCCCCTGTCGCGATCGCACCCGCACCCACGAGATCGAGAAGAGCGCTCGTGCCGACAACATGGTGGAGCGGCTCTCGGGCGAGGAGCGCCACAGCGGCGATCGTTCCTATCGCACCCGCCAGTGCCGCCAAACGCCTCCCGGGGACCGCCCGGTTTCGCAAGACCCAGCGGAGCGTGAGCACAGCGCCGATGAGCCAATACACGCCGATGAAGGTCGCAAGCCGCGATTGCCCCGCTCCGGCGACCAAGAGCGCCCCACCCAGGGACAGCGCAACGACGCCGCGCACGAACGCGAGCCGCCAGGCCGGCCCCGAGGTACCACCGCTCGGGACGACGATCAAATCAGACATCTCTTTGGTCCTAGACAGCGACGCTCACCGCGAACGTGTCGAGACGACCTCCCCGCGATCGGGTCATGTGGCGGCTCCGCCCGCGTCACACGGGAGGCGTGCGGTGACGCCCGACTCCGCCCGCGCCACGTCGAGCAGACGGAGCGAGCGTTCCATGGCAACGGGCCGGATGCTCCCGACCCCTTGCGCGTAGGGGTTGTCGAGCGCCTGAATGGCGAGCAGGATCGCGACGAGCACCGTCGTTGCCGAGCCGATGAGCATCGCTTGGGAGCGGGCCAGCTCCGCGCTGTCCGCGAAGAACAGCATGTACGCGAACACCACACCCGCCGTGAGGAAGAGGACGATCCAAATCGAGGCCGGGATGATGCCCGCAGCCCCGTGGATCCGGTCGCGCCGGGCTTCTTCGCGATCGGAAGTCTGCTCGAGCCACTTGTCGTAGGCCGACTGCTCGGTCGCGGCCTTGGGCTCCGTGAGCCGGAGGCTCCTGAAGAGGACGACCCCCCAGGGGTTGATCAGGTCGCCGGCGCCTCCCTCCTCCATGCGCGGCCACTCCTGGTACGCCACCGAACGCCCGTAGCACACGAGCTCACCGGGCACCCGTGCGCGGATCGGCGCCGGAAGGGACTGCGCGGTCTCGAACTGCTGGACGACCGCAAGCGCCTCGGCCTCGGCGCCGCTACGTGACTCGTCGTAGCGGGTGAAGGCGAGGAAGATCACGAAACCGGCGAAGATCGCGAACCCGGTTGCGAGCACGCCGAACACGCCTGAGGCACGGTCCCCGTCCGCGAAGTAGCTGCCCGCCGGCGCGCCACGTCGAATCAGGAGCAGCGCGGCTATCGCCAGCGCATCCGCAACCACGAGGATCCCGGAGGCCCAAAGGAGGTTCATCGGCACGCAGGTTCGAGGCCATTCAGATCGTCCACAGGGCGTGAGGCTCGGCCAGGGTCCGTGGGACGTGATCCCATCACCCTCCACCGTCGCACAGCCGGTCTGGCCTGCCATCGCCCCGACGGCATGAATTCCTCGCGTCGCCGCGGACGGCAGTCAGCGGCGAGCGGTCACGAGCCCGAGCCTCCCTCGGCGAGCGCCGACGCGCAGTGGGGTTGGAGCGCCTGCAGCGCCGCCAACGTCGCCTCGACCCCTTCCTTGAGCGTCGCACCGTTGATGGCGCCACTGAACGCCGATGGGAACGATTGCGCGCACGCGGCGGCATTCTCGCGGCTTCGCTTCCGCCGCGGCGGCCTGTGTCTGGAGCTCCTCGGCGGACCCCTTGGCGTCCGCTGCCGCCTGCTCGGCTTGGTTCAGCTCCTCGGCCGCCTGCTCCGCCGCCTCACTCGCGTCCTGTTGCGCGGCCCCGAGCTGAGCAGTCAGATCGTCATAGGCCGCCTTCGCGGCCGTAACGGACGCAGCGCTGGTCTCGTCGGCCTGGTCGATCTGTTCCTGCTGGGCGGCGATCTGGGCGTTGGCGTCGTCGAGATCCGAGTTGAGACTGATGACAGCTCTCCGGGCACCATGATGAGCTGCGCTTTGCGGTCACCGACGACGGGATCGGCTGCAACGTCGAGGCGGCTCGACCCTCGGGAGCCGGCTTCGCGAACATGCGCGAACGGGTCGCCGTCCTCGGCGGCACGCTGACGATCGACTCGACCCCGGGTCGTGGCATGCAGCTCCGAGGGCGGATCCCGCTCGACGCGCGAGCCGGGACGAGATCACCGGGCAATCTCAGCGGCTCGTCGCCATGGCGTGGCTAGTCCCGTCGTAGCGGTGGTCCCGACGGGCGAGAGGTTCATGCCATCGGGGCGATGTGCGCCTTGACCAGGCAACGTAGCTTCCGCCGTACGCTCGCCCAACGGGGGCGACGTCGACGGCTTACAGGAGGCAGCGATGAGCACCACCGACCCCGCGCGGTCGCGCCCGACCGTGCAGCAATACCCGAATGCAGGAGGGGCCGAGTCCAACGGCTACCCGTCCGACGTCACTGCGTCGGGCTGGGTGATGTTCGCCGGCGTGATGCTCATGATCGCCGGGACGCTCAACGTCATCGACGGGATCGCCGCCGTGTCGAACTCGACCTTCTTCACGGAGAACGCCAGGTTCGTGATCAGCGGCCTCAACACTCTGGGCTGGATCCTGATCTTCCTCGGCGTCGGCCAAGGACTGGTGGCGCTGGGTGTATGGGCGCAAGCCAAGGGCGTCCGCTGGATCGGCGTCGCGATCGCCAGCGCGAACGCCATCATGCAGCTGCTCTTCATCCCTGCGTACCCGTTCTGGTCGCTGTCAATCTTCACGCTGGACATCCTCGTCATCTACGGCCTGATCGTCCACGGCAAGCGCGCGGAGGCGTGAGCGCGTTCACGCTCGAGCTGAGCACCGCCGGCCGCGACACGCAGATCGCCGCGGCTGGCGGCGCTGTCGCGCTGACCGAGGCCCGACGGCTCGAGCGCGGCATCGTCGCGGGGATCAGCCATGGACGGACTCGCGTGGTGCTTGACCTCACGAAGGTCACCGCCGTGGGTCCAGGGCTGCTCGGGGTCCTTCTGCGCCTTCGACGCGGCGTGACGCGCGTCGGCGGCACGCTCGTTCTTGTCGTGGCCGGGCCACCCGTTTCGGACCTGGTCGAGGCATCCCTCCTCGCGACACTGATCCAGGTTGCCGGCGACCGGACCCAGGCGCTCGCCCTCGTCGGCGAGGAGGAGGAAGGCGCGCCTGTCGGCGTTCGCCGGCCAGTCCGAACCGAGGCTACGCGAGCGCCAGGGCGCCGTTCAGCCCGCGACGATGCTACGACTCGTTGGTGAACTCGGCTCCGAGCAACGCGGGGAGAACCGCTAGGTCGGCGTGCCGGCGTTGTCGGGTGGCGCCGGGATCGCGCGCGAGCCCGCGGCTCGCTCGAGCTCGGAGGCGCAGCCAACCTGGGCGGCGGCGGGCCGGCAATCGTCGAGCAGGTGCATCAGCGCGTCCCATGCCGGGTGCCCCGCCGACGTGCGATAGTCGATGAGCTGCGCGAGCATGCCGTCGCGCGCGGCCAAGAACCGGTGCTCTGCAAGCACCTCGGGTCCGATGTCGCTCGTGCCCCACGCGTGCGCATGGCGGTGGATGAGGCACTGGACGATGGCGGCCAGTGCAGCGGCGTCGGCGACGCGAGACTGTGCGTCCATGATCCGGACCTCGACGGTGCCGAGCCGCGGACGCAGCGGGCATCCCACCAGAGGAATCCGGGGTCCGGGATCGCCTCCGAGCGCAGCATCGGTTCGACCGCCGGTGCGTAGTCGGTGTAGTCGCCGAAGCGCCGCGGAATACCGACACGCGGAAACATCGAGAAGATCGGTGTGCGGATCGAGGCGAAGCCGGAGGCCTGTGTGGATCGAGGAGCATGATCTCGTCCTCGATGCCGACGGTGCACGGGTGCTCGGCGACCGCCTCGTTCCAGCGGGCCCACACCTGGAGCTTCGTCGCGCGCGCCTCGCGGTCACGCATGCGGCAAGGACGCCACGGCGCTACGAGCGGGGGGCTGGGGTTGGAACGCCTGGTGTTCCAGCACGCCGCCACGGCGCACGATCACTGCGGTCGCCGGGGCGATCTCTTGCCAGTCCCCCGGCAGATCCGAGAACGGCTCGGACACGATCACCCGGTCGTCGGGGCTCAGGCGCTGGGCGCGCGCGTCGTCGGGATGCAGGCGGCGGACCGAGTCCACGTCCGCCGAGGCGAACAGCGAGCGCGGGCGCCCATTGGTCGCGTAGCGTACGGCCCACAGACGGGTGCCGTCCGAGATACCGAAGCTGCCCTGCACCGGGTCTTCCACGCCGAGGCGGGCGGCGGTCGCCTCGATCAGGCCGACAGTCCGCTCCAGTGCCGAGATCGGGTCCTCCTCGAGCCCGAACGTGAGCGCGAGGTAGAAGACGACCTCGGTATCTGTTGAGCCGTGGACCTCCGCGAACAGCGCAGGGTCGATCGCCAGCATCAATTCTCGCCTGAGCACACGGAAGTCCGCGATGAAGCCGTTGTGGACGAACAGCCACTGTCCGTGCCGGAAGGGATGGCAGTTGGTCTGCTGCACCGGCGAGCCGATCGCCGCCCGCACGTGCGCGAGGAACAGCGGCGACTCGATGTGCGCCGCCAGCTCGCGCAGGTTCGTGTCGGCCCACGCCGGCGCCACGCTGTGATAGACGGCCGGGCCCTCGCCCGAGCCATACCAGCCGATGCCGAAGCCGTCGCCGTTGGTCGGCTCCGCGCCCATGCGGGCGTGAAGGCTCTGGTCCACGATCCCGTGCTTCGTCTTGAAGACCACCTCGTCGATCAGCACCGGCTGTCCAAACCACGCCATCCAGCGACACATTTCATGCTCCTCGTTCGGGGTGGATCCGGAATGGGACTCGAACTCCGAGACTCGCCGGAACCGCGTGTGCGCGCATCGCCCCGGTCGGACGAACTCGACACCGGTTTGGGCGACGATGCATGCCGTGACGGCACCCGCGGCGAGAAGCTCCCCCTGGCCGTCACTCCACGCCGCTGTCACGTGTCTCGAGGGCGGCATCGACGTCGTATCCGAGGGCCAGGGCGAGCTCGGGTGCGGCGGAGACGACGCGTGCCAGGCCGATGACGGGCGCCGCCGCGATCAGGCACCCCACGATCTCCTCTACGGTTGCGCCGGCGGTCAGCGCGAGCGCGACGCTTGACTGGTAGGAGATGGGCGCTGCGTCGACGGCCAGGCACGCTGACAGGCGGGCGAGCGCATGCGTCTTCTGGTCGAGTTGTGAGACCTCGACGGTGTCGCGGCCCATCCCGAGCACGGCGGCGACGAAGGTCTCGTCGTTGAGCGCGAGCCGACGCAGGGTCTCCTTGTATTCGGCCATGTTCCCGCTCTCGACTTCAAGATCGACGTCCCCTGGGAATCTCGAACCAGACACCACGGGTCCGGCGGCGTCATCGCCCCGATGGCATGAATGCCTGTCCAGCATCGGCGCCCTCAAGAAGGCCCAGCTCACTCGCGCGTTCGACGGCGGCATTGCGGGAGGTGGCGTTCAGCTTGCGATAGATCGCCATGGCGTGTGATTTCACCGTGTGGCGGGAGAGGTACAGCCGTTCGCCGATCTCGCGGAACGAGAGATGAGTGGCGAGGTAAGGAAGCAACCGCAGCTCCGCCTCGGTCAAAGCTGAGGCGCCAGGGGCGTCCCCGCGCAGCGCCGTCAGGCTCGCGCGCAGCTCCGTCGCCTGGGCGGGGAGTTGCTCGAGAGCGGGTCGCCGGCGCAAGACCGCGTCGATCTCACGAAGCATCGTCTCGGTGCCGAGCGCGTCGGCCTGGGCGAGGTAGGCCCGGGCGAGCTCCAGCCGAGTCTGGACGGCGAGGTACGGCATCGGCGTACGTCAAGTGCGGGCGTAGCTCTTGCGCTTGGGTGAGGAGCTCCTGGGCTCGCTCGGTCTCTAGGCGGTGAAGCGCGACGCGGGCAGCTACGGCATAGACGAATGCGCTGGTGGGAAACGCATCCATCGCGGAATGACGGATGACGTGGAGCGCCCGGTCGGTGAAGCCGTCGGCCTGGACCCACTCCCTGCGCGCGATCGCGATCGCGGCGCGCTGCCCCAGTGCCACTGCCACGTCGTCGACCGCTCCGACTTCGAGGCCCTCGTCGACAAGGTCGGCGAGCAGATCGTCGGCCCGCTCGACTTCGCCAAGCAGCACATGCGAGATCGCAAGCAGCAACGACGCGCTCGTCCGGAGGGGACTCTCGGCGGCAACCGTCCGGAGCGCAAGTTCCGCGTCTCCGCGCATCCTCGCCGCACCTCGACGACAAAGCTGCGCGCGCAGGAGCGCCAGCCACGAGTCGACCAGAGGGCTGCCGTCGGGCAGGACGCCGTCGTAGGTGGCGCACTCGGCCGCGTCGGCCCAGCGCTCCGCCGCCACCGGCCGACCCCAGATCGCGGCAAACAGCGCGCCGAGCACGGCGACCGCCGCGTTTCGTTCTAGCGCCCCGTGCGCCTCGAGCCAGCCGAGCCAGCTCTCGACGGCCGCGAAACGACCGCTCTCGTGGGCTGGGAGAAGGCATTGCTCGACCAGCCGCGACACCTGGTCGACGTCGCCGACATCCTGGGCGTAGCCGATCGCCGCCTCGGTCTGTCCGTTCGCTGCGCTCCACGCGACCGCGCGAGCCAGCAGCTGCGGCACGAGATCCGGCGCGGCACGCTCGAGCTCCGCGCGGAGCAGGTCCCTGAAGAGACGGTGGTAGCGATACCAGTGCCCGTTGCTGTCCAGCGGAACCACGAACAGGTTCGAGCGTGCGAGCGACTCCAACTCCGCCGCCGAGCCGCTCGAGTCCAGCACGGCGTCACATAGAGCGCCCGACATGCGCTCGAGAACGGCGGTACCGGTCAAGAAGAGCAGCTCGTCGCGCGGCAGCCCCGAGAGGACCTCGGAGCGGAGATACTCGGCGACGAAACGGTCGTCCCCGCGGAACCGGCTCGCGCCCCTCACCCCGGCCCAGTTCCGCTTGGCCGAGAGCGCCGCCAGATATAGACCCGCGGACCAGCCCTCCGTGCGTTCGGTGAGCTCGGCCACCTCGGCATGCGTCAGGTCCAGGCCGGCGGCACTCAAGAGCTGGTGCGCCTCGGCCTCGTCCAGACGCAGCTCGTCATCCCCGATCTCGAGCGCGAGGCCCCGCGCCCTCAGCGCGCCCAGTGGCAGCACAGGGCGGCCTCGCGCAGAGAGCACCAGCTGCGAGCCCTCGGGGACATGCGTGGTTAGCTCGGCGACGGCGGCCAAGCAGCGCGGGTCGTGGAGGAGGTGCAGGTCATCGAGGACCAGGACGGCTGCCTCGTCCATCGTCGCGAGGGCTTTTCCTACGCGCGGCACCACGGTTCGCTCGATCGAAGCGCCGGGCGTCGCCAGTGCGTCGAACACGCTCGCGTCGAGCTGCGAGACGCGGTCGAGCGCGGCCGCGACGTACGTCAGCAGGACGATCGGATCGTTGTCGTTCGCGTCGATTGACACCCATGCGAACGGTCGCCGTGATCGCCCGCGCCACTGCGCCAGCAGCGTCGTCTTCCCCCAACCGGGACCGGCGGACAGCGACACCACCGGGGCCGTGTCCGACTCCTCCAGCAACGCGATGAGCGCCTTGCGCGGTACGGCCCCGCCGCGAAGCCGCGGCGCGCGCAGCTTCGACTCCAACAACTCGAGCGCCGGCGTCGATCTTGCGAATCGTCTGACGCGGGCCTGCGAAAGCACACGGACGGGCGGGCTCGCCACGGACATGACATCACCGGCCGGCGCGGCCTGCGCGGCCCTCGCCGCGTCGCCGTCCCGCTACCGGGACTGTCGGCGGAAGTTCGCGGTCGCGCGGCGAGCGCCGGGGTCGGTGGACGATCCGAAGACGATTCACGATGCTCCGCTCGGGGATCAACGGCGTCCGAGTTCGGACCGACTATCGAGCAGGGCCGACGGGCGGGCAAGCGTGCCGGCACGTCAGCTCGTGGCGTGCGACTCGCCTGGAGGCGGGCGTGATTCTTCGCTGATGGGGTCGTGTTTTCGCGGGACTTCATTCCGATCGGGGGCGCCACCGCACCTCCGCAGGTTCGGCCGGCGCCGAGTCGGCGCCGGCGCCATCGGGCTGACTACGCGATCGCCTTTGCCTCCGTGGCACCGACCCCGGTCTCCGCGAGCGATGCGGTCGGCAGTCGCCGCGTGAATGGCAGTGAGAGCAGCGCCGCCAGCGCGACGGCGCCGAGCGAGAGCCGCAGCGCGTCGAGCTGCGCATCGCCGTAATCGACGGCGACCGCGCGCGCCTGATCCGGGTTGAGACCTCCGTCCAGAGCCGCCTGCTCCACGGTCTGGACGGTCACGATGTCGATTCCCTCTTGGGTGTTGGCTGCGATCGTCTCGCGCGCGGCCGGCGGGACGTCGCGGTCGGTCGTGATGCGTTCGCTGAAGCCGGTCTAGCCGGAGCCTGACGTTCGAGTCGAAGACCGCCACAGCAGCGCGGTGGCCGCTACGAGCCTGCTCGCTGAACGGCCGCTGTCTGTCACAGGGGGTTCGTGACGTGCGGCGAATCCCGACCGTGTGGCATCCGAGCGCAGCGTTCGGTTCGCAGCCCCCACATGGGTAAGGGACCTGGGCTTCTCGTCATAGCTGCTGGTCGGCTTCGTCCTGATCATCGTCGGGGTCGTCTGATTGCTCGACCAGACGTCGACGATCGTTCTGCCGGTGATCCTTGCGGGCGGGGCGATCCTCGTTCTGCTCGGACTCGTCGCGATCGGTGTGCTCGTCTTCTGCCTCGTCTTCGGCGACATTTCCGCCAACTCGGGCGACATCTCAACGAAGCTCAACCAGGCGCTGGACAGGATCCAGGGCTGGTTCGACGACCTCGGCGTGGACGACACGCAGCCCGCCACGCGGCACCCGGTGGTGCTCCAGCCAACCCACGGCAGGTCCGGCCACCGCGCCCAGGATCGCCGCGCCGGCCAGAACGAGCGCGACTACTACGACGCTCTCAAGGACGCCGTCCGAGGCGGCCGCGTCGCGGCCCAGGCCGGCGTCTGATGACCGGTCGGCGTGAATGGACCCGACTACGTGGCGACAGCCGGCTCCGCGGCGGGGACGTCAGTCTCCGCGAGTGAGGTGGTCGGCAGTCGCCGCGTGAATGGCAGCGCGAGCAGTGCGGCGAGTGCGACGGCGCCGAGCGCGAGTCGCAGCGCCTCGAGTTGGGCTTCGCCGTAGCTGGTGGCGACGGCCTGGGCCTGGTCCGGGGAGAGGCCGCCGTCGAGGGCTGCCTGCTCGACGGTCGCGACGGGGACGATGTCGACCCCTGTCTCGGTGTTTGCGATGATCTCCTCGCGCGCCGCCTGCGGAACGTCGGGATTGGTGGCGATGCGGTTCTCGAACCCGGTGGTGAGCGAGGCAAGCAGCACGGCGCCGATGATCGCCGTGCCGAGCGATGACCCGAGGTTCTGGGCCGTGCCCTGCAGTCCGCCCGCCTCGCTGATCCGCGTGGGCACCACGGAGGACATGATCACGTTGCCGAGTTGGGAGGCGAGCAGCCCGGCGCCGGCTCCGAGGAGAGCGAGCGCCGCCTTGAAGCCGGCGTCGTTGAGGGTGACGTCGAGCGTGGCGAGCATGACGACGGCGCCGATGCTAACCGCGACCAGCCCGAACTGCGCGACGGTGCGCGGCGAGCGCCGGGCGGCGATGCGCGGGCCCAGCAGTGCGAAGACGAGCATCGCCAGCGACAGCGGGAGCAGGCGCTTGCCGGTCTCGAACGCGTCAAGGCCCACTACGACCTGCAGGTACACGGGGATGACGAAGAAGGTGCCCATCAGCACGAGCTGCTGGCCGACGAGCGTGGAGAGCCCGGCGCGCAGTTGCGACATGCGCAGCAGCGTCGTGTCGAGCAGTCGGTCTCGGCCCTGATCGGCGCGACGCCGCTCCCACGCTGCGAACGCCCACAGCAGCGCGAGTCCGCCGAGCACCATGAACGGCACCGGTGAGAAGCCCAGCGGAGTGATCTCCGTCCCGTTGATCGTCGGCGGCGTGCGCGGCTGGATGAAGCCCCATGTGCTGGCGAGCAGGATCGCGAACACGATCATGCCGAGGCCGGCCGACGAAAGCGCCACGCCCACGATGTCGAGTTGTGGGCGTCGCGCGGCGCTCGGCGCCCGCGCGATCTGCCCTCGCACCAGGAGGATGCCGATCACGACCACGGTCTCGCCGGCGAATACGTACCGCCACGTCAACTCGGTCGTCACCCATCCGCCGATCAGCGGGCCGGCGGCGATCGCGACCGCGGCGATCCCCCCGAGCAGCCCGTAGGCCAGCGCACGGTCGCGGCCCTCATAGCTGGCGGCGGTGAGCGCCGCGATCGCCGGCACCACAAGCACGGCGCCGAACCCCTCGACCCCTGACCAGCCGACCAGCAGCACGGCGAGGTTCGGGCTCAGCGACGTCGTGAGCGATCCGATGCCGTAGATCGCTAGGCCGATCGCGAACGCACGATTGACGCCCAGGATGTCGCCCAGCTTGGCGCCCAGCAGCATGAACGCCGCCATCACCAGCGTGTACAGCGTGATCGCTGTCTGCACGCCCTGGATCGTCGTGTCGAGATCCTCAACGATCTGCGAGATCGCCACGTTCATCACGCTCGAATCCAGCACCATGACGAACTGCGCCGAGGCCAGGATCAGCATCGGAAGCCACTTGCGCATCGGCCGCCCGCCCTACCCGGCCGTGAGGAGCTTGTCCGCAGACCGCGCGCCGCGATGCAATGGAACTCCCATGCGCCGACTGTACGCCTGCAAGCCGAGCCGGCGCATCGCCCAAACGGGGCGAACCCGAGCGAGTGGCTTTGCGTTGTGAGGTTCATGCCATCGGGGCGATGTGTGGTGTGTGGAGATCGCCTAGCTTTGCGCGGCATCGTCCGCCCGACCGCGGGACGACATCGACGGCCACACGGAGGCAGCGATGAGAACCAGCGATCCCGCACGGTCGCGCCCGACCGTGCAGCAGTACTCGGATGCGGGAGCGTCCGAGATCTACGGGTATTCGTCCGAGGACAGCGGCGCTGGCTGGGTGACGTTCGCCGGCGTGATGTTGATGATCTTGGCGACGCTGAACGTCATCGAGGGGATCGCCGCCGTGTCGAACTCGACGTCGCCAGGTTCGTGATCAGCGGCCTGACACACCTTGGGCTCGATTCTGATCGTCTGCGGAATCGGCCAGGGACCGGTGGCACTGGGCGTGTGGGCACAAGTCAGGATGTGCGCTGGTTGGGCGTGGCGATCGCCGCCGCCAAAGCGATCCTGCAGCTGCTGTTCATCCCGGCGTACCCGTTCCGGTCGCTGTGCCTGTTCACGCTGGACATCCTGGTGATCTACGGCCTGATCGTGCACGGTCACCGCGCGGAGGCCTGAGCCCGCTCACGCTCGAGCTGAGCACCTTCGGCCGCGGCACGCACAGCGTCGCGGCCGGCGGCATGGTCGCCCTGACCGACGCCCGACAGCTCGAGGCTTGTGCGCGGATCGCCGTTACGACGAGGACGTGCCGCGTGTCTCGAGCGCTGAGTCGACGTCGTACCCGAGGGCCCAGGGCCAGCTCGGGAGCGGCGGAGACGACGCGTGCCAGGCCGACGGGAGCCACCGCGACCAGGCATCCGACGATCTCGTCGACGGCTGCGCCGCGGCCAGCGCAAGCTCGACGTTCGACTGGTAGGAGCTTGAGGCCGCGTCGATCGCCAGCGACGCGACAACCCGGCCAGAGCGTGTGTCTTCTGGTCGAGCTGTGAGACCTCGAAGGTGTCGCAGCCCATTCCGAGCACCGCGGTCATGAAGGTCGCGTCGTTGAGAGCCATCCTGCGAAGCGTGTCCTTAAAGTCGGCCACGTTCCCCTCACGGCTTGGATTGGCGCTCCCGCGGACCGTGCCGCGGAGTCTGCCCTAGGCACAACCGGTGAGCGTCGTCATCGCCCCGATGGCATGAATGCCTGTCCAGCGTCGGCGTTCTCAAGAAGGCCCAGCTCACTTTCGCGTTCGACGGCGGCGTTTGCGGGAGGTGGCGTTCAGCTTGCGATAGCTCTCCGAGCCCTGGTCGCCGGCGCAAGACCGCGTCGATCGCGCGGAGCATCCTCTCCGCGCCCGGCGCCTGCGCGACCTGGACCCGGGCGAGCTCTAAGCGAGTCTGGGCCGCGAGGTAGAGCAACGCGTACGTCAAGCGCGCCCAAGCCTCGCGCCCGGATGAGTAGCTCCTGGGCTCGCTGCGTCTCTCCGCGGCGAAGCGCGACGCGGACATCCACCGCATAGACGAACGCGCTGGTGGGATACGCATCCCTCGCGGAACGACGGATGACGCGGAGCGCTCGGTCGGTGAAGCCCTCGGCCCGGACCCACTTCCCGCGCGCGATCGCGATCGCGGCCCGCCGCCCAGTGCCACCGCCACGTCCTGCACGTGCGTGCGCACGACGTCTTGGTTGCTCATGTCGAGCCGCGGCGGGTTCGACTGCGACCCCCCAAGCTAATGCAGCCGCAGCTCGTCGCTCGAGCCCTGCAGAGAGACAATTGCGGTGGCGAACGCGAAAGCGCGCAACAGCGGGGCAATCGCGCTCACCGGCCGCCGTCTCGACCAGACGAGGGCCGCCGCGACCGCTCCGACAACGGTGATGACTACCTCGAGCCCGTATACCACCGAGTGGAGGAGGTAGTCGATCGTGGAGAGAGGTAGAGCCCTCCCCCCACGGCGCGACGAACCCACTCGCCGCGATCGTCGCGCGCACGCTGGGATCAGCGAGAAGGTTCCAGACGCGAATCTGCCGTCCGGCGATCGTCGACATGAATGCGCTGCGACGCGGGGGTTCGCAAAGCAGCGGTACCCCCACGCAGCCGACCCCGTGTCCATCCTCACGGCCCCACCCAGGCTCCCGCGGCCACCGAGCCGCCGTAGCGAGCCATCGCCCGTCTCGCTGACCGGCTCCCGTCACGCCCCGATCGTGTCGAGCTCGCCCTCGATCACCGGGCTCCGAGGACGGCCTGCTCTGGCGGAGACCCAGTCGGTGAGCAACGCCAGACGCCGCCCCATACCGCCGCCGATGTAATACAGGTGGACTCCGAGGTAGGTGGCGAACGCAAGCCGGCCCGAGAGCTCCAGTCCTCTGACCTGACAGACCGCTTTGCCCTGCCCGACGACGGCCAGAGCACCCTTGTCGAAGTACTCGAACGGCGTCGAGGCTCCAGGTTGGCCGTTACGAATCGCCTTGGCCACGTGACGCGCCTGCTGGATGGCGACCGTCGCCAGACCGGGCAACCGACGGTCGCCGGCGTCGGCCACGCTCGTCATGTCGCCGATCGCCGCTATCTCGGGATGGCCGGGCACCGTCAAGTCGGGGCCCACCTCGATCCGCCCCGCGCGATCCGTGCTCGCTCCCGTGGCCTCGGCAAGGGTCGCACTCAGCTCGGCGGCGCGCACGCCGGCGGCCCAGATGACCGTCCGCGCGGCGAGCCGCTCGGACTGGCCGCCGACCTCGATCGTTACCCCGTCCGGGTCGATTCCCGTGGCGCGGGCGCCGTCTCGTACCGTCACGCCGAGCTCGGCGAGGTACCTGCCCGCCTTGGCCGAGAGCTTCTCGCTGAATGTGGGGACCACGCGGTCGCCGGCGTCGAGCAGGATGATCCGCGCTTTGCCTGGGTCGATCCGCCCGAACGTGTGCTTCCGGCCGCGATGGGCGAGGATGGCGAGTGCGCCGGAGACCTCCACCCCGGTGGCTCCGCCGCCGACCACCACGAACGTCAGCCACGCATCCCGCATCGCCGGATCGTCCGCCCGCTCGGCCTGCTCGAACGCGCGATAGATGCGGTTGCGCAACGCGACTGCGTCGGCGAGCGTCTTGAGGCCGCACGTGACGTCCCGCCATTCGCCATGGCCGAAGTAGGCGGTCTCCGCACCGGAGGCGACGATCAGGCTGTCGTATTCCAGGCGCTCACCCCGGTCGAGGACGACCTGGCGTCGCTCGGGCTCCACATCCGTGACCTCGGCCATCAGGACCTTCGCGTTCGAGCTGCGCTTGAGTGCCATCCGCAGAGAAGCGGCGCACTCGGCCGTCGAGATGGCACCGGCCGCCAACTGGTAGAGCAATGGCTGGAAGAGGTGGTGATTCGTCCGGTCGACGAGCGTGACATCGACGTCGGCGTGTCGCAGCTCCTGCGCGGCGGCAAGACCGCCGAACCCGCCGCCGACGATGACGACGCGGCGGCGCGCCCTGGAGTTCGCGTCACGTTCCACGGGCGGAAAGCCCCAAGGTGCTCATGGCACCCACGGACCGTGCCAGCCGCCGTGCCCCGTCACGAGCTGGTCCGCCGCCGCCGGGCCCCACGATCCCTTCGCGTACCGGTGCACCGGCGGGGGCGAGTCGAGCAGCGGCTGCATCGCGCGCCAGCCCTCCTCCACGCTGTCCTGCCGAGCGAAGCGCTTGCTGTCGCCGATCATCGCGGCGTGGAGCAGTACCTCGTATGGCGTAGCGCCCTCGCCGCCCTGGTGCGCGAACTCCATGTCGAGGGTTATCTGCTCAGGCTTCGCCTCGTCGGCGCGCTGCGCGTTGACGATCAGCCTGATCCCGGTGGAGGGGTCCAGCTTGACGACGAGCTCGTCAGACTCCGGGCCGCGGGGCCCGACGGCACGGAAACCGAGCCGAGGCGGGCGCTTGAAGACGAGCCGCACCTCCGTCTGCGTGATCGGCAGATGCTTGCCCGTGCGGATGAAGAACGGCACACCGGACCAGCGCCAGTTGTCGATTCCCAGGCCGAGAGCAGCGTAGGTCTCCGTCGTCGAGTCCGCCGCGACGCCGTCGATCCCGTTGTAGCCCTCGTGCTGCCCGCGCACGTAGTGGCTAGGGTCCCCGGCCGGCATTGCCTGGAAGACCGACGCCACGGCGTTCTTCAACACCGTCGCGTCGCCGTTGGCCGGGGGCTCCATTGCGGTTGCGGCCACCACCTGCATAAGGTGGTTGACGACTACGTCGCGAAGAGCGCCGACGGGGTCGTAGAAGTGCCCGCGATCCTCGACCCCGAAGCTCTCGGCCATGGTGATCTGCACCGAAGAGACGTAGTTGCGGTTCCAGATCGGCTCGAACATCGTGTTCGAAAACCGCAGGTAAAGGATCTCGACCAGACCCATCTTGCCGAGGAAGTGGTCGATCCTGTAGAGCTGCGACTCGTCGAGGTACTGATGCACCTCCTCGTTGAGCGCTGCCGCCGAGGCGGCGTCGTGCCCGAAGGGCTTCTCCACCACCACGCGTGCCGATCCCGTCAAGCCGGCGTCGGCGAGCCCGTTGATCACCGTGCCGAACAGGGACGGCGGGATCTCGAGGTAAAAGACGGGGCTGCGCGCTTCGCCGATGGCCCCGGCCACACGCCGATACGTGTCGTCGTCGCCGAAGTCGCCCGACAGATACGACAACCGCGCGGCGAAGCGCTTGAACACTTCGTCGTCGATCGCCTCACCGCAGTCCGCGATGCACGTGCGTGCGTGTTCGCGCAGGTGGTCGACGGTCCAGTCGTCGCCTGCCACTCCCACGATCGGGCAGTTCAACAAGCCGCGCCGCTCCAGCCGGTAGAGCGAGTGGAAGGTCATGACCTTGGCGAGGTCGCCGCTGATGCCGAAGACAACGAACACGTCCGCGGGCTGCGGTGCGTCCGTGTCACTCGCGGCTGTCCGTTGACGAGCTCGTACGCTACTCACAGGTGCCTTTCGTTCCGGGTCGGCGATGGTCCCGCAACTCGGATTCTGGGGCGGCGGGGCCGGTGGGGCATCCCCCAGATCGGGCGATTCCCGTCGGTTGCGGCTTTGCCGAGCGAGGCGCCATCCGCGAGTCGCCCGGCGAGGGTGATCGCCCGCCCCCTTCCACGGTCGGCTCCACTGGCATATCGTTGGCTCGTGCCAATCCGGGTCGTGCTCGGGGAGGACAGCTACATCGTTCGCGAAGGCGTGCGACGGCTGCTCGCTACGGCCGACGGGATTGACGTCGAGGCGGCGTGCGAGAACCTGGATTCGCTGCTCCGCGAGGTCGAGGCTCGTCGTCCTGACGTCGTCCTGACCGACATCCGCATGCCGCCGACGCAGACGGACGAGGGCATCCGGCTCGCCGCGCGACTGCGCGCCGAGCGGCCCGAGATCGGCGTCGTCGTCCTCAGCCAGTTCGCCGAGCCGGAGTACTTGCTCGCGCTGCTCGACTCAGGTTCCGACGGGCGGGCGTACCTACTCAAAGAGCGCTTGCAGGATCTCGCGCAGCTCGTCGCGGCGATCGAGGCAGTGGCCGCCGGCCGATCGGTGATCGATGCGAAGATCGTCGAACTCCTCGTCGCAGCCAAGGCCCGGATGGAGAAGTCGCCGCTCGCCGAGCTGACACCGCGCGAGCTCGAGGTCCTGGCCTTGATCGCGGAGGGCAAGAGCAACGCCGCGATCGCCGACGCTCTCGTGCTGACCAAGCGTGCCGTCGAGAGGCACGTGTACGCGATCTTCCTCAAGCTCAACCTCTCGCACGCGCAGGACGCGGGCGATGTGAACCCGCGCGTCAAGGCCGCCTTGCTATTCCTCTCCGAGCCGGCGTCGCCCCTGCAGGGCATCCGCATCACCTGACCCAGTGAGGCGGGCACCGTGATACCGGGCGTCGACGACCGGGCCCCGGGGCCTCCTGCCCTGCTGGCACAGCGTCTGTGGATCGCGAGCACACTTTGGTCCCGATTGGGCGATGCCGTCTTGCGCCGGGAGGCGTACTGACGGCTCGATGGACTGGTTCTCGGTCGTTCTTTGGAGCCTGATCGCGCTCGTCGCGCTACCGCTCGGCCTTGGCGCGATCGCCCACCGCTGCTCGGCGTGCAGGCGCTCGCGGTGCTAGGAGGGCTCACCGTGGCCGTCCTCTGGCTGTTCGACATCGGATCTGAGTACGCCGCCTGAATCGGGCTCGCGTGCGCGGTGGTCGCAGCCCTTGCCACGTCGGTCGCCGGAGCCTGGCTGGTCGACGGCGACCGCGAAGTCAGCATCGTGCGCCAGTCACGTGAGGAGATCCTCGCCGCCCGTGTGGGGGCGAAGCTGCCACTCGTCGCCACCGCGGGCCTGCTGATGCTCGCGCTCGCCTCCGGCGGTCTCGCGTTCAGTTGAGCCATCCGCCGGTTGTTGTCGTCGCAGGCGTCGAAGGCCGGGCCTGAAGACGTCGCGAGGGGCTCGCGGCGACGCAGCCGGAGCGTCGCCGAGCGACTACGGCCTCGGGCCGTTGATCACCCGTTCGGGAGATCTCAGGCGTCCAGCGGCACGCCGAGGTGGCGCTGCGCGAGATAGATAAGCGCGGCGTGAGCTCGGCGAGCCCGGACTCCTCGGCACCGACGTGCGCTGCGATCAGCGCATCGACCACCTTGGGATCCACGACCGAGCCGCCGCTGGTACGGCGTCTAGCGCAGCTAGGTAAGCGCCTTCGCCTTCATCGCATCGAACTCGTCCTGCGTGATGGTTCCTGGTGTCGAGCAGTTGCTTGGCCTTCTCGATCTCGGATGCGGCGCCGTCCGATCCGGACACGGACCGCATGCGTTCATCGACTTGCCCGTGGGAGGCAAGGGCCTGCTCGAGGCGCGCCGGCCCATGCTCTCGCCGCTGACAATCAAATCGATGAAGGCGCCGAGGCACGGCAGCACGATCACGATCAGCGTCCAGGCCGCAACTTGCCCCAGCCGGACATGTCGTGCCTACCAATGATGTCCCCCGATCACCCAGACCAGGATCGCGAACCAGATCACCCACATGAAGAGGAGATGAGCATCGTCCAGAGGATGTCGAGGAACGGATAGTCCGCCGCAATCACCATGTCCTTCCGTCCTGTCGGCCGGAAACACGTTCGGTCACCATTTGAGCTCGACCTCGAGTTCGCGCTCGTCGTCGTCGATCTCGATCTCGAGCTTGAAGTCGACCTCGTCGGGCACGTGCACCTTGAAGCGCAGGCCGCCGCGTTCGAACTCGACGTCGTTGTGCTTTGCGAGCATGTCGGCGAGGGCGTGCAGGCGTGCGGCGGCGTGCTCGCGGCTCAGCCGCTCCTTCTCGGTGATCTCGATCAGGTCCATTTTCGGTCTCCTTCATCGTGGCGTTGCTGGGTCGTGGCCGCGGCCGAGGGCGATCCGTGCCAACTCGACGATGCCGTCCCACGGCCCGTCGGGCACCATGGCCGAGGGCGAGGCGCCCGGGTGCTTGCGCGCCACGCGCACGCGCAGGACGCCGGGTCGGATGCGAAAGGTCAGCGGCGCGTCGAGCATCAGCGCCTCGCCGTCGATGCCGGCCGCGATCGGCCGGTCGGCGTCGACCTCGAACGTCGGCGCTGACCACGCGCGCAGCGGGCGCTGCGGCGATCGGCCGCGCTCGCCGCGCCCGCTAGGTTCTGCGACGGCCGTGATGCCCAGCAGGCCGTCGTCGATCCGCGGCCGCGTGCCCGAGCCGATCGCGCGCCCGAGCCGGTAGCGGTTGTTGGAGACCAGCACCATGGCGCCCGAGTGGTGCGTCTGCCCGCCCGGGCCTTTGAAGCGCAGGTCGAGCTTCTCGGTGCTGTCGGGACCGAGCACGTCGGGCACGGTGTCGAGCAGCGTGCGGATCTTCGCGTCGCGGTACTCCTGACGCTGGACGGCCTCGGCGTAGAGGCCGAGCGAGACGTTGTTGACGAACACACGACCGTTGACCTCGGCGAGGTCCACGACCCGCTCGCCGCCGTCGACGAACGCGTCCAGCGCGCCGACGACGTCGTCGCGGTCGACGCCGAGATCGAGCGCGAAGTGGTTGCGCGTACCGGCCGGGATGCACGCGTAGGGCAGGCCGCGCTCGGCGGCGATCGCCGCGACGATCGCCTGCGAGCCGTCGCCGCCGGCCATCGAGAGCGCGTCCGCGCCGCGATCCAGCGCGCCGCGGACGAGCGCCTCGAGGTCCCAGGGCGGGCCGAGCTCGATCGGCTCGATCCCGCGCTTGCGCGCCTCGTCGGCGAGTTTGAAGCGCTCCGCCTTGCCGCCGCCCGACTTGGGGTTGAAGAACAGCACCGGCTCGCGTTGGCGGCGACGCGCTCGGCAGGTCCACGTGCACCGCAAGCGCGGCGCGCGCCGCCGCCAGCGACACCAGGAACGCCGCGAGGACCAGCAGATCGACGAACCGCCCCCCGCCGACGACGACCAGTCGCCACGGCACCGGCGAGCGCCAAACCGGCGACCGTCAGCCCCGCTATGCGCGCGGGCCCCGTTCGCAGCACGCCGTACCAGGCCGCCGCGCCGGCCAGCAGCACACAGCCCAACACGGCCAACCCGCGCGGGAACTCGCTCACGGCGACAGCAAGAGCGAGAGCGATCGTTGCCGCTCCAGCCACCAGCGCGACGACGGCCGCCAGCCGCCTTCTCATGGGCTTGGCCTTCCTAGTCGCCGAAGTGGCGTCATGTCCGTCAGGTGGAGCGCGCCCTGGTTCCCACCGTAAGTGGCGAGGTCGTTCACGACGGCTCCTTTCCCAGCGGCCGGGCTAAGACCGTCGACGATTGCTGCGACGCGAGCATCGTGCACCGGGCGCGACACGCTGTCATCGCCCCGATGGCATGAGATCCACAAGCCGCGCTACCACGGACGCCCAGGGCGGGTCCAGAATCATGCCATCGGGGCGATGAGGATCGCCAAGGTGCCGCCTAGAGTCGCTCGCATGTTTCAGCGGACGCCCAAGTCCCCACTGGTGGCCGAGCTGTCAGCTCGCGACGGCTTCGGGTACGCGGCGGGCCTGCGCGTCGAGCACCTCCAGGCATGGCGAGATGCCGCGACGGAGGTGCGCGCCACCTACAGGGCCTGGTGCACCGCCGGCCGGCGCGACAGCCATCGCCTCTACCTGGTGTTCCTCGATGCGCTCAGGTACGAGGAGCTGGCTGCGCGCCAGGTCGAGCGCGACGCGACGGCGCTGGGAGCCGCAGATCCCGCCTCCTGAGATGCGCCTCGCGACCGAACGTCATGCGAGCGCCGTCGGCACCACTCGGCGAGCCCGTGCCGACTAACGTCCCGGCGGCGGCCGGTCCGGAGGCAGGCTGGCACCCGGCCAAACCGAGGCTGACCTGGGGCCGGCTGCTCGTGGCCTGGATCGTCGCCGCGGCGTCCGTCTATGTCGCAGCGGGTCTGGTGCCGGGCTTCAGCCTCGATCGCCCGGCCTCTGCGTTCGTACTCGCCGTAGCGGTCGCCGCCTTCACCGCCGTCTTGCCGGCGCTGGTGGCGGCGCTGCGGTTGCCGTTCACGTTCCTGCTCGGCTTCGTGCTGGTGCTGATCGTCGACGCGCTGGCGATCGTTCTCGCCGTTGAGGTGCTGCCGAGCGCCGGGCAGGTCGACTCTTTCGCCGATGCGCTGATCGCGGCGCTCGTGATGGCCGCAGACGTCAATCGTGCTGCAGGTCATGCTGGGAACGAACGACAGCGACGATTACGCGCTCCGGGTCGTGCGACGCGTCGCACGACGCCAGGGCACCCTGGCGCACAGCGACAAGCCGGGCATCGTCTTCCTCGAGATCGACGGGTTGGCCCTTCCGGTCCTGCGGCGCGCGATGCGGGACGGGAACGCCCCGGTCATGGCCCGCTGGATGGAGGAGGACGGCTACCGCCTGGTGGAATGGGAGACCGACCTGTCGTCGCAGACCGGGGCGAGCCAGGCCGGGATCCTGCTGGGGTCGAACGAGGACATTCCGGCCTTTCGGTGGGTGGAGAAGGAGCGGGGGGCGATGATGGTCTGCTCTTCGCCGGCGGACTGCGCGGAGATTGAGCGGCGCCATGCCGGGGCCGGGCTGCTGGCGGACGGAGGCGCGAGCCGCGGGAACCTCCTCTCGGGCGAGGCAGAGGAGACGATCCTGACGGTCAGCCGCATGGAGGCCGAGAAGGGCGCGAACCCCGGCTACAGGGCCTTCTTCGCCGACGGCGTCAACGTCACCCGGGCGCTCGTTCTGTTCCTCTGGGAGGTGCTGCTCGAGTGGACCGCGGCGCTCCGCGCGGCGCGCCGAGACGTGCGTCCTCGCGGCCATCGTGGCGGCGCGTATCCGTTCGTGCGTGGCACGCTGTGCGTGCTCGTCCGAAACGCGATCGTGTTCGGCGTGCTGACCGACATGATGCGCGGGCGTCCCGCCGTGTACGCGACCTTCTCGAGCTACGACGAGGTCGCGCACCACTCGGGGCTCGAGCGCGCCGACACGCTCGAGGCGCTGCGCAAGCTGGATCAGCAGTTCGCCACCATCGAGAGCGCACGCCGCTACGCGCCGCGACCGTACGAGATCGTGGTGCTCTCGGACCACGGACAGACACAGGGCGCGACGTTCAAGCAGCGCAACGGCTACGGCCTCGATGAGCTCGTCGCGCGGTCACTTACCGGAGGCGAGGTGGCCGGCTTCGCCGGTGGTGACGAACAGCGAGCGATGGCGGGGCACGCCCTGGATGAGGCAACCGGCACGCAGCCGACCAAACCCGCGAAGAACGACGTCTCCGGCCGCGAGGTGGTGGTCCTGGGGTCGGGAAACCTCGGCCTGATCTACCTCATGGAGCAGAAGCGCCGCCTCATCCTCGAGGAGATCGAGCATCGCCATCCGCGGCTCGTCCCGGCGCTGCGCGCCCACCCGCACATCGGTTGGCTGCTCATCCACTCGGCCGAGCACGGGCCGGTGGCGCTCGGGCGCGCGGGCGCGCTCCACCTGACGACCGGAGAGGTCGATGGCGAGGATCCGCTCGCGGCCTTCTCACCGACGGCCGCGCGGCACCTCATGCGCGCCGACGGCTTCGCTCACGCCCCGGACATCGCCGTGGGCAGCTTCTATGACCCCGAACGCGACGAGGGTTGCGCGTTTGAGGAGCTGATCTCGTTCCACGGCGGTCTAGGGGGACCGCAGACGCGCCCGTTCATCCTCCACCCCGAACGGCTGCCCATGCCGGACGGCCCGATCGTCGGCGCGGCGGCTGTGCACGCGGTGCTCTCCGGGTGGCGGCGCTTGCTCCACGGTGAGGATGAGCCGCGGGTCCCGACGTACTCGCAGGGGCCAATCGCAGCTGCTACGCGGCTGCTTCGAGCTCTGCCCCGTCCTCGAGCATCAGCGACGCGATCGTCGCTGCCCCTAGCCGCAGGCACTCTCGGATCTGCGTCACGTCGGTGTCGAGGTGCTCAACCAGCCGACATTCTCGCGGGACCGCGACCTGGGTCACGCGCAGTCGGCCGTGGGGGTTCGACGCCAGGTCCTCGAGCTCTTCTGCCTCGCGGTTGTAGCGCCGTGGCCGCGCCCGCAGCAGCGTGACGAGCTCCGGACATGCGAGTCGCATGGCGAGCTCCTGACGCTTTGGGCATGGCGGTAGCCGGTAGCCGGCGTCGCGAGAGCGCAGAGCGAGCACGTGGGTCGCACCCTCGCGCAGCGCCGAGCGGTACGGCACGGACTCCAGGAATCCGCCGTCGACGAGTGGCTCGCCGCGAAACCGCTGGGGCGCGCCGTTCAGCAGCGGCACCGAACAGCTTGCGCGGACAGCACTGAGCGTCTCGTCGGGGTCCCGCAGGTCTGCGAGCACCCGCAGTTGGCCTCGCCGGGGCGACACGGCGAGCGCCCGGAAGTCCGGGCCGTTCGCGAGTCCGTCGCGGGACAGCGGTCGTTTGCGTGCGAGCAGCTCGTCGAAGACGAGCTCGAGGTCGACCACGGGCCGGCCGCGGACCAGTCGGCGCGCGTCGATGTACCGACGGCTTGCGCTCTCCTCGTAGATCGTCGCCCCGAGCGAAGCTTGGCCCGCCGCGGTGAAGGCGCCGTTCACGGCACCCGCGGAGCAGCCGTAGATGCGGTCGAACGCGGGGACGAGGCCGGCCGTCTCGAGCGCAGCGCACATCCCCGCCGTGACAGCGCCACGCATGCCTCCGCCCTCGACCGCCAGGCACACCACATGCCCGTCTTCGCGCCGATCCGGCCGGCTGCCTGCCGCCGCTCGCTCGAGCAGCACGCGCAACACCGGGTCGTCCGTCCTCGACGGAGGACGCCGTTCCGGCTCACGCAGCGAGCGGGTCGGTTGGCGGCGATCGAACGAAGGTCTCCCGATCATCAGCGTCCGCCCATCGAACACCAGCCGCCGTCGTGTGCCATCGCCCAATCGGGACGAGCGCGTTGCTCGCCGGCGTCGGCGCCGACGGTCGATGCGTCCGCCAGGATGTGGCCGAGGTGCGGAGAGACTCGAGCTCGGCGGTGCGAGCGCTGGCGGAGGCGACTCTTGGGCTGGTGCTGTTCTGCGACGCCTCGCGCATCGATCTCCGGCAGCTTCGCCGGGAGCTCGGAATGCCGCTTCGTCTACTCGGGATCGGACTGCCGCTGACGATCGCGCTCGGCGCCCTGTCGGCGGCGGCGATCTTCGGTCAGCTGACCGTCGAGGAGGCGATGATCCTGGGAGTGGTCCTGGCGCCGACCGACGCCGCACTGGGCCAGGCGGTCGTCACCGAGCCGCGCGTCCCGGGCACGATCCGCCAGGGCTCAACGTCGAGAGCGGGCTCAACGACGGAATCTGTGTGCCGCTCGCGGCGATCATCATCCACGCCGGCCGCGACACCTGATCGCCGACGTATGGCAACCGGTGATCCCCCGCCGCCGGCGCAGCGCTCGCCTACGGGACGGCTGCCGCGCTGGGCGGCTCGGGCTTCATCGCAGCATTCGTCGCGGGCATGACCTTCGGCTGGCACGAGCAGCACCCGGACGACAAGGCTCCGCCGCTGGAGAGCGCCCGAGCCGAGGTGACTCGCGTACGCGGCCGGCAGTTTCGTCGTGAGTTGCGTCGGCAACGGTCGCGCCCGTCGGGAACTCGTCCGATCTGGGCGATGCGCGGCCCGGATCGCCGCCCCAGAATCGTGGTGCCCGGACCATCGCCGACGCGGAAGGGAAGAAGGCATGAGCACCGCGGAATCTCGTCAACGGACAACCGCGTCATGAGTGCGGTCGAGACCAAGACGGCCAAGCCAGGCCGGGACGGCAAGCCCGCGCAGGCGGTCGCGCCGCAGAGCGCCGCGGCACCTTCACCGTTCCCGCCGATTGCCACGTACGCGTTCCTGTCCAACTGCCACACCGGGGCGCTCGTCGCGCCGGACGGCTCGATCGACTGGCTCTGCGTGCCGAGCTTCGACTCGCCAAGCGTGTTTGGCGCGCTCCTCGACCGTCAGGCCGGCAGCTTCCGGCTGGGCCCCTTCGGCGTCAACGTCCCGACAACCCGCATCTACGAGCCCGGTACGAACACCCTTCTCACGACGTGGAACACGCCGATGGGCTGGATACTGGTTCGCGATGCGCTGACCATGGGACCGCGGCACCACGAGGACGAGATCACGCCTCACACCCGGCCGCCCGCCGACGACGACGGCGATCACATGCTGGTACGCACCATCGTGTGCCTGGAGGGCAATGTCGAGGTCGAGTTGGTGTGCGAGCCGGTCTTCGACTACGGGCGCACGCCGGCGCAGTGGTCGCTGGTCGACGGTGACCGTCATACGGCCGACGCGACCGGGGCCGAGCAGACGATCCGGCTCCGAACGGACATGGCAATCGGCGTCGAGGGGGAACGGGTCAGGGCAAGGCATACGCTCGAGCAGGGCGAGCAGCTCTACTGCTCGCTCTCGTGGGCCGAGGGCCTCGACTCCCCACAGAGCATCGATGAGGCCAACGCGCGGTTGGCCGCCACGACGCGTTTCTGGCGCGCCTGGCTGCACCGGTCTCGCGCGGTCGACCACCCCTGGCGGACCATGATCGAGCGCTCGGCTCTGGCGATCAAGGGCCTGACCTACATGCCCACCGGCGCCACCGTCGCCGCGCTCACCACTTCGTTGCCCGAGACGCCGGGGGGAGAGCGCAACTGGGACTACCGCTTCACCTGGATCCGCGACTCGACGTTCACGCTGCAGGCGCTGCACTTCCTGAACTTGGACTGGGAGGCCGACGAGTTCATGCAGTTCATCGCCGACCTCGAGCCGAACGAAGACGGGGCGCTCCAGATCATGTATGGCATCGACGGGCGCCGCGACCTGACCGAGTCCATGCGAGACGATCTCTCCGGCTACGCCGGCGCCCGTCCGGTGCGGCTTGGCAACGGCGCGTTCGACCAGCGCCAGAACGACGTCTTCGGGGCGGCGCTCGACTCGATCCTGCTCCACACGCGCCGCAGCCAGCGCCTGCCGCGGCGGCTGTGGCCGATCGTCCAGGCCCAAGCGGAGTGCGCGACGCAGGTGTGGCGCAATCCCGACCAGGGGATCTGGGAGGCCCGAGGCGAGCCGCAGCACTACGTGTCCTCGAAACTCATGTGCTGGGTCGCGCTCGACCGTGCCGCGAAGCTGGCCGCGATCCGCGGCGACTCGGCGCTCCGGCAGAGCTGGGGCAGCACCGCGGACGAGATCCAGTCGGACATCCTCGAACACGGCGTGCGCGACGGCGTGCTGCGCCAGCACTACGAGACGGACGCGCTCGACGCCTCCACGCTCTTGGCGGCGCTCTTCGGTTTCCTGCCGGGCGACGACGAGCGCCTGAGACGGAGCGTCCAGGCGATCGCCGACGACCTGACCGAGGACGGCTTCGTCCTGCGCTACCGCACCGACGAGACCGACGACGGTCTGTCCGGCAAGGAAGGGAGCTTCCTGATCTGCTCGTTCTGGCTCGTGTCGGCGCTCGCGATCGTCGGCGATCTGCAACGTGCCCGCGACCTGATGGAGCGCCTGCTCAGCGTCGCGTCGCCGCTCGGCCTCTACGCCGAGGAGTTCGACACCAGCACCGGCCGGCACCTGGGCAACTTCCCGCAGGCCTTCTCCCACCTCGCGCTGATCGAAGCCGCCGCTCGGATCATCCTCGCCGAACGGCTCACAGAGTTCACCTCCTGAGTTCCTCTCATGGCGCGGTCCGGCGAGCGCCGGCTGAGCGTGCCGGACGCCCGTCCGAGCCGCGCGGACGACGACCAGCCCGCCGGGTACCGCTACGGCGTTGTTCTGCTTCTGGTGTCCGTGCTGGTCGTCTTCGCCATCGTGGCGCCGGACACGGACTGGTCGCGTGCGCTCGGCTTCGCTCTAGAGGGCGCCGGCCTGGTCGTCGTGCTCGCGACGTCGCGAGCACGCGGCGGGACTCGCCGGACCCGCGCGCTGGTGGCCGGCATCGCGGCGAGTGTTGTCGTGATCGCCATCGCTGCCGGCGCCCTGCCGGTCGGATTGACGTTCTTGCTGAGCGCGGTGCTCGCCGCGGCCATCCCCTTCGCCCTGATCGGGGGCCTGCTCCGTCTCGTGCGCTCCCGCGGCCCGACCGATCAGGCCGTCGCCGGGGCACTCGCGATCTACCTGCTGGTAGGGCTGCTGTTCGCGTTCATCATCGGCTCGGTCTCGCAGTTGGACGGGACCCCTTACTTCGTTGAGCGCACGGGGGTCACCCTGGGTGATCGCGTCTACTTCAGCTTCGCCACGCTGACCACGACTGGTTACGGTGACTTCACGGCCGCCACATCAGTCGGCCACGCTCTCGCGGTCGTCGAGACGCTTCTCGGCCAGCTCTACCTCGTCACTGTCGTCGCGATTCTCGTCGGCAACCTCGCACGACGGTAACGGCGTGCGGGAGCCATTGGCCGGCCAACACCGGGCTTCGCTGGTGTGGGCGCGAAGCTCGGACTCGGTTCTCCACCTGGTTGCCGGCATCCACAGCCGGGTTCACGTGCGCAGCGACCTCGCGCGTCGCTGGCGGCGCGGGCCGGGCGTGTCGAGCGGCGACATCCTCAGCAGGAGAGTCAGCCCGCGCTCGTAGGGTGGTGACCATCCCCCAGTGCGGGTCGCGGGATGGAGCACCCGGTCGGCCAGGTCGGCGCGCTTGACGCTTTGCGCGATGCCGGCACCCGGACCTCTGGCCCGCGCGAGCAGCTCGATATGCGCCAAATAGATGCTGTCGGCCCGCGACGCATTGTCGCGGGTCAGCAGCCTGAGCGCGCGCAACTCGTCGGTCGAGACGCCGGCCGCCAGGAGCGCCTCCTCGGAGATCGTCGTGTATTCGAACACCTCGTGGAGCCAGGCGACCACACGCGCATCCCGGGGGACCGCCGCTGCGACTCTCCGAACGTGCTCGATCAACGGTGCCCCGCCGGCATCGCGCTGCTCCTCGTGAAGCCCTTCGGCGAGCGCCCGAGCGCGCTCATCATCTAGCCGCGGCATCATGCGATCGCGCATCGACCCCTGCGCTGGCGCGCCATGGGTCCGGGGGCATCGCCGTCAAAGTGGCTCGCGCCCCGTGACCGCCGTGGGCGGCGGGGCCGTAGACGAGTCAACGAGGCTCGTATTCGGACTCCGTTCCATCGTCTCGGTCGCGTGAGGGGCGACGCTTCCGAACGTGGCTCGAGCGGCTTGGATCCGGCTTCCGGTTGGCTGCGCTCGACCGGGTACCGAAGGCTGCGCCGGCCGACCCGGCGAGTATTGCGCGGTACGCGAATGGGCGTCACTCCGCGCAACTGTCTCGTGTCTCGAGCGCTGCGTCGACGTCGTAACCGAGGGCCAGGGCTAGCTCGGGCGCGGCGGAAACGGCGCGTGCCAGCCCGATGACAGGCGCCACCGCGATCAGGCACCCGACGATCTCGTCGACCGTTGCGCCGGCGGCCAGCGCCAGCTCGACGTTTGACTCGTAGGAACTGGAGGCAGCGTCGACCGCCAGCGACGCCGACAGCCGCGCCAGAGCATGCGTCTTCTCGTCCAACGTTGAGTCCTCGACGGTGTCACGCCCCATCCCCAGCACAGCCGTCACAAAGGTCTCGTCATTGAGCGCCAGCCTGCGGAGCGTCTCCTTGTATCCGGCCATGCCCTTACCTCTTCTTTGATCGGCGCCCCCGCGAACCACGCGCGGCGGAACCTCGAAATAGACACCACGGACGCTGCCTCGTCATCGCCCCGATGGCATGAACCCCGCGATCTCATGCCGTTGGGGCGATGACGCAGGGCGCCCGGGGCGGTAGTAATCACTCCCATCGAATGACCGCGGGCGTGGCGGCAAGGCGCGAACTGCGTCGGCGCCGAAGGGAGCGACCTAGATGGCGGCTGCCGGGCACATGACCGATGAGCAGAACCGGGATGCGGACGGCGCGATCCGCCAGGCGTCCGGCAGACGGCGAGCGCTGCCGCATCTCGCAGCCGAGGAGCGGGCGGCCAACGGGAAGGCGGCGCGGGCGGTTGCGCCGCGCGCGTCCCATGGCGAATGGGCGCCGGCGGCTGATCGACCTGATCCGGTCGAGCTGCTGGAGGAGCAGGCGGCTTCCCGGGTGCGGGAGCTGGTGCCGATCCGCTACGGGCGGATGCTGGTGTCGCCGTTCACGTTCTTCCGCGGCGCGGCCTACCCGATGGCGGCCGATCTGGCCGGCGCGCCGCGGACCGGACTCGAGGTGCAGCTGTGCGGCGATGCCCATCTGTCGAACTTCGGTGGGTTCGCCGCGCCCGATCGGCGGCTGGTGTTCAGCATCAACGACTTCGACGAGACGCTGCCCGGTCCGTTCGAGTGGGACGTCAAGCGCCTGGCTGCGAGCTTCGCCGTAGCCGGCCGCGATCGCGGCTTCGACGCCAAGCAGCGGCGGTCCATCAACCTGGCGGTGACGCGCTCGTACCGGGAGGCGAATGAGGAGCTTCGCTGCGATGTCGAACCTCGACCTGTGGTACTCCCGGATCGACGTGGACGAGATCGCCGCGCTGGCGGCGCAGCAGGGAACCCGAAAGCAGCGCAGCCAGTTCGAGCGCAACGTGGCCAAGGCGCGATCGAAGGACAGCCTGAAGGCGTTCGCGAAGCTCACGGAGGTCGTCGACGGCGAGCCCAGGATCGCCAGCGACCCACCGCTCATCGTCCCGATCGAGGAAGTGATGTCCGGCGTCGATGAGGCTGAGCTCGAGGAGTTCGTGCGGGAAGTGATCCGCGGCTACCGGCGTACGCTGAGCGGCGACCGCCGGCGGCTGCTCGAGCGGTTTCGCTACGCCCATGCGGCGCACAAGGTCGTCGGCGTGGGCAGCGTCGGCACGCGGGCCTGGATCGTGCTGATGCTCGGCCGAGACGAGACCGATCCGCTGTTCCTGCAGCTCAAGGAGGCGCAGGCATCGGTGCTCGAGCCGTTCTTGGGCACGAGCGCGTTCGCCAAGCACGGGCAGCGGGTCGTCGAGGGCCAGCGACTGACGCAGGCGGCCAGCGACATCATGCTCGGCTGGATCCGACTCAACGATATGGACGGCGTGAGCCGGGACTTCTACGTGCGCCAGCTCTGGGACGGCAAAGGCTCGGCCCTGGTCGACGCGATGAACCCGCGGGCGATGACGGTGTACGCGGAGTTTTGCGGCCGCGCGCTCGCGAAGGCGCACGCCCGCTCGGGCGACGCGATCGCGATCGCCGGCTACCTCGGCGCGGGCGACAGCTTCGACCGCGCGCTGGCGTCGTTCGCCGAGGCGTACGCCGACCAGAACGAACGCGACTTCCACGCCCTGCAAGACGCCGTCACAGCCGGCCGAGTGGCAGCCGAAACCGGCCTGTGATGGCCCGCCCGGCGAGATGACGGCCGCGGCCGCGGACGACGCTTAAGCCACCTCGATCGAGCGCGATCCGGCGCTACCTGCCTGCCGGTCCTGGACTGGCTGCCGCGCTACCCCTTTCGCTGCCGCGCGACCGCCTTGCCCCGCGCTCCGCGGCCGGGCGCCTTCCGACGCGCGGTGTTGCAGCCGCCTCGGCCGCGGAACTCCGGGTGGGACCGAGCGCCGGTCTACTCGTACTCGCCGGCGATGGCGGTGGCGAGTCCGAGAGCCTGGGCGATCGAGTTGGCGGCGCCGGCCACGCGAGCGCCTCCGACCACCGGAGCGATGGCGATCAGGACGCCTTGAACCTGCTCGACGCTCAAGCCGAGGTCGGCAGCCACCCCGAGGTTCAGCAGATACGACTCCGGCGGTGCGCCGGACGACGCCAGGGCGGCGATCCGCACGAGCATGAAGGTCTCCGCGTCGAGACCGGAGCGCTCCGGTACGCCTTCATTCATCTGCACGAGGGCGTCGAGGACTGGGGTGTTGACTTCGGCCATTCTGGTTGCTCCTCTCGTTACTGATGCACTGGCGTTGCGGCCCATTCGTGTTTGGACGGTGGGCCGACGAGTCAGATGTCGCTCAGGCGGCACCCAGCAGCTTGGCCTTCTCGCTCTCGAACTCCTCGTCCGTGAGCACTTTCTGCTCGTGGAGCTCGCCCAGCTGCTTGAGCCGCTCCATCCCCTCGGGCGTCAGGGCGCCTCCCGCGGCAGGTGGCCCGGCCTGGTCGGGCTCAGGCGTCATCGGCGGCTGAGCGGCCGCTGCCGCCTCCTGCTGCTGTTCCACCTGCTTCGCGTCGTGGTGCTTCTTGGCCGCCACGCCGAGCCCTGCGACCGCGGCGGCGCGTCGTCGACGCTGGCGCCTGTCTCGTCCCATTAGGTCCTCCTTGTCTCGATTGCCCGGGACCGCCTCACGACAGCGGATCCCTGAGCCGGTGCCTGCGCTGCCACCACCGAAGCGGGGCGACCAGACCCGGCGCCGCGAGCGGCCGGCGCCGGCGGCGCGAGTCCTCACGGGTCATGCCCTCCGGAATCCCGGGCTCATCCACGTAGAACGCCAGCCGCTCCTCCCGCGCGGCGGCGCTCAGCGTCGGAATGCCGGTGATTGCAGGTGAGCCGGTCATGGCTACTTCGCCTCCGAGACTGACGTTCCCCGAGGTTTCCGTCATCGCCCAGATGGGACCATCTCGGGGATCGGGCTGTGTTCGGCCCTCGGCTCACCGCGCCGCAGCGAGTCCGTGCTCAGCCAGTAGAGCGGCGGCGCTGCCGTGGCCGACGCGGAGCAGCTCGTCGCCGACGGCACCGGAGTCGCCGATGAGTCCCTCGGGCGTGGCCGCGACGTCAGGCGCCGTCTGCGCGGCCCTCTCCCGCGCCACCGCCGAGCCGGACCTGCAACGCGGTCAGGCGGCGGCTTCACCGACTTCGTCGTCTTCAACGCGCAAGCCCAGCAAGCCGACCCGACAATCGGGACGGCTCTTGAGGCCATGTTCCTGACCGGCACGCTCGACAGCCTGCGGGCCGGACGACGCGCCCTGAGACGGCAACGAGTTCCTCGTCCAGTTCTTCGACCGCCAACCTCCAATTTGCCGCCGTCACCGACACGGAGTCGGCGGGCCACGACGACTCCTCTGGCTGGGAGTTACCGGGCGGCTCCCCGCTAGGTCCTCAAGCAGTCCGGAGAAACCTTCGGCTGACGCGGGCTGGGTGTAACCGCGTCTCGGCGGCCCTTTATGCAAGGCGCCGGAAGCGAGGCGTCGGCGTCGGCGTCAGTCAAGTGGTATGGGATGCGGGTCCAGGCGTGCATCGAGCACGCGCAGCTCCGGGCGCGCTCGCGTCGCGGCGCTGAGTGGACGCAGCAGTTTGCCGAGCGCCGATCAATCGCCCAGAGCCCAGCATCGGTCGCTGCTGCTGGACTGCGAACTCGCCTGCTTGGGCTCGACGACTGGGCCCCGGACTTCGCTCGCCTGCGCGCTCGACTCGCGCGCGGCGGCTGGCAAGCCGGGCGGCAGGTCGAAGGGTCAGCGTGCACTCTTCGAGCGCGTTGGGAAACGGTCGCCGTGGCGGACGCCGGGATCTCGGGCGGCGGCATGTCGGGCAGCCGCAGCTCGGACGTCTTGCGGCATGCGGCGGTCCCGATCGGCCAGGGACCGTTCGTGAGCGTGATCGCGGGCATCAGATCCGCCGGCGGATGCGGTCGGCGGCGACCGTGACAAGGACGGATGCCTGAAGCTGTCGGGGCTGGACGACGAGGCTGTCTCGACACGCAGTACGTGCACGGCGCGCTCGTCGACTGCCATTGGACGGCAACCACGGCCTGCTGACCGCGGGCACGCGGATCGTCTACCTCACGGAACGTGCCAATTTGGAAAGGCATCGAGCCTCCTGTCGTTCACGCCTGGGGCTTGGAGTCACCTCAACGGCGCGACCGGGCTGTTCTCGTAACCCAACGACCGACGAGCCGGCGCGCGCATTCTCCGGTTGTAAGCGGGCGGCAGTCGTTCCTCAACGGCGACGAGTGGCCCAACGCGGGGGCATCGTCGCGGTCGTCCTCGGCGCGGTGCTCGGCTTCCTCCTCTTCCCGAGGAAGGACCTAAGCAACAGTGGCTCGTCGAGTATGAGGCCGAGGACGCCGCACAGCACGAGCAGCGAACACTCACGGCTGTGTAGCTGCACCGCCCTCCGGGAGTCGCGAGCTCGACCCCCCGAGCGCCCGCGTCGTCGGACGGCATCAGCCGCGCGGGGCACTGCCGCGGTGACGCTCCGTCGCGAAGTCTGCGGCGTCGATGAGGCACCGTTGCAGAGCGATCGTAATCGCCTCCGCCTCGCCGATCATCCGCTCGCGATCCAGGCGCTTGAGCAACGCAGTGAGGACGTCGGCGCGATGGTTGAGCTCGGCGTCGTAGCGCCGCGCGACCGCGTTCGTGACCGTGACCTCGCGCCGGGTCTCGCATTCGCCGCAGCGCAGCAGCAGCCACCAATGCTCCGACCCCGCGGGCTCCCAGTCCACCGGGTTCACGAAGTCGCGTCCGCACATGGGGCAGAGTTCGAGCCGCCCATCCCCTTCCGCTTTCTGCGCCGTTCGCGGCAGACCCGCGAGCGAGAAGAGATGCGCGAAGACAGCCCATGCCATCCGTCGATCACACCAAGGATAGGCGAGGCCCGCATCGCCCGGATCGCATGAGGTTCAGGGTCACGCGCCCAGCACGTTGACGGCACGGGCGATAACGAGGATCACGACGGCGTAGGAGATCGCCAGTTCGACCACCCGCGCCGCCTCGTAATGAAGGGGTCGCCGGTTCGAGTCCAGCCGTCGGCTTTGAGTTGAAGGCCTGCAAGCGATCATTTTCGTCGCCACCCCCACGCAGGGCTGGCGTCTTCACGACGAAGAGCGGCATGGTCGACGAAGTGCCTGCGAGCGCGAATTGGCCGGGCAACGGCTCAATGCGACGGCGCCGCTTGGATGCGGAATGGACGTGGATCGGCGGATTCTGCGTGTGGCCGGGCTTCTTGTCGCTCCGGCGCGAGCGACTTGCGATCGATGGACACCTACCGTCGGTGCTACTCGGCGGGCGCCCCGGGGGGCCCCCGCTGTCAGGTGTCCCGCATGGTGATGACGAACTTGCCGCGGACCGCGCCGGACCGCATGTACCGGATCACGTCTGGTACCTCCGCTAGCGGATAGATCCGGTCCACTGCGGGTGTCACGTCGCCCGCCTCGACGTAGCCCCGGAGTACGCCCAGGTCCGAGCTGCGCTCCTTCGGCCATCATCGGGCGCAGCCGCTGGCCGACGAACAGTGACAACACGGGCCCGCGGAGGATCTGGCGGCCGAAGCCCCCGGTCCAGCGGTTGCCCCCTCGGCGCCGACGATCGCCAGCGAGCCCTCGGACGTGAGCGTGCGCCGCAAGGCGGGCGAGCGACCCATGGCCGGCGGTGTCGACGATGACGTCGTAGCGTCCGGGGCCGTCGGCGAAGTCCTCGCGCGTGTAGTCGGTAACGGCGCCTGCGCCGAGTGAGCGGACGAGGTCGGCCTTGACGTTGCTGCACACGCCCGTCACCCGGGCACCGCCATACCGGGCAACACGTCCCGCAGGTCGGCCTCCGCGATTGCGCCCAACCCGACGCCCACGCTTTCACAGCGGGCGTCCGCTGCGAAAGCGTCGAGCAGCTCGAAGACGTCGCGCGGCGAGTCATACCGGCGAAGAGCCCCGAAAAGGTCGGGTGCAGAGTCTCCGCGGGGGCGCCGAGCATGCGCTCGATGCCGCAACCCGCGCGCGAAGCTCATGCTCGGGCAGCGACCCCTTCCAGCCGGCGTAGGTGTCCGCAAGCACGAGCGTCGCCACCAACTGGCCGCCTGACGGCCCTGCATGGAATTGAGAAGCCGAGACAGCTCCCACGAACACTCTGCGCCGACCCGAGCGCCGAAAGAGAAATGAGTCCACCTCAAACCCCGACGAACACCCCACCCCGGAGGCGCTTGCCGAACCGTCACGATCAAAGAGAAAGCGCAGGTCGGGAGCAGGATCCGAATGCGAACCGGCGACCGCGTCGCAGCGGCGTCGGCTGGCCTCTTGGCCACCAACTCCAACGGCGGCTCGCCTTGGAGGGGCAAGATCCGTGCGGATCGACACAAGGCGAGGACGCACATGAGCGAGTTCACGGTCATTTTTCCCACGGCACGACGAGTTGTGAGAGCATCACGTCGTGAGCTTCGCGTCCGGTGGTGCCGCGCCGGCGCCTGGCGTGGGCCGCTCTGCCGATGCCCGCGCAGCGCTGGTCGCACAAGCGCACGTGCCGATCTCTGCGGTGCAGAAGCTGGTCGCCGTCGCGATCGTGCCGATGGTCGCCAGCCTGCTCGCGCTCGTGCTCGCGAGCGATCACCTCGCACGGCCCGCGGCCTCGGCTGTCTACGGGGCGTATCTCGTCGCGGCGTGCATGGCAATCGGCCTGTACTGGTGGGTCGCACGGCCGGAGAGCCGGTTCGGGCCGCTGCTGATCGCCTACGGCGTGTGCGCGTGGCTGATCCGCTTGCAGGGCTCGAATGACCCGCTGATCTACGACATCGGGGTCCTTGCCCAGGCGCCGGGCTTCGTGCTCGTTTTCTATCTGTTCCTCTCGTACCCGATGGGCAGGCTGGAGCCGGCCGCCGCGCGCTGGTTGTGGGTGGTGCTCGTGGTCGAAACCGTCGCGGTCTTCATCCCCAGGGTCCTGCTCTCGCCGGTGATCTCGGGCGGGGGCCCGCTGGACCGCTGCGTCCCGGAGTGCCCCGAGAACGTCCTGCAGGTCGCCTCGGCCCCGAAGCTGGCGGAGGCGCTCGGCAAGGTCGGCACCTACGTGCTGCTCGTCTTCGTGGTGGCGGTGCTGGTCGTCTATGCGATGCGGTTCCTTAGCGCGTCGAGGCCGCAGCGACGGGCGCTCACGGCGGTCGCGGCCACCTCGCTGCTGTTCCTGCCCGCGTACTTCATCTTCAACTTCGCGGGCTCGGTCCTCTTCCTCGACCAGAACACGCTCGACACGCTCTCGTGGGGCCTCGTCGTCGCCCGCGTGTTGTTGCCCCTCGGCTTCCTGGTCGCGCTGCTGCAGTCCAGGCACTTCGCTACGACAGCGCTGCAGACGCTGCTGGAGAAGCTGGCGGCGCGGCCCACGTTCGACCAGTGGCGGGGGATGGTGGCCGGGGCGCTCGACGACGACGCGCTCCGGCTCGGCTACCACGATCCGCAGGCGGGACGGTTCCGTGAGCCCGGCGGAGGTGAGCTAGATCCGCCGGCTCCCCCCGGGCGCGCGTGGGTGCCGGTCGAGCGTGACGGGCAGCCCGTCGCCGCGATGGTGATCGACGAGTCGCTGACCGAGGACCCCGAGCTCGTGCGGGCGGCATCCACCGCCACCCTGATCGCGGTCGAGAACGGCAGCCTCGAAGGCGAGCTGCGCGCGTCTCGGGCACGCACCGCGGAAGCCGGCCACGCGGAGCGGCGTCGCATCGAGCGCGATCTGCACGACGGCGCACAGCAACACCTGGCCGGCCTGAGCATCGAGATCGCGCTCGCGCGTGAGCTGGCCAAGGAGGATCCGGAGGTTGTGGCTCGACTGGACGTCCTCGGGCACGGCCTCGAAGACGCGCTGGGCGAGCTGCGCGATCTCGCCCATGGCATCTACCCGCCGGTCCTGCGCGACTTCGGGCTGAAAGCCGCGCTCGCCGCCGCGGCACGACGCTGCATACCGCCCGCGGCGCTCGTCGCCGACGGGATCGGCCGCTACCCGGCCGACATCGAGGCGGCCGTCTACTTCTGCTGCCTGGAAGGACTCCAGAACGCCGGCAAGCATGCCGGCGCCGACGCCCACACCGAGGTGCAGCTCTCCGGGCACCATGATGAGCTGCGCTTTGCGGTCATCGACGACGGGATCGGCTGCGACGTCGAGTCGGCTCGACCCTCGGGAGCCGGCTTCGCGAACATGCGCGAACGGGTCGCCGTCCTCGGCGGCACGCTGACGATCGACTCGACCCCGGGTCGTGGCATGCAGCTCCGAGGGCGGATCCCGCTCGACGCGCGAGCCGGGACGAGATCACCGGGCAATCTCAGCGGCTCGTCGCCACGGCCTGAATAGTCACGCTCGTCGGCGGCACTGAGCTCACCCATGTCAGATCACGTTCAGCGCCGCCGCCGCAGCGGCCCCCACCCCGCTGGCTGTCACGACGCGGGACTGAGTGAGCTTCAGCGAACCATCGGCGTTACCGCTGATCACCAGCGCAGCCGCGTCGCCGCTGTGTGGGCCTTCTGGCGCGCGTATCAACGCCATCAGCCCAGGGATCATAATCACCCCGCTCGCCTGCGAAGAGATGTCGGGCCCCGGCGCTGCGAACTATCAGAAGATGATCGAGACTTCGGCCACCGCACGGGCGCGTACACCCGGAGGAGGTCGCCGCCGCCGCCTTCCTGCTCGGCCCTGAGGGGGGCTTCATCACCGGCAGCGTCCTGCTCATGGACGGAGGCGTCATCGCCGCACGGCGCGGGGGCCGCTGGTCGTTGGGTGCCTGAACTGACGACCGCAGTCGATCGTCGACTACACGGACCTGGCAGCCAGACCCCGAACCTCAGCGGCATCGCGCAGGCTGTACTGAGTGGCCGCCGTCGGTCCCGGGTGAAGCGTCGGCGGTCTGCGCCGTGCCACTGAATCGCCTGCGTGACCAGCTCGAGGCGGCGGCTCACGCGGTCTGTGCTGTCGCGGAGCGAATGAACGGCGATCACGACCGGGCCGGCGGGGAGGCCGCGCCGGCGCTCGCTCCAGGCCAGCCGCCGCCCGCGCCCGTCGCCGCAAGGGCGCCAGGAACGAGCGCGAGGATGGCGCGCCAGCCGGCTGCGAGCGTGCTGGGCGTGCCATTCGCCGATCGTCATGCCCGCCGGAATCTCGCTTTCGACGTACGACAGATAGTGCGAGTCCCGTTGCTCGAACATCACGACGGCTGGCGTTCGAAGAGCCGGCGCAGTTCGCCGCGTAGCCGCAAGAAGTCCTCCCCGCGGGCCGTGTAGCCGTACAGCGGTGCGGCGAGGTCATAGATCGTGCCGCCACGCCGGCAGCGGCCGAAGCAGTACCAGCCCCGCGCGGCGGTCTCGTAGACGTGCAGGCTGGCGTGCCGATCGTTATGAAACGGGCACCGCACCTTGCGCTCACGCGGCACCTCGACGCCGAGTAGCCGCGGCACGTAGACGTCTGGCGGGATCATCAGCAGTGGGTCGTTCGCGTGCTGCTCGATCGGCGCGCTCGGCCGGCGTCGCGCTGCTGGCGGGTCCGGCAACGACCCGGTGACGGCCGCCGGACCGAAGCGCCGGTCGACGTGTAGACGAGTGGCGTGAACCGGGCTGGCCGGCGCGTGCTTGTGCGAGAACGTCGACGGAACGCGGAGGATCCGTGCGACGTCGGCTGAGACGGGGTCGGCGCCGAGCGCGTGCGCAAGCCGGCGGTTGGCGCGCTCAACGTCGTCGCGGGGCAGCGGTTCGGTGAGCGGCCAGTAGGCGTGGCAGTTGCTCGAAGTGCCGGACGCGATCACGATCGCCGGCGCCGGCTCGAACTCTCGCAACGCGGCGACCGCTGCTTCGCCGTCGCAGTCGGCCCACAACACGAACGCGCGGCGCACGGCGTCGCGGCCGCCGTGCCGGCGCGTCCTGGGCGCGCAGCCGACGTAGACGTCGGTCCGCGAGCCCAGCCAGATCGCGCGCGTCGCGAGTCCGCGCAGACGCGTCGGGTGCTCGAAGATCTGCCCCATGCGCCCGCCGTCGAGCCGGTAGCGCAGCTCCAGGAACTCGCCAGAAGCGGCTGACCCGCCTAAGAGGCTGCGCTCGCGATGAACGTGCGTGCAAGCAGCGGATGCCGCGTGACGACGACGGCGTTCAGCGACGGTCCGATTGCGGCACGACGACGACGGCGTTCAGCGACGGTCCGATTGCGGCACAGATTCGAGAACCCGTGCCGGAACGTCACGTAAGCGTGCGCAAAACGCGGGAAACCGCGGGAAAGGCATGGCGCCGCACGTCTCTGCGTTCTCGCTGCAAAGCATGCACATTCGATCGCGGCGGGACCGCGGCTGAAAATCGTGGTGTCCCCGGTTCGAGTCCGGGTCTCGCCATCTCGGGAACCGCCTGCTAGCACGAGGTTTTCGTGTGTCTGAGGGACAGTCTCTCGCGGCCGGGATGCGGTCCAAATTCGGCGCGAGGCGGCCGGTCCGTTCCGGGGAGGCGCGTTGCAGCGCTTAGAACCGACGGCAGGTGATCGCGCGCTCGACCCATGAGCGCGCGACAGGGCCGGGCAACTGCCCCGCCACCGAAACTCCCCGCACTCCTCCCCGCATCTGAGTTCGCGGCTGCTGGGTTCAGGCCGGAATGGCACTCGGGCTCTCCCGCCGGGCGCGCTGCTCCTTTGCATGGAGAGCAGCAGTCCGGCGCGCAGCGCCCCCAGTGCTGCAGCCAGGCGAGAGCGACGCTCACCTCGTCAAGAGTGACGCTGCTGCTTAGGTGGGCGGTGCGGATGGGAGGGAAGGTGCTGCGGCGCGCCGGGGGGCGCGATTCCACTCAGGCTGCGAGGTCGCGGTGCTCGATCGAGCGTGGCGATCTTCCGCTTCCGAGGGCGTTTCGGCTGCCTCGATCCCGCCGGGATACATCTTTACGAGCAGGACCTCGACCACCTCAGGGTCGAGTTGCGTGCTGTCGCAATCGCGTAGTTCTCGGACGGCGGCCTCCGGCGGGAGCGCGGCTCGGTACGGGCGTGTGGAGGTCACTCGCGTTCCAGATGTCGCAGGCGGCGACGATGCGCGCCTCGACAGGAATCGCCTCTCCGGCCAGGCCGTCGGGGTAGCCGCCGCCGTCCCGACGCTCGTGGTGGGATCGCACAATCTTGCCGACGTCGTTCATGAATCCGCCAGCGCGGTCGAGCATCCGTTGGCCCTCGATCGTGTGGGTCCGGATGACGTGCCATTCCTGTGGGTCGAGTTTCCCGGGCTTGAAGATGATCTCCTTGGGGATCGCGACGTCGTGCAGGAGGGCAGCGAACTCCAGGTTGCGGCGCCGGTCGGGGTCGAGCCCCATGCGCTCGCCGACGGCCAGCGCGACTCCCCGGCGCTCATCGAAGCGCTCAGCCCGACTCGGACGCCAGCCAGGTCTTCGCGTCGGCGAGATCATGCACGGGGAAGCCCTTCGCCTTCCCCGGCAGCAAGAACGACAGCGCGCGCAACGCCGGTCGCATCCAGTCCTCGTCAGTGACCACCGCGACACGCTCGAACGACGCGGCGTGGCGCGCGCGAAACCCCGTGTCCGCCTTCACCGCATCGCCTTCGACCTCGCGCGCCCCCGCGCCCAACAGGTAGAGCAGACGGAGCTTGCGCCCCGCGGCGATCTCGGCGCGGAGCACCGGCTCCACCGACTCCTCCCAGTCATCGTCCTCGACCTCACCGATCACCTCGAACCCGATCGTCCCGACCGGCATATCCGTCATCCGACGCAACATCAGCATCGCCTCCGGTTCGCTCGCAGCAACGCCCGGACCGAACGGACCTCCGCCCGGTCATGTCGCTGATCGTCGTGGGTGACACTAGACGCCAGGTTCCAGCCGAGTCGTCGCCCGGAACGGGTGATCGCTCAGCAATCGACGGAGGCCGTCGTCAACCGATCTTCTTGGGGCCACGGCCCAGGCTGGCGCCCCATCAGCCGGCCGCGCCCGCCCACGCCCGCAGCTCGGGCAGGGGGTCGATCGGCGCCGAGCCGTCGCCCTGCCAGCCGTTCGGCCACAGCTCGAAGTGCAGGTGGGGGCCGCTCGACCGCCCGGTGTTCCCGACCGAGGCGATCCGCTGGCCGCCGGTCACGACGGCGCCCTTGTCGACCAGCAGCGAGCCGTCCTGGAGGTGCATGTAGACGTAGTCGCGCCGGTCGTCGCCGCGCAGCACGAGGTAGTTGCCGGCGCCGCCGGCCTGGAAGTCGCGGAAGCGGACGTAGCCGGGGCGCACGGCCACGAGCGGCGTGCCCTCGGCGGCGATGACGTCCTGGCCCTGGTGGGTGTGACCCGGGCGCCCGGCGCCGAAGCGCGCGTCCTCGCCGCCGAAGCTCCACTCGCCCTGGATCGGGAAGACGCCGCCGGCGACCGGCGAGGGGGCGACCGGCTCGACGACCTGCAGCGCGAGCCTGCCGCTGGCCGACGCGCTGCGCACGAGCTTGCGCCCGCGCGGGTCGACCGCGGTGAGCCGCGCGACGTAGTTGCCGGGGGCGATCTCGCCCGCCTTCGGCGCCCACGTGAAGCGCTGGGCACGGCCCGTCCGGCGCCGCCCGAGCGAGAGCCGCCGCGCCGGGCGCCGGGCGCCGGCGGCGATCAGCTCGATGCGGGTGCGCACGCGGCGCGCGCGCCCGTTGACGCGGAAGCTGAAGCGCACGCCCGGGCCTCCCGGCTGCAGCTGCGGCGGCGCGACCGAGAACGACGCCAGCCGCGGGCGGGCGCGGCGCGCGTCGGACGGCTGGCCGTACTCCGCGCCGCCGCCCGTGGACGGGAGCGCGCCGCCGCCTCCCTGGGCATGGGCGGTCGCCGGCGCGACGAGGAGCACGGCCGCCCCGAGGAAGAGCAGCCGGCGTCGCATGATCCGGGGAGGGTGCGCGGCCGCGCGCCGGCGCTCAAGCGCTGCACGCGATCGTGCGGATCAGCGCAAGCGCGCGGACAGGTGCGTCCGGCGCGACGGCGGCCGGCTCTCACCAGTCCCAGCGCGGCACCTCGCGCAGCGGGTGCAGCTGCTCGTCGGTCTCCGCCTGGGAGTTCTGCATCGCCACCTGCGAGCCGAACTCGACGTGCGAGCGCACCGCCGCGCGGAAGCGCTCGTCGCGCGGCATGTCCGCGGCGTCGAGCGCGGCCATGTAGAGCTCGACGAACCGCCGGCGCTGGGCCTCGGTGATCCGCAGGCCGCGGTGGACGGCGATCAGGTGGCCGAAGCCGAGCTCGCGGCTGAAGCGGTCCTCGCCGCCGAAGGACTCGGCGGTGAACGCCGTGAGGTGATCGACGTGGTGCGGGCGTCCCTCGCCGAACAGCGGCTTGAGCACCGGGTCGGCGAGGACGCTCGCGTAGAAGATGTCCTCGAGGCGGTGGATCGCCTGCTCGCCGCCGGCGTGCTCGAGCAGCGTCGGCTCGTGCTCGGCCATCACCGCGAAGCGTAGGCGCTCGGCGTGCGCCGGTCGATTTCCGGCCCTCCGGATCGTCACTAGCATCGACCGCGGCGATCGGCGCCGCGCGGAAAGGAGAACCTACGATGCAGTACGCGCTGCTGCTCTATCAGGACGAGGCGACCTGGACGGACTGGACCGAGGCCCAGATGCAGGCCGACATGCAGGAGTACGCGGCGCTGGACCAGACGCTGACCACCGAGGGCGTGCTCCGCGGCGGCGAGGCGCTGCACCCGGTCGAGTCCGCGACCAGCGTGCGGGTCCGCGGCGGCGAGCTGATGGTCACCGACGGGCCGTTCGCCGAGACGCGCGAGCAGCTCGGCGGCTTCTACCTGATCGAAGCCGACGACCTCGATACCGCGATCGGCGTAGCGCGGCGCATCCCGACGGTCAGGGAGGGTGTGATCGAGATCCGCCCGGTGATGACGTTCGACTGACGCCCGGCCGGTGACCCGCGCGGCCGACGATGCCGTCGCCCGCTGCTTCCGCGCCGAGTTCGGCCGGACGGTCGCGATCCTCGCCCGCACGCTGGGCGGCGACGTCGATCGCGCCGAGGAGGCCGTCCAGGACGCCTACGCCGTCGCCGTCGAGCGCTGGCCGCGCGACGGCGTGCCGACCACGCCGGGCGCGTGGATCCTCTCCACCGCCAAGAATCGGGCGATCGACCGGCTGCGGCGCGAGCGGACGCTGCGCACCAAGCAGGCGCTGCTGGCGCGCGAGCTCGAGGACGCGGTCGCCGAGCTGCCCACCGAGGAGGACGCGATCCCCGACGAGCGCCTGGAGCTGATCTTCGCCTGCTGTCACCCGGCGCTCGCCGCCGACGCGCAGGTCCCGCTGACGCTGCGGCTGGTCGGCGGGCTCACCGTGCCAGAGATCGCCCGCGCGCTGCTGCTCGAGGAGGCCACGGTGCAGCAGCGCATCGTCCGCGCCAAGCGCAAGGTCCGCACGTCGGGCATCCCGCTGGCGGTGCCGGACGCCGAGAGCCTGCGCGAGCGCCTGGCCGCCGTGCTGGCCGTCCTCTACCTCGTCTTCAACGAGGGCTACGCCGCGACGACCGGCCCGGCGCTCGTGCGCGAGGACATCGCAGGGGAGGCGATCCGACTCGCGCGCGTCGTCGTCGCGCTGCTGCCCGGCCAGCCCGAGCCGTCCGGCCTGCTGGCGCTGATGCTGCTCCAGCACTCGCGCCGGGCGGCGCGCACCCCGCCCGGCGACGCGGGCGGGATCGTCCTGCTGGCCGACCAGGACCGCGCGCTGTGGGATCGAGCCCAGATCGCCGAGGCGCTCGCGCTGCTGCCGCGCGCGCTGCCTCCGGACCAGCGGCCCGGCCCGTACGCGCTGCAGGCCGCGATCGCGGCCGAGCACGCGCGAGGCGGCGCGCGCGGAGGACACCGACTGGCGCCGGCTCGCGTGGCTCTACAAGGCGCTGGCCCACGCGCTGCCGACGCCGGTCGTCGAGCTCAACCGCGCCGTCGCGGTGGCGATGGCCGACGGCCCGGCGGCCGGCCTGGAGCTCGCCGACGGGCTCGCCGGCGAGCTCGACGGCTACCACCTGTTGCACGCCACCCGCGCCGACCTCCTGCGCCGCCTCGGCCGTCCCGGCGACGCCGCGCACGCCTACCGGCGCGCGCTCGCGCTGGCCACCAACGAGCCCGAGCGCCGCTTCCTCGCCGGCCGGCTGGCCGAGTGCGAGGCGCCGGGCTGAAAGCTCAGCCGCCCGCGGCCAGCATCCGCCCCATCAGCTCCGTCGCCCCCGCCTTGCTGAGCGGCTCGTTGAGGTTGCCGCACTTCGGCGACTGCACGCAGGACGGGCAGCCCTTCGCGCACCGGCACTCGCTGACCAGGCGGTGGGCGTCGTCGACCAGCGCCTCGAAGGCGAGGTAGCCGCGGCGGGTGATCCCGATCCCGCCCGGGTGGCCGTCGTAGATGAAGATCGTCGCCCCGCCGGTCTGCGGGTGCAGGTTCGTCGAGAGCCCGCCGATGTCCCAGCGGTCGCACATCGCCAGCAGCGGCAGCACGGCGATCTGGCTGTGCTCGCTCGCGTGCAGCGCGCCCAGCAGCGCGTCGAGCCCCAGCGGGCCGAGCAGCGCGTCGTCGAGCTCGTACCACAGCGCCTGGGTGACGAACGAGGTCGCGGGCAGGTCGAGCGCGACGAGGTCGATCGACTCGTGGTCGGAGAGGCGCTTGCGCTGGTAGGCGAGCACCTGGTCGGTGACGATGACGGTGCCGAAGGAGAGCGTCACCCCGAGCGTCTCGCGGCGGTCGAGCAGGCGCAGGATCGAGGTGTCGGTCTCGCGCTTGGGCTGGGTGTAGTAGTCGCCGGAGAACGGCCGCACGAGCGCGTGGCGGTGCTCGAGGTCGAGCGCGGTGACCTCGAAGGTGCGCCCGCCGTGCAGGTAGACCGCGCCCTCGTGGGTGGTCGTGAACGCGCGCGCGCCGTCGACCGTGCCGAGCAGCTCGCCCGATCCGGTCTCGAGGATCGCGAAGCCGTTGCGGTCGGCCGAGCGCAGCGAGACCTCGGCCGCCGGGAAGGCGTCGGTCCGGCGCAGGACGAGCTGGCCGCCCGGGCGCTCGCGCAGCTCGCCGGCGGAGACCAGCTGCTCGGCCGCGCCGCGCCAGCCGGCGCCGAAGAACTCCGCGTCGGCGTCGTCCAGCGGCCCTTCGTGGGCGGCGCACAGCAGGTGGCCGGCGTGCAGCTGCTCGTTGTAGGGATCGAGGATCGCCGCCTCCACCGGGCGGTCGAGGAACTCGTCCGGGTGGCGGCAGAAGAACTGGTCCAGCGCGTCCTCGCCCGCCACGTAGACGGCCAGCCCGCGCCCGCGGCGCCCCGCGCGCCCCCACATCTGCCGCAGCGAGGCGACCGTGCCGGGGAAGGTCACGCAGATCGCGGCGTCGAGCGAGCCGATGTCGATGCCGAGCTCGAGCGCGTTGGTGGCCACGACGCCGAGCAGCTCGCCCTCGGTGAGCCGGCGCTCGAGCTCGCGCCGCTGCTGCGGCGTGTAGCCCGCGCGGTAGGGCGCGATCCGCTCGGCCAGCTCGGGCTTGCCGAGGTCCTCGAGCGCGAGCTGGGCGAAGCGGGCCATCAGCTCGACGGCCTTGCGCGACTTCATGAAGACGATCGTGCGCGCGCCGCCGCGCGACCAGCTCGGCCAGCAGGTCGGCCGCCTCGGCCAGCGGCGAGCGCCGCGTCCCGAGCTGCTCGTCGGTGACCGGCGGGTTCCACATCGCGATCGTGCGCCGCGCGCGCGGGGCGCCGTCGCGCTCGACTACCGTGACCTCGTCCAGGCCCGTCAGCCGCTCGGCCAGCTCGCCGGGGTTGGCGATCGTCGCGCTGGCCAGGATGATCCGCGGCTCGGTCCCGTACGCGGCGGCGATCCGGCGCAGGCGGCGCAGGACGTTGGCGACGTGGGAGCCGAACACGCCGCGGTAGACGTGCGCCTCGTCGACGACCACCACCGCCAGGTTCGAGAAGAAGGTCGCCCAGGCCGGGTGGTTGGGAAGGATCCCCATGTGCAGCATGTCGGGGTTGGTGAGCACGAGGTTGGCGCGCTTGCGGATCGCGGCGCGCTGCTCGCGCGGGGTGTCGCCGTCGTAGATCGCCGGCCGCGCGCGCTCGACGCCGAGCGCGTTGATCGCCCGCGCCTGGTCCTGGGCGAGCGCCTTGGCCGGGTAGAGGTAGAGCGCCCGCGCGCGCGCCGTCGCGGCAGAGCACGTCGAGCGCCGGCAGGTTGAAGCCCAGCGACTTGCCCGACGCGGTACCGGTGGTGAGGATCGTCGGGCCCGCCCAGGCGGCGTGCAGGGCCTCGGCCTGATGAGACCACAGCCGCTCGATCCCGCGCGCCGCGCAGCGCGGCCACGACGTCGGGATGGAGCTCCTCGGGGATCGCCACCTCGCGGGCGGGCCGGCGGTTCTCCGCGGCCTGCATGACGAGCCGCTCGTCGCTCCGCCCGGCCGCCAGCAGGTCGTCCCAGGGCTCGATGTCACGGACGACGGCAGCCATCGAAGCCATACTAGGCGGCCTCGATGGCTCCTCTGCGCTGCGTCTACTGCGACCTCGACGGCACCCTCGTGGGCCGCGGCGGCTCGCTCGTGCACGACGGCGACGGCGAGGTCACGATGCTCGGCTTCCGCGTCGTGGAGGCCTGCCTGCGCGCCGGCGTGGAGCTCGTGCTCTTCTCCGGCCGGCGCAAGGCGCAGGTCTCCGAGGACAGCCGGCTGCTGGGCCAGCGCGCCTACATCTACGAGGCCGGCGCCGCGCTGGTCATGGACGGCGAGGAGGAGTGGCTCACCGACGGGCTCGTGCCGCGCGAGGGCGTGTCGATCCACGACCAGATCACGGCCTCCGGCGCTCCAGAGCTGCTGCTGGAGAACCTACGCCGGGCGGCTGGAGTACCACGCGCCGTGGCACCTGGACCGCGAGGTCTCCCACCTCTTCCGCGGCGCGGTGGACGCCTTCGAGGCCGACGAGCTGCTCGCCACTCACGGCCACACCGACCTGCGGCTGGTCGACAACGGCGCGATCCACCGGCGCATGCCCGGTCTCGAGCGCGCTCGCGCCTACCACCTGGTCCCGCGCGCGGCGTCCAAGGTGCGCGCGGTCGGCCGCCACATGCAGGCGCGCGGGCTACGCGCCCGAGGAGTGCATCGCGGTGGGCGACTCGCGCGAGGACCTCGGCGCCGCCCCGGCGGTCGGCGCGTTCTGGCTCGTGGCCAACGCGCTCGAGAAGGACCCGACGATGACCGAGGCGCTGGCGGGTCTCGGCAACGTCCGCGTGGCCGAGGAGCGCTACGGCGCCGGCGTCTACGAGGCCGTGCTCACCGAGCTGGCCGAGCGCCGCTGAGCCGGCTCAGCCGGGCAGGCGCCCGAACCAGGCGAGGCCCAGCGCGCCTCCGGCGACGAGCAGGAGCAGCGCGCCGCCGGCGACCACGGCGGTGATCTCCTCCTGCTCGGGCTTCGAGGACAGCCGCGTGCCGAGGTTCGCGTAGATCGACTCGAGCCGGTCGGCGTCCTCGGCGGCGAAGAAGCGCCCGCGCGTGGTGCTGGGCGATCATCTGCAGCGTGTCGATCTCCGGCGGCACCGGGACGCGGCGGGTGAAGCCGTAGGGGTCGGTCTGCTCGACCTCGCCGTCCGGCGTGCCGAGCGCGACCGTGTAGACGGGGATGTTCGCCCGGCGCGCCTCGGCCGCCACCTGGGCCGGGTCGCCGCCCTCGGTCTCCGCGCCGTCGGAGAGCAGCACGATGGCGGCGGGCAGCCGGCGGCGCCCCGCGCCGCTCTCGTCGGCGACCGGGACGCGGGCGGCCTGGATCCCGCGCTGGATGCCCTCGACCATCGCGGTGCCGCCGTTGGCCACCAGGCCGCGCAGCGCCGCCTCGACCGGCACGCGGTCGGTGGTCGGCGGCGCCTGCTGCTCGGCGTAGTCGGCGAAGCTCACGAGGCCGAGCCGGTACTCCTCGGGCAGCTCGTCGGTGAGCTTGAGCGCGGCCCGCACGGCGGCGGTCATGCGGTCGGGCTCGACGTCGTTGGCCCGCATCGAGCCGGACGTGTCGGTGACCATCATCACCGTCGCCGCCCGCAGCGGCGCGGCGACCGTCCGCTGCGGCCGCGCGAGCGCGACGATCAGCACCGCGGCGGCGAGCAGGACCAGCAGCGGTGGCAGGTGGCGGCGCCAGCCGGGGGCGCCGGTGACGACGTTCGGCAGCAGCGCGGGGTTGGCGAAGGCGGCCGCCTCCAGCCGGCGGCGGCGCTGCAGCGAGCAGGTAGGCGAGCACGGCCACGGGCAGCAGCACGAGCCCCAGCAGCACGATCGGCTCGCGGAAGCTCATTGCGCCCATCCCGGGTCGGATCCGAGCGACGAGCGCGCCGCGTCGTTGCTCGCCACCGAGGCCTGCCGCGGCCCGCGCCGCCGCCGCCCGCGCGGGCGCCATCCGGTTGGCGAGGCTGCCGCGGCGCAAGAAGCCCGCCAGGTCGCGCAGCCAGTCGCCGGCGGTCGAGAGCACCAGGTGCTCGGCGCCCGCGTCGCGCAGGTCGCGGGCGACGGCGTCGCGCTCCTCGGCGGCGGCGCGGGCGAAGCGCTCGCGCACGCGGCGCTTGGCGGTGTTGACCTGCAGCTGGCGGCCGGTCTCCGGGTCGACCAGCCACAGCTCGCCGGCGGGCGTGAGCTCCTGCTCGCGCGGGTCGCGGATCTCGACCGCGAGCACGCCGTGGCGGGCGCGCAGCGAGCGCAGCGGATCGGCCCAGTCGCGCTCGCCGCGGAAGTCCGAGACGACGACCACCAGCCCGCGCTGGCGGGCGGCACTCGCACCGGCGCGCACCGCCGTCGCCGACCGAGGTCGCGCCGGCGCCGTCGGCCTCCGGCTCGGCCCGCAGCTCCGCCAGCAGCGACAGCAGCCCCAGCCGGCCCTGCTGCGGGCGCACGATGCGCGGCGCGCCGCGCGCCGAAGCCCACGAGCCCGAGCCGGTTGCCGCGCCGGGTGGCCACGTGGCCGATCGCCAGCGCGACGCCCTCGGCGACGTCGGCCTTGCGCCGGTCGGCGGTGCCGAAGGTCATCGACGCCGAGGTGTCGAGCACCAGCCAGGTCGTCAGCGCGCGCTCGCCGACGTGCACGCGCACGTGCGGCTCGCGCATGCGCGCGGTCACGTTCCAGTCGATGTGGCGCACGTCGTCGCCCGGGAAGTAGGGTCGGATGCCGGCCAGCTCTGTACCGGCGCCGACCTGGGGCGTGAGGTGCTCGCCGGGAATCAGCGACTCCACGCGGCGCAGGACGGCCAGGTCCAGCGCCCGCAGCACCGCCGGCGGCACCGGCCCGGGGCCGGGACGGGCCGCGGTGCGCTCGGCCGGCGCGGGCAGGCCGCGCGGGCTCACGGGATCCTCCCCGTACGCAGCAGCGTGCCCAGCGCACCCGCCAGCAGGAGGATCAGCGCGCCGCCGGCGAAGGCCGCCGTGACCTCCTGCTTCTCCTTGCGCGTCGAGATGCGCGTGCTCGAGCGAGGCGTAGATCTCGTCCAGGCGGGCCGCGTCGGCGGTCTTGTAGAAGCGCCCGCCGGTGGTGCGCGCGATCTCCTGCAGCGTCGTGACGTCCGGCGGCACCGGCACGCGGCGGCCGTCGCGGGCGCTCGAGCACGCCCGCCTGCGTGCCGAGCGCGATCGTGTAGATCGGGATGCGGGCCTGCCGCGCGCGCCGCGCGACCTGCAGCGGGTCGTTGTCGCCGCGCGTGTTGGCGCCGTCGGAGAGCAGCACCAGCGCCGCGGGCAGCCGCTGGGAGCGCCCGAGCTCGTCCGGCACGCGGACCTGGGCGGCGTCGAGCCCGAGCGCGAGCCCGTCGCCCATCGCGGTCGCGCCGGAGATCCGCAGGCGGTCGACCGCCTCGACCACCTCGGCGCGGTCGGTCGTCGGCGCGACCTGCGTCTCGGCCACCGAGGAGAAGGAGACGAGCCCGAGCCGGAAGGCCGCCGGCAGGTCGCCGGTGAAGCTGCGCGCCGCGCGCTTGGCGGCGGTGATCCGGTCGGGCGCGACGTCGGTGGCCTGCATCGAGCCGGAGGAGTCGGTGACCATCATCACGACGCCCTCGCGCTGCTGGGCGGCCACGGTGCGCTCGGGCTGGGCGAGCGCCACCACGAGCGCGGTGAGCGCCAGCAGCACGAGCGCGGCGGGGAGGTGGCGAGCCCACGAGCGCGAGGCGACCGACGCGAGCACGTCGAGGTTCGTGTAGCGGACCGCGTAGCGGCGACGCCGGCGCTGGGCACGCACGTAGGCGAGCAGGGCCAGGGGCACCAGCACCAGCCCGGCCAGCAGCAGCGGCGTCTCGAACTCCATCGGGCTCGAGGCCTAGGCGCTCCGGCGGTCGGCGAGCTCGATGCGGGGGACGGGCACCCGCTCGAGCACGTCGTCGAGCACCCGATCGGCGTCGACGCCGGCGGCCAGCGCCTCGTAGGTGAGCACGATCCGGTGGCGCAGCACGTCGCGGGCGAGGTCGCGCACGTCGACGGGCAGGACGTAGTCGCGGCCGCGCAGCAGCGCGAGCGCCCGGCCGGCGTGGACGAGGTTGATCGACCCGCGCGGGCTCGCGCCGAACTCGATCCAGCCCTCCTCGCCCGGGTCGCGCGTGGCGGCCGTGAGCGCGACGGCGTACTCCATCACGCGCCGGTCGACGTAGATCTCGCGCGCCGTGGCCTGGTGGCGGGCCAGCGACTCGGGCGAGAGGACCTCGCGCGCGTGGCCGCCGCCGTCCAGCGATCGCTCGACCACCGCGACCTCGTCGCGGTTGTCGGGGTAGCCGACGACGAGCTTGAACATGAAGCGGTCGACCTGGGCCTCGGGCAGCGGGAAGGTGCCCTCGGACTCGATCGGGTTCTGGGTCGCCAGCACGAGGAACGGCTGCGGGACGCGATGGGTCTCGTGCCCGATCGTGACCTGGCGCTCCTGCATGACCTCCAGCAGCGCCGACTGGACCTTGGCGGGGGCGCGGTTGATCTCGTCCGCGAGCAGGAAGTTGCAGAAGACGGGCCCCCACTCGACGTCGAAGCCGCCGGTGTCGGGCCGGTAGATGCGCGTGCCGACCAGGTCGGCCGGCACCAGGTCGGGGGTGAACTGCAGGCGGCGGAAGCTGCCGCCCAGCGCGTCGGCGATCGTCTTGACCGTGAGCGTCTTGGCCAGGCCGGGGACGCCCTCGAGCAGCACGTGGCCGCCGGCCAGCAGGGCGACGAGCAGGCGCTCGAGCATCCCCTCCTGGCCGACGATCACCCGCTTGACCTCGAACAGCGCGCCCTCGAGAGCGTCGTGGGCCAGCCGGGCCGGATCCGACGCGTCGCCCTCCACGGCGCGGAGTCGCAGGTCCTCGGAGCTCATGGTGCTGACGTTCCCCCTCGTGACGGCTGGACGGGTGTGACGGCTACGGCACCTGCGGTGCCGGTTGCGGCTGCTGGGGCTGCTGAGACTGGGCCGGGCGGGTGCCCAGCTTCACCTCTAGGGTACGGGTGTCGCCGTCGCGGCTGACCTCGAGCTCGACGGTTTCACCTGGCTGCTTGGCCAGGACGAGCTGGCCGAGGTCGCTCGGCGTGCGCACGGCCTTGCCGTCGAACTTGACGATCCGGTCCTCGGCCTGCAGGCCCGTGCCGGCGGCCGGGCCGTCCGCGGTGACCTCCGCGACGACCGCGCCGCCGCCCGTCGGGGCCTCGCCGGTGGAGACGCCGAGCCAGGCGCGCTCGATCTTGCCGTCGGCCTTGAGCTTGGGGATCACGGACTTGACGGTGTCGACCGGGACGGCGAAGCCGACGCCGCTGTTGGCGTTGCCGCCGCCCGTGGCGATCTGCGAGTTGACGCCGATCACGCGGCCCTCGTCGTCGAGCAGCGGGCCGCCCGAGTTGCCGGGGTTGATGGCCGCGTCGGTCTGCACGACGCCCGAGATCTCGAAGCCGTTCGGGGCCTGGATCTTGCGGTTCAGGGCGGAGACGATGCCGCTGGTGACGGTGCCCTCCAGCCCGAAGGGGCTGCCGATGGCGACGGCGGGGAGGCCCTCGCGCAGCTCGGCGGAGCTCCCCAGTGCGAGCGGGGTCGCGCCCTCGGGCAGCTTGGCCGGGTCGACCTTGAGCAGCGCCAGGTCGGTCGAGGGATCGGCGCCGACGAGCTTGGCCGGGATGGCCTCGCCGTCCTCGCCGAGGCGCACGGCGTACTCGCTGGCGTTGGCGACCACGTGGTCGTTGGTGACGATGTAGCCGTCGCCGTCGATCAAGAAGCCGGAGCCGGAGGCGGCCTGGCCGCCGCCCTCGCCCTGGAAGTCGAGGCGGCCGTTGCCGCCGCGGGCGGAGACGAACACGACGCCGGGGGAGACACGCTCGTAGATGCCGGCCACGTCGAGCGCCTGGCCGGGGGTGGAGACGGTGGTGGTGGGAGCCGGCGCGGTGGCGGTCGTGGTGGTGCGGTCGTCGTCGTCGCCGAACACGCCGGCGAGCGCGAGAGCCGCGATAACGACACCCACCGAGAGGACTCCGAGGAAGAAGGAGGAGATCCTGGTTCGGGTAGACATGGCCGAGCATCCCAGCAGGCCCCGCCCAAGGCTTCCTGAAGCTGGCCTCAGAAAGGGATAAAGGGGTTTCGCCGTCCGGTCATCGCAAGCGACGACCTCCCGGCGACGTTACCCAAGCCCGAGGGCCGCGCGCAGCTCGGCCGGGTCCGCCACGATCGGGTCGGCGCCCGCGTCTCGCAGCTCGGCCTCGTCGCCGATCCCCCACAGCACGCCCACGCACGGCAGGCCGTTGGCCGCCGCCGCCTCGGCGTCGTGGCGGCGGTCGCCCACGAGCGGGGCGGCGGCGCCGGGCTCGAGGCCCATCGCGGCCAGCGCCTTGCCGACCGTGATCGTCTTGGGCTCGGCCTTGCGCAGGTCGTCGGGCCCCTCGATCGCCCGCAGGTGCTCGGCCAGCCCGAGCGCCTCGCAGATCGGCACGGCGAAGTCGCGCGCCTTGGTGGTCGCGACCGCCAGCGGCACGCGCTCGGCCAGGGCGGCGACCACCGGCAGCACGCCGGGCGCGAGCGTGGTTTCCTCGAGCATGACCGCGCGGTACTGGGCGCGATAGCGCTCGAGCGCGTCGGGCGCCTGCTCGGCCCCGACCAGGTCACCCCAGGTCTCCATCAGCGGCGGGCCGATCCAGCTCTGCAGCTCGGACGGGTCGCGCCGCGGCAACCCCAGCTCCTCAAGCGTGCGGTTCAGCGCGCCGGTGATCGCGCGCCGCGAGTCGATCAGCACGCCGTCGAGGTCGAACAGGACGGCGACGGGCGCCGGCGTCACGCGGCGCCGTCGGCCAGCTCGCGGCCGAGCGTCTCGCCGGCGGCCTCGAGCTCCTCGGCGTTGGTGGCCTCCAGCACGCGCTGGAGGTCGATCATCCGCTTGGAGAACGGGTCCATCCGATCGGTGCCGACGATCGCGTGCAGCGGGACGCCGGCCTGGCGCGTGCGGGTACCGATCTCGCCGACGATCTTGCCCTCGAGCGTCTGCTCGTCGAGCTTGCCCTCGCCGGTGATCACGGCGCGCGCGGCGCGCATGCGCTCGTCGAAGCCGAGCGTGTCGAGCACGAACGGCGCGCCCGGCTCGAGCGTCGCGCCGAGCGCGGCCCACAGCCCGCCGGACAGGCCGCCGGCGGCGCCGGTCATCGGCACGCCGCGCGGATCGCGCGGGAACGCCTCGGCCAGCCGGTCCAGGCGCTCGCGCAGGCGCACGACCATGTCGGGGTCCGCGCCCTTCTGGGGCCCGAACACCTCGGGCGCGCGCTCGAAGGGCACGCGCACGTCGCAGACGACGACGATCCGCGCGCCGCGCAGGCCGCCGCCCGCCTCGATCGCCTCCAGCGCTCCCGCGCCGCCGTCCGTCGTCGCCGAGCCGCCGACCGCGACCATCACGACCTGCGCGCCCGCGTCGACGGCCGCGGCGATCAGCTCGCCCGTGCCGTAGGTCGAGGCGCCCCACGCGTCGCGCTCGTCCTCCGCGACGAGGCCGAGGCCGCTGGCCGACGCGCACTCCACGAGCGCCGTGCCGCCGTCCTCGAGCAGGGCGAAGCCCGCCTCCATCGGCCGGCCGAGCGGGTCGTGGGCGGGCGCCGCGGTGGTCTCGCCGCCGAGCGCGGGCAGCAGCGCGTCGGTGGTGCCCTCGCCGCCGTCGGCGACGGGGCAGAGGTCCGGCGGCAACAGCCCGGCGCGCTCGAGGCCGCGGCCGATCGCCGCCGCCACCTCCGAGGCGCGGTAGGTGCCCTTGAAGGAGTCGGGGGCCACCAGCACGGGACGCTCGGCCACGGTCACGGACGCCATCCTGTCACGATCTGCGCCGGTGGCGCCCGACGCGGAGATCTTCGAGCTCGACGGCCACCAGGTGCGGCTCTCGAACCCCGGCAAGGTCTACTTCCCGCGGGCCGGGGTCACCAAGGGCGAGCTCGCGCGCTACCACGTCGAGTGCGCGCAGGCGATCCTCAACCACATCCGCGAGCGCCCGGTGACGCTCAAGCGCTTCCCGGGCGGGATCGACACCAAGCCGATCTACCAGAAGCGCGTGCCGGCCAAGCGGCCGGAGTGGCTGCAGACCTGCGTGCTGTCCTTCCCGTCCGGCCGCACCGCCGAGGAGCTCGTGCCGGTCGACAGCGCCCACCTCGTGTGGGCCGTCTCGCTCGGCAACGTCGACTGGAATCCGCACCCGGTCCGCCGCTCAGACCTCGACCACCCCGACGAGCTGCGGGTGGACATCGACCCGATGGACAAGGCGCCGTGGGACGCCGTGCGCCAGGTCGCGCTGCTGGCCCGCGAGGTGCTCGAGGAGCACGGGCTGCGCGGCTACCCGAAGACGTCGGGCTCGCGCGGGATGCACATCCCGGTGCGGATCCACCCGCGCTGGGACTTCACGACCGTCCGCCGCGCGGCGCTCGCGCTGGCGCGCGAGGTCGAGCGCCGCGGCGACGGCCTGGCCACCTCGAAGTGGTGGCGCGAGGAGCGCCCGCCCGAGAGCGTGTTCGTCGACTACAACCAGAACGCCAAGGACCACACCGTGGCGAGCGCCTACAGCGTCCGGCCGGTGCCCGACGCACGCGTCTCCTGCCCGCTCGAGTGGGACGAGGTCGCCGCCGTCGAGCCGGCCGAGCTGACGATCCGCACGGTGCCGACGCGGCTGCGCGAGCGCGGCGACCCGTCGGCCGACATCGACGCCCACCCCGGCTCGCTGGACACGCTGCTCGACCTCGCCGAGCGCGACGAGCAGGACCGCGGGCTCGGCGACGCGCCGTGGCCGCCGCACTTCGCCAAGCAGCCGGGCGAGCCGGCGCGGGTGCAGCCCAGCCGCGCGCGCCGCCCGTCAGGCGACTGACACGAGCCGGGCGGGGCGATCCATCACGATGTGCAGATGACCGCCTCTCCGTCCGCTCGCCTCCCCGTCGACGCCCCCGGGCTCGAGGCGCTGCAGCGCGCCGTCGGCGTGCTCAGCGCGAAGTGGAGCCTGGCCGTCCTCGCGGCGCTGGCCGCCGGCACGCTGCGCTTCAACGAGCTGCTCGGGCGCGTCGACGGTGTCTCGCGCCGCATGCTCTCAACGACCCTGCGCGGGCTCGAGCGCGAGGGGCTGGTGCTGCGCAAGGTCCACGCGCGCGTGCCCGTGCGCGTGGACTACGAGCTCTCCGAGCCGGGCGAGCGGCTGCTCTCGGCGCTGGTGCCGCTGGCGGGCTGGGGCGAGGAGCACCGTGCCGCGCAGGTCGCGGCACGCGCCCGCTTCGACCGGCTCCAGGCGCGGCGCAAGGACGGCGAGGCGCTGCGGGCCGAGCAGAAGGCCCGCGGGCCGCACCTCTTCTACTGAGCCCCGCTCACTGCGCCAGCTGGTCGTCCGTGCACGCTTCGGGCGGCTTGTCCTCGCGCCAGCGCGAGACCTTGGCGCCGTGGCGGATGCGGTCGTTGCTGGTGTGGTCGAAGGTGACCTCGACGACCAGCTCGGGCCGCAGCGCGACCCACTCGAGCTCGCGGTTGGCGTCCCAGCGGCTCGGGTCGGCCGAGCCGCGCTCGCCCGTCTCGTAGGGAGCGAAGAAGGCGGGCAGCTCGCGCTTCTGCTTGGCCGTGAAGCCCGAGGTGTGCCCGACCGTGCGCAGCTCGCCGTCGGAGCCGTAGAGCCCGAGGATGAGCGAGCCGACCGTCCCCGGCTCCTTGCCGGGCCGCCAGCCCTGGACGACCGCGTCGATCGTCCGGACGCGCTTGATCTTGACCATGCCGACGCGCTCGCCGGGCCGGTAGGGGGCGTCCTGGCGCTTGGCGATCACGCCCTCGGCGCCGTGCAGCCAGGGCTCGGCCTCCGCCGGGTCCGTGGTTGCCGGGGTGAGGTCCACGGGCGCCTCGATCAGCGTCGCGAGCCGGTCGCGCCGCTCGGCCTGGGGCTGCTCGAAGATGACGTCGTCCTCGAGGGCGAGCAGGTCGAAGGCGACGAAGCGCGTCGGCGTCTCCTCCGCCAGCCGGGCGATGCGCGAGGCCGCGGGGTGGATCCGCTGGCCGAGCGCGTCGAAGTCCTGCCGGCCCTGGGCGTCGAAGAGGACGATCTCGCCGTCGAGCACGTAGCGCCCGTCGGGGAAGGCCAGCTCGGGGAAGTAGCGGGTCAGCGGGCGGCCGTTGCGCGACTGCAGCTCGACCTCGCCGCCCTCGACGAAGGCCAGCGCGCGGAAGCCGTCCCACTTGGGCTCGTAGACCCAGCCGGCGCCGGTCGGCAGGCCGCGCGCCGTCTTGGCCAGTTGCGGGAGGACCGGGGGAGCGAGCGGGAGCGCCATGGCCGTGCACTCTAGGCCGTGGGGCTCGCGATCAGGAGCTTGCGGCTCGTCGTGATCGTCATGCCGTCCCAGCGACCTTCGGGGAAGGACGGCGTCGCTTCGACGAGCCGATGCAGCGCCTCCAGGTCGGCCTCGGCTGCGACGCTCGCCAGGTCGCTCACCGTTCGCTGCAGCTCGCCCGCGACGAAGCGGTGCATCGCGGCATCGTGCGGCACGCCGACGGTGCCGCTCAGCGTCCGGTCGACGACGACGTCGAGCCCCGCGGCGGTGAGCATCGAGGGATACGCCTCGGCGTTCATCGCGCCCGGCAGGCGCTCTCGTGCGCGCTCGAACCATGCCGACCGGGCCGCTCGGAGGCGGTCCCAGATGCCCGGGCGCCCGAGGTCGCGGGTGAACCGGACGACGAGCGGGTCCGCCCGTTCGAGCAGGCACACCAGCCCGCGCGGCTCGAGCAGCGACCGGATCTGCGAGAGGGTCGCGACCTCGTCGTCCGCGTGGTGGATCGCCATGGCCGCCCATGCCAACGCACAGCGGCCGAGGGCCCCGAGCGGTTCGTCGAGGTCCAGCCGGCGCGTCTCGAGCCGATCGGCCTGCCCGAGCCGCTTCGCCCGGGCCCGGGCGCGGTCGAGCATCGCGCGCGATCCGTCGACCGCGACGACCGTCGCAGACGGGAACGCCTCCGCGAGCAGGGCCGTTCCGACCCCGGGGCCGCAGCCGAGATCGACGACGCGCCGAACCTGCCCGCCGGCGTCGTCGAAGCGGCCGGCGCAGAGCGCGATCGCCTCCTCGAGGAGGCCCGCGCTCAGCCCGGCCTGCCGCAGACGCACGAGAGCCCGCCGGCGGAAGGTGCGGGCGGGCTCTCGGGGGTTTCGGCTCGCGGGGGAGGCGGTGCTGGGCGCTAGACGAGCGGGGACTTCTCGTCGAAGCCCGGGCGGGACTCCGCGCCGAACTTCAGCGCGAGGGCGTCCACTGCGCCGAGCGCCACGACCGCGGCGAGCGCTACGAGGAGGATCGTCATGGCAGGCAGTATGGGACGGTTAGACCCCAAGTTGTAGGCTTGCCTGACTTGACGATCGATAGTTTCAGCCTATACCGAGCGGCATGACCCTTCAGCAGCTGAGCTACTTCCTCGCGGCCGCCGAGCACGGCTCGTTCTCGGCGGCGGCGGAGACGCTGCACATGGCCCAGCCCAGCCTGTCGGACCAGATCCGGCGTCTGGAGGCCGAGCTCGGCATGCCGCTGTTCGCCCGCGCCGGACGCGGCCTCGTCCTGACCGAGGCCGGACAGCTGCTGCGCCCGCACGCCGAGCGCACGCTCGCCGAGGCCGAGGCGGCCGCCGACGCGGTTCGCGAGGTGCGCACGCTCGCCGGCGGCACCGTGACCTTCGGCACCTTCGGCAGCGCCCACCACTACCTGCTGACCGGCCTGGTCGCCGAGTTCCGGCGCCGGCATCCCGACGTCCGCGTGCGGGTGCTCGGCCAGAACTCCGCCGAGGTCGCCGACTGGGTGCGCGACGGGCAGATCGAGGCCGGGCTGATCATCCTGCCGATCGACGACCGCGGCCTCGACGTCCGCCGGATGTCGCGCGACGAGGTCGTCTACGTGAGCGCCGACGCGGAGCGCGCCCGCGTGCCCGTGACGATCGAGGCGCTCGCCGCCGCGCCGCTGATCCTCCCGGACGCGCGCTGGTCGGACTCCGACCCCGTCCGCCGCCAGCTGCGCGAGCGCGCCCAGCAGGCCGGCGTCTCGATCGTCCCGGCGGTCGACGTCGAGTACCTGACCGCGGCGCTCGAGCTGGCCACGCGCGGCGTCGGCGACACGCTGGCCAGCCGCCAGGTCATCGTGGGGCGCGGCTTCGCCCGCCGCCTTCACTGGATCCCCTTCGATCCGCCGCTGTACGACACGTTCGCCTTCATCACCCGCGCCAACGCGCATCTCTCGCCGGCGACGCGCGTGTTCATGGGGCTCGCCGAGAAGCACCTCGACGCGATGCGGCGGCGGGTCGCGGCGGCGACGGAGGAGTCGGGCTCAGGCGGTTGAGCGAGCGCGGGTCACTCGCTGACGGCTGCCTGGCACGTCTGTCGCAGCTCTTCCAGGCGCCGGATCGCCCGGGTGGCCCCGCTGTCTGAGTTCTCAGCGTCGAAGAAGAGATCGACCGCGCCGAGCGCGCCGCGGGCACAGGCGGCGGTGACCCGCTCCTGGGCGCGGCTCTGGGCGAGCTGTGCCGCCTCCTGCTGCTCCTCGCCCTCGGCGTTCGCCGTCGCCTGGCGCGCCTCGCGCAGTTGGGCGGCCTCCTGGTTGACGTCGGCCTGCAGCTCGCCGGCCTCCTTCTCCTCTGAGACGTAGCGGGCCCGCACGCGCCGGTACTGCTGCCGCAGCCGCTGGCTGACCGCCGTCTGGCGCGCTTCGGCCTGTGAGTCCTGCTGCTCCTCGGTGACGAGCCGCTCGCGCAGCTGGGCGATCTGCTGGCGCTGCTCGGTGTTGGTCGCCTTCTCGTCGTTGAGCGAGGCGCGGGTGGTGATCGCCCAGATCCCGAGGCCGATCGCGGCGACGGCGAAGACGACGGTGGCGATGATCCAGCCGGTGGGCCAGTCGCGCTCGTCGGCCGCGGCGGGAGGTCCGGTCATGGCGGGGCGGGAAGGTACGGGTTCGCGACTGGGAGTGCAAGCCGTGCACGCGGCGCTCCGCTGCGCGCGCTCGCGGGTTGATGGGCGTGCACACCAACCTCAGGGGGAACCGGCATGAAGCTCTCAGCACCATCGCCCGCGATGATCGTGGCGTCGATCGCGCTGTTCGTCGCGCTCGGCGGCACCAGCGTCGCGGCCGTCAACTACGCCCGCAACGCGGGCAAGGTCGACGGCAAGGATGCGGTGTCGGCGGGGTCGACGACGCGCAAGGCGGCCGGCAACGTCGTCGCCACCAACGGCTCGGGCGACGACCGCGGCAAGCTGCCCGGCAAGTTCGTCGCCGACGTCGCTCGCAGCGGGCAGTTCGGTCGCTCCTACGAGGTCGCCGACAACCAGGTGATCGCGCCGGCGCCGCTGGCGACGGTGTCCGGGCTCGGCACGCTGACGGCGTCGTGCGCCGACCAGGCGGTCCAGCGCGCCGGCGTCGAGGACCCGCGCTCGGACATCGCCTTCGTCAACCAGTCGGGCGCCACGATCAACGTGGCGCGCAGCGTGGGCACCGGCGAGGCGCTGGTGGGCGCGCTGGCCAACGGCGCGGGCCTGCCGGTCGCCGTCGCCGGCTCGAACACCTTCACCTACCACCTGCAGACCACGGCGGGCGTGAACGTGATGATCAACGGCGTCGTGCGCCAGGACGGGCGCGGGACGTCCGCGGCGAGCTGCCTCGCCTTCGGCACGGTCCTGCGCGTGCAGTGACGGGGGCGCAGCGTGCGCCGCGCCGACCTAGTCGCGCCGCGGCGCCGCGCTGCCGCCGCGCAGCCGGCGCAGCAGCGCGTCGGCCGCCCGCGGCGAGACGCCGTGGACGGCGCCGAGCAGGCGGACGAACGGCGGGAAGTACAGCGCCCGGCGGTCGCGCTCGACGGCGTCCACGACCGCTTCGGCCAGCTCGGCCGCCGACCCGGCCTGCTCGCCGCCCTGGTACCAGTCCGGGAGCCGGTCGTGCTCGTGGTCGTGCAGCGAGCTGCCGATCTCGCCCGGGAAGACGGTGGTCAGCGAGACGCCGCTCCCGCTCAGCTCGTGGCGCAGCGCCTCCGCGAAGCCGCGCTGAGCGGCCTTCGTGGCGCCGTAGACCGCCGCGCCCGGGAACGCCCGCAGCCCCGCGCCCGAGGAGACGACGACCACGTGGCCGTGCGCGCGGTCGAGCAGGAGCGGCAGTCCGGCCTCGACGGTGTAGAGCGTCCCGAGCCAGTTGACCCGGGTCATCCGCTCGGCGTCGTGCGGGTCCAGGCGGGTGAACGGGCCGTAGTGCGCGATCCCGGCGTTGGCGACCAGCAGGTCGAGCCCGCCGGCGCGCTCGGCGAACGTCGCGACGGCTGCCGCCACCGCGGCGCGGTCGCCGACGTCGGCGCCCAGCACGACCGGATCGCCGGGCAGGCCGGCGGCGAGCGCCTCGAGCTCGGCCTGCGAGCGCGCGAGCAGGCCGAGACGGGCGCCGCGGGCGGCGAGCGCGCTCGCCAGCGCCCGGCCGATGCCGCGCGAGGCGCCGGTGACCAGCGCTCGCGTCGACGCGTCGATCCGCACGCCGGGCAGCCTATTCGCGGCCGCTTCCGGGTAGCGATCCCGCTGCACGACAGTCGCGAGGGGGGATCACATGAGCACGGCATCCAGGGTCCGGCGAGCCTGCGGCACGGCCGCCTGCGTGGCGCTCGCCTGCGCGGCGCCGGCCGCCGCCGAGCCGCAGGGCTTCACGGCCGAGCACGCGCAGCGCCAGCTGCGCGACGAGGCGGCGTTCAAGCAGGCGGTGGATCCCGCCAGCCTCGCCTCGTTGTCCGCGGCGCTGAGCGCCGAGCCCAGCGTGGTCGCCACCCCCGCCAACGACGCCCGCATCCAGACGGCGCTGGACCGCCTGCGCGGCTGGGGCCTGCAGCCCCAGGAGCCGACCTACGACAGCTATCTCTCGGTGCCTCGCAGCATCCGCGTCACTCAGACCGCGCCGCGCCGCCGCGCGCTACGCACCCAGGAGAACGACGCCCCCGACGGCCTGATCGTCGGCTACAACGCCTACTCGCCGGCGGGCGACGTCACCGGCGAGGTGGTCTACGCCAACTACGGGCTGCCCGACGACTACGAGCAGCTGCGCAAGCGGCGCGTCAGCGTGCGCGGCAAGATCGTGCTCGTCCGCTACGGCGAGAGCTTCCGCGGCGTGAAGGCCAAGGTCGCCGAGGACGCGGGCGCCCGCGGGATCATCATCTACTCCGACCCGGCCGACGACGGCTACAAGCAGGGCCGCGTCTGGCCGCGCGGGCCGTGGCGCCCGGCCGACGGCATCCAGCGCGGGAGCATCCAGTACCTCTTCGAGTACCCGGGCGACCCGCTCACCCCCGGCCGCGCGAGCACGCCGGACGCGCCGCGCTTGGCGCCCTCGCAGGCGAAGAACCTGCCGCGCATCCCGTCGGTGCCGATGAGCTACGGCCAGGCGGTCAAGCTGCTGCGCGGGCTCGAGGGCCCGCGCGCGCCGAAGGCGATGCGCGGCGGCCTGCCGGTCCCCTATCGGCTCGGGCCGGGTGGCACGCGCGTGCGCCTGGACCTCGACATCGACTACACGCGCGCGCCGATCCGCGACGTGATCGCCGAGATCCCGGGCGCCCGGCGTCCCGAGCAGAAGGTGATCGTCGGCGCCCACCTCGACACCTGGGGCTTCGGCACGCACGACGACACCAGCGGCTGGGCGGCCGTGCTGGAGATCGGCCGCGTGCTGGCCGCGCTCCAGCGCCAGGGCTGGCGGCCGGACCGCACGATCGTGCTCGCCGGCTGGGACGGCGAGGAGTACGGCCTGCTCGGCTCGACGGAGTGGGTCGAGGCAAACCGCCCGGCGCTGGCGGCCGGCGCGGTCGGCTACATCAACATGGACGGTGTCGGCGGCCGGCTGTACGAGCCGGCGACGGTGCCGGCGGTCGACGCGTTCGTCTCCGGAACCGCGCGCGACGTGCTCCATGGCTCGTCGTCGCGCTCGCTCTACGACGCCTGGCAGGCCCAGAACGACCGCAAGGCGGCCTACACGCGGCTGGGCAGCGGGTCGGACTACACGGCCTTCCTCGATCACACCGGCGTGCCGGCGATGGACATCGGGCTGAGCGCGAAGGCCTATCCCGGCGTCTACCACAGCGCCTACGACAACCTCGACTGGATGCGGCGCTTCGGCGATCCGGGCTACGCCTTCCACGCCACCGCCGCGCGCATGTCCGGGCTGCTGGCGATGCGGCTGGCCTCCAGCGACGTGCTGCCGCTGCGCTACGGGCCCTACGCCCGTGAGGTCGCCGGCTACGTGCGCCGGCTGCGCCGCGGGCAGCGCGAGCAGTACGGGCGCCAGCGAGTCGACCTGCGGCCGGTGCTCGTCGCCGCGGCCGCCTGGCAGGCGGCGGCGAGCCGGCTGACGGCCGCCGGCGACGCGTTGCTCGCCGCGGGCGGCGGCGACCCCGCCCGCCGCGACGCCGTCAACGCGGCGCTGATCCGCCAGGAGCGGTTGCTGCTCGACGAGCGCGGCCTGCCCGGCCGGACCTGGTTCAAGCACCAGGTCTACGCGCCCGGCCTGCTCACCGGCTACGCCTCCCAGCCGCTGTCCTCGATCGAGGACGCGCTGACCGCGGGGCGCTTCGGCCTCGCGCGGCGCCAGGCCGCGCGGCTCGTCGCCTCGCTGAACGCCGCGGCGGCCGAGGCGGGTGCTGCGGCGGGGTAGCGCGTGGTGAGCGCGTGGTGAGCGCGCGCTACCGGCGAACCCCGCATCGAGGGTGGCCGGAGGCGAGTGGCACGTCCGGATCTACCGGCTTTTCTGCAGCATCGAGCGCGGCGGCCGCTCGCTGCTGTACATAAGCCGGTAGAAGCGGCATAAGTGCAGCCGCGCGGCGCCGATCCCCCGAAAGCTGCAGAAAAGCCGGTAGGAACCCCCACCCCTCTACCAGCGGGTGTCCCGGCGGTCGCAACCGCGCCCGTCGGGCGGCCCTACGTCACCCGCGCCCGCGAGGCGTCCAGCGCGCGGTGGTCGCCGCGCTGCACCAGGTCGCGCAGGCGGTCCAGTGCGTCCCACACGTCGGCGAAGCGGGTGTAGAGCGGGGCGATCCCCAGCCGCAGCGTGTCGGGGCCGCGGAAGTCGGGCACCACGCCCGCCTGCTCGATCAGCGCCTGGCAGATCCGCCAGGCGTCCGGGTGGCGCAGGGCGACGTGCGAGCCGCGCCGGGCGGGGTCGCGCGGCGAGCCGAGCTCGAAGCCGAGCGGCGCGAGCCAGGCGTCATGCAGTGCCACGACGAGCTCGGTCTGGGCGACCGACTTGGCGCGCAGCGCGGCCAGCCCGGCCTCGGCGGTCAGCGCGGCGCCCGCTCCCACCGCGGCGAGCGCGAGCACCGGCGGCGTGCCGGCCAAGAAGCGCCGGGCGTCGGCCTCCGGGTCGTAGGCGCGCTCCATGGCGAACTGCTCGCGCTGGGCGAACCATCCCCACACCGGCGAGCGCAGCTGCGCGTGCAGCGCCTCGGCCACGTAGAGGAAGGCCGGCGCGCCCGGCCCGGCGTTGAGGTACTTGTACGTGCAGCCCACCGCCAGCTCGGCGCCCGCCGCGCGCAGCTCGACCGGCACCGCGCCGGCGGAGTGCGAGAGGTCCCACACCAGGGTCGAGCCCGTCGCCCGCGCCGCCGCGGTGATCGCCTCGAGGTCGGCCAGCGCACCCGAGCGATAGGCGACGTGGGAGAGCACCCACAGGGCGTCAGGGACGGCGGCCACGTCCTCGGGCTGCGGGCCGGCGAGCGCGTCGGTCTCCACCAGCTCGAGCGCCAGCCCGCGCTCGGCGGCAAGGCCCTCGAGCACGTAGCGGTCGGTCGGGAAGTTCTGCGTGTCGGTCGCCAGCGTGCGGTGTCCGCGGCGTCCGAGCGCCGCGGAGCACAGCTTGTAGAGGTTGACCGTCGTCGAGTCGCTGACCACCACTTCGCCGGGCCCGGCGCCGAGCACGCCCGCCGCCAGAAGATCGCCGGCGCGGGCAGGCCCGTCGAGCCACTCCGGCCAGCCGGAGACCAGCCGCTCGCCCCACTCCGCCACGAGCGCCGCCAGCCGCTCGCGGGTGGCGAGCGGGAGCCGGCCGAGCGAGTTGCCGTCGAGGTAGATGCGCTCGCCGTCGCCGAGCACGAAGCGCGAGCGGAAGGCCGCGAGCGGGTCGGCGGTGTCGGCCGCCAGGGCGTCGGCGCGCGTCAGCCCAGCCATTCGGTCACCGCCCGCCACACCTGCGAGCCGGGCTCGAGATGCTCCAGGTGGCCCTCGCCCGGCACGACCGCGAGCTCGCAGTCATCGCCGGCCGCCTGCGCCGCGGCGGCGTAGGCCTCCGAGAGCGCCGGCGGCACCGTGCCGTCCTCGCTGCCGGTCACCACCAGCGAGCGCACCCCGAGCGGCAGCCGCTCGGCGGGAGAGGCCAGCGCGTAGCGCTCTTGGCGCTCCTCGGGCCCGCCGCCGAGCAGCTCGAGCACGACGCCGTCGGACAGCCGCAGGCGCGCCGCCTCGGCCAGGTCCACCACGCCGGCCTGGGCGACCGCGCCGGCCAGCCGAAGCCGCGGCCCGGCGCCCGGCGCATCGTCGGGCAGGCCGGCGCGCCCCGCCGCCCACAGCGCCAGCTGACCGCCCGCCGAGTGCCCGACGGCGACCGGGGCGGAGAGATCCAGCCGTTCGTCGTCCAGGGCGGCCAGCAGGTCCAGCGCCGCCGCGACGTCCTCGAAGGTCTCCGGCCAGCCGCCGCCGTTGCCGAGCCGCCGGTACTCGATGTTCCATACCGCGCGCCCGCGCTCGAGCAAGTCGGCGGCCAGCGGCCAGGCCAGCGTACGGTCGTACCGCGCCCGCCAGAAGCCGCCGTGCAGCAGCACGACGACCGCGAACGGCCCGTCCCCGCGCGGCGTGAACCGCTCGCAGAAGTGCGAGCGGTCGGGCCCGTAGCGGTGGACCTCAGGCCGCAACGCCGGCGCCGAGCGAGCGCGCCGCGTCGGCCAGGCGGGTGACGCCCTCGTCGATCTGCTCGGGGGTGACGCCGGAGTACGCGAGCCGCAGCGTGTTCTGCCCGCCCTCCAGCAGGAAGTCGGTGCCCTTGACGAAGATCACGCCCCGCTCTCGCGCCGCCTCCTCGAGCACGGCGACGTCGACGGCCTCGGGTAGCTCGACCCACATGAAGTAGCCGCCCTGCGGTGGCGAGAAGCGCGCCTCGGGCAGCTCGCGCTCGAGCGCGGAGACGAGCGCGTCGCGGCGGGCGCGCAGCGCGGTCTTGACCGTGTCGATCGCGTGGTCAATGCGCCCGGAGCGCACGAAGGCGTTCACGATCGACTGCGCGACCATGTTGGGCGAGATGTAGGTGTTGGTGGCGATGCCCTGGATCTGCTTGATCACCGCCGCCGGGCCCACGAGGTAGCCGACGCGGATGCCCGGGCAGACGGTCTTCGAGAAAGACGAGGCGTAGACGACGCGGCCGGCGTCGTCGGCGGAGAGCATCGTCGGCAGCGAATCGCCCTCGAAGCGGATCGCGATGTACGGGTCGTCCTCGAAGAGCGTGAACTCGTACTCGCTCGCCAGCCGCAGCAGCGCGGCACGCTTGTCGCCCGACAGCGTGAAGCCGGCCGGGTTCTGGAAGTTCGGGATCACGTGCGCGAGCTTCGGGCGCAGGCCGTCGCGCAGCTGCCCCTCGAGCGCGCCGGCGTCGATCCCGTCGGTCTGCAGCTCGACCATGTGCACGTCGGCCCCGCGCTGGCGCAGGTTGAGCAGCGTGCGGTCGTAGGTCGGCGACTCGACGACCACGGGGTCACCCGGCTGCACGAGCAGCTGGAAGAGGAAGGCGTCGGCCTGCATCGAGCCGTTGGTGACGAGCACCTGCTCGACGGCGACGCCGTGCTGGTCGGCGATCCACTCGCGCAGCGGGACGTAGCCCACCGAGGTGCCGTACGCCGTCGTGCCGCCGGGATCGTCGGCGAACGCCTGCTGGGCCGCCTCGCGCAGCCCCTCCACGTCGACGATGTCGAGCGACGGCGCGCCCCGGGCGAAGGAGATCGTGGCCATGGCCGCAGGATAGGCGGCCCGGTGACGAGCCGCACGGCGGCCCCCGGCTACCTCCTTCTGGGATCGCTCGACTGCCTGCCGACTCTCAGCGGCAGGGGTGTACGGTGCTGAGGCGATGGGGCCGGCCCGAGGCACCACAGGGTTACGAGATCCCGTTCGCCGGCACGAGCGGCCCAGCGACGCGGAGCCGCGCCGTCCCAGCGTCCTCGACGGGCTCGTCCGTGAAGGCGACGGCGTAGTGCTGCTCGGGTTGGAGGAGCTTGCCGAGGACGCCTGGACGGTGCTGGCCGTCGCCCGGCTTCGTCTGCTGCGGGTCGCGAAGACCGCCGCAGCGGTTCGTCTGGTCGCCGATGGCGCCGCTCAGATCGTGGTGGCCGACGCGCAGCAGGGTCCGTCGTTGATCGCCGCGGTGCGTGCCCGTCCCGAGCTCGCCGGAACGCATGTCGTGGTCTGCGTCGATCTCGACTCGCCGCATGAGCTGCGCGCGGCGCTCGATTCCGGAGCAGATGACGTGATGCGCATCCCCTTCGAGCCGCAGGTGCTCGCGGTGCGGGTCGCGACCGGGCTGCGCGCGGCGCGGCTGCGGGCCAACGAGGCGCTGTTGGGCTCGCTCGTCGACAACATCCCCGGCGCCGTCTACCGGTGCGCCTGCGACGAGGACTGGACGATGGAGTGGCTGAGCGACGAGATCGAGGCGATCTGTGGGTATCCCGCAGCCGACTTCATCGGCAGCGCGGTGCGCACGTTCACGAGCATCGAACATCCCGAGGATCGCGAGTACGTGGCGCGGTCGGTCATGGACTCCCTCGCCACCGGCCGACCGTTCGCGCTCGAGTACCGAATCCTGCGGCGCGACGGCTCGGTGCGCTGGGTGCTGGAGCGCGGCAAGACGCAGGAGTCCGGCGACGGCCGCCGGTGGCTCGACGGCGTGATCTTCGACATCACCGGGCGCCGGGCGGCCGAGCAGGCGCTGCGCGAGCGTGCGGTCATCGAGGCGCAGCTCGCGGAGGTCCGCGCCTCGCGCGCTCGAATCCTCGACGCTGCTGATCGCGCACGGCGCGAGATCGAGCGCAACCTCCACGACGGCGCGCAACAGCGCCTGGTGTCGGTCGCGTTGGAGCTGAACATCTGGCTGACGAAGCACCGCGACATGTCCGACGGGGATCGCGCGCCGGTCCGCGAGGCGCTCGGCGAGCTGCGTGCCGGTCTGGGCGAGCTGCGCGACCTGGCACGCGGGCTGCACCCGGCGGTCCTCAGCGACCACGGGCTCGAGCACGCGCTGGACGCATTGGCCCAGCGGGCCGCCGTGCCCGTCGAGTTCGACGCGGTGCTGGGCGAGCGGCGACTGCCGATGGCCGTCGAAGCGGCGGCCTACTTCGCTGTCTCGGAGGCGCTCACGAACGTCGCGAGGTACGCCCACGCCAGTCAGGCGCGCGTCCGCGTCGAGCAGTGCGACGGGCATCTCGACGTCACGGTCAGCGACGACGGCGTCGGCGGCGCTGACCCCGGCTCTGGCTCGGGCCTGCAGGGCCTCCACGACCGGCTGGCCGCCCTGAACGGAACGTTGGTGATCGACAGCCCGCCGGGGAACGGGACGCAGCTGCGAGCGCGAGTTCCTCTCCGCGAGCCGCTTGCGGCCGGCGCGTAGTCACTTCACGGCTCACGCGACCCTTCCGCCCAAGAAGCGGCCACCCGCCCCCCAGTCGTGGGCTGGTACCGCGTGACGGTACGGCCAGCTCCCGCCGGCCGGGCGCCTGTGTCCCTCCCGGACGCCTGTCTGCCCCCAGCGGCGCCGGGTCGGGCGCTGGAAGGCTGCTCGCAGTCCTCGCCCCGCCCCCTTCCAAGGAGCTCAGGTCTGATGCAGCCCCGCAATCTCGCCGCCCGCGCTGGTCGATGGAGCGCGCAGCACCGCAAGGCGGCCATTCTCGGCTGGGTGCTGTTCGTCGTGCTCGCCACCGTGCTCGGCGGGAGGGTCGGCCTGAACGAGATCGACGAGTCGGCGTCGGGCAGCGGGGAGTCCAAGCGCGGCGACATGCTCGTCGAGGCCGCCGGCTTCCCCGACCAGGCCGGCGAGCAGGTGCTCGTCCAGGGCAAGGGCTCGATCAAGTCGGCTGACCCTCGAGTCACCGCGGCCGTCAAGGATGTCGTCAACCGCCTGGCCGCGATCCCGGGCATCACCGAGATCGAGAGCCCGCTCAACGCCTCCGACCGCGTCAACACCGTCTCCCGGGACGGCCGCTCCGTCGTCGTGAACTTCACGATGCCCGGCACCGACGATCACGTCGAGAAGCTCGTCGAGAAGCCGCTCGCGGCTGTGGCCGACATCCAGAAGGCCCATTCCGGCGTGCGCGTCGAGCAGTTCGGCGATGTCTCGGCCACCAGAGAGATCGCCGCGCAGGACGCCAAGGACGGCAAGCGGGCCGAGTTCATCTCCTACGGCCTGATGCTGATCATCCTGCTGTTCGCGTTCGGCGCGCTCGTCGCCGCCGGCCTCCCGCTCGTGCTCGGCGCCACCGCCGTCATCGGCACGGTTGGCCTGCTGGGGCCGGTCAGCCAGGTCTACGCGCTCGCGCCCGACGTCGCCCAGCTCGTGGTGATCATCGGCCTCGCCGTCGGCGTGGATTACGCCATGTTCTACTCGCGCCGGATGATGGAGGAGCGCGACCGGGGCCACTCGAATGAGGCCGCGCTGGAGATCGCCGGCGCCACGTCGGGTCGCGCGGTGCTCATCTCGGGCCTGACCGTCATGACCGCGATGGCCGGGCTGTTGTTCGCCGGCAACCCGATCTTCGCCGCCTTCGGCATCGGCACGATGCTCGTCGTCGCCGTCACGGTGATCGGGTCGATGACCTTCCTGCCCGCGACGCTCTCGTTCCTCGCCCAGAAGGGTTGGCTCGAGAAGGGCCGAGTGCCCTACGTCACCAAGCGCCGTCACCAGGCAAAGGGCGAGTCGCGCATCTGGGGCGCCATCCTCACCCGGGTCCTCAAGCGCCCGCTCGTGTCGGCGGTGATCGCCGGCGGCCTGCTCGTCGCCCTCTGCGTCCCCGCCCTCGGCCTGCAGTTCAAGGACCCGGGCTTCGAGGGCTACTCGCGCAGCCAGCCGGTCATCCAGACCTACGACCGGGTGCAGGCCGCCTTCCCCGGCGGCGCCGTCCCGGCCATGACCGTCGTCAAGGCCGAGGACGTCACGGCCCCGCCGGTCCGGGCCGCGATCGCGCAGCTCCACGACCAGGCGCTCGCCACCGGCCAGCTCTCCGAGCCCTCCAGCGTCGAGATCAGCCCCGACAAGACCGTCGCCGTCGTCGCCCTCTCGATCAAGGGCACCGGCACCGACGCCGCATCCGATCGCTCCCTCGAGGTCCTGCGCTCCGAGGTCGTGCCGGCCACCGTCGGCAAGCTGGCCGGCGCCGAAGTCGCCGTGAACGGCCTGACCGCGGGCTCGAAGGACTTCATCGACGTCACGACGTCGCGCCTGCCGATCGTGTTCGGCTTCGTCCTCAGCCTCGCGTTCATCCTGCTGCTGGTCACGTTCCGCTCGATCGTCGTGCCGATCAAGGCGATCGTCCTCAACCTGCTCTCGGTCGGCTCGGCCTACGGCGTCCTCGTGCTCGTCTTCCAGGACGGTCACGGCGAGAAGCTGCTCAACTTCCAGTCGGTCGGCGGCATCGCCCCCTGGATCCCGCTGTTCCTGTTCGTGATCCTGTTCGGGCTCTCGATGGACTACCACGTGTTCATCCTCAGCCGCGTGCGTGAAGCCGTCGACCGCGGCATGAGCACCGACGACGCGGTCGCCCACGGCATCAAGAGCACCGCCGGTGTCGTGACCAGCGCGGCGCTCGTCATGGTCGCCGTCTTCGGGTCCTTCGCGCTCGGCAGCGACCAGATCGTCAAGCAGATCGGCGTCGGCCTCGCCGCCGCGATCCTGATCGACGCGACGATCATCCGCGCCGTCCTGCTGCCGGCCAGCATGAAGCTGCTCGGCGCGCGCAACTGGTACCTGCCGAAGCGCCTTGGCTGGCTGCCGAAGCTCGCCCACGAGCCCGACACGGCTCCCGCCCCCGCCTGACCCTCGCGATCGACCGCACCTCAGCGCCCGCCCGTGTGGTGGGCGCTGGGGGTTGGAGACGCGCGCCGCGCCGAGGACGTGACCTGGGCCCCTGCCAAGCTGGACCCAGATGCGATGGATCGAGCTCGAGGGCGCGGTGAACGTGCGCGACGTGGGCGACCTGCCCACCGAGGACGGCGGACGCGTGGCGCCCGGCCGGCTGCTGCGCGCCGACAACCTGCAGGGACTCACGGACGCCGACGTCCGGCGGCTCGTCGACGAGCTGGGCGTGCGGACGGTGGTCGACCTGCGGACCTCGGCCGAGGTCGAGCTCGAGGGGCCCGGGCCGCTGACGCGCGAGCCGGCGGTGACCTACCGCCACTGCTCGCTGCACCCGGAGTCCGGCGGGCTGACCGACGTCGACGCCGACACCGACGCCGAGCCGCCGCCCCCGCCCGCCGCCGGCGCGGGGGACGGGCTCACAGGCGACGGGCTGCTGCGCTACTACCTGGGCTACCTGCGCGACCGCCCGGACAGCATCGCCGATGCCCTGCGCGCGGTGGCCGGCGACGGCGACGGCGCGGCGATCGTGCACTGCGCGGCCGGCAAGGACCGCACCGGCACCGTGGTGGCCCTGGCGCTCGCCGTGGCCGGGGTCACGCGCGAGGCGATCGTCGCGGACTACGTGGCGACGGGCGAGGTGCTCGAGGCCATCCTCGCCCGCTTGCGCTCGAGCCCGACCTACGCCGCCGACCTCGACGGCCTGCCCGCCGACGCGCACCGCCCGCGGAGCGCGACCATGGAGGGGCTGCTCGACGCGATCGCGGACGAGGGCGGCGCGGCAGCGTGGCTGGAGCGCGCCGGCCTGCAGCCGGGCGAGCTGGCGGCCCTGCGCGCCAGGCTGCGCGGCTGAGCGCCGGTCCCCCTCGCCGCGCGGCTGCCAGAATGCACGGCCGCATGCCGCTGCCCAAGGAAGTCACCTTCGTCACCTTCGACGTCTACGGATCGCTGATCGACTGGGAGACCGGCGTCTACGACGCGTTCTCCCGCGAGGCCGAGCGCGACGGCTACACCCTCTCGCGCGACGAGCTCATCCCGCTCTTCCTGCAGACCCAGCAGGAGATCAAGTCCGGCTCCTACGAGCTCTACGCCGAGGTCCTGCGCCGCACCGCCGTGCGCATCTCGCGCGAGCTCGGGTGGCCGCTGGAGCCCTCCCGCTCGGGCTTCCTGCCCGACTCGGTCGGCCGCTGGCCGCCGTTCAAGGAGACCAACACGCAGCTCGAGCGCTTCCGCAAGAAGATGGAGATCGGCCTCGTCGCCAACATCGACGACAAGCTCCTCGGGCTCACCCGGCGCCACTTCAAGGTCGACTTCGACCTCGTCGTCACCGCTCAGCAGGTGCGCTCCTACAAGCCCGACCCGGCCCACTTCAAGGAGTGCGCGCGCCGTATGGGCACCAAGAAGGGCTGGGTGCACGTCGCCTCGGACTACTACTACGACGTCGAGCCGTGCCTGAAGGAGAAGATCCCGGTGATCTGGGTCAACCGCCGGCGCGAGACGCTCGACGCGAGCCAGAAGAAGCCGACCGCCGAGGTCAAGACGCTGCTCGAGGCGGCCAAGCTGCTCGGCGTGGCGTGAGCCGCGCGCCGCTGCCGTGAGAGCCGTCGGGATCCATCCCGACGTGGTGGTGGCGACCTCGCGGGTGTGGCAGACGACCTGCACGCTGGTGCGATCGGGCGAGGAGGCCTTCGTGGTCGACTCGCCGGTGCTGCCCGACGAGCTCGAGCTGTTGCCGGTGCTGGCCGGGCAGGCGAGCTTCCGCGTCGTGGGGCTGCTCGCCACCCACGCCGACTGGGACCACCTGCTCGCCCGCGTGGCCTTCCCGGACGCGCCGCTCGGCTGCGCGGAGTCCAGCGGCGAGCGGCTGCGGGCCGAGCCGGGCTCGGCCCAGCGGGCGCTGCGCGCCTTCGACGAGGAGTTCTACGTCGAGCGCGCGCCGCTCTCGCTGCCGGCGGTCCAGACGCTGCCGGTGCCCGGGCACTGCGGGATCGGCGAGCGCGAGCTCGAGCTGCACCCCGCCGAGGGCCACACCGCCGACGGGATGGCGATCTGGGCGCCATGGGCGAACGTGCTGATCTGCGGCGACTACCTCTCGCCGGTGGAGATCCCGATGGTGCGCTCCGCGACGGACTACCTCGCGACGCTCGCGCGCCTGGAGCCGCTGGTCGACGCAGCCGAGCACGTGGTCCCCGGGCACGGCGCCGTGCTCGACGCGACCCGCGCGAGCGCGATCCTGCGCGAGGACCGGGCCTACGTCGAGGCGCTGGCCGGGCAGGGCGCCGCGGCCCCGCTGCCGCTCGCCCGCCGCACGCGCGAGCAGCGCTCGATCCACGCCGAGAACGCCGAGCGCCTGGCGGCGGCCCCGTGATCGACCGCGCGACCGATCCGCAGGCGATGTTCCGGCTGACGCCGGAGCTGCGCGAGCTGGCCGGCGCGATCTTCGGCGCCTCGCTCGAGCGCCTCGCGGCCGACCCGCCCGCGCTCGGGCGCGCGCTGCCGGCAGAGGAGATCGCCGCGCGCGCCGGGCCGGCGATCACGCCCGGCGGGCTCGGCGGCGAGCGCGCGCTGGCGCTGCTGCGCGACGAGCTGCTGCCGACCACCACCGCCATCGACCACCCGCGCTACCTCGCCTTCATCCCGGGCGCGCCGAGCGTCGCCTCCGCGCTGCCCGAGGTGCTGCTCAGCGCGGCGAGCGTCTACGCCGGCACGTGGATCGAGGGCGGCGGCATCGTGCACGCCGAGAACGAGGCGCTGCGCTGGATCGCCGATCTTGCGGGGCTGGGCGAGCAGGCCGGCGGCTGCTTCGTGCAGGGCGGGACCAACGGCAACCTCTCGGCGCTGCACGCCGCGCGCGAGCGCGCCCGGCACCTCGGCCGGCCGGCGCGGCGGATCGCCTGCAGCGAGGAAGTCCACTCGTCGGTGCGCACCGCCGCCCGCGTGATGGACGCCGAGCTGGTGACGGTGCCGCTGCGCGGCGAGCGCCTGTGCGGCGAGGAGCTGGCGGCGGCGCTCGCGACCGACGTGTTCGCCGTCGTGGCCACCGCCGGCACGACCAACCTCGGCCTGGTCGACGGCCTGACCGGGGTGGCGGAGGTGTGCCGCGAGCACGACGTCTGGCTGCACGTCGACGGCGCCTACGGGCTGGCCGGCCTGTGCGCCCCGAGCGTGCGCGAGCGCTTCACCGGGATCGAGCGCGCCGACTCGCTGATCGTCGACCCGCACAAGTGGCTCTTCGCCCCGTTCGACGCCTGCGCGCTGGTCTACCGCGAGCCGGCGTGGGCGCGCGCCGCCCACCGCCAGACCGCCGGCTACCTCGACGCGCTCTACCTCGACGAGGCGGCCTTCAACCCGTCGGACTACGGCGTGCACCTCACGCGCCGCGCGCGCGGGCTGCCGTTCTGGTTCTCGCTCGCCGTCAACGGCACCGACGCCTACGCCGCGGCGGTCGAGCAGACGCTCGCGGTGACACGCGCGGGCGCGCAGGAGATCCGCTCGCGGCCCGGGCTCGAGCTGGTCGCCGAGCCCGAGCTCTCGATCCTCGCCTTCCGCCGCCACGGCTGGGCGGCGGAGGACTACCACGCGTGGTCGGCGCGGCTGATCGAGGCGCAGACCGCGTTCGTGCTCCCCACCGTCGTGGGCGGCGAGACCGTCGCGCGGCTCGCCCTGGTCAACCCGCGCACGACCGTCGACGACCTGCGCGTGGTGCTCGACGCGATGGACTGAGCGCAACTTCCAGGCGCGCACTCCGTCGCTGCAGGCGTGACCCGTCCGACGACGATCGTCGCGTTGCTCGCCGCCGGGACCGTCCTCGCGGGGGCCGGGAGCGCCGCCGCGGCGGTCGCCGATCGCGTCGTCGCCGAGGTTCCCGGCGGGAGCTCGGTCGCGGTGCGCGGCTCCTCGCTCGCCTGGCAGGTGGCGGGCCCGGGCGGGGCGGCGGCCGTCCTCGCGCCGGGCGGATCGCGCACGGTCCAGCGCTTCGACGCGGGCCGGGTCGGGGGCGAGGTGACGCTCGGAGAGGACGCCCGCGGGCGCCGCACGCTGGTCTTCACCCGCTGCGAGCGGCCCGGCCGCTGCACGCTGCGGCAGGTCGACGTGCGCAGCGGCCGTCAGGGCGTCGTCGCCGGTGTGCGCGGCGCGATCGCCGAAGTGGCGCTGCGTCGCGGCCGGCTCGCGTGGATCGCCGGCTCACGCGTGCTCGTGCGGGCGCTGACGGGCGGCCGTACCCGGCGCCAGTTCGTCGGGCGCGGGATCGAGCCGGACGGGCTCGACCACGACGGCCGTCGCCTCGTGGTCACCGGCAGCGTGGCGCCCCGGGCCGGCAACGGCGCGTTCGCCGTGCGGCTCGTCGCGATCGGCGGCTCGCGCGTGCGCTTCTCCTGGCGACGCGAGTACGGCGAGCAGTACCGGACGGTGCGCGACCCGATCCTCGAGCGCGACGGCGTCGTGGTCAGCGCGAGCATCTCGAACACCGGCGCGAACGACCTCACCCGGATCTCCTTCGCCCGCGGCAGACGGCGGCAGGTCCCGGTCGGGGCGTACTTCACCGCGCTCGCCCGCGACGGTGCCCGCACCGCCTACGTGCTCGCGCCCGGAGAGGGTGGATGCGCAAGCGGCGCGTCCGGCGAGCCGGGCTTCGAGACGCCGGGCGCGCCGGCCAGCTGCCGGATCGTCCGCGCCGGTGCCGACCCGGTCGGGGGTCGGGAGCGGATCACCCCGCCCGAGCTCTCGCTCGTCCGGCGGCCGGTGCCGGCCGGAGGCGGGGTCGAGGTCGGGGGTCGGCTGGTCACGCGCACCGTCCGCCGGGGCCGCGTCGTCGCCCGCACGGGCCTGGCCGGCGCGGAGGTCGAGCTCCAGGTGGCTCCCGCCTCCGGCCGCGAGGCCGACCTCACCGCTCCGCTCGTGTTCCCGCCCACGGGCCCGCGCGTCGTGACCGACGCGGCGGGGCGCTTCGCGCTCGGGCTCGCGCCCGACCCGGCCGAGCGCGTCGTCCGCGCCCTCACCGTCGCCACCCCGCGCGCGTGGTCGGGTGACGTGCTGACCATCCTGCCGCGCTAGAGCTCCTCGGCGAGCAGGTCCATCAGCAGGCCGTCGTGCTTGCTCCCGTCGGGCCCGCGCTCGTAGGCGCGCATCACCCCGACCGGCTTGAAGCCGACCCGCCGGTAGGCGGCGATCGCGCGCTCGTTGGCGGCGGCCGGGTCGATCGTCAGGCGGTCGTGCCCGCGCTCGGAGACGAGGTGGCGGGCGAGCGTGCGCACGGCGTCGGTGCCGAGGCCGCGGCCTTGCCACGGCGACGCGAGCGCGATGTCGACGTTCGCGCTGCGGTACATCGGGTCGGCCACCTCGGCGAACTGCACGAAGCCCGCGACCTCCTCGCCCACGAGCACGACGAACACATGGACCTCGGGATCGGCAAGCATCTCCTCCGCTGCCTCCGGGCCCCACCAGCGCGCGACGTCCGGGTCGGCCAGCACGCGGGCGATCGCAGGCCCGTCGGCCGGGGCGGCGGGGCGCAGCCGCACGTGCTCGCCCTCGAGCGGGGCCGGGGCGAGCGGCACACGCGCCTCGGCATAGAGCGCCGGCCCGTCGTAGGCGACCGGCTCGCGCAGGTGCGCCTCGGGGTTGACCGCCTCGGCCTGCTCTGCGCCGAGCGCGAAGACGACGCGGCCGAGGCCCGAGCGCTCGATCGCCGCGGCGCACATCGGGCACGGCTGACAGCTCGTGTACATCGTCGTGGCGCGCGCGTCGGCCGGGTCGAGCTCGCGCGCCGCCCAGCGCGCGAGCTTGAGCTCGGGGTGGGCGGTGATGTCGGCCTGCGAGCGGGTGGTGTTGTGGTCCTCGGCCAGCACCGTGCCGTCCGGGCCGGCCAGCAGCGAGCCGTAGGGCTCCTCGCCCGCCGCGCGGGCGGCGCTCGCCAGCGCGATCGCCCGGCGCAGCAGCGCCTCGTCGGTGGGGTCCATGGCCCAGAGGATGGCGCGGCCGGTCAGCCGGCGCGGCGACCGGCGCGGTAGCGGCGCATCTTCACCTGGCTGCCACAGCCCTCCATCGTGCACCAGCGGCGGCTGGCGTTGCGGCTGCGGTCCAGGAAGAGACCGACGCACTGCCCGCAGCGCTTCAGGCGGTGCAGCTCGCCGGAGCGCAGCAGCTCGACGGCGGCCGCGGCGACCGGCCACAGCGCCCGGTCGAGCGTGTCGGCGGCCGGGTCGAAGCGGCGCTGGAAGCGGCCGTCCGCGTCGCGGACGAGGCGGGCGTGGGCGAGCGCGTCACGCTCGGCCACGGCCAGCGCGTCGAGCGCCGCCGGCGGTGGCTCGGCGCCGGTGGCGAGCGAGTCGAAGACGGCGTGGATCGCCGCGCGCAGGGCGAGCGCGCGGTCGAGGGCGGCCGCGGCCCGGCGCGGGTGGGCGCGCAGAGCGCCGGCGAGCCGGCGCGCCTCGTCGTCCGTGAGCGTGCCGGCCAGCCGCGACCAGGCGAGCAGGTCCGCCGGCTCGGCGAGGTGGTCCGGGCCGGGCGGGCCGGCGAGGGCGCCCTCGCGCGTGTTCGCGAAGTCCAGCGCGACGTGCCCGCCGAAGCGCTCGAGCGCCATCTCGTGTCGAGACGTTACCACCAACACAAAGTTTACAGGTAACGGCGGGTGGTTACCATCAATCTTGTTGTGAGCGGTAACGTCGGCAAGCTGGCGCTCTTGTGCGTCGCGCAGTTCGTGGTCGTGCTCGACGTCACGATCGTCGCCGTCGCGCTGCCGGCGATCCAGGCCGACCTGGGCTTCACGGACACCGGGCTGCAGTGGGTGCTCACGGCCTATGTCCTGGTGTTCGGCGGCGCGCTGCTCGTGGCGGGGCGGGCGGGCGACCTGTACGGGAGCCGGCGGCTCTTCGCCGCCGGGCTCGTCCTCTTCGCGGTCGCGTCGCTCGGCTGCGGCCTCGCCGCCGGCCCCGGGGCGCTCGTGGCCGGGCGCGCCGTCCAGGGGCTCGGGGCCGCCCTGCTCTCGCCCGCCGCGCTCGCGCTGCTGACGGCGATCGTGCCGGAGGGGGAACCCCGCGCGCGGGCGCTCGCCGCGTGGACGGCCGCGGCGGCGGCCGGCGGCGCGTCGGGCTGGGTGCTGGGCGGGCTCCTGGTCGACGGGCTGGGCTGGCCCGCCGTCTTCCTGGTCAACGTGCCGCTCGGGCTCGCCGGTGCTGTGCTGGCGCGGGCCTGGCTGCCCGAGCGCCGGGAGCCGGGCGCGCCGGCCGGGCTCGACCTCGCCGGCGCGCTGGCGGTCACCGCGGGCCTCGCGCTCGTCGTCTTCGGCCTCGCCCAGGCCGAGGCGGCCGGCCCGCTCGCGCCGCTGCCCGCGGGGACGCTGGCGGCGGGGCTCGGCCTGTTGTGGCTGTTCGCGCGGATCGAGCGCCGCGCCGCGAGCCCGTTGCTAGCACCCGGGACGCTGCGCCGGCCGGGCCTCGGCCTCGCCCTGCTCGTCGCGGTGGCCCTGACCGCCTCCACGTCGCCGGCGATGTTCCTCTACACCCTGCACCTGCAGGGGCCGGTCGGCCTCGGGCCGCTCGCGGCGGGCCTGGCCTGCGCGCCGCTGAACCTGGCCGTGATCGCCGGCTCCGCGCTCGGGCCACGCGTCGCGCGCCGGCTCGGCCGGCCCGGGACGATGGCCCTGGGCGCGGCTGTCGTGACGGCCGGCATCGGCCTGCTCGCCCCCCTGGGCGCAGCGGTCGCGCCGCACGTGCCCGCGCTCGCGCTCATGGGCGCCGGGCTGGGGTGCGCCTCGGTCGCCTCGACGGCGGCGGGAGCCGCCGCCGCCGGCGACCAGGAGGGGCTCGTGGCCGGGCTGCTGACCACCGCGGCGCAGCTCGGCACGGTCGCCGGCCTGGCGGTCTTCGTCCCGCTCGCGGCGGCGTTCGGCGGCCCGGGCCCGGGCTACCGATGGGCCATCGCCGGGGCGGCGCTCGCCGCCGCCGCCGGGGCCGTCGCCGCCGCGGTACGCCGGAGAGTGGGGGCACCCGTACCGAACCTGCGTTCGCTGCGTCCTATGGTGCAGCGCCGTGCCCCAAAGTGAACCTGCCCGGACGTCCGGGCCCCAACCGAGGAGCGTGCTGGATGGCTGAGCCGGCGATCATCGTCGAGGGACTCGAGAAGTCCTATGGCTCGGTCCGCGCCCTGTGCGGCGTCGACTTCGAGGCGCCGCCGGGCACCGTGCTCGGCCTGCTCGGTCCCAACGGCGCCGGCAAGACCACCGCCGTGCGCATCCTCGCCACCCTGCTCAAGCCCGACGCGGGCGTCGCTCGCGTCGCCGGCCTGGACGCGGTCAATGAGGCTTCCGCGCTGCGGGCGAAGATCGGTCTCGCCGGCCAGTACGCCGCGGTCGACGAGAACCTGACCGGCTTCGAGAACCTCGAGATGGTCGGCCGCCTCTACCACATGTCGCCGGCCGAGGCCAAGTCGCGCGCCGACGAGCTGCTCGAGCGCTTCGAGCTCACCGACGCCGGCGGGCGCCCGGCCAAGACGTACTCGGGCGGCATGCGCCGCCGGCTGGACCTGGGCGCTGCGCTCGTCGCGCGCCCGCCCGTGCTGTTCCTGGACGAGCCGACCACCGGCCTGGACCCGCGCAGCCGGATCGGCATGTGGGAGACCATCGAAGGTCGGACCGCGGCCGGCACCACCGTGCTGCTGACGACCCAGTACCTCGACGAGGCCGATCGCCTGGCCGACCGGATCGTGGTGATCGACCACGGCTCGGTGATCGCCGAGGGCACCTCGGACGAGCTCAAGGACCGCGTGGGCGGCGAGCGGCTCGAAGTGCACCTCGAGGACGACGAGGACGCCGAGCGGGCGCTCTCGACGCTCGCCGAGATCGGCGAGGAGCGCCCCACGCGTGAGAACAGCACGGTGCGGGTGCCGGTGCCCAGCGGCTCCGGCGTGATCGCCGAGGCCGTGCGCCGGCTCGACGACGCCGGCATCGCCATCGACGACATCGCGTTGCGCCGGCCGACCCTCGACGACGTGTTCATCGCGCTCACCGGCCGCGCCGCCGAGGAGGACCCCGCAGCCGAGCAGACGCCCGAGGCGGTGCGCGCATGAGTGCGCTCGCGCTGTCCGTGTCCGACACGCTGGTGCTGGCGAAGCGCAACCTGCGCCGGATCCCGCGCCAGCCCGACCTGCTGATCGCCTACACGGTCCAGCCGGTCATGTTCGTGCTGCTCTTCGTCTACGTCTTCGGCGGGGCGATCCAGACCCCCGGCTTCGACTACGTGGACTTCCTGATGCCCGGGATCATCGTCCAGTCGATCGCCTTCGGCGGCTTCGTGACGGCGCTCGGGCTCTCCGAGGACGTCCAGAAGGGCCTGATCGACCGCTTCCGCTCGCTGCCGATGTCGCGCGGGGCGGTGCTGACCGGGCGCACGTTCTCCGACGTGATCCTCAACTGCCTCTCGCTCGTGGTGCTCTTCGCGGTCGGCTTCGCGGCCGGCTTCAACTTCATCGACTCGAGCGTCGGCCAGATCGTCCTGGGCATCGTGCTGCTGTTGCTGATGGGCTACGCGTTCTCGTGGATCTTCGCGCTGGTCGGGCTGTTCTCGTCCACGCCGGAGACCGCCAACTCGCTGGGCTTCACGCTGATCTTCCCGCTGACCTTCGCGTCCTCGGTCTTCGTTCCCGCGGAGACCATGCCCGACGGGTTGCGGCAGTTCGCCGAGGCCAACCCGTTCACCACCATCTCGGACGCCATGCGCTCGCTGTGGATCGGCACGCCCGCCAACAGCGACGTCTGGATGGCGTTCGTCTGGTGCTTCGTGCTGATCGCGATCTTCGCCCCGCTGGCGATCAGGCGCTACCGCCAGGTGGCCGCGAAGTAGACCCGGTCCGCCGCGGGCGTCAGCGGATCACCGCCAGGGTGTCCCCGGCGGTGACCGCGGCGCCCTCGGCGATCGGCAGCTCGGCGACGGTGCCGCCCTTGTGGGCGATGATCTCGTTCTCCATCTTCATCGCCTCGATGATGCAGATCAGGGCGCCCTCCTCGACCTGCGCGCCGGCCTCGACGAGCACCTTGAAGACGTTGCCCTGCAGGGGGGAGACGAGCGCGTCGCCGCCCCCGCCGGCCGCGGCGCGGCGCGCCCGGCGCGGCGCCCGCGCCGCCGCCGCGGCCGCCGGGGCGCCCCCGTTGGCGGGAGCGTCGCCGTGCACGGTGACCTCGAAGCGCTTGCCCGAGACCTCGACGGTGTAGGCCCGCTCGAGCGGCTCGGCCGTGGGCCCGTCGCCGTCGGCGCCGCGCTCAGGCTTCGGGAAGGCGAGCCGCTTGAGCCACGCGCGGTCCTCCACGAGATCGCGGCACGTCTCGCCCCGCGCCCACTGCGGTGAGGCCATGATCGCCCGGTGGAAGGGCAGCAGCGTGCGCACGCCCTCGAGCTCGAACTCCGCCAGCGCGCGCGTCATCCGCCGGGTCGCGGCGTCGCGGTCGGCGTCCCACACGATCAGCTTGGCCACCAACGAGTCGTACAGCGGCGTGATCTCCGACCCCGAGCGCACGCCGGAGTCGACGCGCACGCCGGGTCCGGAGGGTTCGCGGTAGTGGGTCACCGTCCCCGGCGCGGGGGCGAAGTTCTTCGCTGCGTCCTCGGCGTTGATGCGGCACTCGATCGCGTGCCCGCGCAGCGCGACCTGCTCCTGGGTGACCGAGAGCGGCTCACCGGCGGCGATCCGAATCTGCTCGCGGACGATGTCGATCCCGGTGGTGGCCTCGGTCACGCAGTGCTCGACCTGCACGCGGGTGTTCATCTCCAGGAAGAAGTAGTCCTCGCCCGCCAGCAGGCCCTCGATCGTGCCGGCGCCGCGGTAGCCCACGGCCCGCGCCGCCTCGACCGCGATCTCGCCGATGCGCTCGCGCAGCGCCTGGCCGACCATCGGCGCCGGGCTCTCCTCGATCAGCTTCTGGTGGCGGCGCTGGACCGAGCAGTCGCGCTCGCCGAGATGGATGACCGCGCCGTGCTCGTCGGCGAGCACCTGCACCTCGACGTGGCGGGGGTCGGGCAGGTAGCGCTCGAGATAGACCGTCGCGTCGGAGAAGAACTTCTCCCCCTCGCGGGCGGCGCCCTCGAAGGCCGCTTCGAGCTCTGAGGCCTCCAGCGCGATCCGGAAGCCCTTGCCGCCTCCGCCGCCGGCGGCCTTGACCGCGATCGGGTAGCCGATCTCCTCGGCGATCGGCCCGGCGTCCTGCACGGTCGCCACCGGCTCGACGGTGCCGGGGACGATCGGCACCCCTGCGGCCCGCATCAGCTCGCGCGCGCGGGTCTTCGAGCCCATCGCCTCGATCGCCTCCGGCGGCGGCCCGATGAACGTCACGCCCGCCTCGGCGAGGCGCCGGGCGAACGGCGGGTTCTCGGCCAGGAAGCCGTAGCCCGGGTGCACCGCCTCGGCGCCGGAGGCCGCGATCACCGCCAGCAGCTTGTCGGCGTCGAGGTAGGACTCCGCCGCCGGGCCCGGGCCGAGCAGGTGCGCCTCGCCCGCCCGCCGGACGTGCTCGGCGTCGCGGTCGGCCTCTGAGTAGACCGCGACCGAGGCGATCCCGAGCTCGTCGAGCGCGCGGATGACGCGGACGGCGATCTCACCGCGATTGGCGACCAGGACCTTCGAGAACATGGCGGCCGGTGATGCTACTTGCGCCGCCGCGGCCCGGGGCCCGCCACCGTGGATGAGCGGGCTCTCACGTCGGGCTCACCGTCGCCTCACTCGCCCCCGCGAGCGTGATTGCTCGTGATCCTCTCACCTCGCCGTCGGCCGATCGCACGGCGGGCCGCGCTGCTCGCAGCGCTCGCCCTCGCGATCATCGTGACCCCCGCGGTCGCCGAGGCCGGCCCGTTCGACGACGACCGCCCCATGGCCCGGGACGACCCCCGCGCCGCCCGGGCGATCGGCGTGGCCACCGAGGTGGTGCGGGGACGCCCCGTGGCCGTCGCCAGGGACGGCGACGACGGCAGGTGGGAGATCACCGTCCGCTCGCCGGAGGGCGACTACGAGGTCGAGCTCGAGGGCGCCCGACTCCACGGTGAACGGGCGTCCGCCCAGGAAGGTGATCACGGACTCGCCCTCGCCGGGCACGTTGCGCTGGAAGTAGAGCCGGAAGATCCCGGCCAGGTCGCTGCCGAACGGCCGCCCGGTGGCCGGGTTGGAGCCCTCGCTCGCGAGCGCCCGCAACTCCTCGATCTCCTGGGTGAGCGCGTTGTCGACGCGATCGGTCGTGCGGACGGCCAGCAGCTGGCGGATGGCCAGCACGAGAGCAGCGTCGAGAAGGCCAGCAGGACGACGAAGGCGGCGAGGATCCGGGTGCGGGCGCCCGCCAGCAGGCGCCTGACGAAGCCGGGGCGCGCCGGCGCGGGCGCCGGCCGCTGCTCGGGACGGGCGGGAGCGCCCGTGGGCGCGTCCGGCTCGGCGGGCGGATCGCCTCCGGCGGGCGGCAGCCGGATCTCGGGCGCCGCCATCAGTCGTCGCCCCCGTCGTCGTCCCCGTCGCCGTCGCCGCCGTCGCCACCACCACCACCACCACCCCACCGCCGGCGCCGCCGCCGGGCGTGCCGCCACCGCCGCCCGCGCCGCCGCCGCCGCCGGTGTCGCCATCCGCGCCCACCCCGTCGTCGCCCCCGGACGGGCCCCCGCCGGCCGAGCGCTGCTGCACCCGGCGGGTACTCGCGCGCTCCCGCCGCCGCTCCGCCCGCCGGGCGTCCGCCCGACGCGCCGCGGCGCGCGCCGCCCGCCGGCGCTCGCGGATGCGCTCCTGCCGGGCCGCGTTCTCGCGCGGCTCGCCGCCGCGCGGTCACGCAGCTGGATCACCGGGCACTGAGGCGTCGTCGGCCTCCTCGAAGAACCGCGGTACGAGCAGCACCAGGGCCAGCGCGGCGACGGCCGCCACCACGATGACGATCCGCTGAAGGGCCATGACGGGGGTCGCGGACGCTAGCCGCACGAGGTGAGAGGCCTCTCATGCGCCGGCGTGCGAGCATCCGCCCGGTGCCCAGCCTGTCGACCCTGCTGCTCTTCGCGACGGTCAGCGCGGCGCTCGTCGTGGTGCCCGGGCCCGCGGTCGTCTACATCGTCACCCGCGGGATCGCCCAGGGGCGGGCGGCCGGCGTCGTGAGCGCACTGGGCATCGAGGCCGGCGCGCTGGTGCACGTGGCCGCCGCCGTGGTCGGGCTCTCGGCGCTCGTGGCCTCCTCGGCCTCCGCCTTCGCGGTGATCAAGTACGCGGGCGCCGCCTACCTCGTCTACCTCGGCGTGCAGCGCCTTCGCGCGCACGACGACGTCGCCCTCGCCGACCTGCCGCCTGCGCCGCGCGGCCGGCTCTTCCGCCAGGGGGTCGTCGTCAACGTGCTCAACCCGAAGGTCGCCGTGTTCTTCCTCGCCTTCCTGCCGCAGTTCGTCGACCCGGCGCATCCCGTGGCGCCCCAGGTCGCGCTGCTCGGTGCGCTCTTCGTGAGCGTCGCGCTGGTGATCGACTGCGCGTGGGGGCTGGCCGCGGGCTCGCTCGGCGATCGCTTGCGCAGCAGCGCGCGCGTGCGCCGGTGGCTGGACGGGATCAGCGGCGCGACCTTCGTCGGCCTCGGCGCCGCCGCGGCCCTCTCGCGCCGCTAGGCCTCCACCATCCCGGCGCCGACGGTGTCGTTCGTCTGCTCGTCGATGAGGATGAACGCGCCCGTGGCGCGGCTGTCGGCGTACAGGTCGGCCGGCACCGCGTGGGCGGTCTTCAAGCGCACGCGCGCGAGGTCGTTGAGGGCCAGCTCGGGCGCGGGGACGGGCTCGAGCGTCTCGACGTCCAGCCGGTGGTCGATGGCCTCAAGCCGCGCCTGCACGGTGCGGGTGGTGTGCTTGAGCAGGTAGCGCCCTCCCGGCCGAGCGGGGGCGTCGCCCAGCCAGCACACCGTCGCCGCCAGCTCGCGCGCGGCCACGGGCGCGTCGTCGCCGGCGGCGGCGATCAGCTCCCCGCGCCCGGCGTCGAGCTCGTCCTCGAGCTGCACGGCGACCGACAGGCCGGCGGGCGCCACCGCGACGTCGCCCCCCGGCCCCTCGATGCGGGTGACCCGGGTGCGGCCGCCGCCGGGCAGGACCACCACGTCGTCGCCGACGCGCAACACGCCTGCCGCGACCTGGCCGGCGTAGCGGCGCTCGCCGGAGCGGATGACGTACTGGACGGGCAGCCGCGCCGGGGCCTCGGAGGGGTCGCCGCCCACCGGCACCGTCTCCAGGTGCTCGAGCAGCGGTGGCCCGCCGTACCAGCCGAGCCGCTCGGAGCGCTCCACGACGTTGTCGCCGTGCAGCGCCGAGACCGGGATCAGCGCGACGTCGGCGAGCCCGAGCCGGCAGGCGAAGCCCAGCACCTCGCGGGCCACCGCGTCGAAGGCCCCCTCGTCGTAGCCGACGAGGTCCATCTTGTTCACGCACACGACCACCTGCGGGATGCCCAGCAGCTTGGCGATCGCCGCGTGGCGGCGCGACTGGTCGGTCGGGCCCTTGCGGGCGTCGACGAGGATCAGTGCGAGCTCGGCGGTCGAGGCGCCGGTGACCATGTTGCGCGTGTACTGCGCGTGTCCCGGCGTGTCGGCGACGATGAAGCGCCGGCGCGGGGTGGCGAAGTAGCGGTAGGCGACGTCGATCGTGATGCCCTGCTCGCGCTCGGCCCGCAGCCCGTCGGTGACGAGCGCCAGGTCGAGGCCCTCGCCGCCGCGGCGGCGCGTGACGTCTGAGACGTGGTCGAGCTGGTCGGCCAGGATCGCCTTGGCGTCGTAGAGCAGCCGCCCGATCAGCGTGGACTTGCCGTCGTCGACCGAGCCGGCGGTGGCGAACCGCAGCAGGTCAGAAATAGCCGGCCACCTTGCGGTCCTCCATCGCGGCCTCCGACGCGCGGTCGTCGGCGCGCGTCTCGCCGCGCTCGGTGACGCGGGTCGCGGCGATCTCGCCCACCACCGCCTCGAGCGTCGCCGCCTGCGAGCGCACAGCGCCCGTGCAGGACATGTCGCCCACGGTGCGATAGCGCACCGAGGCGCGGAACGGCCGCTCGTCGTCGAGCAGCTCGACGTGGTCGGAGAGCGCGTAGAGCATCCCGTCGCGGGCGAAGACCTCTCGCTCGTGGGCGAAGTAGATCGAGGGCACCTCCAGCGCCTCGGCGGCGATGTAGGACCACACGTCGAGCTCGGTCCAGTTCGAGAGCGGGAACACGCGCACGTGCTCGCCGCGGCGCACGCGGCCGTTGTAGAGGTTCCACAGCTCGGGGCGCTGGCGGCGCGGGTCCCACTGGCCGAAGTCGTCGCGGAAGGAGAACACCCGCTCCTTCGCCCGCGCGCGCTCCTCGTCGCGGCGCGCCCCGCCGAAGGCGGCGTCGAAGCCGTGGGCCTCGATCGCGTCGAGCAGCGTGACGGTCTGCAGGCGGTTGCGCGAGGCCCGCGGCCCCGTCTCCTCGACGACCCGGCCCGCGTCGATGCTCTCCTGCACCGAGGCGACCACCAGCTCGGCGCCGAGCTCGGCCACGCGGCGGTCGCGGAACTCGATCACCTCCGGGAAGTTGTGCCCGGTGTCGACGTGCATCAGCGTGAACGGGAACGGCCCCGGCCGGAAGGCCTTCTCGGCCAGGCGCAGCAGCACGATCGAGTCCTTGCCGCCCGAGAAGAGCAGCACGGGGCGCTCGAGCTCGGCCGCGACCTCGCGCATGACGTGGATCGCCTCGGACTCGAGCACCTCCAGGTGCGTCAGCTGCAGCGGCGCGGCGAGGGTCACGCGACCTCCGCCGGCTCGAGCTGCTCCGTCCACCACTCGGGCTGGGTGCGCCCGGCGAAGTCGCGGAAGGTCTCGCCGTCGTCGTGGTGGTGCTCGTAGAGGGTGAAGATCCGCAGCAGGGTCTCGTTGAGGTCCCAGTTCGGGACCTTGCGGACGACCACGTCGCCGAACTTCGGCTCGGGGCCGAGGCGGCCGCCGATGCGGATGTCCATCGCCTCGACGAACTCGCCGTCGACCTTCTTGAGCACGCCCTCGATGCCGACGTCGGCGATCTGGTGCTGGGCGCAGCTCGACGAGCAGCCGGCGAAGTGCAGCCGCAGGTCCTCGCCGTGGCCGTTGGGGCGCACGTGGGCGTCGAGGAACTTGGCGATCTCCCACGCGCGGTCCTTGGTGTGGACCTTCGCCAGGCCGCAGAACTCCTTGCCGGTGCAGGTCTGCAGCCCGCGCGCGAACAGCGGCGGCTCGGGGGAGAGCTCCTCGGCCAGCGGCTCGGCCAGCAGCGCGTCGACCGCGTCTGACCGGACGAACGGGATCAGCACGTTCTGCTGGTGGGTCAGGCGGATCTGCCCGTCCCGGCTGCCGTGCTTGCGCGCGAGCGCGACGAGGCCGCCGAACTGCTCGGCGGTGATCCGCCCGACCGGGACGCAGAAGCCGACCGCGGCGTGCTCGCCGTCGGCCTGCGGCGTGACGCCGACGTGGTCGTGGCCGTGCAGGTCGGGGGCGACGCGCGCGGCCCGCCGCGGGTCCCACCCGAGCCGGCGCACCAGCTCCTCGCGGTAGGCGTCGGGCCCGAGGCTGTCGACGAGGAACTTCAGCCGCGCCCGGCCGCGCTTGGCCCGGTTCTCCTCGGAGTCGCGGAAGATGGCCGTGACGCCGGCCACGACCTCCGGAGCCTCCTCGGGGGAGACGAAGACGTCCAGCGAGCGCGAGAAGTGCGGGGAGCTGGAGAGCCCCCCGCCGATGCGCAGGTTGAAGCCGCGCGTGCCGTCGGCGTGCACGGCGCCCGAGAGGTGGACGTCGTTGATCAGCCCGCGCGCGCAGTCCTCCGCGCAGCCGGTGACCGAGATCTTGTACTTGCGCGGCAGGTTGGAGTAGAGCTTGTTGCCCAGGAAGTAGTCGTGGATGGCCTCGGCGGTGGCGTGCCCGTCGGCGACCTGCTCATGCCCGATGCCGGCCAGCGTGCAGCCGACCACGTTGCGGGTGATGTCGCCGCACGCGCCCTTGACGGTCAGCCCGCAGGCGTCGAGGCGGTCGAAGATCTCCGGGACGTTGTCCAGGGTGATCCAGTGGATCTGGATGCACTGGCGCGTCGTGCAGTCAAGGAAGCCGCGCCCGAAGTCGGCCGCGATCGAGGCGATCGCGTCGGCCTGGTCGCCGGTCAGCACGCCCTGGACCACCTTGACGCGCAACATGAAGTTGCCGTCCTTGGTGTTGTGCGGGTACAGGCCGTACCACTTCAGGCGCACCAGGTCGTTCTCCTCGAGCGTCTCCCAGCCCTCGCGGGTGGCCCGCATGAGCTCGGGGTAGACGTCGAGGCCGTCCTTCTCCTGCTTGATGCGTTCGAACTTGTTCATGGACCCCTGCCGGGTTGGGAGCACTACCGGGGCCGACAAAGGTACCAATCCCGACCGGAAACCATATGATTCCCGACCGAAGCTGGGGAGAAGGGCCTACCAGGGGTGGGGATCGCCCCACGGCGAGGGCGCGTCGGGCTCGCGGCCGACGCCCTCCAGCCGAGCGGCCCGCAGCCAGCCGCCGGGGCGCTCCGGCGGCGGCGCCGGCGGCGGGGCGGTGTCGCGCAGGAACTGCTCGATGGCGGCCACCACGGCGGCCGCCTCCTGCGGGGTGGCGCTCGCGGCGTGCAGGCTCAGGTGCGGCCGGCGGTTCACGGCTGAAGGCCCGGGCGGAGCACCCGGTGGACGCTATCGTGCCCGCGCCGATGGCCGAGCTCGCCGTCCTGGACCACGACGCCGTCCTCGCCGCCGTGCCGCCCGAGGCGGCGATCGAGCACGTCCGCGCCGCCTTCCTCGCCCATCGCGCCGGCGAGTGGACGATGCCCGCGAAGGTCTACCTGCCGGCGCCGCCGGCGGGCGACTTCCGCGCGATGCCGGCGCTCGGCGGCGGCTTTGCGATGCTCAAGTGGATCTCGTCCTTCCCCGGCAACCCGGCCGCGCACGGGCTGCCGACCGTGATGGGCGTCGTCTGCCTCTCGGACGCCGCGACCAGCGCGCCGCTGATGCTGCTCGACGCGCGGGCGGTGACGGCGCTGCGCACCGGCGCGGTGGCCGCCGTCGCCGCGCAGGCGTTGGCCGCGCCCGCGGCCCGCACCGCGGGGATCGTGGGCTGCGGCCTGCACGGGGCGTGGGCGGCCCGCTGCCTGGCCGCCGCGGGCTACGGGCCCGGCGTGTGCTTCGACCCGCGCGTGGCCGTCGCCGACGCGCTGGCGGGCGAGCTCGGCTGGGCGGCGGGCGACCTCGAGGCCGCGCTCGCCTGCGACGTCGTCAGCTGTGTCACGCCCGGCGCCGAGCCGGTCGTCGGCGCGCAGCAGCTGCGCCCCGGGCTGCACCTCAACATGCTCGGCGCCGACGGGCCCGGCAAGGCCGAGGCGACCGTCGAGGCGGTGCTCGCCTGCGAGCTCTTCTGCGACGAGTGGGCGCAGGCGTCGCACGGCGGCGAGCTCACCACCGCCGTGGAGGCCGGCGTGGTCACGCGCGCGCAGGTCACCGACCTCGGCGCGGTGCTGGCCGCCGAGGCGCCCGGCCGCCGCGACGCCGAGGCGGTCACCCTGTTCGACTCCACCGGCCTCGCGATCCAGGACCTGGCGATCGCCGTCGCTGCGCACGCCGCCTGGCGAGCGGGCGCCGTGCGCGCCCAGCACGTCCAGATCTAGGCCGGCGGGCCGTTGACGCCCTTGATCGACGTCTGTCCGCGGCGCACGCGCCAGCGGTAGCCGTCCTCGGGCAGCGTCGCGCGCGACCGGCGCTTGATCGTCGCCACGCGCTTGAAGGACACGTCGAGCTCGTCCTGGCTCGCGCGCACGACGCCGTAGCCGTGGTGGTCGAGGTCGGCCTGGTCGACCCACGGGTTCACGCCACGCAGGGCGTCCAGGACGGCCGGGGCGGTCTCGGGATTGCGGTCGTTGCCGGTGAGCACCTGGCCGCCGCCGATGGGGAAGTCGGTCTCGCCGAAGCTCTGCGAGGTGATCGACCCGCCCACGAACTCGAGCGCGACCGACGGGCCGGCGCCGAGCTGCGTGCGCACGTCACCGCCGATGAACGTGTGGATGTCGCCCGTGACGAAGGCCACGTCCTTGATCCCCTGCGAGCGGATGTGCTCGAGCAGCTCCTCGCGCTCGCGCGGATAGCCCTGCCAGGAGTCGAAGTTCACGAACGAGTCCCCGGTGACCTTGACCGGCATCACCATCGTCTCGTTGCCGATGATCTTCCACGCCGCCCCGGAGCCGCTCAGGCGCCGCTTGAGCCAGCCCAGCTGCTCGCGGCCGAGGAAGTCGCGCGGCGCGTCGTAGCCGGGGCAGGCGGGGGCGACGGCGTCGCCGCAGGGCTGGTCGTCCCGGTAGGCGCGCTGGTCGAGCATGACCAGGTCGACCGTCCGTCCGAAGCGCTGGGCGCGGTAGATGCGCGAGCGGCCCGACGGGAACACCGGCATGCTCTCGAAGAACGCCTGGTAGGCGGCCCGGCGCCGGGCGGCGCGATAGCGTTTGGCGGCGGGGAGGCCCCCGCCGGGCGCGGCGCCGGCGTAGTTGTCCTGGAGCTCGTGGTCGTCCCAGATCGAGACCATCGGGAAGCGGCGGTGCACGGCCCGCAGGGCCGGGTCGGAGCGATACAGCGCGTACTTGGCACGGTAGTCCGCCCGTGTGCGCGCCTCGCGCACGATCGCCGGGTTGCGCGGGTTGGCCCGGCCGATGCGGTCCTCGCGCACCGAGGTGCCGGTGCCGCGCGAGTGGTAGGTCTCGGCGTAGATGTAGTCGCCGAGGTTGACCACGAAGTCGACGTCCTCGCGCGCCATCAGCTCGTAGGCGTTGTAGTAGCCGTGCGTGTAGTCCGCGCACGAGAAGAACGCGAAGCGCACCGGCTCGCGCGAGTCGGCCGGCAGCGCCGTCTGGAAGCGCCCGACCGGGCTCGTCTCGGTCCGCGTCTCGAAGCGGTAGTAGTAGCGCTCGTGGGGCGCGAGGCCCGTCACGCGCGCCTTGACCGCGTGGTTGCGCTCGGCGCCGGTGGCGATCGTGCGGCGGGCCACCACGCGGCGGAAGCCGGCGTCGCGCGCGACCTCGAGGCGGACGGAGCCCGTCCCGCCGACGTCGTCGAGCAGCGTGAGCAGGGTGATCGCGTCGGGGGCGGGATCGCCGGAGAGCACGCCTTGGCCGAAGCGCCCGCCTCTCAGCAGGCGCCCGGCCTGCCCGCGGGGGGCGGCGAGGGCGCTCAGCGCGGACTGCGGGGCGAGGACGGCGACGGCCCCCGCGCCGCCCGCCCGGGTGAGGAACTGACGCCGTGACAGCATCGGCGGGAGCGTACGCGACCGCTCGCCCCGCCGAGCCGGCTCATAACGGGATGTTCCCGTGCTTGCGCCTCGGCCCCGGCTCGCGCTTGGTCAGCAGCGTGCTCAGCGCGGTGATCAGCCGCGGGCGCGTCTCGTGAGGGACGATCACGTCGTCGATGTAGCCGCGCTCGGCCGCCGTGTAGGGGTTGGCGAAGTGCGCCTTGTAGTCGGCGATCAGCCCCTGGCGGCGGGCGTCCGGCGTCGGTGAGGCCGAGATGTCGCGCCGGTAGATGACGTTGACCGCGCCCTCGGGCCCCATCACCGCCACCTCGGCGGTCGGCCAGGCGAAGTTGAAGTCGGCGCCGAGGTGCTTGGAGGCCATGACGTCGTAGGCGCCGCCGTAGGCCTTGCGGGTGATGACCGTCAGCTTCGGGACGGTCGCCTCGGCGTAGGCGTAGAGCAGCTTCGCCCCCTTGCGGATGATCCCGCCCCACTCCTGCGAGGTGCCGGGCAGGAAGCCGGGGACGTCGCAGAAGGTCACCAACGGGACGTTGAAGGCGTCGCACGTGCGCACGAAGCGGGCGGCCTTCTCGGAGGCGTCGATGTCCAGCACGCCCGCGAGCGAGCGCGGCTGGTTGCCGACGATCCCGATCGCGTGCCCGTCGAGCCGCGCGAAGCCGCAGACCATGTTGGTCGCGAAGTGCTCGTGGACCTCGAGGAACTCGCCACCGTCGACCACCAGGCGCACGACGTCGCGCATGTCGTAGGGCTTGTTCGGCGCGTCGGGGACGACGCGGTCCAGCGCCTCGTCCATCCGCCGCGGGTCGTCGCCGGTGAGCACGCGCGGCGGGCCCTCGAGGTTGTTCTGGGGAAGGAAGGAGAGCAGGTAGCGCGTGTCCTGAAGGCACGCGTCCTCGTCCTCGGCGGCGAAGTGCGCGACGCCCGACCTCGAGTTGTGGGTCATCGCCCCGCCGAGCTCCTCGAAGCTCGGCTCCTCGCCCGTGACCGTCTTGATCACGTCGGGGCCGGTGATGAACATGTGCGAGGTCTCCTTGACCATGAAGATGAAGTCCGTGATCGCGGGCGAGTAGACCGCCCCGCCGGCGCACGGCCCCATGATCAGCGAGATCTGCGGGATCACGCCCGAGCAGCGGACGTTGCGCAGGAAGACGTCGCCGTAGGCCCCGAGCGATACGACGCCCTCCTGGATGCGCGCGCCGCCGGAGTCGTTGATGCCGATCACGGGGCAGCCGATCTTGGCCGCCAGGTCCATGATCTTGCCCATCTTCTCGGCCATCACCTCGCCCAGCGAGCCGCCGAAGACCGTGAAGTCCTGGCTGAAGACGCAGACGTGGCGGCCCTCGATCGTGCCGTGGCCGGTGACCACCGCGTCGCCCCACGGCCGGTTCTTCTGCATCTCGAACTCGTGCGTACGGTGACGCACGTAGGTGTCGAGCTCCTGGAAGGACCCGGGGTCCAGCAGCTTCTCGATGCGCTCGCGCGCCGTGTACTTGCCCTTCGCGTGCTGCTTTTCGACCGCGTTGGCCGAGGCGTGGTGCACGACGGCGTCGCGCATCTCCTGCAGCTGGGCGAGCTTCTCCTCGTAGGTCTCCGGCGACTCCTCGCGCATGGGGGCGCGAGTCTATGCGCCCGGCTTGGTGACCATCAGGAAGAGCGCGGCGAGCACGAGCGCGGCCGACACCCAGCTGACGATCCGCACCTGACGGGCGAGGGCGCGGTAGTCGTTGCCGAGGACGACGTCGTCGGTCGCCTCGGTGGCCAGCACGTCGCGCGAGGCGAGCTCTGAGAGCGCGCGCTCGCGCGGCGCGACGTAGCCGCCGGCGATCCCGCCGAGCACGATCAGGATCAGCAGCGAGGCTCCGATCCAGGGGTCGCCGAAGTCGTACGGGCCCTCCACGCTGAGGTAGAGGCCCGCGGCCAGCACGACCAGGCCGCCGATCGAGACCAGCCGCGCCCCCCACATGCCGATCAGCCAGTGCAGCGAGGGCAGCGCGCGCTCGGCGCCCTGGCGGGCGCTGCTCATCAGCAGCGGATAGGCCAGCGTGAGGCCGAAGGCGCCGACCACCGCGGTGACGTGGATCCAGAGCACGATGTTGTAGAGCGAGATCACGGCGGCGGGCGCTGCTCAGCTGTCGGGCTGGTAGGAGCCGAAGACCTCGCGCAGCGCGCCGCACACCTCGCCGACCGAGCAGCGGTCGGCCAGCGCGGCGCGGATGGGTGGCATCAGGTTCTCCGTGCCCTCGCAGGTGCTGCGCAGCTCGGCCAGCCGCCGCTGCGCGAGCTCGCCGTCGCGCTCGGCCTTGACGGCCCGCAGGCGCTCGACCTGCCCGCGCTCCATCTCGGGGTCGACGCGCAGGGTCTCCTCGACCTCGGCCTCCTCCTCGACGTAGCGGTTGACGCCGACCACGACGTCCTGCTCGGTGCGGTAGCGCTCGTGGTAGCCGAAGGCCGACTCCTCGATCTCGTGCTTGATGAACGCGATCGCGTTCACCGAGCCGCCCAGCTCGTCGACCTTGGCGATCAGCGCGCTCGCGCGCTCCTCGATCTCCGCGGTCAGCGCCTCGACGTAGTAGGAGCCGGCGAACGGGTCGACCGTGTCGGTGGCGCCGGACTCGTGGGCGATCACCTGCTGGGTGCGCAGCGCGAGCTTGGCGGCGCGCTCGGTGGGCAGCGCGAGCGCCTCGTCGTAGCCGTTGGTGTGCAGCGACTGGGTGCCGCCGCAGACGGCGGCGAAGCCCTGCAGCGCCACGCGCACGACGTTGTTGAGCGGCTGCTGGGCGGTCAGCGTCACGCCGCCCGTCTGGGTGTGGAAGCGCAGCGTCTGGGAGCGCTCGTCCTGGGCCCCGAAGCGCTCGCGCATCAGCCGCGCCCACAGGTTGCGCGCCGCGCGGAACTTCGCGATCTCCTGGAAGACGTTGTTGTGGCCGTTGAAGAAGAAGGCCAGCCGCGGCGCGAAGTCGTCGACCTTCAGGCCCGCGTCGAGCGCCGCCTGCACGTAGGCGCAGCCGTTGGCCAGCGTGAACGCGACCTCCTGGACGGCCGAGCAGCCCTTCTCGCGCATGTGGTACCCGGAGATCGAGACCGTGTTGAAGCGCGGCAGCCGCTCGCGGCAGTAGGCGAACAGGTCGGTCGTGAGCCGCATCGAGGGCTGCGGCGGGTAGATGAAGTTCCCGCGCGCGATGTACTCCTTGAGGATGTCGTTCTGCACCGTGCCGCGCAGCTGGTCTGAGCCGACGCCCTGCTCCTCGCCCACCAGCTCGTAGAGCGCCAGCAGGACGGCTGCGGGGGCGTTGATCGTCATCGAGGTCGAGACCTGGTCGAGCGGGATGCCGTCGAAGGCGGTCCGCATGTCCTCGATCGTGTCGATCGCCACCCCGGTGCGGCCGACCTCGCCCAGACAGCGCGGGTCGTCGGAGTCCAGGCCGAGCTGGGTGGGCAGGTCGAAGGCCATCGAGAGCCCGGTCGACCCGTGCGCGAGCAGGTACTTGTAGCGGGCGTTGGACTCCTTGGCGGAGGCGTATCCCGCGTACTGGCGCATGGTCCACAGCCGCTCGCGGTACATGCCGGGATGCACGCCGCGCGTGAACGGATAGGACCCGGGCTCGCCGAGGCGCTCGGCGAGGTCGCCCGGCAGGTCGCCCGCGTCGTAGACGGGCTCGACCTCGATGCCCGAGTCGGTGAAGCGCCGCGGGTCCTCGGCCCCGACGACGGGGGCCACGGAGAGATCCGTGGCGTCCTTGTCCTCGATGGCCATGGTCCCCGCAGACTAGCTCCGCGGGCCGCTCGGCAGGGTCAGGCGGCGAGCAGGGCGTCCATCTGGCCGACCGACTGCTGCAGGCCCTCGGCCATGCCCATGTCGATCAGCTCCTGCATCTGCTCCTTGGAGGCGTAGGCCGAGCGCAGCTCCATGCGCGTGCCGCCGCCGTGCTCGGTGAGCTGCATCTCCACCGTGGTCGTCGGCATCTCGGGGTTCGGCGCGCCGTCCTGGTCGGCGAAGCCGTCGGTGAACGCCAGCGAGCCCGGCGCGTCGACGGCGGCGATCTGCCAGTAGCCGCGGTACTTCTCGCCCTCCGGGCTGGTCATGAAGTAGGTGACCGTGCCGCCGGGGCTCAGGTCGTGCTCCTCCACCGTCGCCGGGTGGGTCGGCGGGCCCCACCAGCGCTCGAGCTGTCGCGGGTCGGCCCACAGCTGCCACACGCGCTCGACCGGGGCGTCGAAGTCGGCGACGAGGGTCATGGTGAGGGTGTCGAAGTCCTTGTCGAGGCTGGTGACGCTCATGGGTCTCCTCCTGGGGTCGGAGTGGGTGGTCGAGGCTGGGCGAGCAGGTCGGTCATCCGGTGCACGCGCCCGCGCCAGGCGGCCTCGAGCTCGTCGAGGGTCTGCCGGGCGCGGGCGATCGCGCTCGCGTCGGTGCGCACGAGCTGCTCGCGCCCGCGCCGCTGCTTGGTGACCAGGCCGGCCCGCTCGAGCACGGCGACGTGCTTCTGCACCGCCGCGAAGCTCATGGGATAGGCGCCGGCCAGCCCGGACACCGACGGCTCGCCCGTCCCGCAGCGGCGCAGGATGTCGCGGCGGGTCGCGTCGGCCAGGGCGTGGAACACCCGGTCGGTGGTCAGGTCTGCCGGTTCATGTACAACCATCTGGTTGTACGTTAGCACGATCAGCCTCGCACCGGTGGCGCGTACCCTCAGACCGTCATGACCGCCCGGTTGCGCGATCTGCCCTCCGTGGACGCGCTCGGCGCGCTCGGCGCGCCGCACCCGCTCGCGGTCGTCGCGGCGCGGGCCACGCTCGACGAGCGGCGGGCGGCGGGCGGCGGGCGGCGCGGCCGGCGCGTGTCGGTGATCGACGTCCCGGGCCACGAGCGGCTCGTGCGCACGATGGTCGCCGGCGCCACCGGGATCGACGTCTTCCTCATGGTGGTGGCCGCCGACGACGGCGTGATGCCCCAGACGCGCGAGCACGCGGCCGTGCTCACTGCGCTCGGGGTGACGCGCGGCGTCGTGGCGATCACGAAGTCCGACCTCGCCGACCCGGACCGCGCGGCGGCCGAGGCAGCGGAGCTCCTGCCGGGCGCGGCGGTGATCCCGGTGGCCGCGCCGACGGGTCAGGGACTGGAAGAGCTGCGTGCCGCGCTCGACGCCGCCGTGGCGGGCGCCGGGTCGCGCGCGGCCGCTCCTGGGCCGCTGCGCCTGCACGTCGACCGCGCCTTCACCGTCCGCGGCGCGGGCACCGTCGTGACCGGCACGCTGTGGTCGGGGGTGGCGGCCCGCGGCGCGTCCGTCGAGCTGCTGCCCGACCGCCGCCGCGCGCGCGTGCGCGGCGTGCAGGTGCACGACGAGCCCGTCGAGCGGGCGGCCGCCGGCCAGCGCGTCGCGCTGAACCTCGCCGGGCTCGACCGTGACGAGGTCCGCCGCGGTGACGTGGTGGTGGCCGGCGAGGACCCGCCCGCGCCCAGCTACCGGATCGACGTGGCGCTCGACTGGATCGCGGCCGCGGCCGAGCCGAAGCCCGCCCCCGCGCCGGCCCCGGAGGCGGCCGAGCTCACGGCCTCCGCCCAGGCGCTCGAGGCGCGCCTTCCCGACGCCGGCCACGAGCCGCCGCCCGACGCGGAGCTCGGCGCCGCGCCCGAGGACGTGCAGGCCCTGCTCGCCGCGGGGCGCATCCACCGCCTCGGGCGCACGACGCACATCCACCGCGACGCGCTGGCCGCCGTGGAGCGGGTGGTGGTCGCCGCGGTGGAGCGCGACGAGGAGGTCACGATCGCGGGCCTGCGCGACGAGCTCGGGACCTCGCGCAAGTACGCCCAGGCGCTGCTCGAGCAGCTCGACGCCGAGCGCGTGACGCTGCGGGTCGGCGACCGGCGCGTGCTGCGCCGGCGCCGCTGAGGCCCGCGGCCCGGCCTCCGTCGCCTGGGGCCTACTCCGATCCCGCGGGGTGCGGCGCGGTCGGGTCCGCGCCCTCCTCGTCGGCGTGCTCGCGCGCCATGTAGTTCTCGATCTCCATCGGGTCGTCCTTGGAGCGCTCCACCACGCGCAGCAGGTCGGACATGGTCGCGACCTCCTCGACCTGCTCCTTGATGAACCACTGCATGAACTGCTCGCTGGTGAAGTCCGAGGCGCCGCGGGCCGCCGCGGCCAGCGCGTTGATCTGGTCGGTCACGCGCTTCTCCTGCGCGAGTGCCAGCGCGACCGGGGACACGATGTCGGCGAACTCCGACTGGGGGGCCGCGACGCCCGGCACGCGCACGGGCGCGTCGGCGTCGATCAGGTACTGGACCATCATCATCGCGTGGTCGCGCTCCTCGAGCGCCTGGCGGTAGAAGAAGCGCGCGAGCTGGGGAAGGGTCTCCGCGTCGTAGTAGACCGCGCAGGCGACGTACTGGTGATGGGCGGCGTACTCGTGGCCGATCTGCTCGTTGAGCTGGTCGACGAAGGCGTCGTCGGGCATGCGCCACACCCTAGATCAACCGTCGGCACGCCGCTTAGGCGACCCTAACGCTGTCTGCTAGATTGCCGCGCCCCATGGCCAAGCGCCGCCTCGTCAAGCCCAAGCGCCGCTGCTGCAAGTCCAACCCTCGGTGCAAGAAGTGCCCGGTCGTCTGCAAGCGGCTGAGCACGCGTGGCCTGGCCACCAAGCGCAAGGACGGGCGCTACGAGCTGCTCGACATCATGCGCAAGGCTGATCTGAAGGCCGCGCGGGCGCGCTGAAGGGTCCGCGGGCACCGGTTCACACGCCGGCAACGGTGACGCTATCCTGCCAACCGCTATGGCCACCTGCGTCGTCACGGGTGGCGCGGGCTTCCTGGGCTCTCATCTGTGCGACGAGCTGCTGCGCCGCGGTCATCGCGTCGTCTGCGTCGACAACTTCGAGACCGGGTCCCTCGCCAACATCGAGCACATCCGCGCGCCGGAGTTCCGCTTCCAGCACGCCGACATCACGGTGCCCTACTACGTCGAGGAGCCGGTCGACTTCGTCTACCACTTCGCGTCGCCGGCGTCGCCTATCGACTACCTGCGGCTGCCGCTGCACACGCTCAAGGTCGGCTCGATGGGCACGCACAACACGCTCGGGCTGGCCAAGCATCACCGCGCGCGCTTCCTGACCGCCTCGACCTCGGAGGTCTACGGCGACCCGAAGGTCCATCCCCAGCCGGAGTCCTACTGGGGGCACGTGAACCCGATCGGCCCGCGCGGCGTCTACGACGAGGCCAAGCGCTACGCCGAGGCGCTGACGATGGCCTATCACCGCCAGCAGGGCGTCGATACGGCGATCGTGCGGATCTTCAACACCTACGGCCCGCGCATGCGCCCGCACGACGGCCGCGCGATCCCGACCTTCATGCGCCAGGCGCTGCTGGACCGGCCGCTGACGATCTTCGGCGACGGCTCCCAGACCCGCTCGTTCTGCTACGTCTCCGACCTGGTCGAGGGGATCATCCGGCTCGCGGAGTCCGGCTACCACCAGCCGGTCAATGTCGGCAACCCCAACGAGTTCACGCTGCTGGAGCTGGCCAACGCGGTGATCGAGGTGACCGGCTCGCGCTCGGAGCTCGTCTACGAGGCGCTGCCCACCGACGACCCGCAGGTCCGCCAGCCCGACATCACGCTCGCGCGCGAGGTGCTCGGCTGGGAGCCGGCGGTCGAGCTGCTCGACGGCCTGCGCCGGACGCTCGAGGCGTCCGGCGCCCAGGCGCTCACCGGCGACGGGCTGCGATGAGCGGGCCGGCGCCCCCGCCGGCCAGCCGCCCGAGGGACCGTGCGATGCAGCCGATCCTGCGAGAAAGGCCGCTCCGTCTGGGAGCCTGGGGCGTTGTGGGCAGGGGAACCCGACGTGGCTGACGCCCCCACCCAGACCGAGGTAGCACCCGCCCCGGCCCCGCGGCTGGACGGCCCGTCGCCCGACCTCGTCCTCTCCGGCGTCGACGTCCGCCGCAAGCGCCCGCCGGCGCTTTCCTTCCTGCTGCGGCTGGAGACGGTGCGCCGGCTGCTGCGCGTCGTCAGCCTGCTGGCGATCGACTTCGCCGGCCTGTTCGGCGCCATCTGCGCCGCCCTGATGCTCAAGGCCATCGTGCGCGACGGCGAGTGGGCGTGGGCGGCCTCGGTCGAGGAGACGCGCGAGACGATCGCCTTCGCCTACCTGGTGACGGTGTTGCTGTTCGCGCGCTCGGGGCTCTACGCCTCGCGCGCCCAGCGCCCCGGGCTGCCGCGCATCGTCTCCTCGCTCTTCCAGGTCACCGTGGTGGCGCTGGTCTTCGCGCTGATCCAGGGTGAGCAGTACTCGAGCTACTACATCTTCTACGCCTCGCTGTTCTTCGCCGTCGTGCTCGTCTCCTCACTGCGCTGGGTCTACGAGCGGGTGACCGGGGTGCTGCTGCGGGCCGCCGGCTACCGGCGGCGCGCGATCCTCGTCGGCTCGGGCAGCCACATCGAGGACGTCGCCCACGCCCTGGTCGACGAGGTGCACGCGCCGGTGGAGATGGTCGGCTTCATCTCGCTCACGCCGCGCCCCGACAACGGCCTGCGCTCGCTGGGCACGATGGACCGCCTCGGCGACGTGCTCGACCACCATCGCGTGCAGGAGGCGATCATCGCCGACCCGGACTTCCCGGAGGAGCGGGCCGTCGAGCTGGTCGACGCCTGCCACCGCCGCGGGGTCAAGGTGCGCATCGCGCCCTCGACGATGGAGGTCCTGGTCCACCGGGCGGAGTTCGTGCCAGGCTCCTCGGTCCCGCTCTTCGAGCTGCGCCCGCCGGTGTTCGAGGGCTTCGACTACCTCGTCAAGCGGACCTTCGACTTCATCGGGTCGCTGGCGCTCATCCTCGCGCTGAGCCCCGTGCTGGCCGTCATCGCGCTGGCCGTCTCGATGTCCTCGCGCGGGCCGGTGCTCTACCGCTCGCTGCGCCCGGGGATCGGCGGCGAGCCGTTCGCGTGCTTCAAGTTCCGCACCATGCGCACCGACGCCGATCAGCTGCAGGGCGACCTCGAGTCGCTCAACGAGGCCACCGGCGCGCTGTTCAAGATCCGCCACGACCCGCGCCTGACCCCGGTCGGGCGCCTGCTGCGCCGCTACTCGCTCGACGAGCTGCCCCAGCTCTTCAACGTGCTGCTCGGGCAGATGTCGCTCGTCGGCCCGCGGCCGCTGCCCCAGCGCGACTACGAGCAGCTCGACGACTGGCACAAGAAGCGCTACCTCGTGCTGCCCGGCATGACCGGCCTCTGGCAGGTCTCGGGGCGCTCGGAGCTGGACTTCGACGACCTGGTGCGGCTGGACTTCCTCTACCTCGAGCGCTGGTCGGTCGGGCTCGACCTGACCATCCTGCTCAAGACGCTGCCGGCTGTGCTCTCGCGGCGCGGGGCGTTCTGAGCACCGGGGAGCCGCGGCCCGACGCGCACGCCCGTCCCGCGGGCGCCGGCGACGAGGCCGTCGAGGCGGCGGGGAAGATGTCCGAGGCGCTCGAGACGCTCGAGCGCGCGCGCGGCCACCTCTACGCGTTCCATCAGCTGGTCGGGGAGGCCGATCTCCAGCTCGACGAGGTGCGCGGGCTGCTCGCCCGCTGCGGCGCGGGCTCCCTGGCCGACGATCTCGCCCGCGAGCTGATCGGGCGCAACGTCATCGCCGGCCGCTGGACGTTCCAGGTCGTCGAGGAGTTCGACGTCGGCTACTGGACGGTCTTCCGCGCGCACGAGCAGGCCATCCGCGACGCGCTCGTCGGCGGCCGGCGCCACGTCTTCGAGGCCGAGATGAAGGAGCGGCGGCGCACGCCGGGCGAGCAGGGCCACGGCGCGACGCCGTAGAGGCTCACCACCACCGCCGCTCGAACCCCGCTCGGGGGGCGAACGGTCCCGCGCGGCCCTAGGAGGCCGCCGCGGCCCGCGACCACTCGGCCTTGTGGACCCGCTTGGCCGCCTGGTAGTCGGCGAGCGCCTGCGGGGAGTCGACGTCGCCGAGCGTCGGGTGCCACGGCACCAGCTCCTGGGCGGCCTCGACACCGAAGCGCTTGGCGAGCACCGCGCCGAGCGACTTGATCTTCATCTCGCCGAAGCCGGGCAGCGCGGCGAGGTTCGCACGCAGCTGCCGGCCGTCGGCCGCGTCGGTCCAGACGCGCGCCGCGTCGCCGTCGTAGGTGTCGCGCAGGTGGACCGCGAGGTCGTGCACGCGCTTGGCCATCACCGCCGGATAGCGGTGGATGGCGGGCGGCGTGCGGAAGACGGGCTCGAGCTCGGCGGCGGCCAGCGTCGCGGCGTCGATCGCGCCGAGGCGCTCCTTGAGGGCGAGCGGCCCGCTGAACGCCTTCTGGACCGTCACCTGCTGGTCGAGCGCGAAGCCGACCAGCAGCGCCATCGGGTCGCCGGCCACCAGTGCGTTGGCGTCGTCTGACTCGGTGAAGTACAGGCGGTCGGGCACGGGGCGATCGTAGCGATGAGCCGCCCGCCGCCCGGCGGTCCAAGCGCCATGCGAACCGGCGAGACGAGGAACGAGATGTTGCTGGAGGACAAGGTCGCGGTGGTCTACGGGGGCGGTGGGTCGATGGGCGGCGCGGTGGCGCGCGCGTCCACCTCGCCGGGCGCACGCCCGCGAAGCTCGAGGTGGTGGCCGAGGAGATCCGCTGGGCCGGCGGGTGGCCGAGACGGCCCAGGTGGACGCCCACGATCCGGCTGCGGTCGAGGCCCACGTCGACGCCGTCGCGCGCGCCGCCGGCCGGATCTCCTCCTCGGCGGCGCGCGTGTCGGGCCCGCAGATGGGCGGCTTCAGCCTCGCCTGCGCGGCGATCGAGTGCCTGGCCCGCTCGCTCGCCGGCCTGACCTGCGGAGCGATCGTGGACTGAGGAGTCGGGGCAGAATGCGGCGATGAGCGACTACACGATCGTCACCGCCGACGAGGTGCCCGACTTCTACGCGGGCTCCGACGTGCCGGGGGAGTTCCGGCCCTTGACCGACGCCCTCGGCAGCGAGCAGGTCGCACTGACGCTGATCCGCGTGCCGCCGCACTCGGACTTCGAGCAGGGCACCGGCCACTTCCACGACCGCCAGGAGGAGATCTACCTCGTCACCCGCGGCACGCTGACGATGCGCTGCGGCGACGACGTCCACGCCGTCCCGGCCGGATCGGCGGTGCGCGTCGCGCCGCGCACGCCGCGCTCGCACCGCAACGAGGGCGACCAGCCGGTCGAGCTGTGGGCCGTCTCCCAGAAGCTCGACGACTCCGGGGCGACCAAGCTCGACGACTTCTGGGAGGCCTCGCCCGACGCGGCGCAGACGCGCTGACGCCGAGCGCTAGGCGGACTCGCCGGCGGCCCGCGCGTAGACCATCCAGGTGGCGCCTGCAGCGTCGGCCCAGCTCCAGGCCGACGGCGCCGGGACGGGCCGGCTGGCGCCCTCCGCGGCGGCGACCAGGCCCGGCAGGTCGTCGACCGAGACGAAGGTGGCGCGCTCGCCCAGCGAGTCGCGCAGCGACGGGAGGTCGCTCGCGACCACCGGCGTGCCGCAGGCCAGCGCCTCGACCGCCGAGAGGCCGAAGCCCTCGTCGTTTGCGGGCAGCACGAGCGCGTGGGCGCCCGTGTAGAGCGCCGCGAGCTCCTCGTCGGCGATCTGCCCGGTGACGGTCACGCCGGGCAGCTCGTGCGCCCAGCGGCCGGCGTCGCCGACGAGCACGAGCGGCAGGCGCCGCGCCACCTCGGTCAGCGGGCCGATCCGCTTGCGGGGATCGGGATGGCGCAGCCCGCCGACCCACAACAGGTAGTCGGGCGGGACGCCGAAGCGCTCGCGCGCCGCAGTGACCTCGTGTCGTCCGCGCGGGAAGAAGGTGGGATCGGGCGCCTCGGGCACCACGTGGAGGTTCTCGGGGTCCAGCTCGAGCAGGCGCTCGGCGTCGGCGGCGATGGTGCGGGTCGGCACGATCACCCGCGTCGCCCGCTGCACGGCGAGCGAGCGCAACCGCAGGCGCAGCCCGCCGCGCAGGTACGCGCCCGCGCGCTTGAGGCCCGCGACCTCGTGCACCGTCACCACGGTGGGAACGCGCGGGCGCAGCGGCGCGCCCTCCGCCCAGGGCGTGTGGTAGACGTCGGAGCCGCGCGGCCGGTGGCCCTCTGCGAGCGTGCCGCCCCGCTCGGCCGCTTCGGCGATCAGCGCGTCGCGCAGACAGCGCGTGTAGCGGCCGATGCCGCCGGTGTCGCTCGCCGGCGAGGAGTCGAAGGTCACCTTCAGCGCGGTCACGGCGTCGCGGCCCCGACGGGCGCGATCAGCGCGGCCACGTGGCCGGCGTAGCGGTCGGCGTGCCAGCGCCGCGCCCGCGCGCACCCGGCCGCGCCCATCGTCGTCCGGTGCTGGAGCACTTCCAGCACGGCCGTCGCCAGCGCCGCGGGGTCGTCGGGGGGCACGAGGCGCCCGGTCACCCCGTCCTCGACCACCTCCGCGAGCCCGCCGGCGTGGGCGGCCACGACCGGCGTGCCCGCGTTCATCGCCTCGGCCGCGACGGTGCCGAAGGCCTCCTCGCGGGCGGGATAGACGAGCACGTCGAGCGCGCCGAGCAGGCCGGCCGCCCCGTCGACCCACTCGTAGTGCTCGACGGCGCCGGTGCTCTTGAGCGCCTGGAGGTACTGGGGCGTCTCGCCGTAGGGGTCGCCGCCGACGACGACGACGCGCGCACCGGCCACCGCCAGCGCGGGCGCGGCGCGCACGAGGTCGTCGACGCCCTTGCGCGGCTCGATCCGCCCGACGTAGCCCACGACGGGACGGCCCGGGTCCGGCGGCCACGGCGGGCGCACCGGCGGCGGCTCGGGCTCGATCGGCGCGCCGACGACGTGGGCGCGCTCGCCCAGCTCACCGAGTCGCTCGGCGGCCGCCTCGGAGTCGACCAGGACGACGTCGGCGCGCGACCACGCCCGCGCCGGCTTCTCCGGCATGCCGTGCACGTGCAGGACGCTGCGCGCGCCGCCGGCGCCGCGCAGCAGGCGCGCGCATCCGGCGCCGTTGAGGTAGACGACGTCGGCGCCGCGCGCCAGCCGGCGCGCGCGCGGTCCGCCGGGGCCGGCCACGCCCGCCGGCCGCCAGGCGAGCCCCGCGCGCGCGGCGCGGTCGTGCAGGGCCCCCGCGGGCGAGGTCAGGGTCACGGACCAGCCACACGCGCGCAGCCGCCCGAGGAGCCGCAACAGCCCCAGTTCCGCCCCGCCCAGGTCGCCGGCCGGCGCAACGGCCAGCAGGTTCGTCATCCGGCGCGACGATACCGTGCGAGAAGTGGATGACCGCGCATTCGCCGACCGTGACTGGGCCGGCGCGGCGCAGGATCCCGTGCCGTGGGCGTGGGCCCAGCGGCGCGCCCTGCTGCTGGCGGCCGTCCGCCCGGGCGAGCGGGTGCTCGACCTCGGCTGCGGGGCCGGGCGCTTCGTGGCCGCCCTGCGCGACGCCGGCGCCGACCCGGTCGGGGTCGAGCTCGCTCCGGCCGCGCTGGAACGGGCGTGGGGCAACGTCGCCGGCGCCGACCTGCGCGCGGCCGGGCCCGACGGCACGCTCCCGCTCGAGCACGGCTCCGTCGACCTCGTGTGGTGCAGCGAGGTGCTCGAGCACGTGGCCGACACGCTCTACCTGCTGACCGAGGCGCGGCGGGTCCTGCGGCCGGCGGGGCGCCTGCTGGTGACCACCCCCGGCCACGGCGTCCTGCGGCGGACCGCGATCGCGCTCGCCCGCTTCGACGCCCACTTCGACCCGCTCGGTGGCCACCTGCGCTTCTACACGCGCGCGTCGCTCGCTCGCGCGCTGACCGCGACCGGGTTCGGGGACGTGCGGGTGGCCCCGGCCCGCGGCCGCCCGCCGTTGCGCGGCACGCTGGTCGCCCGCGCGGCACGCGGCTAGCGCGGCTCGCCGAGCCGGGCCTGCGGGCGCAGGTCGTCAAGCAGGCCGTCGCCGGCGGCGGCGCGGGCGAGCGCCTGCCCGAGCCCCGGCGCCTGCTTGTAGAGGTTGTGACCGGCAAGGAAGAGGATCCCCTCGGCCTCCCAGACGGCGACGCCGTCCTCGCTCCACGGCAGCTCGGTCACCCAGCAGTGGCGGTGGCCGACCGGCTCCGGGTCCAGCCCGGGCAGCGCCCGGCGCACGTAGGCGCTCGCGCGCTCGGCGAGCGCGGCGAGGCTGCCGGGATCGAGCAGGCTGCCGTCCTCCTGCGTGTCGACGGTCTGGCTGAGGCCGACGCCGTAGCGGGTGTTGCCTGGGCCGGCGGCGGCGTAGGTCCCGACCTCGCCGAAGGCGCCGCTCGAGTCCTGCAGGCACGCGAGCCGCGCGGGCGGCTCGCCGCGCACGGCGAAGGTCAGGCGGGCGTGCGCCGCCAGGCGCACCGGCAGCGCGACGCCGACCGCGCGCGCCAGTCGCGCGGTGCCGCGCCCGGCGCAGACCACGACCCGCTCGTGCTCGGAGCGCGCGCCGCCGGCCCGCACCTCGACCGTGCCGCGGCCGGTCGGGCGCACGGAGATCACCTCGTCGGCGACGAGCGCATCCCCGAGCGCGCCGCTGAGCGCCGCGATCGCGGCCGTCGTGCGAATGGCGCCGCCCGCCTCGTCGAGCATGGCCGGGCCGTCGTAGGCCGCGAGCAGCGGCTGGCGCGTGGCGAGCTCCTCGCGATCGATCCGGCGCGCCGGCACGCCGACGGCCTCGAGCACCCGCAGGCGCTCCTCGATCCGGTCGCCGAGCGCCACCGCGCCATCGCCCGAGACCAGCTCCGCGCCGAGCCGCTCGCCCCACTCGTCATAGAGCCGCCGGCTGTCGCGCGCGAAGGCCACGAGCCGGGGGTCGTCGTGGGCGTGGCGGAAGACGCGTCCCTCGCCGCCGGACTGGCCGTTGCCGGGGACGCCGCTCTCGTACACGCGCACGCCCACCCCGAGCTCCCGCAGCGCGTAGGCGGCGCACAGCCCGGCGATGCCGGCGCCGACGACCGCGACCGGCGGCTCGACGCTCACGGCACGGGCGCCGGCGCCGGCGCCGGCGCGGTCTGCTGCACGCGCACCGCGCGGGCGGCGGCGAGGGCGTCGGCCTGGGACTCCGGCGCGACGGGATCGAGGTAGAGCGCGGCCTTGAAGTCGCTCAGCGCCTCCTGCGGCTTGCCGAGCACGTTGAGGCGGTACTCGCCCAGCCGCCGCCAGGTCTCCGCGTTGGCCGGCTGCAGGCGGACCGCTCGCTCGAGCGCCTGCTCGGCGGAGTCGCCGCGGCCGCGCACGTTCTCGATCGCGCCGAGCTCCCACAACGGCTCGACGGCCAGGGGATTGCGCTCGCTGCCGATGCGGGCGATGTCCGCGGAGGCGTCCAACGCGCCGGCCTCCAGCCGGTCGATCGCCGCGTCGCCGGCGTGGACCGAGCGCACCGGCTGCACCGCCGCCCACGAGGCGAGCAGCGCGACCACGAGGATCATGGCGGCCACGGCGGCCCGCGGGGCGTCGACGCGGTCGCTGAGCCGCGCACGCCAGCGCGTCACCGGCCCGGCGACCGGGACGGGCGGCGGGACCGCCGGCACGACGACGGGGAGTGCCGGCTCGGCGGACTCCGGCGGCGGTGCGGGGTCGAGCCGAGTGCGCAGCGGCCCGCGCCCGGCGACCCAGCCGGCGCACAGCAGCGCGAGCACCGCGTTGGCGGGCACGAACCACGTCCAGTCCACGAACGAGTGCACGCCGAAGACGATCACCACCGTGGCGAGGCTGAGCAGGCCGATCCGCTCGGGATCGAAGGGCAGCCCGCGGTCGCGCGGGCGCAGGCCGGTCGCGCGGGCGGCGGTGAGCAGCCACGCCACCAGCGCGGCGAGCGAAACTGCCGCGCCGGCGAGGCCCAGGTCGGCCAGCGTCTGCACGCCGTAGCCGTGGGCGTGGCGGACCTCGAGCGGGGTCTTGCGAAAGCGCGTGCGGACGGTCGCATAGGCGCCGGCGCCGGTACCGCGAGCTCGCTCGTGCGCCACACCTTCAGCGCCTCGTCCCAGTAGCGCGCGCGGACCGAGGACGCGGCCGTCAGCCGGTCGGGCGTGTTGGCCGGTGTGCGGGCGTCGGGATTGGTCAGCTGGTCCCAGGTCTTGGAGGTCTGCCCCGAGATGCCGCCGGGCGCCGTGGCGACCAGCACGACCGCGACCACCGGGATCAGCGCGAGCCCGGCCAGCAGCGCGCGGCTGAGGGCGAGGCGCGTGCGCTCGGAGGGCGGGCGCTCGGTCACGGCGAAGTTCAGGGCCAGCCCCGCGACCAGCAGGACGATCGACATCACGACGAGCAGGGCGCCCAGCTCGTGACCGGCTGCCGAGCGGATCTCGGCCGGCAGCCGGTCGCTGGTCAGCGCCTCGAGCGAGAACGCCCACGCCACGACCGGCGCGGCGCCGGCGATCGCTGCGATCAGCGCGACCGCCCCGCGCAGCCGCAGCGGCACGACGGCGAACCAGAACGCCAGCCCGAGCGCCAGCGCCAGTAGGGCACCGCGCGAGTAGGAGAGCATCAGGCAGACGAGCAGCAGCCCCATCCCCGGCCAGGCCAGCGCGTTGAAGGCGCTGTGGCCGGAGCGCCGGGCGGCGAGCCACAGCAGCGGCGGCACGCCGAGCGCCGCCATCAGCCCTACAGCGTTCCAGTAGCCCAGCGGCTCGCGCAGCCGGGCGTAGACCTCGTCGGCCGCGAGGGCGCCGGGGAAGACCTTGGTGGCCAGCGCGTACACGCAGACGAGCAGACAGCCGATCGCGACGCCTTCGAGCATCCCGCTCCAGGCCAGCGGCAACAGCCGCACGAGCGCGATCCCGCCCGCGAACGCCGCCAGGTAAGCGAAGGTCCGGTTGGCCTCCACCCAGGAGTCCGCCGGCGCCAGCGACCACGCGATCGAGGCGGCCGTCAGCGCCGCCAGGCCGGCGACGCACAGCAGCGCCCAGCCGCCGTAGAGCTTCCCCATCGGAGTGCCCCGGGGGACCGACAGCAGCGCCGCTGCGCACAGACCTGCGCCGCCGAGCATGATCGCCACCTCGACGTACGTGGTGCGCTCCAGGCGTAGCCCGCCCGCGGCCGCGAAGGCGATCGCGGCCAGGACGACGCCGACCGCCAGTGCCAGCCCGGTGGCGGCGTCCGGCAGCGGGAAGGCGACGGTCCGCGCCCGGCGGCCCCGGTGCGCCAGCGGGCCGGGGCTAGCCCTGCCGGCGAGCGAGGACACGCCTGCGCAGGGCGGGGGCGATCGCGGCCAGGGCGGTGGCGGCGAGCAGGATCAGCACGACCAGCAGGCTGGCCGGGATGCCGTTGCTGCCGGCGCCCGCGGTCAGGGCGACCCGGCGGCCGTCCACCAGGCGTGGCTCGCCGGCGTCGAGCACGGCGGCCTCGAGCTCGCGCAGCTCCTCGGGTGTGGCGGGGGCGGGCGGAGCCGCGGGCGCTGCGCCGCTGCCGGCGCCGGCGCCGGTGCCGCCGCCGCTGGCCCCCCCGCCGGCGCTCGAGCCGCCGCCGGTGCCGCCGGCCGAGCCGGTCCCACCGGCCCCGCCACCGCCACTGCCGCCGCCCGCACCGCCGGCCGCGCCGGTGGAGCCGCCGGCGTTGCTCAGCGTCGCCCGGCTGAGGACGTCGCGGCAGTTGGAGTACTCGTCCACGTCGTCGGGGATGTTGTTGCGGGCGTCGCGGATCTCGCTCGGGTTGTAGGTGCCGTCGAGCCGGCCGTTGTCCTCGCAGTCGCGCAGGATCTGGGTCCGGGTGCTCTGGGCGGAAGCCGCCGGCACACAGAGCGCGAGCAGCGCGAGCAGGCCGAGCGCCAGCGGTCGCAGGGAGCGCAGCATCGAGCGGGTCACGCTAGCAACCGCCCCGGTCCCCGCCCGGCGCCCACCGCGGCCAGTCCGCGCGCCATCCCGGCTGCCCAGGCGGCGTGCGAGTACCCGCGCACAGCCTCGCGCGCAGCGGCCCCGAGGCGGGCGCGCAGGCCTGCGTCCTCGGACAGGCGACGCAGCGCCCGGGCGAGCGCCGCGGCGTCGCCGGCCGCGACGACCAGCCCCGTGCGCTCATGGGCGACCAGGCCGCCGGCGGCGGCGCCGACGGCGTCGGTGGCGATCACGGGAACTCCCTGGTCGAAGGCTTCGTTGACGACGAGCCCCCACGGCTCGCGGAAGTCGCGCGTGGGGACCGACGGTAGGACCACAACGTCGCTTCCGGCGTAGAAGTTGCGCACTTCGCCCGGGCTGCGCGGGCCGGCCGCGACCACCCCGGCGGCGGTGGCGACGGCGCGCGGTGCGTCGCCTCTTCCGACCAGCACGAGCGAGGCGTCCTGGTCGCCGAGCCCGCTCTGCGCCCACGCGCTCGCGAGCGTCCCGAGCCCCTTCTCGCGGGCGATCCGGCCCGCGAACAGGACCTGGAACGGCGCCCGCCGCTCGGGTGCAGGCGCCGGCGCCGCCCAGAACCCGTCGTCGACCGACTGAGGCGCCTCGAAGATCGGCGCGGTCGCGCCGCGCCGGCGGACATAGGCGCTCACGTGCGGCCCGTAGGTGACGATCGCGTCCGCGTGGCGGTAGAGCCGGCCGACGGGCAGGTAGCTCACCAGGTGCGCTGCGGTCAGCGGATGCGCCCACAGGCTCGCCCACAGCACGTAGGGGACACCGGCTCGGCGGGCGCCCGCGTAGGCCGCAGCGGGCGCGAGCCGGCCCGACAGCCCGGCCACGACGGCCCGGTAGTGGCCCGAGGCCGCCAGGCCGCCCACTTCACGCTGTGTGGGCCGCACGATCTCCAGGCCCGCCACGTCCACCCCGGCCCCGCCGCCGTGGCGCACGTCGCCGCCGATCAGCGCGAAGACGACCTCCTCCTGGGCGTGGAGGGCCGCGAAGGCGCCGGCCCGGAAGGGCGGCACGTGGTTGGTGACGAACAGGACCGGGCGCTCGTCGCGGCTCAGTGCAGCGCCTCCTCGTAGGCCGCGACCGTCGCCTCGCCGCAGGCCTTCCAGGTGAAGGCCGCCTCGACCGTCGCCCGCGCGGCCGCGCCCAGCTCGTGCCGCCATTGCGGCTCCTCGGCGAGCGCGCGCAGCTCGGCCGCCAGCTGCTCCGGCTCACCCGGCGCGACGAGCCGCATGCCGCCGCCCGCGGCGGCGATCTCCTCGGGCCCGGGCTCGCCGCGGCAGCCGATCACGGGGACCCCGCCGGCCATCGCCTCCACGTAGGCCACGCCGAAGGCCTCGTCGACGCTCGGCAGCACGAAGACCCCGGCGCTCCGCGCCGTCTGGACCGCAGCGGCGTGGGGCAGCGCCCCGGTGAAGCGGACCCGCTCGCGCAGCCCGAGGTCGTCCGCGAGGCGCTCGAGCGCGGGCCGCTCGGGCCCGTCGCCAACCACCGTCCAGCGCAGCCCGGGGTGGGCGTCGCGCAGCAGCCACAGGGCGCGCAGGACGTCGGCGTGACGCTTGCGGGCGACGAGGTGGGACACCGTGACGAGCTCCGGCTCGCCCTTGCCGTCCTGCGCCGTGACGGTGGGCGGCAGGTCGGTCCCGAGGTGCACGACACGGGTCCGGGTGGCACCCAGGGCGCGACAGCGGGTCTCGATCGCCGCCGAGTTGGCCAGCGTCAGTGCCGCGCTCGCGAGCGCTCCGGTCACCGCCCGCGCGCCCGCCGGCGAGCGCTGCGCGACAGAGAGCACGTCGCCACCGTGGACGGAGACGACCAGCGGCCGGCCGGTGCGGGCCCGGCGCACCGCGTCGCCGGCGGGCGCCGCGTAGTGGGCGTGGACGAGGTCGAATTCGAAGCGGCGCCGCAGCGCGCGGAGCGCGACCGCCAGCGTCGGCGCGGCCCACGCGCCCCACGACCCGTAGCTGCGCGGCCGCGGCGGGGCGGCGAACGGCACGTAGGTGACGCTGATGCCGTCCAGCTCGGCGTGCAGCGGCTGGCGCAGTGGCGCGAGCAGCCGCTGCGGGTCGCGGGCGGCGAGGGCCGCCCGCGGCGGCACCGGCCGGTGGAGCACCAGCACGCGCACGTCGGCGCCGGCAGCACGCGCGGCGAGCGCCTGGCGGTGGGCCCAGACGCCCAGCACGGGATCGGCGACCCGCGGGTAGTACTCGGCGACGACGGCGACGCGCACGAGCGCAGATGATGGCGGCCGGGCCGGTCGCGGCGGCCGTCACATCCGCGTGTAGACCTCGAGCGTCTCGTTCGCCTGCGCGCGCGGCACGTAGGGCCGCGTCGCCAGGTAGGCCTCGGCCTCGGCGATCGCGTCCTCGCGCGGGTAGTCGCTCGCGACCGGCCGCGTGTGGTGGATGGGCGTGAGGTCGACGATGCCGGCCGGCCAGCCCTGCGCGGCCACCAGCGCCGCCCAGTGGGCGTCCAGCCCCCAGCCCATGCGCAGCTCGGGGAAGGGCAGCAGGGTCGTGAAGGCGTCGGCGTGGATGGCGGTGACCGGGCCGATCTCCACGAAGCGCGTGCGCCGGGCGATCGCGCCCGGCCGCCGGCGCGTCACCTCCCAGGCAGCGTGGGAGGCGAAGGCGTGCGCCGGCTGCGCCAGGCGGAACTCGAAGCGCTCGGCGCACAGCAGGAAGGCGTCCAGGAACCCGCGCGGGAGGGTGACGTCGTCGTCGAGCAGCAGCAGCCAGTCGGCGCCGGCACCCGGCGCCGCGCGCAGGGCGGCGTTGAGGTTCTCCCACTTGCCCGCGCCGGGCGCCGGCGGGACGGCCTCGATCGCGACCGCGTGGCGCGAGCGCTCGAGCTCCCAGCGCGCACGGGCGCTCGCGGCGGCGTGCTCGGGCCGCGCGACCGTCAGCGCGCGCACGTGGCGGCGAGGGGGCGCCGAGCGGGCGGCCAGCCGGACGCGCCGGCGGGCGGGCGCCGCCCGTGCGTCGGCGAGCGCGTCGCGCACGCGTCCGGACAGCAGGTCGCGGCGGCCGAGCGTGCCCGACCGGCCCGAGAGGTAGTCGGGGGCCAGCGCACTCGGCGGCGACGGCGCGGGCGCGAGCGTCTCGCGCAGGCGGCCGGCGCTGTGCGCGCTGAGCGCGATGCCGACGCCGCAGCGGTAGCGCACCGTGTGCCCGAGGCAGCCGAGCAGCGTCCGCAGCTCCGCGGCCGCCGGCACGGTGGCGCCCCGGCGGGCGTCCCACCGGCGCGCGTGCCGGCCGCGGTGGAAGGCGGCGCGGCAGAGCCGCGCGAGCGTCGCGTCGGCGCCGGCCCGCCGGTGGTCGACGCCCGCCCGCGCCACGTAGCGGACGCGGCCGCCGGCCGCGCGCAGCCGCAGCTGCCAGTCCTCCTCGTCGCCCGCGCCCCCGAACGCCGGGTCGAACGGGCCGATCCGCGCCAGCGCACGCGCGCCGGAGCGCGAGGTTCGCGCCCCAGCCGAGGTCGGCGTCGCGGTCCTCCGGGCCGAGGTCCAGGGCGGTGACCGGCAGCGGCTCGCGACCGCAGGGATGCAGCCGGGCGCCCTCGAGCCGCGGGCGGATCGGGCCGCAGAAGGCCTCGTGCTCCGGCAGTGCCGCGGCGGCGCCGAGCAGCGCGTCCAGCCAGCCGTCCCAGACCGCGACGTCGTCGTCGAGCAGGCACAGCAGCTCGCCGCCTGCCGCCTGGATCGCGGTGTTGCGCGCGACGTTGATGCCCCTCGGCTGGCCGTGGGCGACGTAGCGAGCCCCGTGGGCCTCGCACAGCGCCCGCGTCTGCGCGTCGGGCGGATCGTCCTCGACCACCACGATCTCGGCGCCCGCCGCCCGCGCCTGCGGCGCCACGGAGGCCAGCGCGACCGCCAGGTAGTCGCGCCGGCGGCGGGTGGGGAAGAGGATCGAGGCCGGCAGGGGCATCCGCGGCAGCAGGTTAGGCTGCCGCGCAGGCCGTGATCGCGCTTCTGCACAACCGCTACCGCGTCCCGGGCGGCGAGGAGCAGGCGGTCGACGACCTCGCCTGGCTGATCGAGACCGAGCTGGGCGAGCCGGTGCAGCGGCTCGAGCGCGACTCGGCGGCACTCGGGCCGGGGCGCGCGGCGGCGGGTCTGCTGCGCGGCGGGCTGGCCCCGGCGGCGGTCGGCGAGGCGGTGCGGGCGAGTGGCGCCCGCGTCGTGCACGCCCACAACGTCAACCCCGCCTTCGGCTGGCGCGCCCTGGCCGCGGCGCGGGCCGCGGGCGCCCGTGTGGTGCTGCACCTGCACAACTACCGGCTGGTGTGCGCGGTCGGCACCTGCTTCACCCACGGCCGCGACTGCACGCGCTGCCACGGCCGCGACACGCGCCCGGGCGTGCGCCTGAACTGCCGCGGGGGCTCGCCGGCGGAGGCGGCCGTCTACGCCGCCGCACTGGCCCTCTGGCAGCCGCGTCTCGCGGACCAGGCCGACGCCTTCGTCGTCCCGAGCGCCCACGCGCTGCGCCGGCTGGAGGCGCTCGGCGCGCCGGTCGCGGGCCGCGCCCGCGTCATCCCGTCCGTGCAGCGCGAGCTGGCCGCCACGTCGGGGGCGGAGCGCGGGCGCTTCGCGCTGGCCGCCGGGCGCCTGACGGCCGAGAAGGGCTTCGCGGACGCGATCGCCGCGTGCCGCAGCGCGAACGTGCCGCTCGTGATCGCCGGCGAGGGCCCGCAGCGCGCCGAGCTCGAGCGTGCCGCCGACGGTGCGGACGTGAACTTCACCGGCCGCGTCGCCCCGGCGCAGCTGGCCGCGCTGCGCCGCGAGGCCGCGCTCGCGATCGTGCCCTCGCGCTACGAGGAGATCCTGCCGCTCGCGGCGCTCGAGGCGATGGCGGCCGGCCTGCCGGTCGCGGCCGCCCGCGCCGGCGGGCTCGCCGAGATGGTGCCCGAGGAAGGGCTCTATCCGCGTGGGGACGCGGCTGCCCTGGCCGAGCGCATCCCGCAGCTCTACGGGAGCCCGGACGCGGGGGAGCGCGCGCTGGCGGTCGTCCGGGCGCGCTGCGGCCCGCCGGTCGTCGCCGCGGCGCTGCGGGAGGTCTACGAGGGCGTGGGGGGCTCAGGCCAACCCCGCCAGTGAGGAGGGGGTTCGACCGGCATTTCTTCAGCGTTCGTCGCGGCTGGCGCGCGATGCTGCACTTACGCCGGTCAGAGCGGCATTTCCCCAGCACCGATGGCGTGCGGCGGCGAATGCTGAAGATATGCCGGTTGGATCCGAGCCACCCTCACCAGCGGGGTTGACGTTCGTCCTGCCGCGTCCGCCGTCAGAGCCGCGTGACGCTCTCGACGTCCATCCCGCGCGTCACCCCGCGCAGGTCGACCGTGGCCGCCACCTCGCGCACCACCGCGGCGTGGTCGACGCCCGGATGGGCGGTGACGATCACGGCGAGGTCGACGTCGGCCAGCTCGAGCTCGGCGACGTCGGTGTGGGCAAGGCCCAGCTCGGGCAGCGCCGGCACGAACGGGTCGCTGTAGACGATCTCCGCCCCGCGCTCGGCCAGCAGCCGGGCGATCTTCAGCGCCGGCGACTCGCGGGTGTCCCCGACGCCCGGCTTGTACGCCACGCCCAGCATGAGCACACGCGAGCCGCGCACGGGCTTCGAGGCGTCGTTGAGCGCCCGTTCGATCTTCTCCAGGCAGAAGTAGGGCATCTGCTGGTTGACCTTGCCGGCCAACTCGATGAACTCCGTCGAGATGTCGTACTCGCGCGCCTTCCAGCTCAGGTAGAAGGGGTCGACCGGCAGGCAGTGGCCGCCCATGCCGGGTCCGGGCTTGAAGGACATGAACCCGTAGGGCTTGGTCGCCGCGGCCTCGACGACCTCCCACACGTCGATGTCCATCCGGTCGGCGAGCATCGCCAGCTCGTTGACGAGCGCGATGTTGACCGAGCGAAAGACGTTCTCCAGCAGCTTGGCCAGCTCGGCCACCTCGGGCGAGCTGACCGGCACGACGTGGTCGCAGACGCGGGCGTAGAGCGCGCTCGCGGCCTCGGTGCAGGCCGGGGTGAGCCCGCCCACCAGCTTCGGCGTGGTGGCGATCGTGTAGTCGGTGCGCCCGGGATCGACGCGCTCGGGGGAGTAGGCGAGGTGGAAGTCGCGGCCGGCGACGAGCCCGGACTCGGCCAGCAGGGGGACGAGATGGTCGCGCGTGGTGCCGGGGAAGGTCGTCGACTCCAGCACGATGATCTGGCCTTCCCGGACCACGCCGGCGAGCGAGCGGACCGAGCTCAACAGCGGGCCGAGGTCGGGCTCGCGGTTGGCGTTCAGCGGCGTGGGCACGCACAGCAGCACCGCCTCGGCCTCGTGGAGCTCGACGAAGCGGGTGGTCGCCGTGATGCGGCCGTCGACGCCGCGCAGCCGGTCGTCGGAGATGTCCTCGACGTGCGAGCGGCCCTCGCGGATCCCGGCGATCTTGGCCGGATCGACGTCGACGCCGATGATGTGCTCGCCGGCCTCTGCGAAGGCCACGGCGAGCGGCAGCCCGACGTAGCCGAGTCCGACGATCCCGATGCTCATCCGATGCTCCGTTCGCTGTGCGGTCCAGAGATGGCCACGTGCCACATCGTAGGCGTGCGCCTCGGTGCAGCTTCGGGGGTCAGGCCCCGTTCCCTGCGATCTGGGTCAGCGACAAGCGACGCACGTCCTCCCCGCGGCGCAGCGCCTCATACCAGGCGACGGTCAAGTCGAGCCCGATGGCGAGGTCGACCGGCGGGCGCCAGCCGAGCCGCTCGCGGGCCAGGCCCGAGTCCAGCGCGAGCGTGCGCGCCTCCGGGCCGCCGCCGTCCGGCGCGACGCGCAGCTCGAGCCCGCCCGGCCAGCGCTCGGCCAGCGCCCCGGCGAGCCACCCGGCCGACCGCGTCGCCTCCTCGGCGGGGCCGAAGTTCCACGCCCGCGCGGTGCCTGCGTCCTGCTCGAGCCGCTCGGCGAGCCGCAGGTAGCCGCTGAGCGGGTTCAAGACGTGCTGCCAGGGGCGGACGGCGTCCGGATTGCGCAGCACGACCGGCGCGCCGGCCAGCGCCGCCCGCATGACGTCGGCCACGAGGCGGTCCGGGGCCCAGTCGCCACCGCCGATCACGTTGCCCGCCCGGGCGGTCGCCACCCGCAGCCCGAGCGACTCGCGGTAGGCGGCCGCAACGAGCTCCTGCGCGGCCTTCGAGCTGGAGTACGGGTCGCGGCCGCCGAGCGGGTCGTCCTCGCCGAACGGCCGGCCGCGCTCGTCGTTGGCGTAGCACTTGTCGCTGGTGACGACGATCGTCGCCGGGACACCGGCCTCATTGGCCGCGTCGAGCACGCGCGCCGTGCCCAGCACGTTGACGTCGTAGGTCAGCGCGGGCTCGCGCAGCCCGCGGCGCACGAGCGACTGGGCGGCCAGGTGGACGAGCAGCTGCGGGCGCGCGCGCCGCACGGCGGCGTGGACCGCCGCCGCGTCTCTCACGTCTCCGTCGGTGGAGCGCGCCATCCCCTTGCCCACCCGCGCCAGCCCGTAGAGCGAGGGCTCGGTCGGCACGCCGTCGCTGAAGCCGCTGACCTCGGCGCCGAGCGCCTGCAGCCACAGGCACAGCCAGGCGCCCTTGAACCCCGTGTGCCCGGTGACGAGGACTCGCCGGCCGCGCCAGAAGCCCGGGTCGGGCGCGGTCACCCGCTCAGCAGCTCGAGGTCCGCGTCGACCATCAGGCGGATCAGCTGCTCGAAGCCGGTCTGTCGGCCTCCAGCCCAGGTCGCGCTCCGCCTTGGCGGGGTTGCCGACCAGCAGGTCGACCTCGGCCGGGCGCTTGAAGGCGTCGTCGATGACGACGTAGGGCTCCCACGGCACGCCGGCCTGGTCGAAGGCGACCTCGACGCACTCGCGCACGGTGTTGGTCTGGCCCGTGGCGATCACGTAGTCCTCGGCCGTGTCCTGCTGGAGCATCAGCCACATCGCCTCGACGTAGTCCTTGGCGTAGCCCCAGTCGCGCTGGGCGTCGAGGTTGCCCAGGCGCAGCTCCTGACGCAGCCCGAGCTTGATCGCCGCGGCGTGCCAGGTGATCTTGCGGGTGACGAACTCCAGGCCGCGCCGCGGGCTCTCGTGGTTGAAGAGGATCCCGCTCGTGGCGTGCAGGTCGTAGGACTCGCGGTAGTTGACGGTGATGTGGTGCCCGTAGGCCTTGGCCACGCCGTAGGGCGAGCGCGGGTAGAACGGGGTCGTCCTCGTCCTGGGGGGTCTCGCGCACGCGGCCGAACATCTCGCTCGAGGAGGCCTGGTAGAAGCGGGCCTCCGGCGCGGCCTCGCGCATCGCCTCGAGCATGCGCGTGACGCCGACGCCGGTGAACTCCGCCGTCAGCGTCGGCTGGATCCAGGAGACCGCGACGAAGGACATCGCGGCGAGGTTGTAGATCTCCTCCGGGCGCGAGACGCGCAGGGTGTCGACGAGCGAGCGCTGGTCGAGCAGGTCGCCCTGGTGGAGGTAGATGCGCTCGCGCAGGTGCTCGATGCGCTCGAACTTCTCCGTCGACGCGCGGCGGACCATGCCGTGCACCTCATAGCCCTTCTCGAGCAGCAGCTCGGCGAGATAGGAGCCGTCCTGGCCCGTCACCCCGGTGATCAGTGCGCGCTTGGCCACGCCACCCCCTCCTGTTCGCGCAGCCACGCCGTCGTCTGGGCGATGCCGTCGCGGACGTCGATGTTCGCCCTCCAGCCAGCAGCCGCTCGGCCTTCTCCACCGACGGCCAGCGGCGCTGGACGTCGACCTTGAAGCTCGGGCAGGTGCTCGAGCTCGAACGCGTCGGCCGGGTTGCCGCAGGCCTCCCAGCAGATCCGCGCGATCTCCGCGACGGTCAGCTCCTCGGCTCGCGGAGACGTTGAAGTCCTCGTTGAGGCCGGCGGGATGGGCCATCGCGGTCACGATCCCGTCGGCGATGTCGTCGACGTGGGTCAGCGTCCGGGTCTGCTCGCCCGAGCCGAAGATCGGCAGCGGGCGCAGGCCGGCGAGCGACTTGCGGATGAGGTCGGGCACCGCGTGGGCGATGCCGGGCTCGTCGTCGGGCATCTCGCCCGGGCCGTAGGCGTTGAAGGGCCGGCAGATCGTGTACGGCAGGCCGTGCTCGTCGTGCGCGGCGCGGCAGTAGATCTCGCCCGTGAGCTTCGAGTAGCCGTAGGCCGACAGCGGCACCGGGCAGTCGTCGATGTAGCTCTCGGGCGTCGGGTACTCCTGCGCGCGCTCGAAGACCATGCTCGAGCTGACGTAGACGAAGCGCTCGACCCCGAGCTCGAGCGCCGCGCGGAAGACGCCGTTGTAGAGCGCGGTGTTGACCTCGGTGAGGGTGAACGGCAGCTTGTGGAAGTTCGCGATCCCGCCGACGATCGCTGCTAGGTGGATCACGTGGCTGCAGCCGGCCAGCGCCTGCCGCGCCTGCTCGACGTCGCGCAGGTCGCCGCGGTGGACCTCGCAGCCCTCGCGCATCCAGGCGGGCGCGGGCCGCTGGTCGGAGACCCGGCACTCGAAGTCGGGGTCGCGCAGGAGCCGGCGGACCACGGCCGCGCCGATCGTGCCGGCGCCGCCGGTGACGAGGACGCGCTTCACGCTGCGCAGCGCGGCGAGCTCGGTGGCGTAGGCGAAGACCTGGGCGGTCCCGAACGCGTTCCACGGGTCGACCACGAGGCAGTCCGGCGCGGCGCGCTCGCCGATGCGCGCGAGCGTCTGCGGCGAGGAGTAGGCGCTGTGGTTGGTCGCCACCACGACGGCGTCGGCGCCCGCGACCGCCTCGTCGAGCCCCGTCGTCGGCGTCGCGACCATCGGGTCGTGCACGACGACGTCGGCCAGCTCGCGCTCGAGCAGCCGGATCAGCTTGTGGGCCAGCGAGTCGCGCTCGTCGTCCGTGTCGCGCTTGAAGGCCAGGCCGAGCACCGCGACGCGCCGCTCGCGCAGGTCGCCGACGCGCCGCTTCATCCCGTCCACCAGGAACAGCGGCACGCTCTCGTGCACGCGCGAGACCGCGAGCAGCATCCCGGGAGCGTTCGAGCGCTCCTCGGAGAACGCGAAGTCCTTGCGCAGGCAGGTGCCCGCCGTCAGGCCCGGCAGCGCCATCCCGCCGCGCGGGTAGTCGCGGTTGATGAGCTCGATCACCTCGAAGACGTTCGCGCCGTAGCGCTCGCAGTCCATCATCAGCAGGTTGGGCAGGGCGAAGGTGGCGTAGCGCAGGATGTTCGTCCAGATCTTGGCCAGCTCGGCCTGGACCGGGCTGGTCTGGACGGTCGGCGCGCCGAGGCGCTCGAACAGCGCCGCCGCCCGCTCCGCCGAGGCCTCCTCGATCCCGCCGACGATGCACGGCAACGTCCCGATCTCCTCCATGAAGCGGTCGGCGGCGATCCGCTCGGGCACGTGGGCGACGAAGATGTCCTCGCCGACGCGGAAGCCGCGTTGCTTCTCGAGGTAGCCGGCGACGAAGGCGGTCGTGCCGGGGGCGACGGTCGAGCGCAGCACCAGCAGGTGGCCCTCGCGCAGGTGCGGCAGTAGCGCGTCGAGCACCGCGCGTATGTCGCCCATGTCGATCTCGATGTGCGACAGCGCGGGCGTCCCGAGCGTGAGCACGATGGCGTCGGCCTGCGCGGCGTCGGCGGCGCGCTCGCTGAGGGAGAGCGTCCCGGCGGCGACCGCCCGCTGGAGCAGCGGATCGGTGCCCGGCTCCTTGAACGGCATCCGCCCGGAGCGGATCGTGGCCAGGTGCTCGGCGTCCTTGTCGACTCCGAGCACCGAGAGCCCGCTGTCGGCGAAGCTCAGCGCGAGCGGCAGGCCGATGCGGCCGAGCCCGATGACGGAGACGTCGTGCATGCGCGGGGGAGGATAGGAGCGCGACCCGTCAGCGCGCGGGACGCAGCCTGCGGTGCCGGACGTACTGGCGGGCGAAGCCGAGCACGAAGCGCGGGTTGTAGCGCAGGTAGCGCCGCCACAACCGGCGGGGCTCCTGCACGAGGCGAAAGAGCCATTCGAGTCCCAGACGCTGCAGGAGCGGCGGCGCCTGGGGCACCAGTCCCGCGTGGAAGTCGAACGCCGCGCCGACGCCGATCAGCACGGGCGCGTCGAGCCGCTCGCGCATGCGCGCCATCCACTTCTCCTGCTTGGGCACGCCGATGCCGACCCAGACCACGTCGGCCTGGGAGCGCGAGATGTCGGCGACGACCTCGTCCTCCTCGGCGGCGGTCAGCGGGCGGAACGGCGGCGCGTGCCCGCCGACGATCTGAAGCCCGGGGTAGCGGAGCCGCAACGTGCGGGCGAGCTGTGCGAGCGCGCCCTGGTTGCGCCCGCCGTAGAGGTAGAAGCGCTGCCCGCTGCGCGCCGCGCGCTCGCACGCCTTGTCCATGAGCGTGGGCCCGTAGACGCGCGAGGGCAGGTCGTGGCCGAGCAGGTTCATCGCCCACACGAGCGGCTGGCCGTCGGGCACCGTGAAGTCGGCGCCGAGGACCGCCTCGCGCAGCTCGGCGTCCTCGTGGGTGACCATCACCGTGTGGACGGCCGCCACGCAGATGTAGGCCGGCCGGCGCGCCGCCACTGTCCCGTCGATCCAGTCCAGCGTGCGCTCGTAGTCGGTCAGCGCGAGCGGGACGCCGAGCACGCACTGGGTCCGCGGCCGGACGGGCGCGCGTGTCGCGCGCGGCGCGCTCGCGTGGGCATCGGCTGGGGTGGGCGTCGGCATTCTCCGTGTGTCAACCGCCGCGCGCGCTCAGAGTCGCGCGGTTGGGGCGTCGCGGGGGCGCCGATGCTGGCACAGCGCCCGCGCCTACAGTAGGCCGGTGTCCGGGCGCACGCTGACCCTGCTCTCCGTCGTGGCGCCGATGTTCGACGAGCGTTCCGTGGCGCGGGAGTTCCACCGGCGCCTGGACGTGGCGCTGGCCGGCCTGGACTGGGAGCTCGTCGTCGTCGACGACGGCTCGGGCGACGGTACGGCGGAGCTGCTGGACGAGCTGGCCGCCGAGGATCCGCGCGTGCGGGTCCTGCACCTCTCGCGCCGCTTCGGCCATCAGCTGGCGCTGACCGCCGGGTTAGACCACGCGCGCGGCGACGCGGCGGTCATGATCGACGGCGATCTCCAGGACCCGCCTGAGGTGATCCCGCGGCTGGTGGACGCGTGGCACGCCGGCGCCGACGTCGTGGTCGCGCGCCGGCTCGAGCGCCCCGGGGAGAGCCGCTTCAAGCTCGGGACGGCGCGCTGGTTCTACCGGCTGATGGGCCGACTCGCCCAGGTCGAGCTCGAGCCCAACGCCGGCGACTTCCGGCTGCTGGACCGCCAGGCGCTCGACGCCCTGCTCTCGCTGCGCGAGCGCTCGCGGTTCCTGCGCGGGATGACGGCCTGGGTGGGCTTCGAGCAGGCCACGGTCGACTACGACCGCGAGCCGCGTTTCGCGGGCGAGACCAAGTTCCCACCCCGGCGGATGCTGCGCTTCGCGCTCGACGCGGTCTCGAGCTTCTCGCACTTCCCGCTGCAGCTGGCGACGCTGATCGGGCTCCTGATCTCGGCCATCGCCTTCGTCGGCCTCCCGCTCACGGTGGTCGCCCGCTACACCGGCATCTACGAGCGCGGCGTCCCGAGCGTGCTCTTCGCGGTGCTGTTCATCGGCGGCATCCAGCTGATGACGCTCGGGGTGATCGGCGAGTACGTCGGGCGGATCTACGACGAGGTCAAGCGCCGGCCGCTGTACGTCGTGCGCCGCGACGCGGTCACGGCCCCGACAGCAGCTTCGATCGAGAAGGCAACAGCGGCCTCGACCGCGACCACCACCTCGAGCACGACCTCGACAGCGACCGCGAACGCGAACGCGACAGATGAGGGTCGCGGTGGTCGGGGCCGGGGTCGCCGGGCTGACGGCGGCCTACCGGCTCTCGCAGGCCGGCCACGTGTGCGACGTCTACGAGCGCTGGCCGGGCCTCGGCGGGCAGGCGGCCACGCTCGACGTCGGCGGCGGCGCGCGGCTCGAGCGCTACTACCACCACCTGTTCACCAGCGATCGCCACATCGCCGCGCTCTTCGACGAGCTCGGCCTCGGCGACGAGCTCGAGTGGCGGCCGTCGAACGTCGGCTTCTTCGCTGACGGTCGCGTCTGGCCGTTCACGGGGCCGCTCGACCTCCTGCGCTTCGGGCCCCTCTCGCCCGTCTCGCGGGTGCGCATGGGCGTAGCGGTGCTGTGGCTGCAGCGCGGCGGGCGACAGACGTCGCGCCGTTCGAGCGCGAGACCGCGCACGCCTGGATCGAGCGGGCGATGGGCCGGCAGGCGTGGGCGAAGGTGTGGGGGCCGCTGCTGCGCGGCAAGTTCGGCGACCGCGCAGATGACATCTCGATGGCGTGGCTGTGGAGCAAGCTGACGTTGCGCCGGCAGATCCGGGGTGAGGAGGCGCGGACCGAGCTGCTGGGCTACCCGCGCCGGTCATGGGAGCCGTTCCTCGAGCGGCTGCGCGAGCGCATCGAGGCGGCGGGTGGACGGGTGCTCGTCGATCGGCCCGCGCGGGCGCTCGCGCGCGACGGGACGCGGTTCGTCGTGTCGCCGGGCGCCGCGGGGTCGTTCAGGACCGGGCACGACCCGCGCGCGTTCCCCCCGCTCGCGGTGTCGCCCTCGCCGCTGGCTGTGAGCAACGCGGGCGCCGACGCCGCGGAGACCTACGACGCCGTCGTGGCGACCGTTTCCAACGACGTCTTCCGCGCGCTGCTCGACGACGAGCTGGCGGCCCGTTTGGGGCGGGCCTACCGCGAGCGGTTGACGTCGGTCGAGTACCACACCGCGCTGTGTCTCCTGCTCGAGCTCGACCGGCCGTTCGGGCGCTTCTACTGGACGAACATCGCCGATCGCCGCCTGCCCTTCGTCGGCCTGATCGAACACACCAACCTCGTCGGGCCCGAGCGCTACGGCGGGAGGCGCTTCATCTATGTCGCCAACTACCTGGCGGCCGGCGACGAGCTGCTCTCGCTCGACGCGGACGCGTTGCTGGCCCGCTATCTGCCGGGTCTGCGGATGGTCCGGCCAGAGTTCGATCCGGCCTGGGTCCGCGCCCGCTGGCTGCATCGCGAGCCGGCCGCCCAGCCGATCGTGACCGTCGGCTACCGAGAGCGCATCCCGCCGCTGAACACCGGCGTGCCGGGCCTGATCCTCGCCAACACGACGCAGATCTATCCCGAGGACCGCGGGACCAACTACGCGGTCCGTCTCGGCGGCGACGCAGCGGCCGCGCTGCTGTCTGAACGCGACCTGGCGCCTGCTCGCCGGGCGGCTTCGCCAGAATAGGCCGCGATGCGCGCGCGCTTCACCGTCACGCCCGAGGCCTACCAGCGGATCGCGCTCGTGGCGCTCGGCATGCTCACGCTGATCGTCTTCACGGGCGCGGCGGTCCGCCTGAGCGGCTCGGGCCTCGGTTGCCCGGACTGGCCGAAGTGCTACGGCCGCATCGCCCCGCCGCTCGAGACCCACGCGTGGATCGAGTTCGGCAATCGCCTGCTCTCGGGCGTCGTCGGCGTTGCGGCCGCGGCAGCCGGCCTGCTGGCCTGGCGCCGGCGGCCGTTCCGCCGCGACCTGGCGCTGATCGGTGCGCTGCTGCCGCTGGGCGTGCTCGGCCAGGCGGTGCTCGGTGGCTTCACCGTCCGCTACCACCTCGCGCCCGGCTTCGTCATGGGTCACTACGTGCTCTCGATGCTGATCCTCATCGCCGCCGTCGCCCTCGCGTGGCGGGCCAGCTACGAGCCCGGCGACCGGGCGCGCTCGGACGACCGCGTCGCCGTGTGGGCGGTGCGGGCGCTCCTGCCGCTCGGCGCGCTCACGATCCTCGCCGGAACCGCCGCGACGGCCGCCGGCCCACACGCCGGTGGGGCCGGTACCGGCGACGAGATCGACCGGCTCGGGTGGTTCGGGATCGAGACGCTGGACTGGACGATCCGCCAGCACGGCCGCATCGCCACCGTCTTCGGCGTCGCCGCGGTCGTGGTCTGGTGGCTGCTACGCCGCCGCCACGCGGATCCCCAGGTCCGCCAGGCGATCACTGTCGTCTGCTTGCTGGCGGCCGCCCAGGGCATCGTCGGGGGGATCCAGTACGCGCTTGAGCTTCCGGCCGAGGTCGTCTGGGTGCACGTCGTGCTCGCGGCACTGACGTGGATGGCGCTGCTCTGGGGCGTGGCGGCCGCCGGGCGGCTCGCGCCCGAAGCGGCTCGGGCGCCCCGGCAACAGCGGCTCGCCACGCGGTAGCTCACGGCCTCACGCGGACCTTCGCGCTCTTCGAGTAGCCGAGGGCGTAGGGGTAGGCGGTCTCGCGGCGGCTACGGGCGCGGAACCGGTACGTCGTGGGCCGGAAGGTGCGACCGAAGCGGTAAGGGGCGCTGAAGCGCCCGCGCTTGTTCGCGCGGACGGACTTGAAGGTGACCCAGCCGCGAGCGGCCTTGGCCTGGAGGTCGATCAGCTTGCCGTCGGCGGGCAGCGGGCCGCCTTTGAGGCGCCCGGCGAAGCGGACGGTCTGGCCGTTTCGCAGCGCGCGTGGCCGAGCCGAGAGCGTGACGCCGGCCTTGACGTTGAGTCGCAGCGCGCCGCTGCAGGCGTGGGTGGTGCCGCCTTCAGGGCCGGGGACGGCAGCGATCACGGTCCGCGACGGTCCGGGCTCGATGCGGTAGGTGAAGCGTCCGCGTGCGTTGGCGGCGACCGTCCCGAGCACCTGGCTGGCCGGCTCGCCGGCCAGGATCTTCACGGTGGCGCCGGCCGCAGGCGTTCCGTTTGCGTACAGCACCCGGCCTCCGACGCGGTTGGAGCTGCCGTAGCGGACCGTGCGTGATGACTTGCCGCTGAGGCCGGCCGTGACGCCGTAGGCGTTCGAGGTGCAGGTCGGCACGGCATTGCGGACCGACACGTCGATCGGACCGAATGCGGCAGCGTTGACGCCTGTGGCGTCGTAGACCAACAACCGAACGCGGTGCGGGCCGTCCGTAGCGGTCGCGGTGTTCCAGTTGAGCAGTTCCCCCGCTCACGAGCTTGCAGGGCGCCGGCTCGGCGAACGGAAGCGTGCAGGCGCCGCCACGGTCATCGACGGCCTGCGAAACCGCTGGCCGCCCGTCGACCTCGAGCACCGCGCGGTAGAGCCCACTGCCCTGATCGACCGCGCCGAACGAGATTGCTTCGTCGCCGGACAACGTCGCCCCGGCTCGAGCAGGGAGCCCGAGGGCGTTCCGGTGAACGCCGGGTCAATCGGGTCATCCATAGTGAATCGCGCCGAGAAGATCATGGAGTGTCGGCGCAGCACCCGCGGGACAATCAGACGTGGATCCGGACGAACAATCCACCAGGCGCTGTCAGCGAACCGAGCGACAAGACCGTTCCCTTGGGCGCTCTGCGCTTCTCCGAGCCCGTAGCAGGCGTGCCAGAGCCCAGCACTGCTCACCTCGTCGGGTGAAGTCGGGGGTGTCGAACAGCAGCGTGTAGTTGTATGCCCAGGAACCAGGACCGCCGGCCAGGATGACCCGCCTCTGAATCGAGTAGTCGCGGATTCGCGTCCCCGATGGAGCGGAGAACTTGAAACCGAAGTACGTGGCCGCGTGAGTGGGCTCGCGTGCGATCGACACCGGCGACAAGCGGCCCTCGCGGGCAGTCGAGTCCCGCGTACGTTCCCAACCCCTGCTGCACGCTGCTCCAGCCGTCCGCAGTTCCTTGCTTGCCGCCGGGGGCCTGGCACGAGTAGACCGTGTACGGCGCAGCGACTGCAGGCGCTGCGGCGTACAGCCACCACGCGGCGCAGGACACCACCGCCACCGTCAGCACCTTCACCCGCGCAGCGCGACTCCATCCCCTCGACACCCCGGTCCTCCTCGTCTCGTGAGCCACTCCGACGTTCTAGGGATGGCAGCCGAGAGTTCGCCCCCTCGTCAAAGGGGAGGCCGTCTCATCCCGCAAAGTGCGGGAAATCGCTTCGCTCGCCTACTCGTCCGGCCAGCGTCCGTGCGCGGCGTAGAACTCGCGCGCGGACTCCTCTTGCGCGCGCTCCTCGTCGCCCTTCGCCCCCGCGCGGAACAGCCAGTTGAGCAGAAGCACGGACAGGCCCGCGCCGACACACATGGCGAAGCCCTCGACGCCGATCGAGCCGGGCGACACGAGCAGGATCACGAAGCCGGCGACGATGAGCACCGCGGGCAAGCCGTAGCGGACGGCGATCATCACGCCATCATGGCGCGTCAGCTGCGCCAACCGCCACGGCTGCCGCCACGCGGTCACGAAGTGGACAAGTCCGGAGGCAGCGGCACGTCCTGCGGCGGGCGGCCCTCGCCGGGATCCTCGAAGCTCTCGAACGCCACGCCGTCGCGGCCCTCGTGCTCGACGGCGCCTCCGATCGCCAGCAGCGCCACGCGCGCCGGCCCGCGGTTGACGAGCTGCCGGCGCACTGCAGGCGCCACGCGCGCCGCCTCGCCGGCTACCAGAACGCGCTCATCGCCGCCCTCCAACAGCAGCGTCAGCTCCCCCTCGAGCACGACGTAGACCTCCTCCTGGCGCTCGTGGCGATGCACCCTGCCCCGCTGACCGGGCGCGAGCAGCATCAGGTTGAGGCCGAAGCTCGTGACCCCGAGCCTCTTGCGGAGGCGGACGAAGCGCTCGCCGGCGTCGAAGTCGAGCGTCGTGAAGGCGATTCCGGGTTCCATGCGGCGGCACCCTACGCTCAGCCCGGTGTTCGACCGCGAGCTCTTCGCCGACGTCGCCGTGGCCGGCACGGCCGGCGCGCTCTTGAGCGGGCTCCCCTCGACGCTCTACGCCGTCCTCACCGCCCGGGATCCGCTCGACGGGGCGCGGGCGGCGGGGCAGATCGTCCTGCCCGGCGAGCGGCGGACGCTCCCGCTGTTGGCCGCCGCCGCGCCGGTCCACCTCGCCCTCTCCTACGGGTGGGCCGCCGTCCTCGCGCGCACCCTGCCACGTGGGCGCGAGCGGGCCGGGGCGACGGCGGCGGGGATGGCCATCGCGGCCCTCGACCTCCATGTGATCGGCCGGCGGATCCCCTCCATCCACAGGCTGGAGCCGCTCCCGCAGTGGGCCGACCACGTCGCCTACGGCGCGGCGGTCGGCTGGGCGCTCAGCGCCCGTCGCGCTCGATCTGGGCCGCCAGGTCCGGCAGCGCGGCCATGAAGTTCTCGCGGATCCCGCCCGCCGCGGCGGCGTGATCGGCGCGCTCGAGCGCCGCCACGATGGCGTCGTGCTGGCCCGCCGAGCGCTCGATCCGCGCCGTGTCGACCATGTAGGCGCGCTCGTAGCGCACCAGCGCGCGGCGGACCGACCGCAGCACATCGAGCAGCCGCTCGTTCTCGCATCGGGAGAGCAGCAGCGCGTGGAAGTCGTCGTCGGCGGCGATCGCCGCCTGCGGGTCACCCGCAGCGCGCAAGCGCGCGTTCGCCGCCCGCAGCTCGGCCAGCAGCTCCGCGTCGTAGCGCGGCGCCTCGCGCACCGCCAGGCACTCGAGGATCAGCGCCGCGGGATAGAGCTCGCGCAGCTCGCCGGCGTCGAGCGGCAGTGCGCGGTAGGCGCCGTCCGCGCCGCGCACGGCCAGCCCGTCGTCCGAGAGACCGCGCAGCGACTCCTCCACCGCGGACGCCGACACCCCGAGCCGCTCGGCGACCGCGTCCGCGCGCGAGGGATCCGCCGGGTCGAGGAGCGAGAGCAGCAGGCGGGTGTCCGGCGAGCGGGTTGGCACGGAACCGTGCATTTTCTCAGACGCGACGAGCGCTCGGGCGGGTAGGAGCAACGCGATCGCCGACCCACCCAGGAGGATCCGTGTTGTTCGGACAGGAGCACGTCAAGCGCTACCAGGAGACCGACGGCGAGGAGGGACACGACTGGCAGGGCGTCACCTGCCTGATCCTCACGACGACCGGGCGCAAGTCCGGCGAGTCGCGCTCGACGCCGCTGATCTACGGGCGCCAGGGCGACGACGAGATCGTCGTCGCCTCCAACGGCGGCAAGGACGCGCCGCCGGCGTGGTACCTCAACCTCACGGAGGATCCGACGGCCGAGGTCCAGGTCAAGGCCGACCGCTTCCCCGCCCGTGCGCGGACCGCGACGCCGGAGGAGAAGCCTGAGCTGTGGGAGCTGATGATCTCGATGTGGCCCGAGTACGACGAGTACCAGAAGAAGACCGACCGCGAGATCCCCGTCGTCGTGCTCGAGCGGAACTAGCCCTCTAGCACCGCGCCGTCCTCGACCGCCCGCTGCCCGGCGTCCTCGCCGACCACCTCGACGGCGCCGCGCGCCACGACGCCGCGCCCGAAGCGCACGTCGCCGCGCACGACGAAGCGATCGCAGGCCACGAGCGACGGCGGGCCCGCCGGGAAGCGGGCGTCGAACTCGCGCAGCAACTTGTAGTGAGCCGGGTCGAGCTCGACGTAGGGCGCCTCGCCGTCGCGCGCCGGGTTGGGCTCGACCAGCCCGTCCTCGCGCAGGACGTAGGCGTCCGAGCGCAGCGTCAGCAGATCGTCGGTGGTCTTGACCGGAGCGAACCGCCGGCGCGAGACGTGCACCGCCCGCGAGCCCTCGAAGACCCCGATCCCCGCCCCCATCGCGGTCTCGAGCTGGACCACCGCCGGTGACGAGGAGTCCGCGGGATCGACCGTCTTGCGGTTGACGATGATCGGCAGCCCGAGCACCCCCCGGTTCTCCTCGAGCAGCGCGGCGAGCGCGTGCAGGTCGACCCACAGGTTGTTCGTGTTCATGTAGGCCCAGCGCCCCATGTCCTGGAAGGCCTCCTGGTCGGAGTCGGGCACCTGGGAGGTCTCGCGCAGCACGAGCTGGCCGTCGTCGCGCCGGCGGGCGACATGGCCGCCCTTGCGGTCGGCCTCCGTGCGGTCCACGACCTCCATGGCGAAGGGCACGCGCTCGGCGGCGAGCCAGGCGAGGATGCGCGGCTCGAGCACCGCGCCCAGGTTGTCGGAGTTCGACAGGAACGCGTAGCGGTAGCCGCGCTCGCGCAGCGCCTCGAGCATCCCGGAGGTCAGCAGCGCGGTGTAGATGTCGCCGTGCCCGGGCGGGCACCACTCCTGGTCCGGGTTGGCCGCCCACTCGACCGGTGCGAGGTCGTCGGCGAGGACCTTCGGCTCCTTGTTCTGGAGGAAGTCCAGCGGGACGTCGGCCTCGAGCTCGTCGTAGCGCGCGAGCGCCGCCAGCGAGTCCTCGCGGGTGGAGAAGCTGTCCATCAGCACGAGCGGCAGCCGCGCGCCGTGACGGCGTCGCAGCTCGAGCACCTGGCGCACCACGACGTCCAGGAAGGAGTGGCCGTCCTTGGCCTCGATCAGCGATTTCGCCCGTGTCATGCCCATGCTCGTCCCGAGGCCGCCGTTGAGCTTGACGATCACCGCCTCGTCCAGCGGCGCGTCGGCGGCGGGCAGCTCGGCGGCATCGACGAGGTCGTCCACGGGCTCGAGATCGGCCTCGGGCAGCATGCCCGTCGCCCCGGCCTCGAGCTGGCGATACTGGTCGGCGAAGGTCGCGATCGCGGCGTCCGGGACGCCGTCGCGACGCATCTTCTCCTCGGCCGCCTGCAATCCCTCGGAGGACATCAGCGGCGGATCGTAACCGCCCGCGGCGAGCTCAGCGCCCGACCGCGTAGCCCTGCATCCCGCGCGGGTTCGCGCCCGCGCGCAACGTCCCGTCCGGCTCGCGCCGGACGGCACTGAGCCGGCCGAGCGACCACGGCCCCGGCAGCTCGACATCGTGGCCGCGCTCGCGCAGCCCGGCGATCGCCTCGTCACCCAGGCGGTCCTCGGCCTGCACGCTGCGCGGCCGGAACGCCCGCGGGTAGAAGGAGCTCGGGAAGTGGGCGGTCTGGTAGGCCGGGGCGTCGATCGCCTCTTGCAGGTTCATCCCGTCCACGACGTGGTTGAGGAAGAGCAGCAGTGACCACTGGTCCTGCTGGTCGCCGCCCGGCGTGCCCCAGGCGAGCCGCGCGCCGTCCTCGTGGACGGCGAGCGACGGCGACAAGGTCGTCCGCGGCCGCCGCCCCGGCGCCAGCCGGCTCGGCAGCCCGTCGGGCCCGAGCCAGAACATCTGCGCGCGGCTGCCGAGCGCGAAGCCGAGCCCGGGGATCGCCGGCGAGCTCTGCAGCCAGCCACCGCTGGGGGTGGCCGAGGCGAGGTTGCCGTGGCGGTCGGCGACGTCGATGTGGCAGGTGTCGCCGGTCCGCTCGGCCGGCGCCAACAACGTCGGCTCGCCGACGCCCACCGCGCCCGTGCCCGCCTCGCCCTCGACCCGCAGCGGCTCGGGTAGCAGCGGTGAGCGCCCGCCCGGCGAGCCCGGGCGCAGCTCGCCCGACGCGCTGTCGGCGTCGACCAGCTCGCGGCGCTCGGCCGCGTAGGCGTCGCCGAGCAGCTCGTCCAGCGGCACCGGCGCGTTGTCGCCGTACCACGCTTCACGGTCCGCGAGCGCGAGCTTCGCGCACTCGAGCACGGTGTGGACACGGTCGACGGGCGCCATCGCCGACAGGTCGAAGCCCTCCAGCAGCGCGAGCTGCTGCAGCAGCACCGGCCCCTGGCCCCACGGCCCGGTCTTGGAGACCGTCCAGCCGTCCCAGGCACGCGAGACCGGTGCCTCGAAGGTCGCCCGGTAGGCGGCGAGGTCGTCGCCCGACAACAGCGCCCGGTGGCGCCGGCCGCTGGAGTCGAGCACCTCCGCCCCTGCAAGGAAATCGGTGATGGCCTCGGCGACGAAGCCCTCCCGCCACGCGGCCCGCGCCGCGTCGATCTGGGTCTCGCGCGAGCCGCCGGCCGCCTCCGCCTCGTCGGCCAGCCGCCGGTAGGTCGCCGCCAGGACCGGGTTGGTCATGCGCGCCCCGATCGCGGGCGCGGGCAGCCACAGCTCACCCGAGGTCGGCCATTCGGTCCCGAACAGCTGCTCGACGCCGGCGACCGTGTCCGCGATCCGCTCGAGCGCCGGGAAGCCGTCCTCCGCGTAGCCGATCGCGAACCGCAGCGCCTCGCGGACCCCGATCGTCCCGTGATCGCGCAGCAGGAGCATCCAGGCGTCGAACGCGCCCGGCACGCAGCAGGCCAGCAGGCCGGTGCCCGGCACGAGGTCGAGCCCCAGTCCCTCGAAGTGCTCGACCGTGGCGGCGGCCGGCGACGGACCCTGGCCGCAGATCACCTCGACCCGCCCACCCGCCGCCTCGTAGAGCAGGATGGGCACCTCGCCGGCGGGCCCGTTGAGGTGCGGCTCGACGACCTGCAGGGCGAAGCCGGTCGCCACCGCCGCGTCGAAGGCGTTGCCGCCGGCCTCCAGCGTCGCCATGCCCGCGGCCGAGGCGAGCCAGTGCGTCGAGGCGACCATCCCGAAGGTGCCCGACAGCTCCGGCCGCGTGGTGAAGTCGTTCATGAAGCCACCTCGTCCAGGCGCGGTGCCTCGCCGCCCTCGCCCACCAGGTGACACGCGGTCAGATGCCCGTCGCCCGACGCGTCGTGCAGCAGCGGCTCTTCCTCCTCGGCCCTCGGCATCGCCCGCGCGGCGATCGGGCAGCGTGTCCGGAAACGGCAGCCCGACGGGGGGTCGATCGGGCTCGGCAGGTCACCCTCCAGCACGACGCGGGTGCGCTCGCGCTGCGCCACCGGATCGGGGACGACGGCCGCGGAGAGCAGCGCCTGCGTGTACGGGTGACGCGGCTCGGCGAAGACCTGCTCGCGCGTGCCGGTCTCGAGGATCCGGCCCAGGTACATGACCGCGACACGGTCGCAGAAGTACTCGACCGTCGACAGGTCGTGGGTGATGAACAGGCAGGCGAAGCCGAGCTCCTGCTGGAGGTCGCGCAGCAGGTTGAGGATCGCCGCCTGCACCGAGACGTCGAGCGCGGAGACCGGCTCGTCGGCGATCAGCAGGCTCGGCTCGAGGCTCAGCGCCCGCGCGAGCCCTACCCGCTGGCGCTGACCGCCCGAGAGCTCGTGCGGATAGCGGTGGCGCAGCTCCTCGCGCAGCCCGACGCGGTCGAACAGCCCGGCAACGCGCCGGTCGAGGTCGCTGCTGCCGTCCGCGACGCCGTGGATGCGCAGCGGCTCGGCCACGTTGCCGCCGGTGGTCATGCGCGGGTTCAGCGAGGCGAAGGGATCCTGGAAGACCATGTGCATCTGCCGCCGCAGCGGCCGCAGCCGGCGCGCGGAGAGGTGGGTGATGTCCTCGCCCTGCAGGACGACCTTGCCGGCGGTCGGCTCGACCAGCCGCAGGATGCAGTTGCCGACCGTCGACTTGCCGCTGCCGGACTCGCCCACCAGCCCGACCACCTCGCCGGCCCCGATCGACAGCGACAAGCCGTCCACGGCGTGCACCACCCGGTCGCCGCCGGCCGGGAAGTGCATCTCGAGGTCTGAGACCTCCAGCACCGGAGCGCGCGCGCTCACGCGGCGTCCTCCTGCGGCTCGCGCCCGGGGTGCAGGCAGGCCACGAGGTGCTCGGGCCGCACCGCCTGAAGCGGCGGCACCTCGTTGCGCGTGCGCTCGTCGGCGCGCGGGCAGCGCGGCGCGAAGGGACAGCCCGTCGCCGGCCCCGACAGCGCCGGGACCATCCCCGGGATCTCGACCAGGCGCGCCCGCTCGTCGCCGGCGGCGTGCGTCGCCGCGGCCGGCACGGCGCCCAGCAGCCCGAGCGTGTAGGGGTGCTGGGGATGGGCGAAGAGCTCGTCCACCGGCGCCTCCTCGACCTTGCGCCCCGCGTACATGACGATCACCCGGTCGGCCACGTCGGCGACGACGCCGAGGTCGTGGGTGATCAGCACGATCGCCATTCCCAGGCGCTCGCGCAGCTCGCGCAGGACGTCGAGCACGCCCGCCTGGATCGTCACGTCCAGCGCCGTGGTGGGCTCGTCGGCGATCAGCAGCTTGGGCTCGCAGGCGATGCCCATGGCGATCATCACCCGCTGGCGCATGCCGCCCGAGAGCTGGTGCGGATACTCGCCGACACGCTTCTCCGGCGCGGGGATGCCCACCAGGTCGAGCAGCTCGACCGTTCGCTCGCGCGCCGCCCCGCGGCTCATGCCCAGGTGCCGGCGCAGCACCTCGCCCACCTGGCGGCCGATCGTCAGCACGGGGTTCAGCGAGGTCATCGGCTCCTGGAAGATCATCGAGATCTCGGCGCCGCGGATCGCCCGCAGGCGCTCCTCGTCCACCGCGAGCAGGTCGTCGTCGCCGAACGCCGCGCGCCCGCCGACGTCCGCGCCGCCGGGCAGCAGCCCGAGCAGCGACATCGCCGTCACGCTCTTGCCGCAGCCTGACTCGCCGACGATCGCCAGCACCTCGCCGGGCTCCAGCGCGAAGGAGACGCCGTCGACCGCCTGCACGGTCCCCTCGTCGCCGCTGAAGCGCACGGAGAGATCCTCGACGGCGAGCAGGGCCACGCCTCAGCGCTCCGTCCGCGGGTCGAGCGCGTCGCGCAGGCCGTCGCCGAGCAGGTTGAAGGCCAGCGTGGCCGCGACGATCGCCAGGCCGGGGAAGATCGCCAGCCACGGCGCGAGCGAGATGAACGGCTGGGCGGCGGCGAGCATCACGCCCCACGACGGCGTCGGCGGCTGGACGCCGAGCCCGAGGAAGCTCAGCAGCGACTCGCCGATGATCGCCGTCGGGATCGTGATCGTCGCCTGCACGAGCAGCGTCGAGACCATGTTGGGCAGCAGGTGGCGGCGCAGGATCACGCCCTCGCCCGCGCCGTTGGCGACCGCCGCCTTGACGAACTCCTGCTCGCGCAGCGCCAGCGCCTCGCCGCGCGTGACCCGGATGAGCCCCGGGATGGCCGCGATCCCGAGCGCCAGCGTGGCGTTGAGCAGCGACGGCCCGAGGATGGCCGCCAGGCCGACGGCGAGCACGAGGAAGGGGAACGCCAGCAGCACGTCGGTGAAGCGCGAGATGACCGGGTCCCACCAGCCGCGGAAGTAGCCGGCGAGCAGCCCGAGCGGGACGGCCACCACCATCGCCAGCAGCGTCGCCAGCACGCCGGCCTCCAGCGATGCGCGGGCGCCCCAGATCACGCGCGAGAGCACGTCGCGGCCGAGCTCGTCGGTGCCCATCAGGTGCGACCACGACGGGCTCTCGAGCGTCTGGGAGAAGTTCGTCTCGGCCGGGTCCGCCGGGGCGACGAGCGGCGCGGCGACGGCGGCCACGACGAACAGCACGATCACGACCGCGCCGGCGATCGCCAGCGGCCGGCGCGCGAGCCGGCGCCCGATCCGCCGCCGCCGGCGGGCGCGGGGGGAGATGGTGGGAACGTCGACCGCGGTGCTCATCGCGGCTCTCCCGACACGCGGATGCGCGGGTCGAGCACCGAGTAGAGGAGGTCGACGGCGAGGTTGATGATCACGTAGCCCGCCGCGGCGACCAGCACGACGCCCTGGATCAGCGGGTAGTCGCGCTGGAAGACGGAGTCCACCGTGAGCTTGCCGAAGCCCGGGATGACGAACACCTGCTCGGTGACCACCGCGCCCGAGATCAGCGCGCCGATCTGCAGGCCGATGACCGTGACCACCGTGATCAGGCTGTTGCGCAGCGCGTGGCCGCCGACGACCGAGCGCTCGCTGAGGCCCTTGGCGCGCGCCGTGCGCACGTAGTCGGCGCCGAGCGAGTCGAGCATCGCCGCCCGCGTCTGGCGCATGATCACGGCGGCGAGCCCGGACCCGAGCACGATCGCCGGCAGGACCATGCTGCGCAGGTTGCCGAGCGGATCCTCGAAGAACGGCACGTAGCCGGAGGCCGGCAGCACGCCCAGCCCGATCGCGAAGATCAGGATCAGCACCAGGCCGAGCCAGAAGTTGGGGACCGATAGGCCGATCAGCGCCACGAGGCTGCCCCCGTAGTCGGCCAGCGAGCCGCGCCGGACGGCGGAGATCACCCCCGCGCCGATCCCGATCACCAGCGCGACGATCAGGCTGAGGAAGGCCAGCTCGAGCGTGATCGGCAGGCGGTCGAAGATGGTGTCGCGCACGTCGAGGCCCGTCCGCACCGAGGTACCGAGGTCGCCCTGGACGACCTGGCCGAGCCAGCGCACGTACTGCACCGGCACCGGGTCGTCGAGCCCGTACTTGTCGCGCACCGCCGCGAGCGCCTGCGGGCTGCGGTCCTCGCCGGCCAGCGCGAGCGCGGGGTCGCCCGGCAGCGCCCGCACGCCGAAGAAGATGACCACGCTGGCGATCAGCAGGACCAGCAGCGAGGCGCCGATACGGCGCAGGAGATAGCCGCCCATCACTCCACGCTCGCGAAGGCCAGCCGCGGGATCCCGTCCGGCCGGAACTCGATGCCCTCGATGCCCGGGCGCGCGCCCAGGTAGAGGCGCAGGTGGTAGAGGTAGAGGATGTTCTTGCGCTCGTTGAGCAGCGCCACCAGCTCGCGGTAGAGCTCGCGCCGCTTGGCCGGGTCGCGCTCGGTGCGGGCGGCGTTGATCGCGTCGTCGACCGTCGCGTCCGCGGCGCCCGAGTAGTTGGTCGGCCCGTCGCTCGCCTGCTGGTTGTAGATGTTGCCGTCCGGGTCCACGCGGCCCGACCAGCCGACCTGGAAGGCCTCGAAGTCGCCCGTGTCGCCGTTGTCGAGCGCTGTCGTGAACTCGGTCGGGGCAAGCGTCACCTTGAAGCCCGCCTCGGCCGCCATCGCCTGGACGACCTCGCCCAGCCTCGCGCTCTCGCCGCCGGCCTCGAGCATCAGCTCGACCGGCACCGGCGGCTTGATGCCGCTCTGCGCAATCAGCCGCTTGGCCTCGTCGAGGTCGCGCCCCGGGCAGCGCAGCGCCTTGTCCGCCCACCGGCTGGACGGAGAGACGGGGCTACAGCCCGGCACGTACTGGTCGAAGAAGACGACGCGGTTGATGACCTCGCGGTCCAGTGAGAGCTCGAAGGCGCGCCGCAGCTCGGGCTTCCGGGCCAGCGGCAGGTCGACCGTCTTGAACGGCTTGCCGATGCCGTCGGCGTTGCCGACGTTGAGCGAGATCCCCTGGTAGCCGAGCGAGACGACCTCGCGCAAGTCGATCGACGCGTCGTTGCGGATGGAGACCACGTCGACGGGCTCCAGGCGCTCGGCGACGTCGATGTCCCCCGAGCGCAGGTTCGACGCCCGCACGGGGCCGTCGGTGATGATGCGAAAGACGATCCGGTCGAGCTGCACCTTGTCCGCCGCGTAGTACTCGGGCGCCTTCTCCACCACGATCCGGTCCGAGGCGGTCCGCTCGGCGAACGAGAACGGCCCGACGCACACCGGGTCGGTGCCGAACTTCTCCCCGAGCCGGTCGAGCGCCTCCGGCGACATGATCATCCCGGCACGGTCGGCCAGCAGCGAGGTCAGCGGCGGGAACGGCGTCTCCAGCGAGAGGCGGACGGTGCGCGGATCGACGACCTCGACCCCCGTCACGGGCGCGAGCTCGCCCGAGCGGCTCGAGGTCTCGAGCGTCCGGTGGCGGTCGAGCGACTGCTTGACGGCGGCCGCGTCGAAGGGAGTGCCGTCGTTGAAGCGGATGCCCTCGCGCAGGCGGATGGTGGCCGTCTTGCCGTCGCGGGAGACCTGCGGCAGCGCCGCGGCGAGCTGGGGGACGAGGCCGAGCTCGCCGTCGACGTCGTAGAGCTTCTCGCACATGTGGGCGAAGACCATCCGGCTCACGAACGACGAGGAGATCGTCGGGTCGAGCTCGTCGGGCTCCTCGGCCAGCGCGAGCGACAGCTCACGCGAGCTCGAGGCCGCCCCGCCGCAGCCGGCGACCAGCACGATCGCGAGCACGGCGAGGACGGCCCATGCGCCCCTCCGGCGATGAGATCCAGTGTCCATACCCCTGGGATCCCAGGTGCCCACCGGGGACGGGGCTAAACGCGCGTCGGCGCCCCGCTGAGGGCCGCGCGAGCGGCCGCGCGCCCGGTCCTGACCGCGCCCTCCATGTAACCGGCCACCCACTGGTCCGAGCCGCAGGCGTAGAACGGCGGCTCGTGGGTGCCGTGCAGCGGGCCGACCGCCGTGACGTCGCCCGGGTGCCAGGCGGTGACGTAGCCCTGCGTCCACGGGTCCACGCCCCAGCGGCGGACGAGCAGGTCCTGCGCCTCCGCCTCCGCGGCGGGCCCGTACAGGCGGGCCAGGTCGCCCAGCGTCTGCTCGCGCAGCAGGTCGTCCGGGGCGGCGAGCAGCTCGGCGAGCCGCTCGGGCGGGACGAGCATGGACAGCAGCCCTTCGCCCTGGGGCCAGGTCGAGCCGAACGACCACTCCGTCTCGGCCAGGCCGTTGGCGCCGCTGTCGCGCCAGACCGAGCGGGGATAGACCGCCACGAGCTTGGCCGCGAGCGCGTGGCGCTGTCGGTGCAGCGACGCGAGCCGCTGCGCCGACAGGCCGGTCACCGCGACGTCGCGCAGCGGGCCGGCCGGCAACGCGCAGACCACCGCCTCGGCGCCGACGGGCTCCCCGCCCTCCAGCGTGACCGAGCACAGCGGCCTGCCGACGTCCAGTGCGCGCACCGGCGCGCCGAGGCGCAGCCGCGGGCCGAGCTCGGCGGCCATCCGCTCGGCGACCGTGGCCGAGCCCTCGGCGACCCGCAGGCTCTCCCACACGTCGTAGTCGTAGAACGCGGTCGCCCCGGCCGCGGCCTCCTGGCGCAACGCGGCGAGCAGCGACGTCCGCTCGACCGAGCCGCCGGACATCGAGAGGTGGAACAGCTCGCGGCGGCGCACCACCGCCGCGCCCGCGCCGTTCGCGCGCAGCCAGCTCGCCACGCTCGTGGCGTCCAGGGCTGCCGCCTCGGGGTGGGCCCACGGGTCGCCGGGATCGACCGTCGCCGCCAGCGCCGCGAACGCCCGCTCGAGCCGGTCGTGCTCGGCCTGCTCGACGCCGGTGAGAAAGCTCTCGCCGCGCACGACGCCCTCGGCCAGGCCGAAGCTCGTCTCGCCCGCCTCGGCGGTGTAGCTGGCCTCGAGCGTCAGCCCGAGCTCGGCGACGAGGCCCGTGAAGGCGGTGTGGAAGGGCCCGACGATCTCCCCGCCGAGCTGGATCAGCCGCCCGTCGGCGAGCCGCCGCTGCTCGACCCGGCCGCCCGGCCGCTCGCGCGCCTCGAGCACGAGCACGTCTGCGCCCGCCGCCGCGAGGTCGCGCGCGGCAGCCAGGCCGGCGAGGCCGGCGCCGATCACCACCACGTCGTGGCGCGCGGTCACGCCGTTCCCCGTCGCGCCGTCGCGTCCACCGCCACCGCACCCTGCAGGCCGACGATCACCGGGTTGAGCTCGAGCAGCGCGAGGCGCTCGGCCAGCAGGACGTCACCCGCGCCGGCGGCCAGCTCGGCGGTCGGCCCGCAGGTCGAGCGGGGCGCCGCCGCGCCCGCCGGTCAGCAGCGGGGCGCCGCGCAGGCGGCGCAGCGCCGCCTCCACGCGGTCGGCGTCGGCCGGCAGCGGGACGATCACGACGTCGTCGTAGAGCTCGGTCCAGACGCCGCCGAGCCCGAGCACCAGCACGGGCACGACCGCGTCCGCCCGCGCGGCCACGAGCAGCTCCGTGCCCGGCGCCGCCATCCGCTCGACGAGCACGGGCGAGCCGTTGGCGTCCGCGAGGCCGCGGTAGGCGTCGCGCACCGCGGCGGGATCGGCGAGGTCCAGCCGCAGCGCGCCCATCTCGCTCTTGTGGCGCAGCGCCGCCGAGGAGCGCTTGACGGCGACGGGGTAGCCGACCTCCTCGGCCGCCGCCGCGGCGTCGCCCGCGTCGGCGACCGCGCGGCCCGGCACGACCGGCACGCCATGGGCGCGCAGCAGCGCCTTGGCCTCGTGCTCGGCGAGCCAGTCGCCGCCGCGACCGCGGCCGGCCGCCCGCGCGGCCGCGGCAAGCTCGCGCAGGCGCGCCGGGTCGGCGGGCTCCCGGCGGCGGGCGGCGAGGCCGGCAACGCCGGTGGCGAGGCCGGCGAGCGCCGCCACCCCGTCGCGCCCGAAGGCCGCGGCCGCCTGGTCGTTGAGCAGCTCGGGCAGCGTGGACGCCACGACCGTCGGCACGGGGCTCTCCCGCGCGCCGCGCGCGATGCCGTCGCGCACCGCGCGCCAGGACTCGAGTTGGGCGCCCGTCATCCCCGCGGGCTCGTCGTAGAAGACGACGACCTCGTCGATGGCCGGATCCGCTCCGCAGACCGCCATGAGCTGCGCGATCGTCTCCACCTCGCCCCACACCAGCGCCGTGTAGTCCAGCGGGTTGCTGACGGTGGCGGCCGCCGGCAGCAGCGCCCGCAGGCGCTCGCGGGTCTCCGGCGCGAAGGCCGGCAGCGGCACGCCGTGGCGGGCGCACTCGTCGGCGCCGAGTCCCGAGTCGCCGCCCGAGCAGGTGAGGATCGCCGCGCCGCCGCCGGTGCGCGGCAGCGGCCGCGCCGCGAGCGCCTTGGCCAGCTCGAGCAGCTCGTGGAACGACGATGCCCACGCCGCGCCGGCCTCCTCGACGAGCGCCCGGAAGACGCGGTGGTCGCCGGCGACCGAGCCCGTATGGGCGGCCGCCGCGGCGGCCCCGGCCGCGGACGAGCCGGACTTCAGCACGGCGACGCCGACCCCCAGCTCGGCACAGGCGGCCAGCGCCTCGCACAGCTCCGCGCCGTCGCCCTCGTCCTCGAGGAACAGCGCCACCGAGCGCACGTCCGGCTCGGCGGCGAGCGCCCGCAGCCACCGCGCGGAGGAGACCACCGCCTCGTTGCCGCTCGAGACGACCGTGTGCACGCGCAGCCCGCGCCGCGCGGCGACGGCGTTGATGGCGAAGTTGCCGCTCTGGGAGACGATCGCGACGGGGCCGGGCTCGGCGGAGCCCATCGTGTCGCCCCACATCGCCGCGCGGCCGGCGACCGACAGGATGCCGCCGCAGTTCGGGCCGCACAGCGGCAGCTCGTGCGCGGCCGCCGCCGCGCGCAGCTCGTCCTCCAGCGCCGCCCCGCCGGCGACCTCGCCGAAGCCGGCCGACAGCACGACCGCGCCGCCGCAGCCGCGTGCGCCGGCCGCCTGCACCGCACCCGGCACGGCGGCGGCCGGGATCGCGACCACGACGGCGTCGACGGGCTCGGGCAGGTCGGCGACCGACGGCACGCACGCAAAGCCCAGCACCTCGCGGTGGCGCGGGTTCACGCCGTACACCGGCCCGTCGAAGCCCAGCGCCGCGAGGTTGACCAGCGTCTCGTGCGCGTAGGTGCCCGCCCGCGGCGTCGCCCCGACGACCGCCACGCTGCGCGGGCGCAGGAGCGGTGTTAGTGGGCCTTCACGCAACGTTCCACCCGAAATCGACGGACGCCGATCACCGCCAGGCAGCGTCCTCGACCCTTGAAATCCAGCAAGGATTCCTGCGGGTCTGCGTCCTCGCCCGGCGGCGCCGGCGACCGGTCTTTCGAGTGGAACGTCACGTGAAGACCCACGGCGAGATCCATTACTGCAGCATCCGCTCCACGCCGCGGCGCTCGAGCCCGCGGGCCACGATCAGCCGCTGGATCTCCGACGTGCCCTCCCAGATGCGGTCGACGCGCAGCTCGCGCAGGAAGCGCTCGGCGACGTTGGTGCGCATGTAGCCGCGCCCGCCGAAGGCCTGCACCGCGCGGTCCGCGCAGCGGCACGCCGCCTCGGAGACGAACAGCTTGGCCATCGAGGCCTTGGCGTGGATGACCTTCGGGTCCGCGCCGCCGTCCGCGAGCCGCGCGACCTCGAGCGTGAGCAGGCGCCCGGCGGCGGCGTCGGCGGCCGAGTCGGCGAGCGGGAAGCTGACCCCCTGGTGGTCCCACAGCCGCGCGCCGCCCTGCTCGCGCCCGGTCGCCCACGCGACGGTCTCCTCCAGCAGGCGCCACATCGAGCCGATCCCGCGCGCCGCGATGCCCAGGCGCTCCTCGGTGAACCACGCCCGCTGGAGGTCCTCGCCGTGCCCGACGCCACCGACCACCGCGTCCGCGCCGACCACGACGTCGTAGCGGATCGTCGGATGGCCGTGCGGATAGGTGTGGGTGAACGGCGGGTCGTCGACGGTCTCGACGCCCGCCTGGTCGGCGTCGACGAGGAAGAGCGTCGGCTGCGGCCCTGCGCCGTCCTGGACCACGTTGGCCATCACGATGTGCACGGCGGCGATGTCGCCGTAGGTCACGAACCACTTCTCGCCGGTGAGGCGATAGCCGCCGTCGCCCGTCGGCACGGCGACCGTGGCGATGCCGGACGGATCCGAGCCCGCGTGCTCCTCGGTGACCGCGTAGGCGTCGTGCAGCTCGCCGCGCAGGGCGGGCTTGAGGTAGCGCTCGATCTGCGCCTCGGTGCCGCTCGCGAGCACGTTGTAGGCGCTGGGCATGTGCCAGGAGAGCGCGTTCGTGCTGCGCCCGAGCTGCTCCTCGACCAGGAACCACTCGACCTTCGTCCACCCCTGGCCGCCGTGCTCGACGGCGTGCAGGCCGCCGCTCAGCCCGGCCGCCACCGCCTCGCGGGCGATCCGCGCCTTGAGCTCCGAGGGGATCTTGCCGCCGCTGCGCTCGGCCAGCTGCTCGTTGGGGATGAGCACCTCGTCGACGAAGCGACGCGCGCGGGCCTGCAGGTCGAGCTCGGCGGGGGAGAAGGCAGCGGGCGCGTCGAACTCGGTCGTGGTCATCGGTCTCCGTTCCGGGCAGGGTGGTCGATGGTGGCGACAGCGAGCCGGGCCCGCTCCGCCTCGGTCTGCTCGGCGGCGCGGCCGGGCAGGCCGAGCAGCAGCGCGTGGTGGTTGCCCAGGACCTCGAGCGCGACCGCGCGGGCGCGCTCGACGGGTTCGGGCTCGTCCGGCGCGAGCGGGCGGGTGGCCAGCTCGACCGCCTCGCGCAGGTAGGCGAGCCAGCGGCGCTGGGTGCCGCGCACGACGAGCTCCTGCACCCGCTCGCGCTCGTCGCGCACCGCGTCCGCGTCCGGCTCGGCGCCGGCGCGCAGCGTCGCGACGGCCGCGGGCAGCTCGCGCTCGGGCTCCGGCGTCAGCGACAGCCAGCTGTGCTCTGGCAGGGCAAAGCGGAGACGCAGCGCCATTGGCCGCACGGTATCATGCGGTTGACTACAAAGTCAGGCAACAGCGGCGCGACCGGCGCGCCGCCCACCCGAGCGGGGAGTGAGACGATGGAGCGGACGACGATCGTGCAGCCCACGGGCACGCCGGCGCCGGCTTCGCGCAACGGTGCCTCCGGCCTCGCGCTGGAGCCCGCGTCCTACCTGGATCCAGCGATCCTCGAGCGCGAGCAGGAGCGCATCTTCGAGCGCACCTGGCAGCTCGCCGGGCACGTCTCCCAGCTCCCGCAGCCGGGCAGCTACCTGACGACGCAGGCCGGCACGCAGCCCGTCCTCGTCGTGCGCGACGACGACGGCGAGGTGCGCGCGCACCGCAACGTCTGCCGTCACCGCGGCTCGCGGCTGCTGTCGGGCAGCGGCCAGTGCAAGAGGGCGATCCGCTGTCGCTACCACGGCTGGACCTACCGGCTCGACGGCACGCTCGTCGGCATGCCCGAGGCGCGCTCGCTGGGCAAGGTCGACAAGGCGCAGTTCGGGCTCTTCCCGGTGCGCGCGGAGGTGATGTGCGGGCTGATCTTCGTCAACCTCGACCCGCACGCCGCGCCGCTGGCCGAGCTCGTCGGCGACCTGCCCCAGCGCCTGGCGCCCTACGGGATCGAGCGGCTCAAGCCCACCGACCCAAGCGTGTCAAGTCAGCCCGTGAACTGGAAGATCGCCGTCGACAACTACCTCGAGGGCTACCACGTCCCGATCGCCCACCCAGGTCTCATGCGCCTGTTGGACTACCAGAACTACACCGTCGAGACGCACGACGGCTACGCCTGGTTCGACGCGCCGCTGCGCGAGAAGCCGTCGGGCAACCGGCTCGAGCGCGCCTACCAGCGCCTCGTGCGGCCGATGCCCGGGCTCAGCGAGGCCGACGGGCGCGTCTGGCGCTTCGTCCTCATCTGGCCGAACACCACGATCGACCTCTACCCCGACCAGGTGCTGACCTGGCAGATCGCGCCCGACGGCGTCGCCGCCACCCGCGACGTCGCCGCGAGCTACCGGCCGGTCGGCGACAGCCGGCGCTCGCGCGTCGCGCGCGAGCTCAACAAGCGCATCAACCAGCTCGTCGGCGACGAGGACGTCGACCTGGTGGAGAACGTCCAGGCCGGCCTCGCCACCCGTGGTTACCGCTGCGGCCCGCTGTCGGGGCGCGAGGCGGGGGTCGCGTGGTTCGCCGACCGGGTCCGGGCCGCGCTCGCTTCATGAGCGCGCTGGGGGACGGGACGCGGTCGCGAATCCTGGAGGCGGCCTGCGACCGCATCGCCTCCGACGGCATCGACGCGGTGCGGATCGCTCGCATCGCGCGCGACGCGGGCGTCTCCACGGCGCTCGTGCACTACCACTTCGAGACGCGCGAGGCGCTCCTCGGCGAGGCGCTCGTGCACTCCTTCGCGCGCGCGGGGGATGCCCGGATCTTCGAGGAGGCGGCCGACTGGCGACCGCCGGCGAGCCACCGCGAGCGGCTCGCCCAGATGGTCGACGACTGCCTGCCGGCGCCCGAGCGCCAGCTCGAGCGTGACTGGGTGCTGTGGGTCGAGCTGTGGCTGCGCGCCGTCCGTCATCCCGACCTGCGGCCGGTCGCGGCCGAGCTCTACGCCCGCATGCGGGCGTGGTTCGGCGCCGAGATCGAGGCCGGTGTCCGCGACGGCGAGTTCCCCCGCCGCGACTCCGGCGTCGTCGCCGACCGGCTGCTCGCCGCCATCGACGGCTTCGGCGTCCGCGCGCTGCTGGGCGACCCGGCGGTCCCGGTGGAGCGGGCGCGGGCGGAGGTCGCCGCGCTGCTCGACGCCGAGCTGGGCATGCGCGACCCGCGAATGGAGGCATCGGGCACGTTTGTTGAATGACGGTTCGGAAAACGGCGCCGTGAGCCCGCGGCCGACGCTCGGTCACGTCCGCCGGCCGCAGATCCTCACGGCCGCGGCCGAGGTGATCGGCGAGCGCGGCCTCGAGGCGACGCGGATCCGCGACGTCGCCGAGCGCGCGGGCACGAGCGCGCCGACCGTCGTCTACTACTTCGGCACCCGCGAGGAGCTGCTCGAGGAGGCGCTCGAGTTCTCCGAGGTGCGCTACTACGAGGAGATCACCGCCCGGCTGGCCGCGCTCGACCGCGCCGGCGAGCGGCTCGCGCTGGCGATCCGCGAGTGCACGGGCGGCGAGGACATGCCGCTCTACATGGACCTGTGGCTGCAGGCGCTGCGGGGCCCGCGGATGCGCGAGCTGCGCGCCGAGGGCGACCGCCGCTGGCGCGCGATCCTGGCCCGCATCGTGCGCGACGGCCAGGCGAGCGGGGAGTTCAGCGACCGCCGCCATCCCGAGGAGGTCGCGGTGGAGCTGGCGGCGCTGCTGGACGGGCTGGGGGTCCAGGTCGCCCTCGGCGATCCGGACGTGCCGCCGGAGCGGATGGAGCGGCTGTGCCTGGCCTACGTCGAGCGCGAGCTGGGTGACGGACACGAGGAGAGGGGCGAGGGTGCGCGAGGACTGGACACTGCGGCGGCGTGAGCTGCGACCTCGGCATCCCCGCCGGGGAGTTCTTCTCGCTGCTCGGCCCGTCGGCTGCGGCAAGACGACGACGCTGCGGATGATCGCCGGCTTCGAGCAGCCGAGCGAGGGCGCGTGCTGCTCGAGGGCGAGCCGGTCGAGGACGTCCCGCCCTACAAGCGCAACGTCAACACGGTCTTTCAGAGCTACGCCCTCTTCGAGCACCTCGACGTGTGGGCAACGTCGCCTTCGGCCTCAAGCGCAAGAAGGTCGAGAAGGCCGGGCGCGCGCGTGACGGCGCTCGAGCGAACACGCACCGGGCCGAGGCGACCGAACGCTGGGAGCTCGGCGAGCGGGTGCGCGTCGGCTGGCGCCGCGAGCACGGGCGCGTGCTGCGCTGATCAGCCCAAGCTTTCGCGGTAGCGCTGCATCCCGGCGATCCAGCGGTCGGGGTCGGCCGCGCGGCGGCGCGCGAACTCCGCGACCTCGGGGTGGGGCAGGATCAGGAACTCGCCGGCCTTCATGCCCGCGATCGCCGCCGCGGCGACCGCCTCGGCTGAGAGCACAGCGCCGCCGCTCGTGATCGCCTTGATCGCCAGGCTCGGGCCGCGAAGCAACGGCGTGTCGACGCCCATCGGGCACAGGCAGCTCACCTCGACGCCGCGGCCGCCGTAGGTCACGGCCAGCCATTCCGCGAACGCGACCGCGGCGTGCTTGGTCACGGCGTAGGGCGCGTCGCCGATCTGCGTGAGCAGGCCGGCGGCCGAGGCGGTGACCAGGAAGTGGCCGCCGCCGCGCGCCAGCCAGCCCGGCACGACGCGCTGCGCCGCGAGCACGTGGGCGCGGAGGTTGACGTCCAGCGCCTTCTCCCAGGTCTCCTCGGGGGCCTCGAGGCCGGCGCCGGTGCCGATCCCGGCGTTCGCGCAGAAGATGTCGGGCGGCCCGAAGGCGTCCTCGGCGAGTCCGAGCAGGGCGTCGAGCGCATCGCCGTCCGCCGCGTCGGAGCCTGCGCCGATCGCCCGCCCGCCCTCGATGTCCAGCGCGGTGGCGGCCGCGCCGTCCTCGTCGAGGTCACCGACGACGACGCCCCGGGCGCCGGCCGCCGCGAGCGCGAGCGCCAGCGCGCGGCCGATGCCCGACGCCCCGCCGGTGACGACGGCGACCTTGCCCTGGGGATCCACGGCGGCGGAGGCTAGACGGTGGATCCGCCGGCCGGAATTCCCGCGGTGCCCGGGACGTCTGCCCCTGGACGGCAGGTCGCGGCGGCCCGCATCGTGCGGGCCTCCCCGTCCCTCCCGACGACCCAAGGACCCCTCATGACCGTGCACGTCGCCCCCGATCCCACCGCCGCCCTGGCCGAGGCCAAGGCCGTCTGCATCCGCAGCTTCGCCGCCATGGCCGGCGGCGACCTGCGCGACCTGGAGGCGATCGTCCACCCCGACGCGGTCAATCGCGAGGCCAAGGACGAGCCGCCCGCCGCCCGCGGCCGCGGCCCCGCCGCCTTCTACGCCACCGCGCTGTGGCTGCGCGAGGCCTTCGGCCCGCTGCGCTTCGAGGTCCACGAGGTCGTCGGCGAGGGCGACCTCGTCGTCATCCACTGCACGATGTACGGCACCCATCGCGGGACCTTCGTCGCCTACGGGCCCGAGGCCGAGGTCAAGGACGCCTTCCCGGCCACCCGGCGCGAGTTCGCCGTCCAGCACACCCACTGGTTCCGGATGGCCGACGGCAAGGTGATCGAGCACTGGGCCAACCGCGACGACCTCGGCATGGCCGAGCAGGCCGGCTGGGTCCCGCCCACGCCGATCTACCTGCTGCGGATGGCGCTGGCCAAGCGGCGCGCGCGCCGGGAGCACGGCCGGCCGTGAGCTGGGCGCCCCGGCTGGCGGCCGCGGCGGTCGCCGCCGGCCTGGGGCTCGCCCTGCTCGGGCTCGACGGCGAGGCGCGCCCCGGCGCCGAGCGGGTCGTCCCGGCGGCCGCGCCCGGGTTGCGCGCGCCGGAGGCCGGCTGCGATCGCCGCCTGCAGTCCGCCGCGTTCCTGGTCACCGACGGCGCCGGGCGCTCGCTCGCGGAGTCCGCGGCCGACGCCCGCCGGCCGGTCGGCAGCCTCGTGAAGCTGATGACCGCCGATCTGGTGCTGCGCCGCGGCGGCCTCGGCGAGAAGGTCACCGTCCCGCCGCTGACGCTCGCGGCGGACGAGTCGCGCGCTGGGCTGCGCGCCGGTCAGCGGCTGTCGCGGATGGACCTGTTGCGCGCGCTGCTCGTGCCGAGCGGCAACGACGCGGCCGAGACGCTGGCCGCCGCCGGCCGCGCCGCCTTCGTGCGCGCGATGAACCGCTCCGCGCGCCGCCTCGGCCTGCGCCGGACGCGCTACGCCAACCCCTCCGGCATGCCCGCGCGTAGCCAGCGCTCGACCGCCCGCGAGGTCGTCCGCCTCGCGCGCCGGCTGATGGGCGACGCGCGCTTCCGGGCGATCGTGCGCTCGCGCGCGGTGCGCGTCGGCGGGGCGACGCTGCGGACGCGCAACCCGCTGCTGGGCCGCGTCCGCGGTGTCGACGGGATCAAGACCGGCACGCTGACCGGCAACTTCAGCCTGGTCGTCTCCTCTCGCGCGAGCGGCGGCGGGCGGGTCTTCGTCGCCGTGCTCGGCGCGCCGACGGCCGCCGCGCGCGACCGCGACGCGCACTGCCTGCTCGGGATCGGCGCCCGCCTCAACGCACGGCGGTGAGGCCCCCGTCGACGACGACCTGCGCGCCGGTCATCCAGTCCGAGGCCGGCGAGGCCAGGTAGAGGATGGCCGAGGAGATGTCGACCTGCTCGCCGAACCGGCCGACCGGGATCTTCGCCAGCGCCTCCTCGCGCACGCCCGGGTGATCCCACCTGCCGGGCCATCGGCGTCATCACGATCGCCGGGCAGATGGCGTTGACCTGGATGCCGTGCGGCGCGAGCTCGTAGGCCGGCGTCTTGGTCAGGGTGAGCAGCCCGCCCTTCGACGCGCAGTAGGCCGAGTGCTCGGGGACGCCGATGAGCCCGGCGGTCGAGGCGACGTTGACGATCTCGCCGCCCCGCCCCGTCTCGACCATCGAGCGGGCGACCGTCTGGGAGAGGAAGAACGGCGCCTTGAGGTTCACGTCGAGCAGCGCGTCCCACTTCTCCTCGGTCACGTCGAGGACCGGCTCCAGCAGCGCCACGCCCGCGTTGTTGACCAGGACGTCGATGCTGCCCATCGCCGCGAGCGCGTGCTCGCCGAGCTGCTGGGCCGCGTTCGCGTCCGCGAGGTCCGCCGGCGCGGCCTCGGCGCGGCGGCCGGTGGCGCGCACCGCCTCCGCGCACCCGGCCAGCGCTTCCTCGTCGCGGCCGGCCAGGAAGACGTCCGCGCCGGCGTGGGCGAGAGCGATCGCGGCGTCACGGCCGATGCCCTTGTCGCGCCGGTCACGAGCGCCGTGCGCCCCTCGAGGCTGAAGGACGGGAACTGCTGCGGGTCGACCATCACGGACGCCTCCTCGTTCGGGATCTCCCGAGGCCTAGCACGCCGCTTGCCATCATGCGCGGGCGTGCGGGCCGGAGCTGATCAGGTCGTCGGCGGGCAGACTCCGGGCCCGAGGCGGTGAGCCGCGGCCGCGGCAGGCGGACGCAGCGGGCGCCGGCCGTGCGGGTACAGACGCTGGCGGGCGTCGCCGAGGTCGTGCCCGATCGCGCCCGGCCGGGCGGCCGGCTCCTGCTGCTCGAGGGGATGGCCTCGGCCTACGTCGACCTCGACGACCCGCGCCACCTCGGCTTCGACTACGTCCACCGGATCGCCGAGGCGCTCGACGTCCTGCGCCCGCGCGGTGCGCCGCTGGACGCCGTCCACCTAGGCGGCGGCGGCTTCACGCTCGCGCGCTACCTGGCCGCCACCCGGCCCGGCGCGCGCTCTGAGGTCTACGAGCACGATCCGGCCGTCGTGGAGCTCGCCCGCGCGCACCTCGGCCTGCGGACCGGGCCCGGCCTGCGCGTGCGGGTCGGCGACGCCCGCGAGCGGCTCGCCGCCCGGCCCGCCGACTCCGCCGACGTCGTGATCGGCGACGCCTTCACGGGCACTGACGTGCCCGCCCACCTCGCCACGGCGGAGTTCGCGGGCGCGGTGCAGCGGGTGCTGCGCCCGCGCGGCGTGTACCTGCTCAACGTCGTCGACGTCCCGCCGCTGGCCTTCGCCCGCGCCGAGGCGGCGACGCTGCGGATGGCCTTCGCCCACGTCGCCGCGCTCGGCGACCGCTCGGTGACGCGCGGGCGCCACGCCGGCAACCTCGTGCTGCTCGCCTCGGCGACACTGTTGCCGACCGCGCGCCTCGCGCGGCGGCTCGCCGGCGGCGCACACCCGAGCGAGCTGCTCGCCGGCGACCGGCTCGCCGGCTTCACCGGCGGCGCGCGGCCGCTGACCGACCCGGCGTGAGAGGGTGCAGGACATGCACGGGCTGATCGCCGTCACCGGCGCGACGGGCGCCCTCGGCGGCCGGGTCGCCACGCGGCTCGCGGCGCGCGGGGTCGCCCAGCGGCTCGTCGTCCGCGACCCGGCGCGCCTGCCGCCCGCGACCGACGGCGCCGACGTCGCGGTCGCGCCCGGTTACGATGACCGCGAGGCCATGACCGAGGCCTTCCGCGGCGCGCAGACGGTCTTCCTCGTCTCCGGCCGCGAGGCGGCCGACCGCGTGGCCGCGCACGTCAGCGCCGTCGACGCCGCGGTCGCCGCCGGCGTGCGGCGCATCGTCTACACCTCCTACCTGGGCGCGGCTCCGGACGCGGCCTTCACGTTCGGGCGAGATCACTATGCAACCGAGCAGCACATCCGCGGCACGGGCCTCGACTTCACCTTCCTGCGCGACAGCCTGTACGCCGACTTCGCCGTGCTGATGGCCACGGACGGCGTCATCGCCGGGCCGGCCGGCGACGGCCGCGTCGCCTGGGTCGCGCGCGACGACCTCGCCGACGTGGCGACCGCGGTGCTCACGAGCGACGGGCACGCGGGACAGACCTATGACCTCACCGGCCCCGCGGCGCGCTCGCTGGCCGAGACCGCGGCGCTGCTGAGCGAGATCAGCGGGCGCGAGATCCGCTACGTCGAGGAGACGCTCGAGCAGGCCTACGCCTCGCGCGCCGGTCTCGGTGCCCCGCCGTTTGAGGTGGACGGCTGGGTCACCTCCTACGTCGCGATAGCCAAGGGCGAGATGGACGTCGTCTCCGACGCGGTGCAGAACATCACCGGCCGCCCGGCGCAGGGCCTGCGTGACTTCCTCGTCGCTCACCCGGACAGCTGGGCCCACCTGCGCGCGGCCGACTAGGATCTCCCGCCGTGTCCACCTTCGAGGAGCTCGACGCCCTCACCTCTCGCGAGCTGCACGGCCGCGCGGTCAAGCGCGCCGAGCGCCACCTCGACGTGCGCTTCTTCTGGCGCCTGCTCGAGACCGCGCCGGCCGCCGAGGCAGCCAGCGGCGATCTCGGCGAGGCCGAGTCAGACGTCCAGCACTGGAGCGGCCAGGTCCGCGACGCGCTCAACGACGACGAGCCCGCGCTCGACGCCCGCCGTGCCCTCTACATCGACTACCTGCTCGAGCACGACGACGGATGAAGCAGCTCGCGTTCATCACGATCGGCAGCTCACGCTACGAGGACCGGCTGCGCGAGATCCTCGACGCCACCGGCATCGACCCGGAGGAGTTCGAGGCGCTCGACTACTTCTCGCTGCTGCCGGTCTTCGTGCTCGCCGGCGCCTCGGTGGCCACGCAGGTCGAGGCCCACGGCGACCACTTCCACTTCCAGGGCGTGAGCCTCGAGCTGCCCGAGGAGATGGAGGAGCCGTTCTACGCCGTGCTGCCCGAGCTGCTCGCGCAGACCGGCGCATGAGCGAGAGGCGCGAGGGCGAGAAGGTCTGGGTCGAGCAGGCCGACGGCTCCCAGCGCGAGGCGGTCTACGTCGGCGAGGCGGAGCAGTCGTGGTTCGGCGGCGCGCCGTCGGCCTACGTGGTCTACGAGGACGACCGCTCCGGCGAGGCGGTCGAGATGATGCGGGTCGTCCCGCGCGAGGACTGACCGGACGGTCGGCATGACCGACGGGCTCCCCGTCCACGTCGACGACGTCGGATCGCATCGCTGGGAGATCGGCGAGATCGGCGCCACGCGCCGCCGCCTGGGCGTCGCGTGCGGGGCAAAGCGGCTCGGCGTGGCGATCATCGAGATCGACCCGGGCAAGCGCCCGTCGCCGCCGCACTGCCACGCCGACGAGGACGAGGCGTTCCTCGTGCTGGCGGGCAGCGGGCTGAGCTACCTCACCTCCGGCTCGAAGGACGTGCGCACCTACCCGATCGGGGTCGACGACCTCATCTGGCATCCCGCCAACGGCGACGCGCACACGCTGATCGCCGGCGAGCAAGGGCTCATCGTTCTGGTCGTGGCGGAGGGCTCGCGCACGAACATCACCTGGCTGCCGCGCACCCGGCAGTTCTGGCTCGGCCCGCGCTGGTCGCCGGGCGACACCGCTCCGCCGTTCGTGGCCGACGCCGAGCGTGGCCCGCTCGAGCTGCCCGAGCCGACGGCCGAGCGCCCGCCGACCATCCGCAACCTCGCCGACTTCCCGTTGAACGAGGGCCGCGAGGGGCGGCTCGCCTACGCCACCCGTGGCCTCGGGCCCGACAGCGGCTCGGACAAGCTCGTGCTCGCCCAGGACGACATGCCGCCGGACACCCACAACACGGATCTGCACTTCCACTCCACGCGCGAGGAGGCGTGGTACGTGCGCGGTGGTGGCGGCGTCGCGCGCCTGGGCGAGGACGCCCATCCACTCGGGCCCGGCTCCTTCTGGCTGCGCCGGGAGAACACCGGCGTCGGGCACCGAATCGAGGTCGGGCCGGAGGGGATGCAGCTGATCACGATGGGCGACCTGGTCTCAGGCGACGTCGTCGTCTACCCGGAGAAGCGGACCTTCCGGCCGGCGCGTGGGGTCGAGTTGCCGTACTGATGGATTCCTGCTGAACGGTCGAACCATCGCCGCGCCGCCTGCGTAGGACCCCTCGTCCAGCACGAGGTGAGGGGAGGTCGGCAGATGGGACGGAGACTGCGATCGACGGGGTGGATGGCGGCGCTCGCCGTGACGACGTGGGCGGGGCTCGGAGCGGCGGCGTCCGCCCAGACGCCCGCGGAGCCCGAGTTGCTCGACGAGCGCCTCGCCGTCGCGCCGGCGGTGACTGGCCTCAGCCAGCCCACCACTATGGCCTTCCTCGGCGAGGACGATCTGTTCGTGCTCGAGAAGGCCAGCGGGCAAGTCAAGCGGGTGACCGGAGGCGGGGCACCGAAGGTGGTCCTGGACCTGCCGGTGAACTCCGCCTCCGAGCGCGGCCTGCTCGGCATCGCGCTGCACCCGAAGTTCCGCCGCACGCGCTGGGTCTACCTGTTCTGGAGCGAGAGCAGGACCGCTGCCGACACGACGACGCTCGACGGCGTCCGCCCGCTCGGCAACCGCATCGACCGCTTCGAGTGGGACGGCCGGACGCTCGAGTACGACAAGCCGATCCTGCAGTTCCGCGCCTATCAGGCCGACGCCGGCCAGCCGCTGCGGGGCAACCACGACGGCGGCGTCCTGCGCTTCGGGCCGGACGGCAAGCTCTACGCCATCGTCGGCGACACCGGCCGGCGCGGTCAGCTGCAGAACCTCGCCGACGGGCCCTTCGGAGCCGGGATCCCCGACGATCCCTTCGGCGGTCCCGAGCCCGACGACCTGCACCGCACAGGCAGCATCGTTCGGCTCGAGGACGACGGCTCCGCGCCGCGCGACAACCCCTTCTACCGCGTTGGGCGCCGGACCGGCGGGGAGGTCGGCGCGAACCTCCAGCGGCTCTACGCCTACGGCGTGCGCAACTCGTTCGGGATGGACTTCGACCCGCGATCGGGCGACCTGTGGGAGCAGGAGAACGGCGACGACAGCTTCTCGGAGCTCAACCGCGTCGAGCCGGGGATGAACTCCGGCTGGATCCAGATCATGGGCCCGGCGTCGCGCGTCGCGCAGTTCAAGGCGATCGAGACCGATACGACGGTGCCCCAGCCCAACGCCCCGAACGGCTACTTCGGGCTCCAGCAGATCCGCTGGCTGCCGACCAACATCGCCGACACCCCCGCGGAGGCGCTCTCCCGGCTGTACATGCTCCCCGGCGCCGAGTTCAGCGATCCCGAACTGGCCTGGAAGTACGAGGTCGGCCCCGGCGGGCTGGGCTTCCTCGACGGCGACGGGCTGGGCCGCCGCTACGCGGGCGACCTGTTCATGGGCGGCTCGCGCGACCTGCTCGAGGGCGGGCACCTGTTCCGCTTCGAGCTCACCCGCAGCCGCCGCAACCTCGCCACTACCGACCCCAAGCTGGACGACGGGGTCGCGGACAACCTCAGCAAGTGGGAGGGCACCGAGAGCGAGAGCCTGCTCTTCGGGCGCAACTTCGGCACCGCGACGGACATCCAAAGTGGCCCGGACGGCCACCTCTACGTCGTCTCGCTCTCCAAGGGAACGATCTACGAGATCGAGCGCGCCGGCCGGTAAGGCGGCTCACACGACCACCGGCCGCGGCAAGCAGGCCCCGTCCGAGTCTCCGTCAGGGAGGGCGGGGACTCGGACGGGAGGGACTGGTGGCCCGGAGACGGAGCTCCGGGCCACGGTCACGCTCGGTCCCGGCTCGGGGCTGAATCCGGGTCGGGTTCATGCTCTTTACGTGCAGCGGGTCAGCTTCTCCAGGGTCACGGTCTCCGCGTCCACGTTGGCCCGCTGGCCCTGGTCTTCTCGGCGTGCGCGGCCAGCCGCTCCGCTTGCGCTTCGGCCGCGGTCAGCTCCTCGGCGACGCTGGCGCGCAGCTCCGAGTGGAGCCCCGCGTCCCGCGTTCCCGCCCGGTAGTCCCGGGTGATGCGGTCGGCTTGCGTGCGCAGCTCGGCCGCCTCGCGGCTGGCGCGGGCCGCGTGCGTCGTGGCGTCCGCGATCCGAGTGTCGAGCTGCGCCGCGACGTGAGCGCGTGTGTCGGCGTAGGAGAGCGCCTCGGTCTCGAACAGCTCCAGCGCCGGGGTCTCGACGGTCGCCCGGTCGAAGATCGGCAGCGGGCACGCCTCGGCGCCGAGGGTCTTCGCCCGGCAGCACGGTAGGTCTCGCGCACCTTGCCGCGCTTGCGTTCGGTGCGCGGGATCATGGCGCTCGTGCAGAGACCGCACCTGAGCGAGCCCTTCACGAACACGTGCTCGGCGGGCAACCGTCCGCCACCCTTCGGCGTCCAGCGCTTGGACTGCTCGGCGACGAGCTGCACAGCCTCAAACACCTCGACGTCAACGATCGGGGCGTGCTGGCCCTGGCGCCACTCTCCGGCTCCCCAGTACTCGCCGATCACGCTCCGGCTCGTACGATCCTCCGGACCGTCGAGCTTCCCCACATGCGGCCGCCGTTCGGCGTCGGCACACCCTCGGCATCGAGGGCCTTCGCTACGCCGTTGTAGGAGGTGCGCTCCAGGTACAGCTCGAAGATCCGGCGCACGATCGGCGCCTCGTCCGGGTGCTCCTCCCAGTGCCCGTCCTCGCACTTGCCGCGCTTTCTCAGGCCGAACGGGACGGCTCTCCAGGGCAGGCCGGAGCGTGTGCGCTCCGCGATCCCCTTCTTCGCGCGCTTCTTGATCTTGCGCTTCTCGCCCGCGGCCATGACGGCCTTCAGCTCCATGAACATCTGCCCGTCGTCGTCGAGCTTGACCGGCGCGTAGCCGTCCCACACCTCGACCTCGGCGGCGCGCAGTGCCGCGATGGTGAGTCACCCCCATGCCAGGCATGAGCGCCCCCCACATCGCCAGCAGTGTGAGCCCAGAACGCCAGGCGATCTGAGCGCAATTCTGGCTCGCTTCTGCCCTCCCGTGTCCGGCTCCGCGGGCGAAGTTTCGCCCGTTCTCTGAGCCCGCAGGGACACTTCACCCGAGGCTAGCCGGAACACCGCGGCGCGCGGATGGACGGCGGCACGGTCCTCGGCCCCTTCTCCTCGTGGAGCCACGGCGGCGGCGCTCCTCCTTCACGCTGGAGCGCCGCCGCCTGGTCACTGCCCGCGAACGTAACCGCCGTCCACGAGCACGAGCCGCCCTTGCTTCACCAGCTCATCGCTAGGGCTGTTGCCTCCGAGCAAAGCGCTCGCCACGAACGTCTCACGGTCTCGGGACCGCCCGAATCGTCCGAGGCGATAGTGAGCCTCGCATGGCACGCGGGGCCTCGTCGCCTGCGGTGTTCGGCAGGACAGCAGACCGAGGTGTATGACCGGAGACCTCCCCTCGTCGATCAGCCCGTCACCGCCGGCGGTGGGCCACAGCGACGGGCGATCAGCCTCGCCACGGCGCGGCGCACTACCAGTCGCTGTCCGGCGCGTCGCATCTGGACCCGCTGCACGAGCGGGCCGCGGCAGGCGTCGCGCTTCACGCGCGCCAGCACCCGCAGGACCCGGGTGTGGCCGGGCTGCAACCTGGCGATCCGTCTGCAGCGGTCGCCGCTGCGGATGACCTTCGCCGGTACGTCCGTGCAGACCCGTATCCGGCGGGCGACCTGGGTGCAGCGGTTGACCAGGCCGATGGTTTTCACCTCCCGTTGGCCCGGGGTCAGCCTGGTGTCTGACAGCCTAACGATCATGACGATGCATGGGCGTGAGCCCGGGGTGGTGGGTGAGCCCGGGGTGGGAGGTGAGCCCGGGGTGGGAGGTGAGCCCGGGGTGGGAGGTGAGCCCGGGGTGGTTGGTGAGTCCGGGTTGAAGAGCCGGACGATCTGATGGTCGAGGGTGACCGACCATTCGATCGGCCGCAGGTTGGCGGTGAACGCGGACGTGGCGGTTACCGCGTTGTTGCTCAGCGTCGTGGTGACCGGGTTCAGGGTGGCACCGGCCGGGTCGGAGGCGAACGTGACGGGGGCCTCACGGAAGAACGGCCCGTTGGCGAGGCCGCCGGATGACAGATTGGCGTCCCGCGCGAACAGCGTCGCGGAGCCTCCGGCCTCGACGGGCCCGCTGATGGTCTCACCTGATGGGGTGAATGACGTCGCGTCGCGCAGGTTCAGCGACAGGGTCAGCCACGGCGCGAAATCGGGGAGGACGCCTTCGCCTTCGGCGACGACGCTGTCACAGCCTTCGGTGCCGGGGCCGAGGTTGCAGCCCCACCAGTTGCGTCGCGCGTCGACCTCCGTCGTTTCCCGGTTGCGCAGGCCGATCTTCGCGCTGTCCACGATCCGGTTGTATTCGATCGTGAGCGGCTCGCTGAAGGAGTTGGCGGCGGTTGTAATGGCCATGCCGGCGCCGCCGTTGGCGGCCCGCGTGTCGAGGATCGTGTTCTCGCGGATGGTGATTTTGCCGTTCTGCGGCCTGCCGTAGGTGTTGATGTTGATCCCGTAGCTGCCCTTTCTCGTGATGCGGTTGCCCTCGACGAGCGCCTCGTCGAGCCCGTCGCCCACGAGGGAGATGCCCGCGGTTCCGCCGTCCATCGTGTTGTCGATGATTCTGAGCCCGACGACGCCGTTGAAGTTCATGTCTTGGTCGTCGTTGATCGAGCGGTTGCCGATGTATTCGACGTCGGAGCCGCCTTCGTCAACCCCGGGCACGAGCGAGAGCCCCAGCTTGTTCCCGCGGAACTCGTTGCCGGAGAACGTGACCTTATTAGCTGAGTCGTCCCCGTAGATGGCGGCGAGGTTCTCGCCGGGCTTCAGCCCGTTCTTCTCGAACAGATTGCCTGAGACGACGGTCCTGAGCCCGTCGCGGAGGTAGATTCCGGTGCGGTTCCCGGTGAAGATGTTGTTCCGTATCTGGTACCCGCCGACGCGCTGGTCGCCGACCCGGCCGGCGGTCCACAGGCCGTAGGCATCGCTGCCGGAGAACACGAGCCCGTCGATGACGGTGCCCTCCGCGCCGACATATAGGCCGTTGCCGGTGGCGGCGAGGACGGTCTCCTGCGCGAGCTGAACCGGGTAGCGCTGGCTGATGGGGACGTCGGCTCGGGCGCCGCGGAACGTGAGCGTCTCGGTGATCATCGCGGTGTTGGCGGCGAAACTCCCGGTGCCGAACTGGATCGTGTCGCCGGACTGGGCCACCTCGACCGCCTTGGCGATCGTCGCGCACGAGCCGCTGACGCGGGTGCAGGTGGCGTCGACGCCGGTGGTGGTGACGGACACGGTCGCCGCCCGCGTGGCGGCCGGGAACGCGACCAGCAGCGCGAGCGCGGCGAGCAAGATGCAAGCGCGACGCGGCCCGCGACGCACGCAATCGAGCACGGACCTACGGAACTTGAGCACGATCTCCACCTTCGACCTTGGGGGACACGACTGTGCGGGTCGGTTTGAGCGATGAAACTATCCCAGCGGTGCGCGGGACGCAATCAGCGCGGCCGGGTGGGCCAACTTCCGGCGTTCTGGGCCGGATGGCGCTGGAGGACATCCCGCTGTGCGCGAGACCACAACGTCTCCGCCGCCCAGGGCGCCAAGGCCGCGACGCGGCAACCGAAGAGTCTCAGGGGTGAGTCTCCGACAGACCACTGTGTCGGCAGCCGGTCCACCCCTCGCCCCCGCTGGCTGCCCCGTTCTTGTGCGACTCCGCACCGCGGTGATCAGCCCGGCGGAGCGCGAATCGCGACCGGAAATGGAGACGTCGCCATTCCCAGCGAAATGTCCGCCTGCGGGGATTCGCCCTGCCCCGGCGACGGCGCTGGACCGTTCACGAGCCAGCCTCCGCCGCGATGGGGACCGAGGGGAACAACGGGCACGGAAGCTCGGTGCCGTGTTGACCGTCGGCGCGGCCGTCCTGGCGCTCGGCTTCGGCGCGACCGGCGCGGCGTTCGCCCTGCTCGGCGTGCTGATCGCGGCCGCGTCGCTCGAGGCGTTCGCCGGATTCTGCCTCGGTTGCACCGTCTTTGGCTGGCTCATGCGCATCGGCGTGGTGCCCGAGCGCGTGTGCGAGCGCTGCGTCCTCGCGCCGCGCTGAGCGGCCTTCACCATCTCAGCGCAAGCACGCGGACCGCCGACCGGACGACTCTCAGCGGAGCAGTCCGGCCGGCGCCGGCGAAGTCCTTGGGCTCAGCCGCAGCCGGTGTTGTTGCCGCAGCTCGAGCACGTGTAGCACGAGCCCGTGCGCTGCATCATGCCGCCGCAGTTCGAGCACGCCGGGCCGAGGTCCAGCCCGACCATGCGCGCCGGCAGGACCGGCGGGATGTCGGTGAGGCCGGCCGCAGCAGGCTGCGCCGCGGCGGGCGGCGGGTCGGCCGGGGGCGCCGGCGTCGTGGTGCCGGGCGCCGCGCCCTCCGGGGTCGCCACCTCGGCGGCGGTGGACTTGCCGTTGCCGCCGCCGTTGCTCGGGCCGGCGGTGTCGCCGGCCGCCGACGTCGCGATGTCCTGGCCGGTGCGGCGCGCGCGGACGGCCGGGGTGAGGATGCCGAGCTCCTCCTGCGTCTCGGCGTCCAGGAAGCGCGACGCCAGCCAGCGCATGATGTAGTCGGGCATCGACTTGGCGAACGGGATCTCCGGGTTGGTGGTGATCCCTTCCGGCTCGAAGCGCATGTAGGCGAACTTGCGCACCAGCGTCTCGAGTGGCACCCCGTACTGCAGGGCGATCGAGATCGCGGTCGCGAACGAGTTCATCATGCCGCGCAGCGTCGAGCCCTCCTTGCCGATGTCGGTCAGGAAGATCTCGCCCACCGAGCCGTCGTCGTACATGCCGGCGGTGATGTAGCCCTCGTGGCCCCCGATCGAGAACTTGTGGGTGATCGACTGGCGCTCGCGCGGCATCCGGTTGCGCTGCGGCCCCGCGCCGGCCAGCGCCGCGGTCCTGGCGCCCGCCACGGCGGCGTCGACGTCGACCTGCAGGAACAGCGGCTCGCCCGCGGCCGTCACGTAGCTGCCGTCCTCGGCGAGCGTGACGGCGGCCGCCCCGGCGTCGACTGAGTCCTGCGCGTCGGTGCGCAGCGCCTGGGCGGTCTTCGAGCCGTCGCGGTAGATCGCCAGCGCCTTGATCCCGAGCCGCCACGCCTGGATGTAGGCGTCGGCGATGTCGTCCACGGTCGCGGTCTGCGGCAGGTTGACCGTCTTGGAGATCGCGCCGGAGAGGAACGGCTGGACGGCGCCCATCATCTTGATGTGGCCCATCGGGCCGATCGCGCGCGAGCCGACCGCGACGTCGAAGACGTGCAGGTGCTCCTCGGCCAGGCCGGGCGCGCCGACGATCGTGCCGGTCTCGTCGACGTGGGCGACGATGCGGTCGATCTGCTCGCCGACGTAGCCGAGCGTCTCGAGCGCCATCGGCACCGTGCGGTTGACGATGGTCATCGTCCCGCCGCCGACCAGCTCCTTGTACTTGACCAGCGAGAAGTCCGGCTCGACTCCCGTCGTGTCGCAGTCCATCAGGAACGAGATCGTCCCCGTCGGCGCGAGCACGGTCGCCTGGGCGTTGCGGTAGCCGTAGAGCTCGCCGATCGCGACAGCCTCGTTCCAGGTCTCGCGCGACGCGGTCAGCAGCGCTTCGTCGCGGCTGGCGGAGTCCGGGATCGCGTGCGAGGCGTCGCGGTGCATGCGCATCACGTTGTTGTGCGCCTCGCGGTTCTCGGCGTACTTCTCGTACGGCCCCATCGCCGCGGCGATCTTGGCCGACTGCAGATACCCGCGACCGGTCATGAGCGCCGTGATCGCCGCCGCCGTCGCGCGCCCCTCGTCGGAGTCGTAGGGCATGCCGTCGGCCATCAGGTAGGCGCCGAGGTTCGCGTAGCCGAGGCCGAGCTGGCGGAAGGCCCGCGCGTTCTCGGCGATCTGCCTGGTCGGGTAGCTCGACGGGCTGACGACGATCTCCTGGGCGAGCAGGACGATGTCGACGACGTGGTTGAAGCGCTCGACGTCCAGCGTGCCGTCGGGCTTGCGGAACTTCATGAGGTTCAGCGACGCGAGGTTGCAGGCCGAGTCGTCGACGTGCATGTACTCCGAGCAGTTGGCGACGACCACGCCGTCGACGATGTAGGAGTGATGCAGCGGCTCGGTGAGGTTGTAGACCTCTTCCTGACCGTCGTCCTCGCGTGCCACGAGGGCGGTGTGGCGCTTGGTCCGGTAGCGCCTCGTCTCGCCCAGGAGCGCCTCGAGGGCTGCCTCCTTGCGCGGGGTCGAGAACCCGACCGTCTCCGCGAAGCGCTCGAGGTCTGAGCCCGTGATCCGCAGGTCGTAGCCCTCGCGGGAGGCATAATCGACATTCGTGCCATCGACGCGGGTGTAGGAGAACGTGGACGTACTGCCGGCGGTGATGCGGTAGATGCGTCCGCGAACGCCCATGGCGTTCAGGAGTCGCTGCACGTCCTTGAGCAGCACCTCGCTCCGGCTGCCCAGGCCGGCGTAGCGGCTCGCCTTCCCACCCGACTCCACGCGGGCGAGGCAGCCGTCGGCACCGAACAGACCCCGCAGGAACGCCACCTGAACCTCGAGTGGCGCCTCGAAGATCGCATGCGGGACCCGCTTCGCGTGGGCGCGAGCCGAGCTGACGCCCAGCCCGCGGAACAGCTCTCGCACGGCCTCGCTGCCGACGCGGAGCTGAACGGTCCCGTTTGCCATCTCTTGCCGAGACGCGCCGCCGACCAGCTCACGCAGAAGCCCTTCGTGGGCGTCGGCAAGCCCATCGGCCAGATCGTCGCCGCCGTAGACCCAGTTGGTCTGTACGTCGGTCAGGCAGCCGTCGCCCACGAGGTGCCCGGTGAGTTCCGCGAGGCCTTCGCTCCAGCGCTCGGGGAGCGGTTGGGAGGTTGCGGTCCCGCCGCGGCTGAACGCCCTGGCCTCGGCCGCGACCTTCACGGGAAGCTCCCACGACGCGTAGGCCGCCGGGGTCGCGCTGTCGTTGAGCAGCACTCGATCGTCGGCGGTCAGCTCGTCCGCACGGACATAGCCGCGGTTCACGGTCCAGAGCCGATGGTTCGGCGTGCAGCGAAGCTCGCCTCCGTTGGCGAACCGCAGCCGAACGATCGGCTTGACTCCGTTGCGCATGAACGCGACAGGGCTTGTCGCGACCACCCCGACTCCGGGCTGATCAGCTGTGGCGCGATGGGTGTAGACCCGGACGTCTTCGCCGGACTCTCCTCGGTCGACCAGGTCGCCGATGGTCATCAGGCCCTTGGTCGTGTGCACGCGCGAGTCGCCCGGGAAGCACGGATTGGACGAGTTGATCCGGCCCGAGTTGGGCGACGTGTGCCACTGGTTGATGGTCGTGTCGTACTGGACGCCCGGGTCCGCGCAGCGCCACGCCGCTTCCGCGATCTCGTGCATCAGCTCGCGCGCGGGGATCGGGTCGCCGACCGGCTCACCGGTCTCGCGGGCGATCAGCCGCCAGTCCTCGTCGTTCTCGACCGCCTGCATGAACTCGTCGGTCACGCGCACCGAGTTGTTGGCGTTCTGGTACTGGATCGAGGTGAAGCCGTCGCCGTCGATCGACATGTCGAAGCCGGCGTCGCGCAGGGCCGCGGCCTTGTCCTCCTCCTTGGCCTTGCACCAGATGAAGTCGCGGATGTCGGGGTGGTCGACGTCGAGCACGACCATCTTGGCCGCCCGGCGCGTCTTGCCGCCGGACTTGATCGTGCCCGCCCAGGCGTCGGCGCCGCGCATGAAGGAGACCGGACCCGAGGCGGTGCCGCCCTTGCTCAGCGGCTCCATGGATCCGCGGATCTTCGAGAGGTTGATCCCCGACCCGGACCCGCCGCGGAAGATGTTCCCTTCCTTGGTGTTCCAGGCGAGGATCGACTCCATCGAGTCCTCGACGGAGAGGATGAAGCACGCCGAGCACTGCGGCTGCTCCTCGAAGCCGACGTTGAACCACACCGGCGAGTTGAACGCCGCCATCTGGTGGAGCAGGATGTAGGTCAGCTCGGCCTCGAACGCGTCGCCGTCCTCCACGGAGCCGAAGTAGCCCCGCTCGCGCCCCCAGTCGGCGATCGTGCCCGACACGCGCGCGATCATCTGCTTGACGGAGCGCTCGCGGGCCGGCGAGTCCATCTGGCCGCGGAAGTACTTCTGGCTGACGATGTTCGTCGCGTTCTGCGACCACGTGCTCGGGAACTCGACGTCGTCCTGGCGGAACGACCCCACGGCCGCCGTGCGCAGCTCCCACTCGACCGTCTCGAAGGGGTGCTGGCCGGGTCGCGTGAACAGGCGCCGCACGGCCAGCGCCTCCGGGGCGCGCGGCTCTGTGACGGTGGTCTGGGGGGTCGGCTCCATCGTGCTCATTCCTTCCTACATTGTGACGCGTCCGGTCGGTCGGCCGGCGGGGATCGAGGCGTTCGGCGGGCTGGCAATACTCCGCCTCGGGTCGGACGGAACCGGGGTCCTGAGGACGCCCTTCCCGCACGCAGCGGGGAACGCCGTTCAGCGGCCGAGCCGGAGCCAGTCGGTGAAGTCGGCCCAGGTGCCAGAGGCACGCAGGCCGGCCTCGCTCCAGGCGTGCCGCATGCGCGCCCGCTCGCCCTCGGCGAGGCCCAGGCGGGCGAGCACGAAGAGCACCAGCGCGGCCAGCGCGATCAGGCCGAGCGGCGCGCCGGCGAGCACGCCGGCCACCATCAGGCCGCGCCCGTCGTCGTCGGGGCCGAGCGTCGGCTCGGGCATCGGTGTCGGCCCGGGCGGGACGGCGGGCGCCACGGGCGCGGGGACCGGGGTGACGGCGGGCGGCACGTCGGCGCCGGGGACGTCGTCGCCCGGGGCTGGGGTCGGATCCGGCACGGGCGTCTCCTCCGGCGTGGGGGCCGGAGCGGCGCCGGGCGTCACCGGCGCCGCGGGGGTCACCGGGGCCGGCGTGACCGGCGCGGGGGTGGTCGGCGCGGGCGTCGCGAACGGCGTCGGCGCGGGCGTGGGGGCCGGCGTGGGCGTGGGGGTCGGGTTGCTGCTGTCACCGCCGCCGCTGCCCCCGCCACCCGAGTTGTCCGAGCCGCCCCCAGCTCTCGAGCCGGGCGTGGGACACTCGTCGTCGCGCCGCGCCTCGATCGCCGCCTCGACCGCGGCCTCGAAGTCCGGGAACTCCTCGGCGAAGTCGGCCGGCAGGTTGGCCTTGACCGCCCTGAGCTCACCCAGCGTGTGGTCGCACGGCGTGATCACCCCGTCGCGACGGAAGTCGCGCGTGACCTCCTTGACCGCCGCGGCCGCATCGGTCTGGGCGGGGGCGGAGACCGCTGCCGGGCCCAGGCTCGCGCAGAGCGCGAGGGCAGCCGCCACGAGGGCTGTCCGGCGTGCGGTCACCGCGAGCATCGTAGAAGTCCTCAACGACGAGACGCGTGATAGGACTCGCCGTTGCATGCGACTCCTCGTCACCGGTGGCGCCGGGTACGTCGGCTCGATCTGTGCCCAGCGCCTCGCGGCGGACGGGCACGAGGTCACCGTCCTCGACGACCTCTCGCGCGGGCACCGCTCCGCGCTGCCGGCCGGCGCCGAGTGGCTCGACGTCGACCTGCTCGACGCCGAGGCGGCCGCCGGCGCACTCACGCGCGGCTTCGACGGCGTGCTGCACTTCGCCGCCCTCGCGCTGGTCGGCGAGTCGGTCGTGCACCCGGAGCGCTACTGGCGCGGCAACCTGCTGGGCACCTTCAACCTGCTGGCCGCGATGCGCGCCGCCGAGGTGCGGCGGCTGGTCTTCTCCTCGACCTGCGCCGTCTACGGCGAGCCGGCCGAGGTGCCGATCCACGAGGACGTGCCGACCGCGCCGGTGAACGCCTACGGGAACTCCAAGCTCGCGGTCGACCGCATGATCGCCGACGAGTGCCGCGCCCACGGCCTCGGCGCGGTCTCCCTGCGCTACTTCAACGTCGCGGGCGCGAGCGGTGCGCTGGGCGAGGATCACGACCCCGAGACGCACCTCATCCCGCTCGTCCTGCAGGCGGCGCGCGGCAAGCGCGAGCACGTCTCGATCTTCGGCACCGACTACCCGACCGCGGACGGCACGGCGGTGCGCGACTACATCCACATCGAGGACCTGGCCGACGCCCACGGGCTGGGGATCGAGAGCGCGCGCGAGGGGACGCACCGGATCTACAACCTGGGCACCGGCTCGGGCTACTCGGTGCGCGAGGTGATCGAGGCCGCCCGGTCGGTCACGCAGACGCAGATCCCCGCGCGCGAGGAGCCGCGGCGGCCGGGCGATCCCGCCGTGCTGGTGGCCTCCTCGGCCCGCATCCGCGACGAGCTCGGGTGGGCGCCGAAGCGGAGCCTCGAGACGATGATCGGCGACGCCTGGGCGTGGCACCAGGCCCACCCCGACGGCTACGGCGACTAGCCGGCGTCGCGCCTGCGGAGGGTCACGCGAAGGGGAACTCGAGCGAAGGAGCGAAAGCGGCGATCCAGTTCGGAGATGTTGGCTAGGACTCGCCGTGGGCGTCCGCGCTGCGTCCAGTCGCAGCCGTCGCCGATGCAGCGCAAGCGCAGCTTCGCGCCCCCGTCGATCCTCACCTCCTGAATGAGCAAGTTGGGGCCGAGCTTGAACGTGCCGCCGGGACGCACCACGCGGTCGCGGTCAGCCAGGGCGGTGGCCGGAATCACCAGCGATCCGAGGAGGAACGCGAGGACCGCGAGGCGCTTCAAGTCGCCTTCAACTGTGCGTCCGTCAGCGGCGGCTGGCCGCGCTCAGCCCGTAACGCGTTGCGCTTGGCGATCACCCGCTCGCGCTTCTCGTCCCGCCGCGTCTCGATGGCCTCGATGTGCGGCGCGAGACGTTCTCGTGCGGCTGCCCGGTCGGCGTCCGTGAACAACGAGGCGTAGAGGGTCGACTCGTCCATGACCAGCCGCTCGCAGGCAAGGTCCAGCGAAGCGGCTTCCTCGAGCTTCTTGTAGCCGCCGCTGGGCGACTTGTAGAGGTAGCCCCGCACGAACTCGACGACCTCACCGCGCTCGATCGCGTCAGCCAGGCCGCGCTTGTAGTACGACGGGACGTACGCATGCCCGGCGCTGTTCTTGATGCCCCGCGGCTTCATCTGGTCGATCTGCCAGTGAAGATCACGTATGAGCGCCTCGACGGCGTCATTGTCACCCACCCGGCCAGCCTACTCCGGTTCAGAGCAGCTTGAGCGCCGAGCGCGCCTCGGCCAGCACCCGCTCGGGCGGCTGGCCGGCGTCGATCACCGCGATCCGCCCCGGCTCGGCGGCCGCCAGCTCGTCGTAAGCGGTGTGCACCGCGAGGAAGAACGCCGTCGCCTCGCGCTCGAGCCGGTCGTAGTCCTCCTTGCGGGTCGAGATCCGGGCCAGGCCCTCGGCGGGATCGACGCGCAGCAGCAGCGTCCGGTCGGGGGCGAGGCCCCCGGTGGCGAAGCGGTTGAGCGTCCGGATCGCGTCGATCCCGAGCCGCCGGCCCGCGCCCTGGTAGGCGAGCGAGGAGTCCACGAAGCGGTCGAGCAGGATCCAGCGGCCCGTGGCCAGCAGCGGCTCGAGCTGCTCGGAGACGAGCTGTGCCCGGGCCGCGGCGTAGAGCAGCGCCTCGGCCCGCGGGTCCATCGTCAGCGCCGGGTCCTTGACCAGCTCGCGGATGCGCTCGGAGAGCTCGACGCCGCCCGGCTCGCGCAGCACGACGACGTCGCGGCCGTCGTCGCGCAGCGCGTCCGCCAGCGCGGCGACGAGCGTCGTCTTGCCCGCGCCGTCGAGGCCCTCCACGGTGATCAGCCGGCCGCGCGCCATCCCGGTCCGGGACGCTACCTAGGATGGATGGCCCGTGCTCGCCGCCCTGGAACCCCATCCCCACGCCGCCGCGGTGCTCGGCGCCGCCCTGGACGGCGACCGGCCGCCCTCGCACGCCTACCTGTTGCACGGGCCGTCCGGGACGGGCAAGCGCGCGGCGGCCCGCGCCTTCGCCGCCGAGCTGCTCGCCCGCGATGTCGCCGATCCCGCCGGCGCCCGCGCGCGGGCGATGAGCGGCGCGCATCCCGACTTGAGCTGGGTCGCGCCCAGCGGCGCGCACGAGATGCTCCGGCGCGACGTCGAGGAGGACGTCGTCGGCGCCGCCGCGCGCACGCCCTTCGAGGCCGGCTTCCGCGTCTTCGTGCTCGAGCGCGTGGACACGATGAACGACGAGGCGGCCAACGCGCTGCTCAAGACCCTGGAAGAGCCGGCGAGCTACGTCGTGCTGCTGTTGCTCACCGACAACCCCGCGCAGGTGCTCCCGACGATCTTCTCGCGCTGTCAGCCGGTGCGCTTCGACCCGGTCTCACCGGCCGCGCTGGCCGAGCGGCTGGAAGCGCAGGGCGCCGCCGGGGCGACGGCCGTGGCGTGCGCCCGGCTCGCGCAGGGTGACGGCGAGCGCGCGCACTGGCTGGCACTCGGGGAGGACGGCCCTGCGCTGCGCGCGCAGGCCGAGGCATTCGCGCGCGCGCCGCTCGCCGGCACCGTGGCCGAGCGCCCGTGGGGGCCGTTGCTCGCGCTCGCCCGCGCGCAGGGCGCGGCGGCCGAGAGCGACGTCCAGGCCCGGCTCGCCGACGAGCTCGCGATGCTGCCGCGCAAGGAGCACCGCAAGCGCACGACCGAGTTCGGCGAGCGCGCCCGCCGCGCCCAGCGCCGGGCCGCGACGGCGACGCTGGACCTCGGGCTCGGGCTCGTGTCCGCCTGGTACCGCGACCTGGCCTGCATGGTCTCGGGAGCGGGAGACCTCGCCTACAACGCCGACCGCGTCGACGAGCTCCAGGACGACGCCGGGGGGCGGTCGCTCGGCGCGCTGCGCGACGCGGTCGACCTCGTGGAGGAGACCCGCGCGCGACTCGTGCTCAACGTCAGCGAGGAGCTGGCCTGCGAGGCGCTGGCCTACCGGCTCGAGCGGCTGTTGCGCGCCTGATACTCCGCGAGCGCCGCCAGGCGGGCGAGCCGGCGGCGCTGCCCGAGCGCCGAGAGCGGCTCGGCGATCCGGGTGAGCACGTCGCCCGCCGGGCCTTCGACGCCGGCCGAGAAGCGGACGAGCGAGCCCTCCGGCGCCGGGTCGATCCGCTGCTCGTAGCGCAGCGTGTGGCTGAGGCCGGTGGTCTCCCACTTGATGCCCTGGCCGGGCTGGGCCCAGGTGACGTGCATCTCGGTGGGGACGGGCGAGAACCACGCCTTGACCTGTCCGCGCCAGCCGGCGGCGACGTGCCCGTCCGCCGGGTCAGACCAGGTGACGTGCGGGGACCACAGCCGCCAGGCGGCGACGTCGGTGAGCAGGTCGTGGACGGTCTCGGGCGGGGCGCCGATGGTGCGTTCGGACGCGATCACGTCGCGGCGGAGGATACGGCTCCGCCGATCCGGCCGAGCCGCGGGGGGAGCCCGTGGGTGTCGAACGCGCGGAAGCGGTCGAAGCGCTCGTGCTCGGGGCCGTGGAAGTCGGCCGAGCCGGTGGTGAGGAGGTTCAGCCGCGTGCAGGTCTCATACAGCCAGCCGGTCTCCTCGCGCGTGTGGGTGATGTAGAAGGCCTCGACGCCGTCGAGGCCCTGGGCGGCGAAGTGCTCGATCGTGCGCTCCGCCTCGTCGCGGTCGTCGAGGTCGAACATCGGATGGGCCCAGACCGCAAGCCCCTTGGCGGCGTGGATCGCCTGGATCGCCTCGATCACGGTCGGGCGCGAGCGCGGGACGTACGCCGGCGCGCCCGGGACGAGGTAGGCCGGGAAGAGCGCGTCGCGCCCGGTGATCTGCTCGTCGGCGAGGCGCTGCCGGTTGGCGGGGTGCTGCAGGACGGCGTCGGCGAGGTGAGGGCGGCCGAGCGGGCGGTCCTGCTGCTCCCGCTCGGTCAGCGGCGCGTCGTCGAGCTCGAAGCCGAGCTCGCGCAGCCGGCCGGCCATCTGCAGGATGCGCCGGCCGCGGTCCGCGCGGGAGTCCTCGAGCCGGGCGGTCAGACCCGGGTCGGTCGCGTCCAGCTCATAGCCGAGGACGTGCAGGTCCTCGTGGCCCCCGTGGACGGCGGAGAGCTCGGCGGCGGGCGAGAGCCGGAGGCCGTGCTGCGCGGCTGCTCGCCGGGCCTCTGCGACGCCCTCGACCGTGTCGTGGTCGGTGAGGGCCAGCAGCTCGACGCCGGCCTTCGCGGCGCGGGCGACGACCTCGCGCGGGGGCAGTGTCCCGTCCGAGCAGGTCGAGTGCGACTGCAGGTCGAAGGTCGGAGGGTCCGGCACGGGCGGGTGCAGGCTAGCGATGCGCCGTTTGCTCGATCAGCGTCTGCGGGAAGACCAGTACGACCCCCCAACGAGGAGGAAGCGGGTTCCCCATGTCTACCGGACTCATCATCGCCATCGTGGTGGTCGTCCTGATCATCATCGTCCTGCTGGCCGTTCTGCCGCGGATGCGCGCCCAGGCGCAGGAGCGGGCTCGTGCGAAGGAGCTCCAGGACCGGCGTGAGCGCGTGGCCGGCGAGCATCGTGCTGAAGCCGATCAGCGCGAGAGCCAGGCCGACGAAGCCGAACGCAAGGCCAAGATGGCCAGCCTCGAGGCCAAGAAGGAACGCGCTGAGGCCGAGCTGCACCAGGAGCGCGCCGGCCGCCACGAGCGCGGCGAGGCCGACCACGAGCTGATCGAGGACCACGAGCGCGACAAGTTCTCCGGCGTCGCCGGCACGGGCGCCGACCGCGACCGCGATCCCGATCGCGACCGGGATCCCGACGTCCGCGAGCGCGACGGCGGCCGGGTGCACGAGCCGGTCGGCGACGACACCCGCATGGAGGCCGCCCGCCGCGACCCGGACTCGGATCGCGAGCGCGACCGCTACGCCGACGACGACAGTGTCGCCTCCCGGCGCGCGGAGCCGGCCGGGGACATGAGCGACGAGGAGCGCGCCGCCTACGACCGCGACCGCGCCGCCGCCGACCGCGAGCAGGCCGCCGCCGACCGCGAGGGCGAGCTGCGCGACCGGCGGTAGTCCGCCACCGGGAGACGCCCCGCCGGTGGCGTCTCCCGGCCCCGGCGGGCCGTCGTGCCGGCGCTAGACTCGGCGGCCCGCGCCGACGTAGCTCAGCTGGTAGAGCACTTCACTCGTAATGAAGGGGTCAGCGGTTCGAGTCCGCTCGTCGGCTTGTGAGCTCTCGCCCCGGACGAAAGCTCAGACGGGTGATCGGGCCTACGGCCACCAGTAGTCCCCGGGCTGGACCGGCCGCCACATGAGCATCTGCGCGTAGTAGTTGTCCCGTATGTCGCTGAAGTCCACCTGCGTCTCCGTGCAGGTCGTGTAGTACTGGGCCCTTGCTGCACGTCGGGTTCCGGCCCTCGGGCATGTAGGCGCGCTGGTACCAGACGTGCGGGCCGGGTTTGTCCGGTTCGCTGAGGTTGGCGCGATACACATAGAGCCCGCGGTACCCCGGACGGAAGGTGTCGCTCAGCCACATGTGACCGCTCAGCCGCTCGCGGTCGTTCTTTGGGCTCATGGTGGTGGTTCTGAAGCCGGTGTTCTTGTTCAGCCAGGCCAGCGGGCTGTCACCCTCCCAGCCGTCGATCAGGCCCTTGTAGTCGTCCTCGCTCGGGAACTTCCAGTCGCTCCACGGACCGAGCGAGGGGAGCGGCAAGTCGGTCCGCTTCGGGAGGGTGTACGGGAAGTGGCGCGAGCCCCCGCAGCTTGAGGAGAATCCAGCGATCGTGCAGGTCTCAGGCTGCCAGACTGACGTCCAGTTGAGGGCGGCAAGGCCGTTGAGCGGCCACGAGGCCTGCGGCCACATCCGCATCGTGCGGCGATCGATGAACGTTCCGGCGGGCAGCGTTGGCTTGAGCTGCAGCTTCTGCTGCTCGATGTTGGCCCCGAACTTGTCGAGGTCGAGCTGGATCGTCGCCGGCGACAGGCAATCCTGTGGGACCGGAGTATTGGTGCAGGACCTCGTGTTCCAGTACTCGACCAGCAGGTTGGCCAGGCGGAGCTGATAGACGGCGTAGTAGTTGTAGACGTCCCGGACGCTCTGCGATTCCGCCTGCGTGAACCATCGATCCCGCGCGGCGGCCTTCTTCGAGGCGGCCACGAGGATGTTGGTCACGCCCGGGATCGGGTTGGTCAAGAGCAGGTTCAGTCGGTTGCGTTGGCCCTCGAGGCCGGAGATCGAGGCCAGCATCCTCTTCGTCGCTCCCACGCGACCAGGGTCGTCCTGCGTGAGCTTCAACAGGTTGACCATCTCCTGCTGGTTGGTGTCGATCGTGTCGATGATGGGGACGGTCGGCGCCGTCGCGGCGTCGTACTGGCCGGCAAGGACCTCCTTGAGGATCGTGTCCGAGGTTTGCTGGAGGTTGTTCACGCGTTTCGTGAGCTCTTGGATCATCTCGATGATCTTCTCGGTGTCGGGCTTGGGCAGCAGGAACTCCTTGACGTCCTTGAGCCCCCAGTAGTCCAGCAACCGGCCGAGAATCCACTTGCCGCCAACCTGTGCGCCCTCACTCACGAGCGAGAGGCCGAAGTCCTTGAGACCGTCCTTGACGAGCTTGGTGACATCGGTCTCCTTCCACCATTCCCCCAAGCCCAATGGGTCGTCCCCGAGAGGGGCGGCGGCGGCGCGCGCCTTCGTCGCCCGGAACGGGTGTCGGCGATCGCGCTGCGCCTTGCGGATCAGTGCGCGGTTCAGCTTGCCGCTACTGCCGGCGCGGAAGGCTGCGGCGACGTACCTGTCACCGTCGAACGTCGTGTCATCGGCGGCCAGGTCGACGTGGTCGAAGTGCGACGGGATGGCCAGCAGCCGGTGGACGACACGCCTGGCGCGGGCGGTGCTGATGCCGGGGCGCGCCCGCCGTACGGCATGGGTCAGTGTGCTCACCGGTGTGATGAGCACGCTCATGATCTGGTCGCCCTCGTTCCACACCCTGGCGTGAAACGAGCCGCGCAGAACGCGTCCGTGGACCCGCCCGCCGGTCACGCTGACGATGAAACAACGCGGAAGGCGATCGAAGTCGAGGAGCGCCGCACCCGCCGAATTGGTGCGCTCTGCCCGGGCGCCATTGGCGTGGCGCAGGGATGCGCCGGCGACAACACCGCGCCGGCTCGTCGGACGCGCACAACGGTAGGCACGGATCAGCCCGCCGGAGACCGGGGTGTCGCCGTCCGCGTGCGCGTCCACGAGCACGGACTCCGGGGACCGCGCGGCAAGAGCCGGCGCGACCCCGAGGGACGCCCCGGCCACCGCGAACACCGCGGCCGCGACGAGCGCGAACGCCGCTCGGTGAAGGATCGTGCGGCGGACCGAAGCGCGCATCATCGGCGTGCGGACCCTCGCGGGGAGCCAAGCGCCGCGGTCAGCCTGCCGGTGGTGTTCATCGCCTAGCCTCCTGGCGGGTTCGCGGTTCGACGGTCGATCCGAGTTCTACGCGCGGGGCGCAACCCGCCCGCAAGCCGAGCGCAACGCCGGACTCGCCCGACGCCTCATGGTCAGGGAAATCGCACGACACTGCGATCGAGCGGCATCTGGTGCCGGCGTGTCCCCGGATCACCGGCAGGGGCAAAGGGCAGCTGCCCGTTGGACCGCAGGCCGAGGACCTCGTCGGAGAGGTCCGGGCTGGTGATCTGGCCCAGGAACCGGAAGCGTCTGAAGACGAACGGCAGGCCGTCGCTGGCGAAGCTGCGCCCGGTCTGGACCTGGAGATGGAGGTGTGGCGTGGCCGAGTTGCCGCTGTTGCCGAGCCGTCCCAACACCTGGCCACGGCGAACGCGCTCTCCGTCGCGGACCCGGACGGAGCCCCGCTTCATGTGTGCGTAGAGCAGGTAGATCCCCGGCGCGACGCGCAGCGTGACGCGATTGCCGGGGAGGTCGACGAAGGGCGGCGGTGTGGGATTGTTCGGCGGCGTGTGATTCTCGAAGCCGTCGCGGGCCTCTACCACCCGTCCACCGGCGGCGGCGATCAAGGGCTGGCCGTAGCTCAGGTAGCTGGACAGACGGCGGGGGTCTCCGACCCAGGCTCGATGTTGCTCGTCGAGCCGCATCCAGTCGATGGCGAAGCGTTGCGGGACGACCTGCTTGCCGTCCACGACGAGCAGGCCCCGGCGATGATGGGTGTCGTTGTCGCAGCACCCCTCGCCCGCCCCCCACGTGCCGCTGCGCACGGGCGGGCCCAGCGACAACGGGGGTCGAGCGCCCAGCGCGACGCGACCGACCAGGCTCGTGAACCGTATTGACCGTTCGCCCGCTGCGGGGCGGGTGGAGCTCACGATCCGATGCTCCAGGACGCGGGGCAGGCCCGCCTTGCGCCGCGCCAGGACGTCGAGCCAGATGACCGCCGAACCGGAGGCCCCCAGCACGGTCGTCGGGGGTGGCGTCCCTCCCCTCGGGGCGCCGCCGACCGGATTCATCCTCGAGGACAGTGCATCTCCGGCAAGCGAGAGCAGCACCCGGTGGGTCCTGGCATCGCGGACCTCGAGCTGCTCGACGTCGACCGCGAACGGCGTCGCGCCCGTCAGCACGAGCTCATACGCGATGTGAAGGCGTCCGTCGCTTCCCCGCACGGCGCTCGGGCGCGTGAGCACCGACGCCGCGAGCCCGGTGAATTGTGGGTCGGCAGCGGTCCCTGCCACGGCGGCGCCGGGGTCCGCGGCCGTCCTCGCCTGCGCCGAGGTCGATAGCCCTGCCACCGCGATCAGCACCGCGACGACAACCGCGAGCCACCATGTGCGCCGCCGTCTCCCCGGCCCGATGAACGTCTCCATCTCAGTGGCGGCCAAGGCTGCGGCAGCGACAAGCACCCTGCGTACGGCAACCATCAAGAACCCCCGAAGTCGACGAGTCGACGCGGTTCTACGCCGGGGGGCGCAAGCGGATCGCAAACGAAGCGCAATGCGTCGTTGGCGCGGGCGGGCGGCCGATGGGATAGTTCGTACGTGTCAGCGACAAGGATCTCGCTCCTCGGCCGCGTTTCGATCGACAGCGAGGACCACGCCGCCGCGCCGCGCGAGCTCTCCGGACGCCGCGCCGAGCTCGTCTTCGCGTATCTCGCCGCCGAGCACCACCGGAGGGTCAGCCGCCACGAGCTCGCCGACGCGCTGTGGGGCGGCTTGCTGCCGGACACGTGGGCCTCTGCCGTGCGCGGGGTGGTCACCGACGTGCGCCGGTTCATCGAGGAGGCCGGGTTGGACCCGGCCGAGGTGCTCGTCGCGACGGGGGGCGGCTACCAGCTCCGGCTTCCGGAGGGCGTGGTGGTCGACGTCGACGAGGCCCGTGACGCGCTCGCGGCCGCGCGCGAGGAGCTCGCGGCCCGCGCCCTGTCCGCGGCGGTGGCGCACGCCGAGCGCGCCGCCGCGCTGGCGCGGCTGCCGTTCCTGCCCCAGCACGAGGGCAACTGGGTCGACGGTGTGCGAGGCGAGCTCGAGTCGCTTCACGTCAGCGCGCTCGAGCTGCAGGTGCGCGCGCGGGGCGAGGCCGGCGATCCCCGCGGCGCAGCCACCGCGGCCGAGCGGCTCGTCCAGGCCGAGCCGTTCAGCGAAGCTGCCCATCAGCTGCGGATCCGCGTGCTCGGCGAGGCGGGCGACCGCACCGGCGCCGTCGCTGCGTACGAGCGCTGCCGCAAGGTGCTCGTCTCGGAGCTCGGGGTCGAGCCGTCGGCGGAGACGGAATCCGTGCTCCGCCAGGCGCTGGAGCGCGAGCCAGGGCGTCCCGCGCCGACGGGGCTCGACCCGTACTCGGTGCTGGTCGTCGAGGATCACGACTTCCAGCGCCGCACCGCGGTGCAGCTGCTGCGCGGGCTGGGCGTCGGCACGATCGAGGAGGCCGCCGACGGGCATGCGGCGCTCGCGCTGATCGACGGATCGGGGCCACCGGACGTGATCGTCGTCGACCTCGACTTGCCGGGGATGGACGGCGTCGAGCTCATCCGCCACGTGGGGGAGCGGGAGATCGCGAGCGCGGTGATCATCTCCAGCCGGCTCGATCCGAAGGTGGTGCACGCCGTCGAGGCGCTCACCGAGTCCTACGGCCTCGACCTCCTCGGGGCGATCGAGAAGCCCCTCACGTCGCGCCGGCTGGCCGAGCTGCTGGCTGTTCACCGGCGAGAGCCGGCGGGTCGCAGCGGCGACGATCGCCGCAGCACGGTCACCGCAGCCGACGTGGCTGACGCGCTCGACGACGAGCGCATAGTGATCCGGTTCCGGCCGATGGTCGATCTGGCGACCGGCAGCGTCAGTGGCGCCGCGCTGGTCCCGGGCTGGCGCGATCACGACGGAGGCTGGATTGCGCTGCCGGCGTTCCTTCCGGTGCTCGAGGCGGAGGGGTTGGTGAGCCAGTTCACCGATCACGTGCTCGACCTGGCCTGCGCCGGCCTTCGCGACCTCGCCGGCGGAGGGCCCGACCTCGACGCAACGATCAGGGTGCCGGGGCGATGCTTCGACGACGTCGGCCTGGCGGACCGCTTCGCGGAGATCGCCCGCGAGCGCGGCGTCGATCCGCGCCGGATCGTGTGCGGAGTCGGGGAGCGCGTGCTGCGGCGCGACGCGTCGGCGCTCCTGGTGCTGACGCGCCTGCGGCTGAAGGGCTTCGGCGTGTGCGTCGAGGACTTCGGGACCGCTCACACGTCCGCCGAGCACATCCAGCGGTTCCCGCTGACCGCGATCGAGGTCGCGGCAGGACTGGTGACGGGGGCCGCCGGTGACACCCGCCGGGTGGCGGCGCTGGAGGAGTCGCTGGACTTCGCGCGCGGGCTCGGGCTCGTCGTGGGCGCAGGCGGGTGCGACAGCGCGGCGGACTTCGATCTGCTGCTGCGGCTCGGCTGCGGCTATGCCACCGGCGCATTGGTCGGCGATCCGATGAGCGTCGACGAGTGGGTCGCCTGGGACGGCCGCTGGACGCCGCCGTCGTCGGCGGTCGGCTCGCCGTGACCTCCCGCCTGTCGATCCGCCGCACGCTGGCGATCCTGCTCGGCGTCCTGGGCGTGCTCGTGACTGCGGTGTTCGTGCTCACCACGCTCCAGCTCCGCGGGGCGAACCTCCAGACCGAGGCCGAGAACCGTCGCACGGAGTCCTTCCGGCTCGCCGACCAGATGCGCCAGACCTCGAACGACCTCACGCGCATGGTGCGGATGTACGTGGCAACCGGCGACCCCCGGTTCCGCGACCACTACGAGGAGATCCTCGCGATCCGCGCGGGCCAGGGGCCGCGGCCGCGCGACTACGACAGCTCGTTGTGGGACCGTGTCCTCGCAGAGGGGAAGGGGTTCGTCGAGTACCTCAGGCCGTAGTCACTCACCGACCAGATGCGCGCCGCGCGCTTTGTCCCAGCGGAGTTCGCCGCCCTCGACGCGGCGCTCGAGGAATCGGACGAGCTCGCGAGCCTCGAGCGCCGGGTGATGGAGCGCGTGGAGAAGCGCATCGACCGCGGGGTCGACGCCGACTATTTCGGCGATGTCTACTCGGCGTACCGGCTGCTCGTCGACGACGCCTACCTCGCCGAGAAGGGCGTGATCATGGCCGCGATCGAGCGGTTCATCGACCTGGTCGACCAGCGGACCTTGAGCGACGTCGAGGAGGTGCGCGCCGCCAATCAGCGCCTGTTCGTCGGGCCGATCGCGATCCTCGGGTCGATCGTGCTCTCGTGGACTTCAGCCTCGCCAACGGCAATGTCACCTACTCGACCAGCGGCCAGCTGACGGTGGGCGGCAAGCTCGCCTTCGACGTCGCGGGCTTCGGGCTCGACGCCCAGGTCGACGGCTTCGTCCAGTCCAGCGCCTTCCAGGTCGCCGGCACGGGCAAGGTCAGGACGCCGGTCAAGGACGTCGACGGCGACGGCCTGCTCTCGAACAAGGAGATCGCCGGCTGCGGCGACTTCCTGTTCGGCGAGGTCGGGTTCGGCTACACCTGGGGCGACCGGCTGCCGGAGGTCATGGCCGGCTCGTGCGACGTGGGCGAGTGGAAGGTCTCTCCGGCGGCCTCGGCGGCCCAGCAGCAGTCGCGCACCTACCGGCTGCGCGGCGGGCAGCGCCTCGCGGCCTTCGCCGCGGTCGGCAACGGCGGGCCGCCGGCGGTCACGCTGACCGGCCCGGGCGGCCGCACGGTCGTGACGCCGCCGAGCGGCCCCGGCTTTGCGACGGAGAACGAGGTCGTCTTCCGCTACGCGACGGACTCGACGACCTACGTCGCCGTCGCCCGGCCGGCGGCGGGGCGCTGGACGATCACCGCGAATCCCGGCAGCCCGCCGCTGACCGAGACGCGCCAGGCCGACGGCCTGCCCGAGCCGCGCGTCCGTGCCCGGGTGCGCGGGCGCGGGAGCCGGCGGGTCCTGGTCTTCCGCGCCAAGCGCATCTCCGGGCAGCGGCTGCGCTTCGCCGAGCGCGGGGCCGGTGTCGGCCGGACGCTCGCGACGACGCGGCGCGCGCGCGGGCGGATCCGCTTCCGGCCGGCCGACGGGCCGCGCGGGCGCCGGGTCATCCAGGTCGACGTGCTGCAGCAGGGGTTGCCGCGGGAGCGGCTGAACGTCGCGAGCTACCGGGCGCCGTCGCCCAGCACGCCCGGGCGCGTTCGGGGGTTGCGCTTGCGCAAGGCCTCGCGCGGGCGCGTGCTCGCGAGCTGGGGCGTCGCCGCGCGAGCGGACCGCTACCGGGTGTCGATCACCGTCTCTGACGGCCGGCGGCTCATCCGCACGGCGCAACGGCGGCGGCTGACGATCACCGGGGTCGGGCGGCGCGAGCAGGTGCTGGTCCGGGTGCGGGCCGTCAACGCGCTGGGCCGTCAGGGCGACGCGCGGATCGCGCGGACGCGACGCTGACGCGCAGAAGGGCCGTCGTCTGTGACGGCTCTGCACCGCTTGTGCACCAACTCTGCGTAATCCGGCCGATCGCGAGGTTCGCCGTGCTGAGCTGACCCGCATGACGTTCCCGGCGACGGAGGAGAGGGGCTCGTGATGGGCAAGCGAGGGGTGAGCGCGTTGGTCGTGGTGGTGGTCGTGGCCGTTACGGTGGTGGGCAAGCTGGCCTTCGCGCGGCACGAGCTGGAGACGAGCACGTCGCGGGCGCCCGCGGCCGTGGTGCTCCGCAAGGCGGTGGACGTCGCGTCCGGGAAGACCATCCGCTGCCCGGGCTTCAGGGTCACGGCGCCCTCGGGCGACGCAAGCGTCGCGCTCATTGTGCGCCGCGTGCGGGCCCGTGGGGTGTCCTGCGGTCAGGCCAGGGCGGTCATGGGCGGATGGCTCGAGCTGCCCTTCGGGAGCGGCGAGCGCGTCCGGGGCTACCGCTGCTCGGCGATGCCGACCGACGACGACTTCAACGCGACGTGCACGCGCGGGTCGCGGAGGGTGACGGCGTCCTACGGCTGACGCTTCAGGGGTAGGGCGTCTCGCCGGCGCCGAGCGACTCGACGTGCTTGGCGATCCGGCGGGCGCGCGTCTCCGGCGTCCTGGCCGTCTGGACGCGGTGGAGGATCGCGTAGCGGTTCGTGCCGTTCAGGGCGGCGAACGTCTCGGTCAAGCCCGCCGCGTCGAGCGCCGCCGCGAGGTCGTCGGGGACGGTCGCGGTCGCCGGGCCGTCGTAGGCCCGCTCCCAGCGCCCGTCGGCCTGCGCCCGCTCCACTTCCGCGAGGCCCGCGGGCCGCATCCGGCCGCTCGCGGTCAGTGCCTCGACCTTCAGCCGGTTGATCTTCGACCACATGCTCGCCGGGCGGCGCGGGGTGAAGCGCTGCATGTACCACTGGTCGTCGATGCGCTTGGCCTTGCCGTCGATCCAGCCGAAGCAGAGCGCGACCTCGACCCCACGCGTCCAGTCGAGCGAGGCGATGCCGGTGGCCTTCTTGGCCATCCGGACCCACACCTCGTCCGCCACCCCGCCGTGCGTTTCCAGCCAGGCCTCGAACGCCTCGGCGTCCTCGAAGAACTCGGTCTCGGGTTCGGCGGCCAAGACGGTCATCCTCGCAAAGGCTCGCGCTCCCCGGTGACCCCCGCGACGGGTGCCCGCCGGCGCCGGGCGCCGAGCGTCGTGGCCGCGAGCACGGCGGCGGCCAAGCATCACGATCGCCTCCACCCGGAAGGCAGCGGCGAAGCCCTCGACCAGCGCGGCGGCGGGCTGGACGCCCGCGGAGGTCGCGAGCCGATGCGATCGGTGGCGATCGTGACCATGACAGCGATCCCGGCGGCCTGGATCCACGACGGGCGCGAACTGCACCTCGCGCGCCTCGAGCTCGAGCTCGCCGCCGTGCATGACCCGCCGCTGCGCAAGCGCATGTGCGAGGCCGGCCAGGTCTTCTGGCGGATGTGCGAGCCGATCGCGCTGGCGACGGGGTCGGAGGACCCCGAGCGCGACGGCCGCGGCCTCGCGGCGATGGTGGACGGGCTCCTGCTCGACCGCCTGGCGCATCCGCCGCAGACCCAGGCGCTGCTCGAGGCGGCCATCCGCCGGGTGCTCTCGCCGCAACCGCCGGGCAGTGTAGTGCCAGGCTGACTCGACTAAGAGCCGGCGGGCGAGGATCGAGCCGGTCTTGGTGATCTGGCCTTGGCGGGAGGACTCGCCGGACTGGCTGAGCGATGGGGTCAGCCCAAGCCAGGACGACAGTGACGTCGCGCGCTCAAAGCGCGTCCAGTCGGCGCCGAGCTCGAGGTGCAGTGAGAGAGCGGTGAGCGTGTCGATTCCCCGAAACGCCCTGAGCCGTGAGACGGTGGGCCACCACCGTTCGTCGGTGGCCAGCTCTGAGAGCCGCAGCCCGATCTGCGCCTTGCGCGAGGTCAGTCCGTCAACGGCGGCGATGAAGTCGGCGAACACCATGTCGCTGGCGGGCTCTGAGAACTGCTGGCGTGAGAGCCAGCGGCGGTGCTCGGCCGTCCAAGTCGTTGACTTCGGATAGACCCGGCCGTGACGCAGCAGCATCTTCGATACGCGGTGACGGGCATTCATCAGGTCCCGACGGCACGCATCATGGGCGCGGGTCATCTCGCGGGCCGCCTCAACCTCAGACGGCGGAACGACGACCCCGGTCAGCGAGCCGGCCAGCAGCAGCCGGGCCAACAGCTCGGCGTCCTTGCGATCGGTCTTGACCCGATCCGACGGGCCCCTGGGCGTCTTGCCCGGCGCGATGACCTGCATCGAGATCCCCGCCCCGACCGCCGCCCTGTAGAGCCCAAACCCGGTAGGGCCGGCCTCATAACACGCCCGGACCGGGCCCGGCAGCCCACTCAGCCACGCCACCGGCCCCTCTATCCCCGGGCCGAAACGCATCCGCGTTAGCTCCCCGGTCACCGTGTCGACGGCCGCCCCATGCGTTGACCGGGCGTGGACATCGAACCCGACCCACGTCATCGTGGTGGTCATGGCCGGACCTCCTCAAAAATCTGGGGTCAGCCGGAGCCCAATCTCCGGACAGACAAACCCCCGCGAGGAGCGTCCGGCCACCAGCTTCGGCAGTCAACCCATCGGGCCGACCGCCCCATAGGGTCTAGAGCCGCTGCCTTGACCGGTGAGGGCGGTCCGGACTAGCCTCGCCCTCGATGCGCCACGAGTTCACGAGCGCCGCCGCGGCACCGATCGACGCCGGCCCGCCCGGGACCGTGACCTCGCCGATCGACGTCGACGCCGTCGACGGCGTGGTGGAGACGGTCGAGGTGGGCATCGACGTCGAGCACACCTGGCACGGCGACCTGACGATCAGCCTGCTGAGCCCGAGCGCGCAGCGCGTGATCCTCGTCGACCGCCGCGGCGGTCGCGGCGACCACTTCCGGAACACCACGTTCGCCGCGGGCGCGACGACGTCGATCCGCAACGCGCTCGCGCCCTTCGACGGCGCGTTCCTCCCCGAGGGCGACCTGGCCGAGCTCCGGGGCCGCCCCGCCGCTGGGCGCTGGCAGCTGGAGATCAGCGACCGGGCCTTCCAGGACGGCGGCCGGCTGAACGGCTGGACGCTCGCGATCGCGTCCCAGGAGCAGCCGACCACCCAGGGCTTCGACATCGAGGTCCGCTTCCTCGGCGGCCTGACCGCCGCCCAGCAGGATGCCTTCGCACTCGCCGCCCGCCGCTGGTCTGAGCTGATCGTCGGCGACATCCCGCCGCTGCTGGTCGACGGCGCGCCGGTGGACGACGTCGTGATCGAGGCCGAGGGCGCGCCGATCGACGGCGTCGGCAGGGTGCTCGGCCAGGCCGGCCCGCGGGTGCTGCGCCCGGACAGCTTCCTGCCGGCGTCGGGGATCATGTCCTTCGACACCGCCGACCTCGCCCAGCTCGAGGCCGACGGCAGCCTCGTGCGGGTGATCGTGCACGAGATGGGCCACGTGCTCGGGCTGGGCACGATCTGGGATCGCTTCGGTCTCGCCCAGGGCGTCGGCGGGCTCGACCCGCGCTTCATCGGCCCCAGCGCGATGCGCGAGTTCCAGGCGCTGCGCGGCCCGGGCGCGCCACTCGAGGGCGTCCCGCTGGCCAACAGCGGCGGGCCCGGAACGCGCGATTCGCACTGGCGCGAGGAGGTCTTCGGCAACGAGCTGATGTCGGGCTTCCTGGACACCGGCGTCAACCCGCTCTCGCGGCTGACCGTCGGCGCCCTGGAGGACGTCGGCTACGAGGTCGACTACGACGCGGCCGACCCGTACACCCTGCCGACCGCGCTGGAGCTGGCGATGATGGGCATCGGCGTCGAGGAGGCCGACCACGGCGGGCGCGGGATCATGCTCGTCCCCACCCAGACCGTCGCGCCGCGCGACGCCCTCGTCTAACGCCCGTAGGCCAGGCGCTCGAGCAGCCCGAGCGACGCCGGCGCCCCCGGCCAGTGCTCGCGCAGCAGCGACGGCCCGCCGCTGCGCAGCACGGTCCGCAGCACCACCGCCACGACGATCGCGTCGTCGAGCTGGCCCGCGACCGGGATGAAGTCGGGCACGAGGTCGAACGGCAGCGCCAGATAGGCGACCAGCGCGGCCAGCAGGAGCTTGCGGCGGCGCGGCACGCGCTCGTCGGCCAGCAGCCGGTGGAAGAGCACCAGGCAGTCGGGCACGAAGCCGGCGACTGCCCGTGCGGCCTCGCGGCGCCCCGCGACGAGCAGCCACACGACGAACCCGACCCAGGCGACTAACGACACTCCGACGGCGACCAGCACCCAGGCCCAGAAGTCCATGCGCCACACCCTACGCCCGACCCGGCGCGTGACCGCCATCCGCCCCTTAGGCCGGGACGAGCGCCCGGCTATGGTTTCGGCGATCTTCGACGAGGTCCTCATCGGCGGGCTCTGCCTCGCGGCTCCGTTCGGGATCTACAAGGCCGTCTGGGGCAAGCCGCCGACGCGCCCCGTGAAGCTCGGCGCCGTGATCCTGTTCGGCGTGCTCATCCAGTTCGGCTTCCACGCGCTCGCGACGGCGATGCCCTCGGTCGTGACGGTGATCGCGATCGTGCTGGCCGGGTGGGTGTCCTTCACCCTCTGGTCGGTCTGGCTGATGCGCGCGCCTGATCCGCAGCGCCGCGACGAGCGCGGCGACGAGGACCGCGGCGGCGGAACCGACGACGGCGGCGGCGGCCCCGACCGGCCCAGCCGACCTCCCGCCGGCGACCACGGCGTCGACTGGGACGCCTTCGAGCGCGACTTCTGGGCCGACGTCGAGCGCCGCGAGCCCGTCGCGCCCCGCTGACGGGACGCGACGGATCAAGCGCGCAGCGCTCGACGGCTAGGGCGTCAGCTTGTCCTTTACCGAGCCGAGCAGGCCGCTGGGCTCGTTGGCGACGACGCCCGTCGGCTCCTTCGGCAGCCCGGCGGCCTGGCGCAGGCGGGCGGCGATCTCCGAGATCTCGTCGGGGGCGTAGTCGGGGGCGAAGACGTCCGGCTGCGGCGGCAGGTCGTTCGGCGGGACGCCCTCCGGCGCGCTGTCTTCGACGACGAGGTCCTCGCCCGTCTCCGGGTGCGGGCCGTTGAAGACGGCGACGAGCTCCTGGTAGTCGCTGGGCGAGAAGCGGTACAGCGTGCGGTGCAGCCCCTTCTCGATGTGCGGCTGGCACTCAGGGATCTTCGCCGTCGGCACGCGCGGTGAGGGGAACAGCTTCATCATCTGCGCGCCCGTGAGGTTCTCGAGCGCCCGGGCATAGGCGACCTGGTGCACACCGCCGCGGACGAGCAGGTAGCCCGTCAGGGCGCGCGCCGCCGGGTGCGTGACCATCTCGTAGACCTTGAGCTTGCCCTGGCGGGCACCCGTCTCCAGGAAGAAGTTGTGCGTGAGGTCCTCGATGATGTCGCCGGAGGAGAAGACGTAGGAGCCGTTCCACGGGTTGCCGGCGGAGTCGGCCGGCAGCGCCCCGCGGCCACCCAGGAGGAAGTGGCTGCCCAGACCCTGGCCCTTGGCGTGCTCGAGCGCGGCGTCGGGCACGCGGCCGTCGTCGCTCGCCCCGGCATCGGTGAGCATCGTGTTGATGGTGGCGCCGACGAGCTCGACGTGCCCCCACTCCTCGGCGGCGATGTTGGCGACCAGGTCGTAGAACGGCCGCGCTTGCTGGCGGCCGCGGAAGTTGATCGACTGGAAGAGGTAGTTCATGAGCGTCGACATCTCGCCGAAGCGCCCGCCCATGAGCTCCTGGACGGCCTGGGCGCCGTCGGGGTCGAAGTCGGACGGCGGCGGCAGCTGGACGCCGAGCCGGTCGTAGCGCAGGATCATGGGACAACCTCCATCGTCGCGGGATCGTCCGCGACCTACCCAGATCGCCGCCGACACGGCGGCCGCCGGTCAGATAACTGTCGCTACGGCGTCCAGTCGACCGGCACGAGCGGCAGCGACAGCACCGCCTGCCACGTCGCCGGATCGGTCCGGCCGGTCGCCGGCAGCCCGCGCGAGGCCTGCAGCGAGCGCAGGGCGGCGACCGTCGGGGCGTCCATCCGCCCGCTGACCGTCAGGTCTCCCACCAGCGAGAGCAGGTGCTGCTGGACCCAGAAGACCTGGTCGCCGCGCGAGCCGCTGCCGAGCGCCGGCCAGCCCGGATCGGCGGGGGCGGGGATCGCCGGCAGCGTCCCGCCGAGCAGCCGCCACTCGGCCACCGAGGTCTCCTGCCACGACCACCACGACAGCCCGGTGCTGCCGTAGGCCGCCCACAGCTGGCGGAAGCGCCGCAGCTCGGACGCGGGCGGGTCCTGCCAGGTCTGCCCGAGCGGCGCGATCGGCGTGCCGTAGAGCCGGTTCTGGGCGTAGGTGCGCGCGCTCGAGGCGTCGACCGTGTCGCCGATCGCGCGCCAGTAGACCTGCGGCAGGTTCGCCTGCGCGCCGCCGGGCCCGAGGAAGACCGAGTAGGGGAAGGACTGGTGCAGGTCGACGTAGGGGAACGTGGTCAGGCCGACCGGGTAGTCCGGCCCGATCGCCGCCCGCAGCGTCGACAGGTAGTGCTGGGCCGCGGCGTAGCGGCCCTCGTAGCGGGTCTCGGCGTCGATGACCAGGCAGTCGGCGCCGTCGGCCACGGCGTCCGCGCCCAGTCGCGCCTCGCCGACGGGGTCAGCGCCGTAGACGAACTGCCACGCGCACACCTTCAGGCCCGCGGCCTTCAGGGTCGACACCAGCCCGGGGTTGAACTGCGTCCAGCGGTTGGCGCCCCCGTCCGAGCTCTTGATGAACACCGCCGACATGCCGGCGGCGCGGGCGCGGGCGATGATCGCCTGGACGTTGCCGCCCTCGGTGCTTCCCAGCTGCCAGATCCACATGCCGTTGCCCTGGAAGGCGGCGGGGAGCTGACCCGGCGCCGGTGAGGCGGCGGGCGGCGCCTGCGTCCGCGGCGGCGCCAGCACCCGCACCCGGCGGGCGTTGGAGCGCAGGCCGCGGCGGTTGCGCGCGCGGACGGACACGGTCCCGGCCTTCGTCCCCGGCGGGACGCGGACGAGGAAGCCCGCGCGGGTGCGCGCCATGCGCGCGGTGATCGAGCCGCGCGACCAGCTGAAGCTGACGCGCATGCGGCGGTAGAGGCCGCGGCCGCGCAACTGCAGCCGCCGCCCGATCGCGACCTGGACGCCGCTCGCGCAGGCCGGCGCGGCGGCCGGCAGGCAGCGCGGAGCGTTGAGCACGGGACGGCGCACCTGGGCGTCGGCGGTCGCGGGGGCGCCGGCGCTCGCGAGCGCGAATCCGAGCAGCACGAAGGTCAGGGCGGCGGGCCTCACTCCCGGACCAAACGCATCGGGGCCGCCGGAGTTGCTGTCCGGCGACCCCGCCGGTGCGTCAGAAGATCCCGTCCAGCAGCAGGATCACCGTGTTCATGATGAAGATGCCGATTGCCGGCGGATCGATGTGTGGTGGGAGACCGGCCCGGGCTGACCGAACTGCAGCAGGATCAGCGAGACCGCCGAGAAGCCGAAGAGCACGGTCGGCACGAGCGCCGCCGCGTCCGGGTTGACGTCGTTGATCGACTTGAGCGTCCAGGCGGCGATCAGGCCGGCGGCGTCCAGAGTGATGGTCAGTCGCCGTGCACGAGCGCGCGGATCCGCTCGGCCACGGCGACGGGATCGTCGGCCTGCCACACGTTGCGCCCGTAGACGACGCCCGACGCCCCGGCGCCGAGGGCCGCCTCGGTCATCTCGTAGAGCGCCTCCGGCTCGGGCCGGCGCGCCCCGCCCAAGACCAGCACCGGCGCGGGGACCGACTCGACCAGCGTGCGCATGGAGTCGGGGTCGCCGGTGTACTCCGTCTTGATCGCGTCCGCGCCGAGCTCCACCGCGGTGCGGCAGCCGTAGGTCAGCATCGCGGCGTCCTGGCGATCGCCGGCCTGCGAGCCCCACGCCACCGCCTCGACGATCAGCGGCAGCCCCGCGGCGTGCGCCTCGCCCGCAAGCCGGCCGATCGCGGCGACGTTGTCGGAGAACACGTCGCCGTCCGCCGGCCCGAGCACGAGGTAGGCGATCACCGCGTCGGCGCCCAGGGTGGCCGCCTCGCGCGGGGAACAGACCACCCGGTGGCGGTCGCCGTAGCCCTCGACGAGCGGGTCCATCGCCAGCCAGTCGAGCCGGACGATCGGCGACGCGGCGCCGCTGCGGCCGAACAGGTGCGCTGCCTTGGCCAGCAGCCCGGGGGAGATCAGCACCCCGTCCGGCCGGCCGGCGAGCGAGCGCTCGACGACTGCCAGGGCGTCTTCGAAGCCGGGCTGGGCGCCGAGCAGCAGCCCGTGGTCCAGGGCTACGACGTACGACCTTCCGCTCCCTACGCCGAACAGGCGCCCCAGCCGGAGTTCGACCCCTTTCATAACGCTCCCTCCTGAGAAGATCTCGCGGGATCGCGCACAGTACCCATCGCGGCGAGAGCGCGATGAGTGCCCACACGCCAGTTGCGTCGCGTGGAGCCGCCCCGAGCGGGTAGGCACTGCGCAGCGCAGGCTCGACGGAGAGGAAGCAGAGCATGGAGACATTGATCGTGGGCGACGAGTTCATCGGCGCCGACGCCTTCAGGCAGGCGATCGAGGACGAGCTGGGCGGGGACTTCGGCCCGGTTCGCGACGTCGACTGGGGCGGCGACGACGATCAGCACGCCGCGCAGCAGATCATGGAGCGCGACGGGGTGGAGGCGGTGCCCGCCCAGCAGCACGTCGTCGACGCGGTCGGCGACGCGGAGGTGCTCGCCGTCCACTTCGCGCCGGTCACCGAGGCGTTGCTGGACGCCGGCCCGAAGCTGCGCGCCGTGGTCGTCGCGCGCGCGGGCATCGAGAACGTCAACGTCGAGGCGGCGAGCGCGCGCAACGTCGCCGTGGTCAACGTGCTCGGCCGCAACGCGGCGGCCGTGTCCGAGCAGGCGCTCGGGCTCGCGCTGGCCGAGCTGCGCGACATCGCCCGCAAGCACGATGGCATCCGCCGGGGCGGGTGGCCCGAGCAGTCGGCCGTGCCGGCGGTCGAGCTCGGCGGGCGGCCCGTCGGGATCATCGGCGTCGGCCACGTCGGCCGCCAGACCGCGCGGCGGCTCTCCGGCTTCGGCGTCCGCCTGCTGGTGCACGACCCCTACGTCGACGACGAGACGATCGCGGCGCTCGGCGGCGAGCGCTCCGAGGGCCTCGACGCGATCTTCCGCGAGGCCGACGTGATCTTCCTGCACGCCCGGCTGACCGAGGAGACGCGCCGCTTCATCGGCCGCGAGCAGTTCGCGCTGATGAAGCCGACGGCGTACTTCGTCAACACGGCTCGCAGCCGCCTGGTCGACTACGACGCGCTCTACGACGCGCTCGCCGGGAAGCGGATCGCCGGCGCCGGGCTCGACGTCCACGATGACGAGCCGCTCGAGCGCGAGAGCGCCTGGCGCGAGCTGGACAACGTGACCCTCTCGCCGCATGTGGCGGGCTCGACCAGCGAGAGCTGGCAGAACTCGGTGCGCCTGGTCGCCGAGGCGATCGGGGACCTGCACGCCGGGCGACAGCCGGACACGACGGTCAACGCCGAAGCCCTGGCCGCGGCGAGCGCGGGGGCGGGACGATGAGCGTCCGGCTGCTGGGGCTCGACTGCGGGCTCACCGTCACCAAGGCCGTCGTCTTCGACGAGGACGGCAACGCGCTGGGCATCGGCTCGACGCCGAGCCGCCAGAGCACGCCGCAGACCAACTGGGTCGAGAAGGACCCCGACGAGCAGTGGCAGAGCGCCTGCGGCGCGATCCAGGAGGCGCTCGGCGAGGCCGGGGTCTCCGGCGAGGACATCACGATGATCGCGCCGACCGCCCACGGCGACGGCCTCTACGTGCTCGACGAGGACCTGCGGCCCGCGCGGCCGGCGATCCCCTCGCTCGACGGGCGCGCCGGCGACACGGTCCGCCGCTTCGAGTCCGAGGGCATCTCCGAACGCGCGCTCGAGCTGGTCGGCGAGACGCCGTTCGAGGTCCAGGCGCCGGCCTTGCTGGGCTGGCTGCAGGAGCACGAGCCCGACACCTACGCCCGAGTCGCGCACGTCCTGTTCTGCAAGGACTGGCTGAAGCTCTGCCTGACCGGGCGGCTCACGACCGACCCGACCGAGGCCAGCGCGGGCCTCACCGAGACCCGCACGCAGGAGCACTCCGACGAGACGTGGCGGGTGTACGGCCTGGAGGAGATGGTCGGGACGCTGCCCGAGGTCGTGCGCTCCTACGACGTCGCAGGCGAGGTCTCAGACGAGGCGGCGAAGGCGACGGGGCTGGCGGCCGGCACGCCGGTGGTCTCCGGGCTGCACGACTGCGACGCCTCGGCGCTCGGCGTCGGCTCGGTGCGGCCGGGGCAGCTGACCATGATCGCCGGGACGTTCTCGATCAACGAGGCGATCTCGGACGACCCGGTCAGCGACGCCCGGGTGTTCTGCCGCAACTGGGTCGATGCGGGCCAGTACATGAACATGGCCAACTCGGCGTCCTCGGCGACCAATCTCGAGTGGTTCGTCCAGCAGCTCTCGCCGCACGAGATGGAGAAGGCCAAGGAGACGGGCACGTCGCCGTTCGCGTTCGTCGGCGACGAGGTCACCGAGGTCCTCGGCGACGACTCGCGCGTGCTCTTCCTGCCCTACCTCTACGGTTCGCCGCAGCACCCCGACGGCACCGCGGTGCTCTTCGGGCTCAAGGGCTGGCACACGCGCGGGCACATCCTGCGGGCGATGTTCGAGGGCATCGCCTTCGGCCATCGCCTGCACGTCGACGCGCTGCGCGACAGCCTCGAGCTCAGCGAGGCGCGGCTCGCCGGCGGTGGCGCGCGCAGCCCGGTGTGGGCGCAGGTGTTCGCTGACACCGTCGGGCTGCCGGTCTCGGTGACCGACGCGCCGGAGACGGGCGCGCTGGGCGCCGCGATCTGCGCGGGCGTGGCCGCCGGTTTGTGGGAGACCGTGGCCGAGGGCGCCGAGCGCTGCGTGCGGGTGGACCGCACGTTCGAGCCCGACCCCGAGCGCCAGGCGCGCCTCGACGACGACTACGAGCGCTACCTCGAGCTCGCCACCGCGCTGGAGGGATCGTGGGAGCGCGCCGCGCGGCCGGCCGCGAGAGCGCACCGCTGATTCGCTCATCTAACGTCAATGCATGCCTGACGACGCCTTCGGGGCTCCGGTGCGGCGGGTCGAGGACCCGCCGCTGCTGACCGGTCGCGCCCGCTACACGGACGACCTCGAGGCCCCGGAGGCGCTGCACGCCGTCTTCGTCCGCGCCGTGCTCGCGCACGGCGAGCTGCGCGGGATCGACGTCGCCGAGGCGGCGGCGATGCCCGGCGTGGTCGCGGTCCTGACGGCCGCGGACCTCGATCTCCCCCCGATGCCGGCCGCGATGGCGCCGGCGGCGATGGCCCGCCCGGTGCTCGCCCGCGACCGCGTGCGCTTCATCGGCGAGGCCGTGGCGATCGTGGTGGCCGCCACGCGGGCGCAGGCGGTCGACGCGGCCGAGCTGGTCGACGTCGACGTCGAGCCGCTCGACGTGCTGGTGGACGCGTCGGCGGCGCTCGACGCGGACGCGCCCGTGCTGTTCGCCGACGCGCCGGACGGCAACCTCGCCGGCGAGGGCGCGATCGGCGCCGCGGGCGCGCTCGCGGACGCCGAGGTCGTGATCCGTCACCGCTTCGTCAACCAGCGCCTCTCGCCCGTCCCGATGGAGCCGCCCGCCGCGCTGGCCGTGCCCGACGAGGAGACCGGCGGCGTGCTGCTGCGCACGCCGTGCCAGTCGGCCCACACGGTGCGTGACGACGTCGCCGGCGTGCTGGGGCTCGATCTCGCGCGCGTGCGCGTGTGGGCGCCGGCGGTCGGCGGCGGCTTCGGCACGCGCATCGCCACCTACCCCGAGCAGGTCGCGATCGCCGCGCTGGCCCTGCGGCTGGGGCGGCCGGTCCGCTACGTCGAGACGCGCTCGGAGAGCATGCTGGCGCTGGAGCACGGCCGCGCGCAGGTCCAGGACGTCGCGCTCGGCGCCCGCTCCGACGCGACCCTGACCGGCCTCGAGCTGCGGATCGTCGCCGACTGCGGCGCCTATCCCGCCTCGAACCTCGACCAGCCCGAGCTGACCGCCCTGATGGCCTGCGGCGTCTATCGCCTGCCCAGGCTCGACTGCGCGTGGCGCTCGGTCGTGACCACCACGACGCCGGTCGGCGCCTACCGCGGCGCGGGCCGGCCCGAGGCGACCGCGCTGCTCGAGCGCGCGATGGACCTGCTGGCCGCCGAGCTCGAGCTCGACCCGGCGGAGCTGCGCCGGCGCAACCTGATCCCGCCGAGCGCCTTCCCCTACGCCACCCTCAGCGACGCGAGCTACGACTCGGGCGACTACCCGGCGGCGCTCGAGCGCGTGCTCGAGGCCGCGGATTACCCGGCGCTGCGCGCGCAGCAGGCCGAGCGCCGGGCGGGCGGCGGTCCCGTGCAGCTCGGCATCGGGTTGTGTGCTTACGTCGAGTGGACGGGTGGGTCGGGCTCCGAGCTCGGCACGTGCAGCGTCGGCAGCGACGGCCGGGTGACGGTGCGCACGGGCACCTCGCCGCACGGGCAGGGACACGAGACGGTGTGGGCGCAGCTGGTCGCCGGCACGCTGGGCGTCGCCCACGGCGACGTCACGGTCGTGCACTCCGACACGGCGCGGGTCACCCGCGGCGGCGGGACGATGGCCTCGCGCTCGCTGCAGCTCGGGGGGAGCGCCGTGCGCAACGCGACCGAGGACGTGCTGGGCAAGGGCCGCGAGCTGGCGGCGCACCTGCTCGAGGCGCCGGTCGAGGACATCGTCGTCTTCCCGGGGGAGGGGCTCGGGGTGGCGGGCTCGCCCGGCAGCCCGCTGCCGTGGGCGCGGCTCGCCGGCGCGGCGGCCGACCCGGGCGAGCGGCCCGCCGGCTGGGTGGACGGCCTCGCGGCGGAGGCGGACTTCGCGGCGGCGGGTCCCACCTACCCCTTCGGCGCCCATGTGGCGGTCGTCGAGGTCGACGTCGAGACGGGCCACGCGCGGCTCGTGCGCCACGTCACGGTCGACGACGCCGGGCGGATCGCCAACCCGCTGCTGGCCGAGGGGCAGATCCACGGCGGCATCGCCCAGGGCGTCGCGCAAGCGCTCTTCGAGGGCGTCGAGTTCGACGCCGACGGCAACTGCCTGACCGCGAACCTCGTCGCCTACGCGATGCCCTCCGCGCCGGACCTCCCGGTCTTCGAGACCCAGCGGACCGAGACGCCGACGCCGCGCAACCCGCTGGGGGCCAAGGGCATCGGCGAGTCGGGGACGATCGGCTCGACGCCGGCGGTGTGGAACGCGGTCGTCGACGCGGTCTCCCACCTCGGGGTCCGGCACGTGGAGATGCCGGCCACCGCCGAGAAGGTGTGGCGGGCCATCCGGGAGGCGGCGGCTTGACCGAGAGCGTGATCAGTGCTCCTGCGCGCCCGCGTCCCCGCACCGCCACGGGTGCGGGCACGCGCTTCTGGGTCGGCGTCGGGCTGCTGCTGGTGCTGGCGCTCGGCGTCCGGCTCGGCTACGTCGCCGCGACACCGGAGTACGTACTGGTCCACGACGCGCTGGACTACGACACCCACGCGCAGTCGATCGCGCTCGGCGAGGGCTTCGCCGAGTCGCGCGGGCAGCCGACCGCCTTCCGTCCGCCCGGCTACCCCTACCTGCTGGGCGGCGTCTACGCCCTCGCGGGCGTCGAGACGGCGTCCGAGCAGGAGCGGGTCGAGGTCGCGCGGCTGCTGGGGGCGGTGATCGGCACGGTGCTGGTCGCCCTGATCGGCCTGGTCGCCGGGCGGCTGTGGGGCCGACGGGTCGCGCTGGCCGCACTGGCGCTCGGGGCGGTCTACCTGCCGCTCGTGCTGGTCGGCGGCGCGGTGATGTCCGAGCCGCTGTTCGCCGTCTTCATGGTCGCCGCGATCGCGGCCGCGCTCGCGCACCGCCGCTCCTCGCACCGGCTGCGCTTCGCCGTGCTGGCCGGCGTGCTGGCCGGACTGTCGATCCTGACCCGCGCCAACGCGCTGGTCCTGCTGGCGCCGCTGGCCTTCGCGGTGTGGGACGGCCGGCCCCGCTTCGCCTGGCGGTCGCTGCTGCCGCCCGCCGTGCTGGTGGCGGTCGCGCTCGCGACGGTCTCGCCCTGGACGGTGCGAAACGCCGTCGTCTTCGACACCTTCCTGCCCGTCTCCACCCAGTTCGGCTCGGCCATCGCCGGTACCTACAACGACGCGGCGCGCCTGGACGAGGAGAACCCGGCGTCGTGGCGCAGCCTGCGCCGTGTGCCCGACTACCAGGAGATCTGGGCGCGCCTGGGCACCATCCCGGAGCCCGTGCTGGAGAAGCAGTTCCGCGAGGCGGCCACCGAGTACGTCCGCGAGCACCCGGGCTACGTCGCCATGGTCGCCTGGTGGACCTCGCGGCGGATGCTCGACCTCGGCGGGCTGGACTGGTCGCGCCACACCGCCTCGACGATCAGCGTCACGCCGGGGTGGGCCAACGCAGGCGTCGTGTGCTTCTGGCTGTTCGCGCTGCTCGCCGTCCTCGGGGCGTGCACGCGGCGCGCGCGGCAGGCGCCGCTGTGGCTGTGGGCGATCCCGCTGCTGATGTACCTCAGCGTCGTCTTCCTGGTGGTCGAGACGCCGCGCTACCGGACCCCGCTGGACCCGTTCGTCGTGCTGCTGGCGTCGCTCGGGGTGATGTGGGGGATCGACCGGCTGCGCGGGCGGCAGCCGGGCTGATCAGTCGCGCGCGGGGCCGACCGCTTTGCGGCTGAGGGCGATCGCCGCGGCGCGGCCGCGCAGGTCGTCGAGCGTGTCGCGCTGCGCCTCGGCGCGCCCGGCGAGCGCCTTGAGTCGCTCGGCGGAGAGCCGGGGCTCGGTGGGCGCGACCTCCTGCAGCGTGCGCCACAGGCAGAGCTTGCCGTTGACGCCGGTGAAGAGCAGCTCGATCTCGAGCAGGCGGCCGAGCGGGGAATAGCCCGTCAGCTGGCCGTTGGGCTTCAGCCGGCCGACCTTCTCCCCGGCCCAGGCGACCGAGGTCTTCAGGTGGTCGGGCGCGACCTCGAGGTCGTGCATGATGCCCTGGAGCGCCTCGCGGTCCTCGGCGATGTCGGAGGCCAGCCGGCCGAGCGGCGCGGCGAACTCGGTGCCCTGGTTGCTGCGGGCGGCCCGCTTGGCGAGCTCGACGCCGGAGGTCGAGCCCCCGAGGTGGTCGTTGAGGTAGATCGCCAGCGGATCGCCGCCGGTGATGGCGGGGAGCGCCGACTGGATGGCGTCGGTCACGGAGGACATGGAGTTCTTGGCTGCGCTGGAGGCCATGGTCGAAGGTCTACCCGGTGGCGTGAACGCGCCAACCGGATCCCGGCTCGAGCAGCCGGTGCAGGCGTCCGCCGAGCGCGATCAGCGCGCGATCGCCGCCGTGCGGGCCGACCAGCTGCACGCCGACGGGGAGGCCGGCGCCGTTGACGAGGCCCGGGACGGCGAGGACCGGCGTGCCAAGCAGCGTCCAGGCGCGGCAGAACAGCGGGTCGCCGGTGCTGTCCAGGCCGTGCGGCGCCGCGCCGCGCGCCGCCGGGGTGAGGATCGCGTCCCAGTCGCGCCAGCGCTCGCGCAGCGCGGCCCGGCCGGCGTCCGCGCGGGCGAGCGCGGCGGCGTGGGCGGTGTCGGTGACGGCGGCCCCTTCGTCGAGCAGCCCGCGCAGCGCGCCAGAGAGCTCGGCCTCGTGCTCGGCGCGCAGCGGGCCGAGCGTCTGCTCGGCCTCGTAGGCCTGGACGGCCCTCTGGGCCTCGGTCAGGCCGGTGATGGGCAGCTCGAGCTCGCCCACCTCGATGCCGTCGTCGCGCAGCCGGGAGGCGGCGGTCTCGATCGCCGATCGGGTGTCGCCGTCGGCCTCGTCCCAGTGCTCGGTGCGCACGACGGCGACGCGGACGGCGCCGGCGGCGGGTGCGCCCGCGGTCTCGTCGAGCACCCCGAGCACGAGCTCGAGATCCTCGGCGTGACGGGCGAACCAGCCGACGGTGTCCAGGCTCGGCGCCTGCGGCCCGACGCCGCCGCGGTCGACGCTGCCGAAGGTCGGCTTGAAGCCGAACACGCCGCAGAACGCGGCGGGCCTGACGACCGATCCCGCCGTCTGGCTGCCGAGCGCGAGCGGGACCATCCCGTCGGCGACGGCGGCCGCCGAGCCGCTCGAGGAGCCACCGGGGGTGTGCGCCGGGTCGCGAGGATTGCGGGTGACCGAGGGCTCGTAGGCGGCGAACTCGGTGGTGACCGTCTTGCCGAGCACCACGGCGCCGGCGCGCAGGAGCGCGCTGACGCAGGCGGCGTCGGCGGGCGGGCGATGGCCGGCGTAGATCGGGCTGCCGTGCTCGGTCGGCAGCGCGGCGGTGTCGATGATGTCCTTCACGCCGACGGGGACGCCGTGCAGCGGCCCGAGCGGCTTCGTCGCGTCGCGGGCGCGGGCCTGCTCGCGCACCGCCTGCGGGTCGCGGTGCGCCCACGCCCGCACGACCGGCTCGCGCGCCTCGATGCGCACGTGGCAGTCGCCCGCCAGCCGGGTCGCGGTGAGGCTTCCCGTGGCGATCCGCGCGGCCGACTCGGTCGCGGAGAGCGGCGGCTCCATGGCCTGGCGCGATACCCCGCGGGCTTGGAGCACAACCTTCCGCCGCATCGTGCGTTTGCATGTCCGATACGCCGAACTCGCGTCTCTCACAGGGGCGCGGGGCGGGGGAACCAACGCGGCCCGCTGCCCGGGGCCGCTGGGGCGAATCGCCGCCGCGTGCGGCGTAGCGCGAGTTCTCCGTGCGAGCCCGTCAGCTCACCTCGTAGGCACCGAGAGAACCGCAGAGGAGGAACGACCCCGTGGAGCCCCACGTCCGCCCGTCGGAGCTGGACCCCTACCCAACTGCCCGGCGCGACCTGAGCTCGCACGAGCTGTGGGAGCGCTCGATCGCCCGCTCGCGCGATCGCCGGCGCCTGCGCGAGATCTCGCGCAAGAGCGCTCCGCGACGCAAGGGCGCCTCGCTGGCGGCCGCCTCGGCGCTGATGGCCTCCCCGGCCGTCGCGGCGTTCGCGGCCGTGCGCGATCCCGCGACCCGGGCGGTGTCGACGGGGCCGTCGACCGATCAGGTCTCCGCGCTGGCCGCGCGGGCGGGGACGGACGCCCAGCTGCTGCGGGTCGGTGACGCCGGCGACGCCGTGATGGCCGTCCAGCGCCAGCTCGGGATCCCCGCCGACGGGATCTTCGGTCCCCAGACCCGCCGCGCCGTGCGCGCGTTCCAGCGCGGCGAGGGCTGGCGCGGGTCCGGCGTGGTCGACGCGCGCACGTGGGCGCAGCTGTTCGGCGGACAGGTGCTCTTCTACGACCGCTCGGGCGATCAGGCGCCGGTGCGAGGCAAGGTCGGGCGCGTGGTGGTCGCCGACGACGACCGGCAGCTCGCGGCGAGCGCGGACCCGGGCGGGGTCTCGGCGGCGGTGAGCGACGGCGGCGCGACCGCGCTGGTCGGCAACGGCGGCGGCACGGCGCCGCGGCGGCCGGTGGCCAGGACGCGCCCCCCCCGGCTCGTGGAGAGCGAGCGCCAGCGCCCGTCGCGGGAGCGCGAGACGCCGGCCCGGGAGCGCCCGGCGCGCGAGCGGCCGCGGCAGTCGCCGCCGCGGGAGACGCCCGTGTCCGACCCTGCGCCCACGCCGGCCCCGGCTCCGGCCGGCGACGGCTGCTCCGACGGTCGCCTGCGCTCGCCGGTGCGCGGGACGGTCACCGGCCGCTACGGCGACGACCGCGGCGACCACGCCCACGCCGGCCTGGACATCGCGGCCCCGACGGGAACCAAGGTCGGCGCCTCGCAGTGCGGCACCGTAACCACCTCCGAGGTGCAGAGCGGGTACGGGCTGATGGTCTGCATCCGCCACGCCGGCGGGGTGACCACCTGCTACGCGCACCTCTCGCGCAGCGACGTGCGCGTCAACCAGCAGGTGCGCACCGGCCAGCTGATCGGCCGGGTCGGCTGCACGGGCAGCTGCACCGGACCGCACGTGCACTTCGAGGTGCGCCGCAACGACCGCGCCGAGAACCCCGAGCCCTACCTGAGCGGCGGGCGTACCGTCACCGGGCGCTCGACCACCGCCGCGCGGGTGAGCACGGGGACCGGGGGAGGCCGGCCGCCGGGTGGGATGTCGGGCTCGACCGGGTCGGCCGGGTCGGCCGGGTCGGCGACGCCGGTGGCAACGGGCAAGCGCTCGTCGCGGGCGCTCGCCTCGGCCGGCGACGAGCGGAGCCTTGCGACCGCTCCGGAGGAGCCGTCCGCGGCGGTAGCCCAGCCCGCTGCCGAGGGGCCCGCGCCGGCTGCGGCCGCGCCGGAGCCGGTGGTCGAGGAGCCCGCGCCCGCCGCCGAGGCACCCGCTTCGGAGCCGGTGGCCGCGGAGCCCGAGCCGGTTGCCGAAGCGCCCGAGCCGGTCGCGGAGCCCGAACCCAGCACCGAGGAGGAGCCCGTTGCGGAGCCGGTGGCCGAGGAGCCCGCGCCCGAGCCGGTGGCCGAGGAGCCCGCGCCCGAGCCGGTGGCCGAGGAACCCGCGCCCGAGCCGGTGGCCGAGGAGCCCGTGGCCGAGCCGGTCGTCGAAGAGGAGTCCGAGCCGGTCGCCGAGCCCGAACCCAGCATCGAGGAGGCGCCCGCCGCGGAGCCTGTGGCCGAGGAGCCCGAGCCCGAGCCTGTGGCCGAGGAGCCCGAGCCGGTTGCGGAGCCCGAACCCAGCGTGGAGGAGGAGCCCGAGCCGGTGGCCGCGGAGCCGGTCGCCGAGGAGCCCGAGGCGGAGCCGGCCGCCGAAGAGGAGGAGCCCGTCGCAGCCGGCGCGACCGAGTAGCCGGCGCGCCACTCCCGGAGATGCGCCTGCACTTCGCCACACTATGTGGCGCAAAGTGCAGGAGCATCCCGCCGGGACCCGCCCGGTAGGCGGGAGCGCTAGGTCCGCTCGATCACGACCGTCGTGGACTTCACGACGGCGGTCGCGGTCTGGCCGGGCTTGAGGTCGAGCTCGTCGGCGGCCTCGCGTGACATCAGCGCGACGACGCGGAACGGACCGCAGGCGAGGTCGATCTGGGCCATGACGCCGTCGCGCTGGACGTTGACCACGACGCCGGTGAGGCGGTTGCGGGCGCTGGAGCGGGGGTTGGTGCCGCGCTCGCGCAGGACGCGCGCGAGCTCTGCGGGCGCGAGCACCCGGCGGCCGCCGCGGCGCTGGAACTCGATCCGGCCCTCCTGCTCCCAGCGTCGCAGCGTGTCGACGCTGACGCCGAGCGCCTGGGCGGCGACGCCGATCCGGATCTCGTCGTCCATCGCCGCGCGAGCCTAGCGCCCGCGCGGGCGCGCCCCGCGCGCCCCGGTCAGCCGCCGACGCCCTCGAGCTCGCGCCAGCGGTTCGCGCGGCCCTGGCCGTCGACCGGCCGATCCGGCGCTCGCTACGCTGCTCGAGGTGCTGTCCAGCCGAGAGCTCGCCGAGGCGCTCGGCGCCGCGGGCTTCTCCCCGCGGGAGCGCCGCGTGAGCGCGAGCCCGGTCGTCCCGCTGACCTCGCTCTCCCACGGCGCGGGCTGTGGCTGCAAGCTGGCGGCGGCGGACACCGGGCCGATCGTGCGCGGCCTGCCCGACGAGGACGACCCGCGGCTGCTCGCCCGGCAGCGACACGGCCGACGACGCCGGCGTCGTGCGCGTGCGCGACGATCTCGCGCTGGTCCACACCGCCGACTTCTTCACCCCGATCGTCGACGACCCCTACGACTTCGGGCGGATCGCGGCGGCCAACGCGCTCTCCGACGTCTACGCGATGGGTGCCGAGCCGCTGAGCGCGCTGAACCTGGTGGCCTTCCCGCTCTCCCGGCTCGGCCCCGAGGTGCTCGCGGAGATCCTGCGCGGCGGGGCCGACGTCGTGCGGGCCTCCGGGGCGCTGCTCGTCGGCGGGCACTCGATCGACGACCCCGAGCCGAAATACGGCCTCGCCGTCACCGGCACGGTCCACCCCGACGAGCTGCTGACCAACGGCGGTGGGCGGGAGGGGGACGCGCTGGTGCTGACCAAGCCGCTCGGCGTCGGCGCGATCTCCACCGCGCTCAAGCGCGGCCGCGGCCACGACCTCCTGCCGCTCGCGGTCGAGACGATGACGACGCTCAACGCCGACGCGGCGCGCGCGGCGCGCGGCGCGGGCGCGCACGCCCTGACCGACGTGACCGGCTTCGGGCTGCTCGGGCACGTCCGTGAGCTGGCGGAGGCGAGCGGGCTGGCGGCCGTGATCGAGGCCGACGCGGTTCCCGCGCTGGCCGGCGTCGAGGACCTGCTGCGCGACGGCGACGCGGTCTCGGGGGCAGCCGGCGCAACCGCGAGCACGCCGAGACCTTCGCCCGCTTCGGCGACGGCGTCGAGGAGTGGCGCCGGCGCCTGGTGTGCGACGCCACGACCTCCGGCGGCCTGCTCGTCGCGCTTTCCGCCGACCGCGCCGTGAGGTCCCTGGCGCCGTCGTCGGGCGGCTCGCCGCCGGCGAGCCGGGCGCCATCGCCGTGGACTAGCGCCGGTGTCCGTAGGGACGTGCGGTCGCCGGGGGTTGCCGGCGCGGTGATCGGCGATCCCCGGAACCGTGCGGACCTGCGGATGCCGGTACTAGCGGCCGAGCGAGCTCAGTCGACCGCGATGCGTCGCTCTGAGGCGTCGATCGCCAGGTCGTTGATCGAGGCGTAGCGCCTCGCCATGAGGCCGGAGTCGTCGAACTCCCAGTTCTCGTTGCCGTAGGACCGCCACCACTGGCCGCCGGCGTCCTGGCTCTCGTACTCGAAGCGCACCGCGATCCGCCGCTCGCCGAAGGCCCACAGCGTCTTGCGCAGCCTGTACTCGCGCTCGCGCTCCCACTTGCGGCGCAGGAACGCCCGGATCTCGTCGCGTCCGTTGAGGAACTCGTCGCGGTTGCGCCACTCGGAGTCCTCGGTGTAGGCGAGTGCGACGCGGTCGGGGTCACGCGTGTTCCAGGCGTCTTCCGCCGCCTGGACCTTCGCCCGGGCGGTTTCCTCGGTGAACGGCGGACGGATGTCGGTCGGGCCCGGCATCGCGAGCCGAAGGCTGTCCGCGCCCTTGCACTAGCGTGATGGCCGATGCCTGCGGCCGCCGAGCGCTTCCCCTCCGCCTCGCCCTTCGCGCCCGTCATCGGCTTCAGCGCGGCGGTGCGCGCGGGCGACTGGGTGCTCGTGGCGGGCACGACCGCGCTCGATCCCGCCGGCGAGGTGATCGGCGGCGGCGACGCCGGCGAGCAGGCGCGCGAGGCGCTGCGCAAGATCGGCGTGGCGCTCGCGGATGCCGGGGCGCGGCTCGACCAGGTCGTGCGCACGCGCGTCTACCTGACCGACCCCGCCGACTGGGAGGCGGTCGGCCGCGCCCACGGCGCGGTGTTCGGCGCGACCATGCCCGCCGCGACGATGGTGGTGGCCGGGCTGCTGGACGCGCGGATGCTGGTCGAGATCGAGGCCGTCGCCTACACGGGCTAAAGCGGGGTCGGGCCGCACCCCGGGCGAGGTATCGTCCCCGGCCATGACCGCCACAGCCGACGCCCCGCCCAGCGGGCGCCAGACGACGGGCGCGGGCACCGTGACGGGCATGGTGCTGGCCGCCACCGAGCGCTACCCCGGCCGCGCGATGCGCTTCCCGCGCGACGGCGACTGGGCCGAGCTGGACTACGCGCAGCTCGGGCGCGCCGTCCACGAGCTCGCGGCCGGCCTGCAGGAGCTCGGTGTCGAGCCGGGCGAGAAGGTCGCGCTGCTGGGCAGCACGTCGGCCGACTGGACGCTGTGCGACCTCGGGGCGCTGTGCGCCGGCGCGGTGCTCGTGCCCGTCTACCACACGAACTCGCCCGGCGAGGTCCAGTACGTGCTCGAGCACTCCGGCGCGAAGGTGCTGATCTGCGAGGACGCCGCCCAGCTCTCCAAGCTCGAGTCGATTCGCGGCGAGCTGCCCGCGCTCGAGCACGTCGTCGCCATGCGCGACGCCACCGGCGACGTGGTCGCGCTCGACGACCTGCGCGGCCGGGCGGCGGCGGGCGACCTCGCCGGCGTCGGCGCGGCGGCCGCCGCGGCCGCGCCCGACGACCTCGCCACGATCGTCTACACCTCGGGCACCACCGGCCCGCCGAAGGGCTGCGAGCTCACGCACGGCAACCTGATGGCCGCCGTGCACGCCTACGGCGAGGCGCTCGGGCTCGGCGCGGGCCCGCCGCCGGTGATCTTCCAGTTCCTGCCGCTCGCCCACGTGCTCGCCCGGCTCGCGCAGTTCGCGGCGCTCGACGTCGGCGGCTCGCTCGCCTACTGGCGCCAGGACATGAAGACGGTGATCGACGACCTGGCGGCGACGCAACCGACGCACTTCCCGTCGGTCCCCCGCGTGTTCGAGAAGATCCAGGGACGCGCCGCGGCCTCCGCCGCCGAGAAGGGCGCCGTCAGCGAGGCGATCTTCGCCCGCGCCGTCCCGACCGGCCTGAAGGTGCGCGGGCTCGAGGAGCGCGGCGAGCGCGTGCCGCTCGTGCTCAAGGCCCGCCGGGCGCTCTACGACCGGCTGATCTTCAGCAAGGTGCGGGCGCTGTTCGGCGGCGAGCTGGTCATGGGCGTCACCGGCGCCGCTCCGATCGCGCGCGACGTGCTCGAGTTCTTCAAGGCCGCGGGCGTGCCCGTGATGGAGGGCTACGGGATGACCGAGTCGACCGCGGCCGGCACGCTCAACACGCCCGAGCACGTGGTGTTCGGCTCCGTCGGGCGGACCTTGCCGGGGATGGAGACGCGGATCGCGAAGGACGGCGAGATCCTCATGCGCGGGCCGCACATCTTCCGCGGCTACCACCGCGACGAGCAGGCCACCGCCGACACGATGACCGAGGACGGCTGGCTGAAGACCGGCGATCTGGGCGAGATCTCGCCTGACGGCTTCCTCTCCATCACGGGCCGCAAGAAGGACATGATCATCACCTCGAGCGGCAAGAACATCACGCCCACCAACGTCGAGTCCGCGCTGCGCGAGGCGCGCTGGGTCTCCCAGGCGGTCGTCTACGGCGACAAGCGCTCCTACCTCGTCGCGCTGCTGACGCTCGACCCCGACGAGCTCGCCGCGCTCGCCGAGAAGGCGGGGGCCGAGCCGAACCCCGAGCAGCTGGCGGAGCACCACGAGGTGCGCAAGGAGCTGCAGGCCTACGTGGACGACGCCAACCAGCGCTTCGCCCCCATCGAGCAGGTCAAGAAGTTCCACGTCCTCCCGCGCGACCTCTCCCAGGACGGCGGCGAGCTGACGCCGACCCTGAAGGTCAAGCGCGCCGTGGTCTACGAGCGCTACGCCGACGAGTTCGACCGCCTGTACGGCGAGTAGCACCTCCAGGGGCGGCGCGGGGCATGACCCTCGACCTCGCGTGCGCGGCGCCCGCGTTCCTGGACCTCACCTTCGTCGGCGTGCCGGAGCTGCCGGCGCCCGGGCAGGAGCGCTTCGCGTCCGAGCTGCACCGCTCGCCGGGCGGGGGCGCGATCACCGCCATCGGCGGCGCCCGGCTCGGATTGAGCACGGCGCTCGCCTCGCGGCTCGGGGAGGACGAGGCCGGCGACTTCTTGCGCGCGGCGCTGCGGGTCGAGGGCATCGCCGTCTCCGAGGCCCGCGCCCCGACGACGGCCGTGACCGTCGTGATCCCGCACGACGGCGAGCGGGCGATGGTCACCTACGACCCGCGCGTGCCCGTGACGGCGGGAGAGCTCGAGCGCCTGGCGCCGCGCGCCGTCGTCTGCGGCCTCGACCAGCTCGAGCTGGTGCCGCCCGATGCCCGCGCCTACGCCACGGTCGGCGACGAGGGCGCCACCGCCTTCGCGCTCACGCTGCCGCGGACGCTCGACGGCGCCCACGCGCTGATGGTCAACGCGGCCGAGGCGGCGACGCTCACCGGCGAGCGCGATCCGGAGGCGGCGCTGCGCGCGCTGGGGGAGAAGGGCCGCGACGTGGTGGTCACGCTCGGCCCCGACGGCGCGATCGCCAGCCTCGGCGGCGCGTGGTTGCGGGTCGGCGGCGAGGCCGTCGAGCCGGTGCTCGACACCACCGGGGCGGGCGACCTGTTCGCCGCCGCCTACGTCTGGGGCGACCTGGCCGGCCTGGAGCCGGACACGCGGCTGCGCTACGCCGTCCTGTACTCCGCGCTGTCGGTGACCACGGTCACCGGCGCCCGCGGCGCCGTCCCGCTCGCCCACCTGCTCGCGGAGGGCGAGCGCCGGGGGTTGCCGCGCGTGGCCTGAGCCCGCGCCGGCTCAGCCGGGGCGGCCGCTCGCGTCGGCCTCGGCCAGGCGGTCCAGGGCGGCGAGGGCGGCGCCGACGGCGGCGGCCTCCTCGACCTGCCCGGGCCGGACCGGCAGGCAGCGCACCTCGGGGTCGTAGACCGCGGCGCGCAGCGCCTCGGTCATCCGCTCGCGGTAGGCGCGGTTGCGCCCGAGCCCGCCGCCGACGATCAGCGCCGACGGGTCCAGCGCGTTGACCAGCACCGCGAGCGTGCCGCCCAGCCGGCGTGCGGCGTCGGCGACGGTCGTGGCGGCCGCGTCGTCGACGAGCGCCGTCTCGGCGCGGCCGTGCCCGGTGCGGCGGGCCAGCGCGAGCCCGCCCGACCACTGCTCGACGGGCGGCGCGCCGGTGATCAGCGCGGCGCCGCGGGCGCCGAGCCGCGGGCGACCGTCGATCACCAGGCAGTGGCTCACGCCCGAGCCGACGCCGACGTAGAGGAAGTCGGGCAGCTCGCGGCCGGCGCCGGCGCGCGCCTCGGCCAGCGCCGCGGCGCGGACGTCGGACTGGACGTCCACCGGGGCTCCGAACGCCGCGGCGAGGTCGAGTGCGCGCCAGTCGACCGTCTCGGCGCTGCGCAGCCGGCCGTCGCCGTCGACCAGCTCGCAGATCGCGAGGCCGACCGCGCCCGGGCGCTCGGGCCCGGCGAGCCGGGCGAGCAGCGCCTGGCAGTCGGCCAGCACCGCCTCGGGGCCGCGGTGGGGCGCGGTCGGAGCGCGCAGGCTGTCCTCGACGGTGCCGTCGGCGGCGACGCGCGCGGCGGCGATCTTCGTCGCCCCGACGTCGAGCCCGATCGCCGCGCCGGCGCTCATGGCTCATAGCTCGGCGCCACGCCGAAGATCGCCCGCGCGGTGCCGGCGCCCGCGTTGCGGTACTCGTGACGGCAGCCCGCCGGTACGTAGCACACGTCCTCGGCCCCGAGCTCGAAGACGTGGACGGCCTCGCCGTCCCAGGCGCGCACCCACAGCGGCGCGTCGAGCGCCATCAGGACCTCGTCGCCGCCGTGCTGGTGCGCGGCCGCGAGCTCGCCCGGGCCGAGCTCCAGCACGCCCGCGGTCAGGTGCTCCGTCGCGACCAGCAGGCCGACCAGCGCGCCGAGGTCGCGCCGCCACAGGATGTCGGGCGCGCGCAGCACGCGCAGGCGCGCGGGCGCGTCCTGCGGCCCCGCGGGCGGCCAGTGGCCGAGCCGCCCGTCGTCGGCGTAGCGGCTCTCGGCAAGGTAGGGCTGCTCGCGCGCGTAGGCGCTCGAGGCGCCGGCCGCGGGCGGCGGGGCGAAGAGCTCGAGCACCCGCAGCGGCTCGGGGCCGAGCGCGAAGGCGTGGTGCCAGGTGTCGCGGCGGAAGAAGACGCGCTCGCCGGTCGCCACCCGCTGGACCTCGCCGGTCTCGGGGTCGGCGAGCACGAGCGTGCCCTCGAGCACGTGCAGCACCTCGTCGGCGGCGAACACGGTCCGATAGTCGTGCGAGTGGCGGAACGCGCCGCCCGGCGGCAGCCCGAAGACCAGCATGTGGATGCGCTCGGTCGAGGCGTAGATCCAGTCGAAGACCTCGCCCGCCGCCGGATCGCCCCACACGTGGCGGGTCACGTCGCGGCGCCGGATCAGCGCGGGCCCGTCGAAGCTCGGCCGCGGGGAGCTCACGCCGCGGAGCGGGGGTCGTGGACGCGGCGGGCGTCGAGCGCCGGATCGGGCAGGCGGTGCAGCTCGGGCGCCGGGAACGGGCTGGTGATCTCGCGCGCGCGGCCGTCGGCGCCGGCCGCCTGGGCGGCGAGCATGATCTCCAGCGCGTGGTAGGCGTGCGCGGGCGTGTTGACCGGCGGCACGCCCGCCTCGACGCACTCGACGAGGTGGCGCAGGCCGGCCGTCCACGGCCACTGCGGGTCGGGATCGGGGTGCAGCGCCCACGCGCCGGTGTCGTTGCGCCACAGCTCGTAGCCCTCCGGCGCCCAGTCGTCGCCGAGCATCTGCATGACGCCGTGGGTGCCGTAGAGCTCGAGCGCGGGCGAGCGGTAGTTCTGCATCGTGAAGCCAGTCGTGACGACCGCGAAGCGGGCGTCGCCGAAGTCCAGCAGCACGTGGGCATTGTCCTCGGCCTGCACCCGGATGACCTCGCCGTCGACCACCCGCCGCGGGATCGCCACGCCGGTCATCGCCGTCACCCGCCGGGCCGGCCCGAAGAACCCGCACAGGCTGACGACGTTGTAGACGCCGAGGTCGAACAGCGCGCCGCCGCCGGGCTCGTAGAACCAGCGGCTCCAGTCCGGCCCGGCCCAGCCGTAGCGCGCGCGGGCGGTCAGCAGCCCGCCGATCTCGCCGGCCTGCACGCGCGCGTGCATCGCCCGGTAGGTGGGGGCGAGCAGCTGGTGTGGCGCGCACACGAGCCGTCCGGGCGAGGCCTCGGCCAGCGCGAGCACCTCGGCCGCCTCGGCCAGGGTCGTGGCGACCGGCTTCTCGACCAGCACGTGCTTGCCCGCGGCCAGCGCCGCCTTGGCCAGGCGGCCGTGCTCAGTCATGCTGGTCAGGATCAGCACGGCGTCGACGTCCGCGTGCTCGCACACCGCCAGGTCGTCCTCGAGGTCGGGCGAGAGCTCGAGCCGCTCGGCGGCCGCGAGCCGCTTTGACGCGTCGGCGTCGTAGACGGCCGTGACCTCGACGCGGCCCTCGGCCCGCAGCCGCTCGATCTGGGTCATGTACGGGGTCCAGAAGACGCTGCCGCAGCCGACCACTCCGAGCCGGAGACCGCTCACGGCGCGCTCCGGGCGGTCGAGTAGTAGGCCTCCGTCCAGGCGGGCTGGTCGACGTCGTGGCCGCCGAGCCCCGCCAGGTGGGCGGCCAGGGCGGCCGCGGCGGGCAGCGTCGTGATCGGCGCGAGGCGCTCGTCGCCCTCGCCGGCGCCCGGCAGCCACAGGGTCGCCGCGCCGGCCGCCGCGCACAGCCGCCGGGCCTCCTCGCCGAGCGGGTCCTCCCAGCGGTCCAGCGAGGCCATCAGATGGCCGGGGGCGAGCCCGAACATCGCCGACGTCGCGCCCTCGCGCGTCTCGACCCCCTCGGCCGGGACGCGCGCGATCTCCTTGAGCATGAGCGCGGCCTCGAGCGCGGCCGCCCAGCCGGCGCCGCCGCCGGCGGCGACGGCGGCCACGGGACGGGTGACCTCGGCGAGCGCCGCGGGCGCCCACGCCTCGGTGGCGGCGATCGCCCGCTCCCCGGCCTCCGGCGCGCCCGCGAGGGCGGCCGCGAGCCCGCGGTCGCCGGTCACCTGGGCCCACACCCCAAGCGCGCAGGCATAGCCGCCCCACAGCGCCTGGGTGTGGGTCACCGCGCGCTGGCTGGCGACGTGCTGCAGGACCGTGACGCCGGCCGCGCGCGCCAACGAGGAGCCGGCGTCGGCGGTGACGGCGACGCTCGGGCGCCCGCAGCGCTCGACGGCGGCGACGACGTCGCGGAACTCGCCCGAGGAGGAGATGGCCAGCAGCGCGTCGCCGTCGTGCCAGTGAAAGCCCTCGCGCACCGCCAGGCCGCAGGGCAGCGCCACCAGCGCCGGACCGTCGCCGGCGCTCTCGAGCGTCGCCAGCCACAGCGCGTGGGCGACGTAGTACGCGGCGCCGTTGCCGATCGCCACGACGCGCCGGGCGCGACCCAGCAGCGCGGCGGCCTCCTCGACGCCGGCGCGCTCGGCGAGCGTGCGCTCCAGCGCCGCGGGCGCCTCGCGCAAATCCTGCCACAGACCCGTCCCTGCGAAGTCCATCCGGACCGGAACGTACCACTACCGGACCAGAGCGGACCAAGCGCTTGACAGCGCGACAACGGCTGTGATGATCCGCCCGGCATGCCGATCAGCCATGCCGCCCAACCGCTGTACCACCGCGTCCACCGCCGCCTGGCGGAGGAGATCGAGCTGGGCGCGCTGCGCCCCGGCGATCGCCTCCCCTCCGAGCGCTCGCTGTGCGACACCTTCGGGGTCAGCCGGGCGACGGTCCGCCGCGCGGTCGAGGAGCTCGTCGCCGACGGGCTCATCGACGTCCGCGGGCGCGGCTCGTTCGTGACGGGCGGCGCGCTCGCCGAGCCGCCCAACACGCTGCTGAGCCTGACCGAGCTGGGTGACTCGCGCGGCCTGGAGGCCTCGGCGCTCGTGCTCGACAGCGGCGTGCGGGCGGCCACGCTGGACGAGGCCGAGGCGTTCGGGATCGCTCCCGGCGCCGAGCTCTTCGAGCTCGAGCGGGTGCGGATGCTCGACGGCATGCCGATCGCGCTGGACCACAACCGGGTGCCGCTGCGCCTGGCGCCGGTGCTCGGTGAGACCGACTTCGCCGCGGCCTCGCTGTACGCCACGCTCGAGCGGGCGGGCCATCCGCCCGTGCGCGCGGACTACGAGGTCGAGGCGCGGCTCGTGGAGGGCCGGGCGGCCGAGCTGCTCGGGCTCGAGCCATCCTCGCCGGTGCTGTTCACGACGACCATGGCCTTCGGGGAGGATGGGAGGGTGCTCGACGTCGGGCGGACGATCTACCGCGCCGACCGCTATCGATTCCAGGCGACGCTCACGCGTCGCGTGCAGAGGGAGAGGGGAAGCAGTGATTCCGAGACGCTGGGTACGCGTGTGGGCGCCGGTCGCGCTGGCGGCGATCGCCATCGCCGGGTGTGGGGGGACGCCTGGGGAGGACAAGCCCAACCAGTCCACTGAGCAGGACGCCGCGGCGAACGTCCAGACCGACGGCTTCGAGAAGCTCGGCAACGTCACCCTGAACGTGGTCTCCTCGGAGACCGGCACCGGGCCCAAGCAGGCCGTGCGCGAGCTCAGCCGGGCCTTCGAGCAGAAGTACCCGAACGTCGACGTCAAGGTCTCCTACCGGCCGTTCGAGACCTGGATCAAGCAGGTCAAGCTCGAGCTCTCGGGCGACACCCCGCCCGACGTCGTGCCCGGCAACCAGGGCTACCAGGTCGACGGCGACCTCGTGAAGGCCGGGCTGATCCTGCCGATGGACAAGTACGCCGACGCCTACGGCTGGGCGGAGTCCTTCTCGCCGGAGTCGCTGCAGCAGTTCACCTGGTCTGAGGACGGGCGCACGTTCGGCGAGGGCACGCTGTGGGGGATCGCCCAGAGCGGCCAGTCCACCGGCGTCTTCGCCAACAAGGAGAAGATGCAGGCGGCCGGCGTCGACCCGGCGGCGCTGAAGACCTTCGCCGACTTCGAGTCCGCACTGGAGACGCTCGAGGGCCAGACCTCGGGCAACGAGCCGGTGATCATGCTCGGCAACAAGGAGCAGTACCCGCTGCTGCACCTGTGGGGCATGATCCAGCAGGCCTACACCCCCGCCCAGGAGGTCCGCGACTGGATCTTCCACAAGGAGGGGGCGACGTTCGACACGCCCGGCAACCGCCAGGCGCTGGAGAAGCTCAAGGCGTGGAGCGACGCGGGCTACTTCGGGACGCCCGACAGCTTCAACGGGCGCGCCGAGCAGGACGCGGCGAACCTGTTCGGCCGCGGCCAGGGCACGTTCATGATGGGCGGCAACTGGAACGCCCAGACCGCGCTGGACGGGCTCAAGGACAACGCCACGTTCTTCGACATGGGGCCGGGCGAGTCGGGCAAGCGCGGGGCGATCGGCTCGACCAGCGTCCCGCTGCACATCTCGGCCAAGAGCAAGCAGCCCGACCTGGCGGCCGCCTACATCGACTTCACCGCGGGCCGCCCGGCGTCCAAGGCGCTGGTGGACACGACGCAGGTCCCGGCGGTGCTCAACCCGACGGCGGAGCCGAGCGGCGGGCTCGCGAGCGAGGTCACCGACGGCTGGCAGTCGCTCGTCGACGACGGCGGGCTGATGTTCTACCACGACTGGTCGTCCCCGACGATGCTCGAGACCATCGGCCAGTCCTTCCAGGAGCTGGTCGTCGGGCGCGCCTCCGTGGACGAGGTCGTCACCCGGATCCAGACCGACTGGGAGGAGTACGACAAGGAGCTCAAGGCCGCCTCGTGACGACCGCGGCGCCAGCCCGCGAACAGCCCTCCGGTCCCGGAGCCGCGGAGGTCCCGCGGCTCCGGGTGCGAGCGCGCGCGCCGGGTGAGCCGCGCCGGGTCGCCTACCTCTACCTGCTGCCCGCCTTCGCGTTCTACCTGCTGTTCGCGTTCGGGCCGCTGCTGTACACGACCTGGCTGTCGTTCTTTCGGTGGGACGGGCTGACGGTCGGCACGTGGATCGGGCTGGACAACTACGAGCGGGTGCTCAGCGACCCGGCCATCCGGGCCTCGTTCGTGCACTCGCTCGTGCTGATCCTGTTCTTCGCGGTGCTGCCGTGCATGCTCGGGCTCTACCTGGCGTCGCTGATGGCGCACGCGCGCGTGCGCGGGCTCGGCTTCTTCCGCGCGGTGCTGTTCCTGCCCCAGACCGTCGCCGTCGTCGTCGTGGCGATCGCGTGGGTGTGGATCTACGCGCCCGAGGGGCCGGTCAACGAGGCGCTGCGGGCCGTCGGCCTGGACTCGTTGGCGCGCGGCTGGCTGGGCGACTTCGACCTGGCCCTGCCGGCGCTGGGGCTGGTCGGCACGTGGCTGATGTCGGGCCTGTGCATGGTGCTGTTCCTCGCGGGGATCCAGAAGATCCCGGACACGCTCTACGAGGCGGCGCGGGTCGACGGCGCGGGGCGCTGGCGCGAGTTCCTCGCCGTCACGCTGCCCGGGCTGCGCGGCGAGCTCGCCGTGGCGCTCACCATCACGACCATCTTCGCCCTGCGCTCGTTCGACCTGATCTACGTGGCCACGAGCGGCGGGCCGGGCTCCTCGACCACCGTGCCGGCGGTGCTCGTCTACCAGAACGCGTTCAGCACCGGCCGCGTCGGGCTGGCCGCCTCGGTGGCCGTGGTGCTCACGCTGATCATCTTCGTGGTCGCGTTCGCGATCACGCGGATCGTCGACCGCGACCCGGCGCGCTGAGCCGATGGTCTCCCGCCGCGAGCAGGTCGTCAGCTACGGGGTGCTCGCCGTCTTCGCCGTGGTCGCGATCTACCCGATCCTCTCGATCGTCCTGCTCGCCTTCCACAAGCGCTCGGACCTCGTCACCGGCTTCTCGATCCCGGACTCGCTGAGCTTCGACACCTTCCGGCAGGCGTGGGAGGTCGGCGGCTTCTCGAGCGGCCTGGTCAACAGCTTCATCGTCGCGGCGACGGTCGCGGTGGCCACGGCGGTGCTCGCGACGCTGGCGGGCTACGCGTTCGGCGCGATGCGCTTCCGCGGCTCGAGCGCGCTCTTCTACCTGCTGCTGATCGGCCTGATCTTCCCCTACGAGGCAACGGTGATCCCGCTCTACTACGTCTTCCGCGACGTCGGATTGACCGACAGCCTGTGGGCGCTGATCCTGCCCCAGATCGCGCTGTCGATCCCGTTCGGCACGTTCTGGATGCGCGCGTTCTTCCGCTCGACGCCCGGGCCGCTGGTCGAGGCCTCGCGGCTGGACGGCGCGTCGAGCCTGACCACGCTCGTGCGCGTGCTGCTGCCGCAGGCGTGGCCGGCGCTGACCACGATGATGGTGCTCGTGTTCATGTGGACGTGGAACGAGTTCCTGCTCGCGCTCGTGATGATCCAGAGCGACGAGCTGCGCACGGCGCCGCTCGGGCTCGCGCTGTTCGCGGGCGCCAACCGCTACAGCGACCCGACGCTGACTGCGGCCGCCGCGGTGCTCGTCGCGCTGCCGATCGTGATCGTCTACGTCTTCCTGCAGCGCAGCTTCATCCGCGGCATGTTCTCCGGGGCGGTGAAGGAGTAGATGGCGCCGCTGCTGGCCGTCGACGGCGGCAACACCAAGACGCTCGCCGTCGTCGCGGACGCCAAGCAGGTGCTGGGCGCGGCCCGCGGCGGCTGCGGGGACATCTACGGCGGCGCCTCGCCGGACGCGGCGCTGGAGGTGATCGAGGCGGCCGCGCGCGCGGCCCTGGCCGACGCCGGCTGCGACGCGGGCGAGCTGGGCGCGGCGGTCTTCAGCCTCGCCGGCGCCGACTGGCCGGAGGACTTCGCGCTGCTGGAGGCCGGGCTGCGCGAGCGCCTCGGCCTGCCCGAGGCGCCGCTGGTGGTCAACGACTCGCTCGGCGCGCTGCGCGCCGGCTCGGAGGACTGGACCGGCGTCTCGGTGGTCTGCGGGACCTACGACGCGATCGGCGCGCGCCACCCGGACGGGCGCCTCTACCACCTCGGCTTCTGGCCCGACGGCTGCGGCGGGCGCCCGATCGGGCACGCGGCGCTGCAGGCCGTCTACCGCGCCGAGCTCGAGCTCGGCCCGCCGACGGCGCTCACCGAGGCGGCGCTGGCGTTCTACGGCGCCGAGGACCCGATCGCGCTGCTGCACGCCTTCACGCGCCGCGGCGGCCGGCCCGAGTCCGACAAGGGCCTGCTTGCGCCCGCGGTGCTCGACGCCGCCGAGGCCGGGGACGCCGTCGCGGGCGCGCTGGTGGACGGCCAGGGCGCGACGATGGGCCGCCAGGCGCTCGTCTCGCTCAAGGCCGTCGGGCTCGGCCCGGCGGGGACCCGCGTCGTCCTGACGGGCGGGCTCTTCGCGCACCGCGGCGAGCGGCTGGCCGGCGCGGTCCTGACCGAGCTGCCGGGCGCCGACCCGGTCCGCCACGGCCCGCCGCCGGTGGTCGGCGCGCTGCTGCTCGGCTACGACCGGCTCGGCGGCGTGGGCGACCCGGAGGCGCTGGCCGCCGGCCTCCTGCACCGGGAAGGAGGTGCGGGATGGGCGCCATCACCCTCGACGGCGTGAGCAAGCTCTTCCCCGGCGACGTCACGGCGGTCGACGACGTCCGCCTCGAGGTCGCCGACGGCGAGTTCATGGTGCTCGTCGGCCCCTCGGGCTGCGGCAAGTCGACGCTGCTGCGGATGATCGCCGGCCTGGAGGCCGTCTCGGGCGGCCGCATCCACATCGGCGACCGCGACGTCACCGAGCTTGCGCCGCGGAGGCGCGACATCGCGATGGTCTTCCAGAACTACGCGCTCTACCCGCACATGCGCGTGTGGGACAACCTCGCCTTCGCGCTCAAGCTCCGGCGCACGCCGAAGGCGACCTTGCAGAAGCAGGTCGGGACGGTGGCCAAGACGCTCGGCCTGGAGGAGCTGATCGACCGCAAGCCGGGCGCGCTCTCGGGCGGCCAGCGCCAGCGGGTGGCGATCGGGCGCGCGATGGTGCGCCAGCCGCAGGCCTACCTGATGGACGAGCCGCTCTCGAACCTCGACGCCAAGCTGCGCGTCGGCATGCGCGCCGAGCTGGCCCGGCTGCACGACCAGCTCGGGGTGACGACCGTCTACGTGACCCACGACCAGATCGAGGCGATGACGCTCGGCCACCGCGTCGCCGTGCTGCGCGACGGGACGCTGCAGCAGTGCGATGCGCCCGAGCGGCTCTTCGACGAACCGGCCAACCTGTTCGTCGCTGCGTTCATCGGCTCCCCGCCCATGAACCTCGTCGCGGCCAAGGCGGTCGACGGCGGCGTGCACTTCGGCGGCGTAGAGGTCCCGGTGCGGCGCGACGGCCCGGCACTGCCGGAGGACGTGGTGCTCGGCATCCGCCCGACCGACCTGTGGCCGGCGCAGGACGGCGACGGTCGCCCGCGCCTGCACGCCGAGCTCGAGGTGGTCGAGCGGCTGGGGTCCGAGAGCCTGGTGATGTTCGGACTCGAGGCCGAGCGCCTGAGCGGGGAGGCCGCCACCGCGGCCGACGAGGCCACCGAGGAGGGCGACGCCGCGCTGCTGGCCCACGAGCGCGTGCGCTTTCGGGCGCGGATCGAGGGCCGCCGCCGGCTGGCGGTCGGCGAGACGCTCGAGCTGGCGATCGACCCCGGCGCCGTGCACCTCTTCGACCCGGCGACGGGCGACGCGCTGCGCTGAGCTCACGCCTCCCGCGCCCGCCAGTGGGCGACGTGCTGCGGGCGCAGGCGGATCAGCGGGCCGCCGGGCGGTTGCGTCCGGTACTGGCGGTAGCGCCGGGCGAGCGCCTCGACGGCATCCGGCGCCGCGGCGACCTCGACCAGCTCGGCGGCGCCCACGAGCTGCACCCAGGCCAGCTCGTCCCAGCGGTCGCTGTAGCGGTCGACGCAGAGCGTGGCCTGCGGTCGCTCGCGCAGCCAGCGGACGCGGGCGAGGGCGGCGGGCGCCGAGCGCTTGGGCTTGTCGTCGATCGCGCTCCACGCCGCGTCGGCACTGAGCGCGTAGGTCACCGGCAGCACGCGCGGGCGGCCGTGGGAGTCGATCAGGCCGAGGTGCCCGACGCGGGCCTCGGCCAGCAGCCCGGTCACCCAGGCCGGCAGCCGGTCGGAGGCGGAGGTCACGCGTTGCAACGATAGGCCGGTCCCGAGCGCGAGCTCGAGCGGGCGCTGCCGGTCCTGCTCGAGCCGCTGCGCTGACGCGGCGTCAGGCGGGAAGGAGCCGCTCGGGCAGCCGATCGGCGTGCGCTGCGGCCATCTCGGCGTAGAGCTGCTCCGCCACGTCCAGCGAGCGGACGAGCGGGTGGGCGGCGAGCGCGCGCACGGCGTCGACCGGGCCGCCCGACCAGGCCGCGTCGGCGGCGGCCTGCTGGTACTCGGCAAGCGCCTCCACCAGCCCGCGCAGGTGGGTCGGCAGGCCGGGCATCGGCAGCGGCTGGATGCCGGCCGCCTCGCAGCGGCCGAGCGTCTCGACCACCAGCGAGTCGGGGAAGCCGGGCACCGTCCCCTGGTTGGGCACGTTGACCGGAAGCGTCGCGCCGGTGTCGTTGAACACCGCGTCCATGCAGTCGATCGCGAGCTCGAGCTCGTCGATGCCGCCGCGCGAGCGGTCGGGATCGAGCACAGGCTCCTCGCTGGCGGCCTGCTCGGCGTAGTGCTCCCAGTAGCCCGGGACCCAGCTCATGATGTCCTCGGCGCGGGTGGTCGGCTTGGCCGACAGCTCGGTCAGCAGCTCGGGCTCGAAGTAGTAGTACTGGAAGTAGAAGCTCGGCACCGCGCCCATCGCGGCCGCGAGGCGCAGCGCGCGGCGCCGCTCACCGTCGAGCTGCGGGTCGTGCTGCTTGTCGGCCCAGGCGGCGCGCAGCAGCGGGATGAGGTCCTCGCCGTCGTAGCGGTGGCGCACGCTCCACGAGTTGTGGTTGACCCCCACGCTCGCCACGTCGACCCGGTCGGGGTCGAGGCCCGCCGCCTCGGCGAGCATTCGCGGGTACTCGATCGGGCCTTCGCAGAGGGAGACGATCGGGATCGCAGAGTGGTCGGCGACCGCCTGGGCGACGAGGTTGACCGGGTTCGTGTAGTTGAAGATGCGCACGCCGGGGCAGACGGCCTCGGCGTCGGCCAGGATCCCCTGCATGACGGCGACCGAGCGCAGCGCCATGAAGAAGCCGCCCGGGCCCTGGGTCTCCTGGCCGATCACGCCGTGGCGCAGCGGGATCTTCTCGTCGAGCACACGCGCCTCGAAGCCGCCCGGCCGGTAGCTGGTCAGGATCGCGTCGCAATCGGCCAGCCCGGCCCGGCGGTCGGTGGTGGCGGTGATCCGCAGGTCGGCGTCGCGCGCCGCCGCCAGGCGCTCGGCGAGCCGGCGGATCAGCTCGAGGCGGTCGGGGTCGAGGTCGATCAGGACAATCTCCGAGCCCGCGAAGTTCCCCGCCTGGCCGATGAAGCCGGCGACGGTGCCGGCGGCGCGGGTGGAGCCGCCGCCGACATAGCCGATCCTGATCCGCGCCACGGCGCTGCGACTACGAGGCGCCGTTGGTGGAGCCGGCGGTCGTGCGCTCGGTGGCGTCGATGACGCCGGCGCGCTCCTTGTGGCGACGCTCGTACTCACGCACGGTGCGCAGGCGCCCCTCATCCGCGTCGCTCAGGGCGGTGCGAATCGCCTCGACGTTCTGCTCGTCGTAGCCGGCGTAGGGCTCCTTCTCGCGCAGGGAGGCGGTGCGCTCGAGCACGGTCTGGCGCGCCTGGGCGCCGCGCTCGTGGCGCTCGACGGTCGCGAGCTCTGCCTGGGTGAGCCCACGCAGGCGGCCGACGACCTCCTCGGCGGTCAGCGCGTCGTAGCCGGGGATCGGCAGCTCGGGCGTCGCGGCCGCCGGGGCGGACGGGCTCGCAGCCGCGGGCTTCGCGGGCGCGGGCTTCGCGGGCGTCGGCTTCGCGGGGGCCGGCTTCGCGGCGCTGCGCGAGCGGGTGCCCGCACTGGCAGTGGTGGCTCGGGTGGTCCGCGTCCGGCTCGAGCCGCTCGCCGCGCGCGTGGTGCCGGCCCGCTTGCGCGTCGTCGCCGGCTTGGCCCGCTTGGCCGTGGCGGTCGCCTTCTTCGCCGTCGCCTTGGCGGCGTCCGCCGCGCCGGTCTCGCTCAGCTGGTAGGAGGCCTGGCCGCCGACCTCGGCACGGGCGACCGCCTCGGCCAGCGCCGGGATCTCCTTCATGATCAGGTCGAGCATCTTCTCCTCGTCGGAGCGGATCGACACCGCCAGGCGGGCGGTCTCGTCGTCGCCGACGGCCTTGGCGAAGCGCTCGATGGCGGTGTAGGTCGCGATCTCGAGCGTCTCGAGCGCGGCGGAGTCCTTGGCGTTCTTGAGGATCTTCTCCTCGCCGCCCGTCCCGCGCAGGAGGTCGATCGGCGTCTTGATCAGCGCGAGCCACTGGGCGCTCAGGCTCTCGACCGCGCCAAGGCCGGCCAGCAGCGGGTTGCCGCTCTCGCCCAGCTCGCCGATCCGCGCCTGGACGCGCGCGGCGTGGTCGCGGGTCTCGGCGAGGTGGCGCTCGAGGCCGTCGCGGTAGCGGCCCTTGGGCGTGACGGCGATCTGGGACTGCAGTTGGCGGATCAGGCCGGTCTCGGCGGCGTGCGCCTCCTGCAGGTACTGGGTGAGCTTCTGCTCGGCGGTCGGCATGTCAGTCGTCCTTCGCAGTCGAAGTCGGGGTGCTTCACCAGGCCTGCCCGCGCGGCCGGGCCGGCGAACGTGCGATGGGTCACGGATCGCGATGCACCGTGTCCGGCGCGAAGGCCGGCAGGCACACCGCGACGTACTCGGCCCCCGCGGGCTCCGGCGTGGAGTAGCGCACCCACTCGCCGGCGCGCACGAGCACCGCCTGGCCAGGGCCGACCTCCAGCGCACCCGCCTCGTGCTCCACGCGCAGGCGGCCGGCGAGCACGACCGTGTACTCGTCGAACTCCGGGCGCTGGCCCGGCTCGACCCACCCCTCGGGCGAGCGCATGCGCGCCACGCTGAGGCGGTCCTCGCCGGTGTTCACGCGCCCGACGAACTCCTCGATCAGCTTCGGCTTGGTGCCCGCCGCCTCGACGCGCGACGGGCCCTCGATCAGCTCGGGCATCGGCGTCCAGGCTACGGCAGCCGGCCCGTCCAGCGCAGCGACGCGGCCAGCGAGCCGACGAGCAGCAGCAGCCCGCCGGCGGCGAACGCGGCGGTGACCTCGCGGCGCTCCTGCTTGGTGCCGATCTCCGAGCCGAGGCGCTCATAGACCGCGTCCAGGCCGTCGGCGTCGTCGACTGCGAAGGCCTGCCCGCCCGACGCCTCCGCCACCGCGGCGAGCGTCTCGGGGTCGGGCGGGACGGGCTGGGTCACCCCGCCGGGCTGCTCGATCGCGCCCTCGGGCGTGCCGAGCGCCACGGTGTAGACCGGCACGCCCGCGCGGCCCGCGGCGCGGGCGGCCGCGACCGGGTCGCGCCCGGCGGTCGCCGCGCCGTCCGAGAGCAGCACCACGGCGGCCGGCGGGCGGTCGCGGCGCTCGCCGGTCTCGCCCTCCAGTGCGTCCAGCGCGGAGGTCAGGGCGTCGCCGGTCGCGGTGCCGCCGTCGGCGGTCAGCCCCGCGATCGTCGCCCGTGCCTCCTCGCGCGCGTCGGTGGGCGGCGTGACGGTGTGGGCCGTGTCCGAGAAGCCGACGACCCCGACGCGGACGGGGTCGGGCAGCTCGTCGAGGAACTCGCCGGCGGCGGCCTGCGCGGCGCGCAGGCGGTCCGGGGCGACGTCGGTCGCCCGCATCGAGCCCGAGGCGTCGGTGACGAGCATGACCGAGGCCCGCTCGACGGGGACGGCCACGGTGGCCTCCGGCCGCGCGAGGGCGATCGCCAGGCCGGCGAGCGCGAGGCAGAGCAGCGCGGTCGGCACGCGGCGGCGCCAGCGCGAGGCGGCCGGGGCGACCGCCGCCAGCGTCGGGACGCTCGGCAGGCGGATGTCGTAGCGCTGCGCGCGCCGGCGGGCCAGCGCCGCCGCCGCCAGCAGCAGCGGGACCAGCGCCAGGCCGGCGAGGAAGACGGGCGCCTGGAAGCTCATCGCAGGCCCCTCCCGAGCGCCCGCAGCCAGTCGCCGTCGGTGTCGGCGACGACGTGGCGGGCGCGCGCGCCGCGCAGCGCCGTGCGCACGTCGTCGCGCCGCGTGGCCTCGGCGGCCGCGAAGCGCTCGCGCAGGCGGGCGCTGGAGCTGTCGACCGCCACCCGCTGACCGGTCTCGGGGTCCACCAGCGCCAAGTGGCCGGCGGCGGGCAGGGAACGCTCGCGCGGGTCGCCGACCTCGACGGCGAGCAGGTCGTGGCGCGCGGCGAGCGCGCGCAGCGGCCGCCGCCAGTGCTCGGGCGGCTCGCGGAAGTCCGAGACGATCGCCACCAGGCCGTGGCCGCGGGCGACGCGTCCCACCCGCCGCAGCGCGCGGCCGAGCGCGTCCGGGACGGCGTGGCCGTCGGGCGCCACGCCGGCGCCCGCGGCGCGGCGCACGGCGAGCAGCGCGCTGCGCCCGCCGCGCGGCGGCAGCAAGCGCTCGGAGGGAGCCCCGCAGGTCAGCAGCGCGATGCGCCCGCCGCGGCGGACGGCCAGGCGGCCGAGCACGACGGCGACCCCCTCGGCCACGTCGGCCTTCAGGCGGGCGGCGGTCCCGAACGCCATCGAGGCCGAGAGGTCGAGCACCACCCACGTCGTCAGCGCCCGCTCGGGTACGTCGAGGCGCACGTGCGGGACGCCGGTCCGCGCGCTGGCCGACGCGTCCAGGCGCCGCACGTCGTCGCCGTACTGGTACGGGCGCAGCTGGGCCAGCTCGGTCCCGCGCCCGAGGCCGGCCGCGCGGCGCTCGCCCGGGAAGAGGCCGTTGGCCCGCCGGGCGACCGCCAGGTCGAGCGACTCGACCAGCGCGGCCGGCGCGGGGCCCGGCCCCTGGCGGCCGGGCGGGGTGACCAGCGCGACGCTCACGCCGCCCGCGCCTCCGGCGCCTCGGCGCCGACCGTGCCCAGCACGCGGTCGAGCACCTGGTCGGCCGTGACGCCGTCGCCCAGCGCGTCGTAGCTGAGCACCAGCCGGTGGCGCAGCACGTCGCGCGCGAGGTCTGAGACGTCCTCGGTGACCGCGTGGCGGCGGCCGCGCAGGACGGCGAGCGCCTGGGCGGCCTGGATCAGCCCGATCGGGCCACGTGGGCTGGCGCCGTACTCGACGAGCCCCTCGAGGTCGGCGAGGCCGTAGCGGGCCGGGCGCCGCGTGGCGTCGGCCAGCGCGACCGCGTAGCCGATGACCTCGCGGTCGACGAACACCTCGGCCACCGCGGCGCGGCTGGCCTCGAGCTCAGAGATGCTCAGGCGCTCGAGCACCGTGGTGGGCGGGGCGATCGCCCGGCCGACGACCGCGGCCTCCTCGCCGATCGTCGGGTAGTCGACCAGCAGCTTGAGCAGGAAGCGGTCGACCTGGGCCTCGGGCAGCGGGTAGGTGCCCTCGGACTCGATCGGGTTCTGCGTGGCGAGCACGAGGAACGGGCGCGGCAGCGGGTAGGTCTCACCCGCGATCGTCACCTGGCGCTCCTGCATGACCTCCAGCAGCGCCGACTGCACCTTGGCGGGGGCGCGGTTGATCTCGTCGGCGAGCAGCAGGTTGCCGAACACCGGGCCGAGCTCGGTGTCGAACGTGCCGCTGTCGGGCCGGTAGATGCGCGTGCCGACCAGGTCGGCGGGGACGAGGTCGGGCGTGAACTGCACGCGCCGGAAGCTGCCGCCCAGCACCTGGGCGAGCGTCTTGACGGTGAGCGTCTTGGCGAGCCCGGGGACGCCCTCGAGCAGCACGTGGCCGCCGGCCAGCAGGGCGACGAGCAGGCGCTCGAGCATCGCGTCCTGGCCGACGACGACGCGCTTGAGCTCGTACATCGCGGACTCGAGGCCGGCGCGCGGGTCCTCCCCGCGCGCCGGCTCGCCCTCCGGGTGGAGTGCGGGCGTCGTCATCACAGCTCGGCCGGGTCCTGCTGGCTGTCGGCGGAGCGGCTGCCCTCGCTGCCGCCCCGCTCGGGGCAGTCCTCGCCGCGCGGGGCACTGCGGTCGGGCCGCTGCTCGTTCTCCTGCACGGTGCGGCTCTGCTGCTCGACGGCCGCCGGAGCGGTGGCGCTGCCGCCGTCGTCGCCGCCGTCGGCCACGGCGATCGCGGCGGGAGCGGCGACGGCGAGCGTGCCGGCGGCGAGCGCCAGCGCCAGCGGGCGGCGGAAGCGGGATCGGTGCTCGGACATGTGGGTCTCCCTGGGTCGGGGCATCGGGTCACGGCCGAAGCTAGGCCTGGCTGCGTCAGGTCCCGATAAGCCCGGCGGGCGCCGCGCGGCGCTTTAGGGAGGCCTCACCGGCCGCGCCTAGCTTGGCCGCATGCGCGTGCTGGTCGCCGAGGACGAACCGCGGGTCGCGAGCGCCGTCGCGCGCGGGCTGCGCCGCGAGGGGATGGCGGTCGACGTCGCCCCGGACGGCCACGCCGCCCTCTACAAGGCGCGCATCACCGACTACGACGTGGTGGTGCTCGACCGCGACCTGCCCGGCCTGCACGGCGACGACGTCTGCCGCGCGCTGGCCGCCGAGCAGCCGCGCGGCAAGGTGCTGATGCTCACCGCCGCGCGCAGCACCGACGACCTCGTCGCCGGCCTGGCGCTCGGCGCCGACGACTACCTGGCCAAGCCCTTCCGCTTCGCCGAGCTGGTCGCGCGGCTGCGGGCGCTGGCGCGCCGCAACGGCGAGGCGCGGCGGCCGCTGCTGCGGGCCGCCGACGTCGAGCTCGACCCGGGGCGCCGGACCGCCACGCGCGCCGGGCGCCCGCTCGACCTCGCCCCCAAGGAGCTCGCCGTGCTCGAGGTGCTGCTCGAGGCCGAGGGCACGGTGGTCACGCCCGAGACGCTGCTCGAGCGCGTCTGGGACGAGCACACCGACCCGCTCACGAACACCGTGCGCATGACCGTGATGACCTTGCGGCGCAAGCTCGGCGACCCGGCGCTCGTGCAGACCGTGCGCGGGGCGGGCTACCGGGTGTGATGCGCCCGACCGTCCGCGTGCGCCTGACGGCGCTCTACGGCGGCCTCTTCGTCGCCTGCGCGGTGCTGCTGCTGGGCGCGAGCGCGTGGCTGGTCGACGGCCACCTGGCGCGGACGCTCCCACCCGCGGTGGCCGCGGACGCCCGCGGCGAGCTGCTCACCCAGTACGCGATCGCGCTGGCCGGCGCGACGCTGGTGGCGGTCGCGATCGGCTGGGCGATGGCCGGGCGGGTGCTCGCGCCGCTCGCCCGCATGACCGCGGCCGTGCGGCGCATCTCCCAGGACCAGCTCGGCGAGCGGATCGCGCTCGGCGGGCCGCGCGACGAGCTGCGCGAGCTGGCCGACACGCTGGACGCGATGCTGGGCCGCCTCGACGAGGCGTTCGTCGCCGAGCGGCGCTTCGTGGCCAACGCCAGCCACGAGCTGCGCAGCCCGCTGACGGTCATCCGCACCGAGGCCGAGGTCGCGCTCGCCGACCCGGACGCCGGCCCGCAGGAGCTGCGCGAGATGGGCGCGGCGGTTGTGGCGGCGACCGAGCGCACCGACGCGCTGCTGGAGAGCCTGCTGCTGCTCGCCCACAGCCAGCGCGGCGTGCCGCAGCCCGAGCGGGTCGCGGTCGCCGACGTCGTGCGCACGGCGGCGGGCTCGGTGTCGCGCGAGGCGGCCGACCTGGCCATCGACCTGCGCGTGGCGCCGGGCGCGAGCGAGCCGGTGGTCGTCGGCGACCGGCGGCTGCTCGAGCGCCTGGTCGCCAACCTGCTCGAGAACGGCGTCCGCTACAACGCGCCGGGCGGGTTCGTCGCCCTCGACGTGCTCGCGGATGGCGCCGGCCCGGTCATCCGGGTCGCCAACTCGGGCCCCGAGGTCTCCGCCGACGCGGTGCAGCGGCTCGCCGAGCCCTTCGAGCGCGGCGGCCGCCGCGGCCACGGGCGCGGCGCCGGGCTGGGGCTCTCGATCGTGCGCTCGGTGGCCGAGGCTCACGGCGGCGCGCTGCGCCTGGCCGCGCGGCCGGGCGGCGGGCTGCTGGCCGAGGTCGGGTTGCCCGCGGCCGATCAGATGCGGCGGCGGCCGTCGCGCTCGTCGCACTCGCCGTCCCGGCTCCAGCCGTCGTAGCTGACGCGCTCGGGACGATCGGTGAAGGCGACCTGCGGGCGATCGGCGGCGGCCAGCTCGAGCGAGTCGTCGACGCCGGCGAGGCCGTAGAGGCCGCCGCCGAGCAGGGCGAGGCCGGCGATGAGCGTGGCGAGGAACCCGGAGCGGCGGAGCGGCATGACCCGGATTGAAGCTCGTGCCCCTAAGGACCAGGGAAAGCCGCGCGCCGGTCGGGACACGCGTAGCGGTAGTTCGAGCCCTTCATCCGGCCCGTGCTCGTCATCTCGAGGACCTTCTGCTTCTTGTCTATGAGCCGGAAGTGCGCGACGAAGCGCTCGCTCTTCGGGTAGCCGATCCAGATCGGCACGAAGGCGCTGCGCAGCTCGCCGCCGCTCGGCGGCACGGACACCACTCTGTCCGTGCCGGGGAGGAGGCTGAGCCCGGCGTCGAAGTCGTAGAGACCGCGCTGGATCATCAGCTCGTCACCGCCGAATCCCGTCAGCCGTACCTCGATCCACACCACCGTGCCGACCTCCCGCCGGTCGGCCGCCTCTTCGCGCCGCGGCTTGTCCACCTTGCGCGCGTAGTCGTCGTGTCGGATGCGCGGATGGACCTGCCGGACGACCATGGACGCTTCGCGCGATAGAGGCTCGCGCACGCTCGCGCCGGGCACGAACTCTGCCACGAGGCCGGCCACGCCCGCGACCATCGCGACGATGATCGCCGCCGTCTCGAGAACGCCGCGCTTCGCGCGCTGGCGCCCCCCTCGCCTCGCTCGCCGGCGACGGAGGTAAGCCGCGAACGCCGCTCCGATCGCCGCCGCGATGGCGACGGCGATCGCTACCCAAGGCAGCGACTCGGGGCCTCTCGAGACGCTCACGCTGCCCGGCAGCCCCAGCAGCTTGCTGACCGGCGGCCGTTCGTCCTTGGTGGCGCAGGAGGCCCGGACCTCCTGCTTCTTCTGCGCTCGCGACTGGGTCGCCGCGTCGGCCCAGCCGCGTTGGGAAACCGTCGCCTCGGAGCGCTGCTCGGCGACCTCGGTGTCTTCGGGCTGCTCGCCCGGCGTCACGGGGTCGGACTGGTTGCCGCCGTTGACTTCCGAGTCGGGCGACACCACGTCGAGCTTCGGGTTCTCGACGTCTGGGATCGGCGCTCCTTCGTCGCTGGGAACGATCTGGGTGAACGCCGCCGCCGGGGAGATCAGCAGAATGAGGCCGCTCGCCACTGCCGCCAGTACGGCCCGATGCGTTCCGGAGGACATCTCGAAAACGACCGTCTCAGGCCGGCCTTGGGAAAAGGTTGGACTGGCGCGCTCAGACCGGGCGGCGGAACCAGCACAGCGGGAGCAGCGCCGCGACGGCGAGCTTCGCCGTGTCGGGCGGGACGGGCCGGCGCCGCGTCGCGCCGGTGACCTCGATCGTCCCGGAGGCAAAGCCAGCGCGGTGGAGCGGCTCACCTGCCGGCGGGATTCAGCCGTCGAGCAGGCCGCTGCGGCCGAGCAGGCTTCCCAACGTCGGGCCGTCCTCGACGTGCCGGGCGTCGGTGATCAGTCCACTGCGCACTTCGCATACGGCACGTCGATGGCGATGAAGTCAACCGGCTGACCGTCGCCTTCGACGTCGCCGAAGGTCCCGGTGAACGTGCCGCGAAAGCGCAGCCGGGCCGTGATCCGGTCGCCGGTCCGATCAGCTCCTCGACCTCGCAGTGCAGATCCGGGACGGCGGCGCGCAAGCTTCGCGCGGCCATGCACATGCCCTTGGGACCCTGTGGCCGGTCGGGTGGGCGGGCGTGGTCGACGAACGATGGCGCAATGGCCCGGCGCAACGCCGACGCTTCTCCCGTATCCCAGAAGGCATAGAAGCGCCGGGCAGCCTCCAGGCCCTGGTCGGTCGACGGGCCGGCGGCCGTGGTCGTCATCGGGGCGTCTGCTCGGGACTTCGTCGGCAGCATCATGCCGCCGTGCTGGCGTGGCGACGGTGAGAGCTCGATGAGAGGACCGCAGCGGCGGCCGTCGCTCTCATCGACGCCTCATGTGCGCGGCGCACGCTGCGTCCATGGCCGCATCCTGCGCCTCCGGGCTGACTGGGCGACATCTTCGGCCGCGGCGCCTGTTCCTCATCGGCGTGGGGGTCCAAGGACATCAGCGCGGACCTCGGGCGCAAGCTCCGCCAGGACACGCAAGATCTGCGGCAGGCCGTCGGCCTGGAGGGCGCCGGCCGCTGAGGGGCGGGCAGCTCGAGCGTCAGACCGGGCGCCGGAACCACCGCAGCGAGAGCAGCGCCGCCACGGCGATCATCGCCAGCGCGCCGCCGGCGAAGCCCGCGGTGATCTCGCGTGGCTCCTCGCGCGTCGCGACCTGCGAGCCGAGCCGCTCGTAGACCGCGCTCAGCGCGTCGCCGTCGGCCGCGGTGAAGGCCTCGCCGCCCGAGCGCTCGGCGATCTGCGCGAGCGTCGCCGTGTCGGGCGGGACCGGCTGGCGCCGCGTCGCGCCGTTCTCGCCGGTCACCTCGATCGTCCCGGAGGCGGTGCCGAGCGCGACGGTGTACACGGGCACGCCGAGCGTCCGCGCCCGGTCGGCCACCGGCAGCGGCGGGCGCCCGTGCGTGCTGGCGCCGTCGGAGAGCAGGACGACGGCGGCGGGCGGGCGCTCGCGTCCCTCGCCGGCGCCGCGAGCCACGAGCCCGAGCGCGCTGGTCAGCGCGTCGCCGGTCGCCGTGCCGCCGGTGGGCCGCAGCGCCTTGCGCAGCGCGTTGCGCACGGCGGCGCGGTCGGTGGTCGGCGCGGCGACGGCGCGGGCGCGGTGGTCGAAGGCGACGGCGCCGACGCGCACGTCGCCGGGCACCTCGTCGAGGAACGCCTCGCCGGCCTCGCGGGCGGCGACCAGCCGCGACGGCGCGACGTCGGTGGCCTGCATCGACCCCGAGTGATCGGTCGCCAGCACGATGGTGGCCTGCTCGACCGGGACCGCCACGCTGGCCTGCGGGCGCGCGAGCGCCACGATCAGCGCCGTCATCGCCACCGCGCAGAGCGCCGGCGGGGCGTGGCGCCGCCAGCCCGGCCGGCGCGGGGCGACGGAGGGCATGACCGCCGGCGAGGCGAACGCCGCGGCGGCGCGGCGGCGGCGGCGCTCGGCGGCCCGGTAGGCGATCAGCCCCAGCGGCACGAGCGCCAGGGCGATCAGGAGCAGGGGCGACTGGAAGCTCACGGCTGCGAGGGCTGTGTCGGCTGGGAGGGCTGCGCGGTCTGGGCCGGGCGGGTCTCCAGCTCGACCGTGACCGTGCGCTCGGCACCGCCCCGGCGGAGCGTCAGCTCGAGGCGGTCGCCCGGCGAGCGGTCGCGGATGGCGTCGGCGACCTCGTCGGGCTGGTCGACCGCCGTGCCGCCGACCGCGACGACGACGTCGCCCTGCTGCACGCCCGCCGCGGCGGCCGGCCCGCCCGGCGCAGCGGACTGCACGACCACACCGCCCGCGCCCGCCGCGGTGCTCACGCCCAGATAGGGCCGCTCGACGGTCTCACCGCGCTCCAGGCGCGGCAGCACCTCCTGCACCGCGTTGGCCGGGACCGCGAAGCCGATGCCGACGTTGCCCTGCCCGCCTCCGGTCAGGATCTGCGAGTTGACCCCGATGACGCGGCCGCGCGCGTCGAGCAACGGGCCGCCGGAGTTGCCGGGGTTGATCGGCGCGTCGGTCTGGATCACGCGGTCGATCTGGAAGCCGTCGGGTGCCTGGATCTCGCGCTCGAGGCCGGAGACGATGCCGGCGGTGGCCGTCTGGGCGAGGCCGAACGGCGAGCCGATGGCGACGGCGAGGTCGCCGACCTCGACGCCGTCGGAGTCCGCCAGCGCCAGCGGGCGCACGCCGTCCACCGCCTGCGCGCCGACGTCGAGCACCGCGAGGTCCGAGGAGGTGTCGGTGCCGCGGACGGTGGCCGGCACCGCCTCGTCGCGGCCCTCGAAGCGGACCTGCACCCGCGACGCGGAGCCCACCACGTGGGCGTTGGTCGCGATCGTCCCGTCGCGGTCGACGACGAAGCCCGTGCCCGAGCCGCCGCCGGTGCGCACCGAGACGACCGCGGGGCTCGCGGCGGCGTAGATCGCGCCGACGTCGCCGCGCGTGCGGGCGGAGGCCGAGCCGGGGGCCGCGGCCTGGGGGGCGGGCGCCGCGGACGGGGCGCCACCCGCGTCCAGCACGCCGAGCCCGAACAGCCCGCCGGTCATCAGCGCGGCCCCGGCGGCGCCACCGGCGATCGCGGTGGCGAACCGCCCGCGCCGCCGGCGCGGGGGAGGAGGCGGGGGCGATGCGGGTGGTGCGGAGCGGAAGCGGAAGCCGAGGGGCTCGGGTGGGAGGGCGGCTGGCTGGGGCGCACGGACGGTCCGGCCGTCGGTCGGGTCCCCGTCGAGCCAGAGGTGGTCAGCGGTCATGGCGGCGACGCTAGGCCGCGTTGCGTCAGGTCCGCATAAGCCGCGGAGGCGCCCTTAGCCGCGCTTGAGCTGCTCTTGGGGCGGCGCTGATCCCGGGGCCCGAATCTGCTTGCCATGTCCGCCGCCACGACCGACGACTCGCTCGGCCACTTCCTCGCCGGCCTGCGCCACACGCGGCTGCTGACCGGCGCCGAGGAGCTCGCGCTGGCGCGCCGGATCGAGCGCGGCGACCTCGCGGCCAAGGACCGGCTGATCGAGGCCAACCTGCGCCTGGTCGTGCACGTCGCCAAGCGCTACCAGCGCGAGGAGCACGGCCTCACGCTGTCCGACCTCATCCAGGAGGGCACGCTCGGGCTCGTGCGCGCGGTGGAGAAGTTCGACCACCGCCGCGGGCACCGCTTCTCGACCTACGCGACGCTGTGGATCCGCCAGGCGATCGGCCGCGCCATCGCCGAGAAGGGCCGCACGATCCGGTTGCCGGTCGAGGTCGGCGGCCGCCTGCGCCGGCTCGACACGGCGCAGCGCAAGCTGGCGGCGCGGATGGCCCGCGAGCCGTCGGCCGAGGACGTGGCCGCCGAGCTGGAGTGGCCGGTCGAGGAGATCGTCGCGCTGCGCCGGCTGGCGTGGGCGCCCGTCTCGCTCGACGCGCCGCGCGGCGCCGACGGCGACCTGCCGCTCGCCGACGCGCTCGCCGACGACGCGCCCGCGGCGCTCGAGCTGATCAGCGAGCGCACGCGCGTCGAGGAGCTGCGCCGGGCGCTCGGCGCGCTCGAGCCGCGCGAGCGGCGCGTGCTCGAGGTCCGCTACGGGCTGGGCGACGACGCGCCCGCGAGCCCGGCCGAGGCCGGCCGCCGGCTGCAGCTGGCCGTGCGCGAGGTGCGCCTGCTCGAGGACCGCGCGCTGCGCAAGCTGCGCGCCGGCGCCGCGGCGGGCGAGCCCGGCACCGTTCAGCCGCCGGGCTGACCGTAGGCGCCGAGGCCGGCGATCACGCCGGCGATGTGCTCCTCGTCCAGCAGCTTCGGCTCGCCGATGGCTCGCGCGCGCAGGTAGACGTCGCACAGCCACTCGAGGTGCAGCGCCAGCGTGTAGGCCTCCCCGAGCGTCGCGGCGCCGGTCAGCGCCCCGTGGTGCGCGAGCAGCGCGCCCTGGCGGCCCTCGAGGGCCGCGGCGACGCCGGCGGCGAGCTCGTCGGTCCCGAACTGGGCGTAGGGCGCGACGCGGATCGAGCTGCCTCCGAACAGCGCGACGTAGTAGTGGATCGGCGGCAGCTCGTCGGTGAGCAGCGTGACGGCGGTGGCCGCCGGCGAGTGGGTGTGGACGATCGCCTCGATGCCCTCCGAGCGCTCGTAGACCGCGAGATGCATGGGCAGCTCGCTGGTCGGCGCGAGCTTCGCCTCGACCGGCGCGCCGTCGAGCGCGTGCACGCCGATGCTCTCGAGTGTGAGGTCCTCGTAGTCGACGCCGCTGGGGGTCACGGCGACCAGCTCGCCGTCGCGGATGGAGAGGTTGCCGGCGGTGCCCGTCGAGAGCCCGTCCGCCTGCATGCGCCGGGCCGCGGCGACGAGCTCCGCGCGGGCGTCGGCGAGCAGCCGCGCCATCAGGCCGGGGCCCGGTCGCGGGCCGCGGCGGCGAGCTCGCCCAGCCGCGCGAAGACGCGGTCGGTCAGTGCCTCGTCGAACCAGCCCAGGAAGTGCAGGAGGTCGGCGTGGCTGAAGCGCTTGCGCATCAGGTGGGCGTGGCTGAACGCCCACCGGGCCTGCGCCTCGGGAATCGGGACGGGCAGGTCCTCGAAGCGCGTCGGCAGCCCGGCCTGCACGATCGCCGCGAGGCAGTCCTCGGCCGGCGGCACCAGCTCGCGCAGGCGCGCGCGCTCGGCGTCCCAGTCGGCGAGGAAGGCGGCGAACGCGTCGCGGGCGCCGTGCCAGCTCTCGAGCTTGGCCGCGTAGTCGCTCCAGCACTCCTCGGCCATCGCCCCCGTCGGGTCGATGGCGTCGAACGTCTCACGCACGTGCGCCTCCATCGCCGCGGGCGACGGGTAGCAGCGGTCGAGCTCGACGGCGTCCGGGTCGAGCTCGTCGAGCAGCAGGTTGAGCGTGATCGAGCACAGCGGCACGGCCATCCCGACCTGCGAGCCGTGGCTGCCGATCGGGCGCTCGAAGTGCGCGGCCGACATGTCGAGCATGTGCCCGATCACGTGCTCGTAGCCCGACAACGGCGCCGTCTCGCCGGCGAGCGTCGCGGTGAGCCCCGAGAGCGTCAGCATGCGGCTGAGCAGGTCGACCCCCGCGGGGGTGCGCTCGCCCATCTCACGCGCGTGGGGCAGCAGCTGCTCGCGGACGTCGGCGATGAAGTCGACCGACGCCTGCTTGAAGTCGCCCAGGCCGAAGCGGTGGCCGAGGTACCAGTCGCCGAAGGAGACGTACATCGGCGCGATGTCGCCGATGCCGGCGAGCATCGTCTCCGGCGGCGCGTCGCGCAGGACCTCGGTGTCGTGGATCAGGGCGTCCGACAGCCGCGACGGCGAGGTCCGCTTGACGCCGGCCTTGGAGATCACCGCCATGCGGGCGGTGTAGGCCAGCATCGAGTTGGCGGTCGCGCAGAAGACCAGCGGCAGCGGGTCGTGCTCCTCGCCGAAGCGGAAGGACGCGTGCTTGGCCACGTCGGTCACGGTGCCCGAGCCGAGCGCCACGACCGGGACCCCCGGCCGCAGCGTCGCGAGCACCTGCTCGACGCGCTCGTCGTCGGCGTGCACCTTGCCGTCCTCGCTCGCCTCGAGCACGACGACCTGCGGCTCCCAGCCGGCGTCGCCGAGCAGGCGCGCCACGAACGGCTTGAGCTCCTCCTCGCCGCGGCGCATCGGCGTGGCGTCCTGGACGACGATCGCCGGCCCGGGCGGGCCGGCGAGCGCCTCGAGGATCTCGGGTAGCGCGAGCAGGGCGTCGGGCCCGATCGCGGTCCGCTGGAGCTCGAAGTCCTCCAGCGTGTCGGCGTCGGGCAGCTCCGCGATCTTCTCGCGCAGGGCCGGCATGTCGGCGGGGTCGTACCTGAAGGCGGGCAGCTCGGTCATCGGCGCTGCCCGGAAAGCTACGTCACCTCGCCTGCGTCGCGGAGCCAACCCCCTCGGGCAACAAGGGCGGCGGCACGCGCTCGTCCCACTCACGCAAGCGTCGGGCGACCCCCTCCGGGAGCGGGTCGAACGGCCGCCGGTCGGGTTGGCAGACGGTGCCCTCCGCCGGTAGCTCGAGTGCGATCAGGTAGCGGTCGACCAGCTCGTCGATGCACCGGCTGATCCCGCGTCGGGCGACGTGGCCGAAGGTGTCGAGGGTCAGCAGGCGCGCATCGGCCAGCAACTGCCGAGTCGCCTGGGCGTCCTCGTAGGGCGTCGCCGGGTCGCCCTGGCGGTTGCCGACCAGCAGGATCGGGTTTGCGGTCTCGCGGTTCCACGGGCCCGTGTAGCGGTCCGGATCGCGCGCCGGCCATGTCGCGCAGGGGAGCGAGAAGTACATCCAGACGGAGCCGAACGGCCCTGCCAGCCGGTCGGCGAGGCGCGCGTAACGCGGCCACAGCCACGGATTCGCCGGGCTGGCCGTATCCGTGCACTGGACCGCCGGCCCCCATTCGAGACCCAGGTAGGGCTCGTCCTGGCGGCCCGCGGGCGCAGTCCGCACGAACGTCGGCGCCTCAGACGCGGCTGCCGGCGGGTCGCCCGCGCGGGGCCGTCGCGAGGTGGCCTCCCAGGTCAGCTGGAGGATCGCGGCGAGCTCGGGTGAGTTCGAGGCGAGGTAGAGCAGGCCGAACGTCGCGTAGACCACCGCCTGGTACGTCGCCACGAACTCCTCGTCCCCCAGCGGCACGACGACCGGCGAGCGCCGCACCCGGGCCAGGAGACGGTCGTACTTGCGGCGCAGGTCGACCCCCGGCTCCCGGAAGGCGCAGCGCGGATCGATCGCGCACTCGGCCAGGAACGTGTTCAGGGCCTGGTTCGTCCCGAAGAAGGAACCAAGCGTGTACTCGGGAGGGACCGCTCCCGGCTCGTTGACCCACTCGCGTGGATCGATGACGGCGTCCAGTGCGACCGCGCGGACGTTGTCCGGGAACAGGTTGGCGTAGTACTCGCCGATCGCCGAGCCGTAGGAGAAGCCCAGATAGCTCAGCTGCGGGTCGCCGACCGCCTGGCGCAGCAGGTCGAGGTCGCGGGCGACGTTCGCGGTGCTCATGTGCTCGAGGATCGGGCCGCCCCTCCGCGCGCACAGGTCCGTGCCGCGCTCGGTCTTGCGGATGACGTCCTGCTCTTGGGCGGGTGTGATCGGGAAATCCCAGCCGAAGAGGCGGATCGCCTGCTCGTTAGACCGGAAGCAGCGCAACGGCGTCGAGGCGGCGATGCCGCGCGGGTCGAAGCCGAGGAGGTCGAAGCGCTCGCGCAGCGCGGCTGAGAACGGCGGCGGGATGCGGCCCGAGCCACCCGGGCCGCCGGGGTTCCAGAACAGGCTGCCGAGCTTGTTGGCCTGGTCGGTCGCCGGCCAGGGCCAAGCTGGCGAAGCACGCGAACAGCACGACCAGTAGGCGGCTCATGGATCGGGTCATCGAACTCCCCTGACAGGTTCGGATGCCGAGCTGCGGCACCCTAACTACTTTCCGGCGTGCTGTCGAGCGAGGCGACGAGGGCGGTCAGTTCAGCGAGGGGTCCTCGGGCATCGTGGCCAGCAGCGCGTAGTCGCGGCCCTTGCGGCGCAGCACGGCCGCCCACAGGCCCTCGGGATCGGCGGTGAAGACCTCCTCGCGGCGCGGCGGCTCGACGATCCAGGCCTCCTCGGAGAGCTCGCCCTCGAGCTGGCCCGGGCCCCAGCCGGCGTGCCCGGCGAACACGCGCGTGCGGCGGACCGCGTCGCCCAGCCCGTCGGCCTCCGCCTCGGCGGGCACGAAGCCGAGGTCATCCTCCACCAGCGCCGCGGCGACCGCCGGCTCGTCGAACTCGGCCAGCACGACGACGCCCGTCGGCGAGACCGGGCCGCCGACGTAGACCGGCTCGGCGGCGTCGGCCAGCCAGGTGAGGTCGGGCACCGCGTCGTTGACCGAGGCGGTCGCCGCGCGGTTGAGCACCAGCCCCATCGCGCCGTCCTCGGTGTGCTCGGTGACCAGGATCACCGTGCGGCGGAAGTTCGGGTCGGCAAGGGTCGGGGAGGCCAGCAGGAGCTTGCCGCGGAGGCTGTCGTGGTCGGCCATCTCGCCTTCCATTGTGGCGCGCCGTCTTCAGGCCGCGGCGAAGCGTACCCGCCGGGCCGCCTGGTCGGCCTCCACCAGCTCGGCCCGCAGCTCGCTGCCGATCTCCACGCCCGCGCCCGCGCAGGGCGCCCGCACCGCGGGGTCGGTCAGCTGGATCTCGACGTCGTCGCGGCGCAGGCGGTCGACCGCCATCGCGTCGAAGTGCTCGCCGACGCGGTCGGCCAGCACCGCCGCCTCGACCAGGTCCACGCACGCCCGCTCGGCCGCGCCGGCGGCGCGCATGCCCGCCGCCATCTCGCCCGGCAGCGCCTCGAGCGCCGCGCCGGCCCACTCGGGCAGCGGCGTGTCGGCCATCGCGGCGAGCGCCGCCTCGGCCGCGTAGCGGTCGGCCAGCCGGCGCAGCGGCGCGGTGACGTGCGCGTAGTTCGCCGCCAGCCCGGCGTGCTCGGTGCCCGCCGGCGGGGCGCCGCCCGTGAAGCCCGCGTAGCCGGCCCCCCGCAACAGCGTCGCGGCCTCCTCCAGCAGCGCCGCCTGGCGCGGCTCGAGCGGATCCAGCCGGCGGATGAGGTCGCCGGTCGGCTCCTCCCGCGGCCACCGCACCCGCAGGGCGCGCGCGACCCGTCGCAGCCGCTCGTGCTGGTCGGGCGGCGCCGGCGGGAGCGTGCGCAGCAGGCCCGCGCCGGCCGCGAGCATCAGCTCGGCGGCGGCCATGCCGGTCAGCAGGGAGATCTGGGCGTTGAAGTTCTCGATCGGCAGCGGGCCGCGGTAGGCGAGCCGGTAGCCGCCGTCGCGGGCGACCACCTCCTGCTCGGGGATGGGGAGGCTGATGGCGCCGCGCGCGCGCTCGCGCTCGATCAGCAGCGTGCCGATCTCGGCGAGCAGCGCGAGCCGCTCGTCGGCGCCCGCGTCCAGCGCCCGCTGGGCGCTCGCGTAGTCCAGCTGCTCGCGGCTGCGGACGAGGGCGCGGCGGACGTCGAGGCCGGTCCGCTCGCCGTCGCCGTCGAGGTCGATCGTCCACAGCACCGCCGGCCGGTCCCGGGCGGGCAGCAGGCTCGCGGCGCCCTCGGAGAGCAGCGGCGGGTGCAGCGGTGCCTTGGCGTCGGGCAGGTAGCGGGTGAGCACGCGGGCGTGGGCCTCGGCGTCGAGCGGGCCGCCGGGCGTGACGAAGGCCGCGACGTCGGCGATGGCGTAGTAGACGCGGTAGCCGCCGTTGCGCCGCTCGAGCGCGACCGCCTGGTCGAGGTCCATCGAGCCGGCGGGATCGAGCGTGAAGAGCGCGACCGCCCTGCGGTCCTCGGCGGGCAGTGCGGGCGACTTGGCGGCCGCCTCGGCCTCGGCGAGCACCGGCGTTGCGAACGCCCCGGGAACGTCGAACTCGCGCCGGATCGCCGCGAAGCCCGCGCGCAGGACGCGGGCCTCGTCGGGGACACGGATCAGGCGGCGCACGGACGCGGACCCTATGTCACCCGGGCGGGCGGGCTCTGAAAGGATGCCCGGCCGTGACGGCGGCCTGGTGGCAGCGCGGGATCATCTACCAGGTCTATCCGCGCTCCTTCGCGGACGCCGACGGCGACGGGGTGGGCGACCTGCCCGGGCTGACGGCCCGGCTGGACTACCTCGCCGGGCTCGGGGTGGACGCGATCTGGCTCTCGCCGATGTACCCCTCGCCGATGGCGGACTTCGGCTACGACGTGGCCGACTACTGCGACGTGGACCCGGTGTTCGGCACGCTTGCCGACTTCGACCGGCTCCTCGCCGCGGCGGGCGAGCGCGGCATCCGCCTCATCCTCGACCTGGTCCCGAACCACAGCTCCGACGAGCACCCGTGGTTTCAGGCGTCGCGCAGCTCGCGCGAGAGCCCGAAGCGCGACTGGTACATCTGGCGCGACCCGGCGCCGGGCGGCGGCCCGCCGAACAACTGGCGCGCCCAGTTCGGCGGCTCGGCGTGGGAGCTCGACGAGCGCACCGGCCAGTACTACCTGCACCTCTTCGACGTCAAGCAGCCCGATCTCGACTGGCGCAACCCGGAGGTGCGGACCGCGATCTACGACGCGATGCGCTTCTGGTTTCAGCGCGGGGTGGCCGGGCTGCGCATCGACGTGCTGTGGATGCTGCTCAAGGACCCGGAGTACCCGGACGAGCCGCCGCGTCGCGCCGCTGGCCGAGGGCGAGTCCGACTGGAACCGCAACGACCATCCCTACTACGAGGACCTGCCGGAGATGCGGGAGATCGTCCGCGAGCTGCGCGCGGTCGCCGACGAGTTCTCCGAGCGCGTGCTGATCGGCGAGCTCTACCTGCCGGCTCGACCGGCTCATGCGCTACTACGGCGAGCAGCTCGACGGCATCCAGATGCCGTTCAACTTCGGGTTGATCCGGCTCGCCGCCTGGGACGCGACGGCGCTGCGCGAGCTGGTCGACGCCTACGAGGCGGCGCTACCGGCGGGCGCGTGGCCCAACTGGGTGCTCGGCAACCACGACATCCCGCGGATCGCCGGCCGCGCCGGCCCCGGCGGCGTGCGCCTCGCCCAGATGCTCCTGCTCACGCTGCGCGGGACGCCGACGCTCTACTACGGCGACGAGCTGGGGATGGCCGACGTCGAAGTGCCGCCGGAGCAGATCGTCGACCCGCAGGCGGCGGCCGGGCGCAGCCGCGACCCGATCCGCAGCCCGATGCCGTGGGACGGCGGCCCGAACGCCGGCTTCTCGGCGCCCGGCGCGCGGCCGTGGCTGCCGCTCGGCCCGGACGTCGCTGAGCGCAACGTGGCGGTGCAATCCGCCGACCCGCGCTCGGAGCTCGCGCTCGTGCGGCGGCTGATCGCGCTGCGGCGGGCGCGGCCGGCGCTCACGGCCGGGAGCTACGCGTCGGTCGTCACGCCCGATCCGGAGCTGTTCGCCTACCTGCGCGAGGCCGGCGAGGAGCGCGTCCTGGTCGTGCTGCACCTCGGCGACGAGCCGCTGGTGGCCGACCTCACGGCCGCGGGCGACGGGGACGCCGAGGTGCTGTGCTCGACGGGGCTGGACCGCGACGGCCCGGTCGAGCTCGCCGCGCTGTCGCTCGCCCCGCGCGAGGGCGTGGTGCTCGCGTTAGCCGGCTGAGCTCAGCCGGCGTGGGTCGGCGAGGCGGCGGCGGTCGCCATCGCGCGGTCGCCGAACGCCTCGGCGATCAGCGTGTAGGAGCGCCGGCGGGCATCGTGGTCGTAGGTGATCGTGACCACGATCGCCTCCTCGGCGCCGTAGTCGGTGGCCAGCCGCTCGAGCCCGCCGCGCACCGCCGCGGGCGTGCCGATGACGCCCCGGCGGCCGGCGTCGCCGGACTGCCCCTGCTCGGCGAGGAAGCGCAACGCCTTCTCGGGCGGCGGGACGGCGATCAGCCGGCCGCGGCGCATCATCGAGAACGTCATCCGGCTGCTCGACGCCAGCCGCTCGGCCTCCTCGTCCGTATCGGCGGCGATCGCCCACGCCGCGACGGCGACGCGCGGCTCGGCCGACCACGCCGACGGCTCGAAGCGCTCCCGGTAGAGCGCGGCGATCTGCGCGCCGTCGGGGTTGATGAAGTCGGCGAAGGCATAGGGCAGCCCGAGCTGGCCGGCCCAGATCGCGCTCTGCGGTGATGAGCCCAGCAGCCACGGCTCGGGCTGCTCGGGGCGGCCGGGCAGCACCCGCGGCAGGCTCACGAACGGGTGGTCGTCCCCGAAGGCGCCCTCGTAGTAGGCCAGCAGCTCGGCGAGTTGCTGGGGGAAGTCGTCCGGCGCGGCGGTGCGCCGGTCGCGCTGCAGCGCGAAGGTCGTCTTCGGGTCGGTGCCGGCGGCGCGCCCGATGCCGAGGTCGATCCGCCCGGGGAAGAGCCCGGCGAGCACGCTGAAGGACTCGGCCACCTTCAGCGGCGAGTAGTGCGGCAGCATCACCCCGCCGCTGCCGACCCGGATGCGCGCGGTCGCCGAGGCGATCGGCCCGATCAGCACCTCCGGGCTCGGGCCCGCCAGCGTCGGGCCGCCGTGGTGCTCGGCGACCCAGTAGCGGTGATAGCCGAGCTCGTCGGCCAGCCGCGCGAGGTCGATCGTGTTCGCGAGCGCCGCCGAGCCGGTCGATCCCTCGGCGATCGGGGACTGGTCCAGGACGCTCAGGCGCTGCAGGTCGGGCATCGCCGACGACGCTAGCAATCCGGACGAATCAGCATAAGCGGAAGGTTTCATCCGCTACGGAGCGGGCAGAGACAGGAGCAGCCGACCGAAAGGACCCACCAGATGACCCTGGACGAGACCACCCGGCCGCTGCCGCCCGACGACGGCACGCGCCGGCAGACCGTCGCCGATCCCGACGATGCCGAGCTCACCCACCTCGCGGTCGTCGGCGACACGTACACGATCCTGCTCTCCGGCGAGGACACCGACGGGCGCTACGCGCTGATCGACATGGTCATCCCGGCCGGCGGCGGGCCGCCGCCGCACCGCCACGACTTCGAGGAGATGTTCCACGTGCTCGAGGGCGCGGCGCGCTTCACGGTGCGCGACCAGACGGCCGAGCTCGCCACCGGAGAGACGGTGAACGTCCCCGCCAACGTCCCGCACGCGTTCGCCAACCCGACGGATGGACCGATCCGCCTGCTGTGCATGGTCGCGCCGGCCGGGTTGGAGGCCTACTTCGCCGAGTTCGGCGACCCGGTGGACAGCCGGACCGCGCCGGCGCCGCAGCTCAGCGAGGACGAGCAGAAGCAGCGCATGCAGACCGCCGAACGGGCCGCGCCCGCCTACGGCATCGAGAACCTCTAGCGCCGGCGATGCGCAGCGACGCGCGGGCCAATCGCCGGCGCATCCTCGACGCCGCGGTGATCGCCGTCAAGCGGGACGGGCTGAAGGTCCCGATGGACACGGTCGCGCGAGAGGCGGGCGTCGGCGTGGGCACGCTGTATCGCCACTTCCCCGATCGCGAAGAGCTGCTGGCCGGCCTCACCGAGCGCTCCTTCGAGCTCGTGCTGGAGAACGCCCGGCTCGCCGCGGCGACGGACGGCCCCGGCATCGGCGCCATCGCCGCGTTCCTCTCCGCCACCATCGAGGATCGCGCGGAGCTCGTCCTCCCGCTCCACGGTGGACCGCCCACGCTCGATCGCCGGTCCTCCGCGCTGCAGGCCGAGGTCCGCGATCTGCTCGAGCGCATCCTCCGCCGGGCGCGTGAGGATGGCTCGGTGCGCCGAGACGTGACGGGGATCGACGTGATCCTCTTCGGCGCGATGCTTGCGCAGCCGCTGCCGCACGTCCCCGACTGGGAGCACGTCGCCTCACGCCAGGCGCAGATCTTCCTTTCCGGCCTCGCCGACGTCGACGCGCTGCAGCTGCCCTGACCCGGGGTCCCGGTCGCGACCCTGGCAGCCGCCCCGGGGGCGCAATACGCTCCGCCGACCGGTGCCCGTGGAAGCCGACATCCGCGCCGTGACGGTCCCGCTGGCGCCGGGACGCGTCGCGCGGGTCGTCTTCGCAGCGACCGAGGCGGATCCCGAGGCGGTGGCCGCGCGGCTGGAGCTCGCGCCCGCCGCGGCGCTCGTCGTCGTCAACGGCAGCGGCGCCGAGCTCGAGCCCGGCCTCGCCCGGCGGCTCGCCGACGGCTTCGGCGCGGTCCTGGACGCGGTGTCCGCCGACCGGCTGGTCACCGTGCTCAGCGGCGGCACGGACGCCGGCGTGTTCGCCGTCCTGGGCAGCGCGCTCGGCGACCGGGACGGCCAGGCGGTCGGGGTGGTGCCGGACGGATGCGTCACGTGGCCCGGCCGCGCAGCGGACGGTGACCGCGTCGCGCTCGAGCCTCACCACACGCGTGCGGTCCTGGTCGCCGGCTCCGAGTGGGGCGACGAGACCGCGATGATGCTCGGCCTCGCCGCCACGCTGAGCGCCAAGGTGCCTGCCGTCGTGATCGTCGCCGGCGGCGGCGAGGTCACCCGGCGAGAGGTGCTGGGCCACGCGCGGGCCGGTCGCCCGCTCGTCCTGTTGCGCGGCTCGGGGCGGCTGGCCGACGAGCTCGCCGCCGCGCCTGACCTCGACCGGGCCGCGGTCGACGTGGTCGATCTCGCCGACGGGCCCGGGCCGCTGGTGGCCGCGGTCCGCCGGCGGCTGAGCAGGTAGCCGTGCCCGGCCCGACGCTGCTCCGGCGGTTTCCCAGGCTCAGGGCGCGGCCGGCCGCGCACCCGATCGTGCCGCCGGCCCGGCGTGCGGACTACCCCGCGCTCGAGCGCGACTTCGCCGTCCTGGACGCCGAGCTCGTCCCGCGCTTCGAGGCGCTCGACGTCGAGGCGGGGCGGGCGCAGAACGGCTTCCGGCTCGCGCAGCTCCTGCTGATCCTCGGCGGCCTGGCCGCCACGGTGCTCGGGGCGATCCAGGCCGTGCAGGGGCAGGGGAGCTGGGCGGGCTTCGCCGAGGCCGGGGTGGTGGCGGTGCTCGGCGCCGTGCTCGCCATCTCCGGCGACCTACGCGTCAAGCACGACTACCTCGACTCGCGCCTGCGGGCCGAGCGGCTGCGGGCCGAGTACTTCCTCTTCCTCTCGCGCGCGGCCGACTACAGCGGCCGTGAGGACCACGATGCCGCGAAGGTGCTGCGCCGGCGCGTGCGGAGCATCACCGGGGGCTCACTTGACTGAGCGCCACGAGCAGGCCGGGGCGCTCTACCGCCGCCACCGGATCGCCGACCAGCTCGACAGCTTCTACCGGCCGGCGGCGGCGGAGTACCGGGCGGCGCGCCGGCAGGTCGTGCTGCTCAACGGCGTCCTGCTCATGCTCGCCGCGGTCAGCGGGGTGCTGGCGGGCGCGGACGTCGACCCGGACGGGCTCTGGAGCGTGCTGGCGATCGCCTTCCCCGCGGTCGCGACCGCGCTCGCCGCCTACGACGGGGTCTACGCCTTCGACCGCGTCGGGCGCCTCTACCAGGATGCGATCGACTCGCTCGACAATCTCGAGCCGCCCGAGGGCGCGGACCCCGACGCCCTGCGCACCTACGTCGAGGCCGCCGAGGCGATCATGCGCCGCGAGCAGGGTCAGTGGGGACAGCTGACGAGCGACATCGCGCTCGTCCAGCACGCGCCGGGGCGATCGAAGGAGGGGTGAGGCTCAGCCGGCCCGGGCGGGCTCGCGGCGGTGCTGCGGGGCGCCCACGTGCGCGACCATGGCGGCGGCCACCGCACTGCCGACGATGAGCGCGACGGCCAGCACCTGCAGCGCCCGCGGCTCGCCGAGCAGGCCCTCCGCGTCCGCCCGCTCGATGCCGACGACGATCAGCCCGGCGAGCACGCCGCCGGCGGCGCCGCCGAGCGCGGCGGCGGCCCGCTCGGCGGTGGGCGCGACCATCGCCCCCGCGATCAGCCCGAGCACGGCGTAGGCCGGGAAGTAGTCGACGAGGTCGAGCCCGCCGTCGGTGCGCAGCAACGCGGTGATCGCCCCGCCGACGGCGCCGGCCAGCGCGCCGGCCAGCAGGCCCTTGAGGGCGCTGCGCAGCGCCTCGGGCGCCGACCGGCGCAGGGCGAGCGCGGTCGCGCCCGCCGCGCCGGCGGTCACGAGCGACCACAGCACGACCCACACCAACGCGAGCCGCGGGACCCACAGCGCGTGCGTGCGGCCCGCCTCCGAGGTCAGCTCGCGAACCGCCTCGTAGGCGGCGATGCCCGGGATCGCGAACAGCAGCGCTCCGCCGACGCACGCCGCCGCGATCGCCGCGGCCGGCAGCGGCTGGCGCGTGATCCCGTCGCTCAGCCGGTCCATGTCGAAGTCCCAGCGGGTCGCGCTGAGCTCCTGGGCGTGGCGGCGGGCGAACGCGGCGATCTCGACGGGCAGGTCGGCCGCTCCGGGCATCTGCGCCTCCTGCACCAGCACCGGGATGACATTCACGCCGGGCGCCGCGAGGCCTTCCTCGATCTCGAAGCGCACCCAGTCCTCCTCGGCGTGCAGGCGGCGCCGGCCGGCGCTGTCGCGCACGTCGAGCCAGCGCGGGCCCATCACCACCAGCAGGGCGTCGCACCAGGCGATCGAGCGCCGGATGGCGTCGACGAAGTCCTCCCCGGGGCGGATCTGCACGTCGGTGCGGACGTCGTGGCCGCGATGCCGGAGCCCGTCGGCGATCCAGCCGGTGTGCCCTTCCCCCTCTTGCCGGCGGTAGCTGATGAACACCCGCGCCATGCTGATACCAACCTTCCTCGACCGCTCAGAGAAATGCAATCGTCCGAGCGTCGACCCTCGTCCATCCACCTTGGCGCCGCCTTGGCGTGAGCTTGTGGCCAAAGAAGCGGTAGCGTCGCGGCCATGAGCCAAGTCGCAGAAGTGGAGACGCTCGCGGGCGAACAGGGGGAGATCGCGGTCAGCGTCTGGCCCAACCCGGACGCCAGGGTCCTCGTCATCCTCGTCCACGGGTACGGCGAGCACCTCGGTCGCTACGAGCACGTCGCGGCCTACCTGGTCGAGCGCGGCGCCGTCGTCGCCGGCCCGGATCACGTCGGGCATGGGCAATCCGAGGGCGAGCGCGTCCTGGTCACGGACTACGACCTCGTGGCCGAGGACCTCCACGCCGTCGTCGAGCTGATGAAGGCGCGCCATCCCGGCCTGCCCGTCGTGCTCGTCGGGCACTCGATGGGCGGCATGATCGGCGTCCGCTACGCGCAGCTGCACGGCGAGGAGCTGACCGGCCTGGTCCTGTCGGGCCCGGTGCTCGGGACGTGGACGGCGGCAACCGACATGCTCGCGCTGGACGAGATCCCGGACGACCCGCTCGACGTGTCCACGCTCTCGCGCGACCCGAGCGTCGGCGAGGTCTACAGCGCCGACGAGCTGGTCTGGCACGGGCCGTTCAAGCGCACCACGATCGAGGCGCTGGACGCCGGCCTGCAGACGATCAACGCGGGCCCGAAGCTGGGCGCACTGCCGACGCTGTGGGTCCACGGTGAGAACGACCAGCTCGTGCCGCTCGCCGAGTCGCGCACGGGCATCGAGACGCTCGAGTTCTCAGACCTCGAGGAGGTCATCTACCCGGACGCCCGCCACGAGGTCTTCAACGAGATCAACAAGGCCGAGGTGCTCGGCAAGACGGCGGACTTCATCGACCGGGTGACCGCCGCGCGCTGAGTCGCGCGCGTCGGTCCCGCGCGGGCGGCTCGGTCCGCCGCCCGCGCGCGGACACGGGACTCAGCGTCGCCCGCCGCCGCGGCCCGGGACGTCGGAGGCCACGGCCTCGGCGACCAGCTTGTGGCCGTCCGCCCGCGTCAGGAAGCGGTCGGCGACCAGATCGGCGACGTTGCGCTGCACGGCGCGCACGTAGGACCCCTTCGTCGGATAGAGCTCGTCGATCAGCGCCTGGTCGAAGGGCACCTCGTAGCCGGCGATGAAGCAGAACGACGCGCCGGTCGCCGTGCCGAACCACGTGCTGGTCGGGACGTCGAGGTAGGGCGAGCGCAGGCCGCCCTGGACGTTGCCGAACTCGTCCAGCACCGGCGCGGGCGTCGCGCCCGCGACGAGGATCGGCTCCGCCCGCGGCGGCGGCAGCTCGTCGCGCACCCACAGGTCGAGGTTCTGCAGCGCGGCGTTGAAGTGGATCGAGCTCGGGAAGCGGCTGCGCGGGCCCTCGTTGCACGCGCTCGGCGGCACCGCCCGGCCGGCCTGGACGATGTCCTCGGGCGCGGCCGAGTAGTACAGCTCGTCCGGCGTCGCGTGCCCGGCGCCCGCCATCTCGTAGTGGCGGTGCTGGTCCGGTGGCTCGTCGCCGTCGGGCCGCCGCGACCCGATCCCGGCCAGGTAGTCCGACTGGGACATGATCCGCATGGCCGGCACGCCGACGTCGCGCAGCTGGCGCCGGGGATCGCTCGCCGGCGGGGCAGACACGCACTGGTTGATCGGGTAGGCGCCCGCGAAGCCCCCGCCCGCGACGCCGACGATGTAGCCGTCGTAGATCTCCTCGTCGGCGACCAGCGGGTGGATCGCGTTGATGTAGTTGACGAGGTAGCCGCCGGTCTGCGAGTAGCCCCAGCCGTAGGCCTTCTCCACGTCGGACGCGCGCCGAGCGCCGCGGCCATAGGCGAGCGGGTTGGAGTCGGCCTCGCTCTTCAGCCACGTGCCGACCTGGCTGTAGATGTCCCAGATCAGCCCGCGCTCGGTGTCGCGCGTGTCGGGCGCGGCAACCTGGCACTTGGCGGGGTCGTCGTCTTCGAGCGGGTTGGCGAAGGAGAGCGCCGCGTAGCGCTGCGGGTCGAAGGTCTTCAGCGCGTCGATCGCGACCGGCTTGGCCGTGATCCCCACCCACACGTCGCCCGAGCGGGTGAACTGCTCGCGCGAGATCGCCCAGCCGATGTTGAGGTCGAACAGGTTGGAGGGGTTGAGCATCTCCACCACGACGTTGCCGCTCAGCTTCGTGCGCTTGCGCGGGCGGCGCACCAGCACGCGCGTCGTGTACGGCGCGTCCGGGGTGCGCACGACGGCCGGACCGGGGGCCGGCCAGCTGTAGACGTTGGCCGTGCCGCTGACGAGGTATTCCTCCTCGACGTAGCCCTTGGCCGCGAGGTCCTCCGGGACGAGCTGATGATCGGCCGCGCCGAAGGGATAGGACTCCGCGGTCGCGGGCAACGGCCCGACGACCTTGGGCACCGCCGTGTCGGCGCTCGCCGGGCTCGCACCCAGCGCCGCCGCACACGCCGTCGCGGCCAACACCCCGAGCGCTCGCGTCACGCCTCGTACCTTCACCCTGACCTCCCGGATCGACCCTGCCGGTGCTCCCGCGCACCGGTCGACAGCGGCGGGGAATCTACTGCCTGATTGATGGAGAGGTTCAGGCGGCGAGCGCGGGGGCCAGATCTCGCGCCGGCTCGATCCCCCAGCGGGCGGCCAGGGCCGCGAGCTCCGGAGAGATGGTCCACCGGTCAGGGAGGGCGTCGCCCTCGTGGTCGACCGCCGCGCCCTTGAGGCGCATGCTGCCCGTGTTGTCGCCGATGGCGCGGATCGCGTCGACCTCGTCGGCGGTCAGCGCGATCGCCCCGGTCACCGCGGCGAGCTCCGCGCGCTTGACCTCGATCGGCTTGGCGTCCGGGCCCGGCTCCTGGATCAGCGTCGGCGCGACGCAGCGGACGGCCGGGTGGGCGAGGTCCCACTGGCAGGCGAGCTGCAGCGGGGTCAGCCCGTGGCGCTCGCCGATCGGCCGCATCCGCTCGAGGCGCTCCAGGCCGGCCTCGATCCAGCCGGTGGGGCGGAAGGTCCGGTGGTCGTGCTCGGCGAAGCGGTGGCCGGGGCGGACGTCGTCGTGGAAGAGGCCGCCGTAGTCGACGACGCGCGCGAGCACGGAGACGCCGTGGCGCTCGGCGGCTCCCAGGACGAGCTCGCCCGGCCACGGCTCGAGCGGGTTGAGGATCACCATCGCCCAGTCGATGCGGTCACCGAAGCGCTCGAAGCAGGCGATCAGGTCCAGCGTGAAGCCGTTGGCGGGGCCGGGGGCGACGCCGATGTGCGTGGCCAGGCCGGCGTCGCGCAGGGCCGCCATCCCGTCCCACACCGCCTCGCTGGTGTAGCCGGTGCGGTCGGGGTTGTGCAGCAGCAGCAGGTCGAACGCGCTCGCCCCGAGGCGCTCGAGGCTGCGCTCGGTCGCCATCCGCAGGTAGCCGGCGTAGGCGCCGGGCCCGCGCAGGCCGGGGTCGGTGAAGCGCGGGAAGCCCTTCGCGCCCGCCCGCTCGCCCTCGTAGAAGTCGTGGCCGACGGCGCCGGCCAGGCAGTAGGCCGAGCGGTCGAGCCCGGCGAGCGCGCCGCCGAGCAGCCGGTCGGCCTCGCCGGCGCCGTAGGTGTCGGCGGTGAGCACCGTGCCGATGCCGTGGCCGGGGCGCAGCAGCGCGCTGAGCCGCTCGTCGTCCAGCGGCTCGCCGAAGCGCATGAAGCGCCCACCGCTCCAGGTCCCGACGGCGGTGGGAGTGGGCTCGGGCATCGCCGTGCACTCTACGAGGCGTCGAGAACCGCGCGCCGGCTTCGACAGCCGGGTGAGCATGCCCGTCACCCTTCGTCAGAGGAGCCAGAGATGCCCGAAACCACCACGCTGATCAGCGGGCTCGCGCTCGGCGAGTCGCCGCGCTGGCACGACGACCGCCTGTGGGTCTGCGACTGGGCCGCGCAGGAGCTGATCACGGTCGACCTCGACGGCCGCCGCGAGCTCGTGGCCCGCATCGAGTCGTTCCCGTTCTGCATCGACTGGCTGCCCGACGGCCGGCTGCTCGTCGTCTCCTCGGCGACGCTCGAGGTGCTGCGCCGCGAGCCGGACGGCTCGTTCGTCACCCACGCCGACCTGCGCGGCGTGTCGGCCCATCCCTGGAACGAGATCGCGGCCGACGGGCGCGGCAACGCCTACGTGAACACGATCGGCTTCGACTTCGGAGAGGGCGAGTTCGCGCCCGGCGCCGTCGCCCTGGTGACGCCCGACGGGGCGGTGCGCCGGGTGGCCGGCGAGCTCGCCTTCCCCAACGGCATGGCGCTGACGCCCGATGGCTCGACGCTGATCGTCGCGGAGTCCTACGCGGCGCGGCTGACGGCGTTCGACGTCGAGCCCGGCGGCGGCCTGGCGAACCGGCGGGTCTGGGCCGAGCTGGGCGAGGGCGCCGCCCCCGACGGCATCTGCCTCGACGCCGAGGGCGCCGCCTGGTACGCCGACGTGCCCAACCGGCGCTGCGTGCGGGTGCGCGAGGGCGGCGAGCTGCTCGACACGGTCGAGCTCGACCGCGGCTGCTTCTCGTGCGCGCTCGGCGGTCCGGACGGCCGCACGCTGTTCATGGTCGCCGCCGAGTACCCGCCGCCCGACGACGCCCGCAGCGGGCTCGTCGCCACTGCCCTGGCGCCGGCGCCGGGGGTCACCTAGGGCAGGTGATGCGCGCCTCCGACGCGATAGCGCACGTGCGTGACCGCCGGGGAGGCGACGACCTCGACGGGCTTGAGCGCAAGCCCGCCGACGCCGTCGAGCAGCCGCTCGCCCGCCCCGAGGAGGACCGGGACGATGTGCAGGTAGAGCTCGTCCAGCAGCCCCGCGGCCAGGTACTGCTGGACCGCGGTCGCGCCGCCCGCGATCGACACGTCCTGCTCGCCGGCCGCCGCGCGCGCCTGCTCGAGCGCGGACTCTATCCCGGCGGTGACGAACGTGAACGTCGTGCCGCCCTGCATCTCCAGCGGCTCGCGCGGGTGGTGGGTGAGCACGAAGACCGGCGCGTGGTAGGGCGGGTCCTCGCCCCACCAGCCTCGCCAGGACTCGTCCCACAGTCCGTCGCCGCCGCCGAACATCTTGCGGCCCATGACGAACGCGCCGATGCCCTGCATGACCTGTTCGGCGACCTTGGAGTCGGCGCTGCGCTTGCCGCCCTTGAGCCCCTGCTGATCGCGCCAGGCGTCGGTGGCGAAGGCCCAATGATGCAGGCGCATCCCGCCCTCGCCGATGGGGTTCTCGGTGCTCTGGTTGGGCCCGGCGACGTAGCCGTCGAGCGACACGGAGATCTGGCAGGTGACTCGGCTCATGTCGGAGGGATCGCCGGCGCGCGCCAGAATCATCGCGCGACATGCAGGCAGCAGACAACAGCCTCGGCGTCCTCGCCTTCGGCGACTCGATCACCAACGGCGGCGGTGAGCTGCAGTGGGGCGTCGCCCTGCAGTCGTGGGCGCTGTGGACCGCCCGCGCGCTCGGTGTCCCCTACAGCCCGTACGCCACCGACGGCGCGCGGGCGCGCGACGTCGTCGCCGAGCAGATCCCCGCCTGCGAGCGCCGCCAGCGGGCGCCGCGGGGCCCCTTCGACGTCGGCTGCTTGTACGTGGGCGTCAACGACGTGCGGGCGCTCGACTGGGATCCGGACGGGTACGCCCAGGACCTCGGCGCCGCGCTCGCCTTCCTCGCCGGGCGCTGCGAGCGCGTGCTGGCCTGCACGCTGCCGCTCGACCTCGGGCGCCCGCGCGCCGGCGCGGCGGTCGTCACGGCCAACGGGATCGTGCGTCGTGGCGCCCGCGAGCACGGCGCGCTGATCGTCGACCTGCGACGACTTCGGAGCACGCAACCGCGTGATGGCCGACCACGTGCACCCGACCGCGTTCGGGCAGGTTGCGATCGCGCGGCGGGCGCTCGCGGTCCTGGCCGCCGACGGGCTCGCAGCCCGTGTCGACCCGGCAGAGCTGATCGCCTATGACACGACGCCGATCGGGCGCCTGCGCGGCGACGCGGCCTACGCCTACCGCCACGCCAAGGTCAGCGCCCGCGCCGCCTACTTCGAGCTGCGCGCGGCCAGCATGAGGTTGTAGAAGACCCCGGGCGCGAGCCGGCCCTCGAGCAGCCGCCGGTCGACGCGCTGGAGCAGCAGGTAGCCGCGGAAGGCGTACTCATACCAGCCGCGCGGCAGCTGCCCGGTGGGCGCCGTCGCCTCCAGCGTGCGGTTGGCCCAGCCGAACCAGTTGGCCAGCAGCTCCTCGCCGCGGACCCGCACGTCCGTGAAGCCGGCGCGGTGGGCCAGCGCCTCGAGCTCGGCGGGGGCGAAGGCGTGGACGTCGACCATCGCCTCGAGCGCGTGGTCGTCCTCGCCGGGCGCCATCGGGCCGGCGGCCGCGGCGGGGACGCGCAGGGCCGCGCGCCACAGCGGGGCGACCTTCCACGCCGCCCGCTTGGGCCAGCGGGCGAGGCGGTCGCCGGTCCGCGACGGCTCGCCGGCGAACAGCAGCGTGCCGCCGGGGCGCAGCACGCGGTCGAACTCGGCGAAGGCGCCGGCGAGGTCGGGCAGGTGGTGCAGGACGGCGTGGCCGAGCACGAGGTCGAAGCTGTCGTCGGCGTAGGGCAGCGCGGCCGCCTCGCAGGCGTCGGTGCTCACCTCCAGCCCGAGCGACGCCGCGTTGGCCTCGAGCACGTCGAGCATCCCGGGCGAGATGTCCGTGCACGTCGCCTCGCCGACGACGCCCGCCTGCAGCAGGTTGAGCGAGAAGTAGCCCGTGCCCGCGCCGATCTCCAGCGACTGCGCGAAGCGCCCGGGGCGCGGGCCGAGCAGCTTGGCGAGCTTGCCCAGCACCTGGTCGCGGCCGACCGGCCCGAACTGCACGCCCCACTTCTGGTCGTACTCCGCGGCGGCCGCGTCGTGGTAGCGGCGGTTGACCTCCAGGACGGCGTCGGCGGTGGCGGGGGCGGCCATGGCGCGGGAGAGTCTAGGCCCGTCCCGCCGCCTCGCTCGCCGCCCGTAGCCGGGCGCCGAGCGCGGGCGTCAGCGCGCCGGATGCCAGGCGCCACCGCCACGAGCCCTTCGCCCGCCCGGGCTGGTTCATGCGCGCCACGGAGCCGAGGCCCAGCACGTCCTGGGCCTGCACCATCGCCACGCGCGCGGGCGAGGCGAAGGTCAGGCGGATCAGCGACCACCACGGCTCGCGCTCGGCGACGCCGGCCGCGGCCACGGCGCGGTCGGCCTCGGCCCGCACCCGCGCGGGCGCCGACTCGTAGAAGCCGCGGATCGTGTCGTTGTCGTGCGTGCCGGTGTAGGCGATCTTGAACTCGGTGTGGCTCGCGGGCCGGTGCGGGCTGCGCGGGTCGCCGGGGTCCAGGCCGAACTGGAGCACCACCATGCCGGGGTAGCCGAGCCCGTCGCGCAACCGTTCCACCGCCGGCGTGATCACGCCGAGGTCCTCGGCGATCAGCGGCAGCTCGCGCCCGAGCGCCGCGGTCGCGGCGTCGAACACCGCCCGGCCCGGCCCGCGCCGCCAGCGGCCGCCGAGCGCGTGCCGCGCGCCCGCCGGCACCGCCCAGTAGGCCACGAAGCCGCGGAAGTGGTCCACGCGCGCGAGATCGACGAGCTCGAAGGTCCGCTTCAAGCGCGCCGTCCACCAGCGATAGCCGCGTCGCTGCAGCGCCGGCCAGTCGTAGACCGGGTTGCCCCACAGCTGGCCCTTGTCGGTGAAGGCGTCCGGCGGTGTGCCCGCGACCACGCCGGTCTGGAAGAGCTCGGGGTGGGCGCGGTGCTCGGCGCTGCCCGGCGCGACGTAGATCGGCACGTCGCCGATCAGCCGCACCCCGCGCGCCTCGGCGTGGGCACGGAGCGCCGCCCACTCGCGCTCGAAGCGCACCTGGCCGGCGAGCGCCCCACGACCGCCGAAGCGCGCCCAGTCGGCCGCCCAGAACCCCTCGCGCTCGAGGAAGTCGAGCTCCTCGGCGCGGGTGACCGGCGCGCGCGGCTCGGCCAGCAGCCCGGTCCAGGCGGCGAACGCCGAGCGCGCCTTGTAGGGCGACCCGTAGCGGTCAGGGGGTCCGAGCGGCAGCATCTGCCACCACGTCTGCCCGGCGTCGGCGAGCCAGTCGACGAACGCGTGGGCCTCGGGTCCGAGCCGGCCGCCGGGTAGCGAGGTGGGATGCAGCTGGACGCCGCTCGATCGGGGCAGGTTCACGTGTGGGCGCACATCCAATCGGATAACCGCCTGGGAGCGTGCCCACCGCCAAGCCTGCGCAACCGCCTCCGCAGCGGATCGTCATCCAGCTCCCTCGCCCGTCGCTCGACGGCGGCCGCTACGCGCCCAAGCGCTGCGTCGGCGACACCGTCGAGGTCTCGGCCGACATCTTCCGCGACGGCCACGAGAAGCTGCGGGCTGTCGTGCGCTACCGGGCGCCCGGCGCGCGCCGCTGGCGCGCCGCCCCGCTGGTGGCGATCGACGCCCACCACCAGGGCGTCCGCTGGGCGGGGCGCTTCGGCGTCGACCGGCCGGGGCGCTGGGAGTTCACGATCGAGGCGTGGACGGACGCCTTCGCCACCTGGCGCGACGAGATCGAGCGCAAGGTCGCCGACGGCCAGCACGACCTGGCCGGCGAGGTCTCCGAGGGCGTCGTCCTGCTCGAGGCGGCGGCGGAGCGCGCCGCCGAGGCGACCGACCGCGAGCTGATCGCCCACGCCGCGGCGGTGCTCGCCGACCCCTCGGTGCCCGAGAACGCCAAGCACGACGCGGCGCTGGGCCCCGAGCTCTTCGCGGCCGTCGAGCGCCATCCCGACACCGCGCAGATCGCGTCGCTGGCCCCGCTGCCGCTCGAGGTCGACCGCGAGCGGGCGCGCTTCAGCGCGTTCTACGAGCTCTTCCCGCGCTCCTGGGGCGGGCTCGCCGGCGTCGAGGCGCACGTCCCGCGGATCGCCGCGCTGGGCTTCGACGTGCTCTACGTGCCGCCGATCCACCCGATCGGGCGCACCAACCGCAAGGGCCGCAACAACACGCTGGTCGCCGGCCCGGACGACCCCGGCTCGCCGTACGCCATCGGCGCGGCGGAGGGTGGCCACGACGCCGTGCATCCCGAGCTGGGGACGATGGACGACGTGCGCAGCCTGTGCGCCACGGCCGCCGAGCACGGCATGGACGTCTGCCTGGACCTCGCGCTGAACGCCTCGGCCGACCACCCGTGGCTGACCGAGCACCCCGAGTGGTTCCACCGCCGCCCGGACGGGACGCTCAAGTACGCCGAGAACCCGCCCAAGCGCTACCAGGACATCTACAACTTCAACTGGGACACGCCGGCCTGGCGCGAGCTGTGGGACGCGTGGCTGGGGGTGATGCTCCACTGGGTCGGCGCCGGCATCAAGGTCTACCGGGTCGACAACCCGCACACCAAGCCCTTCGCCTTCTGGGAGTGGCTGATCGCCGAGGTCCACAAGGTCGACCGCGACGTGATCTTCCTGGCCGAGGCCTTCACGCGCCGGGCCGTGATGCGCCATCTGGGCAAGCTCGGCTTCAACCAGTCCTACACCTACTTCACCTGGAAGACCGCCCGCTGGGAGCTGGTCGAGTACCTCTCAGAGCTGGCCGGCGGCCCGGAGAGCGAGTACTTCCGGCCGAACTTCTTCGTCAACACGCCCGACATCCTGCACGAGTCGCTGGTCCACGGCGGGCCCGCGGCGTTTCACCTGCGACTCGTGCTGGCCACGACCCTGAGCCCCAGCTATGGCATCTACTCGGGCTACGAGCACTTCGAGAACGTCCCGGTCCGGCCCGGCTCCGAGGAGTACCTGGACTCCGAGAAGTACGAGCTCAAGACGCGCGCGCTGGACGGGCCGATGCTGCCGCGCATCGCGCGCCTGAACCAGATCCGCCACGAGAACCCGGCGCTGCGCCGGCTCTCGAACCTGCGCTTCCTGGACGCGGGCAACGACGCGGTGCTCGCCTACGTCAAGCACGTCCCCGGCAATACGCTGCTGATCGTCGTGAACCTCGACCCCCACCACGCCCAGGAGGCCAGCCCCGACGTGCCGGGCGACCTCGGCCTGCCCGGCGCCTTCGCCGCCCACGACCTGCTCACCGGCGAGCGCTACGAGTGGCACGTCGGCCCGAACTACGTCCGCCTGGACCCCGTCTTCCGCCAGGCCCACGTCTTCCGGGTCGAAGGGCTCTGAGCGCGTGACGTCCCCGTCGCGCAACACCGACCCCGGCCACTGGTTCGAGGCCGAGCCGCTGTGGTTCAAGACGGCCGTCTTCTACGAGATCCACACGCGCGCGTTCTTCGACGGCAACGGCGACGGCTCGGGCGACTTCCGCGGGCTGACCGAGAAGCTCGACTACCTGCAGTGGCTCGGCATCGACGTCGTCTGGCTGCTGCCGTTCTACACCTCGCCGTTGCGCGACGGCGGCTACGACATCGCCGACTTCTTCACGATCCAGCCCGATTACGGCACGGTCGACGACGTGCGCGACTTCGTCGAGGCCGCCCACCAGCGCGGCATCCGCGTGATCGCCGACCTCGTGATGAACCACACCTCCTCCGACCACCCGTGGTTTCAGGAGTCGCGCTCCTCGCCGGACTCCCCGAAGCGCGACTGGTACGTGTGGTCGGACACCGCCGAGCGCTACGAGGACGCCCGCATCATCTTCCTGGACACCAACAGCTCCAACTGGAGCTGGGACGACCAGGCCAAGGCCTACTACTGGCACCGCTTCTTCAACCACCAGCCCGACCTCAACTACGACAACCCCGAGGTCCGGGAGGCGATGCTCGAGGTCCTGCGCTTCTGGCTGGAACTCGGGATGGACGGCTTCCGGCTGGACGCCGTGCCCTACCTCTACGAGCGCGACGGCACGATCTGCGAGAACCTGCCCGAGACCCACGCCTTCCTCAAGCGCGTGCGGACGGAGATCGACGAGAGCTACCCCGACCGCGTGCTGCTGGCCGAGGCCAACCAGTGGCCCGCCGACGTCGTGGAGTACTTCGGCGACGGCGACGAGTGCCACATGGCCTTCCACTTCCCGGTCATGCCGCGGCTGTTCATGAGCGTGCGCCGCGAGATCGCCACGCCGATGTACGAGATCCTCTCCCAGACGCCCGACATCCCGGAGAACTGCCAGTGGGGCCTGTTCCTGCGCAACCACGACGAGCTGACCCTGGAGATGGTCACCGACGAGGAGCGCGACTACATGTACGCGGAGTACGCCAAGGACCCGCGCATGAAGATCAACCTCGGCATCCGCCGCCGGCTCGCGCCGCTGCTGGAGGGCGGCCGCGACGAGATCGAGCTGATGCACGCGATCCTCTTCAGCCTGCCGGGCTCGCCCGTCCTCTACTACGGCGACGAGATCGCCATGGGCGACAACGTCTACCTCGGCGACCGCGACGGCGTGCGCACCCCGATGCAGTGGACCGGCGACCGCAACGGCGGCTTCTCGCGCGCCGACTTCGCCCAGCTCTACGCGCCGCCGCTGATGGACCCGGTCTACGGCTATCAGGCCGTCAACGTCGAGCAGCAGCTGCGCTACCCGTACTCGCTGCTGCGCTGGCTGCGGCGCTTCGTCGCCCTGCGCAAGGAGCATCCCGTGTTCGGCCTGGGCACCTACGAGCCGCTGACGTCCTCGAACCCGCGCATCTTCGCCCACGTGCGCAGCTACGAGGACGACCAGATGCTCTGCGTGCACAACCTCGCCCGCTCCGCGCAGGCCGTCGAGCTCGACCTCTCGGCCTTCGAGGGCCGCTTCCCGGTGGAGGTCTTCGGGCGCTCGCGCTTCCCGCGCATCGGCGAGCTGCCCTACCTGCTCACGCTCGCGCCGCGCGGCTTCTACTGGTTCCAGCTGACCGAGGAGGAGGAGCGGCCGGGCGATGCCTGACCCCGCCGCGGCCGTGAAGGCCGGCGACCTCAGCTTCCTCGATCCCGAGGCCTTCGAGGCCTGGATGGTGGCCCAGCGCTGGTTTGCCTCCAAGAGCCGGGAGCTGGCCTCGCTGAACGTGATGGAGGCCGTCCCGCTGCGCGACGAGGTGCCGCTGCTCGTGCTCGCGCTGGTCGAGGCGCGCTTCCCGACCGGCACGCACGAGACCTACCAGGTGCCGATCGGCCTGCGGCCCGCCGCCGAGGGCTGGGAGGACCGCGTCATCGCGACCGCCGACGCGTGGACGGTTTACGACGGGCTGGCCGACCCCGAGCTGGCGCATGAGCTGTTGCGCCACATGCGGATCTCCCACGACGCCCGCACGGAGGAGGGTCACCTCGCGTTCCGCTGGGCCGAGTCGGCCGGCGCCGGGCCCGGCGACGACGTCGAGGTGCGCCCGATGGGCGTCGAGCAGTCCAACTCGTCGGTGGTGTTCGGCGACACCCAGGTGCTGAAGGTCTTCCGCCGAGTCGAGCCGGGGGTCAACCCGGAGCTCGAGCTGCTGCACTTCCTCTCCACCCGGGGCTTCCCGCACATCGCGCCGCTGGAGGGCTGGTACGAGTACGAGGGCCGGCTGCTCGACGCGACGCTCGGCATCCTGCAGACCTTCCTCTCAGACGGCGCGTGACGGGTGGGAGCTCGCCCTCGACCAGCTGCCGGTGGACCCGGGCGGGTTCCTCGAGCGCATCGAGGCCCTGGGGACGGTGACGGGCGAGATGCACACGGTGCTCGGCTCCGAGCCCCTCGACCCCGCCTTCGCGCCCGACGAGCCTTCGACCGAGTCGCTCTCGCTGCTGACCGCCACGGTGGACGAGCAGATCGAGCGGATCTTCGTCGACCTGCCCGAGGACGCGGCGATCGGGCCGATCGAGGGCCGCGGGCAGGACGTCCGCGAACAGCTGCAGGCGCTTTCGTCGATCGGGGCGGGCGGCAAGGTCATCCGCACCCACGGCGACTATCACCTGGGCCAGACCATGCTGACCGGCGACGGCTGGGTGATCCTCGACTTCGAGGGCGAGCCGGCCCGCCCGCTGCCCGAGCGGCGGCTCAAGCGCTCCCCGCTGCGCGACGTGGCCGGCATGCTGCGCTCGTTCGCCTATGTCGCGTCCGCCTCGGCGCTCCTGCGCGGCCGCGCCGTGCCCGAGGGCTGGGAGGACCAGGCCCGGACGCGCTTCCTGGACGCCTACTTCGAGGCGGTCGACTCACGCCTGCTCCCGCCCGGGCAGGACGCCACGCAGAAGCTGCTGAGCGTCTTCGAGCTCGAGAAGGCCGTCTACGAGCTGCGCTATGAGCTCAACAACCGCCCCGACTGGGTCGGCATCCCGGTGGCGGGCATCGCCCGGCTGCTCGACAGCGCCTAGTCCTGGAAGGATCCCCGCATGTCCATCGCCGACACCGCCGACCTCGATCGCCTCGTCCGCCGCGCGCACGGTGACCCGCACGCGATCCTCGGTGCCCACGCGGCGCCCGGTGGCGTCGTGCTGGTCCGCGCCCTGCGGCCCGGCGCGGCGGGGGTCAGCGTCGAGTACGCCGGCGGCGAGCCCGTCGAGCTCGCCGAGGTCCACCCGGGCGGCATCTTCGAGGGCGTCGTGCCCGGCGTCTCGATCCCGTTCGCCTACGAGCTGGTCGTCGACTACGGCGTGCAGGGCAGCTACCGCACGCGCGACCCCTACGCGTTCCTGCCGACGCTCGGCGACATCGACCTGCACCTGATCAACGAGGGTCGCGACGAGCGTCTCTACGAGCACCTCGGCGCCCACGTGCGCGAGATGGACGGGGTCAGCGGCGTCGCCTTCGCGGTCTGGGCCCCGGGCGCCCGGGCGGTCAACCTCGTCGGCGACTTCAACTACTGGGACGCCCGCCTGCACCCGATGCGGGCCATGGGCGCCTCGGGCGTGTGGGAGCTCTTCGTGCCCGGCGTGCACCCGGGCACCTCCTACAAGTTCGAGATCATCGCCTCGGACGGCGAGCTGCGCCTCAAGGCCGACCCGGTCGCCTTCGCGACCGAGGTGCCGCCGCGCACCGCGTCGGTCGTCCATCACTCGACCTACGAGTGGCAGGACGACGAGTGGATGGCCGCCCGCCGCCGGGCGGGCGAGCCGATCGACGGGCCGATGTCGGTCTATGAGGTCCACCTCGGCTCCTGGCGGCGCAACCCGCTGGAGGACAACCGCTCGCTGACCTACGCCGAGCTGGCCTCCGAGCTCGCCGACTACGCGCTGGACATGGGCTTCACCCACGTCGAGCTGCTGCCGGTGATGGCCCACCCGTTCTCGGGCTCGTGGGGCTACCAGGTGACGGGCTACTACGCCCCGACGCCGCTCTACGGCGACCCCGACGAGTTCCGCGCCTTCGTCGACGCGCTGCACCGGCGCGGGCTCGGGGTGATCCTCGACTGGGTGCCCGCCCACTTCCCGCGCGACGACTTCGCGCTCGCCCGCTTCGACGGGTCGGCGCTCTACGAGCACGCCGACCCGCGCCGCGGCGCGCATCCCGACTGGGGCACGCTGGTGTTCAACCTCGGCCGCCACGAGGTGCGCAACTTCCTCAACGCCAACGCCCTCTTCTGGCTGCGCGAGTACCACGCCGACGGGCTGCGGGTCGACGCGGTGGCCTCGATGCTCTACCTCGACTACTCGCGCGAGGAGGGCCAGTGGGTCCCGAACCAGTTCGGGGGCAACGAGGACCTCGACACCGTCGCGTTCCTCAAGGAGTTCAACGAGATCGTCCACGGCCGCGAGCCCGGCGTGATCTCCGCGGCGGAGGAGTCGACCGCGTGGCCGGGCGTCTCGCGCCCGACCTACCTCGGCGGCCTGGGCTTCGGCTTCAAGTGGAACATGGGCTGGATGCACGACACGCTGGGCTACTTCCAGCAGGATCCGGTCTACCGGCGCTACCACCACCACGAGCTGACCTTCAGCCTCGTCTACGCCTTCACCGAGAACTTCGTGCTGCCGCTCTCCCACGACGAGGTGGTCCACGGCAAGGGCTCGATGCTCTCCAAGATGCCCGGGGACCGCTGGCAGCAGCTGGCCAACCTGCGCTCGCTCTACGCCTACATGTGGGCGCACCCCGGCAAGCAGCTGCTCTTCATGGGCCTCGAGTTCGCCCAGGAGGCCGAGTGGAGCGAGGAGCGCTCGCTGGACTGGCACCTGCTCGAGGATCCGGGGCACGCCGGCGTCCAGTCGCTCGTGCGCGACCTCAACGCCGCCTACAAGGCCGAGCCGGCGCTGTGGGAGCTCGACTCCGACCCCGCCGGCTTCTGGTGGCTCGAGCCCAACGACGCGGAGAACAACGTCGTTGCCTTCGCGCGCGGCTCGCGCGACGCCGAGCGCGTGCTCGCCTTCGCCGCGAACCTGTCGCCCGTGCCGCGCGAGAACTACCGGCTGGGGCTGCCGCGGTCCGGGCGCTGGCGCGAGCTGCTCAACACGGACTCGAGCTACTACGGCGGCTCGGACAAGGGCAACCTCGGCGGGATCGAGACCGAGCCGATCCCGTACGGCGGCCAGCCGTTCTCGGCCGAGGTGACGCTGCCGCCGCTCGCGGCGGTGTGGCTCGTGCCCGAAGACGCCTAGACCTGCACTGTCGGTCCACGTCGGCGTCGCGCGACCGCCCGAGCCGCGGTCACCTCCCCGGGTGGTAGGTGAGGAGGACCACCCCGGAGTCGAACCGCTTCACGCCGTCGAGCTCCAGCCGGACGGTTCCCCTGTCGCCGAGCACGTGGACGTTCCCCTCGCCCCAGACGAGCGGGTTGAGGTAGACCTCGTACTCGTCGATCAGGCCCTTCTCGGCGAGGGCGTAGGCGAACGCGCCGCTCCCGTGCATGAACAGGTCGCCGTCGACCTCGTCCTTCAGCTTCGGGATCGAGTCCTCGAGGTCTCCCTCGAGCAGGGTCGCGTTCCACTCGAGATCGCCGGACAGGGTGGCGGACCCGACGTACTTCGGCATCGAGTTGACCATGTCCGCCCACTTGCCCGACTGGCTCGGCCAGTATCCCGCCAGCCCCTCGTAGGTCTTGCGGCCCAACACGAGCCCGCTGGATCTCGCCTGGCGCTCGAACGAATAGTGGCCGTGGTCCGCGTCCGGCTGCACCCATTCGCCGACCGGGTCGACGACGCCGTCGACGGTGGCCTGCGTGGTCGCGATCAGCTTTGCCATCTCGGTGCTCCTCTCTGAGCCCTGGGGCCGGTCGCATCTGGGACCGGCGCGGGGGCGGGAAGTCATCGCAGGCACGCTGCTCAACTGCTTGGTTGACAAGGTTGGACATCTGCAGTATGTTCAACCAACCAGATGATCAACCAGTTGGAAGAACAGTCCTCCGCCCGGCTCGACGCCACCTTCGGCGCGCTCGCCGACCCGACGCGGCGGGCGATCCTCGCCCGCCTGACCGGCGGGGAGGCCACCGTCAACGAGCTCGCCGAGCCGTTCGCCATGAGCCTGCAGGCGGTCTCGAAGCACATCAAGGTGCTCGAGCGCGCCGGGCTGATCGCCCGCGGCCGTGACCGCCAGCTGCGCCCGTCGCGGCTGCAGGGTGAGGCGCTCAAGCCGGCTGCCGACTGGCTGGCGACCTACCGGCCGTTCTGGGAGGACGCCTTCGATCGTCTCGCAGAGCACCTCACCGAGACCCAGGAGCAGGGATGACCGAGACCACCGCCGCGCGCGAGATCACGCTGACGCGCGTCTTCGACGCGCCGCGCGAGCTCGTGTGGCGCGCCTGGACCGAGCCGGAGCGGCTTACGCGCTGGTGGGGCCGGCGCGGCTGGACGGCGCCGCTGGAGACGATCTCCATGGACGTCCGTCCCGGCGGCGCGTTCCGCCTCACCAGCGTCCGCGCGACCGACGGCGCCGAGATGCGCCAGCAGGGCGTCTACCGCGAGGTCGTCGAGCCCCAGCGGCTCGTCTTCGCCGAGGGCGCCGACGCCGGCGAGCCCGGCTCGGAGGGCACGGTGACCGTCGTGACCTTCGCCGATCTCGGCGACGGCCGGACGGAGATGACCCTGCACGCGACGGTCCACACCACGACAGAGATCCTCGACCGTATGACCGCCGGGATGGCGAGCGCCTTCGAGCGCCTCGCCGAGACCCTCGCCTGAGGAGGCCGCCATGGACTTTCGACTCGAAGTCGTGCAGGTGCCCGTCGCCGACGTGGACCGCGCCAAGGCCTTCTACACCGAGCGCGCCGGCTTCCACGCCGACCACGACGCCCAGGTGAGCGACACCGTGCGCGTCGTCCAGGTCACGCCGCCGGGCTCGGCCTGCTCGGTCGTCTTCGGCACCGGGCTCTCGGGCATGGCCCCGGGCTCGGTCGAGGGCCTGCAGCTCGTGGTCTCCGACATGGACGCCGCGCGCGGCGAGCTCGTCGGGCGCGGCGTCGAGGTATCCGAGGTCGAGGACCTCGGCCGTCCCGGCGGGCCGAGCTTCAAGCACGCGTACTTCAGCGACCCCGACGGCAACACGTGGGTCCTGCAGGAGATCCGCCCCGCAGACTGAGAGGAGCATCGTGTCGAGCACCCCCCTCCTGACCGGCGTCGACTTCGTGTCGGTGCCGACCAAGGACTACGAGACCGCGGCGCAGTTCTACGGCGACGTCCTCGGCCTGCCGTGCATCGAGACCTACGCGCGCATCCCCGGCGGCGAGTTCCAGGCCGGCAACCTGACGCTGCAGGTCTTCGACTTCTCGGCGATCGGCCGCGACGGCGGCCCGAACCACTACCCGATCGCCTTCCAGGTCGACGACGTCGAGGCCGCCCGGGCGGAGCTCGAGTCCCGCGGCGTCAGCTTCGTCGCCGCCTTCGACTCCGGCGTCTGCCACAACGCGGTCTTCGAGGATCCCGACGGCAACCCGCTCATGCTCCACCACCGCTACGCGCCCAAGTAGCCTCCAGGCATGAAAGCGATCCGGTTCGAGACCTACGGCGACCCCGACGTGCTCGAGGTGGCCGACGTCGAAGCGCCGCACGCCGGGCCGGGCGAGATCCGCATCGCGGTGCGCGCGGCCGGGGTCAACGGCATGGACTGGAAGATCCGCTCAGGGATGCTGCGCGAGATGATGCCCGTCCCGCTGCCCGCCGGGACCGGGCTCGACGCTGCGGGGATCGTCGACGAGGTCGGCGACGGGGTGCAGGACGTCGCGGTCGGCGACGCCGTGTTCGGCGCGGGCTCGAACACGCTCGCCGAGCACGCGGTGCTCACGGACTGGGCGCGCAAGCCCGAGCAGCTGTCGTTCGCCGAAGCGGCCGGCTATCCCATCCCGGTCGAGACCGCGCAGCGCATCCTCGACCTCGTCGACGTCGACGCGGGCCAGACGGTGCTCGTCAGCGGCGCGTCGGGCGGGGTCGGCTCCGCCGTCGTGCAGCTCGCGGTCGCTCGCGGCGCGACCGTCATCGGCACCGCCAGCGAGGCCAACCAGCGCTACCTCGAGGATCTTGGAGCGACGCCGACCACGTACGGCGACGGGCTGGTCGAGCGCGTTCGCGCCCTGGCGCCCGACGGCGTCGACGCGGCGCTCGACATCGCCGGCTCGGGGGTCATCCCGGAGCTCGTCGAGCTGACCGGCGACCCCGCGAAGGTCGTGTCGATCGCCGACTTCAGCGCCGGCGAGCACGGCGCTCAGGTGTCGGGCACCTCCGCGGACCGCACCGGCGCCTACGAGCGCGCCGCCCGCGAGTTCGAGGCCGGCCGGCTGCGCATCCCCGTCGCCAACGCCTTCCCGCTCGAGCAGGCCGCCGAGGCCCACTGGGTCAGCGAGGCCGGCCACGCCGCCGGCCGCACCGTCGTGGAGATCGAGGGCTAGGAACCCTTCAGGGCTTCGCGCCGCCCGCGACCGGCGCGACGACCGGGCCGGGCTGGCGGTTGGCCATCGCCGACTCGACCTCGGGCTGCTCGAGCAGCACGCGGATGAAGGTCGAGGAGGCCACGACGACGAACGAGCCGAGGTTGCGGAAGACGTTGTAGTCGCGCGCCTGGCTGCCGGTCTCGCGCCCGACGCGGTCCAGCAGGTCCTCGGCCAGGCAGGCCACCTCGTCGCCGGACGCCGGGGCGGCGCCGTTGCCCGCTGCGTCGCTGCGCAGGGCGATCACGGCCCCGACCGGCTCGCCGCCGGCCGCGGACGCGTCGAGCTGGGCCGACAGCGTCGGGTCCATCCGAGCAGCCATGGCCTCACAGGTTACTCCCCGAGCAGCGCCGCGAGGGCCGCAGCAGCGTCCGGCTGGCCGCGGTTGGCCCGGTCCTCGTTCATGGCGGCGGAACGTGCGCAGGAAGCGAAGATGGCGCGCTCCACGTCCGCGGGCGTCGCGGACGGCGCCGCCTCGAAGAGCAGGGCGGCCAGGCCGGCGACGTGCGGGGTGGCCATCGAGGTGCCGTCCATCTCCTGGTAGCCGCCGCCGGGCTTGGCCGAGATCACGCCCGCGCCCGGCGCGACGAGGTCGGGGACGACCGGTTGGGAGCGGCGCAGGAAGCGCTGGCTGGAGGAGAACAGGGGGACGCGGCCCGCCTCGTCGCTGGCGCCGACCGACAGCGCCTCGGGGTAGTTGCCCGGCGAGCGGCTGGTGCCGGCGCCCTCGTTGCCGACGGCGAACACCGGCAGGATCCCCAGCTCGCGAATGCGCTGGGTGAGCGGCAGGAAGTCGTTGAGCAGGCCGCGGAAGCCGAGCGACATGCTGAGGATCCTGATCTGAGAGCCGACGGCCCAGTCCATGCCGCCCAGCACCCGGGCCACCACGTCGCCGCCCTCGATCACCGCGGCGCTCGCCAGCGCGGCGCCCGGCGCCACGCCGATGTGGCGCCCGCGGACCGCGCGCCCGGCGATCGTGCCCGCGGTGTGCGTGCCGTGGTCGCCGGAGTCGCGCGCGGCGGGCATGGGGTCCACGAGCCGGCCGAGGTCGTCGAGCTCGGCGAACGCGGCGATCGCCTCGCGCAGCGCCGGGTGGTCGCCGTCCACGCCCGTGTCCAGGTGCCCGACCGTCACCCCGGCGCCCGTCAGGCCGCGATCCCACAGGGCCGGGACGCCGAGCGCCTCGAGGCCCCAGGTGACGTCGTCGGCGAGCGCCGCCCGCTCGGCGCGCTCGGGGCGGATGAGGCCCAGCGGCGGCGCGCCCTTGACGGTCTTCACGGCGGACTCGGCGCGCAGCGCCGCGGCGCTCTCCCGGCTCACCGCGCCGTAGGCGACGCCGAGGTTGGCGAAGTAGCGGACGGTCGGCGGCGGCGTGACCGCCTCGCCCTCGAAGAGGCTCAGCGCGGCCGCGACGGCAGCGGGGCGGGACTCGGGGGCATCGACGAAGTGGCGCCGGACGTCCTCGGGGAGCGCCTCGTCGCCGTGCGGCGCGGCGTCGCGACGCAGCACGCAGATGGCCGGCGCGACGCCGGCGGCCTGGAAGTCCTGCTGGATGAAGCTCGGCATCGGCGGACAGCTCCTCTCGGCGGTCAAGACTCGCCCCCGGCCCGGACGGAGCCGGGCCGGGGGCAGCGGGTCGGGCGACGCCGACGGGCCCGAGCCCGACGAGCACCCGGCCCGCAGGGCGGCAGGCTTCTCAGGCGGGCAGCGGCTCAGGCAGATAGCGCTCGGCGTGGCCGCGGGCGCGGGCCAGCGCGGCCAGCGGCGCCATCAGCGCCCGCACGACCGGGGCCGGCGGGAACGGCGCGCGCACCTCGCGCTCGAAGCGGCGGACGAACAGCGCCAGGTGCAGCGGCCGCGGCATCCCGGTGCGCGTGACGTGGCCCTCGCGGGCGAGCTCGGCGGTGGTCTCGAGCAGCTGCTCCATCTCCAGCGCGGGCTCGACCTCGACGATCGCCCGGGCGGGGCCGTCGCCGGCGTTGGCGAAGCGGTGCACGCGGCCGGCCGGCACGACGACGGTCTCGCCGGCCTCCGCCACGATCGTGCGCAGGCCCAGGCGGAACTTCATCGTGCCCTCGAGCACGTGGAAGCGCTCCTCCTGCTCGGGGTGCACGTGCGCGCCGGGCACGTGGCCGTCGGGGGAGAGCTCGAGCTCGAACTCGAGCAGCTCGCCGGCGGACTCGGCGGCGGTGCGCAGGAAGCGGATCCGCTCGCCGCTGACGGGGTTGTACAGGCGCTGTCCTCTGAAGGCCATGGGTGGCTCCGTTCGCTCGCTCTGGTCAGGTCACGGCGCCCCCCGGGCCGAGACCGACAGCGTGCGCGAGCGACCTTGCGAGGAGGCTGGGGCGACCTTGGCGAGACCTTGCGGGCTTCAGAGACAACGCTTCGGGGGAGTCAACGTGTCGCACGGGAACTCGAGGCGACGGAGGGGTGGGCGATGGCGAGCGGGTCCAAGCGGGTGGTGGCCGTGGACGTGGGCGGCACGTTCACCGACGTGTGCGTGCTCGACCAGGCCAGCGGCGAGCTCGAGGTCGCGAAGGTGGCCTCCACCGCGGACCCGATCGATGGCGTGCTCGCCGGCGTGCAGCAGGCTGGCGTCGACCTGGCCGAGACGGCGCTGTTCTGCCACGGCACCACCGTGGCCACCAACGCGCTGATCACCCGCCGGCTGCCGAAGGCGGCGATGGTCTGCACGCGCGGGTTCCGCGACGTGGTCGAGATCGGCCGCGGCACCCGCGACGACCTGTGGGACGCCTACAAGGACAACGCCGACCCCTACATCCGCCGCCGCGACCGGCTCGAGGTGACCGAGCGCGTCGATCACCGCGGCGAGGTCGTCACCGCGCTCGACGAGGACGAGGCGCGCGAGGTCGCGCGCATCCTCGCCCGCCGCGAGGTCGAGACGGTCGCGATCTGCTTCGTGAACGCCTACGGCAACGGCGACCACGAGCAGCGGATGGCCGAGATCCTGCGCGAGGCGCTGCCCGACGCGACGATCTCGACCTCCTCCGGCGTGCTGCCCGAGCTCTTCGAGCACGAGCGCTTCTCGACCACCGTCGCCAACGCGGTGCTGTCGCCGCTGGTCTCGGGCTACGTCGCCGATCTCCAGCAGCGGCTCAAGGACGACGGCTACGACGGCGAGCTGCTGATCCTGCACTCCGGCGGCGGCGTGATGACGCCGGAGTCCGTCCAGAAGCTCGCCGTGCGCCTCGCCGCCTCCGGGATCGCGGCGGGCGCCGTCGCCGCCCACCACACCGCCGCCCTGTGCGGCCACGAGCACGCGATCGGCGTCGACATGGGCGGGACGAGCACCGACATCTCACTCGTGCACGACGGCGAGCTGCGCACGACCAACGAGTGGTTCGTCGAGTACGGGCACCCGATCGTGTTCCCCTCGATCGAGGTGCTCACGATCGGCGCCGGCGGCGGCTCGCTGGCCACCATCGACACGGCCGGCTCGCTGCGCAACGGCCCGCAGTCCGCGGGCTCTGACCCGGGACCGGCCGCCTACGGCCAGGGCGGCGAGGAGCCGACCAACACCGACGCCAACCTCGTGCTCGGCCGGCTCGGCACGGACCTGGTGGGCGGCGGCATGTCGCTCGACCGCGACGCCGCCGAGCAGGCGATCCGCGCGAAGGTCGCGGAGCCGCTCGGGCTCGACCTGCACCAGGCGGCCAACGCGATCATCGCGGTCGCCAACGCCAACATGGCCGACGCCGTGCGGCTGATCTCCCTGCAGCGCGGCTACGACCCGCGCGAGTTCGCGCTGGTCGTCTTCGGCGGCGCCGGCGCGCTGCACGGCGCCGCGCTCGCCGCCGAGCTCGGGATCCCCACGGTGCTCGTGCCGCCGCGCCCGGGCACCTGGTCGGCGCTCGGCTGCCTGATGGTCGACATCCGCCACGACCTGTCGGAGATGTTCCTCACCCCGGCCGCCGACGCCGATCCGGACGACCTGGACGCGGCGTTCGGCCGCCTGGAGGACGAGGGCCGCGCGCTGCTTCAGGCGGAGGGCATCGCGGGCGACGAGATCCGGCTCGAGCGCTCGATCTCCATGCGCTACCTCGGCCAGTGGCGCTCGATGGAGGTGCGCATCGACACGGCGGAGGTCGACCTCGACGCCGCGGTCGAGCGCTTCCACGCCGAGCACGAGCGCGAGTACTCCTACCGCCGCGACGACGCGCCCGTCGAGCTCTACCGGCTCCAGCTGACCGCCGTCGGGGAGACCGAGGAGGTGCGCACGGTCCGCCAGGACCCGCAGGACGACGCCGCGATGCCCGAGCCCGCCGACCGCCGACCGGTGTGGTTCGACGGCTCCGACGAGCCGCTCCAGACGCCCGTCTACGAGCGCGAGCAGCTCCCCGCCGGGGTGAGCTTCGAGGGCCCGGCCGTGATCGACCAGCTCGACACGACGACGCTGATCCCCCCGGGCGTGCGCGCCGAGATCGACGAGTGGCTGAACATCCGCATCCGCATCACCGAGGAGGGCTGAGCCCGTGACGATCGCCGACCGCAGCCTGGATCCCGTCACCTTCGAGGTGCTCAAGAACGCCTTCGTGACCGTCGTCGACGAGATGGCCGAGCAGATCCTGCGCACCTGCCACTCGTTCGTCATCTACTCGCGCGACTTCTCGTGCGCGCTGTGCGACGCGAGCGGCGACACGATCATGCAGGGCTCCCAGGACATCGCCGTCCACGTCGGGACCCTGCACCTGAAGGCCAAGGCGGTGCTCGAGGACTTCGAGGGCGACATCCACGAGGGTGACGTGTTCGCCGTCAACGACCCCTACCGCGGCGGCACGCACTTCTCCGACGTCTCGATCGTGCGCCCGGTGTTCGCCGGCGGCGAGCTGATCGCGCTGGCGCAGGCCAACGGGCACTGGGCCGACATGGGCGGCAGCGTCCCCGGCTCCTTCGACGTCGCGGCCACCGACCACTTCGGCGAGGGCGTGCGCATCCCGCCGGTGCGGATCGTCGACCGCGGCACGCCGCGCGACGACGTGATCGCGCTCGTGGCCGCCAACACCCGCGCTCCGGCGGACATCGTCGGCGACTGCCAGGCGCAGGTCGAGGCGACGCGCGTGGCCGAGGAGGAGCTCTTCCGGCTGATCGACAAGTACGGTCGCGACACCGTCGTGGCCGCCTTCGGCGAGGTGCAGGACTACGTCGAGCGCCTGACGCGGGCGCGCATCGCCGACCTGCCCGACGGCAGCTGGGAGACCGAGGACCACATCGACTTCGACCCGGGCTCCGAAGAGGGGCTCGTCGCGGTGCGCCTGAAGATGACGATCGAGGGCGACGAGATCACCTACGACCTCGACGGCTCAGACCCCGCGATCGCGAACTTCCTCAACGCCGGCGCGGGCGCCGCGTTCTCGGGCGCGATCGCCTCCGCCAAGACGTTCCTGCCCGAGATCCCCCTGAACTCCGGCTTCTATCGCGCGATCAAGGTGGAGGTCGGCCCCGAGGGCACGATCGTCAACGCCGGCTGGCCGCACGCGGTCACCGGCTGCGTCTCCGGCGCCTACGAGAAGATCATGAACGCGGGCTTCGAGCTGTGGTCGGAGATCCTCCCCGAGCGCGCGATGGCCTGCTGCTTCAACCTCGAGTACCTGCTGGTGGGAGGTCGCGACGCACGCGGCGAGGAGCGGCCGTACTTCATGTGGTACGACTGGATGGCCGGCGGCTGGGGCGGCCGCCAGGGCCGCGACGGGCAGAACTGCACGTCGCCCGTGTTCGGCGTCGGGCTCGCGGTCCAGCCGCTCGAGGGCCAGGAGCGGCTCACGCCGATCCTCACCTCACAGCACGAGATCATCCCGGACTCGGGCGGGCCCGGCAGGAATCGCGGCGGCTGCGGCGTGCGCAAGGGCGGCGCGCTGACCGAGGTGGAGGGGGCGGTCATGTCCTACTGCTGCGACCGCTCGCGGTCGGTCACCTGGGGGATCGGCGGCGGCCTGCCGTCGGTGCCCCACGGCGTGTGGCTGCACCGCGAGGGCGAGGCGGGCCGCTTCCTGGGCGCGAACTTCTCCGGCGTGCCCGTCGGCCCCGGCGACCGCTTCGAGCGGCCCTCGGCCGGCGGCGGCGGGCTCGGCGACCCGCTGGAGCGCGACCCCGAGGCGGTGCTCGAGGACGTCGCGGACGGCTACGTGACGATCGAGCGGGCCGCGCTGGACTACGGCGTCGTGGTCGAGGAGGTCGACGCCGAGCTCGCCGAGTACCGCATCGACGGGGACGCCACCGAGTCGCTGCGCGCAGAGCAGCGCGGCGCGCGCGCGGCGAAGCTCGAGGAGGACCCCGAGGACGTCGCGCGGCGCTACCGCGACTCCGAGCTTGGCGTGCTCGACCTCGTCCGCCACTACGGGGTCATCCTCGACTGGGGCACCGGCGAGCTGCTCGAGCGCACCACCGAGCAGTACCGCGCGCTGGTCCAGCGGCGCAGCGCCTCGCAGTGGGCGACGTGATCAGCGGGGTGGGCGCCGCCGTCACTGCGCCGGCACCGGCGTGGCCCGCTCCTCGGCCCGCTCCTCGGCGGCGGCTGCCGTCGCGGCGTCGCGGTCGCGGAACCACTGCTCGCCCTCGATCGAGAAGTTCGGGACGATCCGGTCGAGCCAACGCGGGAACCACCAGTTGGCCGTGCCGATGAGCACCATCACGGCGGGGACGAGCAGGCAGCGCACGAGCGTCGCGTCGACCGCGACCGCGACGCCCATCCCGACGCCGAACTGCTTCACCGTCGGGTCGCCGTTGAGGATGAAGGCGAAGAAGACGCTGACCATGATCAGCGCCGCGGACGTGATCACGCGCCCGGTGGTGCCGACGCCGGCGATCACCGACTGCCGGTTGTCGCCGCTGCCGAGCCAGTGCTCCCGGATGTGCGTCATCAGGAACACCTCGTAGTCCATCGAGAGCCCGAAGAGGATCGCGAACATCATCAGCGGCACGAACGAGACGATCGGCACCGAGCCCTCCAGGCCGACGAGGCTCGCGCCCCAGCCCTTCTCGAAGACGGCGGTGACGACGCCGAAGGCCGCGCCGATCGACACCAGGTTCATCAGCCCGGCGGTGAGCGGGATGACGATCGAGCGGAACGCGAGCACGAGCAGCACGAAGCTCAGCGCGACGACGACGGCGATCGTGATGATCAGGCGGCTCGAGATCTCCGACGCGAGGTCGACGTAGCCGGCCGTCTGACCGCCGACGTTGACGGTCATGTCGTTGCCCTGCTCGGCCTTCGGGACGGTCGTGTCGCGCAACCGCTGGACCAGGTCCGCCGTCGCCCGGTCGGACGGATCGGTCGTCGGCGTGACGTTCAGCACCGCCGCGGTGCCCTTGGAGTTCACGAGCGGCTCGGAGACCTGCTTGACGCCGGACACCTTCGCCATGTCCTTCTTCAGGTCCTGAAGCCGCGGATCGGTGGCGAGCTGGTCGAGCTTCTTGCGCTGCGTCTTCGACTGCTGCTCGATCTTGTCGATCTGCTTGTCGAGCTGCGGTTTGACCTGCGCCTGCGCCTGGGACTCCGCCTGCGCCGGCGGCAGGCCCTGCGCCTCGAGCTGCGCGGTGACCTGCCGCTCCTGATCGGCGGCCTCGTCGTTGGCCTTGTCCTTCTGGTCCTTTTCCTGCTTCGAGAGCTTGTCGAGGTTCGCCTGATCGGCCTTGGCCGGCTTGCGCGACAGGTCGACGCTGATCAGCAGCGGGCCGTTGGCGCCGGCGCCGAACGCGGCCGTCAGCCCGTCGGAGGCGCGCCGCGCGTCGGTGCTCTCGGGCATCGCGCGGTTGTCCTGCTGGCCGAGGTAGAGGTCGAGCGTCGGAAGCGCGAGCACGGCCAGCACGACGATCGACAGAAGTGCGCACGGCAGCGGATGGCGCGCGACGAACCCGCCCCAGCGCAACCAGCCGTGGGGGCGAGCGTCTTGCGTGTGGCGGTGGGGCATGGGCACCGGGAGCCGGTCGATCCGGTCGCCGACGAGCCCGAGGACGGCCGGCAGCAGCGTGATCGCGCCGAGCACCGCCACCGCGACGACCAGCGCGGCGGTGTACCCGAGCGTGGTGACCAGTGGGATGCCGACGACGGCGAGCGAGAGCAGCGCGACGATCACGGTGGAGCCGGCGAACACGACCGCTCCGCCCGAGCTCGCCACCGATCGCGCGATCGACTCGCGGGTCTCCATCCCGTCGCGGCGCTGCTCGAGGTGTCGCGTGACGATGAACAGCGCGTAGTCGATCCCGACGCCGAGGCCGATCATCGTCGCCAGCGTCGGCGCGACCGTCGGCACGACGGCCACGTGGCTGAGCACGGTGATGACCGAGAGCCCGCAGACCAGCCCGAGGATCGCCGTGAAGATCGGCAGCCCCATGGCCACGACCGTGCCGAACGTGAACAGCAGGACGATCACCGCCATGCCGAGGCCGATGGCCTCGCTGGAGTGCGTGTCCGGCTTGGAGACCTTCTGGCCGAGATAGCCGCCGAACCCGACCTCCAGGCCCGCCTTGCGGGCCGGGTCGGCGAGCGCGACGATTCGGTTCGCGTCGTCGAGCGTGAGCTCGCTCGGGCTCGGGCGCAGGTTGAGCGCGACGTACCCGATCGACTTGCCCTTCGACAACTGCCCGGCGCGGTCGCTCGCCAGCGGGCTGGTCGCGCTGCGGACGGCCGGATCGGCCCGGAACGCCTTGACGGTGTCGTCGATCGGCGTCTTGAACCTGCTCGCCGTGACCTTCTCGCCGCTCGGCGCCCGCAGGACGACGGGGTTGGTGCCGTTGGCCTGCGACGCGAACCGCTGCTCGAGCAGGTCGGTCGCGGCGTTGCTGTCCGTGCCGGGCAGCGTGAGGTTGTCGCTGACGTTCGGGCCGAGCGCGCGCGCCCACGTCGCCAGCGCGGCGAAGACGAGCAGCCAGACGGCCAGCACGATCCAGCGACGGCGGACGCAGAGCCCTCCAAGGCGGAACAACGCACCGGTCATCACGGACCCCTTCCTCTTGATCAGCGCTCCACGGTGGTCGCGCGTCGGTGGCGAGGATCCTCCGCGCGCCCACCACCCCCCACAAGAGGGGGACCCCGCGGGTTTTCCCTACGGTTTCGGCGGCGCCGAGGGCGCGCCGGCCTCCTCGGCGATCGCCGCCTCGAGCTGGAAGCGGGAGCGGATGCCGAGCTTGTGGTAGGCGCTGCTGAGATGGCGCTCGACCGTCTTCTCGGTGACGAACAGCGCCTGGGCGACCTCGCGGTTCGTGTGCCCCGCCGTCGCCTGGCGGCACACGCGCCACTCCGCCGCCGTCAGCGATCGGGGCCCGGTCAGCTCGATCCGCGCGCGACGCCCCGGCCCCACCTGCAGCTCGGCCCGGGCGCGCTCGGCCAGTGGGAGGGCGCCGCAGTCCTCGGCGAGCTCGATCGCCCGCCGCTGGGCGTCGCGGCCCTCACGTCGCCGGTTCGCGTGACTCAGCGCGGCGCCGAGGTCGGCGAGCGCGTGCGCCAGCTCGAGCCGCGCGGCGCTCCTCTCGAGCACCGCGACCGCCTCCTGCAGCAGCGCCGGTCGCTGCTCGCCGGCGGACACCGCCGCCGACGCGCGCAGGGCGCGTCCGAGGGCCCCGGGCGCGCCGTCGCGCCGGGCCAGCTCCAGCTGCTCGCCGGCGAGCCGAGCAGCGGTCTTCGTGTCGCCCAGCGAGGCGAGCGCCGGAGCCGCGAACGCCTTCCACTCGCCCGGCCGCTGCAGCCGCAGCGCCTCGAGTCGCCGGCCGCAATCGATGAGGTCGGCGACGCCGGCTTCGACGTCGCCCTCGGCGATCCGCAGGCGCCCGCGCGCGATCAGGTACTCGGCGATGTACAGCCGGTCCTCGGCGAGGCCCAGCGCGTCGCCCCGCTCAGACAGCTCGGCCGCCGCCGCGAGGTCGCCGCGCTCGACGTCGACGACGATCCCGATCGCCAGCAGCTGGAGCACGGCGAAGTGCCGGTCCTCGATGACCCGCAGGCCCGTCTCGACCTCGATCTGGGCGTCCTTGAGCGCGCCCTGCGCGAGCGCGATCGCAGCGCGTTGGCCGTGGATGAGCCCCTGCCGCGTCGCGTGGCCCTCGCGGCGTGCGCCCTCCAGCCCGGCGTCGAGCATCGGCACGGCCAGGTCGTAGCGCTCTGCCAGCCGCAGCGTCTGCAGCGCCACGAAGGCGGCGCTCGTCGCCGCGAAGGGCGGCAGGCCGGCCGCCAGGGCGGCCTGCACCTCGTCGGCGGCGGCGTCGGCCGAGCCGCCCGCGCCGAGCCGCTCCTGCGCGACGTGGATCTCCGCGACCGCCTCGAAGCCGGGATGCCCGCGCGCCTGCTCGGCGAAGCGCTGCAGGTGGGGACCGAGGCGCGCGCGCAGGGGCACCACCGCCGTCATGACCATCAGCAGCTCTGATCCGAGCTCGAGCGAGCGCTCGGCGTCGAACGGCCGGAGCTCCTCGCCGAGCGACACCAGCGCGTCGACGGCGGCCTCGGCCGAGCGGCCACCCGACACGATCGCGCACCGCCCCAGGGTCGACGCCGCGCCGGCTCGCGTCGTCAGGCTCGCGCCCGAGCTCAGCGCGGCGAGCAGATGTGCCTCGGCCGCCTCGAACTCCATCGCGGCGACCTCGTAGCGCCCGAGCTCGGCCAGGATCTCCCCGGACTCCTGCTCCGCCGGCGACTCCGTGAGCGCGCGGCGGAGACGCTCGGCAGCCGCGCTCGGCGCTCCGCGCCGCGCGGCGGCGGTGGCCGCCGACCTGAGCGTGTCGACCCGGCGCCCCTCCCCCGTCGCGCCGGTCAACAGCAGGTGGGCGGTCACGCGCTCGGGCGACGCGCCCGCCCGCTCCAGCGCCTCGGCCGCCGCAGCGTGCCGCGCCTGGCGCTCACCGGGCGCGAGATCCTCGTAGAGCGCCGCGCGCACGATCGGATGGACGAACCCCAGGCGTGCGTCCCGGACGAAGATGTCGGCCCGCACGAGGTCGTCCGCCGCTGCGCCGGCCGCCTCCTCGCCGAGGCCCGCGACGTGGCCGGCGAGCTGCAGTTCGGTGTCGTCGCTCAGCACCGCGACGGTCCGGGCCAGCTCGTGCGCCGCCGGGCCGAGCGTTGAGAGCCGGTGCAGGACGAAGCGGCGGACGGAGGCCGGGCCGACCGCTCCGATCTCGTCCGCCGCGGCGGCCGAGGGCACGATCCCCGACGCGTCGAGCGCGCCCAGCAGCTCGCGCAGGAACAGGGGGTTGCCGCCGGTCGCCGTGTGGCATGCGTGGCAGAAGGCCTCATCCGCATCCGCGCCCAGGCGTTCCCGCGCGAGCACCGCCGCCGCGGACTCGCTCAGCGGTCGCGGGTACAGCGCGACGGCGGAGGCTCGGGAGGCCATCTGCGCCCACACGGACCCGGGCTCGTCCGCCGGTGGACGCCCGGCGAGGAGCATGGCGATCGGCAGCCCCTCGATGCGTTGCGCCAGGTAGGCCAGGAACCGCAGGGAGTCCTGATCGACCCAGTGGCAGTCGTCGACCAGCACGAGCAGCGGGGCCCGGTCGGCGAGGTGGACCATCAGCCAGTACAGGCTGTGGAGCGCCTCGAAGCCCGCATCTTCGCCCGGCGACCCCTGCTGGTCGTGCTCGAACAGGCGCGCCGCCGGTGCCGCCGCGCCGGCGAAGGGGTCGGCGCCGGACGCGCCGGCGACCATGGGCTCGAGCAGCTGGCGCACCACGCCGAACGCGAACGGCCGCTCGAGCTCGGAGCCCCTCGCCTCCAGCGTGCTCAGGCCGGCCTCCGCGGCCGCCGCCCGCGCCTCGCGGACCAACTCGGTCTTGCCCACGCCGGGCGGTCCCTCGAGCAGGAGCAGGGTTCCCTCGCCGGCCGTGGCCCGGGCCAATCCGTCGCGACACGCGGCAAGCTCTCGCTCCCGCTCGAGCAGAGCTGCGGCCGTTCTGAGCGGCACCCCCGCGACCATACACGCGCGGCGCCCGAGGCGAAACTCACGGGATAACCGCGGGGGATCCTCCCTTGTCCCAGCGACGTCAAGATCGACGACCAGGTCGCGGAGGAGGATCGCGTCGTGACGCGCTGGCGGGCGACGACCGCCGCACCGGCCGCGCGGGACGGCAGCCGGTTCCCCGGCCGGGTGCCGTGGTGCGCCGGCATCTCGATCGTCCGGCTCCTGGCCGGCAAGCAGGTCGACTCCTACACCGAGTACTCGATCCCGGGCCCGATCCCCACGCCCGCCGCGGAGACCGAGCCGACCCGGCGTTGACCGCGGCTCGTGTGCCGAGCCGGCCGGGCGTGCTAGCGGCGGGCGCGGACCAGCACGGTCCGGCTCGTCCCGGCGACGTGCGCGCCGCCGTCGCGGGCGAGCACGCGGACCTGGTAGCGGGCGGCGCGCCGCCCCGGTGACGGGCGCCGGACGCTGAAGCGGTAGCGCGATCGGTCGCCGCTCGCCGCGCGCAGTCCGGCGCGGTCGACGGTGACCCAGCGCCCCGACCGCGAGCGCTTGCGCAGCGACGCCCGCCCGGCCGGGGCGGCCGGCCAGACCGAGCCCTCGATGCGCGTCCGCCGGGTACCGCGGCGGCGCGTTCGCACGCCGACCTTGACCTCGACGGGCACCGTCAGGACCGGGCTGCTCAGCGGCGTGCCGGTGCGGGTGAGCACCCGCACGCGGCTGGTGACCCGTAGGCCGGGAAGGCCGAGCGCGAACGTCCCGCGCGAGCCCGCGCGCACCGTGGCGCCGACCTGGCCGAACGGGGCGGTGAAGGGGAAGGGCTGGACCTCGAGCGCGACCGGCGTGCCGGGGCTGGCGGCGCCCTGGACGGCGCCGGAGGCGGTCAGCGCCTGGCCCCACTCCGGGCGCGCCGGGTCGACCGAGAGGGTCACGCCGGTGATCCCCCGCGGCGTCGTGAACGCGCGGTTGGCGCCGCGCGTGGTGCCGGCGGCGTTGGCGGCCACCACGCGATACTGGTAGCGGGTGTTGGGCGCGAGGCCGGTGACCGGCGCGCTGACCGCCACGCCGCGGCTGCCGGCGCCGGCGCTCGCGGCCGGCGTCGACGCGCCGTAGCGCGTAGTGCGCCCGTACTCGAACCGGTAGCTGGTCGCGGCGCGGTTGGGGTTGACCGTCGCGGTCAGCGTGGCGCCCGTCGGCACGAGGCTGCGCACGCCGCCGGTCGAGACGCCGGGCGGGCGCGGGTTGACGGGCGGCGCGGCGGTCCGGAAGCTGCGGTCGCTGCCGCGCGCCTCGCCGGCGGCGTTGCGGACGACGAGCCGGTAGTGGTAGCGCGTCGCGGCGGTCAGCCCGCTCAGCGCCGCCTGCACGGGTACGGCGGCGTCGCCGCCGCCGGCCGCGATGTCCGGCGTGCGCAGGCCGTAGGACGTGCTCGTCCCGTACTCGAAGAAGGCGACCGTCTCCCCGCCGTTGGGATCGGCGGTGCCGGTCAGCCGGGCGGTGGTCTGGGCGACGGCCTGGGCGGACCCGGTCGTGGCGGTGGGCGGGGCCACCTGCGCGGTCGCGCTCCCGGGGCCGAGCAGGGCGAGGGCGAGGACGGCGAGGGCGAGGGTGAGGGCACTGCGCACGCCGACTGAACAACACCGGCATCGGAAAGGTGCGGTCCCTCACACTGGCCGGGGCACTAGCGCCGCCCCTCCACGGGTAGGTTGCCACGGCTCATGACCGGAGACGACTACCCGTGGGAGCGCCCGCTCGGCGCCCGCCCCGGCCCGGACGGGACGACGACGTTCCGCGTCTGGGCCCCTACGCCCGGCGCCCTGGCGCTGCGCGTGGGCGACGCCGAGCATCCGCTCGCGGACGCCGGCCACGGCGTCTTCGAGGCCAAGGCCGCCGCCGCCCACGGCGACGACTACGTCTTCGCGCTCGACGGCCACGAGCTGCCCGATCCGGCCACCCGCTGGCAGCCCGAGGGGCTGCGCGGCCGCTCGCGCGTGCTCGACCCGGCGCGCCTGACATGGAGTGACGACGGCTGGACCGGCGTCCCGCTCGCCGAGCTCGTCGTCTATGAGCTGCACGTGGGGGCGTTCACGGCCGGTGGCACCTTCGCGGCGGCGATCGAGCACTTCCCCGCCCTGCGCGAGCTCGGCGTCACCGCGATCGAGCTGATGCCCGTCGCCGAGTTCCCCGGCCGCCACGGCTGGGGCTACGACGGCGTCTACCTGTCGGCCGCGCACTCCACCTACGGCGGCCCCGAGGGCCTCGCCCGGCTCGTCGACGCGGCCCACGCCGCCGGCCTCGCCGTGCTGCTCGACGTGGTCTACAACCACGTCGGCGCCTCCGGCGCGCAGGCGCTGGAGGCCTTCGGTCCCTACTTCACGGCCAGGCACGAGACGGTCTGGGGGCGCGGCATGAACTACGACGACGCCGACTGCGACCCGGTGCGCGAGTGGGTGCTGCAGAGCGCCGAGCAGTGGATCGCCGACTTCCACCTCGACGGGCTGCGCCTGGACGCGGTCCACGCGATCCCCGACTCGAGCGCCGAGCACCTGGTGGCCGCGCTCAGCCGCCGCGTGCACGCCGCGGGCGCGGCGGCCGGGCGCCACGTGCACGTGATCGCCGAGAGCGGCCTCAACGACCCGAAGGTCATCCGCCCGCCCGCGCTCGGCGGCTGGGGCTGCGACGCGGCCTGGGGCGACGACTTCCACCACCCGCTGCGGGCGCTGAGCACCGGCGACACCGAGGGCTGGTACGCCGAGTTCGACTCGCTCGCCGCGCTGGCGAAGGCCTTCCACCGCCCGCACGTCCACGACGGCACCTACTCGAGCTTCCGCCGCCGCCGCTTCGGCGCGCCCGCCGAGGACCGCGCGCCGCAGCAGTTCGTGGTCTTCTCCACCAACCACGACCAGACCGGCAATCGCGCCTTCGGCGACCGCCCGCCGGACGCGGCGCGGCCGCTGATGGCCTTCTGCACGCTGCTCGCGCCCTTCACCCCCATGCTGTTCATGGGCGAGGAGTACGGCGAGCGTGCGCCCTTTCAGTTCTTCTGCGACCACATCGACGAGGAGATCGCCGACGCGACCCGCGAGGGCCGCCGGCGCGAGTTCGCCGCCTTCGCCTCGTTCGGTGAGGAGATCCCCGATCCCCAGGACCCGGAGACCTTCATGCGCTCCAAGCTGACCCGCGAGGGCGACCCCGCCCTCCTGGACCTGCACGCCCGGCTGCTCGACGCCCGCCGGTCGCTGCCGCCCGCCGAGGCCGACGCGGTCGACTACGACGAGCACGCCGGCTGGCTGCGCGTGCGCCGCGGCGCCCACCAGCTGCTGGCGAACTTCTCCGAGCGGCGCGTGCACGTGCCGGTCGACCGCGCGGTGGGGATCGAGCTCGCCACCCATCCGGCGACCGTCGAGCCCGGCCACGTCGTGCTGGCGCCGCTGTCCGGGGCGCTGGTCCGATGAGTCAGGAGCTCTGGCCCGGGCGCCCCTTCCCGTTGGGGGCGACGTGGAACGGCGAGGGCACGAACTTCGCGCTGTTCTCCGAGCACGCCGAGCGCGTCGAGCTGTGCCTGTTCGACGGCGAGGACGGCGACGGCGAGCGGCGCATCGAGCTGACCGAGCGCACCGCCCTGCACTGGCACGGCTACCTGCCGGGGATCGGGCCGGGCCAGCGCTACGGCTTCCGCGTCCACGGGCCCTACGCGCCCGAGGAGGGCCATCGCTTCAACGCCGCCAAGCTGCTGATCGACCCGTCGGCGAAGTCGATCGGCGGGCCCGTGCGCTACGCCGACGCCAACGTGCTGCCCTACGTGCCGCCGTCCGCCGACGCCGAGGACGCCGACCTCGAGCCCGACGACGAGGACGACGCCGACGCCGTGCCGAAGTCGGTCGTCGTGGACCCCCGCTTCGACTGGGAGGGCGACCGGCCGCCGAACACGCCCTTCCACGACACGGTGATCTACGAGACGCACGTCAAGGGCTTCACCATGCGCCACCCGGAGGTCCGCGCGGACCTGCGCGGCACCTACGCCGGCCTGGCCTCCGAGGCGGCGCTGGCCTACTTCAAGGACCTGGGGGTGACCGCGGTCGAGCTGCTGCCGATCCACCAGATCGCCGACGAGCAGTTCCTGACCGAGAAGGGGCTGACCAACTACTGGGGCTACTCGAGCATCGGCTTCTTCGCGCCGCACTCCGAGTACGCGGCCACGGGCAGCCACGGCGACGAGGTGCGCGAGTTCAAGGGGATGGTCAAGGCGCTGCACCGCGAGGGCATCGAGGTGATCCTCGACGTGGTCTACAACCACACCGCCGAGGGCAACCACCTCGGCCCGATGCTGGCCTTCAAGGGCGTCGACAACCGCAGCTACTACCGGCTGATGCCCGACGACCCGCGCCACTACATGGACTTCACGGGCACGGGGAACTCGCTCAACGTCGTGCACCCGAGCGTGCTGCGGATGATCATGGACTCGCTGCGCTACTGGGTCACTGAGTGCCACGTCGACGGCTTCCGCTTCGACCTCGCCAGCGCGCTGGCCCGCGAGCTCTACGACGTCGACCGGCTCGCCTCGTTCTTCGACGTCATCCACCAGGACCCGGTGCTCTCCCAGGTCAAGCTCATCGCCGAGCCCTGGGACGTCGGGCCGGGCGGCTACCAGGTCGGCAACTTCCCGGTGCTGTGGTGGGAGTGGAACGGCATCTACCGCGACGTCATGCGCGACTACTGGCGCGGGCGGGCGAGCGCCGCCGAGTTCACCCGCCGCTTCACGGGCTCGAGCGACCTCTACCAGGACGACGGGCGGCGGCCGTTCGCGTCGGTGAACTTCATCACCGCCCACGACGGGTTCACGCTGCGCGACATGGTCACCTACAACGACAAGCACAACGACGCCAACCGCGAGGACAACCGCGACGGCACGAACGACAACCGCTCCTGGAACTGCGGGATCGAGGGGGAGACCGACGACCCCGAGATCAACGCCCTGCGCGAGCGTCAGCAGCGCAACTTCCTCGCCACCCTGCTGCTCTCCCAGGGCACGCCGATGCTGCTGGGCGGCGACGAGCTGAGCCGCACGCAGGGCGGCAACAACAACGCCTGGTGCCAGGACAACGAGATCTCCTGGTTCGACTGGGGCCTCGAGGCGCGCGCCGAGCGCCTGCAGGCGTTCACCAAGCGGCTGATCGCGTTCCGCCGCGAGCACCCGGTCTTCCGCCGCCGCGCGTTCCTGGTCGGCGACGACACCGAGGGCTCGGGCCTGCCCGACGTGTGGTGGTTCCGCCCCGACGGGCACCGGATGACCGCGCGCGAGTGGGAGGGCGGCGCGACGGTCGTCGGCATGTTCCTCAACGGCGAGGAGATCCCGACGCCGTCGCCGTCGGGCGGGCACGTCGTCGACGACTCCTTCCTCGTGCTCTTCAACCCCGGTCACGCCGACGTCGAGTTCACGCTGCCCAACCGCCGCTTCGGCGAGCGCTGGAGCCTCGAGCTCTCGACCGCGGAGCCCGAGGCCGAGCCGGGCTCGCACGTGGTCGCGGCTCAGGAGGAGATCGCGGTCGTCGCGCGCTCGCTGCTGGTGCTGCGGCGCGACGAGGCCGAGGCGTGACGTGACGGCGCCGCTGCGCGCCACCTACCGCCTGCAGCTCGGCCCCGGGCTCGGGTTCGCCGAGGCCGAGGCGCTGGTCGGATACCTGCACGACCTCGGCGTCTCCCATCTCTACCTGTCGCCGTCCTTCCAGGCCCGCGAGGGCTCCACGCACGGCTACGACGTGGTCGACCCGACGCGGATCTCCGCGGAGCTCGGGGGCGAGGCGGCCTTCGAGGCGCTCGTGCGCGCGGCGCGCGAGGCGGGCCTAGGGATCGTACTGGACATCGTCCCGAACCACATGGCGACCGACGACGCCAATCCCTACTGGGCCGACCCCGCCCGGCGCGCGCGCTTCTTCGACCTCGACGAGGAGACGGGCCGCCACCGGCGCTTCTTCGACATCGACCACCTGGCCGCCGTGCGCCAGGAGGATCCGGCCGTCTTCGAGGAGACGCATCGCCTGGCGCTCGCGCTGGTGGCCGACGGCAAGGTCGACGGGCTGCGCATCGACCATCCCGACGGCCTCGCCGACCCGGCGGGCTACCTGCGGCGCCTGCGCGAAGCGGGCGTGGACCACGTGTGGGTGGAGAAGATCCTCGACCCGGACGAGCGTCTGCGCGAGTGGCCGGTGGAGGGGACGGTCGGCTACGAGTTCCTCAACGACGCGGCCGCACTGTTCGTCGACCCGGCCGGCGAGGCGCCGCTGACCGCCCTGTGGGCCGAAGTCTCCGGCGACCCGCGGCCGTTCGCGGCGTGGGCGTTCGACGCGAAGTACGAGCAGGCGACGACGACCTTCGCGCCCGAGATCGAGCGCCTGACGCGCGAGGCGCCACGGGTGGTGCACGCGCTCGAGCGCTCGCTGGCGCTCTTTCCGGTCTACCGCAGCTACGTCGAGCCGTGGTCGGGGCTGGTGACCGACGCCGACCGCGAGGCCGTCGCCGAGGCGCAGATGCCCGAGTCCCACGCCCGCGCGCTGCTGCTCGAGGAGCGCGGCTGGGACGCGTTCGTCACCCGCTTTCAGCAGACCTCGCCGCCGGTCATGGCCAAGGGCGTCGAGGACACCGCCTTCTACCGCTACCTGCGCCTGCTGGCGCTCAACGACGTGGGCGGCGACCCGGCCCGCTTCGGGCTGAGCGTCGCGGGCTTCCACGCCGCCAACGCCGAGCGGGCGGCGCGCTTCCCGCGCAGTCTGCTGGTCACCCAGACCCACGACACCAAGCGCTCGGGCGACGTCCGCGCGCGGATCGGCGCGCTGGCCTCGATGCCGGAGGCGTGGGCCGCGCGCGTGCACCGCTGGTTCGCGGCCTGCGCCGAGCTCGTGTCCGACGGCGCGCCCGACCGCGTCGAGCAGTACCTGATCTTCCAGACGCTGGTGGGCGCGTGGCCGATCGACGCCGACCGGCTCGTCGCCTACCTGGAGAAGGCGCTGCGCGAGGCCAAGCGCAACACCACCTGGGTCGAGCAGGACACCGGCTACGAGGAGCGGGTGTTCGGCTTCTGCCGCGCGCTCTACGCCCACCGGCCCTTCCTCGACGACTTCGAGCCGTTCGCGGCCGAGCTGGCGACGGCGGGCGAGCGCGCGGCGCTCGGCCAGCTGCTGCTCAAGCTCACCGTCCCCGGCGTGCCCGACGTCTACCAGGGCGACGAGCTGCTCTCGCTCTCGCTCGTGGACCCGGACAACCGCCGCCCGGTCGACTGGGAGCTGCGCCGGCGGCTGCTCGACGAGGTCGCCCGCGGCGCGCCCGCGCGGGCGCAGACGCGCAAGCCGGGGCTGATCAAGCGCGCGCTGATCATGCGCGCCCGCCGGCCCGAGGCCTTCGAAGCGGGCGCCTATTCGCCGCTGGAGGCCGGGCCGGACGTGTGCGCGTTCACGCGCGGGGACGCCGAGGTGCTGGTCATCGTCATGGTGCGCCCGGCGAGCGCGGCGACCGTCGACGTGCCCGAGGGGACGTGGCGCGACGTCCTGGGCGGTAGCGAGCGCGTGCTCGGCGGCCCGGCGCGCGTGGGCGAGCTGGTCGACGACCACGGCCTGGCGCTGCTCGAGCGGGTCGAGCGAGCAGAGGCCGCCCTCGAGGGCGCCGGCAGGAGCCGCTCGGCTGCCGACCTGGTGCTGGACGATCGCGAGCGGCGCGACTGACCGGACGCCCTCGGTGCGCGCGACCGGCTGGGCGGCCCCGAGGTGCGCGCACCGGAGGCGCTGGCCTAACTGGTCTCATCTATCGGGCCGAAAGTGGAGCTTCCAACGGTGCCAGCGGTGGCCCAAGCTGCTGTGCATGCTCACGATCAACCCTTCCGCCGCCGGACGATGACCACGGACTAGATGACCCGGCTGGGCGACGTCGAGACCTGGTGGGACGTGCACGGCGCGGGCGACCCGCTGGTGCTGCTGCATCCCGGCGGCGCCGACTCGCGCGCCTACGACCTCAACCTGGACGGCCTGGCGGCCGCGTTCAGGACGTATCGGTTCGACCGTCGCGGCCAGGGCCGCACGCCCGACGTCGGCGGCCCGATCACCTTCGCCGACATGACCGACGACACGATCGCGTTCATCGAGACGGTCGTCGGCGAGCCCGTCCACCTGCTCGGGCATTCGATCGGGGCGCCCGTCGGCCTGCTGGTCGCCTTCAAGCGGCCCGACCTGGTCCGCGGTCTGGTCTTCTCCGAGGGCGTCTTCCACTACGAGGGCTGGCTGCCCGGTGTACTCGATCCGCTGCCGCCGGACGTGCTCGGGTTCCTCGGCGGCCTGTACGGCGAGGTCTCGCCGCACGGTGGCGAGCACTGGCCCGGGGTCTGGGCCAGGCTGGACCACGAGCACCACCGGGCTCCGGCGCTGACCACCGCGGACCTGGCGGCGATCACCCCGCCGAGCCTGCTGATGTTCGCCGACAACGAGGGCGAGGTGGAGGTCGAGCACATCCACGCGCTGCACCGGGCGTTGCCGCACGCCCAGCTCGCGATCGTCCCCGGCACCGGACACGGCCTGCTGGCCGACAAGCCCGACCTGTGCAACCGGATGATCGTCGAGTTCCTCCAGGCAGTGCCCGTATGATCACCGGCACGCGCGAGGATTGGCTCGAGGCGCGTCGCGCGCTGCTGGACCGCGAGAAGCAGCTGACCCGCCTCGGCGACGAGCTGGCAGCGGCCCGGCGCGCGCTGCCGTGGGTCCGCGTCGAGAAGCCCTACGCCTTCGACACGGACAACGGGCCCACTCCGCTGGCCGGGCTGTTCGACGGGCGCTCGCAGCTGCTCGTCTACCACTTCATGCACGGTCCCGGCAGCCCGGACGGGTGCTCGGGCTGCTCGTTCGCGGCCGACAGCTACGACGGGTCCGTCGCGCATCTCAACGCGCACGACGTCACGTTCGTACTCGCGTCGCGCTCACCGCTCGCGACGCTCAACGCCTACAAGCGGCGGATGAGGTGGACCATCCCATGGGTGTCCTCCGGGCGCTCGGACTTCGATCGCGACTTCGGCGCCTGGACCGAGCAGGATCGGCGGGACGGGACCGGGTTCAACTTCGGCACGCCTGCGGGTGCGGCGATCGATCTGCGCCGCAACGAGCTGATGGGGCTGAGCGCCTTTGCGCTCGAGGCTGGGGCCGTCTACCACACCTACAGCGCCTACGACCGCGGCACGGAGGCGCTGATCGCCACCTGGCAGCTGCTCGACCGCGCGCCGCGCGGCCGGGAGGACGACCGGTTCGGAGACTTCCCGCGCCGGCACGACGAGTACCCGGAACGGGAGGGCGCGGCCTGACGCGGCGCGGCTCAGGGAGGATGCAGGCGCGTGTCCGAGCCGAGCCGCCCGATCGAACTGCTGCTGAGGGTCAGCCGCGACGGCCCGGGCACGCTCGGCGCCCAGATCGAGGTCCAGCTCCGCCGTGCGATCCGCTCGGGCGGCTTGCGCGCCGGCGCGCAGGTGCCCTCCACCCGCGACCTTGCGCGACAGCTCGGCGTGTCGCGCCGGATCACGGTCGACGCCTACGCCCAGCTCGCCGCCGAGGGCTACCTGCAGCTGCGCCAGGGGGCGCGGCCGCGCGTCACCGCGGGCGCCGCAGCGGGTGCGCCCCCGGCGCGTCTGCCGGCCGCCGGTCCGTCCCCGCGCTTCGACCTTCGGCCGAGCCGGCCCGACGTCTCGGCCTTCCCGCGCAGCCTGTGGCTCCGGTGCCTCCGCCATGCGGTGCAGTCCATGACCGACGACGACCTGGCCTACGGCGATCCGTGCGGCGTCGAGCCACTGCGCACCGCGCTCGCCGAGCAGCTCGGCCGCGTGCGCGGCGTCGTCGCCGAGCCCGCCGGCGTCGTGGTCACCAGCGGCTACCTGCAGGGGCTCGGGCTGGTCTGTCAGGCGCTCGCGGCGCGCGGCGCGCGCCGGCTCGCGCTCGAGGATCCCTGCAGCCCGGAGGAGCCGCTGATCGCCGCTCGCGCGGGCCTTGAGCCGGTGTCGATCCCGGTCGACGCCGGCGGGATCGACGTCGGCGCGCTCGCCCGGGCGGACGCCGACGCGGTCGTGCTCACCCCGGCCCACCAGCACCCGACCGGCGTCGTGCTCGCCCCGGAGCGGCGTACCGCGCTGCTGGCCTGGCTGCGCGATCGCGACGCCATCGCGATCGAGGACGACTACGACGCCGAGTTCCGCTACGACCGCGCTGCGGTCGGGGCGGTGCAGGGCCTCGACCCCGACCGGGTCGTCTACGCCGGCACGGCGAGCAAGGTGCTCGCGCCCGCGCTGCGGATCGGTTGGCTGGTCGTGCCACCCGGGCTCTTCGACGCGGTCCGCGGCGAGAAGCTGATCGCCGACCAGGGCACCGCGCGCATCGAGCAGCACGCGTTCGCCGCCTTCCTGGCGCGCGGGAACCTCGATCGCCACCTGCGCCGGATGCGCGGCGAGTACCGGGCGCGGCGGGACGCGCTCGTCGAGGCGCTCGGCGCCGAGCTGCCCGGCGCGATGGTGCGCGGCATCGCCGCCGGCCTGCACGTCACCGCCGAGCTGCCCGCGGGCGACGATCCCGCAGCGATCGCGACCGAGGCATCCAAGCGCCGCATCGCCCACTACACCTTGGCCGACTACCACTCGCCGCGCGCCCGCGCCCCGGTGCTGTTCCTCGGCTACGGGCAGCTGCCGGTCCCCGCCATCCGCGCCGGGGTGCGCGAGCTCGCCGCTGCCGTCGCCGCGGTTCGCTAGGCCAGCGGCACCCGCCCGCCGGCCTTGACCGTCTTCATCGTGAACTGCGAGTTCACGCGCGCGAGCCCCGGCAGCTCGGCGAGCTGGGTCATGTAGAAGGCCTCGTAGGCGTTGGCGTCGGCCACCGCGACGCGGACGATGTAGTCGGGGACGCCGAACATGCGGCGGCACTCGATCACCGGATCCATCTTGGCGATGCGCTCCTCGAAGGCCTCGACCGTTGCGCGGTCCTTGAGCATCAGCTCCACGCCATCGCCGGCGCGCTGATCGCCGTGGCGCTGCTGCCCTTCACCCCGGCCGGCCTGCCCATCATGGCGGCGCTGCTCGGCGTGGTGCCGGCCATGATCACGCTGCGGCGCCGAATGCGGGCCGCCGCGTGAGCTGGTTGGGGCTGCTGACGCTGGCCGCCGCGGCCTACGCGTTCAAGGCGCTCGGTCCCGTGTTCGCCGGCGGGCGTGCCATCGGCGCCGGCCCGCGGGCGGTCCTGGACATCGTCGTCGTGCCGCTGCTCGCCGCGCTGATCGTCGTCCAGACGCTCGACGGCGGCGGGCAGATCGTGCTCGACGCGCGCGTCCCCGCCCTCGGCGTCGCCGCGCTGCTGGTCTGGCGGCGGGCGCCGCTGTTGGTCGTCGTCGTCGCCGCCGCGGCGACCGCGGCGCTCCTGCGCGCGCTGGCGTGAGCGCGCCAGGCTGTTAGGGTCACCTAACGATGGCTGACCGAGTGCCGCTCCTGACCAGGGTCGAAGACGTGTCGTGGCTGACGCCGCGGATGGTCCGCGTCGTGCTCGGCGGCGAGGCGCTGGCCGGCTTCGGCGTGGGCGCCTTCACCGACCACTACGTCAAGCTGCTGCTGCCGCCGCCGGACGCGCCCTACGCGGCGCCGTTCGACCCGGCCGCGGTCAAGGCCGAGCTCCCGCGTGAGCAGTGGCCGCGCGTGCGCACGTTCACGGTGCGCGAGTTCGACGCGGCCGGGCCCCGCTTGACGATCGACTTCGTCGTGCACGGGGACGCCGGCTCCGCGGGGCCGTGGGCGGCGCGCGCCCGTCCCGGCGACCGGCTGCAGCTCATGGGTCCCGGTGGTGGCTACGCGCCGGACCCGGGCGCCCCGTGGCACCTCCTGGCGGGTGATGCAAGCGTGCTGCCGGCGATCGCCGCCTCGCTCGCGCGCGTGCCCGCGGGCGTGCCGGTGTTCGTGGTGGTGGAGGTCGACGGGGCCGACGACGAGCTCGGGCTCGCGACGCCCGGCGACCTGCGACTGCAGTGGGTCGCGAGCGGCGAGGACGCGCTGCTGGACGCGGTACGCGCGCTCGAGCTCCCGGACGGCCCCGGTCACTGCTTCGTCCACGGCGAGGCGACCGCCGTCCGGCTCGTCCGCCGCCATCTGCTGCTCGAGCGCGGCGTCGACCCCGCCCGCCTGTCGGCCTCGGGCTACTGGAAACGCAGCCGCACCGACGAGCAGTGGCGCGCGGACAAGGCGGACTGGCTACGCCAGGCGGAGCTCGACACGGCCGGCGCGCGCGCCTGAGCGTCGCGCGCCCAGGGCGGGCGTCGACCCGACCCGCCTCTCCGGTTAACCGTCGCTGATACATCAGTCCGGGGGCCGAGCGAGGAGGGGGCATGAAGGGGCGCATGAAGGGGGTCGACCCCGTCGTCTTCTACGGGTCGGTCGCCATCACCGTGGCCTTCTCGCTGTGGGGCATCATCGCCACCGAGAGCCTCGGCTCGGTCATGGGCTCGGTGCTTTCCTGGATCCTGGCCAACTTCGGCTGGGGCTTCATCCTGATCGGCGCCGGCGCGCTGCTGCTGAGCGTCTACCTCGCAGTCAGCCCGCGCTACGGGCGCATCCGCCTCGGCCCCGACGACAGCCGGCCGGAGTTCTCGACGGTGTCGTGGATCGCGATGATGTTCGCGGCCGGGCTCGGGCTGGGGCTGATGTTCTACGGCATCTCGGAGCCGATCACGCACTTCTCCGCGCCGCCGCACGGCGAGGCTGCGCCGCGCAGCCAGGACGCCGCCGAGGTGGCGCTGCGCTACACGTACTTCCACTGGGGCTTCAACGGCTGGGCGCTGTACGCCGTGATGGGGCTCGCGCTGGCCTACTTCGCCTTCCGCCGCGGCACGGGCACCAACCTCGTGAGCGGGACCTTCACCCCGCTGCTGGCGCGAGAACTTCCTGCGGGTCGTCGACGAGGTCAACAGCCGGCTCACGCTCGACCGGATCCTCGAGCTCAACGCGGCGGTCGCCGGCGGGGAGCCGGAGGCGGAGGTGGCCCGGCGCTTCCTGCGCGACACCGGGCTCCTGCGCGGGTCCGGGGGCTGAGGGCCTAGCCGGCGAGCGAGCCCTTGCGGCGCAGCGCGATTCGCGAGGGCTCGGCCGCCTTGGCAGCCCCCACGACGACGATCTCGGCCAGGCCGTTCTCGAACTCCGCGCTGATCTTGTCCTCGGTCGTGTCCTCGGGCAGCGTGATCGCGCGCCGGAAGACGCCGGCGAAGCGCTCGCGGATGTAGAAGCGGGGCTCGCCCTCGAGGTCCTCGGTGGTGTCACGCTCGCCGTACAGGGTCAGCACGCCGCCGGAGAAGGTGATCGAGACGTCCTCGGGCTCGATCCCGGCCAGGTCGACGCGGATCACCAGGTCCCCGCCCAGCGCGAGGATGTCGGTCGAGGGAACCCAGGCGCTCGCGTGGCTACGGTGCTGCTCCTCGGGCCGGTTGTCGTACCCGTGGGCGCCGATCTGGCGCATGCGGCCGAGCTCGTTGAAGAAGTCGGTCACGCCCTCGAACGGGTTGTGGTGCTCCTTGGCCATCTGCTGGTTCCCTTCCGGATCGCGCGGTGAGCGGAGAAGATACGCCGATGCCGGCCTGGGAGGTGGTGGGCCGCGGCGACACGTGGGCGATCTTCGTCCACGGGCGCAACGTCACCCGCGGCGACGGGCTGCGGATCCTGCCGGCGCTGCGGGCGGCCGGCCTGCCGACGCTGCTGACCGCGTACCGCACCGATCCGCGCGCCCCGGCCAGCCCGGACGGCGAGCTCCACCTCGCGGCGACGGAGTGGGCGCGACGTCGAGGCCGCGGCGCGCTCCGCGGTCGGGCGCGGCGCGCGCTCGCTCGTGGTCGTCGGCTGCTCGATGGGCGGCGCGATCGTCTCGGCCTTCGTGCACAACTCGCCGCTGGCGGGCCGGGTGCGGGCGCTGATCCTCGACGCCCCGGTGCTCGACCGGCGCTCGGTGATCGACCTGCAGGCGGCCGAGCGCGGCCTGCCTGGCTTCCTCGCCACCACCGTGGGAGTGGACGGTCTCGGCCCGCATCGGCTTCGACTGGGACGCGTTCGACCAGGTCGCTCGCGCCCTGCCCGGCGGGTGACCTACCACCGGATCGCGGGCGCCGGGCACGTCGAGGCCTGGAACGTCGGCGCCGCGGTCGACGAGCGGAGGGTGCGTGCGTTCCTGGGCCGGGTCGGCGCCTAGAGTTCCCGTCATGTCCGAGGCCGCCGTCCTGCTGGTCGACGACGACGCCCCGATCCTGCGGATGCTCGAGCGCACGCTGGCCGCCGAGGGCTACGCGGTCGCGGCGGTCGGCGACGGCGGCGCGGCGCTGGCGCGGGTCGAGCGCTCGGTGCCCGACGTGATCGTGCTCGACGTGGCGATGCCCGGGCTGGACGGCCTCGCGGTCACCCGGCGCCTGCGGGCCAAGGGGCTGGCCGTCCCGATCCTGCTGCTGACCGCCCGCGACGGCCTCGAGGAGCGCGTGGCCGGGCTGGACGCCGGCGCCGACGACTACCTCGTCAAGCCCTTCGAGGCCGCCGAGCTGACCGCGCGCATCCGCGCCCTGCTGCGCCGCAACCGCCCGCCGACCGAGCAGCTGGCCTTCGCGGACCTCGCGCTGGATCCCGAGAGCGGGGTGGCCCATCGCGACGGCCGCGAGCTCGAGCTCACCCGCCGCGAGGCCGAGCTGCTCGCGCTGCTGCTGCGCAACCCGCGCACGGTCGTCACGCGCGAGCTGGCGCTCGAGGCGGTCTGGGGCGGCGAGGCCGAGGCGAGCCTCAACGTCGTGGACCGCTACGTCGCCTACCTGCGGCGCAAGCTCGGCGAGCCGGCGCTGATCCACACCGTCCGCGGGGTCGGCTTCCGGCTGGACGCCGCGTGACGAGCGTGCTGTAGCACGCGTGCTACAGTCGCGTCATGGACTCCATCACCCAGCGCGAGCTCCGGAACGACAGCGGGCGGATCATGCGCGGGCTCGACCGCGGGGAGTCGTTCCTGATCACCCGCAACGGCACCCCCGTCGGTGAGCTGCGGCCACTTCGCCGACGTCAGTTCGTCGGCGCCGAGGCGGCGCTCACCGCCTTCACCGGCGCGCCGGCCGTCGACGCCGAGCGCTTCTCGCAGGACATCGACGTCGTCCTGGACCAGGATCCGACGCCGCGTGCCTGACCTCCGTTCTCAGCAGGGTCTGCTCGACACCTCCGTGATCATCGACCTCGAGCGCATCGACCGCGATCGGCTGCCGGCCTCCTTCGCCATCTCGGCCGTCACCCTCGCCGAGCTGGCCGCCGGTCCCCACGCGACCGGTGAGCCGGACGAGCGCGCTCGCCGCCAAGACCGGCTTCAGCGGGCCGAGGCCGTCTTCGATCCCCTGCCCTTCGACGCGTCGTCGGCGCGGGCCTTCGGCCGCATCGCCTCGATCACCGCGGCCGCCGGCCGGGCGGCTCGCGGCCGCCGCGCCCTCGACCTGATGATCGCCGCGACGGCGCTCGGCGCGGGATTGTGCCTGTACACGCGCAACCCGGCCGACGTCGCGCATCTCGCCGGCGTGCTCGAGTTCGAGGCGGTCTGAGTTGCGGACGCGGTGACGCGAGTCCTCGGCCTGCGCGCCCGCGTCGCGCTCGCGGCGGCGGTGGCGATCGCGCTCGCGGTCGGCCTGCTCGGGCTGGCGGTGCTCACGCGGCTCGACGACCAGCTCAACGGCACGCTGGACGACGCGCTGCGGGCGCGGGCGGTCGAGGTCGCGCGCGTGGCGGCCACCACGCCGCGCCTGCTCACCGAGCCGGGGGTGCTGGAGGGGCGGCTCGCGGGCGGCACGCTCTTCGTGCAGGTCGTCGACCGGCGCGGCCGGATCGTCGCCCGCTCCGCCGGCCTGGGCGGGCGCGTGCTGCCGCTCGGCGCCGCCGGCACGGCGGCGCTGCGCAGCCGGCGTGCGGGCGTCTCCGACGAGACGCTCGGCACCGAGCCCGTGCGCACCTACGCGGCGCCGCTCGGCGAGCTGGGCCAGGGCCAGGCGGCGGGCGGCGCGGTGCTGGTGGCGGGCACCACCGCGGACATCGACGCCACGCTCGAGGCCACCCGGCGGTTCGTCGTGCTGGCCGCGCTCGGCGCCGCGCTGCTGGCGGCCGCGCTGGCCACGCTGCTCGCCGCCCGCGCCCTGCGGCCCCTGCGCCGGCTCTCGACCGGCGCGCGGGCGATCACCCGCACCGGCGACGCCTCGCAGCGTCTGCCGGTGCCCGAGGCCCAGGACGAGGTGGGCCAACTGGCCGGCACGCTCAACGGCATGCTCGCCTCGCTCGAGCGCGCCCGCGAGGCCGAGCGGCGCTTCGTCGGCGACGCCTCGCACGAGCTGCGCACGCCGCTGACCGCGCTGCGGGGCAACGCCGCCTACGCGGCCCGCCACGGCGCCGACGCGGCCGTGCTGGCCGATCTCGAGGCCGACGCCGAGCGGCTCAGCGTCGTGCTCGACGACCTGCTCGCGCTCGCGCGCGAGGACGCCGCGGCGCCCGCCGCCGGCGAGCCGGTCGACCTCGTCGCGGTGGCGCGCGAGGCCGCCGCCCTCGATCCGCGCGCGGAGCTCGAGGCGCCGGCGGACGGGGCGCCGGTCACGGTCCGCGGGGAGCGCCACGCGCTCGAGCGCGCCGTCTCGAACCTCGTGCGCAACGCCCGCCGCCACGGTCCGAGGGACGGGCGCATCACCGTGTCGGTCGGCCGCGACGACGCCGGCGAGCGCGCCTGGCTGGCGGTCGCCGACGAGGGCCCGGGCCTCACCGGGCAGGAGGCCGCCCACGCCTTCGAGCGCTTCTGGCGGGGCCCGCAGGCGGTGGGGGAGGGCTCGGGCCTCGGGCTGCCGATCGTGCGCGCGATCGCCGAGCGCCACGGCGGCCGGGTGGAGGTGCGGGGCGCCCGCTTCACGCTCGATCTCCCGGCTCTCAGAGAACTCTCCGAGAGCGAGCGTAGAACTCACGGCGCATCCTCCCCCCCGGATCACGACGAAGGACCTCCAGCATGAGACGACTGCGCACCATGACCTCCCGCCGCCTCTCCGTCCTCGTGGGCGTGGTGGCGGCGCTGGCGATCGGCGGCGGCATCGCCCAGGCAGCGCTCAGCGCCGCCGAGCAGACCCCGGCGCCCAAGCCGCTGGACCGCGCGCTGCTCGACGCCTCCCGCGCCCCCGACGTGAAGGGCATCGAGGCGCGCGTGACCTTCGCCAACAACTTGCTCCCCTCGGGCACGCTGCCCGAGGGCACCGGCTCGCCGCTCGCCGCCGGCGCCGAGGGCCGGCTGTGGCTGCGCGACGACGGGCGCGCGCGCCTGGAGCTGCAGTCCGACGCCGGCGACGCGCAGATCGTGGTCGACGAGGAGCGCGTCAGCGTGATCGACAGCGCGTCGAACACCGTCTACCGCATGACGCTGCCCGCGGAGCCCAAGGCCGAGCGCGACAAGCCGGCCGGCGAGCAGCCCACGCTGAGCGGGATCCGCACCGCGCTGGATCGCCTCTCGCGCGCCTGGACCGTCTCGGGCGCCCGGCCGACCAACACCGCCGGCGAGCCGAGCTACACCGTGCGCCTCTCCCCGAAGGACGACGGCGGCCTGCTGGGCGCGGCCGAGATCGCCTGGGACGCCGTCCGCGGGGTGCCGCTGCGCGCCGCGGTCTACGCCCAGGGCAAGGCCGACCCGGTGCTCGAGCTCGAGGCCGACGAGATCGACTACCGCTCCATCGCGCCGGCCGACGTCCAGGTGAACGCGCCGGCCGGCGCCCGCGTGGTCGACGTCAACCCGCGCATGAAGGACGCCGGCGGCAAGCCCGTCGACGTCGAGGGCGTCGACGCCGTGAGCAAGCGCCTGGACTTCCCGCTCGCCGCTCCGCGCGAGCTGGCCGGCCTGCCCCGCACCGGCGTGCGCCTGCTGGCCGCCGAGGGCAAGGCCGGCGCGGTCGTCACCTACGGCGAGGGCCTGGGCGCGATCGTCGTCTTTCAGCAGCGGGCCGGCGCCGACCGCGGCGCGGGCGGCCTCCCGCTCCAGCTCCCGCAGGTCAACATCGACGGCGCGACCGGCACCGAGCTGGCCACTGCGCTCGGCACTGTCGTGAGCTTCGAGCGCGACGGCATCCGCTACACCGTGCTCGGCTCCGTCCCGCCGGTGGCGGCCGAGAACGCGGCGCGTGGGCTGAAGTGACCGCACACGTGAGCGCTTCCCCGATCGAGGCGCGCGGCCTGGTCAAGCGCTACGGCCGCATCACGGCGGTCGACCATGTCGACCTGACCGTGCAGGCCGGCGACGTCTACGGCTACCTCGGCCCCAACGGGGCGGGCAAGACGACGTCGCTGCGGATGCTGCTCGGGCTGATCCGGCCCGACGAGGGGAGCGCCCGGCTGTTCGGGCGCGATCCCCTCGCCGAGGGAGCGCGCGCGCTCGACGGCGTCGCCGGCTTCGTCGAGGCGCCGCGCTTCTATCCCTACCTGACCGGCCGGCGCAACCTCGAGCACGTCGCCGCGCTCGACGGCGACGGGGCGGCGGGGCGAATCGACGCGGCGCTGGACACCGTCGACCTGGCCGACCGCGCCCGCGACAAGGTCGGCGGCTACTCGCACGGCATGCGCCAGCGGCTCGGGATCGCCGGCGCGCTGCTGCGCGACCCGCAGCTGCTGCTGCTCGACGAGCCGACGACCGGCCTGGACCCGGCGGGCATGCGCGACATGCGCCGGCTCGTGCGCAGGCTCGCCGACCAGGGCATGACCGTGCTGCTCTCCTCGCATCTGATGGGCGAGGTGGAGGAGCTGTGCGACCGCGTCGCGATCGTCCGCAGCGGCCGCGTCGTCTACGAGGGCTCGCTGGACGACCTGATCGCCACGACCGCGGGCACCTTCGAGCTGCGCACCACCGACGACGGGCTGGCCCGCCGCATCGCCGAGGCCCAGCCCGGAGTCTCCGACGTCGCCCCCGTCGCCCGCGGGGTGACCTTCGCGGCCGCCGACGAGCAGGTGGCGGCGGCGCTCTCGCTCGCGCTCGGCGAGGCCGGGGTCGGGATCAGCGCGCTCGTGCCGCGCACAGCGACGCTCGAGGAGCTCTTCTTCCGCATGACCGAGGGCGAGGACGACCCCGCCGGCGCGCCCGCGTCGCCCGCCCCGCCGAACGGCCGCGTCCCGCACCCGCAGGAGGTCCGGACATGACCCTGCCCGACCGCAGCGCCCTGCGGGCGATGGCCACCTCCGAGGTGGACGTCGTGCTCGACGTCGCCGGCGAGGAGCGCACGCTGCCGGCGGTCGTCGACGACGCCTCCGAGCGGATCCTGCGCGAGTCGCTGGGCGAGGTGGGGCGCCGCGCCGGCGCGACCGTCGCCAAGGTCGCGATTCGCTTCGTGCCCGGCGCCGTCGTGCTCGAGGTGCTCGACGACGGCAGCCCGGGTTCCGGCGCGGACGCGGCGAGCTCGCTCGAGGGCATCGTCGAGGCGGCCGCGGCGCTCGGCGGCGGCCTGCTGGCCGGACCGCCGCGCGACGGCCGCGACGGCTTCCGCGTGCAGGCCTGGCTGCCGACCGAGGGCCAGCCGGCATGAGCACGCAGGCGGCCACCGCTCCCGCAGGCGTCCGCGCGCGCCGCGACCGGCCGGGCGTCGGCGCGGTCTACCGCTGGGAGGTGCGCAAGCTGATCGCCCAGAAGCGCACCTACATCGGCATCGGCATGGCGATCATCGTCCCGCTGATCTTCATCCTCGCGCTCGTCATCGACACCAGCGGCGGCCCGGACGGCGTGCCGCTGGGCAGCTACGTGCGCGAGTCGGGGCTGGCGATCCCGCTCGTCGGGCTCTTCTTCGGCTCGGTCTGGCTGTTCCCGCTGATCACGTCGCTGGTGGCGGGCGACATCATCGCCACCGAGGACAACCACGGGACGCTCAAGACGATCCTGACCCGGTCGGTCGACCGCTGGCAGGTGTTCGCGGCAAAGACGCTGGCCGCGCTGACCTACACCTTCGCCGCGCTCGCGATCTACGTCCTCGTCGGCCTCGTGCTGGGCGGGCTCATCTGGGGCTTCGACCCGCTCACGTCGCTGTCGGGCACGCGCATCGAGGTCGGGCGCGGGCTCGCGCTGCTGGGCGCCGGCACGCTCGTCTACTTCCTGCCGATGACGGCGGTGGCGGCGATCGCCGTGCTGCTCTCGACCCTGACCCACAACTCCGCGGCGGCCGTCGTGGGCACGCTGATGATCTCGCTGTTGATGCAGCTGCTGGGGATCGTCTCGGCGCTCGACTGGCTGCAGCCCTACCTGCTCTCGACCCAGTTCAACAGCTGGCAGGGGCTGCTGCGCGAGCCGATCGACTGGGCGCCGATCGTGCGGGCCGCATGGGTGTCGGCGCTGTATGCGGTGCCGGCGATCGGGTGGGCCTTCACGGCCTTCCTGCGGCGCGACGTGGCGGGCGGCTGACCGCCGCGGGCACGCCCTCCGCGACGGCGCCGGCCGGCACCTCGCCGGTCACGACCGCGTAGGAGCCGACCACGGCGCCCGCTCCGACGCGGGCGCCGGCCAGCAGCGCGGCGCGCGCGCCGACGCGGGCGTGGGGCCCGATCGCGAGCGGCTCGGCGCGGACGGGCTGGCGGCGGAGCGGCAGCTCTGCGTCCTCGAAGGTGGGCGCGGCGTCGGCCACGAGGACCTGGGGGCCGAGCCCGGCGCCCGCCCCGATCTCGATCCCGGCCAGCGCGACGAGCGTCGCCCGCTCCCCGATCACCGCGCCCGGCCCGATCCGGACCGTGCCCGCCAGCGCCTCGATGCGCACGCGGTCGCCGAGCACGCAGCCGTCGCCCAGCTCGAGCCGCGCGGCGCGCGCGACGTCCAGCCGTACGCCGCGGCCGATCGCCGGGCGCCCCTCGACGGCGAGGCGGCCGCGCAGCCGCAGGCGCGCCGCCGCGAGGCGCAGGGCCGCGACGCGCGGGCGCGAGCGGCGCGGCCGGTGGGCGTCGGCGCCCACGGGCGCCTGAGGCGGGGCGGCCGGGGTCATGGCGCGAGAGCGTGTCAGGTCACGCCGTGGCGAGCGCGAACGGCAGGCGCGGCCAGGCCGGTCCGCCGCCGGCGGGCCGGTACTCGTCGTGCTCGGCCACGTACTCGTAGCGGTGGCGGGGTCCGTCGGTCGCCAGGGCGTGCAGGGCGTCCACGAGGGCGTCGACGTCGGTGGCGGTGGAGCCCAGGCCGAGGCTCGCGCGTACGGCGCCCGGCATCGGGGGGCGCCGGCCCTGACGCAGCTCGGTCCGCAGCCGATCGACGTCGGCGTCGGCGAGGCCCAGCAGCCGCGTCACGAGCAGATGGGCGCAGAAGCAGCCGTGGCGGACGCCGATCGCGTGCTCCGCGCTCAGGACGGCCGAGAGCAGCGGATGGCGGAAGCCGGCGAGCTCGAAGGTGGCCAGGCCGACGCGGTCGACGTCTGGTCCGTCCCACAGCGTCAGCGACCGCAGCCCGGGCACGGTCGCCAGCCCGCCCTGCAGTCGCGCGGTGAGCGCCCGCTCGTGCTCGGCGACGCGGTCCATGCCCAGCTCGGTGAGGATCCGGCACGCTGCGCCGAGCGCGACGGCGCCGACGACGTCGGGCGAGCCCGCCTCGTGGCGGGCGGGGGCGGACGCCCACAGGACGTCCTCGGCCCCGACGAGGTCGACGGCGCCGCCGCCGCGCAGCAGCGGCTCTGCGTCACACAGGCGTCCCGGCCGGCTGATCAGCGCGCCGGCGCCGAACGGCGCGTAGAGCTTGTGGCCCGAGAAGGCGAGATGGTCGATGCCGTCGTGGGCCATGTCGATCGGGCGATGCGGCGCGAGCTGCGCGGCGTCGACCGCCAGCTCGGCGCCGTGGCGGTGGGCCAGCTCGGCGAGCGCGGCGAGCGGCCACACCTCGCCGGTGACGTTCGACGCGCCGGTGAGGGCCACGACGTCGATCGCCGGGCGCGCCGCCCGCAGCGCGGCGTCCACCTGATCGAGCAGATCCGCCGCCGAGCGCGGGTGGTCGAGGAGCGTGACCTCGTGGCGGCGCCAGGGCAGCAGGTTGGCGTGGTGCTCGACCGGCGTGCACAGCACGCGCGTGCCGGCCGGGAAGGCGGTCGCCAGGACGTTGAGCGCCTCGGTGGTGTTGCGTACGAGCACGATGCAGTCGTCCGGGCGGGCGCCCACGAAGGCGCCGACCTCGGCGCGCGCGCCCTCGAACGCCGCGGTGGCGACCTGCGACTTCAGGCCGCTGCCACGATGGACGCTGCTGTACCAGGGGACAAAGGCCTGCACGGCCTCCCACACGCCCGCCAGCGCCGGCGTGCTCGCGGCGTGGTCGAGGTTCACGTAGCGGCGGCTCTGGCCGTCGAGGCAGGGGGCCTCGATCTCGCTGCCGATGGTCTCGACGGGCAGCGCCTCGGCGGCATGGGCCGCCGGTGACGCCTCGCCGTCGATGGCGTGGTGTCCTCGCATCCTCAGTCCCTCCTCTGAGGACGAGGACGCCGCGGGCGCCGGAGCTATTCCGCCGGTGGCGAGCCGCCGAGCCGCGCCAGTTGGTCCGGCGTCAGGACAAGCTCGCGCGCGGCGACGTTCTCCTCGAGGTGGGAGAGCGTCGTCGTGCCCGGGATCGGCAGCAGGACGGGCGCGTGGTGCAGCAGCCAGGCGAGCGAGACCTGCGCCGGCGTCGCGCCGAGCTCCGCGGCGACGGCGGCGAGCTCGGGCACGCCGCCCGGCTGCCGGACCGGGGCGATCGGCTGGAAGGGCAGGAACGCGATGCCGTGGGCCGCGCAGCGCTCGAGCACCGCTTCGGCGCTGCGGTCGGCGAGGCTGTAGCGGTTCTGGACGCTGGCCACGTCGAGCAGCCCGCGCGCCTCGTCGAGCTGCTCGAGGCTCACGTTGGAGAGGCCGACGTGGCGCACCTTGCCCTCGTCCTGGAGGTGCCGGAGCGCGCCCAGCTGGTCGGCAAACGGCACCAGCGGGTCGACGACGTGCAGTTGCAGCAGGTCGATCCGCTCCCGGCGCAGGCGGCGCAGGCTCAGCTCGGCCTGCTGGCGCAGGTACTCGGGGCGCCCGAGCGGGATCCACTCCGACGGGCTCGCCAGGCAAGCGCCGACCTTCGTCGCGATCACGAGCTCGTCCGGATAGGGGTGCAGCGCGGCGGCGAGCAGCTCCTCGTTGGCGCCGATCCCGTAGAAGTCGGCGGTGTCGATGAGCGTGACGCCGAGCTCGACGGCCCGGCGCGCGACGGCATGAGCCGGGGCCGGATCGGCCGGCGGCCGGAAGCCGGTCAGCCGCATCGCACCGAGACCGAGCCTGCCGACCGGCAGGTCGCCGCCGAGCGCGAAGCTCGCCGCGCTGGTCACGGACGCTTGCGCGCGGCGGCGGGCGGCGGGCTCACTCCGGCGCGGCCTCCTCGGGATCGGCCTCGGCGGCGCCCACGGCCAGCGCGCGGTGGCGCGGAACGCGTGCGGCGGCCGCGTCGCGGCGGGCGCGGATGTCGCGCGCGGCCGGCCCGATGATCCGCCGCTCGGCGCCGCCGAGCGCCGGCCAGCGCTCGCGCAGGCCGGCGAGCCGCTCGTCGACGCCGTCCAGCGCGTCCTGGGCGCCCTGGTGGGCGCCTGCGGCGAGCGCCGACTCCGCTTCGTCCATGCCGAGGCCGGCCTCGGCCAGCGACTTGAGGGCCTCGTCCACGCCCCGCACGCTAGCCGCCGACGCGGATGGGCCGGGCGCCCGGCTCCGGGCGCGCGACCTACTCCCGCGCATGGCGACGGCGCACTTCGCCGACGGCGTCGGCACCGCGCTGGCCGGGCTGGGCATGGGTCGCGGCGGCGCGGCGTTCTGACCGGCCCGAGCGCGCGCGACACCACGGCACGAAGCCCGGAAGGCGAATGCTCAGGGCATCGGTGTGGCGGATCGGCTCGTGCGACCGGCTTCGGCAGGGCCGCGCGGGCTGGACCGGATCCTCGCTTCACGAGGTGGCCAGGTGCCGAGCGGTCTGCCGATCTCCCATTCGTGGCCGAAGGGATCGACGATCCTGCCGAGGCGCCAGCCGTGCTCGTCGTCCACGGGGGACGTTGCGGTGGCGCCGGCGGCCAGTGCCTGTGCGTGGATCGCGTCGGGGTCGCCGACGACCAGCAGGGTGCGGCTGGTCGTGCCGCCGATCGCGGTCGGGTTGAAGCGCCCGGCGTCTGAGGACGCGGAGGCCACCCAGAAGGCGGCGTCGCCGACGGCGAGCTGAGCCACGATGTCGTCGCCATCGCCGACCCGGTGGACGACGGTCGCGCCGAAGGCGGCTGCGTAGAAGGCGAGCGCGGCGCCGGCGGGTCCCACCCACAGCTGCGGCTGGATCGCCGTCATGGGGGGCGGCGGAGGGGAGATCGGTCGCCGACCGACCACCGATGGCCGAAGGGATCGCTGAAGCCGCCCTGGCGGTGGGTGCCCCAGGGCATGGCGTGATCGGTGATCGCGGATCCGGCCGTGCCGCCGGCCGCGACGGCGCGAGCGACGAAGCCGTCCGGGTCGTCGGCGAAGACCTCGATGCGCGTGCTGGTGACGCCCGCCCGGTCGGGGCTGGTCTCGGCCGGGTTGTCGGGGTTCACCTCGTGCAGGAAGAAGGGCGCGCCACCGACCTCCAGGCCGGCGACCCCGCCGAGGTCCCACAATCGCGTGGCACCGAGCGCGTCCTCGTACCAGGCCACGGCGGCGGCCGCGTCCGGCACGATGAGCATCACCGACAGCGACGCGTCCCAGCGGTCATCGAGCGCGGGGCCCGCGCTCGCGCCCCAGGCCTCGGGCGCGAGGTCGGCGATCGATTGCGAGAAGGTCCAGCGGTGTCCGCCCAGGTCCTCGGCGCAGTACTGGCGCTCGCCGTAGGGGAAGTCCTCGGGCGCCTGGGCGATCTCCGCGCCTCGCTCCTGCGCGCGATCGTGATGAGCATCGACGTCGTCCACTCGGACCATCAGCGATTGCGGCCCGGGCAGCGCGCTCGCGGTGCGCGTCTCGGTGATGACCACCGTGCCGCCCGCGAACGACAGCTGGGCGCGATGGTCGCCGGCGCGCCAGCGCTCGCGGAAGCCGAAGGCGTCATCCAGCCAGGCGATCGCCGCGCCGAGGTCCGCATAGGCGAGCTCCGGGATCACCGTTGACGGGGGCATCGTGCGGTTCCGCATCAGGACGTAATATAGACATGGTTGTCAAGGTTACGTCCACGCGGTGCCCGCTCCGACGCGCGTCGCAACGCGCAGCGGATCCTCGACGCGACGGCCGCAGCGATCGCGACCGACCCGGCGACCGGTTTGGAGCAGATCGCGCGCCGTGCCGGCGTGTCGCGCGCGACGCTCTATCACCACTTCGCGAGCCGCGACGCGCTGCTCGACGCGCTCACCGACCGGTCGATCGGAGAAGTACGGACCGCGCTCGCGTCGGCGCACCCCGAGGAGGGCACCGCCGCCGAGGCGCTCGAGCGTGTGCTGCGCGCCGCCTGGGAGGTGATCGGCCGCTACCGCGGACTCGTGATCGTCAATCAGCGACTTCCGCGCGAGGCGCTGCGCGCGCAGCTCGAGCCCGCGCTGGCGCCGCTCCGCGCGCTCGTCGAGCGCGGCCAGCGCGGCGGCGCGTTCGACCCTGAGCTGTCAGTCGACTGGCTGATCGGCACGCTCACCGACCTCATCCACGCCGCCAGCCGCCAGGTGACTGCCGGCGCCATGACCGCCGACGCCGCCGAGCGGGCGCTGCTGCGCACCGCCATCGCGGCCTTCACCGGCCACCGCCCAGCCCAGCGCGGACGAGCGTCCTGACCGGTCCGCGAGGCCGGCTTGCACGGGTTCCAGGCGCCGGCACGATCGGTGAGCGCGAGAATCGCAGTGGCCCGTTCGTCGACGGTCCGCCGGGCGCCGAGCCGCCCATGGGCTCGATCGAGCAACGCGTCGAGCATCCGATCCCCCCGCGGACGCTCGCTGCCCCCTTCACCGTCACACCAAGGAGGACGAGTACAGCTACGTCCTCGAGGGGCGCATGGGAGCGCAGCTCGGAGATGCGGTCGTGTACGCGGAGAAGCGGGATCTCGTCTTCAAGCCCCGTGGCCAATGGCACACGTTCTGGAACGCCGGGGACGGACCGTGCCGGATCCTCGAGATCATCTCCCCCGGGGGATTCGATCGCATGTTCAAGGACATGGCCGAGGATCCCGAGACGATGACTGGTGAGGCGGCCTCAGCGCTCGATGCCCGCTACGGCATCGAGGCCGACTACGACAGCGTGGGGCGCCTGTGTGCAGAGCACGGACTCGATTTCCCGGTCGAGGGATGAGGTAGTCGACGACTGTCCTCAGGCGACGCCGGCCAGCGCCGGCGCGGCGACGGGCACCGGGGTGCCCGGCCGCGTCCAGACCGCGTCGTTGCCGACCGCGGTCCGGTCGGCGCCGCCGGCCGCGGTCAGCGCGATCAGTGCCTCCTCGGCGGCGTCGCGATCGGGCGCCGCGTTGTTGGGCGCCATGACCGCCGCGATCTCACCGGTGGTGAGGCCGTCAGGGAAGGTGTCCAGCAGCTCCGGGAGCTCGTCCGCGCCCGCCGGCGGGCGTCGGGTGAGATCCGGGCCGAGGTTGGCCACCACGACGTCGTAGGCCTCCAGTGGCTGGAAGCCACCGGCCTCGAGCCGGCGGCCGTCGCGCTCGAAGAGCAGGCTCGGGGCGGTGTAGCGGACCTCGCCCTCGGGCGTGGTCGCCGAGCGGTCCATGAGCTCGGTCGGCGAGCCGGCGGCCGAGCGCGCCTCGGCACGGTCGGCGGCGAAGAGCGCCTCCGTGTCGGGATCGGTCGCGGCGGCGACCACCGCGGCGGCGTCGATGCCCGGCACGGGCGCGATCGCGCGCTCGAGGTCCCCGGGGCGCTCGAAGGAGCCGGTCGTCGTGAACTGCATGAACTGCAGCGCGCGGAAGACCGCGAGCTCGCGGCCGGGGTGCAGGCGGCGGGCGGCGACGACGACCCGGCAGGCGGGCCAGGTGCCGTGCGGCCGCTCCCGCGGCGCCGTCGCGAACGGCATCCCCCGGGCCCGGAAGCGCCGGTAGCCCTGGGCCATCTTCCCGGGGGTGTAGCCGCGGCGCTCGTACCCCGAGCCGTCCTCGCTGAGGCCGATCATCACCAGCCGCCAGTCGAGCTGATCGCCGTAGCGCCACTGCAGCGCGGTCATGGCCGGGGAGGCCGACCACGCCCACGGGCAGCCGGGGTCGGAGATGTGCGTGACCGCGATGGTTGCCATGTCAAGCACTATTGCAGGCGCGCGTGGCCGGCCGGCGTCGCGGAGCCGCGGCCGGAAACCCCGCCGGTAACGGGTGCCGGGAGTCGAGAGCGTTCACGAGAGGCGGCTTGACCACAGCATCGAGCCGCCCAGCCTCACGATGCTGCACTTATGCCGCTGGTACCGGCATTTCCCCAGCACCGTGGTGCGAATCGGCTCGATGTTGTACTTATGCCGCCTCGCGCGCAGACGCTCCCAGCGGAACCGCACCTCCTTACCAGTGGGGATCGCTCGGCGAGGCACGCCGTCACGGGGCCTGAAAGGGTCCGACCGCCGCGCCCTCTAGCTTGCGCCGCCCTCCCCGGTCCGACGCGACGAAAGGACGCCCCGCTTGCCCCACGCCCGCCGCCGCCGCGCGCTCGAAGCCTGGCCGGCCGACCGCCCCCTGCGCCCGTGGCAGCGCACCGCCGCCGACGCGGCTCTCAGCCACGACGGCGCCTCCTTCCTCGCCTCGGCCACGCCCGCGGCGGGCAAGACGACCTTCGGCCTGCACGTCGCCCACCGGATGCTCGCCGCCGGCCGCGTGACGCGCGTCACCGTCGTGGCGCCGACGACCCACATCTGCCGCCAGTGGGCCGACGACGCCGCTCGCTACGGCATCGACCTCGAGCCCAACCGGCCCAACGCCGCCGGCCCGGAGCCGCGCGACCGCCACGGCGTGGCGGTGACCTACGCGACCGTCGCCGCCGGCCCGCGCGGGCACCGCCGCAGCACCGCCCAGGCGCCGACGCTGCTGATCGCCGACGAGCCCCACCACCTCGGCGAGCACGCCGCCTGGGGGCGCAGCGCGTTCGACGCCTTCGCGGCCGCCCGCTTCCGCCTGCTGCTCTCCGGTACGCCCTTCCGCTCGGACAACCGGCCGATCCCGTGGGTCCGCTACGACGCCGGCGGCGTCTCGAGCGCCGACCACCGCTACGGCTACACCGACGCCCTGCTCGAGCACGTCTGCCGCCCGGTGACCTTCCACACCTACGACGGCGACATGGAGTGGATGAGCGACGGGCGCCGGCGCCGGGCCGACTTCTCGGTCGCCCTGCCGGCGGCCGAGGCGGCGCGGCGGCTGCGGACCGCGCTCGACCCCGACGGCGACTGGATCGACCACGTGCTGAGAGAGGCCGACAAGCGCCTCACCGCGCTGCGTGCCAGCGATCACCCCGCTGCGGGCGGGCTGGTGGTCGCGATCGACAAGGCCCACGCGGACGAGCTGGCCGCGCGGCTGGCCCGGGTCAGCGGCGAGCGCCCGGAGATCGTGACCTCCGACGCGCCGGACGCCTCGGACCGGATCGCGCGCTTCGCCGCCGGCCGGCAGCCGTGGCTGGTGTCGGTGCTGATGGTCTCCGAGGGCGTCGACGTGCCGCGGCTGCGGGTCGGCGTCTACGCCACCACGGCCCGCACGGAGCTGTTCTTCCGCCAGGTGGTCGGGCGCTTCGTGCGCCGCACGCCCGCCCCGCGCGACCAGATGGCCCATCTCTTCCTGCCCTCCGACCCGCGCCTGAAGCAGCTGGCGGCGCAGATCGAGGAGGAGCGCGACCACGCGCTCGCCGTGCGGACGGAGGGCGAGGCGGTGGCGGCCGAGCGCGAGCCCGCCGCGCCGGTGGAGGCGTTCAGGGCGCTGTGGTCGAGCGCCCGGCGCGACGACGAGCTGCTGCAGACGACCAGCCCGGGCGAGGCGATGGCGCTGTTCGCCGACCCGGAGCCGGCGCCGAGCCCCGCCCTCGCGGCCTTCACGACCACGGCGCCTGCCGCCCCGTCACGCCCCGCGAGCGCCCTGAGCGCCCACGAGCGCCGCGAGCGCCTGCGCGCGGCGCGCCGCTCGCTCGTGACGGCGGTCGCCCGGCGCACCGGCGAGTCGCACCAGGCGATCCACGCGCGCGTGAACCGCGAGACCGGCGCCCGCTCGGTCGCCGGCGCGACCGAGGCCCAGCTCGAGCGAGGCAACCGCCTGCTGGACCGATCGCTCGGGTAGGGCGGCCGCCATGCCCCGCGACGATCCCGAGACGCTGCCCGCCTGGACGCCCGGCACGGTGGCGATCCTCTCCACCGGCGCCGGCCCGCCGCACGCCATCCCCGTCTCGACGGGTGTCCACGCCGGCCCGCGGGCCGTGCTGTTCGCGCTGGCCCTGCGGCGCGAGTCGCTCGCCCGGTTGCGGGAGGACCCGCGCTGCGCGCTGACGGTCCTCGCCGAGGGCGACGTCGCGGTCACCGCTCACGGCCGGGCGACCATCGTCGAGGAGCCCATGGCGATCTCCGACAAGGTCGCCGCGGTCCGGCTCGACGTGGAGCGCCTCCAGGACCACGGGCAGCCGCGCTTCGAGATCCAGCGCGGCGTCGCCTGGCGCTGGACCGACGAGGAGTCCGAGCGGCGCGACGCCGAGATCCGCGCGCATCTGCGGACGCTCGGCGAGTCGTAGGATCCGCCCATGCGGCTCGCGACCTTCCTGCCTCCCGGGGCCTCGGATCCCTGCGCCGGCGAGGTCCGGGGCGAGGAGATCGTCACCTTCGCCCACGGCACCGTGCTGGACCGCCTCGCCTCCGGCGACGAGACGCCCGCGGACGGTGAGATCCACCTGCTGGCCGGCGTGACCCTGCTGGCGCCGGTGCCGCGCCCGCGGGCGATCTTCGGGATCGGGCTCAACTACGCCGCCCACGCCCAGGAGACGGGCCGCGGACTGCCCGAGTTCCCGATGGTGTTCCTCAAGCTGCCGGGCTCCAGCGCCCCGCCCGGCGGGCCCGTGATCCGCCCGGCCGTGGTGCGCAAGCTCGACTACGAGGTCGAGCTGGCGATCGTCATGGGCGCCGGCGGGGCGATCGCCGGTTACGCGGTGGCCGACGACGTCAGCGCGCGCGACCTCCAGCGCCGCGAGTCGCAGTGGACGCGCGCGAAGGGCTTCGACACGTCCTGCCCCTGGGGGCCGTGGATCACGACCGCCGACGAGGTCGCAGACCCCGAGGCGCTGGCGATCTCCAGCCACGTCAACAACGAGCTGCGCCAGGACGGCAACACGTCCGACCTCGTCTTCGGCCCGCGCGCGCTGGTCGACTTCATCGCGGAGACCTGCACGCTCGAGCCCGGCGACCTGATCCTCACCGGCACGCCGAGCGGCGTCGGGATGGCGATGGAGCCGCCGACCTTCCTGGAGCCGGGCGACACCGTGCGGATGGAGATCGAGGGGCTCGGGGCGATCGAGCACCGGATCGAGGCGCCGTAGCGAGCGAGCGCGAGCGCGCCAGCATCGCGCGCGGCCGTCAAGTTTCTCCCCGACGCTGCCGTTGCGTCTCAGGTGGGGGGCTCGGAACCGCTTCACGCCCGCCGTCGCACGGCGCGGACCCGGCGTGCCGTCGTGGCGGCACTGGTGCTCCTCGGTGCGCTCGTGGCCGCGGCGCCGGCGTCCGCAGCGGTTTACCCGGCCAACTTCGAGGAGACCACGCTCCCGTTCACGGGCCTGCAGCAGCCGATGGCGCTGAAGTTCGCGCCCGACGGCAGCGTGCTCGTGGCCGAGAAGAACGGCAGGGTCAAGCGCTTCACGAACCTGGCGACGCCCAACGGCGGCCAGACGGTCATCGACCTCGGCAGTCAGGTCCACAACTACCACGACCGCGGCATGCTCGGCCTGGCGGTCGACCCGCAGTTCATCACCAACCGCCGGCTCTACGTGCTCTACACCGCCGAAGCCGCGCTGCCCGGCACCCGCACCGAGCCGCCCGGCGGCAGCTGGAACGACACGTGCCCGGCCGGGACCACCGGCCCGGGGGCGACCGACAAGGGGTGCGTCGTCTCCGCCCGGCTGTCGGCCGTCACGCTCGACGCGCTCGGCGTCGGCACCGAGGCCCCGCTCGTCCAGGACTGGTGCCAGCAGTTCCCCAGCCACTCGATCGGCACCGTCGAGGTCGGCCCGGACGGCTACCTCTACGCCGGCGCCGGCGACGGCGCGAGCTACAACACGGTCGACTTCGGCCAGCTCGGCGGCGGCGGCCGCGCGCTCGACCCGCCGCTGAACCCGTGCGGCGACCCGCCGGTGGGGATCGGCACGCAGCAGGTCACCCCGACGGCCGAGGGCGGCGCGCTGCGCTCGCAGGACGTCCGCACGCCGGCCGACCCGACCTCCCTCAGCGGCTCGATCGTCCGCGTCGACCGCTTCACCGGCGCGCCCGCGCCCGGCAACCCGCTCACCGGCGGCGACGCCAACCGGCGCCGGGTCATCGCCCACGGGCTGCGCAACCCGTTCCGCTTCAGCTTCCGGCCCGGGACCGAGGAGCTGTGGCTCGGCGACGTCGGCTGGTCGACCTTCGAGGAGGTCAACAAGGTCGCCGACGTCAACGACGGCGTCGTCGAGAACTTCGGCTGGCCGTGCTACGAGGGCAACGGCGTCCAGAACCGCTACATGAACGACACGACGCTGGACATGTGCCGGAGCCTGCGAGACAGCGGCCCGGCGCCGACGGCGCCGATCGCGAGCTACCGCCACGGCCAGCCTGCGCACGCCGGCGACACGTGCCGTACGGGCTCGGGCTCGGCGATCGCCGGCCCGCGCTTCTACCCGGGCGCAAGCAACTACCCGAGCCGGTACGACGGCGGCATGTTCGTCGCCGACTACTCGCGCCAGTGCGTCTGGTTCATGCCGCTCTCCGGCGGGGAGCCGAACCCGGCGGCGCTGGAGACCTTCGCCTCGCAGCTGATCGCCCCCGTCGATCTCCAGATCGGGCCGGGCGGCGACCTCTACTACGCCGACGCGGCCGGCGCCGTGCGGCGGATCCGCTACACCGTCGGCAACCGCGCGCCACGCGCCTCGATCACGCTGCAGGCGCCCAACGACCGCACGTCGAGCGACGCCCCGCCGCTGACCGTGGACTTCGACGGCCGCGGCACCACCGACGCCGACGGCGACGTGATCACCTACGCCTGGGACCTCGACGGCGACGGTGACTACGACGACTCGACCGCCGCCGACCCGCCCGCGCGGACGTTCACGACCGCCGGCACCTTCACGGTCAGGCTGCGGGCGACCGACGCGCTCGGGGCATCGAACGAGACCGCCCAGGTCGTCACCACCCAGAACACGCCGCCGCAGCCGCAGATCGTCCTGGAGGCCGGCGAGCCGTGGTCGGTCGGCGATCGGATCGCCTTCCGCGGGAGCGCCACCGACAGCCAGGACGGGACCGTGCCCGCGGCGCGCCTGCGATGGGTCGTCACCCAGGAGCACTGCGTGGATGCCGGCGGGTGCCACACGCATCCGGTGGAGGAGCTCGAGGGCGTCGCCGCCGGCGAGTTCGCGGGCTCGGACCATCCCTACCCGAGCTTCCACCGGATCACCTTGACGGCCACGGACGCCGCCGGCGCGAGCGCCACGACGTCGCTCGACGTCCGCCCGCGCGAGAGCCGCCTGACGCTCGCCGGCCGCGCAGGCGCCGACGTCGTCGGCGGGCTCGACGTCCGCCTCAACGGCGAGGACACCGACGGGGCCGTGCGCTCGCTGATCACCAACTCCCGCAACCAGCTCTTCGCTCCGAGCCCGCAGCGCGTGGGCCTGGACACCTTCCACTTCCGGGCCTGGTCGACGGGGAACACGGCCGCCGAGTGGCTCGACTACGCCGCGCCGCCCGGAACGACCGCGCTCTACGCCGACTTCGACCGCGCGCCGCGCGCCCTGCGCTCGCCGGCGGTCACCGGCACCGCTGCGGTCGGCCAGACCTTGTGGGCCGACGACGGCGGCTGGGCCGGCGAGCCCGCTCCCGGCCTGACCCGCAGCTGGCAGCGCTGCGACGCGAACGGCGGCGCCTGCGCCGACATCCCCGGCGCGTCCGGGCCGGCCTACACCGCGGCGGCCGCCGACGCGGGCCGCCGCCTGCGGCTCGTGGTCGCCGCCGAGAACCGCACGCCCGAGCCGCCCGCGATCGCGGCGAGCCCGCCGACGGGCGTGGTGGCCGCCGCCGGCGCGGGCCCCGGCACGCCGCCCGGAGCCGGGCCGGCCGTCCTTCGCCTCTCCGGCGCGACGCGCCAGCGCGCCTTGCGCACCCGGGCGATCAAGCTCGGCGCGACGTGCGGGCCGCGGGCCTGCTCGGTACGCGCGTCGGCCACGCTGCGCCTGCGCGGTCGCCGCATCAAGCTCAGCTCGCCCCTGCAGCGTGTGTCCGCCGGCCGCAGCGCGCGCCTGCGGCTGGCGCTGTCGGCCTCCACGCGTCGCGCGCTGGCGGCCGAGCTGCGCCGCCGCCGGTCGGTCACGCTGACCGTCGTGGCGCGCGCGACCGCCTCGGACGGCCGCCGCCTGACGACGCGCCGCCAGGTCAAGCTCGTGCGCTGAGGCGCGGCCGTCGACGCCGGCGGAGCGTCAGTGCGACTCGATCACGCGGTCGATGAGGCCGTACTCGGCGGCCTGGTCGGCCTTGAAGAAGCGGTCGCGCTCCATGTCCTCGTGGACCCGCTCCTCGGTCTGGCCGGTGTGCTTGGCGTAGATCTCGTCGATCCGCTTGCGCGTCTTGAGGACTTCCGCGGCGTGGATCTCGATGTCCGAGGACTGGCCCTCGAAGCCGGCCGAGGGCTGGTGGATGAGGATGCGCGAGTTGGGCAGCGACATGCGCTTGCCCTCCGCGCCGCCGGTCAGCAGCAGCGAGCCCATCGACATCGCGATCCCGACGCACATCGTCGAGACGTCGGGCTTGATGAACTGCATCGTGTCGTAGACCGCCAGGCCGGCGTAGATCGAGCCGCCGGGCGAGTTGATGTAGAGCGAGATGTCCTTGTCGGGGTCCTGGGACTCGAGGTGGAGCATCTGGGCGACGATCAGGTTGGCGACCTGGTCGTCGACGGGCGAGCCGAGGAAGATGATGCGCTCGTTGAGCAGCCGCGAGTAGATGTCGAACTCGCGCTCGCCGCGAGCCGTGCGCTCGATGACCATGGGGACGAGAGGCATGTCGCCAGTGAGGCTAGCGAGTGGCCCGTCCGAGGCTTCAGGCCGGCGCGGGGCCCGGGCTGCGCGGGCGCAGGCGGCCGAGCAGCCGCTCGATGCGCCGGGCCAGGCGCCGGCGGTCCAGGCGCAGCGTCTCGGCCACGTCGGCCTGCGGCGTGCGGTCGACGAGCATCGCCAGCAGCGCGAGGTCGTCGGGGCCGGCGCGCTCGCCGGCGGCGGCGAGGTCCGCCGGCGTGAGCGGCGGCAGCGCGGACTCGCCGCGGGCGACGCGGCGCAGGACGTCGAAGAGCTCGGCGGGCGGCGCGGCCTTGTCGAGCACGCCGTCGGCGCCGGCCACGCGCGCGGCCAGCACCAGCTCGGCGTCGGGTGCCGGCGTGTAGAGCACCACGCGCGGCGGGGCGCTGCGCGCCTTGATGCGCCGGCAGAGCTGCAGGCCGTCGCCGCCGGCGAGGCGCGACTCGAGCACCACCACGTCGGGCGCCGAGCGGTCGAGCACCGGCTCGGCCTCCTCGGGCGAGGCCGCGGCGCCGACCGGCACGAAGCCCGGCTCCGAGCGCAGCAGCACGGCGAGCCCCGCGCGGACGGCGGGCTGGCTGTCGACGATGGCGATCCGGGGCACGCGCTCCACCCTCCCAGCGGGGACTCAACCGGCGGTAAAACGGGCGTGAGGAAACGGTGAGCATCCCGCTACGGTGAGCGGGTGCCCCTCGTCGACGGCCACCGTCCGCGCCCCGGCCCGCCCGCGCTGGCGCTCGCCGGCCTCACCAAGCGCTATGACGACGGGCTGCTCGCGCTCGACCACGTCGACCTCGTCGTGGCAGACGGCGAGTTCTTCGGGCTCCTCGGCCCCAACGGCGCGGGCAAGACGACGCTGATCTCCGCCGTCTGCAACCTGATCCGGGTCACCGGCGGCACCGCGTCGGTGTTCGGCCATCCGCACGGCTCGGCGGACGCCCGGCGGCTGGTCGGGCTCGCCGAGCAGGACGTCAACCTCGACCGCTTCCTCGACGTCGAGGAGACGCTGCGCTACCACGGCGGCTACTACGGGCTCAGCCGCGCGCGAAGCGCGCCGCCGCGCCGGCGAGATGATGGACGTCTTCGACCTGCGCGCGAAGGCCTCCACGCGCGCGCCGCGGCTGTCGGGCGGCATGCGCCGCCGGCTGCTGCTGGCCCGCGCGCTCATGCACGAGCCGCGCCTGGTGATCCTCGACGAGCCGACCGCCGGCGTGGACTTCGAGCTGCGCCTCGAGCTGTGGCGCTACATCCGCCGCCTGCACGAGACGGGCACGACCATCCTGCTCACCACGCACTACCTCGAAGAGGCCGAGGAGCTCTGCGAGGAGATCGCGCTCATCCGCGCCGGGCGGATCATCGCGCGCGACTCGGCCGGCGGCCTGCGCACCGCCTACGCCGCCGACTCGCTGGCCGACGTCTACGTCAAGGCGATGGCGGCGGTCTGACCGCGAGCGCGGGCAGGGCCCGGCCCGGCGGCGTGCCGCTCGCCGTCGGGATGGTGCTCGGGGCGGTCGACCTCCCTGCAGCTCGGGGCGGCGTTCGCGGTCACGCTGTTCGACGAGCTGGGGCCGGGCGGCGCGGTCTTCCTGCGCCTGGCGCTCGCCGCGGCCGTGCTGCTGGTGGTCGCCCGCCCGCGGCTGCGCGGGCGCCCGGCCGGCGAGCTGCGGGTCGCGATCGCCTTCGGCGTGACGCTCGGACTGATGAACTGGCTGATCTACGAGTCGATGGCGCGCATCCCGCTCGGCATCGCGGTGACGCTCGAGTTCGTCGGCCCGCTCGGGGTGGCGGTGGCCGGCTCGCGGCGCCGGCGCGACCTGGCCTGGGTGGCGCTGGCGGCGCTCGGGATCCTGCTGCTGGCCGACGGCGGCGGCGATGGCGGGAGCGGGCTGGATCCCGTCGGCGTCGCGCTCGCGCTCGCCGCCGGCGGCTGCTGGGCGGCCTACATCCTGCTCTCGGCCCGCACCGGGGCGCTGTTCGGCGGCAGCGAGGGGCTCACGATCGCGATCGTCGTCGGGACGCTGGTCACGCTGCCGGCGGGCATCGTCCAGGGCGGCGGCGAGCTGCTCGTGCCGGCGCTGATCGCGGCCGGCCTCGTGGTCGCGCTGGCCTCCTCGGTCATCCCGTACTCGCTCGAGCTCGAGGCGCTGCGGCGGCTGCCGCCCGCGGTCTTCGGCGTCCTGATGTCGCTGGAGCCCGCGGTGGCCGCCACCACCGGCTACCTCGTCCTCGGCCAGGCGCTCGGGCTGCGCGACCTCGTCGCCATCGCGCTCGTGCTGGTCGCGAGCGCGGGCGCGACGTGGAGCGCGGGCCGGCCCGCGCTGGCCTCCGGCTAGCCTCGGTCTGCCCGTGCAACGCCTGCTCGCCTCCCATCGCGGCCTGGTCGCCCTCTCCGGCCGCGAGGTCGAACGCGTCCTGAAGCTGTGGTCGCAGACGATCGTCGCGCCGATCCTGTCGAGCGCCCTGTTCATCCTCGTCTTCGGGCTCTCGCTCGGCGAGCGCATCCGCGAGGTCGCCGGGGTGCCCTACGAGCAGTTCATCGTCCCCGGGCTGATCGCGATGAGCATGGCCCAGGCCGCCTACATGAACAACGCCTCGAGCGTCTTCCAGGCGCGCTTCGACCGCTACCTCAACGACGTGCTGGCGGCGCCGATGCGCGGATGGGAGGTCAACCTCGCGCTGAACCTCGGCGGGATGGTGCGCGCGCTGCTGATCGGCGGCGGGCTGGCCGCGATCGCGCTGCCGCTGACAGGGGTGGGCGTCCGCGAGCCGCTGGTGCTGGTGGTCGCGTTGCTGTTGCTGCTGGCGCTGTTCAGCTCCTTCGGCGTCGTGGTCGGCATCTACGCCGAGTCCTGGGATCAGTCGGCGTTCGTGACCAACCTCGTGATCCTGCCGCTGTCGTTCCTCGGCGGGGTCTTCTACTCGATCGCCTCGCTGCCCTCGCCGTGGCAGGAGATCTCCCACGTCAACCCGCTCTTCTACCTGATCGAGGCCGTCCGCTACGGCTTCCTCGGGACCGCCGACGTCCCGGTCTGGCTGTGCTTGGTCGTGACCGCGGCGATGGCGTCGGTGACCGTGGGCTGGAGCGCGTGGCTGTTCGCCACGGGCCGGCGGCTGAAGCCTTGACTCACAGGGCGCTGCCAGGCGGCGCTGATTTCCTTGACTGCGGGTGTCCCACCGTCACATTCGAGGAGGTCCGATCTTGTCGTCCAGAATCCGAGCAGCCCTGATCGCCGCAGGAGCGGCGCTCGTGCTGGCCGGCACGGGCGTCGCGCTCGCCGGCAGTGGCAGCGACGACCGCACCCGCTCCGGCGAGCGCTCCGCGCAGCGTCAGGAGCGGCGCGGCGCGTTCCTCGACGACCTGGCCGAGCGCCTGGGCGTCGAGCGCACGCGGCTCGACGCCGCCCTGCAAGAGCTCAGAGGCGAGAAGGGCCGGGGCGGGCGCGGCTTCGGCGGCGGGCGCGGCGCGGGCCTGGCCGCGGCGGCCACCTACCTCGGCGTGTCGGTCGCCGACCTCTTGACCGCGCTGCAGGACAAGACGCTCGCCGAGGTCGCCGGTGAGCGCAACAAGCCGGTCGACGGTCTCAAGACCGCGCTGCGCGACGCCACCAAGGCGCAGGTCGACCGCGCCCGCGCGGCCGGCCGCATCACCCAGCAGGAGGCCGACCAGGCGCTCGAGCGCTACGACGCCTCGATCGACGACGTCATCAACGGGCGCAACCCGCTGGTGACCCGGCTGGCGACCGAGCTCGGGCTCGACCGCCAGAAGGTCGCCGACGCGCTGCGCGACGCGCGCCTCGCCCAGGTCGACCGCGCGCTCGCCGCGGGCCGCCTGACGCAGGCGCAGGCCGACCAGATCAAGGCGCGCATCCGCGACGGCCGCGAGGGCGGTGGCCTCGGCCTCGGCGCCCGTGGCGGCGGCCGGCGCGGCGACTGCCCCCCTGGCGAGCGCCGGGGCAACCGCGGCGAGCGCCGGCGCGGCGCCTTCCGCGGCGGCGGGCGCTTCGGCGAGGGCCCGCCGCCGGCGGCCGCGCCGGACGCCTCGCCGGCGCTGTACTCGACCTAGGAGGGTGTCAGCGAGCCCACCCGGCTGTCCACAGCGGCAGCCGGGTCGGCGCTCGCCGGCAAGGCGAGCGTGAAACGGGCGCCACCGCTCCGACCGGGCTCCACCGTCGCCCGGCCGCCGTGGGCCTCGGCGATCGCCGCCACGATCGCCAGGCCCAACCCGGTGCCGCCCGCGCTGCGGGCCCGCGAGGCGTCGGCGCGGTAGAAGCGCTCGAAGGCGCGTGCCGCCTGCTCGCCGGTCAGCCCGGGGCCGGCGTCGGTCACCTCGAGCACGGCCTCGCCGTCCGCGGCGCGCACGCGCACCTCGGCCGCCGTCCCCGCCGGCGTGTGGGCGCGGACGTTGGCGAGCAGGTTGTCGACCGTCTGGCGCAGCCGGCCCGCATCGCCGGTGACCCACACCGCGGCGCCGCCGGCGACGTCCAGCCCGAGCCGGCGCGCCGGGTCGACCAGCCGCGCCGCCTCCACGGCGTCCCGCGCGATCGCCGCGAGGTCCACCGGCGCGCGCTCGAGCGGCCGGCCCTCGTCCAGCCGCGCGAGCAGCAGCAGCTCGTCCACCAGCGCGCCCATGCGGCCGGACTCGCGCCGGATGCCGGCCATCGCGCGCTCGAGGTCGGCCGGGCGGTCGCGCGCGCCGCGCTCGAAGAGCTCGGCGTAGGCGCGCACGGCCGCCAGCGGCGTGCGCAGCTCGTGCGATGCGTCGGCGACGAAGCGCCGCAGCCGCCGCTCGGACGCCGTGCGCGCGGCGAAGGCAGCCTCGATGCGGGCCAGCATCCCGTTCAGCGCGCGGCCGAGGCGGCCGACCTCGGTGCGCTCCTCGTCGGGCTCCACGCGCCGGCTGAGGTCGCCCGCCGCGATCGCCTCGGCGGTGGCCTCGATCCTCGCCAGCGGCCGCAGCCCGACGCGCACGAGCCACAGCCCGGCGCCGATCATCGCCGCCAGCGCGAGCAGCGAGACGACGACCTCGATCAGCGCCAGGCGGCGCAGCGTGGCGTCGACGTCGTCCAGCGGCGCGGCCACCACCACCGAGCCGCCGGAGGCCAGCGCCTGGGCGCGCACCCGGAAGCGCGTGTCACCGCCGGCGGCGCCCGCGTCGAAGACGCCGTTGACGGGGGTGCCGTCGAGCTCGGGCTCCGGGGCGCCGGGTTCGGCGGAGAGCACGCCGCGCCCGAGCACGCCCCCGCCCGGCCCGCGGACCTCGACGAACACGCCCGGCACGAGCGCCGCGAGCTGCTCGAGGTCGACGCGGCGGCGAGGCCCGCCGCGGCGGAAGCCCGGGCCGGGCCGCCCGCGGCCGGACACCGCGCGCTGCACCTCGCCGCCGGCCGCGATGAGCGACCGGTCGACGCGGTCGAGCAGGAAGCTGCGCAGGCTCGCGTAGGTCGCCAGCCCGGCCGCCGCGAGCCCGGCGCAGGCCACCACCGCGACCACGGCGAGCAGCCGCGCCCGCAGCGACATCACGGCTGCGGGTCACGCAGCACGTAGCCCGCCATCCGCACCGTCCGGATCAGCGGCGGGCCGTGCGGATCGAGCTTGCGGCGCAGGTAGCTCACGTAGGTCTCGACCACGTTGGCCTCGCCGCCGAAGTCGTACTCCCAGACGTGGTCGAGGAGCTGGCGCTTGCTGAGCACCTGCCGCGGATGCGCCATCAAGCAGCGCAGCAGGCTGAACTCGGTCGGGGTCAGCTCGATCGGCCGCTCGCCGCGGCGGACCTCGCGCGCGTGCTCGTCGAGCACGAGGTCGGCGAAGCGCAGCACGCCCGGCTGGGCCGTGCGCGTGCGCCGCAGCACCGCCCGCACGCGCGCCACCAGCTCGGCGAGGCTGAACGGCTTGGTCAGGTAGTCGTCGCCCAGCTCGAGGCCGGCGACGCGGTCCTCGACGGCGTCGCGGGCGGTGAGGAAGAGCACGGGCGTCGGCTGGGCGCCGTGCAGCCGGCGCGCGACCTGCAGCCCGTCGAGGCCAGGGAGCATGACGTCGAGCACCACGAGGTCCGGGCGGAAGGCCTCGACCGCCGCCACGACGGCGGTGCCGCTGGAGACCTCCCGCGTCTCGAAGCCCTCGTAGCGCAGCGCCGTGGCGACGGCGTCGGTGATCGCCGGCTCGTCGTCGACGACGAGCACGCGGGCAGGGTCGGAGACGGGCGCAGCGGCCACGCGCCGAGGATTCCAGCGAATCCTGTGCGTCAGCTGAAGATCGCTAGGCGCGGCCGTCGAGCCACTCGCGTTGCGACACGGTGCGCTGGGAGGGCACGCCGCTGGCCAGCTCCTCGCGCAGCTCGCCGAGCAGCCCGAAGTGCTCGGCGACGACGTTGTGCTGGTGGATCGTCTCGAGGTTCTCCTGCCGGGCCGACAGGAAGTGCTGGTCGCTCAGCCGGCCGTACTGCTCGATCACGCCGCGCACCATCTCGCGCACGCAGTCCTCCACGAAGCGCGGCCGCCGGTGGGCCTTCTCGACCACAGCGCCCTCGTCGGAGCGCTTCATCAGCTCGTAGATCTCCGAGGACATCGACGCCTCGACGATGCCGACCAGCTCGATCGCGTCGATGTCGGTGTCGCAGTCCTCGGGGCAGCCGATCATCAGCGTGCCGAGGCCGCGCTGGTTGTGCGTGGCCACCGGCACGGCCGCGAGGATCCGCTCGATCTCCTCGCCGGAGAACCCCTCGTCGATCAGCCGCTCGCGCGAGCTCGCCTCCACCAGCCCCTGCGCGCACGGGCACGCCGTCATGCCCTGGGCGGCGACGCCGATCAGCCGGCGCGTGCCGGCGGCGGAGGCGACGGCGGCCGAGTGCAGCGAGTAGATCTCCTGGGTCAGGATGCCCGACACGGGCGCGGGCTTGTGCTCCGGGTAGCGGGCGTCGATCCAGACCTCGGCCCGCTGGGCGCCCTGGCGGTCGCGGACCTTCTCGGCGATGTGCTGGGCGAGCGTCTCCGCGCGGAAGCCGGCCTCGCCGAGCACGACCTCGCCGATGGCGTCGTTGACGACCTCCTCGAAGCGCGACATGTGCGCGCCCTTCTGCTGCGGGCCGAGGTCGACGAAGCAGTCCAGGCGCGCGGAGAAGAGCTGCTCCGAGCCGTCCTGGGAGATGCGGATGACCTTCTCGACGCCGGTCACGCCCACCCGCGAGAGCGACACGAGCAGCGTCGGGGCCTGGGCCTGGACGTCGTCCAGGGTGTCGATCGCAGGGATCCGGTCAGTCACGTTGACACCGCGTGTGAGGGTAGCTGAGGGCGACAACGTGCCAATCTTGTGCTAGAAGTCTCGATCTAGAGCCACGAGGCCACCCGGGCGCCGCCCGTGGACTAAAGCCCTCAGAGCCCTTGCGACGACCGTCGCTACAGCAGCACAGCCTGCACGTTCATGACCACAGACCGAGGTGACCTGCGGGGGCGGGGCTCGCCTGTGTGTCGCGGCTCGAAGGATCTATAGGTTGGCTACCAAGACCGAAGCACTGCTGGCGAACGACACGCCGATCGCCGAGCTCGACGAGTTCCGTTCGCTCATCGCAGACGGCCAGGAACGGGGGTACCTGACTTTCGAGCAGATTTCCTCCACGCTGGAGGAAGTCGAGGTCACCAAGGAGCAGGTCGTCGAGCTGCACCAGCAGCTCGACGAACAGGGCATCGACGTGGTCGCCGAGGACGGGCGGCCCGCGGTGTCGGAGGGCAGCCGCATCGACCCCGGCGGCGGCCGGCCCGAGAAGGCGCCGGAGGCCGCGCGCAAGCCGGCGATCGACCTGACGGTCGAGCCGAGCCTCGACTCGCTGCGGCTCTACCTCCGAGCGATCGGCAGGGTCCAGCTGCTGACCGCCGAGCGCGAGGTGGCGCTCGCCCAGCGGATCGAGCGCGGCGACCTCGTCGCCAAGCAGGAGATGGTCGAGGCCAATCTGCGCCTCGTGGTCTCCATCGCCAAGGGCTACCTGGGCCGTGGGCTGTCCTTCCTGGACCTCATCCAGGAGGGCTCGCTGGGGCTGATCCGGGCGGTCGAGAAGTTCGACTACCGCCGCGGCTACAAGTTCTCCACGTACGCGACCTGGTGGATCCGCCAGGCGGTGACGCGGGCGATCGCGGACAAGGGCCGCACGATCCGCATCCCGGTGCACATGGTGGAGAAGCTCAACAAGGTCGTCCACGTCGAGCGCCAGCTGGTCCAGGAGCTCGGTCGCGAGCCGGCGCCGGAGGAGATCGCGCGCGAGCTCGACTGCTCCGCGCGCGAGGTCCGCGACATCCTGCGGATGGCCCAGCAGCCGGTCTCGCTCGAGAAGCCGATCGGCGAGGAGGAAGAGTCCGAGCTGGGCGACTTCGTCGAGGACGAGGCCGCCGAATCGCCGTTCGAGCTGGCCTCGGAGAACCTGCGGCGCGACAACGTGCGGCGGGCGCTCGAGGCCCTGCCTCAGCGCGAGCGTGAGGTGATCGAGATGCGCTTCGGGCTCACCGGGGCGCGGCCGTACACGCTCGAGGAGGTGGGCCGGGCGTTCAACGTGACGCGCGAGCGCATCCGCCAGATCGAGAACCACACGCTCAAGAAGCTCGAGTCGCTGCCCGAGGCCCAGCGGCTGCGGGACACGAACTAGCCGCAGCGCGGCGGCGGCCCTGCTCGAGGGGGCCGTCGCGCCGGCGCCGGCGATCAGCCCTCGACCGATCCCTCCGGCGGATGCCGGCCGGCGTCCGCGAGCAGCGCCTCGAAGGCCTCGAGGTCGACGTCGTCCGTGCGCTTGAACTGCACGCAGCTCTTTCCGACGCTCACCTTGCCCAGCCGCGCCGCGTGGCGCTCGGCGACGTACTGCCCGTCGGCCATGGCGAGCACGTAGACCGAGATGCCGCCCTTGCGGCTCGCGACCGCGACCCGGAACGCGTCGCCCTCGCGCCCGGAGGCGTAGCGGTAGTGGAAGGGCCCGTAGCCGAGCATGCCGGACGCGACGCCCGGCTCGAGCTCCGGCAGCGCGGCGCGGATGAGGTCGTGCAGGCGCTGGATATCCGCTCTGCGCGGTTCCTCGAGCGCCGCGATGAACGCCTCCGGAGTGGCGGCTTCCACGCGCTGATCCTACCCCGGGAGAGGCCGCGCCGCCGCTATGCTTCTCCCGGCCCGGTGGGGTTCCCGAGCGGTCAAAGGGGACGGGCTGTAAACCCGTTGGCTCAGCCTTCGCAGGTTCGAATCCTGCCCCCACCATCTCCCAGCCTCATGCCACGCCGGATCGCCTACGACCTGCGGCGGCACCGCCTCGCCGATGGGCAGGAGACGACCATCTACATCGTCGCGCTGCCGCTGGCCGGGCTGCGCCTGCGCGTCCAGCTCTTCCGCCAGCCGCGGCGCCTGGATCACTGGTGCTCGAAGCACGGGGTCGGCGAGGCGATCGTCGGCGGCTTCTACCTGCGCGACCCGTTCCGGCCGCTGGGCGAGCTCTGGATCGACGGGCGCCCGGTGCCCGGCGAGCCCTTCCCGCCGGCGTTCGCGGGCCTGCGGCCCGCGCTGCACGCCGGCGCGGCCGGCGTGGAGATCGCTCCGCGCGAGCGGCTGCCCGGCGCGCCGGAGGGGGATCTGCTGCAGGCCGGCCCGTTGCTCGTGCAGGACGGCCGCGTCGTCTTCGAGGCCGGCAGCGACCGCGAGGGCTTCAGCTCCGGGGCCGGCCAGTTCGACTCCGACATCACCGAGGGCCGCCATCCGCGCGGCGGTCGGGCTGGGCGACGGGCACCTGGTCACGCTCACCTGCGACGGTCGCCGCAGCCTCGTCGACGAGGGGCTGACCCTGACCGAGGTCGCGGAGATCATGCGCGACCTCGGCTGCCGGGTGGCGATGAACCTCGACGGCGGCGGGTCGACGACGATGGTCCACCGCGGCCACCTGCTCAACCGGCCCTACAGCGAGCAGGACCAGCCCGCCCCCGCCTCGCGCCCGATCGTCACGGCGCTGCTGCTCGACGGCGACTAGACACACCGTTCCGGCTCCGGGCGATAATCGGGACGTGTCCCGGCCCGGCTACATCCGGCGGCGACCGGCCGGCGTGCTGGTCGCCGGGCTGATCGAGCCCGAGGTGCAGCCGTGGCTGCGCGCGGCCGGGCACGCGCCGCTCGCCGCCCGCCGCGTGGACGCAGCGCTCGCGGCGATCGGCTCCGAGCCGATCGACCTCGTCATCGTCGACCGCGAGCCCGCCGGCGTCGATGCCGCGGGGGTCTGTCGCGCGCTGCGCGCCGACGCCCGCCTGGACGGGGCGTGGATGCTCGCCATCACCGGCGCCGGCCGCGGCAGCGCCGGCGACGACGTGCTGCAAGCCGGCGCCGACGACTACCTGCGCCGGCCCTTCAGCCGGCTCGAGCTGCTCGCCCGCGTCGGCACCGGACTGCGGGCGGCCCAGCAGCGGGCCGACGACGACGTCCTGCGCTCGCTGATGGTCAACGTGCCGGGCGCGATCTACCGCTCGGCCTGGCATGCGGGCTTCGCGCTCGAGCTGATCAGCGACGAGATCGAGCGGATCTCCGGCTACCCGGCCGCCAACTTCCTCGCCAGCGAGCGGCGCACGATCCTGAGCATCGTGCACCCGGGCGACCGCGAGGCCGTCGAGCGGGCGATCGCCGAGACGCGCGCGCAGGGGGGCGGTTTCGCCGTCGAGTACCGGATCGTGCGGCCCGACGGGACCGTGCGCTGGGTGCTCGACCGCGGGCAGCTCGTGCCCGGCGCCGGCGACCGGCTGTGGCTGGACGGCGCCCTCTTCGACGTGACCGAGCGCCGCGCGGCCGAGCAGGCGCTGCGCCGCCGCGAGGTCGAGCAGGCGCGCACGGCCGAGCTGCGCGCCTCGCTGGCCCGGGTCGTGGAGGCGGGCGACACGGCGCGCCGGAAGATCGAGCGCGACCTCCACGACGGCGCCCAGCAGCGGCTCGTCGCGCTGGCCCTCGACGTCCGCATGGCCCGCGCCCGGGTGCGCCGCGAGCCGGAGACCGCGGGTCCCTTCCTGGACGGGCTCGGCGACGAGCTCTCCCAGGCCTCCGCCGAGCTGCGCGAGCTGGCGCGCGGGATCCATCCTGCGGTGCTCACCGAGCGCGGGCTCGCCGACGCGGTCGCCGCGCTGGCGGCGCGCGCGCCCGTGCCGGTGGAGCTGCTCGACGTGCCGGACGGGCGGCTCGCTCCGCCGGTGGAGATCGCGGCCTACTTCACGGTCTCAGAGGCGCTGACCAACGTGGCGAAGTACGCGCGCGCGTCGCACGCCACGGTCCGGCTCGCGACCGGCGACGGCGCGCTGGTGATCGAGGTCGCCGACGACGGCGTCGGCGGCGCCGGTGCGTCCGCCGGCTCGGGGCTCAGCGGCCTCGGCGACCGGGTCGGCGCGCTGCAGGGCTCGCTCACGGTCACCAGCCCGCCGGGCAAGGGGACCGTCGTGCGCGCGGTCCTGCCGCTTGCGAGCTAGGGTCCGGCGTCGATCGTCGCGTCGATCGTCACGGCGCCGCGGGCGCGCGCCACCGAGAGGCGATGGTGGCCGTCGCGGATCGCGTAGGTCTCGCCGACCGGCACGACCGAGATCGGCGGCAGCACGGTCCCGCGGTGCTCGGCGAGCCACACCTGCGTCCAGCGGCAGCGGGCGCGCGAGGCGGGGTAGAAGCAGCGGTCGAACAGCGTCGCGCGGCTCGGCTCCAGCGAGCCGACGATCGCGTCGACCGGGATCTCGTGCACCCCGCGTCCGTGGATCGCGGTGGCGTGGCCGAGCCGGCGCTCGGCGAAGACCTCGAGCTCACGCCGCCGCTCGTCGCCGCGACGGAACCAGGCGGTCAGCGCCGCGCGCCGGCGGGCGCGCGAGGCGCGCAGGAAGGCCTGCTCGGCATCGATCTGGGGGGAGCCCGTCGTCCACATGAGGCCATGGTGGCCTGCGACGGCCCGCACCACATCGGGAGGATGGAGCGCGCTCGGCGACAAGGCCCTTAGGACCGCGCTCAGGCCGCTTAAGTGGCCTCGGCGGCTCGCAGCCGGCCGGGCACGCCGTTGAAGCGGCCGAAGCGCTCGACGGCTGCCTCCAGCGCCGCGAGCTGCGGGCGATCGAGCGGCGTGAAGAGCGTCGCGTCGATCGTCGCCGAGCGGCCGGTCACGGTCCGCTTCCAGCTGCCCACAGTCAGGCCGTCGATGACGATCGGGCGGCTCAAGAGCCCCTCGCGCGGCGGCGAGCGGGCGAGCACGACGCGCAACCCCTTGTAGCCGATCAGCAGCTCGTCGTACATCGGGACCAGGAACGCCTCGGTCGCCGTCGCGGGGCCGGGCTCGCCGGGAGCCGCGTACCAGTCCGTGCCCTCGTCGTCGCGCTCGTGCGCCAGCCCGTCGCCGAGCGACGCGACGGCGGCGCGGCAGTCGGCGACCGTGAGCCCCGACCAGGTCGAGAAGTCCGCGACCGTCGCGGGCCCGCGGCTCGTGAAGTACCGGCGCGCAAGCTCGGCGAGCGCCTCTTCCCGGCCGAGCTCGCGGCCGCCCGGCGCGCGCGCGTCGAGCAGGGCGTAGGTCTGCTGGCGGCCGCGCCGCGGGCCGCTGCAGATCAGCGCCTCGAGCTCGGCGTGCATGAAGAGGTAGCCGAGCGCCAGCCCGTCCGCGTCGATCCCGGCGTCGCGCAGCGCGGCGGCGAGCTCGGGGCGCGTCCGCGGCGCGCCGTCGGCGAGCGCGCGGTCGAACACCGTCAGGCTCCGTGCGCGCAGGTCCTCCTGCACGCCGAAGGTCTTGTACGGGAAGCGGTTGGCCTGATGCACGCGCGGGGCGGTCAGGCGCAGCAGCCAGCGGATGTCCTCGCGCGCGACGAAGTGCCAGGTGGGGCGCAGGAGGTGCGTCCGCAGGATCTCGCCGCGGGCGCACGCCGCCTCGACCTCGGCGTCGGTGCCGTCGCGCACGCGCTGCCCCACCGACCACTTCGCCTCCGCGTACTCCTGCGCCTGGACGGCCGCGAGCCGCCGGACCACCTCGACCGGGGTGGCGAGCGGCGCGGACGCGACGCGTTGGGAGTGCAGCCGCCGGCGGATGATGGCCAAGCGGTCCATGGCCGGACTCTAAGGTCTCCCGCGTGCTCCCCCGCGCGCTCGTCGCTGCACTGCTGGCGCTCGCGGCGCCGGCCGCGGCCGGCTGCGGATCCGACGAGCAGGCCCCCGGACCGGACAAGGCGGTGCGCCGCTCGGCCGGGCAGTACCTCGACGCGCTGATCGGCGGCCGCTGGGCGGACGCCTGCCGGCGCATGACACCGGACGCGCGAGCCGTCGTCGGTGAGGAGCGCGGGGGCGCGGGATGCGAGGCGGCGCTGAGTGCCGGCGAGGCGCTGCCGGCCGAGGTCCTGGCCGGCGCCCGGCGCGAGATCGCGGGCGCGCCGGTGCGGATCGCCGGCCCGCGGGCGGAGCTCGGGCCGGTCGCCGACCTGCCGGTGCCGCTGCGCTTCGAGCGCCGCGACGGGCGCTGGCTCGTCGCGCCCTAGCGCCCTAGTCGGCCGCGAGGATGCTGCCGGACTCGGCGAGGTCGTAGCCGCCGAGCGCTTCGAGCCGCCGGCGGGTCGTGCTCGTGCCGAGCGCTCGCACGAGCGGCTCCAGGCCGCCGGTCTGCGCCCGCGTGGTCGCGACCTCGAACGGCTCGCGGACGAGCGGGACGAAGTCGAGCCCGAGGGTCCTGGCCGCCGAGCGCAGGCCCAGCCCGGCGTCGGCCTCGCCGGTCGCCACGGCGACCGCGACGTCCAGGTGCAGCGCGACCTCGGGCCCGGTGACGTCCTCCGGCGCGCCGCCGGCCTCCAGCACGAGCCGGTCCATCAGCGTCCGCGTGCCGGTGCCGCGCGGGCGGCGCGCCGCCCGGACACGCGTGAGCGCGCCGGCGTCGCCGAGCCCGAGCGGGTTGCCCGCGGCGACGATCAGCCCCTGCTCGCGCCGCCACAGGTGGACGAGCACCGGCTCGCGGCCGGCGAGCAGCGTGCGGGCGAAGGGGGCGTTGTAGCTCCCGTCGCGGTGGCGCAGGTGCAGGGCGGCGCCGTCGGCGGCGTCCTGCCAGAGGGCGGTGAGCCCGCTGAAGCTCCCGCGCGCAGCGGCGACGGCGATCTCCCCACTCGTCTCGGCCAGCACGAGCGCGAGCGCCGGGTCGTCGCTGCCGGCCAGCCGGAAGGCCTCATCGGTGCGCAGCAGCCGGCGCGCCGCGAGCTCGCCGCCGGCGGCGATGCGGCCCACGCGCCGGGCGGCCAGCACGACGACCCCGGCGTCGGCGAGCGCCAGGTAGGCCCGCTGCACCGTGCTGGGGGCGAGCTCCTCGTCGGCCGCCAGACGGCGAACGGACGGCAGCCGATCGCCGGGCGCCAGCTCGCCGGCGGCGACCCGCGCGGCGAGCTTCTCGGTCAGGTCCGTGTACCGCGGCATGCTCTTGCAGTCTGAATCACTATGGTCCGTCACACAACAGCGCACCGACTCGGAGGAGCAATGGGGAAAAGCCGGTTCATCGCCGTGGCGGGTCTCGCGGGAGTATGCCTCGTGGGCGCACCTGCGGCCTCGGCACAGACGCCGCAGGACCTGGTGGTCCAGAGCACGACGAGCGTCCGCGACTCCGGGCTGCTGGCCGAGGTGATCATCCCGCAGTTCCAGCAGCGCTACCCGCAGTGGCGGCTGCGGGTCGTCGCCGTCGGCACGGGGCAGGCGATCGTCAACGCCCGCGCCGGCCAGGGTGACGTCCTGATCACCCACGCGCCCGCGCTCGAGCAGCAGTTCCTGGCCGACGGGTTCTCGCTGGAGCCCTTCGGCCGCTCGATCATGTGGAACGACTACGTGATCGTCGGTCCGGCCAACGACCCGGCCGGGGTGGGCGCCGCGGGGCGCAACAACGCCGCGGCGGCCTTCAGTGCGATCGCGGCCGCCGGCGCCGCCGGCCGGGCGACGTTCGTCTCGCGCGGGGACAACTCCGGCACCAACACCAAGGAGCGCGAGGTCTGGGGCCTCACCTCGGTCGCGCGCAACGCCCGCAACGAGCCCGCCGGCAACCCCGCGTGGTACCTCCGGGCCGGCCTGGGCATGGCCGACACGCTGCGCCTGACCCAACAGTGCCCGTCGCGGACCGGCTGCTACACGATCACCGACCGCGGGACGCTCGAGCAGCTGATCGCCAACGGCGCAATCACTTCCCTGCCGATCGTGATGGACGACCAGGCGGCGACCGCGCCGGGCGGCTCGTCGCTGATGATCAACCAGTACCGCGGGTACGCGCTCAACCCGGCGAAGGTGCCGGCGGCCAAGACCGAGGGGGCGCTCGCCTTCTTGGACTTCCTCACCGCGCGCTACTTCCAGGGCGTGCTGACGCGCTTCCCGACCCGGGAGAAGCCCGGCTTCTTCCCGGCCGCGTTCCCGGCGGTGGATCTGGACGGGCGCCTGCGCCGGACCCTGTCGGCCCGATGGGCGCTGACCCTGCGCGGGACGATCGCCTCGACGGTCCCCGGCCAGCCGGCGCTCAACGACATCGGCGTGCGGCTCTCGCGCTTCACCTCGTCGGTGTCGAGCCGGACGCTCGCGAGCGACGCGGCCAGTGGCAACGGCGCCTTCCGGCTGCGCTGGCGGCCGGACCGCAGCGGCGAGCTGTTCCTCACGACGCGGCGCTTCCGCGACTACAGCCCGCTGCGCGAGTCGCTCGGCCGCGTGCGCGTGCGGGCGGAGGTCGACCTGCGGGCCGTGCGCGCGCGGGCCGGCGGCGTGCGGGTCTCCGGCCGGGCGTGGCCCGGCACGGGCCGGCGCCGCGCGCGCCTGCAGGTGCAGGCGCGGCCGGCCGCCGGGGGCGCCTATCGCGTCGTCGGCCGGGTCGCGCCGCGCCGTGGCACGCAGTTCGCGCTCAACGCGCCGCTGGCGGACGGGCGCTGGCGCGTGCGCGTCCGCTACGTGGACTCAGGGACGGTGGAGGCGGGGACATCCCGCGTCCGGACGGTCGTCGTCGGCTGAGCGGCACGGGGCGGGCAGCGGCGCTCGTCGCCCCGCTGCTCGCCCTGCTGATGCTCATCCCGGCCGCGCACGCGGCCGGGGTGGTGGTGCGGATTCCCGGGCGTGAGCTGCGGGTCGGCGAGGCGGAGCTGAGCCGCGCCCAGGACGTCGCCGCCGGCGCCTACACGCTGCGCGGGGACGGCGGGGAGGGCGAGCCGATCGCCCACCCGCCGGGGGTCTCGCTCGGGCGCGTGCTCGAGCTGGCCGGGGTGGCGCCCGACGCCGTCTCCTTCGTCTCGGTCCGGCGCCCGAACGGGACGCTGGCGATCCTGCGGGCCGCCGACCTCGCGCGCCCGGCGCCATTTGCAGAGGGCCCGCCGCTGGTCTGGCTGGACGCCGGCAGCGTGCGCTTCCTGCGCCCCGTCCGGGGGCCGAGCGACCTCAACGCGGCCGACAACGTCGACACGGCGGGCGACGATCTCCAGGTCCGCGTGCACCAGGGCCCGCTGCTGGCGGTGCGCGTGCGCGTCCGGCCGCGTCGCCCGCGGGCGCGCGCGCCCGTGCGCCTGGAAGCGCAGGTCAGCGGCGGCGCGGCCGCCGGGCTCACGGTGAGCTGGCGCTTCGGGGACGGCGGTGAGGCGGGCGGCGCGGCGGTGACGCATCGCTTCCGGGCGCCGGGCACCTACGCGGTGGTCGCCAGCGCAGAGGCAGCCGACGACTCGGGCGGCGCCTCGGAGCCCGTGGTCGTGCAGGTCGGTCGTGCGGCGCGGCGCGGCGAGCGGCCCGGCGGCGGCGGGGGCGACCGCGAGCGCGCGCCGGCCACGGGTCCGGCCGCAGGGCGCGACCGGGGCGGCAGCGGCGGCAGGCGGCGACGGCGGCGGGAGCGCGGGGCAGCGAGGGCTCCGGGCCGTCGACCGAGGCGGCGCCGGCGCCGCCTGCCGCGCCCGCCGCGCCGCCGGCTCCGGGGCCCGCGGCGCCGCCGGCCCCAGCTCCCGCGGCACCGCCCGCTCCGGCTCCCGCGGCGCCGCCCGCTCCGGCGCCATCGCCGTCGGCCACGCCCGCCCCCTCGGCGACCGCGGCCCCCGATCGTCGCGCCCGCCCCACGCCGACGCCCACCCCGCGTCCGCGCCGCGCGCCGCGCGTGCCGCCGGGGACCGTGCCGGTCGAGGGCGTGCTGGTCGCCTCGAGCTCGCCGGCCGCCGCGGCTGGCGCCGTGGGCGCGACCTCCGCGCCGCTGCCGGCGGCGCGCCCGGGCTCCGCTGCAGATCCGGCGGACCTGACGCTGCCGATCGGCCTCGCCCTCACGGCGCTGCTGGTCGGCCTGGGCGCCGTGCGCGAACGCCGCCGGAGGCTGCGGTGAACGTCGAGGAGGTGATCTTCGAGGTCGCCGAGGCGCTGCGGGTGCCCGTCCTCGTCCTCGTGCTCGCGGCGCTCGCGCTCGTGCTGGTCGAGTCAGGCGCCTTCGTCGTCGAGCTCGTGCGCCGCCGCCGTCGCGACACGGCCCGGCTCGAGCTGGCCGCGGTCGGCGCGCGCGAGGCGCTCGAGCGCGGCGACATACCGGCCGCCCAGGGGCTCCTGTGGCCGGCCGCCTCCAGCTCGGCCATGGGGGACACGCTGCTGCTGATCGTCGCCCGCGCCCGGGAGGCGGGCAGCGAGGACCGGATCGCCAAGGCGCTCGCCGACTTCGACTACGCCTCGATGCGCAAGCTCGAGCGCACCCGCCTGCTGGTGCGCGCCGGCCCGGCGCTCGGGCTCATGGGCACGTTGATCCCGCTCTCACCCGCGCTGGCCGGCCTGGCCCAGGGCAACGTGACCGAGCTGAGCAGCAACCTGCGGCTGGCGTTCAGCATCACGGTCCTCGGCCTGCTCGTCGGCACCGTCGCCTTCGGCATATCACTGATGCGCGACCGCCTCTACGGACAGGATCTCTCCGACCTCGAGTTCGTGGCCGCGACGCTGCAGGAGGGCTCATGAGAAGCTCGCGCGTCCGCGCCCGGGCCCGCTCGCGGCCGGACAACGGCGGCGACCCGCTCGACGGGCTGGTCAACCTGTTCGACCTGGGCGTCGTGCTCGCGGTCGCCTTCCTGCTCGCCGCGCTGGCGTCGCTGGACCTCACCGGCGTCCTCACCCGCGGCGAGGTGACGGTCGTGCGCAGTGGCCCTGAGGGCCAGACGATCATCGTCAAGCGCGGCGAGCGCCTGCAGCGCCTGCGGCTCGCCCCCGGGGAGCGCGTGGCGGGGCGCGGCACGCCCGTCGGGCGCGTCTACCGGCTGCCCGACGGCCGGCTCGTCTACACGGAGCAGCCGCCGGGAGCGGGTCCCTGATGGACTTCATCTGGGACGGCATCAAGCAGGCGGTCGAGCTGATCGTCAGCGGCGACCCCGAGGTCTTCGGGATCGTCCTGGTGACGCTGCGCCTGGCGCTGTGGTCGACGCTGCTGGCGCTCGCGGTCGGGCTCCCGTGCGGGCTCGCGCTCGGGCTCGGCCGCTTCCGCGGCCGCGGCCCGGCGGTGGCGGTGGCCAACGCGGGCATGGGGCTGCCGCCGGTCGTCGTCGGGCTGGTCGTCGCGCTGCTGCTCTTCCGCGGCGCGCCGCTGGGTGGCCTGAACCTGCTCTACACCCTCAACGGCGTGATCCTCGCCCAGGCGCTGTTGGCGCTGCCGGTCGTCGTCGCCCTGACGGCGTCCTCCGTGCAGGCGCTGCCGGCCGGGCTGATCGAGCAGGCGCGCGCCTTTGGCGCCTCGCGCCCCGCCGTCGCCGCGCTCGCGCTGCGCGAGGCGCGTGTCGGGATCCTGGCGGCGACGATCGCCGCCGCCGGCTCGGCGTTCGCCGAGGTCGGCGCCGTGGTGCTCGTCGGCGGCAACATCGACGGGCAGACCCAGACGCTCGCGAGCGCCGTCCTCGTCCGCGTCTCGGCCGGCGAGTACGGCACGGCGATCGCCCTGGGTGCGATCCTGCTGGGCCTCATCCTGCTCCTCGCCGCCGCCCTCACCGTCCTGCAGCAGCGCCGGACCCGGACGGTGCTCGGCCGCCCGTCGTGAGCGACGTCCTGCTGCGGGCGCGCGGGCTCGCCGCCGCCAGGGCCGGCACGGTGGTCGTCCGCGACGTCGACCTCGCCCTGCGCCGCGGCGAGGTGCTCGCCGTCCTGGGCCCGAACGGAGCGGGGAAGTCGACGCTGCTGGCCGCGCTCGCCGGGCTGATCGGGCTCGCGGCCGGCTCACTCGAGCGCCACGGCAGCGTCGCCGCGGCGTTGCAGGCACCCGCGCTGGCGGATCGCTCCGTGCGGGCCAACGTCGAGCTCGCGCTGGCCTGGTGGGATGTCCCGCGCCGCGAGCGGCGCCGACGCGCGCTCGACGCGCTCGCGCTCACGGGCGCCGAGCACCTCGCCGCGCGGCCGGCCCGCGACCTCTCCGGCGGCGAGGCGCGGCGGGTGCATCTCGCCCGCGCCGTCGCCCTGCGGGCCGACGTGCTGCTGCTCGACGAGCCCTTCGCCGGCCTGGACGCGCCGACCCGCGCCCAGCTGCTCGAGGACGCCACCACCGCGCTGGCCGACCCCGACCGCGCCACCGTGATCGTCGTCCACGATCGCGCCGAGGCGTGGGCGCTCGCCGGCTCGGTCCTCGTCCTGCTCGGCGGCGCGGCGCGCGCGCACGGTCCGACCGCCGCGGTGCTCGAGCGCCCGCAGACCCCCGAGGTCGCCGCCTTCCTGGGCTTCAGCGGCCGCGTGACCGAGCCCGGCGGCGGTGTGCGGATGCTGCGCCCCGCGCACGTGTCGCTCGACCCGGCCGGGCCCGTCGCCGGCCGGGTGCTGCGCCGCGTCCCGACCGAGGACGGCGTCCGGCTCGAGCTCGAGCTGCCCAGCGGGCGGGTGCAGGCGCTCGCGCCGCTGCCCGGCCCGGCGCCGGGGGCGACGGTGCGCCTGCGGATCGACGGCGGCGTCGTCTACCCCGCCGCCGCTCCCGTCCCCGCAGGCGCCGTCACCCGGTAGCGCCGCTCACTCGATCCCGGCGGCGGCGCACTCCTGGGCGTACTGCTGCGTGCAGATCTGCTCCTTGGTCAGGAAGCCGTCCTTGACGACGGTGTCCTGGATGTTGTCCTTGGTGATCACGACGGTCTCGAGCAGGACGGAGGGAACCTGCTCCTGGCCGTTGTCGACCTTCGCCTTGGCGATATCGGGCGGCGCCTTGCCCTGGGCGAGCGGGACGGCGAGGTCGGCGGAGGCCGAGGCGATCTTCTTGATCGGCTGGTAGACGGTCATCAGCTGCTCGCCGGTGAGGATGCGCTGGATGCCGGCGACCTCGGCGTCCTGGCCGGTGACGAAGCGCGTGGCGGGATCGATGTCGGCGCCCTTGAGCGCCGCGATCGCGCCGCCGGCCATGCCGTCGTTGGCGACGTAGACGCCCTGGAAGCCGTTCTTGCCGACGCCGGTGATGGCCTGCTCCATCTCCTGCTGGGCCTTGTCGGGGCTCCAGTCGGGCGTGTCGTACTCCTCGACCACCTTCACGCCGGCGGGGTCGAGGACGCTGTGGGCGCCCTTCTTGTAGGGCGCGGCGTTGGAGTCGGTCGGCGCGCCGTTGATCATGACGACCGACGGTGAGCTCGCCCCCTCGTCCTCGAGCGCCGTGAGCAGCGACTGGCCCTGCTGCTGGCCGACCTTGAACGGGTCGATGGAGACGTAGTAGTCGAGGTCGGCGCCCGCGATCAGGCGGCCGTAGCTGATGACCTTGACGTCGGACTGCTTGGCGCGGGTGGCGATCGCAGCCGCCGACTTGACGTCCACCGCGCTGATGACGATGACCTTGGCGCCGTTGGTGATCGCCTGCTCGGCCTGCTGCTGCTGCTTGGCCGGGTCCTGGTCGGCGTTGGAGTAGATGACCTCGCAGTCCGGGCACAGCTCGGAGACGCGCCGCTCGAAGTTCGGGCGGTCCTGCTGCTCGTAGCGCGTGGTCTTGGACTCGGGGAGCAGCAGCGCGATCTTGGCCCCCTCGCCCTGGGCGGCCTCGCCGCCGCCCTCGTCGTCGGAGCCGCACGCCGCCACCCCCACGACGAGCCCGCCGAGAACCGCTGCGACCGCGCTCGCGCGCCGGATTGAGCTTGACATCACACCCCTCGCTCTGCCTCGATTGCAACCCCGCGCGCCACGCTACCACCGCTGGTATACGTGCGCGCATGCCGTTCGAGGCGCTCCGCGGCGGTCTCGTGGTCTCCTGCCAGGCGCCGCCCGGCAGCCCGCTGCGGGCGCCCGTCCACATGGCGGCCATGGCGCGGGCGGCGATCGCGGGCGGGGCGTGCGGCCTGCGTGCCGAGGGGAGCGAGGACGTCGCGGCCGTCGTGCGGGCCGCCGGCGCGCCGGTCATCGGCCTGCGCAAGCGCCGCGTGGAGGGCAGCGATGTGTACATCACGCCGTCGCTCGAGGACGCCCGCGCAGTCGTGGCGGCCGGGGCGGCGATCGTCGCGGTCGACGCGACGCTCCGTGAGCGCCCCGGCGGCATCGGGCCCGGCGCGTTCCTGACGCGGTTGCGCGCCGAGCTGGAGGCGCCGATCCTGGCCGACGTCGACTCGCTGGAGGCGGGCGTGCGGGCCCGGGAGGCCGGCGCCGATGCGGTCGCCACCACCCTGAGCGGCTACACCGGCCCGGGCCCGCCGCCCACGGGGCCGGACCTCGAGCTGGTGGCCGCGCTCGCCGCGCGGCTCGATTGCCCGGTCCTCGCGGAGGGCCGCTACGCCACGCCGGACGACGTGCGGGCCGCCTTCGCCGCGGGAGCGTTCGCGGTGGTCGTGGGCAGCGCGATCACGGAGCCGGTCGCGCTCACCCGGCGCTTCGCCGCGGCCGCGCCTCAGACCAGGGTGTAGCCTCAGGCGATGCGCGAGCGCCTGCGGCCCCTGCGGTACTGGTTCTCGATCGGCGGCGCGCTGGTCTGCCTCGTCGTCGCGCTCTTCCTGCCCGCGATCCCCGCCTGGGTGCTGCTGATCGTGGCGCTCGGGCTGCTGGTGGAGGGCGGCACGGGGATGTTGCAGCGCGCCGGCGGCACCGGCGGCGTCTCGAACAACCGCCAGTAGCCGATTGACTTCGCGAGTCCCGGATGCGGGCGACCCACACTGAGGAGGCAACGGCATGGCGGACGTCGAGAACCTGTCCGAGTGGCGCGGCAAGGAGCTGATCGACCGCGACGGCGAGAAGATCGGCAAGATGCAGGACGTCTACGTCGACACCGACACCGACGAGCCGGTGTTCGGGTCGGTCAAGGAGGGGTTGCTGAGCAAGCACCTGACCTTCGTGCCGCTGCGGGGCGCGACCGCCTCGCCGGACGGGCTTCGGGTCTCGGTCTCCAAGAAGCAGGTCAAGGACGCCCCGAACATCGACCAGGACGGAGAGCTCGAGGTCGCTGAAGAGAACGAGCTCTACGAGCACTACGAGCTCGCCTACGCGCCGTCGTCGACGGGCAGCGGCCGGCGGCTGGCCAAGCGCTGACCCGGTTCTCGGCGCCGTTGCGTGCGGGCTGAGCGCGTCCTCACCCGTCGCGAGCTCAACCGGGCGGTGCTCGCCCGCCAGCTCCTGCTCGAGCGCGCGCGGACCCCGCTGCCGCGGGCGCTGGAGCGCATCGGCGGGCTCCAGGCCCAGTACGCGCCGTCGATGTACGTCGGCCTGTGGTCGCGCCTGGAGGGCTTCACGCGCGGGCAGCTCACCGCGGCGCTCGAGCGGCGCACGGTCGTCCAGGCGACGCTGATGCGGATCACGATCCACCTCGTCTCCCGGCGCGACTACTGGCCGCTGGCGCTCGCGACGCGCGGCGCCCGCCGCGAGCTGTGGCTGCGCACACGCCCCGGCGGCGTCCCGGACGCCGCGACGATGGCGGCCGCCGCCGACACGCTGCGGGCGCGGCTCGGCGACGGGACGCTGCGCCGCGCGGACGTCGAGGCGCTGCTGGGCAAGGCCGTCTCGGGCGGCGTCGGGCAGTGGCTCGAGCTCGTGCGGGCGCCGCCGTCGGGCACCTGGGAGCGCCGGCGGGCCGACCTCTACGCCGGCGCCGAGGCGTGGCTCGGCCCGCCCGCGCCGGGCGCCGCGGAGACCGCGGTCGCCCACCTCGTCACCCGCTATCTCGGCGGCTTCGGCCCCGCCACACGCCACGAGATCGCCGACTTCGCCGGGCTGCCGCTCGGCGCAGTGGACCCGGCGCTCGCCGGCCTGCCGCTACGCCGCTTTCGCAGCGAGGCCGGCGAGACGCTGCTGGACGTCCCGCGCGCGCCGCTCCCGCCGGCCGCCACGCCCGCGCCGGTGCGCTTCCTGCCGACCTGGGACGCCACGCTGCTCGTGCACGCCCGCCGCACCGGCATCCTGCCCGAGCGCCACCGGCCGCGGATCTTCAACACGAAGGCGCCGCAGTCGTTCCCGACGTTCCTGGTCGACGGCGAGGTGGCGGGGACGTGGCGTCACGAGGACGGCGCGATCCGGCTCGCGCCGTTCGAGCCCCTGGACGCGGCGACGCGCCGGGCGCTCGACGCAGAGGCCGAGCGCCTGGCGGCCTTCCACGCCTAGGAACGTCGCGCCCGCTGGTCGGGCTCGAGCTCGACGGAGTAGCGCACCACGCCGTCGAGGTCGCGCAGCGAGACCGTCATCACGCGGGTGAGCGCGTCGATCGCGACGTGGCCGAAGAACTGGAAGCCCTCCAGCGGCGAGACGTTCGGACGCGGCGGCGCGGCGACGAAGACGGCCTCGGGGCCGAAGGTCCCGTCGAGCGCGTTGGGGCCGAACGCCCCGGCGTTCAGCGGCCCGGAGACGAACTCCCAGAAGGGACTGAAGTCGTTCGTCGCCGCGCGCGCGGGGTCGTAGTAGTGCGCCGCCGTGTAGTGCACGTCGGCGGTGAGCATCACGATGCCCTCGATCCCCTGCCGGTGGGCGAAGCCGAGCACGTCGGCGAACTCGAGCTCGCGCCCGAGCGCCGCGCCGGGGTCGCCCTGGGCGACGCCCTCCTGCGCGGTTGCCCCGTCGGGCACCACGAGGCCGAGCGGCAGGTCGATCGCCAGCACCTTCCACGTCGCCCGCGAGAGCGCCAGCTCGCGCTTGAGCCAGTCGCGCTGGGTGGCTCCGAGCAGGCCGAGCGACGGGTCGGCGTAGCGGTTCGGGCCGTTCGGGTCCTTGTAGGTGCGCATGTCGATGACGAACAGGTCGAGCAGGCGCCCGTAGCCGATCCGCCGGTAGAGACGGCCGTCCGGGTCGGACCGGCGCGGCGCCGTCGGTAACCACTCGTGGAACGCCCGGCGGCCGCGGGCGGCGAGCACGTCGACGGACTTCTCGGTGTAGCGCGGGTCCTCGAGGATCTCGCCCGGGTACCAGTTGTTGGTCACCTCGTGGTCGTCCCACTGGTTGACCTGCGGCACGCGGGCGGCGAAGCGGCGCAGCGGCTCGTCGAGCAGGTTGTAGGCGAACTGGCCGCGGAACTCGTCGAGCGTCTCGGCGACCTTGCGCTTCGGGTCGGTAACGACGTTGCGCCACACGCGCCCGTCGGGCAGCGTGACCGACTCGGTCAGCGGGCCGTCGGCGTAGACGGTGTCGCCGCTGCAGAGGAAGAAGTCGGGATCGGTGGCCTGCATCGCGCCGAAGATCCGGAAGCCGCCGAACTCGGGGTTGATGCCCCAGCCCTGCCCCGCGAGGTCGCCGCTCCAGACGAAGGAGACGTCGCGCCGCCCGCGCGGAGCGGTGCGGAAGCTGCCCTCCGCCGGCTCGCTGCGGACCGCGGGGTTGCGCACGTCCTCGAAGCTGACGCGGTAGTAGACCTCGCGGTCGGCGCGCAGGCCCCACAGTGGCACCTTGCCCGTGAGGTCGGACGCGGGCGTGACGATCGGCCCGCGCACCAGCCGCGCGTCCCGGAACGAGGGCGTGCGCGCCACCTCGACCAGCATCCGGCTGGGACGGTCGGCGCGCGCCCAGACGAGGCCGCTGGAAGCGCTGACCTCCCCGCTCTGGACACCGTGGGTGAGCACGGGACGCGAGCGGACGAACGCGGGCGCCCGGCCGGTGGGCAGGGCGATCAGGGCGGTGCCGGCGGCGGCGCCGGTGCGCAGGAACTGGCGGCGGCTGAGGGTCATGGCCGCAAGCTGCCGCCGCGGGGCGCTGGTGCGGGTGACGATCCCGTGAAGCGGCGCAACGGTCACGCCCGGCGGGCGCGTCCGCTGAAGGCCGGGTCAGGCCGGAGCGGTCGCGCCCTCGTCGTGGATCTCGTGGACGCCCTCCGCGAACTCCTCGACGACCTTCGCGCAGAACGCCGGGAGATCGTCCGGGTTGCGGCTTGAGACGAGGCCCTGGTCGGTGACGACCTCCTCGTCGACGACGTTCGCGCCGGCGTTGCGCAGGTCGGTGCGGACGCTCGGATAGGACGTCAGCGTGCGGCCGCGGGCCACGTCGGCCTCGATCAGCGTCCAGGGGCCGTGGCAGATGACCCCGACCGGCTTGCCGGTGGCGAAGAAGTCGCGCACGAAGCCGACCGCGGCGTCGTCCATGCGCAGCTGGTCCGGGTTGGTCGTGCCGCCCGGGAGGAGCAGACCGTCGTAGTCCTCGACCGACGCCTCGGCGACCTGCCGGTCGACGGCGAACGTGTCGGCCATGTTCACGTCAGAGTTCATCGCCTGGATCTCGCCGGACTTGATCGAGAGCAGCTCCGTCGTCCCGCCGGCGTCCTCGACCGCCTTGCGCGGCTCGGTCAGCTCGACCTGCTCGACGCCGTCCGTGGCGAGGATCGCGATGGTCTTCCCGTCGAGTTCGTTGGCCATGGTGTCGTGCCTCCTGGTTCGTGACGCTTACGGCTTGAAGAGGACCTTGATGGCCCCGTCCTGCTTCTTCTGGAAGGTGGCGTAGGCCTCGGGACCCTGCTCGAGCGGAACCTGATGGGTGGCGAAGCCCTCCACCCCGAGCGGGTCGCCGTCGCCCAGCAGCGGCAGGATGTCCTCGACCCAGCGCTTGACGTTGGCCTGGCCCATGCGCAGCTGGATCTGCTTGTCGAACAACGTGAGCATCGGCAGCGGGTCCGCCATGCCGCCGTAGACGCCGATCAGCGAGATCGTGCCGCCGCGGCGGACGATGTCGATCGCGGCGTAGAGCGCGCTCAGCCGGTCGACGCCGGCCTTCTCCATCAGCTTGCCGCCGATCGCGTCCGGGAGCAGGCCGGTCAGCTGCTGGGCGACCTTTGCGCCCGGCGCGCCGTGGGCCTCCATCCCGACCGCGTCGATCACGGCGTCGGTGCCGCGCCCGCCGGTCATGCTCGCGGATCGCGTCGCCGAGGTCGCCGCCGTGCTCGGAGAGGTCGAGCACCTCGATGCCGCGGGCGCGCACGCGCGCGATCCGCTCGGGCACGACGTCGACCCCGATCACCCGGTGCCCGCGATGCTGGGCGATCCGGGCCGACATGTCGCCGATCGGGCCGAGGCCGAGCACCGTGACGCTCCCGCCGTCCGGGATGCCGGCGTACTCGACGGCCTGCCAGCTGGTCGGCAGGACGTCGGAGAGGTAGACGTAGCGCTCGTCGGGCCCGTCCTCGGGCACCTTGACGTGGGTGTACTGCGCCTGGGGCACGCGCAGGTACTGCGCCTGCCCGCCGGCCACCGCTCCGTAGAGGTTCGAGTAGCCGAACAGCGCGGCGCCCATGCCCTGCTCGCGCACCTGCGTGGTCTCGCACTGGGTCTGCAGATCCTGCTCGCACATGTAGCAGTGCCCGCAGGCGATCTGGAAGGGGATCACGACGCGGTCGCCGGGCGCGAGGTTCGCGACCGCGCTGCCCACCTCCTCGACGATGCCCATCGGCTCGTGGCCGAGCACGTCGCCCTCGTTCATGAACGGCCCCAGGATCTCGTAGAGGTGCAGGTCGGACCCGCACAGGCCGGAGGTGGTGATGCGGATGATCGCGTCCGTCGGTTCGCGGATCGCCGGGTCGGGGACCTCGTCGACGCGGACGTCGCGCTTGCCGTGCCAGGTGAGTGCCTTCATCACGGTGCGTCTCACCCGGGACGCCGGGGGGATGAAACCGTCGTGGTCCGGCTTGTGACAATGGGCGGGGTGGAGGCCGACACCGGCGTGACCGGGGTGCCGCCGCCGGCGCTCGCGGGCGTCGAGCACCGGACGGTCCGCGCGCGGACGCCGCACGGGCCGCTGGCGATCCACCTCGCCGAGGCCGGCGCCGGCGCCGCCGTCGCCGCGCCGCCGTTGCTCCTGCTGCACGGCTGGCCGCAGCACTGGTGGACGTGGCGCCGCGTCGTGCCGCTACTCGCCCGCGACTTCCGGCTGCTGATCCCCGACTTGCGCGGCTTCGGCTGGACCGAGGCCCCGGGCCGCGGCTATGACCCGGTCACCTTCGCCACCGACGCCGTCGCGCTGCTCGACGCGCTCGGGATCCCGCGGGCGGGGGTGATCGGGCACGACTGGGGCGGCTTCACCGCCTACCTGCTCGCGCTGCGCCACCCCGAGCGCATCACCGGCGCGGTCGCCTGCAACACGCCGCATCCGTGGGCACGGGTGCCCGTGCGCGAGCTGCGGCGCGGCTGGTACGCGGCCGTGCTGGCCTCACCGGCGGGGCCACGGCTGGTCGTCACGCGGCGCTTCGGCGACGGGCTGGCGCGGATCGGCGAGCGTGCGGGCGCGTTCTCCGCCGCCGACGCGGAGCTCTACGCCGCCCGGCTGCGCGAGCCCACCCGCGCGCGGGCCACACAACTGCTCTACCGCGGCTACGTGCGGTCGGCCGAGGACCTGCTGCTGCGCCGCGGCGGGCCCGGCGGCCGCCGCCTGACGGTCCCGGTGCGGGCCGTCTTCGGCACCGGCGACCCCGCCATCCCGGTCGCGGCGACGCTCGGCGCCGAGCGCTACGCGAACGACTTCAGCGCCCGCCTCCTGGACGGCTGCGGGCACTGGACGCCGGAGGAGCGCCCGGCCGCGGTGGCCGCCGCGGCCCGACAGCTGTTCTCCTAGGCGCCGGCGGGCGTGCCCGGCTCGGCCTCACGGCCGAAGGCGTCCTGCGCCGGCGCGGGACCGCTCTCGAGCCCCGCCGCCTCGCCCTTGGCCTCACGCAGCCGGAAGTAGAGCACCGCGGCCACGAGGGCCGAGATCGGCGCGGTGAGCGCGTTCGCGAGCAGCTGGCCGATCGCGTTGCCGACGTCGCCGAAGATCGCGCCGATGATCCCGATGACGAAGCCGAACACGATGGTGATGAGGAACACCAGCACGATCACCGCGAACACTCGCCAGCCGTTGTCGCGCACCAGCTCCCGGCTCCGCCCGAAGGTCCGACCGATGCCCGGGTTCTCGAGCACGACGACGGGCGCGACGACCGCCCAGATCGTGAGCAGGATCAGGCCCGGGATGATCAGCAAGATGAAGCCGATGGCGATCCCGAGGCCGGCCAGGACAGCGACGACGAAGAGGGGCAGGGCCACGGGCGAGACGCTCTTGAACAGCTCGCCCAGCGTGTGGTCGCGGCGCCCGTCCTGCACGTCGCGGACGAGCTCGACCACCATGCCCTGGTAGAAGGTCGCGAGGATGACGGTGATCGCAAGCGCGATGATGGCGAGCACGCCCGGCAGGAGCACAACAGCGACCGCGCTCACGGCGAACACGATCAGCGCCGCGACGATGAGGATCACGGCGTTCTCCTTGTAGATGGCGAACGCCCGGCCGATGACATCGCCGACGTCGATATTCGCGCGCACCTCGGTACCGCCTCTCTCGGGGACTCCTCGGAAGCGACTGTACCGGTGAACGCGGTCGGCGTTGGAATTCCGGTTGCAGGTCGAGCACACGGCGCAGCGGCGCCGTGCGCGGGCGCCGGGGCGAGCCGGTGATCGAGGCGCTCGGCTACGGCGCGCTGGCCGCGTCCTCGCTCGTGCTGGGCACGCTGCTCGGGCTGGCGCGCGACTGGGGCGAGGCGGCCGGTCGGCCTGGTGCTCGCGTTCGGCGCCGGCGCGCTGATCAGCGCGGTCAGCTTCGAGCTCGCGGAGGAGGGCGCCCGGCTCGGCAGCGCGGCGGCGGTCGGCGTCGGCCTGGCCGCCGGCGCGATCACCTACTTCGCGGCCAACGCGGTGCTGGACCGCCGCAGCGCGGCCGGCGGGGAGGGCGGCGCCGGCCCGGCGCTCGCGCTCGGCGCCTTCCTGGACGGGATCCCCGAGCAGCTCGTGCTCGGCATCGGCCTCGCCGCGAGCGAGGGGGTGAGCGTCGCGCTGCTCGCCGCGATCTTCGTGTCCAACCTGCCCGAGGCGATCGGCTCGGCGAGCGAGATGCGCGCGGCGGGCACCCGGCCCGCGACGATCCGGCGCCTGTGGCTGCTGGTCACGCTCGTGTGCGTCGCGGCGACCGTGGCCGGCTTCGGCCTGGCCGACTCGGTGGGGGACGAGCTCAAGGCGGCGATCGACGGCTTCGCGGCGGGCGCCCTGCTGGTGATGCTGACCGACTCGATGATCCCCGAGGCCCGACGCACCGCCGGCACGACGGCCGGGCTCGTGCTGGTCCTCGGCTTCGCGGTCGCCGCCTGGCTCTCGCTGGGAGGATGAGCGGGATGCCGGCCGGGTTCTCAGCCCACCACGAGGTCGCGGTGCCCGGCGGCGCCCTGTTCGTCGCGCGCTCTGGCCCGCCCCCGCAGGACGCCGCGTCGGTGGCGCTGCTGGTGCACGGGATCACCGCCTCCCACCTCTCCTGGCCGCCCGTGGCGCGGGAGCTCGCGGGCGACGGCGCGTGCCTGCTCGCCCCCGACCTGCGCGGCCGCGGTCGCAGCGCCGGGCTGCCCGGCCCCTACGGCATCGCGGCGCACGTACGCGACCTGGTCGCGGTGCTCGACGCGCTGGGGGTGGAGCGGGCCGTGCTCGCCGGCCACTCGATGGGCGCCTACGTCGTGGCCCGGCTCGCGGTCGAGCACCCGGGGCGCGCGTCGGCGGTCGTGCTGGTCGACGGTGGGTTGCCGCTCGCGCTCCCGGACGGCGTGGACCCGGACGCGGCGCTCGACGCCGTGCTCGGCCCCGCGACCGCCCGGCTGCGCATGACCTTCGCCTCGGCCGAGGAGTACGTCGGCTTCTGGCGGGCGCACCCCGCCTTCGCGAACGCCTGGACCGCCGACGCCGAGGCCTACGCGCTCGGGGACCTGACCGGCGAGCCGCCCGCCCTGCGCAGCCGCGTCTCAGAGCCGGCGGTGCGAGCGGACGGCAGCGACCTCGTCCGCGACGAACCGACCCGCGACGCCGCCCCGCGGGTGCGCGCGCCGCTGACGCTGCTGCGCGCGCCGCGCGGCCTGCAGGACGAGCCGGACGCGCCGCTGATCCCCGAGGCCACACTCGCCGGCTTCGCCGCCGAGCGTCCCGACGCGCGCATCGTGGAGGTCGCCGGCGTCAACCACTACACGATCACCCTCGGCGCCGGGGCGGGCGCCGTGGCGGCGGCGATCCGCCGGGCACTGAGCGCCGCGGGCTGAGCCCGCGGCCGCCGGCTCAGAGCGCCTCGGGCGGCAGGCCCATCCCGACGCTCGCGCCCCACTCCCAGTTGCGCGACGGGTCGCGCCGCACCGCCGCGTCCACCGGCACGTCGATCTCGATCCGCTCGGCCTCCAGCGGCTGGAGCTGCTCGGCGATGAACTGCCTGCGCAGCGGATGGTCGAGGTAGGCCTCCAGCGCCGCCTCGTCGGTGAGCCGCACGATCAGCGCGTGGGTGAAGCCGTGCGAGTGCTCGATCCGGTTGCGCCCGATGGTCAGGCTCTCGACGCCGGGGATCTCGTTCGGGAGCGGGTCGGCGTGCGAGAACGCCTCGAGCACCTGACGCTCCTCGACACCCGGCTTGAACTTCAGGAGGACGATGTGCTGGATCACGCCGGGAAGGCTATCCCAGGGCGCGCCGGGCCGGCACTGCTCGCGCCGGCGCCCGGCATCGCCCGTCGCCGCGGCGGGTAGACGAAGCTCCCTGTCCCGCGAGCGTCCCTTCAGCGTCGTGGCCTTCGGCGGCGGCACCGGCCTGCCGGTGCTGCTCGAGGGCCTGCGCGACCTCGAGGGCCAGCGCGTGACGGCGGTGGTGACCGTGGCCGACGACGGCGGCTCGAGCGGCCGCCTGCGCCAGGAGCTCGGCGTCGCCCCGCCGGGCGACGTGCGCCGCTGCCTGGTGGCGCTGGCGGGGCGGCGCCGGCTCGCGGAGGTCTTCGACTACCGCTTCGAGGGCGGCGAGAGCCTGCGCGACCACTCCGTCGGCAACCTGATCATCGCCGCGCTGGCCGACATGTCCGGCGACTTCTCCGACGGCGTCAAGAGCGCGGCGCGCTTCCTGCGCGTCAAGGGCCAGGTGTTCCCGGCCGCCACCGAGAGCCTGACGCTCGTGGTCGACCACGTCGACGGGACCGTCACGCGCGGGGAGTCCTCGCTGCGCGAGGCCGGGCGCCCGGTGCGCCGGGTGGCGGTCGAGCCGGCGGGGGCGCCGGCGCCGGCGGGCGCGGTCGCGGCCGTCCGGTCGGCCGACCTCGTGGTGCTGTGCTCGGGCAGTCTGTTCACCAGCACGATCCCGTCGCTGCTGGGCGCGGGCGTCGCCGAGGCGCTGCGCCGCCGCGCCGGGCCCGTGGTCTACTGCGCCAACGTGATGACCCAGGCGGGCGAGACCGACGGCTTCACCGTCTCAGACCACCTGCGGGCGATCACGGAGCACGTCGGCCCCGTCGTGACCGACGTGCTCGTCGCCGCCGACCTGCTCGGCGACGCGGTCCTCGGGCGCTACCGCGCGGAGGACGCCGCTCCGGTCGCGGTCGACGACGACGCCATCACCGCGCTCGGGGTGCGCCTGCACGCGGCCGAGCTGCTCGACGGCTCGCAGACGGGCGGGGTCCGGCACGACCCCGCCAAGCTCGCGCGCGCGGTGCGCGAGATCGCTCCGGCGGCCTAGCGCCTAGCCCTTGCGCTCGAGCTTGCCGTCGTTGAGCGCGTCCATGTCGATGTCGTCGAGCGAGGTGACGACCACGTCGGCGCTCCTGGCAGCAGCTCCTCGTCGTCGAAGCGCGCGATCCCGAGCGCGGACATCTCGCCCGCCTTGGCGGCCTCGATGCCCGACTGGGCGTCCTCGACCACGAAGCAGGACTCGGCCGGCACGCCGAGCTCCTCCGCCGCGGTCAGGAAGATCTGCGGGTGGGGCTTGCCCTGCTCGAAGTCGCGCCCCGAGATGTCGGCGTCGAAGAACGCCTGCAGCGAGAGCCCCGGGGTGATGAAGTCGTACTCCAGCCCCTCGTCCTCGGCGAACTTCTCCAGGTCGATCTTCTCCAGGAAGAGCTTGGCGTTCTTCGACGACGACGCCGCGGCGGTCGGGATCCCCGCCCCGCGCACGGCGAGCACGAAGCGCAGCGCGTCGTCGTAGGCGCGGAACTCGCCCGCCTCGATCAGCTCGACGACCAGGTCCTGCTTGCGGTCGGCGTAGGCCTGCACGCGCTCTTCGACGTCCGGGACCTCGAAGTACTCCAGCGCCGCGCGTGGCGCCGGACATGCGCGGCTTGCCGGACATGACCTGCTGGTAGACCTGCGGCGTGAACTTCTCCGGGGTGTAGCTCGTCTGGTCGACGATGTCGCTCCAGTCGCCCTCCATCAGCTCCTGCAGGCCCTGCTGCCAGGCCCGCTCGTGCGGCGAGTCGACCAGCACGCCGTCGACGTCGAAGATCGCGCCGCGAAAGCCGTCAGACACGCTTGCTCCTCCTGTTGGTCACTGCAGGTCGAAGGTGGCCCGCTGCGCCGGCCTTGAGCTCGTGGACCTCGTCGCCGCAGCCGACCTTGATCGGCCGGCTGAAGCCCTCGGTGTGCACCGTGACCGAGAGCTCTGAGTCCTCCAGCGCCACCCGGATCGGCGTGCCCTGGAACTGCATCGAGAACTGCAGCCCGGCGAGCTTGTCGGTGAGCCGCGGGGCGAAGTAGAGCACCCCGTCGCGGATGTCGGCGCCCATGAAGCTCGCGCTGGACGAGGTCGAGCGTCCCGGCCATGACCCCGAGGTGGATGCCCTCCTTGGTGGTCCCGCCCTGGACGTCGCCGACGTCAGACTCGAGCGCGACCAGGAAGCGCTTCCAGGCGCTCTCGGGGTCGATCTCGGTCAGCACGCCGGCATGGGCGACGAAGCTCAGCGTCGAGCCGTGCGAGGTGCGCTCGTCGTAGTACTCGATCGTCTTGGCCGCGGTGCCGGGCTCGAGCTCGTAGCCGAGGCGTTCGAAGATCCGCTTGAGCTCCGCCTCGGTGAAGAGGAAGAACAGCATCACCGTGTCGGCCTGCTTGGCGAGCTTGTAGGCGTCGGGGTCGTCGCCCTCCGAGCGCAGGATGCGGTCCAGCCGCTGGATGTTGTCGTACTTCTCGCGGTAGCCGTCCCAGTCGAGCTCGGCCAGCTGCTCGTAGCCCTCGAACTGGCTCGGGATCCCGTCGTCGTGGAAGGGGACGTACATCTTGGTCGCCATCTGGCGCCAGGTCTCGACCTCGTCGTCGGTGAGCCCGATGCGCGAGCGCAGCGCCTCCGCCCGGCCCTCTGGCAGCAGGTCGAGCACCTTCTGCGCGCAGTCGGCGATCCAGGCCGCCATCACGTTCGTGTAGGCGTTGTTCTTCAGCCCGCCGTCCTCGGACTCCGGGTACTTCTCGTGGAACTCGTCCGGCCCCATGACGCCGTGGATCTCGTAGCGGTCGCGCTCGGGGTTGTGGTGGGCGATCGAGGCCCAGAAGCGCGCGATCTCCAGCATCATCTCGGCGCCGTGGTCGCGCAGGAAGCGGTAGTCGTTGGTCGACTGGTGGTAGGTCCAGATGTTGTAGAAGATGGCCGCGTTGACGTGGCGCTGGTTGTGGCTGAGGTCGGGGTCCCAGGTGCCCGAGAGCGGGTTGAGATGGACCTCCTGGGTCTCCTCCTTGCCGTCCGAGCCGCTCTGCCACGGGTACATCGCGCCCTGGTAGCCCGCCTCGCGGGCGAGCGCGCGCGCCTCGCCGAGCCGCCGGAAGCGGTACATCAGCAGCTCCTGGGTGACCTCCGGCAGGCGGAAGTTCAGGAACGGATAGACGTAGAGCTCGTCCCAGAAGATGTGCCCGCGGTAGGCCTCGCCGTTGAGGCCGCGGGCGGGGACGCCCGCGTCGTGGTCGGTCGTGTGGCGCGAGCAGACCTGCAGCAGGTGGGAGATGTGCAGCCGCAGCAGGCGCTGGACGTGCTCGTCGGCCGGGAGCTGCAGGTCACAGGCGCGCCACAGCTCGTCCCAGGCCAGCTCGTGGCGGCGCAGCGCCTCGGCGAAGTCCGGGTAGCGCGTGACCGACTTGCCCGCGTTGCCCAGCGGCTCGTTGATGGCCTGGTCGTGGGAGGTGTAGAAGGCGACGATCTTCTCGACCCGGACGGTCTCGCCCTCGCTTACGTCGAAGGCCAGCACCTGCTGGATGTAGTCCTCCATCTGGTACAGCGAGCGCTCGGCCTCGACCTTCTCCTCGCCGCGGTAGACGCGCGTGCGTGCCGCCTCGGCGATGTACAGGCTCGACTGCCGCGTGCGGACCTTGACCGCGATGACCTCGGGCCCGAAGGTGCGCGGCGAGATCGGGTCCAGGTGGCGGCCCTCCAGCGCCCGGTAGCGCGCGACGTTGCCATTGGTCACGCGGCCGTCCAGCGAGGAGACGATCTCCAGGCAACCCGACCAGTTCTCCGGGGTGATCGTCCACTCCAGCGCGCCCTGGTGGACGTGGGCCATGCTCACGAAGCGCCGGCTGCGCAGCGTCGTCTCGCGCCCGGCGCGGTCGCGGAAGCGCAGCGTGCGGATGTTCAGCGCGCTGCGGATGTCGAGCTCGTGGCGGTACTCGAGCAGCTCGACGTTGTCGAGCACGAGCGCCTCCTCGCCCTCGATGCGCAGCTTGAGGCCGAGCCAGTTCGGCAGGTTGACGAGGTCCTCGTTGAGGACCGGGCGGCCGCCCATGATCGTCGTCTCGCGGTTCCAGACGCTGTGGGCGTAGGTGCCCGGATAGTGGACGTCGTCCGGGTCCTCCCACTCGAAGGCGCCGCGCGTGCAGAAGTAGCCGTTGCCGGTCGAGGTGATGGCCTCGCGCAGGCCCTCCTCGTCGGGCTCGAAGCTGTCGTAGGCGAGCGTGAACTCGGACGGGGGCGCGTCAGCGGCCGGCGCGGGCCGGTCCTGATTCACCGTGCCAAGGTATCCAGGAATTGCTCCACCTCCTGCGGGGATTCGAGCACGTAGTCGGCGGCGGTCGTGCGACCACCGACCTCCGGGTCGTCGGGGTTGCCCACGAAGATGCCGATCCCGCGGCCCTTGAGCGCGTTGAAGGCGTCCTCGTCGGTGATGTCGTCGCCGAGGAAGAGCGGGATGACGTCGTCGCGGTCGAGCCCGAGCGTCTCGAGCAGGTAGAGCACCGCCTTGCCCTTGTGCCAGTCGAGCTTGGGCTGGACCTCGTAGACCATCTTGCCGGGGGTGACCTTGAGCTCGTCGGGATACTCGGCCAGCAGCTCGTCGACGGCGGCCTTGACCTCCGGCCGGCGTTCGTCGGTGACGTGGCGGTAGTGGATGGCGGTCGAGAGCTTCTTCGGCTCGACCTGCGCGCCCTCGATCCCGTCCGCCGCCTCGCCGAGCCGCGTCTTGACCGTGTCGAGCAGCTCCTCGGAGTGCTCGCCGGCGTCGTGCTCCATCGGCCCCTCGTCGGGATGCCAGATGTCGAAGCCGTGGCTGCCGGCCACCACCAGGTCGTCGACGTTCATCAGCTCCTGCACGACCGGGCGGTCGCGGCCGCTGACCACGCAGACCGTGCAGCGCTGGGCGAGCCCGCGGACCGCCTCCCACATCCCCTCGGAGATCGTGGCGTCCTCGGGACGATCGACGATCGGCGTCAGCACGCCGTCGTAGTCGAGGAAGACGGCCGGCTCGTGCCCGCGCAGGCGGTCGTTGAGCTCGTCTGCCTCGGTCAGGGCGTCGGGCAGCTCGCGGATGTCGGCGCCGGAGGCGGTCATGAGGTGCGGGTTCCCCGTTCGGGCATCGCCGCACACCCTATGTGCGGCGGGGCGTGCAGTGGTGAACGGTCGTCACGTCCTCACAGCCAGCCGCGGGCGCGCAGCTCGGCCTTCAGGCGGGCGTAGGGCGCCTCGAAGCGCTCGGGGCGCCCCGCGCGCGGCGCGAACTCCTCGGCGGGGCCGGTCATGGCGGCGGCGGTGGCCGCGACGCCCGCGCGCTCGGTCGCGGCCGCCGCCAGCATCGCCATGCCGGCCGCCGCGCTGCCGTCGCGCGGGCGCCGCAGCGGGCGACCGAGCACGTCGGCGCGGAGGCGGCACCAGACGTCGCTGCGCGCGCCGCCGCCGGAGACGGTGAGCGGGCCCTCGACGCGCGCGCCGAGCCGGGCCAGGCGCTCGAGGCACAGCCGCTCGACGAGCGCGACGCCCTGCAGCAGGCCGGCGTAGCGGTCGAGCTCGTCGCGCGGCTCGCCCAGGACGAAGCGCTCCGCGCCCGGCGCGCTGAACGGGAAGCGCTCACCGCGGCCGACCAGCGGGAAGATCACCACGGGGGCGGGCTCGCGCTCCGCGGCCGCGGCGTCCAGCCTGCGCAGGTCGCGGCCGCCGAACTGCTCCTCCAGCGCGCCCGCCCCGGCGCCGGACGCGCCGCCCGGCAGCCAGTCGCCGTCGGGCGAGCGGTGCGAGTAGACGACGCCGTCCGGGTCGTGCAGCGGCCGCTCCGCGACCCCCCTGAGCGCGAGCGTCGTCCCGAGCACGGAGCTCCAGCTCCCCGCCCGCAGCGCGCCGGCGCCGATCTGGGCGGCGCAGCTGTCGGTCATGCCCGCGATCACCGGGATGCCCGCCGGCAGGCCGGTCTCGGCGGCCGCTGCCTCACAGACGGCGCCGAGCGGCGAGCCGGGGCGCACCACGACCGGCAGCTCGAGCCCGGCGAGCGCGCTCGTGACCGCGTCCGGCCAGCGCTCGGCGTGCAGGTCATAGCCGGTCTTCAGCGCGTGGCTGGAGTCCGTGGCGACCGGCTCGCCCGTCAGCGTGCGCGTGACCACGTCGGCCTGGTGGAGCACGTGGCCGGTGTGGCCACGCTCGGCGAGCCACAGCAGCTTCGCGAGCGCCCACGACGGCTGCGGCCGGTGCGGCCAGCCGCCGTCGACGCGCGCGACCGGCGCGGGCGCCGCGCGCGCGTCGTCGTGCATGAGCGCCGGCGTGAGCGGGCGGCCGTCCTCGGCGGCCAGCAGCACCGTGCCGGACGTGCTGCAGCAGGCCACGCCGCGGACCGCTCCGGCCGGGACGCCGGCGAGCGCCGCACGCGTGGCGGTCGCGACCGCCGGCCACCAGCTCCCGGGGTCCTGCTCGTGGACCGGGCCGTCGCGGCGGCCGCGCAACGGCGCGGACCCGCATCCCAGCGGCGCGCCGGTCTCCGACAGCGCGACCGCCCGCGCCCCCTGCGTCCCGAGGTCCAGGCCGACCCAGACGGCCTCGGGAGCCTCAGGCATGCGCCGCGGGGCGCTGCGCCCGGGCGGCCTCCTCGCGGGTGACGGCCAGCCGCCGCCACGACGTCACAGCGGTCTCGCGGTGCTCGAGGAACGCCTCGAACTGCTCGTCGTAGTGGGCGACGAGCGCCGCGCGCGGCTCGCAGCGATCGCGGACGCCGACGAGCCGGCCGACCGCCGCCTCCGCGCTCGGCTCGCGCCCGGTCGCCACCAGCGCGGTGATGTAGGCGCCCTTGGCCCCGAGCTCGGTGTCGTTCGTGCGCAGGGTCGGCACGCCGGTGACGTCGGCGATCAGCTGGCACCAGAAGTCACTCGCCGCGCCGCCGCCGCACACCCGAAGCTCGGACGGCTCGGCCTTGGAGGCGCGCAGGCAGTCGCGCAGCACGAGCGTCAGCCCCTCCAGCAGGGCGCGGGCGATGTGCGTGCTGTCGTGCTCGAGCGAGAGCCCGTAGAGCATCCCGCGCGCGTTGGCGTTCAGGAACGGCGCGCGCTCGCCGGCGGGCGAGAGGTAGGGCATGGAGACGATCCCGCCGGCCCCGGGCGGCGCCTGCTCGGCGCGGTCGATCAGCTCGCGGACGTCCTCGATGCCCAGCACGCCCATCGCCCAGCTGAGCACGTCGGTGCCGGCCAGGGTCGCGAAGGTCCGCAGCCAGCGGTCGGGGATCCCCATCGCCAGGTGGAAGCCGGTCGGCTCGGTGTCGGTGTCGACGTGGTCGAGCATGACCTGCGTGCACAGCGTCGTGCCGAGGATGCTGCACGCCTGGCCGGGCTCGACGGCGCCGCACCCGATCGCGGTGGCGGCCACGTCGAACGGCGCCATGATCACCGGCAGGCCCTCCGGCAATCCGGTCGCCTCGGCCGCGCGGGCACCCAGGGCGCCGGTCCGCCCCTCCATGCGCCGGATCTCGGGCAGCAGCGGCCGGGCCCACTCGAGGTCGTAGAGCGCGAGCAGCTCGTCGGAGTACTGGTGCGAGCGGATGTCCAGCAGCGGCACCGAGGCGTCGGACTCGTCGACCGCGAGCTCGCCGGTGAGCCGCGAGAAGATCCAGCCGCCGCAGTAGAGCGCCTTGTGGGCGCGCCGGACGCGCTCGGGCTCGTGCTCGCGCAGCCACGGCAGGATCGCGTTGACCAGGCCGGGGAACGGCAGCGAGCCGTTGATGCGGAAGGCCTGCTCGATCGTCCCGTCGCGCTCCCAGGCCTCGATCGGCGCCGGGTTGCGCCCGTCGTTCCACAGCACGCCCGGGCCCGTCGGCTCGCCGTCCTCGTCGACCAGCCAGCAGCCGTCGCCCTGCGCGGTCAGCGCGACCAGGCCGATCTCCTCGCGGGCCTGCTCGCGCACCTCGGCGAGCGTCTCGGCCACCCCGCGCCAGACCTGCTCCATGTCCTGCTCGGCAAAGCCCGGGCGGGGGCGCAGCACGGTCGTGCGGCGGCGGGCGACGAGGAGCTCACGGCCGTCGTCGTCGAAGGCGACCGTCTTGATCATGGAGGTGCCGACGTCGATGCAGGCCGCGATCATGCTCGCTCCCTTCCGGGTGAGCGCCGAGCGTATCGGTCCGCCGTCACCGATCGAGCCGCCGGGCGGCCGGGGCACGAGCGAGTGGATCCGCTTCTGGTCGGCGCTCGCCGGATAGGGTCTCGCGTGATGGAGACGCGCACCGTTCCGGACGAGCGCAGGCGGACGGCCGCCCGCTTTCTCCCCGGCGGCGACCTCGCCGGCAGCATCTACGGGATCATCCTGGTCTCCGCGCTGCTGGTCACCTATCGGGACGATGCCCACAGCGCGGGCGAGGTGATCGCGTGGCTGCTGGTCACCACCTTCGTGTTCGCCTCGGCCCACGCCTGGTCCAAGACGCTCGCCGACTCCGCCGGCGTGGATCGGGTGCGGCGCTTGAGGGGGGAGATCCGTCACGAGTGGCCGATCGTCCAGGCCGCCGTCCCGTCGTGCGTGATCGTCGGGCTCGCGTCGCTCGACGCGTGGGGGCTGGCCGACGGCATCTGGGCGGCCATCTGCCTCAACGTCGGGCTCCTGTTCGTCTGGGGTGCCGCCCTGCGCAACATCGAGGGCGGGACGCGGCTCCAGACCTTCCTGGCGGGGCTCGCGAGCGCCGGCTTCGGGCTCGTCTTCGTCCTCCTGAAGGTCTTCGTGCACTGAGCGCTACTGGCGCGCGGGGCGGCGCAGGCGCAGCAGGTCGTGCACCGTGACGAACTCGAAGCCGCGCTTGCGCAGCTTGGCGATGATGGCCGGCAGCGCCGCGAGCGTCTGCATCCCGTAGGCGCCGCCGTCGTGCATCACGACGATCGACCCGCGCTTGACCCCCGCCAGGACCCGCTCGGCGATCGCCTCGGGCCCGGGGCCCGTCCAGTCCTTCGGGTCGATGTCCCAGTTGATCAGGAGCATGCCCTGCGCCTTGGCGACCTTCTCCAGAGGCGGCCCGGTCTGGCCGTAGGGCGGCCGGGCGATGCACGGCGCCTCGCCGATCGCCTGGCCGATGAGCGCGTTGGTCGAGGCCAGCTGCTCGGTGGCGAGCGCCCCGCCCTTGGAGAGGTCCGGGTGGCTCCATGAGTGGTTGCCGATCTCGTGGCCCTCGAGCACCATCTGCTGCAGGACGGCGGGGTCGGGCTGCGCGTTGCGGCCGATGACGAAGAACGTCGCCTTCGCCCGCTTGGCCTTGAGCAGCTCGAGCATCGGCCGCGTCGCCTCGCCCGGCCCGTCGTCGAAGGTGAGCGCGACCACCTTGCGGCGGGTGTAGCCCTTCAGGCGCAGCATCCGCCCGCGCGGCACGCAGGCCGTCTTGCGGCCGAGCATGATGCGCTTGCGCGTCGCCTCGTCGGGATGCCCGACGACGGCGGCGCTCGGCGTCGCGGTCGGCGTGGAGGAGCCCGGCTCCTGGGCCGACGCACCGGTGAGCACGCCGGCGAGGAGCGAAACCGCGGCGATACACAAGAGCGCCGCCTGACGGCGGCGGACGTGGACGGACTGCTGCGAGCTGGGCGAGGGGAACCGCATCGGGACCGATCAAGGCTATCCGGCGAGCGTTCACGCGTCTGCAACCCGGAGCCCAGGTGTGCCACGCTCTTTGCGCGATGAGCCCCCGACCCATCAGCGCCGGCGCCGACATCGGCCACGTCCACCTGAAGGTCGCAGACCTCGACCGGTCGATCCGCTTCTACAACGGCGTGCTCGGCTTCGAGGTCATGCAGCGCTGGGGCGGTCAGGCGGCGTTCCTCTCCGCCGGCGGCTACCACCACCACCTCGGCCTGAACACGTGGGAGAGCGGCGGCGGCGCGCCGCCGCCGCGCGGCAGCACCGGGCTCTTCCACCTCGCCATCCGCTACCCGGAGCGGGTCGAGCTCGCCGACGCGCTGCGGCGGCTGCTGGAGGCGGGGATCGAGCTGGACGGCGCGTCGGACCACGGGGTCAGCGAGGCGCTCTACCTGCAGGACCCCGACGCCAACGGCGTCGAGCTCTACTGGGACCGCCCGCGCGAGGCATGGCCGCGCCCGGCGGGCGGCAACGGGGTCGAGATGTACACGCGCGCGCTGGACCTGCGCGGGCTACTGGCCGAGCTCGGTTAGCGCCGCTCAAGCGAGCAGCACGACCGCGGCGATCGCCGCCAGCGCGAGCGAGGTCGCGGTGAGCGCCGTGACCGCCTGCGGCTGGGCGCTGTAGCGCGGCTCGGCGAGCCGCGCGGTATAGAGCCGGTTGCCGTGGCGCCAGACCGCGAGCGCGGTGAGCATCAGCGCCACCGTGGCGGCCAGCGCGAGCACGCTCGGCTCGCTGCGCAGCCCGGCGTGCAGGACCAGCCCGGCGTTGGCCAGCAACGCCAGCGCCGAGCGCGTCCAGGCCAGCGAGGTGCGCTCGTTGGCGAGCGCCGGGTCGTAGCCGGCGCGGCCCGTCACGAGCCGGCGAGGTCGATCACGATCACGACCACCGCGATCGCCGCCACGATCGCGATCCCGGCCGAGAGGATCAGCGGCAGCCGCGAGGTGGGGAGGTCACGCTCGAGACGGATCGCCCGTTGGTTGGCGATCCAACGCGTCCGGCTGGTCAGCGCGATCGCCGCGCCGAGCAGGACGAGCGGCCCGGCGATCGCGATGCGCGCCCCGCGCCCGGCGATGTCGAAGAACTGGGCGACCGCGAGCCCGGCGGCGATCAGGGCGAGCGCGGTGCGATTCCAGGCCAGGAACGTGCGCTCGTTGGCCCACGTGAACCGCGGGTCGGGCTCGGTGCCCTCCTGCTCGTCCGCCATGGCCGCATCTTGACGTGCGCGCCCTCGGATAGGGTCCGCGTTGTCGTGCTCGTCCGCTTCCTCGTCTCCTGGGTCTTCAACACGGTCGCGCTGTTCGTGGCCGCCGCGATCTTCCGCGGGATCAGCTACGGCGACGACTGGTGGGTGCTGATCCTGGCCGGCGCGGTGTTCAGTGCCGCCAACCTGATCGTGCGGCCGTTCGTCACCTTCTTGGCGATCCCGCTGATCATCATCACGCTGGGCATCGCGCTGTTCTTCGTGAACCTGCTGATGCTCTACCTGACGAGCTGGATCGTGAGCGACTTCCGTCTCGAGGGCTTCTGGACCGCCGTCGGCGGCACGCTGGTGATCTGGTTGGTGAACCTGCTGCTGAGCATGGCCTTCGGCCGGCCCGAGGAGATCGGCCAGCGCCGCGAGCGCCGCCAGGTGCCGCGCGCGAACTAGCCGAGGAAGTCCTTCAGCGCCCGCTCGGTCGACCAGAAGGCGAGCCGGTCCCAGGGGATCTCCTCCGGGGCGAAGGCGGCGATCTCGGGCGCCTCGGGAGTCGGCCGCGGCTCGCCGAGCGCGGTGGCGGCGTACACGACCAGCATCACCCGGTCGGTCGCGCGCGAGTAGACGCCGACGAGCGCGCCCAGCTCGATCTCGATCTGCAGCTCCTCCAGGACCTCGCGCCGCGCCGCCTGCTCGACCGTCTCGCCGAGGTCGACGAAGCCGCCGGGGAACGTCCACAGGTCCTTGCCCGGCGCGAAGCCGCGGCGCAGCAGCAGCAGCCGGCCGGCGTGGTCGACCGGGATCGCGCACGCCACCGGCTTCGGGTTGAAGTAGGCCCCATAGCCGCAGTGCTCACACGAGATCGAGCGCGGGTAGTCGATCGTGGCCGGCGCCGCGCAGCGCGGGCAAAAGCGCGCCTCGGCCAGCGCGGGGTTCAGCGCCTCATGGGCGCCGGTGGTCGCCAGGTGATCCGCCGGCCCGTGCTGGTGGCTGCCCGCCGCGTCCATCGCCGGGCGGAGGCTACCGGCGGCCCGCTACCCTGCAGCCGGCGTGCCCTCTTAGCTCAGCTGGTAGAGCACTTCCATGGTAAGGAAGGGGTCGCCGGTTCGAGTCCGGCAGAGGGCTTCACCCGAACCCCCCGCTAACGGCCAGATTCCGCCGCGGGGGGCCGGGGTTACCGCCCGGGGGCGGCGGCGGTTTGGTAACCGGGTGGCAACGCCAGCTCGGCACGGGCGGCGGCGATCAGCGCGTCCAGTCCGTCGTGGCGGTCGGTCACGCCGTCGATGACGTGCATGTACGTCTCGACGTGCAGGGCGGCGCCGTGGCCCATCCGCCGCGCCGCCTCGGCGAGCCGGAAGCCCGCGTAGTGCAGCGCCGACGCGTGGCTGTGGCGCAGCGTGTAGAGCGACACGTCCGGGTGCCCGACGGCGGCCCCGGCGAGGCGCAGGACGCGGCGGCCCCACAGCTTCATCGCGTTCTGGGTCATCGGGCCGATGATCTGTGTGTCGTCGGCGGGGCGCCCGTTGGCCAGCCGCCATTCGCGCAACTCGCGGGCGGTGGCCGCCGGGATGGCGACCGTGCGGGTGCGACGCGCCGTCGCCTTGGTGCGCGCCCGGCCGACGGTGAACGTGTCGCCGTTGACGCTGCCCCACGTAGCCGTGCGGACCTCTGCGGGGCGCAGACCGAGGTGCCCGGCCAGCAAGGGCGATGATGCGGTCGCGGCCGGTCAGCGACGCCAGCAACGCCTCCAGGGCGACCGGCGACAGCGGCCGGACCTCGTCGGTCGGGTCGGCGGGCACCTTGCGCAGGGCGCGCGCCGCGTTGGCCGGGACCTGGCCGTGCTCGGTCGCGATCTGGAGGATGCCCGACAGGCGGGCCATCACGTCGCGGACAGTGCTGGCGGTCGCGCCGCGATCGAGCAACAGCCGTTGGTGGGCGGCCAGCCGCGGCACGTCGAGCGACAACAGCGGCTCGTGGGCCATCTCGGTCAGGTGGCGTTCCAACGCCCACGCGTACTTCGCCCGCGTGGGCTGCGCCAGGGTGGCCGCATGGGATCGCCACGGGCCGCGCACGAACCCGTCCAAGGTGATGGTGGTGCGGTCCAACTCGGCGGCCATCGCCGGGCCGAGCTGCTTGCGGCGGCGCATCTCGGCGTCGAAGCGGACGGCGTCGCCCTTGCGGTCGAACGTGCGCGTGCGTTGGCGGTCGCCGTGACGCCAGGATCAAATCGGCAACGGCTTGCCGATTTGGCGACGGGTCGCGCCGCGGGCGGCACGTAGTCGGCGAGGTAGGCGGCCAGGTGGTCGCGTTGGCGCCGTTCGCGTTCACGAACGCGCTCTAGCGGCTCGGGCAGCCTGGCGTCCAGTTCGGCGCGCAACAGGTCGCCCAACGCTCCCACGCCGGGCGCACCCGCCCGTCGCGGCCGTCGCGCTTGAACACCGGCACAAGGTCACGCTCGGCGACCTTGTCGTCGGTCAACGCGATCCGCTGCCAGTCGCCGGTCCATTCGGGCGAGGCGTCCTCCAACACCGCCAGGGTGTTGCGTTCGATGTCGGCGCCGGCCTTGTCCAGGTCGCCGAGGTAGACGATGTCGCGGTCGGGGTCGTCGGCCAGCATCGGCGCCACGACGGTGCACAGGAAGCCGCCCGCCTGACCGCCTCCAAGCGATCACCCCAGCTCACTGGCGCAGTCGGCGGCGACCGCCCCGGTTGACCGGCGCAGTCGGCGGGCGGCCTTCGGTCGCCCGCCGCCGTGCGCTTGAACTCACCCGGTAACCACGGGTGGGGCAGCAGTCCGCACCTTGATCGTCGCGGCGGCCCTGGCGACCGGTCGTCGGCGCGGCCTGGGGATGACGGCGCTGTCGGGCGGCAGCGGTGATGGTGCGGGCCCGCTGTCGGGCGGAAGCGGTGATGGCGCTGACTCGGTCGGGATGTCCACGCTCGCGCCGTTGGTGACGGTCTGCGCCGTGACGTTCGCGCGCAGCTGGAACGTGGCGCGGAACGTCGTGCGCTGACCGGGCCGCAGCCGACCGGTCGTAAGGCACAGCCGACGGCCCGCAGCGCGATGCAGACGCGCCGTGGACCGCACGAACCTCAGCGCGCGCGGCGCCCGGTCGCACGTCCGCACGCCGCGCACCGGCGCGTCCCCGCTGTTTCGAACGCTGAACCGGTACGTGATGAGGTCGCCCGGCCTCGCGAACTGCGTTTGTGTCTCCTTGTCGATGTCAATGTCTGGCGGCGGGCCTTCTCCACCACCACCCGAGCAAGCCTTGGGACCAGGGCCGTCACTCGGAGTGATACTCACGTTGTCGAACAGGTAGCCACCACCGGCGAGGGCAGAGGGCCCCGGCACGCTGGAGCGGAACTGCAGGCTGTTAATGGTCGCGGGCGTATTGCGGTTCGGCGGTGGTGCCTGCTCCGGAGCGGTGCGGTAGTAGTTCTCCCACGTCGTGAAGCACTGACCAAGGTCCACACCGTCGACAGAGATTCGCACCAAGTCGTTGTCCGGGCCCTGGTTGACCTTGATCCAGAACCTGATCCTGTGCGGACTGGTGCGGTCAAGCAGCGGGCCAGGGTGCGCGACGAACTTGCCATCTACGTCGGGGGTGTCGTTGACGCTGACCTGAATACCGTCCGGGGTGTCTTCCAGACCCACCCAGGACATGCGCGAACCCTCGCCGGAGTCCGGGCTGACGCTCAAGAACAGTCCGGGCTGGTGGGTGGGCCTCGTGGACATAAACGCGAACTCGGCGAGGAACACCTTGTTGGGACGCGCCTCGCCGACCTGTTGTAGCTCCAGTGGGGAATACGTCTGGTAGAAGAACTCACCAGACGCACATGCGTTCGACATACGCAACGATTGACTGCCGAACCCAGGAGGCTCGCCAGAAGGGGCGACAGTGTTGGCGACAACCGCCTGGTCGTACTGTCCTTGGGTTGGGGTCGGGTTACACGCAGGGATCGCCCCAACGGGAGCGCTCTTCCAGGGGAAACCGCCGACGCTGTTCTGTCCGTTGACGGACCCAGGGAGGAAGAGGGGCCGCTCAAAGAGCGTGATGGAGGCCGCTGCCACTCCGCCTGGGAGCAGAGCGAAGCTTACGAACGCGGCGAGCGACCCCACGATCGCCCGGGTAACGCTTCTGGAATGGCGCACGGCGAACTCCTCCACCTGGATTGTGACGCTGCTGACCGGGAAAGCCTGGCTGACCGATGAAAGCTGTGAACTGACGCAACCCTACTGCAATTCTGCAGCCCTTCATGGCTCCTTGAAGGGAGCTTCGGGTCGGGTCGGCACTGAGGGCAGAACACGAGCGGATAACCGTTGAGGTAGACGATCACCAGCAGCGTCGGCGAACGTAGGCGTGGACGGCGTGAAAGCTGCGCGGAGGGGGCTTCCAGTTCTCGCCCGGAGGATCGTCGCATCGAAGAATCGCTCGGCGAGAGCATGGTCGAGCCGCTCGATGCGTACGCCCTTCGGAAGATGCACCGGCCCCGCGTGCCCGGCCGGGGTCCGACCCCATGGTCGTCGGTCGCGACGACCAGGTAGTCAGTGATCCGGACTATCTGCAGGGGGTCCGTCCGGATCCCGGCCTCCGCGGACATGGGGCGGTGGAATGGTCACCCCGGGATAGTGACGAGAATTGCGGCGCCTCCCGATGCGACCCGTGGTCGCTAATGGCGTCGCCCATCACGGACGCTGGAGCTGGACGGGTGTCCGCGGGTAACGCCAGGGCAACGCGCGATGTTGCCTGGTGCGCGCCGATGTGCCCCTCGACCGCCCGATTCGGCGACATCGGCAGTCATGGGGTGACAGTCGGCCGCGATGGTAAGGAAGGGGTCGGCGGTTCGAGTCCGCCAGAGGGCTTCCGCGAACCCGCTGCAAGCGGCACGCTTCTGCGGCGGGGCGCTCGGATCACCGGGACACCTCCGCGGCGATCGGGGAACTCCCCGGAACGGCGTCAGCGACGCGTTGGATCATCCGCTTGGACTGCCATCGCCGATAGTGCGAGGATCGTCCGGTCGATCGACGAGAGGAGACGGTCGTGTTCGTTCGCGTGGTGCGGTTCACCGATGTGACGGCGGAGCGAGTGGGGTCGCTTGCCGCGAGGATCGACGAAACCGGGCCGCCGCCCGGCGTGCCGATCAGGAAGCTGCAGGTGGTCTTCGACGAAGCGCAGGGCACGGCCGTCGTGCTGCAGTACTTCGACACCGAGGAGCACCTGCGGGACGGGGCCGAGACGTTCGCCGCGATGGATCCGTCAGAGACACCCGGCAGCCGCGTCTCGGTGGACATGGGCGAGCTCAAGGTCGAGCGCGAGCCCTGACCGCGCTGGTCGCCATCGCCTGGGCGCGGGTGCCGCGGCGGTCCTCGATCAGCGGATGGATCGGCAGTCGTCGAGGCGAGCCGTGCGATAGTCGGCGGTCTCGCGGCATTGGAGCGGCTGAACGACGCCGGCGGTGCTGGCCGCGGTGCCGACTAACAGGGGGGCCGGGTCGATCGGGACGTTGCGGTACCGCGCCTCGAAGTGCAGGTGCGGGCCGGTGGAGTGACCGGTGGAGCCGACGTAGCCGATGCGCGTGCCGCCCGAGACGCGCTCGCCGAGCCACGAGGTCACCCGCGACAGGTGCGCGTACCAGGTCGTGTAGCCGAGCCTGTGCTGGATCACGACCAGGTTGCCGTAGCCCTCTCGGTTGTAGCCGGCGAAGATCGTCGTGCCGACGCCCGCGGCCGCGACGAGCGTGCCGGACGCAACGGGGAAGTCGACTCCGGCGTGGCGGCGGGAGCCCTCGCGCGGCGCCCCGAAGCCGTCCCCGATCGGGCCCGGCACCGGCCGGAGGAAGCGGACCGGGGTCGTTGGGGCGGGCGCGCGCGAGCGCGAGCTGCGGCGCAGGCTGCTGATCGTCGCGGGCCCCGCTCGCCCGTCGGCCACCAGCCCGACGCTGCGCTGATAGCGCTGCACGGCGGATCGCGTCGCCGGCCCGAAGACGTGGTCGATGCCGTCAGGTGAGTAGCCCCGCCGCCAGAGCAGGAACTGCAGCGCAGCGACGTCCCAGCCGCGGACGCCCGACGTGACGACGCGGGCTCCGAGCCGGGGCCGGCCGAGGCGCCCGAGCGCGCGCCGGGTCCGACGTCCTGCGATGCCGTCGACGGCAAGGCCGCGCCGCCTCTGAAAGCGGCGCACACCACGAGCCGTGAACGGGCCCCGGACGCCGTCGACGGCAACCGGATACAGCCCGATCGATTTCAGGGCCGCTTGCAGGGCGGCCACGTTCGACGATGCTCCAGCCGCCGGCTGCGCCGTCGTCAGCATCAGCAGCGCCACCAGCGACGCGCCGACGAACACCCGGACGCGTGTCATGTCCGAAGCTTCGCCCCGCCGGCCGGCCACGGCAACGGCCGCCACCGATGTTGCAGCGCTTCCGGTGGCACGCGGTGCGATGCGGCCGCCGCGCTGACGCACGCGTCAGCCGAGCTGCTCGGCCAGTCCGATGATGATCCCCGCCGGTCCTCGCAGGAAGCAGGCCCGGTAGATGTCCTTGTACTGCGCGATCTCGCCGACGAGTTCGGCATCGTGGCTGCGCAGGCGGGCGACGACGTCGTCGATCTCGTCGACGGCGAACATGATTCGGCGTATGCCCAGCGCGTTCGCCGGCGCGCTCTCGGGCTCGAGCGGAGCCGGTCAGGGCCTCTCGAGGTCGCTTGCTCCGATCGCCGGTCACCGCCCGCGCCGGCGCGCCGCGGCGTCGAGCACCGCGGTCGTCGCGGGCGTGAGCGCGCTGCCCACCACCGAGCCGACGACGGCGTCTAGGGGATAGTGGACGCCGGTGTGCACGCGCGAGTAGGCCACCAGCGTCGCGACGGCGTGCAGCGGCACACCCACGACGGGCAGCACGTGGCCGACGCCGGCCGCGAAGGCGAACGCCGAGGCGGAGTGGCCCGAGGGGAACGAGGTGGAGGTCGGCATGTCGACCTGGCGGGCGAGCGGCACCCGGTGCAGCGCCCGGTCGGGGCGCCGGCGGCGGCCGAGCGGCTTGAGGCCGAGGTTGACCACCGCGGAGGCGGCCAGCGTCGAGCCCAGCCCGCTGACCGCAGCCCGCCGGCCCCGCGGGCCACCGGCGGCGGCGAGCAGGCCCGCCGTCCCGATCCACAGCTTGGACATGTCCGCGGCACGCGAGAGCCTGGTGAACATGCGGTCGAGCGTCGGCGTCGGGCTCGCCGCGATGACCGCGTAGACCGCGAGGTCGAGCGTCTCGAGCTCGCGCATCGCCGCGGCGCGGCCGCCGACCGGCGGTGTGGTGTCCGGCGCGGGCTCCCCGGCCGGCCGGGGCTCGGGGCTCGGCATCGGGTGGCGATGCTACCCGGCGGGCCGTTGCGGGAGCTTGTGCATCCGGGTTGCCTTCGGCGAACGCGCTATTCAAGCGAAGTTGGTTATCCTTTATCAGTGGTCGCGACTGGTAAAGGATGGGCGCTGTGCTGGAAACCGTGAGCGCGCGGGCCGGGCGCCTGGTGTCCGTGCAGTCGGGATCCGAGGGCTATGCCGCCTTCGTGCCGGTCCCGCTGCCACCCGAGCCGCCGGTCCGGATCGACGGACCGACGCAGACGCTCCTCGACGAGGCCAACCAGGCGCTCGGCCGGCTGGACGGGGTGTCGTTGCTCCTACCCGACCCAGGGCAGTTCTTGTACTCCTACGTCCGCAAGGAGGCCGTCCTCTCGTCGCAGATCGAAGGGACGCAGTCCTCGCTGTCCGACCTCCTGCTGTTCGAGAACGAGGTCGCGCCCGGTGTCCCGCTCGGCGACGTCGAGGAGACCTCGAACTACATCGCCGCGATGAGCCATGGCTTGCAGCGCATCCAATCGGGCGAGCTGCCGCTGAGCAGCCGCCTGCTGCGCGAGGTCCACGCGCGGCTGATGGCCGGCGTGGGGCGGGAACGCGCACCCGGGGAGTTCCGGCGCAGCCAGAGCTGGCTCGGCGGCACGCGACCGGGCAACGCCCGCTACGTCCCGCCGCCGGCGACGGAGGTCGTTCCGGCGATGAGCGACCTCGAGCGCTTCCTGCACGCGCGCTCTGAGCCGATGCCGATCCTCGTCAAGGCGGCGCTCGCCCACGTCCAGTTCGAGACGATCCATCCCTTCCTGGACGGCAACGGGCGGGTGGGGCGGCTCCTGATCTCGCTCCTGCTCTGCTCCGAGCGCGTGCTGCAGCAGCCGCTGCTCTACCTGAGCCTGTACTTCAAGCAGCACCGGGAGGCCTACTACGACCTCCTGCAACGCGTCCGGACCGACGGCGCCTGGGAGGAGTGGCTCGAGTTCTTCCTCGAGGGTGTGTCGACGGTCGCGCGCTCGGCCACCGAGACGGCGCTACAGATCCGCCACCTCGTGGAGCGCGATCGCGCGCGGATCCATGGCCTCGGCCGCGGTGCTCCGTCGGCGCTCCGGGTCCATGAGCTGGCGGGAGCGCGAATCGTGCTCTCCTCCAAGGGCACGGCGACGAGTCTCGGTCTGAGCGTCCCGACGGTCAACGCCGCGTTCGCGCGGCTCGAGCAGGCCGGAATCCTCCGCGAGGCCACCGGGCGCAGGCGTGGCCGGCTCTTCGTCTACCAGGCGTATCTGGAGCTGCTCCAGGCCGAACGGTGACGGCGAGCCGGGCGCCGGGTACCCCGGCGGGATGGAGCTCGAGACCTGGCAGGCGCCTCCCGGCGACGCCATCCCCAACCACCCGTCCTTCCCCGTGCTCATCTACCACGACGTCGACGCCGCCGCGGCGGGCGCCGACGCCGCCCGCACGCTGTTCGCCGACCACGGCTGGGGCGGCTCGTGGGTCGACGGCGTCTTCGGGTTCCACCACTTCCACTCGACCTCGCACGAGGTCCTCGCGGTGGTCGCCGGGCGCGCGACGATCGAGCTCGGCGGCCCGCAGGGCGAGGCCTTCGAGGTCGCCGCGGGCGACGTCATGGTCCTGCCGGCGGGCACGGGGCACCGCCGTGCGGACGCCGACGGCGGCTTCACCGTCGTCGGCGCCTATCCCGCCGGCCAGGAGGACTACGACCTGTTGCGCGGCGAGGATCCGGACGAGGTGGCGGCCGTCCGCGAGCGGATCGCGGCCCTCGGCGCGCCGCCCGAGGACCCCGTGGGCGGGGACGGAGTCGGCGGCTGGCACTGAGGGCTGACAAGGCGCGTCGCCGCCATTAGCATCGGCGGCATGGGCGAACGTACGAGCTACGCACCGGGCACTTTCTCCTGGACCGACCTCGCGACCAGCGACGCCGCGGCGGCCAAGCCCTTCTACTCCGCCGTCTTCGGCTGGGAGTACGAGGACCTTCCGATGGGCGACGGGCAGTTCTACTCGATGGCCCAGCGCGGCGGGAAGTCCGTCGCCGCGCTGTCGGAGGCCGCCGACCAGCCGCCGCACTGGAACTGCTACGTCACCGTCGGGTCGGCCGACGACGCCACCGCCCTCGCGAGCGAGCACGGCGCGAACGTCATGGTCGAGCCCTTCCAGGTCATGGACGTCGGGCGGATGTCAGTGATCGCCGACCCGACCGGCGCCGCGCTGTGCCTGTGGGAGGAGCAGGGCAACATCGGCGCCGACCTCGTCAACGCCTCCGGCGCGCTGTCCTGGAACGAGCTCATCACGCCCGACCCCGGCGCTGCGGCCGAGTTCTACGGCCGGCTGTTCGGCTGGACGACCGAGGAGGTTCCCGACTCCGGCGGCTACCGGATGATCAAGAACGGCGACCGCCTGAACGGCGGCATGATGCCCCTGGACCCGGAGACGATGGGCCCGGACACGCCGCCGAACTGGATGCCCTACTTCGGCCACGACGACGTCGAGCGCCTTGCCGGCGAGATTCCCGGCCTGGGCGGCCAGGTCTACATGGGGCCGATGCAGATGCCCTTCGGCACGATCGCCGTCATCGGTGACCCGCAGGGGGCGGCGTTCTCCGTGTGGACGGGCGAGTACGACGACTGATCCTGGTCGCGCAGCGCCTGCCGGCGCTGACGCCGGCCACGCTCGTCTTCGCCACGACTTCGCAACGCCCCGCGATGCGGTCCCCGCCGGCGCCTAAGGTGGCGGTGCCGTGCTGCACATCCACCGAGCCGAACGAGCCGACGGCCTCGTGGCCGCGCTCGGCGAGCTGCTGGCGGCACCCCCGCCGGACCCGTTCGCGCCCGAGATCGTCGCCGTCCCGACGCGAGGGATGGAGCGCTGGCTGACCCAGCGGCTGTCGGCCGGCCTGGGCGCCTCGCCCGGCCGCGCGGACGGCGTGTGCGCGAACGTCGAGTTCCCGTCGCCGCGGCGGCTGACCGACGAGGCGGTCGCGGTCGCCGCGGGCATCGATCCCGCGACCGACGCGTGGCTGCCCGAGCGGATGGTGTGGCCGCTGCTGGAGGTGGTCGACGCCGCGCTCGCAGAGCCGTGGCTGCGCGACCTCGCCGCCCATCTCGGCGCCGCGGGTGACGGGGCCGACCCCGCCCGCCAGGCGCGCCGGTTCGCGAGCGTCCGGCACATCGCCGAGCTGTTCGACCGCTACGCGCTGCAGCGGCCGGCGATGGTCCGCGCGTGGGCCGGCGGCCTGGACGTCGGCGCGACGGGTGACCCGCTCGCGCGCGACGCGAGCTGGCAGGCCGAGTTGTGGCGCCGGCTGCGCGCGCGGATCGACCAGCCCGACCCCGCCGAGCGGATCGAGGGGGCGTGTGCGCGGCTGCGCGCCGATCCCTCGCTGGCCGGGTTGCCCGATCGCCTGTCGCTCTTCGGCCTGACCCGGCTGCCGGCCGGGCGGCTGCAGGTCCTGCGCGCGCTGGCGGCCGGGCGCGAGGTCCACCTGTTCCTCCTGCACCCCTCGCCCGCTTTGTGGGAGCGGGTCACGAGCGCCACGGCCGGAGTCCCGGCGATCGCCCGGCGCCGCGACGACGTCACCCACGACCTGCCGGACAACCGCCTGCTGGCCTCCTGGGGCCACGACGTGCGCGAGCTGCAGCTGGTGGTGGGCGGCGACGAGCCGCACGTCGATCACCATCACCCCGCCGGGGATCCGCGCGACTCGCTGCTCGGGCGGATCCAGGCCGACGTGCGCGCCGACCGCTCGCCGCCCGGCGCCCCGCTCCCGGGCCGGCCGGACGAGCGCCTGGCGCTCGAGAGAACCGACCGCAGCGTCCAGGTCCACGCCTGCCACGGCCGCGCCCGCCAGGTCGAGGTGCTCCACGACGCGATCCTGCACGTGCTCGCCGAGGATCCGCGGCTCGAGCCGCGCGACGTGATCGTGCTGTGCCCGGACATCGAGGCGTTCGCGCCGCTCGTCCAGGCGACGTTCGGCGCCGGCGAGGTCTCCGACGCCGACGACGAGCTCGAGGGCCTCCCGGCCGACCTGCGCCCGCCCGACCTGCGCGTCCGGCTCGCCGACCGCTCGCTGCGCCAGACCAACCCGGTGCTCGGCGTCGTCGGCCGGCTGCTGGAGCTCGCCGAGCAGCGGCTGACGGCCTCCCAGGTGCTCGACCTGGCCGATCGCGAGCCGGTCCGGCGGCGCTTCCGGCTCGACGACGACGGCCTCGCCCGGCTGGAGGAGTGGGTCGCGGCGAGCGGCATCCGCTGGGGCCTGGACGCCGCCCATCGCGCGCCCTTCAAGCTCGACCGGCTGCCGGCGGGGACGTGGCGGTCCGGTCTGGACCGCGTGCTGCTCGGGGTCGCGATGACCGAGGAGGGCCAGCCGCTCTTCGAGGACGTGCTGCCGCTGGACGACGTCGAGAGCGGCGCCATCGATCTCGCCGGGCGCCTGGCGGAGCTGGTCGACCGGCTGCAGGCGACGCTGGCGGCGATGAGCGCGCCGATGAGCGTCACCGCCTGGGCGTCGGCGATCGCGACGGCCGCCGACGCCCTGACCGCCGCCGCCCCGCGCGACGCCTGGCAGCAGGCCGAGCTGCAGCGCCTGCTCGACGACGTCGTCGCCGAGGCCGACGTGTCGGGCACCGCCGCGACGACGACGCTCGCCCTGCCGGAGGTCCGCGCGCTGCTCGCCGAGCGCCTCCAGGGCCGCCCGACGCGGACGAACTTCCGCACCGGCCATCTGACCATCTGCACGCTGGTGCCGATGCGCTCGGTGCCGCATCGCGTCGTGTGCCTGCTGGGGCTCGACGACGGGGAGTTCCCGCGCAAGGCCTCGCGCGACGGCGACGACCTCGTCCTGCGCGACCCGCACGTCGGCGACCGCGACTCGCGCACCGAGGACCGCCAGATGCTGCTCGACGCGCTGATGGCGGCGACCGACCGGCTGATCGTCACCTACACCGGCAAGGACGAGCGCACGAACACCGCGCGCCCGGCGGCGGTGCCGGTCGGCGAGCTGCTCGACGTCGTCGACGCGACCGCGGCCGCGGTGGGGGTGCCGGCGCGCGAGCGGGTGCTCGTCCATCACCCGCTGCAGCCGTTCGACGGGCGCAACTTCACCTCCGGAGCGCTGGTGGAGGGGCAGTCGTGGGCCTTCGACCGGGTCACGCTCGAGGGAGCGCGGGCGATGGCGGCGCCGCGACAGGAGCCGGGCCCCTTCCTCGCCGGCCCGCTGCCCGAGGTCACGGCGCCGCTCGTCGAGCTCGACGACCTCGTGCGCTTCGCCGAGCACCCTGTCCGCGCGTTCCTGCGCCAGCGCCTCGGCGTCATGCTCGGCGACTTCTCCGACGAGGTCGCCGACGCGCTGACCGTCGAGCTCGACGCGCTCGAGCAGTGGCACGTCGGGCGGCGGCTGCTCGAGGGCCGGCTGGCCGGCGCCACGGTCGAGGCGTGCGTGCGCGCCGAGGTGGCCCGCGGCCTGCTGCCCCCGGGGCGCTCGGCGCCCCGGTGATCGAGCGCCTGCGCCCGACGGTGGAGGAGATCGCCGGCACGGCAGCCGCGCTCGTCGCCGGCGACGCCGAGCCGCGCTCGGCCGACGTCAAGCTGGCGCTCGGCGGCGGGCGCATCCTCAGCGGCACGGTCGCCGGGCTGCACGGCGACCTGCTGCGCACCGTGACCTACTCGCGCGTGAGCGCCCGGCACCGGCTCGCGCACTGGGTGCGCTGGCTCGCGCTGACGGCGACCGACCCCGAGCGCCCGCTCGCGGCCGCGCTGATCGGGCGCGTGCGCACCGGCGGGCAGGGCCGGGTGACGATCGCGCGTCTCGCGGTGCCGGCGCCCGCCGCGGCCGGCGCGGCCGGCCGGCGCGCGTGGGCTCTGGAGCGCCTCGCCGTGCTGCTGGACCTCCATCGCCGCGGCCTGCGCGAGCCGCTCCCGCTCGCCTGCCTGACCGCGGCCGCCTACGCCCAGGACGCCCGGCCGGAGGTCGCGGCGCGCAAGGCGTGGCAGTCGGACTGGAGCTATCCGAAGGAGGACGCCGAGCTCGAGCACCAGCTGGCGTTCGGCCGCGTGCTCGGCTTCGACGAGCTGCTCGAGCCGCGCCCGCGGCCCGACGAGCAGGGCGACGGCTGGGACGCGTCGGAGGCCAGCCGCTTCGGCCGGCTCGCCCGCCGGCTGTGGAGCGGGCTGCTGGAGTGCGAGGAGGTCGAGGAGCGCTGAGCGGGACGCTCGACATCCGCCCGTTCGACGTCTGCGGACCGCTGCCCACCGGCGTGACGGTGCTCGAGGCCAGCGCGGGAACCGGCAAGACGTACACCATCGCCGCGCTGGCGGCGCGCTACGTCGCCGAGGGCCGGCCGCTGGACCAGCTGCTGCTGGTGACCTTCACCCGGATGGCCACCGGCGAGCTGCGCGACCGCGTGCGCGAGCGCCTGGTCGACGCCGAGCGCGGGCTCGCGCGGGTGCTTGCCGGGGCCCCCGGCGCGGGCCTCGACGAGGTGGTCGCGCTGCTCGCGGAGGGACCGCAGGAGACCGTCGAGCTGCGCCGGCGGCGGCTGGCGCGCGCGCTCGCGGACTTCGACAGCGCGACGATCGCCACCACCCACGGCTTCTGCCAGGAGGTGCTCGGCGGCCTCGGCGTCGCGGGGGACATCGAGCCCGACGTGACCTTCGTCGAGGACATCGGCGACCTCGTGGAGGAGGTGGTCGACGACCTCTACGTGCGGCGCTTCCATCCCGGCGGCACGCCGGACTTCGATCGCGCGCAGGCGCTGCAGATCGGCCGCCTGGCCGTCGCGAACCCGGCGGCGCCGATCGAGCCGGCCGGCGCCCCGGACGGCACGATCGCCGCGATGCGCCGCCGGCTGGCGCTCGCCGTCCGCGCCGAGCTGGACCTCCGCAAGCGCCGGCTGGCGGTGATGACCTACGACGACCTGCTCACGCGCCTGCAGGCCATCCTCGCCGGCCCCGGCGGCGAGGTCGCTGCAGCCCGGCTGCGGGCGCGCTTCCGGATCGTGCTCGTCGACGAGTTCCAGGACACCGACCCGGTGCAGTGGGACATCGTCCGGCGCGCGTTCGGCGGCGATGGCGGCGCCGGGGACGGGACCGGACCCGGCACGCTGGTGCTGATCGGCGACCCCAAGCAGGCGATCTACGCCTTCCGCGGGGCCGACGTCTACGCCTATCTCGATGCCGCCACGGCGGCCGACGCGCGCGCCACGCTGGACGTCAACCGGCGCAGCGACCAGGGGCTGCTCGAGGCCTACGACGCGCTGTTCGCCAACGCCCGGCTGGGGCACGAGGGCATTGCCTACCGGACGGTCACCGCCGCGCCGGCCAACCGGGCCCCGCGGCTGACGGGCGCGCCCGTCACGGCGCCGCTGCGCCTGCGCGTCGTGCACCGCGAGGACCCGACGATCGCGCTGACCGCGCGCGGCTTCGCGCGCGTGGACACCGCCCGCGTCCACGTGGCCGCCGACCTCGCCGCCGACCTCGTGCGGCTGCTCTCCTCCGGCGCGGAGATCGAGGTCCGCGCCGAGGACGGCAGCGTCCGGCGCCGCGAGCCGATCCGCCCGGCGCACGTCGCGGTCCTGGTGCGCACCCACCGCAACGCCGCGCTCGTGCGCGACGCGCTCGACGTCGTCGAGGTCCCGTCGGTCATCAACGGCGCCGGCAGCGTCTTCATCAGCCGCCCCGCCCGCGACTGGCTGGCCTTGCTGGAGGCCATCGAGCGCCCAACCGCGCCGGCCCGCGCCCGCGCCGCCGCGCTCACCCCGTTCCTCGGCTGGGACGCCGAGCGGGTCGCGTGCGCGGCTGAGGAGGAGTGGGAGGGGGTCCACCGCCGCCTGCACGAGTGGGCGCGCGTGCTGCGGGTCAAGGGCGTCGCGGCGCTGACCGAGACGATCACGCTCGTCGAGGGGCTTCCCGGCCGGCTGCTCTCCCGCTCCGGCGGCGAGCGCCGGCTGACCGACCTGCGCCACGTCGGCCAGCTGCTGCACGCCGCCGCCACGGCCGAGCGGCTCGGGGTCACCGCGCTGACGGCATGGCTGCGCCAGCGGATCGCCGCCGCCGAGGAGGAGACCGGCGACGAGGAGCGCAGCCGGCGCCTGGAGTCCGACGCCGAGGCGGTGCAGGTGCTCACGATCCACCGCAGCAAGGGCCTCGAGTTCCCGATCGTCTACCTGCCCTACCTGTGGGAGCCGACCTGGATCGGGCGCGACGACCAGCCGGTCTTCTTCCACGACCCCGACGCCGGCGACGCGCGCACCATCGACGTCGCCCTCGACGGGCCGGACTTCCCGCGCCACGCCCACCAGCACCTCGTCGAGCAGCGCGGCGAGGACCTGCGGCTCGCCTACGTCGCGCTCACCCGCGCCCGCCACCAGGCCGTGGTGTGGTGGGCCGGCTCGTCGGACAGCCGCGACTCCGCGCTCTCGCGGCTGCTGTTCGCGCGCGCGGAGGACGGGACCGTCGCGCCGAAGGGCGCGGCCACGCCGACCGACCTCGCCGCCGTCACGCGGCTGCGCGCGCTGGCGGAGCTCGCGCCGGGGCGGATAGGCGTCGAGCGCGCGACGCTCGACGAGCCCAGCCCCTGGGCGGAGCCCCCCGGCGCGCCGGCCGAGCTCGCGGCGGCCGCGTTCGCGCGCGATCTCGACTGGGTCTGGCGGCGCACGTCCTTTACGGACCTCACCGCCGGCGCCTACGAGGCGCGCGTCGGCTCCGAGCCCGAGGAGGCGCTGCTCGAGGACGAGCCCGACACGCCGCCGCCCGGCGCTCCCGCCGCGGACGACGACACCTCGGCGTTGCGCGAGACGCCGGCCGGCCTGGACGCCATGCCGGTGGGCGTTCGCGTCGGCACGTTCGTGCACCGGGTGCTCGAGGCGACCGACTTCGCGGCTGCGGATCTCTCCGCGGAGCTCGGCGACCACGTGACGGCGGCGCTGGCCCGCCGCCGCGTGGACGTCGGCGACCCTGCGCACGTCGTGGCGGGCCTCGCCGCGGCGATCGAGACGCCGCTCGGGCCGCTGGCCGGCGACGTCCGCCTGCGCGACGTGCAGCGGCGCGACCGGCTCGACGAGCTGAGCTTCGAGCTGCCGCTCGTCGGCGGGGACGAGCCGAGCGGGCGGGTGACGCTCGAGGCGATCGGCGCGGTGCTCGCCGTGCACCTGCCGCCCGGGGATCCGCTGAGCAGGTACGCCGCGCGGCTCACGGACGCGAGCCTGCGCTCGCAGGTCCGCGGCTACCTCACCGGCAGCCTCGACCTGGTCGTGCGGCTCGCCGGTGACCGCTACGCGATCGCCGACTACAAGACCAACTGGCTGGGCGGCCCGGGCGAGGCGCTGAGCGCCTGGCACCATCGCCCGGCCGCGCTGGCGGCGGAGATGGAGCGCTCGCACTACGCCCTGCAGGCGCTGCTCTACACCGTCGCCCTGCACCGCTACCTGCGCTGGCGCGTGCCCGGCTACGCGCCCGAGCGCAACCTCGCCGGGAGTCCTCTACCTGTTCCTGCGCGGGATGACCGGCGCCGCCACGCCGCGCGTCGCCGGGGCGCCGTGTGGCGTGTTCGCCTGGCGGCCGCCCGGCGGGCTCGTGCGCGCGCTGAGCGACACGCTCGATCGGGGAGGTGAGGCATGACCGCGCCGGTGGCCGAGGACACCGACCCGTTCGACGTGCGCAGCGCGCTGCGCTCCCCCGCCGCCCTGCGGGCCTTCAACGACGCGGGCGTGCTGGCCGCCGCCGACGTCCACGTGGCCACGCGGCTCGCCGCCCTTGCGGGCGAGACGGACGGCGAGGTCGCGCTCGCGGCGGCGCTGGCGGTCCGCGGTCCCCGGCTCGGACACGTCTACGTCGACCTCGCGACCGTGCGCGAGACGACCGTCGTCGACGTCGAGGAGCCCGTCGACCTCGCCGCCCTGCCGTGGCCGGACGCCGGCGCGTGGGTCGTGGCCCTGGCCGCCAGCCCGCTCGTCGCCTCCGGCGAGGCGGACGACGCGGCCCGCTGCCCGCTGCGGCTCGTGGGCACGCGCCTGTATCTCGATCGCTACTGGCGCGAGGAGCGCCAGATCGCCGCCGAGCTGCTGGCCTTCGCCCGCCAGGACGCGACCGACGTGCGCGACGACGTGCTCGCCGACGGGCTCGCGCGGCTGTTCGGCGCCGGGGACGAGGGCCAGCGGCTCGCCGCCGCCTCCGCCGTGCTGCGACGGCTCGCGGTCGTCGCGGGCGGCCCGGGCACCGGCAAGACGACCACCGTCGCGCGGATCGTCGCACTGCTGGGGGAGCAGTCCGCCGCGGATGGGGCTGCGCTGCCGCTGGTCGCGCTGGCGGCGCCGACCGGCAAGGCCGCCGCCCGCCTCGGCGAGGCGGTCAAGGCCGAGGCCGAGGCGCTCGACGTCCCGGACGAGGTGCGGGCGGCGCTGCGCGGTCTGGAGGCCTCGACGCTGCACCGGCTGCTGGGGCGCCGCCGCGACAGCCACAGCCGCTTCCGCCACCACCGCGGCAACCGGCTCCCGCACGACGTGGTCATCGTCGACGAGACCTCGATGGTCTCGCTGTCGCTGATGGCCCGGGTCGTGGAGGCGGTGCGTCCCGAGGCGCGGCTCGTGCTGGTCGGCGACCCCGGGCAGCTGACCTCGATCGAGGCCGGCGCGGTGCTCGGGGACATCGTCGGCCCGGCGACCGGCGGCCTCGTCCTCTCCGCCGCGGCGCGCAGGCGGCTCGAGGCGGTGACCGGGCAACCGGTCGCGGCGGTCGCGCCGCCGGCGGGGGCGGCGATCGGCGACGGCATCGTCGTGCTCGAGCGCGTGCATCGCTTCGGCGGCGGCATCGCCGCGCTGGCCACCGCTGTCCGCGACGGCGACCGCGACGCGGTGATCGAGGTGCTCGCCGCCTCGCCCGACGGAGTGCGCTGGATCCCCGAGGACCTCTCCGCGACGGCCGCCGACGACGAGCTCGCGCCGGTGCGCGAGCGCGCCGTCGACTCCGGCCGCGCGGTGCTGGCCGCCGCCCGCGCGGGCGAGGCCCGAGCGGCGCTGGCGGCGCTCGGCGCCTTCCGCGTGCTGTGCGCGCACCGGCGCGGCGAGCACGGGGTGGCGGCGTGGACCGCTCGCGTGCAGGCCTGGTTGGCGGGCGCCGCCGACGGCTTCGACCCCGACGGCCGCTGGTACGTCGGGCGGCCGCTGCTGGTCGACCGCAACGACTACGGCCTGCGGCTCTACAACGGCGACACCGGCGTGGTCGTCGCGTCGGCCGCCGGTCCCGCGGTCGCCGCCTTCGAGCGCGCCGGCGAGGTGCTCGAGGTCAGCCCCTCGCGCCTGGAGGCGGTCGACACCGTCTACGCGATGACGGTCCACAAGAGCCAGGGCTCGCAGTTCGAGGCGGCGGCGGTGCTGCTGCCGCCGCCGGCGTCGCCCATCCTCACCCGCGAGCTGCTCTACACCGCGGTCACGCGGGCGCGCGAGCAGCTCATCCTGGCCGGGAGCGAGGCGACGATCCGGGCCGCGGTGGGGCGGCCGGTGGCGCGGGCTTCCGGGCTCCGCGAGCGGTTGTGGGGCGAGTGACGGGGGAACCCCGCTGGTAAGGGTGCGAGGTGCCGGCGGGTGAGGTCGGCCGCCGACCGGTACGAGAACTGCCTCATATGCGAGAGTTTCTCGTCTCGCTTGAACGTTCTGGCGCGTCAGCGCTCACTTCGCCCCGGCTCGGCGCTCGCGCCCGCTTACTGCCGGTGTTGACGTTCATGCCTACGGGCTGAGCGGCTGAGCGCCCCCGGCGGCGGCCTCCGGCGTGCCCGCCGCGGTCACCGCGGTGGTCTGGCGCAGCACCAGCCCGAGGCCGCCGATCGCGTAGGCCTCGCGCTGGCGGCCGGCGCCGCCGCCGGCGGCGACGAGGTCGCCCACGCTCTCGAGCTCCGACTCGCAGCCCAGGTCAACCGCGTGCTCGCGGCCGACCGCGAGCGCCTCCTCGAGCACGGCGGCCAGCGGGCGCAGGGTGCCGTCGGCGTCCGGGAGCAGCGCTCCGACGCCGTAGCGGGCCGCGCGGAAGCTCGCCTCCTCGAGGATCTCCGCGGGCGGGTCGGGCGAGCTGCCGGAGAGCGCCTCGTGCCGGGCGAGGCAGTGGGCGAGCGCGACGATGGGCGTCAGGTCGTCGAGCGAGCTCTGGGCGTCCAGACCGCGCAGCTCGACCGTCCCGAGCCGCGGGTGCGGGCGTAGCTTCCACCAGAACCAGGTGTAGTCGGGTACGTCGCCGGCGCGGGCGATGCGGGCGCTGCTCTCCCGGAAGTCCTCGAGCGAGCGCATCGCGCGCGGCAGGCCGGCGCGCGGCCAGCCGCGCATGGTCACCTCGCGCGCGGAGGCGAGGCCGGTGTCGCGGCCGTGGCGGAAGGGGGAGTTGGCCGCGAGCGCCTGGATCAGCGGCAGGTGGACCCGCATCCCGTTGTAGGCGCGGATCGCAGTCTCGGCGTCCGGCATCCCGACGTGGACGTGGGTCCCGCCGACGGCGGTCGCGGCGGCGTCGCCGAGCAGGTCGCGGATGCGCTCGTAGCGCTCCTTGTCGGTGATCTCGGCCTCGCCCTCCACGGCGGAGGGATGCGTCCCCGCGCCGAGGATGCCCGCGCCCGTCGCCACCACCGCGCGGCGCAGCCCGCCCAGCGTCCCGACCGCCTCGCCGGTCGTGCGGCAGACGTCGGTGATCAGCTCGATCTGCGAGGCGTGCAGCTCGCGCTCGACCTCGCCGTCGACCGGCCCGAGGCGCTCGAGGACCGCCTTGGACGCGTTGATCTGCGCGCCGGTCAGCGGGTCGACGAGGAAGAGCTCCTCCTCGACGCCGAGCGTGAAGGGCTCGCCCGTGCCGAACGCGTCAGTGGTGTCGTCGTCGAGGGTCAAGCCACCTGTCTCCCCGATCGGCCGACGGCTCAAGCGGCCGCTGCTATGACTCGGACGGTGCCGCTGCGCCGCCGCCGTCGCCGCCCCATGTTCACGTCCTCGGCCCCGAGGCGCGGCGTCCGCTGGGTCGAGCCGGGGCGCAGCCGCCGCCGGCGGGCGCTGCCGCTGGTCTGGATCGCCGTGGGCGTCGTCCTGCTCGCGGCGGCGGGCGCGGCGGGCTACTACCTGCTCAATCGCGAGAACCGCGCCGAGCGACGGCAGGAGGCGGTCACGCGCTTCACGGGCGCGTGGGCGCGCGGAGACCTGCGGGCGATGTACGCCGAGCTGAGCGCCTCCGCCAGGCGCGACTTCCCGTATGGCCGCTTCGCCCGCAGCTACCGCGAGGCCGACCGCGCCGCGACGATCGCTCGCGTCCGCCCGGGCGAGCCGGCGCCCGAGCGCGACGGGGCGATCCGCGTCCCGGTCGCGGTTCGCACCGAGCTGTTCGACACGCTGCGCGGCAGCGTGAGCCTGCCGGTCGTCGACGAGGGCGACGTCGCGCGCATCGGCTGGAAGCCGTCGATGCGGCTGCCTGGCCTGGAGCCCGGCGAGCGGGTGCGCCGGGTGGAGGTCGAGCGGCCGCCACGGGCGGCGATCCTCGCCGCCGACGGGCGCCGGCTGCGCGGCAGCACCGCGTCGCTGGCGATCGTCGGCACGCCGCCGGGCGGGGGGAAGAAGGGCAGCGGGCTGCAGGCGGCCTACGACGAGCGCCTCGGCGGCCGCGCCGGCGCGCGGCTGAGGTACGGCCGGCGGGTGATCGCGCGGACGCGCACCAAGCGCGGGCGCTCGCTGCAGACCACCTTGCGCCCGGGTCTGCAGCGAGCGGCGACCGCGGCCCTGGGCGACCGCCTGGGCGGCATCGCGGTCGTCAAGCCCGGCAACGGCGACGTGCTGGCGCTGGCCGGGCTCGCGGTCTCGGCGCCCCAGCCGCCCGGCTCGGTGTTCAAGATCATCACGCTCGCGGGCGCGTTGCAGGAGGGCGTCGCGCGGGCGACCAGCAGCTATCCGGTGCAGACCGCGGCCACGCTCTCGGGCGTCGCCCTGCGCAACGCCGGCGGCGGTGCGTGCGGCGGCTCGCTGGCCAACGCCACCGCGAACTCGTGCAACTCCGTGTTCGCACCGCTCGGCGCGAAGCTCGGCGCGAAGCGGCTCGTAGAGTACGCCGAGCGCTTCGGATTCAACACCCGGCCGCGGCTCCCGCTGGCCAAGCCGAGCACGCTGGCGCGACCGTCGCAGATGAAGGACAGCCTCGCCGTCGGCGCCGCCGCGATCGGCCAGGACCGCGACCTGGCCACGCCGCTGGCGATGGCCTCGGCCACGGCGACGATCGCCAACCGCGGCGTCCGCGCCGAGCCGCGGCTCGTGCGCACCCAGCCGGCGAAGCGCAAGCGCGTGGTGCGGCGCACCGTGGCCTCGACCGTGCGATCGATGATGGTCGGCGTCGTGGCGGGCGGCACGGGTACCGCCGGCGCCGTGCCGGGGGTGCAGGTGGCCGGCAAGACCGGTACCGCGGAGCTCGTGCCGACCGCGGCCGGGGGCGGCAGCGCGGCCAGCACGAACGCGTGGTTCGTCGCCTTCGCCCCCGCCGGCGATCCCGAGGTCGCGGTCGCGGTCATGCTCGTGGGCGGCGGTGCGGGCGGCGCGAACGCCGCCCCGATCGCCAGCCAGGTGCTGCGCGCCGCCCTCTGATACTCAGGCCTCTGCCGGGCCGATGTGGACCGTTCCGTCTGCAGCGACGCTCCAGCCGGTGTTCGTCGCGACCTCCCAGCGAAAGCCGGCCGGGTCGGCGAAGTAGGTGTGAAAGCCACCCCAGTCCGCCCGCTGGGGTGGCTTGAGGACGGTGCCGCCCGCGGTCGCCGCGCGCTCGGCGACCGCGTGCACCTCGTCCTCGGTGGCCACGACCTGGGCGAGCGACATGGCGGCCGGCCCGTCGCCCGAAGGCGCGCCGGCGTCAGCAGCGAGCGCCTGGGCGCCGAAGAGGGAGAGCAGCCGGCCGTGGCCGACCTGCAGGAAGACGATCTCCCCCTCGATCTCGTACGCGGGGCTCCAGCCGAGGCCGTCGACGTAGAACCGGCGGGCCGCGGCCAGGTCGGGCACGCCGAGCGTGATGATGTCGATGCGCTGGTCGATGCCGTCATCGTCTCGTGCCGCTCGCGGGCTCGCTTGGACGAATCGGACGGCTCGCCCGCCGGAACGCCGGCGTGGTGACCACGCGATCGCCCTGCAGGATCGTCATCGCCCCATAGCCCGCCGGCAGGCGCGCCGTCCACGCCGGGCCGAGCACGAAGGCCGCGGTGGCGTAGGCGTCGGCGGTCCCCAGGTCGGGGCCGAGCACCGTCACCGCGACGACCTCGCCGCGGGCCGGCTCGCCCGTGCGCGGATCGAGGATGTGCTCGCCGCGCTCATAGCCGCCCGAGGTGGCGACCCCGCCGTCGGTCAGCTCGAGCGCGGCGGCGAGCGCGCCGCGCTCGACGGGATGTTGCACGCCCACCCGCCAGCCGGCCGCTCCCGGCTCCGGGCGCCCGCGCACGCACACGTCGCCGCCGGCGTTGAGGCAGAAGTTGCGTGCGCCCCCCGCCCACAGCAGCGCGGCGGCGCGCTCGACCGCCCAGCCCTTGACCAGGCCCGAGGGGTCCAGGCGCCCGCCTGCCCACGCGTCGAAGCCGCCACCCGTCTCGATCCGCAGCGCCTCGCAGCGGTTGAGCACCTCGCGCACCAGCGGCGAGGCGTGGCGCACCTCGCGCAGCAGCGAGAGCTCTGAGTCCTCGCGCCACAGGCTGAAGACGGCGTCCACCTCACGCAGCCACGCGAACACCGGCGCGGCGTCGACGCCGGCGTCGCGCACGTCGGCGCTGACCGGCATGCCCATCACGTGCTCGACCGTGGTGGTGCCCATCCCGTCAGCGCCGGGCGCGGTCGATCGCGGACTGCAGCGACTCCAGGTAGCTCTCGCTGGTCGAGGTCGCGCCGCTGACCGTGTCGACCCCGCGCGCGCTGCCGGCGCGCAGCGCCTCCTCGCGCAGGATCGGCTCGGCGCGCGCGTTGAGCGCCTGCGTGTGGGCGTCGTTGCCGCTCAGCGCGAGCGTCTCGATCCCCGTCAGCCGCCCGCCGGTCATGGTCACGCGGACCTGGATGACCGAGAACGGCGTGGTCAGCGCGACGCCGTCGGCCGACCGCACGCGGCCGCGGGGTCGTCGCCGCACGGTCGACTTGCCCGTCGGCTCGGCGATCACCGCCGGCCGCGGTGGCGGTGGCCCGGCCGCGAGCGGCCCGGGCGGCTCGGTGTCGTAGCCGGCCAGCAGCACCACCGCCACCACCGTCACGATCAGGGCGACGGCGACCTTCACAGTGCGAAGCGCTCGACGATCACGCGCCGGCGCGGCACGCCCGCCCGTCGCAGGTTGGCGCAGATCGCCGCGATCATGCCGGGCGGGCCGCACAGGTAGACGTCGCGGTCGGCGATGTCGGGCACGAGCCAGGCGAGGTGCTCGGCCGAGAGCGGGTCGCCCGTGCCCGGCTGCCGCCGGTCGCCGACGACGTAGTGCAGGTCGGCGCCGCGCTGCGCCGCCAGCTCGTCGAGCTCGGTCCGGAAGAGGACGTCGTCGGCGTGCGCCACGCGGTAGAGCACCGTGATGTCGCCCGGGCCGCCCGGCATGTCCTCCAGCAGCGCCCGGACCGGCGTGATGCCCAGCCCGCCGGCGATCAGGACCACGCGCGGCTGCCGGCGGGCCGCGCTGGTGAAGGCGCCGTAGGGGCCCTCGGCGAGGATGCGGGTCCCGGGCCGTACGGAGCGCAGCCACGCCGTGTAGTCCCCGAGCTCCTTGACGGTGATCCGCAGCCGCCGGCCGTCGGGCGCGGCCGAGAGCGAGAACGGGATGCGCCTCCCACCAGCGGTCGCGGGTGAGGAAGCGCCAGCAGAAGAACTGCCCGGGCCGGGCGCGCAGCCGCTCCAGGCCGACGCCGCCGATGTCCAGCGAGACCACCCCCGGCCCCTCGGCGACGACCCGCTCGACCCGCAGCCGGTGGCGGGCGCCGCGGACCAGCGGCTGCCCGATCCGGAACACCAGCACGGCCCCGAGCGTCGCGACGTAGAGCCCGATCCAGTAGCCGCGCGCGAGCGGGTCGCCGACGAAGTCGCGCCCCGTCGCGATCTGGTGGGAGAAGGCCAGCGCGATGGCCAGGTAGGCGTAGAGGTGCACGAAGTACCACGTCTCGTAGCGCAGCCGCCGCCGCACGACGATCACCGAGCTGATCGACACGCCGACCAGCAGGACGAGCCCCGCGACGGCGGTGATGACGCCCGGGTAGGCGCCGATCATGCGCCCCAGCTCGTCGAGGATCCCGAGCCGGTCGGCCAGCGCGTACCCCGTGGTGATCATCGCGGCGTGCGCGAGCAGCAACGTCAGGCACGCCGCGCCGCACCAGCGGTGCCAGCGGGTCAGGCGGTCGAGCCCCACCAGCCGGTCGAGCACCGGCAGGCGGGCGACGAGCAGGACCTGCACGAGCGCGAGCGCCGCGCCCACCAGTCCGCTCAGGCGGCCCAGACTGGTGAGCGCGCTCGCCGTGTCCGAGAGCTCGGCCACCCCGCCCGCGCGCCACCACAGCCCGACGATGACCGCCGCGTTGGCGCCCGCCAGCAGCCCCAGCGCCCACACGGCAGGGGCGTGCCGGGGCCGGGGCACGGGTGCGACGGGGATGGCAGGGGCGGACAGCAGGGCGGGCTCGGACGACGCCACCCAGGGCACTCTGATGGTCGAGCGTTGGTTCGGCAATGTGTGAGCGGGCGTTCGCGCGCCGTCACCCCGATCGGACGATGCGCCATGCGGGCGATCCGTGGAGGCTCACGCGGGTGACCCCGCGACACGCCACCCCGGCCGAGCGCGCCGAGCACGGCAAGCGAGCGCGTGCGGACGTCCCGCGGTCCGCCCACGCCGAGCTCGCGCCGGCGGCGGGCCGCCGCGACCCCGTCGGGGTGCTCGAGGACCAGGCGCCCTCGCGGGTGCCAGAGCTCGTGCCGGTCCGCTACGGCCGCATGCTCGTCTCGCCCTTCACCTTCTTCCGCGGCGGGGCGGCCATCATGGCGGCCGATCTCGCCCAGGGACCGCGCACCGGCCTGCACGCCCAGCTCTGCGGCGACGCCCACCTGGCGAACTTCGGCGCCTTCGCCGCGCCGGACCGGCGCCTCGTCTTCAGCGTCAACGACTTCGACGAGACGCTGCCCGGCCCGTTCGAGTGGGACGTCAAGCGCCTGGTGGCGAGCTTCGCCGTCGCCGGGCGCGACCGCGGCTTCGACGCCAAGCAGCGGACGGAGGTCGCGCTCGTGGCCACGCGCGCCTACCGGGAGGCGATGCGGGAGTTCGCCGCGATGCGCACGCTGGAGATCTGGAACGCCCGCCTCGACGTCGACGCGATCTACGCCCGCTTCGGCGCGCAGCTGACCGCCAAGCAGGCCCGGCGCTTCGAGGCCAACGTGGCAAAGGCGCGCAGCAAGGACAGCCTCAAGGCGCTGGGCAAGCTCACGCGGATCGTCGACGGCGAGCCGCAGATCGTCAGCGACCCGCCGGTCGTCGTCCCGATCGAGGAGCTCGTGCCCGCCGGCCGGCACGAGCAGATCGGCGACACGGTCCGCGGCATCGTGTCCACCTACCGGCGCACCCTCGCGGAGGATCGCCGCGCGCTGCTCGGGCGCTTCCGCTACGTCCACGCTGCGCGCAAGGTCGTCGGCGTGGGCAGCGTCGGCACGCGGGCCTGGATCCTGCTGCTCGTCGGGCGCGACACCGACGATCCCATCTTCCTGCAGCTCAAGGAGGCCCAGCCCTCCGTGCTCGAGCCCCATCTCGGCAAGAGCGCCGTCGGCAACCACGGACGGCGTGTCGTCGTCGGGCAGCGCCTGATGCAGGCCGCGAGCGACATCCTGCTCGGCTGGATCCGGACCGAGGGTCTCGACGGCGAGCAGCGCGACTTCTACGTGCGCCAGCTGTGGGACGCGAAGGGCTCGGCGATCATCGAGGCGATGTCGCCGCCGGTCATGCGCATCTACGCCCAGCTGTGCGGCTGGACGCTCGCGCGTGCCCACGCCCGCTCGGGCGACGCCATCGCGATCGCGAGCTACCTCGGGCAGGGCGGGAGCTTCGACCGGGCCATGGCGGCGTACGCGGAGGACTACGCCGACCAGAACGAGCGCGACTACGCCGCGCTGCGCGAGGCGGTCGGGGCGGGAAGGGTCGTGGCCGAGGCCGGCGTCTGACGGCCGCGCTGAGCCCGTCGTGGGTCTGGCCGGCCCTTAGGGCGGCGCGACGGGTGCCTGCCTCCGGACCGGCGCGGGTGCGGGCCTCCCCGGATCGGCGTGCGGACGCCCTTGTCCGCGGTGCTCGCCACCGCGAAGGTCATGGGCATGACCGCGCCGGCGCTCAGGGAGGTCGAGGTTGCGAGCCCGACGCCACGTGGCCGGCGGACGCCGCTGCGCATCCTGCCGGCGGCCGGCGCCCGTCCGTCCGTCGTGCCCGCGCCCGTCCACCGTCCGCGGCTCGTTGACGTGATCGGGGCTCCCGGCGCGCCGTCGGTCACAGTCCTCGTCGCGCCCGCCGGCTGCGGCAAGACGGCGCTCCTGCACGACTGGGCCCACCACGACGAGCGCCGGTTCGCCTGGGTGGCGCTCGGCCGCGAGCACGACGAGGAGGGACGCCTCGCGGCAGCGGTGGCCGGCGCGCTGGGGCAGGGCGCGCACGCCCCCGGCGTGCTCGTGCTCGACGACGTGCACGTGCTCGAGCGCCCTGCGGCACTCGACGCCCTGCGCTCGCTGGCGCGGGAGCTCGCACCCGGCACGCGCCTGGTGCTCGCCTCGCGGACCGAGCCGCCGCTGCCGGTCGCCAGGATGCGGCTCGAGCGACGCGTGCTCGAGCTGGGTCCCCGCGAGCTGGCCATGACCCGCCCGGAGGCGGCTGCGCTCCTGGAGGCCGCCGGCCACGAGCTCGCGCCCGGCGACCTCGACGCGCTGCTGGACCGCACCGAGGGCTGGCCGGCCGGCCTGGCGCTGGCGGCGCTGGCGCTGGCGGAGTCCGGCGGGCTCGCCGGCGCCCGGTGGTTCGGCGGTTCGGACCGCCGCGTCGTGGAGTACGTGCGCGACGAGATGCTCGCGCCGCTCCCGGCCGCCGCGCTGGAGCTCCTGCTGCGCACCTCGGTCGCCGACACGCTGACCGCTCCCTTGTGCGACGCGCTGCTGCAGCGCACCGGCTCCGAGGCCACGCTCGAGGCGCTGGCCCGCGCCGGGCACGTGATCGCGCTGGACCGGACGCAGGAGCGCTACCGCCACCACCGGCTGCAGGCCGGGGCGCTGCGGGCGGAGCTGCGCCGCCGCGACCCCGGGCTGGTGGGAGCGCTACACCGGCGGGCGAGTGACTTCTACCGCCGCGCGGGCGACGTGGACGCCGCCATCGACCACGCGCTGCTGGCCGATGACCTCGGCGCGGCCGGCGCGCTGGTGTGGGCGAGCGTCGGTCCGGCGATCGGCGCCGGCCGCAGCGCCGCCGTCGAGCGCTGGCTCGGGCGTTTCACCGAGGAGCAGCTCGCCGCGGAGCCGAGGCTGGCGCTCGCAGCGGCCGGCTGCGAGCTCGCCCGCGGGCAGGGTCACCTCGCCGAGCACCGGCTCGCCCAGGCCTCCCCGCGCGCCGGCGCCCCGCCGTCGGTCCAGGCGGGCGTGGCGATCATGCGGGCCGCGCTCGGCGACGACTCCCTCGCCGGCATGGAGGAGCGGGTCGCGGGCGCCTGCGACCGCCGGCCCGGCACCGGCCCGTGGCAGGGCCTGGCCGGCCTGGTGGGCGGGACGGGGCGCCTGCTCGCGGGCGACCGCGACGGGGCCGCCGTGCAGCTGCACCGTGGCGCGCGCCACGCGGCCGTCACCGCCCCACACCTGCACGCGCTGTGCCTCGCACAGCTCGGCGTACTCGCCTTCGACGAGGGCGATCGCGAGGAGGCCGCCGAGCTCGTCACCCGGGCGCGCGCCCAGGTGCACCGCCACGCGCTCGCCGGCTATGCGACGACCGCGTTGGTCTTCGCCGCCTCGGCCGTCGTGCACGCGCACCGCGGGCGGATCGAGATCGCCGAGCACGACCTGCGCGAAGCCGTTGCGCTGCAGGCCGAGCTGACGCACTTCCCGCCGTCCTACGAGGCCCAGGTGGCGCTCCTGCTGGCCCGCGCCGCCCTGCGGCTCGGCGACCTGCCGCACGCCCGCCGCCAGCTCGCGACGTCGGCGCGGCTGCTGCGGCGCGTGCCCGACGCCACGGTGCTGCACGGGTGGGCGACGGCCGCCCGGGTCCAGCTCGACGCCTGCACGGCGCCCGACGGCACGCCGCCCGCCGCCATGACCGTCGCCGAGCTGCGCGTGCTCGCCTTCCTGCCCACGCACTTGTCCTTCCGGGAGATCGCCGACCGCATCCACGTGTCGGCCAACACGATCAAGACGCAGGCCAACGCCGTCTACCGCAAGCTCGGGGTGACGTGCCGCTCGCAGGCGGTCGACCGCGCACGGTGCTGCGGGCTGCTCGACGCCTGAGCGCCGGCTGGGCTCAGTAGCCCGTCCCCGTCTTCACGCGCCGGCGGTCGAGCTCGTGCAGGCCGCCCTTGCGGTCGAGCGTCCGGCAGGCCTCGGCGAGGTCGCCGGCCAGCGTGCTCGCCAGCGTGTGCCCGAGCGTGAGCTTGACGAGCGCGCGCATGATCGTGACGTGATCCGCGTTCGGGGGCAACGTGTAGGCCGGCACCATCCACCCGCGCTCGGCGGCGAGCTGGGAGGCGACGTCGAACTCGTCGTAGCCGCGCTGCTCGGCGAGTTGGAAGGCAACGAGCGGCAGCTGCTCGGCGTCGGGCTCGCCGACGAGCCGGAACGCGTCGATCGCGGCGATCTGCTCGGCCAGCGCGCGGGTGTTGGCCTGCATGGTCTGCATGATGTAGCGGTAGCCGTCGTGGCCGAAGCGAACGAAGTTGTAGTACTAGAAGACGAGGTCCTCGGCCAGGTCGCTCGTCTCGCGGAAGATCAGCCAGCCGATGCCGGGGTAGACGAGGCCGAATTTGTGCCCGGAGACGTTGATCGAGCGCACCTGCTCCAGCCGGAAGTCCCACGCCGAGTCGGGATACAGGAACGGCCACACGAAGCCGCCGCTCGCGGCGTCCACGTGCAGCGGGACGTCGAGCCCGCGCTCGTCGCGCAGCCGGACCAGCAGGTCGTTGATCCCGGCGAAGTCGTCCGCGTGGCCGGTGAACGTCGTGCCCAGCACGGCGGCGACGCCGATCGTGTTCTCGTCGACGTGCGGCTCGACGTCCTCGGGCCCGATCGTGTACCTGTCGGGCTGCAGCGGGATGATCCGGGGCTCGACGTCGAAGTAGCGGCAGAACTTCTCCCACACCACGTGGACGTCGCCACCGAAGACCAGGTTCGGCCGGTCGGTGGCCTTGCCGGCCGCCTCCCGCCGGGCGGTCGGGCCGGGGGTGGGCGAGGGCGACGACACGGTCATGCCTCCCTGTGGGCGGGCGGGAGCGGTCCGGCCGGGAACTCCGCGAGCGTCTGGTGGCGCAGCGCGACGACGCCCGCCGCCGTCAGCAGGGCGAAGAGCGCGACGCCCCAGGCGGTGCGCAGCGCATGCGTCGGCCCCCAGATCACCAGCAGGAGCAGGGCGACCGCGACGATCGCCCAGACGATCCCGGCCCGGTCGTTCAGGACGGGCGCCAGCCGGCGCCGGAGGAACGTCGCCGGGGATGTCGGACCGGCCAGGATCGCGCCGAAGAGGACGACCGCGCCGTACAGGATCGCCGCCCAGCCGATCTGGAGCCAGGATCGAGGTGCCGATCGTCCACACGCGGTCGCCGGCGGCGCGGGACCCGGGCTGGGTGAGCGCGTCGACCGCATAGCTGCCGCCGAGCCGGCGCGTCGCGAGGATGACGAGCCCGACGAGGATGAGCGCCCAGCCGACGTTGCGCAGCGTTCGCCGGCGCTCGCCCCGCGCGAGCAGGATCGCCGCGGCGTAGAGGACGAGCACGAGCACGAGCAGCGCGACGCTCAGGATCTTGAGCGCCTTGAGGCCCTGCTGGGCGGTCGCCAGCTCGGAGGAGCGCGCGACGGTGATCACCCCGGCGTCGGGCGGGAGCCGGCTGAGCGACGGCGGCGGGACCCCGAGCTCGCCGGCGACCACCGTCACGAGCTCGCGCAGGTCGAGGGTCACCACGCCGTCGCCGGTGGTTATGCCGTAGCCCGTCTCGTCCTCGAGCACGTTGAGGAGCTTGCGCTGGGCGAAGACGCTCGCGTCGACGAAGCCCTGCTGCACCCGGCCGGAGGCGAGCAGGCGCTCGACGGCGTCGGTCGCGGGCTGCCGGAGCGCCGCCGCCGCCGGGGCGACGAGCGGCTTGAACGCGGGGCGCACGCGCTGCTCGAGCGCCCCCGAGACGTCGGCCTTGTCGTAGGCCTCGTCGACGAGGAAGACCGCGAGCGCGCGCTGGACCTGGGGGTCCTCGATCATCTGCGCGCTCGCCTTGCGCCAAGCCTCCTCGTCGAGCATCTGCCGGTCCACCCAGGTGGTCAGGACCGAGATCACGGCGATCACCGAGGCGGCGACGATCAGCGCCCAGACGAGCGCCCGCCGGCGCCGGCTCATCCGCGGCCCCGGCCCCGGCGCCGGCGCCGGGGCGTCGGCGTCCGTCGTGGCGGCTGGTCTCGGCGCTGCGCTCATGGGCACCACATCCTCTTGGACGGCCCGCGTGCCGCCATCACCTGCATCAGATGATGCGCGCGCCGGGCCTCCGCGCCACGGTCTTCACCCGTGAGGCGGCCGGCTCGCATGGGGTGGTGGACGGGTGTCCTGTTCGCGGTCGGCTCCACCTGCTTCCTGGTGGCGTCGGTCGCGTCGCAGTGGACCGCGGCGTCGCGCCCCGTCCTCGGCGTGACGTTTCTTCTTCGGCTCGATCTGCTTCCTGGTCTCCAGCGAGCTCGCGTTCGCGCGCGTGTGCGGGCGCTGGTTCGCGCTGCTGCGGCGCTCGCGCCCGTGGCGGATCGCGGCGCTCAACCTGCTCGGGTCGGTCGCCTTCGGGGTGTCCGCCGCCGCCGCGCTCGTCGAGCCGTCGACCAGCGAGCCGGTCAGCGCCGCGATCGCGAACGCCGGCACGTCGGTCGGCGCGGCCTGCTTCCTGGCCGGCGCGGTCATGCTCGTCCCGCGGGCTGCGCGGCGCGGGTGACGCGCGCGTCATCCCGTTCGGGTGATGACCGCGGTCCGGGCGGCCCGCAGGATGCCCGTATGACGCCGAAGCCCATCCTCGTCGGCTACGACCCGCGCTCGCTCGACCGCGCTCCCGTCGACTTCGCCGCCGCCGCGGCCCGGTTCACCGGCTCACCCCTGATCGTCGCGTCGGCCCACGCGGATGCCGTCCAGATCCACGAGCTCGCGAGCCCGGGCCAGATCGACGCCGAGCTCGCCGTCGACGCCCACGCGGCGCTCGGCGACCTCGGGCGCGAGCTGCGCGACGACGGCGTCGCGGCGGACTGCCGGCCGTTTCTTGGTTGGAGCACGCCGCAGGCGCTCCACGACGCGGCGGAGCAGCTGGAGGCGGGCCTGCTGGTCGTCGGCTCCTCGCGACGCGCCCAGCATGGGCGCCTGCACCGGGGATCGACGGCGGAGCGGTTGCTGCACGGGGCGCCCTGCCCCGTCGCCATCGTCCCCCGCGGGTGGGAGCCGGGCGGAGGCATCAGGACGATCGGGGCCGCCTACGTCGCCACCCCGGAGGGCCGTGACGCTCTGCGCGGCGCCGTCGCGCTCGCCCGTCGCGCCGGCGCGGACGTGCGTGTCCTCAGCGCTGCCCGGCCCCACGGATACGCCCAGACCCAGGGCGGCGGCCCGGGTGTGGAGGCGACGACCTTCGAGGAGATCGGCAGCGAACTGCGGGTGCACGCCGAGGAGGCGATCCAGGCGGAAGCCGGTGACGTGCGCGACGTCCGCCTCGAGCCGGACGTCAGCGTCCAGGACCCGGGCGACTTCCTCGTCGCGGCCTCGAGGCACCTCGATCTCCTGGTCTGCGGGTCGCGCGGGTACGGGCCCACGCGGGCCGTGCTGCTGGGTGGCGTGTCACGCCGGCTCACCGCGGAGGCGCACTGCCCGGTCGTCGTGCTGGTGCGGGGCACCGAGGCGGGGCTCGAGCGGCTCCTGGGCGAGCGCGCCGGCTCGGCGGTGTGAGCGCGGAGCGATGACCGAGCGCCTCGCTCGCAAGGAGGTCGCGGCCCGGCTGCGCGAGCTCGCCGACCGGCTCTCTGACGACGAGGACCTCGAGCTCGAGCACGGCGGGCAGCGCTTCAGCGTGGCGGTACCCGACGAGATCGGCCTCGAGATCGAGCTCGACCTGGAGCGCGACGACGAGCCCCCCGATCCCGGGACCGGACGGCCGTGACCACGCCGTGGTGCGGCGACGCCGTTCGCGGTTGACGGCCACCACGCGAAGCGGCGATAGTCGGTCGCCGTGGGCACCTCGCAAGCCGAACCGGCGCGGGTCAAGCGCGTCGTGCTGGCGGACGACAGCTTCCTCATCCGCGAGGCCATCGCCGCCGTCCTGGGGTCCGAGCCCGGCTTGGAGCTGGTCGCGGCGTGCGGCGACGGCGACGCGCTGCTGGCGGCGATCGACGCCGAGCAGCCGGACGTCGTGCTCACCGACATCCGGATGCCGCCGTCGGGTGACGGCGAGGGGATCTTGGTCGCCAACCGCCTGCGCGAGACGCACCCCGGCGTGGGCGTCGTCGTGATGAGCCAGTACGCCGATCCGAGCTACGGCGCCGACCTGTTCGAGCGGGGGTCAGACCGGCGCGCCTACCTGCTCAAGGAGCGCCTGCACCACCGCGCCCAGCTCGTGGGGGCGCTCGAGGCGGTGGCCGCCGGAGGCTCGATCGTCGATCCCAAGGTCGTCGAGACGCTGATCGCCGACCGGGTCAAGAGCGAGCGCTCGCCGCTCGGCGAGCTGACCACGCGCGAGCTCGAGATCCTGGCCGAGCTCGCTCAGGGCAAGAGCAACCAGGCGATCGCCACGCAGCGCTTCCTCACCAAGCGCGCCGTCGAGAAGCACATCAACGCGATCTTCTCCAAGCTCGGGCTCACTCCCGACGAGGACGTCAGCCGACGGGTGAAGGCGGCGCTGATCTACCTCTCCGAGCGCGAGGCGGCCGGCTCACCGGCCGCCTAGTCCATCGCCGGCGACACACGGTCAGGCCTCCCGGCCGGCTCGCGTTGCGGCGGCCGGGCGCATCGTCAACCGGTGCTGCGCGCCTGCGCCGCCCCGGGCAGGTGCGCGCCGAGGGCGACGAGGTCCTGCGGGTGCAGCCACGCGTCGGCGACGGGCTGCCCGCCGGCGGCCTCGATCGCGTCGCGGAGCGGGATCGCCCAGCGGTGCTCGAGGATCGCCACGGCCGCCGTGGTCCCCGGCGCGATCGCGTCGGCGACGTACCAGACCTCGTCCTCGAGCGGGTGCACGCCGCCCGCCGCCGCGGCCGCTTCGGCCCCGGCCAGGGCGCCGATCTCGGCGCCCTCCTCGCCGTCGGCGCCCAGCCCGATCAGCGCCCCGGCGAGGGCGCCGAGCTCGATCGCCTCACCGGCGGTGAGGTCGCTGGTCTCGAGCGCCTCGACGTTCCCGTCCTCGTCCTTGTGCACGACGATGACATCGACCAGGCGCACGATGTCGTGCTCGCGCAACCGCCGCAGCTCGGCGGTGACCAGTCCCTGGGGCTCCGCGTCGCCGAAGCCGACGACGAGCAGCTGCATGGGTCCGAAGGTCATGGTCAGCTCCCCTGCAGGATCTTCTGCTTCTCGGCCTCGAACTCCGGCGCGGTCAGCACGCCGGCGTCGAGCAGGCTCTTGAGCTGGGTGAGCGCCGCGACGCGATCGGCCGGTGACTGTGGCGCCGGGGCGGCGGGCGGCGGCGGCGCCGCAGGTGGGGGCGCGGCCGCCGCCGGCGGTTGTGCGCCGGCGATCGCCTGGTCCTGCTCGTACTCGTGCTCCTGGCGGCGCTGGGAGTGCTTGCCTGCCGCGTACGCGCTGCCGCCGACCATCGCGGCGCGCAGCAGGGGACGTCGTCGGCCTAGTGGCATGGATGTGCTCCTTCGGGGTCCTCGCGGGTCACGGCGCTCGACCGGGATGCAATCGCGACGGCGGGACGCCGGCATCATCCGATGCGGGTGATGCCGCCCCGCGTGCCGCGACCGACTACGTGGTCTCCCGAGCGGCGGCGGCCCGCGGTTCCGGCAGCCGCGCGCTCGGGCCGCAGGGATCAGGCCTGCTGCGAGGAGGCGGCCGGCTGGGCCTCTGCCGGATCGTCCGAGAAGACCACGAGCTCTCGCACCTCGATCGAGCCGTAGTGGGCGTTGGGCATCTTCGCCGCCCACTCCTCAGCGGTCGCCCGGTCGGGGACATCGAGCACGTAGTAGCCGCCGAGCACCTCGCGGCTCTCGGCGAAGGGGCCGTCGGCCACCAGGGGCTCGCCGTCGCGCACGCGCACGGTCGTGGCGGTCTCGGTCGGGTGCAGCGCGTCGCCCGCCCGGTGCACGCCGGCCTCGATGACCGCTCGGTCGTAGGCGAACCAGGCGGGCAGCTCTGCCATCCGCTCCTCGGGGGACGGGCCGCCCTCGGTCGGCGCGTAGATCAACAGCATGAACTCCGGCATCGTGAACCTCCTGTCCGGGGTCGGCAGGCTCCGACCCTACGGCCTACCGACGGACGGGACCAGCCGGAATCGACATCCGCTTCACGATCCGGGCTCGTCGTCGCCGAGCTGCTCGAGGAAGTCCTCCGCCTCGGCGCGCGCCGCCTCGACGGCGGCCAGCTCGACGACGCCGCGGGTGGCCAGCGCGTCGAGCGCCGCGTGCGCTTCGTGCTCGGGCATGAAGCCCTCCTCGACCAGCGTCTGGACGATCTCCGCGGCCGCGCCTGCGCGCGCCTCGGGCGGGGCGCCTCCGGTCGGAGCCTTGGCCGCGAAGGTGCCCAGCGCCTCCAGCAGCGCGGCGCCGCGCGCCGCCTGGGCGAGCTCGATCGCCGCCTGTGCGTCGGCGATCGCCTGCAGCTCGGCGCCGACGATCATCACGGCCTCCGGCGTGAGCATCCCCTGGGACAGGAGCATCCCGCCGGCCTCGCGGATGGTCTCCTGCAGGTGGCTCGCCCACAGGTGCTCGACGAGCACGACCGCCGCGTGCTCGCCACGGCCGATGTGGTCGGTCTGGCGGCGCAGATCCTCGACGCTGAAGCCGGCCGTCTGGGCGAGGGGGCCGTCCGCGAGCAGCGTATGGCCGTTGCCGCCGGCGCCGTTCATGCCCAGCAGGTGCTTGACGGGGTCCCCGCCGGCCGGCGCGTCGGCCAGCAGCGGGTTGAGGTCGAGCTCGACCAGCTCGCCGTCGAGCGAGCGCGAGAGCAGGCGCGCGTCGAGCACGCGAATCATGCCGCGGCCGCGCAGCGCCCGGATCTCGCGGGCGATGTCACCCCGGAAGCGCTCTGTGGTCTCGAATCCGACCACCAGCATCTGCAGCGGGCCGCCGCCGTAGGCCTCAAGGCTCATGCCCGAAGCCTACGGTGTGTAGCCTTGGGACCGCGGTCCGGTTGAGTGGGGTACTCGCCGGGCCGGATAACCGATTCGCGACCAGGGAGAACGGATCCATGAAGCTCGGCCTCACCATCTTGCGCGTGCTCGTCGGCGGGCTGTTCGTCGGCCACGGGACGCAGAAGCTCTTCGGCTGGTTCGGCGGCCACGGGCTCGAGGGCACGAGCGGCTTCTTGGAGGGCCAGCTCGGCCTCAAGCCCGGCAAGCGCGCCGCGATCGCCGCCGGGGCCGCCGAGGCGGGCGGCGGGGTGCTGATCGCGACGGGCCTGCTGACCCCGGTCGGCAGCGCCGCGATCATCGGCTCGATGGCCCAGGCCATCCGCACGGTGCACGCCCCCAAGGGCCCGTGGGTGACCGACGGCGGCTGGGAGTACAACGCCGTGCTGATCGCTGCGATGGTCGCGCTCGCCGACCTCGGGCCCGGCGACGTGTCGCTCGACCACGCGCTCGGCTTCGACCGCCTCGCGGGTCCCGTCGTGGCGCTCGCCGCACTGGCCGCGGGGATCGCCGGGCCGGAGCTGCTGCTCGAGAAGCGCGGCGAGGACTCCGCGGAGCCCGAGCCCGCCGAGACGCCCGGCGCCTGAGCCGGGGGCAACGCGGGTAGGAGCACGATCGTGGGTGAGCTCGTGCGCCGGGTCCTGGAGGGATATGAGTCGCTCGCCGAGTGGTCGGTCGACGACCCTGACTCGGTCGAGGCGGCGCGCGCCGTGCTGCGCCGCGAGCTCGACGAGGGTGGCTACATCGCGGTCCCGGAGCAGGGCGGCCGGGACGGCGATCCCGTGGAGGATCTGCCGGTCGACGCCGACCGGGTCGTGCTCACGATGCCGATGGGTGGCGGCTGAGAGACCCGCCACCGTGTCCGAACAAGAAGAGGGAGTGCGCGCATGAGCGACATGTGGGTCTTCAACGATCCGCTGCCCACCGGGCAGACTCGGAAGGATCCCGGCTTCACCGGCTTCAAGGTCGAGGCCACCGACGGCTCGATCGGTGAAGTGGCCGAGGCAGCGTCCGAAGGGGGCAAGAGCTATCTCGTGGTCGACACCGGGTCGTGGCTGTTCAGCAAGAAGGTCGTGCTCCCGGCCGGGATCGTCGAACGGGTCGACGAGGACGACAAGAAGGTCTACGTCGACCGGACCAAGGACGAGGTCAAAGGCGCGCCGGAGTTCGACGAGGCCCGTTACACCGACGCCGCGTACCACCACGAGCTGGGCCAGTACTACGGCAGGTGAGCCGGCGGCCAGCGCTCAGGCGCTCGCCACCGTGACGGCTCCCGCCACGAAGACCAGCCCGAGCGTCAGCCGCCGGAACGCGCGCTCGGGCAGACGCGGGCCAAGGGTCGTCCCCAGCCAGTTGCCGAGCAGCGAGCCGGGCAGCCAGACGGCGAACGCCGGCCAGAACGCGTCGGTGACGAGCGCGCCGCCGAGCGCCAGCAGCAGCAGGCCGATGCCGTTGGCGGCGACGAAGTAGAGCGCGAGGTCGGCGAGGAAGCTCTTCTGCGAGGCCTTGTCGCGCGCGAGCAGGAGCACCGGCGCGATGCCGTTGAGCGACGTGGCCGCGCCCATGAAGCCGCCGAGGAAGCCGGCGACGCCCGTCGCGCCGGGGATGCGCTTCGGCGGAGGAGCGGTCACCGAGCGGGCGAGCAGCACGGCGGCGATCATCACGATGACCCCGGCGGCGACCTTGATGACGGCCTCGTCCACCGAGGAGAGGACCGCCACGCCGAGCGCCAGCCCCGGGACGCTGCCGCCGACCAGCGCCGCGACCCGGCGGCGGTCGAGGTCCTCGCGGAAGCGGTAGGTCACCGGGATGCGGGTGATGAAGGCGAGCGCGAGGTTGACGGTGACCACGAAGGCCAGCGAGTAGCCGGCCAGCAGCAGCAGCGGCGTGGCCACCAGCGAGTAGCCGAAGCCCGTCACGCCGCCCAGGAAGGCGGCGGCGAACACGATCACGGCGCCGGCGAGCAACATCATCGGGGGCATATACCCGTCGCGCGGCTCGCGGGGCGCTGATGGCTCGCTTCGTCGTTGTGTCCCCGGGCCAAATCCGCATCGAAGAGGGTCGGGATCGGGTGGAGGTCCCGGGAGCGGTCAAAACGTCGAGATCCGCGGGCCGCGCGCGTCGAGATGGCCTCTGAACGACTGCCGGTCTCGACGTTCTGATCGCCCCGCAAGCCTCGCGAGCCGCCTCCTCGAGGACCCCGAACCCTTACTGGCGGGGCCACCTGGTGCGGCCGCGCGCGGACCCCACCCTTACTGGCGGGGTCCACCTGGTGGCCGGCCGCGCGCGGACCCCCACCCTTACTGGCGGGGTCCACCTGGTGGCCGAGCCGGCCGGCTCAGGACAGCCGGGGGCGCGGTCGACGCGCACCGGCCCGGCCGGCCCCATGAAGCGGGCCGGCCGGGACGGCGAGAACGCGGGTGGTAAGCGCGGGGCTAGGCGGCGTCGCGGTCGCGCTGCGGGACGGCCTCGGCGGCCGCCTCGGCGCCACGGCGCGCGAGCGCGCCCTTGGGCCCGCCGGACATCGGGACGGCGGCGACGGCCTTGCGCGAGGACGACTCGCCCGAGCGCCGCAGGGCGCCGGCGAAGGCGTCGATGGCACGGGCCGCGGCCTCGGCGCCGCGGACGTCCGGGGAGTGGCCGGCGGCGTAGGGCGCGGTGGCGCCGGCGCCCAGCTTGTCGTTGCTCGCCTGGAAGGCATTCACGAGGCGGCGGATGCCGCGCACGGCGGCGTCGGCGCCACGGACGCCGGTCGAGCGCCCGCCCGTGAAGCCGAGGGCCGGCGTCGCCGGGACGGCGGTCCCCGCGGACCCGGCCGGGTAGAGGGCGTGGACGTGGGCGAGCTCGGGGTTGCCAGCCTCGGCGACGGGACCGTCCGTCGCGATCGGGCCGCGAGTGGAGTTTCGGTGAATGGTTCGCATGAGGCTTTCCGGGTGGTGGTGTGCGGTGGGCGGTACCCTCGGTGACGAGCGGCGCCGCGGTGGGCGAGGACGTCTGGGATACCTGATTTCACGGTACGGCGATTCACTCGAACTTCCGTGATCGCGCGCACAGAACCCCCTGCTTGCGTGCGGGTTCTCACACTGGCTGGGCGTCCGCCGCGCGGCGGGCGCGGACCGCGCTCAGGGCGCCTTGCGGACGATGATGAGGTTCGTGGCGCCGGGCGTGCCGGTGAGCGGGCCGGCGGTGATCACCGTGCGGGCGCCCGAGGGCAGCTCGGCGAAGCTGCAGGTCAGCTGGAGCGCGTCGTCGACGAGCTCGTCGACGGAGTCGCGGACCTCCATCGGCGTCGGGTGCACGCCCCACTCGAGCGCCAGCTGGTTGGCCACCCGCGGGTCGTGGGCCAGCGCGATGATCGGCCGCCGCGGCCGGTACTTCGCGCACGCCCGGACCGTGCCGCCCGTCGACGTCGGCACGATGATCGCCGCCGCCTCGATGTCGGCCGCGAGGTTCACGGCCGCGTGCATGATCGCGGCGTCCGGGAAGACGGTGGCGTCCTCCTCCTCGACCGCGCCGTGGATGATCGGCGCCTCCTCGGCGGCGCGCGCGATCTCGGCCATCGCCTTTACCGCCTCCACAGGAAAGGAGCCGACGCTCGTCTCGGCGGACAGCATGACGGCGGAGCTGCCGTCGATGACCGCGTTGGCGACATCGGTGGCCTCGGCCCGGGTGGGCTCGGGCGAGTGGATCATCGACTCGAGCATCTGGGTCGCGGTGATCACGACCTTGCCGGCCTCGGTGGCCCGGTGGATCGTGTCCTTCTGCATCAGCGGGACGCGGGCGACGCCCGCCTCGACGCCGTAGTCGCCGCGCGCGACCATGATGCCGTCGCAGGCGCCCATGATCTCGTCGAGGTGCTCGTAGCCCTCGATCTTCTCGATCTTGGCGATGGTGCGGGCGTCGGAGCCGAGCTCGCGCAGCCGCGAGCGCAGCTGCTCGAGGTCGATCGCCGAGCGCACGAAGGACATCGCCACGAAGTCGGCGCCCTCCTCGACCGCGACGACGAGGTCGCCCTCGTCCTTCGGAGTGATGGCCGGCAGGCCGGGCTGGGCGTGGGTGACGTTGATGCCCTTGCGGGCCGAGAGCACGCCGCCCGAGAGCACGCGCGCGGTGACGGCGCCGTTCTCGACGGCGACGGCCGCCAGCCGCGGCACCCCGTCGCCGATGACGATGTGCGAGCGGTCGGTGACCAGCCGCGAGAACTCGGGGAAGTCGACGCGCAGGCTGCCCTCCGCCTCGGCGGCTCCGGCGCCGACGATCGTGACGAGCTCGCCGACCTCGAGCCGGCGCTGCTCGGTAGCCGCGGAGAGCCGCAGCTTGGGGCCCTGGAGGTCGAACATCAGCGCGACCGAGCGCCCGGCGCGCTCGGCGCACTCCCGCACCGCGCGGGCACGGGCGCGCAGCTCGTCGGCGGTGCCGTGCGAGCAGTTCAGCCGGGCGCAGTCCAAGCCGGCGGCGATCAGCTCGTCGAGCACCCCGGGCTTGTCGGTCGCCGGCCCCAACGTGGCGACGATCTTCGTGCTGCGCTCGAGCATCTCGCGCGGCAGTCTGCCACCCGCGGGCATCGCGCGGAAGCCCGCCTTCACGCGACGACACGCAGGCGCCGCCGCGGCGTCGCGCGCAGCTCGCGCACCACGGCCTGGACGAGCGCCTCGGACTCGTCCCGGCGGCCGTCCGTGACCGCGCCGACGATGCCGCGCTTGCGCGCGATCAGCTCGATCATCATCTCGTCGATGGTGTCGGCGGCGAGCAGGTACCAGGCCGTCACGGCGTCCTCCTGGCCGATGCGATGGCAGCGGTCCTCGGCCTGGTCGTGCATCGCCGGCGTCCACTCGAGATCCAGGAAGCAGACGTTCGACGCCCGCGTGAGCGTGATGCCCTGGCCGCCGACGCGGGTGCCGGCCACCAGCAGCTGGGGCCCGCCGGGCGCCTGGAACGCGCGCACGGCGTCCTCGCGCGCCGGCAGCGCGTCGCGGCCGAGCACGTGCAGCGCGCTCGGGAAGCGCTCGAGCAGGAGCTCCTGCACCTCGCGCGAGCCCGCGAAGACGACCAGCGGCTCGTCGGAGGCGAGGAAGTCCTCGATCCAGGCCAGGGCGGCGCTGGCCTTGCCGCGCGCCGCCAGGCGCTTGAGCGCGTTGAGCTGCGCGAGCCGCTCGGCCCGCAGCGCCGCGGCGACCTTGCTCTCGACCTCGCTCAGGTCCAGCGGCTGCTCGCGCAGCCAGGCGATCACGTCGTCCTCGGCGAGCCGGTACTCGCGCTCGTTGTCCAGCGCGACCGGCAGCACCACCTGGCGCTTGGCGGGCAGCTGGGGGAGCACGTCGGCCTTCAGGCGCCGCACGAAGCACGAGCGGCGCAGGTGCCAGTGGATGCGCTCCTCGGCGCCCATGCCCTGAAAGCGGCGGGCGAAGCGCGCGCCGCTGCCGAACTGCTCGAGGCGGCCGAGGATCCGCAGTTGGGCGATCAGCTCCTCCGGGTGGTTCATCACCGGCGTGCCGGTCAGCGCCAGGCGCAGGGCGTCGGGCGGAAGGCCGCCGGCGAGCCGGCGGACCGCGCGCGTGCGGCGGGCGCGCGGGTTCTTGACGTAGTGGGACTCGTCGAGCACCAGCGCTCTCGCCCGGCGCAGCTCGAGCGCGCGCAGGTGCTTGTGGACGACGTCGTAGTTGATGATCGTGATGTCGGCCACGGCGATCGCCGTGCCGCCGCCCGAGACCACCGTCACCGAGCGGTGGGGGAGCCAGTGCTCGAGCTCGCGCCGCCAGTTGAGCTTCAGGGTGGCGGGGCAGATCACGATCGCGGGGTAGGCGTCGTCGGCCTCGAGCGCGGCCAGCGCCTCGATCGTCTTGCCGAGCCCCTGCTCGTCGGCGATGAACGCGCGTCGCGCGGCGAGCACGTAGCGCACCCCGGCGCGCTGGAACGGGCGCAGCTCGCCGCCGAGGCGCGGCTCGACCTCGAGCGCCGGCGCGTCGGCGGCGCGCGAGCGGCGGACGTCCTCGACGGCGGCGTCGTGCTCGGCGCGCAGGCGGTCGAGCACCTCGGCGGCCGCCGGGGCCACCTCGATCCCGAACGTGCGCAGGTAGTGCTCCAGCGGCTCGAGCAGGTAGGGGTCGACCGGGACGGAGCGCTGGTGGCCCTCGCACCCGGGCAGCGCGAGGAAGGCGGGGAGCACCTCGGGGTCCCAGTTGACCTCGAGCTTGAAGTAGGGCTCGCCGACGCTCTCGATCAGCGACAGGCTGGCCGGCGCCGGCGCCAGGCCGACCTGCAGGCGCTGGGCGCAGCGCAGCGCGCGCTGGTCCAGGCGGGCGCCGCGCACGTCGAGCAGCGCGTCGGCCACGGCGGCCTCGAACGGCAGCCAGAGGCGGCCACCGCGCTCCTGCGCCAGGCCGGCGAGTGGCTCCTCGAGCTCGCCGGCGATGGTCGTGAGCACGAACCAGCCACGGCCGTCGCCGCGCGCCGCGCTCACCCGCCCGACCCAGCCCGCGACCGCCACGGACAGCCAGCCGGTGACCTCCGGCGCCGCGCTCAGCCCGCCGAAGCGCTCGAGGATGCCCTTGACGTAGGGCGCGGTGGCGTCGGCCTGCGGCGCCCACCACTCCTTCGTGTCCCAGTCGAAGCGGCGGCCGGGGATCGCCCGCACGGCGTCGACCACCTCAGCGCGGTAGGGGAAGGCGAGCACGACGTGCTCGTGGCCGTGCCGGTCGCGCCGCAGCTCGACGTTGTGAACGGGGTCCGCGGCGCGCATCTTGCCCCCTTCACGGTACTCGGAGGCGCGGCCGGTCAGAGCGCGGCGAAGAAAGCCAGGATCGCCGCCGTCGCGTCCGGCCCGCGCGCGTCGGTGTAGCTGCCCGCGGGCGACCCGCCCGACCAGGCGTGACCGAGCCCCTCGACGGCCACGTACTCCTGGCGCGGGCGGCCGTCGTCGCCCGTCCAGCGGGCGTGGGTGTAGGCGAGCCCGCCTGGCGAGCGCCCAGCGGTGACGTGGCCGTCGGCGAGGGCGAGGCCCCGGCCGTCGAGCCATTGCCGGGTGATCCGCTCGCCGTTGACCGGGCTGACCGTCTGGTCGGCGCTGCCGTGGATGGCGATGAGCGGCGGCGCGGCGCGTTCGAGCGCTCGCGCGTCCGGGCCGCCGCCTCGCATGGCGGCGAAGGCCTCGTTGACGCTCGCGGCGCTGCCGACGGGCAGGCCGGAGTGCACCGCGACGCCGGCGAAGAGGTCCGGATGGGCCGCGGCCACGATGGCCGCCATCGCGCCGCCGGCCGACATGCCGGCCACGAACACCCGGGCGGGATCGACCGGCTGCCCTGCCACGACCGCCCGGATCGCGCGCGCGATCCGCTCGGGCTCGCCGCCCCCGCTGCCCTGATGGGCGGGCTCGAACCAGTTCCAGCAGCCCTGCGGGTTGGCCGAGCGCGACTGCTCGGGGTAGGCGACGACGAACCCGTCGCGGTCGGCGGCGGCGTCGAAGCCGGTGCCCGCCGCGATGTCGGCGGCGTTCTGCGTGCAGCCGTGCAGGACCACGACGAGCGGCACGGCCGCGTCGGCGGACAGGCCGGCTCCGACGTGGACGACGGGGGAGTCGAGCCCGCCGGGCGCGGGCCGGGTCTGGCTCACGGCGCTGGGCCAGGCCGCCGCCGGCCGCGTGGCACCGGGCAGCGCGGTGAGCGCCGGGTCCAGGCCGGCGGGCGCTCCCGGCGATCCGGAGCGCGCGGCTTCGATGACGGCTTGATTCGAGGCGTAGAGGTCCTTCCAATCGATCATGCTGATAACTATACTACGCGTACTGCGTGACGCATCGAGCAGCGCACGTTCGCCGCCGATCCGCTCGTCCCGCGGGTAGCGGCCGAGCATGACAGCCACGACCTACAGGATGGCGCTCGGCCCCGACGACGCCGGCGCTGTTGCCTCGGCGAGCGCGTCGTCGCGCCCCAGCTCGCCGCGCGGCTGGTGGCCGACTGGCTGGGCTACGAGTTCGACCCCGAGTCCGCCTCGGCGGCCAAGGTGGCGCTGATCACGCGCTACGAGGAGACGGGCGGCTACGACTGATACCCGACGCGCGATGGGCGAGGACGCTGGAGCAGGCGAACTAGACGTGGTAGAGGAACGTGTACTCCGCGGATGAACCGCTTTGGACCCAACCCGCGAGGCAGTAGCGACACATGCTCCCGTCCTCGTCGGGCAAATCGATGGTCTTCGGCGGGCGACCCTCGAGCACCTCGACGTCGACGCTGCTCCCTGCCAGCGGGCCGTCGTTGCACTTCGCGGTGACTGTTGGCCCCATCTTCGCGATGGTCGGGTTCTCGAGGTCGGACACGGCCGCACATCAGGTGCGAGCCCGGCAACGACAGCCTAGCCGCGCCGGTGCGCACGCCGATCGCGATCTCATGTCTTACGCCCCGGCGTGCAGCAGGTCGCCGTGATGCTTGCTGCGGGTCAGCGCCAGGCTCCACGACGTCCTACAGTCAGGCGCGTGGACGACGACGCGATCCGGTCTCTCCTCACTGGCCTGGCCCGAGCGCATCCCGGTGGCGGTACCGTGATCGAGCGGGCCGCGGTCATGGCCGCGGCTGCTGACTCCGAGGCGGTCCTGACGTGGATCCTCGCCCACGGCGGGAAACCCGAGGCCGAGGTGGAGAAGTCGACCCGACACGGCCTGCACGGATCGCGTCTTCACACGAGCGGCGGGTCCGAGCCTCGGGCTCCGTCTCGCTTCGTGCTCCCCGCCGGCGCGCTCGACTGATCCGCGCCACCCTGGGACGCGCGGACACGGGAGGGCGGTCGCAAGGAGCTGGTAACATTAAGCACATTCTGAGGTTCGCCTTGGCTGGGTAGAGCCGCCAGCCGTACCGGCAGCGCAAGCGACCTTCATGCATACGCGGCGACAATTCCGTCGAGCCGCTTCGGGGTAAACGCCCCACAGTGCCGCCGAGAAGGGACGCACCATGGCACCACTAGCGGACTCCGCCACTCTGAACGTCCAGCCACGGCAACGCCGAGTCGTATACGAGGGCCTCGCCAACCTGCCCGCAGGCCGCTCGGTGAAGGACCTGCTCAGCGACTTCGAGATCCCCGAGATCGAACTCCGAGAGTCCCTGCGCAAGCTCGACGAGGCCGGTCTCGCGAAACGCACGAAGGGAACTTGGAGCGCCGTGGCGCTCGAGACGGCCAACCCGCCACCGCGCGTGCCCGACTCGGTATAGCCGCCGCCGAACGATTGCCAGTCACACACCCAAGGCTCACCGCACGAAGCTGCGGTAGACGCTGAGCAGCGCCACGCGCTGGGGCTCCGAGAGCGCCGGGTCGGCGAGGATCGCGGCCTCCGTCGCGCGCACGGGCGCCCCGTCGCCCTCCTCCTTCGCCAGCACCCCCGCGCGCGCCAGCAGCGTCTCGACCGGAACTCCCAGCGCGGCCGCTACGGCCCGCAGCACGCTCAGCGACGGCTCGTGCAGGCCACGCTCGATCTGGCTGAGGTAGGCGTTGGAGACGTGCGTGCGGCCGGCCAGGTCGCGCAGCGAGAGGCCCGCCGTCTGGCGCTGAGCGCGGATGAACGCCCCGAGCGCCTCGAGCTGCGCAGTCCATGGGTCAGCCGTCACCGCCGGGGATTCTCCTCCGGCGCCCCGGCCGCCGCCCCGTCGAGCACCAGCACGGTGCGGGCGCCCTCGCCGCGGCGCAGGCGCTCGAGCGCCGCCTCGACGTCCTCCAGTGCGCCGAGGTGGGAGACGGCGTCGGCGATCGGCAGCTCGCGGGCGGCCGCCTGCGCCGCCAGCTCCGAGATCTGGGCGGCCGGGTCGCCGGAGCCGTAGAAGGAGCCGCGCAGGCCCTTCTCGGAGAGCAGCTCGAGCGCGGGCAGGGCGACCTCGACGCCGACCGGCGCGATCCCCACCACGATCGCGGTCGCGCCGGGGCGCAGGACGTCCCACGCCAGGCGGATCGTCTCCGGGCGGCCGACGGCTTCGAAGGCGTGGTCCACGCCGCCCGGGGCAACGGCGAGCACCGCGGCGGCCGGGTCGCCTGCCGTGGCGTCGACCAGCTCGGTCGCGCCGCGGCCGCGGGCCAGCGCCAGCTTGCCGGCGTCGCGGTCGACGGCGACGATCCGCGCGGCACCGGCCATGGCGGCCGCCGCCACGATCTGCAGGCCGACGCCGCCGCAGCCCACCACGCACACCGAGTCGCCGGGCGCGACCCGGCCCGCGCGGCGCACCGCCCCGAAGCCCGTGACGACGGCACAGCCCACCAGCGCGGCCTCCCACAGCGCGAGCGTAGGCGGCACCGGGACCGCCGAGGCGGCCGGCACCACACAACGCTCGGCGAAGCAGGAGACGAAGTTGAAGTGCTGGACGGGCTCGCCGCCGGCGTCGCGCAGCCGCGAGCTCCCGTCGAGTAGCGTGCCCGCCCAGGCGTGGGCGCCGGCGGTCTCACACAGGTTCGGGCGCCCTGCGCGGCACGGCCCGCAGTGCCGACAGCTCGGGACGAAGCAGAACGCGACGCGGTCACCGGGGGAGAGCGCGGCCACGTCCGGGCCGACGGCTTCGATCACGCCGGCGCCCTCGTGGCCGGGCACGATCGGCACCCGGCCGGCGCCGAGGCTCCCCTCGGCGAGGTGGAGGTCGGAGTGACAGACGCCCGCCGCCGCCACGCGCACGAGCACCTCGCCGGCGCGCGGGGGGTCGAGCTCGAGCGTCTCGAGCGCCAGCGGCGCGCCGGCCTCGCGCAGCACCGCCGCCCGGATCGCGGTCACGGCACCCGCCAGCGCTCGAGCGCCTCGAGATCGGGCTCGACGCCGAGGCCCGGGCCGGCGGGCGGGCTGATGAAGCCGTCGGCCTCGATCTCCAGTGGCGCCGGCAGCAGCCAGTCGCGCTGCGCGGGCGTCCACGCCGGCGGGTCGAACGGCACCTCGAGGTAAGGGCAGGTCGAGACCGCCAGCGCGAGGTGCAGGTTGGCCAGCAGGCCGAGCCCGTTGGACCAGGTGTGCGGGGAGAACGACCCGCCGCAGAGATCCGCGAGCGCCGCGATCCGCCGGCAGCCGCCGAGACCGCCGGCGAGCACGACGTCGGGCTGGACGACGTCCACGCCGCCGCGCAGCAGCAGGTCGCGCGCCTCGAAGAGCCCGCGGACCATCTCGCCCGCGGCGAGGCGCAGCGAGGTGCGGCGCCGCAGCAGCGCGTAGCCCTCGACGTCGGCGGTGGGCAGCGGCTCCTCGAGCCAGTAGACGCCGATCGGCTCTAGCGCGCGGGCGCACTGGGTCGCCGTGGCCACGTCCCAGCGCGGCGAGCGGTCGCCGGCCATCCGCCAGCCCTGGTTGGCGTCGACCATCAGCTCGACGTCGCCGCCGACGGCGTCGCGCACGGCCTCGACGACCGCCACGTCCTCGCGCCAGTCGGCGTGGTGGAAGCGCAGCTTGACCGCCCGCACCCCGGCGTCGCGCAGCGCCCGGACGCGCTGCGCCCGCTCGGAAGGCGCGACGAGCTCGCCGCTGGAGGCGTAGGCCGCAATGCGCTCCGAACGACCGCCCAGAAGCCGCCAGAGCGGCTCGCCGAGCGCGCGCGCGGCCAGGTCCCAGACGGCGACCTCGGCGATCCACGGCCGCCCGCCGTGCAGGTCGACCGTCTCGCACAGCTCGCGCACCACCTCGGTGCGCCGCGGGTCGAGCCCGGCCAGCAGCTCGGCGATCTGCGGCGCGTCGGGCAGGTGGTCGCCGCTGGCGTAGCCGCGGCGCCCCTCGTCGTCGGCGACGATCGCGAGGCTCGCCTCGAGCGCGGTGCGCGGGACCGGGTCCCACGCGGCGTGAAAGGGCGGCTCGAGCGGGAAGCGGTAGCGTCGGACCTCCAGCGACGTGATGCGCATCGCCGGAGGTTGTACCGGAGCGCGGGCCGGCTCAGATGTCTGAGGCGAAGGCCGTGTACTTCGGCCGCAGCGACGGGTCGGAGCCGAGGAACGCGTGCTTGGTCATGTCGGCGGAGTAGCGGCTCGCCGGCGGCGTGCGCCCGATCGCCTCGGCCAGCGCCCGCACGTGGTGCGGCGCCGCCCCGCAGCACAGGCCCAGGTAGCCGACCCCGAGCTCGTACGCGGCGCGGGCGAAGTCCGCGATCTCATAGCGGTTGCAGGTGAACGGATCCAGCGCCGTGGGGAACGCGCGGCCCTCCGGCGGCACGTCCGGGTAGTGCGGGTCGCGCAGCGCCTGGAAGTTCGGCGCCTCGTCCGTCGTACGGTAGGGCACCGGCAGCGCTGCGACGGGCACGTCGACCGCCGCCACGATGTCGGCCAGCATCGGCAGCATCGTCTGCGGCCCGCGGATGCAGTTCAGGCCGACGACGTCGGCGCCCGCGGCCTCCAGCCGCCGGCAAGCCTCGGGTACCGGCATGCCCTCGCGCGTCTCCGGCCGCCCGTGGATGGCGAGCGTGATGACCGCCGGCAGCCCGGCGCGCTTGATGGCTTCGGTGGCGATCAGCGCCTCCTCGAACCACCAGAAGGTCTCGCCGATGATGAAGTCGACGCCGGCCTGGGCGGCCCAGGCGACCTGCTCGGAGAGGATCGCCTCGGTCGCTGCCCGGTCCTCGGCGTCGGGCGTGAAGACGTTGGTGTTGCAGACGTCGCCGGCAAACAGGGCGCCGGTCTCCACCGCCACGCTGGCGGCGAGCCCGAGCGCGCGCAGGTTGATCTCCTCCAGGCGGTCCTCGAGGCCGACGACGCGCAGCTTCTCGCGGTGGGCGTAGTAGGTGAAGGCCTCCACGACGTCCGACCCGGCGTGGACGAACTCGCGGTGCAGCTGGGTGACCATCTCGGGGTGCTCGAGCACCACCTCTGGGACGAACGCGCCGGCCTGCAGGTAGCCGCGGCGCTCGAGCTCGAAGAGGTAGCCCTCGGCGCAGATCACCGGCCCCTGCTCGAGCCGCTCGAGCAGTCCCGGTCGCGTGTCCACTGTCGCCATGGTGCCTCCCCTTGCTGCCGGTCCGAAGGGGCGAGGGTACAACGGCGAAGCTAGAATGCAACGGGGTTGCCGGCTTGGCAACCCCTCGCGCTTGTGCTCTACCGGGCGACGCCGAACCTCGCGACTGGCATGCTGGCGCGGTGGTCACCGTACCGAAGCCGCTGCGGATCGCGCTCGTCCAGCCTGACATCCGACTCGGCGACCTCGAGCACAACCTCGGCCGCCTGACCGAGCTGGTCGCGCGCGGCCGCGAGGCGGGAGCCGAGCTGATCGTGCTCCCCGAGCTGGGCGTGAGCGGCTACTCGCTGGGGGAGATCGACGAGGACCTCTCGCTCGTCGTGTCAGACCCCCGGCTGGCCGCGCTGGTGGCCGAGGGCGGCGACGCGGCGGTCGTGATCGGCTTCGCCGAGGACGGCCCGGGACACCACGTCTACAACAGCGCGGCGTACTTCGAGGGCGGCGCCGTCTGTCACCTGCACCGCAAGCTCTACCTTCCCACCTACGGCGCCTTCGAGGAGCGCAAGCACTTCAGCCCGGGGGCGGCGATGCGCGCGTTCGACACGACGGCGGGCCGGATGGCGATGCTGGTCTGCAACGACGCCTGGCAGCCCGCGCTCGCCTTCCTGGCCGTCCAGGACGGCGCCCAGGTGCTCATCGTGCCGACCTCGAGCGCGACGACCTCCTATCCCGGCGCCCTGGACACGCGCAGCTACTGGCGCGACATCACGCGCTTCTACGGGCGCATGTTCGAGGCCTACGTGCTCTTCGCCAACCGCGTCGGCCGCGAGGGCGGCCTGGAGTTCTGGGGCGGATCGCACGTCGTCGGCCCGCTGGGCGACGTGCTGGCCGAAGCCCCCGAGCACGGCGAGGACGTCCTGGTCTGCGACCTCGACCTCGGCGCCGTGCGGCGCCGGCGCCGCGAGGTGCCGCTGGTGCGCGAGGCCCGCCTCGCGCTCGTCGGGCGCGAGGTCGACCGGCTGATGCGCGAGGGTGGCGACCTCTAGCTCGTCACCCAGCGCCGCCCGGGACGCGGCCGTCGGGTGCTCCCGTCGGGTAGGGCGGTGGGTCCTGCGGGCCGGGCCTGCGCTCCGAACAGGGGGGCCTATCGCGCCGGGCTAAGCGTCAGCCGGTAACCGGCGTCGAGTGTCCTGCGCGTGGAGAGCACCACGAAGAAGCTGGATCGGCGTCGGCTCCTGTTGACTATCTCGAGCGTTTCCGTCCGCCGGCCACGCTTGTCGCTTCTGGCGATCAGCCCTCGATTGCCGAACACCGTCTTGGCGCGCCCACTGTAAGCCTCGAGCACCGGATCGCCGAAGTCGCGCTTGGCGCTCAACCGGACAGCGCGACGGCCGCCGAGCACCACCCGGTAGGTGTCGGCGGGATCTTCGAGTTCATCGACGCGACCCGATATCACCCGTCGGCGACCTCGATAGATCGGCGGGTCCGGATGAAAGTAGGTGCCGTTGATCCAGTCCACGTCATCGTTGGGCTCCAGGGGATCAATCCCCGGCGAGCGAGCGGAGAGCGCACGGGGCAGGTCGAAACGGCCGTAGCCGAACGTCTGGTCCCAACCCGGCTCGCCCAGATCCACCGCGTTGGAACGGACCAGCTCGGTCAGTTGGGTGTTGTCGAGACCGGGCCGCTTCGCGGCCACCCAGGCAGCTCCGGCCGCGACGATCGGCGCCGAGAAGCTCGTGCCCTGGCCTCCCTGATACCCGTCGACGACACCGTCATCGTCGAGCAGCAGAGGCACAGCGAACAGCACATCGTTGCCTGGCGCGGAGAGGTCGATCGCGTTGTTCTCGTTCGAGAAGAAGGACGAGCTCAGGTCGCGATCGAGGGCAGCCACCGTGAGCACGTGCGGGTCCGTCGCTGGGGAGCTGTTCTGAGGATTGCCCTCGAGGAACTCATTGCCGCCGGCGGCGACGAGCACCACTTGCTGCCCGTACAGCCTCTGGGTCGCGACATAGTGGGCGAAGCACCCGCCGCTGAAGCCGTAGCTCATGTTCACCACCCGGGCGCCAGCCTGTAGGGCCCTATCGAGCGCTTCCACTGTTCCCCCGCAATCGGTGCCGGCGACGGCCAGCAGCGTTCGTGCACCGGGCCAGATCCCGGTCATTCCGACGCCGTTCGCCGCCGCCCTGGCGACCGATAGCACCGCGGTGCCGTGCGTTACCGCGTCAGGATTGCCGTTGCCGGCCGGCGGCCCTGAAGCGGTCACGCCGGGCAGATCCGGATGGGTCGGGTCATAGCCCTCCTCGACGATTGCGAGCAGCGGGCTCGAGGGAGTCACCACGGGCGGGTCGAGGCTCGCTACGCCAGTGGCTCCGAGCGCCCATTGGGAGCCTGACAGCGGATCGAAGGGAAAGGCCTGCCGGACGGCTTGCCAGTCGGGCTCGGAGAACTCATAGATGCCACGCGATCGCAACGCCTCAGCGAACGCACGGGCGCGGCCGGCCGAGACCCGGTAGATGCCGGCTCCGCGCAAGAGCGCCCGCGCACCGAACTCATGCGCCACTCGCGCGGCGTCGCTCCCGGGCCTGGCACCGACGAGCCAACTGGAGCGTGTAGACGCCGCCCGGGCCGTCAGGGCATCCCCTGGAAGCAGCTGAGGCGGCCCTCGCCCGAAGCTCGGCCGCTCCGCTGCTCCTGTCAGCCCCGACAGCAGGAAAACGGCCACCAGCGTGATCGCCGCCAACAACTGGAAGCGCACACGACGGACGTTCCAGACCGGTTCGTCCACTAGCGAAGTATCTTCCACCCGCTGCTGCGATTGCAAGATCGCGAGCGTCGGTTTCGCCACGACCGACAGGGCCCAGAGTCAACCCCGCATCGAGGGTGGGTCGAACGGGGTCGGGAGCGGTCAAACGTCGAGAAGTGGAGCCTCCGCGAGGCGAACTCGACGAAGTGGTCGCTATATAGGACCACAACGTCGAGATGTCCGTCCGGGCACTGCGGATCTCGACGTTTTGCTCGCGAGGCACGCCGCGGGCAGCCGCGAACCGCCCCCGGCGCACCGGACTGCCCCGGGCGGACCGGACCACCTTCGATGCAGGTGTTGCCGTTCGCGCTGCCGGACGCGCCGAGCTGAGCCCTACGTACCTTCGCGCGGCTGGTCCGGCCCCGCCTCGGGCGACGTCGCGCCCGGGCCCGGGCCCTCGGGCCCCGCGCCACGGCCCTCTGACATGGTGCCGCCGCCGGTGCGACCGCCGGCGTCCTCGAGCGGCTCGCGCTCGGGGTCGCGCTGGTCGGGCGTCGTGCCCGGCGCCGCGCGCTCGGACTCGCCCGCCGCCTGCGCCGAGCCTTCCGGGCCACCGCCGTTGGCCGAGCGCGCGCCGTCGGCGGACGCCGCCGCGGGCGGTTCCTTCTGCATCTCGCGCAGGTCCTCGACGGAGTAGTGGCAGCGCCAGAAGTGCCCCGGCTCGACTTCCTTGAGCTCGGGCTCGTCCTGCTTGCAGACGTCGCCGATGTAGCGCGGGCAGCGCGTGTGGAAGACGCACCCCGAGGGGGGGTTGGCGTGGCTCGGGATGTCGCCCTCGAGCCGGATCCGCGGCCGCGCGGTGCCCTCTGCGGTGGGTACCGCGGAGAGCAGCGCCTCCGTGTAGGGGTGCTGGGGCGGCGAGAACACCGTCTCGGCGGTGCCGAGCTCCATCAGCCGCCCGAGGTAGAGCACCGCGATGCGGTCGGACAGGTAGCGCACGACGCCGAGGTCGTGGGAGATGAACAGGTAGGCCGTGTCCTTCTCCACCTGCAGCTCGGCCAGCAGGTTGAGGATCGCCGCCTGCACGGAGACGTCGAGCGCCGAGGTGGGCTCGTCGCAGACGACGACCCGCGGGTCGCCGGCGAAGGCGCGCGCGATCGCGGCGCGCTGCTTGAGGCCGCCAGAGAGCTGGGAGGGCTTGGCGCGGATCAGCCGCGTGTCGAAGCGCACCGAGTGCGCGAGGTCGCGCATGCGCTGGTCGGCCTTGTCGCCGCGCGTGCCGACGAGCATCGTCACCGCGCGTCCGATGATCCGCGCGATCGAGAAGCGGCGGTTGAGCGCCGCGTCGGGGTTCTGGAAGACGATCTGCACCGCGCGCACCTGCTCGCGGTCGCGCTTGTTGATCCCCGCCTCGAGCTGGCTTGCCGTCGAGCTCGACCACCGACCCCTCGTCGGGCTCGGTGAGCCCCAGCAGCAGCCGCGCGAGCGTCGTCTTGCCGCTGCCGGACTCGCCGACGAGCCCGAGCGTCTCGCCGGGCGCGAGCGCGAACGTGATGTCCTCCACCGCCCGGATCTCGTGGCCGTCCTGGTGGAAGGTCTTGCGCACGTTGCGGGTGGAGATGACCGGGATCGCGTCGCCGTCGTGCTTGCGCTCCGTGGTCACCGGGACCGGCTCGGTGTCGCGCGGGAGCTCCTGGGCCTTGTCGTGGAAGTGGCAGCGGCTGCCGTGGCCGCCGCCGAGGTCGTGCAGCGGCGGCTCCTCGTTGTGGCAGATCTCCTGCGCGAGCCCGCAGCGGTCGGAGTACACGCAGGCCGGGCAGCTCCGCGCCGAGGCCGGGCAGGAAGCCGGGGATGGTGTCGAGCTTGCCCTGCGCCTTGGTCGCGCCGCCGCGCGGGATGCAGCGCAGCAGGCCGACCGTGTACGGATGGCGCGGGTTGTTGAAGACGTCGTCGACGTCGCCCTGCTCGACGAGCCGGCCCGGCGTAGAGGACGCCGACCCGGTCGCACATCTTGGCGATCACGTCGAGGCTGTGGCTGATGAACAGCACGCTCGTCTCGAACTCCGCGCGCAGCGCGGAGACGAGGTCGAGCACCTCGGCCTCGACCGTGGCGTCGAGCCCGGTCGTGGGCTCGTCGAGGATCAGCAGCGTCGGGTCCTTGGCGAGCGCCATGGCGATCACCACGCGCTGGTTCATGCCGCCCGAGAGCTGATGCGGGTAGCGGCCCATGACCCCCGTCGGGTCGGAGATCTGGACCTTCTCGAGGATCGCCTGCGTCCGGTCGCCCGACTCCTTGTCGCTGACGCCCTGCAGCTCGAAGCTCTCGGCGACCTGCTCGCCGATCTTCAGCGTGGGATTCAGCGCGGAGGTCGGGTTCTGGTAGACCATCGAGACGCGCTCGGCGCGCAGCCTGCGCACGTCGCCGTCGCTCATCGCGAGCAGGTCCTCGCCGGCCACCGAGATCGAGCCCTTGCTCACGCGGCCGTTGCGCGGCAGGTAGCGCAGCGCGGCGAAGGCGGCGGTGGACTTGCCGCAGCCGGACTCGCCGACGAGGCCGAAGGACTCGCCCGCGGCGATGTGCAGCGAGACGCCGCGCAGGACCTGCTTCCACTGGCCGCGGACGCGGTAGTCGACCTCGACGTCTGAGAGCTCGAGGGCGTGGGCGGTGGCGGTCGGCGCGGCGCTCATCGCTCGAACGCCTTTGCGATGCCGTCGGCGATCAAGTTCACTCCGATCACGAGGCTGGCGATGGCCAGCGACGGGAACAGCACCGGCCACCAGTAGCCGCCGCTGATCAGCGCCGTAGCCCTCGAACACCTGCAGGCCCCAGTCGGGGGCCGGTGGCTGGATGCCCAGCCCGAGGAAGCTCAGGGTGGCGACGGTGAAGATCGCGTAGCCCAGGCGCACCGTGAACTCGACCATCACCGGCCCCATCACGTTGGGCAGGATCTCGGCGAAGAGCACGTAGGGCGTCTTCTCGTTGCGCAGCTTGGCCGCCGCGACGTACTCCATCCCGCGCTCCTGCAGGACCGCGGCGCGGACCGTGCGGGCGATGACCGGGGCGAACACCAGGCCGACCACGAGGATCACCGTCAGCTTCGACGCGCCGACGGCGGTGATCACCAGCAGGCCGATGATCACGGTCGGCAGCGCGAGGAACGCGTCGATGAAGCGGCTGAGCACGTTGTCGACCCAGCCGAGGTAGTAGCCGGTGACGAGGCCCAGGGCGGTCCCCACCACCGTGGCGAGGAGGGTCGCGGCCGGCGCCACGATGAGGATGTCGCGCGCGCCGAGGATGACGCGCGAGAGCACGTCGCGCCCGACGCGATCGGTCCCGAAGAGGTGCTCGGAGCTGGGCGGGGCGAGGTCGTTGAGCGGATCGGTCGCGAACGGGTCGTCCGGCGTGATCGTCTCGCCGAGGATCGCGCACAGCACCCAGATGCCGACGATGATGCAGCCGGCGACGAAGATCTTCGAGCCGAGCAGGAGCCGCAGGCGCTCGCGCTGGGCGGCCTTCTCGACGTCGACCGGCGGCGCGGTGGCGGGGGCCGAGCGAAGCCGATTCGCCGACCGCGCCGGAGGTGGTCTGCGGACTGGTGCTCATGACTCACTCCCGAGTCGCACGCGCGGGTTGAGGAACGAATAGGCGATGTCGGCTATCAGCGTCGACCAGCAGGTAGATCACGCCGATGACCAGCACGCCGGTCTGCAGCAGCGGGAAGTCCTTCTGCTGGGTGGCGTCGAACAGCGCCTTGCCGAGCCCGTTGTAGTTGAAGATCAGCTCGATCACGACGAGGCCCCCCATCAGGTAGCCGATCTGGGTCGCAACGACCGCGATGGTCGGCAGCAGCGAGTTGCGCAGGACGTGGCGGCGGACCACCTGGCGCTGGGACATGCCCTTGATCACCGCGGTGCGCGTGTAGTCGGAGTCCAGCGCCTCGATCGTCCCGGCCCGGGCCATGCGGGCGATGTAGCCGAAGAGCACGAACACCAGGCACAGCGCGGGCAGGATCAGGTAGGAGAGCTGGGAGAAGAAGCCCGCCCCGGGCGGCGCGGTCGCCGTCGCGGGCAGGATCCCGAGCGTGAGGGCGAAGATCAGGATCAGCAGGACGGCCCACACGAAGTCCGGCACGGCGGTGGCCGAGAGGCCGCCGATCGAGATGAACCGGTCGCGCACGCTGCCCTCGTTGAGCGCGGCGTAGACGCCGCCGAAGATCGCGAGCGGCACCACGATGACGAAGCGCGAGCAGCGGCCAGCTTGGCGGAGTTCAGCAGCGCCGGCCCGATCACGTCCTCGACCGGGCGGCGGAAGGTCAGCGAGTCGCCCATGTCGCCGGTCAGCACGCCGGTCAGCCAGTCCCAGTACTGCACCGGGAGGGAGCGATCGGTCCCGAGCTGCTCGTTGAGCTGGTCGACCGACGCCTGGTCGGCGAAGGGCCCGAGGATGTTGCGTGCGACGTCGCCCGGGAGCACCGTCGCCATGGCGAAGATGAGGACGCTGAGGATCAGCAGCGTGACGAGGCTGAGCAGGACCCGCCCGAAGATGAAGCGTCCCATGATCAGGCCTCGGTCTGGCCGGCGCGGCTGACGTCCGTGAAGCCCATGGCGTTGGTTTCCACGCCCGCGACGTAGTCCTTCGTGCCGGAGAGGAAGTAGTAGAAGTAGGGGAACATGATCGGCGACTCGTCGAGCAGGAGCTCCTGGATCTGCGCGGAGGTCTGGCGCTGGACGTCGAGGTCGACGGCGGCGGTGTAGTCCTTGACCAGCTCGTCGTAGCGCTTGTTGCGGAAGTGCGCGCCGTTCCAGGTCCCCTTGGAGAGCAGCGGCGCGCCGAGCACCACGTTGGGCACACCCCGGTGGCCGTACTCGGTGATCCCCATCGTCGAGTCCAGCCACGGCGAGTTGCCGTACGTCGCCTCGCCGTAGTAGGTGTCGGAGTCGGTGATCTTCAGCCTGACGTCGATCCCGCCGGCGCGGGCGTCCTGCTGGATCAGCTGCGCGAGGTCGGGCATCTCGAAGCCCTGCCAGGTCGTCAGCTCGACGGTGAAGCCGTTGGGCATGCCGGCCGCCTCGAGCAGCTTCTTGGCCTCGGCCACGTCCTGCTGGCGCTGGTCGACCTTCGCGGTGGACTGGTAGAGCGGGCGCGAACGGGCTGTCGTTGCCGAAGTCCGACTTCGTGTCCAGAGGCCGTCGACGAGCGCCGCCCGGTTGACCAGCAGCGCCATGGCGCGGCGGACGCGCTTGTCGTTGAAGGGCTCCTTGTCGTTGCGCATGTGCACCTGGCGGTGCGAGGCGGCCTGCAGCTCGGTGGTCACGACCGTGTCGTCGCTCAGCAGCGCCTTGCCGCCGGAGACCGAGAACTGGACCAGCACGTCGACCTCGTTGCCCTGGAAGCCGAGCACCTGGGACTGCTCGTTGGGGTAGAAGACGACCGTGGCCTTGTCCGGGATCGGCTTGCGGCTCTGCGTCCCAGTACTGCTCGTTGGGCACGAGCGAGACGCGCTGCTGGGGCTCGTAGTTGCCGAGCTTCCACGGCCCGGTGCCGATGAAGGTCTTCTCCCAGTCGCCGTCGTAGGTCTTCGGGAGGATGATCGCGTTGTAGTTGTCCGAGCTGGCGATGTAGGGGAAGTTGCCGTTCGGGGCGTCGAGCGTGAACTCGACGGTCTCGGCGTCGGTCGCCTTGGCGCCGCCCTTGGAGAGCACGCCGGCGAAGGCCGACAGCGCGTTGGAGCCGTTGTCGGGGTCGGCGAGGCGGTCGAAGGAGGTCGCGACGTCCTCGGCGTCGAGCGTGGCGCCGTCGTGGAACTTCACGCCCTGGCGGATCTTGAACGTCCACACGCTGCCGTCGTCGTTGGGCTTCCAGCTCGTCGCCAGGCGCGGCTGCAGGTTCAGCTCGCGGTCGGACATCATCAGGAACTCGGCCGTCTGCCCGAGCACGACGAGGCCGCCCTGGTTGTTGACGCTGACCGGGTCCAGCGCGCCGGAGGGCTGGATCAGGCCCATCCGCATCGTGCCGCCGGGCTGCGGCTGGGCGGTGATCGGCTCGTCACGCCGCTCGACGTCCGCCTTCGTCGACGCCGCAGGCCGAGGCGATGAAGCCCAGCAGCGACATCGACATGCCGACGGTCGCCCCGCGGCGGACGAACTCGCGGCGGCTGATCTTGCCGTAGCGCAGCTCGTCGATCAGGTGGTTCTCGATCTCCGTGCGCCGGTGGCGCACGGCGTCGAGCGGCCGCTCGCGCTCACGTCGGCTCATCGCATCCCCAGTTCCCAGACTTCACGGCCGCTTCCCCTCGATTGGCGGCAGATTGCCCCTCGATTCGCGGAGTATACGCCCGCGCCAGTCGTCAACGCGAGGGTTGGGCGCGCCTGTGCGCCGCCTCCCGATCAGGGGCGGTCGACGAGCGTCGAGAGGACGACCATCGTGCGCGTGCGGGTCACGCGCGGATCGCGGCGCAGCAGCTCGATGGCCCGCTCGAGCAGCTCGATGCTCTCCACGCGCACGCGCACGATGGCGTCGGCGTCGCCCGCGACGGTGTGGGCGGCGACGATCTCCGGCCGGTCGCGGACCGCGGCGATCAGGTCGGCGGGCGCGATGCTGTCGGCGCAGTAGAGCTCGACGAAGGCCTCCAGCTCGGCGCCCAGCGCCTCGCGGTTGACGACCGCGGCGTAGCCGGCGATCACGCCCGCCGCCTCGAGGCGGTCGATGCGCCGCTTGACGGCCGACGCGGACAGGCCGACCGCGGCGCCGATGTCGCCCAGCGTCGCCCGGCCGTCCCGCGTCAGGCGCTCAAGGATCTTGCGGTCAGTGGGGTCTAGATGGGCTGTCATCCGCGTTCGACGGCGATTCTATGTTCTCTCGTTGCGCCCGCGCCGCCTCGACGCTAGCTGTATCAGACGACACGATCTCCCCTGGAGCGCGCAATGTTCGAGGAAGCCCAGCTGTACTCCCCCGTGACCGCCGACGCCGACGGCAACGTCGAGGTTCGCCTCAGCGACGATCATCCCGGCGCCCACGATCCCGCCTACCGGGAACGCCGCAACGCGATCGCCGCACATGCGCTCGCCTGGGAGCCCGGCAGGCCGCTGCCGCGCATCGACTACACCGACGACGAGCACGAGGTCTGGCGCACGGTGTGCCGTGAGCTCGCGCCCAAGCACGAGCGCTACGCGTGCGCGGAGTTCCGCGACGCCGCTGTCGCGCTCGCCCTGCCCGGCGAGCGGATCCCACAGCTCGACGAGGTCAACGCCGCGCTGGAGCCGCTGACCGGCTTCCGCTATCACCCGGCGGCCGGGCTCGTCCCGCTGCGCGAGTTCTACGGCGCGCTCGGCGACGGCGTCTTTCACTCCACGCAGTACATCCGCCACCACGCCCAGCCGCTCTATACGCCCGAGCCGGACCTCGTCCACGAGGTGATCGGCCACGGCAACCTGCTGGCCAGCCCGCGCTTCGCCGAGCTCAAGCGCCTGGCCGGCGCCGCCGCCCAGCGGCTGGAGACCGACGAGGCGCTGCAGGTCCTGGCCGACGTCTTCTGGTTCACGCTCGAGTTCGGCGTCGTGCGCGAGCACGGCGAGGTGCGCGCCTACGGCGCCGGCATCCTCTCCTCCTACGGGGAGATCGAGGAGTTCCGGGGCATGGAGCTGCGGCCGCTGGACTTCTACGCCATGTCGACGCTCGAGTACGACATCACGCGCTATCAGCCCGTGCTGTTCTGCGCGGAGTCGATGGAGCACCTCGTCGACGCCGTCGGCAGCTTCTTCGCCGGCTGCGACGACGACACGCCCGAGCGGCTGCGGCGCTCGGCGCCGGTGGGCGCGCCCGTCGCCTAGGTCAGGTAGGGCTCGTTGCCGCGCGGATCGAAGTCCGGGCGGTACTCGATCGTCGCGACCTCGGCGAGCTCCTGCTCGCAGGTGTCGCAGACCATCACGTAGCGCAGGCGGTGGGTGTCGGCGCTGTAGCGCCCCTGGCCAGAGTGGAAGCCGTCGTGGCGGCAGTGCTGCATCGCGCGTCCTTGTCCGGGGGTGGGAGGGACCACCCGGAGAAACGCCGCGGCGCCACACCGGCGTCCGGCCGTTGGACGGATGGACGAGCGCGCGGGTCAGCCGGGGACGGAGCCGGTCGGCACTGCCGGGGTCGGCGAGGGCCACACTGCCGCGGCGTCAGGTTGGCCGGGTGCGCGAGGACGGCGGCTAGCTTGGACTCATGGCGCTTCTCCACCGGCTGACGCTCGGTTCGCTGCTGGTCCTCGCCCTGGCCGTCGCCGGCTGCGGGTCTGAGTCCACTGGGACGGACGCGACGGCTGCAGCTGCGCAGGGCGCGCAGGACGGCGGCGTCCGCGTGCGCACGCTCGCCCGCGGCCTCGAGATCCCGTGGGAGATCGCGTTCCTGCCCGACCGGCGCGCGCTCGTGACCGAGCGCCCCGGGCGCATCCGCCTGCTCGAGCGCGACGGCACCCTGCGGCGCGCCCCGGTCGCGCGGGTGGCCGTGCAGGCGCTGGGCGAGGGCGGCCTGCTCGGCCTCGCGCTCGACCCGGAGTTCGCCTCCAACCGCTTCGTCTACCTCTACTTCACGACCAGCCAGGGCATGCAGCTCGAGCGCTGGCGGATGGACGATCAGGACCGCCTCCAGCGCGAGCGCGCGCTCGCGGAGGGCATCGAGGCCGGTCCGATCCACGACAGCGGCCGGATCGCCTTCGGCCCCGACCGCCGGCTCTACGTCGCCACCGGCGACGCCGGCGAGGGCCGGCTCGCCCAGCGGCAGGGCTCGCTCAACGGCAAGTTCCTGGCGCTCACGCCCGAGCAGTACCGCGGCGCGGGCGGCCGCCCGGAGACGATCTCCACCGGCCATCGCAACCCGCAGGGGTTCGACTGGCAGCCGGGCACGGGGCGGCTGTACGCCACCGAGCACGGGCCGAGCGGCGGCGACGGCCCGCAGGGCTACGACGAGGTCAACCGGATCGCCGGCGGGCGCAACTACGGCTGGCCGGAGGTCTACGGCTCGCGCCACGGCAGCTTCGCCGCGCCGCTGCGCGTCTACCGCGAGGCGATCGCTCCCGGCGGGGCGACGTTCTTGGAGAAGCGCTCGCGCTGGACGGGCGACTACGTCTTCGCCGCCCTGCGCGGCGAGCAGCTGCGCCGCCTGGAGATCCGCGACGGTCGCGTCCGGGCCGACCGCCCGCTGCTGCGCGGCCGCTTCGGGCGCCTGCGGACGGTGGTCGAGGGCCCCGACGGCGCGCTGTACGTCCTGACCTCGAACCGTGACGGCCGCGGCTCGCCGCGGGCGGGCGACGACAAGATCCTGAAGGTTCTGCCCCCGCGCTGACCAGCCGCTCCTAGCCCGAGCACCAGCATCGGGGACTGCGGGAGGGAGCGAGACGGGTGATACGAGAACGGCCCGTATGTCGGTCCCTTCTCGTATCGCTTGGCGGATCGCCCCGGCAGGCGCAGCACTCCCCTCGACGAACGACACCGCATGGCGATCCGCGGCGCGACCCGGTGCCGCTCCTCGGTGCTGCCGTCATGCTCGCGGCCGGCGCCGCCGCCGTGCTCGTCCTCCGCGGCGGCGAGGACCCGCCGGGTGGCGAGCGCGCCGCCGCCGCCGCGGCCGAGGCAGGCGCCGCGCCGAGGTCGCCGGGCGCAGGCTGAGCCTCGCGTGGGTCGGCGACACGACCCCCGGCTCGGCCGCCGGCCTGCCCGGCGGCGACGGGCGCGCCCGCTACCGCGCCGTGCGCCGCACGCTGCGCGCGGCCGATCTCGCCACGGGCAACCTCGAGGGGACGCTCTCGCGCGGCGGGGCCTCGAAGTGCCCGCCGGCGCCAGAGGCCGAGGGGCCGTCGCAGTGCTTCGCCTTCCAGGCGCCACCGCGCTTCGCGCGCGGCCTGCGGTGGGCGGGCTTCGACCTGATGAACCTCGCCAACAACCACGCCTTCGACTTCGGCGCCGACGGCATGGGGCAGACGGTGCGGGCGCTGCGGCGGGCCGGGATCGCCGTCACGGGCCGGCCCGGCGAGGTGAAGATCCTCCGCCGGCGCGGCGTCCGCGTGGCCTTCGCCGGCTTCGCCGCCTACCCCTGGGCGTCGCCGATCGGCGACCTCGCGGCCACGCGCGAGATCGTGGCGGGCGCCGGTGCCCGACGGCAAGGGCGCGAGCGCCACGCTCGTGCGCCGGCTCTCCAAGCAGGACTTCGGCCGCGACGCGTGGCGCCTGCGTGAGGCTGGCCGCCTCGCGGCGCCGGCCGGGGCGGGTAACGTCGCCCGCAGGTCGCCGCTTGCGGTGACCGAAGGGCGAAACCTCGTTCTCCCACGGGGTAGGTTTCCTGTCATGGAGGCCACCGCCGCTCCCGCCGTCCGCATCGACGCGCTCGAGATGTTCGTCGAGCTGCTCGCCCAGGTGGAGGCCGACGGCACCTCCGACGACTTCTACGGCCCGCTGTGCGAGGCGGTCTGCCGGGTGGCCAGCATGGACCGGGCGATCATCTTCCGCTACGACGAGGCGCGCCGGCGCGTCCGCGCGGGCGGCGCCTACGGGCTCAACCTCGAGCTGTTCGCCGACGCGCACGTGACGATGGAGTCCGCGCCGGTGGCGCGCCGCTCGCTCGAGCAGGACACCGTCATCGAGGTCTCCGAGACCGAGGAGCAGGAGGTCCCGCACGAGTACCGCGGGCTGCTGCGCGACGCGACGCTGGTCTGCACGCCGGTCTCCGCCGGCGGGCGCTGGAGCGGCGTGATCCTCTCCGACCGCGCCCCGCGCCGGCCGCTGAGCGAGTCCGAGCGCTACCTGCTGTGGACGCTCGGCAAGCTGGCCGCGCTGGTCACCGCGGCCCGCACCGCCACCTTCCAGCAGGCCCGCGCGCGCCAGCTGCAGGAGCGCATCGACCTCGCGCGCGAGGTCCACGAAGGCGTGATCCAGCGGATCTTCGGCGTCCAGCTGGCGTTCTCGACCGACGCCGATCTCGCCCAGGACGCGCGCGAGCGCATCGCGGCCGAGCTGCAGGCCGCGCTCTCCGAGCTGCGCCGCGCGCTCCAGCGCCCGCTCGGCCGCACGGCGCCGGAGACCAACACCACCCTGCTCAACGAGGTCCGCCGGCTTCAGCATCAGCACCCCGAGCTCGGCCTCGAGCTGGCCCGCGGCTCCGAGCGCGTGCCGGTCCCGCGCGGCCTGGAGGGTCTCGCGCAGTCCGTGCTGACCGAGACGGTGCGAAACGCCCGCAAGCACGCGCGCCCGAGCTACGTGCAGGTCTGCATCGAGCAGGGCGAGGGGGCCTGGGTGATGGAGGTCACCAACGACGGGGCGTCGGGCCGCGAGGTCCGCAGCGCGGGCATGGGCCTCAGGCTCGCGGCGCTCGAGGCGCTGCAGGCGGGCGGGATCGTCGAGTTCGGCAAGCGCGAGCCCGACGGCTGGCGGGTGCGACTGGCGGTGCCGCTTGAGCGCGCCTGACGTCAACCCCGGCCGGCTGTCCGCAGGCGCGTCGGAGAAGCGCCTGCGCGTGCTGGTGGTCGACGACCACGAGGTCGTGCACTGGGGCTTCAGGCTGATGCTGGGCGAGCAGGCCTGGGTCGAGCGCTGCCTGAGCGCGCGCAACGCCGAGGAGGCGATCGCGCTCGCCCGCCGCTACGAGCCGCACGTGGCGCTCGTGGACCTCTTCGTCGGCGAGGAGTCGGGCGCGGAGATCTGCGAGCGGCTGCGCTTCCTCTCCCCGATGACCAACGTGCTGCTGATCTCTGGCGCCGGGCGCATCTCGCCCAACGCGGCCAAGGCCGCGGGCGCCGCGGGCTTCATCTCCAAGGACTGGCCGGCCGCCGACATCGCCGGCGCGGTGCGGATGGTCGGGTTGGGGATGACCGTCTTCAAGCCGCACGAGGCGCCCGCCGGCCCGCCGCTGTCGGACCGCGAGCGCGAGGTGCTCGATCTCGTCGCCTCGGGCGCCACGAACCGCGAGATCGCCGGCCGCCTGTACCTCTCGCCGCACACCGTCAAGGAGCACACCTCCTCGCTGTATCGCAAGCTCGCCGTGCGCAACCGCGCCGAGGCCGTGCAGAAGGCCCAGCGGCTCGGGCTGATCGCCTGACCGGCGACCCTAGGCGCGCCAGTAGCTGCGGGCGAAGAGCACGAGCACCGGCACGATCTCCAGCCGGCCGAGGTACATCTCGGCGGTGAAGACGATCTTCGAGACCTCGTTGAACGGGGCGAAGGAGCCCATCGGCCCGGCGAAGCCGATCGCCGAGCCGGCGCCGCCGAGGATGTTCCCCGAGGCCACCAGCGCCTCGAACGCGTTGAGGTCGACGTCCTGGACCGTGGAGTCGAGCAGGATCGCCAGCGCGCCGACCGCCACGACGCCGAGGTAGAGGAAGAGGAAGACGATGATCGCGCCCAGCGTCCGCTCCTCGATCACCGAGCCGTTGAGGCGCAGCGGAGCGATCAGCTCCGGGTGGACCGTGTGGCGGAACTCACGGCGCAGCATCTTGGCCACGACCAGGTGGCGGACGAGCTTGATCGACCCGCTGGTCGAGCCCGCCGACGCGCTCAGGAACACCACGCCGAAGAGCACGAGCGAGGTGAGCGCCGTCCACTGGTTGAAGTCCGCGCTCGCGAAGCCCGTCGTGGTCATCATCGACACGGTGTTGAACACCGCCTGGCGCACCGCCTCGGTGCCCGAGTAGAGGTCGGCGCTCAGCAACGAGAACAGCACGACCGCGGAGGCGAGCAGCAGCAGGACGAGGTAGAGCCGGAACTCCTCGTCGCGGGCGAAGGCGCGCGGCCGGCGCAGCAGGATGCCGGCGTAGAGCAGCGCGAAGTTCGTCCCCGCCACGACCATGAAGCCCGCGACCACCCACTGGCTGGCTGGCGAGAACGGCTCGATCGAGCGTGCCTCGGTGGAGAACCCGGCGGTGGCGATCGTCGCGAACGAGTGCCCGACGGCGTTGAACGGCGTCATCCGGTCGTCGATGCCGACCAGCCCGAAGGTCGTCAGGACGGCGATCTCCAGCACGGTGATCGCGACGTAGAGCGTCACGAAGTGCCGGGCGGTCTCGCGGATGGTCGCCTCCAGGCCGATCTCCGGCCCGGGCGTCTCGGTCCGGAAGAGCGCCTGGCGCCCGCCCACGTTCAGCCGCGGCAGGACGGCCAGGAACAGGACGATGATCCCGAGGCCGCCGAGCCAGCAGGTGAACTGGCGCCACATCGCCATCGAGCGCGGCAGCGCGTCGATGTCGGAGACCACCGTCGCGCCGGCCGAGGTGAAGCCCGACATCGACTCGAAGTAGGCGTCGACCGGATCGGCCAGCTGCGGCTCGGCGAGCAGGTAGGGCAGGCAGCCGAAGGCCGCGAGCAGGATCCAGATCAGCGCCACCACCAGGTAGCCCTCGCGCGAGCCGATGCCCTCACGACCGCTGGTGGCGAGCTCGAGCGCCGCGCCGAGGCCCGAGGTGACGACGCCGGAGACGAGGAACGGCCACACCGGCTCGCCGTAGCCGAGCGCGACCGCGGCCGGGAACAGGAACGTCGCCCCGAGCGGCTTGACCAGCGAGCCGGCCAGGTTCAGCGACCCGCTGACGTCCACCCCGAGCCGCCTGTGATGGCGTCTGCGCCCCTCGGGCGCCGCGGTGCGCATGGCGGGCATCATCCGCCATCGCCGCCGGCGGCGAGGCCGGGGCCTAAGCTCTAGGCCATGCGGATCATCGTGCTCGGCGCCGGGCACGTGGGGGAGACGCTCGTGGACACGCTGCACGACGAGCACGAGCTCACGGTCGTCGACACCGACGGCGACCGGCTGTCGCTGCTCGCCGACCGCTACGACGTCCGCACCGTCCAGGGCGACGCCACGAACCGCCGGATCGTCGAGAAGGCCGGGGGCGAGCACGCGGACCTGCTGCTCGCCGCCAGCCCGCGCGAGGAGGCCAACCTGGTCTGCGCGATGCTCGTCCGGCGCTACTCGAAGGCCAAGACGGTCATGCGGACCACCAGCGCGCAGCTCCTGGACGCCTGGCGCGGCGGCGAGATCGACGTCGACTTCATGATCTCCCCTGAGCTCGAGACCGCCAACGCGATCGCGGGCATCGTCGAGCTGCCCGGCGCGCGCCAGACCGACTTCTTCGTGGACGGCAAGGTGCAGATCGTCGAGTTCGACGTCTCAGACGACGCTCCGGAGGACGAGCTGGTCGGCAAGCCGCTGCGCGAGGCTGCGCTCCCGGAGGACTCGAAGGTCGCCGGGCTGATCCGCGACGAGGAGATGCGCTTCCCGCACGGCGACGACGTCATCGGCCCGGGCGACCGGATCGTCGTGATCGGCACGCCGGCGGCGGCGCTCGAGTGGAATCGGGTCCTCGGCCACGACCACCGGACCGTGCGCAACGTGGTGATCTTCGGCTGCGGGAGCATGGGGGTCAGCGTCGCGCGCGTCCTCTGCGAGCGTGGCCTCAACGTCCGCCTCGTCGACCGCCACGTAGACCGCGCGCGCGAGGTCGCCGAGGAGCTGCCGCAGGCACGCGTGTTCCACGCCGACGCCTTTGACCGCCGCTTCCTCGAGCGCCAGCGCATCAGCAGCGCCGCGGCCGTCTTCGCGATGAACGACGACTCCAACAACCTCTTCGGCGCGATCCTCGCCAAGCTGCACGGCGTCGAGCTGACGATCACGCTCGTGCACGACCCGGCGTCGGCCGAGGTCTACGAGCGCGGCGGCGTCGACGTCGCCATCAACCCGCGCGACGTGACTGCGGAGGAGATGATCCGCTTCGCGCACGACTCGCGCATCCAGCAGATCTCGATGCTCGAGGGTCACCGCTACGAGGTGCTCGACGTCACCGTGCGCTCCGACTCGCGGCTCACCAACACGCCGTTCAAGGAGCTGCCGACCTCGAACTCGCTGATCGGCGCCGTCGTGCGCGACGAGGAGGTGCTCTTCCCACACGGGACCGACGTCCTGGAGGCCGGCGACCGCGCGATCCTCTTCGTCGAGTCGGCCAAGGCCTCGACCGTCGCGAAGGCGCTCTGAGCCGCCGGCCCGACCAACCGTTTCCCGCGGGCGCGCGTGAGGCGATCGCGGCGATCGCGGTGGGCTTCACGGAGCACGACGCGGGCGTCGTCTCGACCGACCCGCTCGCCTGGGAGGGCTACGAGGCCCAGCGCGAGCGCGCCCGCGAGCGCTCCGGCGAGCCCGAGTCGGTCGTCTGCGGCGCGGCGCGCGTCGGCGCGGTCGACGTCGAGCTGATCGCCTTCGATTTCCGCCACATCGGCGGCTCGATGGGCGAGGCCACCGGGCGCAAGATCACCGGCGCCTTCGACCGCGCGATCGCCGCCCGCCGGCCCGTCGTCTCGCTGGTGGCCTCGGGCGGCTCGCGGATGCAGGAGGGGATGCGCTCGTTGCTGCAGCTCCAGCGCATCGCCGCCGCCGCCCACCGCGCACGGGCGGCGGGGATCCCGCACGTCAGCGTGGTGCGCAGCCCGACGACCGGCGGCGTATGGGCCGCGCTGGCGGCCGGCGCGGACGTGCTGCTCGCCCTGCCCGACGCCGCCGTGGCGTTCGCGGGCCATCGCGTGCGGGCCGGGGGCGGCGAGGAGCGGGACGCCGAGGCGTTCACCAGCGAGGGCAAGCTCGCCGACGGGCAGGTCGACGAGGTCGTCGAGCCCGGCGAGCTGCCGGCGGTGCTCGCCCGCCTGCTCGAGCTGCTGCAGCCCGCGCCGCCGCAGCCGCCGGCCGCCGCCGAGGTGCCCGCCGCGCTCGGGCGCGCCGACCTGCCCGAGGACGGCTGGAGCGCGGTCCAGCGCGCCCGCCACCCCGATCGCCCGCGCGCGCCCGCCTACCTCGACGCCCACTTCGACGCGCGCGTGCCGCTCGGCGGCGACCGGGCCGGCGGCGCGGGGCACGGGATGCTCTGCGGGCTCGGGCGCCGGGCGGGGCGCACGATCGCCTACGCCGCCCAGGACGGCACCGCCACCGCCGCCGACGGCTATCGCACGGCGACGCGGCTGCTGGGGCTGGCCGGCCGGCTCGAGCTGCCGGTGCTCACGCTCGTCGACACCCCCGGGGCCGCCAACGACGCGCGCGCCGAGCACGCGGGCATCGGCCCCGCGCTGGCCGGGCTCTTCGGCGCCATGGCCGCCACTCGCGTGCCCGTCACCACGCTCGTCATCGGCGAGGGCGGCTCGGGCGGCGCGCTCGCGCTGACCTCGCCCGACCGCGTCTGGATCACCCCCGACGCCTACTACTCGGTCATCTCCCCCGAGGCCGCCACCGCGATCCTCAAGCTCGACCCGGCGCAGGCGCCGGTGACGGCCGACCGCCTGCGGCTCCGCCCCCAGGACCTGGTCGAGCTCGGGGTCGTCCGCGGGATCGCCGGGGCCTAGCGCGGGTCAGACGCGCTCGGTCCTGGGCGACTCGGCCTTCTGCCACGGCGGCGCGGTCGTCCCCAGCCGCGCCACGAGGTAGAGGTGTGCGCCGATAAGCGTCGCCATGAGGCCGGGCACGAGCAGCATGTGGATGGCGTAGAAGCGCGACAGCGTCGTCGCTCCGAACTCCGCCCCCCCGCGCAGGAAGTCACCGAGGAACGGGCCGACGAACGGACCGGTCGCCGTGATGTTCGAGGCCACGACCGTCGCCCAGTAGGAGCGCTGGTCGAACGGCAGCAGGTACCCCGTCAGCCCCATCAGGAAGGTGAGGATGAGAAGCACCACGCCGATCAGCCACGTGATCTCTCGCGGGTACTTGTACGCGCCGAAGAAGAAGGTGCGCGCCATGTGCAGGAAGATCAGCACGGTCATGACGGTCGCGCCCCACTTGTGCATCCCGCGGACGAGCTCGCCGAGGAAGACGTCGTTGGTGATCCTCCGCACCGACTCGTACGCGCCGCCGGCCGAGGGGTCGTAGTACATGGCGAGGAAGACGCCGGTCACGGCCTGGGAGAGGAACGCGAACAGCGTCGCCGAGCCGAGCGTGTAGAACCAGTTCGTCCCCTTGGGCACCCTGCGGAACACGACCCAGCGCAGACCGCCCGTGAACGACGTGCGCTCGTCGATCCAGTCGGCGGCGGAGACGCCCGCCTCGCGGGCCTGGTCGATCGGCTCCGGTGGCGGCTTGTCGCCAGGTCGTGGCGGCATGCGGCGTAGGGGCAGCGGGAGCCTCACGGGATGTCGACCTCGGTGACCCGCGTGGCGGTGGCCCGTTCGGCGACATAGAACGGGAGTTGTGCGAGCGCTTGCGCTTCGGTTGCCGCGTTGACGGTCCACCAGATCGCGTGTCCGCCGAACGTGCACGAGGCGATCGCCGTGCGGTGGCGCAGATCGCTTTCGTGTCCACGGAAGGAGGCGAACACCACGCCGCATTCGAGCGGATCGTGCCGATGCTCGAGCAGGAACCGTGCCATGCGGCGAGCATGGCGGTGGCCGGGAGCCCCGACATCGGGGTTCAACCCTGAGTAGGGTCGTCGCGACGGAGCCAGTCATGGCCGAGCTCGTCGAAAACCTGATCGGGCGTGCCGCGGAGGTCGGCTGGTTCGACACGGCGATCACCCACCTCGCCACCCGCACGCCGCTGGCCCTCGACCTCGTCGGTGAACCGGGGATCGGCAAGACCCGGCTCTTGGCCGAGCTTGGGCGTCGAGCCGATGCGCGCGGGCAGCTCGTGCTCTCCGGGTGTGCGTCAGAGCTCGAGCGCGACCTGCCGTTCTGGGTGTTCGTCGACGCGCTCGACGAGTACGTCGAAGGGCTCGATCCGCGCCGGCTGGACCGTTTGAGCGATGACGTCCGCGTCGAGCTCGCGCACGTGCTGCCATCGCTGGGGTCGGCCAACGGTGCGCCCACGGGGTGGCACGACGAGCGCTATCGGGCGCACCGCGCGATCCGTGAGCTCCTCGAGCAGCTCTCGGCGACCAAGCCGCTCGTGCTCGCTCTCGACGACCTGCAGTGGGCGGACGCGGCGTCCGTTGAGCTGATCGGCGCGCTGCTGCGCCGGCCGCCCGGCGGCGGGGTGCTGATGGCAATGGCCAGACGGACCGAGCCGTCGCCGCCGCGGCTGTCGGCTGCGCTCGAACGGGCCCATCGCCTCGGCTCGCTGACCCGGCTTGAGCCGCGTCGGCTGACGCGGGCGGAGTCGGCCGCACTGCTCGGCGACGCCGTCGACGTGGAGCTGGCGAGCGTGCTGTACCAGGAGAGCGGCGGAAATCCGTTCTACCTCGAGCAGCTCGGCCGGTCGTCCTTCGGTCCGCCGGGGCAGCCGGCCGTTGGCTCGGCGATGATCTTCGGCCCGGTCACGGTGCCGCCGATGGTGGCCGCGGCGCTGATCGAGGAGCTCGCAGCGCTGTCCTCGGCGGCGCGGTGTGCCCTGGAGGGCGCAGCGGTGGTCGGCGACCCGTTCGAGTTCGAGCTCGCGGCGGCGTCGGCCGGGCTACCGGACGCGACGGCCGCGACTGCGCTCGACGAGCTGCTTCAGCACGGCCTCGTGCGCCAGACGGAGGTCCCGCGTCGCTTCGGCTTCCGCCACCCGCTGGTGCGCCGAGCGGTCTACGAGGCGACCGCTCCCGGCTGGCGCCTCACCGCTCACGAGCGCAGCGCGGCAGCGCTCTCGGCACGAGGCGCCGCTGCTGTGGCCCAAGCCCCGCATGTGGAGTGCTTCGCCCGCCAGGGCGACGCCGCCGCCGTGGCGGTCCTGCGCGCCGCGGGCGACGCCGCTGCGCCGCGGGCACCGGCGAGCGCCGCTCGTTGGTTCGGCGGGGCGTTGCGCCTGCTGCCCGACGCCGCGGCAGCCGAGGAGCGCGTCGAGCTCCTGCTCGCACTCGCCGGCGCGCTGGCGGCGAGCGGCCAGTTCGCCGACAGCCATGCCGCCCTGCTCGAGAGCCTCACCCTCGTGCCCGCCGAGAGCACCGCGACGCGCGTGAAGCTGATCACCGCCTGCGCGGGGATCGAGCATCTGCTCGGCCGTCACGACCAGGCGCACGAGCGGCTCGCTCGCGCCTTGCGCGAGATCCGGCAGCCCGACTCGCCAGAGGCGGTCGCGCTGATGCTCGAGCTCGCGATCGGCGCCTTCTACCGGGTGGAGTACGACGCGATGCACGGGTGGGCGATGCGCGCCGTGAACACCGCGGACGGGCTCGGTCGGCCGTCGCTGACCGCGGCGGCGATCGCGACGCTCGCCCTGGCGTGCACCTGTACCGGAGCGATCAGTGAAGCCGAGGCCCACCGCCGGCACGCCGCTGGGCTGATCGACGCGCTGTCCGACGAGGAGCTCGGCGCGCGCCTCGACGCCGCGACGAACCTCGCCACCGCGGAGGTGTACCTCGACCGCTACGACGAGGCGAAGCAGCGCTGCGAGCGCGCCATCGGGGTGGCGCGCGCGACGGGTCAGGGAGCGCGGTTCCCAATCCTCACCGTGCTGCTGGGCGCGGTCACGCTGATGGCGGGGCGACCCGCCGAGGCCGCCGAGCTGCTCGAGGGCGCCGTCGAGGCGGCCCGCCTGTCCGGCAACGATCAGGTGCTCGCGTTGAACCTGCTCAACCAGGCGCACGCGGTGCTCGACGAAGGGGACGTGGGCACTGCGATCGCGCTCGCGGAGGAGAGCGTGGCGCTGGGGCATGAGCTCGACGACAGCCTCCTCGGCCACTGGGCGGCGGAGGCACTCGCCGCGGCGCTGCTGGAGGCGCGCGAGCCCGAGCGCGCGGTCGCGCTGCTGCTCACCGCGGCGGGCGGCGAGAAGCTCTCCGCGATCCCCAGCGGATTCCGCGTCAACGCGCTGGAGCTGCTGGTCCGCTGCCTGCTCGCGCTCGGGCGGGGGGAGGACGCGACGCGCGCCGCCGGTCACGCCACGGATGCCGCCGCTGCCCTCGGCCTCGGTGTCGCCCGCTGCATGGCACATCGCGCCTCCGCGGCCGTAGCGCTCGACGCGGGCGACGCCGCGGTGGCCATCGAGCAGGCACGGGCGGCGACCGCTGCCGCCGAGGCCACCCGCGTGCCGATCGAGGCGGCGCGGTCACGGATACTCACCGGGCGGGGCCTGGCGATGGCGGGCCGCCGGGATTCCGCCGTCGCAGAGCTCGAGCGCGCGGCGAGCGAGCTCGAGGCGTGCGGCGCGCTGCGCTGGCGCGACGAGGCGGAGCATGAGCTGCGCCGACTGGGCCGCCACATCCACCGGCGCAGCCGCCCTGCTCGGGTCAACGGCATCGGCGTGGCATCGCTGACCGCACGGGAGCTCGAGGTCGGGCGCCTGGTGGTCGATCGCAGGACCAACGCCGAGATCGCCGCGACGTTGTTCCTCAGCCGCAAGACGATCGAGACGCACCTGCGCAACATCTTCTACAAGCTCGGCGTGTCGTCGCGCGTGGACGTGGCCCGTGCCATCGAACGGGCTGACGCGGCCGGCGTCGAGGACTAAGGCCGCCGGCGCGAGATCGCTGGGGAACTCGTCGGCCTGGGCCAGGGATGCCCCCTCAAAGCGCCTCGTTTCTCCGGGTGCTGATCAGGGTGGGCCCTGACTTCTCTGCGGCCGGAATCAGGGTCGGGCCCCGATGTCGCGGCGCCGACCACGCGGCAGGCTCGTTCCATGTCTGCCACTACCACCACAAAGCCCACGGCCGAGCGCCGGGTCGCCAAGCTCTTCGGCCTCGAGGGCGAGGCGTGGATGCGCCACGCGAACCCGGTCAGCGTCTGGACGCGGTTCTCCGTCGTCTCGCTGCTCGCCGTCTCGATCTGGAGCCGCGACTGGATCGGCTGGCTGTGCCTGATCCCGATCGCGCTGTCGGTGATCTGGATGTTCGTCAACCCCCTGCTGTTCACGGCGCCGCGGTCCACGCGCAACTGGGCGTCCAAGGGCGTCTTCGGCGAGCGGATCTGGGCGGACCGCGACAGTGTCGAGATCCCGCCGCAGTTCAGGTCGGCGGTGCCGCGCGTCGCGAACGCGTTCTCGACCCTCGGGCTCGCGCTGCTCGCCTACGGTCTCGTCGAGCTGAGCCTCCTGCCCGTCCTCGCCGGCATCGTCATCGTGCACCTGGGCAAGCTCTGGTTCCTCGACCGCATGGTCCTCCTCTTCGAGGACATGAAGGGTCGCAACGCCACCTACGCGCGGTGGGAGTACTGACCGGCGCGTCCGGCAGCGCTCGGCCCGTCCCGGCCCGACGCCTTTCTGGTAGGGATGGGTCGCGGGACCAGACCGATCTCCGAGGAGGCCTTCGATGACGTCAGGCGCCTGGTTCCTGCTGATCAGCGTGGTGTTCACCGGACTCTGGTCCGGCCTGCTGCTGATGCTCACCACCGTCCTACACCCCATGCTGCGCGGGATGGACGGCGCGGGGTTCGCGGGCTTCCTGTTCGGCTTCCTGCCCGTCGCCCGCAAGGCCGCGTCGAACTACCTCGCCATCTTCGGGATGCTCGTCGGGTCCGTGGGTGCGCTCGTCGCCCTCGCCGGCGATACCGGCAGCACGCCCTTCCTGCTCACCGCGGCCGGCTTCGTCCTCGTGGTCCTCGGGCCGCTTGCCGTGTCCAACCGCCTCGCCGAGCCCAACTACGACGTCATCCTGAGCTGGGACCCCGACGCGCTGCCCGCCGGCTGGACGCGGGCGCGTGACCGGTACTACGCGCTCAACTGGATCCGGGCGGCGATCACGTGGATCGCCTTCGGGCTCTTCCTGGCCGCGCTGGTCGTCCTGCTCCTCGACTCCGCCTGAACGCGGGCTTTACCCGGTTGCCGGCTGGGCGGCGACCTGGCGCACGCTGGGCACCGCCAGCGCCGCCGCGACCGTGCCGAGCTGCAGCACGCCGGCGAGCAGCAGCGTGGTCTCGACGCCCACCCCTGCGGCGACCGGGCCGACGATCAGCAGCCCGAGCGGCTGGAAGGCGAGCGAGCCGAACCAGTCGTAGGCGCTCACGCGCGAGAGCGACTCGGCGGGCACGTGCTGCTGCAGCGTGGTCTCCCACAGCGCGTTGAACATCAGGATCCCGATGCCGCCGAGCAGGCCGGCGGCGGCGATCACGACGACCGGCGCCATCACGCCGAGCAGCAGCATCGGCAGCGGGGAGAGGCCGACCGCCAGCAGGCCGGCCAGCAGCGGGCGCGGCGGGCGCAGGCGCAACACGAGCACCCCGCCCAGCAGCGAGCCGATCCCCACGCAGCTCACGATCGCCGCCCACGCCGCGGGGCCGCCCAGCTCGCGGTCGGCGACCAGCGGCCCGAGCACGACGAAGGCGGCGTTCAGCGCGTTGCCCAGCGCGGCCGTCACCACGATGACCCAGACCCAGGTCCGGCGGCTGAACTCCCCCCAGCCGTGGCGCAGGTCGGCCAGGAAGGAGGCGGCGTGCCCTCGCGCGGCCGCCCGCGGGCGTAGGGCGCCCAGCAGCGCGGCGCTGATCAGGAACGTCGTCGCGTCGACCGCGAGCGCCCAGCCGGCGCCGACGGTCGCGACCAGGATGCCGGCCAGCACCGGCCCGGCGATCTCGCCGCCGGCCAGGCTCAGCCCGCGCAGCACGTTGGCCTCCTGCAGCCGCGCCGGGCTCACGGTGGCGGGCAGCAGCCCGGTCGAGGCGGGGTTGAAGAACGCCGTCGCGGCCCCGTTGACCGCCTGCAGGGCGGCGAGCTGCCAGATCTCCGCGTGGCCGGCGATCAGCAGCGCCGCCATCAGCCCCTGGCTGCCGAAGCGCGCGAGGTCTGAGGCGACCATGACGCTACGGCGCGAGAGCCGGTCGGCGACGACTCCGCCCACCAGCAGCAGCGAGACGAGCGGCAGCAGCCGGGCCGCCAGCACGAGGCCGAGATCGGAGGCGGAGCCGGTGAGGTCGAGCACGGCGAAGGCGAGCGCGACGGGCACCATCCCGTCGCCGAGCACCGAGAAGGCCTGCGCCCCGAAGAAGCGGCGGAACTGGGGCTCTCGCAGGGCCCCCAGGCTGGCCCCGGCCGGCATCGCGGGAGTCTCGCAGCCTGGCGCGCACCGGCGCGCCACCCGCGCGGGTGGTTCCAGGCCACCCAGGCGCGGGTGGTTCTAGGGCACCCAGCGATCGCCGGCCGGCGTGAGCACCAGCTCGTGCGAGTAGGCGCGCGGCCGCTGGCCGGCGAGGTAGAGCACGGCGTCGGCGATCAGCGCCTGGTCGGCGAGCCCGTCGGGCGGCGCGTCGCCGGTGAAGGCGGCGGTCTTGGGAGAGGCGATGGTCGCGTCGACGACGAGCAGGGCGACGTGGATGCCCTCCTCGCGCAGCTCGAGCGCGGCGGCGTGGGTCAGGGCGCGCGCGGCGGCGGCGCCCGCCGACCACAGGCCGCGGCCCGGGTTGGCCCGCCGGGCCGAGCCGCCGGTGACCTGGATCAGCGTCCCGCCGCGGCCCTGGGCGCGCAGGAAGCGGGCGCCGGTCGAGAGGAAGGCGAAGGCCTGGGCGGCCACCGCGGCCGTCCAACCCTCGAAGGCGTCCGGCTCGGCGTCGGCGAGCGGCCCGCCCCCGAACGGTCCGTCGCCGGTGCGCCGGGCGGCCGAGACGGCGTTGACGACGAGATCGACGCCGCCGCCGGCCGTGGCGGCCTCGGCGAGCGCCCGCTCGAGCTCCGGGTGGCTCGACGCGTCGGCCGCGATCGCCAGCGCGCCGCGCTCTCGCGCGCGCTCCAGCGTCTCCTCGCTGCGCGCCACCACGGCGACCGCCCAACCGTCGGCGAGCAGCCGGTCGGCGATCGCGCCGCCGAGGTTGCGGGCGCCGAGAACGAGGGCGGACGGCATGACCACAAGCTATCCACCCCCATCCTCGCCGACTAGAACCCCCCGACCAGGGGGTCACCGGACAGTCGCCGGCGTGTATGTGGGGACATGCCGGACAGGGTGAGCCCAGTGACCGCCGTCCTCTTCCCCGGGCAGGGGAGCCAGACGCCCGACATGCGCGACGCCGTGGCCGAGCGCCGTCCCGAGCTGCTCGAGCGCTGCGTCGAGCGCGTGGGCGAGGACCCGTTCGCGCGCGTGGACGAGAGCACCCGCTTCGCCCAGCCCGCCATCTTCTGCGCCAGCGTCGCGCTCTGGAGCGCCTACGACGGCGAGCCCCCCGCGGCCGCCGCCGGGCACTCGCTCGGCGAGCTGGCCGCGCTCGTGGCCGCCGGCGTGCTGGCCGAGGACGCAGCGCTCGAGCTCGTCGTCCTGCGCGGCCGCCTGATGGCCGAGGCCGACGACCGCGGCTCGATGCTCGCGCTGCTCGGCGGCTCCGAGGAGGATGCCGAGGCGATCGCCGCCGCGGCCGGCCTCACGCTGGCCAACGACAACGCGCCCGGCCAGGTCGTGCTCTCCGGCGACCGCGACAAGCTCGCCGAGGGCCGGCGGATCGCGCGCGAGCGCGGCGTGCGGGCGATGGAGCTCGGCGTCGCCGGCGCCTTCCACTCGCCCTCGATGCGGCCGGCGGCCGAGCCCTTCGCCGCGGCGCTCGAGGCGGTCGCGCTCTCCGAGCCGGAGTTCCCCGTGTACTCCTGCGCCTCCGCGGCGCCCTTCCGGGACGTCCGCGCGGAGCTGGCCGGCGCACTGCTGCAGCCCGTCCGCTGGCGCGAGACGATGCTCGCGCTGCGCGACGACGCCGGCGCCACGAGCTTCGTCGAGATCGGCCCCGGTCGTGTCCTCAGCCGCCTGGTCAAGCGCATCGTGCCGGAGCTCGCCCATGCCTGAGGCCGCGCTGCCGCCGCTCGCGCTGCCGCTGACCGCGCGCAACGGCGGCTACCAGCCGGCCGGCCCGCGCACCGCCAACGTGCTCGGCCTCGGTCACAAGCTGCCGCCCGAGGTCGTCCCGAACGGCCCGATCGCCGAGCCGCTGGGGATCGACGACGAGTGGATCGTCAAGCGCACCGGCATCCGCACGCGCCGCCGCGCCGCACCGGACGAGCGCCTCTCGGACCTCGCCACCGCTGCCGCCCGCCGGGCGATGGCCGACGCCGGCGTCGAGGCCGAGGACATCGACCTCGTGCTGGTCGCGACCATGACCTCCGACGAGCTGACGCCGAACACCGGCCCGCTCGTGGCGCACGCGCTGGGCGCCCGCCGCGCCGCCGCGATGGACGTCGGCGCCGCGTGCACCGGCTGGCTGGCCGCGCTGGACCTCGGCGCGGGGCAGATCGAGTCCGGCCGGGCGGAGACGGCGCTCGTGATCGGCGCCGAGGCGCTGAGCCGGCTGACCGACTACGAGGACCGCAAGACCGCCGCGCTGTTCGGTGACGGCGCCGGCGCGATCGTGCTCAGCGCGGCCGGCGACGGCGCGGTCGGCCCGATCATCCTGCGCGCCGACGGCAGCCTGGCCGAGGCGATCGTCGCCACCCACGAGGACCGCAAGCTGCGCATGGACGGCCACTCCACCTTCCAGGCGGCGGTGAAGATGCTCACCGAGACCACACGCCAGGCCTGCCGTGCGGCCGGGCGCACGCTCGAGGACATCGACCTCTTCGTCTACCACCAGGCCAACGGGCGCATCCTGCGCGCGGTCGCCGAGCGGCTCGAGCTGCCGCCCGCGCGCGTCGCGGACTACATCGGCGAGACCGGCAACACGTCGGCGGCCAGCGTGCCGCTCAGCCTGTCGCTCGCGCGCGAGGACGGCCGCCTGCGGCCCGGCCACCAGGTCCTGGTCGGTGCGGTCGGCGCCGGCTTCACCTGGGGCGCCGGGGTCATCGACTGGCAGGTCGCGTGAGCGAGCGCCCGGACACCGCCGCGGCGCTGGTCACCGGCGCCTCGAAGGGCATCGGCGCAGCGATCGCGCAGGCGCTCGCCGCCGACGGCTGGCTGGTCGGCGTGAACTTCCGCTCCGACGAGGCCGGCGCCCAGCGCACGGTCGAGGCGATCGAGGCCGGCGGCGGGCGCGCGGTGGCCGTCGGCGGCGACATCGCCAACGGCGCCTGCGACGAGCTCTTCGAGCGCGTCGAGTCAGAGCTCGGCCCGGTGCTCGCGCTCGTCAACAACGCGGGCGTGCGTGCCGACGGGCTCGCCGTCCAGCTCGCCGACGAGGACTGGAACGCGGTGATCGACACGAACCTGACCGCCGCCTTCCGCATGACCCGCCGCGCGGTGCGCCCGATGCTGCGCGCCCGCTACGGCCGCGTCGTCAACGTCGCCTCGATCGTCGGCCCGCGCGCGAACGCCGGGCAGGCCAACTACGCCGCCGCCAAGGCGGGCCTGATCGGCATGACCAAGACCGTCGCCGCCGAGGTCGCGCGCCGCGGCGTGACCGTCAACGCCGTCGCCCCCGGCTTCATCGCCACCGACATGACTTCAGACCTCCCGGAGGAGGTCGTCTCCCACGTTCCCGCCCGCCGGATCGGGCGTCCCGAGGAGGTCGCCGCCGCCGTGCGGTTCCTGGCCTCCGACGAGGCGTCCTACGTCACCGGCACGACCCTGTTCGTCGACGGCGGAATGTCCGCCTGACTCCATAGCGAAAGGAACCACGACCATGCCCAACACCGTCACCCCCGAGGCCGTCGAGCAGACCGTGCGCGAGGCGCTCGTGCAGTTCGGCCCCGAGCCCGAGGACATCACGCGCGAGGCGACCTTCGAGGCGCTCGACGTGGACTCGCTCGACCTGGCCGAGCTCTCCCAGGTCATCGAGGACGAGTACGGCGTCCAGCTCAAGGGCGACGACGTCGGCAAGATCAAGACCGTCGGCGAGGCGATCGACCTGGTGGTGAACCGCGCGGGATGAAGCCCGAGGTCGTCGTCACCGGCGTCGGAGCCGTCACCCCGCTCGGGGTCGGCGCCCGCACCCTGCACGAGCGCTGGACGGCCGGCCAGGTCGGCATCGCGGACGGGGAGGGGCAGGCGAGCGAGTTCGAGCCGAAGGACCACCTGTCGGTCAAGGAGGTCCGGCGGGCCGATCGCTTCACCCAGTTCGCGATCGTCGCGGGCGACGAGGCCCTGCGCGAGGCCGGCTGGGCGGACGAGCAGCCCTATGACCCGACGCGGGTCGCGGTGATCATCGGCACCGGCATCGGCGGCATCGGCACGCTGGAGTACGGCAAGGAGATGCTCATCGACGGCGGCCCGAAGAAGGTCCCGCCGCTCTCGGTGCCGCTGATGATGTCCAACGCCGCCCCCGCCGCGCTCTCCATGCGCTACGGCCTCACCGGGCCGAGCCACGGGGTCGTCTCCGCCTGCTCGGCGGGCGCCGACGCGATCGGCTCGGCCATCCGCATGATCCAGGCGGGCGAGGTCGACGCGGTGGTCACGGGCGGCTCGGAGGCGGCGCTCACCGCGCTCTCGCGGGCGGCCTTCGCGGCGCTCGACGCGCTGTCGGACAGCGGCGTCTCGCGGCCCTTCGACGTCCGCCGCGACGGCTTCGTGATGGGTGAGGGCGCCGGCGTGCTGGTGCTCGAGGCCGCCGAGAAGGCCGCCGCCCGCGGCGCCAAGCCGCTGGCGACGATGCGGGGCTACGGCGCCACCTCCGACGCCTTTCACATCACCGCGCCCGACAAGGCCGGCACCGGCCCGGCCAACGCCATCCGCAAGGCGCTCGAGGACGCCGGCGCGCAGCCCGAGGACGTCGTCTACGTCAACGCCCACGGCACCTCGACCCCGCTCAACGACCGCGCGGAGACGATCGCGATCAAGAAGGCGCTGGGCGAGGAGCACGCCCGCTCGATCCCGATCAGCTCGACCAAGTCGTCGATCGGCCACCTGCTGGGCGCCGCCGGCGCCGTGGAGTCGGTGGCCACGATCCTCGCGCTGCGCGACCGCATCGCGCCGCCGACGCTGGGGCTCGAGGAGCCCGACGAGGGGCTCGACCTCGACTACGTGCCCGGCCAGGCGCGCCCGCTGAGCTCCAACGGCAAGCCGGCGATCGCCATCTCGAACTCGTTCGGGTTCGGGGGCCACAACGCCGTCCTCTGTCTGGAGGTCGCATGAGCATCGCCCTTCCCCCCGAGACCCAGGACCGCCTGACGCCGGTCGAGCGGCTCGAGGCCCTGTGCGACCCGGGCACGCTCGTGCTGCTGCGCTCCGACGTGCGCTCGCGGCGGATGGGGGACAAGGCGCGCTCCGGCGACGGCGTGATCGCCGGCCACGGGCGCGTCGACGGCCGCGCGGTGTTCTGCTACGCGCAGGACCCGTCCTACCTCGGCGGCTCGCTCGGCGAGCAGCACGCGGACTCGATCGTCAAGGTGCTGCGGATGGCCGGGCGGGCGAACGCGCCGGTCGTCGGCTTCATCGAGTCGGGCGGCGCGCGCATGCAGGAGGGCCTGGCCGCGCTGGCCGGCTACGCGCGCATCTTCCGCGAGCACGTCGCCCTCTCCGGCCGCGTCCCGCAGATCTCGGTGATCTGCGGCGCCTCGGCGGGCGGCGGCTCCTACTCGCCGGCCCTGACCGACTTCGTCGTCATGACCGAGGCCGCGACGATGTTCCTCACGGGCCCGAACGTCGTGCGCGACGTGATGGGCGAGGACGTCTCGGCCGCCGAGCTCGGCGGCCCGCAGGTGCACGAGCGAAACGGCGTGGCGCACTTCGTCGCCGGCCACGACGCCGACGCCGCCCTGCTGGTGCGCGACCTCATCGACCACCTGCCCCAGAGCTCCGGCGAGCCGCCGGCCCGCTGGCGCCCGGTGAGCCCGCCGGGCTACGCGCCCGAGAGCGTCGTGCCCGACGACGAGCGCAAGGTCTACGACGTGCGCGACGTCGTCCGCGGCATCGTCGACGGCGGCCGGCTGCTCGAGTGGGCGCCGAAGTGGGCGCGCAACATGACCTGCGCCTTCGCCCGGCTCGACGGCCGCACGGTCGGCGTGGTGGCCAACCAGCCGCGCTACATGGGCGGCGTGCTGTGCGCCGACTCGGCGGCCAAGGCCGCGAAGTTCGTGCGCACCTGCAACGCGTTCAGGATCCCGCTCGTCGTCCTGGTCGACACGCCGGGGTTCCTGCCCGGGACCAAGCAGGAGGCCGGCGGCGTCATCCGCCACGGCGCCAAGCTCGTGCACGCCTTCGCCGAGGCCACCGTGCCGAAGGTGACCGTCGTGCTGCGCAAGGCGTTCGGCGGCGCGTTCATCGCCATGAACGCGCGCGACCTGGGGGCGGACTACACCTTCGCCTGGCCGCAGGCGCAGATCGGCGTGATGGGCGCCAAGCAGGCGGTGGGGATCGTGCGCCGGCGCGAGATCGCCGCCTCGCCCGACCCCGAGTCGGCGCGCGACGCGTTCGCCGCCGACTACGCGACCGAGCACCTGTCCGCCGGCGTCGCGACCGCTGAGGGCTACATCGACGAGGTCATCGTCGCCGCTCAGACGCGCCGGCGGCTGATCGAGTCGCTGGGGACGCTCGACGGCGTCGACGGGCCCGTCGAGCGGACGCGCAACATCCCGCTCTAGCAGACTGCCTGTCCATGCTCGACGGCAAGAAGCTGCTCGTCACGGGCGTCATCACCCGTGACTCGATCGCCTGGGAGGTCGCGCGCCAGGCCCAGGAGGCCGGCGCCGAGGTCGTGCTGACCGGCTTCGGCCGGGCCAAGCGGCTGACCGACCGCGCCGCCGGGCGGCTGCCCCAGCCCGCCGACGTGCTCGAGCTCGACGTCAACTCCGACGCGGACCTCGAGGCCGTCGCGGCCGACCTCTCCGAGCGCTGGGGGCGCCTCGACGGCGTGCTGCACGCGATCGCCTTCGCGCCCGAGGACGCGCTGGGCGGCAACTTCCTCCAGACGCCGAGCGAGAGCGCCGTGACGGCCTTTCAGACGAGCGCCTACTCGCTGAAGTCGCTCAGCACCGCGCTCGTGGGGCTGATGCAGGACGGCGGCAGCATCGTCGGGATGGACTTCGACGCCCAGGTCGCCTGGCCCGCCTACGACTGGATGGGCGTCGCCAAGGCGGCGCTCGAGGCCGTCTCGCGCTACCTGGCGCGCGACCTCGGCCCGCGCGGCGTGCGCGTGAACCTCGTCTCGGCGGGTCCGCTCGGCACGCTGGCCGCGCGCGGGATCCCCGGCTTCGGCCAGCTGGCGGACATGTGGGGCGCGCAGGCGCCGCTCGGCTGGGACACCGAGGACGCCGCGCCCGTCGCCGCGGCGGTCTGCTTCCTGCTCTCAGACCTCAGCCGCGCGATCACCGGCGAGGTGCTCCACGTCGACGGCGGCTTTCACGCCATGGGCGCGCCGGTCGCGCCGCCGCAGCCGGCGGAGCCCGCGTGAGCCGCACGGTCCTGCTCACCGGCGCGACCGGCTTCCTGGGCATGGAAGTGCTCGTGCGGCTGCTCGAGCAGGACGGCACCGAGGTTCGCGCGCTCGTGCGCGCGCGCGACGACGCGCATGCCCGCGAGCGCCTGGAGGCCGTCCTGCGGACGCTGTGGCGCGATCCCTCGGCGGTCCGCGACCGCGTCCGCGCGGTGCCCGGCAACCTCACCGCCCCCGACCTCGGGCTGCGCGAGCAGGACCGCCGGGCGCTCGTGCGCGACGTCGACGCGGTGCTGCACTGTGCCGCCTCGATCTCCTTCACGCTGCCGCTGGAGACAGCGCGGGCGGTCAACGTCGAGGGTACGCGCGGCGTGATCGCCCTCGCGCGCGAGCTCGACGGGCTGCGGCAGTTCGTGCACGTCTCCACCGCGTACGTGTCCGGCCTCTACGGCGGCCGCTTCACCGAGGACGACCTCGACCGCGGGCAGGCCTTCCGCAACACCTACGAGCAGACGAAGTGGGAGGCCGAGCACGTCCTCGCCGAGGCCTCGGACCTCGCGCCCGTGGTCGCGCGCCCGTCGATCGTCGTGGGCGAGTCCGACTCCGGCTGGACGCCGGCCTTCAACGTCGTCTACTGGCCGCTGCGCGCCTTCTCTCGCGGGCTCTTCGAGTCCGTGCCCGCGCGGATGGACACCCACGTCGACGTGGTGCCGGTGGACTTCGTGGCCGACGCGCTGATCCATCTGCTCGACGATCCGGCCGCCAGCGGCGTGCACAACCTGGTCGCCGGCGAGCGCGCCCCGCACGCCGGCGAGCTGATGGAGACCGCGTGCCGCTTCTTCGGCCGCGAGCCGCCGCCGGTGGTCGATCCGGGCGGCTCGCTCGGCGCCCACGCGGACGAGCACGGCGCCGTCTACCTGCCCTACTTCGACATGGACGTCGTCTTCGACGACACGCGCGCGCGGGCGGCGCTCGACCCGGCGGGCATCCGCGTGCCGCGGCTGTTCGACTACTTCGCCCGGCTGATGGACTACGCGCAATGGGCGCGCTGGGGCAAGCGCGGGATGTCGCGCGAGCAGGCCCGCGAGCCGGGCACCTCGCTCGCCGCCTGATCGCTCACCCGAGGTCGGCCTCGAGCGCGCTGTGGTCGGAGAGGTCCTCGTCGCGCCAGGCGTGGTGGTAGCGGCACGCGCGGACCTCGAGCGCGGCCGAGGCGAAGAGGTGGTCCAGCCGCCAGCCCCCGGCGTGGCCCGCCATGCGGTGAAACGTCCAGCTCGGCTCCCGGGCGCCGTAGCCGTGGGTGGCGCGGAAGGCGTCGCGCAGCCCGAGGTCTCCGAGGCCCGGGACGACGCCGAGCTCGGCCGCGTCCCAGCGCTCGCCGCGCTCGGGCCGCAGCCGCTCGCGCGAGTCGCGGGCGAAGGAGACCACCCTGCCGTCGGGGTGCTCGCGGCGGGGCGTGTTGAAGTCGCCGCACACGACCCGGGGGCCGGCCGGCTCGGCGGCCATCCCGGCCCGCACGGCCTCCAGCGTCTCGACCTTGATCCAGCCGTTCGCGGCGTTCGGGACGTGCACGGTGTCGATCCGGACGCCGCCCGCCGTGGTCGCGGCGAGCGCGGTCTCGGACCAGGGGACCGGCAGTGCGGGCCCCGCCGGGGCGAGCGGCTCGCGCGCGGCGAGCAGGACCCCGGTCCGCCGGCGCGAGGCCGGCGCGCGCCGCGGGTCGGCGGCCACGAGGCTGCCGAGCACGTGGGGGAGGCCGATCGTCGCGAACGCCGCCCGCCACAGCCGCTCGCTGCGCACGGTGACCTCCTGCAGCGCCACGACGTCCGGCTCGCGCCCGGCGAGCGCGTGCGCCTGCTCCGCCAGCGCGCTGACGCGCCGGTTGACGTTCCAGGTGATCACGCGCACGCCACGATGATCGTGGAATGCACCGGGGGGCCGAGGCGATGCTCGTGCACATAAGCGGAAATAGTCCGCTCAAGTGCACGCGGACCGCTGGGGCGGGACCCCCCGCCGCGACGATTCACTCGATGCTGGGGTTCCGGCGCTCGGCACCCGTCCGCGTGCCCGGCGTGGCGGCAACCAGCACCGCGCCCGCCAGCGCGCACGCCGCGGCGGCGAGGAAGCCGGCGGGGTACCCGGCCAGCGCCACGACCACGCCGACCAGCGGCCCGCCGAGGCCGACGCCGGCGTCGAAGAACGCCGTGAAGGCGCCGAGCGCCGTGCCGTGGCGCTCGGGGTCCGCGCGCTCGATGACCAGCAGCGCGAGCGCCGGGTAGATGGAGGAGAACCCGATCCCCATCAGCACGGCGCCCGCGATCGCCACGCCGGCGCCGCCGGCCACGGCGACCGCCACGAGGCCCGCGGCCTCGCACAGCGCCGCCACCACGGCCGTCCGGCGCGCGCCGAGCCGGTCGGGCAGCCGCCCGGCCAGCAGCCGCGTCGCCACCACGGCGACCGCGAAGACGGTGAAGACCAGCGGCCCGCGGCCGTCGCCCTGCGCCTCGAGGTGCAGCACGACGAAGCCCGCGAGCGCCGCGTAGCCGACGTTCGCCAGCAGGAGCGCCACGCCGGGGCGGCGCGAGGCGACCGGGATCAGCGGGCCGCCGCCGGCGGAGCGCGGCGCCGGCACGTGGGTGTCGGGCACGCGGCTCGCAAGCACCGCGCCCACGAGCGGCGCCACGACCGCGAACGCCCACACCAGCTCATAGGAGCCCAGGGCGAACAGCGCCTCGCCGATCGGCGGCCCGAGCGAGAGCCCGCCCCAGATCGCCAGGCCGAAGAGCCCGATCGCCTGGCCGCGACGGGAGACCGGCGCGAGGTCGACGGTCCACGCCGCCCCGGCTGTGACCACGAGCGCGTCGCCCACGCCGAGCACGAGCCGGGCGGCCATCAGCCCGCCGAACCCGAGCGGGGCGAAGTACAACGCCCCGCCGGCCGCCATCACCAGCGCACCCGCGATCGCCACGCGCCGCCGCCCGCGCGCGTCCGCGAGCCGCCCGGCCAGCGGGCGCGTGACGACCGCCGAGAACGCGAACGCGCCGACGATCACGCCGACGGCGACGTCGCCGCCGGCGAGCGGACCGCTCACGTAACGGGGCAGGATGGTGATCACCGCGCCGATCGCCAGGAAGGAGGACAGCGTGGCCGCGAACACGCCCGCCGCCCGGGCGAGGGCGATCCTCGGGGCCTCGGGCTGTGCGGCGGCGTCGGTCATCCGGGCTCGGCGAGCCGACGATAGCGGCGGTCGCGGGCTTTGGAGGACGGCATGGCGCCGCGCTATCCTTCGTCCCCGACCTCGCGCCGGTGCGGGGTCTTTTTTCCGCCCGGCGCCCCTTATCGAGACCCTCGGAGCAGCCGTCCATGGCCCGTGGAGACGTCCGGATCGCCGTCACCCTCGCGTGCGAGGAGTGCAAGCGCCGGAACTACCAGACCAACAAGTCCAAGCGCAACAACCCGGATCGCATCTCCCTGCGCAAGTACTGCCGGTGGTGCCGGCAGCACACCGGGCATCGCGAGACCCGCTAGCGAGGCTCGCGTGGCTCGCGACCGCCAGCGCGCGAAGCAGCGCCGACGCCGTCAGGCCGGCTCCTCCGAGCCACGGACGCCACGCGGGCGCTCGCGCGAGCCAGAGGCCGCCGACGACGCCACCCGCGAGCCCGACGCCCCCGATGCCGTCGACAGCCCCGATGCCCCCGACAGCCCCGATGCCCTCGACACCCCCGATCCCCTCGACGAGCGCCCGACCGGCGCCCCCGACCCGCTCGAGCATGCCTCCGCGGACGTCGACCAGGCGCGCCTGGCCGAAGCCGGGGCCCAGCCGCCGATGGTCGGCCACGACGAGGACCGCGAGGACGAGGATCCCTACGACGACGGCTTCGAGCGTGCGCCGGACGCCGTCGAGGGCGACGTCGACCCGGACAGCTCGCTGGACCCCGCCGTCCGCGAGGCGCGCGAGCGCCGCCCCACCCGCGACCGCGGCAGGGTGCTCACCTTCCTGCGCAACTGCTGGGAGGAGCTCAAGCGCGTCCAGTGGCCCGACCGCCGCCAGGTCGGCCAGGCGACCGCCGTCGTGCTCGGCTTCGTCGTCCTCGCCGGCGGCTACCTCGGCCTGATGGACGCCCTCTGGCGCCCGCTCGTCGAAGCCATCATCTGACCCCGAACGAAAGCTTCCAGACACCCGCATGTTCCGCTGGTACGTCATCAACACCTACTCCGGACACGAGAACAAGGTCAAGCAGAACCTCGAGCACCGCGTGCAGTCGCTCGGGCAGCAGCGCGCCGTCCGCCAGGTCGTCGTGCCGACCGAGACCGTCCAGGAGATGAAGGACAACCAGAAGATCTCCGTCGAGAAGCGGACCATGCCCGGCTACGTGCTGGTCAACATGGACCTCAACGAGGACTCGTGGTCGCTCGTGAAGGGCACGCCGGGCGTGACCGGCTTCGTCGGCGCATCCAACGAGCCCGTCCCGCTGACCCAGTCCGAGGTCGATCGCCTGCTGCACCGCGAGGTCGCGGTGCGCACCCCGAGCCGCGCCCAGTTCTCGATCGGGGAGTCCGTGAAGGTCATCTCCGGCCCGCTGTCAGACTTCTCCGGCGAGATCTCCGAGATCAACGAGGACGCGGGGCGCTTGAAGGTGCTGGTATCCATCTTCGGCCGTGAAACTCCGGTCGAGGTCGGCTACGACCAGGTGAAGAAGATCTAGACATGGCGAAAAAGGTTCTGACGACGATCAAGCTGCAGGCGCCCGGCGGGGCGGCCTCACCGGCGCCGCCGGTCGGTCCCGCGCTGGGCCAGCACGGCATCAACATCATGGAGTTCGTCAAGGCGTTCAACGCCCAGACGGCCAACGACGCGGGCACGACGATCCCGGTGGTCATCACCGTCTTCGAGGATCGCTCCTTCTCGTTCGTGACCAAGACCCCGCCCGCCGCGGTGCTCATCCGCCAGGCGATCGGGATCGAGAAGGGCTCCGGCGAGCCGAACCGCACCAAGGTCGGCACCATCACCTCCGAGCAGGTGCGCCAGATCGCCGAGAAGAAGCTGCCCGACCTCAACGCGACCGACGTCGACCAGGCGAGCAAGATCATCGCCGGCACGGCCCGCTCGATGGGCGTGGAGGTCACGGCCTGATGGCCAAGCACGGCAAGACCTACCGCGAGGCCCGCGCGAGCATCGACCGCGAGCGCGAGTACCCGCCCGCCGAGGCCGTCCGCCTCGTCAAGGAGCTCAAGCGCGCGAAGTTCGACGAGTCCGTCGAGATCCACGTGCGCACGGGGCTCAACGTCCGCCATGCCGACGAGCAGCTGCGCGGCACCATCGCGCTGCCCCACGGGCTGGGCAAGTCGGTCACGATCGCCGTCTTCGCCAAGGGCGACAAGGCGCGCGAGGCCGAGGAGGCCGGCGCCGACTTCGTGGGCGCCGAGGACCTCGCCGCCCGCGTGACCGACGAGGGCTTCACCGACTTCGACGTCGCCATCGCGACCCCGGACATGATGCCGGTGGTCGGCCGCCTCGGGCGCATCCTCGGCCCGCAGGGCAAGATGCCCAACCCGAAGGTCGGCACCGTGACGATGGACGTCGGCAAGGCCGTCGAGGAGTCCAAGGCCGGCAAGGTCGAGTACCGCACCGACCGCACGGCGATCGTGCACATGACCGTCGGCAAGACCTCCTTCGAGGAGTCCCAGCTGCTGGCGAACTACCAGGCCGTCCTGGACGAGCTGATCCGCGCGAAGCCGTCGGCGGCCAAGGGCCGCTACCTGCGCTCGATCGTCATGGCCTCCACCATGGGGCCCGGCGTCAAGATCGACCCCTCGCGCACCCGTGACCTGATCGAGGAGGCGGCGCCCGCGGCCTAGTCCCGCACCCCAGCGCCGCCTTCTTCCGAAGACCGCCGGCCGGCCGCGTGACGCGGCCGCTAAGCCCGGCCTAGGAGGATCGTTTGAACCGAGACCAGAAGGCCGCCGTCATCGATTCGGTGGCCGGCCAGATAACCGAGAGCGAGGCCATCTTCGCGGTCGACTACCGCGGCATCTCCGTGCCGCAGGCCGCCGAGCTGCGCGCTCGCCTCACCGACGCCGAAGCGACCTTCCGGGTGGTCAAGAACACCCTGTCCGAGCGCGCCGCCGACCAGGCGGGCGCCGAGCCGCTGAAGGCCTATCTCGAGGGCCCGACGGCCATGACCTTCGTCCGCGGCGACGCGGCGGCGGCGGCCAAGGCGCTGTCGGACTTCCGTCGCGCGAGCGGCCTGCTGGCCTTCAAGGGCGGCTGGATGAACGGCGAGACGCTGTCGATCGAGCAGATCGAGTCGATCTCGCGGCTGCCGACCCGGGACGTCCTCTACGGGCGCCTCGTCGGCATGGTCGCCTCGCCGCTGACCGGCCTCGCGACGTCGCTCAACGCGCTCGTGGGCGGCCTGGCGCGCCAGCTGCAGCAGATCGTCGAGCAGGGCCTGGTGGGCGGCGACGCCCCCGCGCCGGAGGCCGCCGCCGAGGCGCCGGCCGCCGACGTCCCGGCCGAGTCGGCTCCCGCCGATGACGCACCCGCCACCGAGGCTCCCGCCGAGACCGCCACCGAGGAGGCCCCCGCCTCCGGCCCCGACGCGCCCGCTGCCGAGGCTCCGGCCGAGACCGCGACCGCGGAGGCCCCCGCCTCCGCCGACGGCGCCACTGACAAGACTGAGACCCCCGAGGAGGACTAGACAGACATGGCCACCAGCACCCAGGAGTGGATCGACGAGCTCAAGTCGATCTCCGTGCTCGAGCTCTCCGAGCGCATCAAGGCCCTCGAGGAGACCTTCGGCGTCTCCGCCGCCGCCGTGGCGGCTGCCGCCCCGGCCGCCGCCGGCGACGGCGACGGCGACGGCGCGGCCGAGGAGGAGCAGACCGCGTTCGACGTCGTGCTCACCGGACCCGGCGACAAGAAGATCCAGGTCATCAAGGTCGTCCGCGCGGCGACCGGCCTGGGCCTCAAGGAGGCCAAGGCGCTCGTCGACGAGGCCCCCAAGCCCGTCAAGGAGGGCGTCGACCGCGAGGAGGCCGACGCGCTCAAGGGCCAGCTCGAGGAGGCCGGCGCCTCCGTCGAGGTCAAGTAGCGCCTCGTTCCGGTATCCGAGCGACGCATCGCTGACGGGCGGCTTGCAGGCCGCCCGTCGGCGTTAACCCCGCTGGTAAGGGGTGTGAGGGTGCCGCCCGAAGCCGGTCTCCGTCGACCGGGACGAAAAGCGCATGGCATACATGCCGTTCTCGTCCCGCTCGGCGGTTCTGGCGTGTCGCCGCTCACCCTCGCCGCCGCGGTCGGGCTGCACTCCTTACCAGCGGGGTTCCGCCGGCAGCCCAGCGGCGCAGACGGCCGCGACGGCACACCAACCTTGCGCGCCCCGGTACACTGACTCCTGAGTCGGCCGATAGTCGCAGCCGCCCACAGCAGCGTGCCCCGCCACATACGGGGCCCGCCGGGCGGGGTCCGTGAGTGCCGAACGCCCCAAACAGGGGTCCGCCTACCCCTGTGCTATCTTTGACGGTCGCGCTTTCCGCGCCGGGAGGTCGTCGCCACCCGGTCGGCCGCCCTCCCCTGCCCGCCTCGCCCGATCCTTAGGAGTCGCCGTCTTGGCTTCCGTTGACGCTCCCCGTACGCGCCGCAATTTCGCACGCCTCGACAAGGTCCTGGATGTCCCGAATCTCATCGACATCCAACGAAGGTCCTTCGCCTGGCTGGTGGACACCGAGTCGGGGGGGTTGCGCGAGACGATCGACGACATCTCCCCGATCGAGGACTACACCGGCAACCTGGCCGTGCAGTTCGGGGAGTTTCACTTCGACGATCCGGTGGCCTCGCTGGAGGAGTGTCGCGAGAAGGACCTGACCTACGCGCGTCCGCTGACCGTCACGGTCGGGTTCATCAACCGCGAGACCGGCGAGATCCGCGAGCAGTCGGTGTTCATGGGCGACTTCCCGTGGATGACCGACCGCGGCACGTTCATCATCAACGGCACCGAGCGCGTCGTGGTCACCCAGCTCGTGCGCTCCCCGGGCGCCTACCTGATGGACCCCAAGGACGCCGAGAAGCAGCTCTTCGTGGCCAACCTGATGCCGGCCCGCGGCTCCTGGCTGGAGCTCGAGATCGACAAGAAGGGCCGCGTCTTCGTCCGCATCGACCGCAAGCGCAAGCTGCCGGTCACCGTGCTGCTGCGCGCGATGGGCATGGACGAGGCGGAGATCATGCGCCGCTTCGACGACTCGCTCTACATCCGCAACACGATCGAGTCCGACACGGAGCAGACGCGCTCAGAAGAGGGCGCGCTGATCGAGCTGTTCAAGAAGCAGCGCCCCGGCGAGCCGCCGAGCGTCGAGAACGCGCGCGCGCTGTTGCACCAGCTGTTCTTCGATCCCAAGCGCTACGACCTCACCCGCGTCGGGCGCTACAAGCTCAACAAGCGCCTCGGGCTCGACATCGACCTCGAGACGCGCGTCCTGACCCAGGACGACATCGTCACGCTCGTGCGCAAGCTGACCGAGCTGCCGCGCGTGCTGGGCATGTCCGAGGAGGCCGACGACACCAAGGACTACGCGGCCGAGGCGCTGGCCCTGCCGCGCGAGCCGGTGGCCGACCACCTCGACGAGTACGAGCACTTCGGCAACCGCCGTCTGCGGACGGTCGGCGAGCTCATCCAGGAGGCCTTCCGGATCGGCCTCTACCGGATGGAGCGCGTCGTGCGCGAGCGCCTCACGACCGAGGACGCCGACACGATCACGCCGCAGACGATCATCAACATCCGCCCGGTCGTGGCCGCGCTGAAGGAGTTCTTCGGGTCCTCGCAGCTCTCGCAGTTCATGGACCAGACGAACTCGCTCTCCGGGCTCACGCACCGGCGCCGCCTGAGCGCCCTGGGCGCCGGCGGGCTCACGCGTGAGCGCGCGCCGATCGAGGTGCGCGACGTGCACCCGACGCACTACGGCCGCATGTGCCCGATCGAGACGCCGGAGGGCCCGAACATCGGCCTGATCGGCTCGCTGTCCTCCTTCGCGGAGGTCTCCGAGCACGGCTTCGTCACGACGCCCTACCGGGTGGTCAAGAAGGGCAAGCTGACCGACGAGATCGTCCACCTGGACGCGACCGAGGAGCAGCCGCTCAGGATCGCCCAGTCGACCACGCCGATCGGCAAGGACGGCAAGCTGCAGGGCGGCGACCCGGCCTCGGTCGAGGCCGACGGCACGCCCGGCGGCGTCCTGTGCCGGACGCTGGCCGGCGCCTACGTGACGGTCGCGCCCGAAGAGGTCGACCTCATGGACGTCTCGCCGGAGCAGATCTGGTCCGTCGCGACGGCGATGATCCCGTTCCTCGAGCACGATGACGCCAACCGCGCGCTGATGGGCTCGAATATGCAGCGCCAGGCGGTGCCGCTGCTCAAGACCGACGCGCCGTTGATCGGCACGGGGATGGAGCGCCGCGCGGCGCTGGACACGGGCGACGTCCTGATCGCCGGTAACGGCGGCACGGTGGACTTCGTGGACTCCACGCGGATCGTGGTCGTCACCGATGACGGGCGTGACGAGTACGAGCTGCAGAAGTTCATGCGCTCGAACCAGGGCACGATCATCCACCAGAAGCCGCGCGTGAAGACGGGGCAGGTGATCGAGGCCGGGCACGTGCTGGCCGACGGCTCCTCCTCCGACCGTGGCGAGATGGCGCTGGGTAAGAACCTGATGGTCGCCTTCATGTCCTGGGAGGGCTACAACTTCGAGGACGCGATCATCCTCTCCGAGCGCCTGGTCAAGGACGACGAGCTGACCTCGATCCACATCGAGGAGTACGAGATCGACGCCCGCACGACCAAGCTGGGTGACGAGGAGATCACGCGCGACATCCCCAACCGCTCCGAGGAGTCGTTGCGCAACCTCGACGATCGCGGCATCGTCCGCGTCGGCGCCGAGGTGCAGTCGGGCGATCTGCTGGTCGGCAAGGTCACGCCGAAGGGCGAGACCGAGCTCACGGCGGAGGAGAAGCTGATCCGCGCGATCTTCAAGGAGAAGGCGCGCGAGGTCCGTGACACCTCGCTGAAGGTCCCGCACGGCGAGGGTGGCGTGGTGATCGACGTGATGACCTTCTCGCGCGCGCAGGGTGACGATCTCTCCCCGGGCGTCAATGACCTGGTGCGGGTGTTCGTGGCCAAGAAGCGCAAGATCGCCGAGGGCGACAAGCTCGCCGGCCGGCACGGCAACAAGGGCGTGATCTCAAAGATCGTGCCCGAGGCCGACATGCCGTTCCTGGAGGACGGCAAGCCCGTTGACGTGATCCTCAACCCGCTCGGCGTGCCGAGCCGCATGAACATCGGCCAGATCCTCGAGACCCATCTCGGGTGGGTCGCGGCCAACGGCTGGTACGACGACGGCTCAGAGGCCTACAAGGAATCCCTGGAGGACGGCGGCAAGGTCTATGTCGCCACGCCGGTGTTCGACGGCGCCTCGGTCGGCGACGTCGATGAGGCGCTGGTGGAGTGGCAGCGCGCCCACCAGGGCTCGATCCGGATGGACGTCGACGAGCGCCGCCGCAACGGCGAGAAGGCCTCGGGCAAGGTGACGCTGTTCAACGGCCGCACCGGCGAGCCGTTCGAGGACCAGGTGACCGTCGGGTTCATGTACATCCTCAAGCTGTTGCACCTGGTGGACGACAAGATCCACGCCCGCTCCACCGGCCCCTACTCACTCGTCACCCAGCAGCCATTGGGTGGCAAGGCGCAGTTCGGCGGCCAGCGCTTCGGCGAGATGGAAGTGTGGGCGCTGGAGGCCTACGGCGCCGCCTACACGCTGCAAGAGATGCTGACCATCAAGTCCGACGACACCGTCGGGCGCGTGAAGGCCTACGAAGCGATCGTCAAGGGCGAGAACATCGCCGAGCCGTCGATCCCGGAATCCTTCAAGGTGCTCCTGAAGGAGATGCAGTCGCTCGCGCTGGACGTCAACGTCGTCTCCGAAGAGGGCACGCGCGCCGAGATGGGCGACGAGGACGACGACCTGCTGCGCGCCGCCGAGGAGCTCGGCATCGACCTCTCCGGCGTCCGTGCCGGCGACGGTCCCGCGGGCGAGAGCGGCGCGGCCGACGAGGCAGAGGAGCAGGTGGTCGTGGAGGGCGAGGGCGCCGGCATGACCGCCGACGCGACCGCCCCGGACGTGGAATTGACCGAGGACGCCCCCGTCGCCGAGACGGCTGACGAGGAGTAAGGAATCACATGATCGACATCAACAACTTCGACGCGATCGAGATCGGCCTCGCGTCCTCGAAGCAGATCCGCTCGTGGTCGAGCGGCGAGGTCACGAAGCCGGAGACCATCAACTACCGCACGCTCAAGCCCGAGAAGGACGGCCTCTTCTGCGAGCGCATCTTCGGTCCGACCAAGGACTGGGAGTGCTACTGCGGCAAGTACAAGCGCGTGCGCTACAAGGGCATCGTCTGCGAGCGCTGCGGCGTGGAGGTCACGCGGTCCAAGGTGCGCCGTGAGCGCATGGGCCACATCGACCTCGCCGCCGCCGTGAGCCACATCTGGTTCTTCAAGGGCGTCCCGAGCCGTATCGGCTACCTGCTCGACATGGCGCCGAAGGAGCTCGAGAAGGTCCTCTACTTCGCGGCCTCGATGGTCACGTGGGTCGACGACGAGGCGCGCGAGCGCGACCTCGAGTCGCTGCGCGGCCAGATCGACGAGGTGCTCGACGCCTACGCGGCCGAGAAGGAGGAGCGCCTGCTCGAGCTGCGCGAGTCGCTCGAGCGCCGCGAGGAGTACCTGCGCACCGGCTCCCAGGCCAAGTTCTCCGACGAGGACTTCCTGTGGGCCGAGCACCTCGACCTCGACGTCTCGAAGGTCGACGAGGACGAGCGCGAGCGGCTGATCAAGGACACCCGCAAGGTGCTCGAGTCAGACATCGCCGACACCGAGGCCTACATCGAGGACGCCGCCGAGCGGATCCGCCAGGTGTGGGAGCTCTTCCAGACCATGAAGGCCAAGGACGTCGTCAACGACGAGACGCTCTTCCGCGAGCTCAAGGAGCGCTTCGGCTCCCCCTACGGCTTCGGCGAGTACTTCCGCGGCGGGATGGGCGCCGAGGCGGTCCGCGACCTGCTCGAGCAGGTCGACCTGGACGCCGAGCGGATCGAGCTCGAGGACCAGATCAAGACCGCCAAGGGCCAGAAGCAGGCCCGCGCGGTCAAGCGCCTGAAGGTGGTCTCCGCCTTCATCAACTCGGGCAACCACCCGGCCCAGATGGTCCTCGAGGCCGTTCCGGTGATCCCGCCGGAGCTGCGGCCGATGGTCCAGCTCGACGGCGGGCGCTTCGCCACCTCAGACCTCAACGACCTCTACCGGCGCGTCATCAACCGCAACAACCGCCTCAAGCGGCTGCTCGACCTCGGCGCGCCCGAGATCATCGTCAACAACGAGAAGCGGATGCTCCAGGAGGCCGTCGACGCGCTGTTCGACAACGGCCGCCGCGGCCGGCCCGTCACGGGCCCGGGCAACCGCGCCCTGAAGTCCCTGTCGGACATGCTCAAGGGCAAGCAGGGCCGCTTCCGCCAGAACCTGCTGGGCAAGCGCGTGGACTACTCGGGCCGCTCGGTCATCGTGGCCGGCCCGTCGCTGCGCCTGCACCAGTGCGGCCTGCCGAAGCTGATGGCGCTCGAGCTGTTCAAGCCGTTCATCATGGCCCGGCTCGTCGAGCGCAAGGCCGTCCAGAACATCAAGGCGGCCAAGAAGATGGTCGACTCGATGATCCCGGAGGTCTGGGACGTGCTCGAGGAGGTCATCCACGAGCACCCCGTGCTGCTCAACCGCGCGCCGACGCTGCACCGCCTGGGCATCCAGGCCTTCGAGCCGGTGCTGGTCGAGGGCAAGGCCATCCAGGTCCACCCGCTGGTCTGCCACGCGTTCAACGCGGACTTCGACGGCGACCAGATGGCGGTCCACCTCCCGCTCAGCGCCGAGGCGCAGGCGGAGGCGCGGGTGCTGATGCTCTCCTCCAACAACATCCTCTCCCCGGCCCACGGCGCGCCGCTGGCGACGCCGACCCAGGACATGGTGCTCGGCACCTACTACCTGACCTACGGGCCGAGCGCCGAGGAGCTCGACAAGCTGGACCCGGCCACCCACGAGCCGCGCGTGCGGATCTTCCGCACCGCGCAGGAGGCAGAGCTCGCCTACGAGAACCGGCTCGTCAACCTCCACGACGCCGCCCACTACCGGCCGGAGTGGCTGGAGGGCGGCCACATCGCCACCACGATCGGGCGGATCATCTTCAACGACCGCATCGAGCGGGCGCTGGAAGAGGCGTTGGGCGACGAGTTCGAGAAGTCGGGCTACCGCTTCACCAACACCTCGCTCAAGAAGCGCGACACGGTGAAGTTCGTCGACGAGCTGATCCAGACCTTCGGCGCCTCGGCGATCGCGCAGGTGCTCGACGCCTTCAAGGACCTGGGCTTCCACTACGCCACCCAGGCCGGCGTGACGATCTCCAAGAACGACGTGGTCGTCCCGCCCTCCAAGGAGAAGATCCTGGAGGAGGTCGGCAAGGAGGTCGAGGAGATCCAGGCGCAGTACGACGAGGGACTGATCACCCAGGAGGAGCGCCACGAGGCGGTCGTCGCCAAGTGGAACGAGGCCACCGACCGCGTCGCCGACGCCATGGTCGAGAACCTCGACGAGTTGAACCCCATCTTCATGATGGCCAACTCGGGCGCCCGCGGCTCCTTCAAGCAGATCCGCCAGCTGGCGGGCATGCGCGGCCTGATGGCCAACCCGAAGGGCGAGATCATCGAGCGGCCCGTGAAGGCGAACTTCATGGAGGGCCTCGACGTGATCGAGTACTTCACCTCGACCCACGGCGCCCGCAAGGGCCTCGCGGACACGGCGCTGCGCACCGCGGACTCCGGGTACCTGACCCGGCGCCTCGTTGACGTGGCCCAGGACGTGATCATCCGCATCGAGGACTGCGGGACCGAGGAGTACGTCGAGTTGCCGCTCTACATCAACGGCGACCCGAACGAGATGCTGATCGGGCGCACCGCGGTGCGCGACGTGGTCCAGGCGGGCACGACGCTCGCCGAGGCCGGCCAGGAGATCACCCGCGAGGCGCTGGCCGCGCTCACCGGCGGCTCGGGCAACGGCAACGCCAAGGCCTCGGCCGAGGGCGTCGCGGTCCGCTCGGTGCTCAAGTGCCGCGCGCCGCACGGGGTCTGCAAGGCCTGCTACGGCCGCGCGCTGGCGACCGGCAAGACGGCGCAGATCGGCGACGCGGTCGGCATCATCGCCGCCCAGTCGATCGGCGAGCCCGGCACGCAGCTGACCATGCGGACCTTCCACACCGGCGGCGTCGCCGGCGCGGACATCACGCACGGCCTGCCGCGCGTGGTGGAGCTCTTCGAGGCGCGCAAGCCCAAGGGCCTGGCCAAGATGGCCGAGTACGAGGGCGTCGTGACCGTCGAGGACACCGACAAGGCCCGCACCGTCGTGATCACCGACGAAGCCGGCGAGGAGCACCGCGACACGTTCCCGCGGCGCACGCGCCTGCTGGTCGACGAGGGCCAGAAGGTCACCGTCGGCGAGCAGCTCAACGAGGGCAACCTGTACCCCCACGACATCCTCGCCCACGGCGGCGAGTCCCAGGAGGAGCGCCGCACGCGGACCGAGCTCTACCTGGTCGCGGGCGTCCAGGAGGTCTACAAGAGCCAGGGCGTGGACATCAACGACAAGCACATCGAGATCATCGTCCGGCAGATGCTCAAGAAGGTCCGGGTCGACCAGAAGGGCGACACCGACCTGCTGCCCGGCCAGTTCGTCGATCGCTACGACTACGTGAAGATCAACGACAAGGTCGAGGCCGACGGCGGCGAGACCGCCCAGGCGGAGGAGATCATCCTCGGCATCACCAAGGCGTCGCTGGCGACGGACTCCTTCCTCTCGGCGGCCTCCTTCCAGGAGACCACCAAGGTGCTCACCGACGCGGCGCTCGAGGGCAAGATCGACCGCCTCGCGGGCCTGAAGGAGAACGTGATCATCGGCAAGCTGATCCCGGCCGCGACCGGGCTGCGCCGCTACCGCACGATCGAGATCGAGCCGGCCGAGCCGCTCCCCCGCGGGATCGACGACGTCGGCCTGCTGGAGGGCGACGACCTCGCCGCCGAGCTGGGTCTCAACGACGGCGAGGGGCTGCAGGGCTTCGGCCCGGCCTTCGACACCGCCGAGCTCGAGGAGATCGGCTCCGGCTTCGGCGGCTCGGGCGGCGGGTTCGACGACATCGGCGAGCTCGACGTCCCGTCCTCCACGGACGAGGGCGACAAGCAGTCCTGAGCGGCAACCGGCGCAGCGGCCCCGCCCGCACGGGCGGGGCCGCGCTGTCGGCCGGCGGACTCGCGCTGGCCGGCCTCGCGGCGTGGGGGCTGTGGATCGAGCCCCGGCGCCTCGTGGTACGCCGCGAGGAGCTGCGGCTCGGAGGCTGGCCGCACGCGCTTGACGGACTGCGCATGGCCGTGCTCTCAGACCTGCACGCCGGCGTGCCCCACGTGCGCGCCGGCCGGCTCGCCGAGGTGGTGGCCGCGGTCAACGCGCAGGCGCCCGACCTCGTCTGCCTCGTCGGGGACTATCGCGATGCCGGCGCGCTGTTCACGCGCCCGCCGGCGCCGCTGGCGGTCGCGCGCGCGCTCGGGGCGCTGCGGGCGCCGCTCGGCGTGGTGGCGGTGCTCGGCAACCACGACTGGAAGCGCTCCGGGCCGCGCATGGCCGGGGCGCTGGAGTCCTACGGGATCAGCGTGCTCGAGAACGACGCGCGCGGCGTCGGACGCGGGCTGTGGGTCGCCGGCCTCAGCGACTACCGCTCGCGCGCGCCGTCGTTCAAGGCGGCGCTCGCGCAGGTCCCGGCCGGCGCGCCGGTGATCGCGCTCAGCCACGACCCCGACGTCTTCCCGCGCGCGCCCGCGCGCGTGGCGCTGACCGTCTCGGGCCACCTGCACGGCGGCCAGGTGCGAATCCCTCGCGTGGGCGCGCTGCGGGTCCCCTCGCGCTACGGCACGCGCTACCTGGCCGGTCCCGTCGAGGAAGGTGGCCGGCACCTGTACGTCACGACGGGCGTCGGGACGAGCGGCCTGCCGGTCCGCTTCGGCCGCCCGCCCGAGGTCGCCCTGCTCACCCTGCGGGCCTGACCGAGCGCCTGCGCGCCAGCCTCGTCCCCGCGGCGACGCGCGCGCCGTGGTGGCAGGGACCGACGCCACCGGGCCGAACAGGGAGACGACTCCGTCGTCGACGACGGGGAGCCAGAGGCCAAAACCCCGGCTCGGCGGAACTCCGCCGCTACCCTACGCACTCGCCCGAGGGTTCGGGCGTGGTCGCCGCGGGGTACGCGGTGTTCAGGGTGGCCGACCCGGGGTCAGGCTCGGTCCTTTCAGCAGTACCGGTCGGTCCGTGCAGTCAAATGGCCGCGCACGCGCGGCGGAGAGAGCTTCACTCACCACGTGTCTTTGAACGTCGGCATCCTGTTCGCGCTCGCCTGCGCGGTCGCGACCCAGCTCGCGTTCCTCTACAAGCACCGCGGAGCCAACCAGGCGCCGAAGGTCGACGTCCGTCATCCGCTCGCTTCGGGCCGGGCGCTGTTCGCCTCGCGCTGGTTCGCGATCGGCATGGCCGTCGCGCTGTTCGCCTGGCTGCTGCACGTCGCCGCGCTCGCCTTCGCGCCGCTGTCGGTGGTGCAGGCCGTGCTCTCCACCGGCGTCGTGATCCTCGCCGTGCTGGCCGACCGCCTCTTCGGCTTCGAGGTGGCGCGCCGTCAGTGGCTCGGCGTCGGCCTGACCGCCGTCGGCCTGGTGCTGCTGGTGCTTACCCTGCCCGGGCACTCCGGCTCGCACTCGAACTACTCGCTGGCCGGGATGATCGCCTTCGAGTCGGCGCTGCTCGTGGTCGGCGCGCTGCTGATCAGCGGCCCGCGCATGGGCGCCCCGGACCACCATCACGGGATCATGCTCGGCGCAGCGGCCGGTGTCCTCTTCGGGGTCTCCGACGTCGCCATCAAGGCGCTCACCGGCGTGGGCGGCCTCACCTCGCTGCTCGGCTCGCCTTGGCTCGCCGTCGCAGCGCTGGCGTCGGTGATCGCGTTCTACGCCTCCGCGCGCGGGCTGCAGGACGGCGAGGCCGTGCCGGTCATCGCCTCGACCTCGACCGCCGCCAACGTCTCCTGCATCGTCGGCGGCATCGTCGTCTTCGGCGATCCCATGCCCTCGGACGCGCTGGGGATCGCCGTCCAGGTCATCGCCTTCGCGCTGGTCGTCGTGGCCGCGCTGGTGACGCCGCCGCCGATGCGCGCCGCGACCGTCTCCGCCCGAAGCTAGCTGCCGAGGATCACCTCGGCGACCTGAGCCGGGTCGTCCCAGGTCGGGACGTGCCCGCAGCGGGGCAGGACCACGTGGCGGGCCTCGGGCAGCAGCCGCCGGGCGCGGGCGCTCTGGCGGGCGAAGAGCAGCAGGCGGTCGCGGTCGCCCCAGGCGATGGTCGTCGGGCAGGCCGGGCCGGGCACGACGGCGCGGTAGGCCATGCCGGCCTCCAGGGCCTGGTCGAAGCCGGGCGCCCCCGCGAGGCCCCGCAGCGCGTGCGCCGCGTCGGCGGGCGGGATCCGCGCAGGCTGCCCGGCGAGCTGCCCCGAGATCAGCGCGCGGCGCACTGCGCCGGCGGTGACCGCGCCGGCGACTGGGGCCAGCGCGCGCGCCAGGGCCCTCGAGGCGACCAGGCTCCCGTGCCCGTAGGCGCGCTCGCGCGGGGTGGCGAAGCCGACGGGCGAGAGCGCGCACACGCTCGCCACGTGGCCCCGCCGGCCGAGCTCGAGCGCGATCCCGCCGCCGAGCGAGTTGCCCGCCACGTGCCAGCCGCCCGGTGCGAGCCCGAGGCCCGCAGCCAGCTCGGCGACCGCCCCGGCCAGCGCGGCCACCGTGGCCGGCCGGCCGTCCGCGGGTGAGTCGCCGTGACCGGGCAGGTCGAGCGCCACGACGTCGCGCTCGGCGGCGAGGCGATCCATCACCGGGTCCCACATCCGGCGGTTGGAGCCGACGCCGTGCACCAGCACCAGCGGCGGGCCGGCTCCCGTGCGCACGTGGGCCAGGTCGTCCATACCTGCACCTTGCCAAATGGACGTTTCGGCCGATAGCCTTGTACGCAGCGGCGCAAAGGTCTTCTGGCGCCATCGGAACCAGCGACACCGGGAGCGATGCATGGCCGTCGAGGCACAGGCCGGACCGCAGACGAGCGACCTACAGGAACTGGCCAAGCGCCACCTGTGGATGCACTTCACGCCGATGGGCGGCTTCCGCCACCGCGAGCTGCCGATCATCGTCCGCGGTGAGGGCTGCTACGTGTACGACGACCACGGCAAGCGCTACCTCGACGGGCTCGCGGCCCTCTTCTGCGTGAACATCGGCCACGGCCGCGCCGACGTCGCCCAGGCCGGCGCCGACCAGGCCAAGGAGCTCGGCTTTTACACCAACTGGAGCTACGCGCACCCGCGCGCGATCGAGCTCGCCGCCCGCATCGCCGGCCTCGCGCCCGGCGACCTCAACCGCGTCTTCTTCACCTCGGGCGGCTCCGAGGCCGTCGACTCGGCGCTCAAGCTCTGCCGCCAGTACCACAAGCTCACCGGCAACGCCGGGCGCTTCAAGGTCATCTCGCGCAAGCTCGCCTATCACGGCACGACCCTCGGCGCCCTGACCGCCACCGGGCTGCCGACCGCCCGCGCGCCCTTCGAGCCGCTGTTCCCCGGCTCCGGCCACGTGCCCAACACCAACGCCTACCGGCCCGAGCACGGGATGACGCCGCTCGAGCTGGCCGAGGAGATCCGCGAGAAGATCCTCTTCGAGGACCCGGAGACGGTCTCGTGCGTGATCCTCGAGCCCGTGCAGAACTCCGGCGGCTGCTTCACCGCCCCGCCCGAGTACTTCCAGCGCGTGCGCGAGATCTGCGACGAGTTCGGCATCCTCTTCATCTCCGACGAGGTCATCTGCTCGTGGGGCCGCCTCGGCGAGTACTTCGGCGCGGAGAAGCTGGGCTATCAGCCGGACATCATCACCACCGCCAAGGGACTGACCTCCGCCTACGCGGCGATGGGCGCCGTGATCGCCTCCGACCGGGTCGCCGAGCCGTTCATGGCGGAGGAGAACTCCTTCTCGCACGGGCTGACCTTCGGCGGGCACCCGATCTCCGCCGCCGTGGCGATGGCCAACCTCGACGTGTTCGAGAACGAGGGGATCCTGGAGAACGTCCGCGAGCACGAGGACGAGTTCGCGGCCATGCTCGACACGCTGCGCGACATCCCGATCGTCGGCGACGTGCGCGGCATGGGCTACTTCCGCGCGGTCGAGCTGGTCAAGGACCGCGAGACCAAGGAGACCTTCAACGACCAGGAGTGCGACTGGCTGCTGCGCGACCAGCTCACGCCCGATCTCTTCGAGAGCGGCCTGATCTGCCGCTCGGACGACCGCGGCGACCCGGTCATCCAGTTCTCGCCGCCGCTGATCGCCGGCCCGGAGCAGTTCGCCGAGATGCAGGCCGTCCTGCGGCCCGTGCTCGAGCGCGTCTCACAGCGGCTGGGCCTGCACTGATGTGCTGACGCTGCGCGAGCTCATCCGCGGCCTGGACGTCGACGTCGTAGCGGGCGAGGCGGGGCTGGACCGCGCGGTGCGCTGGGTGCACATCTCCGAGCTGGTCGACCCCACCCCGTGGCTGTCGGGCGGCGAGCTGCTGTTGAGCACCGGGCTGCAGCTCGAGGGGGCCGAGCAGCAGCGGGAGTACCTCGCGCGGCTGGCGGGCCACGGGCTGGTCGGGCTGGGCTTCGGCACCGGCTTCGCGCACGCGACGGTGCCCGCGCCGCTGCGCGAGGCCGCGGACGCGCACGACTTCCCGCTCTTCGAAGTGCCCTACGAGGTGCCGTTCATCGCCGTCACCGAGCAGGCCTTCAGCTCGCTCGTCAACCAGCACTACGCCGTGCTTCAGCGCGCGATCTCCGCGCACGAGCGGCTCGAGCGGATCGTGCTCTCAGAGCAGGGGCTCGACGGCGTGGCCGCCGGCCTCGCCGCGCTGGTGGGCGGTCCGGCGCTGATCCTCGACGCGCGCGGTCAGCTCCTGGCCGGCTCCGCGCCCGCGCCGGCCGCCGAGGCCGCGGCCTGCGCCGAGGTGCGCGAGCGCGCGGCCACGGGCGCCCGGCGCAGCTTCGCCTCCGCGGCGCTGGGCGACGGCCTCGCGCTGCCCGTGCCGCGCACGCCGGGTCCCGACGCCGGGCCGGCCGAGCCGCAGGCGTGGCTCGTGGCGGCGCGCGCCGGCGGGCCGCTGTCCGAGCTCGACCGCCTGACGCTGCACCAGGCGGTCACCACCGTCGCGCTCGAGCTGCTGCGCCGCCGGGTGGCGGCCGACACCGAGCGCCGGCTGGCCGGCGACGTGCTCGCCGGCCTGGTCTCCGGGCAGCTGACCGGAACCGAGCTCGCCCGGCGCCTGGAGCCCTTCGGCCTCGGGGCGGCGGCCGGGGTGCTCGTGCTGGCGCCGGCGCCCGGCGAGCGCGCCGCGGTGCAGGACGCCCTCGCCGAGGCGGTGCGCGAGGAGACCGGCACGGGACTCGCCGCGCCGAGCGGGCGCTTCGCCTGCGCGCTGCTGGGAGCCGGCGGGGGCGAGCAGGCGCTCTTCGCCGCCGCCGAGCGCGTGCTCGGTCGCGTGGGCGCGATGACCGGCGCCCACCTGCCGGCCGGCGCCGGCCGGCCGGCCGCGCCCGGCGAGCTGCGCCGCGGCTTCCACGAGGCGCGCTGTGCGCTGGAGGCGCGCGAGCTCGGCGCCACCGCCGCGAACGGCAACGGCGACGGCGGCGAGCCGCTGCTGGCCACCTACCGCGACCTCGGCTCCTTCCAGCTGCTGCTCTCGCTGCAGGACGACGACGCCCTGCGGCTCTTCTGCGACTCGATCCTGTCGCCCATCGAGGACGGCGAGGGCGCCTACGGCGGCGAGCTGATGCGCTCGCTGGAGGCCTTCATCGAGTGCAACGGCCAGTGGGAGAAGGCCGCCCGCCGGCTCTATTGCCATCGCCATACGCTGCGCTATCGCATCCGCCGCGTCGAGGAGCTCACCGGCCGCTCGCTGGACTCCGCCCGCGATCGGATCGACCTCTGGCTCGCGCTGCGCGGGCGCGAGCTGATCACCTGACCCCGCAACGAGAGGAACCCCACATGAAGGTCGGCGTCCCCAGCGAGATCAAGTCCGACGAGTACCGCGTCGCGATGACGCCGGACGGCGTCCGCGAGCTCGTCGAGCAGGAGCACGAGGTGGTCGTGCAGGCGGGGGCGGGGGAGGGCTCGGCGATCGCCGACGCCGACTACGAGGCGCAGGGGGCACGGATCCTGCCCGACGCCGAGGCGGTCTTCGGCGAGGCGGACATGATCGTCAAGGTCAAGGAGCCCCAGGCGAGCGAGGTGGCGCTGCTGGAGCCGCGCCACACGCTGTTCACCTATCTGCATCTCGCGCCGGATCCCGAGCTGACGCGCGGGCTGGCGGAGTCGGGGGCGACGTGCGTGGCCTACGAGACGGTGGAGGACATGCACGGGCGGCTGCCGCTGCTGGCGCCGATGAGCGAGGTGGCGGGCAAGATCGCCACGCAGGCGGGGGCGTTCATGCTCGAGAAGCCGCTCGGCGGCCGCGGCATCCTGCTGGGCGGCGTGCCGGGGGTGGCGGCGGCGAAGGTGATGGTGATCGGCGGTGGGGTGGTCGGGATGAACGCGGCGTTCATCGCGATCGGGATGGAGGCCGAGGTCTATGTCTATGACCGCAACATCGACCGGTTGCGCGAGCTCGACCTGCAGTTCGCGGGGCGCGCGTCGACGTGCTACGCGTCGACGCTGGCGATCGAGCAGCGCCTGCCCGAGGTCGACCTGGTGATCGGCGCGGTGCTGGTCCACGGCGCCAAGGCCCCCTACGTGGTGCGGCGCGACCAGCTGGGGCTGATGAAGCGAAACGCGGTGCTGGTGGACGTCTCGATCGACCAGGGCGGCTGCTTTGAGACCTCGCGCCCCACGACGCACTCGGATCCGACGTTCGAGGTCGACGGCATCACCCACTACTGCGTGGCCAACATGCCCGGGGCGGTGCCGATCACCTCGACCTTCGCGCTGACCAACGCGACGATGCCCTACGTGCTGCACCTCGCCCGCGCCGGCGTCGTGCAGGCCGCGCGCGAGAATCCGGGCCTCGCCCAGGGGGTCAACGTGGTCGACGGCAAGGTCACCTACGCGCCCGTCGCCGAGGCCACCGGCGAGCCGCACGTCGAGCTCTTCGAGGCGCTCGGGGAGGGGGCGGCGGCCTAGGGCGCCGCTGCTAGCATCCAGCGCCGTATGCCGACGACCTCCCAGCTCGTGCGCAAGGGCCGCACCGCCCAGAAGAAGAAGCTCTCCACCCCCGGCCTGAAGTCGGGCAAGGGGCGCAAGAAGAAGGTGGCCGCCCCCCAGCGCCGCGGTGTCTGCACGCGTGTGTTCACGACCACGCCCAAGAAGCCGAACTCCGCGCTGCGCAAGGTCGCGCGCGTCCGGCTGACGAACTCGATGGAGGTCACGGTCTACATCCCCGGCGAGGGGCACAACCTGCAGGAGCACTCCGTCGTGCTCGTGCGCGGCGGCCGGGTCAAGGATCTTCCGGGCGTGCGCTACAAGGTCGTGCGCGGAACGCTCGACGCCGCCGGCGTGTCGGACCGCAAGAAGGCCCGCTCCCAGTACGGCGTGAAGGCGCGCTAGTGCCCCGCCGCGCCGCCGCGACCGTCCGTGCCATCGAGCCGGACCCGATCCACCGCTCCAAGCTGGTCCAGCAGGTCATCAATCGCGTGATGCTCGACGGCAAGAAGTCCACCGCCGAGCGGATCGTCTACGACGCGCTGGCCATCCTCTCCGAGCGCACGGGCAAGGATCCGGTCGAGGCGCTGGAGACCTCGATCAAGGCGCTGACCCCTGTGCTCGAGGTCCGTCCCCGCCGCGTCGGCGGCGCGACCTACCAGGTGCCGGTGGAGGTCCCGCCGCGCCGGTCGCGCACGCTCGCCGTGCGCTGGCTCGTCGAGTTCGCCCGCAACCGCCGCGAGCGCTCGATGGCCCAGCGGCTCGCCAACGAGCTGCTCGACGCGCAGTCCCAGCAGGGCGGCGCCTACAAGCGCAAGGACGACATCTTCCGCATGGCGCAGGCCAACAAGGCCTTCGCGCACTACCGCTGGTAGCGGCCGCTGCGCCGCGCGCCGAGGCGTCCCAGCGTCTCGCGCGTTCGTCACGCGATGTCGGGGATGGTGAGCTCGCGCAGCGGGTCGCCGCCGTCGACGAAGAGACGCGGGTGGGCCGTCGTCGCTGCCGCGATGCGCGCGAGGATCCGCCGGCCGGCCTCGGGATGACGACCGTCGAGGGCGCCGACCCGGATCGCGAAGACGATGTCGTAGGGCGCCTCGCCGGGTTGGAGGACGAACGCTTCTGCCGGGACATGGCGGACGGCCAGGCGACCGGACGCGATCTCCTCGGCCGCGTTGGCGCGAGCCTGGCCGATGGCCTTGGCGGATCGGTCGATCGCCAGGATGTGGCCCGTGTCGAGGCGGTTGGCGATCGCCCGCGCGGCTGCGCCCGGCCCGCACCCGATCTCGAGCACACGGGAGCCGGGCTGCAGGGGCAGCGCATCGACGACGGCTTGCAGGCGAGGTGAGAGCCGGGACATGCCCGGAACCCTGGCGCAGCACGATCACGTCGTCGAGCCAGATCCCGAGAACGATCAACCGTGCTGTGTCTCCGGGGCGCGCTCGGGCGCCCCGGGGCGGTGGCGGCGGAGGGGGTTCAGCCGGCGTCGAGCGCGCTGGTGATCGAATCCATGACGGCGCGCCAGTGGCGACGCTGCCGCTCTCGCTCGCCGGCGCTGGTCATCCGCTCCTGGTGGAACTGAGGCGCGTGCGGTCGGTGCCGGAGCGGGAGACCACCATCTGCACCGTGGTCTCGTGGTCCCACTCAGCCGGCTGCCAGGGAGGCTGATGCGGTCGCGGGACCGTGAAGCCCCGCGCTCGCCCCGGACGCCCGCCGTCCGTCTCGTACCGCGCTCCCGGCTCTTCGGTGAGCCGCACTCCGTGTCCGAGCCACAGGTCGGTGCCGGCGGGCGAGGTCGAGGAACTCCCACACCCGCTCGACCGTGTGCTCGACGGTCCGCGACACCCCGATCTGCCAGCCCGCGTCCTTCGTGCGGCCGACCTCGTCCCCGGGCGTCACGGGAGCACCGCGCGCGGTGGACATCTCGACCAGCGCGCCCGGGAACGCCAGGCCGGCGACCTTGACGACGGTCACCAGGGCCGGGTCCGCCTCGGGGTCGAGCCGGGAGGCGACCGCCCCGAAACCCGCCGCCAGGAGGTCGTCGCCGTCGACGACGAACACCGGCCAGCGGGCGGCATCTCGGCGCGTGGGATCCACACCTCCGGCGAGCTGGTGCGCCGAGCTGGCGGACTCACCGTCGGCACCGTCATCGACGAAGCAGAGGACTGCTGCCTGCTCGCCCTGGGCGCCGACGACCCGACTGGGCCGCCCGGTGGCTGATCTACCGCACCATCGACGCGGGGACGTCCTCGAGCCGGCCGAGCTCGCCCGGCGCCTCCACGGCCGGCGGCGGCTGGCTCGCCGAGCGCTATCCGCCACCACCCCGAGGCGCCGCTCCGCCGTGACCGCGATCCGGTAGGGCGCGCAAGCGTGATTGCGCCAGGACGCCGGAACAAACGAGATCGGCGCGTGTTCGGGAAGGCTGGGTGGCGACACCCGCGTCCCCGGCCCTGCGGGCCGCCCACTCCCGCCGTTCCCAGAGCAAGGAGCTCCTCAGCATGAAGAAGCGACGCCTGAGCCTCGCAGTGGCTCTCGCGGCCACGTGTCTCGCCGTCTTCGGCGCCGCGCCGGCCTCCGCGCAGACCGTGACCCGCTGCAGCACCACCTTCGAGGTGCTCCACAACGACCAGATCGGCTCGCTGCAGCTGCCCGCCGGCCAGTACCGGATCCAGACGAACGAGCTGACCTGCGTCAAGGCGTCCGCGCTGTTCACGGAGTTTCTGCAGGACTACACCGGCGCGCTGCCGCGTCCCTGGACCGTCTCCGTCCAGGGCAACGGCCAGGGCACCTTCCGGTCCGCCCCGCGCCAGTACTTCACCGTCACCTACGAGGGCGGGAGCGGCGGCAACAACGGCGGCGGCGGGACCACCGGCGGCGGCGGCAGCCACGGCTCGCTGAGCTGCCCGAACTACTTCACCGTCCTGCACAACGACCGCATCGGCTCGTTGCGCCTGCCGGCGGGGCGCTACCGGATCACGCTGACCACCCCGCGCTTGAGCTGCAGTCAGGCGGCGTCGTACTTCACCCGGTTCCTGCAGGACTACGACGGCAACCTCGGCGGCGCATGGGTGCTCGCCGCCAGCACGGGGACGTTCCTCAACGGCTCGACGGGCCTCGGCTTCCGCGTGAAGGCGTGGAGCGGCTCCGGCGGCGGCGGCGGACCGACCTATCCAGTCAACGAGACGCGCTGCCCGGGCACGTTCGCGGTGCAGAACAACGACCGGATCGGGTCGCTCTCCCTGCCGGCCGGGCCCTACACCATCAGCCTGCTGGGCCGGACGAACCGTGGCCTGACCTGCCGGCGGGCGTCTGACCTGTTCGGCGACTTCCTCCAGCTGCCGGCGGGCAACCTCCCGAGCCCATGGCGCCTGACCCCGAAGACCGGGATCTTCCGCCGCGGGACCGGCGCGAGCACCGCCGGCTTCCGCGTCAAGCCGGGCGGGAGCGTCCTGTCGGGCTAGCGTCGGCCGCCCACCCGGTCCGCGCGAGGCGGGCCGGGTCGGCGGGGCCGCAGGGCGCCCGCTTTCGTTTGTGGCCGCGCGCGGCCGGATACCTCACAGGCCATGCGCGCGATCGCCATCCGGGAATGGGGCGGCCCGGACCGCCTCGAGCTCATCGACCTCGAGCCGCCGCCGGTCGCCCCGGACGGGGTGCTCGTGCGCGTGCGCGCCGCGGGCCTGAACCCCGTCGACTACAAGATGCGCGAGGGCAACCTGCAGGGCGCGTTCCCGGCGCACTTCCCGCTCGTGCCCGGATGGGACGCCGCCGGCGTCGTCGAGCAGGTCGGGCCGGCGGTCACCTGGTTCAAGCCTGGCGACGAGGTCTACGGCTACTGCCGCCGCCATCACCTGCAGTACGGCACCTACGCCCAGTACACGACGGTGCCCGAGGGCTACCTCGCGCACAAGCCCGCCCAGCTCTCCTTCGAGCAGGCGGCCGCGATCCCGCTCGCGGCGCTCACCGCCCACCAGGCGCTCGAGGCGCTGGGCCTGCGCGGCGGTGAGTCGGTGCTGATCCAGGCGGGCGCCGGCGGGGTCGGCCACTTCGCGACCCAGCTCGCCGTGGCGCGCGGCGCGCGCGCGATCGCCACCGGCTCGCCTGCGAGCCACGACTTCATCCGCGAGCTCGGCGGCGAGCCGGTCGACTACGCCGGCGGCGACGTCGCGGCGCGCGTGCGCGAGCTGGCGCCGGACGGCGTCGACGCCGCCCTCGACCTCTTCGGCGGCGACGGTCGCGAGCAGGCCTTCGCCGCCCTGCGCCGCGGCGGCCGGCTCGTCTCCATCGCGGGCCCGCCGCCCGAGCCGCGTGAGGGCTACGAGGTCCACTACGTCTTCGTGCGCCCCAGCGGCTACGACCTCGGCGAGCTCAACCACCTGATCGCCGAGGACGCGCTGCGCCCGCACGTCGAGCAGGTCTTCCCGCTCGAGGACGCCGCCGCGGCGATGCAGCGGCTCGAGGCCGGGCACGTGCGCGGCAAGCTCGTGCTCGCGATTCCGTAGCGTCAACGCGCCAACCAGAGGGCCGGAAACGGCCCTCGGCCGCTGCTAGACTGAAGCGCTCGCCGCGGGTGCGGATACACGTGCGCGCGTCCCGGTACCAGCCATGGAGAGCCTCAAGGCATAAGTCACGTCCCTCGGGCCGAACTCCGTGGCAGTACGCGGGCCCCGAGGGGCCCGTTTTCTTGCCTGAAGCAGACCAGACGCAGACGACGAAAGACAGACCATGCCGCGCAAGTTCACGCTCGAGAACACCCGGAACATCGGGATCATGGCCCACATCGACGCGGGCAAGACGACGACGACCGAGCGCATCCTCTACTACACCGGCCGCACCCACAAGATGGGCGAGGTCCACGAGGGCGCGGCCGCCATGGACTGGATGGCCCAGGAGCAGGAGCGCGGCATCACCATCACCTCCGCCGCCACGACGTGCGAGTGGGCGGGTCATCGCATCAACATCATCGACACGCCCGGCCACGTGGACTTCACCGTCGAGGTCGAGCGCTCGCTGCGCGTGCTCGACGGCGCGATCGCGCTGTTCGACTCCGTCGCCGGCGTCGAGCCGCAGTCGGAGACCGTCTGGCGCCAGGCCGACAAGTACCGCGTCCCGCGCATCGCCTACATCAACAAGATGGACCGCGTCGGGGCGGACTTCGAGCAGGGCGTGCAGACGATGATCGACCGCCTCGGCGCGCACCCCGTGCCGGTGCAGCTGCCGATCGGCGCCGAAGGCGGCTTCCGCGGCCTCGTCGACCTGATCAACATGAAGGCGATCCTCTACAAGGACGAGCTGGGCAAGGACGTCGAGATCGCCGAGATCCCGGCCGACATGGCCGACGCCGCCGCCGACGCCCGCGAGCACCTGCTCGACGAGGTCTCCAACTACGACGACGGGCTCGTCGAGCTGATCCTCGAGGAGCAGGAGATCCCGTCCGAGCGCCTGATCGCCGCGATCCGCAAGGCGACGCTCGACCTGCACCTCACGCCGGTGCTGTGCGGCTCCTCCTTCAAGAACAAGGGCGTGCAGCCGCTGCTGGACGCCGTCATCGACTTCCTGCCCAGCCCGCTGGACGTCCCGCCCGTGCGCGGGCTGGAGCCCGTCCGCGGCGAGGACGACCGCGAGGCGGTCCGCGAGGCCGACGACGCGTCGCCGTTCGCCGCGCTGGCGTTCAAGATCATGGCCGACCCCTACGTCGGCAAGCTCGCCTACTTCCGCGTCTACTCCGGGCGCCTGGAGGCCGGCTCGCGCGTGCTCAACGTGACGACCGGCCGGACCGAGCGGATCGGGCGCATCCTGCGCATGCACGCCAACGACCGCGAGGACGTCCAGGAGGTCTACGCGGGCGAGATCGCGGCCGCCGTGGGCATCAAGCAGGTCGTCACGGGCGACACGCTGGCGGCGCCGGACAAGCCGATCAAGCTCGAGGCGATCGAGTTCGACGACCCGGTGATCTCGGTGGCCATCGAGCCCAAGACGAAGTCCGACCAGGAGAAGATGTCCGTGGCGCTCGGCCGGCTGGCCGAGGAGGACCCGACCTTCCAGGTGCGCACCAACGAGGAGACCGGCCAGACCGAGATCTCCGGCATGGGCGAGCTGCACCTCGAGGTGCTGGTCGACCGTATGCTGCGCGAGTTCCGCGTCGACGCCAACGTCGGGCGCCCGCAGGTCTCCTACCGCGAGACCGTGCGCGGCACCGCCAACAAGGTCGAGGGCCGCTTCGTGCGCCAGACCGGCGGCTCGGGCCAGTACGGGATCGTCTACATCGACCTGGAGCCGGCCCCCGGCGAGGGCTTCGACTTCGTGAACAAGATCCGTGGCGGCTCGGTCCCGACCGAGTTCATCCCGGCCGTGGAGAAGGGCGTCGAGGAGGCGCTGGAGACCGGCGTGAAGGCAGGCTTCCCGATGGTCGACGTGCGCGTCACGCTGACCGACGGCAAGTACCACGACACGGACTCCTCGGAGATCGCCTTCAAGGTCGCCGGGTCGCTGGCCCTGCAGGAGGCCGCGCGCCGCGCCAAGCCCGTCCTGCTCGAGCCGGTGTTCTCCGTCGAGGTCGTCACGCCCGAGGACTACATGGGCGACGTGATCGGCGACCTCAACCGCCGCCGCGGCCGCGTCGAGGGCATGGAGCCGCGCGGCAACGCCCAGGTCGTCCGTGCCCGCGTCCCGCTGAGCGAGATGTTCGGCTACGCGACCGACGTGCGCTCGATGACCCAGGGCCGCGCGACCTACACGATGCAGTTCGACCGCTACGAGGAAGTGCCGCCCAACATCGCCGAGCGGGTCGTCGAGGCGCGCACCGGAGAGCCCGTCCCCGCGTAGAGCAGCTAAGCTCTTTCGGTTGCCCCCAGGGGCGACACCAAACGCCTGCCTTACCGACTCAGACCAAGACTTACGAGAAGACGAACAGGAGCGAACGACAGTGGCGAAGGAGAAGTTCGAGCGCGACAAGCCGCATGTGAACGTCGGGACGATCGGTCACATCGACCATGGCAAGACGACGCTGACCGCGGCGATCACGAAGGTGCTCTCTGAGACCTACGGTGGTCAGGCGCGCAGCTTCGACGAGATCGACAACGCTCCCGAGGAGAAGGAGCGCGGGATCACGATCGCCACGTCACACGTGGAGTACGAGACCGACAAGCGCCACTACGCGCACGTCGACTGCCCGGGCCACGCCGACTACGTGAAGAACATGATCACCGGCGCGGCGCAGATGGACGGGGCGATCCTCGTCGTCTCCGCTGCCGACGGCCCGATGCCCCAGACGCGCGAGCACATCCTGCTCGCCCGCCAGGTGGGCGTGCCCTACATCGTCGTGTTCCTCAACAAGGCCGACATGGTCGACGACGAGGAGCTGCTCGAGCTCGTCGAGGTCGAAGTCCGCGAGCTGCTCTCCGAGTACGACTTCCCGGGCGACGACGTGCCGTTCGTGATCGGCTCGGCGCTCAAGGCGCTCGAGGGCGACGCGGAGCAGACGGCGAAGATCGTCGAGCTGGCCGAGCAGCTGGACTCCTACATCCCGGAGCCCGAGCGCGACCTCGACAAGCCGTTCCTGATGCCGGTCGAGGACGTCTTCTCGATCACCGGCCGCGGCACCGTGGCGACCGGCCGCATCGAGCAGGGCATCGTCAACACCGGCGACAACGTCGAGATCGTCGGCATCCATACGCAGACCTCCAACACGGTGGTCACGGGCGTGGAGATGTTCCGGAAGATCCTCGACCAGGGCCAGGCCGGCGACAACGTCGGCACCCTGCTGCGTGGCGTCAAGCGCGAGGACATCGAGCGCGGGCAGGTGCTCTGCAAGCCGGGCTCGATCACCCCGCACACCCAGTTCAAGGCCGAGGTGTACGTCCTCAAGAAGGAAGAGGGCGGGCGCCACACCCCGTTCTTCAACGGCTACCGGCCGCAGTTCTACTTCCGCACCACCGACGTGACCGGCGTCGCCAAGCTGCCCGAGGGCACCGAGATGGTCATGCCGGGAGACAACGTCCAGATGGACATCGAGCTCATCCAGCCCATCGCCATGGATGCCGGCCTGCGCTTCGCGATCCGCGAGGGCGGCCGCACCGTCGGCTCGGGCGTGGTGACCGAGATCAGCAAGTAGTACCCGCAGCGCCCCGGGGCCGCCGACCGTGCGGCCCCGGTCCGAAGACGACCGATACGACACACATGGGGGCGGGCCCCGAAGCCCGGGGTTTCGCCCTCACTGCGCGCCCAGGGGGCGCACCCACCCAGCCCAGACTTCTAGAGAAGGCATCGGACAGAAACCACCGTGGCAACCGCAGCCCAGAACAAGATCCGCATCCGCCTGAAGGCCTACGACTCGTCGGCCATCGAGGCCGCGGCCAAGGAGATCGTCGAGACGGCGACGCGGACGGGCGCGACGGTGGCCGGCCCTGTGCCCCTGCCGACCGAGAAGAACGTCTACTGCGTGATCCGCTCGCCGTTCAAGGACAAGGACTCGCGCGAGCACTTCGAGATCCGCACGCACAAGCGCCTGATCGACATCCACCAGCCCACCCCCAAGACCGTGGACTCCCTCCAGCGGCTCGACCACCTGCCCGCCGGCGTGGACATCGAGATCCGCCTCGCCTTCGGATAGATGCCCGCGATCCTCGCCAAGAAGCTCGGCATGACCCAGCGGTTCCTCGAGGACGGCCGGGTCGAGCGCGTCACCGTGCTCGAGGCCGGCCCGTGTCCCGTGCTGGGCATCCGGACCAACGAGCTCGACGGCTACGAGGCCGTCCAGCTCGGCTTCGGCACCGTGCGCGAGAAGGCGCTCTCAAAGCCCGAGCTCGGCCACCTCAAGAAGGCCGGCGCCCCGCCGCTGCGCACGGTCAAGGAGTTCCGCGACGAGGCGGGCGAGCTGCAGATGGGCGACACCGTGACCGTCGAGGCCTTCGAGCCCGGGCAGGTCGTCAAGGTGTCGGGCAGCTCGAAGGGCAAGGGCTTCCAGGGCACCATCAAGCGCCACAACTTCAGCGCCGGCCCCAAGTCCCACGGCTCGCACAACGTGCGCGCCCCGGGCTCGATCGGCGCGTCGGCGACGCCCTCGCGCGTGTTCAAGGGCATCAAGGGCCCGGGCCGCATGGGCGGCGGGCGCATCACCCAGCGCGGCCTGGAGATCGTCGAGCTGATCCCCCACCAGAATCTCATGCTCGTCCGCGGCTCGGTGCCCGGCCCCAAGGGCGGCACCGTGGAGGTGCGCACCGATGGCTGACGCCCCGGTCCTGAAGCCCGGCGGGTCGAAGGACACCGTGTCGCTGGACGCCGACGTCTTCGGCGCGGCCTTCAACGGCCCGCTCGTACACGAGGTCGTGATGGCCGAGCTGGCCGCGCGCCGGCGCGGTACGCACGCCACCAAGACGCGCGGCAACGTCCGCGGCGGCGGCGCCAAGCCGTGGCGCCAGAAGGGCACCGGCCGCGCCCGCGCCGGCTCGTCGCGCTCCCCGCTGTGGACCGGCGGCGGCGTCGTGTTCGGGCCGAGCCCGCGCCACTACACCGTCAAGGTCAACCGCAAGGCGCGCCGCGCCGCGCTGCGCAGTGCCCTCTCGGTGCACGCCGAGCGCGATTCGGTCTCCGTGCTCGACGCCGCCGGCTTCGACGCCCCGTCGACCAAGGTCGCCGCCGGGCTGCTCGAGGACCGCCGCCGCGGCTCGGTGCTGCTGCTGCTCGCCGCCGAGGAGGCCGACGCGGCCAAGTCGTTCCGCAACCTGCAGGGCACCGCCGTCATGACCGCCGAGGCGGCCGGGGTGGCCGACGTCGTCGGCGCCGCGAGCCTCGTGCTCTCCCACGCGGCGCTCGAGGCGATCACCGAGCGCGCGCGCAAGCAGCCCGAGCGCGCCGCCGCGGCCGGGGAGGCGAGCTGATGGACGCCAGCCAGGTCATCATCCGTCCCGTCGTCTCCGAGAAGTCCTACGTGCTCGCGACGGCCGACAAGTACACCTTTCGCGTCCACCCGGACGCGCACAAGACCCAGATCCGCCAGGCGATCGAGACGCTCTTCGACGTCAAGGTGCTCGAGGTGCGCACCTCGAGCGTGCCCTCCAAGCCCAAGCGCCGCGGCTACACCGCGGGCCGCACGCGGGCGTGGAAGAAGGCCGTCGTCCAGGTCCGCCCCGGCGACACGATCCCGATCTTCCAGGGCCTGGAGGCTGATCTGTAATGCCGATCCGCAAGCCCAAGCCCACCTCGCCGGGCCGCCGCTTCGTGTCCTACTCCGACTACGCGGAGATCACGAAGACGTCGCCGGAGAAGTCGCTCACCGAGGGCCTGAAGAAGAGCGGCGGGCGCAACGCCCACGGGCGCAAGACCGCGCGCCACCGCGGCGGCGGCGCCAAGCGCCTGTACCGCAAGATCGACTTCAAGCGCCGCAAGGACGGGGTCCCGGCCAAGGTGGCCGCGATCGAGTACGACCCCAACCGCTCGGCCTACATCGCGCTGCTCTCCTACCGCGACGGCTCGTGGGCCTACATCCTGGCCCCGAATCGCCTGCGCGTCGGGATGTCGGTGCAGTCCGGTCCCGGCTCGGACATCACCGTCGGCAACGCGCTGCCGCTGGCCAGCATGCCGGTCGGCACGCTGGTGCACAACGTCGAGCTCCAGCCCGGCCGTGGCGGCCAGCTCGCCCGCGCCGCCGGCGCCGGCGTGCAGCTGATGGCCAAGGAGGGTGACTATGCGACGCTGCGCCTGCCCTCGGGCGAGATGCGCATGGTCCGGGCCGAGTGCCGCGCGACCGTCGGGGTGATCGGCAACGCCGACCATCAGAACGTCACGATCGGCAAGGCCGGCCGCAAGCGCCACATGGGCGTGCGTCCCCAGACGCGCGGCACCGCCATGAACCCGGTCGACCACCCGCACGGCGGCGGCGAGGGCGCCACTCCGCTGGGCAACCACCCGCAGACCCCGTGGGGCGTGCCGACGATCGGCTACCGCACGCGGCACAAGGGCAAGCAGTCAGACCGTTACATCGTCCGCGGCCGGCGCCGCGGCAAGAAGGGGAGCAGCCGCTGATGAGCCGCTCGAGCAAGAAGGGCCCGTGGGTGGAGGATCGCCTGATGACGCGCATCGAGGCGATGAACAGCTCCGGCTCCAAGCAGATGATCCGCACCTGGTCGCGGACCTCGACCATCTTCCCCGACATGGTCGGGCACACGATCGCCGTCCACGACGGCCGCAAGCACGTGCCCGTGTTCGTGTCGGAGTCGATGGTCGGCCACAAGCTGGGCGAGTTCGCGCCGACGCGGACCTACCGCGGCCACGAGAAGAGCGGGCGGGTGCGATGAGCGAGAAGCCTGGCAAGGACGAAGAGCTCGAGGCCGCCGAGGCCGAGCTCGAGGCCGACGAGGTCAAGACGCCCGAGGAGCCCGAGCCGGCGCCGGCGGCACCCGCGCGCGACGTGCCCGAGCCGGCTCCCGGCGACGACGCCGAGGCCGCCGAGGCCGAGGTCGAGGCCGACGAGGTCAAGACGCCCGAGGACACCGCGCCGTCCGGGGAGCCGGCCGGCGCCGTGGCCGCGCCGCCTGCCGCCGAGCGGCCCGCCCGCCGGCGCGATCGCGCCCGCGCGGCCGACCCGAACGTGCGCGTCTCGGCGACCGCCCGCTATGTCCGCACGTCGGCGCGCAAGGCCCGCCTGGTCTGCGACCACATCCGCGGCAAGGACGTCGAGGAGGCCCGCGCCATCCTCGCCTACACCGCGCGCGACGCCGCTCGTGGCCTGGAGCAAGCTGCTCGAGTCCGCCGTCGCCAACGCCGAGCACAACCACGAGCTGCTGGGCGACGACCTCAAGGTCGCCGCCGTCTACGCCGACGAGGGCCCGACGCTCAAGCGCTTTCGCCCGCGGGCCATGGGCCGCGCGACGCGCATCCGCAAGCGCACCTCGCACCTGACGATCACGCTGACGCCGAAGGTCCGCACCGGCGCGCAGAGGGAAGGGAAGTAGCCGTGGGTCAGAAAGTCCATCCCGAGGGTCTGCGCGTGGGCTACATCCACGACTGGAAGTCCAACTGGTTCAACGAGAAGCACTTCTCGGACTTCCTGATCGAGGACGTGGACATCCGCGACCACATCACCAACAAGCTCGCGCACGCGGGCCTGTCGGACATCACGATCCGCAAGGACGCCGCGGAGGTGGAAGTGAACATCCATACCGCGCGTCCGGGGATCGTGATCGGCAAGTCGGGCTCGGAGGTCGACGCGCTGCGGCGTGACCTGCACCGGCTCACCGGCAAGGCGATCAAGGTCAACATCCTCGAGATCAAGCGGCCCGAGCTCGACGCCAAGCTCGTCGCGCAGTCGATCGCCGAGCAGCTCGTCAACCGCGTCGCCTTCCGCCGCGCGATGAAGCGTGCGCTCACCAGCGCGATGCGCTCGGGCGCCAAGGGCTGCAAGATCCAGGTCTCCGGCCGCCTGGGCGGCGCCGAGATGGCCCGCACCGAGTCCTACTCCGACGGTCGCGTCCCGCTGCACACGCTGCGCGCGGACATCGACTACGGCTTCTACGAGGCGCGCACGACCTTCGGGCGCATCGGCGTGAAGTGCTGGATCAACAAGGGCGAGATCATGCCCGCGGGCTACTCCGGCCAGGACCTCACCTCGCTCGACGAGGCCCCCGGCGGGCCCGGCGGCGGTCGCGACGACGATCGCCGGCGCGGCGGCCGCGACGGGCGCGGGCGCGGGCGCAACGACCGTGGCGGCGGTGGCGCAGGCGGTGGTCCCGGCGGCCGCGGCGGCGGCGGCGGTGGCCGCGGCGGCGGCGGTGGTGGCGGCCGCGGCGGCGGCGGTGGTGGCGGTCGCGGCGGCGGAGGCCGCGGCGGGCAGGGCGGCCGCGGTGGTGGGCGCCCCGACCTCAGCGGAGGGATCTCCCGCTGATGCTCTCCCCCAAGCGCGTCAAGTACAGAAAGCAGCACCGCGGGCGGCGGGCCGGCTTCTCGCGCGGTCAGCAGACCGTGGAGTTCGGCGAGTACGGCCTCAAGGCGCTGGAGACCGGCTGGCTGACCAACCGCCAGATCGAGGCCGCCCGTATCGCCATGACCCGCCGGATCAAGCGCGGCGGCAAGGTGTGGATCAACGTCTATCCCGACAAGCCGTTCACCAAGAAGCCCGCCGAGACCCGCATGGGCTCGGGCAAGGGCAACCCGGAGGGCTGGGTGGCTGTCGTCAAGCCCGGCCGCGTGATGTTCGAGCTGGCCGGCGTCGACGAGGACCTCGCGCGCGAGGCCATGCGCCTGGCGGGTCATAAACTGCCTGTCAAGACCAAGTTCGTCCTCCGCGAGGACCTGGAGCACGCATGACTCCCGCCGAGCTCCGCGACCTCACCGACGACAAGCTGGTCGAGCACATCGCCACCGCGCGGCGTGACGTCTTCGGCCTGCGGATGCAGCACGCCACGGGCGAGCTGGAGAACACCGCGGGCATGGGCGCCGCCAAGCGCGACCTGGCCCGCGCCCTGACCGTCGCCCGCCAGCGCGACCTCGACCCGACTTCACCGATTGCAGAGACGACCACCAATGGCTGACGAGACCGAGACCGAGACCCCCCAGGACGCCGCGGCGACCGAGCCGTCGGAGACGGCTGCGCCCGCGCCTGCGCCGGCCGAGCCGGCCACCCCGGTGACGCCCAAGGAGCGCCGCGCCGCCCACCGGGCGCGCAAGACGCCCGCGCCGCGCGGTCCGGTGAGCGCCTCCGAGCGCGACGCCGAGCGCCGCGCCCGCCGCGAGCAGACGGCCAAGCAGCGCCGCGCCTACCGGGCGCGGGGCAAGGTCAAGCGCGCCGAGGCGCAGGCGAGCGCCCCGGCGCGCGAGCCCGACCATGCGCCCACGCCCAGCCCCGGCAGCCCGCGCGAGCGGCAAGGCGTCGTCGTCTCCGACAAGGCCGAGAAGACCCTGATCGTCGCGGTCAACGTGGTGCGGCGCCACCGCCGGTACAACAAGATCATGCGCTCGACCACCAAGCTGCAGGTCCACGACGAGCGCAACGACGCGGGTACGGGCGACACCGTGCGCGTCGTCGAGTGCCGCCCGATGTCGCGCACCAAGCGCTGGCGGCTCGTCGAGATCGTCGAGCGGGCCAAGTAGGACGGACGCGGTGATCCAGAACGAGACACGACTGAAGGTCGCCGACAACACGGGCGCGCGGGAGATCCTGTGCATCCGCGTCCAGGGCGGCTCGCGCCGCCGCTACGCGGGCGTGGGCGACATCATCACGGCCACCGTCAAGCAGGCCACCCCGCAGGGGTCGGTCAAGAAGGGCGAGGTGGTCAAGGCGGTCGTCGTGCGCACCAAGAAGGAGTTCGGGCGCGACGACGGGACCTACATCGCCTTCGACGAGAACGCCGCGGTGATCATCGACGCCCAGAACAACCCGCGCGGGACGCGCATCTTCGGCCCGGTGGCGCGCGAGCTGCGCGACGGCGGCTTCATGCGGATCGTCTCGCTCGCCCCGGAGGTGCTCTGACATGCGCATCCGCACCGACGACGAGGTGATCGTCATCGCCGGCAAGGACAAGGGCAAGACGGGCAAGGTCATCCGCACCGACCCCAAGCGCGACCGCGTCTTCGTCGAGGGCCTGAACATCGTCAAGCGCCACCAGCGCCCGACGCCCGGCCGCCCGAACCAGGCCGTCGGGGTGATCGAGAAGGAGGGTCCGATCCACGCCTCCAACGTGGCGATCCTGGATCCCAAGGACAAGAAGCCCACCCGGGTGCGCGTCGAGCGCCGCGACGACGGCCGCCGCATGCGCGTCACCACCCGCTCGGGCACGGAGCTGGACTAGCCATGGCACGCCTCAAGGACCGCTACATCGACGAGATCCGCCCCGCGCTGGTGGGCAAGTTCGGCTACTCCACGCCGATGCAGGCCCCCAGGCTCGAGAAGATCACCCTGAACATGGGGGTCGGCGAGGCGCGCCAGGACTCCAAGATGCTCGAGGCCGCCCAGGAGCAGCTGGCGACCATCGCCGGGCAGAAGCCCAACGTGCGCCGCGCGCGCAAGTCGGTCGCGAACTTCAAGCTGCGCGAGGGAATGCCGGTCGGCCTCACGGTCACCCTGCGCCACGAGCGCGCCTACGAGTTCCTCGATCGCCTGACCGCCATCGCCATCCCGCGGATCCGCGACTTCCGGGGACTGAACCCGCGCTCGTTCGACGGCCGCGGCAACTACACGATGGGCGTCCGCGAGCAGATCATCTTCCCCGAGATCGACTACGACGCCATCGATCAGGTGCGCGGCCTGGACGTGACCTTCACGACGAGCGCCGCCACCGACGCCGAGGCCTTCGCCCTGCTGGAGGCGCTCGGCATGCCCTTCGCCCGCGACGGGCGCCCGCAGGGGTTCGAGACGCTCGCCCCCGACCCCGTCGCCGCCTGAAAGAGACCAAGGACCCCATGGCCAAGACATCCCAGATCGTCCGCCAGCAGCGCGGCTCGAAGTACAAGACGCGGACCTATACGCGCTGCCGGCGCTGCGGCCGGCCGCGGTCGGTGTACCGCAAGTTCGGGCTCTGCCGCATCTGCCTGCGCGAGCTCGCCCACGAGGGCTACATCCCCGGCATGACGAAGTCGAGCTGGTGACGCCATGTCAATGACCGACCCCGTCGCCGACTTCCTGACGCGGATCCGCAACGGGATCCTGGCCGCCCACGAGACGGTCGTGATCCCCTCCTCGAACTTCAAGAAGGAGATCGCGCGGATCCTCACCGAGCAGGGCTACATCGTCGGCTACGAGCTCGAGCCGCCGCGGCCCGACAGCGCCGGCGAGAAGATCATCGTCAACCTCAAGTACACGGAGGACCGCACCTCGGTCATCTCCGGCCTGCGGCGCGTCTCGCGCCCCGGGCAGCGGACCTACGCCGACGCGCAGCACATCCCCAAGGTGCTCGGCGGCATGGGCACCGCGATCGTGTCCACCTCCCACGGGGTGATGACCGGCCACGACGCGCGCAAGGCGGGCGTCGGCGGCGAGGTCGTCGCCGAGGTGTGGTGAGCGTGTCGCGCATCGGCAAGCAGCCCATCCCCGTCCCGACCGGCGTCACCGTGACGATCGAGCCCGAGGTGGTCCGCGTGGCCGGCCCGCGCGGCGACCTCGCGGAGCGCAAGCATCGGGTGATCGACGTGCGCCAGGAGGGCGAGGAGCTCGTCGTCACCCGGCCCACGGACCGCTCCGAGCATCGCGCCCTGCACGGGCTCACGCGTTCGCTGGTGGCCAATATGGTCACGGGCGTCACGACGGGCTTCACCAAGACGCTCGAGATCCAGGGCGTCGGCTACCGCGCGCAGCTGAAGGGGTCCGACCTCGAGCTCGCGCTCGGCTACTCCCACCCCGTCCCGATCAAGGCGCCGCAGGGCATCGAGTTCGAGGTGCCCCAGCCCACGCGCGTGATCGTCAAGGGCAACTCCAAGCAGCAGGTGGGGGAGATCGCCGCCATCATCCGCAAGCAGCGGCCGCCGGAGCCCTACAAGGGCAAGGGCATCCGCTATCAGGGCGAGTACGTCGCCCGCAAGGTCGGCAAGCGCGCATGACCGTCACCCATCCCCCCGCCCGCCGCCTCAGGCGCCGCCGCCGTGTGCGCGCGAAGGTCAACGGCACCGCCGAGCGGCCGCGGATCTCCGTGTTCCGCTCCAACCGCGGCATCGTCGCCCAGCTGGTCGACGACGACGCCGGGCGCACGCTGGCCGCCGTCAACTGGACCGAGTCCGAGCTTCGCTCCCTGCCGCGCATGGAGCAGGCCACCAAGGCCGGCGCCCTGCTGGCCGAGCGCGCCAAGGCCGCCGGCGTCGAGGACGCGGTCTTCGACCGCGGCGGCTACCGCTACCACGGGCGCGTGAAGGCGCTCGCCGAGGGCGCCCGCGAGGGCGGGCTCGCTTTTTAGGCTACGCATCACCCCGCTACCCTCCGAAGGAGCCATGGCAGCCCCCGACCGATCCGTCTCGCAGTCCGGCCTCGACCTCCAAGAGCGCGTCGTGGAGATCAACCGCGTCGCCAAGGTGGTCAAGGGCGGCCGGCGCTTCTCGTTCACCGCGCTGGTCGTCGTCGGTGACGAGGACGGCATCGTCGGCTATGGCTACGGCAAGGCCAACGAGGTGCCGCTGGCGATCCAGAAGGGCGTCGAGCGGGCCAAGAAGAACCTCTTCCGCGTGCCGCGCCACGGCTCGACCATCACCCACCAGACGACGGGCATCTTCGGCTCCGGCCGCGTGTTCCTCAAGCCCGCCTCGCCGGGTACCGGCGTGATCGCCGGCGGCGGCGTGCGCGCGGTGCTCGAGCTGGCCGGCATCCACGACATCCTCTCCAAGTCGCTCGGGTCCCAGAACCCGATCAACCTCGTCAAGGCGACGGTCGCCGGCCTGCAGGGCCTGCGCCAGCCCAACGAGGTCGCCGCGCTGCGCGGGCTGTCGGTCGACGGCGTGCTCGGGCTCGTGCCCGCCGCCGAGCGCGCGGCCGCCGCCTCCGCCGCGCTCAACGGCGACGCCGCCGCCGACGAGACCGCCCCGGCGCCCGAGGCGGCCGACAACGAGACCCCGGTCGAGGCCGGCGCGTGAGCTCGCTGGCCATCACCCAGGTGAAATCCGCGAACGGCACCAACGGCCGCCAGCGCGCGACGCTGCGCTCGCTCGGCCTGCGCCGCATCGGGCACACCGTCGAGCGCCAGGACTCCCCACAGCTGCGCGGCATGGTCCACGCGGTGCGCCATCTCGTCGACGTCGAGGAGCGCGAGTCGTGAGCGCGAAGCCCGAAGAGACGACCGCCGAGGCCGTCGGCCTGCACAACCTCAAGCCCGCGCCCGGGTCGCGCAAGGCGCGCAAGCGCGTCGGCCGCGGCCACGGCTCCGGGCACGGCAAGACCTCCGGGCGCGGCCACAAGGGCTACGGCTCGCGGTCGGGCTCCAAGCAGCGCGCCCGCTTCGAGGGCGGCCAGAACCCGATCCACATGCGGATGCGCAAGCTGCGCGGGCCGAACAAGAAGATGTCGATGCCCTTCGAGCCCTTCCGCACCCACACCCAGCCGGTGAACCTCGAGGACCTCGCGGCCCGCTTCGAGGCCGGTGCGTCGGTCGACCTCGCGGCGTTGCGCGGCGCCGGACTGGCCACGCGCAAGGGCATCCCGGTCAAGGTGCTGGGGCGCGGCGAGCTCGGCGGCAAGGCGCTGACGGTGCACGCGCACGGGTTCTCGAAGTCCGCCCGCGAGGCCATCGAGGCCGCCGGCGGCACCTGCCAGACCATCAGCGACTGAAGCGAGGTCCGGCGCGATGGTGGCGACGATCCTCAACGCCTTCAGGGTCGCCGACATCCGCAAGAAGCTCGCCTTCACGGCGGCGATGCTCGCGCTCTACCGCCTGGGCTCCTTCATCCCGGTGCCGGGCGTCAACACCGAGGCGCTCGAGCAGATCCAGGAGAACTACGCCGGCTCGAACATCCTCGGCTTCCTCAACGTCTTCACGGGCGGCGGGCTGTCCCGGATCGCGATCTTCGCGCTCGGGATCATGCCCTACATCACGGCCTCGATCATCCTGCAGCTGCTCACCGTCGTCTCGCCGGCGCTGGAGAAGCTCAAGCAGGAGGGCGAGGTCGGCCAGCAGAAGATCACCCAGTACACGCGCTACCTGACCGTCGGCCTCGCCGCCGCTCAGGCGATCGGCTACGTGTTCCTCTTCCGCTCGCAGGGCAACGCCGCCGGCTCGCCGGTGATCGACGACTTCGGGCCCGGCCCGGTGATCCTGATCGTCGTGTGCCTGACCGCGGGGTGCGTGCTGCTGATGTGGATGGGCGAGCTGATCACCCAGCGCGGCATCGGCAACGGGATCTCGCTGATGATCTTCGCCTCGATCGTCTCCGGGCTGCCGAACGGCATCCAGGCGTGGTGGACGAATCCCGACCAGGTCTTCAAGGTCATGCTGCCGTTCATCTGCCTGGCGGTGATCGCGGCCATCTGCTTCGTGCAGGAGGGCCAGCGGCGGATCCCGGTGCAATACGCCAAACGCGTCATCGGCCGGCGCATGTCCGGCGGCGGGAAGACCTACCTGCCGCTGCGCGTGAACATGGCCGGCGTGATCCCGGTCATCTTCGCCGCCTCGATCATGGCCTTCCCCCCGACCGTCGGCGAGCTGGTGCCCGGCGCGCAGAGCCTCGCCAACTTCTTCAACCCCAACGGCTGGGGCTACATCATCGGCGAGACCGTCTTCATCATCCTCTTCACCTACTTCTACACCGCGGTCACGTTCAACCCGGTCGAGCAGGCCGACAACCTCAAGAAGTACGGCGGCTTCATCCCGGGGGTGAGACCGGGGCGCCCGACGGCGGAGTTCCTGGACCGCATCCTCGCCCGGCTGACCTTCCCCGGCGCGCTCTACCTGGCCGCGGTCGCCGCGCTGCCGACGATCATCGTCAACCAGACGGCGGCGGTGCAGGGCGGCTTCTTCGCCGGCACCTCGATCCTCATCGTCGTCGGCGTCGCGCTGGACACCATGAAGCAGCTCGAGGCGCAGTTGATGATGCGCAACTACGAAGGCTTCTTGAAGTGATCTCCGCCAGCCGCAGGGCGCTTCGGTGAAGTAGGGTTTCGTCCTCCGGTCACCGCTTCGCGGAGACCTTCGGACGACGTTGCATATGAGCGAACTCAACTTGATACTGCTGGGCCCGCCCGGCGCCGGCAAGGGCACGCAGGCCGGCAACCTCGAGAAGGACTTCGGCCTGCCCTACATCGGCACCGGCGACCTGCTGCGCGAGCACCGCGACAACGAGACCGAGCTGGGCAAGGAGGCCGCCGACTACATGCAGCGCGGTGAGCTCGTGCCCGACGAGCTGGTCATCGCCATGATCCTCGACAAGATCGAGGAGGAGGGCAAGGACGGCTTCCTGCTCGACGGCTTCCCGCGCAACCTGGCCCAGGCCGAGGCGCTGGACGACGCGATCGACAAGCGCGGCCGGCGACTGACCGCCGTGCTGCTGGTCGACGCGTCCGACGAGGTCGTCGTCCGCCGGCTCTCCGGCCGCCGCCAGTGCCGCAACGGCCACCTCTACCACATCGAGTTCGACCCGCCCAAGCATCCGGATGTCTGCGACCAGGACGGCACCCGCCTCGTCCAGCGGCCCGACGACAACTCGGAGACGATCCAGAAGCGCCTGGTCGACCTACCACGAGGAGACCGAGCCGCTGATCGGCTACTACGAGGGCAACGGGCTGCTGCGGCGCTTCGACGGCTCGCGCAGCCCGACCGACGTCCACGACCACATCCGGGCGACGCTCGCCACGCTGCGCCTCGAAGAGCGGCTGTGATCATCAAGAAGACGCCGGCGGAGCTCGACGCGATGGCGGCCGCCGGCGCCATCCACGTGCGCACGATGGACCTGCTGGCGGGCAAGATCCGCCCCGGCGTGACCACCGGCGAGCTCGACGCGGCCGCCGAGCGCTACATCCGCTCGCAGGGCGCCACGCCCGCCTTCAAGGGCTACCGCGGCTTCCCCGGCTCGATCTGCGCGTCCCCGAACGAGATGGTCGTGCACGGCATCCCCGGGCGCTACAAGCTGCGTCGCGGCGACATCCTCAGCGTGGACATCGGCATCGTCTACGACGGCTGGGTGGCTGACGGCGCGGTGACCTTCGCCGTCGGGGAGGTCTCCCCGGTGGCCGCCAAGCTGCTCGACGTCACGCGCGAGTCGCTCTTCCGCGCGGTGGAGCAGTGCGTGCCGGGCAACCGGCTCGGCGACGTCTCCCACGCCGTCCAGGCGCACGTCGAGGCCGAGGGGTTCTCGATCGTCCGCTCGCTGGTCGGGCACGGCATCGGGCGCTCGATGCACGAGGAGCCCCAGATCCCGAACTACGGCACGCCCGGCCGCGGGGTCGTGCTCGAGGAGGGGATGGTCTTCGCCGTCGAGCCGATGGTGACCGCGGGGCGCCACATGGTTCGCATGGGCGACGACGGCTGGGCGATCTATGCCCAGGACGGCTCGCTGGCCGCCCACTTCGAGTTCACGATCGCGGTCACCGCCGCAGGCCCGCGCATCATCACGCCCTGGCACGAGGGCAAGCTCAGCGCCGCGGCCTGATCACGCCTCAGGCCGAGACGGCGGTGCCCAGCGAGTTGGCGCCGATCACCTTCGGCGAGGCGTCCTCGTAGAAGACGTCGAGCGCGGTGATCGTGAAGCCCGCCCGCGTGATCTCCGCGGCGATCGGGCGGGTCAGGTGGCAGCCGCCGAACACGCGCTTCTGCACCGGCTCGAGGCGATGCTGCCAGCGGCGCACGGGCGCGTCCGGCGCCAGCCCGTGTTCGACGAAGTGCAGCGTGCCGCCCGGCTTCAGGACGCGCCGTAGCTCGCGCAGCGCCGCCGCGAGGTCGGGGATGGAGCACATGGTCCAGGTCGACAGCGCGGCGTCGAAGCGGTCGTCGGCCAGCGGCAGCCGCTGCCCGTCCAGCCCGGCACGCTCGACCGGGACGTGTGTCGCCGCGAGCCGCTCGGCCGCCAGCTTCCAGCCGACGTCAGCCGGCTCGACCGCGGCGACCCGAGTCACGGCTGATGGATAGAACGGGACGTTCAGCCCCGAGCCGAAGCCGATCTCGACGACCTCGCCGGTGAGGCCCGCGCAGACGCGCTCGCGCTGCGGGTGGGCCGCCTTCATCGCGCACAGGACGTTGATGATCCGCGGCAGGACGTGGTCGCCGTAGACACCCATGGGGCCCTTACCGTACCTGCCGGGCGCGGGCGCGTCAGCCGGTGACGCCGCCGCCGCGGCCACGGCGGCCGCGGACCGTGACGTCCGCGCGGGCGGTGCGGCCGGCGACGGTGTCCCCGCGCAGCGCGGCGAGGTTGCGCACCCGCCGCGTGCGCGGCAGGCTCGCGGCGGGTCGTCACCGTCAGGCGGCGGGTCTGGCCGCGGCGAGCCGCCGGAGGGTCCAGCAGGCCTGGCCGTTGCGATAGCGGGCGCCGGGTGCGGACACGAACGCGAGTCCCTCCGGCAGGCGATCGCAGACCCGCACGCCAGACACGGTCGACCGCGCTCGCGAGCGGGCGGTCAGCGTGAACTGCACGCGGTCGCCGCGGGTGGACAGGCTCGTGCGCGAGGCCACCTTGGCCAGGCGGACGTCGGCGTCGGCACGGCCGCGCGGTGGTGAGCGGGCGGAGAGCGCCGCGCCCGGCGCCTGGGTGCTCGGCGAGGCGACCGTGGCAGCGTTGGCCAGCGTCCCGGGCCGCGTCGCACGCGTACGCAGGATCACGTCGCGGTCGCGCCGGGCGCGATGTCGCCGAGCCGGCAGGTGACCGGCGCCGAGCCGGCGCAGCGACCGGCGCTGGGCTGCGCCGAGCGCGGGCGACGCCGCGGCCGGGCGTGTCGGTGACCACGACGTCGCGCGCGAGGGCCCGCGCGTGTTGCGCACGCGCACCGTCCAGAGCAGCTCGTCGCCGACCCGCGCGCCGGCGCCGAGCGCCGACTTCTCGACCACGAGGCGCGGACGGGCCGCGCGGCGGTGGCCCGGAGGGCGGAGCGGGCGGGGTCGCGGAGGGGTCGGGCGGCTCAGGTGGGGGCGGTCGGGCGGGGGCGGCCCGACGACGAGATCGGCCGCATCGGAGTTGCTCGACGGACCACCTGGCCGGCCGGATCGACGGATCGGCTCGGAGCCGATGGTCGCCGCGTTGCGCACCGTCAGCCGGCCAGCGCAGGATCGACCAGGACCTCGATCGGGATTTCGAACGCTGTGCCGGCGTCGAGCTGGCCGAGCTGGCAGATGATGTCCTGTCCGGTCACCGTGCACCCGCGAGGCCGAAACGACACGTCAAGCCCGTCAGGCAGCGGGTCGCGGACGACGACATCCGGGCCTGCTCGGCCCGCGGTTGGCGGGCTGGAAGATGAACGTCCCCGCGCCTCCTGGCGTTACCGGGTCGCGTTGCCGGCGACCTTGGTGATCTCGAGGTCGGCCGCTGGGATCGGCGCGAAGGAGATCGTGTCCTGGTCTAGCTCGGGGTTGGGGTCGAGCGAGTCCGAGATCGCCTTGACGGCTGGTTGAGCACGGTCTTGCCGCGGCTGTCGGGCCGCAGCGTGGCCGTGATGGTGATCGTCTCGGTCGTTCACCGCCAGCGTGGGAATCGTGCACTCAGCTGCCGGCTGGCAGCCAGGAAGTCGCAGTTGTTCCCCGCCCCGGTGGTCGTGCCGGTCGGCACGGCGTCAGCGCGTAGTACGCGGCCGGCAGCACATCCTCGACGATGACGTTCTGGCGGCCGCCGACGGGCCGGCGTTGGTCACCGGGATCGTGAAGGTGACGGGACGCCGCGGTGCGGCGGGCGGGGGCGAAGCTCTTCGACGACCTGCAGGTCGCTGCTGACCGGGACGTCGATGTCGGCCGTGCCGACGTTGTTGTCCGGGAACGGGTCGTCGACGTTGGCCGTGGCGTCGACCGCGGCGGTGTTGACCACCGTCGGTCGGCCGCGTGGCCTCGACGCGGGCGAAGATGGTGATCGTCGCCCGGCTGCCCGGGCGCCAGCGACCCGAGCGTGCAGACCACCGCGTCGGTGCAGGTGCCCTGCACGGCGTGGCCTCGATCGCGGTGAAGTTCGGCGCCAGCGTGTCGGTGACCGCGACGCCCGGAGCCGTCGACGGGCCGCGGTTCTCGACCTCGAGCGTGTAGGTCACCTCGCCGCGGGCCGGCACGATGTTGATGTCCTCGGACTTCGTGATCGACAGGTCGGCCGGGCGACGGCGCCGCCGGCGTCGGTCGCGGAGTTGTTGGAGTCCTCGACGTCGCCGCCGCCCGAGACGTTGGCGGTGTTGATCACCGTGGCCGGCGCGGGATCGTCCTCGACCGTCGCGTTGATGACGATGGGCGGATAGGTCGCTCCCGGAGCGAGTGGGTGGCCGAGCGGGTGCAGCGTCAGGGTCGTCGCAGCCGTCGCCGGCGTGCAGGTCCAGCCGTCTCCGCCGCACCGAGTTCACCGAGGAGAACTGCGGTCGGGTCGACTGCGTCGGTGACGGTGACCGTGCCGTCGTGCGGCACGTCGCCCGCATTGGTCACGGGGGATCGAGAAGTTGTGGGCCGTGCCGCCCACGAACGTGCCGCCGGCGTGTGTCTTGGCGGGCACGAGGTCGGCGCCGCGACCGTGTTGGAGACCGGGTTGGAGAGTCGTTGGGAAACGGCGTGCCGAGCGTCGCGCCGATGAACGACGCGGCGCCCTGGTTGACGATCGTCTCGGTGCGCGGCGCGATCGTCGTCGATGTCGACCCGGAAGCGCAGGCAGAAGGTCTCGCCCGGGCCGAGCCGCCCACCGTCTTCGTCGTTCGCGCCGGTGCCCAGGCGGAAGGTGGTCTCGCTCGTGTCGGGGTTGAACTCGGCGAGGCCGTCGCCGACGGCGTCGGACTGCGCGGACGAACGTGCCGGGCACGCCCCGTTCGCGGTCGCCGCCGGGGTGACGGCGAGCGACCCCGGGACGTAAGTCTGTCCGCGCCGGGATGGGATCGAGGAAGCGCACGCGGCGACCGCCGGCCTGTCCCTCGTTCGTGAGCTGGACCGTGTACTCGAGTACGTCGCCGCGCTGCGCGGCGCCGCCGTTGAGGTCCACGACGGACTTCAGCGGCCGGATCTCGGGGGCGTAGATGTCCGTCGTGAAGACACGAGGTTCGGGTAGTACGTCTCCCCGCCGTGGTCAGCCGGATCGTCGCGCTCGTCGCGCTGTTGGGGAGCACGCCGTCCTCGCGGAACAGGTTGAGGTCCGAGCCCAGCTGGTTGACGTAGTTCGGGTTCTTGTCGGTGACGTCGACGCCCTAGGCGCGCGATCGACGAGTTGAAGACGTTGTTGGCGGGGTTCGCCGCGTCGGTGATCGGCGTGGAGTTCAGCGTCGACGCTGTCGCCGGTCGAGCGGCGTCGCCCTCGTAGCGATCGAGGCCGAGCCGGGTCCGCACCGGCCCGAAGGGCGGCGTGGTGAACCCGGTCAGCGACAGCGTCGCCACGCGGCGTCGCACGGTTGACGACCTGCAGGCCGTCGAAGACGTCAGGTTGCGCGGCGGCTGCGGCCGTGTCGCGGTAGGCGATGACGAGCGCCCAACCGGCCTGGCGGTCCCGACCGGTTCCGGCCTGCACATTGGCCACCGAGTACGGTCCGGCGCCGGCCGCCGCGACCTCGCTGGTGACGTCGACCGCCCCTTGGAAGTCACTTCCGTCGGTGGTGATGAAGTCGACCGGCGATGCCGTGTCAGGAGCCGTGACTCCCCCCAGGCGCCTTGAAAGGACGGTGTTCCGTGCGGCGGCGCTCGGCGGCGGCGCGCCCGCCGCCCCCGCGGTCGAGTCGGCCCCGAAGTAGAGCATCGCCTTGAGCACCGTCGCCCCGGCTGGGAGCAGCAGCGTCGCCGTCGACGAGTTGAACACCGGAACGGCGCCTGCGCCGCGTCCGTGTTCAGGTACTGCATCACGTAGTTGTTGTTGTTCAGGGCCGCCCCCGGCGCGGTCCCGGCGCGCGCCGCGGCGCACTGCGGATCGGCGTCCGGACAGGTCAGCAGGGTGTTCCCCGTCCCCGTGACGTCGCCCGTGTCGTTCGTCGTGAAGCGCTGCTCAGATGCGCGTGGGGCCGCCGACGCGGCCGACGCGAGCGTGAGGCAGCCGATTGCCGCCATCACCATCAAGCAGCAAGTCGCCCCCCGCCCCGCCACCGAACCTCTCCGTATGCAGTCGTTCCGCTCACGCCCCCTCCGGTGAGCGCGACAGCACCCGAGCCGAGAACTCTCGCGCAGGGAAGAGCTAACCGGTAGCCAACGTTCCCGCAAACTTGGCGTTTTGCCACTCCCCTTGGCACGCCGCCCTGACCCCTTCAGGGCTCAGGCGACCTTTGCTATTCTCCTCCGTCGCGCTGTGGGCGTCCTGCCCCCTGCGCAGACCGTTCCGCAGCGTGGTAGCGGCGACCGCACCGGTCGCCAGAGCCTGCTCGCCGGATCATCAAGTCCGAAAGGGATCATGAAGGTACGACCGTCGGTCAAGCCGATGTGCGAGAAGTGCAAGGTCATCCGGCGTAACCGCCGGGTCCTCGTGATCTGCCAGAACCCGCGACACAAGCAGCGTCAGGGGTAGAGCAGCCTTGGCAAGAATCTCAGGGGTCAACATCCCCCTCAACAAGCGCGTCGAGATCGGCCTGACCTACATCTACGGGGTCGGCCGCTCCACCTCGAACCAGCTGCTCAACGAGCTGGGGATCAGTCCTGACACGTACGTGCGGGACCTGACCGAGGACGAGATCGCCCGCCTGCGCGACCAGATCGACTCAGACCTCATGGTCGAGGGCGACCTGCGCCGCGAGCGCTCGCAGAACATCAAGCGCCTGATGGAGATCGGCTGCTACCGCGGGGTGCGCCACCGGCGCGGCCTGCCGGTCCACGGCCAGAACACCAAGACCAACGCGCGCACGCGCAAGGGCCCGAAGCGGATGCAGGTCGCCGGCAAGAAGAAGGCGACCAAGAAGTAGATGCCTGCCCCCCGTCGTCCCCAGCGTGGCCGCCGCCGCGTCAAGAAGAACATCCCTATCGGCCAGGCGCACATCAAGACGTCGTTCAACAACACGATCGTCGCCCTCACCGACCGCGAGGGCAACGTGATCGCGTGGGAGTCCGCCGGCGGCGCCGGCTTCAAGGGCTCGCGCAAGTCGACCCCGTTCGCCGCCCAGGTGACCGCCGATGCGGCCGCCCGCAAGGGCATCGAGCAGGGGATGCAGAAGGTCGAGGTCTTCGTCAAGGGCCCGGGCTCGGGCCGCGAGACCGCGATCCGCTCGCTGCAGGCCGCCGGGCTCGAGGTCACCGGCGTGCGCGACGTCACTCCCCAGGCACACAACGGCTGCCGTCCCCGCAAGCGGCGAAGGGTCTGATCCAACCAGATGGCTAGAGATACTTCCCCCCAGTGCAAGCAGTGCCGCCGCGAGGGCCAGAAGCTGTTCCTCAAGGGCGAGCGCTGCCTGACCGACAAGTGCGGCGTCGAGCGCCGTAGCTATCCGCCGGGCGAGCACGGCCGGGGCCGCCAGAAGCAGTCCGAGTACCGGGTCCAGCTGCGCGAGAAGCAGAAGGCCCGCCGCTACTACGGCGTGCTCGAGAAGCAGTTCCGCACCTACTACGCCAAGGCCTCCCGCCAGGACGGCATCACGGGCGAGAACCTGCTGCGGATGCTCGAGTGCCGCTTCGACAACGTGCTGGTCCGGCTCGGCTTTGCCGCCTCGCGCCGTCAGGCCCGGCAGCTCATCCGCCACGGCCACTGGACGGTCAACGGCCGCCGCGTGGACATCCCGAGCTACCAGGTCCGCGAGAACGACGTCATCGCCTTCAAGGCCGGCTCGGACGCCGAGGGCGTCATCCGCGACGCCACCGAGCTGGTGGCGCAGGTACCGGCTTGGCTGCAGGCCGACCACGACTCTTTGACGGCGAAGGTGCTCCGCAAGCCCGAGCGCAGGGAGATCGCCGCGCCGGTGCAGGAGCAGCTCATCGTCGAGCTGTACTCGAAGTAGCCCGACCTTCCCCCGGTCCCCGCTTGAGTGGTGGGCGGATCCGGGTCGCCGCCGCCCCGTCAGCCGGGCGGCTCTCGCACCACCTCCCCCCGACGACCCTAGGACCCTGATGCTCGACTTCCAGATTCCCCGGATCACCGCAGAAACGGTCGAGGACAACCGTGGCTCGTTCACGGTCGAGCCGCTCGACCGCGGCTTCGGCTACACGTTCGGCAACTCGCTGCGCCGCGTGCTGCTCGCCTCGCTGGCGGGCGCGGCGGTCACCTCCGTGCGCATCGAGGGGGTGGCGCACGAGTTCTCGACCATCAAGGGCGTCTCCGAGGACGTCACCGACATCGTGCTCAACCTCAAGGGCATCGTGTGCCGGATGCACTCCGACGCCACCGAGGTCGAGGCGCCGCTGGTGGTCACCGGCCCCGGTGAGATCACCGCGCGCGACATCGACGTCCCCTCGGGCGTCGAGATCCTCAACCCGGACGCCCACATCGCGACGCTCGAGAAGCGCACCAAGCTCGAGCTCTACCTGACCATCGGCCGCGGCCGCGGCTACCGCCCGGCCGAGGAGAACAAGTCCCCCGACCAGCCGATCGGCGTCATCCCCATCGACTCGATCTTCTCGCCGGTGCGCCGCGTCGCCTACCAGGTCGAGCAGGCGCGCGTCGGCCAGCGCACGGACTTCGACAAGCTGACGCTGGACATCGAGACCGACGGCTCGCTGGATCCCCAGACCGCACTGCGCGAGGCGGCCGAGATCCTGATCTCCTCGCTGTCGATCTTCACCGACGAGGACCGCATCGAGGAGCTGCGCGCCGGCCCGGCCGGCGTGGCCGGCCTGGTGGACGGCAACGGCGGCGGTCAGGCGCTCGGCGGCACGGGCGGCCGCGCCGGCGGCGGCGGCCCGATGGACGACATCCTCATCGAGGAGCTCGAGCTCGGCGTGCGGTCCTACAACTGCCTCAAGCGGGCGGGGATCCAGACCGTCGGCGACCTGATCGGCAAGTCCGAGGGCGAGCTCGCCGCGATCCCGAACTTCGGCAAGAAGTCGATCGACGAGGTCATCGAGACGCTGTCCCAGCGCGGTCTGGGGCTCCGGACCGACTAGGCTCTCCCGGCCGCCATGCGCCACCAGAAGACCCGTCACAAGCTCTCGCGCACAGCATCGCATCGCAAGGCGCTGCTGGCGAACCTGTGCGTGGAGGTCATCGACCACGAGCGGATCAAGACGACCGAAGCCAAGGCCAAGGCGGTCAAGCCGGAGCTCGAGAAGCTCATCACGCTCGCCAAGCGCGGTGACCTGCACGCGCGCCGGCAGGCGATCTCGACGCTGCAGCACCCCGACAAGGGCGTGATCTACAAGCTGTTCGACGAGATCGCACCGCGCTACGCGGAGCGGCCGGGCGGCTACACCAGGATCCTCAAGCTCGGGCCGCGCCGCAGCGACGCGAGCGAGATGGTCTTCCTCGAGCTCGTGTAGCGGGCGGAGCGGCCCGCGGTGGTCGCGAAGCTCACGCTCGAGTACGACGGCAGCGCGTTCGCCGGCTGGGCCGCGCAGCCCGGCCGGCGCACCGTCGCCTCAGAGCTCGAGCGCGCGCTCGCCGTCGTCCTGCGCCGGCCGGTCGAGCTGACCGTCGCCGGGCGGACCGACCGCGGCGTCCACGCGCTCGGGCAGGTCGTCTCCTACCCAGGACCGCTGCCGCGGCTGCGGTCGGTCAACGCGCTGCTGCCCGACGAGGTCGCGGTCGTCGAGGCCGAGGAGGTGGCCGACGGGTTCTCGGCCCGCCACGACGCGCTCAGCCGCACCTACCTCTACCGGGTCTCCACCCGGGCCGTGATGTCCCCGTTCGAGCGCGGTCGCTCGCTGTGGTGGCCGCACGGGCTCGACGACGACGCGCTCGAGCGCTGCGCCCACGCGCTGCGCGGCACGCACGACTTCACGGCCTTCACGCCGTCTGAGACCTACCACCGGCGCTTCGAGCGCGAGGTCTTCGACGCGCGCTGGGAGCGGGCCGGGGCGTTCGGCGAGCTGCTGCACTTCTGGATCGAGGCGGACACGTTCATGCGCCACATGAACCGCGTGCTGGTCGGCACGATGCTCGAGGTCGGATCGGGGCGGCGCAGCGCGCGCGACTTCGAGCGCCTGCTCTCGGGCCGCCCGCGCTCGGCGGCGGGCGAGACCGCGCCGCCGCACGGGCTCTACCTCGCCTCGGTCCGGTACTGAGCCGCCGCGCCGCGCAGGACGAGCCCCGTGGCCAGCTCGGCCACTCCGCGCACGACCAGGTAGAGCCCGAGCACCAGGACGAGGATCAGCAGCGTCGTGCGCGGCCACGAGAAGGCCGCGACGCCGGCCACGACGTCGAGCAGGCAGAGCGCGACGGCGCCGCCGCCCAGCCGGGCGCGCATCACCACGACGAGGCCGAGCAGGCCGGCAAGCACGAGGTAGACGCCGAAGCCGATCGAGATCGCGGTCAGCGCGCGGCCGGGCTGGAAGAGGACCAGGGCGGCGCCGGCCAGCGCCGCCAGCCCGAGGACGGCTTCGACGAGCCGTCCTTTGTCGGTCGTCGCCGCGGTCGACAGCCGCAGGAGCCCGACGAGCACGAGGTAGGCGCCCGCCGCCGCCGCGAGCAGGCCGACCGTGCGGTCGGGGAAGAGCAGCACGAGCAGGCCGGCCGCCAGCGCCGCGGCGCCGAGGACGGCGTGGATCCACCAGCGGCGGGGCGTCGGCACGGCGCGAGGGTAGTCGGTTTCGCCCTTCGGTCACCTTCGGCGACCCGCGGGCACGGAGCGAGCCATCCTGCGCCGCCAGGATCCGCCTCGCCGTGGTCGAGGGCTTGGGCCCGACGAGCCCGCGGCGGGGCACCCGTGGCCGCTCAGCGAGCAAAACGTCGAGTTCCGCAGTGGCGCGGGACAGATGGCCCGCTCGCCGCTCCTGATCTCGACGTTTTGTCACCCGCAGACCCGACCCCCAACTCGTCGATGCGGGGTTCGCCGGACCCGGCCCGCACGGTAACGTCGCCCGCAGGTCGCCGCAGGTGACCGGAGGGCGAAAGGCCTATCCAAGAGCCCAGTGCCCCCGACGTCGACTGATCCGAACCGCCCCCACGACGCGAAGGGTCCCCGTGCGGCGCCGCCTCGTGCTCCTCCTGCTGCTCGCGCCCGCCGCCGTCGCGGGGTGCTCCGCCGAGCCGGGGGCGATGCCGAGGGCCGAGGCGGTGCCCGCCGCGAGCCGGCCGGTCGTCGCGCGGATCGTGGACTTCGACTACCGCCCAGCGCGGCTCTCCGTGCGCGTCGGCCAGCGGATCCGCTGGCGCAACGCGGACACCGTCAACCACACGGTCTCCTTCCGGCGCGGGCCGGGCGAGCTCGGCAACGTCGACCCCGGCCGCTCGCTGCGCGCCCGCTTCAGCCGGCCCGGCACCTACAGCTACGTGTGCCGCTACCACCCGAGCATGGTGGGGCGGGTCGAGGTCGCCTCGCCCTGAGGCTCAGGACCCGCTCGCCACCGCCCACACGACCGTGTTGCGCGCGTAGGTGCGCGTCTCGGCGTCGAAGGGCCCGCCGCAGGTGACCAGCGCCAGCGCGGCGCGACCGCTCGTGGCGAACAACCGGCGCGGCAGCCGGCGCTTGTCGTAGGAGCGCCGGGCGATCACGCGGAACGCGCGGTCGCCGCCGCGGCGGAACCCGACCGTGAGGCGCTGGCCCGGCTTCATCGTCGCCAGGCCGGCGAACGGACCGGGGCGGCGGTCGAAGTCGGCGTGGGCGGCGAGCACCGCGACCCCCGCCGCGCCCGGATGGGCGCCGAAGCGGTACCAGGACACGGTGCTGGCGTCGTCGGGCAGTGCCAGCTCGCGGCGACGGCCGCGGACCCCGACGGGCTCGACCCGCGCCCGCAGGCCGAGACCCGGAACCCGCAGGGCGGCCGGGACGCGGACGCGCGGCGGCGCGAGCGCGCTGGGCAGCGCGGAGCGCACCCGGCGCACGCGCGGCAGCCGCCGCCGCGGCGGCCAGCCGACCATGGCCGGCACGAGCGTGGGCGCCAGCCGGGCCGGCGGCGCCGGGCCTGCCGGCGGCGGGCCGAGCTCGGCCAGCGAGCCGGCGTCGCGGACGCCGGCGGGCGCGCCGCCGGCCCACGTGAGCGCGGCCGCGGCGAGCAGGCCGGCGCTGGCGAGCAGCCCGGCCCAGCCCGCCACCGGGCGGAGCCTCGCGCCCCGCCCGGCATCGGTGTGCGGCGCGTCGGTCAGGCCCGGCCTCCGGCGCCGGGGCGCCGCCGCAGCACGAGCAGCGACGCGACGCCGGCGATCAGCCCGACGACCAGCAGCGCGAGGGCCGGCGTCCCCGGCCCGTCGTCGCCGCCCAGCAGCCCGGAGTTGCCGCCGGGCACCCCGCCCGGCGCTCCGGCGCCCGCGTTGATCGGCTGGACGATGAACTGGTCGGTGTCCTCCTCGACCGACCCGACGGCGTACACGGCGTAGCTGCCGCCGGCCGCGAGCGTCAGCGGGGTCGGCCCGGTGACGATGTCGGACTCACCCGTCGGCGCCAGGGCGACCTCGATGGTCCCGGGCGACGCCTCGATCGTGCGGGCGTCCGGGTTGGAGAGGTCCTCGACGAGCACGTCGTCGCCGGCGCGCACGTCGACGGCGCGGCGCGGCGGCGTCGTGGCGGACGGTCACCCGCGCCTGACCGGCGGGGACGTCTGAGCGGTTGTTGACGTAGGGCGTGATGACCGGATCGCCGTCGGGGGTCAGGTGCGCGACGACCGAGACGCTCTGGCCGGCCTCGACGGTCGCGGTGGCGCTGGCGAGCGGGTCGGCGCTCGCTCCCGAGCCGGCGGGGCGGATGGCCAGCGCGTACTCGCCGGCCGGGAGCGACAGCGGGCCGCCGATGGTCAGGGGCTGGAAGTCCTCGATGATGACGTCGCCGTTGGCGTAGACGTCGACCGGCGTGCCCGGAACACCGTGGACGACGAAGACCGACGCCGGATCCGACTGGGCGGCGGCCGCGCCGGGCACGGCGAGCACGACGATGACGGTGATGGCAGCGAGTGCTGCTCGGAGCATGGGCCCTCCCTTGGGCGAGGATGTTGCCCAGGCTCCGAGCGGCGCGTGGCGGGTGGTTGGGCTGAGGCGCCGACGGGGCGCGGGACCGCTCGGCGGGCGGGAAGTTGGCGTGCGGGAGTGCGCGAGGCGTTCCGGGCCGGGGGATAAGGTGTTTTCGCCCTGCGGTCATCGACAAGCGATGACCTGCGGGCGACGTTACAAGCGGTCATCGACGAGCGATGACCTGTGGGCGACGTTAGATGAGAGTCCTCCTCACCAACGACGACGGCATCGGCGCAGCCGGTCTGCAGACCCTGCGCCGCGAGCTGATCGCCGCGGGCGACGTCGAGCTGGCGGTCATCGCGCCGGACTCCAACCGCTCGGCCACGGCGCGCTCGATCACGACGCGCCGGCCGCTGACGGTCCGCGAGGTCGAGTTCGAGGACGGGACCGTCGGCTACTCGTGCGACGGCACGCCGGTGGACTGCGTCCGGCTCGCGCCGCTCGGGCTGGTCGACGGCTTCGAGGCCGACGTGGTCGTCGCGGGCATCAACCACGGCTCGAACCTGGGCGACGACATCACCTACTCGGGCACGGTGGCGGCGGCGCTGGAGGGGATCATGCTCGAGCTGCCGGCGATCGCCGTCTCCCAGCAGTCCGCCGCGCGCGAGATGGACTTCCGCCTCGGCCGCGAGTTCGACTTCCAGACCGCGGCCGCGTTCACCGCCCGGCTGGTCGCCCAGCTCGACGACGTGCCGCTGCCCAGCCGGCACCCTGCTCAACGTCAACGTCCCGGCGGGCGAGGTCGACGGCGTCGAGGTCACGCGCCTGGGCAAGCGGATCTACCGCGACCGGCTCGAGCTGGTCGACGAGGACTCGGGCGCCAGGCAGTACCGCATCTACGGCGACGCGCCCGACTACCACCGCGAGGACGGCACCGACCTCGCGGCGATCGCCGCCGGGCGCATCGCCGTCACGCCGCTGCACCTCGACCTCACCGCCGACCACGGGATGGACAACCTGCGCGCCTACGACCTGGCGCGGCTGCTCGCGCCGGCCGCGCGAGAAGTCCAATGAGCACGACCAGGCCCGCCGACCGCGCCGCGGAGCTGCGCCGCGAGCTCGAGTACCACAACCGCCGCTACTACGCCGAGGACGACCCGGAGATCGGCGACGACGCCTACGACGCCCTGCTCGACGAGCTGCGGGCGCTGGAGGCCGAGCATCCCGAGCTGGTCACGCCGGACTCGCCGACCCAGCGCGTCGGCGCCGAGCCGGTTTCAAGGCTCGAGAAGGTCTCCCACCTGCAGCCGATGCTCTCGCTGGCCAACGCCCGCACCGAGGAGGAGCTGCGTGCCTGGATCGAGCGGATGCGCAACCACCTCGCGCGCGAGGGGATCGAGAACCCGTCCTTCGCCTTCGTCGCCGAGCCGAAGATCGACGGGCTGGCGATCTCCCTGCTCTATCGGGACGGCGTACTCGAGCGCGGCGCCACGCGCGGCAACGGCGAGGTCGGCGAGGACGTCACCCACAACCTGCGCACCATCCCCTCGATCCCCCTGCGCATCGAGGACGCCCCGCCGCTGCTGGAGGTCCGGGGCGAGGTCTACATGTCGCTGCCCGACTTCGCCGCGCTCAACGAGCGCCGGGCCGAGCGCGGCCTCGCCACCTTCATGAACCCGCGCAACTCGGCGGCGGGCACCATCCGCCAGCTCGACCCGAGCCTCGCCGCCGACCGGCCGCTGTCGATGTGGTGCTACGGCGCGGGGGTGACCGAGGGCATCCGCTTCGGCTCGCACTGGGAGGCGCTCGAGTGGCTGCGCGAGCACGGCTTCCGGGTCAACGGCGACGTCGAACGGCTCGAGACCGAGGAGGCGGTCGTGGAGCGCTGCCTGGCCTGGCAGGCGCGCCGCGGCGCGCTGGACTTCGAGATCGACGGCGTCGTGGTCAAGGTCGACGACGTCGAGCTGCAGCGCCGGCTTGGCGTGGTGGGGCGCGACCCGCGCTGGGCGATCGCCTGGAAGTTCCCGCCGACCACGGCGGTCACGACGCTCAACGCGGTCCAGTGGAACGTCGGCAAGTTCGGCGACCTGCACCCGTTCGCCGAGCTCGAGCCCGTCCACGTCGGCGGGGTCACCGTCAAGCTCGCGACGCTGCACAACGAGGAGGACCTCGCGCGCAAGGACGTCCGGGTCGGCGACGAGGTGATCGTGCTGCGCGCGGGCGACGTGATCCCGCAGGTCGTCTCGCCCGCCCCGCACGCGCTCGAGAACGCGGCGCGCGCCGAGCCGCCGCGGCCGCCGGCGCGCTGCCCGTTCTGCGACACGCCGACCGTCAAGGGTACGGGCGTCTTCACCCAGTGCCCCAACCGGGCCTGCCCGGAGCGCCGCTGGCAGCTGCTCAAGCACTTCGTCTCCCAGGGGGCGATGGACATCGACGGGCTGGGGGAGAAGCAGGTCGCCGCCCTGCAGCAGAAGGAGCTCGTCAAGACCCCGGGGGACTTCTACCGGCTCTCCCAGGAGCAGCTGATGGAGCTCGAGGGCTACGGCGAGGTCTCCGCGCGCAACCTGCTGGCCGCCATCGAGGCCTCGCGCGAGCGGGCCTTCGGGCGCATCCTCTTCGCGCTCGGGATCGAGGGCGTCGGCTTCGTCACCGGCCGCAACCTGGCGCAGCAGTTCCGCTCGGTCGATTCGCTGCTCGCCGCCACGCCGGAGCAGATCGCCCAGACGCCCGGCATCGGGCCGATCGTCGCCCAGCTGATCGCCGAGCAGCTCGCCGACGAGGAGATGCGCGCGCAGATCAACGACCTGCGCGCGCTCGGGCTGCGCTTCGAGGAAGAGGGCCCGCCGCCCGGCGAGGGAAAGCTGCGCGAGAAGACCTTCGTGCTCACCGGCACGCTGCCCGACCTGACCCGCGAGCAGGCGACCGAGCGCATCACCGCCGAGGGCGGCCGCGTGACGTCATCGGTGTCGAAGAAGACGAGCTACCTGGTCGCCGGCGAGTCGCCCGGGTCGAAGCTCGAGAAGGCCGAGCGGCTCGGCGTCGAGGTGCTCGACGAGCCGGGGCTGCTGGCGCTGCTGCGCGACGGCCCCGCGGCCGAGTAGGCTGCGCGCCGTCATGACCGATGCCGATGGGCCACTCTACGCGGTCGTCGAGATCCCCAAGGGCTCCTCGAACAAGTACGAATGGGACGAGGAGCTCGGGGCGATCAAGCTCGACCGGCTGCTCTTCTCCTCGCTCGGATACCCGACGGACTACGGCTTCTTCCGCGAGACGCTGGCCGCCGACGGCGACCCGCTGGACGCGATGGTCGTGGTCTCAGAGGCCACGTTCCCCGGCTGCCTGATCGAGGTCAAGCCGGTCGCCCTGTTTCGGATGCGCGACCAGAACGCGCCCGACAACAAGATCCTGTGCGTGCCGGTGACCGATCCGAACTGGAACCACATCGAGCGCCTCGACGACATCTCGATGACGCTGCGCGACGAGATCTCGCACTTCTTCTCGATCTACAAGACGCCCGACTGGAAGGTCGTCAAGGTCGACGGGTGGTATCCACGCGAGGAGGCGCTGCAGTCGATCGAGCGGGCGCGCAACCGCTGGAGCGAGGCGAACGGCTAACCGGTGCCGGTGCTGGTCGGCGCCGCCGGCGCCGGCTCGTAGCGCGCGAGCGCGACGGCCATCCGGTCCTGCAGCCGGCGCGCGCTGAACGGGCTCATCCCGTTCATCAGGATCGCGAAGGCCACCCGCCGGCCGGTCGCCGAGCGGCAGTAACCGGCCAGCGCCGAGACGGTGCTCAGCGTGCCCGTCTTGGCGCGGCAGCGCCCGGCCGCGGCGGTGCCGCGCATGCGCGAGCTCAGCGTGCCGGTGCTGCCGGCCACGGCGAGCGAGCGCTCGAAGACCGCGAAGTCGGGCCCGGTGGCCATCTGCTCGAGCAGGCGGGTGACCTGCCGCGGGCTCGTCCGGTTGGCGCGCGAGAGTCCCGAGCCGTCGGAGATGCGCGGGCTGAGGCCGAGTCCGCGCATCGTCTGGGAGACGACGGCGGCGCCGGCGCGCGTGCTGCCCGCCTGGCCGAAGCGGGCGCCGAGGTCCTTGATCAGCGTCTCGGCGATGAAGTTGTCCGAGGGGACGTTGGTGCGGCGGATCAGCTCGGCCACGTCCGGCGAGGGCTGCTCGGCCAGCGCGAGCGCGGCGTCCGGGGCCTCGCCGCGCCGCGCGTCGCGGGTGACGCGCACCCCCTCGCGCCGCAGGGCGAGCTCGAACGCGCCGGCCGCGTAGCTCGCCGGACTGGACTGAAAGCCCGCGCCGGCGGTGCGCCCGCGGTTGAAGGTCAGCCCGCTGAGCGGCCCGACGTAGCCCGAGGTCTCGAAGCCGGAGGACGGCGGGCCGCGCAGCGAGTCGAACACCGACTCGTCGCCGACGACCCGTCCGGTGACGCGCTGCAGGCCGCCGTCGCCGGTCAGCTGCTCGGCCAGCCGCCGCGCCTCGGCGCTGCCGAACGCCGGGTCGCCGTCGCCGACGAGGTAGAGATCGCCGTCGAGCACGCCGGCCGGGCTGAGCGGCGCGCTCGCCGTCACGCGGGTGGTGAAGCGTCCGCCGGCGCCCAGGCGCAACAGCGCCGTGCTGGTCGTGTAGAGCTTCTCCACCGAGGCCGGGACGCGCCGCGCGTCCGCGCGCACCTCGACCAGCGGCTGCTTGCTCTCGAGGTCCACCGCATAGGCCCCGGAGAAGCCCGAGGCCTGGCGCATCTGGCGCTCGAGCGCCACGCGGGTGGCCGCGGGGCCGGCGGCGCTCGCCGCTGCGGGGAGCAGGAGGCCCGCCAGCACCAGCAGGACTGCGATCGGCCGGTTCATCGCGCGCACCGATGCTACGAAACCCCCCGGCGGCCCAGGAGTCGCGGCCGGGCCGCGGCGTAGACTGCGGCGCCGGGACGCAGGCCTCGCGCGCAGGAGCGGGGCGGGGCCTCTCTGACATGGACAACGTCGTAGAGCTCCAGACTTCAGCGCCCGCCCGGCGGCGGCGCAAGCCGTCGCGGACGGCGCTGGTGCTCGGCGGTGGCGGCTTCACCGGTGGCGTGTACGAGATCGGGGCGCTGCGGGCGCTCGACCTGCTCTCGGTCAACACGACCGTCAACGACTTCGACATCTACGTCGGCACGAGCGCCGGCTCGCTGATCGCCGCCCTGACCGCCAACGGCGTCTCGCCCGAGCTGATGATGCGGGTGGTCAACGACCAGTCCCGCCCGTCGGTCTTCCCCGACATCGACCTCGACGTGCTCCTGCGCCCCAACCTGCGCGAGCTCGCGACCCGCGGGATCGGACTGCCGCTGCACCTCGCGCGAGTCCTGCGCGCGGTGGCCGGGAGCCCGCGCAGCTTCTCCATGGTCGACCTGGCGATCGCGCTGGCCGGCGCGCTGCCCTCGGGGCTGTACTCCGGGCGCGGGGTCGAGAAGTACGTGCGGACCGTGCTCGAGGAAGAGGGCCGGACCGACGACTTCCGCGAGCTGCGCAACGAGCTCTACCTGGCGGCCACCGATCTGGACACCTGCGAGCGCATCGTGCTCGGCGCCGAGGGCTGGGACGACGTCCCGATCTCGGCGGCGGTGCGGGCCTCCACCGCGCTGCCGATGGTCTATGAGCCGCACACCCTCAAGGGCCGCGAGCTGGTCGACGGCGGCATCGTCTCCACCACGAACCTGGACATCGCGGTCGAGGCGGGCGCGAAGCTGGTCGTCGTCGTCAACCCGCTCGTCCCGTTCGTCAACGACTTCTCCAAGGAGATCCGCACGCCGTTCGGCACGCGCCCGCGGCGGGTCTCGGACATGGGCTTTCCGAAGATCGGCTACCAGACCTTCAAGCTGCTCGCCTACCAGCGCCTGCACGAGGTCGCGCGCGAGTGGCGGGAGCGCTACCCCGGCGTCGACATCGTGCTGATCGAGCCCGACCCCGACGACGAGCTGATGTTCGAGACCAACGTCCTGAACTTCAGCTCACGGCTGGAGGTCGCCCGTCACGGGTTTCAGTCGGTGACGGTCAAGCTGGCCAAGGACTACGAGCAGATCCGCGAGATCTGCCAGCGCCACGGGATCGAGATCTCGGCCACGCGCGTGCGCAAGATGCTCGAGAGCACGGCCGCGGCGGAATCCGAGCGGACGGCGATCTGGCGGCGCATCCTCGAGCAGACGACGGGCGCGCTGCTGCGACAGTCGGCCGGCGCGGACTGACTCGTTCGGGTGTGTAGAGGCGCGTCGCGCGACGCGCCGGGCGGCTCAGGCGGTGGCGACCTGGGCGGGGGACTCGGCCGCGGCCTGCTCGCTCAGGCTGGCGAGGAACAGGGTTTTGTCTATGCGGCCCTGGAAGATCGGCACTCCCATCTCCATGCACTTCTCGATCACCTCACGGCGCTCCATGCCAGCTTCTCGCGCGAGCTCCGTGGGCGTCAGGTGGATGGCCATTGGGTGAAGGACCTCCTGGGGGGATTGCGACGTTCACTGAAAATTAGCGGTCTCGCCAGACGGCCACAACTCAGGACGGCGAAAGCTGGACGAAATCGGCCCTCGGATGCCGCTCAGACCGGGTTCGGGACGTCGGCGAACTCGTGCTCGACGCCGAAGCGCGCGGCCAGCAGCTCGCCGAGCCGGCGGACGCCGAACGTCTCGGTCGCGTAGTGGCCGGCCGCCACGAAGTGGATGCCCGCCTCGCCGGCCTCGCCCATCACGTGCTCGCGCGGCTCGCCCGTGAGAAAGGCGTCGAGGCCGAGCCCGACGGCCTCGTCCAGCGCGTCGGCGCCGCTGCCCGACACGATGCCGATGGTCCGCACGAGCTCCGGCCCGGCGCCCTGGACGAGCGGCTCGCGGCCGGTGAGCTCGGCGACCCGCCGCCACAGCTCGTCCGCGGCGACGCCGTCGCCGGCGAAGGTCCCCCGGCGACCGATCGTCGCGCCGCGCCAGGCGCCGAAGGGCTGATGGTCGGCGCATCCGAGGCCTTCGGCCAGCAGCGCGTTGTTGCCGTGCTCGGCGTGGGCGTCGAGCGGGATGTGGTATCCGGCGAGGCCGACGTCGTGGCGGAAGAGCGCCCGCAGCCGCTCGGCCTGGAGCGGGCTCAGCCCGGTCGGCTGGAAGTCCCAGAAGAGGCCGTGGTGGACCAGCAGGAGCTGGGCGCCGAGCTCGATCGCGCGATCGATCAGCGCCTTGTTCGCCGAGACGCCGGTGACCACCCGCTGGACCTCGCCCGCTCCGGGGACCTGCAGGCCGTTGGGCCCGAGGTCCGGGTAGGCGCCTGGCTCGAGGATGGCGTCGAGGTGCTCGATGAGGTCTGCGACCCGGGCCATCGGCGGATCTTCGCAGCCGGGTAAACTGCGGTGCTTCGGGGCGTGGCGCAGCCTGGTAGCGCGCGCCGTTCGGGTCGGCGAGGTCCCCGGTTCAAATCCGGGCGCCCCGATAGTCAACACTCAGCTAACGGCCACGCGGCACCATCCTGCGAAGCAGGGGGCCGCTTGGGCCGGCCACGGATGGCGTCAGCGAGACAAGGAGTGTCGGAGTGAAGCGTGGAGGAACGACCAGGGCCGTCGTGGCCCTCGTGGCGACCGCGGGGTCGCTCGCACTGTCCTCAGCCGCCGGCGCCCAGGCACCGCTGGTCGACGACTCGGTCGCCGACTTCTCGGCCGGGGTCCAGAGCAACACCACCGTCGCCGGCGACGGCTCGGTGCAGATCCGCCGCACGACGGACACCCAGACAGAGGAGTTCGCGGAGTATCCGAGCGGCTGGACGAACACTCCGAGCGGCTCTTCGGTGTCCAACGGTCAGTCGCTGATCGTCCGGGGTCAGCTCACCAGCATCTGGATCTCCGAACCGGGCGACAGGCTCGAGTTCACCGCGACGTACTCGGGCGCCGAGGGCCAGTACGTCGGCCTGGCCGAGGGCGCGGCGTCGGCCACCTTCGCGATCGTCGGCGGCCAGTTGGTCGCCCGCACGGTGGTCGGGGGCACCGAGATGGGCCGGACCGCGGCAGGCGCGAACCCGGGGGTCGCCCACGTCTACGGGATCGAGCGGCGCGGCTCGACCGTGAACTACTTCGTCGATGGCGCGGAGGTCGCCGTCCACCCCGCGATCCCGGGCGACGTGCGCGTCGCCGCCAACGGCGTCGACGCTCCGGGCCAGCCGAACGCCGTCGCCCTGGACTCGATGCGCTTCGCCTATCCGTTCGTCGCCTCCGGGATCTTCGTCTCGCGCGTCTTCGACGGCGGCGACCGCTTCGAGCGCTGGCGCACCATCGCCGCGGCGCTCCGCCGGCCGCCGGGGACCAGCGTGGCGATCCAGACCCGCACCGCCCCGGCGGCGAACGGCCCGTGGTCGCCGTGGCAGGCGCCCGGCGCCGGCGGCGATGTCGTGAGCCCGGACCAGCGCTACTTCCAGTACACCGCCGAGCTCGCGTCGAGTGAGCGCGCGTCCTCACCCTCGCTCGAGCGGGTCACCGTCGACTACCTCACCGTGGGATCGACCGGCGGCACCGGCGGCTCCAACCGCAACGTCGCCCCGCGCGTCCGCCTGAGGCCCAAGACCCTCCGCGTCACCAGCAAGCGCAAGCTCACGCTGCGCGTCTCGTGCCCGAGCGGCGAGGACAGCTGCCGGACGGCGATCCGGCTGAAGTCCGGCCGCAGCACCGTGGCCCGCAAGAGCACGCTGGTGTCGGGCGGCAAGACGAAGCGGGTCAGCCTCACGCTCAGCCGCAAGGGCTACCGGACGCTGGTCCGCCGGCGCTCGCTGGGGGTGCAGGCCTCGGCGGCCGCCCGCGACGGCGCCGGCAACGCCGCGACCACGCGCACCACGATCAAGTTGCTGGCGCCGCGGCGCTGAGCCCGCCCCGACGGCGGATCCTCGGCCCATGAATAGTCCGCTCAAGGGCCGGGGATCCCGCGGGCGGCCGGTCAGCCGGAGACGCGGGCCTCGACCTGCGCCTTGAGGCTCTCCACCGTCGCGGCGAGGTCGCGCTCGATCCCCGGCCCGTCGGTCCGCTCGGTGTGCAGGCGGATGGCGACCGTCGAGCTGCCGTCGCCGGCGGGGGTGACGTCGAGCTCGCCGCGGTAGTCGTTCGGGCCCTCGGATCCCCACTCCATCCGCTGCTCGGCCTCGTGGACGCGCAGCCACGCCTCGCCCTCGACGTCACGGGGCCCCTCGCCGTCGCCGAGGTCGATGCGGGCGGTGGTGTGCACCTCCTCGGAGCCGGTCCGCTCCGCGGAGGTCATCCGCTCCATGTAGTCGGGCAGGTTGCCCACGTCCGACAGGTAGGCGAAGACCTCCTCCGCGGCGGCCTGCACGGTTTCGCTGCGCTCGTAGTCGGCCATGGCGGCTCGCTCCCTCGGTCGCTTGGAGCCGGTCCTGCCCGGCTGGGCGCGCCGGCTCTCCACTGCCCGGCCACCTGGCACGCCTGCCGCCACCGCCGGAATGCCGCAGGCCGGCCCGGCGTCCGCACACAGCGCATGGGTTACGCTCCGCGGCATGGCTTCCGGGCTCCGAGTAGCGCAGGCCACCGCCGCGTAGCCCCCAGCCGGGGCGGTGGCACCCCGCCCGCGTCGACCCTTCTGGAGCCCCGATGTCCCAGCCCTCAACCCTCCGGCCGTTCACCGCCGGCAGTGACCATCCACCGCTCGCCTCGCGCCTGCGCGGGGTGCGCAGCTCGCCGGTGCGCGAGATCCTCGCGCTCACCGGCAAGCCGGACATGATCTCCTTCGCCGGCGGCCTGCCGGCGCCTGAGCTCTTCGACGCGCGCGGGCTGCGCGACGCCTTCGACCACGTGCTCACCGACGGTCGCGCCGGCCACGCCCTGCAGTACTCCACGACGGAGGGCGACCCGGAGCTGCGGGCCCAGGTCGCCGCCCGGCTGACCGCGCGCGGGCTGCCGACCGAGCCGGACGAGCTGCTGATCACGAGCGGCTCCCAGCAGGCGCTGACCCTGCTCGCCGCCGTGCTGCTCGAGCCGGGCGACCGGATCCTGGTCGAGGAGCCGTCCTACCTGGCCGCCCTGCAGGCCTTCGCGCTGGCCGGCGCGGTGCCGGTGCCGGTGCCGTGCGACGACGGCGGGCTCGACCCCGACGCGGTCGCCGCGCTCGCCGAGGAGCATCGCGCGCGGGTCCTCTACACGGTGCCGACCTTCCACAACCCCACGGGCCGCACGCTGGATCTCGAGCGCCGGCGCGCGCTCGCGGTGGTGGCCGAGCGGCACGGGCTGTGGCTGATCGAGGACGATCCCTACGGGGAGCTGCGCTACAGCGGCGCGCCGCTGCCGAGCCTCGCGACGCTGCCCGGCGCCGAGGACCGCGCGCTCGCCCTCTCGACGCTCTCGAAGATCGCCGCCCCGGGACTGCGGATCGGCTGGGTGCGCGCGCCGGCGGCGCTGCGCCGGCCGCTCACCGTGGCCAAGCAGGCGTGCGACCTGCACTCCTCGACGGTCGACCAGGCGGCCGCGGCGCGCTGGCTGGCCACCGTCGACCTCGACGCGCAGGTGGCGCGGCTGTGCGCCGCCTACGGCGAGCGCCGCGACGCGCTCCTGGACGGCCTGGGCGCGGCGCTGCCGCCCGGCTCGACCCACAACCGGCCCGACGGCGGGATGTTCGTGTGGGCGCGGCTGCCCGACGGCTGCGATGCCACCGCCCTGCTGCCGGGCGCGCTGGCGCTCGACGTCGCCTACGTCCCCGGCGCGCCATTCTTCGCGGGCGCGGCCGATCCGGCGGCGCTGCGGCTGTCGTTCACCACGCACGGGCCGGACGAGATCCGCGAGGGCCTCGCGCGCCTGCGCCAAGCGCTGCACGCCTGAGCGCCGCCGAGGGTACGCAGCAGAGGTGCGCGCCGCGGCCGTCCTCGTCCTGCTCGCCCTCGCCGCCGGCTGCGGCGGGGAGGACACGCCCGAGCGCCCGGCGCCGCCGACCGCGCCGGCTCCTCCGCGCGCCGCCGAGCCCGCCCGCTCGCCGGCCACCGACGAGACGCCCGCCGGCCGGGTGATCCGCATCGGGCCGGGCCCCGAGGGGGTGGCGGCCGACGGGCGGACCGGCCTGGTCGCGGTCGCCCTACGCGACCCGCCGCGGCTGGCGCTGCTCGACGGCCGCACGGGCCGCGCGGCGCGGAGCGTCCGCCTGCCGGCGGCCGCGCGCCACCTGACGCTCGCGCAGCCGGGCGGCCCGGTGCTGGTGCCGGCCGAGGAGGCCGACGCGCTCGTCCAGGTGAGCCTCCCGGAGGGCCGGTCCGAGACCGCGCGGGTCGGCGACCAGCCCCACGACGCCGCGTGGCTCGACGGCAGGGCGTACGTCGGCGACGAGTTCGGCTCGACCCTCTCGGAGGTCGCCGGCGCCCGCACGACGCGCGAGGCGCCGGTCGACGTCCAGCCGGGCGGCGTGGTGGCCGTCGGCGACCAGATCGGGGTGGTCTCGGTGCGGGCGTACACCTTCGAGCTCTTCGACCCGCGCACGCTGCGCGGGCTGGGCTCGCAGTCGGCCGGGCTCGGGCCGACGCACGGCGTCGTCGACGCCGACGGCCGCGTCTACATCGCCGACACGCGCGGCGAGGCGCTGATCGTCTTCCAGACGCGCCCGCGCCTGAAGTGGGTCGGGCGCCTGCCGCTCGCCGGGTCGCCGTACGGGCTGGCGGTCGACCGCGCCCACGGGCGGGTGTGGGTGACGCTCACCGGCCGCAACGAGCTCGTCGAGGTCCCCGTGGGCGACCGTCCGCGCCGCGCGCGGACCGTGCCGACCGTCCGCCAGCCGAACACCGTCGGGGTGGACGAGCGCACCGGCCGCGTCTTCGTCGCCTCGCGCACCGACGGGACGCTCCAGCTCATCGATCCGTAGTGGGCTAGCGTCCAGCGCCGTGCTGCGCACGGTCACCGCCACCCGCTACGTCACGCCGCTGCGCGAGGGCGGGTCATTGCCCGGGCTGGTGGAGGCCGACGACGACGGGCTCTACGTCGTGAAGTTCTCCGGCGCCGGGCAGGGCGTCAAGGCGCTCGTGGCCGAGGTGGTGGCCGGCGAGGCCGCCAGGGCGGTCGGGCTCGCGGTCCCCGAGCTCGTGCTGGTCGAGCTCGACCCCGAGATCGGCCGCGCCGAGCCCGATCCCGAGATCCAGGACCTGCTGCGCGCCAGCGCCGGCCTCAACCTGGGGGTCGACTTCCTGCCCGGCGCGCTGGCCTTCAACCCCGCCGCCGGCGACGCGCCGGCGCCGGAGCTCGCGGCCGACGTGGTCTGGCTGGACGCGTTGACCACGAACGTCGACCGCACGCCGCGCAACCCGAACCTGCTCGTCTGGCACGGGCGGCTGTGGCTGATCGACCACGGCGCCGCGCTGTACGCCCACCACGCGACGCCCGAGCCGGCCGGCCAGGCCAGGCGCCCGTTCGCGGCCATCGCCGAGCACGTGCTGCTGCCCTACGCGGGCTCGCTGGCGGCGGCCGACGAGCGCCTCGCCGTCCGGCTGCCGGCAGGGCGGCTGGAGGAGATCGCCGCGCTCGTCCCCGACGCGTGGTTCGAGGGCGAGCCGGCGCGGCGACGGCCCGCCCACGTCGACTACCTGGCAGCGCGCCTGCGGGCGCCGCGCGACTTCGTGGAGGAGGCCGACCGTGCCCGGCTCGCCGTCGCCGCGTAGCCCCTTTCAGTACGCGATGGTGCGCGTCGTCCCGCGCGTCGAGCGCGGCGAGTGCTTCAACGCCGGCGTGGTGCTGTTCTGCCGCCCGCGGCGGTTCCTCGGCGCGCGCGTCGAGCTCGACGAGGGGCTGCTGGCGGCGCTTGCGCCCGGCGTGCCCGCCGGCGAGGTCCGGCCGCACCTGGAGGCGCTCGCGCGGATCGCCGCGGGCGACCCCGGTGCCGGCCCCGTCGCCCAGCTCCCGCAGTCCGAGCGCTTCCACTGGCTGGTCGCGCCGGCGAGCACGATCGTCCAGCCCTCCGAGGTGCACACCGGCCTGTGCGAGGACCCGGGCGAGACGCTCGAGCGGCTGTTCGCCCGGCTCGTCTCCCGCCCGCCGGTGTAGGGTCGGCGTCACAGCCGGGCCCGTCCCTCCGAAGTGCCTGGTGCATGAGCACGCTGACGCCCAGCGACGAGCAGCTCCTGAGCGGTCGCGACGCGGCCTCGTTCGAGCAGTTCTACCTGCGCCACGTCGAGACGGTGCTCGGCTATCTCTCCCGGCGGACCCGCGACGCCGAGCTCAGCGCCGACCTCTGCGCAGAGACCTTCGCCGCGGCGCTGGCGGGACGGCGCCGCTACCAGCCCGAGTCCGGGGCGGCGCGAGCGTGGCTGTTCGGGATCGCCGCCAACAAGCTGGCCGACGCGCAGCGCCGTGGCTACGCCGAGCGGCGTGCGCGCCGGCGGATGGGCATGGAGCGCATCGAGCTCTCCGACGCCGACATCGCCCGCATCGACTCGCTGGGCGCGGGCGCCGAGGCGCAGGCGCTGCTGGAGGGGCTCGCGCCCGAGCAGCGCGAGGCCATCCGCGCGCACGTCATCGACGAGCGGCCCTACGGGGAGATCGCCACGACCATGAACACCTCGGAGGCGGTGGTCCGAAAGCGCGTGAGCCGTGGGCTGGGCGCCGTACGCGACCGGCTGGGACAGGGACGACGATGAGCCAGGACTACGTGACCAGGCTGCAGCTGCAGCTGCGGGAGGCCGCCGAGCGGGAGGAGCGGCGGGGATGGCTCGCGCGGTTGTGGGCGGGTCTGATGCCCGCGGCGCCGGTCGTGATCGCGGTCGCGGCCACCGTCGTCCTCGGCCTGGTCGTCGCCCTCGTGGCGATCCCCTACCTCAATCGGTCAGAGCCGGTGCAGCCGGAGCCGCAGCCGAGGGTTGTGGGCAACCTGGAGATCGCCGACAGCCTGACCTCGGTGGCGCCCGGCTTCGGCTCGGCGTGGGCGGTCGCCGGCGGCGGCGACGGCCGCGTCCTGCGGATCGAGGCGCGGACCGGCCGGGTGCAGGCCGAGATCCCGCTCAAGGGCTGCGGAGACGGCGTGTGCGCCCAGGGCGGGCCGGCGTTCGCCTTCCCGGTGGCGAAGGACATGTGGGCGGTCGGGCCGATCTCCCAGCTGACACGTATCGACCCGCGCACCAACCGCGTGAAGGCGCGGATCGACCTGCCGTTCAACGGCGGCGGCACGGTCGTGCCCGTGGCCGGCGGGCTCTGGGTCGTCGGGTTCGACAACCTGGTCCGCGTCGACCCGCGGAGCAACGAGATCGACCGGACCGTCTCTTTCGGGGGCGACGGCTTCGTGCCGACCGGCGCCGGCGAGAGCGGGGGCAGCCTGTGGGTCAGCATGGCCAGCAACGAGCTGCAGCGGCGCGACGTCCGCACCGGCGCGCTCGAGGCGTCGGTGCCGATCGCGCTCGAGGGCGCCGGCGGGCTCTACGTCATCGAGGACATGGCCTTCGTCGGCAACTCGGCCGGCGTACTGGCCCGGATCGACCCGGACACGGGCCGCTCGCTGTGGCAGACCGACATCGGCGATCGGATCACGTGGTCCGTCCTCGGCGAAGACGCGGTGTTCGTGATCGGCAAGGCGGCCGACAAGCCGCGCGACCAGCTGTTCAAGCTCGACCCGCGGACGGGCCGGCTGCTCTCGAGCCTCGAGCTGCCGGAGTTCGGCGCGACGAGCGCCGAGTTCGTCGGCGGCGAGCTGTGGATCACCACGTCCAACGGCCACATCCTCATCGTCCGCGTCTAGTACCTCGTCACTCCCGCACGGACCGGACGTCGACCAGGCCGCCGAGCCAGGCGTGGAGGGAGCCGGACTGGCGCTGGCCGACGATCAGGGCGAGCTCGACGGTCGCCGGGCCGGTGGCCGAGGCACGACGGAAGGCGACCTCGCGGAGGTCGCACCCGCGGCGCAGGCAGACGCAGATCACGCGCGCGAGCACATCGGAGCGGTCGCTGACCTCGAGTGTCAGGCGACGGGTGGCGGTCGGCGGGCGTTCGGTGAGCGTGGCGGTGGACATCGGGACTCCGTCCTGGTCCGTGTCGTCGCCCGAGCAGCCCCACGCGCCCAGGTCCCGATCGGGACCGGTCGTGGCCTGCGGCGAGGGTTCGCGCAGGCCTAGGGGGTAATGGCGATGATGCTGCGGATGGCGCGCGCGGAGGTCACGGCGAGCATGGTGCGGTGACCGGTGGCGGGCGACACAGGGAGAAGGCTAGCGCCTCGGGGGCTCAGGCGTCGCGGGGGTCGTCGCCGTCGAGCCCGATGATCCGGACGCGGCTGCGCAGGCGGCCGTCGCGGCCGTGGGCCTGCACGTCCTCGCGCGCGGCGCCGCCCTGGCGGTCGTCGTCGCGCCCGCGGCGCGGGCCGCCGCGACCGCCCCGGCGCCCGCGGCGATCCTGCCCGCGCTCGCCGGTGTCGATCGCGGACTTGATCTCCCGGACCGGCGTGACCGCGAGCCGCGCCCACGCCTGAAAGAGCGGGTCGCCGGGTTGCAGGCCCTCGGCGCGCTCGCAGCAGACGGCCGACCACTTCGGCGACTGCTCGCCCTCGGCGCGGGGCTTCGGCGACAGCGCGTCCTGGATGACCTCCGGGCCGCCGACGCGCTCGACCGCCGCGGCGAGCCGCGCCTGCGAGCGGCCGGTGCGGGTGGCGGAGGTGGGCGGCGGGCCGGCGGGGGGCGGCGCAGGGGCTGGAGCCTCGGCGGCCGGAGCTGCCTCGGCTTCGGCTTCCGGCGCGTCGGCCGGCACGGGCGCGGGCTCCTCCGCGGGCGGCGTGCTCGGCGCCGCCTCCTCGGCGTCCTGCCGGCGCAGCTCCGAGAGCCGGGCGTAGAAGGCGCTGCGGTGGCGCTGGGCGGCGTTGGGGCGCCGGCGCCGGGGCGGGCGCCGGTCGCGGCCCCGCGACGGGCGGCCCTCGGTGGCCTGAGGGGCGCCCTGGGCGGGCGCACCGTCGGCGGCGGGCCCGGGGGCGCTCGTGGGCGCCGGGGCGTCGGGCGCGGCCTCGGTGGAGGCTGGAGTGTCGGGTGCGGGCGCCGAAGGCGTCTCCGCTGCGGGCTCTGCCGGCGGTGCGGGCGTGTCTGGCGCGGGCTCCGCGGGCGACTCGGCGACGGCGGCCGGAGGGTCGGGCGGGGCAGGCGGCTCGGCGACCGCGGGCGGAGGAGGCGGCTCGGCGGCCACCGGGGTCTCCGGCGCGGGCTCGGCCGCGGCCGGCGCGTCGGCCGGCGGCTCTGCGGGCGGAGGAGGCGGCTCGGCGGCGGGCTCGGCGGGCGCGGGCGGCTCGGCGGCGGCCGGCGTCTCCGGCGGAGCCGGGGCGTCCGGAGTACTCGTCGCCTCGGCGTCGGCGGCGGCCCCGTTCGTGGCCTTCTCGGTGTCTGTGGAGTGCTGTGTCTCGGTCATCCGGGGAGCGGTCGCGGAGATGCGTGCTCCCCCAGGCTAGTCCACCGAGGCGGGCGAGGCGGCCGTGACGCCCGGAGCGGTGGGCAGGGGGGACCACCTATGAGTGCTCCGGAGCGCCACGGCTGGCCTCGTATGGGCACCCAGCGACTGCGGGGAGGTGGGTGTCGTCAACCGAACCTTGGCCGCTGGGTGCCCGCACAGAACACCACCGCTCTCTTAGCGGCGGGCAAGCAGCACCTAAAGCGCAGCGAAGGATTCGCGCCCTGACCGCGCCGTCCCGTGCCGCCGGGACGTTCGTCCCGCCCGCACAGGCCTAGGCAGAGCGCCGCGAGAAGTTAGGCACGGCATACCGATGCGCCGGCCACCTGCCGCGCCATAGAACCGACGCTCCGATGCGATCGACGAGGAGCGACATGCGAAGGACGCGACGTGGGATGCGAAGGACGGTGCTGGCCGTCGCGGCGGCCTGCCTGCTGGCGCTTCCCGCCGGGGCAGCCGGCCAGGAGACCGCCGCGCAGGGCATCACCGGCACGAACGGCGCGCCCGTGCCCGAGCTCGACTGGGGCGCCTGCCCCGCCGGCAGCCCCGCCGGCTACGAGTGCGCCGTCGCCGAGGTACCGCTCTCCTACCGCGACCCTGCCGGCCAGAGCCTCGAGCTCGGGATCGGGCGCCTGCCGGCGACCGATCAGGCGAACAAGCTCGGCACGCTGTTCTTCGCCCAGGGCGGCCCCGGCGGATCTGGGCGCATCCCGCCGTCGTTCTCCTCGGCGCTGCGCGAGCGCTTCGACATCGTCGGCTACGACCCGCGCGGCATCGCCTCCAGCACCCAGGTCCGGTGCTTCAACTCAAACGCCCAGGCCCTGCGGCTGCTGGGCGCCCCGTTCCCGATCACGCTCGCGCAGGAGCAGGACGTCATCCGGCGCGCCGCGCGGGCGACCGAGCTGTGCGCCCGTAACGGCGGACCGCTGCTCTCCCACATGTCCACGGCCAACGTGGCCCGCGACCTCGACCTGTTGCGACAAGCGGTCGGCGAGGAGCAGATGAACCTGTTCGGCATCTCCTACGGCTCGTTCGTCGGCGAGGTGTACGCGAACCTCTTCGGCGAGCGCGTCCGGGCGATGGCGCTCGACGGCATCCTCGACCCGGTCGAGTGGACCACGGGACGCACGCCGGCCGAGGCCGCGGCGCCGTACGAGTACCGGGTCGGCTCCTACCTCGGCGCAAACCAGGCGCTGGAGGCGTTCCTCGACGCCTGCCAGGCGGCACCGTCGTGCTTCTTCCGCGACCCGCAGCTCGACCTGCGCGAGAAGTACGACCGCCTGCTCGAGCGGGTCCGCCGCCGCCCGGTGAACGTGAGCCTGCCCAACGGCCGGCAGGTCCGGCTGACCTATCAGGTGCTCGTCGAGGGCTCCAACGACGCGCTTCTGCGCCAGGACAACTCGCTCGGGCTCGGCTTCGTCCTCCAGCAGGGCTGGGAGGCGACCGAGGGGCCCGCGACGCCCCCACCGCCGGCCGAGCCGGTCCAGGAGGACCGCTACCTCGCCCCGGAGCGCGGCAAGGCCGTCGCCTGCGTCGACACCGCGAACCCGTCGAACCCGTGGGACGTCCCGCGCTACGCGCGCCGCGCCGACCGCCAAGGCGGCCCGTTCGGCTCCTACTGGGTCTACAAGTCGCTGCCCTGCGCGACCTGGCCGGCCACGGACGAGGACCGCTACACCGGCCCGTGGGACCGCCCGACGGCCAACCCGATCCTGCTGATCGCCAACCGCGGCGGCGACCCGTCGACGCCCTACGAGGACGCCGTCTCGACCGCCGGCGAGCTGGCCGACGCGCGGCTGCTCACGCTCGACGCGTTCGGCCACCTCGCCCACGGCGCGTTCACCGACCGGCTCAGCGCCTGCGTCGACGCAGCGGTCGACGACTACCTGATCGCGCTGCGCCTGCCGCCGGAGGGGACCGTGTGCCGGCCGGACCGCGGGCCCTTCGGCCCGTCCGCCAGGGCGCCGGCGGGACCGGCCGCGCCGGCGTCGTTCATGCGCCCGGAGTCGCCGCAGGACCGCTGAGCCGCCCGCCGGCTCGCCGGCCCCGGACCCTGAGCGTCCCTGAAGTTCAGGGATCTCCCTGATGGTTCGGGGGCCGGTGCGGCGCGAGGGTCTCGCCATGCCCGATTTCCTCCTCTGCCACCAGCACGAGCCGACCGAGTGCCCGGTCGCGTTCGCCGCCTGGTCCGGCTTTCAGAGCCCGCTGCGCCACGCCGAGGCCGTCGGCGCCTGCGTCCGCGGCGATCACCGCCTGTGGTGGTCGGTCAGCGCCGCCTCGACCGACGCCGCCCTGTCCCTGTTGCCCGAGTACCTCGCCCACCGCACCGAGTGCGTGCCCGTCTCCGGAGTCCCGATCCCGTGACCCTCAGCCTCGTCGAAACCCGCCGGCTCGACCCCGAGCGCCTCGCCGACCACCTCGACCGCCTCTACCGGGCGGCCTGGGGCCTTACCGGCTCCCGCGAGGAGGCCGAGGACCTCGTGCAGGAGACCTACCTGCAGGTGCTCAAGCGCCCGCGCAGCCTCAACGGCGGCGACGAGCTCGGCTACCTGCTGCGCGCCCTGCGCAACACCTGGATCAGCCGCCACCGCGCCGCCGGGCGCCGCGCCATCACGGTCGCCATGCCCGAGGAGTTCGAGATCGAAGATCCGCAGGCCGGCGCGCGGCCCGATCGCGCCGCCGAGTCCCAGGAGGTCTTCGACGCCGTCCACGCCCAGCCCAGGCACCATCGCGAGGTGCTGGTCGCCGTCGACATGGTCGGGCTCTCCTACCAGGAGGCCGCCGGCGCGCTGGACGTCCCGGTCGGCACCGTGATGAGTCGCCTCTACCGCGCCCGCGACGGCGTGGCGCGGACGCTCGGGGTCGCCGCCTGAACGCGCGGGTCATCAGGCGGCGGTCCTCGGGACGGTCGCCTGGCATCCTGGACGGCGGGTGAGGTGCACGACGCTCCTGCCGGCCGTCCTCGCGGCGGCCCTCGCGCTCGCCGCCTGCGGCTCGAGCGAGGAGGACGACGCGCCCGAGCCGGCCGCGTCGGCGACTCCCGCCCCGACCGCGACGCCCACCCCGACCCCGGCCGCGCGGCCGGCCGTCCGGCGCGGGGTCCGCCTCGTGCGGCTCGGGAGCTTCGACAGCCCGCTCTACGTGACCGCGCCGCCCGGCGACACCCGCCGCGTGTTCGTCGTCGAGCAGGGCGGGCGCATCCACGTCGTGCGCGGCGGGCGCAAGCTCGCGGAGCCGTTCCTCGACCTCTCTTCCAGGACGGCGCCGGGCGGGGAGCGCGGCCTGCTGTCGATGGCCTTCGCCCCCGACTACGCCACCAGCGGGCGCTTCTACGTCGACTACACCGACCTGCAGGGCGACACGCGGATCGTCGAGTACCGCCGCGCGAGCGAGGACCGGGCGGACCCGGGCTCGGCGCGGGAGCTGCTCTCCCAGCAGCAGCCCGAGCCCAACCACAACGGCGGCCTGCTGCTCTTCGGCCCCGACGACCTGCTCTACGTCGGCCTCGGCGACGGCGGCGGCGGCGGCGACGAGCACGGGGCGCGCGGCAACGCGCAGGACCTCGGGACGCTGCTGGGCAAGATCCTGCGGATCGATCCGCGGCCGGCCGGCGGCCGGCCGTACCGCATCCCGTCCTCGAACCCGTTCGTCGGCCGCCAGGGCGCCCGCGGGGAGATCTACAGCTACGGGCTGCGCAACCCCTGGCGCTTCTCCTTCGACCGCCGCACCGGCGACCTCTCGATCGGCGACGTCGGCCAGGACGCCCAGGAGGAGATCGACTTCGTGCGCCGCAACCGCGGCGCGGGCGCGAACTTCGGCTGGCGGGTGTTCGAAGGCCCGGACCGCTTCGCCCCGGGCGAGCGCGCTCCCGGGGCGATACCGCCCGTGATCAGCCGCAGCCACGACGCGGGCTGGTGCTCGATCACCGGTGGCGTCGTGGTCCGGGATCCAGAGCTGGCCGGTCTCGCCGGGCGCTACGTGTTCGGCGACTTCTGCCAGGGCCGGGTCTGGTCGGCGCGGCTGCGGCCCGGCAGCGCCCGGCAGGTGCGCCAGACCCGCCTGCGCGTCCCGTCGATCTCCTCCTTCGGCGAGGACGCGCGCGGCCGCGTGTACGTCACCTCGCTCGAGGGCGGCGTCTACCGCCTGGCGCCGCGGTGAGCGGGGACCTCGCCGCGCTCGGCGTGGCGCTGATGCGGGCCGACAACCCGGGCCCGTACACGCTCTCGGGGACCAACACGTGGGTGACAGGGCGCTCGCCGGCGTGGGTGGTCGATCCCGGGCCCGAGCTCGACGCCCACCTCGACGCGGTGGCGGCCGAGGTGCAGGCGCGCGGCGGGGCCGGCGGGATCGCGGTCACCCACGACCACGCCGACCACGTCGACGGCGTCGCCGCCCTGCGCGAGCGGCTCGGCGGCCCTCCGGTCGCCGCGATGCGCTACGCCGGCGCCGACGTGCGCCTCGGCGACGGCGACCGCTTCGGCCCGCTCGAGGCGGTCGCGGTGCCCGGCCACGCCGAGGACCATCTCGCCTTCCTCGCCGGCCCGGTCTGCTTCACCGGCGACGCGGTGCTCGGGGAGGGCAGCGTGTTCGTCGCCGGCGACCTCGCCGGCTATCTCGCCGGCCTGCGGCGGCTGCAGGCCTACGGCCCGGAGGTCATCTGCCCCGGCCACGGCCCACCGGTGTGGGAGCCGCTGGCCAAGCTCGACGGCTACCTCGAGCACCGCCTGGACCGCGAGCGGCGCCTGCTCGCCGCGCTGGCCGACGGCGTGCGCGACGAGGACGAGCTGCTCGACCGCGTGTGGGACGACGCCCCCGCGGCCGTCCGGCCCGCCGCCGCGCTCACGCTCGCCGCGCATCTCGAGAAGCTGCGCGCCGAAGGGCGACTGTAGACGCGCCAGGACCGTCGACCGGGACGAGAACGGCATGCCTGACATGCACTACTCGTCCCACCCGGGGAGACCGCCCCGGCAGGCACCCTCAGCCCCTTACCAGCCGGTGTTCAAACGTTACGGGCTCGGCGCTGCGGCGGCCGCATCCCCCAACCGCCGCCACGCCAGCGCCATAGCGGCCGCCAGCGGCGTCTGCCCCGCCGCCTCCGCGTTGTCGAAGACGGTCCGCAGCGTGTCGCCGATCGCCCGCACGCGGGCGTCGGCGCGGTCGCGGTCATAGCCCTCCGGCTCGAGCTCGACCGCGATGTTGATGATCCCGCCGGCGTTGGCCACGAAGTCCGGCACCCACAGGATTCCGCGGGCGGCGAGCAGCCCGGCCACGTCGTCGGAGACGAGCTGGTTGTTGGCCGCGCCCGCCACCACCCGGCAGCGCAGCTCGGGCACCGTGTCGTGGTCGAGCACGCCGCCCAGCGCGCACGGGGCCAGCACGTCGACCTCCGCCGTGAGCGCCGTCCGCGGATCGGTCCAGCGGGCGCCGAGCGCCGCCGCGAGCTCGCGCTTGGCCGGGTCGACGTCCGAGACCACCAGCTCGGCGCCGCCGGCGGCCAGCAGCCCCGCCAGCCGGCCGCCGACCTGGCCGAGCCCGACCACGGCGACCGTGCGCCCGGCGAGCGCGGCCGACCCGAACGCGCGCTCGCAGGCGACGCGCACCGCCGTCTCGACCCCGAGCGCCGTCCACGCGCTCGGGTCGCCCGATCCGCCGCGCTCGTGGCCCAGGCCGCTCACGTGCCGCGTGACCTCGGCGATGACCTGCATGTCCTGGGCGGAGGTGCCGACGTCCTCGGCCGTGACGTAGCCGCCGCCGAGCGCCTCGACCGTGTCGCCGAAGTCCAGCAGCGCCGCGCGGCGGCGCTCCTCGGGCAGGGCGGGCTCGCCCGGACGCAGCACGATCACGCCCTTGCCGCCGCCCAGCGGCAGGTCGGCCACCGCGGACTTGAACGTCATCGCCCGGGAGAGGCGCAGCGCGTCGCGCACCGCCGCGCGCGAGTCGTCGTAGGGCCACAGCCGGCATCCGCCCAGCGCCGGCCCGCGCACGGTCGAGTGCACCGCCACGACGGTGAAGAGCCCGGACCGGCGGCCCCTGCGCACCAGCAGCTCGTCGTGGTCGAGGGTCTCCAGGTAGCGATCGATCGAGCGAGCCTAGCTCGCGCCGCGATCAGCCCGGCGGGGCCGTCCCGCCCGTCTCGGCGCCGGGTGCCGCCCCGCCGGCGGCCGGCGCGACCGGCGCCGGGGCGGGCGTGGCGGGCGCGGCCGGCGCCGAAGCAGGCGGAGGAGAGGACTCGGTCCCCGCGGCCGCCTCGGGCCGGGCCGCGACCCCGTCCTCGGGCGCCGCGACCCCGCCGCCGTCCACCGGCTCGGCGGCGGTCGGCGCGTCCACGGCGGGCAGCTCTGCGTCGGCGGGCAGCTCGGTCGCCGGCGCGGTCGCCACCGCCTCCTCGGGCACCGCCGCAGCGGGCGCCCGGCGGCGTTCGCGCGCGCGCCGGCGCGAGCGCTCGGCCTCGGTCGCGTCGGCGCGCCGGCGCGCGTCGCCGGCGCGCGGCAAGTCGGCGGCCGCCGCGGGGGCGCTCGCGGCGGCCGCGGCGGGCGGCGCCGCGCGGACCGCGGCCGCCGCTGCGGCCGCGGCGGAAGCCGGCTCGGGTGCGCCGGCCCGCGAGGAGGCCTCGCTCGACCGCGAGCGCGCCGGCCGGTCGGGCTCGCCCGCCAGCTGCCGGACCTCGACCGCGCCACCGGCGGTCAGCGCCGCTCCGCACACCACGGCGGCGACCTTGCAGGCCGTCGCGGTCGCCAGCCCGCCGCCCGCCGCGCCGCCCCCGGCCACGACGGCGCTGCCGCCCGCTGCCGCCCCGCCGCCCGCGCCGCCCAGGCCGAGCAGCTTGGCGCCGACCGCGAGCGGCCCGGCGGCGGCGACGGGGGAGAGGACCGCGAAGGAGCGCCGCATCCCGCGCAGGGCGGTGCGGTACTCGCGGCAGTCGCCGCACTCGCGCATGTGCCGGCGCGCGCGGCCGGAGGCCTTCACGCCGCGGTCGTAGGCGGCCAGCAGGTCGTGGCGGATCTCGTTGCAGTCGGTGTCGCGCGCCTCGGCGGCCTCGACGAGGCCCATGCGGGCGCGCACGAGCAGCGACTTGACCGCGGGCACCGTGACGTCCAGCGCGTCGGCCAGGTGGGCGTAGGACATGCCGTCCATCTCGCGCATGAGCAGGGCGGAGCGCTGCTGGTCGGGCAGCCGGCCGACGTCGACCACGAGCCGGCGCAGGTGCTCGCGCCGCTGGGCCTCCTCGACCGGGTCGTGCAGCGGCTTGCGCGAGACCTCGAAGATCTCGCGGTCCGGGCGCGTCGGGCGCCGCAGGTGGTCGATGCAGCGGTTGTGGGCGACGCGGTAGAGCCACGCGCGCAGGTTGACCTCGCGGCGGTCGGCGCGCAGCGCGGCGAAGGCGCGGACGAAGACGTCCTGCAGGACGTCCTCGGCGTCCTGGCGCGGGCCGGCGGAGAGCATCTGGCGGACATAGGCGAACAGCCGCTGGCGGTAGCGGTCGTGGATGACGCCGAAGGCGTCGTCGTTGCCGGCCCTGAAGAGGGCGATCAGCTGCTCGTCGGAGCGCAGGCGCAGGAGCGGTCCGACGAGCGAGACGCGGCCCATCGAAGCCGGTGCGTGTACTGCGGACGCTTCCACGGTGCGATCCGTTTCCTCGGGGACGCCGTTCGCAGGACTCTAACCACCCGACCCCCGGGAAGTTGTGCCCCGTCGCTTGCGATCCTGTGCCGGGTCGTGTCCGATCTGCTCCCCATCCGCCACGGGCTGGCGATCCCGCGCGCGGAGATCACCGTGCGCACCAGCCGCTCCTCCGGGCCCGGCGGCCAGCACGCGAACGTCACCGCCTCGCGCGTCGAGGCGGTCTTCGACGTCGCCGCGTCGGCGACGCTGAGCGCCGCGCAGAAGGCGCGCATCCGCTCGCGGCTGGGCCCGCGGGTGACCGCCGCCGCCCAGGACACCCGCTCTCAGACGCGCAACCGCGAGCTCGCGCTCGAGCGCCTCGCCCGCCGGCTGGCGGGCGCCCTGGAGGTCCGCAAGCACCGCACGCCCACCCGCCCCGGGACGGGCGCCCGGCGCCGGCGGGTGGAGGACAAGCGGCGGCGCGGGGCGGTCAAGCGCGACCGCCGCCGCCCGCCGGCAGACTAGATGATTGGTCCCGCGACCGCGCGGGCGGCTGGCGGATGTCCCGTGGATGCTGGACGGTGCCCGCCGCAGGGCACAGTGGTGGTACCACGGGCCCTCTGGGCGGGTGCCGCCCAGCGCCGCGGGACGCCGCCAGACGGTCGTGGGGTCGCGGGATCACTCATCTAGCTCAGCTGAGGCTGGCCATCACGTGCTTGACCTGCGTGTAGTCCTCCAGCGAGTACATCGAGAGGTCCTTGCCGTAGCCGGACTGCCCATAGCCACCGTGCGGCATCTCGCTCGGCAGCGGGATGTGGTCGTTGATCCACACGCAGCCGAAGCGCAGCGCCTTGGACACCCGGAAGGCCCGACCGACGTCGCGCGTCCACACCGAGGAGGCCAGCCCGTACGGGGTCCCGTTGGCCCAGGCGATCGCCTCGGCCTCGTCGCTGAACGGCTGCACGGTGATGACCGGCCCGAAGATCTCGCGCTGGATCATCTCGTCGTCCTGGCGCAGGCCGCCGACCACGGTCGGCTCGAGGAAGTAGCCCGGGAGGTCCGGCTCGCTGCCGCCGGTGACCACCTCGGCGTGGCCGGGGACGCGCTCGAGGAAGCCCTCCACCCGCTCGCGCTGGCGCTTGGAGTTCAGCGGCCCGAGCGTCGTGTCCGGGTCGCTCATCCCGCCCATCTTGTAGCCCCTGGCCTCCTCGGCGAGGCCGTTGACGACGTCGTCGTAGACGCTCGCGCCGGCGAGCACGCGGGTGGCCGCGGTGCAGTCCTGGCCGGCGTTGTAGTAGCCGGTCCCCGCGATCGTCTCGAACGCGGTCTCCATGTCGGCGTCGTCGAAGATCACCACCGGCGCCTTGCCGCCGAGCTCGAGGTGCACGCGCTTGAGCGTGTCGGCCGCCGCGCGGGCGATCCACTTGCCGGTGTCCACCGAGCCGGTCAGCGACACCAGCCCGACGTCCGGATGGGTGACCAGCGCCTGGCCCGCGGGGTCGCCGTGGCCGCCGATGACGTTCAGCACGCCCTTGGGGAAGAACTCCGCGGCGATCTCGCCCAGCTTGAGCGTGGTGACCGGGGTGGTCTCGGCCGGCTTGAGGACGATCGTGTTGCCGGCCGCCAGCGCCGGGCCGATCTTCCAGATGGCCATCATCAGCGGGTAGTTCCACGGCGTGATCTGGCCGACGACGCCGATCGGCTCGCGCCGGATGAACGACGTGTAGCCCTCGAGGTACTCGCCGGCCGCCTTGCCCTCCAGGCAGCGCGCCGCGCCCGCGAAGAAGCGCAGGTTGTCGACCATCGCGGGGATCTCGTCGTCCTTGAAGGTCTGCAGCGGCTTGCCGGCGTTGGCCGACTCGAGCTCGGCGATCTCGTCCGCCCGCGCCTCGATGGCGTCGGCGAGCTTGAGGATGGCCAGCGCGCGCTCACCGGGGGTCGTGTTGCCCCACGTCTCGAAGGCGGCGCTCGCGGCGCCGACGGCCCGGTTGACGTCATCGGCGCTCGACACCGGCGCCTCGGCGATGACCTCGCCGGTCGACGGGTTGACGACCTCCTCGGTGCGGCCGTCGGACGGGTCGACCCACTCCCCGTCGATGAAGTTCTTGAGCGTCTCCACTCCGGTCGTGGTAGCCAAGCCGGCACCCCTCCTCGAATACGTTGCGGTAGCGGAGGCGGACGCTACCAAGCGCTCCGCGTCCCGGTACAGGGTGCGGCGGGCCCGGTTGGGGCGTAGCCTGCGCGGCCGGATGGCCGTCGCTCCCGCCGCCCCCGACGTCGACCTCGAGACGCTCGCGTCGGTCGAGCGCCGGGTGCTGTGGCTGGCGACCGCGATCGTCGATCACGCCAACCGCGTGCGACCGAACCCGTCGGGGATCAAGGTCGGCGGCCACCAGGCCTCCAGCGCGTCGATGGTCTCGCTGATGACGGCGCTGTGGTTCGGCTTCCTGGAGGGACCCGACCGCGTGAGCGTCAAGCCGCACGCCTCTCCGGTGCTGCACGCGATCAACTTCCTGCTCGGCCGGCTCCAGGCGCGCTACCTGCAGACGCTGCGCCAGTTCGGCGGCCTGCAGTCCTATCCGAGCCGGACGAAGGATCCGGACCCCGTGGACTACTCCACCGGCTCGGTCGGGCTCGGCGCGACCGCGCCGATCTGGGGGGCGCTGGCCCACCGCTACGTCGCCGGGCACTTCGACGTCCCGGTCGGCGGGCGCCAGATCGCCCTGATCGGGGACGCCGAGCTCGACGAGGGCGCCTGCTGGGAGGCGGTCGCGGACCCGCTCGTGAGCCGGCTGGGGGAGGTCATGTGGGTGGTCGACCTCAACCGCCAGTCGCTCGACCGCGTCGTGCCCGACATCGCCGCCGGGCGGCTCGCGTCGATGTTCGAGGCGGCGGGCTGGAACGTCGTGACCGTCAAGTACGGCGGGCGCCTGCGCGGGTTGTTCGAGCGGCCGGGAGGGGAGGCGCTGCGCGAGCGGATCGACCTGATGCCCAACGAGGAGTACCAGCGGCTGCTGCGCCTGGACGCCGCCGAGCTGCGCGAGCGCCTGCCGGACGGCGACGCCGCGCTCGGGCGGCTGGCCGCAGAGCTCGAGGACGCCGAGCTGCGCGCCGCCCTCCGCGACCTGGGCGGCCACGACCTCGGCGCGCTGCTGGCCGGGTTCCGCGAGGCCGACGGCGTGCGCGACCGCCCGAGCGTGGTCTTCGCCTACACGATCAAGGGCTGGTCACTGCCCACCGAGGGCCACCCCGCCAACCACTCGGCGCTGCTCAACGCGGAGCAGTTCGCGGCGCTCGCGGCGGCGCTGGGCACGGATCCCGAGGCGCCGTGGGAGCCGTTCGCGGACGGCAGCGAGGAGGCGCAGCTGTGCGCCGCGACAGCACGGCGGCTGCGCCGGCCCGAGCCGCCGGCGCCGAGCGCGCCGTCGCCCGTCCCGCCCGGTGTCGGCCGCGAGCACGGCGGCCGCGCCTCCACCCAGCAGGCCTTCGGGCGGCTGCTCTCAGACCTCGACCGCGAGGCGCCCGAGGTCGCGGCGCGGCTCGTGACCGTCTCCCCCGACGTCGGCACCTCGACGAACCTCGGCGGCTGGATCAACCACGCCGGCATCTGGACGATCGGGGACCGCGTCGACTACTTCGCCGACGACACCGACACGCTGATCCGCTGGCGCGAGTCCGACCACGGCCGCCACCTCGAGCTCGGCATCGCCGAGGTCAACCTCGTCGGGCTGCTCGGCGAGCTGGGCGCGACGTGGTCGCGCGACGGCCAGCCGCTGCTGCCGGTCGGCACCATCTACGACCCGTTCGTGGCGCGCGCGCTCGAGCCGTGGTCGTTCGGGATCTACGCCGGCGGGCAGTCGATCCTCGTCGGCACGCCGAGCGGCGTCACGCTCGGGCCGGAGGGCGGCGCCCACCAGTCGGTGATCACGCCCTCGATCGGGATCGAGCAGCCGGGAATCGTCGCCTGGGAGCCCGCCTTCGGCCAGGACCTCGAGTGGGCCTTCCTGCACGCGCTGGGGCGGCTGGGGCGCGAGGGCGGCAGCTCGGCCTACTTCCGGCTCTCGACGCGGCCGCTGGACCAGGCGCTCGCCGGCCCGGCGGACGCCGCGCGGCGGCGGGCGGTGCTGGGCGGCGGCTACCGGCTGCGCCCCCTCGAGCAGCCCGACCTGGTGATCGCGGTGATGGGCGCGCTGGTGCCCGAGGCGGTGGCGGCCGCCGCGACGCTGGCCGAGGAGGCGGGCCTGGCCGCCGAGATCGTCTGCGTGACCAGCGCCGACCTGCTCTTCCGCGCCTTCCAGGCCCGCGCCGGCCTGGGCGAGGGCGATCCCGCCGCGCTGGAGGCGCTGCTGCCGCACGCCGTCCCGCTCGTGACGCTGCTCGACGGCCACCCGCACACGCTGGCGTTCCTCGCCTCGGTGCGCCAGGTGCCCGTGGCCTGCCTGGGCGTCCAGCGCTTCGGGCAGTCCGGTGACCTGGCCGAGCTCTACGAGCATCACGAGATCGACGCGGAGTCGGTGGTCGGCGCTGCGCTGGATCTCCTCGGCTGATCAGCCCAAGAGCTGTACCGCGGCGCGGCGGCCGCTGCGCAGGGCGCCTTCCATGAGGCCGCTCCACTCGCCGGCGGTGTGCTCGCCGGCGAAGTACACGCGGTCCTCGACGGGCTCGCGCATCACTTGGTCGTCACCGGGGCGCGACGCCAGCCCGTGGACGCTGTAGGCGCCGCGGGCCCACGGGTCGTCCGCCCACGTGGTCAGCGTCGGCGCGCCGGCCGCAGTGAGTTCCAGCTCGGGTCGCAGCGCGGCGACCCGCTCCGCCCACGCGGCGGCGCCGGCGCCGACCTCCAGCCGGGCCAGGGCGGTCGGCGAACCGGCGAAGCAGTGCAGCAGCGGCTGGACGGCGCCCGTCCGGTCCGTGGCCGTCCAGCACCAGTAGCGGTCCGGGACGCTCAGCACCGCGCTCGCCGGCGGGGCGGCGGGCAGCGGCACGTGCAGCTTGGCGGCATGCCCGACGGCGACGCGCTGCAGCGCATCGAGCGTGCGAGCGGGCAGCGCGGGCGAGCAGGGCAGCGCCGCGAGCACGGGCGCGGGCACGGCCAGGATCACCCGGTCGACCTCGACCCCGCAGCCGTCCGTCGCCAGGCGCACGCCGCCGTCGCGCTCGACCGCCCGCACCGGCGTGCCCAGCCGGACCCGGTCGCCCAGCCGCGCGGCCAGCGTCTCGGCCAGGCCCTGGTTGCCGCCGGCGATCCGCCGGCTCGGCAGCGGCGCGAAGGAGGCGACGTGCTCGACGACCTCGGCGTCGAGCTTGTCGCCCTCCAGCGCACAGGAGATCTCGATCCGGGCGAGCACCGCCTCGGCGACCGCGCGCGGCAGCGGCAGTCCGCTCAGCAGCTCGGTCACCGAGCGACCCGGCTCGCCGCCGGCCGCCAGCTCGGCCAGCTCGCCGCCCGCCGCCGCCATCGCGTCCGCGTCCACCCCGTCGACGCCGCGCGGCTCGCGGACGTAGTAGCTCATGCCCGTCCCGGCGAGCTCGAGCCCGGCCTCCGCGGCGTAGGCCTGCAGCACGTCGTAGCCCTCGAGCACGAACTCGGCGCCGCGCTCGATCGTCGCCAGCGCGCCGCTCGGCGTCGCGAGCGCTTCGGACCACACGCGGCCGCCGACGCGGTCGCGCGCCTCGAGCACCACGACGTCGTCAACGCCGGCGCGCACGAGCTCGGTCGCCGCCGCCAGGCCGGCGAAGCCGGCGCCCACGATCCCCACGCGCATCCGCGCATCCTCTCCTACGGGGCGGCCTCCCCGGCGGGCGGGCGCAACGCGGCCATGCGCGTCCGGCGCGGGCGCGAGGCCTCGCGCAGCGCGATCTTCACCACGGCGGCGAACGGCACGGCGAGGATCGCGCCGAGCACGCCGAGGATCGAGCCGGCGATCAGGACCGAGACGATCGTCGTGAACGGCGAGAGCTCGACCGCCCGCCGGTAGACGATCGGAAAGACGACGTAGTTCTCCAGCTGCTGGTAGACCAGCTGGATGACCGCCATCGCGACCGCGGCGACGGGGCTCACCGTCAGGGCGACCAGCACGAGCACCACCGCGGCCACGGTCGCGCCGACCTGCGGGATGAGATCCAGGAAGCCGGTCATGACGGCGAGCACGATCGGGAACGGGAGCCCGAAGATCCATGCCGAGACCCCGGCGACCGTGGCGGCCACGAGCGAGATCGCGACGTTGCCGATCAGCGAGGAGGAGACGGCGCCGATCGACTCCTCGAGCACCGGTTGCCAGCGTGCCTGGACGGCCGGCGGAGCGAGCTCGAACAGCCACGCGGTGATCGTGTGGCGCTCGATCAGCAGGAACAGCGACAGGAAGGTCAGCGTGACGAGCGAGAGCACGCTGCCGAAGACGCCGCCGGCGAAGCCCAGCAGGGTGTTGGCTGCCTCGGGCAGGCCCGCGGCGAGGTCCTCCAGCGCAGAGCGCACGTCTTCCTGGGAGCCGCTGGAGACGAACGCCTCGAAGGCGTCGCTGCTGGAGAGCTGTTCCCAGTAGGCCGGGATCTCCGCGACGAACTCGCGTACCTGATCCCACAGCGGCCCCACCGTGACCAGCACGATCAGCGCCACCGAGACGAACAGCGCCGCGAAGACCACGAGCGCCGCCCGGCCGCGCGGCCAGCCCCGCTTGACGAGCGCAGCGACGACCGGATCCAGGCCGAGCGCGAGCACGACGGCGACGAAGATCGACAGCAGCACGTCGAGCGCGACGATCACCAGCGCCACGAACGCGCCGAACACCGCGAGCTTGAGCAGCGTGCGTGCCGGGACCAGCAGGTCGACAGGCCGTGGGGGCGTGCGCACCGCGGGGCTTCCTCAGCTCCCGGGCACCTCGTCGCGCGAGAGCGCCCAGATGACCCACACGTCGAGGGCGATGACCAGCAGCGACCAGAACGGATAGAAGGGGATGAAGAAGAAGTTGACGACAGCGCTGAGCATCGCCAGCACGAGTGCGGTCATCACGGCCCACGGCCGGCGCGTGAACAGGCCGAAGCCGGTGGCCACGAGCAGGATGCCCACGAGCAGGTGGATCCACCCGAAGACCGACGCGTCCACGTCGAACGTGTAGTTGCGTGCGACGACGAAGAACTCATCGTTGAAGATCGCCGCCAGCCCCACGATGACCTGAAAGCAGCCGATCAAGGTCAGCACGGACGCTGCGAAGACAACTCCGGTGAGTGCCCAGCCGGCCGGCTCGCGGCGGCCGTGTGAGGATCGAGACACGGGAACTCCCTTTCGACGTGGGCCAGAGACGCTCAGTACTTCGCCAAGCGAGGCCCGGATCCTCGCCCCGCCGGCCGCTGCCGGCCGCCGCGGTCAGCGCTCGAGGCGCTCGACGTCGCGCCGCCACAGCTCGCGCTGCAGGCGCCAGCGCAGGAAGCCGATCCCCGAGCGCGCGGCGACGAAGGCGAGGGTGGGCAGGAGGATCACGAGCGCGAACGCGCCCTCGATCGGCCGGCCGGAGTTCAGCGCGGAGTGCACGAGGTCCTTCCATTCGACGCCGAGCACGATCGACGCGCAGAAGCCGATCCAGATCACGGTCGCGAGCTTGCCCACGGCGGCGAGCCAACGGTTGAGCCGCACGACGGTCTCCCACGAGAGCCGCTGGACGGTGAGGCGCTCGAGCAGCGTCGCCCGGCGGATCCGCTCGGGCGAGAGGCGGGCTGCGATCGCCGACCCGATCCGCGTGCGCAGCGCGCGGGACCGGCCGCGGACGTCCTCCGGCGCCGTGGTCGCCGTTGCGCGGTCGCCGGACACGACCGCATTATCGCGCTAAGGGCACCGGACGGCGGCAGCCGCCGTCCGGTGCCCGCTGAGCGGCTACGCCTTGCCGGCGGCGTCCAGGGCGTCCTGGAGGTGCGTCTCGTTCTCGTCGGACAGCGAGGTCTGGACGACCTTCCCGGGCACCTTGATCTCGGGCAGGATCTTGTCGACCGAGACCTTGCGGATGAGCAGGATCAGCGCAGCGCCGCCGGGCTCGAGCTCAGAGCCGAGGCGCTTCATGAACTTGTCGTCGACGCCGCGGTCGGACAGCGCGCCGCCGGCGGCGCCCGCCGCCGCGCCGATCGCCATGCCGAACAGCGGCGCCAAGAAGAGCAGACCGATCAGGCCGCCCCACATCGCGCCGCCCGCGGCGCCGATGCCGGCCATCGAGGGCTGGTGGAGCTTGATCTTGCCGTCCTGCTTGTGCTCGACGATGGCGACGTCCTCGAGCTCGATGTTGTGGGCCTTGACCGCCTGGCCGAGGTTGCCGGCGACCTGTTGGGCGGTCGCGACGTCGGGGTAGGCGATGGCGACGAGATCGGACAACGCTGATCCTTTCGTTGGGTGTGCGCTTGCCGGGCCGACCGTAGAGCAGCCGGGCCGGAAAGTCATCACCCGCTTCAGGCGATGTAGCCCGGCTCGCCCGGCAGCACGAGCCGCGCCTGCTCGCCGCTGCCGACGATCCGCGGCTGCACCGGGACGACCTCGCGGCCCCGGGCCCACTCCAGCAGCGCCGCCGTGCGCTCGAACGGCGCGAGTTGCTCGAGGTGGCGCACCGTCGGGAGCACCATCGGCAGCTCCCCGCGCGCATGGGCGGCGAGCGCGCCGGCCGGCGTGAACCAGCCGAGGTCGACGCACTCGTCCCCGTCCACGCGCGGCTCGGCGCCCGCCGGCAGGGCCGCCAGGAAGAAGTGCGTGTCGAAGCGGATCGAGATCTCCTCCGGGGTTATCCACTGCGAGAAGCGCACGAGCGCGCCGGGGTCGGGCAGCAGCACGGCGACCTCCTCGAAGACCTCGCGCACGGCGGCGACGCGGTGCGCCGCGTCCCCTTCGCCCTCGCCGGCGTCGACTGCGCCGCCGGGGAACACCCACACGCCGCCCATGAACCGCTGGGCCCGGTTGCGCTCGACGAGCAGGACCTCGAGGCCGCCGTGCCCGGGGCCGTCGCGCAGCAGGATCACCGTCGCGGCCTGCCGCGGCTGCACCGGCTCCTGGCCCTCGGCGGCCGGCGACGCGCGCGGGATGGGGCGCTCCGGCATGGCCGCTAGCCTAGGGCGCGTGTCGACCACGGCTGCCCAGAAGTGGATCTGCGAGTCCTGCGGGTTCATCTACGACCCCGAGGAGGGCGACCCCGACGGCGGCATCCCGGGCGGGACGGCCTTCGAGGACATCCCCGGCGACTGGTTCTGCCCGGTCTGCGGCGCCCGCAAGGCCGACTTCGAGCCCTACGAGGACTGAGCTCGAAGCCGCCGGCGCGGCGCGACCTCATATCCGCTGTGCCGAACCGCCTGATCCTCATCCGCCACGGCGAGTCCGCCTGGAACGCCGAGGGGATACTGCAGGGCCAGGCCGACCCGCAGCTGTCCGAGCGCGGGCGAGAGCAGGCGCGTGCGCTGGTGGTGTGGGCGCGCAAGCTCGAGCCCGAGGGCGTGGTCACCTCCGACCTCGTGCGCGCGCGCGAGACGGCCGCGATCCTCGGCTGGCCGGACGCCGAGCCCGACGCGCGCTGGCGCGAGGTCGACATCGGCGAGTGGGCAGGGCGCCCGTCGGCGGAGGTGCGCGAACGGGAGGGCGACGCGTTCGCGGCCTGGCGCCGCGGCGACTACGTGCCCGACGGCGGCGAGTCCTACGACGTGATGGGCGAGCGCGTGGCCGGAGCCGCTCGGGAGCTGCTCGAGCGCGGCGGGACGCAGGTGGCGGTCTGTCACGGCGGGCCGATCCGGATGGGCTGCGTGAAGCTGCTGGGCCTCGAGCTGCGCCAGCTCGGCGGCCTGGGCAACGGCAGCGCCACGATCCTGGGCACCGACAGCGAGGGCCGCCCGCGCCTGCTGGGCTACAACCTGCTCGGCGAGGGCGCGGAGGACATGGGCTAGAAACCCTCGCGAGCGGCCCGCTTTACTGGACTCGACGATGGGCGCCTCCCGTCACTCGCCGCCGCTCGAGCTGCTGGTATTCGTGGTCGGCATCTCGACGCTCGGCGCCGAGATCGCCGCGGCGCGGCTGATGGCGCCGTTCTTCGGCGCCTCGACGATCGTGTGGGCCAATACGATCGCGGTTGTCCTGGTGGCGCTGTCGATCGGCTACTGGTTCGGCGGGCGGATGGCCGACCGCCGGCCCGACCTGCGCTCGCTGTGCAGCCTGGTGCTCGTCGCGGCGGTGCTGCTGGCGCTCGTCCCGATCGTCGCCGACCCGTTCCTGTCGCTCAGCGTCGAGGCGTTCGACACCGTCTCGGTCGGCGCCTTCGCCGGCTCGCTGTTCGGGGTGCTCGCGCTCGTCGCCGTGCCGGTGCTCATGCTCGGCGCGGTGTCGCCGTGGGCGATCCGGCTCAAGCTGACCTCCGTCCGCGACGCGGGCGAGGTGGCCGGGCGGATGTACGCGATCTCGACCGTCGGCTCGCTGCTGGGCACCTTCGCCGCGGCGCTCGTGCTGATCCCGCTGCTCGGCACCCAGCGCACCTTCCTGCTGCTGGCGGTGATGGTGGCCGCCGTCGCGGTGGCGGGGGTCGGCGTGCGCTGGGCGCCCGTGCCGGTGGCGCTCGCCGCCCTGCTGCTGCTGCCCGTCGGCACGATCAAGGGCGACGACGACGGCCGGGTGATCTTCGAGGCCGACACGACCCACCAGTACGCCCGCGTGGTCGAGCTCGAGCAGGGCGAGCGCCGGCTCGAGCTCAATGAGGGCCAGGCGATCCACTCGCTCTACCGGCCCGAGACCGTGCTGACCGGCGACGTCTGGGACGGCTACCTGGTCACGCCGTTCGCCGCGCTGACGCGGACCCCCCGCCGGGTGGCGATCCTGGGCAACGGTGCCGGCACGACCGCGCGCGCCTACGCCGAGTACTTCCCGCGCACGCAGATCGACGGGGTCGAGATCGACGGCGAGCTGCACGACATCGGCAAGCGCTTCTTCGGCCTGCGCGACCGGCCGCAGCTCGACCTCTACACGGAGGACGCGCGGCCGTTCCTGCGCCGCAGCGACGGCGGCTACGACGCGATCTTCGTCGACGCCTACCGCCAGCCGTACATCCCGTTCTACCTGACCACCAGGGAGTTCTTCTCACTCGTGCGCGACCGCCTCGCGCCCGGCGGCGTGCTGATCGTCAACGCCGGGCACCCCGAGGGCTCCGACCGGCTCGAGCAGGTGCTCTCGGAGACCATCGCCGCCGTCTTCCCGAACGTCGGGCGCGACCCGCTGGAGCCCACTAACACGCTGATCGTCGCCTCCGAGGCGCCGGTGTCGCGGGCGGTGCTCGAGCGCAACGCGTCCCGCCTGCCCGGCCCGTTGCCGTCGCTCGCGCTCGCGACGGTGAACCGGCTGGGCCCGCGGCTCGGCGGCGACGTCGTCTACACCGACGACAAGGCGCCCGTGGAGTGGCTCATCGACCAGTCGATCGTGGAGTACGCGGCCGGTGGCGACGCCGCGAACTGAGACCCGCCCGGAGGCGGCGATGGGGCAGGACGCCGGTGCGGCATCCCCGCAGCGTGGGTGGCCGCCGCTGGGCCTGCTGGTCTTCGTGGTCGGGCTGACGACGCTGGGCGCGGAGATCGCCGCGGCGCGGCTGATGGCGCCGTTCTTCGGCGCCTCGACGATCGTGTGGGCGAACACGATCGCGGTCGTGCTGGTGGCGCTGTCGATCGGCTACTGGTTCGGCGGGCGGATGGCCGACCGCCGGCCCGACCTGCGCTCGCTGTGCGCGCTCGTGCTGGCGGCCTCGGCCCTGCTCGGCGTGGTGCCGCTGGTGGCCGACCCCTTCCTCACCGTCAGCGCGGACGCCTTCGACCGGATCTCGGCCGGCGAGACCGCCGGCTCGCTGGTGGCCACGCTTGTGCTGGTGGCGCCGCCCGTGCTTATGTTCGGCGCCGTCTCGCCCTGGGCGATCCGGTTGAAGCTGGTCGCCGTCGAGGACGCCGGCCGTGAGGCTGGGCGGATGTACGCGCTCTCGACCGTCGGCTCGCTGGTGGGCACCTTCGCCGCCACGCTGCTGCTCATCCCGCTGGTCGGCACGCAGCGGACCTTCCTGGGGCTCGCCCTGCTGTGCGCGCTGGTCGCACTGCCGGCCGCGGGCCTGCGCTGGCTGCCGGTGCCGCTCGTGCTGGCGATCCTCACGGTCGTCGTCTGACCGCGACGGTCGGCCGTGTGAGCACCGGCCGGGCGTGCTCAGGTGCGGCTGAGCTGGTGCCGGCCGGAGGCGTGCGCCGCGCGCTTGGCGCGGTAGAGCTCGCAGTCGGCCCGCGCAGTCGTTGTAGGCCTTGAAGCCGTCGAGGTCGAGCAGCGCGACGCAGAACCGCTCGCCGTTGCGTCCCCGCGGGCGACCTCGCGGGCGAGCGCCTCGCTCCAGCCGCGGCGGTTCGGTAGCTCCGTGAGTGCGTCGGTCCGCGCCTCGCGCCGCAGCGCCTCGTAGCGGCGGTCCCAGCCGATCGAGCCCACCGCGGAGGTGGCGAAGACGCGCGTGATCAGCTCGACCTCGCGCTGCGGCTTGCCGTCCGGCCGGTGCCAGCCGACGGCGAGCACGCCCACGACGGTCTCGCCGTCGTACACGGGCTCGACGCGGACGGAGTGCGGCCCCACCGGCGCGGTGCTGCGGCGGCGCGGCGAGGTGTTCAGCAGCTCGGCGCTCCCGCCGGCGAAGCACGCCGCGACGTAGGAGGGCGGCGACGGCGCGTCGGGATCCGTGCGGGCTGCCCGCGAGCGCGAGGTGCCCGTGATGACCAGCTCGCCGCGCAGCGGGTCGGGCTCCCACAGCGCCACCTCGTCGGCCCGGACGACCGCTCGCAACGCCTCGGCCATGGCGATGCGTGCACCGGCTGCCTCGTCGAGCACCGGCATCGCGTCAACGGCGGTGAGGCTCGCGTCCTCGCCGCGGAGGGCGTCCGCCGCGCGCCGGCGTCCCGAGCGCCACAGCGACCGCAGCCCGGAGCGGCGCCGACCGCCGCCGCACCCGGCATCGCGACGGCGGGGAAGTGCGCGCCGGGCTCACCCTCCCGTCTCCTCCGGCACTACCGTGTCGCGCGCATGTCGCTCGAGCAGCGTTTGCCCACCACCCTGCGCCTGCCGAGCGCCCCCCGGCGGCCGGCCCAGGTGCTGCTCCTGCGCCTGGCCTGGGCGCTCGGGCTGATCGTGTTCGTGGCCGTGCTCGTCTACCTCGACCGCGGCGGCTACCGCGACGCCGCCGGCGGTGAGTTCGGGCTGCTCGACGCCTTCTACTACTCGACGGTCAGCGTCACGACCACCGGCTACGGCGACATCACCCCGGTCAGCGACCGCGCCCGGCTGACCACGACGCTGCTGGTCACGCCCGCCCGCGTGCTGTTCCTCGTCATCCTGGTGGGCACCACGCTGGAGATCCTGGCCGACCGCACCCGGATGGCCATCCGCGAGCGACGCTGGAGGAGAGACTTGCGCGACCACACGATCGTCTGCGGATACGGGACCAAGGGCCGGGCGGCGGTCGAGACGCTCGTCGCCGCCGACACAGACCGCGAGCGCATCGTCGTGATCGAGTCGCGTGCCGCCGCCGCCGCCGAGGCCCAGCGCGACGGGCTCGCGGTCGTCGAGGGCGACGCCTCCCAGACGCACGTCCTCCAGGAGGCCGGCATCGCCGACGCCCACGCGGTGGTGGTCGCCAGCGACATCGACAGCACGAGCGTGCTGATCACCCTGACCGCGCGCGAGCTCAACGCCAAGGCGATCATCGCGGCCGCCGCGCGCGAGGAGGAGAACCTCCACCTGCTCCGCCAGGGCGGCGCGAACTCGGTGATCCTGACCTCCGGGTCCGCCGGGCGGCTGCTCGGCCAGGCGACCACGCGGCCGTGGGTCGTCGAGGTGCTCGAGGACCTGCTGCGAGTGGGCGAGGGCCTTGACCTGATCGAGCGCGAGATCGGCCCCGACCAGGCCGGCCCGCTGAACGCGATGCCCGGCGGGACGCCGGTCGTGGGCGTGATCCGCAACGGCACCGTGCTGCGCTTCGACGACGAGCGCGCGGCCCAGCTGCAGGTCGGCGACCGGGTGGTCTGCCTCTGCAGCACGGAGTGAGCGACCCGCTCAGCGGCGCAGGCGGAAGTGCAGGTGGTCGTCGTGGTGGACGAGCTTCATGACGATCTTGCGCGGACCCCGCAGGTCCAGGCTCGGACCGACGAAGACGTACTCGGCGTTGGAGTCCACGAAGCGGTCGACCAGGTCCTGAGCCAGCCGCTGGTCGACCTGGCGCGGCGATCTCGGGCGGATCTCCTGGCGGTCCAGGCGCGGGTAGTAGACGTCGACGTCGAGGCCGTTCTGGTGGGACGCGTGGCCGATCCCGCCGAAGCGGCGGTCGAAGCTCCCGCCGCGGGGGCGCGAGAGGTCGCCGACCAGCAGCCGCGGCGCCTCGGGGTGGGCCGCGCGGTACTCGCGCGCGACGCGCAGGATGATCCGCAGCACCCGGTCGGTGCCCCAGCGCCGCCACTCGCGGTTGAGGACGGTGCGCTGGATCGGGTCCCAGGTGACGAAGTCGCGCCCGGCGGAGGGCAGCTGGACGCCGTCGAGGAGGCGACCGCCGAACGGCTTGCCGACCGCACGGGAGCGCCGCCAGGCGACGGGCTGGTCGACCGCGGCCTCGGACGGCTCGGCGGCGGGTGGCGGCGGGGTCGGCAGCGGCGGGATCGGCTCCCAGTCGGCGGGAGCGGGCGGCGGGGCGGCTGCGGGCGGGGCCGGCTCAGGCTCGGCCGCGAGCGCTCCCGCGGCGGCGGAGGCCATCGCCACGCCCGCGAGCACGGCGACGAGGCGGCGACGACGGCGGCGGACGGCGCGGGTCACCCGGCCCATGGTGCAAGGTCTCCATAAATCTGCGCCGAACGCCGCGGCCCGCGCGCCGCCGCTCGCACCGGCTCGCTCAGTCGAGCACGACGAGGGCGTCGCCCTCGGAGACCGCCTGGCCCTCTTCGACGAGGATCTCGCGCACCGTGCCCTCGTCCTCGGCCTCCACCGGCATCTCCATCTTCATCGACTCGAGGATGGCGACGGTGTCGCCCTCGGCGACGGTGTCCCCGACCGCCACCTCGATCTTCCAGACGGTGCCGGTGATGTGCGCTTCTATCCGGGCCACGGCGCGAAGCTTACCTCCCGGCCGTCGCCGATGACGCCGCGGCGCCACCTGAAACCCCGCTGGTTGCAGGGACTTCGACCGTCGGTCGGTCGCCCGCAGCGCCGATTCCGACCGCCGGTCGGTGGGACGAGGGGCCGGCGACCGCCATTCTGCCGCTTGCGATCGAAGGACAGCACCGGCGACCTCTTCCCGTCTCCTCCTGCGACGAACGCGGAAGCCGGCCGATCGCAGGACCGCATCGCTTTGACCCGGGCGATGCGGTCCGCAGCCAACAGCGACCGGCCGGGGCCCGAGGGGACCGGAGGACGGGGTCGGGACAGCCACGAAATCCGGATTGTGGCCCTGGCCGGTCGCGCTTATCTGAGGGGTGCCGACGGCGGTCCGGCCTGGCCGGGCCGCCGTACGGCGTCCCCGGGCCAGCGTGCGGCTAAGCTCAGGCCCCGCGCAGGCGGGTCCCATGAGCGAGAAGCTGGCGCCCATACGAGAGCAGGTCTACCGTGATCCGCGGCCGCGCGAGCACTTCGAGCGCTTTCACGCGCGGGTCCGCCGGGCCGAGCCCGACTGGGTCTACGAGGGGGTCCGGATCGCGACCTCGCTGTTCGGGTGGACCGTCTTCCGGCTGCGCGGCATCTCACCCGAGAAGGTGCCCGCGGCCGGACCGGTGATCCTCGCCCCGAACCACTTCTCCTTCATGGACCACTTCTTCGTCGGCGCCTCGATCCGGCGCCGGATCGCGTTCATGGCCAAGTCGCAGCTCTTCAAGCCGCCGATGCAGTGGATCTACACCCACGGCGGCGTCTTCCCGGTTCGCCGCGGCGCGGCCGACGAGGACGCCTTCGTGACCGCCGGCGCCGTGCTCGAGCGCGGCGGCGCGCTGGTCATGTACTGCGAGGGCGGCCGCTCGCGGACGGCGGCGCTGGGCACTCGCGCGCGCCGCGGCATCGGGCGCCTCGCGCTCGAGTCCGGCGCCCCGGTCGTGCCCGTCGCCGTGCACGGATCCTCCCACGTGCGCAACTGGCGCCATGGACACTTCCCGCGCGTGACCGTCCAGTACGGCGATCCCATCCGCTGGGCGCCCACCGGCGACCCGACCCGCCACCAGCAGCAGGCGGTGGCCGACGCCGTCTTCGCCGAGATCCGGACTCTCTACGCCGGCCTCGACGAGCTCGGCCGCGACGGCGCCGCCCGCCGCGCCCGCGAGCTGCGCCGCGCCGAGCGCCCCGAAGGGGCGGCACCCGCGTGAGACCCTTGGATTCCGGGCATCGTCGCTTTGCCCCGCCTTTAGCTCCCACGACCACCATGGACGTCCGATGAAAGCCCGTTCGCGTTCTCCGATCGCCATCGTCCTCGTCGTGCTGCTGCTTGCGCTGCTGCTGCCGGCGCTGCTCGGGGGGCGCTCGAACGAGCAGTCGGCCTCCTTCGGCGAGTTCCTCACCCAGGTGGAGAAGGGCCAGGTCCGCTCGGCCACCGTCGAGACGCGCTCCAACGTCGTCAAGGTCCAGCTCAAGACCGGCGGCAAGTACGAGATCGGCTACCCGGTGGACTACGGAACCGAGCTGGTCAACCAGCTCGAGGCCGGCAACGTGCCCTTCGACGTCAAGGGCAGCCGCGGCAGCGCTCTGGTGACCATCCTGACCTACGCGCTGCCGTTCCTGCTGTTCATCGGCCTGTGGATCTTCCTCATCCGGCGCATGCAGCCCGGCGGCAACAAGGTGATGTCCTTCGGCAAGTCCAAGGCCAAGCAGATGTCGGCCGACGCGCCGAAGATCACCTTCCGCGACGTCGCGGGCGCCGACGAGGCGGTCGAGGAGCTGCACGAGATCAAGGCCTTCCTGGAGAACCCGAAGAAGTTCCAGGCGCTGGGCGCGCGGATCCCGAAGGGCGTGTTGCTCTACGGCCCGCCGGGGACCGGCAAGACGCTGCTGGCTCGCGCGGTGGCGGGTGAGGCCGGGGTGCCGTTCTTCTCGATCTCCGGCTCGGACTTCGTGGAGATGTTCGTCGGCGTGGGTGCCTCGCGGGTGCGTGATCTCTTCGAGCAGGCCAAGCAGAACTCGCCGTGCATCATCTTCATGGACGAGATCGACGCGGTCGGCCGTCATCGTGGCGCGGGGATGGGCGGCGGCCATGACGAGCGTGAGCAGACCTTGAACCAGCTGTTGGTGGAGATGGACGGCTTCGAGGCCAAGGACAACATCATCATGATCGCGGCGACCAACCGGCCGGACATCCTGGATCCGGCGTTGCTGCGGCCGGGTCGCTTCGATCGCCAGATCACCGTGGACCGTCCGGACCGCAAGGGCCGCGAGAAGATCCTCTCCGTGCACTCGCGCGGCAAGCCGCTCGCCCGCGGCGTCAAGCTCGACGCCCTGGCGGGGCAGACCCCGGGCTTCACCGGCGCCGACCTCGCGAACCTCATCAACGAGGCGGCGCTGCTCTCCGCCCGCGGGGGCAAGCGCGAGATCGGCCAGATCGAGCTCGAGGAGGGGATCATGCGCGTGATCGCCGGCCCCGAGAAGAAGACGCGCGTGATGGGCGAGAAGGAGCGGCGGGTCACCGCCTACCACGAGATGGGCCACGCGCTCGTCGGCCACTACCTCGAGCACGCCGACCCGGTGCACAAGATCTCCATCGTGGCCCGCGGCCAGGCGCTCGGCGTGACCGTCTCGATGCCGGCGGAGGACAAGTTCCTGACCTCCCGCGCCGAGCTCAACGACCGCATGGCGATGACGCTCGGCGGCCGCGCCGCCGAGGAGCTCGTGTTCGGCGAGATCACCACCGGCGCCGCCAACGACCTCGAGAAGGTCACCGCCACCGCCAAGCAGATGGTCATGCGCTTCGGGATGAGCGACCGGCTCGGCCCGCGCGTCTTCGGCCACGACCACGGGCAGCCGTTCCTCGGGCGCGAGTTCGCCTCCGAGCCGGACTACTCCGACGAGGTGGCGCGCGAGATCGACGCCGAGGTGCGCCGCATCATCGAGGCCGCCCACGTGCAGGCGCGCACGGTTCTCGAGGAGCGCCGCGAGGCGCTCGAGGAGATCTCCGAGGTGCTCCTGCGGCGCGAGACGATCGAGCGCGAGGAGTTCGAGGCGCTGCTGGCCGGGCGCACCGAGGCCGAGGTGTTCGGGGCAGAGCTCCCGGCCGCCCCGGCCAACCCGATGGACCGGCCCGAGCTGCCCCAGGCGGCCGACCGCCGCGAAGGCCCCCAGCCGCTGCCGCGGCCGGGCTTCGAGACGTAGCTCGCTTCCGGCGCCCCGGCGGGATACTGTCCCACCGGTGAGGACCACGCGATGGGGTCTGGGGTGCGTGACCGGCGTGTTGCTGTCGCTTTCGCTCGCGCCGACGGCCCTCGCGCAGACGGCCACCGCCCCGGCCGTCGTCCTCGTGTCGGGCTTCACCACGCAGACGCCGTTCTCGACCTCGGCCGCCGGCTGCGCGGGCAAGGAGGGGCCGACCTGGGGACCGCCCGGGATCGTCGCCAGCACACTGAAGGCGGCGGGACTGAACGTGTTCACCGCGCCCATCGCCAACGGCGGCGGCCCGCCGCCCTCGGCCTGCGCCGGCCCGGGGCAGGCGACCCCGCCGCAGAGCGCGGTCATCAACTCCAACGGGGACGTCAACGACAACGGCGCCGCCCTCGCGCAGTTCCTCGCCTTCCTGCGCTCGAGCTACGGGGTCACCTCGGTGCAGCTCGTGGGCCACTCCGACGGCGGGCTGTGGTCGCGCTCGGCCATCACCCAGGACAGCGCCTACGCCGGCGTCTCGATCCCGTCGCTGACGACCCTCGGCACGCCGCACACCGGCTCCTTCGCGGCCGACCTCGGCGTCTACCTCAACAACGGCCAGTGCGACACCACGGGCTGGATCCAGGACGTCTGCGAGGTGTTCCAGTCGTTGCTCGACAAGGTGCTCGCGGGCATCGGGCCGGTGGCGGTCGAGCAGCTCACGAGCACCTTCCTGGCCACGTGGAACAAGCAACAGCAGATCGGCAGCTGCCCCGTCACGGGCTACGCGGGCACCTACGAGGACTTCTCGTACATCCCGTTCGAGTACCTGAACCCGTCCGACGGCGTCGTCGGGCAGGCCAGCGCCCTGAACACCGAGGCGTCCGGGCTCACCGGTCCGGTCGAGCCGGCGCCGATCCCCGGCTTCACCGCGGGCGGCAGCTTCCCCGTCGTGCACAGCGCGTCGCTGAGCTTCCTCAGCCCGAACAACGAGCTGAACTCCACGGCGATCGCCACCGGGGTGAAGCTCAAGCTCCAGGGTCTCGCGCCCGGCGGCCCGCTCTGCACCACCGGGGGCGCCGCCACCGCCTCGATCGCCCAGGCCGCCCGGCCCGTGTCCGTCGACCTGCCGCTGCGGGCCGGCCTGGCGAGCACCGGCCGCCGCGGCGGCCTGCTGGAGACGGTCGCCGCCGGCGACGAGGTCATCGCCGACCGCCGCGCGCGGGTCTCCTGCCGCGGGCGCGAGCTGCGCGGCGTGCCGCTCTTCGGCGACCGCCGCCTGCGGCTGATCCTGACCGGCCGCTGCTCCCAGCGCCTGCGCGTCCGCGGCGGCCGCACGCTGCTCGCGTCGACCCGTAGCGGCGCGCACGTCCGGCTGCGGGTCTCTGGCCGAAGCGTGCGCTTGTCCCTCCGCCGCGGCGCGCCCGGCCCGCTGCGCCTCGAGGTCCGCCGCGGCAGCCGCTGGCGCACGCTGCGGCTCGACCGCCGCGGCCGCGCGACGCTCCCGGGCCGCGCGGACACCGTGACGGTGCGGATCACCGGCGGCCGCCGCGGCGCCACGCGGGTGCAGGGCACCACGCTGCTGTCGCTCGATAGCTGAGCGCCAACACGCCAGAACCGCCGACCGGGACGAGAACGGCATGTATGCCATGCGCTTCTCGTCCCAAACGACGAACCAACGCCCCGCAGGGACCCGCACCCCTTACCAGCGGGGTTCGCTGGGCTCGCCACCGGCGCCGGCCGGCGAGCGTTGGCCGCCGCTGATGCGCTGCGCCGGCCTCGCGCCGCCCCTCAGCGCCTGATCCGCTCGCAGTCCCCCGACACCAGGTCGGCCCGGTCGACGAACGCGATGTCGTTCCCCGGCCCGCAGCGCACGCGGTCGACGTCGTCGTTGACGACGCTGAGGCGGTCGTCGCCCTCGCCGCCCTGGAGGCGGTCGAAGCCGAGGCTTCCGGACATCGTGTCGTTGCCCGCGCCGCCGTCGAGGACGTCGTCGCCGAGGTTGCCCGACAGCCGGTCGTCGCCCTCGTTGCCCAGCACCGTGTCGCGGCCGTTGCGGCCGAAGACCTGGTCGTTGCCCGGCCCGCCGCGGACGGTGTCGTTGCCGTCCTCGCCGTCGACGTAGTCGTCGCCGTCGTTGCCGTTGAGGGTGTCGTTGCCAGGGCCGCCGAAGACCGAGTCGCCGAGCGGGCTGCCGAACAGCGTGTCGCGCCCGGGCGTGCCGCTGACCACGCTCGGCGGCGGCGGCTCGTCGGGCGCCGTCTCCGGCGGGATCTCGATCACGGTCTCGCACGAGGACAGCACGTCGCGGTCGGGCGCCGTGTCCTCGACGTAGACGGTGTCCGCACCCGAGCCGCAGTTGACGAAGTCGCCGACCTCGTCGGCCGCGCGGATGACGTCGTCGCCGGCCGAGCCGCTGAGCGTGTCCTCGCCCGGGCCGCCCGTCACCTGGTCGTCGCCCTGCCCGCCGTAGAGGCGGTCGTCGTCGGTGCCGCCGTCGATCGCGTCGTTGCCCAGCGCGCCGAAGACCGTGTCGCGGCCCGCGCCGCCGCGCACGGAGTCGTTGCCGTCGCGGCCGTAGACGGGATCCGGCCCGCGGCCGCCCTCCACGGTGTCGTCGCCGGGGCCCGCGTCCAGGACGTCCGTGCCGTTGGCGCCGCGCAGGGTGTCGTCGCCGTCGCCGCCGTTGATGCGCCGGTCGTTGCCGCGCCCGCCGTCGATCAGGTCGTTCCCCGGCCCGCCGTCGAGCAGCACGTCGTCGCCCAGGACGAGCTCGGTGATGATGTCGTTGCCGTCACCGCCCCGGACGGTGTCGTCGCCCTCGCCGCCGTCCATGCGGTCGTCGCCGATGCCGCCGTCGACGGTGTCGTTGCCGGGATCCATGTTCGCGAAGTCGTTGCCGGGCCCGAGGTCGGCGACGTCGCTGCCGGCCTCGGCGAAGACCTTGTCGTCCCCGTCCTCGCCGAACAGCCGGTCGACCTCGGTGCCGCCCACCAGCGTGTCGTTGCCGAAGCCGCCGTAGAGCGCGTCGGGGCCGCGGAAGCCGCGCAGCACGTCGTCGCCGCCGAAGCCGTCGAGCCGGTCGGGGCCGCGCGTCCCGCGCAGCAGGTCGGGCGCCTCGGTGCCCGACTGGGTCGCGAGGCCGGGCTGGACGACGATCGCCAGCGGCGCGCCGCCGGGCAGCGGGATCACGCGGATGCGCCGGAAGGTGAAGCCCGAGATCACCGACAGGGTGCGGCTGCCGCCGTCGGCGATGAAGGCGCGCGCGCCGTCGGAGGAGTAGCCCGCCGTGCTCGGACCGGCGCCGGCCCGCAGCGGCTGGACGCGCCCGGTCGCCACGTCCACCAGCCGCGCCCGGCGCTGGACACCGCCGAGCGGCGCGCCGGGGGCGACGATCGCCCGCCGGCCCTCGGGCTCCACCGCCACGCCGCCGCCGCCGCCGCGGCGGCCGAGCGAGATGGTCCGGGTGGCGACGGCGCTGACCGGGTCGACGCGTACGAGCCGGCTCGCCGCGGGCCTAGCCGGCCGCCGCCGCTCGCCCTTGCCGCGCGCCTTCACCGGCGCCACGGAGCTCGTGACCCAGGCGGCGCCGTCGGGCGAGAATCCCACTCCGCCCGGAGCGGGGAGCTCGAGCCGGCGGATCAGCCGCGGCTGGGCGAGGTCCACGATGGCGATCCCGTCGTCGAGCGTGACGACCGCCCGCGTGCCGCCGGGCGAGACCGCCAGCGCCCGCGCCGTGGCCCCGAGCGCGACGGTGGCGTAGCGCGTGCCGAGCAGCGGATCCAGCACCACGACGGCCTGCCCGGCCGCCGCGACGACACGCGCCCCGTCCGGCGTGACGCCGACGCCCGTCACCGGCGCGCCGAGCGGCACGATCGCCGCCGCTGCGCGCGTTGCCAGGTCGAGCGCGACGAGCTGGTCCGCCGCGCCGACGTAGGCGCGCGCGCCGTCCGGCGAGGCGGCGACGGCGCGGGTCGCGCCGGGCATCGCGACGCGGCCGGCGGTCAGCGTCGTGACGTTGATCAGCGAGACCGCGCCGTCACCGGTGGCGACGATGGCGTCGCGGGCCTGGGCGGCGGTCGGGAGCAGCGCGAGCGCGGCCAGGGCCACGACCACGGCGGAGAGCTGGAGACGGCGCACGATGGCTGAACCCCGCCACCGGTCACGAGTTGCGCTTCAGGGCGCCCCGGGCGGATAGTTTCAGCGCCGATGCCGCCCGCCCGTCTCCTGCGCCCCGGCCTGCTCGCGGGGTTGCAGGTCGTTGCGGCCCGAGGCGGCGATGCTCCACCGATCGGCGACGATCTCGGAGGCGCGGTCGCCGCGCGCTGGGCAGAGCTGGGGGCGGAGGTCCGCTCGCTCGCCGTCGATCCGCTCGGCGAAGAGGCAGCGGTGGAGGCGGCGGCCGCCGCGCTCTCGCCTACCGTCTCGACACTCGCGTGGGACGGCGCCGGCGCCTTCGGCGCGGCGGGCGGGGCGTCGGTGGACGCCGTCCGCGCCGCGGTCGACGGCGGCTGGCTCGCCGTCCGGGCGATCGCCCGCGCGGCGATGATCGATCGCGGCGGCGGCCAGATCCTGCTGCTCACCCCGCGCTCGGCCGGCGCCGATGCCGCCGCCGCGCGGGCTGCGCTGGAGAACCTGGCGCGCACGCTGTCGATCGAGTGGTCGCGGTTCGCGGTCCGGACGGTCGCGATCCATCCGGGACCGGCGACGTCCGCGGCCGAGGTCGCAGAGCTGGCCGCGTTCCTCTCCTCGCCGGCCGGCGAGTACTACTCGGGCTGCGCGTTCACGCTCGGCTGACCCGCCCACGGGACCTCGACCGAGTCCTCCGTCGGCGAGTCGCGCGCCACGACGTACTCGGCCGCCTCCTCGGCGGAGAGGTTCTCGAGGATGTGGGTCTCCTTGGGCGGGACGTAGACCATGTCGCCCGGGCCGATCGTCACGGTCTGCTCGAGGTGATCGCCCCAGCGGATCTCCAGGCGGCCGGAGAGCATGTAGACGGCGCTCTCGCACGCGTCGTGGTAGTGCGGCCGCGAGCGGGCGCCCGCCGGGACGCGGAAGACGCCCATGTAGAGGTTGGTCGCGCCGGTGGTCGTCTGGGAGATCTCCGCCCCGCCGACCACGCCGCGCGGGGTGGCGCGCTCCTGCTCGGATGGCTTGACGACTCGCACGGGGAAGCGCAGCCTACGCCTCGCGCTCCGCTGGGGTGACCGGCAAGGAGTAGTCGACCCACTCCTCGCGCCGGGCGCCGAGCCGCTCGTAGACCGCCTGGGCGCGATGGTTGTCGCGCGCCGTCTGCCAGCCCAGCGAATCCGCGCCGTGGGCCGCGCAGCGGTCGCGGCAGGCCTCGATCAGCGCGTCGGCGAGCCCGCTGCCGCGGGCGCCCTCGGCGACGAAGAGGTCGTTCATCACGCCGATCCGGCCGGCACCTGTCGTCGACCACGACCAGTAGACCGTGGCGAAGCCCCCCGCCCGCCCGGCGCCGTCGCGGCCGATCAGCTGGACGCCCTCGCGCTCGGGGTCGGCGATCAGGACCCGCGCGAGGGCGAGCAGGTCGTCGTCGGCCGGCGCGACGCGGTAGAAGTCGCAGTAGCCGCGCATCAGCGGCAGCAGGTCGCCGAGGTCGGCCTCGCCGACCGCGGCGATCGCGTGGCCTCCGGCGCCGGCGCTCACGTCGTCATCCCCGTGAACTGGCCGCCCGTGACGTTGAGGACCTGGCCGTGGACGAAGTTCGACCATGGCGAGCAGAGGAAGAAGACGCCGCCGGCCGCCTCCTCCGGCGTGCCGGCCCGGCCCACGGGGATGAGCATCGCCGCCATCCCGCGCAGCCGGTCGGGGATCCCGAGCGCGACCGTGCGCCCGTCGATCTCCATCGTGTTGGCCTCGGCCTTGGACTGGGTCAGGCGGGTGTCGATGAAGCCGAAGGCGACCGCGTTGACGTTGATCTTGAACTGGCCCCACTCCTTGGCGAGCGTCTTGGTCAGCCCGACGACGCCCGCCTTGCCCGCGGCGTAGTTCGCCTGCCCGGCGTTGCCCATCGTCCCCGAGATCGAGCTGACGTTGACGACCTTGCGGAAGACCTCGACGCCCTCGTCGCGCTCGCGCTTGGCCGGCTCGCGCAGGTGCGGCGCGGCGGCGCGCAGCACGCGGAAGGGGACGATCGTGTGGATGTCGAGCATCCGCTGGTAGGCCTCGTCGTCCATCTTGTGGATCGGGGCGTCGATCGTGTAGCCGGCGTTGTTGACCACGATGTCCAGCCGGCCCCACGCGTCCACCGCCGTCTGGACCAGCGCGTCGGGTGCGCCCGGCTTGGTCAGGTCGCCGCCGTGGACGACGGTCTCAGCGCCGAGCTCGTCCGCCGTCTGGGCGGCCAGATCGGCGTCGAGGTCGTTGATCAGCACCTTCGCGCCGTGCTCGACCAGGAGCGCCGCGGTCGCCCGGCCGATGCCCCGGGCCGAGCCCGTGACGATCGCCACCTTGTCGTCGAGGACCCCCATGGCGTCTCCTTGCTCTCTGGCTCTCAGGTCGGGATGCGCGGGCATTCTGACGCTACCGTTCCCGCGGCATGGCCGATTCCGCCGTCGCGACGCTCTCGCGTCACCTGTGGGGCTCGATCGAGGACGTCTACGCCGAGATCCTCGCCCACCCGTTCGTGCGCGGGCTCACCGACGGCTCGCTGGAGCGCGAGGCGTTCCTCTTCTACGTCGTCCAGGACGCCCACTACCTGCGCGAGTACGCGCGGGCGCTGGCGGTGTGCGCCGCTCGCGCGCCGGCCGAGGCCGACATCCAGATGTTCGCCGAGCACGCCGCCGGCGCGATCGCCGTGGAGCGCGAGCTGCACGAGGGCTTCTTCGCCGGCGCCGGCCTCGACGCGGACGCCGTCGCCGCGACTGAGATGGCGCCCACGAACCTCGCGTACACGAGCTACCTGCTGGCCTCCGTGCACAACGGCTCCTTCCCGGAGGCGCTCGGCGCCGTGCTGCCGTGCTACTGGATCTACTGGGAGGTCGGCAAGGCGCTGCTCGAGCGCGGCTCGCCCGATCCGCTCTACCAGCGCTGGATCGACACCTACGGCGGCGAGGAGTTCGCCGCGGTGGTGCGAGCGGTGCTCGAGCTGGCCGACCGGCTCGGGCCGCAGCTCTCCGCCGCCGAGCGCGAGAGGATGACCGAGCGCTTCCGCACCACGAGCCGCTACGAGTGGATGTTCTGGGACATGGGCCATCGGCGCGAGGCCTGGCCCGTCGGCTGAACGCCGGCGCCGCTAGCGCCGGCGCAGCATCCCGAACAGCCCGCGCGTGATCTGGCGCGAGAGCGCCTTGCCCTCGCGCGAGCTCAGGAAGTCGCCGACCGCGTCCAGGCCGCCGGCCGGCACCTGCGGGCCCTCGCGCCGCGGCGCGCGCGAGGTCCTGGGCAGCGGGACGTGCTCCATCGGTGGCGCGGGCGCCGGCGCCGCCTCGGCGGGCGCGAGTCGCGCCGCCAGCAGCTCACGCGCGCTCTCGGCGTCGACCCGCTCGCCGTAGCGCGCGTACAGCGGCGAGGCCTTCGCCGTGCCGGCGGGGTCGTCGGCCGGCCCCATGCGCGAGGCCGGCGCGACCAGCCGCGTATGGACCACCGGCGTCGGCACGCCGCGCTCGGAGAGCACCGTGACCGCCGCCTCGCCGATCGCCATCGAGGTCAGCAGCTCGGCCATGTCGTAGAACGGCGACCTCGGGAAGGTCTTGACCGTCGCGCGCAGCGCCTTCTCGTCCTCGGGCGTGAACGCCCGCAGCGCGTGCTGGACGCGGCTGCCGAGCTGGGAGAGCACCTCGGAGGGCACGTCGCGCGGGGTCTGGGTGACGAAGAAGACGCCGACGCCCTTGGAGCGGATCAGCCGCACGGTCTGGGCGATCGCGTCCAGGAAGGCCTCCGAGGCGTCGTCGAAGAGCAGGTGCGCCTCGTCGAAGAAGAACACGAGCTTGGGCTTCTCGAGGTCGCCCGCCTCGGGCAGCTCCTCGAAGAGCTCGGCCAGCATCCACATCAGCGCGGTCGAGAACAGCTTCGGCTTGTCCTGGACGCCGGGCAGCTCAAGGCAGGAGATGATCCCGCGGCCGTCGGGCGCGGTGCGCAGGAGGTCTGAGAGCGCGAACTGCGGCTCGCCGAAGAACTCCGTCCCGCCGCCGTCCTCGACGCCGATCAGCGAGCGCAGCAGCACCCCGACCGTCGCGCTCGAGAGCCCGCCGATGCCCGCCAGCTCGCCCGTGCCCGCGTCGGAGTCCAGGAAGGTCAGCAGCGCGCGCAGGTCGGCGAGGTCGACCAGGCCGAGCCCCTTCTCGTCGGCGTAGCGGAAGACGAGCGCGAGGCTCTGCTCCTGCGTCTGGTTGGCGCCGAGGATCTTGGCCAGCAGCAGCGGCCCGAACTCCGAGACGGTCGCGCGCACCGGCACGCCGGCGCCGATCCCGCCGAGCGCGAGGAACTCGACCGGAAAGGCCTCCGGGGCGAAGGGCAGGCCGAGCTCGGTCATGCGCTTCTCGGCCGCCTTGCCGCCGGCGCCCGGCGCCATCAGGCCGGAGAGGTCGCCCTTCATGTCGGCCACGAAGACGGGCACGCCGTTGCGCGAGAGTCCCTCGGCCATGCCCTGCAGCGTCGTCGTCTTGCCGGTCCCGGTCGCGCCTGCCACGAGCCCGTGGCGGTTCATCATCGCCAGCGGGATGCGCACCGCCGCCTCGGGCGCCAGCGCGCCCTCGTGCACGCCGCGCCCGAGCTCGAGCGCGGGTCCGTCGATCGCGTAGCCCTCCGCTATGGCCGCGCCGAAGCCGGTCACGGCTGCGAGGCTACAGCCCGTAGGAGCGCCCGATGACCTCGAGCATGATCTCGTCGGTGCCCGCGCCGATCCGGTTCAGGCGCAGGTCGCGCCACACGCGCTCGACGCCGTACTCGCGCATGTAGCCGGCGCCGCCGTGGATCTGGATGCACTCGTCGGCGACCTCGACGGCGATCCGCGACGCGTGCAGCTTGGCCATCGAGATCTCGCGCACGGGGTACTCGCCGTTGGAGAAGCGCCACGCGGTCGCGTACACGAGCTGGCGCGCGGTCTCGATCTTCGTGGCCATCTCGGCGAACTTGTGACGGGTGACCTGGAAGCGCCCGATGCTGCGCCCGAACGCCTTGCGCTCCTGGGCGTAGGCGAGCGTCTTCTCGAACACGCGCTGGGCGCCCGCCACGGCCCCCGCGGCGCCGATCAGGCGCTCGCCCTGGAGCTCCCACATGATGTGGTAGAAGCCCTTGCCGACCTGCCCGAGCGCCGCCGTCTCGGGCACGCGCACGTCCTGGAAGGCCAGCAGCGCGGTGTCCGAGGCGTGCATTCCGAGCTTTCGCAGACGCTGCTCGCGCACCACGCCCGGCGCGTCCATGTCGACGAGGAAGAGCGTGAAGCCGTCGTAGCCGGCCTCCGGGTCGGTCTTGGTCACGAGCACGATGAAGTGCGCGCGGTGGCCGTTGGTGATGTAGGTCTTGGCGCCGTTGATCACGTAGCCGTCGCCGTCGCGGACCGCCCGTGTCGTGATCGCGCTCACGTCCGAGCCGGCATCGGGCTCGGAGATGCCCAGGCAGGCGATCTTCTCGCCGCGGATCGCCGGCACGAGGTACGCCTGCTTCTGCTCCTCGGTGCCGAAGAGGTGGATCGGCGGGGTCGCCATGTCGGTGTGGACGGCCAGCCCCATCGCCATCCCGCCCGAGCCCGCCCCGGTGAGCTCCTCGGCCAGCACCAGGTTGCACGGGTAGTCGCCGCCCTGGCCGCCGTACTCCTCGGGGTAGGAGAGGCCGAGGAAGCCCAGCTCGCCCATGCGCGTGAAGACCCAGTCCGGAAAGGTCGTCTCCTCCCACTCCTCGGCGTTCGGCGCGAGCTCCTTGGCCACGAACGCGCGGATCGACTCGCGCAGCTGCTCGTGCTCGTCGGTGAAGATGAAGTGGCGGCGGGCGGCGGCGTGGTCGGGCTTGAGGACATCGGTGGCGGCCATGGCGCAGACGCTAACCGCTGCCGTGGCTCCGGGCGACCGGTAGAACTCCGCCCCATGGCCTTCGCGACGCTGCGCTACGAGCTCGCCGCCTCGGGCGTCGCCACGATCACGCTCGACCAGCCCGACACCCGCAACGCGCTCTCCGACGAGCTGCTCGACGAGCTGCTGGCCGCCTTCGGCGCCGCACGCGACGACGACGCGGTGCGCTGCGTGGTGCTGACCTCCTCGCACGAGAAGGTGTTCTCCAGCGGCGGCAACCTGAGCGGCTTCGCGGCCGACGTCCCGCTCGCCGACAAGCACCGGGGCACCGAGCGCTTCCCGCGCCTGTTCCGGCTGATCGGCGAGCTCGGCAAGCCGACGCTGTGCGCCGCCAACGGCCACGTGCTGGCCGGCGCGCTCGGGCTGGCGCTCGCGTGCGACCTGATCGTCGCCCGCGAGGGCGCGCGCTTCGGCACGCCCGAGATCAACGTCGGGGTCTTCCCGTTCATGATCATGGCGCTCATCTACCGCAACGTCGGGCGCAAGAAGACGACCGAGCTGCTGCTGCTGGGCGAGCAGATCTCCGCCGCGGAGGCCGAGCGGATCGGGATCGTCAACCGCGTCGTGGCGCCGGAGGCCTTCGACGGGGCGGTGGCCGAGTGGGCCGAGAAGCTCGCCGCCAAGTCGCCCGTGCTCATGCGGCTGGGCAAGGACGCGATGTTCCGCCAGCAGGACATGGCCTTCGAGGACGCGCTCGAGTTCCTGCACGCGCAGCTGACGCTCGCCTTCGCGACCGAGGACATCCAGGAGGGCGTGAAGGCCTTCTTCGAGAAGCGCGCGCCCGTCTGGAGCGGCCGGTGAGCCTGCGCGTCGTGTGCCTGCGCTGCCGGACCTCCGATCGCACGGACGGCGGCGGGCAGGGAGCCGAGACGCTGGCGCGCCGGCTGGACCCGGCGGTGCGGATCGTCGGCTCGCCGGGCGAGCCGCACGCGGGCGACTGGGCCGACGACCTGCGCGACGCCCACGGCTGCCTTCTGGAGGCCGGCGGCCAGGTCGACGACGCGCTGGACGCCGGCGAGTTCCCGGTGCTGACGGCGTCGGACTGCTCGATCTGCCTGACCACGCTGCCGACGGTCGCCCGCCGGCTGCCCGACGCGCGCTTCCTGTGGCTCGACGCCCACGGCGACTTCAATACCCCGGAGACCACCCCGAGCGGCTTCCTCGGCGGCATGTGCCTGGCCGGCGCCTGCGGGCGCTGGGACAGCGGCTTCGAGGGCACGATCGATCCCGCGCGCGTGGTCATGGCCGGCGTGCGCGACGTCGACGGCGGCGAGCAGGTCGAGCTCGAGCGCGCGGGGGTGGGCCGGGCGCGCCCGGCGCAGGTCGCCGAGCTGCTCGGCGGCGCGCCCGTCTACGTGCACCTGGACCTCGACGTGCTCGACCCGGAGCTGTTCCCCGCTCAGTTCCCGGCGCCGCACGGCCTCTCGGACACCGGCCTGCGGACGCTGCTGACCGAGCTCGCGCGCACGTCGGAGGTCGTCGGCCTCGAGCTCACGGCCTTCGAGGCGCCCGCCGAGGCGGCCGAGCGCGACCGCCTCGCCGAGCTGGTCGCCTCGGTGATCGCGCCGCTGCTGGAGGGGCGGTCGTGAGCGCCGGCGCGCGACCCGTCTCGATCATGCGCCCGCTGGTCGAGGACCTGCACGAGCGTCGCGCGCGGGCGCGCGAAGGCGGCGGCGCCGAACGCGTGGAGCGCCAGCACGCGCAGGGCAAGCTGACCGCGCGCGAGCGGATCGCGCTGCTGATCGACGCCGGGAGCTTCACCGAGCTCGGCATCCACGCCCAGCCGCACTTCTCCCAGCGCGCGATGGAGGGCCGCGAGGCACCGGCCGACGGGGTGATAACCGGCTACGGGCGCGTCGACGGGCGGATGGTCGCGGTGTGCGCGTACGACTTCACCGTGATGGCCGGCTCGATGGGGATGACCGGGGAGCTGAAGGTCACCCGCCTGCGCGAGCTGGCGCTGAGCAAGCGGATCCCGTTCGTGTGGCTGCTGGACTCCGCCGGCGCGCGCATCCAGGAGGCGGTCGGCTCGCTGTTCGCCGGCTCCGGGCACCTCTTCCGCGAGGAGGTGGTGATGAGTGGGGTGATCCCCCAGGTGGCTGCGCTGATGGGCCCGTGCGCGGCCGGGACCGCCTACATTCCCGGCCTCGCCGACTTCGTCCCGATGGTCTCCGGCCGCGGCTCGATGGCGCTCGCCGGGCCTCACCTGGTGCGCGCCGCGATCGGCGAGGACGTCTCCCAGGAGGAGCTGGGCGGGGCGCGCGTGCACTGCCGGCAGTCCGGCGTGGGCGACCTCGAGGTGGCCGACGACGAGGAGTGCATCGCCCGCATCAAGGACTACCTCTCCTTCTTCCCGTCGCACTGTGAAGAGCCGCCGCCGCGGCGCCCGGCGACGGACCCGGCCGACCGCATGGACGAGGCGCTGCTCGACGTCCTGCCGGAGTCCAACCGCCGGCCCTACGACATGTACGACGTCATCCGCAGCGTCGTCGACCACGGCGAGTGGCTCGACCTCAAGCCGCGATTCGCGCGCGGCATGATCACCTGCCTGGCTCGCATGGGCGGCCGGCCGGTCGGGGTCGTGGCCAACCAGCCGCGCCACCTCGGCGGCATCATCGACAACGACGCGGCCGACAAGGCCGCGCGCTTCGTGAACCTGTGCGACGCCTTCGGGATCCCGCTCGTGTTCCTGATGGACGTCCCGGGCTTCATGGTCGGCACGAAGGTCGAGGCGGCGGGCATCATCCGCCACGGCGCCAAGCTGCTGCACGCGGTGGCGAGCGCGACGGTCCCGAAGGTCACCGTGGTGCTGCGCAAGGCCTACGGCGCCGGCTACTACGTGATGAACGGCCGTGCGTTCGAGCCCGACCTGATCGTCGCCTGGCCGACCGCGGAGATCTCGGTCATGGGAGCCGAGGGCGCGGTCGAGATCGTCATGCGCCGGCAGGTCGAGGAGGCGGAGGATCCGGAGGCCAAGAAGCGCGAGCTGGTCGACGCCTACCGCGGGATCATCGACGTCTACGTCGCGGCCCGCAACGCCATGATCGACGACGTCATCGACCCGCGCGAGACGCGCCCGACCGTCATCCGCGCGCTGGAGATGGCCGAGGGCAAGCGCGTCGAGCGGCCGTGGAAGCGGCACGGCGTCGTGCCGGTGTAGGCGGCCGGCACCGATCGTGCCGCTGACGACCGAGCAGCGCCTCGCCGGTCTCGAGGCCCGGATCCGCGAGCTGCGCCCGTGGGCCGCGCGGGCGTTCGTGCCCCTGGCGGACTGGACGTGGGACGGCGAGCCGCTGGCGCTCGGCGCGCGCTGGCCCGACCGCCGCGGCGTGCGCACGCTGCGCCACGGAGAGGTGACGGCGCCCGCGGCGTGGGCCGCCGGCGAGCGGCGGCTCGAGCTCGAGCTGGGCGGCGAGGGGCTTGCGCGTCTGCGCTACGCGGACGGCGGCGAGGCGTCCTTCGGCATCGACGTCAACCACCGCTCGTGGCCGCTCCGCGACGTGGCGTTCTCGCTCGAGGTCGAGATCGTCGCGCGCTCGCCGTTCGGCGTGCCCAACCGCGACGCGCGGCTCGAGCGCGCGCGGCTGGTGTGGGAGGAGCGCGCGCTGGTCGCGCTCGTGCGGCGGCTCGAGCTCGTGGTCGAGGCGGGCCGGGCGCTCGGTGCCCACGACGCGGTCGAGCCGCTGCTGGCGGCGGCCGAGCGCGCGCTGCGCGGGCTCGAGTGGCCGACGGCGACGCTGCCCTATCTCGCCCGGCGCGCGCCGGAGGCCGACATGCTCGAGATCTGGGAGCTGCCCGCGGGCCTCGACGCGGCGCCGCCCGGGCTCGACGCGGCCGCACGCGCGTCGGTGGCCGCGGCGGCGGAGCGCCTGCAGTCCGAGCTGCTGTCCCTGCGCGAGCGCCACCCGGCGGCGGGCGCGCTGCGCCTCACCGGCCACGCGCACCTCGACCTCGCCTGGCTGTGGCCGCTCGCGGAGACGCGGCGCAAGGCCCAGCGGACGTTCTCCACCGCGCTCGGGCTGCTCGAGCGCTACCCCGAGCTGACCTTCAACCAGTCCAGCGCGCAGGTCTACGCCTTCGTCGAGGAGGACGACCCGGCGCTCTTCGCGCGCGTCCGGGCGGCCGCGGCCGAGGGGCGCTGGGAGCCGATCGGCGGCATGTGGGTCGAGCCCGATCTCAACCTGCCCTGCGGCGAGTCGCTCGTGCGCCAGCTGCTCTACGGGCAGCGCTGGTTCGCCCAGGCGTTCGGAGCGAGCGCCACCGTCGCCTGGCTGCCCGACTGCTTCGGCTTCACGCCGGCGCTGCCGCAGCTGCTGCGCGGCGCCGGCATCGAGCGCTTCTTCACCATCAAGCTCACCTGGTCTGAGACCAACCGCTTCCCGCACGACCTCTTCTGGTGGGAGGGGCTCGACGGCTCGCGCGTGGTCGCCCACCTGTTCGACAACCCGCACGGCGGCTACAACGGCCGGCTCGGCCCGGCCGCCGCGGCTGAGACCTGGCAGCGCTTCCGCGGCAAGGCGCTGCACCCCGAGAGCCTGCTCAGCGTGGGCTTCGGCGACGGCGGCGGCGGGGTCACCGAGGAGATGGCCGAGCGCTCGCGCGAGCTCGCGGCCTTCCCCGCGCTGCCCGCGCAGGCCTTCGGGCGCGTCGACGCGTACTTCGACGGCGCGCAGGCGGCACTCGCCGCCGCGGGGGAGGCCGCGCCGGTATGGGCCGGCGAGCTCTACCTCGAGCTGCACCGCGGCACGCTGACCAGCCAGGGCCGGACCAAGCGGCTGCACCGGCAGGCCGAGCGCGAGCTGGTCGCCGCCGAGGTGGTCGGCGCCCTGGCCCATCTGCTGGGTGGCCCCGAGCCGCCGTCGCAGGAGGCGCTGTGGCGCGTGCTGCTGCGCAACCAGTTCCACGACATCCTGCCCGGCTCGAGCATCCGCGAGGTCTACGAGCAGGCCGAGGCCGAGCTCGGATCCGTGGTGGCGGACGCCGGCGCGGTGATCACGGCGCGCCTCGGCGAGCTGGCCGGCGGGCTGCTGGAGCCCGGCGAGCAGCCGGCGCTGCTGGTGGTCAACCCCGACCTGCACGGGCGGCCGGTGCGGGTCGAGCTCGACGCTCAGTTGCCCGGCGCCCAGCCGGTGGAGGGCGGCGGCAGCGTGCTCACGGCCGCGGGCCGGGTGGCAGGGCTCGAGCTACGCACGGTCACGCCCGACGCGGCGCCCGACGCGGCGCTGGCGGTCGGCGAGCGGCGGCTGGAGAACGCGCGGCTGCGGGTCGAGCTCGACGAGCACGGCACGCTGGCCTCGGTGTGGGACAAGCGCGCCGGGCGCGAGCTGCTCGACGGCCGCGGCAACCAGCTGTGGGCCTACGTCGACAAGCCGCGCGCGTGGGACGCGTGGGATCTCGATTCCGGCTACGAGGCCGACGGCGCCGAGCTCGACGCGCCCGTGGCCGTCGAGGTGCTCGAGCGCGGGCCGCACCGCGTGGCGCTGCGGCTCGAGCGGCGCTTCCGCGACTCGACCGTGGTGCAGGACATCCGGCTGTGGGCCGATTCGCCGCGGCTCGAGTTCCGCACCACGGTCGACTGGCACGACCGGCGCTGGCTGCTCAAGGCGCGCTTCCCGCTGGCGGTGCGGGCGCCGCGCGCGTCCTTCGAGACCGCCTTCGGCGTCGTCGAGCGCCCGACCCACCGCAACACGTCGTGGGATGCCGCCCGCTTCGAGGTCGCGGGACACCGCTTCGCGGACCTCTCCGAGCCGGGCTACGGCGTCGCGCTGCTCAACGACGGCCGCTACGGCCATCACGCCCGCGGCTCGGAGCTCGGCCTCTCGCTCCTGCGCTCGCCGGCGTGGCCGGACCCGCTGGCCGACGAGGGCGCACAGACCTTCACCTACGCGCTGCTGCCGCACGCGGGCGGGCTGGTCGAGGGCGGTGTGCTGATGGAGGCCGAGGACCTCAACCGGCCGCTGCTCGCCCGCGCGGTGCACGTGCGCGACGCGGCCGCCGGGCGGGCGTGGCGGCCGCTGCGGGTGGACGGCCGGCCGGTCTCGCTCGCCGCACTGAAAGCGCTCGAGGACGGCGGCGGCCTCGTGCTGCGCGTCTACGAGCCCGAGGGCGGGCGCGGCGAGGTCGAGCTCGCGCTGCCGGACGGCTGGCGCCTCGGCGAGCCGCTCGACCTGCTCGAGCGCCCGGCCGCCGGGGCCGAGCCGGGCGCGGCCGTCACGCCGTTCGCGGTGCGCTCGTGGCGGCTCGAGCGCGCGGGCGGACCGCGAGCAGCGCCCGGCGCCTGAGCCGCCTCACACCGCACGCGCCTCAGCCGTTGCAGGTCCATGACCACCGCCACCATGCCGTCCGTCCGCGAGCGCGTCGACGCGCTCGACTGGCTCGCACTGCGCGAGCAGCTCGACGACCTGGGCCACGCCGTCACCATGCCGCTGCTCGACGCGGCGGAGTGCGACGCGCTCGAGGCGCTCTTCGACGGCGGGCACTTCCGCTCGACGATCGACATGGCCCGCCACCGCTTCGGCGACGGCCGCTACCGCTACTTCGACCATCCGCTGCCCGACACGATCGCGAGCCTGCGCGGCGCCTTCTACCGGCACCTCGCGCCGATCGCCAACGACTGGTCCGAGCTCCTGCGCGGCGAGCATCCCGGCTTCCCGCTCGAGCACGAGGAGCTGCTCGAGCACTGCCGGGCGGCCGGCCAGCTGCGCCCGACACCGCTCATCCTGCGCTACGGCGAGGGCGACTGGAACGCCCTGCACCAGGACCTCTACGGCGAGGTCTTCTTCCCGTTCCAGATCGTGACCGTCCTCTCGCAGCCAGGCGCCGACTTCGACGGCGGCGAGTTCGTCCTGCTCGAGCAGCGCCCCAGGGCGCAGAGCCGCGCGCACGTCCTCACGCCGCCGCGCGGCGCGTTCGTGATCTTTCCGACCCGCGAGCGCCCGAACCGCGGCAAGCACGGGTACCACCGCGTCGGCCTGCGCCACGGCGTGAGCACCGTGACCCGCGGCCGGCGGACGGCGCTCGGCGTCATCTTCCACGACGCCGCCTAGATGATCGATTCCACGGCCGCGGTCGGCTGGGGGACGCCGCCAGACGGTCGTGGGGTCGTGGAATCGCTCATCTAGACTCGAGGGCGTGGAGGTCGAGATCTGGTCGGACATCGCCTGCCCGTGGTGCTACGTCGGCAAGCGCCGCTTCGAGGCCGCGCTGGCGGGCTTCGAGCACCGCGACGACGTCCGCGTGACCTGGCGCAGCTTCGAGCTCGACCCCGGGGCGCCCGCAGAGCGGCCCGTCGACCCCACCACCCATCTGGCCCAGAAGTACGGCATGAGCCTCGAGCAGGCGCGCGCCGCGCAGGGGCAGATGACCGCGACGGCCGCGGCGGAGGGGCTGGAGTTCCGCTTCGACCGCGCCCGCGGCGGCGCCACCTTCGATGCGCACCGGCTCGTGCACCTCGCCGCCGCCCACGGCCTGCAGGACGCGATGAAGGAGCGCCTGATGCGCGCCTACCTCACCGACGGCGAGCTGATGAGCGATCGCGCCGCCCTCGAGCGGCTGGCCGTGGAGGTCGGGCTGGATGGCGACGAGGCCCGCGCGATGCTCGCGGGCGACGGCTACGCCGCCCAGGTCCGCGAGGACGAGCGGACCGCCGGCTCGCTCGGCATCAGCGCCGTGCCGTTCTTCGTGGTCGACCGCGCGCTCGGCGCCGCGGGCGCGCAGCCGCCCGAGGTGCTCGCCGGCCTGCTGCAACAAGGGTGGGACGCGCGCCCGGCCGTCCCGGTCGTGACCGGCGGCGATGCCTGCGGACCGGACGGCTGTTGACGATGCTCCGCGCCGCGCTGGTCCTTCTGCTCGCGCTGGGCGCCGTATCGCTGGTCGCCTGCGGCGGCGACGACGGGTCGCCCGCGTCCGGTGAGGCGGCGGAGGGCCGGCCGGCCGGCCTGCCCACCGTGCCGGTGGTCGACCTGCGCAGCGGCGAGCAGCTCGCGCTCGCCGACGCTCCGCGCGGCGGCAAGCCCCTGCTCGTCTGGTTCTGGGCCCCGAGCTGAGTGATCGGCCGGGGCGAGACCCCGGGGGTCGAGCGGTTCGCTCGGCGCAACGCGCAGCAGATCGAGGTGATCGGCCTCGGCGCAAAGGACTCCGAGAACGACGCCCGCGCGTTCGTGCGCGAGTACGAGCTGCGCTCGCCCCGCATGGTCTACGACGACTCGCTGGACTCCTGGGAGCAGCTCGGCGTCCCGGCGCAGCCGGCGGCGATCCTCTACGACGCCGGCGGCAAGGAGCTGCGCCGCTGGTTCGGCCCGCTCGACGACGCCCAGGTGCTCGCGGCCGCCCGCAGCTAAGGCTCGATGGGCCAGGCGTGCACCGGCTCGTTGAGGTGCATCAGCTCGCGGTAGCGGCGGGTCATCTCGCGCAGCGCCTCGATGCGATCGAGCTTGCGCTCCTCGTAGAGGTAGTGGAAGCACGCGCTCTGCCAGCTGGCGCCGTTGCGCATGGTGATGCAGCGCTGCTCGACGATGCCCAGCAACCGGTCGCGGTCGGTGGGATCGACGCCCCAGCGGTCGAGCCCCTCGTGGGCGAGTGGCAGCAGGCGCCGCAGCACGAGCTCGGCGGCCGGCACCTCGCCGACGCCGGGCCAGTAGATCTGGGAGTCGATCCCGGCGCGCGCGGCGGCGTGGAAGTTCTCCTCGGCGGCGGTGAAGGACATCTGCGACCAGATCGGGCGGTCGGCGTCGACCAGCATCCGCACGAGGCCGTAGTACAGCGCGGCGTTGGCGAGGATGTCCACGACCGTCGGGCCGGCGGCGAGCGCGCGGTTCTCGACGCGCAGGTGGGGTCGCCCGCGCACGACGTCGTAGACCGGCCGGTTCCACCGGTAGATCGTCCCGTTGTGCAGGCGCAGCTCTGAGAGCTTCGGCGCGTCGCCGCGCTCGAGTGTCTCCAGCGGATCCTCGTCGTCGGTCACCGGCAGCAGCGCCGGGAAGTAGCGGACGTTCTCCTCGAAGAGGTCGAAGATCGAGGTGATCCAGCGCTCGCCGAACCACACGCGCGGACGCACCCCCTGGGCCTTGAGCTCCTCCGGGCGCGTGTCGGTCGCCTGCTCGAAGAGCGCGATGCGGGTCTCCCGCCATAGCTCGCGCTCGAAGAAGAACGGCGAGTTGGCCCCGATCGCCATCTGCACGCCGGCGATCGCCTGGGCGGCGTTCCAGTGGGCCGGGAAGTGCTCCGGGTTGACGAGCTGGTGCAGCTGGACGCTCGTGCACGCGGCCTCGGGGGCGATCGAGTCGGCGTAGGTGCTCAGGCGCTCGACGCCGTTGATCGCGATCTGCAGGTCCTCGCCGCGGGCGGCGAAGATCTGCTCGTTGATGAGCGCGTAGCGCGGGTTGGCGCTCAGCGCCTCGCCGCTCAAGAGCGCTTCGGTGAGGGTCGGCAGGATGCCCACCATCACCATGTGCGCGCCGACCTCGCGGGCGCGTTCCTCGGCGTGGTTGAGGTCCGCGCGGACGTCGCGCTCGAGCTCGGCGAAGACGCCGCCGCTGAGCCGCCGCGGCGGGATGTTGATCTCGACGTTGAACTGGGCCAGCTCGGTCTGGAAGTCCTCGTCGGCGATCCGCTCGAGCACCTCGGAGTTGAGCATCGCCGGGTCGCCGGCGGCGTCGGTCAGGTTGAGCTCGATCTCGAGGCCGACGGAACGCCGGTCGTCGTCGAAGCGCGACTCGGCGAGCATGCGCGCGAACACGTCGAGGCAGCGCTTGACCTTCGTGCGGTAGCGCTGGCGATCCTCGCGGCTGAAGACCCGAGCAGAGACCTCTTCGCCCATCGGCCCCGCACGGTAGCGGCGCGGCGACCGGTCGTGTGGATCGGTGTCGCTTGAAAGACTCCCGGCGGCCATGCCCGACCGCGAGCTCCCGGTGATCCTGACCTGCGCCGTCTCCGGCGCGGTCGCCGGCCGCGAGCAGTGCCCGGCGATCCCCTATACGCCGGCCGAGTACGCCGCCGAGGCGCGCCGCGCTGTCGACGAGGGCGCGGCGATGATCCACATCCACGCCCGCCGCCCCGACGGAACGCCGAGCTTCGAGGTCGAGGACTTCGCCGCGATCACCGAGGCGATCCAGGGCGCGGTGGACGACGTCGTCATCAACTTCTCCACCGGCGCGCTCGGCGTGCCGGTCGAGAAGCGGCTGGCCTACCTGCGCGCGCTGCGCCCCGACGTCGCCGCGCTGAACATGGGCTCGATGAACTACGCGAAGTACTCGCGCCGGCGTCGCGACTTCGTCTTCGCGGCGGTCTTCGAGAACTCCTTCGAGACGATCCTCGCCTTCGTCGACACCATGCGCGAGCTGGGCATCCGGCCCGAGCACGAGTGCTTCGACTCCGGCCACCTCGCCAACCTCGACCCGCTGCTGGACATGGGCCGCCTGGAGGCGCCGCTGCAGATCCAGTGCGTCATGGGGGTGACCGGCGGGATCCGCCCGACGGCGCGCAACCTCGCCCACATGGCCGGCGAGGTGCCGGCGGTCGCGCACGAGTGGGGCGTGATCGGCGTCTCGCGCGACCAGTGGCGGCTCGTCGCGGCGGCGCTCGCGCTGGGCGGCAACGTCCGCGTCGGCCTCGAGGACAACTTCTACCTCCCGGACGGGACGATGGCGCGCTCCAACGGCGACCTGGTGGGCCGGGCGCGGCGGATGGCGCAGGACGCCGGGCGCCGGGCGGCGACGGTCGCCGAGGCCCGCGAGCGGCTCGACGCCCCGCGGCGCGTGGCGGCCGGCTCGTGAGCGGCGACGAGGCGCTGCCGCTCGCCGGCCTGCGCGTGCTCGACCTCTCGCGGCTGCTGCCTGGAGGCTTCTGCTCGCTGCTGCTGGCCGACTTCGGCGCCGACGTGCTCAAGGTCGAGGACACTGGGATGGGCGACTACATCCGCTGGGCGGCGCCGCACTACGAGGGCGCCGACCCGTCGGCGGGGTCGGCCGCCTTCCTCGCGCTGAACCGCAACAAGCGCTCGATCCGGATCGACCTCAAGACCGCCGAGGGCCGCGAGGTGCTGCTCGCGCTCGCCCGCGACGCCGACGTGCTGCTGGAGTCCTTCCGCCCCGGCGTGCTCGAGCGCCTCGGGGTCGGCTGGCCGCGGCTGCGGGAGGCCAACCCGCGGCTCGTCTACTGCGCGATCACGGGCTACGGCCAGGACGGGCCCGACCGCGCCCGGCCCGGCCACGACCTCGACTACCTGGCGCTGACCGGCCTGCTCGGGCTGGGCGGCGAGCGCGACGGCGCACCGCTGCAGCCCGTGGGCCAGATCGCCGACCTCGGCGGCGGGGCGCTGATGGCGGCCTTCGGGATCCTGGCCGCGCTGCGCGAGCGCGACCGCTCGGGCGAGGGCCAGCTCGTCGACGTCCCGATGGCCGACGGCGCGCTGTCCTGGCTGGGGCTGGTGGCCGCCCGCGTGCTGGCCACCGGCGCCGAGCCGCGGCGCGGTGAGCTCGAGCTGGGTGGCGCGCTGCTCTGCTACCGGCCCTACCGGTGCGCCGACGGCTGGGTCGCGATAGCCGCGCTCGAGCCGAAGTTCTGGCTGGAGTTCTGCCGCGGCGTCGAGCGCGAGGACCTCGTCGCCCACCAGTTCGACGCGCCCGGCTCGGACGCCCACCGCGCCGTCGAGGCGGTGTTCGCCGGGCGCACGCGAGCCGAGTGGGAGACGTTCGCCGACGCGCACCCGTGCTGCCTGGAGCCGGTGCTCGGCGTCGGCGAGGCGCTCGGGCGCTTCGCGCACATGATCACCGCGATCGAGCAGCCCGGCGTCGCCGAGCCGGTGCGCCTGCTCGCCTCCCCGGTACGGCTGGGGCGGACCCCGAGCGACCCGAGCCGGCGGCCGGGCCCGGCGCTGGGCGAGCACACCGACGTCGTGCTGGGCGAGCTCGGCTACGACGCCGAGGCGATCGTGCGGCTGAAGGCCGCGGGCGCGGTTGCGGGCCCGCCCGCCGAGGCGGTCGGGGAGCCGTTCCGGGCGTGAGCGGCGGCGGCGAGGCGTTCTTCGAGGCACTCGGCGAGGGCCGCTGGCGCCCGACGCCGCTGACCGCGGGGCCGTGGGACCCGGCCAGCCAGCACGCGGGCCCGCCGATCGCCCTGCTCGTCCGGGCGCTCGAGCGCTGCGAGGCACGCGAGGACATGGTGCTGGCCCGGGTCACGAGCGAGATCCTCCGGCCGGTGCCGGTGGACGCCGAGCTCGCGGTCAGCGCGCGCGTCGTGCGGCCGGGGCGGTCGGTCGAGCTGCTCGAGGCGGAGCTGGTCGCGGGCGGTAAGACGCTCGTGCGCGCGAGCGGCTGGCGCGCCCGCCCGCCCGACGCCTCGGCGGGGCCGACCGGGCCGGCGGCGCCCGCGCGGCCCGAGACGACTGCGCCGATGCCCGACGGGTGGGATCTCGACGGCTACATGCGCGCCGTCGAGTGGCGCTTCGCGCGCGGCGCCTGGGACGCGCCCGGCCCCGCCGCGGTGTGGACGCGGATACGCGTGCCCCTCGTCGCCGGCGAGCCGCTGAGCCCGTTGCAGCGGGTCGTGGCGGTCGCGGACTCGGGCAACGGCGTCAGCCGCGAGCTCGAGCTGGCGGACTGGTGGTTCATCAACGTCGAGCTGACCGTGCACCTGCTGCGCCCGCCGCGCGGCGAGTGGATCTGCCTCGACGCCGCGACGACGATCCACGCCGGTGGCGCCGCGACCGCTGTGTCGGTGCTCTCCGACGACGACGGGCCGGTGGCGCGGGGTGCCCAGACGCTGCTGGTTGCGCCCCGGTGAGCGTGGTCGCGCTCGTCGGCGGGGCGGTTTGTACGGGGGAGGAGGTCCTGCGTGATCGTGCGGTGGTCGTGGCGGACGGCTGCATCGAGGACATCGTCTCGGCTGAGGCTGTGCCGGCCGGCGCGCGGGTCGTTCGGGTGGAGGGGCTCGTCGCGCCGGGGTTGGTGGACCTGCAGGTCAACGGTGGCGGGGATGTACTGCTCAACGACGCTCTGACGCTGGACGGGGTGCGGGCGATCGTGCGTGCTCATCGGCGGCTGGGGACCGCCGGGGTGATGACGACGCTGGTCAGTGCTTCGAGGGCTTGCATCGAGGGGGCGGTGGGTGCCGTCCGCGCGGCGCTCGCGGGCGGCGTGGCGGGCCTTGTCGGGCTGCACGTCGAGGGGCCGTTCATCAGTCCCGAGCGCCCGGGCGCGCATGACCCGGCGCAGATCCGGGCGATGACCGGCGCCGACGCGGAGCTGCTCTGCTCGCTGGACGCCCCGACGCTGGTCACGCTCGCGCCCGAGTGCGTCGAGCCGGCGCTGGTGGAGCGCCTGTTGGCGGGCGGCGTGGTCGTCTCGGCGGGCCACAGCTCGGCCACGCCGACCGACCTCTCCGCGGCCGCCGCGCGCGGCGTCTCGCTGGTGACGCACCTCTACAACGCGATGAGCGGCATCCGCGCCCGCGAGCCCGGGTTGGCCGGCGCCGCGCTGGCCGAGGACCGCGTGGCGTGCGGGCTGATCGCCGACGGCCACCACGTCGCGCCGGCGCCGCTGGCGATGGCGCTGCGCTGCAAGCCGCCGGGCGGCCTCTTCCTCGTGTCCGACGCGATGCCGCCGGTGGGCGGCAGCGCGACGCGCTTCGCCCTCGGCGGCCGGGAGATCGAGGTGCGCGACGGGCGCTGCGTGGCGCCGGACGGCGGGCTGGCCGGGTCCGCGGCGTCGCTGGCCGACTGCATGGCGCAACTGGTGACTCTGGGCGAGGTGTCGGTCGTGGACGCGTTGCGGATGGCCAGCACGGTCCCGGCCGACCTGATCGGCGTCGGCGGTGAGTTCGGCCGGCTCGTGCCGGGGCGTGTCGCGGACCTGATCGTTGTCGACGAACGAGGCGAACTGCGGCTGGTGATGGCGGCGGGACGAATCGTGCGGTGATCTGTTCTGACCGCTTCTGCGAGCGGGGCGGGCGAGCATCCACGCGCTGGCGCGAAGCCCGTGCACATAAGCGGACTATGTCCGCCGAACTGCACGAGCATCTCGCGCGGGCGCCTAGGATTGACGGTGTGTACGAAGACGAGGCTGTCGTCGGCTATCGGGAGTGGGCCCTGATCGGCGACGAGCTGCTCTCGCCGCTCGCGCGCTCGCCGTGGACCGGCGAGGTGATGCAGGCGGAGTGCCTGCCGCAGTGCCGCGGCGCGCGCGGCCTGTGGCGCAAGTCCGCCGCGCATCCCGGGCCGGCGCCCGACCCGGCCTGCGTCTGCGGGCTCTACGCCTTCTTCACGCCGCAGCGCCCGCGCGGCCGCGAGCGGCTCGCGGTCGTGCGCGGCGCCGTGCTGCTGTGGGGGCGGATCGAGCTGCACGAGCGCGGGATGCGGGCCGAGTTCGCCCGGATCGCCCTGCTCGCGCTGCCGGGGCCGCGCCCGCGCGGGGCCGAGGCTGCGATCGCCTCCGCCGCCGAGCGGCTCGGGGTGGCCGCCGTGCCGGCCAAGCAGCTCGCGTACGCGGCGCAGGTCTACGGCCGCCCGCTCGAGCCCTCGCTCATCCCGACCTAGCGTCCATCACCACCACACGGCGTGGCGCTCCATCACGCCGAAGCCCTCGCGCAGCTCGCCGGCGCCCGGCAGCACGCCGGTGAAGCGCCCGAACGGCTGCTCATAGTCCGAGCGCACGAGCAGCAGGTTCTCGTGCCGGGCGCGCGTCGCCTCGGCGGCGAAGCGCAGCTCGCCGCCCTCGGCGAAGCGCACAGCAGACAGATCGTCCGCAAACGTCACCGGGCCGACCTCGTGCGGCTCGCCGTCGAGCCAGACGGTGCGCTCGGACGCGGTGTTCGCGTCGTGCAGGCCGGCGACGAGGTTCCAGGCCACCGTCGCGCCGGAGACCGCGACCCCCGCGCCGGCAGACCAGCGCCAGGCCGTGTGGCGGGCGTGGTAGCCGGCGGACTCGTCGACGAGAGCCGGGGCGTCGACCGCGACGCGTGCACCGCTCGCCGTTACCAGCCATCCGTTCGCCCGGGCTCCGGCGACCTTCCGGGTCTGCGCGTACTCACTTCCGTGCGGCGAGACCGTCTCGACGGCGGCGCCGCCCCACACCCGCAGATCGAGCACACCGGGCACGACCACGCACCCCGGTGCCACCACCGCGCCCCGCACGCCACCCTCTCGAAGCCCGCCGTTCACGCGGTCCCACATCACCCACCACCCCCGCCGCACCACGCCCACCCGCACACAAGCGACACACAGCGACAGCTCCGGCCCGAAGACCCCGACGTAGCGCCACAGCTTCAGCGGGCGCCCGCCGCGCAGGAGCGGCATCCGGTCGGGCCGCAGCGGCACGGACGGCCGGCCGGACGCGGGGCTGCGCCAGGGCGAGCGCACGGGGCGCACGGTATCCTGGGCACGAGGTTGACCCGCCAGTCAACCGTGTCACGAGGGAGAGTCCGAACATGCGCGCCGCCGCCGTCCAGCTCGAGTCCACGCCCGACCGCGACCGCAATCTCGAGGCGGCCGACCGGCTGACCCGCGAGGCCGCCAAGGCCGGCGCGGAGCTCGTCGTGCTGCCGGAGAAGTGGCCGGTGCTCGGCACCCCGGAGGACACCTGGGCGGGCGCCGAGCCGCTCGAGGGCCCGACCGTCCGCTGGGCGCGCTCGCTTGCGCGCGAGCTCGGCATCGACCTCGTCGCCGGCTCCTTCGCCGAGCGCGTCGAGGGCCGCGAGCGGGGCGCGAACACGTCCGTGCACGTCGGCCCCGACGGCGAGCTGCAGGCGACCTACCGCAAGATCCACATGTTCGACGTCGAGGTCGGCGGCAAGGCCTACCAGGAGTCTGCGCACGAGGAGCCCGGCGACGAGGTGGTCGGCTCGAACCTCGCCGACGGCACCGGCCTCGGGCTGACGGTCTGCTACGACCTGCGCTTCCCCGAGCTCTACCGGATCCTCGCCATCCGCGGCGCCCGGATCATCACCGTCTCGGCCGCCTTCACGCTGACCACGACGCGCGAGCAGCACTGGGAGGTGCTGCTGCGAGCGCGCGCGATCGAGGACCAGGTCTTCGTGGTGGCCGCAAACCAGGTCGGCGAGCACGCCAAGGGCTACCGCTCCGGCGGGCGCTCGATGATCGTTGACCCGTGGGGCCTCGTGCTCGCCCAGGCGCCCGACAAGGAGACCTTCGTCGTCGCCGAGCTCGACCTCGAGCGCCAGGACGAGATCCGCCGCAGCATCCCCTCGCTCGCCAACCGGCAGCCCGCGGCCTACCGGTGGCCGGAGGCGGTCACGGCCTAGGGCCTGCCCACCAAGTCTGCACGACCGGACGACGACCGTGGACACTTCCCCAGATCACCACCCGAACCCTTGGAAGTACCTCAGTACTCCCTTCGGGATCCGTGCGGTGCCTGGCTCGATCCACGGCCGTTCCGGCCGCACCGCCTGTCGGTGGACAGGTCCCTGATGGTGGAGGGTCGATAGTGGCGACCGCGCGCAGGGACGCGGCGGTCGACAAGCGGCGCCTCATCCTCGACGCGGCCGTGCGCGTCTTCGCGCGCCAGGGCTTCCACGCCTGCCGGGTGTCGGACATCGCCGACGAGGCCGGCGTCGCCTACGGGCTGGTCTACCACTACTTCCAGTCCAAGGACGAGGTGCTCGACACGCTCTTCCTCGAGCGCTGGGACGTGATGCTCGCGACGATCGCCGAGATCGACGCCCGGCCGCTCGCCGCGCGCGAGAAGCTCTACGCGATCGCCTCCTTCATCGTGGACTCCTACCGCCGCGACCCGGAGCTGATGAAGGTGATCATCGTCGAGGTCACGCGGGCGGCGAACTCGTTCGGGCAGACCCACGTCGACAAGATCCGCGATGCCTACACCGGCATCGGCGAGATCGTGCGGGCCGCGCAGGCCGACGGCAGCTTCCGCCCCACGCCGACCGCCGAGTTCGCGGCGCTCGCGTTCTACGGCCTGATCGAGCAGGTGCTCACCGGCTGGATCTTCGGCCTGCTCGAGGAGGGCGACGCCGCCTACGAGGATGCCAAGCGCTCGATCGTGGACACCATCTGCGGCGGGCTCGAGGACCCCTTGACGTCCGGCGGGCGGGCCTGATATATCACAGGCAGTGATCAGGTCCCGAACCGGAATGAGGTAAGGCGCATGGGGTCGTTGCCGGAGTCCGCCCAGGTCGTGATCGTGGGCGGCGGCGTGGTCGGCACGAGCGTCGCCTACCACCTGGCCCAGCAGGGCTGGCAGGACATCGTGCTGGTCGATCAGGGCCCGCTGTGGGAGACCGGCGGCTCGAGCTCGCACGCCCCCGGCGGCGTCTTCCAGCTCAACCCGTCGCCGGCCATGACCCACATGGCCCAGGACAGCATCGCGCTGTTCAAGACGCTCTCGGTCGATGGGCAGCCCGCCTATCACCAGGTCGGCGGGATCGAGGTGGCCCGCGACGAGCCGCGCTGGGAGGAGCTGCACCGCCGCCTCGGCCGCGCGCGCTCCTACGGCGTCAACGCCTCGCTGCTCACTCCCGAGGAGGTCAAGAAGCGCTCGCCGCTGATCAACCCGGACGCGATCCTCGGCGCGCTGTCCACGCCCGAGGACGGGATCGCCGATGGCGTCGTCGCCGCCGAGGCGATGGCCGCCGACGCGGGCGAGGCGCTGCGCGCCTACGGCCTGTGCGAGGTCGTCGGGCTCGAGGTCGCCGGCGGGTACATCCGCGCCGTCGAGACCAGTCAGGGGACGATCCGCGCCGAGCACGTCGTCCTGTGCGCCGGCATCTGGGGGCCGAAGGTCGCCAGGCTGGCCGGCGCGAACGTCAGCCTGATCCCCGTCGAGCACCAGTACGCGGTGACCGAGCCGCTGCCCGAGCTGGCGGGAGAGACCCGCCCCGCGGTCCACGCGCTGCTGCGCCACCAGGACCACGCGATGTACTTCCGCCAGCACGCCGACGCCTACGGCATCGGCAACTACCGCCACGAGCCGCGCGTGGTCGAGCCCGAGGCCATCCGCCCCCCCGGCGGCGAGGTCCAGCCCGCCATCACGCCCTTCACCCCGGAGGACTTCGTCACGGCGGCCGAGGAGACGCGCTCGCTGTTCCCCGCCGTCGGCCGCGCGAAGCTCGCGCGCAGCTTCAACGGGATGTTCTCCTTCACCCCCGACGGGATGCCGCTGATCGGCGAGAGCGCGACCGCCAAGCGGCTGTGGCTGTGCGAGGCGATCTGGGTCACCCACTCCGGCGGCGCCGGCAAGGCGCTGGCCGAGCTGATGACCCACGGCGACGTGCGCCTGGACATGCACGAGTGCGACCCGGAGCGCTACGAGGCGCACGGGACCTCGCGCGCCTACGCCCGCGCCCGCGGCGCCCAGCAGTACCGCGAGGTCTACGACGTCATCCACCCCCGCCAGCCATCGGAGCAGGCGCGCGGGCTGCGCCGCTCGCCGTTCTACGAGCGCGAGGCGGCGCTCGGCGCGGTGTTCTTCGAGAGCGCGGGCTGGGAGCGCCCGCAGTGGTACGAGGCCAACGCCGACCTGCCCACCAACGGCGCGCCCGAGCGCTCCGAGTGGTCGGCGGCGCACTGGTCGCCGATCGCGATCGGCGAGCACCTCGCCTGCCGCGAGCGCGCCGGCCTGTTCGACCTGACCGCCTTCACCAAGGTCGAGGTCAGCGGGCCGGGGGCGGCCGCCTTCGTCCAGCGCCTGGCCGCCAACGACGTCGACAAGGCCGCGAACACGATCGTCTACACCGCGATGCTCGCCCCGCGCGGCGGGATCATGTGCGACCTGACGGTCACGCGGCTGGCCGAGGACCGCTTCCTGGTGGTCACCGGCGGCGCGGTCGGCCGCCACGACATCGCCTGGATGCGCCGCAACCTGCCCGAGGACGGCTCCGTCCACCTCGAGGACCGCTCGTCGGGCACCTGCTGCGTCGGCCTGTGGGGGCCGCGGGCGCGCGACATCGCCGAAGCCGTCAGCGAGGAAGACCTCTCCAACGAGGCCTTCGGATACATGCGCTCGCGCGAGGCCCACATCGGCTACGTGCCGGTGCGGATGCTGCGGATCTCCTACGCCGGCGAGCTCGGCTGGGAGATCTACGCGCCGACCGAGTTCGGCCCGCTGCTGTGGGACACGCTGTGGGCGGCCGGCCAGCCGCACGGGCTGATCGCCGTCGGCGGTGCCGCCTACGACTCGCTGCGCCTGGAGAAGGGCTACCGGCTGTGGGGCGCCGACATCGACGAGGACCACGACCCGATCGAGGCCGGCCTCGGCTGGGCGGTCAAGCTCGACAAGGGCGACTTCATCGGCCGCGAGACGGTCGAGCGCATCAAGGCCGAGGGCATCTCCCAGAAGCTCTGCTGCCTCGTCGTCGACGACCCCGGCGTGGTCGCGGTCGGCAAGGAGCCGATCCTCGCCGGCGAGGAGCGCGTCGGCTGGGTCACCAGCGCCGGCTACGGCCCGTCGGTGGGCGAGAGCCTGCTCTACGCCTACCTGCCCGTCGAGCACGCCGAGGCGGGCACGGCGCTCGAGGTCATGGTCGAGGGCGAGCGGACCGGCGTGACGGTGGCCGAGGAGCCGCGCTTCGACCCGCGCAGCGACCGCATGCGCGACGTCACCCGCGAGCCGGCGCCGGCGTAGGGCGCAAGCGGGGATGGCGCTGACGGGAGATCGCGTGGATCGCCCGCCGGCCCGCCGGCGCGGGCGCCCGCCCGCGAGCCCCGACCGGGCCGCGCGCGCGGCGCTCGCCGAGCGCCTGCGCCGCCCGCGCTACGAGGTCCTGCCGCTCGACGGGATCGAGCGAGCGGTGGCCGAGCACGTCCCGGCCGACGCGACCGTGACGGTGACCTCCTCGCCGCGCAAGGGACTGGAGGCGACGGTGCGGACCGCCGAGCAGATCGCCCGCGCCGGCTACGCCGTCGTGCCCCACCTGACGGCCCGCCTGGTGCGCGACCGCGACCACCTCGAGGAGCTCCTCTCCCGGTTGCATGACGCCGGCGTGCGCGAGCTCTTCGTCCCGGCCGGCGACGCAAGCGAGCCGGCGGGCAGCTACGACGGCGCCGCGGCGCTGCTCGCCGCCATCCACGAGCTCGGCGCGGACTTCCCGCGGCTCGGGATCACCGGCTATCCCGAGAGTCATCACCTGATCGCCGACGAGGTCACGATCCAGGCGATGTTCGAGAAGGCCGAGCTGGCCACCTACATCGTCAGCCAGGTCTGCTTCGACCCGGCGACGATCGAGCGCTGGGTGCGCCAGGTGCGCGCCCGCGGCACCGCGCTGCCGATCTGGATCGGGATGCCGGGCAGCGTCGAGCGCAAGCGGCTCGTGCGCATCTCGCTGCAGATCGGCCTCGGCCAGTCCGCGCGCTTCGTCTCCCACCAGCGCGGCTGGCTGCGGCGGCTGCTCGGCCGCCAGTACAGCCCGGACGACCTGGTGGAAGCGCTGGGGCCGCTGTGCGCGGATCCGGCGGCCGGCATCGCCGGCTTCCACCTCTACACCTTCAACGAGCTGGCGCGGACCGAGCGCTGGCGGCGGCGCACGCTCGAGCGGCTCGAAGGCCGCTGAATCCCCGAAGGAACCCCAGCGCGAGCTTGACGCGTTCGCGCCCGGAAACCTAATATATCTGACGACAAGCGTCGAAAGTGAGGACCGCTCGAATGGCCGACGACAGGGTGATCACCGATCCGGGGATCCTGCTCTACACCCGGGTCAAGAAGTCGCCGTACTACTACGGATCCCGTAGGCACGGCGTCCATCTCTACAGCGTCTACAACCACCACTATCACCCTCGGCACTACGGCGATCCGGTCGCGGAGTACTACCAGCTGCTCGAAGGCGTGACCCTGTGGGACGTGGGCGGCGCCGAGCGCCAGGTGGAGATCACCGGGCCCGACGCGTTCCGCTTCACGAACCTGCTCACGCCGCGCGACCTCAACAAGTGCGCGGTCGGCCAGTGCAAGTACGCCTTCATCACCGACGAGCGCGGCGGGATCATCAACGACCCGGTGCTGCTGCGCCTGGAAGAGAACCGCTTCTGGCTCTCGCTCGCCGACACCGACGTGCTGCTGTGGGCCAAGGGCGTCGCCTACAACGCCGGCATGAACGTCGAGATCTTCGAGCCCGACGTGGGCCCGATGCAGATCCAGGGGCCGAAGTCCAAGGAGGTCATGACCGACCTCTTCGGGGCCGACATCCTCGACGTCCCCTACTACTACATGGTCACCAAGCAGCTCGACGGGATGGAGCTGGTGATCTCGCGCACGGGCTACTCCGGCGAGCTCGGCTACGAGCTCTACCTGACCAACGCCAGCCGCGACGGCCTGAAGCTGTGGGACGCGGTCATCCAGGCCGGCGAGCCGCACGGCCTGAGCCCGATCGGGCCGTGCCACATCCGCCGCATCGAGGGCGGGATCCTCGCCCACGGCTGTGACATGACGATCGACGAGAACCCCTACGAGGTCGGCTACGGCTACAAGTGGATGGTCGAGCTCGAGCAGGAGCAGGACTTCATCGGGCGCGAGGCGCTGCGCACGGTCTCCGAGGAGGGCGTGAGCCGCAAGCTCGTCGGGGTGGAGATCGGCGGCGCCGGCCTCGGCTCCTACAACGACGGGTCGATGCCGGACTTCTTCCCGGTCAAGACCGCCGAGGGCGAGCAGATCGGCAAGGTCACGTCGGGCTGCTGGTCGCCGCGGCTGGAGAAGAACATCGGCTTCGCGATGGTGCCGGTGGAGTACGGCGAGCTGGGCACCACGCTCGTCATCGAGCGGCCCGAGGAGACGGTCGAGGGCGTGGTCGCCGACCGTGTCTTCTTCAAGCCCGAGCACGCCGAGCAGACGCTGGCCACGTCCACCGGCTCGGCCTGAGGCTCCGCGCGGCGGCCGGCCGGCTCTCCGTCAGCCGGCCGCCGCGAGGTCTGGCGTGCGCGCGACCTCGCGCACGACCGCCCGCACTGCGGGCAGGGCGGGATTGGGCGCCTCGGGGCGCCACGCCAGCACGACGCTGACGTCCTCGCCGGCGAGCGGGACGAAGGCCACGCCGCTGTCGCGCAGGCTGCGGGCCGACAGCGGCAGCCGCGTGACGCCGACGCCCGCGGCGACCAGCGCGAGCAGGTTCTGCGGGCTCGCGCCGCGCTCGACGACGCGCGGTCGGTAGCCGGCGCGGGCGAAGTCGGCGTCGTACTTGCGATGCCACGGTGGCCACGAGTCGCGCGGGGTGAGCACCCACGCCTCGCCGGCCAGGTCGGCCAGCGTGAGCTCCTCGCGGGCGGCGAGCGGGTGGCGCTCGGGCAGCACCGCCGCGGCGCGCTCGCGCATGACCTCCTCGGTCGCCAGGTCCTCGACCAGCGGCGGGCGGGTGAGGCCGGCGTCGAGGCGGCCCTCGCGCAGGCCGGCCACCAGCTCGGCGATGGTCACGTCCTGCGCGCGCAGCGCGACCTGCGGGTGGCGCTCGCGGAAGGCGCGCAGCACCGGCGGCATCAGGTAGTTGGCCAGCGAGGAGAGGAAGCCGACGCGCAGCTCGCCCTGCTCGCCGCGGGCGGCGCGCCGGACCGCCTCGGTCGCCCGCTCGGCCTGGGCGAGCACCGGCCGCGCCTCGCGCAGCAGCACCGCGCCGATGCCGGTGAGCTGGGCGCCGCGTGAGCTGCGCTCGAACAAGGTGGCCCCGAGCTGGGTCTCCAGCGTGCGGATCTGCTGGGAGAGCGACTGCTGGGCGACGTGCAGCCGGCGCGCCGCGGCGGTGAAGGTGCCCTCCTCCGCGACGGCGACGAAGGCGCGCAGCTGGCGCAGCTCGGGGGTCACCCGCCGCAGCTTAAGGGCTGGCACAGGCTGCGCCTGTAGAGGCCGAGGCAATCGGTGTTTCCCCCGCGGCCGCCCGGTGCCTAGCTTGGGGACCATGAATCCGAACGACACCGCCCGCGTCTGGCTGATCACCGGCACCTCCTCGGGCTTCGGCAGCCAGATCGCCCGCGCCGCGCTCGAGCGCGGCGATCACGTCGTCGCCACCGCGCGGCGCCCGGACACGCTCGACGAGCTCGTCGCCGTCGCGCCCGAGCGCGTGCTGGCCGTTGCGCTCGACGTCACCGACCCGGGTCAGGTCGAGGCGGCCGTCGCAGCGGCGCTCGAGCGCTTCGGTCGTGTCGACGTGCTGGTCAACAACGCCGGCCACGGCTCGGTGGGCGCGGTCGAGGAGGTCGACCCGGACGAGCTGCGCACGCTGATGGACACGATGTACTTCGGGGCGGTGGCGCTCACGCAGGCCGTGCTGCCGCACATGCGCGGGCAGGGCAGCGGCGCGATCGTGCAGATCAGCTCGATGGGCGGGCAGGTCTCGATGCCGGGCTTCGGCGCCTACTGCTCGGCCAAGTTCGCCCTCGAGGGCCTCTCCGAGGCGCTCGCCGCCGAGGTCGGGCCGCTGGGCATCCGCGTGCTGGTCGTCGAGCCGGGCGCCTTCCGCACGGGCTTCGGCGGCGCGCGCATGCAGCGCTCGGAGCCGATGGAGGCCTACGCCGGGACGGTCGGCCCGACGCGCGACCTGGTCGACGGCATGGAGGGCACGCAGCCGGGCGACCCGGCCAAGGCGGCCGCCGCCATCCTCGCGGCGCTCGACGCGCCCGAGCCGCCGCTGCGACTCGCGTTGGGCGCCGACGCGGTCGACTTCATCCGCTCCAAGCACGATCAGCTCCGGGCCGACCTCGACGCGTGGGAGGCCGTCAGTCGCGACACGGCGCTCGACGAGGCCGGCTGAGCCGGCTCAGCCGGCCGAGCGCTCGGCGATCAGCTGGTCGATCTCGGCCGCGAAGAGCAGCTCGGGGTCGAGCTCCATGCTCGCGAACGCCCCCTCGATCTCGAGGCTGACGAGGCCGTGCAAACGCGTCCAGCCGAACACGCCGAGGCGCAGGACGTCGGCTCCGAGCTCCGCGCCGCCGGGCCGGGTCCGCCGAGCTCGCACAGCTACACGTTCATCGACGACGTCGCGCGCGGGCTTCCGGCCTGCTCGACGCGCCGCCCGAGAACCGTTAGGGTCGGCGCTCCGGAAAACTGTCAGGCGGGGGAGAGGACGAGATGCGGGCACGGGTCATGGTCGTGGGCGCGATCGGTGCGCTGGCGTTGGCGGGCGGCGGATCGGCGCAGGCCGCCGAGCTCCCCGCCGCCGACCGGCAGTTCGTCGACGCGACGGTGATGCAGGCGATGCAGAGCGGTCGCCTGCCGGGCGTCTCGCTGAAGGTCACCGGACCGAAGGGCGACTACATCAAGACCTACGGGGTGAGCAACCTCGCGACGCAGAAGCCGATGGCGCTGGACGACCACGTCCGGATCGCGAGCATCACCAAGTCGATGACCGCGACCGCCGTGCTGCGGCTGGTGCAGCGCGGGCGGCTGAAGCTCTCCGACAAGCTCGACCGCTGGGTCACGGGCATCCGCTACGGCAAGCGGATCACGGTCCGCCAGATGCTCGCCATGCGCTCGGGCGTCTACGACTTCACCAGCAACGCCGCGTTCCTTCGCCGCTTCACCGCGAACCCGCTCCTTCGCTGGAAGCCGGCCGACGTCGTGCGCATCATCCGCGCCAACCCGCCGGCCTTCCGCCCGAACGCGAAGACCCAGTACGCCGACTCCAACTACGTCCTGCTCGGGATCATCCTGGAGAAGGTCACCGGTCGCTCGGCGGAGTCGGTGATCACCCGCGAGGTCATCCGGCCGGCCCGGCTGTCAGAGACGAGCTTCCCGACCGTCGCGCGGATGCCCACGCCGTTCTCGCGCGGCTACTTCGCGGGCGACGAGGGCACGGGGCCGGTGCGCGACTACACGCTGGTGAACCCCAAGGTCGCCTGGACCGCCGGCGGCATGGTCTCCACGCTCGGCGACATCGAGAAGTGGGGTCGTGTGCTGGCTCGCGGCACGCTGCTCAGCCCGCAGCTGCAGCGCCAGCGCCTGCGCTTCGGGCGGTTCCCGAACCCGGGGCCGTTCGCGGGCTACGGGCTGGGCATCCTGCGCTTCGGCGACTGGCTCGGTCACGACGGCGCGATCTTCGGCTTCAGCACGGTGACGATGTACGAGCCGCAGAGCGGCGCGCAGATCGTCGCCGCCGCGAACCTGTCGTCGAACTTCTCGACGCCGACGCTCGAGCTGTTCGGGCTGATCACCCAGCGCCTGTACCCGGAGACGCTCGGGGCCGGCTGAGGGCGCCGAGGTTTGCCCGGGCGCTTGCGGCGGGTGCGAGGCTCGACGGTGGCTTCGAGCACCGCGACCGCGCGCTCGAGCAGTGCGGCGGCTTCGCCGGGGTCGGCCGCCGCGCGGGCCATCGCGAGGTTGTTCAGCGTCGGCGCGAGCTGCGGGTGGTGATCGCCGAGTGTGCGTTCCTTGATCGCGAGCGCGCGCCGGTAGAGCGGCTGCGTCGCCTCCGGCAGGCCGGTGCGGGCGAGCAGGGCGGCGAGGTTGTTCAGCGTGACGGCGACCTCGTGGTCGTCGGGGCCGAAGGCGCGCTCGAAGGCGCTCAGCGCATCACGCAGGAGCGCCTCCGCCTCGGCGGTCTTGCCGGCGGCATCGAGGATCGTGGCGAGCGCCGCTCGGTCGGCGGCGACGTCAGGGTGCTCGTCGCCGAGCGCGCGCCGGCGCAGGCGCACCGAGCGTCGGGCGAAGGGCTCCCCGGGCTCGGGATGCCGCGGGCATGCTCGAGCCCGCCGAGGTTGTAGTACAGGCCGGCCACGTCGGGATGGTCGGGCCCGACCGCCTGCTCGGCGATGCGCAGCGCGCGGGTGTAGACGCGCTCGGCCTCCTCGAACCCACCGGAGTACTTCAGCGACATCCCGAGCTCGTTGAGGATCGCGACGAGCTCGGGCGCTCCTGGGCCGAGCTCCTGTTCCGCCTCGTGGACGGCGTCGCGCAGCAGCACCTGCGCCAGTCGGTAGCGCCCGTGCTCACGGTGCCCGGCCGCCCGCTCCGAGCGGCTCCGCCAGCCGCTCACGCCGCCACCCGGTCGAGCCGGTCGGGCAGGTGGCGCCGAGCGCGAGCGCGGCGAGCGCGGCCACGACGCAGGCGCCGGCCAGCGCGGCGAGCAGGATCGCGCCACCGCCGGCCGCGAGGGCGAGCCCGGCGACGGCCGGGCCGGCGAGGAAACCGGTCGTGTAGGCCAGCGCGTGGGCGCCGTTGTAGCGCCCGCGCAGGGCGTCGGGCGCGAGGTCGTTGACCAGCGGCGGCAGCGTCGGCGCCACGAGCGTCTCGCCGAGCGCGAGCACGACCATGGCCACGGCGAAGAGCATCGGCGCGGCGGCCAGGTGGAGCTCGCCGGCAGCCGCCGTGATCGCCCACGCGGCGGCGAACAGCAGCCCGACGCCCGCCAGGCCGGTCGAGCGCAGGCGCCCGCGCATCACCCGCAGCGCGGGCAGCTGGGCGCCGAGCACCGTGAGCGTGTTGGCGGCGAAGGCCAGGCTGAGCGCCGCTGCGCTGAGGGCGCCCGCGCCGGTGGCGTAGGCGGGGAAGGCGGCGTGGAACTGGGCGAAGCAGGCGCCGACCAGCAGCGCCGTAAGCGCCCACACGGCGAGAAAGGTGCGGTCGTGGAGGATGATCCCGATCGCCCCGCGCTCCCTTGGTGCGGGTGCGTCGGGCCGGGCGGGGCGCACAGCAGGAGGAGCGGGACGAAGGCGACGAACGAGGCGGCGTCGAGCAGGTAGACCAGCTCGAAGCTCGCCGGCGAAGCCTGGTCGACGACCAGCGCCGCGACGAGCGCGCCGAGGCCGAAGCCGCCGTTGAGCGTGGTATGGCGGACGGCGAACACGGCGGGACGCTGCGCCGGCTCGACAACCGTGGCGAGCAGCGTGTCCTGCGCCGGCCAGATCACGCCGGCGCCGAGCCGATGACCGCGACAGCGGCGAACGCGCCGGTGGCGCCGTCAGCCGCGGCGAGCGCGACCGATCCCACCGCCGCGACGAGCAGCCCGGCGGCGAGCGCGGCTCGGGCGCGACCCGATCGCTGAGCGCGCCCCGACCGGGTTGCGGCGAGGCCGGCGAGCGCGACGGCCGAGAGCGCGAGCCCGGCGAGCCCCGCCGAGGCCGCGCACCTCGTGCAGGTAGACGAAGAGGAAGGGCAGCGTAGGCCACTGCCGAGCACCGACAGAGCATTCCCCGAGGACGATCTACGCCGCGGGGGAGACGCGGGACCAGCTCGCTGATCCCGGCTATCGGTCTGTTACTCGCAGCGCAGCCGAGCACGGTCTCGTTGTGGTTGCTGCTGACGCCCATCGTTGACTCCTATCGGGATCCGAAAACGAGGATTCGTCTCTACGCACCGATGACGCCGCGGGCGCCGCGCTTCCAGCGATCGTCCCGCTCAGCGCCGGCATAGCGCCGGCTTCTCACTCCCGGAGAGGACGAGCACGGCCTCGCAGTGGTTGAGGACCACGCCGAGCACAGTCTAGTAGTGGTTGAGGCTCGTGCCGAGCGTGTCTGGCTGTGGTCAGCGGACGCCGAGCACGATCTCGTTGTGATTGAAGCTCAAACCGCTGACCACGGTCTCGTTGTGGTTTAAGCGCAGGCCGCTGAGCACGGTCTCGTTGTGGTTGACGCTCAAGCGGCGAAGCACGTATCGTGTGGTTCAGGTTGGTGCCCATCGGGACTCCCATCGGTCGGTTCGGGGACGAGATCGTCTCCCTCACACAACGATGAGAGAAGGGGCGCGTTCGCTTACGCGCCATAAGTTCAGCCGGGCAGCCGGCAACGCACCGCGCCGCCGGTCAGCCCGTCGACCATGCCGCGGGTGTTGGCGGCGAGCGAGGCCAGGTAAGTGGCGCCGTCGGACCCGGCCGGCCCGAGCGTGTCGGCCCACAGCGGCTTGCCGACCCTGGCGCCGGCCTCGCGGGCGATCGCGGACTCGACCCGCGGGTCCACCGAGCTCTCGGCGAAGATCGCACGGACATCCTGGTCGCGGATGGTCTGCACCAGCTCGGCCGTCTCGCCGGCCGACGGCTGGCCCTGGGTCGAGCGCGAGGGGATGACGGTGCCGATCACCTGCAGGCGGTAGCGCGACGCGTAGGCGCCGAGCGCGTCGTGGGTCGTGACGAGCTTGCGCTGCTCGGGGGGCACGCGCTGCCAGCAGGCGGCGATCGCCCGGTCGAGGCGGTCGAGCCGGGCGAGGTAGGCGGCCGCGTTGGCCCTGAAGGTCTCCGCGCCGGCGGGGTCGGCCTCGGCCAGCGCGCGCTCGATCGCCCCGACGGCGCGCCGGGCGGCGCGCGGGTCCTGCCACCAGTGCGGGTCCTCCGTGCCGGTGGCGTCGATCAGCTCGACGACGGGCGCGTCGGTGCCCGAGGCGTCGATCGCCTCGCGCAGCCACTCGTCCACCTCGCCGCCCGAGCGCACGACGACGCCGGCGTCGATCAGCCGCTCGACGTCCCCGGGGCGGACCTCGTAGTCGTGCGGGTCGGTGTTCGGGTCGAGCAGCCGCTCGACCTGTACCTGGTCCCCGCCGACGTTGCGGACGAGGTCGGCCGCCTGGGTCGTCGTGGCGACGGCCACGAGCCGGCCGCCGGCCCCGCCGCTCCCGTCGTCGTCGCCGCCACACCCCGCGACGGCGAGAACGGCGAGCAGCGAGAGGAGCGGGACCAACCGTCGCATCGGCGCCGAGGATACTGCAAATGAGATCCGTTCTCAGCGACGGCGACCAAAACATCGAGTTCTGGAGTGCTTCAGGGCCGATCTCGACGTTGTGGCGCTAGAGCGAGCAAAACGTCGAGCCGGGCCCCAACCCGCTCCGGATCTCGACGCTGTGCTCGCTCCGCCGCCCGACCCGCCGACCCCCTCGATGCGGGGTTCGCCGAACCGCCTCGGCGGGACGGCGGGCGCCCGCCGAAACCAGGCGTCAGCCGTTGACCGAGAAGCTCGAGTTCGGGTTGATCTCGCGCGTGCGGGAGTAGAAGGCCATGTCGAGCTCCTCGCCCGTGTAGGCCGCCTTGACCTTGATCGGGTCGGCGTCGTGGTCGTGGCCGTCCTCCACCTTGACGATCAGCTCGGCCATCACGTGGCCGACCACCGGCGCGTTCTTGAACTGATTGCCGCTCGTGCCGATCGCCATGTAGAAGCCGTCGAGCGCGGAGCGGTCGTAGATCGGGATCCAGTCGTCGGAGACGTCGTAGAGGTCGACCACGCCGCGGCGCTCGGTCGGGATCCGCAGCGACGGGATCCGCTTGGCCAGACGGTAGACCTGCGCCTCCCACTGGGCCTCGGTGACCTGGCGGTTGTAGTTGTCGGGATCGTCGATCCACTCCTGGTTGTCGCACTCCGGGTCCTCGGAGCCGATCAGGATGTGGTTGCCGGTCTCCGGGCGGAAGTAGATCCCCGTGTCGCCGTCGGAGGTGTGGAAGCCGTCGGCCTCGAAGTCGAAGTCCGGGGGGGAGGGGACGTGGTGGACCTCGTGGCGCAGCGCGCGCGTCTTGACGTTCATCTCGTCCTCGACGCCCGCCATGCGGTTGATCTTGAAGCTGTGCGGCCCGGCGACGTTGATCACGACCGGCGTCTCGACCTCCGTCCCGTCGGTCAGGGTGACGCCCGTGACCCGGCCGTCCGCGCTGCGGATCTCGGCGACCTCGGCCCGGAAGAGGAACTCGCCGCCCTTGGCCTCGGCTGCCCGCTGCAGGTTGTGGGTCGCCAGCTGCGGGTCGTTGACGTAGCCCGAGCCGGGGGTGAACACCGCGCCGTCGAGCTCCGCGTCGGCCGGCTCCCAGAACTTCGGGTCCTCGGGGCGCTTGGGCGGGAAGTAGGCGGCCGTGTCGTAGATCGGGATGCGCCGGCGGACCTCGTCGTTGTCCCACTCCTCGTACTCGACGCCGAGGTCGCGGAAGTGCTTGAGCACCTTGTTGTGATGGCCCGTCGCGCTCTTGAGCAGGATCGTGCCCGACTGCATGTACTTCGCCATGCCCGAGTCGTCGGCGACGCCGAGGTAGCGCTCCCAGTCCTGCCAGTAGAAGAAGCCCTCGTAGGCCATCGCCACGCCGTCCCAGGACGAGTAGTGCGCGCGCACGATCGCGCACGAGTTGCTCGTCGGTCCATAGCCGGACGCGGGCAGCTTGTCGATGTTCAGCGTCTTGACACCGCGCTTGCCCAGCTCGTAGGCGATGGCGGCGCCGATGACTCCGGCGCCGATGATGACGGCGTCCGCCTTTCTCGTGGTCATGGGGTCCTCCTCTGGGGTTTCTGCGTCATGGGGCGAGGCGCTCGACCTCGTAGCCGGCGGCCTTCAGGGCCGCGACGATCTGCTCGGCGTGGTCGGCGCCGCGCGTCTCGAGCACCAGCGCGACGCCGGTCTGGCGCACGTGCAGCGAGACGGCGTCGCGGACGTGCTCGACGGTCATCAGGTTGCCGCCCTCGCGCGCCACGAGCGTGAGCAGCGCGGCCAGCCCACCCGGCTGGTCAGAAATTACGGTGAAGAGCCGCAGGCGCCGGCCCTGGGCCGTCTCGTGACGCTGGGCGACGGCGGCCAGCAGCCCCGCGTCGACGTTGCCGCCGGAGAGCACGACGACGGTGGCGCCGGTGGCCGCCGGCTGGACGGCGCCCGTGAGCAGCGCGGCGACGCCGACCGCGCCGCCGCCCTCCACCACGAGCTTGGCCCGCTCCATGAGCGTGACCATCGCCTCGGCCACGTCGTCGTCGGGCACGACGACGACGTCGTCCACCAAGCGCGCGACCAAGGGCAGCGTCAAGCCGCCCGGCCGCTTGATCGCGATGCCGTCGGCGATCGTCGTCGATGCGGCGGGCGGCTCCTGCGGCCGGCCCGCGGCCAGCGACCCGGGTAGGGCGCGCAGGCCTCGACCTGGACGCCGATCACCCGGACGTCGGGACGAGCGGCCTTGACCACCCCGGCCACGCCGCTGATCAGCCCGCCGCCGCCCAACGGGATCACCAGCGTGGCCAGGTCCTCGACGGCCTCGAGCAGCTCGAGCCCGAGCGTGCCCTGGCCGACGATCACGTCGGGATCGTCGAACGGGTGCACGAAGACCGCCCCGGTCTCCTCGGCGCGCTCGCGCGCGCGCTCGACGCAGTGGTCGACGGAGTCGCCGCCGAGCCGGACCTCACCGCCGAAGCCGCGCACCGCGGCGACCTTGCTCACCGACGCCTGCTCGGGCATGAAGACCTCGCAGTCGAGGCCGCGGGCGCGCGCCGCGTAGGCGAGCGACTGGGCGTGGTTGCCGGCGCTGCCGGCCACGACGCCCGGCGCGTCGCGCAGGGTCGCCAGCTTGGTCAGCGCCCCGCGGAGCTTGAAGGAGCCGGTGCGCTGCAGGTTCTCGGCCTTGAGCAGCACACGACCGCCGCACGCCTCGCCGAGGCTGCGCGAGGTGAGCACCGGCGTGGCGCGCACGAGATCGGAGATCTGCTCGCGAGCCGCCTCGGATCCCCCGCCGGCGAGGCGGGCGGCGACGGCGTCGGCGTCAGGAGCGGTGGGGGCGGCGGACACTGGAGTCGGGGCGGTGGGCGTGCGGGCGTCCGCAGGGTCCGGCGGCGGATGCGGCGTGCCCGACGACCGCACCTGATATATCAGAGCCGTGGGCGGGTCGTCAACCCCGGCGAGCCCCCGCGACAAGCCGTATGATCGCCGCCACGGCGCGCCTCGTGCGCCGTCGTCACCCCACCAGGACCACGTCCCCTTCCATGAACGCCGAAGCCACCGTCCCGGCTGCTCGCAACGGACTGATCGCCGAGCGCGCCTACCGCGAGCTGCGCGATCGCATCGTCACGCTGCGGCTGCCGCCGGGGACCGTGCTGCGCGAGGACGCCCTGATGCGCGAGCTGGGGATCGGGCGCACCCCGCTGCGCGAGGCCGTCAAGCGCCTCGCGCTGGAGAACCTCGTGATGGTGCAGCCGCGGCGGGGGACGTCGGTGACGGCCGTCGACGTCGACGACATCGCCGCGATCACCGAGGTTCGGGTCGAGCTCGAGGCCTACGCGGCCGAGCTCGCAGCCGAGCGGATCGACGACGCCGATCGCCAGGAGGCGAGGGCGCTGCTCGCGCAGATCGCAACGCTCGGGGAGGAGGGCAACGACGCGCTGATGCGATTCGACGAGCGCATCCACCGCTTCGTCTCCACGACGTCGCGCAACCCGTACCTGGCCGCCACGCTGGACCGCTACTTCGCGCTCTCGCTGCGCGTCTGGCACCTGGTGCTCGACCGCGTGCCCGCGCTCGACCAGTCCGTCCACGACCAGGAGGCGCTGCTCGAGGCACTGCTGGCGGGCGACCCGGTGCGGGCGCGCATGCTCATGCGCGAGCACGTGCTGGCCTTCCAGCGCGAGATCCTCACGGCCTTCGGTCGCACCTGACCGGGGCGGCCGCCACCGCGACACGCCGACGGCTTACACTGCGCGCCCTATGACGGACAACGACATGGTCAAGCGCCTGATGTGGTCCGGCCTGCTGGCCGCTCTCGGCGCGGCGGCCTCCATCGCGACGACGAAGGTCGCCCACCTGATTTGGGTGCGCGCCTTTGGGGAAGACCCGCCCGAGTGAGCGACGACACAGAGCGCAGCGAACGCCCGGGAGCCCGGGCCGCAGACGAGCCGTCCCGGACCCCCGGAGGGCTCGACCACCGCGGATTCCGCCGCCGGCCCCACCTCGCCCGAGGAGGCCCAGCAGCTGGCGGCGCAGAACGAGTCGGCCGCCCAGGCCGAGCGTGCACACGGCGAGTCCATCGCCGCCGACGCCCGCGCCGAGCTGCGCGAGGCCGAGGCCCGCCGCGAGCACGAGGCGACCGCGGAGGCCGAGAAGGCCGCCCGCGACGCCCAGAAGGCGGCCGAGAAGCAGGAGGCCGACGAGACCGCCGCCCGCGAGCGCGCGGCCAGCGCCGCCGCGGAAGCCGAGAAGGCGCGACAGGCCCAGCAGGAGTCCGCGCGGCTCGCCCGCGAGGGCGCCAGCGGAGCGCCGGAGGAGCCAGGCACGCTCTCGGCCGCGTCGGTCACCTCGCCCGGCGTGGGCACCACGACGGCGCCGCGGGTCGCCGCGTCGGCCTCGAGCGGCGCCGGCGCGACCGCGCAGCCAGGGGACACCGGGGACTCGCCGCCGCTGACCGAGCGCCCCGAGGTGCTGCTCGGCGCCGCGCTCGCCGGCGGCTTCGTCCTCGCCCGGATCCTGCGCGCGATCACGAACTAGACATGGCAGACACCACACCCACCTCAGAGCTCGGCCAGGCCGTCCAGGAGGTCACCGAGCGCGCGCAGGTCCTCATCCAGGAAGAGATCGCCCTCGCCAAGACCGAGGTCACCGAGAAGGCGACCGAGCTCGGCAAGGGCGCCGCGTCGGGCATCGTCGCGGCCGTCTTCGCGCTCTTCGGCCTGATCTTCCTGCTGCACGCGCTCGCGTGGGGCATCTGGAAGGTCATCGGCTGGGGCGACAACTACTGGCTGGGCTTCCTCATCGTCGCCGTGCTGCTCTTCGTGCTCGGCGCCATCGGGGCGCTGCTGGCCAAGCGCTTCATCGAGAAGGGCGGCTCGCCGACGCCGCAGATGGCCATCGACGAGGCCCAGCTGATCCGCCAGACGATCACCACCGCGCGCGAGGCCGGGCCCGCGCCGCCGGTCACGCCGGTCACGCCGGCGCCCACCGCGAGCCCGAGGGAGGTCGACCGCACGTGAGCGCCGCACGTTCATCCGAGGAGATCCGCGCGTCGATCGAGGCCAACCGCGCCGCGCTCGGCCTGGCCGTCCAGCGGCTGCAGGGCGAGGTGACCAAGGCCACCGACTGGCGCGCGCAGTTCAACAAGCGCCGTAACCCGGTCCTGATCGGCGTCGTGGTGGCCGGCTTCGTGATCGGCGGCGGGATCGCCGGGATCACCGGCATCTTCAGCAGCGACGACGACGACTAGCCCCGCGCCGGCCTGGCGCCCGTCCTCGCGGCCGCGTCGGATCGCCAAGGGCGTCGTGCCCCCGGTCTTCGCCTGCGACCGGAGGCGACGCCTCGCCAAAGTGTCGGGGGCGTGTCGGGGGGTTGCCCCGATGCGTCGAGGGCCTTGCTGGTCGAGGATCGCCTCGCGTCCCGCGGTGACGACGGGCGTAGGCGAACCGGCGAGGAGACGGCAATGCGCAGGCGAATCGAGTGGCCGGCGGCGACGATCGCCTCCGCGGGGGCGACGGCGGTGCTCATGCTCGCCGCTCCCGCCGTATCGGCGCAGGCGCCCGGGGCGGAAGACCAGCTCAGGGCGACGATCGCCGCGCAGATGGCGCAGGGCCCGGCCGCGTCCGGCGCCCGCGTCGTCGACCTGACCGACGGGCGCGTGGTGTTCGACGACCGCAGCGCGGACCAGCGCCTCTCTGCATCGGTCATGAAGCTCTACACGACGAGCACGGCGCTGATGGAGCTCGGACCGCAGCGCGCGGGTCTCGACGCGCGTCCTGGGCACGGGTCGCCGCGACGGCGCCACCTGGGACGGCGACCTCTACCTGCGCGGCGGCGGCGACTTCACGTTCGGCACCGCCGCGTTCGCGCGCAAGGCCTACGGGTCGCGTGCGAGCGTCGAGCGCCTGGCCGGCCAGTTGCGCCGCTCGGGTCTGCGGCGGATCCGTGGCCGTGTGCTGGGCGACGCGTCGCTCTATCGCGACAACGGAGGATCGCCTTCCCGCTGGTGCTGTGCTCGGATCCCTGTTCGGCCGCGGCTGCCCCTACGGTCCGGCCGGCAAGCTCGAGCGCCCGATCCCCAACGGCCCGCGCACCCCGATCGGCTTCAACCGCGGGCTCGTCGACGCGACGAGCGCCAAGGCCCAGAGCCGGCCGGAGCGCTTCGCCGCCCGCGGGCTGACGCGGGCCCTGCGCAGCGCCGGGATCCGGGTCGACGGAGCGCCCGGCGCCGGGCGCACCCCGCGGCGCGCACGCGTCCTCGCGGCGACCCGCTCGCCGTCGGTCGCCCGGCTCGCCGCCCTCGTCAACCGGCCGTCGGACAACTACGCGGCCGACAGCATCTTCCGGCTGGTCGGCGCGCGGATCGCCGGCGACGGCTCCGGCGCAGGCGGCGCCCGTGTCGTCAAGCGCACCATTCGGAGGCGCTTCGGGTTCGCCCCGGAGATCACGTCGGGCTCGGGTGAGACGATCGAGGACCGGACGTCGCCGCGCGACTCGTGACGCTCTGACCGGCATGCGCGAGCGGCCGGAGAGCGCCGCCTTCGTGCGGTCGCTGTCGCTCGCGGGCCGCAACGGCACGCTGCTGCGCTTCGCCGGGACCGTCGGCGGAGGGCCGCTGCGAGCTCAAGGACGGCACGCGCGTCGACAGCCGACAGCCGAACACGACGCTCAACATCACCGGCTACTGCAGGAGCCTGAGCGGGCGGACGTTCGCGTTCGCGTGATGATGAACGGGATGCGCTCGTAGTTCGTCCCGCCGGACCAGATCGTCTCGCCCGCCTACGCCCTCCAGGACACGATCGTCAAGTCACTCGCCGGGTACCGGGGCTGACCGTGAGGATCATCCCGGGTCGGCGTCCTCCGCCGGCGGAGGCGATACCGCAGGCGGCGGTGAGCCGCTCGGGGACTCCAGCTGACTGAGGCGGGCGGCCTTGCGGTAGCGGAAGATCTCCGTCACGGTGATCTGGATCGCCGCGGCGAAGGGGATCGCCAGCAGCGCGCCCGGCACGCCGAACAGCGCGCTGCCGAACAGCACGGACACGAGCACCACGAAGGGCTCGAGCGAGAGCGCCCTGGACTGGAGCCGCGGCTGGATGACGTTGTTCTCGATCTGCTGGTAGGCGATCGCCCACAGCGCCCAGATGATCGTGTCGGTCGGGAAGTCGTTGAAGAGCGTGACGAAGCCGACGACGACCGCGCCGATCGTCGCGCCCACCAGCGGGATCAGGTCGAGCAGGAAGATCACCACCGCCAGCGGGAGCGCGCCCGGGATGCCGAGGATGACCAGCACGATCCAGCTGGTGACGCCGGCGATCGTCGCCTGCAGGAGCGCGGCGCCGACGTAGTTGCCGACCGCGTTGGCGATCCCCTGCCACAAGCGGTCCATCCAGGCGGCGCGGTCGGCCGGCTGCTGGCGCATAAGGAAGCCGCGGAAGCGCGGCGCGCCGCCGAGCATGAAGACGCTGAGGATCAGGATCGTGACGCTCTGGAAGATCGAGTTGACGAGCCCGAGGCCGATGTCCGAGAGCAGCCCGGCGGCGTCGCCGAGCCGTGCCGGCAGCTTCTCGGCCTCATCCTGCAGCTTGCCGGTCAAGTCGTAGTCCCGCTGGAGCTCGGCCAGCGTGTCGTTGTTGTTGACGAAGTCCTCGACCTGGGAGGCGTACTGCGGGAAGTTCTGGACGAGGTTGTTGGCCTCGTTGACGATCGGCGGCACGAGGATCCCGATCAGCGCGAAGGGGGCGAGGATCAGCGCGAGGTAGACGATCGCCATCGCCAGGCCGCGCTTCATCTTGCGCTCGAGGATGTTCACCGGGCCCGAGAGGGCGATCGCGATGAACCCGGCGACGACGATCCACCCGATCGGCTCGCGCAGCAGGTAGATCAGGTAGAGCACGATGACCACCGCGACGATCGTCAGCGTGATCCGCAGCACCGAGCGCACGGTCGGGAGCGCCTCGATCTCCCTGCGCTCGACGGGTTGCGGCTCGTGCTGGCCGGGTGGCAGGACGACCATCAGACGGCTCCGAGCAGCGCCGAGGGCACGCCGGTGACACCGATCATGCCCGGCCCGGCGTGGGTGCCGATCACCGGCCCGACCTCGGAGACGAACTCCGGCCCGCGGCCGTAGAGCTCGCGGCCGCGGTCGGCCAGGCGCTCGGCCACGTCGGCGGCCTGGATGTGCTGGACGATGAAGCGGTCGGCGCCCCCCTCCTGGCGCTCGCGCAGGTACTCGACCATGCGCTCGAAGGCGCGGCCCGAGGTGCGCACGCGCTCGACGGGCTCCACCTCGCGCTCGAGCGTGAGGATCGGCTTGATCTTCAGCGCGGTGCCCAGCCAGGCGCCGGCGGCGCCGATGCGCCCGCCCTTCTTGAGGAACTCGAGCGTGTCGACGGCGAACCACAGCTTCAGCGCCGCCCGCAGCTCGCGAGCGGCGGCGGCCGCCTCGATCGCGCTCGCCCCGTCGGCGGCCGCGTTGGCGGCGGCGATGGCCATCAGCCCGTGGCCAGCGCAGACCGTCTCGGAGTCGACGATCTCGATCCGGGCCGAGTCGATCCCCCGCTCGGCCAGCTGCCCGCGTGCCTGCTCGGCGGAGGCGCAGGTCCCCGACAGCCCGGCCGAGAGGTGGATGGAGACGATGTCCTCGCCGGCCTCCAGCAGCGGCTCGTAGACCGCGAGGAAGTCGCCGACCGACGGCTGCGAGGTGCTCGGCAGCTCCGCTGCGGTGCGCAGGTGCGCGTAGAAGTCGTCGTAGTCGGGCAGGTCGCTCTCGCGGTCGGTGCGACCCGCCCAGTTGACGTAGAGCGAGACCAGCTTGAGCCCGTGGCGCTCGACCACCTCGCGCGGCATGTACTGCGTCGTGTCGGTGACCACCGCGACCGATGCCACTCGCCCAAGCCTATTCCGCGCGGCGGCGCGACGCTCAGCCCGCGGCCAGCGCCGCGACGGAGGCGGCGTCGACTGGCCGCGCGGCGCCGCTCTCCGTGACGAGCGCCCAGACCAGCGCGGCCGGGGTCACGTCGAAGGCCGGGTTGCGACACGGCGTGCCGGGCAGGGTCAGCAGCGCGCCGCCGGCGGCGCGGACCTCGCCGGCGTCGCGCTCCTCGATCTCGATCTCGTCGCCGGAGGGCAGCCCGAGGTCGATCGAGGAGGTCGGGCCGGCGGCGAGGTACGGGATCCCGGCGGCGTGCGCGGCGAGCGCCAGGCCGTAGGTGCCGACCTTGTTGGCGACGTCGCCGTTGGCGGCGACGCGGTCGAGGCCGGTCACGACGGCGTCGACCTCGCCGCGGCGGATCAGCCCCGCGGCCGCGGCGTCGACCACCAGCTCGTGGTCGAGGCCGAGCCGGGCGCACTCCCACACCGTCAGCCGCGCGCCCTGCAGCAGCGGGCGCGCCTCGCAGGCCAGGACGCGCACCGGCTGCCGGTCCGCCAGCTCGGCGATCACGCCCAGGCCCGTGCCGCGGCCGCTCGCGGCCAGCGCCCCGGAGTTGCAGTGGGTCAGCACGCTCAGCGGGCCGCCCTGCCCGTCACCGAGCGCGGCCGCGAGCACGTCGGCGCCGTGGCGGGCGAGCGCAGCGCTGGCCGCTTCGTCCTCGCGCGCGATCGCCTCGGCCTCGGCGCGCGCGGCGGCGGCCATCCGGGTCGGGCCGGCCGCGAGCGCCGCCGCCTGGACGCGCTCCACGGCCCAGCGGAGGTTGCGCGCCGTCGGCCGCGTCCCGGCGAGCAGCTCGGCGGCCCGCTCGAGCGAGCCGAGGGTCGGCTCGGCCGTGACCGCCATCGCCACCCCGTAGCCCGCCGCGACGCCGATCAGCGGCGCGCCGCGGACCGCGAGGCGGGCGATCGCCGCGGCGGTGTCCTGCGCGCCGGTGAGCGTGAGGACCTGCTCGGTCGCGGGCAGGGCGGTCTGGTCGAGCACGTGCAGGCGCTCGCCGTCCCAGCGCAGCGGTGGTGCGGTCGCCTGCATCGCCTCGATGCTACGCGGGGGAGTGGCGCGTCGCCGCTGGGGGTACGCGACGCGGCGGGACGACCAAGGGGAGAGGGAAGGAGACCAGCCAGACCGCGCAGCGCACGACCGGCGAGGGCGCCGAGTCCGAGGGCCTGCAGCGCTCGCTCAAGCCGCGCCACGTGACGATGATCTCGCTCGGCGGCGTCATCGGCGCGGGGCTGTTCGTGGCAGCGGCGCGGTGATCAACGCAGACCGGCCCGGCGGCGGTGCTCTCCTACCTGCTCGCGGGCGGGCTGATCGTACTTCGTGATGCGGATGCTCGGCGAGATGGCGGTCGCCAACCCGCGCTCGGGCTCCTTCTCGGACTACGCGCGGTCGGCGATGGGCAACTGGGCGGGCTTCAGCGTCGGCTGGCTGTACTGGTACTTCTGGGTGATAGTGCTCGCCGTTGAGGCGGTCGCGGGCGGGGAGATCCTGCAGGAGATGGTTCCCGGCCTACCGGTGTGGGTAGTCGAGCCTCGGCCTGATGATCCTGCTCACGCTGACGAACATGCTGTCCGTGAAGTCCTACGGCGAGTTCGAGTTCTGGTTCGCCTCGATCAAGGTGGCGGCGATCATCGCCTTCATCTGCCTCGGCCGCCGCCTACGCCTTCGGCGTGACGGAGGCGACGGCGGCTTCACGATACCTGACCGAGCCGGAGGGCTTCGCGCCCGAACGGCTACCTGACGGTGCTCTCCGGGGTGGTGATCGTGATCTTCTCCTTCGTGGGAGCGGAGATCGCGACGATCGCCGCGGCCGAGTCCGACCAGCCCGAGCCGAGGCCGTGACCAAGGCGACCAACAACGTGATCAACCGGGTGCTGGTCTTCTACGTGCTCTCGGTCTTCCGGCTGGTCTCGATCCTGCCCTTCGACGCGACGGAGCTCGGCGACCTCGCCGTACGTGGCGGCGCTGGCGGAGATCGGCATCCCCGGGGCGGCCGACGTCATGAACGCGATAGTGCTGACGCGGTACTCTCGTGCCTGAACTCGGGCCTGTACGTGGCCTCGCGGATGAACTTCGCGCTGGCCACCGCGGCGACGCGCCGCGGTGGATGATCAAGCTCAACGCGCGCGGCGTGCCGGTGCGGGCGAATCCTGGCCGCGACCTGGATCGGGTACCTGTCGGTGGTCGCCAACGCGATCTCGCCCGAGAAGGTCTTCCTCTTCCTGCTGAACTCCTCGGGCGCCGTCGCGCTGTTCGTCTACCTGCTGATCGCGATCTCGCAGGTGATCCTGCGCCGCCGCTACGAGCGTGAGGCGCCCGAGAAGCTCGAGGTCCGGATGTGGGGCTTCCCGTGGCTGAGCTACCTGGTGATCGCGGGATGCTCTTCGTCGACGACGTGCGCTCGCAGTTCTATCTCTGGCTGCTGAGCTTCGCGGTCGTGCTGCTGGCGTTCTGGATCCGCGAGCGCCGCCGCGGCGAGGCGCCGTCGCCCGGCGACAAGGCCGCGGCGGCGGGATCGGGGTAGCCCGACTGGCGCGGCGGCGCTACCGTTCTGCGGGTCATGGAAATCCGCTGACGCCCGTTCGCACGCCCAGCGCCCGCCGCCCCCGCGACGAGGCCCGCGTGCCGCCGAGGCCGTGGTCGTGACGATCCTCTCGCCGGGCAGGGGCGGGCGCGCTACCGGCCAGACAGGTGAACCCGTCTGGCAGTCAGGAGCCCTCGTGCATCGCCGCCCGCCCGTCCCGAACCGTCGGCCGGCCGTGGCGCCGCCGGTCGCCGCGCGTGACCAAGCCCATGCCGCCGCTGCGGCGCAAGCTGCGCCCGCAGCGCCATCAGGGGCGCTGATCGCGACCGGAGCGTCGCCCCTCTGCCGGGGCGGCGCTCCGTCACGGTCGGCTCGCCAGGAGATCCCTGAAGAAGTCCGCCGCGCCCGACGCCGGCGTGGACACGTCGCCGGATCACCGCCCGAACCCTCGGAAATACCTCGGTGTTCCCTTCGGGATTCGTGCGGCGCCCGGCTCGGTCCACCCCGCCGTCGGTCGGGCCGGCCTGTTCTTCAGGGATCTCCTAGAGCCGGTTCTCGGGCTGCAGCGGCGCGCCGCTCGGCTCGGCGGCGTTGGCCGGCGCGTCCTCGGGCGCCTCGGCCGGGGCCTGCACGCCGAGCGTCTCGGCCAGCTCGCCGGACTCGTACATCTCGCTGACGATGTCGCAGCCGCCCACCAGGTCGCCCTTGACGAACAGCTGGGGGATCGTCGGCCAGTTCGAGAGCCCGGAGAGCTCCTGGCGGATGCGCGGGTCGGGCAGGATGTCGACGGCAGCGTAGGGCGCGCCGAGGGCGTCCAGGGCGGCGACCGTGCGCGCGGAGAAGCCGCACATCGGGCGCTCGGGCGAGCCCTTCATGAAGAGGATCACGTCGTGCTCGGCGATGGCCTCCTGGATGGCCTCGCGGATGGGGTTCTCGGTCGTCTCGCTCATACGGGCATCAACCTCTATTGCGCTCGCGTTTCCAGTGACAGGGCGTGGATCGGCCCGCCGATCTCGGCACCGAACACCGCGTAGACCCGCCGGTGCTGCTCGATCCGGCTCAGCTCGCCGAAGTCTGGCGCCACGACCGTCGCGCGGAAGTGGTCGCCGCCGCCCGTGAGGTCGACGACGTCGGCGCTGGACCCCGGGATGGCCGCCTCGATTCGCTCCTTGAGCTCGTCGGTGCTCGGCATCTCTGAGTTAGCGTAGCGAGGCGGTGAGCCCGCGAACCGGGCCGCTGGGACCGCTACACTTCCTGAAGCATTGGAGCCGACGATCACGGAGTCCGAACCAGCATGATCACCTTCACCGAAAAGGGCGCCGAGAAGGTCCACGAGTTCCTCTCCGCCCAGAACGCCGACATCGGCACGTCCGGCCTGCGCGTCGGAGTGCGCGGCGGCGGCTGCTCGGGCTTCCAGTACGCGCTCGCGTTCGACACCGAGCGTGACGGCGACCAGGTCTTCGAGGACCATGGCCTGCGCCTGCTGGTCGACGCGCCGAGCCTGCCCTACGTGCGCGGCGCCGTCGTCGACTACGTCGAGAGCCTGCAGGGCGCCGGCTTCAAGGTCGAGAACCCCAACGTCATCGCGGCCTGCGGCTGCGGCTCGTCGTTCACGGTGGCCGACGAGGAAGAGGTCTCGGCGGTCTGAGCATGAGGCGCGCACGGACGCGCGCCGACGTCGGGCTGCGGTTGGCCCGGGACACGGTCCTGGCCGCGCTCCTGCTGGCGCTCGGGATGGCCGCGGTGCTCGCGGTGCGCGACGCCCAGGGGCAGTCGCCGGTGCCGCCTGCTCCCGCGCCGTTGGACGCTGTGCCGCCGGCCGCGCCGTCGCTCGCACCGCCCCCGCCGGCGAGCCCGCCCGGCGGTCCGGGCCTGGCCGTCGGCATCACCGAGCCCAACCCGAACTTCGTGTGGCCGGCGCCCCAGTCCGTGCCCGAGCCGTTCGGGCGCTGGCGCGACGCACTCGCCGAGGTCCGGCCCGACACCTACCGCCTGGTGGTCGAGTGGCGGATCGTGCAGCCGGACGCCGGCCGTCCGCCGAACCTCGAGGTGCCCAGCGGCGGCTGCCTGCGCGACCGCCTGCCGTGCGCGGGCTGGCTCGGCGTGCGCGACCAGCTGCGCGCACTGGCGGCGCGCCAGCGCGACGGCGGCTGGGACGGCATGGTCGTCATCACCGGCACGCCGGAGTGGGCGGCCGAGCCCGCCGGCGGCTGTGAGCGGCCGGGCACCGAGACCCGCTCGCGCGCTCCGCGCGCCGATGCGCTGCCCGCCTATCGGCGGCTGGTCGCCGATGTGCTCGCCGCGGCGGCGCAGGAGGGCGCTCAGCTGAGCGCCTGGAGCCCCTGGAACGAGCCCAACCACCCCTACTTCCTCTCGCCACAGCGCGCCGCGTGCGATCTCGCCTCGCCGTCGCAGGCCCCCGTCCGGTACGCCGAGCTGGCGCGGGCGATGCTCGCCGAGCTCGACGCCGCTCCGGGCGACCAGCGGCTGGTGCTGGGCGAGCTCTCGGGCGCGCGGCGTCCGACCCGCCACGTCACCGGCGTGCAGGAGTTCATGGCGGGCCTGCCGGCCGACGTCGCCTGCCGCGCGTCCGTCGTCGGCCAGCACGCCTACGTCGGCGGCCCCGATCCGGTCGACGAGGTGCTCGCCGGGCTGGCCGTCCACGCCTGCCCGTCCGTGGCGCCGGTGTGGATCACCGAGACCGGCGCCGGCGCGCCGCCCGAGGACCTCGCGCCCGCGGCCGCCTTCGCGGACACGCGCGCGGCGTGCCGCGCGCTCGACACGAGCTTGCGGCGTTGGCACACGGACCCGCGGGTGACGGCCGCCTTCCAGTACACGCTGCGCGAGGACGACCGCTTCCCGACGGGCCTGGTGACGACGTCCCTCGACGGGTCGCGGCCGGTGCTCGACCTGTGGCGCGCGTGGGCGCAGGCGTCGCGGACGACCGGCGCGCCGCCGGCGCCGGGGGCGTGCGACGGCTGAGGCGCCGAGGCGAGTCGAACACCTGCATCGAGGGAGAGCCCGGAGGTCGCGGGCCCCTGGAAGCGGCGTGATACGAGAAGTGCCTCATATGCGAGAGGAAGTCGTATCGGTCGGCGCTTCTGGCGCGTTCACGCTCACTCGCTGCTGGGGTTTCCGCTCGAGGGGCCGGTACGTTCGCGCCATGCCCGGCGCGCGCCGCCGCCTCGTCGCCTCCGGCCCTCGTGCCCGCGCTGGCGGCTGCGGCGCTGACCGGCTGCGGCGGTGGCGACGACGTCGGCCCGGACCGGGCGGTGGCCGCGGCGCCGCAGGCGCCGCCGGCGGCCGGACGCTCCGCTGAGCCCGGGCTGGCGGTCGGCATCACCGAGCCCAACCCGAACCTCGTCTCCGCCGGCACCGTCGCGCCGGCGTTCGCGCCGTGGCGCGACGCGCTCGGCCGCATGCGCCCCGCGTACTACCGGCTGCTGCTCGACTGGGCCTCGCTGCAGCCCGACCCGGAGCGGCCGCTGCAGCTCGCGAATCCCGACGCGGGCTGCCTGCGCGCGGTCCCGTGCGCCGGCTGGGGCGGCCTGCGCGACCAGCTGCGCGCGCTCGCCACCCGCCAGCGCTCCGGGCGTGGGAGGGGGTCGCGGTCGTCAGCGGCACGCCGGGCTGGGCGGCGAGCGCGCCGGGCGGCTGCGAGCGCGCCGGCACCCAGACGCGGTCGCGACCGCCCACGGCGGCCGGCGTCGCCGGCTACCGGCGGATGGTCGACGCCGTGCTGGCGACTGCCCAGCGCGAGGGGGCGAGCCTGCGCTACTGGAGCGCGTGGAACGAGCCGAACCACCCGTACGGCCTGTCGCCGCAGCGGCCCGGCCGGCACCCCGAGCGCGCCGTCGCAGGCGGCCGCCGTCTACGCCGAGCTGACCGAGGCGCTGCAGGCCGCGCTGGACGCGGCGCCCGGCGAGCAGGAGCAGGTGCTCGGCGAGCTCGCCGCGCTCGACGAGCGCAAGCCGCAGACGACGCCTGTCGGCGAGTTCCTCGGCCGGCTCCCGCGCGCCACCGTCTGCCGCGCGCGCGTGTTCACCCAGCACGGCGACGTCGACGGCTTCGATCCCACCGGCCAGGTGGCCGGTGGGGTGCGGCGCTTCCGCTGCGGCCGGCCGTTCGAGATCTGGATGACCGAGACCGGCGTCGGCGCGCCCGGCAGCGGGCGCACGCGGTCACTGGCGCCGGCGGTGCAGCGGCGCGAGTGCCGCGCTGCACCGCCGCCTGCGCCGCTGGTGGGCCGACGATCGCGTCACCGCCGCCTTCCAGTCCACCCTGCGCGAGGACCCGATCTTCCCGACCGGGCTCGTCGTCACCTCGCTGCAGGCGGCCTATCCGACGCTGGGCGAGTGGCAGGCCTGGGGCGGCGCCCGGCGCCCGGCGCCCGGCCGATCCGCCGCCCGCGCGCGCCTGTAGATGATTGATTCCGCGGCCGCGCGGCCGGCTGGTGGACGGCCCGTGGATGCTGGGCGGTGCCCGCCCGAGGGCACAGTGGTGGTGCCACGGGCCCTTTCGGCGGGTGCCGTCCAGCGCCGCGGGACGCCGCAAGACGGTCGTCGGGTCGTGGAATCACTCATCTAGCTCCCGGCCTGAGCCAGCAGCCAGAGCGCGAGCGTCGTGAAGCCGATCATGATCCCGAGCATCCAGTACTGCGAGCGCACCGCCAGCTGCGCCTGCCCGTAGATCGCCAGCGCGCGGTCGTGGGCGAGCGCGAGCGCGGCGACGTGGCCGATCACGATCAGCGCCACCTCGATGTACCAGGCGCCGTTCTGGCTGAGCACCGAGTAGTCGATCGCCGAGGTGGCCGTCCCGAACAGGTCCCAGCCCTGGCGCAGCGGGTCGGAGGCGAGGTAGGAGATGGCCTGGCCCTCGAAGAGCAGGAAGGTCAGGTAGTGCGCGGCCACGTAGACCATCGCGATCGGGACCAGCGAGTGCACGAAGGCCGCGCGCAGGCGCCCGGCGCCGAGCGGGCCGCCGACCGAGCGCGCACCCTCGATCCCCAGCCAGTAGAAGCCCGCCACCAGGCCGACGCCGACCAGCAGCCCGACCGTGTCGGTGAGCACCAGCGCCGTGCTCTCGCCCACCCCGATCGAGCCCAGCCCGTCGAAGATCACCTCGGCGACGTCCAGCCACAGGCCGCCCTGGCTGAAGCCGTCGAAGGTCACGGTACCGATCATCACCGCCACGATCGCCACCGTCCCGGGGCGCTGGTCGAGCCGCGCGAGGCCCGAGAGCAGCGGCCGCAGCCCGACCACGCGGTCGCGCGTCTCGAACACCGAGAGCCGCGAGAGCAGGTTGAAGTAGACGGAGAACCCTTCGCCCGAGCGCGTCCAGGTCTCTACCCCGTAGACCGCCTGCGCCGCGAGGGTGAGGACCGTGTAGACCAGCGCCGCCGTCGTGAGCCGCTGCGGGTAGCTGCCCCACTGCAGGCACAGCTCGATCCAGGTGAAGATCAGCAGCGTGCCGGCGGCCGGCCAGCGGCCGAAGCGCTCCGGATAGGCACGGTGCGACGGGATGCGCCCGGCGCGGGCGAGCGCCCAGCCCGTGGCCCGGCCGAGCGCCCGCCACGGGTTGACCGCCCGGAAGAGGTCGCCGAAGAGCGCGCTCGCGAACGCCAGCCCGACCCAGAAGGTGATGAAGATGAACGTCGGCGCGAGGTTGTCCTGCTCGCCGGGACCGCCCGCGTAGCCCGCGACCAGCACGACGCCGAGCAGGCCGGCCCCGAGCGCGCCGCAGGCGAGCTCGACCGCCCGCGAGCCCAGGAACGCCCCGCCGGGCACCGGGCGCCAGTCGTCGTTGCCCTCCAGGCGCGGCCGCGGCCACAGCACCGCCAGCGCGGCGAAGGAGACGACGAGCACGGCGGCCGCCGCCCACCCGAACAGCCACTCGGGGATCGGCAGGTTCTCGCGCTGGACGAGCCCGTGGGCCGCGGCCGACGCGGGCCACAGGACGACAGCGCCCGCCAACGCGCCGGCGCCGAGCGCGACGGCGCGGCGGCGAGACATCTACAACGCGGTTTTCAGCGCCCGCTCGAAGGCGCCGAGCCCGAAGGATCCTTCCAGGCGTGCGGTCACGCGCCCGTCCGAGCCGACCACGAACAGCCACGGCTCGGTCGGCAGGCCGAAGCGCTTGAGCGGCTCGCGCAGCCCCTTCGACGGGTCGTTGTCCACGTAGACCTCCTGGTGGATGAACTCCACCTGGTCGCCGTAGCGGCTCTTGAGCTGGCTGGCGACGTCCACGACCGGGCCGCAGACGCGCGACTGGCACAGCTGCGGGGTGGCGAAGAGCAGCGCCACCGGCTTCTGGCCGAGGACGTCGGCAAACGACCGCTCGTGCAGCTTGCTGGGCGGCTGGCGGGTGTCGATCGAGGCGACGTCGCCGCCGGCGGACTCCAGCGTGTCCGTCTCGACCTTCGGCGCGCGATCGCCGACCGAGACCACCGGATCGTCGGCTTCGCGCACCACTCGGATCTGCTGCGGCGCCGCGGTGAGGCCTTCAGCGGTGCGCGTGACGGTCAGCAGCGACCAGGCGCCGGGGCGGTCGAACGGCACCTGGGCGGCGTAGACCGCCGAGAACGGGTCGGTCTCGGTGGCCGCCTGCTTGGAGCGGTAGGCCGGCTCGGTCAGCAACACGTCGGCCGGCGCCAGGTAGGGCCCGCGCGCCTTGCCCTCCGGCGTGCGGGCGACGTAGACGGCGGTCTTGCCGTACACGAACTGCGCGCCCTCGTCGACGATCCCGAAGGCGACCCGGTCGGTGCCGACGGTGAACACCGAGCTGGCCATCGCGGCCTCCTGCGCGCCGCCACCGATCTCGTCGGCAAGCGCCTGCAGCGTGCGGCCCTCGGTGGCCGGGAAGTCGGCCTGCGCGGGCGCACGGGCGGCCTCGACGCGTTCGCGCAGCCCGCCCTCGTCCGGCACCTGGGCGACCGGGTCGCGCTCGTCGCCCCCGTTGCCGCCGCACGCGGCGAGCCCGAGGAGGATGGCGAGCAGCAGGCAGGGGAGCGCGCGGCGCATCGACCCACCAGGATATGAACTTCAGGGCTGGGGCAGCCCCAGGCAGCGCCAGGCGGGGAGCCCGCCGGTGCGGCAGGCCACGTAACGCTCGCGGCGGGCGGCGTCCCGGCCCAGCCGCGCGCAGGCCGGCACGTCGCCGAGCTGGGCGCGGCAGTCGCGCATGACCGCGCGCGTGCGGGGCGACACGCTCGAGGATCCACCGGGCTCGCTGGGGCGCGATGGGGCGCTGTCGCCCTGAGGACCGATCACCGCGGGGACCGCGATCGCCAGGGCGACCACCGCGACCGCGAGGAACGTGGCCAGCGGCGCGAGCTTGCCCCACGGCGAGGGCTTCTTGATGGGAGGGGGTCCGGTTCGTACGGTGCTCATCGTCGGCTCCGAGAAGGCTCCGCAGATGAGAGACGCTACGCCTGGCGAGGTTGTTCCGTCAACCCACGGTGAGCCCGAGCAGGACCGCCTGTGCGGCGACCCCGGTGAAGGCGGCGGCGAGCGCCAGCGCCGTCAGCCGCGTCAGCCGCGCCTTGCGGTCGTTCAGGCGCCGCTCGTGCTGGAGCGCCTCGACCATCGTGTTGATCATCTGGCCCTGGATGTCCACCCGTGGCTGCGCGATCAGCGGGAACTCGCCGAACTGCGGCAGCGCCGAGCTCGCGATCGCCAGGCGCTGCTGCGGGCGCAGCACCCCGGCCAGCGCCAACACCGCCGCCCCGGCCAGGGCCAGCACCGTGAAGACGAACAGCGCCCGCACGATCGGCTCGGCGACCGCGCCGAGCGGCTGGTCGAGTACCTGGGTGCCCAGGCCGGTGGTCAGCGCCAGGATGGCCCCGGCGAAGCCCGCGAGCGTCGAGGTCTTGGTGTCGAGGCCCTGCCCGCGCGAGCGCTCGTCCTCGAGCAGGTCCTTGAGCGCCGCGTGCAGCTCGGCGACGGCCTCGGGGTTGGGTTCCTGATCCGTCAGGGGCCGAGTATCTCAGCGCCCGCCGAGCGTGTCCGGCGCCCAGTGCGCGACCTCGCTCGGTCCTACGCCGTGACCTGCGCGATGATCGGGCCTACGGCCACCAGTAGTCCCCGGGCTGGACCGGCCGCGACAGGAGCATCTGTGCCGTGTAGTTGTCCCTGATGGCGCTGAAGTTCACCTGCGAGAGCTGCTCGCTGCGGGTCCGACAGCCGGGCGCACACACCAGCGGACCGGTTGGCCGGTATTCCCGCTGGTACCAGACGTGTGGCCCGGGTCTGTCCGTTTCGCTGAGGTTGGCGCGATACACGTAGAGCCCCCAGAATCCCGGCCGGAAGCTGTTGCCCAGCCACATATGGCCGCTCAGTCGCTTCTGGTCGTTCTCCCTGGTCATGGTCGTGGTGGTGAAGCCGGCGCGCTTGTTCAGCCAGGCCAGCGGGCTGTCACCCTCCCAGCCGTCGATCAGGTCCCTGTAGTCGTCTTCACTCGGGAACTTCCAGTCGGTCCACGGGCCGAGCGCGGGAAGGGACAAGCCAGTGGTCTTCAACGGAAGGGTGTATGGGGATTCCGCCGAGCCGGTGCACGTTCCCCCGCGCACATTCGGGCCGGGGCAGGTCCTCGGCACCCACTGTGATGTCCAGTTGAGGGCATCCTGGCCGTTGAGCGGCCACGAAGCCTGTGGCCACATCCGCATCGTGCGGCGGTCGATGAACGTTCCGGCGGGCAGCGGTGGCTTGAGCTGCAACTTCTGCTGCTCGATGTTGGTCTCGAACGTGTCGAGGTAGGACTGGATCGTCCTCGGCGACAGGCAGTCCTGGGGCGCCGGGCTGTTGTTGCAGGACCTGGTGTTCCAGTACTCCACCAGCAGGTTGGCCAGGCGGAGTTGATGGATGGCGTAGTAGCTGTAGACGGCACGAACGCTCTGCGACTCCCCTTGCCTGAACCATCGGTCCTGCGTCCCGGCCTTCTTCGAGGCGGCCACCAGGATGCCGGTGAAGCCCGGGATCGGGTTGGTCAGGAACGTGTTCAACAGGTTGCGTCGGTCCTCGAGCTTGGAGATCGAGGTCAGGATCTTCTTCGTCGCCCCCACGCGACCAGGGTCGTCCTGAGGGAGCCTCACCAGGTCGCTTATCTCCTGCTGGTTGGTCTCGATCGAGTTGATCATCTCGATGGTCGGCCTCGCCGCGTCGTTGTACTGGCCGGCAAGCACCTCCTTGAGGATCGTGTCGGAGGTTCTCTGGAGGTCGATCACGCGTCTATTGAGCGCTTCGAGCATCTCGATGATCTTCTCGGTGTCGGGCTTTGGCAGCAGGAACTCCTTGACGTCCTTGAGCCCCCAGTAGTCCAGCAACCGTCCGAGAACCCACTTCCCGCCAACCTGTATGCCTTCACTCACGAGCGAGAGGCCGAAGTCCTTGAGGCCGTCCTTGACGAGCTTGGTGACGTCGGTCTCCTTCCACCACGCCGTCAGGCCCAACGGGTCGTCGCCCGGGGGGGCGACGGCCGCGCGCGCCCGCTTCGCTCGGAACGGGTGTCGGCGATCGCGCTGCGCGGTGCGCATCAGCGCGCGCTCCAGCCTGTCGACACCGCCGGCGCGGAGGGCCGCGGCCATGTACCTGTCGCCGTCGAACGGCGTGTCATCGGCGGCCAGGTCATTGTCGTTGACGTGCGCGGGGATGGCCAGCAGCCGCTGGACGACACGCGTTGCGCGGGCGGTGTTCATGCCGGGGTGCGCTCGCCGCACGGCATAGGTCAGCGTGCTCACCGGTGTGACGAGCACGCTCATGATCTGGTCGCTCTCGTTCCACGCCCCGGCGTGAAACGAGCCGCGTACAGCGCGTCCGTTGACCCGCCCGCCCGTCACGCTGACGACGAAGCAACTCGGAAGGCGATCGAAGTCAAGGAGCGCGGCCCCCGCCGAATTGGTGCGCTCTGCCCGGACGCCGTTGATCTGGCGCAGGGACGCGCCGGCGAGAACACCGCGCCGGCTCGTCGGCGGCGCACAACGGTGGACATGGATCAGCCCGCCGGAGATCGGGGTGTCGCCGTCCGCGTTCGCGTTCACGAGCACGGACTCCGAGGACCGCGCGGCCAGCGCCGGCGCGACACCCGGTGATGCCCCGGCCACCGCGACAACCGCGGTGGCAAGCACGAGCGCACACGCCGCTCGGTGCGGGAAGGTCGGACGGGTAGAACGGCGCATCACGGCGACCCCCTCCGACACCCCAAGTCGATCCGACTGGCGCAGGGTGGCCGCCGCCCGCGCGAAACGGTCGACCAGGTGTCAGCCAAGCGACGGCCCGAAACCGCGACTGAAGGGGAGGTGATCGGAACGGCACACCTTCCCCGGGGGCGGGGTCTCCAGCCGGGTGAGGTAGTCGGCCACGTCGCGTTGAATGCAGGCGCTGGGGTCCTCGTCGGAGGTGTGGCCGTAGCCGTCGTGGGTCAGCAGGACCGCGTTTCCGAGCGCCTTCGCGGCGACAACCGACGACTTGTAGGTCGTGCGCGGGTCATAGCGAGTCCCGATCACGAGGACCGGATTCGGGGTGGCCGCGTCCCACGGGCCGGTGTAGCGGTTGACGGCGGGGACGGTCCACGCTGCGCACGGCGCCCACAGGAGCCAGGCCTGAATCCGTCCGCCGTAGCGGCTGACGCGTTGCATCTGCCCGACGACACCGGGCCATGCGCCGGGGCCCAGGCGGGGCGGGACGGGCTTGTCGGCGCACTGCAGCCCGACAGCCGAGTTGAGCGCGTCCTCGAGGACCGGCGTGCTGCCCTGGACCAACTGGGCTATCGCCGAGCCGTCGCCGCGGGCGGCCCGGGCGAGTTCACGCGCGAAGTCCGGCCACCCGGCGGGGGTTCCCTCGGCGAGGAAGATCCGGATGAGCAGGTCGCTGTAGGTGAGGCGGGGCGGATCGGCCGCCGGAGCCGGGATCGGGCCGCGCCGCAGGTCTGCGAGCAGTCGGGCGAAACGCCGTGCAGGGGAGCCGCCACGCGCAAGGGCGCACCGCGCCGGGCCGGCGCGCCTGCACAGTTCGAGGAACTTGCGGATCACCCGATCGGTGTCGATGATGCTGCTCGCTAGGGCGCGCTCGACCGTCTGGGTGAAGGCGAGCGGGTTGATGTTCCCGTCCAGGACCATCGCCCGCACCCGATCGGGGAAGAGGTTCGCGTAGGTCTGGCCGATGAACGTGCCGTAGGAGATCCCGCGGTAAGTGAGCTGCGGGTCCCCCACAAGCTCGCGGAGGTGGTCGAGGTCGCGCACGGTGTCGGCGGTCGACACGAAGGGAAGGAGGTATCGGCTGCGCTGGGTGCACCGACCCGCGAAGGCGGTGGTCTTGCGCACGAAGCGCCTCGATTGCGCGCTCGTGACCGGGATCGCGTACGCGCCCCAGAACCGGAGCTGCTGTCGGTCGTTGGCGAAGCACGAGATGCGAGTGCTCTCCCCGACGCCGCGCGGATCCCAGCCCACGATGTCGAAGCGGCCGTCCCCCAGGCGGTTGAGCCTGGGCCCGATGCGCTTGACCGTCGCCACCCCGGACACCCCGGGACCGCCGAAGTTCACGAACAGCGACCCGATCCGCTGCGCCGGCCGGCTGGCGGGCCGGCGGATCACCGACAGCGAGATCGTCCGACCGTCGGGCTGCGACCAGTTCAGCGGGACCGCGACGCGGGCGCATTGCAGCCCGGCCGGGGCGTCCTTGCAGGCCTTCCAGGCGATGGGCGGCGCCGCCGAGGCCGTGGCGGCCCAAAGCAACATCAGCGCCATCACAGCTGCAAGACCAAGAGTCGCTCGACGCCACGACGGCGCCAGCGGAGCGAGTGCCGACATCGGACCGACCCTACGGACCTGCCGGCTCGGGAGCAAGCGCGATCGGAAACCTCACGCACGATCACCGCGCCACGCGGACGTTCGCTCCGAGCGCTCGTCCGCTGCGACGCTCGTCCCCGCGGCGTGACCAGCGCCCGGGGCAGGGGTCAGGTTCGGATCACCCCGCCGGGTCCAGCGTGGTCCTCGACAGGTCGCCTTCGCGGCTGGGCGGCCGGCTAGGGCTGCCCCGCGGCCCCGCCCGGCACGCCCGAGTTCGTCGAGTACGCGGGCTGGAGCTTCATGTCCGGCCGGATCGAATGGACCGCCTGGGCGACCGCGATGGCCGCCTCGGCGAAGCCCGTGGCGATCAGCTTGAGCTTGCCGTCGAAGGTCGTGATGTCGCCGCACGCCCAGACGTTCTCCAGGTTGGTCGCCATCAGGCCGTCGACCACGATCGCGCCCTTCTCGAGCTCGAAGCCCCAGTCCTTCAGCGGGCCGAGCTTGGTCGAGAAGCCGAGCTGGAGCAGGACCGCGTCGCAGTCGACGCGCTCGACGCCCTCGCCGCCGGCGTGGTGGAGCTCGACGGTCTCGATCGACCCGTTACCGGAGATCTCCTTGATGACGTAGGGGACGCGCAGGTCCACGCGGCCGGCGTCGACGTGGCCCATCACCTCGGCGACCGTGGCCTCGTGGGCCCGGAAGCCGTCGCGCCGGTGCACGAGCGTCACCCGGGAGGCCGTGTCGAGCAGGTTGATGACCCAGTCGAAGGCCGAGTCGCCGCCGCCGACGATCACGACGCGGCGGTCGCGGAACTCCTCCTTCTCGCCCACCAGGTAGTGCGCGCCGCGCCCCTCCCACGGGGCCATGTCGATGTCCGAGAGCGGCAGCTTCTTGGGCTCGAAGGCGCCGTGGCCGCCGGAGACGATGACGGTGCGCGAGCGCAGCGTGCCGTGCTCGGTGTGCAGCGCGACGTGGTCGTCGAGCTGCTCGATCGTCTGCGCGGTGGTCTCCAGGTGGACGGGCACGTCGAACTGCTCGAGCGCCTGCGTGCGCAGCTGGGCGACGAGGTCCTTGGCGAGCACCTTGGGATGCCCGGGGACGTCGAAGATCCACTTCTCCGGGTACAGCGTCGTGCACTGCCCGCCGATCTCGGGCAGCGAGTCGATGATGCGGGCCGAGGCCTGGCGCATGCCGGCCCAGAAGGCGGTCGAGAGCCCGACCGGCCCGGCGCCGATGATCGTGATGTCGCGGATCTCGTCGAAGTCCTGCTGGAGGGCGGCGGTCATGTGGGGAGGGGGATCCGGTCGGAGAGGGGGACGCCGTCCAGCGCGCTCAGCGCGCGCTCGACGGAGGTGGAGACGCAGGTGAAGGTGGGGGTGTCGCGCTGCGTGTAGGCCGACGCCTCGGTCGTGCGCAGCCGCTGGACGAGATCGAGGAACGCGCCGGGATCGTCGGTCTCGAAGGCGACCACGAACTCCTGGTCGTCCAGGCCGAAGGAGTAGGAGGTGTTCAGGTCGATCTGGGGGTACTCCTTGCCGACCCGGATGTGGTCCTGCATGACCTTCCAGCGCTCGTCGGGGGAGAGCCGGTACCACGCCCGCGTCTTGACGAACGGGTAGACGAAGAGGTACTTGGCGTGCTGGGGGCGAACCTCCAGGCGTGACTCGTCGGAGTACTCCGAGGGCTTGGTCATCGCCAGGAACGAGTGCGGGATCGTGCACCACTGCATCAGGCCGCTCTGCTGCAGGACGACGTGGAACTCGTGGATGCGCTCGAGGTTGGTCGCCTGGGAGAGCAGCATGAGCTCGGCGTCGCCGCGGGTCCCGACCAGCGAGAACGCGCGCAACAGGCGCTCGGAGCCGAAGTCCTCGCAGGCGGCGAGGAACTCGCGCTTGTCCTGGGCGCGCTGTGCCGGATCGAGCCGGCGCCAGGCCGGGTCGACGTGCAGGAAGGTGTACTTGACGAAGTGGCGCTCGGGCACGGTGGAGAACGTAGCGAGATGCTCTTCTTAGGGTACGGCGCGGGCCACGACGCGATCATGCCTGTCGGCCGCGCCCGGGGGGTAGCCGAACCGGGCTCCGTGACCGCGCGCTCTACGATCCTCCGATGCGGGTAGCCCTCATTTCCCCGTACTCCTGGACCTATCCGGGCGGCGTCACGCGCCACATCGAGGCGCTCGCGGGAGAGCTCGACCGGGCGGGCCACGAGGTGCGGGTGCTCGCCCCGTTCGACGAGGACCGCCGGCGTACGGCGCTGATGCACCGTGGCGCGCGGCCGCAGGCCCGCCCGCGGCCCGAGTGGCTGATCCCGCTCGGCGGCACGATCGGCTGGCCGTCCAACGGCGCGGTCTCGAACCTGGCCGGCACCCCGTTCGGTGTGTCCACCCTGCGGCGCGAGCTGCGCGCGGGCCGCTTCGACGTCGTCCACGTGCACGAGCCGGTCGCCCCCACGCTCGGCTGGGACGCCGTGACCACGGCCGACGCGCCGGTGGTGGGCACCTTCCACTGCTACTCGGAGTCCGTCGCGCCGCACGCGATCGCCAACCTCATGGGTGCGCGGCGCAAGCTCAACCACCTCGCCGGGCGGATCGCCGTCTCCGAGGCCGCTGCCTGGACCGGCCGGCGCTTCTACGGCGGCGAGTACCGGGTCATCCCCAACGGCGTCGGGCTGCCGCCGGGCGGCGTGCCGGCGCCGCGCCGCCGCGCGCCGGGCGAGCCGCTGCGGATCGCCTTCGTCGGCCAGGCCGTCGAGCGCAAGGGCCTGCCGATCCTGCTGCGCGCCTTCGAGGCGCTGCGCGAGGAGGTGCCCGCGGAGCTGACCGTGGTGGGCGTCGCCCGCGACGAGCTCGGCCCGCTGCTGGTCGACGCCTTGGGAGTGACCGCGCTGGGGCGGATCGGCGACGCCGAGAAGCACGCGGTGCTGGCGGATGCCGACCTGCTGTGTGCCCCGTCGCTGGGCGGAGAGTCCTTCGGGATGGTGCTCACCGAGGCGTTCGCGGCGGGGACGCCGGTGGTCGCCTCCGACATCGCCGGCTACCGCGACGTCGTCACGGCCGGCGAGGACGGCGTGCTCGTCGAGCGCGGCGACGCCACGGCCCTGGCCGAGGCCCTGCACGATCTCGCCCTCGATCCCGCGCGCACACAGCGCCTCGGCGCCGGCGCGGGGCGCAGCGCCGAGCGCTACGCCTGGCCGCGCGTGGCCGCGGAGGTCGCTGCCGCGTACGTCGACGCGCGCGCGGTGCCGGCGCCGGAGGGCGCGCTGGAGCGGGCGGCGGTCCGCGTGGGCGTCAGACCCGTCGATCCCACCGCCCCGCGCGGGCTGCGGCGGATGCCCTCGCTCGAGCCCGCCCCGGCCGGCCATCGCCCGGGGGCGCGCATCGCCCGCCGGGCCGCCTTCGCCGGCGCCGCCGTCGGCGCCGGGCTGGGCACCTTCTGGGCGCTCGAGCGCATCGGCCTGGACTCGATCGCCCGCACGCTGCTGGCCTCCAGCCCGACGTGGGTGCTGGTCGCGCTCGCGCTCATGTGCGTCTCGATGCTCGCCCGGGCCGCCGCCTGGCACGCGATCCTCAAGGCCGCCCTGCCGGCGGCGCTGCCGCGCTTCGCCGACGCGCTGCAGGGGACGAACATCGGCGTGCTGATGTCGGCGACCCTGCCCGCGCGCCTCGGTGAGCCCTCGCGCGCGCTGATCGTGGCGCGCCGGCTCGGCCGGCCGCGCGACTCGCTGCCGGCGGTGCTCGGCACGATCGTCTCCCAGTCGCTGCTGAACATCCTCGCCCTGGTGATCCTCGGCGCGGTCATGTTCGCGACGATTGGCCTCTTCGCCGGCCGCCAGCAGGCGCTTCTGTGGTACGCGCTGGCGCCGATCGCCGCCCTGGCCGCCGTTCTGGTCGCGCCGGCGCTGCTGCGCTCCGGCCTGCCCTCGCGCTCCGCCCGCGTGGCGAAGTGGATGAGCGAGGGGCGCAGCGCGCTGACCCGCGTGCGCTCCGGGCTCGCGGTCTTCCGCCGCCCGCGCCTCGGCGCCGTGGCGGTCGTCATGCAGCTGGCCGCGTGGGGCATCCAGTGGTTGAGCTGCTACGTGCTGCTGGTGGCGCTCGGCCTCGACGGCCAGGCCGGCTTCGGCGCCGCGGCAGCGGTGCTCTTCGCCGTCAACGTGACCGCGGTGCTGCCCGTGACCCCGTCGAACCTCGGCGTCTTCCAGGCCGCCTGCGTGGCGGTGCTCACCGGTGCGTACGGCATCAGCGCCGCCGACGCGCTCGGCTACGGGATCATCTTGCAGGCCGTGGAGATCGCGACGGCCGTGATCATGGGCGCGCCCGCCCTGGTCAAGGAGGGCCTCTCCTGGCGCGAGGTGCGCCTGCGGGCGCTGCACACCGCGCCGGTCTCCCTGTCGGCGAGGCCGCAGGCCGCAGCCGAAGCCGAGGCCTGAGAAGCGGTCCCAGAGGTCGCGCGACTGTGCCGCTTGCTGCCGCTCGACGAGCTCTCGTGCCGAAGGACGCAACGGGCGACCAGGCGGCGCTGGTGCGCTCGGAGGGGTCTGCCGTGGCACTCACTCACGTGGGCGGCAGGCGATCGTCGTCCACGTAGCCGAGTGCCGCCTCGAGGCTCGGGAAGGTCGGCACGGTCCGGTCGAGCCCGGTGAGTGCGACCATGCGCGCGATCGCCGACCCGCCGGCCACGATCAGCCGCAGCTGCTGCCGGTGCAGCCGCAGGTCGGATGCGAGCCTGAACAGCAGGGCGATGCCGGCGCTGTCGAGGTAGCTCGTCCGGGTGAGGTCCACGGCGAGGGCGTTACTGCGGTTGGTGAGCATCGCGCGGAGGCTTGCGCCGATCCACTCCACGTTGGAGGCGTCGATCTCGCCCCGGACGTCCGCGGTCACCAGCTCGTCGGTGCGCCCCTCGACGATCTGCGCGAGGAGGTTCACGACGCCCGCCCCAGCGTGCGCGTAAGGACGACCTCGGTGCCGGCGTCGGACTGGCGGACCTCGACCTCGTCCACGAGGGCCCGCATCATCGGGAGGCCGCGCCCGCGGTCCTCGCCCCGCGGCGCCCGCCAGTGCCCCCGGTCGCGCACGACGACGCGGACGCGGCGCCCCTCGAGACCTATCTCCACCTCGTACACCCGGACGCCCGGGCCGTGGGCGTGCTCGATCGCGTTCGCGCATGCCTCTTGAGTGGCGACAACGATGTCGTACGTCTCGTCCTCCCCCGCGCCGCGGCTGCGCAGCCAGCGGCGCAGCAGGTACCGCGTGTCGGCCAGGCTCTCGGACGTGGCGGGCCAGCGCGCGTGGAGGTCGTCCGCCAGCGGCGGCACGCGCGCCGCGATGAACGCGACGTCGTCGGCTGGCGACTCGGGGACCATACGCTCGACGATCGTGGCGCACAGCCGTTCGACGTCGTCGCATCCCTCGGCGAGCGCGCGCAGCTGCTCGAGCCCGACGTCGATCGACTCCGTCCTGCGCTCGATGAGACCGTCGGTGTAGAGGAACACGATGGCGCCGGTGGCGAGGGGGAACGTGTCGGCCCGGTGCAGGGCCGCCGCCGTCACGCCGAGGGGGATCCCGCTGCTCGGCTCCAGGAACGCGGCGGCGCCCGACGGATCGATGACGAGGGGCCACGGATGGCCGGCGTTGACGACCTCGAGCGTCTCCGCGGCGGGATCGAGGACGAGGTACGCGAGCGTGGTCATCGAGTTAGGGCCGAGGCTCGCCATCAGGTGGTTGACGCGATCGACCACGGCGGCCGGACCATGCCCCTCGGCCGCGTACGCGCGCAGCGCGGTGCGCAGCTGACCCATCACGGCAGCGGCCGCGATCCCGTGCCCGACCACGTCGCCGACGGCCAGCGCGATGCGACCGTCTGGGACGGGGAACACGTCGTACCAGTCGCCGCCGAGGCTCGCGCCCGCGGCGGGCATGTACCGGCTCGCGATCTCCAGCGCCGGGTCGCGCGGGCGCTCCGCGGGCAGCAGCCGGCGCTGCAGCGCCTCGGCCACCCGCCGCTGCTCGTAGAGCCGGGCCTGCTCGATGGCGAGCGCGGCGCGGTCGGCGGCGAGCTGGAGCAGGTCGCGCTCTTCGTCGGTGAACTCGCGTGGTGTGAGGCTGCCGACGTGCAGCACGCCGATCACCGTCCCCTCCACCAGCAGCGGCACGCCGAGCAGCGACCGGATGCCTTTCTGGCGGAGGAGCGGGTTGAGGATGTCGGCGTGGTCGACGTCGGGGATCGTTATCGGGCGCCGCCCGGCGGCGATCCGGCCCGCGAACCCGCGGCCGAGCGGGATCCGCGTCCCCTGCTCGACCTCCTCCTCGATGCCCTTCGCCGCGCGCGCGTGCAGCTCGTCGCCCTCCAGCATCAGGATCGCGACGGTGTCGACCCGCATCATCTCGGAGATCCGCCCCAGGAGCTCCTGCAGCAGCTCCTCCTCGGGGAGGTACGCGAGCGCGGCATCCGTCACCCGCTGCAGCGCCGTCAGCCGGCTAGAGGCGCGCTCGGCCGCCTCGCGTGCGATGCGCTCGCGAGCGAAGACGCGCTCGTGCTCGATGGCGAGCGCGGCGCGGTCGGCGGCGAGCTGGAGCAGGTCGCGCTCTTCGTCGGTGAACTCGCGTGGTGTGAGGCTGCCGACGTGCAGCACGCCGATCACCGTCCCCTCCACCAGCAGCGGCACGCCGAGCAGCGACCGGATGCCTTTCTGGCGGAGGAGCGGGTTGAGGATGTCGGCGTGGTCGACGTCGGGGATCGTTATCGGGCGCCGCCCGGCGGCGATCCGGCCCGCGAACCCGCGGCCGAGCGGGATCCGCGTCCCCTGCTCGACCTCCTCCTCGATGCCCTTCGCCGCGCGCGCGTGCAGCTCGTCGCCCTCCAGCATCAGGATCGCGACGGTGTCGACCCGCATCATCTCGGAGATCCGCCCCAGGAGCTCCTGCAGCAGCTCCTCCTCGGGGAGGTACGCGAGCGCGGCATCCGTCATCCGCTGCAGCGATTCGAGCGTCCCGACGTCGAGGCGCCTTCTCCGCTCACCCGCGCTGGCGGGCCGATCAAACACGGTGCGAATCTTACGCCGCGAATCATGCGGCTCCATGCTCTACGTATTGGCGTCAGCGCGGCTCGGCCGCAAGCCGAAGCCGAACTGCGCCACATCCGCCCTCGGAGGTGGCGCCCGGCCGCCCGGCCGCCTAGGGTTCGCGTGGGATGACCGAGCTGCTGGTCGTGGGGGCCGGGCCATACGCGCTGTCGGCCGCGGCGCTCGCCCGCGAGCAGGGCATCGCGACCACGGTCGTGGGCGGCCCGATGGCGTTCTGGCGGGAGCACATGCCGGCGGGCATGTTCCTGCGCTCCGGGCCCGACTGGCACCTCGACGCCACCGAGGTCGACACGTTCGAGGCGTTCGCGGAGGAGCGTGGCATCGCCCCGGAGGAGATCGACCCGATCCCGATCGGCGCCTACCTCGCCTACGTCGGCTGGTTCCTCGAGCGCAAAGCGGCTCGAGGTGCGCGAGGACCACGTCGCCGGGCTGGCGCGATCCAACGGCGGCTTCCGGGCAGAGCTCGCCGACGGCGAGGCGATCGAGGCCCGGGCGGTCGTGTGCGCCCCGGGCATCCGGCCGTTCGCGAGCGTCCCCGACTGGGCCGGCGACCTCCCGCCGGGCCGCGCGACCCACACCTGCGAGCTGGTCGAGTTCGAGCAGTTCGCCGGCCGCCGCGTGGTGATCGTCGGCGGCCGGCAGAGCGCGTACGAGTGGGCCGCGCTGCTCGCCGATCACGGCGCGGAGCGCATCGACGTCGTCCACCGCCACGACGTCCCGCGCTTCGCGCAGGTGAGCTGGGCGTTCATCGACCCCCACGTCCAGGCCACGGTCGACGTCCCCGGCTACTGGCGCAACCTCTCGCCGGCCGAGCGCGAGGCGATCGGGCGGACGTTCTGGGAGGTCGGCCGGCTCACGCTCGAAGCCTGGCTGACGCCGCGACTGCAGGGCGACGCGCTGCACCTGTGGCCGGGCACCGAGGTCGCGGAGGTCCGCTCACCCGAGGACGACGACGGCGAGCTGGCGATCCGGCTCTCCAACGGCGAGCGCCTCGCCGCCGACCACGTCGTGTTGGCCACGGGTTACCGCGCCGACCTGACGCGGGTGGACTACCTGGACGGGCTGATCGGCGAGATCGAGCTCGACGCCGGCTTCCCGCGGCTCGACGAGGCCTTCCAGACCAGCGTGCCGGGCCTCTACGCGACCGGCTTCAGCGCGACCCAGGACTTCGGGCCGTTCTTCGGCTTCGTGGGTGGCTGCCTGGCCTCCTCGCGGGTGATCGCCCGCGATCTGGCGGCCCGCGAGTAGCCGCGCCCCGGCACGGAACTTGCGCCCGGGGGTGCCGCGGGTGAGAGAGTCAGCTCCATGACCGCCGCCCGGCGCACCCTGACCGCCCGCGGCCCGCTGAGCGTGCTGCTGATCGTGCTGGCGACGGCGCTCGGGCTCGCGGGCGGGGTGGCGCTCTACCTGCGCCAGCAGATCGTCGACCCGGAGTCCTTCGCCGACCGCGCGGTCGACGCGCTGGCCGACGACGACGTGCGCAAGGTCGTCTCACGCGAGCTGGTCGTGCAGGTGATCGACCGCGGGTCGAGCGACCTCATCTCGGCCCGGCCGGTGCTCGAGACCGTGGTCACGGTGGTCGTCGGCTCAGAGCCCTTCCGGCGCGTGTTCCGGATCGCCGCCGTCCAGGCCAACAAGACGCTGTTCGCGCGCGAGGGGGGCAACGCCGCCTTCGACATCGGCGACGCGGGCACGCTGATCATCTCGGGGCTGCGCAGCATCTCGCCCGACCTCGCCCGCGCGGTCCCGCCCGAGCTCGACGCGCGTCTGGTGGAGCTGCGCAAGCGCGAGTTCGCGACCCAGACCCTGCGCTTCGCCGACAACGTGCGCCTGCTCGGGATCCTCCTGCCGCTGCTGGCGGTCGCGCTCCTGGTCGCCGGCGTGGCGGTCGCACCGGACCGGCGCGTGGCGGTCACCCGCGCCGGCATCGCCATCGGCGTGGCGGGCGCGGGGCTGGCGGTCCTGTTGCTGATCGCCCAGGGCTGGGTCGGGGCCAACGTCGAGGGCGAGGACGAGCTCACCGACGCCGAGGTGAAGGCCGCCGTGCTCGGGATCTGGAACGCCTTCCTGGGCGACCTGACGCTGTGGTCGCTGGGGGTGGGGGCACTCGCGTTGTTCGTCGCCGCGGCGTCGGCGTCGCTGGTGCGGCCGATGACGGCGGGCGACGTGCTCGAGCGCGTGCGGCCGTGGCTGTTGTCGCCCCGGTCCAGGCGGTGGCGCGTCGTGCACGGCGCGGTGACGATTGCGCTGGGCATCTTCGTCGTCCTCGAGCCGCTGCTGGCGCTGACGATCGTGGCGATCGCCGCCGGCGCGCTGCTGGTCTACGCCGGCACCGCCGAGCTCGTCGCGGTCTTCTTCGGCGCCCGGCGCCGGCGCGCTGCCGGGGGCCGGGCGATGCCGGCCGTCAGCCCGCGGACGCTCTTCATCGGCGGCAGCACCGCGGTCGCCGCCCTGGTCGCGGCGATCGTCGTCGTGTCGCTCGTGCGCGGCGGCGAGGGCGTGCCCGCCGCCGCGGACGTCAAGACCTGCAACGGCTACGCGGAGCTGTGTGACAAGCGCCTGGACCAGGTCGTCTTCGCCGGCACGCACAACTCCATGTCGGCGGCCGACAGCCGCGGCTGGCTGCTGGCCAACCAGCGGCGCACGATCGAGCGCCAGCTGCGCGACGGCATCCGGCTCTTCCTGATCGACCCCCACTACGGCGTCCGCGACCGCCGCGGCAAGGTGCGCACCGACTTCAACGGCGAGCGCCGCGGCCTCAACCGCGTGAGCAAGGCGCTCTCCGCCCAGGCCCTCGCCGCGGTCGAGCGGCTCGGCGGCCGGCTCGGGCTCGGCGACCTGCGCGGCGGCCGGCGCGAGGTGTGGTTGTGCCACAGCGTGTGCGAGCTGGGAGCGACGCGGATGGTCGACGCGATGGAGACCATCGGCCGCTTCCTGAAGCGCAACCCGGGCGAGGTGGTGATCCTCTTCAGCGAGGACTACGTCTCCGAGCGCGACCTCGACCGCGTCTACCGCGAGGCCGGGGTGCACGACCAGCTGGTCAGCCTCGACCGCACCCAGCCGCTGCCGACGCTCCGGCAGCTCGTGCGCGCGAACACCCGCCTGATCGTCTTCTCCGAGCGCGTGCCGAGTGGCCAGTACGACTGGAACCACGACGGCTTCAGCTGGGTCCAGGACACGCCGCTCGGGGCCCAGCGGCCGGGTCAGCTGCGCTGCGATCGCTTCCGCGGCGACGACAGCAGCCCGCTGCTGATGCTCAACCACTGGATCGACAAGTTCCCGCCGCCGCTGAGCCAGAGCCGAGCCGTGCTGCGCGAGGCGTTCGTCCGCGATCGCTCGGACCGCTGTGCGCGGGTCCGCGCGCAGACGCCGAACATGATCGCCACAGACTTCTACGACCAGGGCAAGCTGATCGAGTCGGTGCGGGCGCTCAACGGGCTGGAGGGCAAGCCGCCGGCGCCGGTCCGCTGACCGTCGGGATGTCGAGGCGGCCGCACCGGCTTCGACAAACGACAAACGGCCAGGCGGCCACGACGAGGAGGCGCCCGTGAAGTACCTCATCCTGATCTACAGCAACCCCGCGTCGCGGGCGATGTGGGAGAGCTTCTCGGCCGAGGAGCGCGGCGAGGGGCTCGACTACTACGCCGGGCTGACCGAGAGCCTCGCCGCCTCGGGCGAGCTGATCGTGACCGAGGCGCTGGCTGATGCCTCGCTGACCAAGCGGGTGACCGTGCAGGGGTCTGAGACGATCACCAGCGACGGGCCGTTCGCCGAGGCCAAGGAGCTGCTGGCCGGCTTCTTCCTGGTCGAGTGCGCGAGCGCGGAGCGCGCGGTCGAGATCGCCGCGCGCGTGCCCGAGGCGGAGCTCGGGCTGGTCGAGGTCCGGCCGACCATGGAGCTCAGCGGCTTCGAGATGTGAGCGCGCCGGCCGAGATCGACGCGCTGCTGCGCGAGCTCGCGCCGCTGGTCCTGGGCGGCCTCGTCCGGCGCTATCGCGACTTCGAGAGCTGCGAGGACGCCGTCCAGGAGGCGCTGCTCGCCGCGGCGCTGCAGTGGCCGCGGGAGGGCATGCCGGCCAACCCGCGCGGTTGGCTGACCACCGTCGCCCTGCGGCGGCGGACCGAGCTGTGGCGCAACGAGTCGGCCCGCCGGGCGCGGGAGGAGCGTGCCTTCGCTTCTGAGCCGCCGGCCGCCGAGCCGATCGCCGACGAGGACGACACGCTGCAGCTGCTGTTCCTGTGCTGCCATCCCGCGCTCACGCCGGTCTCCCAGGTGGCGCTGACCCTGCGCGCCGTCGGCGGCTTGACCACCGCCGAGATCGCCCGTGCGCTGCTCGTCCCCGAGGCCACAGTGGCGCAGCGCATCAGCCGCGCCAAGCAGCGGATCCGCGCCGCCGGCGCGGTGTTCGAGCTCCCGCCGCCGGCCGAGCGCTCCGAGCGGCTCGGCGCGGTGCTGCACGTGCTCTACCTGATCTTCACCGAGGGGTCGACCGCGAGCTCGGGCGCGACGCTGCACCGCATCGAGCTGAGCTCCGAGGCGATCCGCCTCGCGCGGCAGCTGCTGGCGCGATTGCCGGGATGGTGCCGGTGCCGGACGACGGTGAGGGTGATCTCGCCGCAGCGCGCGACCGCGGCGAGGCCGCCGGGCTGCTCGCGCTGATGCTGCTCACCGACGCCCGGCGTCCCGCGCGCACGACGGCCGACGGCGCGCTCATCCCGCTCGCCGAGCAGGACCGGCGGCGCTGGGACGCGCGGGCGATCGAGGAGGGCGTCGCGCTGATCACCGCGACGCTCGCCGAGGCACCGGCCGGCCCGTACCAGCTGCAGGCGGCGATCGCCGCGATCCACGCCGAGGCGCCCCGTGCCGAGGAGACCGACTGGCGGCAGATCCTCGCCCTCTACGATCTGCTCGCGCAGCTCGCGCCCGGGCCGATGGTGACGCTGAACCGGATCGTCGCGCTCGCGATGGTCGAGGGCCCGGAGGCCGGCCTGGAGCAGCTCGCCAGGGCGGGCGCCGACCCGGCGCTGGCTGGGCACCACCGCGCTCCACGCGGTCCGCGCGCACCTGCTCGAGCTGGCGGGCGAGCCCGCGGCCGCCCGGGAGGAGTACCGGCTCGCCGCGCGGCGGACGCTGAGCGTCCCCGAGCAGCGCTACCTCGAGTCGCGCGCGGCGGCGCTGAGGGGCTGAAACGACGAGAGCCCCGGCCGGGTGACCCGGCCGGGGCTCTGATGACGTCGCAGGTGTCGCGTGGCTCAGCGGCTGGGCGCCTTGAGCTTCACCTGGGCGCTGGCCGTCCCCGAGTTGCCCGCCGCGTCACGCGCGGAGAGCGAGGCGGTGACCTTCAGGCTGCCGCGGTCCTTGAGCGTGTTGAACGCGCTCCTGGACAGGCGGACCTTGAGCTGCTTGGTCGAGTTGCCCTGCACGTTGACCGTCTTTGACCCGATCGTCTTGCCGCCGCGGCGGAGCTTGACGACGATCCGGCAGGACTGCTCGTTCTGGCACTTGACCTTCAGCGTCGCGTAGCGCGAGGCGTTGACCTTCGCGCTCGAGCCGATGACCCGCGGCTGCGGGCGCACCGTGTCGCCCTGGGCGGGCGGGGTGACGACCGGCGGGGTGACGACCGGAGGCGTGCCGCCGCCGCCCGTGCCCGCCGCCGCCCGAGTTGCCGCCGCCGCCGGTGTTGCCGCCGCCGCCGGTGTTGCCGCCGCCGGGCGGCGTGACGGGCGGGTCCGCGTTGACCGAGCTGATCGAGACCCGGTCGAGCGCCGAGGACACCACGGCGTCGCTGGTCGCGAAGACTGCGCGGTACTGGAGGTAGCGACGGGCCGGGCTGGCGACCGCGCCGCCGGCGCCGACCGGCTGCGAAGTCAGACCAGCTCGCGTCGGGCGAGGCCGTCTCGCCGCGTGCGGGTCTGCGATCTCCAGCGTGGCACCCGCGGGCGCGGCGGCACGTCGCCTGAGCGGCTGCCAGCCGGTCGAGGCGGTCGCCGCCGTCCAGAACTCGGGAGGTGTAGTTCCCGTTGCCCTGGAAGGGGAAGAGCACGCGCATCGAGCTGACCGAGGCGCGCAGCTGTCGTCATCGTTGAAGTCGCTCGACAGCGACCGGCATCGTCGCCGGAAGGGTGTCGGGTGCGACGATGGCGTGCTCGGCCTTCTGGACGCCGTCGACGAAGAACGTCACCGGTCCCCGCGGCGGACGATCCGGTAGTCGTGCGGCGACCGGCGGGTCGACGCCCGGGATGGCCGTCGTTCGTGCCGCGTTCGTCGGCTGCCGACCCGGCGCGTGCGGGCGTAGAGCCCCACAGGCAGCGCGCCGCCGCCGGTGCTGAACATCGCCCAGGGCTGTTCGTTGAAGTCCTGGCTGAGACCCGACGTGCTGGAACGGCTGGGCCGCTGAAGGTGGCGTTGGCCTCCATCGTGGCGCCCGCACCGACCTGCGCGGGGCTCGTCAGCAGCGTGCCGTCGACCGCCACCGCGCCGCCGGCGACCGTTGCCGTTCCGGTGCGGCGGATCGGTCGGCCCAAGGCGTCGACGTCCATCCTGCCGGCAGCGCCGTACCGTCGAACTGCTCGTTGAAGGTGGCCTGAGCGTGCGAGCGAGCTGGACGTCGCCGGCAGCGCCGACGCGGTGTTCGCGGACGTGCCCTGGCTGAAGTCGGCGGCAGTGTCGTCGGTGAACGACGCGGCCTGCGCCGCGGCCGGCGCGAGCGCCAGCGTCGCGGCGGTCGCGGCCAGGGCACCGACGGCCCTGGGCATGTGGGTGGTGCGGAACAACGTGACCCTCCTTGGCATTGGGTGATCGTCCTTGAGTTCTGGTTCGAGTTGGATCAGGCGGGCCCGCGCGGCGCGAGCAGCCGGATCGTCTTCCTGGTGGTGGCGCGGTTGCCCGAAGCGTCCTGGGCACTCGCCACCGCTGTCAGACGCAACGTCCTGGCGCGCGCGAACTTGCGGCTGGCGGCGCGGGTCAACCGAACGCTGACCCAGCGGGCCTTGCCGCCGCTGATCGTCACGGTCTTGCGCCCGACGGTGCGGCGCCCGTCCCGCAGCGACAGCGCGACCCTGCAGCGGCTCTCGCCGCGCGGGCACGTGAGCTTGAGCGAGACGGACTCGCGCGGCGCGACGCGGATCCGCGTCGGGCTGATCGTGACGCGAGGTGCGGTGCGGTCCCCACCGGGGGTCGTCGATCCACCGGACCCGCCGCCGGTCGAGCCGGACCCGCCGCCGGTCGAGCCGGACCCGCCGCCGGTCGAGCCGGACCCGCCGCCGGTCGAGCCGCCGCCACCAGTGCCACCGCCGCCACCGCCACCCGCCGGGGGCGGGGGCGCAGGCGGCTCGGTGCCGTAGGTCGTCAGATAGGCGCCCGCCTGCGCGTCGAAGGCTGCGTAGGCGACGCCCTTGACGTTGCGGACCTCGTAGTTGACAGCGGCGCCGCCGCGGCTGAGCCCGTTCAGGCCGCCGGTCGGGCCGGCCATCGGCACCATCGCCTGCAGGCCTCGGGCGCGGCCGTCGCGCTGCAGGTTGAAGGTCAGCCGGTTGCCTTGGAAGCCAAGGCCGGTGAACGAGGAGTTGTTCCGCCCGTCGACCCAGTCGAGCATCTGCTCGGAGGAGACCACCGGCACGCCGCGCGCTTGGGCGGCTTGGATGATCTCGGCCGCCGGACCCACGGAGCGGTCCGTGTGGATGTTGGCGGTGAAGACACCGAAGTACTGCTGTGGCCCGAGCGCGTTGTCGAGCAGCGTGCTGCTGAACGCGGTGTAGCTCTGGATCTCCGACTCGTCGGGCATCTGGGTCGTCGCCTGGTAGACGTCGATCATGGCCCCGCTCTCGGAGGCGAAGCGCTGGGGCATGCCCGATCCGGTGAACATGCCCGGACGGTTCTGGACCCACTTGCCCGGCCAGTAGTAGTAGTTCGTGTCGAAGCGGACGCCTCGCTCGAGGGCGGCTGTCGCCTCGCTGTCCCAGTCGCTCCAGGCGATGCAGTGCGTGCGGTTCGTCCGCACCGGCACCGACGCCGGGTACTGCGCGTTGAAGTCGGGGAGCTGGTCGGCCCAGGAGCTCCGGATCGACGTCGGGGTGAAGTTGTTCGGGCAACCCGTGTTGAGGTGCAGGGCGAGCTCGAAGCCCTCGCCCTCGTAGGACGCCTTGCTCGGGACGTCGCTGCCCGGGTACACGTAGGAGGTCGCGCGCACGCACTCCCAGTCGGCGACGGAGCACCCCGGCGCGCTCAGTGCCCGAAAGGTGTTGAAGTGCTCCGCCGTGCCGCTGCCGCTCTGGTGGTCGTCGCCGGTCATGACCATCGCGGCCTTCTCGCCACGCGGGAGGTACCAGAAGCGCGGGAGCGGCATCCGGTCGGTGTTCATGTGCGTGAGCAGGTTCGCCAGCAGGCGCTGCTGCTCGTCCGCCTGGGGGATCTGGACCTTGCCGAGGTTGACCCAGTCGGGCTGCGGGTCCTGGGGATCCGCGCCGTAGAAGAGGTCGTCGGAGCGGTTGAGCTCGTCGAGCTCGAAGTCGCGCTCGTCGCTCTCCCACGCCGGATTGCCCTGGCGCGTGTAGACGACCGAGCGGGCCAGGTCGTAGGTGAACGCGGCCGTCTGGCCGCCCGCGCCGCCAACCGCGCGAAGTGTCACGGCCGGGTTGGCGGTCTGAGAGTTGGCGGTAGACCACAGCCGCGCGACCTCGGTCGCGCCGTTTAGCGCGTAGCGGTCGGACGTCCCGTGATACTGCATCGTCTCGCTGGTGATCCCGGCCCCGGGAGCGACACTCGGGTCGACGCGGATATAGCCCTCCGCGACAGTCGCCCCGCCAGCGGGTGAAATACCGAGCAGCGGGGCCAGCTGCGGGTCGGGCTTCATCGCGACGAGGTTGCCGCCGCCCGCTACCCAACCCGACAACGCGGCCACCTGGCCGCCGTTCAGCGCGGTCTCCCCGAGCACGACCGACTGGTAGCCGGCGAGCGTTCCGGCGTTGAGGCTGCCGCTGTTGGCGACGGTGAACTCGTTGAGGCCCTCGCCACGGAGGATCTCCGCGTAGTAGCGGGCGAAGCCGCCGTCCGACACGACGAGGATCGGGCCGCCGGGGCCCTGCTCCGGAGACTGGGCCGACGCTGGGGCGGCCACGACGGCCGCCAGGACGGCGGCCACCACAGCGGTGAGCAAGAGCTTGGGGAGCGCGGTGCGCATGGACATCTCCTAGCGCCGCGCGGAGGCGAGCAGTCGGATCGTGGTTCGGGTCGAGGTCGAGTTGCCGGCCGCGTCGCGCGCCGTGGCGGCGACGGTCACCGACTGGGTGCCCTTGCGGGCGAGGGACCGGCGGGCGCTCCGGCTCAGTCGCAGGGCGGCGGTGCGGGTCTTGCCACCGTCGACCGTGAGCGTCCCGGAGGCGATCGTCTTGCGGCCCGCGAGCAGGCGGAGGCGCACCGTGCAACGCGTCTCGCCGCTCGGACAGGCGACCTTGAGGCGGGCGGTTCCGGTCGAGGACACCCGCACGCGGGTCGGGGTGAGGCGGATACGGGGCGCGGTCCGGTCGGCCGAGCCGCTGGAGCCGCCGGACCCGCCTGTCGAGCCGCCGCCGGTCGAGCCGCCGCCGGTCGAGCCGCCGGATCCGCCGGGCGTCGTCCCGCCACCGGGCGGCGTGCCTCCGCCACCGGGCGGCGTGCCTCCGCCACCGGGCGGCGTGCCTCCGCCACCGGGCGGCGTGCCACCGCCACCGGGCGGCGTGCCTCCGCCACCGGCGGGCGGCGGTCCGAGGTTGCCGCTGTCGTCGGCCGCGCGCGTGCGCAGGTCGACGGAGCCGGTCGGCGTGTAGGTGAAGGTCCAGTTCTCGCGCCCGGCCGCCGGCCGCCACGTCGAGCCGCCGTCGATCGAGACCTCGACGGCGCCCACACGGCCGCCGCCCGTGTCGGCGGCGGTGCCGGAGACCGTGACCTGGCCGCCGTTCTGGACGCTCGAGGTGACCGTCGTGGTCGGAGCGACGGTGTCGGTGGAGGCGATCGCGGGCACGCCGGTCTCCAGCGTTGCCGGCTGCGCGTCCATGTCGGCCAGCAGGTTCACGGTGGCCTGTTGCATGCGGAGGTCCGCGGGACCGCCATCGCGATCGTGGTTCGCGTCGAGCCCCCAGGTCCACTGGACGGTGCCGGCGCCGAACACCAGCGCATCGCGGCCGGCGCCGTTGTCGTCGCGGTAGAGGGTCAGGTGGTGTGTGGCGTCACCCGACCCGAACGTCGAGCCGAAGTCCAGGAGCACCTCGATGTCGCTCGCCGTCGTAGTCGACAGTCGGACCAGGCCCGCTGGGCGAGCGCCGTTGACGGCGTCCTCGTCCCACTCATAGCCCAGTGTGTCCGGCCCGAGCGTCGCGGTCTGGTTCTGCGGCAGGCTCGCGACGGACGTATTGCGCCACAGGCGCATCCGACCGTCGGTGGCGGGCACCCGGATGTCGGTCGTGCCCGAGTTGACCTTGAAGATCGTTCCCGTGAGCGCGTTCTCCGGATCGGCGCCTTCCGGGTTGAACGCCCGAGGATCGCGCCAGGTGCCCGTCCACGTGTTCGCGTCCGGGTCGATCTTGGCGTTGGCGTGGGTCTCCTTGTAGGTGACGAGCGTGCGGTGGTTGTTCTCCCAGCGCGTCTTCCAGAAGACCTCGTTGCCGCTGAAGAAGGCGAGGTTCACGCCCGCGTCGCGTGCCGTCTCGACGTTGGTGCGCTGCCGGCCCGACCAGTACTCGTCGTGGCCGACCGACAGGAAGGCGCGATGCTCGAGGAGCTCCGAACCGAGGCGGTCCGAGTCGACGCCGGTGGAGTAGCTGACGTCGTAGCCGTTGCGCTCCATCCAGCGGACCATCGGGTACTCGGCGTTGAACACCCAGTCCTCGGCCGCGTACTCGCGGGTCGTGAAGGGCCGGTTGTAGCTGACCTTGAAGGCGCGACCGGCGCTGGTGCCGCCCTGGTAGAGGCTGGCGCCGCCATAGCGGTTGTAGGCCTGCCACGTGGTGTCCGAGGTCTGGAAGAGCACCTGCGAGCCGCCGCTGTCGTTGCGCACGACGAAGGGCACGTGGCTGGCGCCGCAGTCGCCGCATCCCTCGCGGACCAGGGCGGCGAAGTAGATGCCCGAGACCGCCGTAGATGGCACCGACCAGGACGCGGACTCGGCCCAGTTCCCGCAGTCCACCATGCCGGTGGTCGAATCGAAGAGGCAGTCGGGCTGGCTTTGAGGAAGCGCTGCCGAGGGCTCGACCTGGGCGACCAACCGCGCGCCGTCGCCGCCGTAATAGCCCATGCGGTAGATGTCGAGCCGGTAGTTCGACGCGTCGGTCCTGACCTTGAAGCGGACGGACTGGCCGCGATCGACGCTGATGTCGGTGGCGAAGCCCTGCAGGTTGTCGTCGCCGTCGCCCGAGATGTCCCAGTCGCTCGGCGGGTTGCCCGGTAGGCAGTTCTCGGCCTCGATCTCGTTCGCCGGCGCGGCGCAGGACGCCATGGCGGCAGGAGCCGTCACCGCGGCAAAGACCGCGACAACCGCCGCGGCCACCCCGATCGCCACCGTCCGCCATACGGCGGTCCGTCCCACAGCGCCTCTGCGATCCATGCGTTCTTTACCACCATCCGTCGGGTCGAGCCGGTCGTCGCGCGCCGGCTGCGAGGTCGAGCACCTGCTTTGCCACGCACGACGACTCCAAGCCGAGCGCCGGGCGGCCTACACCCCACCAACGACACGAGAGGCCCCGAACTTGAGCGGTCCTTGGAACTTCTTTCAGCGTGTCGCTGTCAGGCGACGAGCACGGCGCACAGGCGGTCGATGTCCGCGCTTCGCTCGGCGATCAGCTCCTCGGCGAGTCGCTGCAGGCGGGCGAGGTTCTCCGGGCTGGCGTCGTCGAGTGGCTCGGACGCGGGCGCGAGCTCGGTCTGCAGGCGGACGTAGCGCGGGCCCAGCAGCGCCTCGAGCTGGAAGTCGACGGTCTGCGCCGTGCCGTCGAGCGCGATGTCGATCACCGGCCGCGCCCACTCGAGCTGGCCCCACCAGCGGGCCTCCTCGTAGCTGTAGGGGCGGGTGAGCGAGCCGGTGCCCAGTGAGGCGAGGATCGCCGGCTCGTCACGCAGCCCGGCGGCGAGCACGTCCGCGTAGGCGCACATGGCCGGGTTGGTGGCGAAGATGCCGCCGTCGATCAGGGGATAGGTCTGCGCGCCGGCGGCGTCGGTCACCTCGACCGGCTCGAAGTAGCTCGGGGCGGCCGAGGTCGCCCGGGCTGCCTCGGCCATCGAGAAGTCATAGGCCGGATCCGCCCGCGCCCGTGCCGAGCGGAAGAAGAAGGCGGAGCGGCGCTCGATGTCGTAGGCGGTGATCAGCACGTCGACCAGCGCCTCGCGCAGGCGTGTCTGACCGAGATACTCCTCGAGCGCGTGGCCGAGGCCGTCGTCCTCGTAGCGCTCGTCGACCCAGCCGCCGACCGAGAAGATGCGCTTGACCAGCGAGCGGCGGAAGATCTTCGGGCCCTCCTCGACGTAGATGCCCGCGAGCTCCTCGGCGCTGAACGCGGGCGCCCCGCCGGCGCCCGGTCGCGCCAGGCCGCAGGCCAGGATGCCGCCGGTGGACGCGCCGGCGATCACGTCGAACAGGGTGGCTGTGCGGCGGCCGGTGCGGCGCTCGATCTCGGCGAGCACGAGCGCCGGGATCAGCCCGCGGATCCCGCCGCCGTCGATGCTGAGGACCTTCACGGCAGCGATGCTACGCGGGCGGGGGTCGGAGTGGCCGCCGGCGCCGCGTGCGCCGCCGGCCCGCGCTCCGTCAGTCGCGCGGGCGGTGGCCGTTGAAAGAGATGACCTGCTGGATGCCGCTCGGGCGGTTCGTGTAGCGGATCGTCGTCGGCAGCACGCCGGGGGCGAAGGTGATCCGCTCGCTGCGGGCATCCGCGCGCCAGGCCGCCGGGTCGGGCCCCTGCCGGGCGCTCAGCTCGCCGGCCGCCGCCTCGAGCGCACCCCACAGCGCCCGCCGGCAGGCCGCGAGGTCGCCTCGGCCGCAGAAGCGCGTGTTCAGCGGCTGCCGGAAGCGCGTGCCCAGCAGCCGCCGCAGGTCCTTGTCGAGATACCAGAAGCCGCCGCCCGTGAAGCCGCCGCCCGGATAGGCATCGGCGCCCACGAAGGTCTTGAGCTCCTCGAGCTGCCGGCCGAGGGCCGGCCCCATCACCGCGTCGAGCAGCCGCGGGTAGGCCGCGTCCATGATCGCCGGGCCCGGGCCGGCGTCGATGACGCCGTCGAGCCCGCGGTCCAGCCGGCTCGAGCCGGTCCGCTGCCAGGCTCGCAGCAGCTCCAGCGACTGCGCCGCGCGGGCGCTCGGCGCCGGCGTCGAGCCCAGCAGCCGGTCGAGCGTCGGGGTGAGCACGACGTTGCGCAGGTCTTGCGTGGCGGCGGCGTTCATCGCGCCCGTCACCGAGGCGAGGTCGTGCCGCCCGCGCTGCGCCAGGCCCTGCTGCAGGAGCGCGACGCGCTGGGCAGAGCCCCAGCGCCAGTTGTCGTCGGCGGAGCCGAAGCGGGGCGCCGGGCGGTTGTTCCAGTTCACGAGCACCCCGCCCGGGGGGTTCTTCTGCTGAGGGTGGTCGCGCGCGGCCAGGAAGCCGCGCCACTCGTAGTCGCCGGTGCCCCTGGTCGGCAGGCGCGGATCGACGCGGCGGTCGCGCAGCGGCAGCCGGCCGCTGGAGTACATCGCGATGTCGCGGTCGTCGGCGTAGGCGGTGTTGAACGTGAACGGCGAGCGGCCCATCGCGGCATAGAAGCTCTCGGCCGAGTCGACCTGGTTGCGGGTCAGGCGCCGGAACGGCAGCTGGAAGAGCACGTCGCGCCCGGCGCTCGCGCGCTTGCTGGAGAGGGCCACGGTGCGCCCGCGCACCTTGCCGTAGCCGATCACCGGGCCATGCAGCGTGGTGCGGAAGCGCACGCGGCCCTCGCCCTTGACCACGCCGGCGTCGATGCGGCCCATCCGACGGCAGCGGCCCTCGTAGCGGTAGCGGGTGCGCGAGCCGCCGCACAGCGTCTCGACGTAGGTGTCGATGAGATCCGAGCCGGCGGAGGTGAGGCTCCACGCGTAGTCCGGGCCGCGGCCGATCAGCACCGTGCCGGGGAAGCCGGGCGCGGTCGCGCCGCGCGCCTGGTAGCCCGGGCCGCGCACGTCGGCCTCGAGCGTCAGACCCGGGTAGAAGTAGCCGATCTGCGGCCCGGCCACGAACAGCGGATTGCCGGTCACCGACCGCTGCGCGCCGACCATCAGGAAGTTGCTCGCCCACTTGGGCTCCGGGCGCGCCGCCGCGCGTGCCGCGGCCGCGCCCGGGAGCTCCGCGGGGCGGTAGCTGCCGGCGTCCAGCAGCGCGTTGCCCGTCCGGCTGCGCGGGACGGGGGCGTAGCGGAAGCTCTCCGACAGCGTCGCGGTGCTGTCGGGATCCGCCTGCTCGGTCAGGTCGTCGAACAGCGCCTCGGCGCGGCGGCTGCCGAGCCGGTCGCGCAGCCCGTCGAGCATCGCCGAGCGCGGCGCCTCGTCGCCGCCGCCCTCGCCGAAGATCTGGCCGACGAGCGCGTTGACGGCGAAGATGTCGGTGCGCGTGAACGGCTTCTGCGGGCTGCGGTCGGCTCGCAGCCTGGCGTTGATGCCCTGGACGTAGACGTCGATGTCGTGCAGGAGGCGGCGGCCCTCGCGCCCCGCGCCCCGCAGCGCCCGCAGGCCGTTGCGCTCGACGATCCGGTCGACCTGGCGGGTGGGCGTGAACGTCTTCAGGCCGACCACGAGCCCGAAGGCGTCGAGGTTCGGGGCGTCCACGGCGGCCAGGCGCGCCGGGTAGCGGGCCTGGGCGAGCAGCAGGGCGCGGTCCTGGGCGAGCGTCCAGCCCATCGCCCACGTGACGTCGTCGGACGTGCGGCCGGTGATGTGCGGGACGTTGAAGCGGTCGCGCACGATCTGCACGCCCGCGCGCGGGACCGGCTCCACGCGCCCGGGGCCCGAGGTGTCGACGCCGAAGCGCTCGGACTTGAAGGTCCGGAACAGGTCTGCGGTGCTGACCTGGTCGAACAGCGGGGTCAGTTCGTCGTACATCTTCGCCTGCTCGTCGGCGCCCGCGGGCGGCGGAACGGCGCCGTACTGGCCCGACGGGATGATGTTCAGCGCCGTCTCGGCGTAGTCCTGGGCGCCGGCGGTGCCCGGCAGCAGCAAGACGATGACCACCGCGGCCCATGCCGCGCGAGCTCTGACCCCTCCCACGGCCGCGACTCTAACGCGCAGTCAACAGTCGCGGCGCAGTCACGGGAGCACCGCGACCTTGATCGCGTCCCCGCTGGCCACCGTCTCGATCGCCTCGACCAGGTCCTCGAGGCCGAAGCGGTGGGTGATCATGGCTGCCGCGTCGATCTGGCCGGACTCGATCAGCTGCAGGGCGGTGCGGTAGTTCGCGCGCCGCGAGTTCGCCGCTCCCGAGACGCTGATCTCCTTGTAGTGGATGCGGTTGCCGTCCACCTGCGCCCAGCCGCCGTCCGCCAGCCCCGCGAACACGTTGACGCGCCCACCCGGCCGCGAGCGCTCCACGGCATCGTTGACGAGCGCCGGCATCCCGGCGCAGACGAAGGCGGCGTCGACGCCGCGCCCGCGGGTGACCTCCGCGACCGCGTCCTCGACGGCCTCGGGCGCGACCGCCAGCGTCGCGCCGAAGCGCTGGGCGTGCTCGCGGCGCAGCGGGTTCGGGTCTGAGACGACGATCCCGTCGGCGCCCGACACGCGGGCGAGCTGCAGGTGCAGCAGCCCGATCGGCCCGCCGCCGAGGATCAGCACGTGGTCGCCGCGGCCGACGGGCGTGCGCGTCTGCCCGTTGACGATGCAGGCCAGCGGCTCGGCGAGCGCGATCGCCTCGCTGGGCAGGTCGGCCCCGACTTCGACGAGGTTGCCGGCCGCGACCGCGTCCGCGGGCACCAGGACGCGCTCGGCGAGGCCGCCCGCGACGGTCACGCCGAAGCTGCGGTTGCCGGCGCAGAGGTTCTCCATGTCGTGCAGGCACTCGAAGCAGTGGTGGCAGGGGATGACGGGCGCGATCCCCACCGCAGCGCCGGACTCGAAGCCGCGCACGCCGTCGCCGACCGCCTCGACGTGGCCGGCGATCTCGTGCCCGAGCACCGTCGGTCCGTCTGCGCCGGTGGACTTCTCGCCCCGCATAAGACGCAGGTCGGTGCCGCAGACCGTGTTGGCGCCGACCCGCACGAGCACCTCGCCCGGCCCCGGCGAGGGATCGTCGACCTGCTCGGCGCGCAGGTCGTCGGGTCCGTGCAGGACGGCGGCGAGCATGCCCGGACCGTACCCGACGCCGGCCGCGCCCCTTCCCTCGTCCCGTGAGGCGGTACTGTCCGCCCCCGGGCAAGGTCGAGGGAGGAGAGTCATGGCTGACGTGCTTCTGGGCGTCGATATCGGGACCTCGAGCACCAAGGGGGTCATCACCCATGCCGACGGCGAGGTGCTCGCGACGGCGCAGCAGCAGCACAAGACCGAGTTCCCCCGCCCAGGGTACGTCGAGCACGACCCCGAGGGCGTGTGGTGGAAGGACTTCACCGACGTCGTCAACGAGCTGCTGCCACAGGCCGACGGGCCGGTGGTCGGCGTCTCGGTCAGCGGCATCGGCGCCACCACGCTGCCCGCCGACGCCGACGGCAACCCGCTGCGCGACGCGATCCTCTACGGCATCGACACCCGCGCGGGCGAGGAGATCGACGAGCTGGTCGAGCGCTACGGGTTCGACGAGATCGTCGAGCGCTCCCTCTCGGCCATCTCCCACCAGTCGATCGGCCCGAAGCTCATGTGGCTGCAGCGCAACGAGCCCGAGGTGTGGGAGAAGACCCAGCAGCTGCTGATGTGCAACTCCTTCATCGTCGAGCGCCTGACCGGCGAGTACACGCTGGACTCGATCTCGGCCTCCTTCTGCATCCCGATGTTCGACCCGCGCAACCGCGAGTGGGTGAAGGAGTGGTGCGACGAGGTGGCGCCGGGCCTCGAGCTGCCGCGGATCCTCGAGCCGTGGGAGGAGGCCGGCAAGATCTCCAAGCGGGGCGCCGAGCTGACCGGCCTGCCCGAGGGGATCCCCGTGTGCGCGGGCACCATCGACGCGCCGGTCGAGTCGGCGTCGATCGGGGTCAAGGCCCCGGGCGACGTGATGATCACCTACGGCACGACGATGGGCATCGCGGGCGTGCTGGACTCCGCGCAGCCCTCGAAGGCCGTCAACTCGCTGCCGGGCGTGTGGGAGGGCACCTACATCCACATCGGCCCGACCGCGACGTCGGGCGCGCTGACCAACTGGATGCGCTCGCTGTCCAGCGACCGGCCCTTCGAGGAGCTGCTGGCCGAGGCGGCGGACAAGCCGCCGGGCTCCAACGGGCTCGTGGCGCTGCCCTACTTCGCCGGCGAGCGCTCGCCGATCTTCGACGCCGACGCGCGCGGCGTGGTCGCCGGGCTGACCATGAGCCACAAGCGCGGGCACCTCTACCGCGCGATGCTCGAGGCCACCGCCTACTCGGCGCGGCACATCATCGAGTCGATCGAGTCCGCCGGCGTGGGTATGGAGCGCATCGTCGCCGTCGGCGGCGGCACGAAGGGCGGCCTGTGGACGCAGATCGTCTCCGACGTGACCGGCCTGCCGCAGTCGCTCGCCAAGGAGACGATGGGCGCCTGCTACGGCGACGCGCTGTTCGCCGCCCGCGCCGCCGGCCTCGCCGACGACGACACCGACTGGGCGGAGTCGGCCGAGACGATCGAGCCGCGCGAGGAGAACAAGGAGATCTACGACCGCCTCTACGCCATCTACCTCAAGCTCTACCCGGCGACCCTGGACGAGGTCCACGAGCTCGCGGCCATCCAGACCGAGCAGGGGCTCGTGCCCGAGGGAGAGCCGGTGGACGAGGCGCTCTGACACGGCGATCTCTGACGGGATGGTCCGCCTGCTCAAGGAGTACTACGGCGTCGGACCCACGCAGGCCAAGACCTCCTACCACGACGATCTCGTCGTCTGCCTGCTGCGCGGCGGCTTCACGCCGGGTCGAGCAGACGCTGCTCGAGGGAGGCCGGACGGCGGCGGTCATCCAGCAGCGGATGGAGTTCCAGTAGAGCGTGCGCCCTCGCTTCGTCGCCGTCGTCGAGGAGGCCACGGCCGGGAGGTGGTTGGGATCATGAGCGGCAACCAGCAGGACCCGGACATGATCTGCGAGGTCTTCGTCCTCGCCCCCACTGACCTCATCGACCCGACGAGGTCACCGACCGCTGAGCGGCCCGCCCGGCGCCGCACCACAACCTGGCGCGTTGGCGCTGTCTGGATGAAACGCGGCCTGGGAAGTCTCTCATCAGAGGGCATTCGCGCCGAGGCCCCTAGGAGCAACGGCGCCTGACTTCTTGTTTCGCTGTCAACGCGCGCGAAGGCGAGGAAGTCGATGTGTCCGTCAACCAGATCGCGCTGCGCGAGCCGATGCTGGACATCGCCGGCGCTGAGCCGACGCTCGTCGCCGACCGGTGCATCCGCCGGGCCGGCTGTCGGCTCCTGATCGTTCGCGGACCGGCCGCCCGCCGCGAGTAACCCACCCCAGATCACAAGGAGAAATCCGATGCCTACCGTTCCCGCCGTCGCTATCGGCGACAGTCTGCAGCAGGGCTTTGACGCGTTCTTCGCGTTCTTGCCGAACCTGCTCGGGTTCCTGCTGATCCTGTTGATCGGCTACATCGTCGCCCGTGTCGTGAAGGGCGTGTTGACCAAGGTGCTCGAGAAGGTCGGCCTCGATCGTGCGCTGCACTCCGGCCAGTCGGGCCAGTACGTCGAGCGCTTCTCGCCCGGGGCGAGCCCGTCGCGGCTGATCGGCGCGATCGCGTTCTGGTTCATCTTCCTCGGCGCGATCTCGATCGCCGTCTCGGCGCTGAAGATCCCCGCGCTGACGCTGTTTGTGGCCGCGATCTACGGCTACCTGCCCAACGTGATCGCCGCCATCCTGATCTTCGTCGTGGCCGGGGCGATCGCCGGTGCCGTCGCGGCGCTGGTGACCAAGGTGATGGGCGACACCCCGACCGGCAAGCTCGTCGCGACCGTCGTCCCGGTGCTGATCATGGGCATCGCGGTGTTCATGATCCTCAACCAGCTGCAGATCGCGCCCGAGATCGTCGTCATCACCTACGCCGTGCTGCTCGGCTCGCTCGGGCTCGGGATGGCACTGGCGTTCGGGCTCGGCGGCCGCGAGACCGCCGCCCGGCTGGTCTCTGATGCCTACGACAAGGGCCAGGAGCGGCAGGGCCAGGTCAAGGCCGACATGCAGCTCGCCAAGGACCGCAGCGAGCAGCGCGCCGATCAGGCCAAGGACAAGGCCCGCGAGGAGCAGGCCAAGACCGAGGGTGACAGGCGCGGTCTGGACCGCCCGGGCGCGCGCCCGTCCACAGCCTGAACCCGGCGGATCGCGAGTGGACGAAGCGATGGCCCGCAACAGGGAGAAGGGCGTCTCGCTGGCCAAGGGGCCGGTCGGGACCGTCGGCAACGGCGCTCATCGTGCTCTCCCTGCTGCCGCGCGTCGGTGGTGGCAGGAAGCGGCAGACCGCTGACGATCATGATCCCGACGCCGCTCGCTCGCAGCGCCGAGTCCAGCGGGAACCGCAGCGGGCGGGGTGCGAGCCAGTCCGGAAATCGGGCGGGCTGAGCGCCCGGACCCGGGAACACCGACCACTCAAGACACGAAAGAGGAGCCCGCAATGCCCGACAAGAACCCCCAGGACGCCGGAGCGCCCGACCTCAGCGGAGCCAAGGATCCCGATCCCGACGGCATCGTCGGCGAGACGCCGGAGGAAGGCGAGCTCAGTGGAGATGAGGACGAAGACCGCAGGCGACCCTCCGAGGCCGACCAGCGCAGATCCGCCGAGTAACCCAGCCCGAGACCAAGGAGACACCATGGAGATCCCCAAGGACAAGATCCTCGACATGCTCAAGGACCAGGGCAAGGTCGACCAGGCCAACCAGGAGCTGCCCGACCAGGTCGACCCCGAGCGTGACTCCGGCACGCTCGAGAAGTTCGGCCTCAAGCCACAGGATGTGCTCTCCAAGCTGGGCGGCGGCATCCCCGGCCGGTAGGCCTCGCCCCGAACCCCAAGGTCGAGGAGGCCGGAGTGCGAGGTCACGACTGCCACCCCGGGCACCGCGCGGCGCTCGGCGTGTCTCCGCGCGGCGTCCTGCTGGGCGTCGCGTGGCGCTGCGCGCTGTGGCTCGAGCGCAGGCTGCGCGGCTGGTCAGCCGAGAGGGCCGCGTCCGGGCGGCCGCCAACCGGCTACCGACGGAGCCGAAGGTGACCGACACGACGGCCGACAACGCCGACCGCAAGCGCTCGGGGCGCCAACCCGAACGTCCCGCACACCGCCGGCGGACTCGCTGCAGCCGGCGCGGTGTTGCCCTACAGGCTCATCGATGAGGCCAAGGCAGGCGATCGTGATCTGAACCGTGCGCGAGGCCCGCTTCGGCCGCCGCCTCGACGATCGGTGGCCGCAGGCTAGGAAACCTGCGACGCGGTCTGAGGCGCGGTCTCTGACTCGACCGCGCCCTCGACCGCGTCGTCGTCCTCGGGCTCGGCGAACAGCGACGGGTCGCGCGCGGAGCCCTTGACGGCGTCGTCGGGCGACCCGTCGGGCAGCAGCCGGCCGTTGCGCATGCCGTAGTAGACGGCCTGCGGATGGTGGGCGATCAGCGCGAGCGTGGACTGCTCGGGCTCGACCGCGTAGCCGCCGCTCAGCCGCAGGCCGATGCGCTCGGTGGCGCCGAGCAGCCGGTAGACCTTCTCGTGCTCTGACTGCTCGGGCACGGCGGGATAGCCCCACGAGTAGCGCCGGCCCTGGGTGACCGGGATGTCGAGCTCGTTGCGCACGCGCCAGTGCATCCACTCGGCCATGCCCTCGGCGGTCTGCACGCCCAGGCCGTGGGTGAAGAGCTGCTCGGCGTACTCGCCGTCGGCCTCCAGGCGGGCCATCAGCTCGGTCACCTCGTCGCCGGCGGTGACGGCCTGCAGCGCGACGACGTCGAGCTCGCCGCTCTCGCGCGGGCGGAAGAAGTCCGCCAGGCAGAGGCGGTCGCCGCCGGGCTGGCGCGGGTTGGTCAGGCGCTCGAGCACCGTCTCGCGATCCTCGGGGTCGAGCACGACGATGTCGTTGCCCTCGCTGTAGCAGGGGAAGTAGCCCAGCAGCGCGCGCGGGCGCAGGTAGTCGGCCTCGCGCCACATGCGCTCCAGGCGCGGGCGGAAGTCGTCTTCGATCAGGCGCTTCCACGCCTCGCCCTTGACGCCGCGGCCGCCCCAGTGCAGCTTGAAGAGCACGTGCGTGTCGAGGTGGGGGTAGACCTCCTCGAGGTCGACGGGGATCTCGCGCACGCCCCAGAACGGGGGCTCGGGCACCTCGACGTCGGTGCGCACGGACGAGCGCACCGTGTCGTCGGAGGTGTCGAGCACCTCGGGCTCCTCGCCGTGCTCGCGGAAGTGCTGGGCCTCCTCGCGCACCTTGCGCACGAGCGGCTCGCGCTGCTCGGCGTCGACGAGCTGGTCCATCACCGCCAGGCCCTCGAACGCGTCCTTGCAGTAGAAGACGCCCGGCTCGTAGAGGTCCTCGGAGTCCTTGCCGCCGGGGTACTGCGCGCGCCAGCCGAACTTGCGGTTGATGGCGGCGCCGCCGATCAGCAGCGGGTAGTCCAGGCCCTGCTGGTGGAGCTCCTGGACGCACAGCGGCATCTGCTTGGAGGTCGAGACCAGCAGCGCGCTGAGGCCGATGGCAGTGGCGTCGTGCTCGCGCGCGGCGTCGAGGATCGTGCCGATCGGGACCTGCTTGCCGAGGTCGACGACCGAGTAGCCGTTGTTGGTGAGGATCGTGTTGACCAGCGACTTGCCGATGTCGTGCACGTCGCCGAAGACGGTCGCCAGCACGACCGTGCCCTTGGTGTAGCCCTCGAGCTTGTCGAGGTAGCGCTCCAGGCGCGCGACGGCGCGCTTCATGACCTCGGCGCTCTGCAGCACGAAGGGCAGGATCAGCTCGCCGGCGCCGAACTTGTCGCCGACCTCCTTCATGGCCGGCAGCAGCACGTCGTTGAGCACGGGCACCGCGCCGAGCTTCTCCACGGCGGCGTCGATCTGCGCCTCCACGCCCTCCTTCTTGCGGCGCAGGATGTGCCAGTGCAGCGCCTCCTCGGGCTCCATGTCCGCCGTGGGATCGGCCGCCTCCGCCTCGCCGGACTCCTGCTGGGACTCGAAGTGGGCGATGTAGCGCTCCAGCGCGTCCTCGCGGCGGTTGAAGACCAGGTCGTCGGCCAGCGCCCGCTCTTCCTCGGAGATCTCGCCGTAGGGCGTGATGTGGTTCGGGTTGACCATCGCGAGGTCCAGCCCGGCCTCGACGCAGTGGTGCAGGAAGACGGAGTTCAGGACGGCGCGGGCGCGCGGGCCGATGCCGAAGGAGACGTTGGAGACCCCGAGCGAGGTCAGCACGCCGGGCAGCCCCTGCTTGATCGCGCGGATGCCCTCGATCGTCTCGACGGCGGACGGCTTCCACTCGTCGTCGCCGGTGGTCAGCGTGAAGGTCAGGGCGTCGAAGATCAGCAGCTGCGGATCGAGCCCGTGCTCCTCGCAGACGTAGGCGTGGATGCGCTCAGCGACTTCGAGCTTGCGCTCGGCCGTCTTGGCCATCCCGACCTCGTCGATCGTCAGGGCGATCAGCGCCGCGCCGTGCTCGAGCGCGATCGGCACGACCCGGTCGAGCTTGTCGCGGCCGGCCTCGAGGTTGATCGAGTTCACGATCGCGCGGCCGGGGACCTGGTCGAGCGCCTTCTCGATGACCTCGGGCTCGGTCGAGTCGACCTGGATCGGCGCGGGCAGCGAGAGCGAGACCTTCTTGGCGACGCGGCGCATCTGCTCGTCCTCGTCCTGGCGCTCGGTCAGCGCCACACACAGGTCGAGCACGTGCGCGCCGCCCTCTACCTGGTCCTCGGCGACGGTGAGCAGGCCGTCGTAGTCGTCGGCCAGCAGCATCTCCTTGGCCTTGCGCGAGCCCTGGGAGTTCACGCGCTCGCCGACGAGCGTGGGGGCCGGATCCTGGGCCAGCGGCGTGGCCGCGATCATCGAGGAGATGTGCGGAGCGCGAGGGGCCGGTCGCTCAGAGGACGCGTGCGGCGCGCAGCGCTCGTGGATCGCCGCGATGTGGTCGGGCGTCGTGCCGCAGCAGCCGCCGACGATGTTCACGCCGTAGCGCTCGACGAACTCGCCGAGCGACTCGGCCAGCGGCGCGGGCTCCTCCGGGAAGATCGTCTCCCCGTCGGGCCCCTGCTGGGGCAGGCCGGCGTTCGGGATGCAGTGGATCGGAACCGGGCTGAACTCGCCGAGGAAGCGGATCGCGTCGCGCATGTCCTCCGGCCCGGTCGAGCAGTTCAGGCCGATGACGTCGACCTTGAGCGCCTCGAGGGTGGCGAGCACAGAGGAGATGTCGGTGCCCAGAAGCATCTTGCCGCCCTGGGGCAGCAGCGAGACGCTGGCCTGGATCGGGACCGAGCGGCCGGTGGTCTTGAACGCCTCGCGGATGCCGAAGATGGCCGCCTTGACCTCGAGGATGTCCTGCGCTGTCTCGACGATGACGAGGTCGGCGCCGCCCTCCAGCAGGCCGCCGGCCTGCTCGGCGAAGACGCCGACCAGCTCGCGGAAGCCGATCTGACCCAGCGTCGGATCCTCGGAGGCGGGCAGGTAGCCCGTCGGCCCGATCGAGCCGGCGACGAAGCGCTCCTCGCCGACGGCGGCACGGGCGATCTCCGCCGCGCGGCGGTTGATCTCGACCGTGTGCTCGCCCAGGCCCCACTCGTCGAGCTTCAGGCGCGAGGCCTGGAAGGTGTCGGTCTCCACGGCGTCGGCGCCGGCGGCGACCATCGACTCGTGCACGCCCTGGATGACGTCCGGGCGGTTGAGGACGAGCGCCTCGTGGCAGCGGCCCGGGAGGCGGTAGTCCTCCTCGAGCGAGAGGTCGAACTGCTCGAGCGTCGCGCCCATGCCGCCGTCGAAGATGACGACGCGGTCGCGGACGGTGCCGAGGAAGTCGCGCATGAAGCGATCCTAGCGCAACCTTGACACGGGTGTGGCAAGGTTTGCCCGCCGGACGGCGGCGGAACGACCCAACCTTGACATGGGACCGGCAACGTTGGCGGTGGGGATCCGTGTAACCCAGGAGCATCTGCCACCGTCTTGACCGTCGTGAGCCTCGCCTCGCCCCAACAGTCCGATGCGCCGCGGCCCGAGGACGCCGTGCTCGTCCGTCGCACCGTCGAGGGCGACCTGGACGCCTTCGAGCGGCTGGTCGAGCGCCACGGCGAGGTCGTCGTGCGCGTGGCGCGGCGGATGGTCGGCCCGGGCGAGGCCGAGGACGTGGGGCAGGACGCGCTCCTGCGCGCGTTCCACCGGCTGGGCGACTTCCGCGGCGACGCGCCGTTTCGCGCCTGGCTGCTGCGCATCACCCACAACGCCGCGCTCGACCACCTGCGCCGCCGCCGGCCGGAGCCGGTCGACCCGGCCGAGGTGGCCCAGGACGACCAGGCGGTCTCCGCCGAGCGCTTGCCCGCCGAGCGCCTCGAGGTGCGAGAGCGGATCGAGCGGCTCGAGGGCAAGCTCCAGCTGCTGCCGCCGGCGCACCGCGCGGTGCTCGTCCTGCGCGACGTCGAGGGCCTCAGCTACGACGAGATCTCCTCGGTGACCGACACCCCGCTCGGGAGCGTCAAGGGCCGCCTGCACCGCGCACGCAACGAGCTGATCGACCTGCTGGCCAAGAACACCTACGACTGGGAGCTGCCCCGATGACCGATCCGCCACCGCCGGAGGAGCCGGACACCACGCCGAGTGAGCGGCGCGTCGAGGAGCTGATGGCGCTCGTGCGCTCCGGCCCGGCGCCTGTCGGCCCGGACTTCGCCCCCGAGCTCGTGTCCCGCGCGCGCACGCAGCGCGCAATCGCGCGCCCGCTGCGGGCACTCGGCACCTTCCTGGCCGCGCTGGCCGGTGCGCTCGGCGCAGCAGCCATCGTTCGCCGGGAGTCTTCGTAGTGAACATCCTCGAGCAGGCCGGCGAGCAGCTCGGCCAGGGTCTGCCGCGCGTCGGCGCGGCGCTGGTGCTGCTGATCGTCGGGGTGCTGCTGGCGCGGCTGATCGGCCGCCTGGTGCGCGAGGCGCTCACGAAGCTGGGGCTCGACGAGTTCACGGAGCGCTGGCAGCTCCCGGACACGCTCGATCGCGGCGGGCTCGGGCGCTCGCTGTCGCGCCTGATCGGCGCCGCCGCGCGCCTCAGCCTGACGGCGATCGTGGTGATCGCCGCGCTCTCGCTGCTGGGGCTCGAGTTCCTCAGCCAGTCACTCAACGAGTTCGTCCTCTTCATCCCGAGGCTGCTGGTAGCCCTGGCGCTGCTGCTGGTGGGTGTCGTGCTCGGCGCGCTGGCGCGCGGCTGGGTCGAGCGCAGCGCGGCGCAGATGAACCTGCCGGTGGCGATCGGCCCGATCGTCCAGGCGCTCGTGGTGCTCGTGTTCGGCCTGACGGCCCTGGCGGAGGTCGGCGTCGCCACCGCGCCGCTGACCTCCGTCGTCGGGCTGGCGCTCGCTGCGCTCGCGCTCACGCTCACGCTGGCCTTCGGGCTCGGCTCGCGCGAGGTGGCGCGGGCGCTCAGCTCGGCCCGCTACGCGCGCGCGGACTTCGAGGTCGGCCAGACGATCCGGGTCGGCGAGCTGCGGGGGACGATCGTGAAGATCGACAGCGCGGCCACCACGCTGGAGTCCGGCCAGGACACCGTCCGCGTGCCCAACAACGTGCTCGTCGAGGGCGTAGTAGTGGTCGAGGGCGCGCGCGCGGACTGAGCTGTAACCCCCGCGGCCGGACCTGCGTCGTGGAGGGTGTGACGACGACCATCGAAGCCCGCGCGACCCGCCGCCATCAAGAGCGCCGTCTGTTCGAGCGCTACGCGCAGCACCGCGACCAGCGCGACCGCGAGCGGCTCGTCGACTTGCACCGGCCGCTCGCGCAGCACCTCGCTCGGCGCTACGCCGGCGGCGAGGAGCCCTTCGACGATCTGCTCCAGGTCGCCTACATCGGCCTGCTGAAGGCCATCGACCGCTACGACCTCTCGCAGGGCACCGCGTTCTCGAGCTTCGCCCTGCCGACGATCCTCGGCGAGCTGCGTCGCCACTTCCGCGACCGCACCTGGTGCGTGCGGGTGCCGCGCGGGCCGCAGGAGCTCTCGCTGCGGATCGAGCGGGCTGGCGGCGTCCTGGCTGCCCGGTTGGGGCGCTGGCCCAACGCCGGCGAGCTGGCCGAGCACCTCGAGGTGCGCATGGAGGACGTCGTCGACGCGCTCGCGGTCGGGCGCGCCCATCGCGCGGCGCCGCTCGAGTTCGGCGACGAGGACGACGACGGCGGCAGCAACTCCGCCGTTCCCGGGGCGCTCGACGACGGCTACGACCAGGCCGAGTACCGCGCGACGCTCGCACGCCTGCTGACCCATCTGGGCGCCCAGGAGCAGGAGATCCTGCGGCTGCGCTTCGCCGAGGACCTCACCCAGACGGAGATCGCGGGCCGGGTCGGCGTCTCCCAGATGCACGTCTCCCGGGTCATCCGCCGCAGCCTCGCGCGCCTTCAGGATGCCGCCCACGCCGAGGCGCGGCCCGCGGCCTGAGCCGTCAGCCGCGCGCGCCGGCGCCGGGCGGCGAGCGCCACCAGCGCCGCGGCGATGCGCTCGCGGAGGTCCGGGTCGGCGACGAGGCCGTCCGGGCCGAGCGCGGCACGGGGGACGGGCACGCGGACGCACGCGGCCTCGACGATGTCCGCGCCCGTGTAGCCGAGGACGCGGCGCAGTGAGGCGTGCGCGTCCGCCGCGCCGGTGGGCGACGCCTCGCCGGCGGCGTTGATCCAGCCCACGCGCTTGCCGTAGGTCTCGCCGCCGCCGACGGTCCAGTCGAGCAGGTCTGGAAGGCGCCGGGCAGGTCGCCGGCGTACTCCGGCGTGCTGAACAGCACGGCGTCCGCGGCGGCGAGCCGGGCGCGCAGGTCGGCGACCGACGGCGGCGGCCGCCCTCGGGTCGAGGTCGGGATTGAAGTGCGGCAGCGCGGCCCTCGAAGCGCTCGGCCATGACGCCGGCGGGCGCCGCGGCCTGCGCCGTGCGCAGCACCGCCGTGTTGACCGAGCCGGCCCGCAGGCTTCCGGAGATCAACAGGACGCGCATCGGTCCTCAGGCTCGCAGCGCCCGGCCGGCGCGTCCAGCGCGGGTGCGCGTGACAGGCTCCGCCCATGGCGGGCGGCGCGGGGGGACAACGGTGGCGGCTGGTCGCGGTCGGCGCCGCGGCCGGCGTCCTGAGCGGGCTGCTCGGGGTCGGCGGCGGGATCATCATCGTCCCGGGGCTCGTCTGGGCGCTCGCGATGGACCGCCACACGGCGACCGGGACGTCGCTGCTGGCGATCGTGCCGATCGCGGTCGTGGCGACGGCCGTCTACGCGTTCGCGCCCGGCGGCGCCTTCGACCTGGCCGCGAGCGCGGTCGTGGTGGCCGGGAGCCTGCTGGGAGCCGTGCTCGGCTCGCGCGGCAACGCGCGGCTCTCCGAGCGCGGCCTGCGGATCGCCTTCGCCGCCTTCAGCCTGCTGCTGGGGATCCGGCTCGTGCTGCCCTTCGGCTTCGAGGGCGCCGGCAGCGAGACGCTCGCGCTCGACGCGTTCGCCGTCGCGCTGCTGGTCGGGCTCGGGCTGATCGGCGGCTTCCTGGCCGGCCTGCTCGGCGTCGGCGGCAGCGTGATCGTGATCGCCGTGATGGTGCTCGCGCTCGGCACGAGCCAGGTGCTCGCCCAGGGCGTCGCGCTCGCCGCCGTGGTGCCGACGGTGCTGGTCGGCGCGGCGACCCACCGCCGCCTCGGCTCACTCGACGCGCGCGCGGCGCTGGTCGTCGGTGCCGGCGGGACGCTCGGGGCGATCCCCGGTGCGCTGCTGGCCTTCGCCCTGCCGGCCGGCACCCTACGGACGGTCTTCGGGGCGTTCCTGGTGCTGATGGGCGCGCGCGGCCTGCGCGCCGCGACCCGCGCCGGCGACGGGTCTACGCGACCGCGATCCCGCGAGGATCGTCGCGAAGCGCCGCCGCGATCGCGGCTTCCCAGCCGGCGATGAGGCCGGCGAAGCCCTCCGCGAAGGTCTCGAGATGCCGGGCGCCGCGCGCGCCGAGCGCGGTCAGGTCGTAGTCGACCCGCACGCGCGTCTGCCCCGACGCGCCGTCGAGCACCGTCACGTGACGGTGCCGGCGGTCGCGCCGGGCGTGCAGCGGGCGTAGCGGACCCGCCGCACGTCGTGGTCGACCGTCACCCAGGTCGTCGTGTCCTCGCCGTGCGTGGTGACGAAGACCGCGCCCGGCCCTGCCGTCCTCTGCGGGTCTGGGTAGCCCGGGTTCCAGCCGGCAACCCACGCCCGCTCGCCCTCGGGGGTGAACAGCCCGAGTGCCGCCGCCGGCGGCAGGGCGACGGTGAGCTCGGCGGCGCAGCGGATGGCGGGCGGCACGCGCACAGTCTCGTCGCTCGGCCGCCGCGGAGGGCGCGGAATCGAGACCGGTCGACGCGCTTCTCCCGTAGATTCCGCGACGATGGACGCGATCGACCGCGGGATCCTCGGCGCACTGGTGGCCGACGGCCGCATGACCCTGCACCAGCTCGCCGAGCGCGTGCAACTCGGGCCCAGCGCGACGCGCGAGCGGCTGCGCCGGCTCGAGCGGACGGTCATCAGCGGCTACGCGGCGACCGCCGATCCCGCCGCCCTCGGCTTCCCCGTGGACGCCCTCGTCGAGGTCGACCTGCCGGGCGGGGCCAACTCGGCCGGCTTCGAGGCGGCGCTGCGCGACACCCCGGAGGTCGTCGAGGCGCTCCACGCCACGGGCGAGCACGACTACGTCCTGCGCCTGCGCTGCGCTGACACCGATGAGCTGCACGCGGCCGTGCGGCGCCTGAAGGCCTCCCACGGCGCGCTGCGCACCCGCACGAGCGTCGTGCTCGACCAGGCGCTCCCGCGCCGCGAGCGCTTGCCCGGGTGACGAGGCCGACCACGTGACCCCGGGCCGTCAGCGGGGAGGCGGCCCCAGCAGGTCCCAGCGGTTGCCCGCGACGTCGAGGAAGACGCACACTTGCCCGGTAGGGCTCCTCCCGCCTCGCCCACGAACTCGACGCCGGCCGCCAGCATCCGCGTCCGGGTGCCGGCGAAGTCCTCGCCCGGCCGCAACCGAGTAGCGCCGGCGCGCCACTCTCAGAGATGGTCGTGCACTTAGACACGTATGCGGAGCAAAGTGCACGAGCATCGCGCCGGACCCACCCGGCGGGTAGCTGGCCAAGCCCCGCGCGCCGTCCCAGAACGACGGAAGCCCCGCGACGTGCGGGGCTTCCGAAGCTCCGGGCGGGTGGCTGCGCCGCTACTTGATGAAGAGGATCTCCGAGTACTTCGGCAGCGGCCACATCGAGTCCGGGACGACCTTCTCCAGGCGGTCGGCGACCTCGCGCACGGCCTCCATCGCCGGCACCTGCCGGGTCTGGACGTAGCGGGCGTGGTCGAGCGAGCCCTCCTCGCCCTCGTGGACCGCGTTGACCTTCTCGAGCGCGAAGATCGCGTCGACGAACTCGTCGGTGAGCCCGACGGCCTCCTTGGTCAGCGCCTCTACCGCGCGGCCCTCGTCGGCGTCGTCCAGCAGCGCCAGGTACTGCAGCGCCGCCGGCAGCAGCGACGTGCGGGCCAGCGTCGAGGCGGTCTCGGCCTCGATGTTCAGCCGCGTGACGTACTGCTCGACGAACACCTCGTAGCGGGCGTGCAGCTCGCGGTCGGTCAGCACGTTGTAGCGCGAGAACACGTCCACGGTGCTGTCCTCGACGAGCACGGGCAGGGCGTCGGGCGTCTGGGCCAGGTTGGCCAGCCCGCGTGCCTCGGCCTCCGTGTGCCACTCCTCGGTGTAGTTGTCCCCGCTGAAGAGGATCTTCTTGTGCTCGGCGTAGCTGTCCTTGATGGCGCCGAGCACGCCCTCTTCGAGCGACGCGCCGCCGTCGAGCTTGACCTGGACGGCGTCGGTCAGGGTGTCGATCGCGTCGGCCACGATGGTGTTGAGCACCGTGTTGGGCAGCGCCGGCGAGGCGCTCGAGCCGACCGCCCGGAACTCGAACTTGTTGCCGGTGAAGGCGAACGGGGAGGTCCGGTTGCGGTCGCCGCCGTGCATCGGCAGGTGCGGCAGCACGGAGGTGCCCAGCTCGAGGAAGGCGGCCGGGGTGGCGGCGTCACCGGAGCCGGACTCGATCGCGTCGTAGATCCGCTCCAGCTCGGCGCCGAGGAAGATCGAGATGATCGCCGGCGGGGCCTCGTTGGCGCCGAGCCGGTGGTCCTGGCCGTGCGAGGCGATCGAGGCCCGCAGCAGCGTCTGATACTTGTCGACCGCCGCGATCACCGCGCTGCAGAAGAACAGGAACTGGAGGTTCTCGTGCGGGGTGTCGCCGGGCTCGAGCAGGTTGATGCCCGTGTCGGTGCCCATCGACCAGTTGTTGTGCTTGCCCGAGCCGTTGACGCCCGCGAAGGGCTTCTCGTGCAGCAGGCAGACGAGCCCGTAGCGACGGGCCACGTTCTGCATGATCTGCATGCTCAGCAGCTGGTGGTCGGAGCCGACGTTGGAGTTCTCGAAGATCGGCGCGATCTCGTACTGGTTGGGCGCGACCTCGTTGTGGCGCGTCTTGACCGGCACGCCGAGCTTGGCCAGCTCGAGCTCGGTCTCGAGCATGTAGGCGAGGATCCGCTCGGGGATCGAGCCGAAGTAGTGGTCGTCGAGCTCGTGGCCCTTCGGCGGCTTGGCCCCGAACAGCGTGCGGCCCGTGGTCACGAGATCGGGCCGCTCGAAGTAGTACTGCTCGTCGATCAGGAAGTACTCCTGCTCGGGGCCGACGGTCGTGAAGACCGAGGCGGCCTCCGTGTCGCCCAGCAGCCCGAGCGCGCGGATGGCGGAGTTCGACAGCGCCTCCATCGAGCGCAGCAGCGGGATCTTGTGGTCCAGCGCCTCGCCCGTCCACGACGCGAACGCGGTGGGGATGCACAGCAGCGCGCCGTTGGGGTTCTCCATGATGAAGGCGGGGCTCGTCGGGTCCCACGCGGTATAGCCACGCGCCTCGAAGGTCGCCCGGATGCCGCCGGTGGGAAACGAGGACGCGTCCGGCTCGCCCTGGATGAGCTCCTTGCCGGAGAACTCGGCGATCGCGCCGCCGTCGCCCGTCGGCCCGTAGAAGGAGTCGTGCTTCTCGGCGGTCGAGCCGGTCAGCGGCTGAAACCAGTGCGTGAAGTGGGTCGCGCCCTTCTCCATCGCCCAGTCCTTCATGGCGGCGGCCACGGAATCGGCGGTCTCCGCGTCCATGCTCGCCCCGGTCTCCAGGCTCTCCTGCAGGCGCCCGTAGACCGCCTTGGGCAGGCGCTGGCGCTGGACGCCCGGCGAGAAGACGTTGGAGCCGAAGACCTGGTTGGTGGGCTGCGTGAGGTCCTGGGCGCCCATCGCGGCGCCGTTGGGCGCCCACTGGGCGGCCGTGACGTTCAGGGTGCGGGTGCGGGCCATGGGTGTCGCGTGTCCTCCTCGAGTACTCGTAGCGAAGCGCAGAAAGGCTAGGACGCGCGCGCCAGGGCTTGGTTGTCCACGTGGCTAAAGATGGGCCGACCGCCTTCGCCCGCGGGTCGGTTCCGGCGCGCGCGAGGCGCCGCTCGACCGGATGGCGAAACCCCTCGGGGAATGTTTCGACACGCGGACAATGAAGCTCCGGAGGGCTGCGCCCAGACTCGCTCTCGGTGAAAGACGACCGAGGAGGATTCTGCATGACACGTTCGTGGCCGGCCCGGGCCTCCGCCCTGGGCATCGGGTCCCTGTTGGCGCTTCCGGCGGTGGCATCCGCGCAGGAGGAGCCGCTGGACCTCAACGAGGCGGTGCCCACGCTCATCCAGGAGCTCAACTCGACCTGGGTGATCGTCGCGGCCTGCCTGGTGATGTTCATGCAGGCCGGCTTCCTCTTCCTGGAGATCGGCTTCTCGCGCGGCAAGAACGTCGGTTCCGGCGTAGCCAAGATCATCGCCAACTTCTCGATCGCGACGATCGTCTGGTGGGCGTTCGGTTTTGCGATCGCCTTCGGCGGTGCGGGCTGGCTGGCCGGCGACTCGGGCTTCTTCGTGCAGTTCGGCTCGACGATCTCCACCGGCAGCCTGATCGAGGGTGAGTTCACGGGCGCGAGCTCCGCGTTCTTCCTCTTCCAGTTCATGTTCTGCGCCGTGTCGCTGGCGATCGTCTGGGGCACGACGCTCGAGCGCACAAAGTTCATCGCCTACGCGATCTTCGCGGTGGTCTTCGCGGGCGTCATCTACCCGATCGTGGCCCACTGGGGCTTCGGCGGCGGGCTGTTCGCCGAGATCGGCAACGGCGTGCAGGACTTCGCCGGTTCCTCGGTCGTGCATCTCACCGGCGCGACGGCGGCCTTCGCGGCGCTGCTGCTGCTCGGCCCGCGCAAGGGCAAGTTCGGCCCGGACGGCATCTCGCGGGCGATCCCGGGGCACTCCATGCCGATCTTCGGCCTGGGCGTGCTGATCCTGTGGCTGGGCTGGTTCGGCTTCAACGCCGGCTCGACGCTCGGCACCAGCGCGGAGCGCTTCGCCGAGGTCGCCGTGGTGACCCAGCTGGCGGCCGCCGCCGGCGTCATCACCGCCTCGATCACGATCGCGCTGATCTCCAAGAAGCTCGACGTGGGCATGGCCGGCAACGGCGCGATCGCCGCCCTCGTCGGCATCACGGCACCGTCGGGCTACGTCGAGTTCTGGGCGGCGCCGATCATCGGCGGCGTGGCGGGCGTCCTCGTGGTCGTCTGCGTGCTGGCCATCGACAAGGTGCTCGACGACCCGGTCGGCGCGCTCTCGGCGCACGGCATCGCGGGCATCTGGGGCACGCTCTCGTGCGGCATCTTCACGTCACCCCGCCTCGCGGAGACGGTGGGCGTCGGCGACGCCGGCCTCGTCTACGGCGGCGGCCTGACCCAGCTCGGCGTCCAGGCCGCAGGTGTCGGCCTGACCTTCCTGCTGGTGTTCTCGCTGTCCTTCGGGACCTTCTGGGTCATCAAGAAGACCGTCGGCTTGCGCGTGTCGGAGGAGGAGGAGGAAGCTGGGCTGGACATCGCCGAGCACGGCATGTACGGGTACCCGGAGCAGTTCATCCCGGCGCCTGAGCTGGTGGGCTACGCGCCCCCGCCGCAGCCGACGGCTCCGCCGGCACCCGTCACCGCCACCTCCAGGGAGGTCACCGCATCGTGAAGAAAGTCGAGGCGTTCATCCGGCACGAGGCGTTCGAGCCGATCCGGATGGAGCTGCTGGACAAGGGGTTCCCCTCGCTCAGCATCTCCGAGGTCAAGGGCTCGGGCCGCCAGAAGGGCATCACCGAGCGCTACCGCGGGGCGGAGGTCACCAACTACCTCCGGCCCAAGGTCAAGCTGGAGTGCGTGGTGGCCAGCCGGGACGTGCAGTCGGTCGTGGACACGATCCTCAAGCACGCCCGGACCGGCTCGATCGGCGACGGCAAGGTGTTCGTGATGCCGGTGGAGGAGGCCTACCGGATCCGCACCGGCGAGTCCGGGGAGGAGACCCTCCAGGCCCACCCGGACGCCGCCATCTCGGCCGCCTGAGCGAGGCCCGCTCAGACACAGGCATACCGGCGACGGGGCGGGTTGTACACCGCCCCGTCGTCGTCTTGGGAGACCTAGACACGACATGATGGAAGCCAGTTCCTTCGACACCCGCCGCACCGTGCCCGACTCGCTGGTCGAGCGCCTGCGGTCGGTGCACCTGCAGATGGTCGACGCGGTGCTGACCGGCGAGGGCCTCGAGCGCGTGGCCCAGCTCGCCGCCGAGGCCTGCGCCTCGCCGGTGGCGATCGTCATCCCGCGCCTGGGCGCCGCGGCGCTGTCGCGGTCGGCGCCGGCCGATCCGGTGGAGCTGCGCCGCTACGTGGCCGAGCGCGTCAAGGACCGGCCCGCGCCGGTGCCGGCCAGCGTGGCCGCCGAGGTGCCGATCGCCTCGGGCGACGAGGTGATCGGCGTCGTGGTCCTGCTCGCGGCGCCCGACGGCGACACGCTCGCCCCGGCGGTCGGCGAGGCGATGGAGTTCCTGCACCTCGCAGCGGTCGCCTCGCTGACCGAGGTGGCGGTCGAGGAAGCCAAGGAGGAGGTCGAGCAGAACCTGCGCGGCTCCTTCCTGGAGGACCTGCGCTCGCGCCCCGACCTCGATCCGCGCGAGATCGTCCGGCGCGCGGCGCGGCTGGGCTGTGACCTCTCGCGCGGGGCGGTGATGCTGTGCGCCGAGCTGACAACCGACCGGCCGCGGCACGTGGTGGCGACGATCGGCGGCGAGTACCCGGGCGCGCTGGCCCAGCACATGGACGCCGGCCCGAGCGGCGCCGGCTCGCCCGCGCCGCGCGTCTACGCGCTGCTGCCGGCCACGGGCGGCGACGAGGCGCCCGAGGCGACGCTGAGCGCGGCCCGCAAGCTGGCCGCGCGCCTGCAGCGCCACGGGACCGTCGGGCTGTCGAGCTTCTACTCCGACCCGGCCGAGTTCGGCCGGGCCATCCAGGAGGCCGAGCTGGTGCTCGACGTCCTGCGCCGCTCCGACGTGCCGATCGCCGAGGACATCGGCACGGGGACCTACCGGCTGCTCTTCCGCGTGCTCGCCTCCCACCCGGAGGAGGTCCGCTCCTTCTACGAGGACACCGTCGCGCCGATCGTCAAGTACGACGACCAGTACGCGACGGACCTCGTCGGCACGCTGGAGGCCTACCTCGAGCAGAACTGCAACATGAACGCGACCGCGGCGGCGATCTACGCCCACCGCCACACGGTCGCCTACCGGCTGGAGCGGGTGCGCGAGCTCACCGCGCTGGACCCGATGCAGTCCGAGGACCGCGAGCGGCTCGGGCTGGGGCTGAAGGCCTACCGGATCATCGCGCCGCGGCTGCCGCGCTGAGGGCGGCTGCGCGAAGGCCGTCGCACGCCAGCGTGCCCTAGGGTGCCCGGGCACTGGCCCCGGGCGCGCCGGGGTAGGACACCCGAGCACACGACCCGAGGAGCGTGACCATGCCCCATGCCGGAGACCTCTTGGCCGAGATGCTGGTCGGCCACGGCGTCCGCTGCGTCTTCGGGCAGCCCGGTGGCCAGACGGCGGCGCTCTACGACGGCATCGCCCGCCGCGCGCCGGACATCCAGCACGTGCTGATCCGCGACGAGCGCTCCGCGGGCTACGCCGCCGACGCCTACGCGCGCCTCACGGGCCGGCCGGGCGTCGTCGACGTGACCGTGGGCCCCGGGACGACCAAGCTCCCCGACGGCCTGCTGGAGAGCTTCAACGCGTCGATCCCGATCGTGGCCATCGTGGGGGAGCTGCCGCTGGACTGGGAGCCCTTGCGCGAGGGCGGCGTCGCCTCCCAGGGTTTCGATCAGCTGCCGTTCCTGAAGTCGATGACCAAGCAGACATGGATGGCGCCGAGCATCGAGGCGCTGCCCTCGATCGTGCGGGCGGCGTTCCGGGTCGCGACGACGGGCCGCCCCGGCCCGGTGGCCATCGTGATCCCGCACGACGTGCTCGACGCCGAGTGGGACCGCGAGGTGGTCGACGCCTCCGTGGACGAGCGCTTCGAAGCCGCGCCCGCCTTTCGCCCACGCCCCGGGGACGAGGAGCTGCGCGCCGCCGCAGCGCTGCTGTCCCGTGCCGAGCGCCCGGCGATCATCGCCGGCGGGGCCGTGCACGGCTCCGGGGCCGCCGACGCCGTCCGAGAGCTCGCCGAGCGCACGGGCGCGGTCGTGGCCACGAGCTTCTCGGGCAAGGGCGTCGTCGCCGAGACCGAGCCCTACGCCGCCGGCGTGCTCAACCCGCTCGGCTCCCCGGCGGCGACGGAGCTCGTCCGCCGCGCCGACCTGCTGCTGTGGGTCGCCTGCAAGGTGGGGCAGAACACGAGCCTCAACTGGGCCGTGCCGAGCGGCGAGCAGGCGACGATCCAGATCGACGTCGACGCGAGCCAGCTCGGGCGCACGTTCCGGCCGACCGTCGCGCTGCAGGGCGACGCCAGGGCGACGCTGGAGGCGCTCCTGGAGCACGTCGAGCCGGCCGCGAACGACGCCTGGGCCGAGGACGTCGCGGAGACGAAGGGCAGCTGGGAGGAGTCCCGCGGCGAGCGCCAGCGCTCGACCGCCTCGCCGGTCGATCCCCCGCGGGCCGTGGCCGAGGTGCTCGCCCGCATGGGCCCCGAGGACGTGGTGATCAGCGACGCGAGCTTCTCGGCGGGGTGGATCGCCAGCTACATGCCCACCCCGTGGGTCGGGCGCAACTGGCTCTTCGCGCGCGGGCTGGGAGGTCTCGGCTACTCGCTGCCGGCCGCCGTGGGCGCCGCCGCGGCGCGGCCCGAGGGGCGAATCGTGACGATCAGCGGCGACGGCGGCTTCTCCTACTCGATCGGCGAGATCGCGACGCTCGCCCAGTACGGCATGAACGTGGTCAACGTCGTGCTCAACAACGGCAAGCTCGCCTGGCTGCAGATGTGGCAGCACCTGCACTACGAGGGGCTGCGCCAGTCCGTCGACCTCGAGCGCGAGGGCCATCCGCCCGACTACGCGGGGGCGGGGGCGGCGCTCGGGGGCGCCGGCTTCCGCGCCGACACCGCCGAGGAGCTGGAAGAGGCGCTGGACGGCGCCTTCGCGGCGCGCGGCCCGGTCGTGGTCGACATCCGCATCGACCCGGACGCCACGCCGATCGCCTCCTACGCCAAGCGCCTGGAGAGCGGCAAGTACTTCCCGCGGCCGGGCACGGTCTACTCGCTGCGCGAGTGGACCCAGTCCCCGCAGGACATCTCGATCGAGACGCAGATGCCCCAGTAGCGCGGCGGCGCCGGCCGGGTCGTCCGTCCGGCCGGCGCCGGGCCGCTGCGGCTAGGCAGCGGCGGCGGCCTGCCGGGTGGCGTTCTGCAGGCGGTCCCAGTTGGCCTCTGTCGTCCGGCGGATCTCCTGGTAGCAGCCGAAGAACTCGTCGTAGAGACGGGTCCGGGCCTCGACCGGGTCGTGCTCGCGCACGATGTTGACCGTGGCGTCCACGCCCTCCTCGTAGGACGCGTACGCGCCGGCGCCCACCCCGGCGGAGATCGCCGCGCCCTTGGCCCCGAACTCCGAGCCGGCGGGGATGACCACCCGGCGCCCGAGCACGTCGGCGAAGAGCTGCGACCACACCTGGCTGCTCGCGCCGCCGCCGGCCATGCGCACGGTCGGGACCTCGACCGGGATCGAGTCCAGGCAGTCGCGGATGCCGTAGGCGATGCCCTCGTAGATGGCCCGCAAGAGGTGCAGGCGGTCGTGGCCGCCGGTGATCCCGTTGAAGGAGCCGCGGGCGCTCGGCTTGACGAACGGCGCGCGTTCCCCGCCCGGGGCGAGGTAGCCGTGGAAGATCACGCCACCCGAGCCGAGCGGCACCTGCTGGATCTTCTCGTCGAGCAGGGAGAACAGCGAGGTGTCGTCGCCGCGGTCGGCGGCCTCCGTGCGCAGCGGGTCGCCGAACTCGCGTAGGAACCAGTCGAGGTTCGGGGTGCAGCAGTTCATCCCCAGCGCGCGGATCCAGGTGTCCGGGCCGTGCGGGATGGTCCAGCCCACGTCCTTGGGCACGAAGGCCGAGTCGATGTCGTTGGTCGCGACGGTGACGATGCCCGCCGTCCCGATCACCGCCATGCAGTCGCCGGGACGGGCGACGCCCACGCCCAGGGAGGACGCCGCGATGTCGATCTGGCCCTTGTAGACCGGCAGGCCCTCGGGCAGGCCGGTGAGCTCGGCCGCCTCGCGCGTGACCTGGCCGCACACCTCCGTCGGGGCGCGCAGCGGCGGCAGCAGGTCCTTGCCGTCGGAGAGCCCGTAGGTGTCCAGCACGGAGTCCGACCAGTCGCGAGTGCGCACGTCGATGCCGAACAAGCTCGTATCCGAGGGATCGGAGCTGGCGTCGCCCGTGAGGTTGTACTCGACCCAGTCCTTGCACCACAGGTTGGTGGCGCCGCTGCCGACGAGGTCGGGCTGGTTCTCCAGGCGCCAGCGCAGCACCGCGCAGGTCGAGCCCGCGTAGGGCCCGCCGCCGGTGATCGGGAAGGCCTCGGAGACCGTGCCGTCGGTGTACCAGCCATCGATGATCTGCCCCGCCCGGCCGTCGGTCCACAGGATCGCCGTGTCGTAGGGCTCCCCGTCGGCGTCGATCATCCAGCTGCCGTCGCCCTGGGCGGTCACCGACAGGCCGATCAGCTCGTCGGGCTTGGCCGCCAGGCCGCCCAGCGACTCCTGGATGGCCTCCGCCGCGGCGCTCCAGACCTGGTGCATGTCCTCCTCGGCCAGGTGGGACTGCGGATTGTGGATCGGCACCGTCCGCTGGGTGCGGCTGAGCTCGTTGCCCTCCAGGTCGAACAGCGCCGCCTTCACGACCGACGTGCCGGCGTCCAAGCCCATGATGTAACGACTCACGCCTTCTCCTCCCGCAGGGGTGACCGGTGCGGCGCTTTTATCACAGGGCGGACCTCCGGAGCAGGGCACGCCAGCGGCTAGAGTCCCGCACGGTCTCGACGGCGAGCGAGGAGTCTGTGATGCGGGCGCTGGTCAAATTCGCGCCGGGAGCGGGCCAGGTCGAGCTGCGCGAGGTGCCCGAGCCCGAGCCCGGGCACGGCGAGGTGCTCATCCGCGTGGCCAACGTCGGCATCTGCGGGACCGACCGGATGGCGATCGAGGGCGGCCACGACTTCGCCACCCCGCGCATCCTCGGGCACGAGGTCTCGGGCGTCGTCGCCCGCCTCGGGCCGGACGTCGATCCTGCCGAGGTCGACGTGGGCGACCGCGTCGCGCTCGAGACGGACGCCTACCTGTGCGGCGTCTGCCAGTACTGCCGGGCCGAGGAGTACAACCGCTGTCCGAACCGCCTGGCCATCGGCACGACCACCGACGGCGGGATGGCGGACTGGATCGCGATCCGGGCGCCCGCCGCACATCGCCTGCCCGACGAGCTCTCACTGGCCGGCGGCGCGCTGCTCGAGCCGCTGGCCGTGTCCGCCCACGCCGTGGTCGAGCAGGGGGTCTCGGCCGCCGGCGAGGTCGTCGTGGTCACCGGGCCCGGCGCGGTGGGGATCCTCGTGGCCCAGGTGGCCCGCGCCGTCGGGGCCACCGTGGTGCTCGTCGGCCGCCGCCGGCACGCGGAGCGCCTGGCGCTCGCGCGCCGGCTGGGCATCCAGCACGCGGTCGACGGCGACAGCACCGACGTGCCCGCCCTCGTGGGCGAGCTCTCCGAGGGCCTGGGCGCCCGCGCGGTCTACGAGTGCAGCGGCGCGGCGAAGGTGCTCGAGAGCTCGCTCGGGCTCCTCCAGCGCGGCGGGCGCGTCGTCCTGGTGGCGTTCTTCCGCTCCGCGCCGGAGCTCGACATCGACCTGGTGATCAACTCGGAGCTCGAGCTCGTGGGCACGCGCGGCAAGCGGCCGTCGAGCTACCGGCGCGCGCTCGCGCTGATCGCCGACGGGCAGGTCCAGCTCGAGCCGCTGGTCGACCACCAGGTCCCGCTCGGCGAATGGCAGCGGGGGCTCGAGCTGCTCGCCGCCGGCAAGAAGGTCGTCATCGACGTGGGCGCACCGCCGCCCGGTTGAGCGGAGTGGTCAAATCTCAGTGGAGTCGACTGAGAAAAGACTTGACAACGGTTGACTGAGATCTCATACTGCCGGCAACGCTATGACCCACCGAGACGCGAGGAGGTCAAACCCCATGGCAGTCGTCCGCTGGGAGCCGCTTCGTGAGCTGAGCTCGCTCCAGAACGAGATGAACCGACTCTTCAACGGCGCCTTCGACGCCCCGGCCGGTAACGGCGGGACCGGGATGCGGCGCTGGATGCCCGCGATGGATCTGCTGGAAACCGACGAGAGCTTCGTCCTGCGGGCCGACCTGCCCGGCGTGGAGGAGTCCGACGTGCAGATCGAGGTCGAGGATTCCACGCTGACCGTCGCGGGTGAGCGCAGGGCCGAGCACGAGGGGCGCACAGAGGGCTATCACCGGATCGAGCGCGGCTTCGGCTCGTTCTCGCGCTCGCTCACCCTGCCGAAGGGCGTCGACCCCGAGGCAGTCAGCGCCAACTTCGACAAGGGCGTCCTGGAGATCTCCATCCCGAAGCCCGAGGAGCGCAAGCCGCGCCGGGTGTCCATCGGGGTCAAGAACCAGCCGGACACGATCGAGGCCGCCTAGAGCTCAGCCGCGCGCCGCGGGGCGCCCGTCAGGGCGCCTCGCCGCGCACGACCTCGCCGTCGGCGCCCACGGTCGCCGGCACGGGGTCGTCGGCGATGCTGATCCGCATCCGCCCGCCGGTGCCCGCGCCGGTGCGCTCCATGCCCCCGCCCAGTGACGCGTAGGCGCGATAGGCGAGCGTGTAGCGGCCGGGCGCCACCGCCGTCACCGTCCAGGTGAACACGCGCGAGGCGCCCGCGGCGAGCGGGCCGAGCGCCCACGCGTTGGTGGCGGCGGTCTCGCCGCCGTCGGGCCCCTCGTCGAGGATCCACACCGGCCGCTCGGCGTCGGCGAGCTGCGGCTGGCTGCTGCGCTGCCCGAAGGCGAGCAGCCCGTCGCTGCCCTCGCGCGGGCCGGTCTCGACCACGACGGTCACGTCGGGCACCGTCTCGGTGTCCGCGTTGCGCACGCGGATGCGCAGCTCCGCGCTCTGGGCGACGCCCTGACGGCGCGGGAAGCTCGCCTCCACGACCTCCAGGCGCGTGCCGGCGGCGGGCGCCGCAAGCTCGTCCGCCGGACCCTCGTCGCCGCAGCCCGCGGCGAGGAGAGCCAGAAGCGCGGCGGCACCCCAGCGGCGGCTCATGACCCGCGCGAAGCTACCACCCGACGATGCCCACGGTGCCAGGCCCCGTTCAGGCTTGGCGCTGGCGGTGGGCGGCCAATACTCTTCCGCGCTCGAACGCGGGACCGCCACGGAGCGGTCCCGCAGGGGAGGAGGTGCGGTGGCCCGAAGCGTCGCCGGCAGGACGTTCATGCCGGCCAGGAGCCTGCTCGAGGAAGTGGGCGACATGATGATCCTGACCGGCAAGACCATCGTGTCCGCGGTGCGGCCGCCCTACCCCTACGGCGGCGAGTTCGTCTCCCAGTTCCTCTTCGCGCTGCGGCTGTGCTGGTTTCCGCTGGTGGTCTCGACCGTCGCCTTCGGCTTCGGGGCGCCGGGGCTGCAGGCCGCCAACATCCTGCAGCTGTTCGGCAGCGTCGACCGGCTCGGGGGCTTCTTCGTGCTCGCCTCGATCCGGGAGTTCGCGCCGTTCGTGACCGCGATCGTGCTGGCCGGCGTCGCCGGCACCGCGATCACCGCCGACCTCGGCGCGCGCAAGATCCGCGACGAGCTCGACGCCCTGCAGGTGCTCGGCGTCGACCCGGTCAAGAACCTCGTCGTTCCGCGCTTCCTGGCGCTGATGCTCGTCACCGGGCTCTTCGACATCTACGCGCTGCTGTTCGGCATCTTCGGCGGCCTCGTCGCCGCGCTGACCAACGGCGGCACGCTCGGCCAGTTCCTGGCCACGCTGTACACGAACGCCTCGATCCCCGACCTTTGGGGCTCGGTGCTCAAGTGCACGATGTTCGGGGCGATCATCGCCATCGTCTGCTGCTACAAGGGCATGACCGCCTCGGGTGGCGCCGCCGGCGTCGGGCGCGCGGTCAACCAGGCGGTGGTCATCTCGACGCTGGGCGTCTTCGCGTTCAACTACGTCTTCACGCAGACGCTGCTGGCCACCCATCCCGAGATCCTGGTGCCGCGCTGATGGGCGAGAGCTGGCTGGCCCTCCCGCGCGACTGGCTCGCGTCCTTCGGGGCCATCGCGCGCTTCTGCGTGCGCGTGGTGGGCGAGGTCCTCGGGTTGCGGGTGCTGCGCTTCTTCGGCGAGGCGCTGCGCCAGGCGGGGATCCTGATCCTCTCCTCGACGCTCGTGATCTGGGGGCTGATCTTCATCATCGGCCTGCAGTGCGGGATCGAGGGCGCCTACCTCAACCGCTCGCTCGGCGTCCCGGCCTACGCGGGGCTGTTCGCCGCCTGGTGCGACCTGCGCGAGCTGGTGCCCTACGCCTTCGGCTACATGATGGCCGCCAAGGTCGGCACCGGGATCGTCGCCGAGCTCGGCTCGATGCGCATCTCCGACGAGATCGACGCGCTCGAGGTGATGGGGATCTCCTCGATGACCTTCCTGTGCGCCACCCGCCTGCTCGCCTCCTGGCTCGTGCTGCCGTTCATGTACGTCGCGGGCATCGGCGCCGGCTTCCTGGCCAGCTACCTCGCGGTGGTGGCCCAGATCGGCGAGGTCTCCTCGGGCGGCTACCTGCTGATCTTCTGGATGTTCCAGAACCCACCCGACCTGATCTACAGCGTGGTCAAGGCGATGGCGATGGCGACGGTGATCGTGCTGGTCGGCTGCTACTACGGCTACACGGCCAGCGGCGGGCCGGTGGGCGTCGGGACGGCGACGGCGAAGTCGATGGTGCTCAACATCGTGCTCGTCCACCTGATCGGGATGCTGGGCACGCAGATCTTCTGGGGCGCCAACCCGCGAGCCCCGATCGGCGGCTGACGTGGCCGCCGCGCCCACGCCCACGCCCGCCGTCGAGTTCGTGGAGGTCCACAAGGCCTTCGGGCGAAACAGGATCCTGCGCGGGCTGAACATGACCATCCCAGAGGACCGGATCTCGATGATCCTCGGGCCGTCGGGGACCGGCAAGTCGGTCTGCATCAAGCACATGGTCGGCCTGCTCTATCCCGACGACGGCGACGTCCTCGTCCACGGCGAGTCGGTCCCGAACATGACCGACGACCAGCTCTTCGAGATGCGCAAGAAGTTCGGCGTGCTCTTCCAGGACGGCGCGCTGTTCGGCTCGATGGACCTCTACGACAACGTCGCCTTCCCCCTGCGCCAGCACACGGACAAGGGCGAGGACGAGATCGCGGAGATCGTGATGCGCCGGCTGCGCGAGGTCGGGCTCGAGGACTCGCGCGAGAAGGCGCCCAACGAGCTCTCCGGCGGCATGCGCAAGCGCGCCGGCTTCGCGCGCGCGCTCGTGCTGGACCCGGACATCGTGCTCTTCGACGAGCCCGACTCCGGCCTCGATCCCGTCCGCACCGCGCTGCTGTGCGAGCTGATCAAGGAGATCCACGAGGAGAACGGCGGCGCCTACGTGGTCATCACCCACGACATCATGTCCGCCAAGCGGGTCGCCGAGTACATCGCGGTCCTGTGGAAGGGGGAGATCGTCGAGTCCGGGCCCGCCGACGAGCTCTTCGACTCCGACAACCAGTTCGTACGGCAGTTCCTCGCGGGCGCGTCCGTCGGCCCGCTGGGCATGGAGTGAGGCGGATGACGGTCGCGCGGTTGGCCGCCCTCGGGGCGCTCGTCCTCGCCGTGATCCTGGTGGCGCTGCTCGTGCTGCGCGACGGCGCGACGCACTCCTACGCCTTCGTCTTCCAGAACGCCGGCCAGCTCGTCGACGACGACGACGTGCGCGTCGGCGGCCGGCGCGTGGGCTCGATCAAGGACATCGAGCTCACCGAACGACAACCTCGCGCGCGTCGAGGTGGAGGTCGAGGAGCCCTACGCGCCGCTGCGCGAGGGCACGCAGGCGGTGGTGAGACTGACGTCGCTGTCCGGCGTGGCGAACCGCTACATCGCGCTCAGCCCGGCGCCGAACTCCAACCGCGAGCTCGACGACGGCGCCGTGCTGCGACTCGCGGACACCACCTCGGTGGTCGACCTCGACCAGCTCTTCAACACCTTCGACCAGCGCACCCGCAAGGGCCTGCGCGACGTCATCCGCGGCTTCGCCGCCCAGTACGAGGGCAAGGGCCCCGAGGCCAACGCCTCGGCGAAGTACTTCAACCCGTTCCTGTCCACCTCGCGGCGGGTGTTCGGCGAGCTGGCCCAGGACGAGGGGGCGCTGACGGACTTCCTGGTCAACAGCTCGACCGCCGTCACGGCCCTGGCCGAGCGGCGCGAGGACCTCTCGGCGCTCGTGGGCAACGCGAACGCCACCGTGAAGGCGATCGGCGACGAGAACGAGGCGCTCGACCGCTCGCTGGAGCTGCTGCCGACCACGCTGCGGCGCGGCAACTCGACGTTCGTGAACCTGCGCGCGACGCTCGACGACCTCGACCTGCTCGTCGAGGAGTCAAAGCCCGCCACCCGCGAGCTGACGCCGTTCCTGCGCGAGCTGCGACCGCTGGTGCGCGAGGCGCGGCCGACGATCCGCGACCTGCGCACGCTGGTCCGCCGGCCGGGGCCGGACAACGACGCGGTCGAGCTGACGCGCAAGCTCCCGGGCTTCCAACGCCTGGCCTCCACGAGCTTTCAGAGCTCCACACGAGCGCTGCAGCGCAGCCAGCCGGTGCTCGAGTTCGCGCGCCCGTACACGCCGGAGCTGATCGGCTTCCTGCGCGACTTCGGCCAGACCGGATCCCCGTACGACGCCAACGGCCACTACGCGCGCGTCGCGCCGCAGTTCAACGCGTTCTCCTTCACCGACGGCCCGGGCGGCGGCGTGCTGAGCCCGCAGCCGCCCGCCAACCGCTTCGACGGCCTGCAGACCAACGTGATCCGGCGCTGTCCCGGCGCGGCCAGCCAGGCCCCGCCGGACGGCTCGGCGCCGTTCACGGACCAGGGGAGCCTCAGCTCCGAGGACTGCGACCCCAGCCTCGTGCTGCCCGGCCCATGACCCTCGTGCGCGTCCTCGCCGTCGTCGCGGTGCTCGCGGCCTGCGCCGCGGTGGCGGTGATCGCCGCCGGGGCCAACGGCTCCGACGGCGCCTACAAGGTCCGCGCGATCTTCGACAACGCCGGCTTCCTGGTCGCCGGCGAGGACGTCAAGGTGGCGGGGGTCAAGGTCGGGGTGATCGACTCGCTGACGGTCACCGAGGACTTCCGCGCCGCGGTGGTGATGGACATCCAGGATCCCGGCTATCGCGACTTCCGCGCCGACGCGAGCTGCATCGTGCGCCCGCAGGGGCTGATCGGGGAGAAGTACGTCGAGTGCGAGCCGACCCAGGCGCGGTCGCCCGGCGCGCCGGCGCCGGCCGAGCTGCGGCGGATCGCCTCCGGAGCGGGCGAGGGCCAGTACCTGCTGCCGGTGCAGAACACGCAGGCCTCGACCGACCTCGACCTGGTCAACGACATCATGCGCCTGCCCTACCGCGAGCGCTTCTCGATCATCCTCAACGAGCTCGGGACGGGCGTGGCCGGCCGCGGGCGCGACCTCGACGAGGTCATCCGCCGCGCGGCCCCCGCGCTGAAGGAGACCGACGAGGTGCTGGCCATCCTCGCGCGGCAGAACCGGACGCTCGCCGACCTCGCGCGCGACGCCGACACGGTGCTCGCCCCGCTGGCCCGCGACCGCCGGCGCGTGGCCGGGGCGATCGAGAACGCCGGCGAGGTCGCGCAGGCCACCGCCGAGCGGCGCGGCGCGCTGGCCGACGACCTCGAGCGCCTGCCGCCGTTCCTGCGCGAGCTCGAGCCCACCATGACCCGGCTGCGGACGCTGTCGGCCTCGATGACCCCGGTGCTCGAGGACCTCGGCGACGCCGCCCCGGACGTCAACCGCGTGGTGGAAGGGCTCGGGCCCTTCTCGGACTCGGCCACCACGTCGCTCGTCTCGCTCGGCGACGCGAGCGAGATCGGCACGCCCGCCGTCAAGGGCGCGCTGCCCATCGTCAAGGACCTGCGCCGCTTCGCGGGCGTCGCCGACCCGGTCGGCAGCAAGCTCTCCTCGTTGCTGCGGTCCTTCGAGGACACCGACGGCACCGAGTCGCTGATGGACTTCCTGCTCTACTCGACGACCGCCATCAACGGCTTCGACACCTTCGGGCACTACCTGCGGGCGCGGCTGTTGGTCAACACCTGCTCGACCTACGCGGTCGACCGGCTCGACCTGTGCTCGGCGAACTTCCCGGAGCCGGTGGAGGAGGACGAGGAGGCCGAGGAGGCGACGGCGGCGCAGGACGGTGCGCTGCGCCGGGTGGGGGCCACCCGCCGCCCAGGCCGCGACCGCACCGCCGCCCGCGGGCCGGCGCGCGAGCGGGCGCCGCCGCGCGAGGCGCCCTCTCGCCCGCGCCGGCGGGTGGGCAAGGCCACCCCTGCCCCCGCCGCCGACGAGCAGTCAGAGGCGCTGCTGGACTACCTCTTCGGCAAGGACGGGCCATGAGGCGCCGCGGCTCGGGCGTGGCCGGAAACCCGGTGCTGATCGGCGCGGCCACCGTGCTGGTGATCATCGTCGCGGTCTTCCTCGCCTACAACGCCAACCAGGGGCTGCCGTTCGTGCCGTCCTACACGCTCGAGGTCGAGGTGCCCAGCGCGGCGAACCTCGTGGCGGGCAACGAGGTGCGCGTCGGCGGCGTGCGCGTCGGCGCCGTCGAGGGCATCCGCGCGCGCCGCCTGCGCGACGGCACGAGCATCGCCGTGCTGCGGCTCGAGATCGACCGCGAGGTCGAGCCGCTGCCGAGGGACTCGACCGTGCTCGTGCGCCCGCGCTCAGCGCTCGGCCTCAAGTACGTGCAGATCACGCGCGGGCGCTCGGACCGCGGCTTCGCCGACGGCGCGACCGTCCCGCTCGCGCAGGCGCGGCCCGCGCCGGTCGAGCTCGACGAGGTCCTGAACATGTTCGACGCAGAGACGCGGCCCGCCGTGCAGAGGAACCTGCGCGGCTTCGGTGACGGGCTCGCGGGCCGCGGCGAGGACCTCAACACCGCCATCGGCGCCTTCCGGCCGCTGCTGCGCGACATCGTCCCCGTGATGGAGAACCTGTCCGCCGAGCAGACCCGGCTCGGCCGGTTCTTCGACACCCTGGGGGCGACCGCGGGGATCGTCGCGCCCGCCGCGGAGACGCAGGCCGAGCTGTTCGGCAACCTCGACACCACCTTCGCGGCCTTGCGCACGGTGGCGCGGCCCTACCTGCAGGAGGCGATCGAGGAGGGGCGCCCGACGCTCGACGCCGGCATCCGCGACTTCCCCCGCCAGCGGCCCTTCCTGGCCAACACCGAGGGCCTCTTCCGCGAGCTGCGCCCGGGGACGCGGGCGCTCGAGCGCGCCGCGCCGGACCTCGCCGACGCCGTCGAGGTGGGCACGCGGACGCTGCGGCGCACGCCGCCGTTCAACCGTCGGCTGGCCAGCCTGCTCGCAGAGCTCGAGCGGTTCTCCGACGACCCGCAGGTCCCGCGCGGCGTGCGCCGGCTGACCCAGACGCTGACCGCGCTTCAGCCGACGCTCGACTTCGCCGCACCCGCCCAGACGACCTGCAACTACCTCTCGCTGGCCCTGCGCAACGCCAGCTCGCTGCTCTCCGAGGGCGACGGCACCGGCACCTGGCAGCGCTTCATCATCATCACGACCCCCGAGGGGCCCAACAGCGAGGGCTTCCCCGCCTCCGCACCCGCCGACGGGCCCTCGGTCGCCAACCACCTCCACACCAACCCGTACCCGAACACCGCAGCGCCCGGGCAGCCGCGCGAGTGCGAGGCCGGCAACGAGCCCTACGCGCGCGGGCGCACCGTGCTCTCCAACCCGCCCGGCACCCAGCGCGCCGGCACCCAGCCCACCACCCCGCCGGAGCCCGAGGAGGACGAGTGAGGCGCCGCTCGCCCCGCCTGAGCTCGGTCGCCGTCGGGCTGATCGCGCTGGTCGCGATCACCGTGCTGACCTACTTCGGCTTCGCCAAGGACATCCCGTTCACGCGCGGCTTCGAGATCCGGGCGGAGTTCGCCAACGCTGTCGCGATCCGGCCCGGTGCGCCGGTGCGGATCGCCGGCGTCGACGTCGGCAAGGTCGCCCGCGTGGAGCCCAAGCCGGGCTCCGACGCCGCCGTGGTCGTGCTCGCGGTGGAGGAGGAGGGGCGCCCGCTGCACCTCGACGCGACCGCCAAGATCCGCCCGCGCATCTTCCTGGAGGGCAACTTCTTCGTCGACCTCGAGCCGGGCAGCCCGGGCCGGGCCGAGCTCTCCGACGGCGACGCGCTGACCGTCACCCAGACGGCGTCGCCGGTCCAGCTCGACGAGGTGCTCACCTCGCTGCAGTCCGACGCGCGCGAGGACCTCAAGGACGTCCTGGACGGGATCGGGACGGCGTGGTCGAGCAACCCGAGCGCCGCCGAGGACCGCGACGCCGACCCCTCGGCCCGCGGGCAGACGGCGGCCGAGTCCTTCAACGACGCCTACGACTCGATTCCCGAGGCCGAGCGCAGCATCAGCCGCGTCAACCAGGCGCTGCTCGGCGTCGAGCCCGACGCCGACCTGCAACGGCTGCTGCGCGGGGGCGCGCGCACGGCCGCGGGGCTGGCGCGCAACGAGGAGCAGCTGCAGGACCTGGTGACCAACTTCAACCGCACGACAGCCGCGCTGGCCGCCGAGTCCGGTGCCCTCAGCGCCTCGATCCGGCTGCTGGCGCCGACGCTCGCGAGCGCCAACCGCGCCTTCGACACGCTCAACGCCGCCTTCCCGCCGACGCGCGCCTTCGCGCTGGAGATCCTGCCCGGCGTGCGCGAGACGGCGGCCACGATCGACGCCGCCTTCCCGTGGATCGAGCAGACGCGGCGGCTGGTCGCCCCCGACGAGCTGCAGGGCCTCGCCCGCCGGCTCTCGCCCGCGGTGCGCGACCTCGCCCGCACGATCGACACCTCCTACGTGCTGCTGCCGGAGATCAACCGCACGGCGCGCTGCGCCAGCGACGTGCTGCTGCCGACCGGCGACATCGTCGTGCGCGACGAGTTCGAGACCGGGGTGGAGAACTACAAGGAGTTCTTCTACGGGCTGGTCGGGCTCGCCGGCGAGGGGCAGAACTTCGACGGCAACGGGCAGTACGTGCGCTTCCAGACCGGTGGCGGCGCGAACACGATCCAGCTCGGCGGCGAGGCGCCGCAGTTCGGCAACCTGGTCGGCACGCCGCTCGGGGCGCGGCCGGGCAAGCCGCGGCGCAAGCCGCCCTACCGGCCCGACGCGCCCTGCTACCGCCAGCAGCGCCCGGACGTCAACGGTCCCGCCGGCGCGCGCATCAGCGGCGACCGCGCGCGGTCCTCGGCCGCCACCAAGGCACGCCAGAAGCGCGAGCTCGAGGACCTGCGCGCCAAGCTGCGGCCGTTCGGCTCGCGCAGCGGCGGCGAGGGGGAGACGCCGTGATCTCGGCGATCCGCAAGCACCTCGTCGACGTCGCGGCCGTGCTGGTGCTCGTCGTGGTCGCCGTCGCGGTGGCCGGCGTGGTGCTCACCAACCAGCGCCTGGCGCTGCCCGGCTGGGTGCCGTTCATCGGCCAGGACTTCTACGAGATCCAGGCCGAGATGAGCACGGCCCAGGCGGTGACCCCGGGTCAGGGGCAGACGGTCAACATCGCGGGCGTCCAGGTCGGCGAGATCTCCGAGGTCCGGCTTCAGCGCGGGCGGGCGATCGTGACGCTGCGGATGAGGCCCGAGCACGACCGCGTCTACCGCAACGCGAGCGTGCTGCTGCGCCCGAAGACGGGGCTGAAGGACATGGTCGCCGAGCTGACCCCCGGGACCCGGGACGCCGGGCGCCTGCGCGAGGGCGGGACGATCCCGGTCTCCCAGACGCTGCCCGACGTCAACTTCGACGAGATCCTCGCCTCGCTCGACGGCGACACCCGCAGCTACCTCCAGCTGCTGCTCAGCGGCGGCGGCGAGGGGCTGCGCGGCAACGGGCGGGCGCTGGCCAACGCGATCCGCCGCATCGAGCCGACCGCGCGCGACCTCGCCCGCATCGGGACCGCGCTCGAGCAGCGGCGCGGCAACCTCGCGCGCGTCGTGCACAACTTCTCGCTGCTGACCGAGGAGCTCGGCAACCGCGACGACGAGCTCGCGAACTTCGTGCAGAGCTCCAACGCCGTCTTCGGCACGTTCGCCGACCAGGACGAGAACCTGCGCGCGACCGTGCGGGCGCTGCCGCCGGCGCTGGCCGAGACCACCGCGGCGCTCGACGAGGTCGACCGGATGGCCGCGGAGCTCGGCCCGACGCTCGAGGCGCTGCGCCCCGGCGCCCGCGCGCTCGGGCCCTCGCTGCAGCAGACGCGGCCGTTCCTGCGCACCACCACGCCGGTCATCCGCGACGAGATCCGGCCCTTCACCCGCGCCGCACTGCCGCTCGCCACCGAGATCCGCCCGGCGGCGCGCGACCTCGCCGCCGCCACGCCCGAGCTCGGGCGCGCCTTCGGGGTCGTCAACCGGGTCCTCAACACGCTCGCGCACAACCCGCGCGGCAACGAGGAGGGCTACCTGTTCTGGCTCTCCTGGCTCAACCACCTCGGCGGGACGCTGTTCTCCACCCAGGACGCCCAGGGGCCGATCCGCCAGGGCGTGATCACCCTGGGCTGCAGCGAGCTCTCGATCCTCGGCAACGTCGCGCTGGGCAATCCCGCGCTCGGGACGCTCGTCGGGCTGCTCAACGCGCCCAAGCTCACCGACGTCTGCACCCCGGCGGCGGGCGGCTGATGCAGAAGTCCGCCCCCTCGGCCGCCCGCATCGCCGCGATGGTCGTCTTCACCCTGTCCTGCTTCGGGCTGCTGCTCTTCCTGTGGATCGCCTTCGGCGGGCCGATCCCCTTCAAGCCGCAGGGCTACCGCTTCACGACGTCCTTCTCGGAGGCGGGCCAGCTCGCCGCCGAGGGCGACGTGCGGATCTCCGGCGTGCCCGTCGGCAAGGTCAAGGAGATCGAGCTCGACGCGGGCACCGGCCGGTCGGTCGTGACGATCCAGCTCGAGGGCCGCTACGCGCCGCTGCCCTCCGACGCGCGCGCGATCCTGCGCCAGAAGACGCTGCTGGGAGAGACCTACGTGGAGCTCAGCCCGGGCAGCCCGCGGGCGCCCAAGATCCGCGAGAACGGCGCGCTGGCCGCCGGCCAGGTGTCAGAGACGGTCGAGCTCGACGAGGTGCTGCGCACGCTGGACCCGCGCACCCGGCGCGCGTTTCAGTCCTGGATGCAGACCCAGGCCCAGGCGGTCGACGGGCGCGGGCGCGACATCAACGACGCGTTGGGCAACCTCGCCCCGTTCGCCGAGGACGCCGCAACGCTGGTCGACGTGCTCAACCGCCAGGAGGGCGCGCTGCAGCGGCTGGTGAGCAACACCGGCGAGGTCTTCGGGGCGCTGTCGGAGCGCGACGGCCAGCTGCGCGACCTGATCGAGAACTCAAACCGCGTGTTCGCGACCACGGCGGCCCGCAACCGCGAGCTGCAGCGGGCCTTCGTGGCGCTGCCGACCTTCGAGCGCGAGTCGCGCCAGACGATCGAGCGGCTGACCGAGTTCGCGGGCGACACCGATCCGCTGGTCACCCAGCTGCGGCCGGCGGCCCGCGAGCTCGGCCCGACGCTGGACCAGCTGGCCGAACTGGCCCCCGACCTCGAGGGCTTCTTCCGCGAGCTCGACCCGCTGATCACCGCGTCGCGCACCGGCTTCCCGGCCGCCGAGCAGGTGCTCGAGGACGCCCGGCCCCTGCTCGCCCAGGCCGATCCGTCGCTGCGCGAGGTGATCCCGATCCTCGACTTCATCGCCCCCTACAAGCGCGAGCTGACCGCCTTCCTGGGCAACGTCGCCGCCTCCACGCAGGCGAGGACCGGCGAGGGCGAGCCCCATTACCTGCGCACGACCAACCCGCTGAGCCCCGAGAACCTTGCCGTCTATCCGCGGCGGCTGAGCACCAACCGTCCCAACGCGTACGCCAAGCCGGGCCAGTTCGACCGGCTCCGGCAGGGGATGCTCAGCTACGAGACGCGCCAGTGCGACGGGCGCCCGACGCCGGCGTTGACCAACGAGCCGGCGCCGGGCGGCGACGCGCCGTTCGCGCCGCTGGACCCGCAGCTCTTCGCCCAGGTCGGCCAGTACGCCTTCTCCGGGCTGAGCGGCGGGGTCGTGCCGGCGCCGGCCTGCCGCCAGCAGGGAAACTTCGACGTCAGCGGCCGGCAGACCCGCTACCCGCAGGTCACGGCGCTCCCGCCCGGCTGACCGGATGTCGCGGCGACTGGAATCGATCGTCCGGGCCGCCGCGCGCCGGCCCGGGCGCGTGCTGGCGCTCGTGGCGCTCGTCGTCGGGCTCGGCGCCGCGCTGGCGGTGCTGCGGCTGGAGCCCAGCGCCGCGACGCGCGCGCTGACCGGCCAGGGCTCCGACGCCGCGCAGGCCACCGAGCGCTACCGCGCGCGCTTCGGCGATCACGCCGTCGTCGTGCTGGTCCGCGGCGACGTGCCGCGGCTCGTGCTGACCGGCAACCTCAGCCGCCTGCTCGGGCTCGAGGGCTGCCTGTCGGGCAACGCGCCGCGCGGGGCCCCGGTGCCGGGCGGCGCGCGCTCGCCGTGCGCGGCGCTCAGCCGCGACCGGCCGGTGCAGGTGGTCTACGGCCCGGGGACGTTCATCAACTCGGCGGTCGGCGAGGTCCAGGACCAGCTCGCCGTGCGCGTCCGCGCCCAGCAGGCCGAGGCCGCCCGCAAGGCCGCGGCGGCGCGGCGGCTGGCCGCCCGCCGCGGCCTGCCGCCGGCCGAGCAGCGGCGCCTGGCGGCCGCCGCGCGCGAGCTCGTCCAGGCGCGCTTCGTGCGCGACCTGCTGGCGCTCAACGTCCGCTACGGGCTCGGCCTGACGGGCGCGCCGCGGCTGGACGACGCGGACTTCGTCTCGGCGCTCGTGTTCGACCCCGCGCGCGGGGCGAGCACGCCGAAGTCCCGCTTCGCCTACCTGTTCCCGACCGCGTCCTCGGCGGCGATCCAGGTGCGGCTGAAGCCCGGGCTCTCCGACGGCGAGCGCCGGCGGGCGATCGAGGACGTCCGGGCCGCGGTGGCCATGCCCGAGTGGCGCCTGGACGGCGCGGACTACACGGTGACCGGCGTGCCGGTGCTCGCCGACGACCTCGCCGGCGCGCTCGCCGACTCGCTGCTCGACCTGCTCGCTGTGGCCGTCGTGGTGATGGCGCTGGTGCTCGCAGTGGTCTTCCGCGCGCGGCGCCGGCTGGTGCCGCTCGTCGTCGCGCTCGGGGCAGTGGCGATCACCTTCGGGGCGATGGGGCTGCTCGGGGCCCCGCTGACGATGGCGGCGATCGCCGCCCTGCCCGTGCTGCTCGGCCTCGCGGTCGACTACGCGATCCAGTTCCAGGCGCGCGTGGCCGAGGGACAGGCGCAGGGCCTCGGGGTGCAGGCCGCCGCGGTCCGGGCGGCGCGCGTGGGCGCGCCCGCGATCGCCGTCGCCGCGCTCGCGACCGCCGTCGGCTTCGCCGTGCTGGTGCTCTCGCCGGTGCCGATGGTGCGCGGCTTCGGGGCGCTGCTGGTCGGCGGCGTCCTGGGCGCCTTCCTGCTGGCGCTCACCGCCGGCACGGCCGCGCTGGCGCTGGGCGGGGGCCACCCGCGGACGCGCCGCGGGCCGGCGGCGCGCTCGCTGCGCGGCGCCGAGGAGCTGCTGGGCGCCGCCGGACGGCGGCTGCGGCGTCCGGGCGGCGCGGCCCTGCGGCTCGCTGTGCAACGGCCCGTCGTCGTGCTGGCCGCCGGGCTCGCGCTGGCCGTCGCCGGCTGGGCGGCCGACGCCCGCGCGCCGGTGCTCTCCGACCTGCGCGAGCTGGTCCCGCGCGACCTGCGCGCGCTGCGCGACCTCGACACGCTGCAGCGCACGACCGGCGTGGCGGGCGAGGTGGACGTGGTGGTCGAGGGCCGCGACCTGACCGATCCGAAGGTGGTGGCCTGGATGCGCGACTACCAGACCGAGCTGCTCGGGCGCTTCGGCTACTCGGCGGAGAACGGCTGCGGGCGCGCGGCGCTGTGCCCGGCGCTGTCGCTGCCCGACCTCTTTCGCACCCAGCGCGCGTCGGCCGACCGTCGGCGCATCCGGGCGCTGCTGGACGCCGTGCCGCCCTACTTCTCCCAGGCCGTGATCACGCGCGACCGCCGGACGGCCAACCTCGGCTTCGGGATCCGGCTGATGTCGCTCGAGCGCCAGCAGGCGGTGATCGAGGTGATGCGCGAGCGGCTGCGCCCGCCGCCCGGCGTGCGTGCGCGCGTCGGCGGCCTGCCCGTGCTGGCGGCCGAGGCCAACGCGGCGCTGAGCTCGCCGCTGCGCCGGCTGCTGACCGTGCTGGCCGGGCTGCTGGCCGTCGGGCTGGCGCTGCTGGCCGCTTACCGCCGCTGGGAGCGCGCGTGGGTGCCGCTCGTGCCGGTCGTGCTCGCCACGGGCTGGTCCGGGCTGGTGCTCTTCGCGCTCGGCGTGCCGCTGAACCCGCTGTCGGCCGCGCTGGGAGCGCTGGTGATCGCGATCGCGACGGAGTTCTCGGTGCTGCTGTGCGCCCGCTTCTGGGCCGAGGCGCGGACGGGCACGGTCGAAGCCGCCCTGCGGCGCACCTACCGCTCGACGGGGACGGCGGTGCTGGCCTCGGGGACGACGGTGCTGGCGGGCTTCGCCGTGCTGGCCTTCTCCGACGTGCGGATGCTGCGCGACTTCGGGATCGTCACGGTCGTGGGCCTGGCCGTCTCCCTGCTCGGGGTCATCGCTGTGCTGCCCTCCGTGATCGTGCTCGCGGCGCGGCGCGGGGAACGACGCCCGCGCGCGGCGCCGCCCGCCCCGGTGCAGCGCCGTCCCGCCGCCGCGACCGAGCGGGAGGCGGCGGTGCGGTGAACGAGGCGCCGCGGGCCGGAGCGGTGGAGCCGGCGTTGGCGGCGGAGTTCCCGGGGCTCGGGGTGCTCGCGGTGACCGTCCCCGGCTCGCCGGTGCGCAGCTCCGAGGGTGTCCGTGAGCGGCTCCGGCGGCTCTCGGACGGCTTCCGCGGCGCCGACGCGGTGGCGCTGCGGAGCCGGCCGGTGCCGCAGGCCTATCGCGGCTTCTTCCGCGGCGTCGGCCTCGATCCCGACGCCGAGCGCACGCCCGTCGAGGCGCTCGTGCTCGAGCGGATGCTCACGGGCGCCTGGGCCCCGCGCGACGCCGTCTCCGACGCCGTGCGGATCGCCATCGTCGAGACCGGCGTCGCGGTGCTGGCGCTCGACGCCGACTCAGTCGCCGGCGTGCCGGGCGTGCGGCAGGCGGCCGCCGGCGAGCCGCTCGACGGCGCCCCGCTGCCGGCCGGGCGGCTGGTGCTCGCGGACGCCCGCGTGGCGGTCGCCGCGCTCTTCGGCCCGGTGGCCGCGGCGTGCGCGGTGCATCGCGGGACGACCTCGGTGTTGCTCGTCGCCGTCGTGGTGCCCGGGGTGCCGGCGCTGTTCGCCGAGGAGGCGCTGTGGGTTGCGGGCGAGGTGGTGGCGTCGTCCGGCCCGTGAGCCCGTACGATGACGACCGAGGATGGGACGCCCACTACCGGCACTGGCGATGGCGCTCCTGCTCCTCGCCGTGCTCCCCGCGGCGGCCTCGGCCGAGCGGCTGACGTACCGCTACGGGCCGATCGCCATCACCCCCGGGCAGAACACGATCGAGTTCGAGCCCAACGAGCTCAAGCCGCCGGTCGACGGCTACATCACGTCGTTCAAGCCGGACCTCACCTACGCCGACGGCAGCATCCCGCGCGTGGACGTCATCCACCTCCACCACGGCGTGTGGATCTCCAACGGCGCGCCCCAGTTCGCCGCCGGGGAGGAGAAGACCCGGCTCGCGGCCCCGCCCGGCTACGGCTGGCGCTACGACACCGAGGACCGCTGGATCATGAACCACATGATCCACAACCTCACGCCGACCAGGGCCGAGGTCTACATCACCTACGAGCTCGAGTTCACCCCGGCGGCAGCGCCCGCGGCGAGCGCGATCCGCCCGGTGCGCACGGTGTGGATGGACGTGATGGGCCTGAAGGCTTACCCGGTGTTCGACGCGCTCCAGGGCACGGGCGGGCGCGACGGGCGCTTCACCTACCCGGACGAGCGGCGCTCGGCGCGCGCCGCCGGGCGCAACCGCTGGGTCGTCGACCAGGACGGCGTGCTCGTGGCGACCGCCGGCCACCTGCACCCGGGCGGCCTCTACACCGACCTCGAGCTGACCCGCGGCGGGCGCACGGTCCGGCTCTTCCGCTCGCAGGCGAAGTACTTCGAGCCGGCCGGCGCGGTCTCCTGGGACGTCGCCATGACGGTGACCCCGCCGCAGTGGCGCGCGGGCGTGCGCAAGGGCGACGTGCTCAACGTCTCGGCGACCTACGACACGAAGCGGGCGTCGTGGTACGAGTCGATGGGGATCATGCCGGTCGCCTTCGACGCCGGCGGCAGCGGCCCGGACCCGTTCACGACGGACGTCGACGTCCCGGGGCGCACCACCCACGGCCACCTGGCCGAGAACGACAACCACGGCGGCGGCCCGTTCGGCCTGCCCGACCCGTTCCGCCTGCCCTCGGGCCCGCGGCCGTCCGGCGGGCGGGTGGAGATCGCCGGCTTCCTCTACGGCCGCGGCGACCTCAACCGCGTCGGGCGCACCGGCCGGCCGCCCACCGTGCGCGCCGGGCGCTCGCTGACCTTCGTCAACCGCGACGCGGGCCGGCGCGACGTGATGCACACCATCACCGCCTGCAAGGCGCCGTGCAACCGCCGGACCGGCATCGCCTACCCGCTGGCCGACGGCCCGGTCCGCTTCGACTCCGGCAACCTCGGCACCGGGCCGCGCGGGTTCACGGCGGCGTCGAACCGCATCAGCTGGAAGACGCCGCGCTCGCTGCGGCGCGGTACCTACACCTACTTCTGCCGCGTGCACCCGTTCATGCGCGGGGCGTTCCGCGTGGGGTAGCAACGGCGCGGAAGGGGTCGTAGGCGCTAGCGGGTTGGCGAGCCGTCTGCGCCTTGCGGTCAGGTCGTGTTCCAGGTGGAAGCTGCGCGTTCGACGGCGCGGGCGACTTCCACGCGCGAGGAGACCTGGAGCTTGCGAAAGACGTTTCTCAGGTGGGTCTCGACCGTCTTCTCACTGAGGAACAGCGCCTTTGCGATCTCCGGGTTCGTCCTGCGGTCGACGACGAGCCGTGCGACCTCCAGCTCACGCTCGGTCAGGGAGGCGACACCGACACCATGGCGCTGGCCCGGTCGGGTGCGGCGGTGGACACGATGGCCGAGGCGGCGCAGCTCGCGCTCGGCCGCGGCGCGGTATCTGAGTGCCCCGCAGGCGTGCAGCTCCGCGGCGGCGCGGCGCAGTTCGGCGACCGCGGGTTCAGGCTGGCCGGCTTGCGCAAGCGCGCGGCCCGCCAGCGTCCGCGACAGCCCGGCCTCGATCGGGGCGGCGACCTCGTCCGCGGCAACCGCCGAGGCGAGCGCATGCTCGGCGGCGGAGTGCGCGTCGCCGGCCTCGAGTGCGACCGCCCCCGTGGCGCGATCGGCCATCGAGTCCGCCATGCGGAGTCCCAGCGCGGCTGCCGTGGCCTCGGTGTGGGCCGCCGAGCTCGCGGCTTCGCTCGCGCGCCCGAGCGCGAGCCAGCAGCGCGTGAGGAGCTCGAGTGACCTGGGCCTCCACACGCCTGGGATCAGGCGCAGGTCGTCGCCGCCCGATGACTCGATGAGGACGTCGACGGCGCGCTCGGCATCGCCATTCTCGACGAGCGCGGCGGCGAGCGCCACACCGGCCGCGCACACGAGGCTCTGGTCCAGTCCCTGGGTCAGCTCGAAGTTCTCCTCAGCGGTGGCCAGTGCGGTGACAAGATCGCCCACTGCGACCGCCGTGAGCGAACGCTGAACGAGGTTCCCGGTGAGCGCCTGGACGTTGCCCGACAGCCGTGCGCTCTCGACGGCGTTGTCGAGCAGCTCGCCGGCTTCGACCAGCTGCCCGCGCAGCAACCTGACCTGTCCGAGGATCGAATAGGGGAGCGGGATGTACTCGCTCTGCCCGGTCTTGCGCGCAACGGACAGAGCTCGTTCCGCGTGGGTCGCCGCCGCCTCATAGCGGTCGAGGTAGAGCTCCGCGCCCGCGAGATTGGCGGGCGCGTCCAGGCGAAGGGCGAGCGCGTCGTCGTCGAGGTCAGCGACCAGGGCCGCCGCTTCCACCACGTGTGCCTGTGCCTCTTCGGTCGCTCCGCTGGCCGCGTTTCCGAACGCGAGCACCGCGACCGCCGCCGCGGTCATGGGCTTGTCGCCGAGCGGCTGAGCGGCGCTGAGCGCTCGCCCGGCCCACTCGCGCATCCGCTCGTAGTCCATGCGGAAGAACCCGTCCATGGCGAGCTCGACCATGAGTGTGGCTGCCTCGAGTGAGCCCGGGTCGGTGAGCTGGTCCACCGCCCCGGCAAGGCGCGCGTGCGCCTCGTCGTGGCGGCCGAGCAGGTGCTCGACTCCGGCGCAGGCCGTCGTGAGACGTACTCGCAGCGCGACCGCTTCGCTCGGGACGAGCCCGATGCTCTCCAGCAGGGCCGCGTGCCCATCGGCGAACTGTCCCGTCGCGGCGAGTGCCCTGGCGCGATCGAGGAGCAACTCGACTCGCAAGTCGGTCGGTGCCGTGCTCGGCAGGAGCCGCAGCGCTTCGCCGAACCATGTCGCGGCGCTCGCGGGAACACGCAGCGCGACGGCCTCCCCCGCCTCGCGCAGGGTGGCGACGGCGGCGGCGTCCCCCTGGCGCGCCGAGCGCTCGACATGATGCGCGCGCTCTGTCGCGGGTGCGCCGCGGGCGGCCAGCGCCTCGGCGCTGCGCTCGTGCGCGCCCAGTCGCCAACCGCCGGGCGTCGATTGGTAGACCGCCCGTCGAATCAGCGGATGGCGAAAGCGAAAGCGGCGCGGAACGTCGGTCGGTCGAACGAGGTCGAGCCTCAACAGCTCGTCCAGCGCCTCGAGCGCTGAGGCCTCGGAGCTTGCCGCGGCCGCCGCCGCGAGCTCGGGCTCGAACGGGTCGCCGGCTACCGCTCCGCCCTCCAACACCAGGCGCGCCCGGTCCGACAGGAGCGCGAGCTCCTCGGCCAGCGCGACGGCGACCGTCGGTGGCACGTCGAGATCCGCGGGGAAGAGGTCGGGACCGCCGCTGGCGCGCTCACGGTCGAGCGACCGCGCGAGCTGCTGCAGATAGAACGGGTTGCCGCCGCTCTCATCGAAGAGAACGGTTGAAGCGGGCGTGTCGATTCCCTCACCCAGGAGTTCTCCGGCCTCGCCGCGCGTCAGGGCGCCGACCTCGACGCGGACGAGTGTGCCCGCGCGCCGCGCTCGCTCGAGTGCGGCGGTCAAGCGCTGCGGCGCCTGACGGGGACGGACTGCCAGCGCAACGAGCACGGCCGCCGCAGGAGCGCGCCGCAGGAGCGCGCCGAGCAGCTCGACCGACCCGGAATCAGCCCAGTGGAGGTCGTCGAGCACCAGCACCAGCGGCGTGGTCGAAGTGAGTTGCTCGAGCAGCTCGCGCACCGCGCGGTGGGTTCGATAGCGCTCGTGCTGGAACACGGCGACGCCCGCTGCCTCGAGCCGAGCCAGCGAGGGGAACACGTGCGCGAGCTCGCCACGGACGTCGTCGTCGAGGGCCTCGAGACGAGGCGGCGAAAGGCTCTGGACGTATTCGTCGAGCGCGTCGACGAACACCCAGAACGGCAAGTCTCGTTCGAGCTCCGAGGCCGAGCCGTCGAGAACTAGGTGCCCACGCGCATCGGCCCTGGCAGCAAGCTCCCGGAGCAGGCGGGTCTTGCCGATCCCAGGCTCGCCCACCAGCGCAAGCGCAGTGGAGCGCCCCCGGTCCAACCCGTCGAGGACGTCGTCGAACACACCGCACGTTTCGGCGCGCCCAACGAGCTCCTCGGCGATCGAGCCCACGTTCGCTCCGGGCCAGCATAGGTCAGTTACGCCGACCAGGAAATCAGGGGGTCCCCCCGATGTCGGGGGAGCCGCAAGGCGTCAGGCTCACCGCCATGTCTCGCTTCGTGCTCCACCACCGACACGAGGCCGACGAATGCGGAGCGGTGTTCGCCTCTTTCAAGGGGCACAACAGCCCGCTTCGCCACGAGACGACGCTCGCCTCGTGCCGGTCGGGCGGGCACGCAATCTGGTGGACCGTCGACGCCGCGTCCGAGGCCGATGCCCTCGCGCTGCTGCCCTCCTACGTCGCCGAGCGAACCACCGCGGCAATTGTGCGCGTAGTCGACATCCCATGAACCCTTCGAAGGGAGCAACGATGTCCCAGCGTCGGGCGTTCACCCCCACTGAGATCGCGTTCCTGGTCGGGATACCGCTCGCCTGGGCGGTGCTGCTCCTCTTCCACCCCACCGGCGGCGGTGAGGCCGTCACCTACGCGGACGTGCAGGACCAGGTCACGGCCTGGCTGGTCGTCCACATCGGGATGATGCTGTTCATCCCGTTGATGGCGGTGGTGGTCTTCGTGCTGCTACGCGGCATCGAGGGCACGGCTGCGCGTATCAGTCGGATCGCACTGGTGCCCTTCGCCGTGTTCTACGGCGCCTATGAGGTGCTGCTGGGCATCGGCGCCGGCATCCTCGTCCAGGACGTGAACCGCCTCGCGGGAAGCGAGAACGCTGCGGGGGCCGCCCTGGTCAACGAGTTCACCGACAACGTCCTCATCCGCGGCTTCAGCGTCCTCTCCAGCATCGGCTCGCTCGCGTTCATCACCGCGATGATCGCGGCCGGCGTTGCCCTACGCCGCGAGACCGCCGCACCACTGGCCGTCCCGATCCTGCTCGGGCTCTCGGGATTTCTCATCACCGCCCACCCGCCGCCCTTCGGGCCCACCGGGCTGGTCCTCTTCGTCGCGGCCGTTCTGCTCTTCGTGCGAAGTCACGCCCCGGCGCGAGCACCCGCTCCGCGGACACAGCCCTGCTGAGCTCAAATGCAGCGTGCATTTCCCGACGCCCGCTTCGCCTCGCACCGCCAGCGACCTGCTCGCCCCAACGGATCGCCGAGACGAGCCAACCCAGCCGCGCGCACCTACGATCCCGCCCGCGCAAGGTCGCTCGCTGCCCGGATTCGCTGCGGACATTCACGGCGGGTTACGCGAGCACCCTGGTCGGTCGGTCCCTGGGGCGAGTCACCGGATCGACGGCCTGCGCCGGCAGTGTGAAGCAAGCGGGCTGTCTCCGGACGACGGGCTCGCCGGCTGCGCGGAGCGCGCGGCGCCACGTAAGCTTGCGCGCACCATGAGCGGCGACCAGCCGGTCCAGGACCACATCGAGACGCTCGTCGCGGAGGAGCATCGGCTGCTGGAGGCGCACGGCAACGCCGGTCTGAGCGACGAGGAGCACCTGCGCCTGGAGCAGATCCGCGTCGAGCTCGATCAGCTGTGGGCGCTGCTGCGCCAGCGCCGCGCCCGTCGCGACGCCGGCCTCGACCAGGACGGCTCCGAGCTCTGAGCGTCCGGTGCTGCCGGGATCATCCGGCCGCATCGGGGACACGCACGAGACGGCTGACGGATGACGGTGCTCGTCACCGCCCTGGCGGTGCTCGCGGTGCTGGCCGCCCTGCGCCGGCTCGTGCGCACGGCGGTCTCGTTGTGCCTGATCGCCGTGCTGGCCGGCCTGAGCCCGCAGGTCTTCCCCGGCTTCGGCGGATCGCTGCGCGACGTCGCACTCGAGGCGCGTGACGCTGTCGAGTCGGTCGTCGGCGGCGACGGCACGGCGAGCGCCTCGCGCGCGGACGCGATCGACGGCGACACCTTCGAGCTGCGCGCCGGCGGCGAGCCGATGAAGGTCCGCGTCGCGCTGGTCGACGCGGGCGAGTCGAGCGGGTCGCGCTACGGCGAGCCGACGTGCGGCGGCTTGCGCGCCACGCGCTTCGCCCAGGGGTGGGCGGAGCGGCGCGCCGCGGTGCGGCTGCGCGGGGTTTCGGGGCTGCCGCGCGAGGATCGCTACGGCCGCCGGCTGGCGCGCCTGGTCGACCGCCGCGGACGCGACTACGGGCTGGCGGCGGTGCGCAGCGGCTGGGCGCGGATCGCGGTCTACGAGCAGCCCAAGGGCTCCGGCGCCACCTACCTCGCCCGCCTGCGGGCGGCCGAGGGGCGCGCACGGCAGGCGCGCCGCGGGGCGTGGGGCGTCTGCGACTGGCTACGCGACGACGGGGTGAGATGAGCACCGCTCGCTCGCTCAAGCTCGGCGCCTTCGTCGTGCCCGACGCGACCGACCCGGCCGCGACGCTCGCTCAGATCCAGGCCGCCGACGTCGCCGGCCTGGACGTCGTCGCCGTCCAGGACCACCCCTACCAGCGCCGCTTCTTCGACACCTGGACGCTGCTCGCCTACGCCGCGGCGCAGACGCGGCGGGTCACGCTCGCCCCGGACGTGGCGAGCCTCCCGCTGCGCCCGCCGGCCATGCTCGCCAAGGCCGCCGCCTCGCTCGACGTGCTCAGCGGCGGGCGCGTGGAGATCGGCCTCGGCGCGGGCGCCTTCTGGGAGGCGATCGCGGCGATGGGCGGCCCGAAGCGCACGCCGAGGGAATCGGTCGACGCCGTGGTAGAGGCGATCGGCATCCTGCGCGGCTTCTGGGACGGCGAGCGGTCCGTGACCCGCCGCGGCGAGCACTACGACGTCCACGGCGCGCGCCCCGGCCCGCCGCCCGCCCATCGCATCGCGGTCTGGCTGGGCGCCTACGGCCCGCGGATGCTGCGCATCACGGGTCGCCTGGCCGACGGCTGGCTGCCGAGCCTCGGCGAGCACTACCTGCCCGAGCAGGACGTCCCGGCGCGCCAGGCGGCGGTGGACGAGGCCGCGCGCGCCGCCGGCCGGGAGCCGGAGGACGTCGAGCGGCTCGTCAACGTCACCGAGCTGCGCGGCACGACCGCCGAGCAGGCCGACCGGCTGAGCCGGATCGCCGACGAGCTGGGCTTCACCAGCCTGCTGGTCGCCGTCGAGGGCGAGGACCCGGTCGGCTTCGTGCGGCGCCTCGGGGAAGAGGTCGCCCCGGTGGTCCGGGACCGCGTGGGCTGACCCGGTCCGGTCAGCCGGCTGGGCGCGGGCAGGCGGAAGGTCTCCAGCAGCGCGCCGAGCCGGTCCGCGTCGCCCTCGACCCGCAACCCGCCCTCGCCGCCGGCGCCGGTCGCAACGCCCAGGAAGTCCTGCAGCTCGCCGGACACGCGCACGTCGGGCGGGTAGGGCGCCGCGCCGTCGCGCAGCTGGGAGTCGCCGCCGTCGACGCGCAGCCAGAAGTGCTCATCCTCGATCGCGAAGGCGTAGAGCCCGTCCGGCGCCGGCCGGCCGGCGCGGTCCATACGCGCCTGCATCGACATCGCGGCCCACACCGCGCGCGTCCGCGCCTCCGGGTCGTGCGGATCGACGAGCTCGTAGCCCCACAGCGCAAGGTCTTCGAGCACGGTCGTCAGCGCCTCGCCGCGCGCGGTCAGCGCGTACGCGGGCTCGCCCTGCTCGGGCCGCTCGACCACGCCCGCCGCCTGCAGGCTCTTCAGGCGGGTCGACAGCAGGTTCGGGCTGACGCCGTCGAGCCCGGCGAGCAGGTCGCGAAAGCGCTTCGGGCCGCGCGCCAGCTCGCGGACGACCAGCAGCGTCCAGCGCTCCCCCAGCAGGTCGAGCGAGCGCGCGAGCCCGCAGTTCTGTGCGTAACTGCGCGCGCTGGGAGCCATCAGGCGCGCCCTCGCGCGGGGGCGAGCTCGTGGGCGCCCGAGGTGGCGGCGGGCTGCGCGGGCAGCATCACCAGGCACAGTAGGGCCCCCACCACACAGACGCCGGCGGCCACCAGGCAGCCGGCCTGCAGGCCGTCGAAGAAGCCGCCGGAGGCCGCCTGCGCCAGGCGCTCGGCGGAGCCGGCGGCGCCGCCCTCGGCCAGCTGCCGGGCGGCGCCGAGCGCCCCGCCGATCGAGTCGCGCGCCTCGGCCACCGCCGGCCCCGGCAGCCCGCGGACCGGCGCGCCCGACAGGGCGGCGCCGTAGAGCGAGGCGAACACGCTGCCGATCACGGCCACCCCCAGGGTGCCGCCGAGCTCGCGCGTCGTGTCGTTGACCGCCGAACCGACGCCGGCCTTGGCCTGGCTGACCGCGCCCATGATCGACTCGGTGGCCGGGGCGCTCGTCAACCCCATGCCGGTGCCGAGCACCACCATCTGCCCGGCGATCTCCGTGTAGCTCGTCCCGGCGCTCGCCGACGACACCCAGGCGTAGGCGACGGCCAGCGCGGCGAGCCCCGCGCTGACGACGAGCTTGCTGCCGTAGCGGACGGCCAGCTGGGTGCCCAGCACGGAGGAGACGGCGACAGCGGTCGCGACGGGCAGGGTCCGCAGGCCCGTCTCGACGGGGCCGTAGCCGCGCAGGAACTGGAAGTACTGGGTGATCAGGAAGATGAACCCCGCCAGCGCGAAGAAGCCGACGGTGACCGCCAGCGAGGCGCCCGAGAAGCGCCCGTCGCGGAACAGCCGCACGTCGAGCATCGGCGACGCCGACCTGCGCTCCCAGGCGACGAAGGCCGCGAGCGCCGCCAGGCCCGCGGCGAGCAGCCCGACCGTCTGCCCCGAGGCCCAGCCGGCCGCGGGCGCCTCGATGATCGCGAACACGACGACCGCGACCGTGAAGGTCGAGAGCACCAGCCCCGGCCAGTCCAGGCGCGGCGCCGCGGGATCGCGCGAGGTCGGCACGACCCACAGGACAAGGGCGATGGCCCCGAGCGCGACCGGTACCTTGACCAGGAACGTCGCCGGCCACGAGAACGCTTCCAGCAGCGCGCCGCCGGCGATCGGCCCGAGCGCGATGGCGACGCCGGTGCTCGCGCCCCACAGCCCGATCGCCCGTGCCCGCGCCGTGCGCTCGGTGAAGACGTTGGTGATGATCGACAGCGTGGCCGGGAAGATGATCGCGGCGCCGACGCCCATCAGCGCCCGCGTCGCGATCAGCGCGCCGGAGGACGAGGTCAGCGCCGCGAGGCCGTTGCCGGCGCCGTAGACCACGAGGCCCACCAGCAGCGCCTCGCGCCGGCCGAAGCGGTCGCCGAGGCTGCCCGCCGCGAGCACCAGGGCGGCGAAGGTCAGCGTGTAGGCATCGACGATCCACTGCAGGTCGCTCGTGCTCGCGCCGAGCTCCTCCACCAGCGAGGGGAGGGTGACGTTGACCAGGGTGACGTCGACGTTGACGGCGAAGGCGCACAGGCACAACGCGGTGAGGATCAGCGAGCGGTGGGAATCCATGATTCAAGAAACTACAGCATTCACTACAAGTTCATGTAGTAATGGCGCGCCGGAGATGACGCCGCGACCGTGACCAGCAGGAGAACAGCTGGACGAGCTCGACATGCTCCATCGGCGAGCACACGCGACCCAGCGCGTGACATCCGCTCCTCGGGCGTGTCCCTACGGGTGAGTGCCCATCTGAAACCTCCCGGAGGCCGTTCCATGCGCATCGCCCGCACCGTCACCAGCGTCGCCGTCGTCGCCGGCCTGCTCGCGTCCGCCGCCCCGCAGGCGGCCGGCGCCCAGGCCACCCGCGAGTACGAGGGCACGGTCGTTTCCGTCAACCGCGACGCCCGCAGCTTCCGCCTGCGCGACAGCGAACGCGGGACGATCCGCATCCGCGTCGTGGCCTCGACCCGCTTCGAGCGCATCAACGGCCTGCGCGGCCTGCGGGCCGGCCAGCGCAACGTCGAGGCGGTCGTGCGGCGCTCCAACGGCCGCTGGGTCGCGATCGAGGTCGAGCGCTCGGGCGGCGGCGGCGAGCACGGCGGCGACGACGACGACGACCGCTGAGGCTTTTCCGCCCTGGCATGCTTGGGCGATGGAGCCGGGGCGGTGAAGGTCATCTCACACGACGCGCTGCCCCTCAGCGTCATCGCTCGCGAGTTCGTCGGCGAGGATCATGACGCGGACGTCACCTTCGTGATGGTCGACGCGCCGCCGGGCGCCGGCCCGAGGCTGCATCGTCACCCGTACGCCGAGGTGATCATCGTGCAGGAGGGCGAGGCGACGTTCCGCGTCGGCGATCGCGAGCTGGTCGTGCGGGCCGGCGAGATCGTCGTGGTGGCCGCGGGCGAGCCGCACGCATTCACGAATACCGGTGCCGGCGCCCTGCGGCAGATCGACATCCACGCCAGCCGCAGCTTTGCGACCGAGTGGCTGGAGGAGCCTGGCGACGAGTGACGGTGCTGGACCGCCGCGCGCTCAACCGCGCGCTGCTGGCTCGTAACCTGCTGCTGGAGCGGCACGAGCTGCCGGCCGCCGAGGCGATCGAGCGGCTGGTCGGCCTCCAGGCCCAGGAGCCGCTGGAGCCCTACACCGGCCTGTGGTCCCGGCTGGAGGGCTTCGACCCGGGCGAGCTGGCCGGGCTGCTGGAGTCCCGCGCGGCGGTGCGCACGCTGTTGATGCGCCGCACGCTGCACCTCGTCAGCGCGCGCGACTGCCTGGCGCTGCGGCCGATCCATCAGGAGGTGCTGGTCAAGCGGATGCGGGCGACGCTCGGACCGCGCCTGCCCGGCGTCGACCTCGACGATCTCGCCGCCGCCGGCCGTCCGCACTTCGAGGCGGGCCCGCTCACGCTGCCCGAGGCCGGCAGGGCGGTGGGGGACCGCTGGCCGGACGCCGCCGCGCGCGACCTCGGCGACGCGCTGAGCTCGCTGGTCGCGCTCGTGCAGGTGCCGCCGCGCGGCGTGTGGGGGCAGTCGGGCCCCGCGCACAACACCACGATCCGGGCGTGGCTCGGGCGCGAGGTAGAGGACCCGCCGCCGGCGCCGGACGCGCTCGTGCTCCGCTACCTGGCCGCGTTCGGTCCGGCCGCGACCGCGGACATCCGCGCCTGGTCGGGGCTGGGCGGCCTGCGCGCCGTGGTCGAGCGGCTGGCTGGGCAGCTGCGGACCTTCAGGGACGAGCGCGGACGGACGCTGCTCGACGTGCCCGACGGCCCGCTCCCCGACCCGGACACGGCCGCCCCGCCGCGCTTCCTGCCGGCGTTCGACAACGCGGTGCTCGCCTACGACGATCGCTCGCGGATCATCGACGACGCCGACAAGGGACTCAGCGTGGCCGGCGCGCGCTTCGTTCTGGTCGACGGCCGCGTGGCGGCAACCTGGACCGTGACCCGCGAGGACGACGCCGCGACCCTGCGCGTCGCGCCGCTGCGCCGGCTCGCGCGGGCGGACCGCGACGCCGTCGCCGAGGAGGGCGAGCGGCTGCTGGCGTTCCTCGCCCCGGACGCCGGACCGCGGCGCGTCGAGCTCAGGCGGGAGAGCTGACGGCCAGCAGGGCGGCGGCGAGCCGATCGACCGCCTCGGGCCCGCGCAAGGCGGCGCGGACGTGGCGCTCGTCGCCCCAGCGCGTGCCGGGCGTGACCAGCACGCGCTCGGCGGCGAGGCCGGCGGCGAGCTCGGGGCCGGTGCGCCCGTCGGCCGCCAGCCACACGATGTGGGTCTCGCTCGGCGCCATCGTGGCCGGGCTGCCGGCGAGCGCGTCGGCGAGCCGCGCCCGGTCGCGCGCCGCGGCGGCCCGGCGCGCCCCGGCGACGGTCTCGCCGTGCTCCACCGCCCACGCCATCGCCGCCTGCACCGGCGCGCCCACACCGCCGTAGGGCCCGAGCATCGCCGGGTCCTCGAACGCCTCGCCGGCCAGCGCGTAGCCGGCGCGCAGGCCCGCCAGCGCGTGCGCCTTCCCGAGCGAGCGGACCACCAGCACGCGGCTGCTGCCGGCGGCCAGCGCGGTCGCTGACGCCGCAGGCGCACGGAAGTCCGCGAGCGCCTCGTCGATCACCAGCGTCACCCGCTCGGGCAGCGCGTCCGCCAGCGCGCGCAGCCCCACCCCCTCTACCCCTGCGCCGGTGGGGTCGTTGGGCGAGCAGACCGCCACCACGCGCGTCGCCGAGCCGACGGCGCCGGCGAGCCGCTCGAGGTCGGGCGCGCCGTCAGCGGTCAGAGCCACCGGGACGGGGCGCCCGCCGGCGCGGGCGGCGAGCTCGGGCAGCGGGCCCCAGCCCGGCCACGGCAGCACGAGCTCGTCGCCCGCGCTCAGCAGCGCGTGGCACGCCGCCCGCAGCAACTCTCCCGCGCCGTGGCCCACCACGATCCGCTCTGCCGGGACCCCGTGGCGCTCGGCCAGCGCCGCCCGCACGCCCGCCGCGGTGGGATCCGGATAGGCGTTCAGCGAGCGGCGCAGCGCGTAGGTGGCGGCGTTGACGGCCTCGGCGTGCGGCGGCTGGTGCCAGGCCGGCGAGCTGAGGTCGAGTGCCGGGATCCGCTCAAGGGCGCGCCGCCGTCGCTCGTCCGAGACGGCCTTGAGCTCTGCGCTGACCTCCTCGGGCGCCAGCGCGTCGAACTGCCGGTAGTAGCCGAAGAACCGCCGCACGGCGCTCAGCGCGGTGCGAGCGTCGGCGCCGGCCCCTCGATCAGCAGGAACCAGGCCCCGAAGGCCAGCGCCGCCACGACCGCCGTGACCGCGAAGATCGCCCCGAGCATCCCCTCGCGCTGCTCGTGCCCGGCGGCGCGGCGCAGGATCTGCCACGTCCGGTCCAGGCTCGCCCCGACGGCGAGCGTGAGCACGAGGCTGCCGATCATGCCGGCGAAGGCGGTGAAGATGCCCAGCGAGACCATGCCCGTGCGGTAGTCGACCTGCGAGCCGACCCATAGCCAGGCCAGCGGCTGCGGCCCCCACACGCTCAGGCACAGCCCGAGCTCGAGCGCCAGCACCACCGCGGCGAGCCCGGCGTCCAGCCGCCGGCGCGCCGGGCCGGCGCGCTCGGGCTCGGAGCGATAGCGGATGGGGGCCGTTCCCGGGCGCCGCCCGATGAACAGGCCGCCGGTGTCGGACGGGTCGTTGCGCGCCACCGGATGAGCTTAGGTGCTCGCGGGCGCCGGGCTGCCGGTCGGCGCCCGCCGCGCTGGTAGATTCGCGCGCAGTGCAGACGCTGCTCGAGCCGATCGCCGGCCGGACGGTCCCCGCCCTGACCGCCACGGGCGACGGCGCCGCCCAGCGGCGGGCGCGGGTGACGCTGCGGGCGCAGATCGGCCGGCTCGAGGGCGAGCTCGCCGGCCTCGCAGCCGAGTCTCACCTGCGGCTCGCTCCCGAGTGCGGGAGCGGCTCGCTCGCCGGGCCGCGCGTACTCTCGCTCGGCGAGCTCGAGCGCGTCCGCGACGAGCTGGCCGGCGCCGTCGCGTGCGCCCGCGTCGCGACCGCCGCCCAGGCGGAGCGCCAGGCGGCGCGCCGGCGGGTGCTCGAGTCGATGTTGCTCGAGCCGGGCCGCCATCGCTTCGAGCGCGTGACCGCGGCCGAGATCGGCGAGCCGTCGTGCCGGGCGTGGACCGTGCGCCCCCGCCTCGGCCCGGTCGGGCTGCTGCTGGGCTGGTGGCGGGTCACGGTCTCCTCGGGGTGTCCGTTAGCCGCCGGCCCGCGGCGCCCGCCGCGGGCCCGCCGGCCCTGAGCTGATGGGGCGGCGCAGCCGCCGTCGCCAGTCGGCCGCCGCAACGGCGGCGCCCGCGCGCGCCGGCTCGGCCCGCCGCGAGCGCCTGGGCCGCGACGAGCGCCCGCTACCGCCGTGGCACCCCGTCCCGCTGGTCGAGCTGTCCGTGCTGGCGGGCCTGATCCTGCTCGCGGCCGGCTTCTTCCTGCGCGACGGGCCGCTGGGCCGGGCGATGCTCATCTGCGGCCTCGGCCTCGCCTCGCTGGCCGGCCTGGACACCGCCCTGCGCGAGCACTTCTCCGGCTACCGGTCGCACTCGACGCTGCTGGCCGGCCTGCCTGCCGTCGCGACGGCCGGGGCGCTGCTGTTCGCCGGCGCCGGCCCGGTGATCGCCCTCGCCGCGACCGCGGCGGTGCTCGCGCTCGCCCTCGTCGTGCTGCGCCGCGCCTTCCGCGCCCGCACGGGCAGGACCGTCCGGCTGTGAACGACTACCCTCCCCGCCCGTGAGCGACCAGAAGCGCATGCAGCTGCGAGGCCTGCACCACGTCACGGCCATCGCGCGCGACCTCGAGCGGACGATCGCCTTCTACCGCGACCTGCTCGGCCTCGCGGTGGTCCATGACGGCCCGAGCGACGACGACCCTGAGACCCGCCACGTGTGGTTCGGCGGGCTCGACGCCGCGCCGGGCTCGCTGGTCTCCTTCATGCAGTACCCCGAGCTGCCCAAGGGCGTGGTGGGGGTCGGCTCGACGCATCACTTCGCCTTCGTGGTCGAGACCGCCGACGAGCAGGAGGCCTGGCGCGACTACCTGCGGGGCCAGGGCGTCGAGTGCACGGACGTCTTCGACCGCGGCTCGTTCAGCTCGATCTACGTGCGCGACCCCGACGGCCACATCCTCGAGATCGCCACCCGCGGCCCGGGCTTCGACCCGCCGCGCGCCACCGAGGCCGAGGCGGCCCCGGAGCGGCCGCCCGCCGCAGGCTGACGGCGGCGGCGGCGCACCCGCGCGAGCCACGCGGGCGCGTCGCAGCCGCTGCTCAGCGCGCCCAGACCGGCTCGCCGACGGCCATCCGCTCGCGCGCCGGGAGGGCGCCGGGCGCGCCGGGCGCCGGTGCCACCTCGCCGCTGAGCCGCGCCGCGAGCGCATGACGCTGGCGGTCGGTCATCGACCCGACCGTCTTGGTCTCGGACATGGGAATGGCGGCGAGGAAGCGCCGGCAGCGCGTCCGTCCCCAGCGGTGCTGGCTCATCAGCAGGTCGGCGATCGCCATGCTCTCGGCCTCCCACGGGCACTCGAGCACCACCTGCGCGACCCCGCTCTCGCCCTCGGACACCTGGCGCTTGAGCTCGGCCCTGGCCAGCCGGACCCGATTCGCCCGTGCCAGCGCGCGCATGTGCTGTGGTGCATGCGCAGTCGCCGTCGACTCCATCCCAGTACCTCCCCGCTGCCGCCGTCGTGGCGGCCTGCATCGATCGTCGTGAACAAAGGCCCGAGACGAGCGCACAACCGGGCAAGCAGAGCCGCCTGGAGACGACCGGGACCTGCCCGGCTTCTCCCCGCGGTCTCCCTCTCGATCCCTCCCCCCGGCGAGCACACCCCGCGCTCGAACCGGGCAGCAACTTAGACCGCCGCCCCCGCGACAGGCAACCCTGAGCCCGCCGCGCCATTCGCAAAAAGCGGGTGATTTGTCGGGCGTTCTCCGAAGCCGTCCGGCGCCGCGGCGCAGCGTGGCGTGTGCTATGCCGCGGCGGGTGAGCCCGAACGCGCCGGGAGTGGTCCGTGCTCGGCCTCGAAGGCCTGCTTGACACGCTCGAAGGCGCCCAGCGCACGGTCGAGCACCGCCCGCTCGTGGGTCGCCATGACGCTCGTGCGCAGCAGCGCCCCACCCGGCGCCACCGCCGGGTGCAGCGCGACGTTGACGTAGACGCCGGCGTCGTAGAGGGCGCGCCAGAGCAGCACGGCCTTCCAGTCGTCGCCGACCAGCACCGGCACGATCGGGGTCGTGATCGTCGTGCCGTCGGGCAGCGCCAGCGGCTCGACCACGCGGTAGCCGAGCTCGTGCAGGCCGCGGTTGAGGTAGCGGGCGTTCTCCAGCGCCCGCGCGAACAGCTGCGGCCCTTCCTCGGAGCGAACGATCCGCAGCGCCGCCAGCGCCGCGCCGGTCGCCGCCGGGACCGCAGCGGCCGTGAACATGTACGCGCGCGACTGCACGCGCAGGAAGTCGATGACCTCGTGGTCGCCCGCGATGAACCCGCCGCAGGACGCGAGGCTCTTGGAGAACGTGCCCATCCGCAGGTCGACGCGGTCCTCGATGCCGAGCAGCTCGGCGGCGCCGGCCCCGCGCGCGCCGAGCACGCCGGCGCTGTGGGCCTCGTCGACCATCAGGCGAGCACCGTGGGCGCGGCAGAGGTCGGCGATCTGGGGCAGCGCGGCGACGTCGCCCTCCATCGAGTAGATCCCTTCGACCACCACCAGGACGCCGCCGCCGTCGGCCGCGGCGCGCTCGAGCATCGTCTCGAGCTTGTCGAGCCGGCCGTGGCGGAACGGGCGCAGCTTGGCCCGCGACATCAGGCAGCCGTCGAGGATGGACGCGTGGTCGGCCGAGTCGGCGATCACGGTGTCGCCCGGGGCCAGCAGCGTGCCGAGCGTCCCCACGTTGGCCTGGTGGCCCGTGGTGAAGACGATGACCTCCTCGGTGCCCATCCACTCCGCCAGCTCGGCCTCGAGCGCGAGCACCAGGTCGGTCGTGCCGTTGAGGAAGCGCGACCCCGTCAGCCCCGTCCCGTAGCGCTCGAGCGCGTCGCGGGCGCCCTGCATGACCCGCTCGTCGCCCGTCAGGCCGAGGTAGTTGTTGGAGCCGAGCATCACCCGCTCGGTGCCCTCCATGTCGACCACCGGGCCGGCCGCCGAGGTCAGCGGGCGGAAGTAGGGAAGGAGGTCGGCCTCGCGCGCGGCCTGCAGCTGCTCAGCGCGCTCGTGCCCGCGGACCTTTGCGAAGACGTCGGTCGCAGTCGGCATATAGGGTGGCGCTCCGTGTCGGTCGTCGTGCGCCCCGTCGCCACGCGGCGGGACCTCAAGGAGTTCGTCGAGCTTCCGTTCCGGCTGCACTCTAGTTCGTCGGTCTGGGTGCCTCCCCTGCGGATCGAGCGCCGCCTGTTCCTGAGCCGGCGCCAGAACCCGTTCTTCTCCCACGGCGACGCCCAGCTGTTCCTCGCCGCGCGCGACGGGCGCGTCGTCGGCCGCTGCAGCGCCCAGGTCGACGACGCCTTCAACGCCCATCACGACAACCGCTGGGGGATGTTCGGCTTCCTCGAGCTCGAGGACGCGCCCGACGTGCTGCCGGCGCTGCTCGAGGCCGCCTCCGCCTGGCTGCGCCACCGCGGCCGCGACCGGATGATCGGGCCGATGGACTTCACCATGAACGACGAGAGCGGCGTGCTCGTGGAGGGATTCGAGCGAGCGCCCTTCGTGCGCCAGCCGTGGCATCCGCCCTACTACGCGCAGCGCTGCGAGCAGGCGGGGCTGACCAAGGCCATGGACCTGCTGATGTGGGAGCTGCAGATCGCCGACCGCAGCGTGATGCTGCCCGTGATCTTCAAGCTCGCCGACGAGGTCGAGCCGCGTCACGGCATCCGCATCCGCAAGATGACGCGCCGCTCGCTGCGGGCCGACATGGATCGCTTCGCCGCGATCTACAACGCCGCCTGGAGCGAGAACTGGGGCTTCTCGCCGTTCTCGGAGGCCGACCTGGACAACTACGCCCGCGAGCTGCAGCTCGTCTTCGACTCCAACTGGCTGATGGTCGCCGAGACCGCCACGGGCGAGACGGCCGCGGTGGCGATCACGATCCCGGACATCAACCAGGTGCTGGCGAAGATGAACGGCCGCCTGCTGCCCTTCGGCTGGTGGCACTTCCTGCGCCGCGGCCGCATCATGGACCGTGTCCGCGTCGGCTTCCTCGGCGTGCGACCCGACCTCCAGCACACGGGCGTGGCGGCCAAGCTCTACGTCGAGCACTTCGACGTCGCCGCCCGCCGCCCGCAGACGTGGGGCGAGATGGGCTGGATCCTCGAGACCAACCGCAACATGAACCGCGCCATGGAGGCGATGGGCGGGCGCGTGGTGCGGCGCTTCCGGGTGTACGGGCAACCCCTCTAGTTCGGTCCCGCCCGAGGCGTAGGGTTCGCCTTATGAGGCGTACCGAAGAGCTCAGAGCCTCGCCACCGATGTTCGACCGCGGCTGGATGGACCGTCTGACCCGCGTGCACCCCGTGGTGCCGGTGGTGATCTTCCTGCCGGCGATCGCCCTGCTCCTGGCCACCGGCACCGGGCGCCTCGGTGTCGCGGTCGCGCTGGCTTGCGCGGTGGGCGGCTACGCCTTCTGGACGCTGACCGAGTACTGGCTGCACCGCGTGGTGTTCCACTTCGAGCCCGAGGACGGCCTCGGGGCCCGGCTGCACTGGATGATCCACGGCGTCCACCACGATCACCCGAACGACCCGCTGCGGCTGGTGATGCCGCCCTCGGCGAGCGTCCCGCTCGCGCTCGGCTTCTACGCGCTGTTCTGGCTCGTGCTCGGGGCCGACGCCGCGACCGCCTTCGGCGCGGGCTTCCTCGGCGGCTATCTGGCCTACGACATGGTCCACTACCACGTCCACCACCACCGCCCGCGCAGCTGGGTCGGGCGGCGGCTGCGCGAGCTGCACATGCGCCACCACTTCCAGGACGACGAGCGCGGCTTCGGCGTCAGCGCGCCGTACTGGGACTACGTGTTCGGGACGCCGGCACGCAGGCGGGCGCGCTGAGCATCGGCGCGGCGCGTCATGTCGGTCCGGTGCGTCATGCTGTGGCGTGCGTGCCGGAGGAAGCCCACAGCGAGGTCGAGGTCGTCGACGGCCTGCCCGTCGTCGCCGACACGCCTGGCGCCGCGCTCGAGCCCGCCCGTCCCGCCGCCGTGCCCGCCCGCCAGGCCGCCGCCCTGGCGGCCACGAGCTTCGTCGCCGGTGCGGCGACCGTGGCCGTGATGGTCCGCCGCCGCGCCCGCGTGAGCGCCCGCCGCCGGCGGCGCAAGGGCACGCTGGGCGAGATCGTCACGAGCAACTCGTTTCTCGTCGACGTGCATCTGCTGAAACGCCAGTGAACGTTCCCCCCCGCGATCGGCGCCCCGCTCTGCGGGAGGCCGTGCGGAGCACTGTCCCCCCGGCCGATCGCGGCGGTTTCGCGGACGGTCGACGCCCACTGGTCGCTTCAGCTTGGGCCAACGCTCCGTGTGAGCTTCGGATCGAGGTGCGCCCGCCGTGGCCGTTCCGGCTGGGCGGTGGCTCACCGGACGGGTTGACGCGCCGGCGCGGCGCCGGGGTCTGGCGGTTGCTGATGGCGCCGGGGGACGCGCCGGTGCTGGTCGCGGTCGTGCAGCCCGCCCGCGACCGGGTGCTGTTCGCCGCCCGCGCGGAGACCGAGGCGGCCGCCCGTCACGGCATCGCCCGCATGCGCTTCGCCACCGCCGTCGACGAGGACCTGCGCGGCTTCCACGAGCGCTTCCGCGACGACCCGGTGATCGGCCCGACGGTCCGCGCCAGCCCGCACCTGCGGGTCACCCGCCACCCGGACCCGTGGATCGCGCTCGCGTGGGCGATCACCGAGCAGAAGATCGAGTTCTCCCGCGCGGTGGAGATCCAGCGCCGGATGATCGCCCGGCTCGGCCACCGCTGCCCGCGCACCGGGCTGCGGGTCGCCCCGACCCCCGAGGACGTGCTGGGCGTCGCGCCGGCTCGGCTGGAGGGCTGGGACCTGGCCGCCGGCCGCGGCCGGGCGCTGCGGCACGCCGCGCGCGAGGTCGCGCGCGGGCGCATCGACCTCGAGGCGGACGACCACGAGACCGGCTGGCGGCGCCTGCGGGCGATCCCGGGCGTCGGCGCCTGGACGGTCGAGATCCTCGCCGCTCTTCGGCCAGGGCCGCCACGACCAGGTGCCCGCCGCCGACCTCGGCTTCCTGAAGATCGTCGGCCGCCTGACCACGGGCAACCCCCGGGCGCGCGCCGACGAGGACGCGGCGCGCGCGTTCTTCGCCCCCTACGGCGAGTGGAAGGGGCTCGCGGGGCACTACCTCCGCGTGGCCGCCGCCGGCGGGCGGCTGCCGCACCGGCTCACGACGAGCCCGGCGAGTCCGACACGGCCGGGTCCAGGCCCTCGCCCGGCAGGAACTCGTTGGTCTGCGGCGCGGGCCCGGCCGGCCGCTGCGTGAGCAGCCCGTTCGTGCGCATCCACGCCTCGTAGGTCCGCCACGCCTCGGGGTCCTGCCAGCCGAAGGGCCGCTCGCCGTCCTGCGGGAAGAAGACCGGCAGCGTCACCTTGACCACCTCGGCCTGCAGCTTGCGCTGGAGGTCGGGATTGGCCTCCAGCAGCCCGTCGACCGCCGTGTCCGGATCCGAGCGCAGCCGCTCGTGGCCGCGCGCGGTGGCCTGCAGGAAGCGACGCAGCCTCGAGGCGCCCTGCTCGTCGAGGCCGTCGCGCTTGGCGGCGAAGATCAGCTCGTTGTACTCCGGCACGCCGAGGCGCTCCATCCGCAGCGTCACCGGGTCCTTGCCGCGCTGGCGCAGGTCGGTGCCCTCGTAGTTCCAGAAGGCGCCGAGCGTCGCGTCCACGCGCTTGGAGAGCATCGCCGGCACGAGGTTGAAGCCGACGTTGGTCTGCTTGACCGACGCGGGGTCAACGCCCGCCTCGCGCAGGATCGTCCTCAGGTAGGCGGTCTGGTACGGGATCCCCGAGGTGCCGACGCGCTTGCCGCGCAGGTCGGCCACAGAGCGGATCCCTGCGCCGCCGATCGACATCAGCGAGGTCAGCGGCTTCTGCACGAGCGCGCCGACCGAGACGATGTCGGCGCCCTTGTCGCGCGCGAGCAGCAGCTCGGGCTCGTAGCTGATCGCGACGTCGGCGCGGCCTGCCTGCAGCAGCCGCAGCGGCGCCGACGGGTCGGGCGGGGCCTGCAGCTTGACCTCGAGCCCGGCCTGCTCGTAGTCGCCCCCGGCCTGCGCGGCGAACATCCCCGCGTGGTCGGCGTTGGGGAAGTAGTCGAGCATCACGGTGAACGGCTCGAGGCGGCGCTCGCCGCCGCCGGCGGCCGGCTCCTCCTTCTCCCCGCACGCGGACAGCGCGAGGGCGAGGGCCGCGAAGAGGGCAAGGGCGCGGATCGGCAGGCGGGTCATGGTCCTCCGGGGTCGGATCGGGGCGCCCAGTCCACGAGGCGCCGCTCGAGCAGCGCGAAGAGCCCGTAGAGGGCGATGGCCAGGACGAAGAGCAGCAGCGTGGCCGCGAAGGCGCGCGCGGTCTCGAGCTGGCCGTTGGCGGTCAGCAGCGCGTGGCCGAGGCCGGCGTCGGCGCCGGCCCACTCCGCGAAGACGGCGCCGATCACCGCCACGGCGGCGGCGATCTTCAGGCCGGTGAAGGCGACGGGCAGCGCGCTCGGCGCCTCCAGCAGGCGCAGCGTCTGCCAGCGCGAGGCGTCCAGCGAGCGCAGCAGCTTGCGCGCGTCGGGGTCGACGTCGCGCAGGCCGTCGTAGAGGTTGATCGTCACCGGGAAGAAGCACACCAGCGCGACCATCAGCACCTTGGGCGCCAGCCCGAAGCCGAGCACGAGGATGAAGAGCGGCGCGATCACCGGCACCGGCACGGCCTGGGAGCCGATCACCAGCGGGCGCAGCGCGCGGCGGACGGGCGGCCACAGGTGCATCGCGGCACCGAGCGCCACGCCGATCGCCACGGCGACGGCCAGCCCGGCGAGCACCTCGGTCGTGGTCACGGCGAGGTCGTCGGCCAGCAGGGCGCGATCGCGCCACAGCGCCTCGAGCACCTGGGTGGGGGCGGGCAGCAGCAGCGGGTCGACGACGCCCAGGCGGACGATCGCCTCCCACGCGGCGAGCCCCGCCAGCAGGACCAGGGCGGCGGCCATCAGCCGGCCGCTCCGGCGCCCAGCGCGGCGAGCGCGCGCTGGCGCAGCTCGACGAGCGCGAGGTCGGTGCGGCGGCGCGGCCGCGGCAGCGCCACCTCGAGCGTCTCCACCACCCGCCCCGGCCGGGGGGAGAGGAGCACGATGCGGTCGGCCAGCAGCGCCGCCTCCTCGACGTCGTGGGTGACCAGCAGCACCGTTCGCGGCTCCTGGGCCAGCGCGCCCGCGAGCCACTCCTGCATCTGGGCGCGGGTCAGCGCGTCCAGCGCGCCGAACGGCTCGTCCAGGCAGAGCACCGGCCGCCCCGCCAGCAGCGTGCGCAGGAACGCGACGCGCTGGCGCATCCCGCCCGAGAGCTCGCCCGGCCGGGCGCGCTCGAAACCCTCCAGACCGAAGGCGGCGAAGTGGGAGTGCGCGGCGGCGCGCGCCTCGCGCCGCGAGCGCCCGGCCACCCGCAGCGCCAGCCCGGCGTTGTCGAGCGCCGAGAGCCACGGCAGCAGCCCGTCGCGCTGGGGCATCAGGGCCGCGGGCGGCGCCGTCACCGAGCCGGCGTCGGGCGCCTGCAGCCCGCAGGCCAGCTCGAGCAGCGTCGACTTGCCGCAGCCGCTCGGGCCCACGACCGCGACGAACTCGTGCGCGGCCGCGCGCAGCGAGACACGGTCGAGCACCGCGAGCGCGCCGAAGCGGCGCGACACGGCGTCGATGACCACGCCGTCGTGCTGGCTGCGAACAAGTCGAGGCTCCGTTCCGGGAGCCTCGAGGTCGGTCTGCATGCGCTCCCTCCGCGGGCATTACCCCACAGGTTCGAAGGGTCAGCGCCAGGGTTCCGTGGACGGCGCTATCTCAGCCGGCGTGACCCGCCAGCCCCCCCGTTGTCATGTGTGCAGTTGCTGGTCAGAGCGTAGCGGGCCTGAACGTCAACCCCGCATCGAGGAGCTCCAGGGCGTGCGGTGCGGCCGCTCGGTGTCCTACACGAACGGGTGATACGAGAACGGCCTCGTATATACGGGCCTAACGCGTATCGGTCGACGTTTCCGGCGCCGCGGCGCTCGCCCGGGCGCCCGGCTCGGCGCCGCGCGGCACCCGGCGGGCCATCCGCTCCTCGTAGGCCGCCCGCTGCGCGGGGGTCGTCGAGGCGGTCGCCCGCTCGGCGCCGAGCAGCCGCAGGGCGGCCTCGCGCCAGCCGCGCGGCAGCGGGCTCAGCCAGCGCCAGGCGTAGCCGTAGGCGGGCGGGACGAAGACGTCGAAGCGCGGGCGCTCGAGCGTGCCGGCGATCGCGCGGGCCACGTCGGCGGGCTCGAGCACCAGCGCGCCGCGGGCGTCGGTCGTGCCGCCGGAGAGCTCGGTGCGCACGAGCCCGGGCATGACGATCGACAGCTCGACGCCGGTGCCGCGCAGCTCGCCCCGCACCGCTTCGGAGAGCCCGGCGACGGCGTGCTTGGTGGCCGTGTAGACCGCCTCGCGCGGGACGCCCATGCGGGCGGCGATCGAGGCGACGTTGACGACGTGGCCCGAGCCGCGGCGCTTCATCGCCGGCAGCGCCAGGCGCATGCCGTTGATCACCCCGTGGAGGTTGACGTCGACCTCGCGCCGCGTCCACGCCTCGCCCTCGGAGAGGAACGGCCCGACGTGCAGGACGCCGGCGTTGTTGATCAGCACATCGAGCGGCCCGAAGCGGGTGCGGGCCTCGTCGAGGAAGGCCTGGAAGCTGACGCGGTCGGTCACGTCGAGCGCGAGGCCGAGCGTCCCGGCGCCGATCCCGGCGGCGGCGCGCGCGGCCTCGTCGCCGTCGAGGTCGCCGAGCGCCACGCGGGCGCCGCGGGCCGCCAGCGCCTGCGCCGTGGCGAGACCGATGCCGCGGGCGCCGCCGGTGAGCGCGACCACCCGGCCGGAGATGGGGATCGGCGCCGACCGGGCCACGGCCCGACTGTATCGTCGCCGGCCATGAGCGCCACCGGTTCGCCAGGCGTGGGCGAGGCGTCGCGGCCGCGCGGGCTGTCCGCGCTCGAGCGGCGCGTCTGCGCGCACATCGCCGGCCGCGAGGACGAGCTCGTCGCGCTCCTGCGCACGCTGATCGGCTTCGACACGGTCACGCACACGCCCGGCGCTCCGCCGCGGGACGAGGCGGCGCTCCAGCGCTTCCTGGCCGGTCGCCTCGCGGCGCGGGGCGCCACCGTCGAGGTGGCTGAGCCAGACCGGGCGCTGCTCGGCGATCACCCGATCGTCCCGGCCGGCTTCTCCTTCGCCGGGCGCCCGCAGCTGGTCGCCCGCTTCCCGGCTGCCGGCGAGGGCCCGGCGCTGCTGCTCAACGGCCACGTCGACGTCGTCGACGTCGAACCGCGCGACACCTGGGCGCGCGACCCCTTCTCCGCGGTCGTCCGCGACGGCGCCGTCTGGGGCCGTGGCGCGTGCGACATGAAGGGCGGCGTGGCCTGCATGGTCACCGCGGCCGAGGCGCTCGCCGAGCTCGGCGTCCGTCTGAGCGGCGAGCTGATCGTCAACACCACCACCGACGAGGAGTCCACCGGCGCCGGCGGCCTCGCCTCGGCGCGGACGCTGCGCGCCGACGCGGCGATCGTCCCCGAGCCCAGCGGCCTGGCCGTGTGGGTCGCCTGCCGGGGGTCGGAGGTGGCGTCCGTGACCGTCGCGGGGCGTGCCGGCCATGCCGGGATCGCCCCCCGGCCCCCCGACGACGGCGGGGCGGTCAACGCGATCGAGAAGGCGGCGCTGCTGCTGGACGCCGTGCGCCGCCTGCGCGAGGAGTGGGCGCTGCGCCCGGCCCACCCCTTCCTGTCTGCAGCCGACTGCGTGCCGACGATGATCGCCGGCGGCGAGTGGATGGTCAGCTACCCGGCCCGCTGCCGGCTGGACTGCCACTTCGAGTACCTCCCCGGGCAGGCCGACGCGCACGGCGGCGGTGCGCTCGTGCGGTCGGAGTTCGAGGCCTGGATCGCGGCCGCCGCGGCCGCCGACCCGTGGTTGCGCGAGCATCCGCCGCGGGTGGAGTGGCAGGTCGGCGGCGTGCCGCCGGCCGAGGTCTCGCCCTCCGAGCCGGTCGTGCGCACGCTGCTGGAGACCGAGCGCGACCTCGGCCGCCCGGGGCGGCTCGGCGGCCTGGACAACTGGCACGATGGCGCGATGCTGATCGTGGAGGGCGGGATCCCGTCGGTCTGCTACGGCCCCGGCGACATCCACGTCGCCCACGGGGTCCACGAGCACGTGCCCGTCGCCGACCTCGTCGCCTGCGCGCAGGGGATCGCCGTCGCGGCGATGCGCTTCGCGGGGGTCGCGTGACGGTCGCCAACCCGTTCACCGACCAGGGGCTGCCCGGTCCCCGGCTGACGCCGGCGGAGGCCGTGGCCCTCGCCGCCGAGGCGTTCGGGGTCCACGGCGAGGCGCGCGAGCTGGGCAGCCAGCAGGACCAGAACTTCCGCCTCGACACGCCCGCGGGGCGCTTCGTGCTCAAGATCTCCAGCCCGGCCTTCACCGCCTCCGAGCTCGACCTCCAGGACCGGGCGATGGCGCACGTGGCGGCGCGGCTGGGGAAGGTCGTCCCGGTTGCGATCCCGGGCGTCGCCGGGACGGAGATCGTCCGCGCCGGCGAACACGACGTCCGCCTGCTCAGCTACCTCGAGGGCGACGTGCTCCACGCCGCCGGCTACCACGCCCCCGCCGTGCTGGGCGCCGCGGGCGGGCTGGTGGCGCATGTCGCGGCGGCGCTGGCCGACTTCGACCACCCGGCCGCCGACCGCGTCCTGCAGTGGGACGTCGCCCGCGCGGCCGAGGTCGTCGAGGCCTTCGCCCCGTGGACCCGCGACACCGCGCGCCGCGCGCTGCTCGAGCGCACGATGGGGCGCGCGTCGGCCGCGCTCGAGCCGCTCGCCGCGGCCCTGCGCCGGCAGGTCATCCACGGCGACGCCAACGACCAGAACGTGCTCACCCAGCACGGCGCCGACGGCCGGCCCGAGCCGTGCGGCCTGCTGGACTTCGGCGACGTCTGCCGCACGTGGCTCGCCGCCGAGTGCGCGGTGCTGGCCGCCTCGCTGTGCGCGCAGCGCCCCGACCGGGTGGTCCAGGCGGCCGCCGCGATCGTGGGCGGCTTTCACGCCGTCTGCCCGCTGCGCGAGGAGGAGGTGGCCGCGATGCCCGCGCTGATGGCCGCCCGGGTCGCCCTGTGCGCGGCCGCCTGCGAGCAGCAGGCGGTGCTCGAGCCCGGCAACGCCTACGCGGTCGAGGGGGCCGTCGAGGCCTGGCACGAGCTCGACGCGGTCGCGGCCGTGCCGCCGCCGCTGCTGGACGCCGCCCTGCGCGCCGCCTGCGGTCTGTCGCCGGCGCCGTTGCCGCGCGTCCCGCGCTGCGGTCCGCTCAGCCCCGCACTCGAAGGCGCGCGACCGCGTGTCGTCGACCTCTCCACACGCGGCGACCTGCTGACGCCCGGCGCCTGGCGCGACCCCGCCGCGGTGGCGGCGGCGCTCGCGGGCGCCGGGCCGGCCGGCGAGGCGCCCGCGACGGCCGTCGGCCCCGCCGTCACCCGCCACGGCGAGGGGCGCCTGGTGGGGGAGACCGGTGCCGGGCTCGAGGAGCCCGCGACCGTGCACCTCGGCGTCGACGTCTTCCTGCCCGCGGGCAGCGCGGTGCTCGCCCCGCTGGCCGGCCGCGTCCTGCGGCGCGGCGAGCGCGAGCTCGTGCTCGCGCTCGACCACGCAACGGCGCTGCGGCTCGCCGGCCTGATCCCAGCTCAACCCGGCGACGGGGTCGATGCGGGCGAGGCGCTCGGGACGGTGGCCCACCCCGCGCCCGGCGAGCACCTGCCCGCCCACCTCCACGTCCAGCTCGGCCCCGTGGCCATCGACGAGTTGCCCGGGCGCGTGCCCGCCTCGCTGGCGCCGGCCTGGCTCGCCGTCAGTCCCGACCCCTCCCCGCTGCTCGGCCTCGACGCCGGCGAGCCCGCCGAGCGGCCGCAGGCGGTGCTGGCCCGCCGCCGCCGCGCCGTGGCGAGCCCCCAGCGCCTGTACTTCCCCGACGCCCCGCCGCTGTTCGAGCGCGGCTGGCGGCAGTGGCTCTACGACGTCGGCGGCCGGCCCTACCTGGACATGGTCAACAATGTCACGATCCTCGGCCACGCCCACCCGGACGTCGAGGCGGCGGCGAGCCGGCAGCTGCGCCGGCTGAACACCAACTCGCGCTTCCTCTACGACGCCTTCGGGCGCTACGCCGAGCGGCTGGCGGCGCTGGTGGCCGCTCCGCTCGAGGTCGTCTTCTGCGTCAACAGCGGAAGCGAGGCGGTCGACCTCGCGCTGCGCCTGGCGCGTGAGACCACCGGCCGGCGCGATGTGATCTGCCTGGCGGGCGCCTACCACGGCTGGACGACCGCCACCGACGAGACGGCCAAGGCGCCGCCGTGGGTGCACCCGATCGAACCGCCGCACCTCGACCCCGGGCGCTCGCTCGCCCAGCTGCGCGAGGCGGTGCAGCGCCGGCCGCCCGCGGCGCTGCTGTGCGAGTCGCCGCTGGGCAACCGGGGCGGGGTGCTGCTGCCCGACGGGTGGCTGGCCGAGGCCTACGAGATGGCCCGCGCGGCCGGCGGGCTGTGCATCGCCGACGAGGTGCAGGTCGGCTTCGGGCGCTGCGGCAGTCACTTCTGGGCCTTCGAGCGCGAGGGCGTGGCGCCGGACCTCGTGACGCTCGCCAAGCCGGCCGGCAACGGCCACCCGCTCGGGGCCGTGATCGCGACGCGGGCGACGGCCGACGCCTTCGACGCCCAGGAGGACCTCTTCTCCTCGCCCGGCGGCAGTCCCGTCTCCTGCGAGATCGGGCTCGCGGTGCTCGACGCCTTCGAGCGCGAGGGCCTGCAGGAGAACGCGCGGCGGGTCGGCGAGCACCTGACGCACCGGCTCGGGCCGCTGGTCGACGATGTCGGGCTCGTGTCCGCGCTGCACGGCGTCGGGCTCTACCGCGGCCTCGAGCTCACCCGCGCCGACGGCACGCCGGCGGGGGCGGAGGCGCTCGCCGTCTGCGAGCGCCTGCTCGGCCTCGGCGTGATCGTCCAGCCCACGGGGCCGGACATGAACGTGCTCAAGCTCAAGCCGCCGCTGTGCGTGAGCGAGGACGACGTCGACCTGTTGGCCGCGGCGCTGCGCACGACGCTCGAGCAGGGCTGGTAGCCGCGCGCGACGTTCAGCGCCAGGGAAGCCAGCGCGGCAGCACCGGCACGATCAGCGCGTGGGTGGCGAAGCCCGTCAGGCGCTCGAGCATCAGCTCCGCCTCGCGGCGGGCCGCGGCGTCGTCGCGCAGGTGCCAGAGCAGCTCCGCCGCCGACCACGCGCGGGCGCGCCCGACCTCGACCTTCCAGATCGCCAGCACGTCGTCCAGGCGCCCGAGCGTGCGGTCCAGCCAGCCGACGATCCCGCGGGTCAGGTCGCGCTTGACCCGCTCCTGGACCGTGGCGAGGATCGCGTCGACGCGGCGGTAGTCGCGCAGGATCGCCTCGTCGCCCCACGGCTCGACCCCGAGCGCCGTCGCGGTGGACCCGAGCGCGAGCGCCAGGTCGTGGTTGATGTGCGCGTTCATGCCGGCGAAGGCGAACTGCACCGGGTGCACCGCGCGGTCGCCGCGGCGCTCGAACAGCGGCGCCCACGCCTTCGAGGGCGCCGGCGCCGCGCAGGCGGCGAAGTAGAGCTCGGCGAAGGCGACGTCCAGGTGGGCGACGAACTCCGGCGCCTCGAAGCCGCCCTGGCGGGTGAGGGCGTCGCGGACGGCCAGCGTCACCTCGAGGTAGAGGCCGTTGAAGGCGCGCACCCCGTCGAGCGGGCCGCCGCCGAGCGTCGTCTCGAGCTCGCGCAGGCGGGCGACGACCGCATCGACGTCCGGCGCAGGGGTCACGCGACGAGCGGCCGGGTGAGCGCCTTGACGAAGTCCTCGAGCTGGCGCGTGGTCCAGCACTCGTAGGCCTCGCACCACGGCTCGTAGGCGGCGATCACCGAGTCGCCGTAGTTCCAGTACAGGCGCGGCTCGGGGTTCAGCCAGAACGTCCGGCCCGCCCGCTCGGCCACGCGGGCGAACACATCGGCGCGCGGATCGCGGCCGTTCGTGCGCGCGTCGCCGAGCACGATCACCGTCGCGCGCGGGTGCAGGTCGTCCTCGACCTGGGCGAGGAACTCGCGCCAGACGCGCCCGTAGTCCGTGTAGCCCGAGACGTCAGCCACGCCCGCGTCCTTGGAGATCGCGTCCGAGACCGCCCGGAAGGAGCGCTCGCGCTCGAAGACGTCGGTCACCTCGGAGATCCGCTCGACGAACACGAAGGAGCGCATCTTGCGGAAGGCGTCGTGCAGCGCGTGCAGCACGCTGAGGAAGAAGACCGACGCCGAGGTGACGCTGGTGGAGACGTCGCAGAGCACGTAGAGCTCGGGGCGCCGAGGCCGCCGCGGCCGGTACTTGAGCACGACCGGCACCCCGCCGGTCTCCAGCGACGCGCGCATCGTCCGGCGAACGTCGACGTGCGCGTGGCGCTGGTGGCCCTTGGTCTCGTGGCCCTGGGTGGCCAGGCGCCGCTTGAGCTGGGTGACGACCCGGTGCACGGCGGCGAGGTCCTGCAGCGGGCCGGAGGGCAGCGCGCGGTCGAGCTCGTTCAGCGGCCGCGACGGCGGCAGGTCGCCGGTGCGCTCGATCTGCGCCCGCTCGAGCTCGCGCCGCAGGTGCGCCTCGAAGCGCCGGATCTGCTCGCGCGTGAGCGGCTCGGCCGGGCCCTCGCCGGGGTCCGGCGGCGGCGTGCTGCCGGGCTCGGAGCGCAGGCCGAGCGCGCGCCGGATCCGCTGGACGTCGACGCCGAGCACGCCCGAGCCCTCGCCGCGGCGCCCGAAGGCGGCGATCGCCAGCCGCGCGAGGTCGCGCATCGCGGACTCGTCGCCGTCGCGGATCGCCTGGATCAGCTGCGCGCGCAGGTGGTCGAAGTCCAGCCGCTCGCCGCCGGTGATGCCGTCCTCGCCGGCGCCGTCCTCGCCGCCCTCGCGCACGTCGCGGCGCACCGCCTCGGCCTCGGCGGCGCGGAAGAAGAAGCGCTCGAAGATCAGCTCGAAGACGCGCCGGTCGTCCTGGGACTTGGCCAGCGTGGCCGCCAGCGCTTCGCGGAAGGGACCGGGCTCCGTCCAGCCGATCTCGCTCAGGGCGGCGAAGGCGTCGAGCAGCTCGGAGGTGCCGACCGCCACGTGCTCGGCCCGCAGCGCCTCGGCGAACTCCACCACGCGCGCCTGGAAGCCGGGCAGCTCGGGCCCTGATACGGCGCCGAGGCCGGGCGCGCTCACGTCCCGCGGGCGTCCGCGGGCGCGGCGATCCGGACGCCGACGCGCTCGGCCACCGTGTCGAGGTCCGTGCGGTGCTTGACGATGATCGAGAGCGTCTGCTTGAAGACCTCGGGCGAGATGTCGTCGGCGCCCAGCAGCAGCAGCGCGCGCGCCCAGTCGATCGACTCGGCGATCGACGGCGGCTTCTTGAGGTCCAGCTCCCGCACGAGGCTCACCAGCTCGACCAGCCGGCCGGCGATCGCCTCCGGCAGCTCGGGGGCGTGCAGGCGCACGATCGCCAGCTCGTGCTCGGTCGACGGGTAGTCGAGCCACAGGTACAGGCAGCGGCGCTTGAGCGCCTCGGTCAGCTCGCGCGAGTTGTTGGAGGTCAGCACCACCACGGGGTGTGTGCGCGCCTCGATCCGCCCGAGCTCGGGGATCGAGATCTGGAAGTCCGAGAGCAGCTCGAGCAGCATCGCCTCGAACTCCTGGTCGGTCTTGTCGATCTCGTCGATCAGCAGCACGACCGGCTCGGGCGCCGCGATGGCGCTCAGCAGCGGGCGGGCGAGCAGGAACTCCTCGCCGAAGATGTCGTCCTGGACGGCGTCCCACCCCGTGCCGGCGGCCTCGGCCTGGATCCGCAGCAGCTGCTTGCGGTAGTTCCACTCGTAGAGCGCCTTGGCCTCGTCGAGGCCCTCGTAGCACTGCAGGCGCACGAGCGTGCGGCCGAGGTAGCTCGCCAGCGCCTTGGCCAGCTCCGTCTTGCCGACGCCGGCGGGTCCCTCGACCAGCACGGGCTTGCCGAGCCGGGCCGCCAGGTAGGCGACCAGCGCGGTCGACTCGCCGGGCAGATAGCCGACCGACTCGAGCCCCGCGGCGACCTCGGATACCGAGGCCGGCAGGGTGGCGGAGGCGGCGGGGCCCATCGCGGTCGAGTGTAGGGAAGGCCATACTCGCCCTCGGCATGAATCCCTCGCCGGTCCCGTTCGCGCTCCTGATGATCGTCGGCTTCGTCGTGGGCGCCGCCGGGCACCTGTGGCGCAGCCGGACCGTGGCGGCGATCGGGATCGGGATGGTGTTCCTCGGCGCGCTGCTGCTGCCGCTGTGGCTCTACCTCACTCGACCCTGAACGCACCCTGGGCGTAGGTGCGAAGCGGAAGGCCGGAACCGGCGGGGCGGCTGGACCAGACAACGAGCGCCCGGACGGGAGAGCGGCCAGCTACCAGGGCGCCGCCGCGGGCGCTGCCTGTCGCCGGCACCGGTTCGGGGAAGAAGAACCCGCGCGGCGTGCTCGCCGTCGACACTTGTCCCCGATCGTCCGCGGCGCCGGAGTCCCAGGCCACGATGCGCTCGCCGCCGCGGGCGACGAGGCCGGTCACGACGGCATCGGTGCCGGGCGGGGAGTCGAACGTGATGCCGCCGAAGCGGCCGTCCGCCGTCGTGGCGGCCACGGCCGCGCGGCGATGCAGGCCGTCGGATCCCGTCCAGGCCAGCACGACCGACCGGCGACCGGCGACCACGAGCTCGACGGGCGCCTGCAACAGGCCGGCGTCCTGGCGCATGAGGAGCTGGGCCGGCTGGAAGCGACGGCCACCGGCGGGGCGCAGCGCGGCCTGGACGAAGACCGGCCCGAGCGTCCCGCCCTCGCTGCGGGCCTGGGCGCTCCAGGCCAGATGGATGCGCCCCTCCGGGGTGACGGCCGCCCGCAGCTCGGCACCGAAGGTCGGCTCGGAGACGATCGTCTCCGCCGGCCCGAACGCGCGCCCCCGCCGCGGACGCACGCGAGCGCGGACGACCCCGCGCGCCTCCCACGCCACCACCGTTTGCCCGGCGGGTCCGACGGCGATCGCCACCGAGCGCACGCTGTCGGTCGCGAGCCGGAGCGGGCGCCCGAACTGGCCGCCGGGTGCGCGCAGGCTCACGCGCACCCGGTCCGTGCGCGTCCCGCGGTCCTCCCACCAGGCGAGCGCCGCGTCGCCGGCGGTCCCGGTGGCGAGCCGCACGCCGCGAACGCCTCGGCCGCCGGCGACCGCACGGGCGCGGCCGAAGCGCCCGTCCGTGCGCCCGGCGGCGACGGCGAGCCGGGCACGCGACCCGCCGCGCTGAAGCGCCGCGAAGGCGCGCGAGGCACCGACGGTGGCGACGTCGACCAGGCCGCTCGGGGCTGGGCGCTCGCGCCGGAAGCGACCCGCGTCGGTGTCGAACGCGGCCATGCTCGTCCCGGTCCGGGCTGCCTCGCCGAGGCCGTCCTGCCAGGTCCACCACGCCAGGGCGTCACCGCTCGTGCCGGCGACGATCCGCGGCGGGTCGACGAAGAGGTGCGACCCCGACAGCGTCTGGGCCCCGACCCAGGGCGACCCCGGGCCGGCCGGCGCGACCGGCGCGAACGTCGCGACGCCCGCGCAGGCGAGCACGAGTACGAGGGCGATCCGGCGGAGCAACATGGTGTCAAGTTCAACGCCCGCCGCCGGCGCGAGTTGCGCGCGGCTGTCGGCCGGGCGGGGCGGACCTCGCGGGTGGCCCGCTCCTCGTCAGAGCGGGAACACGCCAAGTACGGTTGACCGCCGCGAGACCGCGTTGGGAGGGTGGGCCATGGCGGTCCAGCGGGTCCTTGGGTGGGGGGTGGGCGTCGTGCTGCTGCTGGCGCTGCCGTCGAGCGCGCTCGCCGATGCCTGCGACCAGAGCGCGGATGACAGCTACACGGGCAACTGCGGCCCGCTGTTCGCGGTCCCGACGTGGGGTGACGCCGGCGGATGGACCGACCCGTCGAGGTACGCGACGATCCAGCTGGCCGATGTCAACGGCGACGGCCGCGACGAGCTGCTGGGCCGCAACGGCCAGGGCATCGAGATCTTCCGCTTCGACACGACGGTGGGGCAGTGGCGCCCGCAGGTCAACGCCAACGCCGTGCCGCTGGCGCTGACGGACTTCCGCTCGCCCGCGCCCTCGGAGGAGAGCGAGCCCAACTGGGACCAGCCCCAGTACGCGCTCACGATCGGAACCGCCAACCTCGACGGAAAGCCCGGCGAGGAGATCTTCGGCCGCTTCCCGGACGGCCTGCACGCCTACACGTACGTGCCGCCGGCGGGAGGGACCAGCATCGACGGCGGGAGCTGGCAGCGGATCGCCGGCGCGGGCGCGTTCAGCGACGCCGACGGGGCGTGGGACCCGAGCATCTACACCACTATCCAGCGGGGACTCCCGCTCTTCGGGACGCCGGCGACGGTGATCGGTCGTCAGAAGGAGACGCCGGACGACGACTACGCGAGCCTCGTCGCGAGCTCGTTGCAGGCCGGGGCCTGGCAGCTCGACGCCATCGCGGGCTCGCAGCCTCAGTACGGCGCCGAGCTGGCGTGGGGGAACGACGAGTGTGGGACGCCGGCGTGCTACCTCGACGTGCGGGCGGCGCAGCTCGCCACGTCGGTGCCGGACCCGGCTCGGAACCTCGGGCCGCTCATCTCGTCGCCCGGCCAGCTGCTCTCGCGCACGCAGTACGGGCTCGCGGCGTGGACGCAGGACAGCACGCAGCAGTGGTTCGCGATCGGCGGGACGCAGCCGTACGAGGGCCCGGGGCAGCTCGACAGCCTCGGCCCGTTCGCCGACGTGCCGGGGCCGGACTGCCCGTTCTCCTCCAACGGCGCGTCGGGCGAGGGCAGCGGCGACTGCCTGGGCTCGGCCCCGGCCTACTATGAGACGCTGCGGACGGCGAACCTCGACGGCCTGCCGGGCGACGAGCTGCTCGCGCTCGCCAGCGACGGGCTGCGCGTCAAGCAGTTCAACGGCACGGGCTACGACTCGCTGGCCACGCTCAGCGCCCTCGCGTTGCCGGGGGGGGTGCTGTCGGACCTGGAGCCGGGGCTCTGGGGCTCGATCCGCACGGGCGACGTCGACGGCGACGGCAAGGACGAGGTGCTGGCCCTCGACGGCATCGGGCTGCAGGCGTGGTCGTACAACCGGACGACGAACGCCTGGACGAGGCTGCAGCCGTCGCCGGCGCTCGCGCTGGCCGCCGACCCGTGGCTGACGCAGCGGGAGTACTACGCCACGATCCAGACCGGCGACGTCGACGGCGACGGTCGTGACGACGTCGTCGCGCGCGGCCCGTACGGGATCCGCACGTGGTTCTACGACCGGCGGGGCACCGGCGGCTGGGAGCGCTATCTGCCCGACGGCTTCGCGCCCTGGCCCAACGCGGCGCAGGCGGCGGCGTACGAGGCGCTGACGCCGGTGGCCAAGGCAGGCAACGCAATCCCGGAGACGGCGAGCGAGACCCGCAAGGTGTGGGCCGACGAGACCGCGCCCGACGCCACGACGCTCACCAACCTGCAGCTCGGGAACAAGAGCCTGCCGACGGTCGCCGGCTGCACCGGCCCGGTGCCTGGCAGCCCGACGTACTCCGCGTGCACGCCGCCGGCCGGCAGCACCACCTTCAACGCGGGCGACTGGACCGCGATGGTCAACGAGCTGCTGACCGAGATCGACGCCGCCCAAGAAGTGCTCGGGTACTTCGCCCAGCTCGACGCCATGCGAACGAGCCTCTTCATCGACGAGGGCGCCGTGCTGCCCGCGATCGGTGACAAGCTCGGGCTCAGCGCCGCCGCCTCAAACGCGGCCGGGTTCAACCTGCAGAGCTTCTTCGCCGGCTTCTTGGGGATCGCCGCGTCGATCGCGAGCCTCGTCCCAGGCGTCGGGCCGGAGCTGAGCGCGCTCTTGTGGGTCGCCTCGGAGCTCGTCTCGACGATCCCGTCGGCGTCGCCGACGGCGTCCGACGCGACGCCGTTCCAGACGACCTATGCCGGCCTGCAGGCGAAGTTCGCGGCGATCGTCAGCGAGGCCGACGCGGCGGTGAAAGCTCAGAGCCAGGAGATCCGCCAGGACGCCGGCCTGCTCGCGCTGGTGGCGCAGCTGCGCTCGAGCGGCACTTGGGCAATGGACACCGCCGGCATCAGCAGCGCGGCCAACCAGGGGTTCGCGATCTGGGTCTACCAGACGCTCATGCCCACGGTCTTCGAGCGCTACCAGATCACGGGCTGCGACAGCACGATCCAGCGAGACGGCGCCTCGTTCGCCTGCCAGGGCCCCGCCGACGCGCCCGGCGTCCTCGGCTCACCTTCGGACTTCACGACGATCGGCCCGCCGGGAGGGCCCAACTGCCGGCCGCAGGGCGGCGGCGTCAGCAACTGGACCTGCTCCTACGTGTCGGCGCCGCCCGACCTCATGACCCAGATCTGGGGGCCGCTGTCGGACCGCTGCACGTACGTGCCAGGTCGTTCCCTGGGCGCGTGGACGTTCGGGAACTGCACGACCGGCGTGGACCCCTACGCGAGCATCGGCGTCAACGCATGGAACTTCAACACCTACACGGGCGACCCCATCAACTTCCCCGGGGCCGCCCCGGCGGCCCCGGCGTCCGCGGCCCGGGCGCGCTCGCGACCGGCGATCGCGCTCGGCCGGCCGAAGATCGGGCGCCGGGCCGGCACGCGTGCCTCGGCCGACGTCCGCGGGGGCACCTTCCTCCCGACCGGGCTGCGGCTGGCGGACGCCACCGTCCGCCTCGACCGCCTGCTCTTCGAATCCGGCGGCCGCGGCGAGCTCGCACGCTCGCGCTTGGACCGTGCCGCGCGACCGCTGACGGTCAGGCGCCGCGCGGGCGGAGGCTTCGTCGCCACGGCGCCGAGCCGGCCCGGCGTGCGTGTGCTCCTGCGCCGGGTCGGCCGCAGCCCGCGGGTGGCCGTCGGCCTGCAGGTCCGCGGGCGCTCGCTGCGCACGCCGGCAGCGTGCCACGCGTGGCCCGCGGCGGTCTCGCGCGACCGCCCGCACGCCGAACTGCGGACGCGGCTGCGCATCAGCGACGGCACGACGCGGCGGGTCGTGCGCCTCCGGCACCGCTGGCGCTGCGCGCGTGACGCCCGCGGCAACGTCGACCGGCTCGTGGCCGAGCGCAGGCGCCCCTTCCCGATCCGCGGCGGGCTCGCCGTCGCGCTGCGCGGCCCCCGGCGCGTGCAGCCGGGGAGCATCGCGCGCTACACCGCCGTGGTCTCCAACCGCCGCACCCACAAGCGCCGCGCCCGCTCGTCGCTCTACGCCATCGCCCTGGACCCCCGCCGCGGACGTCCCCTGCGCATCGACGAGCTGCGCCGCGGCCGCTCACGCACCCTGACCTTCCGCCGTCGCGTGCCGTCCTCCACCCGCTCACCCTTCTGCGTCGAGGTCGTCGCGAGCGCGGCCGGCACCCGCGCCAAGACCGCCCGCGCGTGCGCGCCCGTAGGCGCGCGGCGGCCCGCGAACACCGGCTGACGCACGGCACCGCCTAGGGACGGCGCAGCATCGAACGCAGCAGCGGGCTCGTGAAGACCCGGTGGGGGTCGAGCCGTTCGAGCGTGGCGACCGCGCCATCCCACCTTCGCTGTGGTAGCCGGCCGACTCGGAAGGCGTCGGGAACGGTGCGGGAGAGCATGGTCCGGTTCGTCCACGCGCCGCGCTCGGTGTAGGCCCAGCCCTTGGACCACTCGGGCCGGACCGTCGCGAACGGCGGCCGGTAGGTCGCGAAGATCCAGCGCTCGATGTCGCGATAGGCGCGGTCGGCGGCCGGGGTGCCGGGGAACGACAGGATGTCCAGCCACACCGCTACGTCCCATTCTGGATGATCGGCACGCGGCGCCAGTGCCGACAGGAGCGCGGGCTGGGCGCCGTCGACCCCGACGTCGCGGTGATGATCCAGGCCGGTGACCCGGATCTCGACCGGCATGTTCATCGGGTACAGGCCCTGGGCGCGATAGGCGGCGACCAGCTCCTGGTAGCGGCCGACGAACGCGTGGATCACGCGTTGGACGTGCCGGCGGCGGGTGAGGACGGCGTAGCCGTTCGCAGAGACGCGCAGGGTCGATGGCCGGACGTAGAGCAGGACGTCCTTCGCCGCTCCCCAAATGTCGCTCGAGCTCTCGGCGCGCAGCCCGGCGACCGTGGCGGCGTAGGCGCCCTGGCCGAGCGCGACCGCCGCGCTCGGGTCCGACACGATCTGCTGGCGGATGGCGCGCTGCGCGGTCTCGCTCAGCGTGTCCGAGAAGGGGAAGTTGTAGGGCGCGCGGACCACGCGCGAGCCGGCCGGCCGGCGCGGGCTCACGGTCCAGACCTTCAGCCACGGCGCGTCCGTGAACGGGTACCAGATGGCCTCGACCCGCCCGCTGGCCTCGAGGAAGCTCTCGAACGTCCGTCCCTGGGCGCCGGAGGCGGCGAAGAGCTCCTCGGCGGGCACGTCGGTGCGGCTCACGCAGCGCAGGTGGCGCAGCGGGCCGACGCGCAGCGTCACGCTCGTGACGAAGGTCCGCCCGAGGTGCGTGAGCAGGCTCGCGCACGCCGGGTCGTCGCGGTCGAAGGACCGCAGCACGTAGCGCCGCCGGCGCTCGCTCCAGACGACGGCGGTGAGCGACAGGACGAGGTTGCTCAGCGAGCCGAAGGACTCCCCGCGCGAGCGCTCACCGCGGGCGGGGATCGCCGTGCCGTGGCCGTCGATCGCCAGCACGCCGCCCACCGTGAGGTCCCCCGGCGCCGGGTGCGCGATCAGCCCCAGGTCTGCGTCCTGGAGGAACGCGAGCAGGTCGTCCATCGTCGTGCCCGTCTGCGTGACGACCGCAGGCGGGCTTTCCCCGGCAACGCGCATCCCGGTCAGGTGCCGCGTCGTGTCGACGAGCACGACGCGCGGCGAGCGCGACGGCGTGCTCGCGAGCGTGAGCGGCGACCACGTGTGCCCGCGGCCGAGCGCCCGGACCCGGTAGGAGTGCTGCCACGCCCAGTTGACGACCTCCACGACCTCCTCGGGCGTGCGCGGGGCGCACGTCCAGACGCCGTCGACCTCGATCGCCTGCGCCCAGTTGACGAAGCGCCGCCGCGCGACCTCGACGCCTCGCGGGAAGTCGCGCGGGCGGGCGGCCCCGGCCGGCGCGGACGCCGGCAGCGCCGCGGCTCCCGCGACCGCGGCCCCGGCGGCGATGAAGCCCCGGCGGGACAGGCGCTCGTCGTCGCCGGCCACGGTCATAGACCTTCGCGCATCGGCAGCCCACTCATCTCGGGTCCCCTCGCCGCGACAAGGCGGCCACCCTAGGCCGCAAGCCTGACGCAAGTCAAGGCCGCGCAGCGCCCCCGATCCCAAGGACGAAGCCCGCGAGCCGTGCGGCGCGGCGGTCAGCCGACGGGGCGGGACCGCGCCAGCTCGGCGATGCGGGCGAGCGCTTCCGCGTCCCGGCTGCCTGGGGCTGCGGTGGTCGCGAAGAGGATCTGCCGGTCGGTGCCGCCCACGGCGAAGGTCTGAAAGCTCAGGCGCATCCAGCCGACCGCCGGGTGCAGGTAGAGGTCCGAGCCCGACACGAACGAGCGCACGTCGTGATCGGCCCAGAGCCGGCGGAAGTCGTCGCTCTCGAGCGACAGCTCCTCGATCAGGCTCCTGGGATAGGGATCGTCGAGATCGCTGCCGACGGCGGCGCGGAAGTAGGCCACGGTCCTGGCGAGCGTGAACTCGAGATCCTCGTAGCGCTCGTATTCCTCCCTGACCAGGAACATCGAACGCAGCATGTTGGTCCCCGGCTCTGCGACGCGCGTCAGCGCGCGCGCGGCGGCGTTCGAGGCCAGGATGTCGAGGTGGCGTCCGTGGATGAAGGCGGGGGTGCTCCAACCGTCGATCAGCGCCTGGACCTCCGGCCGGACGGTCTCACCCACGTGGTCGCGAGGTCGCGCGGCAGGCGAGGCCAGGTGGCCGAGGGCGAACAGGTGATCCGTGGCGTCGGCGTCGAGCTGGAGCGCCCGGGCCAGCGCTTCGAGCACCTTCTCGGACGGCCGGTAGTCGCGGCCCTGCTCCAGACGCGTGTAGTAGTCGGTGCTGACTCCCGCCAGCGCGGCGAGCTCCTCGCGGCGCAGCCCGGGCACGCGGCGGCGATCGCCGTTCATGATGCCGACGTCTTCGGGTCTGATTCGTCCGCGCCGCGCGCGCAGGAACTCGGCGAGCGAATGGGCTGAGTCCACCGGGGCCGATCCTACCTGCAACCTGGCCCTGACAGTCCTAGGACCGCTGGGGCCCTGGCTAATCGCTTCCCGCGGCCGCAGGATGCGCCGAGTCAGATGGAGGCGGGTTGTCGCTAGGAGGGGGAGATGCGTTCCGTGCGCGACGGCGACGGTTCGGGGTCGTGAGGATGGGCGGCGTCGATCAGGCGTTCGCTGCGCTGACGAGCCGTATCGGGTCGCCGAGGGCACGGTTCTGCCGGCGAGCTCTGCTGGTGGCTGTGGTGCTGGCAGCGGCACTGGCGGAGGCGCCGTCGGTCGCGGCCGCGGCCGCATGCCCGGTGGCCAAGCCGACCTACACCGGGAACTGCGGACCGACGTTCGTGGTGCCGGCGTGGGGCGACGCGGGGGGCTGGAACGATCCCTCGCAGTACTCGACGATCCAGTTGGCGGACATCAACGGCGACGGCCGTGACGAGCTGATCGGGCGCAACGATCAGGGCCTGGAGATCTACTGGTTCGACACGAGCGTCGGGCAGTGGCGCCCGCAGGTCGACGCCAACGGCGTGCCGCAGGTGCTGAGCGACTTCGCCACGCCGCCCCCATGGCAGGCGAGCAATCCCAGGAGCCCGGCGCAGCCGCAGTTCTACTCGACGATCCAGGCCGCCGACCTCGCCGGTCGACGGGGCGCGGAGATCCTGGCGCGCTTCTGGGACGGGATGCGGGTCTACCAGTACGTCCCGCCCCCGGACAACGACATCAACGGCGGCAGCTGGAGGACGATCGTCACCGGCGGCCCGTTCAGCGACGCCGACGGCTATGCCGATGCCTCCCTGTACTCGTCGATCGGGGTCGGGGAGTTCGAGCAGGGGGAGCCGCCGCTGCTCTTCGCGCGCCAGCGCAGCACGTACGGTCAACCCACGGTGGTCTTCTACGGCTGGGACGGCCTGAAGTTGTCGGCCGCGCCCGCTGCCGGCGTCAGCATCGGCGCGAGGGGCCTCGGGGTCACCTCCTTCCCCGATCGGGAATGCTCGCAGCCGTCGTGCTACCAGACCCTGCGGGCCGGCAACCTCGCTCCGGGGGGACGCGACACCCCGGACGACACCGCCGAGCTGATGGGCCGCACTGGCGGAGGGATCAGCCTGTGGGACCTGGACGAGCGCGGAGCGTGGAACTGGCTCAACGAGGACTACGACTTCACCCCCGCAGGGCTCCCGCCGTTCGCCGACGCTCCCAGCCCGGGCCCGTCGTTTCCGTATCCCGATTGCCCGTTCTCCGCCGGCGGCGCGTCCGGGGCCGGGAGCGGCGACTGCCTCGGCAGCAGTCCGTCCTACTACGAGACGCTGCAGGCCGCCGACGTCGACGGGGTGGCCGGCGACGAGCTGCTCGCGCGCGCGAGCGACGGACTGCGGGTGAGGAAGTGGGTGCCCGGGCCCTCAGGCGGGCAGTGGGACGTGCTGCCGACGCTGACCGCGCTCGCCGGCGCGGCCTCGGGCGTGCCGGCCGGCCTGTGGGGGTCGATCCGGACCGGCGACCTCGACGCGGACGGCAAGCGGGAGGTGCTGGCGCTCGACGGGAAGGCGCTGCAGGCATGGTCGTATGACCCGGCTGCCAAGGCGTGGCGCCAGCTGCAGCCGACGACGCCGCTGGCCCTGGGCGCCGATCCGTGGCTCTCTGACCCGGAGTACCACTCGACGATCCGGGTCGGTGACGTCGACGGCGACCGTCGCGACGACGTCGTGGCGCGCGGCCCGTTCGGGATCCGCACCTGGTTCTACGACCGGCGCGGGACCGGCGGCTGGGAGCGCTATCTCGCCGACGGCTACCCAGCCTTCGCGGCCCGCGGCGAGGCGAACGCCTACGCGGCCCTCACCGCCTTGGCCAAGACCACCAGATCGATCCCCCAGACGGCGGCTTCCATTCGCGACGTGTGGACCCAGCCGACGCCGCCGGACACGTCGACGCTGTCGACGCTCCAGGCGAACCTCGCGAGCGCGACGGTGGCCAACTGCACGAACGAGACGCAGTTCGCGCCGCCGACCTACGCCTCGTGTGTCCCGCCCGCCGGCATCGCGGCGACCGACTGGACGACGGTGGTCAACGAGGTCCTCGGCGAGGCGTACGACGCCCAGCAGGTGATCGAGCACTTCGGCGACGTCGACACGATGCGCGCAGGCCTGTTCGAGTCCGAGAGCCGGTCGCTGCCGGCGATCGCGAGCGACCTGCAGCTCAACGGCGCGGCGGGCACCACCACGACCTTCGACCTCCAGGGCTTCTTCGCCGGCACGGCCGGGATCGCCGCGTCGATCGCCGGTGTGGTCCCTGGGGGCGCGGAGGCGAGCGCCGGGTTGTGGATCGCGTCGGAGCTGATCTCGATGCTGCCGTCGGCGTCCGCGACGGCGACCTCGGCGTTCCAGGGCACCTACGACACGCTTCTCACCAGGCTCTCGACCGCGCAGGACGAGATGGCCGTGGCGCTCGCCTCGCAACGCCAGCAGGTGCTGGGCGACCAGTCACTGCTCGGTCTCGTCGGCCAGCTGCGCTCGACCGGAACCTGGAAGCCCGACACCGACGGGCTGCAGAGCGCCAGTCGCCAGGCCTTCGCCTTGCAGACCTACCAGGCGCTGCTGCCGACCATGTACAACCGCTACGTGGTCAGCAACTGCACCGACGTGTTCTACCCCTCGGGTGACGAGACGGACTGCACGCTGCCCTCGGGGAGGTTCGTCAGCCGCAGCGGCGGGAACATCGTCTGGCTGGGACCGCCGGCGGCCGACCCGTGCTTCAGCACCAATACCGTCACCGACTGCGAGTACCAGCAGAACCCCGGGACGATGCCCTACGGCATCGCGAACGTCGTGTGGGGCCCGGTCTCGCCGACGTGCAACTACACGCCGCCCAACAAGAACACGCTGTGGACGTACGGCTGCTCGCTCGGCGTCCCCTACGCTCAGGGCATCCTGGCCGACGGGGGCGGGTGGACGTTCACCACCGAGAGCGGCGACCCGGAGGTCGTCCTCGAGGGCGGAGCCAGACCGGCGCCCGCCACCGTGCAGGCGACCGGCGCGGGCGCAGGCTCGAGCGCGCGTGCCGCGCAGGCCGGCGCGAGCGCGCGCGCCGCGCGCGAGGTCCTCGCTCCGCTGCGGTTCACCGGCCGGGTGTCGCTCTCCCGCGGGGTGCGGCTGCGCCGGATGCGCGTCGGGGTCGACCGGCTGTTGTTCGAGCACGGACGCCGCGAGGAGCTCGCCCGATCCAGGTCGGGCCGCCGGCTGCGGCCGTTCGCGCTCAGGCGCGTCCGGGCCGGGCTGTTCACCTCCCGGCGGCGCGGCGGGCCGCGGGTGCGCCTGCGCCTGCGGCCCCTCGACGACCGCGGTCGTGCGCGGCTGGATCTGAGCCTGAGCCGGGTCCGGACCCGCGACGTCCGCGCCCTCTGCACGGTGCACCCGGCCGGCGTCCACCGCCCCGGCCGGCCGCTGGAGCTCGAGACGCGCCTGCGCGTGCGCGACGGTGGCGCGAGCGGGCGGGTCACCATGCGCCGACCCTGGCGCTGCGTGCGCGACCGCAAGGGCGAGTTCGCCGGGCTCCGACCCGGAGCGGCCCGCCGGCCGTCCGCGCGTCCCGGTCTGGCCGTGCGCCTACAGACGCCCGGCGTACGGGCGTCGGCTCGCCGCCAGACCGTCCTCGTCACCGTCGCCAACCGCCGCCGGGGACGCTCCGGCCGCACCGCGTCCTCGTTGTGGAACCTGCGAGTCATCGCCCGGGCCGGCGGCCGGCGGCAGACCGTCCGCGTGAAGGAGCTGCGCGCACGCCGCACGCGCACCCTGCGCTTCAGCGTGCCCGTTCCCCGGGGCGCTGGCCGGCGAACGTGCGTGCAGGTCACCGCCGCCGCGGACAGCGCCCGACCCGCCGGCGCCCGTCGCTGCGCCCGCGGCTGAGTCCACCGCCGCCGATCCTGCCTCCAAGCTGGCCCTGCCGGTCCTAGGACGCTCGGGGCCCTGGCTAAACCCGCTCCGGGGCTGCAGGATTGCGCCGGCGTGAGTGGCAGGCGGGTTGTCGCTACGAGGGAGAGGCGTTCGGTGCGGCGGTGACGGGCGCGGTAGCCCGAAAGGAGGCATCATGCGGTCGGGTCATCCTGAGCTCTCGAGCATGGCGGACGACTACGGGCGCTACGCGCTCTCGCAGCGCGCGGCGTTCGAGGCGACGCACCCGTCTGTGCTGGCCGCCGCGCGGCTGTTCACGGACGAGCCGGTGCTCCGCGTCGTCGATCTCGGCGCCGCCGACGGGGTCAACTCGCACGGTCTCATCCGCGACCTCGCACAGCAGCGCGCCGGCCGGCCGCTGATCTACGCGCTCGTCGATCTGCCGACGAACCCGTGGGGGGTCACCGGCGAGCACCTGCGGCGCGCCTTCGGCGACGCGGCGGACGGGTCGGGGGTCGTGGTGATCCCCGCGCCGGGTGATGCGGGTCCCGGGGTCGCCGATGCCGGCACCGGGGCGCACTACGCCTCGCCGGAGGCCCACGACGAGGCGTGTCGCCGAGCGCTCGAGCACGACCCGCCTCCCGCCACGGTGATCAGCCTGGCGGGTATTCCGCTGCAGGAGGCGCCTTGCCTGCCGCCGGGCAGCGTGCATGTCGCGGTCACGGGGACGGCGATGCACTGGATGGCCGAGGCGGCGGGATTCGCGTCGACGGGGTCGGTCTTCCCGGGTTACCCGGACCACGTCGACGAGGCAGAGCGGCGAGCCTGGCGGGAGGCCGCAGCGCGCCAGTGGCAGCGGCTGATCGAGATCACTGCGGCCGAGCTCGCGCCGGGTGGCCGGTTCATCGCCGCGCTCCCGGCCTCGCCCGCTCCGGACCCCGAGCGGACGGGGCTCTACGTCGAGCTGATCGGCGACATGAACCGGGTGCTCGACGACTGGCGACGCGCGGGGCGCATCGGCGCCGACACCGTCGCGGCGATCGTCGTTCCGGTGTGGATGCGCACGCTGGAGGAGATCCGGGACCCCTTCGAGGCGGGCGGCGGACGCGTCGGCGGCCTCGAGCTCGAGAGCGCCGAGCTCTTCCGGCTCGAGAATCCGTACTGGGACGACGATCCGGCCGTCTTCGCGCGGGAGTACGTGCGAAGCGTGCTCGCCTGGGGCGAGCCGCTGATGCGAACCGCGTTCGCGCTCGAGGGCGAGGACCGCGCCCCCGGTCTCCTCGGCGACTTCCTCCGCGCGCTCGAGGACCGCGTCGCGACCGACCCCGATCGCTATCGCCGGGACTACATCGAGGCCCTCATCGTCTGCCGCAAGGCGGGCGGCACCCGATCGCCGGCGTGACCCCGGCTGGGTGGGGCCGAGTCCACCACCGACGATCCTCCCTCCAGGCTGGCCCTGACAGTCCTAGGACGCGTGGGGCCCTGGCTAACCCCGCCCTGAGGCTGCAGGATGGCGCCGAGTCGAGATGGATGCGGGTTGTCGCTACTAAGGGGAGACATGCGTTCGGTGCGCGATGACGCGGTGGACCGCGGGACGATCTGTGCGACGCGGACCCACGGGATCCGTCTTGCGTGCCTCGCGCTGCTCGCCGCGGCTGCGGTCGCGGTGATGCCGTCGGTCGCGCTGGCCGACGGATGCCCGAGCGCCGACGTCAGCTACAACGGCAACTGCGGGCCGACGTTCGCGGTGCCGAACTGGACCGACGCGGGTGGCTGGACGGACCCGTCGAAGTACTCCACGATCCAGCTGGCCGACCTCAACGGGGACGGCACCGACGAGCTCATCGGACGCAACGACGAGGGCCTCGAGTTCTGGACGTTCGACACGACGGTCGGCCAGTGGCGCCCGCAGGTCGACGCCAACGACTTCCCGCAGGTGCTCACGGACTTCGCCTCGCCGGTGACCTCGGACGAGAGCGACCCCCATGCCCCGACGCTGCCCTGGTACTACTCGACGATCCAGGCGGCGGATATCGACGGGCAGCCGGGCGCGGAGATCCTGGCTCGCTTCTGGGACGGAATGCGGGTCTACAAGTACCTCCCGCCGTCCGGGGGAACCGCCATCAACGGCGGTACCTGGAAGAAGATCGGTACCGCGGGACCCTTCAGCGACGCCGAGGACTACGGCAACGGCTCGCTGTACCCGACGATCCACGTCGCGCAGCCCACGGCCGGCAGCCCACCGGTGCTCTATGCGCGCCAGCACTCGAGCCCCGGCCAGCCGTCGCTCGTCTTCTACACATGGCAGAACGGCGGCTGGACGAAGCTGTCGAACCCGCGCCAGGCCATCACCGGCTTCTCCGATCAGGAGTGCGGACAGCCCTCCTGCTACCTGAACCTGCAGACGGTCAACCTCGGCTGGCCCGGCTTCGGACAGGAGGTCCTGGGCCGCAACGGCTCAGGAGCGTCGGCGTTCGCCGGGACGCCGTCGGCCGGGTGGACCGACATCCTGCCGCGCGCCAACCTCCCGTTCTTCGCCGACGTGGCGGGGACGTTCGACTGCCCGTTCTCGGCGGAAGGTGCGTCGGGCCCGGGCAGCGGCGACTGCCTCGGAAGCAGTCCTTCCTATTACGAGACCCTGCGGGCCGCGCCGGTCTTCGGGTCGAACAACCGCAACCTCATCGCGCGCGCCAGCGACGGGTTGCGCCTGCGTTGGAACGACGGCCAGCGATTCTACGACGGCGGCGCGCTCCCCGCCCTGGGCGGCGCGGCGTCCGCGGTGCAGCCCGGGCAGTGGGGGTCGATCCGGACGGGCAACGTCGACGGCAGCGGCGGCGACGAGGTGCTCGCGCTCGACGGTACGGCCCTGCAGGCGTGGTCGTGGCAGGGCGAGTGGGTCCAGTTGCAGCCCTCGACGCCGCTGGCCTTGGGCGCCGACCCGTGGCTGACGGACCCGGAGTACTACTCGACGATCCAGACCGGCGACGTCGACGGCGACGGCAGCGACGACGTCATCGCCCGTGGCCCGTACGGGATCCGCACGTGGTTCTACAACCGCCGCGGCACGGGCGGCTGGGAGCGCTACCTGCCGACCGGCTACCCCGCCTGGGCGACCACGGGGCAGCAGAACGCCTATTCGGCGCTCAACACGCTGGCCACGACGACCGACAAGATCATCCCCGGCACCGCGATCACGGTGCGCGGCGTCTGGTCCGCGGAGACGCCGCCGGCACCCACGGATCTGACCCAGCTGCAGAGCGACCTCGTCCGCATTGCCGGCTGCACCGGCCAGGCACCCGCCAACCCACCGAGCTACGCGACGTGCACGCCACCGTCCGGAAGCACCACCTTCACCGCCGCCGACTGGACGACGGTCGTCAACCAGTTGCTGGCCGAGAACTACGCCGCGCTCCAGGTCGTGAACTTCTTCGCCCAGCTCGACGGGCTGCGCACCAACCTCTTCATCAACGAGGGCGCCGAGCTGCCCGCCATCGGGGACAAGCTCGGGCTGTCGGTGGCCTCTGGCTCCAGCGCGTCGTGGAACACGCCGCAGCTGTGGAGCCTGATCGCCGGCGTGGCGGGCTCGCTGGCCGGCACCGTGTGCCCCCCGTGCGGCGCCGCCCTGTCCATCGCCGCCTACGCGCTCTCGGCCGTTCCGTCGGCCTCGCCCACCGCCATGGGCACGTTCAACACGACCTACGGCGGCCTGCAGGACGAGTTCGCCCAGATGGCGACGGAGGTGGACAAGACGCTCGGCGACCAGAGCCAGGCGGTGCGCTCGGACGCCGGGCTGCTCGGTCTCGTCGGCGACCTGCGCGCGAGCGGGACGTGGGACCTCGACCTGATCGGGATGCAGAGCGCGGCCAACCAGGCGTTTGCCATCTGGGTCTACCGGACGCTCATGCCGACCGTGTACGACCGCTACTACGTCTACGACTGTCAGCCGTCGGATTCCGCCGGCACGTGCACCGGCCCTCCGAACGGGCCGGGCGTGATCCCGAACACCGAGGAGGCTCCCGGCTGGGAGTTCACCACCATCGGCCCGCGGGAGGTCGTGGTACCAGGACCGAAGGTCCCCTGCTCGACGGCGTTCTGGTCGGGCGACTTCACCTGCACGTACGACACGGCCCCGGCCGACATCATGACCCGGATCTGGGGCTCTCTCGCGCAGCGACCGGATTGCGACTACGTGCCCGGCACCTCGACCACGGCGTGGACGTTCGACTGCCCGGCGGCCGTGGACGTCAACTCGAGCATCGGTGCCAACACCTGGGGATTCAACAGCCACGAAGGCGGCCCCTATCCCAGCGACGAGAAGGCCTCCGCGGCGCAAGCCGCGGCCGCCGGACCCGCTCGGCCCCCGATCGCGCTCGGCCGCTCCCGCGTGGGGCGTGCGCGCCCCGTGCGCGCCGGCGCGACCCTGAGCACCCTGGCCTCCATTCCGCGCCGTGTCGGGCTTGCGGGCAAGACCCTCATCCTGGACCGCCTGCTGTTCGAGCGCAGCGGCCACGGCGAGCTCACCCGGCCGCGCCGAAGCCCACCGCCATGGCGTGTCAAGCTCCGGCGGACCGGCTCGGGGCGCTTCACGGCCGCCACCACGGGAACCACGCGCACGCGGGTCACGCTCCAACGCGTCGGACGCCGCGACCGCGTCGCGGTGAAGCTCGCCGTCGGCGCGAGCACCTTCCGCACGCCCCGGGCCTGCCACGCCCTCCCCGCCTCGGTCGCGCTCAAGACGGCGCCGCACTGGCTCGAGACGCGGCTGCGCGTTCGTGCCGGGCGCAGCGAGTACCCCGTCCGCCTGTCCCAGCAGCTGCGCTGCCGGCGCGACGCGCGCGGGAATGTGAACCGGCTGGTGCCCGTCCGCGACCGCCGCTTCACCGCCCGCCCCGGGCTGGCGGTCACGGTGCGGGGCCCGGATCGGGTTCAGCCGGGCGCCCGTGCCCTGTACGTCGCCCGCGTGTCCAACCGTCGAGGCCGCCGCGCCTCGCGGCTCACCTCGTCGCTCTGGGACGTCACCGTGAAGGGCGCCGGCCGGCGGCTGCGCATCCGCGAGCTGCGCCCTGGCCGCTCGCGACAGCTTGCGTTCACCGTGCGCGTCCCGCGTGACGTGCGTGGCCGCTACTGCGGCGACGCCGTCGCCACGGCGGCCGGCGCCCGCCCCGCACGCACGCGCACCTGCGCACCGGTCCGAGCGGCGGCTCCGCCGCGGGTCACCGGCTGACCGGCACTCGCCGACGCACTAGACCTGCCCAGGCCCTGCCGCTCCACCTGCGCTCGACGGCTGTCAGTCGCGCGGGCGCTCGCCGCGGCGGGTGGGCGCCTCGGAGCGATCGACCTGCGTGGCGGCCTCGGAGCGGTCTATCCGCGTCGGCGCCTCGTCGGGCGGCGGCTCGCCCGACCAGGCCGGGCGGTCCCGCAGCGCCTCGGTGACCGCCGTCGAGCTGCGCGGGGCACGGTCGGGGCGCTCGGCGCGCTCCGGGCGCGGCGGGTTGACCCAGTCGGGGTCGTCGGCGCGCAGCGGCGGCTCGGGGCGGTGCGCCGCGCGCACCCGGTAGCCCGCGGCCGCCACCAGCCCCGCCATCACCAGCGCCACGAACCAGCCCCACTGGATGCCGACTGTGGCCCCGGCGCCCGCCACGTCGGGCTTGTCGAACAGCCGCCACACCAGCAGCAGCGCGGCCCATCCGCCGGCCACGAGGATCACGGTGCCGTCCCCGCCGGGCAGGTGGAAGCCCTTGTTCTGCGAGCGCGCCCAGATCAGGAACAGCACGCCGAAGGCGACGAGCACGACCGCCGCCTCCACCCAGGAGATCACCTGGAAGGCGTTCAGGCTCTCGCTGGCGCTGACGATCCCGCCCCGGGTCGGGGCGAAGACGCTCTTCTCGTACCACGGCAGGAAGAGCGAGACGACCAGGCCGAGCGCCGCGACCGCGGCCAGGCGCTGCTCGGGCCCGAGGCGCGTCCAGGCCGTCGCCACGCCGGGGCTCACCCGCCCGCGGGGGTGCCGCAGCGGGCCTTGAGCTCGTCGAGCAGCACGCGCGCGTCGTGCTCGGAGACGGTGCGCAGCTGCCCCTGGAAGGCGAGCGTCCAGTGCTCGGACGGCCACTTGGCGACGTGCTCGAGCCGGTCCTTGACCGCCACCGCCGGCAGCCACTCGGGCTCGTCGGGCACGAGCTCGGGGCGCGTCTCGAAGCGCCAGGGATAAGGGTCGCGCTTGCCGGGCTTGCCCGGCCAGACCGGCGTCCGGTCCTCGAAGAGCTCGGAGGTCAGGCGGACCGACCCCGCGAAGGCGCCGACCCGCGTCAGGTAGAAGACGATGCGGTCACCGGGCGCCATCGCCTCGGCCATCCGCCGGCGCCCCTCCTTCATGCCGACGACGCGTGAACCCGCGCTCGCGCGTGGCCGCGAAGTTCTCCGGCGAGCCGGTCAGGACCCAGGTCTGCGGGGCGTCGAGGGCCATGGCGCCAGTGTACGGGCGCGGGCGGCCCGGTCAGTCGATCGGGATGTCCTGCACCTCGGGCTCCTCGGCCGGCCGGCGCTCGAGCCGCTCGAGGTAGAAGTCGATCAGCGCGCGCACGGCGAGCAACAGCTCGCGCAGGGCTTCGAGCAGCTGGCGCGAGAGCTCGGGCGGGACGGCGGTGCGCAGCAGCTCGACGACGCCGGCGAGCGCCTGCAGGTCGCCCGCGGGGCGCCGCTCGCCCGCGGCGTCGCCCGGCGCCTGCCACCCGCGCGGCGGCACGCCCTCGGCCTGGGCGCGCGCGGCCGCCTCGGCCTCGGCGACCAGCCGGTCGGCGGCAGCGTGGGCGGAGTCCAGCCGCGCGCGCAGGTCCTCGGGCTCCTCCTCAGCCAAAGCGCACCACCAGCTCGCCGTCGGCGAAGGCGGCGCCCGACGGCCGGTGCTCGGCCATCGCGGGCGGCAGCAGGATCGTGCGCTTGTGCCCGTCGACCCGCACGACCAGCTCGAGCCCGATCTTCTTGAGCGAGATGTCGCCCTTGGAGGCGAAGGGCAGCTCGAGCCGCAGCTCGGCGCCGCCGTCCTCGTCGAGCTCGAGCGCTTGGGAGAGCGAGGCGTGCAGCACGGCCGCGGGCTCGGCGTCCGCGAACAGCGCGGCGCCCAGCCGGTCGAGCATCGCCCCGCCGAGCACCTCCTGCTCGAAGTAGGGGGCGCGCAGGACGGGGATCGGGGCGAAGGCGGAGTCCACGAGCGCGAGCTGCTCGTGCTGGAGCTCGCGCCAGGCGCCGAAGTAGGTGCCGGCCACCTCGTCCGGGAAGACGCGGTTGACCACGACGGCGTCGGTCAGGTAGCCGTACAGGTTGAGGTAGGTGAAGGTCCGCATCGCCTCGGCCACGACCATCCGGTCGGGCGTCATCACCAGCCGCAGCGAGACGCGCTCGCGGTCGCGCAGGATCTCGTTCATCGCCACCAGGTTGGCCATCAGGCGCTGCACGTCGGCCCACACGCGCTCGTCGGGCAGCTCGAGGTCGAGGAACGTCCGCGCGATCGGCCGGGCGGCGCTGAGCAGCTGCGCCTCGCGGCCGAGCACCCGGCCGAGCCACCAGCGGGCGACGTCGGGGAAGGAGAGCAGCCGCAGCGTCTCGCCCGTGGGGGCGCAGTCGACCACCACGACGTCCCACGCCGCCGGACTCGTGGTGGCGCTTGAGCTCGAGCAGGCTGAAGAGCTCGTCGCCGCCCGGCGGGACGGACAGCTCTTCGGCCGCGATCCGCGTCATGCCGTGCTCGGTGAGCATGCCGCCCAGCCAGCCCTGCACCGCCGACCAGTTGCGCTCGAGCTCGGCCTGGGGCTCGACCTGCTGGGCCCACAGCCCGTCCGGCGACCGCGGTCGGCTGGTCTGAGACCGCTTCGCCCAGCGCCTCGGCGAGCGAGTGCGCCGGGTCGGTGGAGAGCACGAGCGTCCGCAGCCCGGCGGCGGCGCAGCGGCGGCCGGTGGCGGCGGCGACCGACGTCTTGCCGACGCCGCCCTTGCCCGTGTAGAGGATCGTTCGCGGCCCCATGGGAGCCGCGGAGTCTAGGAGCCGGACCGCCGCGCGCGCTGGACCTCGACCGTGCCGCTGACCGCGGCCGGGTTGCCCGCCATGTCGGTCGCGGTCAGCCGGACGGTGTAGGTGCCGGGCGAGCGCGGCACCGTGAAGCCGAAGCTGCGGCGGCCGTAGCCGATCAGCGCGCTGCGCGAGACGGCGACGGTGCCGTCCTTGGCGAGCTGCATCCCGACGTTGGAGAGCTTGGAGAGCGAGAAGCGCAGCCGGCCGCTGCGCCCGGCCCGCAGCGTCGACGGGCGCAGGGTCAGCACCGGCGGCTGGGTCTTGTAGGTCGTGAAGTGCTGGGCCGCCGAGCAGTAGGGCGCCGCGCCGGTGCGGGTGCACAGGCCGCGCAGGAAGCCGGTGAGCAGGTCGTGGTAGCTGAGGTCGGACTCGCGCGTCACGCTGCCGCGCGCGTACAGCGACCACGCGCCGGTGTCGAAGGTCGGGGTCTCGCGGCGGCCGCTGCGCGTCGCCCTCCGCGAACAGCGCCTCGCCGGCCGGGTCGCCCGTCAGGGTCGCGTAGTCGCGCAGGCCGATCAGCGCCTGGATGAAGCCGTTGAGCACGAACAGGCGGCGGTCGTAGGAGTACAGGAGGTAGTGCGCGCCGTCGCCGCTCGCCACCCGCACGCCGGTGGGCGGCGCCTGGCGGAACGGGACCAGCGCCTTCTGGGCCACCGGGAAGACGTCGGCCTGGCGCCCGAGCCGGGTCGCCGCCCGCGCCAGCGCCTGCACGGCGGTCCCCTGGGCCATCCCGCTCGCCCACGGCGGGCGCCCGCCGGCGAAGGTGAAGTAGTACTCCCACACCGCGCCGCCGCCGCGGTTGGCCGCCAGCGGCAGCAGCTCGTCCATCATCGCCCCCAAGCGGGCGTTGTAGCGCCGCCCGCCGGTCCAGAAGCCGTTGAGCTTGCCGAAGTTGGCCAGCGGCTGGAGCTGGAGCCCCTGGCCCGCGTAGTACTGCCACACGAGCTCGGATCCCTCGAACTCGATCCGCCGCCCGTTGGCGAGCAGGGCGCCGGTCGTCCACCACTCGCGGTTGCGCTCGAGGGTGAGGAACAGCGGCCCCAGGCGCGAGAGGCTGAGCTGCCCGCGCCGGGCGATGTCCTCGACCGTGCGCACGACGGCTTGAAGCTCGCTGCGCCGCGTGCCCGAGAGCCGGCCGGCCGCCGAGCGGGCGGCGGAGTAGGTGGCGCGCAGCTCGTCGTAGCGGGCCGCGTCCAAGGCGCCGCTGTCGCGCAGCCGGGCCAGCTCACTGCTCACCGTCTTGCGCGCCGCGGCGCGGGCGCTGGCGCGCGGCGGTGCGGGCGCCCGCCCGGCGGCGCCGGGCAGGTCGAGCGGCCCGCTGAAGGGCGTCGGGCGCACGCGCGTGCGCCCGTCCTCGGAGAGCACCAGCACGTCGCGGGTGGACGGCGCCGCGGAGGCGGCGGCGGGCAGCGCCAGGAGCGCGGCGCAGAGGACCAGGGCGAGGCGCACGGTGCTGATAACCCGATGCTAGGCTCGCCGGAGCGGTGGGCCTGCACGGTTTCGTGCGGCCCAGGCGCCGCCGCCGCGGCGCCCCCGCCGGACCCACCCGCCCCATGCCCTGTCGCTCGCCGCTCCCGCTCCTGCTCGCCGCGCTGCTGGCCGTCGCCGCCGGCTGCGGCGGCAGCGACGACGACGGCGCGCCCGCGTCGCGGGCAGCGGAGGCCGACCGGGTCCTCGAGCAGACCTTCAGCCAGGACAAGCGGCTGGACTCCGGGCGCTTCTCGGCCCGCCTGCGGCTCGACGGGCCCCAGCCGACCGCCATCGCCGTCAGCGGGCGCTTCGCCACGCGCGGCGCCGGCAAGACGCCGGCGTTCGAGCTCGACGCCGAGGCCGGCGAACGCCGGCTCGGCGCGGTCTCGACGGGCGAGCGCGGGTTCCTGCGCCGCGACGGGCAGGCCTACGCCGTGCCGTCCGCGGTATTCGCTCAGTTCGCGGACGGGCTCGCGCAGGCGGGCGGCAAGCCCGGCGCGGCCACGCGCGCGACGCTCGGCCTGGATCCGCGCGCCTGGCTGCGCGACCCGCGGCTCGCCGGTGAGACCACCGTCGGCGGGGTCCGCGCCACGCGCGTCACCGCCGACCTCGACGGCGCGCGCTTCCTGGCCGGCGTGCGCGCGCTGCTGGAGCGGATCCGCGGCCTCGGGCTCGCCGGGGCCGCCGGCCAGTTGCCCGAGGCGGGCGCCGTCCGCGGCGGCCGCGTGGAGCTCGACAGCGGCGTCCAGGACCGCACGCTGCGTCGCCTGGTGGTGCGCGCGCCGGTCGCCGGCGGCGCGGCCCGCGAGCCTCGAGTACACGCTCACGGGTCTCAACGAGCCCCAGCGCGTGGTCGCGCCCAGGGACGCCAAGCCGCTCTCGGCGCTGCTCTCGGGCCTGGGCTGAGCGTCATCGGGCGCCGCAAGGGGCGCCGCGCGCCCTATCCTGCCGAACGGTGAGCACGGGGCAGTCGGAGAGCTTCAACCTGGGGCGGTTCCTCTTCTCGGGGGAGGGGTGGCCGGCGCTCCTCGTGCCGTTCATCCCGATCGCGATCGTGCTGGAGTTCGCGCACGCGTCGCCGACGCTGATCTTCGGCGCCTCGGCGCTCGGGGTGATCCCGACCGCCGCGCTGATGGGCCGGGCCACCGAGGAGCTCGCCACCCGCTCCGGGCCCGGGATCGGCGGCTTCCTGAACGTGACCTTCGGCAACGCGCCCGAGCTGATCATCGCGTTCTTCGCCCTCAACGAGGGCTTGCAGGAGGTCGTCAAGGCCTCGCTGGTCGGCTCGATCCTCGGCAACATCCTGCTGGTGATGGGCGCCGCCATGCTGGTCGGCGGCCTGCGGCGCGAGCGCCAGTACTTCGACCGCACCGCCGCCAACGTCCAGTCGCTGATGCTGCTGCTGGCGGTCGTCGCCCTGATCATGCCCGCCGTCTTCGAGCTGGTCGCCGGCGAAGGCCTACCCAATCCGACCGATACGTCGGTGAACTACCCGTCCAACGTCGAGCAGCTCTCCGTCGGCGTCTCGGTCGTGCTGCTGCTCAGCTATGGCGCCGGGCTGCTGTTCTCGCTGCGCACCCACCGCAGCCTGTTCAACCCGGAACACGGCGAGGAGGACCACGTCGGCGAGCCGTGGACCGTACGCAAGAGCGTGATCATGCTGGCGATCGCCGGCGTGGCGGTGGGCGTCATGTCCGAGATCCTCGTCGGCTCGATCACCGAGGCGTCGGAGTCGATCGGGCTCTCGCCGTTCTTCGTCGGGGTGATCGTCGTCGCCATCGTCGGCAACGCCGCCGAGCACTGGGTCGCGATCTACTTCGCGCTGCGCAACAAGATGGACCTGGCCGTGAACATCGCGATCGGCTCGAGCGCCCAGATCGCGTTGTTCGCCGCCCCGTTGTTGGTGCTGATCTCGCTGTTCGTCGGCCCGTTCCCGCTGGCGCTCGTCTTCAACGGCCTCGAGCTGGCCGCCCTCGTGCTCGCCGTTCTGATCGCCAACCAGGTCACCCAGGAGGGTGAGTCGACCTGGTTCGAGGGCCTGCAGCTGCTGGCCGTCTACGTGGTGTTCGGCATCACGTTCTTCTTCGTCTGACCGTGCTGCCGTTCGCGTTTCTGACCGGGCCCGTGCCGTGGCTCGTGTTGATCGCCCTCACGGTCTTCTTCCTGTGGGTCGACCTGCACTTCTTCGCGCGCGGGCGCGAGCCCGACTTCCGCGAGGGCGTGATCTGGAGCATCGGCTGGCTGGTCGTCGCGATGCTGGCCGCCGTCGCGGTCTTCCTGCTCTCAGACCTCGAGGACGCAGTCACCTTCACGACCGTGTACTTCATCGAGCGCTCGCTGTCGCTCGACAACCTGTTCGTCTTCCTGCTGCTGTTCGCCTACTTCGCCATACCCGAGCAGCACCGGGCCAACCTGCTCTTCTGGGGCATCGTGATCGCGCTCGTCCAGCGCGGCGTCGCGATCTTCGTGGGCGTGGAGCTGATCGAGCGCTTCCACATCGTCATCTACATCCTCGGCGCGCTGCTGATCGTGCTCGCGGTGCGGATCTACCGGGGGGTGGACGAGAACGTCGACCCGGACAAGAACCTCGTCGTGCGCGGCGTCCGGCGCGTGTTCCCCGTGACCACCGACTTCAACGGCCACCACTGGTTCGCCAAGGTCGACGGCAAGCGCGTCGCGACGCCCATGTTCATCTGCCTCGCGGCGATCGTGGCCGCGGACATCGCCTTCGCGGTCGACTCGATCCCGGCGGCGTTCGGGATCACGCGCGACACGACGCTGATCTGGATGGGCAACATCTTCGCCCTGCTCGGCCTGCGCGCGCTGTTCGTGCTGGTCGAGGGGCTGATCCTGCGCTTTCGCTACCTGGACCAGACGATCGCGGTGGTGTTGGCCATCGTCGGCGTCAAGCTGCTGATCGAGGACATCTTCTACATCGGCCCGCTGCCCTCGCTCGGGATCATCGTCGTCTGCTTCGCGATCGGGATCGGGCTCTCGGTGCTGGCCGACCGGCGCGATCCGGACGCCGACCGCAAGCGCGCCGAGCGCGAGGAGAAGACCGAGGCCGCGCACAACCCGACCGTGCACGACCTCCAGGACGACGACGACGCGCAGGAGAGCGGCGAGAAGGCCTCGGCCGCGCGGCGCGGCGACTGAGCGCGGCGGCGAGCGGACCTGGAACAGGGCGCCCGAGACGGCGTCCCTCGAGGGGACGGACCACAGCGGTGGCCGCGATCCGGACGAGAGGAACTCGATGCGCGTGCTCACGGTTGGTGCGGTCCTGATGGCAACCGCCGCGTTCGGCGCCGGCGCGACGCCGTCCGCCGAGGCGGCTTCCGGCGTCCAGCCCGAGCGGGCCGCGGGCTTCACGCCGCCGATCGGCACCGACAAGGGCTCGCTGCGCGGGGCCGAGCGCCCGGCCGGCTTCGAGATGGACCTCGAGTGGATACTCCCGTGACCGCCGCCGCCTGAGCGCCGCGACGGCCGGCGCGTCAGCGGTCCTCGGGGTCCGGATCGGGCTCGAGGTCCTCCTCCTCGTCGCCGAGGTCGTCCTCCTCGGCGTCGGGCAGCTCGCCCGTGGCGCCCGCCTGGAAACCCTCCAGCAGCTCGTCGCGCGCCAGCTCGTCGACCGGCAGCTCGTCGGAGATCAGCACCCACTCGCCGGCGTCTTCGTCGCCGGCGAACAGCTCGGACTCGGCGGACGCCGAGTCGTCGACGACGAGCACGATCTCCGTCTCGGGGTTGAAGTAGGTCCCTGGGCGGACCAGGAGATCCTCGATGTGGAAGCGGCGAAGGGCAGGCATCGAGGCCTTCGTAGCCGCCAATCAGCTGCGGTTAACCTCCCGTTCGACCTCCGCCTCCACGTCGAGCGGCGCCTCGCCCCTGGCCAGCCGGCGCGCGTTGCGGGCCTCGACGAGCTGGCGGATCTCGGTGCGCAGCCCCTCGTCGGCCGCTGGTACCGAGAGCCGGCCGAACTCGGCCTCGACGTCCAACGGCGGCGCCCCGCGCTCGGCGCGCACGGCGTTGCGGGCCGCGAGCATCTGCCGGATCTCGGCGTCGCGCTCGGGTGCGGGCGGCGGCTTCTCCTCGATCGAGAGCCCGCCGCGGCCGATGCGGTCGTACATCCGCCCGTTCGAGAACAGCGTGAGGACCGCGGTCACCGCGCCGGCGGCCACGACGACGATCAGGACGATTCCGAAGGCCTCTTGCACGCCCGCCAATGGTGTCAGCCCGCGAGCGCGGCCACGACACGCGTGGCGGCGGCGGCCATGCGGCCGTCGGTGTCGGCCGCCGGCTCGTAGGCGGTGATCGCCACCGCGGCCGGCTCGAAGCGGGTCGTCACCGCGGCGATCGCCGCCAGCAGCTGGTCGAGCGCCAGGCCGCGCGGGGCGCTGTAGCGGTTGGCGACGCCCACGCCCGGGTCGAGCACGTCGAGGTCGACGTGCAGGTAGACGCGCGACACCCGGCGGCGCAGGTCGTCGAGCGCGCCGGCGAGCTCGGCGTCCGGCCGGCCCGCGCCGGGGAGCAGCCGCATCGCCGACCGGCTCAGGCGATCGCGCTGGCCCGGCTCGAGGTCGCGCACCCCGGCGAGCACGACGTCGCGCTCGCTGATCGGCGCGAGGCCGGGCACGGTCGCCCGCAGTCCCGCCCAGCCGCGGCCGGCGAGCAGGGCCAGGCCCATGGCGTCCAGCGAGCCCGAGGCGCTGTCCTCCGGGGTGTCGAAGTCGGCGTGGGCGTCGAGCCACACGACCCCGAGCCCCGCCGCCGGGTCGCAGCCGGCGACGGTCCCGAGGCACGAGTTGCAGTCGCCGGCGACTACCACCGGCAGCGCGCCATCAGCGCGCGCGGCGCGCACGAGCCCGGCGAGCTCGCGGGCGATCGCGAACACCCGCTCGGCCTCGGGGGCCGAGGGGTCGGGCGGCGCGACCGTCGCCGCCGCCGTCCGGCCGGAGGCGGCCAGCAGCGCCCCCGGGCCGCGGCCGCGATCGACCTCCGCGAGGCCGTCGTGGAACGGCACGGCGATCAGCCGAGCGGCCATCTCAGCCCCGCGCGAGCTCCCACCACGCCTCGAACAGCGTGCGGGCGTGGCGGTGCATTTCCGCGCGCTCGGCCGCGAAGTCGGCCAGCAGGCCGCCGAGCGCGCCCGGCCCGAGGACCGCCTCGAGCGACTGCTCGCCGACCTCGGGCGGGTCGACGGGATAGACGGGGGCACCGAGGCAGGCGGCCAGCAGCTGGGAGCCGAGGCAGGCGCCGAACACCGGCACCTCGGCCTCGACGGCCGCGCGCAGGTAGCGCTGCTCCTCCTCCAGCCACGGATGCAGCGCGCCGTCGTAGGCGCCCATCGGCCCGCCCATGACCACGATCGCGCGCGAAGTCGCGATGCCCGGGCAGCGGCTCGCCCTCGTCGAGCTCGACGCGTTGCAGGCGGGCGCCGCGCTCGCGCAGGACGTCCTCGTAGACGCCCGGCGGCTCGCAGGCGATGTGCTGGAGGACGAGGACGTCGGCCGACATGCGCCTCCGAGTGTGAGAGCTGAAGGAGCGCCGACGCGCCAGAGCCTCGACCGATACGAGAAGTTCTCGCATATGAGGCAGTTCTCGTATCGCTCGAACCCGGACGGCACCGTCACACCTCGCCAGCGGGGGTTCAACGCTGAAACTGCCCGAACGACCGGCGCCGCCGCCACTCCGCTGCGGTACGCTCCCCACAGACATTGACTGACCAGTCAATCTGGCCCTGGCAAGGAGCGCGACCGTGGTGGACTTCACCCTGACCGACGAGCAGCGCGCGCTGCGCGAGATGGCGCACGACTTCGCGGCCAACGAGATCCGCCCGGTCGCCTGGGAGTACGACCGCGACGGCGACTGGCCGCAACCGGTGCTCGAGAAGGCGTGGGAGCTCGGGCTGATGAACGCCCACATCCCGGAGGCCTACGGCGGCCCGGGCATCAGCTACCTCGACGGCGTGCTGATCGAGGAGGAGATGGGCTGGGGCTGCTCGGGGATCGCGACCTCGATCGCCGCCAACGGCCTCGCGACCGCGCCGCTCGCGCTCGCCGGCCACGAGGAGCTCAAGCGCACCTACCTCGGCATGTTGACCGAGGCACCGCTGTACGCCTCCTTCTGCCTCACCGAGCCAGACGCCGGCTCCGACGTCTCGGGCATGCGCACGACCGCGACCCGCAAGGGCGACAAGTGGGTCATCAACGGCTCGAAGTGCTTCATCACCAACGGCGGCTACGCCTCCTACTTCACCGTCTACGCCAAGACCGACAAGGCGGCCGGCCACCGCGGCATCTCCTGCTTCCTCGTGCCCAAGGACGACACGGTCACGGTGGACAAGAAGGAGGACAAGATGGGCCAGCGGGCGTCGAACACCGCGACCATCACCTTCAACGACACCGAGATCCCCGCCGACCACCTGATCGGCGAGGAGAACAAGGGCTTCAAGATCGCGATGATGACGCTGGACCGCACGCGCCCGGGCGTGGCGTCGATGGCGGTCGGCATCGCCCGCGCCGCCTTCGAGTTCGCGACCACGTACTCCAAGGAGCGCGTGCAGTTCGGCGTCCCGATCGCCATGCACCAGGGGATCCAGTTCATGATCGCCGACATGGCCACCAAGGTCCACGCCGCGCGGCTGATGACCTGGAACTCCGCGGTGCTGCTCGACCAGGGGCGCCGCAACACGATCGAGTCCTCGCACGCCAAGCGCTTCGCGGCCGATTCGGCGATGGAGGTCACCACCGACGCGGTGCAGGTCTACGGCGGCTACGGCTTCATCAAGGAGTACCCGGTCGAGAAGCTCATGCGCGACGCCAAGATCATGCAGCTCTACGAGGGCACGTCGCAGATCCAGCGGCTCGTGATCGCCCGCGAGACGCTGCTGCCGCGGCGCCTGCAGGAGGCGCCCGCCGCAGCGGCGGCCGCATAGACTGCCCCACGTGACGACCGTCCGGGCCTCGGGGACCGTTGCCGGCCCCATCACGGAGGTCGAGGCCCTCTGGTACGACCCCGCCCGGCGGGCCGGCTGGGTGCCCGGTTTCGCGGCGCTGGTCTCCTGCGACTCGTTCTGGCCGGCGGCCGGCGGGCGCCTGGTGTGGGACGCCAAGCCCGGCGGGCGCGGGCGCGTCGTCGAGCGGGTCACCGACTACCTCCCCGGCGGCGGTCAGGACGCCGAGGTCGAGGACGAGCGCCTCGAGGGCGCGCAGGCGGTGCGCTTCACGCCCGCGGGCGCCGGCGAGGTCGACGTCAGCCTGTCGCTCGACTACCGGCTCAAGGAGCGCTCGCCCATGACGCCGCTCGTCGACCTCTTCTACGTCAGCCGCACGCTCGGCGCGGAGCTGGACCGCACGCTGCTGCGCTTCGCCGCCGAGCGCTCGACCGACGCCGATCTGCTCCCGACCAACTGAGAACCAGGAGGAACCCCGACCCCATGTTCGTGTTCAAGGCCGCGGTCGTCGGCGCCGGCGTGATGGGCGGGGAGATCGCCCAGGTCATCGCCGCCGCCGACGTCCCCGTGGTGCTCAAGGACGTCGACCAGCGCTTCGTCGACGCCGGGATGGAGAAGGCGCGCGAGGTCACCGAGGGCCAGGCCGCGCGGCTGGTCAAGAAGGAGAAGCTGACCGCCGAGCAGGCCGAGGCCCAGGTCGAGCGCACGCTCTCCCTGATCACGCCGACGACCAGCTACGGCGAGCTGGGCGACGTCGACTTCGTCGTCGAGGCGGTGCCGGAGAAGATGGAGATCAAGCACGAGGTCTTCGCCGAGCTCGACGCGGCCACCCCGGGGCACGCGGTGCTGGCCTCCAACACCTCCGGGCTGTCGATCACCGAGATCGCCGACGCCACCAACCGCCCCGAGAAGGTCGTCGGCTTCCACTTCTTCTGGCCCGCCTCGCGCATGCGCCTGGTCGAGGTCATCGAGGGAGACGACACCTCGCCGGAGACGGTGCAGGCGGCCACGAGCTTCGCCCAGGCGATCCGCAAGACCGCCGTGCGCTGCGTGGAGTGCCCGGGCTTCGTGGTCAACCGCATCCTGCTCTCGACCGCGTCGGAGGTCTGGCGCCATCAGGACGAGACCGGCCAGTCGCCCGAGGAGATCGACGAGGCGATCACGGCCGAGGCCGGCATGCCGATGGGCCCCTTCCGGGTGATGGACATGTCCGGGCTGGACACGGGGCTCAAGGTCGCGCGCGACATGCGCGACGCCTACGGTGACCGCTTCTACGTCCACGGGGGGATGGAGGAGCTCGTCGAGCAGGGCCATCTGGGCGCCAAGACGGGGAGGGGCTTCTATGAGCACGGCTGACACCCAGACCGCCGCGGGCAGCGGGCTCGGGGACCGCTTCGTCCTCAAGGCGCTGGTCGAGGCGTGCCTGATCCTCGAGGAGGGCGTGGCCGGCATCCGCGACGTCGACCTCGGGATGATGATGGGCACCGGCATGGTGCCGGGGCCGTTCGTGCGCGCCGACCTGCGCGGCCTCGACGAGGTGCTCGAGGCGCTCGAGCGCGCCGAGGAGCGCTGGGGCGAGCACTTCGCCGCCCCGCTCATCCTGCGGCGGCTCGTCGCCCAGGGGCGCCTGGGCGCCAAGACCGGCCAGGGCTTCTTCCCCTACCCGCGCCCCGACACCGGCTATGAGACCGCCAAGGTCAAGCTCGAGACGCGCGGCGAGGTCGCGATCGCGTGGCTGGACAACCCGCCGGCGAACTCGATCTCGCCCGAGGTGGTCGCCGAGCTCGAGGCGGTGTGGGCGAAGGTCGAGGCCGACGGCGAGGTCCGGACGATGATCCTCACCTCGCCCAACCCGGCGCTGTTCAGCGCGGGCGCCGACATCAAGGCGTTCACCCGCATGGACGACGCGGCCGGCAGCGAGCTGCTCGACCAGGCGCACGGCCTGCTGCGCTCCTGGGAGCGGTCTCCCACGATGACGGTCGCGGCCGTCAACGGGCTCGCGTTCGGTGGCGGCTGCGAGCTGGCGATGGCCTGCGACGTGCGCCTGGCGGGCTACTCGGCGTCCTTCGGTCAGCCGGAGATCTCGCTCGGGATCATCCCCGGGTTCGGCGGCACGCAGCGGCTGCCGAGGCTCGTCGGCCCGGCCAAGGCGCTGGAGATGAACGCCACCGGCGACGCGATCTCCGCCGAGGACGGCTACGAGCACGGGCTCGTCAACCGCGTCGTGGCCGACCACGAGCTGTTCGACACGGCGGTGGCCTGGGGGCACAAGTTCGCGCGCCAGGCGCCGCTCGCGCTCGCGCAGATCAAGGGCGTCTCGGGTCAGGCGGACCTCGACGCCGGGATCGAGGCCGAGAAGGCCGCGTTCCGAGAGATCTTCGCCTCCGAGGACGCGCGCGAGGGCATCGGGGCGTTCCTGGAGAAGCGCACGCCGAGGTTCAAGGGCGGGTGACGGAGGCGGTCGCCGGTCCCGCCCGCCTCGCGGAGCTGATCCGCGGGGCGGGCTCGGTCGTCGCGCTGACGGGCGCCGGGATCTCGGTCCCCTCCGGGATCCCGGACTTCCGCTCGCCCCAGACGGGGCTGTGGCGCAACGTCGACCCGATGGCGGTCGCGCACATCGACGTCTTCCGCCACGACCCGGAGACCTTCTGGGGCTTCTACGGGCAGCGCTTCGCGCTGCTGCGCGACAAGCGCCCCAACGGCGCGCACGCCGCGCTGGCCGAGCTCGAGCGGCGCGGGCGGCTGGACGCGGTCGTGACCCAGAACATCGACGGCCTGCACGCCGCGGCGGGCACCGCGTCGCTGATCGAGGTCCACGGCAGCGTCGCGCACGCCTCCTGTGAGCGATGCGGGGACCGGTGGCCGCTCGAAGAGGTCCGCGAGCGGCTCGAGGCGGCGCCGGACGGCGTGCCGCGCTGCGCCTGCGGAGCGCCGCTGAAACCCGACGTCGTGCTCTTCGGCGAGTTCCTGCCCGAAGCGGCGCTGCAGCGGGCGACCGAGCTGGCCGAGGCCGCGGACCTGCTGCTGTGCGTCGGCTCCTCGCTGGAGGTGTGGCCGGTCGCCGAGCTGCCCGCGCTCACGCTGGCCGCCGGCGGGGCGGTGGCGATCGTCACCCAGGGCACGACCCCGTACGACCGCCGGGCGGCGGTGCGGCTCGGCGGTGACGTCGTCGCCGAGCTCGAGGCGGTCATCGCCGCGCTGCCGGGATAGAGTTGGCGCGTCCAGCACCTACAGGGAGGGGGACCGTTGGCGGTCACCAAGATCATCGAGCTCGTAGGGAGCTCGCCGACCAGCTCCGACGATGCCGTGCAGCAGGCGCTCGCGGAAGCCAAGTCGACGCTGCGCAACGTCAAGGCGGTCGACGTGGTGTCGGTCGGGCTGCGGGGGGCGAACCTCGACGAGTGGCGCGCGCACGTGCGCGTCGCGTTCCTGATCGACCGCGTCTCGGAGTAACCGCGGTCACCGGCGGACGGCGGCGCTGCGCGCCCGCAGCGCCGCCTCCAACCGCCCGAGCGCGGCGTCGACCGCCGTGACGGCAGCCGGCTCGAGGCCGCCCTGCAGTGCGGCCTCGGCGGCCGCGGCCACCGCGCCGCGGCGCTCGCGCAGCTCCTCGAGGCGCGCTTCGAGGCCGGCCTCGTCGCGCCAGCTCTCGAGCTCGGCCAGCGCGACGTCGAGCGCGACGCGGGCCTGCAGCGCCGCCTCGCGCTGACGGCCCTGGTCGAGGTCCAGCCGCGCCCGCAGGGCGAGCTCCTCGCAGGCCAGCGGCACGTCGCGGCCCGCGAGCAGCGCAGCGAGGCGCTCCTGGGGCGGAAGCGCCCGCCCGGGCCGCCCGGCCGCGGCGGGCGGCAGCTCGCGGGCGACCTCCCACTCGCCCTCGGCGACCTGCTCGCCGGTCCCGTAGCCGACGCGGGTGACGAGCGCGCCGGCGGGGCCGAGCTCGGTCACGTAGGGGTCGGCCGCGGCGATCCGGTGGCCGTGGATCGCCCGGTTGAGCAGCGCCAGCGCCTCGCCGGTCACCGCCTCGGCGCCGGCGCCGGTCGCGTGCGCGAGCCACGCCCGCGCGGCCCGCTCGTCGTCGTGGGCCGTGGCGCTCACGACGGTGACGCGCGTGACCTCCACCGTCGCCGGTCCGTCGCCGGGCGGGGTCGCGCGCGGCCGCGGGCGGCGGGCGAGCCGGCGCCGCCGCGGCGCCTGCAGGCCACCGACGATCAGCACCTGGCGGGCGTCGTCGCCGGCGAAGCGCCGCACGACGTAACGGCCGGGCTCGGGCCCGGGCCGTCCCGCCAGCTCCCACTGCACGAAGCCGAACCGGCGGCTCGGCGCCGCGCCGGTCACGCTGCGCTCGCCGTCAGCCGCCCCGGCCCGAGCGTCCGCCGGCCCGCAGCGCGTATCGCGACGGCGACCGGCGCACGACGGGGTTGTCGATGGCGTCGAGCCGCTCGATCAGCTTCGTCCACTGCCCGGGCTTGAGGATCGCGTTGACCTGCTGGGCCGTCTTGGCGTCACCGCCGTAGGCCGACCGCCAGCCGACGTGGATGTGGTCGTCGTGGTCGCTCATCGCCAGCGTGTTCTCCGCGCCGGCGAACTTCGTCAAGGTGATGATCTGGTGGGGCTTCATGGTGCCCTGCAGGGTCAGCAGGCGCCGGACGGACTCCTCGGTGATCGAGCCCTTGCCCTGGTGGCCGAGGATCGAGGTGCCGTTGACGGCGGCGATGTCCACCGCGTCGCCGGAGGAGTGCGCGGAGACGTTGCCCGAGGAGGTGTAGTAGCCGTGGCCGCACTTGAGCGAGCTGACGCTGGGGCGCAGGCCGGAGGCGGCGAGGAACTCGAGCGTGGCGAGCACGCGCCGGTCGACCTGGCCGGTGCGGATGTCGCGGCGCCCGCACTCGTAGATCTCGATGCGCGGGTTGGCGAGCACCCGCTCGATCAGCGCCTCCTGGCCCATCAGCAGGATCTGGCCGATCGAGGGGTCGGCGCCGCCCGGCCCGGAGAACGCGGACTTGCCCTCGGCGCGGTAGACGGCGGTGGACTCCAGCAGCTTCCAGCCGTCGAGGATCGGCTTGGGATCCACGCGCGGGGCGCCGCGGCCGGCCGGGCGGATCTCGAAGCGCAGGCTCGCGGCGCCCGCCTTCGCTGGGGCGGCGCCCGCGGCCGGCTCCGCCGCGGCGAGGCGGCCGAGGATCGTGCCGGCGGCGACGCGCGAGCCCTTGCGCAGGCGCTTGAGCTCGAGGTCGGTGCGGTCGGCGCCGAAGATGCGCGTGAGGTACGGGGTCGACCCGACCGGCCGCGCCGCCGTGCTGCCGCCGCTGAGCTGCTGGTCACCGCCGGCGCGACGCGCCTTCGGGCGTTCGGGGTTGGCGAACAGGCGCTCCTTGGTGCCGCTCGGCGCCGGTGTGGGCGTGGCGGCGGCGACCGGGTCTGCCGGCGCGGCGGCGCGGGCGGGCGCGCGCGTCGAGCGGGCGCTCCGGCGCGCACCGCGCCGTCCGGCGTCCGACGCCGCCCGGTCGGGGCGGGCGTCGGGCTTGGGGAGCTCGAGCTCGCGGGCGACCCGCTCCGGGGTCACCTGCCGCGGCTTGGGCGCCGGGTAGCTCTCGGCGACCTTGCCGAGTCGTGAGTAGGTGTAGGTGTTGCCGTAGACGTCCTGGAGCTCGACGAAGCGCCCGCGGCGGGCGGAGCGGCCGATCTTCACGATGCGCCCGTCGTTGACGGCCACCACGGGCGCGTTGCGGCGGGCGAAGACCTCGACCGCGCGGCGGGCGTCCTCGCTCTCGACGACGTACGCCGCGTTCTCGCCCTGCGCGACGCGGCGCCGCGCGGCGCGCTCGGAGACGTCGCCGGCGTAGGTCGAGCGCGCGTAGACCGGGAAGCGGCCCTGCGTGAGCCCGGTCAGCGAGCCGACGAGGTTGGCCGGCAGCCCGCCGATGACGCGGGCGCGCAGGAGCACGTCGTCGACGTACCACTGGGCGTGGTTGTAGGCGAAGATCGCGCGTGAGAGGTCCTGCTCGGCGCCCGCGGCGCGCAGGTAGCGGGCGGCGGCGAAGATCGCGTCGACGGGGTTGTAGGGGTCCTTGACGCCGTCGCCGTTGGCGTCGACGCCGTAGGCCTCCCAGCTGGAGGGCATGAACTGCATCCAGCCCAGGGCGCCCGCCGAGCTCACGCTCAGGTTGCGTCCGTAGTCGGTCTCGATCTCGTTGATCGCCGCGAGGATCTCCCAGCGGATGCCGTACTGGATGCCCGCTGCCTGGTAGATGGGCAGCAGGAACGGCGGGATGCGGAAGCGGTCGATGAAGAAGTTCGGTACGCCGACGGCCCCCTCGGGGAGCGCGCTCGGGCCGGTCGGCGCGGGCTGGGCGGGCGCCGGCTGGGCGGGCTGCGCCGGCTGGGCGGGCGCGGCCGGGGTCTGCGCGCCGGCGTCGGTGTCCTTGGGCTCGGCCTTCGCGCGCTCCTTGTCGCGCTCGGTCTCTCGCGCGCGCGAGCGGCCCTGCGCCTTGTTGCCCTCGCCGGCCCGCTCCTGCCCGCCGCCGCGCTGGCCCTGGGCGCCGTTCGGGCTGCCGTCCGGGCCGGGGGTCGTCGTCGGCTTGGGCTTCTGCTTCTCGCGCTTGGGCGTCGGGGTGGGCGTCGGGTCCGGCTTGGCCGGCGTCGCCGACGGCGTCGGGGTCGCGACGGCGCCGTGGTCCTTGACGGAGACGACGGGCTCGGTGACCCCGGGCGGCGTGAGCTGGGAGACGTCGGCCCCGGCGGGGACGTCCATCGTCGTGGTGACGGTGGCCCCGCCCTGGAGCGTGAAGGTCAGGGTGCGCTGCTGCGCCGCCGCCGGTGCCGCCCCCACGAGGACGAGCAGGGCGGTGAGGGCGATCAGCGTGGTCCGGCGTGGCATCCAGTGTCCCGTGCGTCCCCGCCTCACCCGGCCGCCGCCCCGCAGGATCGGCGCGAAGCGCCGGCGGACGGCCACGGAACGCGGAGGACCGCCGCGGAGGCTATTGCGTGGACTGAGGCGATGCAATGGAGAACTGCCGGATATACGCCGGGTTGCGGCGATGTCGTAGGGCCGGATTCTGCACCCTCGACCGGCCTCACCGTGGGCGCAGCGTTGCGCCCGCCGATGAGCTGCGGCTAAATGCGCAAGTCTCGCGCTCGACTCGAGGGTGAGACTGGGCTGGGCGCAGGCGGTCCCAACCGCGCTGCTACGTTGCCCGCTCGGACGGCCACTCCCGGACCCCGTTGGAGGCATCAACATGGCAGACGAGCCCAGCGATTCGGCGGGCCTGCGCGATCGGCTCGCCCGTGGTGGCGAGGATGCGCTGGGCAAGCTCGCCCAGGACCTGCTCGAGAATCCGCTGGTCAACAGCGCGCTCTCTCGTGCCTTCGACGCGCGCGAGCGGGCGGCGCAGGCCCAGGAGGTCGCGATGGGCGCGCTCAACCTCCCCTCGGCGGCCGACATCGAGCGCCTGACCCGGCGCCTGCGCTCGGTCTCCCAGCGGCTCGAGGGCATCGAGGACGCCGTCGACCGGCTCGACCAGCAGCTCGAGGGGGCCGTCGGCCGCGCCTCGGCCGCCGCGGGTCCCGCGGAGCGGCTGGCCGGCATCGAGAACCAGCTCGGCCGCCTGGTCGTCGAGGTCGGCCGGCTCTCGGCCGGCCTGGACGCCGCGTCCGGCCCCGCGCCGATGCCGCGCGAGCAGGAGCGCCTGGAGGTCGACGCCGAGGCGCCGCCGGCGCCGCGCCGGCGCCGGTCGGCGCCCGCGAAGGCCAAGCGCGCGCCGGCGAAGAAGAAGACCTCCTGAGCGCCGTCAGCGCGGCGCGGCGGCCGCGCGCGCGATCCGCTCGGTGGCGGCGCGCACCGGGCCCAGCAGGGCGCGCCGGCGGGCGGCGTCCAGGCGCGCGCTCGGGCCGCTGACGCCGATGTAGGCGAGCGGCGCACCGCGCGGGCCGCGCACGGTCACGGCGAGGCTGGCGAGCGCCGGCTCGAGCTCGTCGTGCATCTCGGCGTAGCCCCGTGCGCGGATCGTGGCGGTCTCGGCCCGGAGCCCGCGCAGCGACGTGATCGTGCGGGGCGTGAATCGCTCGGGGCGGACGCGCTGCACCCACTGGGCGAGCTGCGAGTCGTCGAGCTCGGCCAGCACGAGCTTGCCGGGAGCCGACGCGTGCAGCGGGAAGTCGTGCCCGACCCAGTCGCTGGCCCCGAGCAGCCCGGGCGCGTCGGCCTGGGCGATGACGTCCATTCCGGGCCCGGGGCGCGGGACGGCCAGCGCGGTGCTCTCCCGGGCGGCGACCGCGAGCTCCTCGAGCACCGGGCGGGCGATCGCGAGCAGCGCGCGATCGGGGTCGGCGGCGCGCGCGAGCCGCACGAGCTCGTGCCCGATCGTCCAGCCGGCCCCGTCGGCCGTGCGCTCGACGAAGCCTTCGTCGGAGAGCGTGGCGAGCAGGCGGGCGGCGGTCGCGACCGGCAGCCCGCACGTCCGCGCCAGCTGCGCCGTGGTTGGTGCACCGCCGGCGCCGGCGGCGCGGATCAGCGCGGCCGCGCGGCTCAGCGACTGCGCGCGCGGCAGCCCCGGCGCGTGGATGCGCTTGCGGCCCGTCGGCGCGGCTGGTTCAATGGCGCCTTCAGCAATGATCTAAGTAGACCACATTGTGATCGAAAGGTGGGACAGGTGCTGGTCGACTGCGACATCCACGTGGGCTACGAGACGCTGCTCGACCTGGCGCCGTACCTCGATCCGGCGACCCGCGAGCTCGTCGTCAACTGCGGGACGAACGGCCTCGGCATGCCGAGCTACCCCTGGTACCACCCCACCGGCTGGCTGCGCAACGACGCCTTCGACCGAGCAGCGACGGCGGTCGGCTCGCAGCTCGTGGGCCAGACGCTCGATCAGGTGCGGGCGAAGGTGCTCGACCCGCTCGCGGTCGACCACGGCATCCTCACGCCGGACGAGGCCGCGGCGTTCTCGATCATCCCCAACGGCATCCTCGGCGCCCACCTCAGCCGCGCCTACAACGACTGGCTGCTCGAGCACTGGCTGGAGCGCGAGCCGCGGCTGCGCGGGCTCGTCGTCGTGCCGGCGCAGCACCCGGAGGCGGCGGCCGGCGAGATCCGCCGCGTGGGCGAGCGCGACGAGTTCGTCGGCGTGTTCCTCCCCGGCGCGGCCCGGATCCCGTACGGCAACCCCGTCTACGACCCGATCTGGCGGGCGTGCGACGAGCTCGGGCTGCCGGTGATCGTGCACACCCACTTCGAGGGCGTCGGGATCGCGGGGCCGGTCACGGCGGCCGGCTTGCCCGACCACTACGGCGAGTACCACGCGGTCTGCGGCTCGAGCCTGCACGGGCACTTCGCCTCGATCCTGTGTCACGGGATCCTCGAGCGGTTCCCGCGGACGGGCGTGATGATGATGGAGGGCGGCCTCGTCGGGTTCGTCGGGCTCCTCTGGCGCCTGGACACGATGTGGCGCGCGTGCCGCAGCGAGATGCCCTGGTGCGTGCGCCCGCCGTCGGAGTACGTCTTCGAGCGCGTGCGGTTCAGCACGCAGCCGCTCGAGGAGCCGCCGGACGACCGCCTGCTGGCGCCGGCGCTGGAGGGCCTGCGGCCGTGGGAGACGCTGTGCTTCTCCAGCGACTACCCCCACTGGGACTACGACGAGCCGCGCCAGTCGTTGATCCGCCTCCCCGCCGACTGGCGCGACGGCGTCGCGTACCGCAACGCGAGCCGCTTCTTCGGGCTGCCGGCTCCGGTCGCCGCGTGAGCCGCACCCTGTCAGCCGAGCTGCGCCTGCCGCTCGCCGAGGCCCCCGCCCCCGGCGAGCGGCGGATGGTCGAGCTCGGCGGCCACCGCATCGGCCTCTATCGCGTCGGCCAGCAGCTGCACGCGCTGGCCGACCGCTGCCCGCACCGCGGCGCGCCGCTGTGCTCGAGCGGGCGGATCGCCACCGCGATCGAGCTGCGCGACGGCCACCCGGCGCTCGGCGACCGTGACGCGCTGGTGCGCTGCCCGTGGCACAAGTGGGACTTCGACATCGCCAGCGGCCGGTGCGTGGTCGACACGCGCCTGCGTGTGCGCCGCTACGCGGTCCGCGTCGAGAACGACGAGGTCGTCGTCGCCCTGCGCCACCCGCCGCGCTGACGCCGGCCTCCCGGCCTGCCGGTCACATGCGCTGCCGGCGCTCCGTCTGAGGAGGAGACGTCCACCCTCCGCAGGAGCTGTTCCCTTGTCTGTCGCCTACGTGCTCGTCGCCGTCGCGACCGCAGCGGCCAATGGATACGCGGCCGCCGTCGACTTCACCCGCCCGGCTTGGCTGCTGCGCAACATGGCCTCAGCGCGCGTGCCGCAGTCATGGCTGCTGCCATCGGGGGTGCTCAAGGCGGCCGGCGCCGCGGGCGTGCTGGCCGGCATCGGCATCCCTGTGCTCGGGGCCGCGGCCTCGGCCGGCCTCGTGCTGTTCTTCGCCGGCGCCCTGGTCACCCACGTCCGCGCCCGCTACTGGGACGTCGCCCCGCCGGTCGTGTTCTTCGTGCTGGCCGTGAGCTCGCTGGTCTTGCGCGTGGCCTGAGCGACCGGCGAACGGTCAAGCCGCATTGACCAACCGCCGGTCCTAGCGACTCCGTCCTCGGGTCGGTGGTGCTCCGGCGCGCCATGCACCAATTTGTCCGACGCAGCACGTCGCCGGCGAATCCGCGAGGGGGAACATGAACGACGAGATCCAACAGGCGCTCGACACGGCCAATCTGGTCAACCTCGAGTTCTTCTACTGGATGTCCATCGCGCTGATGGTGCTCATCCACGCGGGCTTCCTCTTCTACGAGGCCGGCGCCTCGCGCGTGAAGAACGTGCTGGCCACCGCGATGAAGAACGCGATGACGCTGCCGATCGTGATCGCCTCGTTCTTCTTCTTCGGCTGGTTCATCTACAACGCCTTCCCGCCGGGCGTGCCGGAGCTCTCCGACGCCGCCAAGGCGGCGCTGCCGTGGAGCGAGAACATGGGCCCCAACCTCGAGGACTCCCTCAGCGGCGTCTTCTGGGGCGCCTTCGCCCTCTTCTCCGCCACGACGGCGTCGATCGTCTCGGGCGCGTGCCTGGAGCGGATCCGGCTCTCGGGCTTCCTCGTGCTGGCCACGGTGGTCGGCTCGGTGGCGTGGGTGATCGCGGCCGCCTGGGGCTGGCACCCGACGGGCTGGATGACCACCGAGCTGGGCTTCCACGACGCAGGCGCGGCGGGCGTCGTGCACGTCGTGGCCGGCTTCTTCGCGCTCGGGGTGATCATGAACCTCGGGCCGCGCATCGGCCGCTTCGTCAACGGCCGCGCCGTGACCATCGCGGGCCACAACCTGCCGATGACCATGCTCGGCCTGTTCCTGATCTTCGTCGGCTTCTTCGGCTTCCTGATGGGCTGCGCCATCTTCGCCCAGACCGGCTACACGACGATCTACGGCCAGCCGATGACGATGTCGGCCTTCGCCTTCAACACGCTGATGGGGCTCGCGGGCGGCATGATCGGCGCCTTCTGGTCCTCCAAGGCCGAGCCGTTCTGGACCGTCTCCGGCGGCCTCGCCGGCGTCATCTCCGTGGCGGCCGGCCTCGACGTCTACCACCCCGCCGTGGCCTTCGTCATCGCCGTCGCAGGCGGCTTCGCCATCCCCAAGGTCGGTGCGTTCATCGAGCGGCGCGGCCTCGACGACCCGGTCGGCGCCGTCTCCGTGCACGGCTTCTGCGGCGTGTGGTCGCTGGTCGCCTGCGGCCTGCTCGCCTCGGGCTACCCGAACCCCGCGGGCCCGGACGTCAACCTGGGCGGCCAGGTCGTCGGTGCGCTGGTGTGCATCGCGCTCGGCTTCGGCTTCGGCTGGGGGAGCTCGAAGCTGCTGGCCGTGTTCGGCCTGCTGCGCTCGCCGCGCCACGTCGAGGTCCTCGGCCTGGACATCACCGAGATCCCCGCGACCCCGTACCCGGAGGGCATCCCCGTGACGGTGATGCGCAACGGCCACAACGGCGCCGTCGCGCCCGACCAGACCCCTGCGACGGCCACGGCCGAGTGAGGAGACCGACGCCATGAACACCGCACCGATCGACACCTACGAGGGCGCCGGGGCCTACTTCACCTTCGGGCCGGGATCCGTGGGGATGTGGGTCTTCCTGATCGTCGCGTTCCTGCTCTTCCTCTACGTCAGCTACCGCGCCACCGCGGTCGAGTCCGAGGAGTTCGCCGAGATCGAGGAAGACGCGCTCGGCGCCGCCAACGGCTCGGCGGACGGGCACCGCTAGCGCAGCGCCGCGAGCGCGGCGCGGCCGAGCTCGGGCTCGAGCTCGGCCATGCGGTCGTCGGAGAGGCCGGGCGCCTCGCCGTCCGTCCGCCGGGTGACGGCGAGGATCGCCGCCACGGCGGCGCCGGCGCGCGCGCCCGCGGCGAACGCCGCCGCCGTCTCGAGGTCGGTCGCGAGCGCGGTCGTGCCCGCTCCCGTGCCCGGTGCCCGCTCGTAGAAGAGGTCGCCCGAGACGACGTCGCCGGCGCGGGCGCCCGGCGCCGCCACGCGCAACGCCGCGGTCAGCCCGGCGTCGGGCAGGGCGGTCGGGCCGGCGCCGAGCGCCCGGCTCGTGCCGTCCTCGCAGATGGCCGCCGCGGCGATCACCAGCTCGCCCGGTCGCGTGCCGCCGAGCCCGCGACAGGTGCCGGCCCGGACCAGCCGCCGCGCGCCGAGCGCGATCAGCTCCTCGATCACGATCGCCGTGCTGGGGCCGCCGAGCCCGGTGCTCTGCACCGTCAGCGGCGACCCGTCGGCCGCCTCGCCGGTGTAGCCCCAGAGGCCACGATGATGGTTGAGCATGCGCGGCTGGTCGAGCAGCTGCTGGGCGATTCGCAGCGCCCGCCCAGGGTCGCCGGGCAACACGACGCGCTCGGCGACGGGTTGGTGGGGGCGCAGGTGGACGGGCGGCGACGGCACGAGCTCGCGCAAGAAACTAGACTCCTCGGCGCCATGCCGAACAAGGAAAAGAAGAAGGCCAAGCAGCAGCGCAAGCAGGCCGAAGCCGCGGCCGCCGCGACCGAGAGCGTCCGCAGCACCGTCGAGGGCACCCGCGACCGGGCCCAGTCGCTGCTCGAGGAGGTCGCCACGGCGGCCGGGCGGATCCGCGAGGCCGTCGCCGACGTCAAGGTGCTCGACGAGATCAAGGGCCTGCGCGGCGACGTCGAGGCGCTCGCCCGGCGGGTGACCTCGCTGGAGCGCTCGCCCGGCGGCGCCCAGGGCGACGACGGGCCGGCGGCGACGACCCCGCCCAGCTCTGAGTCGCCCGCCAAGCCGGCGAGCAGGCGGCGCAAGACGGCGGCGAAGCGCACGACGGCCAAGTCCGCCGCGTCGCGCTCGACCGCCAAGTCCGCGAGCGCGCGCTCGACGACCAAGTCCAGCGGCTCGCGCTCGACCGCCAAGAAGTCCACCGCCGCCAAGCCGGCGTCGAGCCGCTCCGCGCCCAAGCGCTCCACGGCGAAGGCCGGCGGCCGGCAGCGCAAGCCCGCGAGCAGCTAGGCGCCCGCGATGGCCGCGGAGTTCTCCTCCCGGCAGGAGTTCCGCGAGGTGATGGACCGGATCTTCGCGCTGATGGACGAGGACCCCGCGATGGGCCCGCAGCTGCGCGACGCCGACGTGCCCCAGCGCTTCGAGTTCGACGACTTCGACCTGGTCGTCAACATCCGCGCCGCCCGCCCGGGGGAGGAGGGCAACCTGCACTGGGAGTGGAGCGACGACGTCGACTGGGAGCCGAGGGTGCGCATGGAGATGTCCTCCGAGACCGCGAACCGCTACTTCCAGGGCAAGGAGAACGTGGCGCTGGCGCTCGCCCGCCGGCGGATCAAGTCCGGCGGCGACGTCAAGGCGGCGCTGAGCCTGATCCCGGTGACCAAGCCCGTCTACGCGCAGTACCGCGCGCTGGTCGAGGCCGAGTACCCGCACCTGAAGGTCTGACGCGGTCAGACCGCTGCCTCGGCGGTTGACAGGACCGGCGGCGAGGAGTAGACCATCTCCGACGAGGCCGAGAAGTGGGCGCCCGAGCGGTGCCCGCGAGGCGCCGCTTCTCGCGGACGCCGCCGGCCGAGGCAGCGGGCCGCATTGCCCGCGCGCGGCGGGGCCGCCACCCTGGTCCCGCCGCTTCCATGTGCGGGGCCGTATCCGGCCGCGGGCCGGGTGGATGATCTAGCGTCAAGGCCATGGCCGCCGTGACGCTCAGCCGGGTCGCCAGCCAGCTCGGGGTGGCGCCCTCGACCCTGCGGCGCTGGGTGCGCGACGGGCTCGTCCCGCTGCTCAACGGCACCTGGACGCCGGCAGCCGTCGCGCAGGCGCGGCTCGTAGCCCGGCTGCGCGAGCGCGGGCACTCGCTGGCGGCGATCCGGCGCGCCTCCGACAGCGGGCGCTTGGCCGCCGGCTACCTCGCCGACCTGCTGCCCCAGCCGGCGGGAGGGCGCTCGCTCGCCGACGCCGCCCGCGCCACCGGCCTCGAGCCCGCCCTGATCGAGCGGCTGTGGCTGACCGCAGGGCTGCCCGAGGCGCGGCTGCAGTCGCTCACCGACGACGACGTCGAGCTGCTGCGCCGGATCGCCGCGGTGCTGGGCGCCGGCCTCCCGCTCGTCGCGGTGCTGCAGATCGTGCGCGTCTACGGCAACGCCCTGGCCGGGATCGCCGACGCCGAGATCAAGCTCTTCCATCTCTACGTCCACGAGCCGCTGATGCGCGACGGCATGCCGGGCCTCGTGATGGCCGAGATGATGTCCGAGCTGGCCGAGGCGGTGCTCCCGCTGGCCAGCCCGATCATGGACGCCCTGCACCAGCGCCACCTGCACCACTTCGTCGAGCAGGACGTGGTCGGCCACATGGAGGAGGAGGACGACGAGCAGCTCGACCTCGGGCACCTGCGGGTCGCGATCGCCTTCGCCGACCTCGCCGGCTACACGCGGCTGACCGAGGAGGTCGGTGAGGAGCAGGCGCTCGACGAGGTCGAGCGCTTCGTGGCCGCGGTCGCGGCGAGCCTGCCCGTCGACGCGCGCGTGATCAAGACGATCGGCGACGAGGTCATGGTCGTCGCCTCAGACCCGCCGTCGCTGCTCGAGTGGGCCGTCGGCTTCCAGGAGCGCTGGACGCGGCGCCCGCTGTCGCGCATCGGCATCCACCTCGGGACGGCGATCTACCGCGACGGCGACTACTACGGCAGCGCCGTCAACGTCGCCTCGCGCGTCGGGGCGCGAGCGGCGGGCGGCGAGGTGCTCGTCACCCGGCCGCTCGTCGAGGCCGCCGACCGTCGGCTGGCGTTCACCCACATCGGCGACGTCAAGCTCAAGGGCTTCTCGCGGCCCGAGGAGCTCTTCCTCGCCCGGCGCGCCCCGTGAGCCCGCCCGCCAACGCCGCCGCGATCGAGGAGCGGGTCCGCGCGGGTGGGCTGCTCGCCCCCGGCGCGCCGGTCGTCGTGCTGCTCTCCGGCGGCCAGGACTCGGTCTGCCTGCTCGACCTGGCGGTGCGGATCGCCGGCCCTGACGCCGTACGCGCGCTGCACCTCGACTACGGGCTGCGGCCCGAGAGCGACGACGACGCGCGGTTCTGCGCGGACCTGTGCGCGGGCATGGGGGTCGAGCTGACCGTCCAGCGCCCGGCGGCGCCGGCGGAGCGCGGCAACCTGCAGGCCTGGGCGCGCGACCAGCGCTACGCCGCGGCGGCGCGGCTGGCGCTCGCCCGCGGCGCGCGGGTGGCCACCGGTCACACCTCCTCCGACCAGGTCGAGACGGTGCTCTACCGCCTGGCCGCCTCGCCCGGGCGCCGGGCGCTGCTGGGGATGTCGCCGCGCGACGGCCGCCTCGTCCGCCCGCTGCTCGAGGTCAGCCGCGCCGAGACGGCCGCCTACTGCGGCGAGCGCGGACTCGGCTGGCGCGAGGACCCCACGAACGCGCAGGACACGTACGCGCGCGGGCGCGTACGCCACGGGTTGCTGGCGGCGCTCGAGGCCATCCATCCGGCCGCCCAGGCCAACCTGCTGCGCACGCTCGCGCTGCTGCGCGAGGAGGACGAGGTGCTCGACGCCGCTGCCGCCGCGGCGCTGGCGGACGCCGGCGACCCACCCGAGCTGGCGAAGCTCGCGGCCCTGCCGCCGGCGCTTGCGCGGCTGGCGCTGCAGCGGCTCGCCGACGGGGTGGCGGCCGGCACGCGAGCGCCGGCGATCGGCGCTCGCGCCGACGAGCTGCTCGCGCTCGGCGCCGGCGGCGGCACGGCCGCGCTGGACCTGCCGGGCGGCCTGCGCGCCATCGCCGAGTACGGCCGGCTGCGCTTCGAGGCCGGGCGGCCGGCCGCCGCTGCCGCCGCTCCCGTGCGCCTGCCCGTCCCCGGCAGTGTCGCGTTCGCGGGCGGCGAGCTCACCAGCCGGCACGGCGGCGACGAGGAGCCGGTCGCCGACGGGACGCTCGACGGGGACACCCTCGTCGCGCCGCTCGAGGTCCGCGCCTGGCGCCCGGGCGATCGCATGCGCCCGCTGGGGCTGGGCGGCAGCCGCACGCTGCAGGACCTCTTCGTCGACCGCAAGGTGCCGCGCGAGCGCCGCCATCGCCTGCCGGTCGTCGTGTCGGGTGAGGAGATCGCGTGGGTGCCCGGCGTGGCCACCGGCGAGCGCTTCCGCGTCACGGACGCCACCGCGGAGCGCGTGCGGCTGGCCTGGAGGCCGGCGTCCGTCGCGCCACTAGACTCCCGCGTCCGCATGCCCCGCGACCCGGAGATCGGCGAGATCCTCGTCCAGGCCGACGATCTCCAGCACCGCGTGCGGGCGCTCGGGGCGGAGATCAGCCGCGATTACGCCGACCGCGACCTGCTGCTGATCGGGGTGCTCAAGGGCGCCGTCTTCTTCCTCTCGGATCTCATGCGCCACATCGACGTCCCGTGCGAGGTCGACTTCATGGCGGTCGCCTCCTACGGCTCGGCGACCGACTCCTCCGGCGTCGTGCGCATCCTCAAGGACCTCGACGAGCCGATCGAGGGGCGCGACGTGCTGATCGTCGAGGACATCGTCGATTCCGGGCTCACGCTGCAGTACCTGCTGCGCAGCCTCAACGCCCGCCGCCCCGCCTCGCTGGAGGTGTGCGCGCTGCTGACCAAGCCCGACCGGCGCAAGGTCGACCTGCCGGCACGCTACATCGGCTTCGAGATCCCCGATCGCTTCGCGATCGGCTACGGCCTCGACCACGCCGAGCGCTACCGCAATCTGCCCTACGTCGCCGCGCTCGTCGAGCCCTGAGATCCCGGCGCAGACCGGCCTGCCAGGCCAGAATCTGCTGGTAGCCTTGAGGATCTTGTCCGGTCGTCGCATCTGCGCGCGCCCGTCGCGCTGCCCCGTCCCATGAGCCGGTTCTTCAAGAGCGCCGCGTTCCCGATCCTGATCGTGATCGTGCTGGCGTTCTTCGCCTCGCGGCTGATCTCCAACCAGGACCAGGCGCCGACGCCGACCTTCTCGGGCTTCCTCTCCCAGCTGGAGGCGGGCAAGCTCGAGTCGGTGACGCTCAAGACCAAGGGCAACGAGCTCGAGGTCGTCCAGAAGAGCGACAAGAAGAAGTACGAGGTCGGCTATCCGGTCGACTACGCCTCGAGCCTGGTCAACAAGCTGCGCGCCGCCGAGCAGCGCGACCCGCCCCTGATCGCGAGCTTCGACGTCAAGCCGTCGCGGACGAGCGTGATCCTCTCGCTGCTGACCTACGTGCTGCCGTTCATCATCTTCATCGGCTTCTGGATCTTCCTCATGAACCAGGTCCAGGGCGGCGGCTCGAAGGTCATGCAGTTCGGCAAGTCCAAGGCCAAGCGCATGTCGGCCGATGCCCCGAAGATCACCTTCCGTGACGTCGCCGGGGCGGAGGAGGCGGTCGAGGAGCTGCACGAGATCAAGGAGTTCCTGGAGAACCCGAAGAAGTTCCAGGCGCTGGGCGCGCGGATCCCGAAGGGCGTGTTGCTCTACGGCCCGCCGGGGACGGGTAAGACGCTACTGGCGCGTGCGGTGGCGGGTGAGGCGGGGGTGCCGTTCTTCTCGATCTCGGGGTCGGACTTCGTGGAGATGTTCGTGGGTGTGGGTGCCTCGCGGGTGCGTGATCTCTTCGAGCAGGCCAAGCAGAACTCGCCGTGCATCATCTTCATGGACGAGATCGACGCGGTCGGCCGCCATCGTGGCGCGGGGATGGGCGGCGGCCATGACGAGCGTGAGCAGACCTTGAACCAGCTGTTGGTGGAGATGGACGGCTTCGAGGCCAAGGACAACATCATCATGATCGCGGCGACCAACCGGCCGGACATCCTGGATCCGGCGTTGCTGCGGCCGGGTCGCTTCGATCGTCAGATCACGGTCGACCGTCCGGATCGCAAGGGCCGCGCGAAGATCCTGGAGGTCCACACGCGCGGCAAGCCGCTCACGCGCGACATCGACCTGGACGCGCTCGCCGGCCAGACGCCCGGCTTCACCGGCGCCGACCTCTCCAACCTGGTCAACGAGGCCGCCCTGCTGGCCGCCCGGACCGGCAAGCGCGAGATCACCCAGGTGGAGCTCGAGGAGGGGATCATGCGCGTGATCGCCGGCCCCGAGAAGAAGACGCGCGTGATGGGGGAGAAGGAGCGCCTCGTCACCGCCTACCACGAGATGGGTCACGCGCTCGTCGGCCACTACCTCGAGCACGCCGACCCCGTCCACAAGATCTCGGTGATCAGCCGCGGGCAGGCGCTCGGCTACACGATCTCGCTGCCGGCGGAGGACAAGTTCCTGACCACCCGCGCCGAGCTCAACGACATCATGGCCATGACGCTGGGCGGCCGAGCGGCCGAGGAGATCGTCTTCGGGGAGATCACCACCGGCGCGTCGAACGACATCGAGAAGGTCACCGCCACGGCGAAGCAGATGGTCATGCGCTTCGGGATGAGCGACAAGCTCGGGCCACGGGTGTTCGGCCGCGACCAGCTGCAGCCCTTCCTCGGCCGCTCGTTCTCCACCGAGCCGGACTACTCCGACGAGATCGCGCGCGAGATCGACGACGAGATCCGCCGCATCGTCGAGTCCGCCCACCAGGTCGCCCGCGACATCCTCGCCGAGCACCGCGAGGCGCTGACGACCATCTCCGAGATCCTGCTCAAGCGCGAGACGATCGAGCGCCCGGAGTTCGAGGCGCTGCTCACGGGACGCAGCGAGGAGGACGTCTTCGGGCCCGAGCCGTCCTCGTCGGGCGGTGCGCCGGAGCGCCCCGAGCTGCCCCCGGCCGCCGACCGCGCCGGGCGCGACGTCCCCCGCCCGCTGCCCCGCCCGGGGCTCGCCGGCGGCCCGGCCGAGGCCCGCGGCCTCGCGCTGCCCGAGAAGCCCGACCTCGCCTGAGCCGCCGGGTCGCCGTCGTCGCCCGGCCCCGGGCGGCGTGGGCGAAGCCGAGGGCCGCCTGGATCGCCGGACGGAAACTGCGCAGGTAACGGAGGCGGGCTCGATCGAGGGCGGTGTGACCAACCGGCATTTCCACAGCATCGAGCCGGCCGGCGGGGCCCGGCTGAGGTTGAGCCGGTAGGAGCGGCAGAACTACAGCTGCGGGCCGGATGATGGGCCGCTGCTGAGGAAACGCCGCCTGGCTCCGCCTCCGCCGATCCGGTCACCCTCGATGCGGGGGTTCGCCTGCGTGGCCAGATCGCTCGCCCCCGGAAGAGCGTGACCGGCACGCCCGCGCTGGAGTCGTCCGACAGCGGCTCGAATACCGGCACGCCCGGGCGAGTGGTGCGGCTCGCCGCACCTCGGCGTTCGCCCGCCCGCACCTGCAGACGCCCGCCAGCCGTAGCGATCGGCCGGGCGTGCGGTGGGAGGCTTTGGGTCATGGCCTCCACCCTCATCACCGCCTCCTCGCCGGTCGCGCGCGTCGTGGTCCGCGACCACGCCTTCGCCACCCCGGTGGTGCGGGAGCTGCCCGCGCCGCCTGCCGCCCTCGGCGCCGCGTTCACCTGGTAGCCGGCGCGCCCCGGGCTGGCATCATCGGCCGGGTGACCGGCGCCGCCAGCCCGCCCGACGCGTGGTTCGCCCTGCCCGTGCTGACGGGGCAGCACATCCGGCTCGAGCCGCTCACGGTCGAGCACGCGCCGGGCCTGCTCGCCGCCGCCGGGACCGGCGACGCCGCCGAGGAGACGTTCCGGTGGCTGCTGGACCCGGCGCCCGCCGACGTCGCCGAGGCGCGCCGGCAGGTCGAGGCCGCGCTCGCCGCGCGGGCGTGCGGGACGCGCTTCCCCTACGCCCAGGTCGCGCTGCCCGGCGAGGCCGTCGTCGGCAGCACGTCGCTCTACGAGGTCGACCCCGTCTCGCGCGCCCTGGCGATCGGCTACACCTGGCTCGGTCGGTCCTCCTGGCGCACGCCGCTGAACACCGAGGCCAAGCTGCTGCTGATGACCTACGCGTTCGAGACGCTCGGCGCCGTGCGGGTGGTGTGGCACACCGACATCCGCAACGAGCGCTCCCAGGCGGCGATCGCCAGGCTCGGGGCGCAGCGCGAGGGCGTCCTGCGCAAGCACCGCATCCGCCGCGACGGGTCCTGGCGCGACACCGTGCAGTACTCCTTGACCGACGAAGAGTGGCCGGCAGCGCGCGAGCGCCTGTCCATGCGCCTGGACCGTGACTGACCGCCGGCTCCCTCCGCGGGCGCTGCACGTGACCAACGGCGACATCACCGTGCGGGGCCTGTTCGACGCCGGCATCGAGGGGCCGATCGAGCCGTGGCGCGACGTCCTGCACGAGGGTCCGGTGCCCGCCGTCGCAGACGACGAGCTGCGCCGCATCCGCGCGCGCTTCCTGGCCGCCGAGGACGCCGGCGACATCGGCACGGCGAGCGAGCTGGCCCGCCGCGACGATGTGCTCGCGGCCCACCGCGACGGCCACTACGTCTTGTGGTTCGAGGCCGACCTCTACGACCAGCTCCAGCTCGTCCAGATCCTCGCCCGGTTGCGCGAGCTGGCGGTGCCGCCGGGCCGGATCACGCTGCTCTGCATCGGCGAGCACGTCGGCGTCGCCCGCTTCGGCGGGCTCGGCGAGCTGAGCTCGGAGCAGCTCGCCGCGCTGCCCGAGCGGGTCGCGACGACGCTCGGCCCCGAAGCGCTCGCGCACGCGGCGCGCGCCTGGGACGCCCTGCGCGCCCCCGACCCCGCCGGTGTAGAAGCGATCGCGCGGGTCGCGCCGCCGTCCGAGCTGCGCTTCGTGGCCGAGGCCTTCGACCGGCTCGGCCGCGAGTACCCGTCGACGCGCGACGGGCTCGCGCTGAGCGAGCGGCGCATCCTCGCCGCGGTCGCCCAGGGCGCCGGGACGGCCTCCGAGGCCTTCGTCCGCGCCGGCGACCGCGAGCCGCGTCCGTTCCTCGGCGACACCTGGGCCTTCGCGCGGATGACGCGGCTCGCGGGCGCGCCGGTGCCGCTGCTCGAGACCGATCCCGCCGACGGCCGGGTCGCGCCGCGGACCCGGCTGCGGCTGACCGCCTTCGGCCGGCGCGTGCTGGCGGGCGAGGCTGACCACGTCGCCGACCGCGGCGTCGACCGCTGGATCGGCGGCGTCCACCTGCAGGGCCGGGCGGTCCCGTGGCGCTGGGACGAGGGGACCGAGGCGATCGTCGCGAGCGCCGGCTGACGCCCGCTCAGCCGCTCGTGGCGTCCAGGTGCTGCAGGAGCTCGTGCGCGGCCAGCTCGATCTCCTTGTGGCGCCACTCGGCCGCGCGGTACAGGCAGGCGATCAGCCCCATCCGGTGGACGCGGCGGAAGTCCCCGTAGACGAAGGCGTAGCGGGCTTTGGTCTCGTCCGACGCGCCCTCGGTGAGCCCGAGGTGCCAGGCCGCGTAGTCCTCCCAGGAGTGCGACTCGAGGTAGGCGTTCTCCGCGCCCGCGCGCGGCTGTACCTCGCCCCACTCGCTGCGCAGCACGTACTGCTTGGCGTCGATGAGCTCACGTGCGCGCCGGACGCCGTGCTCGTTGACGGCGTAGGTCGCCATCAGGGCATCTTGACGGCAACCGACGGGATCGTCTCCCGCGAGCGCGCCGCGCGGACGGCCGGCGCGACCTCGGCGCCCAGCAGCTCGATCGAGCGCATGACGTCGGCGTGGGGCATCGTGCCGACGCTGACGTGCAACAGGATGCGGTCGAGGTCGAGCAGCTCGCTGACCGCCGTCATCTTGGCGGCGACCTCGTCGGCGTCACCGACGGCGAGCGAGCCGCCGGGCGAGCGCAGGGCCTCGAACTGCGGCCGCGACATCGGCGGCCAACCGCGCTCGCGGCCGAGCTGGGTCATCACCTGGGCGTACGGCCCGTAGAAGGTCTCGACCGCGGCCTCGGTCGTCTCGCCGACGAAGCCGTGCAGATGCACGCCGAGCGGGAGCGAGGCGGGATCGTGGCCGGCACGCCGGGCGGCCTCGCGGTAGAGGTCGGCGAGTGGCTTGAAGCGCGCCGGCTGGCCGCCGATGATCGCGAGCGTGAGCGGCAGCCCGAGCGCGCCCGCCCGCACCACCGACTGCGGCGTCCCGCCGACCGCGAGCCAGACCGGCAGCGGATCCTGCCGCGGCCGCGGGTAGACCCCGAGCCCGTCGATCGCCGCGCGATGGCGGCCCGACCAGGTGACGTGCTCGGACTCGCGCAACGCGAGCAGCAGGTCGAGCTTCTCGGCGAACAGCTCGTCGTAGTCGTCGAGGTCGTAGCCGAAGAGCGGGAAGGACTCGATGAACGAGCCGCGCCCGGCCATGATCTCCGCGCGGCCCTCGGAGAGCAGGTCGAGCGTGGCGAAGCTCTGGAACACCCGCACCGGGTCCTCGGAGCTCAGGACGGTGACGGCGCTGCTGAGCCGGATCCGGCGCGTGACCGACGCGGCGGCGGCCAGCACCACGACGGGCGCGGAGGCCGCGAAGTCGGGCCGGTGGTGCTCGCCGACGGCGTAGACCTCGAGCCCGGTCTCGTCGGCGACGACGATCTCCTCGACGACGTCCCGGAGCCGCTCGCCGGCGCTCACCCGCTCGCCCGTCTCCGGGTCGGGGGTCAGCTCCGCGAAGGTCGAGACGCCGACGTCCATGGTCGAACCCACACGTTAGGACGCCGGCGCGAAGACCAGCGTCACCGAAGCGCACCACCGTGCCGGCCGGATCCTCGCCCCCCACCGCCTAGCGGAGCTCAGCGCGCCTCGAGCAGCGTCTTGCCGACGGTGGCGCTCAGCGTGCGCCGGCGGGCGTCTCCGGCAGCCCGTGGCGGTCGATCACGCGGTCGTAGTTGATCCGCAGCAGCGCGATCGCGTCGCGGACGTCGTCCTCGCTCGCCAGCTGGCGCGAGCCGAAGCCCGGCTTGCCGGGGAAGACGGGGTGGTAGCCGATGCGCCCGGCGTCGAAGAGCTCCTGCCACACGGGCTTGGGGAAGCCGATGTGCAGCACGCGGTCACCGTGCAGGTGGCCGATCTCGCGGCGCCCGACCGTGAAGCCGTACTGGCCGCGGTCGCCGGTGCCCGCGGCCACGCCCGGCCAGGACGTGACCTCGTCGGTGATCTGCCGGCTCGCTGTCATCTGCTCAGTCATGCCGCGGACTGTAGGCGCCGCCCGGTCCGGGTCACCAGGCGTCATTGGTCCTAAGACCGCAGGGCGAGGGCCGGCGGGTCGCCCCGCCGGCCCGCGCCGCGGCTAGCGCTGCACGCGCTTCGGCCCGCGGAACCTCAGGTCGACCTTGCCGGCTGCCGCCTGACGGCGGGCGACCGTGGCCGGGGCGGTGCCGAGCGGGTTCTCCGTCTTGGCCATCACCCAGGTCGTGTGCGCCGCCGCGTCGGCCATCTGGTCCAGCGCCTCGGCGCCGCCGCCGCGCATCGCGTTCGCGCCGGCCGGGTCCGGGAGCCCGTCGGCGTCGGCCGGGGGCTTGCCGAGCACCGTGTCCAGCGTGTCGCAGGCCTGGTGGTAGCACGGGTCGAACCACGAGCCCGCGTCGCCGCCGTAGAGCGCCACCTGCGCCTCGGTCTTGACCCCCTCCGCGCCCGTGAACAGACCGCCGGCCGGGATCCCGGCCTCGATGAACGGCCCGTAGTCCGAGCGGCCGTCGAACGCCGTCGGCTCGCTGGCGAGCCCCTCGGAGGCGAACCAGCCCTCGAAGAGCGCCTCGATGGCGTCCGAGCCGGGCGGGGCCCGTGGTGCCGAACGCGTCGCCGTCGCCGTCGTAGATGAACCGCGCGTAGTTCGGCGAGCCGAGCATGTCGAAGTTCAGGTTCGCGAGGATGCGCGCCTTCTGGCCGGGCGACAGGTTCTTGACGAAGTCGGTCGAACCGATCAGGCCGGATTCCTCGGCGCCCCAGAACGCGAACGCGACCTGGTTGGTGAGGCGGTTCGCCCGCCCGCGGGTGAGCTTGGACATCTCCTCCGCGATCTCGAGCAGCGCCGCCGTTCCGGATCCGTTGTCGTTGATGCCGGGCCCGGCCGGGACCGAGTCGAGGTGGGCGCCCAGCATCACCTTCTTGCGCGGGTCACCGGTCCGGCTCTCGGCGATCACGTTGTCGAAGTAGCGCGGGGTGGACGTTGCGTCGACGCTCAGGTCGACGGTCGGGTTCTGGCCGGCCGCGTAGGCGGTGGAGAGGGCCACGCCCACCGCGTAGCTGGAGAGCACTGCCGGGATCGGGAAGTCGACGGGCGCCGTGCGGTACAGCGCGTTCGAACGGCCCGTGCCGTTGCCCTCGTTGAAGAGGATGACCCCGACCGCGCCGGCCTGCTCGGCGTTGGCGAGCTTCTGGGCGAAGCCGCAGGTGCCGCGCTGGACGAGCGAGACCGCGCCTTCGGTCGCCGCGGGGAAGTCCGCGTCCTCGCAGCCGCTGGTCGAGCCACCCGGGTTGGGATTCACCTGGACGTCGGTGGTCGGGACGACCGGGACCCCTGTGAGGTCGCCGGAGCCCGAGAACTCGAAGGTGATGAAGTCGACGTCCGGCGAGTCGTCGTCCGCCGCGGTGCCCGGCCCGTAGGTCGTGCCGCCGAAGCGCAGGACCGGTGGGCTGTTCTCCTGCCAGGTCGGGAAGTTGAACGGCTCGCGGCGGACGTTGTAGCCGGCCCGCTCGAGGCGCGTTTCCACGTAGTCGACCGACGCCTCGTACCCCGGCGTCCCGGTCGCCCGCGTGCCGGTGCCGAAGTCGGCGATGTTCTGCAGGTTGAGCTGATGCTCGACCAGGCCGCGCAGCTTCACCCCGTCGGTGAGCGGCCCCGAGTCCACCGAGTCCTGCGCCGACGCCGCCGGCGCGGCGAGCAGCAGTACGCCGGCGGCGGCCAGCGATGCCTTCTGGATGCGTCGCACCCTTCCCCCTTGATAGGTCTTCCGGCGGGCGCTGGTGGCGCCCGCCCTGTACCCGGAACCGGAGCTTTCTGAGCTCCGGCGCGCCACCTTATCGCGGCGGCCGCGCCGTCGTCGCCGGGCCGCCGGACCCGCCCGGCGCGGGGTGCGGCAAGCTACGCGCCATGCCTCCGACCCGCTGGGCCATCGCCGGCCCGGGCGTCATGTCCGCCCGCCTCGCACCCGACTTCGTCCACGTCGAAGACGCCGAGCTGCTCGCGATCGGCTCGCGGTCGCTCGAGCGCGCCGAGGCGTTCGCCGCCGTGCACGGCGCCCAGCGCGCCTACGGCTCCTACGCCGAGCTGATCGCCGATCCCGACGTCGACGTCGTCTACATCGCCACGCCGCACCCGCAGCACCACGCGATCGCGCTCGCCGCGCTGCGGGCGGGCAAGGCGGTGCTGGTCGAGAAGGCCTTCACCGCGACGCTCGCGGGCGCCGAGGAGATCGTCGCGGAGGCGCGCCGGCTCGGCGTCTTCGCCATGGAGGCGATGTGGACCCGCTTCCAGCCCGCCGTCGTGCGCGCGAAGGAGCTGGTGGAGGACGGGGCGATCGGCGAGCTGGTCGCCGTGCAGGCCGACCTCGGGGTCATGCGCGACTACGACCCGGACGATCGGCTCTTCGCGGTGGAGACGGGCGGCGGCGCGCTGCTCGACCTCGGCGTGTACCTCGTCTCGTTCGCCCAGATGCTGCTCGGGACGCCCGAGACGGTCGCGACGGTCGGCACCCACGGCCCGAACGGCGTCGAGGTCTCCTTCGCCATGCTGCTCGGCACCGCCGACGGCCGCGGCGCGACGCTGACGAGCTCGCTGCACAGCCCGATGCCCGCCGAGTCGCGCCTGTACGGCACGCGTGGCCGGATCGAGCTCGAGCCGCGCTTCCACCATCCCACCGCCTTCGTGCTCCACCGCGAGGGGCACGATCCGGAGCGCGTCGAGCTCGGGCCCGTCGGCGACGGCTACGCCGAGGAGCTCTCAGAGGTCACGCGCTGCGTGCGCGCCGGGCGCACGGAGAGCGAGATCATGCCGCTCGCCGACACGCTCGCGGTCATGGGAGTGCTCGAGCTGGCGGCGTCCCAGCTCGGCCTCAGCCGCCAGGAGGACACCGCCGTCGCGGTGTAGGCGCCGCTTCAGCGGAGGCGGCGGAGCTCCGCCCGCCACAGGCCAGAGGGCAGCGTCTCGACGCGCACCAGCTCGACGCCGCCGGTCGCGAACGCCTCCACCTCGGTGCGGGTCAGCGGCCACGGCGGCCCGTGCGGCGGATCGGAGTCCTCCGCACGCGCGGAGGCGATCACGACGAGCGTCCCGCCGGGCGCGACCAGCTCCGCCACCCGGGCGATGGCGTCGCCCCGCGGCGGGTCCGGCAGCGCCTGCACGGTGAAGCTTTCCACGACCAGGTCGAAGGCCTGCCGCCAGGCGGCGGGCGGGTCGAGCAGATCGGCGGTCAGGTAGTCCACCGGCGAGCCGGGGAAGCGCCGGCGGGCGGCCTCCAAGGCGCTCGGCGCGACGTCGAACGCGACCGTCTCGAAGCCGAGCGCGGCAACGTGCTCGGCGTCGTCGCCGAGCCCGCTGCCGACCACCAGCGCGCGCCGGCCGGCGCCGTCGAGGGCCTGGGCCTCGGTCCACTCCACCAGCACCGGCTCGGGCCCGCCGCCGGCCCAGGGCACGATCGCCCGGCCCTCCCCGGCCTCGGCGTAGACGCGCTCGAACCAGGCGGTGGGGTCGCCGTCGTCGCGGCCCGCGTCGACCAGCTGCCGCGTGCGCTCGGCGGGGTCCATGGTCGCCGGGAGATTAGCCGCGTTCACCCGCCACCGGCTCGAGCGCGGCGCGCAGCTCGGCGAGCGTCGGACGGGCGCGCGGCTCCGGCTCCAGGCAACGGTCCACGGCGGCCGTCAGCGCCGCCGGCAGCCGCCGTCGCGACCGCAGCGGCGGCGCCCGGTGCTCGAGCTGCGGGTAGGCGTGCGCCTCGTCGGCGAACGGCGTCTTGCCGGTGGCCGCCTCCCACAGCACGACACCGACGCCCCACACGTCGGCGGCGGCGCCGACGCGGCCGCCGCGCGCCTGCTCGGGCGCCATGTAGCACCAGGTCCCGATGCCGGGCCGGGCGCGGCCGGGGCGCGGGCGATGCTGAGGTCGATCAGCTTCGCGCGGCCCGACTCGGCCACCAGGTTGGACCGTTTGAGGTCGAGGTGCACGTATCCCTGCCGGGGCAGGTAGCCGACCGCCGAGCCGAGCCCGAGGCCGAGGAACGCGAGCTCGCGCGCTCCCAGCGGGCGCGGGCGGTCCTCGATCAGGCGGGCGAGCGTCGCGCCGGTGAGCGTCTCCATGACCACCAGCGGCTCGGGCGCCCGCAGGACGCCGTACCCGCGCACGACGCCGGGATGGCAGAGCGAGGCCAGCAGCCGGCCCTCGGCCAGCAGCCGGCGTCGCAGCCCCAGGTCGCCGCGCCGGTCGGGCCGCAGGCCCTTGACGATGCAGCGGCACTCGCGCTCGTGGCTCCAGCAGTCATAGACGTCCAGCGCGCGCGAACGGTGGAGGTGCTCGAGGACCTCGTAGCCGGGGGCGAGCTCGCTCCCGGGACGGCGCGGAGCCCGCGCGCTCACCCCACCGCCTGCCGCTGCGCCGGCCGCGCGCCGGAGATCGTCACCACGCGGTCGGCGAAGTCCAGCAGCTGCTCGTCGTGGGTGATCAGCAGCGCCGTGCGCCCGCCCAGCAGCGTCCGCAGCGGCTCGATCAGCCGCGTCGCGGCGTCGCGTTCGAGCCCCGTGGTCGGCTCGTCGAGCACGACGACCGGGGCGTCGCGCAGGAGCGTCCGCGCGATCTCGACGCGGCGCCGCTGGCCGCCGGACAGGCGCCGGCCCCGCTGCCCGACGCGCGTCTCGTAGCCCTCGGGCAGCCCGCTGACGTACTCGTGCGCGCCGGCCGCGCGCGCGGCGGCCTCGATCTCGGGGCGGCTCGCGCCGGGGCGGCCGAAGGCGATGTTCTCGCGCACGCTCGCGTCGAAGAGCAGCGTCTCCTGGAGCAGCAGCGCGACTGATCCCCGGACGGAGGCGAGCGTGAGCTCGCGCAGGTCGTGCCCGTCCAGGCGCACGGATCCAGATCCCGGGTCGGCGAAGCGCAGCAGCAGCCGGCCGACGGTCGACTTGCCCGCGCCGCTCGGGCCCGCGAGCGCGACCACCTCGCCCGGCGCGACGCGCAGCGAGAGCCCGCGCAGCGCCGGCTCCGGCGCGTCGGGAGGCGAGGAAGGCCAGCAGGCCGCCGATCGTCAGCCGGCCGTCCTGCACCGCCCAGGTGCCGAAGGCCACGACGGCGAGCACCCGCCACCTCGACCAGGGCGACCAGGCCGGAGAAGGTGCCGCCGACGCGCGCCGCGGCGAGCTCGGCGTCCACGACGCCCTCGCCCTCGCCCAGCAGCCGCCGCCGCTCGTGCTCGGCCCGGCCCATGGACTGCACGAGCGCCGTGTTGGCCAGGCTCTCCTCCGCGACCGCGCTCAGGCCGCCGCTGCGCCGGCGCTTCTCACGCGCGGCATGGCGGGCGAGCCGGGCGAAGTCGGCGCGTGGCGAGGTAGAAAGGGGGGCGCCTCGCTCGCAGCCCGCCCAGGACGAAGCCCTCGATCGCCTGGACGTCGCCGCCCCATGCGGGCGATCAGGTCCCCGAGGCGGCGCGTGTCCAGCGTGTCGAAGGACAGGCGCTGGATGTGCGAGAAGAAGGTGGTGCGCAGATCGAGCAGGAAGCGCTCGCCGGCCCACGTCCACGCGTAGTCCTCGCCGAAGCCGGCAGCCGCTCCGGCGAGCGTCAGCCCGAGCACCACCGCGGCGATCCAGGGCAGCGCGCCGAGCTCGGCGGGCACGACGACCTGGTCGACGACGATCCGAACATCCAGATCTCGGCGGCCTGGATCCCCGGCAGCAGGACGCGAGCAGGATGCCGGCCGCGATCGCGCGCCGGTAGGGGCGGGCGAAGGGCCAGAAGCGACGGACCAGCTCCCGCGGGGCCATCCGCGGCGCGGCGGCGACCAGGTCGCCCCCGGGCTGGCGCGGGCGCAGGAAGGCGTGCAGACGGCCCGGCCGGGTGGCCGGGCCGCTGCTGCGGGCGTCCGTCAACTGCCGGGCTTACGTATCGGTCGAGCGGCGGCGGCGGCGGCGGCGACGGCGCCGGCTGCGACCGGTGTTGCTCGAGTCGTCCCGTGCCGCGCGGGCGGCCGGGACGGAGGCGGTGAAGGCGGAGCGGTAGGCCACGGTCTTCCTCCCTTTAGTCGGTGACTGACCGCCGGGACGATCGCCGGGGCCGGTGAGCCGTCGATGAGGAGCCGATGAGAGATCTCACACGCGACGCAGTAGCGTCCGCGCGGTGCCCGGAGCAGCGCCCTACACGATCATGGGCGTCGTCAACGTCACGCCCGACTCGTTCTCCGACGGCGGGACGTTCGAGGACGCCGGCGCGGCGGTGGCGCAGGCCGCGCGGCTGGCCGCCGAGGGGGCGGGGATCGTCGACGTCGGCGGGGAGTCGACCCGCCCGGGCGCCGCCCCCGTCCCGGCCGGCGCCGAGCTCGAGCGCGTGCTGCCGGTGGTCGCGGGCATCGCCGCGCTCGGACTCCACGGCGTGCAGATCTCGGTCGACACGATGAAGCTGGCGGTCGCCGAGGCGGCGGTCGACGCCGGCGCCACCTACGTCAACGACGTCACCGCCTTCCGCCACGATCCCGAGCTCGCCGGGCTGGTGGCCGACCGGGGACTGGACTGCTGCCTGATGCACATGCTGGGCGAGCCGCGCACGATGCAGGAGGACCCGCGCTACGGCGACGTGGTCGACGACGTGCGCGCCTTCCTGGAGGAGCGGCTGGCCGCCGCGGTGGCGGCCGGCGTGCCCGAGGAGCGCGTCCACCTGGACCCCGGCATCGGCTTCGGCAAGACGATGGACCACAACCTCGAGCTGCTGCGGCGGCTGGACACGCTCGTGGCCATCGGGCGCCCGCTCGTGATCGGCACCTCGCGCAAGAGCTTCCTGGGCCGGATCACCGGCCGCGAGGCGGCCGAGCGGGGCCCCGCGACGGTGGCCACGAACGTGCTCGCGCTCGAGCGCGGGGCCCGGATCTTCCGCGTCCACGACGTCGCGCCGACCGCCGACGCGCTCGCGGTGACGGCTGCTACGTTGGCGGGCCGATGGACCCCTCCGACCCCTACGACGACGAGGACCTGAGCGAGGACGAGGACGACGAGGAAGGTCCCGAGGTCGGGGTCACCATCGAGGTCGTCGGGCTCTCGCTCTTCACGCACCACGGGGTCACGGCGGCCGAGCGCGAGATCGGCCAGCGCCTGGTGGTCGACGTGCGCTTCGACGTCGGCGAGCCCGACGCGCTGGTCACCGACCGCGTCGAGGACACCGTCGACTACGGCGAGGTCTGCCAGGTGATCGCGCTGATCGCCCAGCAGCGCTCCTACAAGACGCTGGAGCGGCTGTGCGCGGTGATCGCCGACCGGCTCGCGAGCCAGTTCGGCGCCGAGAGCGTGACGGTCAAGGCGGCCAAGCCCGAGCCGCCGTTGCCGCTGCCGGTGGAGGAGGTCTCGGTGGAGGTGTGGCGGGAGGAGCGGTGAGTCGTGCCGCGTCGTAACACCTGCTGGTAAGGGGGTGAGCGTGCCGGCGGAGGCGTTCTCCGCCGGGTGATACGAGAAGTGCCTCATATCCGAGAGTTTCTCGTCCCGGTCGACGGTTCTGGCGTGTCCGCGCTCCGGGGAGCCGATCGCTTGACGCTGAAGTAAGTGGTCACTAGCATAGGCGATCGTCATGGCCTCCACCGCCCGCTCCACCGACCCCGCCGCGCCCGCCCGCCGGACGCGCAAGTCGGCGGCCGTGCGACGCGAGGAGATCATCGAGGCGGCGATCGTGCACTTCGCCACCACGGGCTACAACGGCACGTCGACCGAGGCGATCGCGCGCGACGCCGGCATCTCCCAGCCCTATCTCTTCCGGCTCTTCCGCACCAAGCGCGAGCTGTTCCTCGCGTGCTACGACCGCTTGTGCGAGCGGCTGGCGGAGATCTTCCGGGAGGCGGCCGAGACCGCCCCGCCTGACGGGCGCGTCAAGGCCCTCGGGCGCGCCTACATCGAGAAGCTGCTGCCCGACCGCACCATGCTGCTCCTACAGATGCAGGCCTACGCCGCGTGCTCGGATCCGGAGATCCAGGCGCACGTGCGCCGGCGCTACGTCGAGCAGGTGCGCGGCATACAGCGGCTCACCGGCGCCGACACCGCCAAGGTCTGGAGCTTCTTCTCGCACGGGATGCTGCTCAACGTGGCCGCCTCGCTGGACCTGCAGGCGATCGCCGGCGAGGAGCCGTGGCTGGCCGACTGGCTCGACCCGGGGGCGATGATCGCCGAGAGCCACGACGCCGGCGGATGACCTGCGCCGGCACCGCCCTCTTTTTTTCATCGACGACGTAGTGACCGCTCACGACCAGACGACCCGACTGGGAGCTCCCCATGAGTGAACGCGCATCGCACCAGACCGTCGACGAGCCGCCGCGCAAGCGGTCGCCGGGCCGGCTCGAGCGGCTCGGCGGCGTCCTCTACCGCCGCCGCCGTCTGTCGCTGTGGCTCTCGCTCGTCGCGGTGCTGCTCGCCGGCGTGTTCGGCGGCCCGGTGTTCGGCCTGCTGGATTCGGGCGACGACTTCGACGACCCCCAGGCCGAGGCGGTGCTCGCCAGCCGCGACATCGCACGCGCCACGGGCGCCAGCGCCTCGCCTGACGTCGTCGCGCTCGTCCGCCTCGGCGCGCCGGTGGACTCGGCCCCCGCCCAGGCGCGGATCGCCGAGGTCGAGCGCGGCCTCAGCGACCCCGGCGTGGCGAGCATCGTGCGCTACGAGCCCGGCGGCGACCGGCGGCTGGTCTCCGAGGACGGCGAGTCGACCTACCTGGTCGCGACGTTCAAGAACGACGACGGCGACGCCGTCGAGGCGATCCAGGAGCGCCTCGGCGAGGAGCCCGACGTGGCGCTCGGCGGCAACTCCGTCGCCCAGGAGCAGGTCGGCACGCAGGTCTCCGAGGACATCGCCCGCGCCGAGCTGCTCGCCTTCCCGATCCTCTTCGTGCTCTCGCTCTTCGTCTTCCGCGGCGTGATCGCGGCACTGCTGCCGCTCGCGGTCGGGATCGCCACCATCCTCGGCTCGTTCCTGGTCATGCGGCTGGTCAACACCGTCGAGCCGATGTCGATCTACGCGCTGAACCTGATCACCGGGCTCGGCCTCGGCCTGGCCATCGACTACTCGCTGTTCATGGTCTCGCGCTTCCGCGAGGAGCTCGAACGCGGTGCGGACACCAGGGCGGCGCTGGTGCGCACGATGGCCACCGCGGGGCGCACCGTGCTCTTCAGCTCGGTCACCGTCGCCGCCGCCCTGGCGGCGCTGCTGGTCTTCCCCCAGCGCTTCCTGTACTCGATGGGGGTCGGCGGGCTCGTGTGCGCGCTGATGGCCGCGCTCGTCTCGCTGACGATCCTGCCGGCGATGCTCGCGGCGCTGGGCCCGCGCGTGAACGCGCTGAGCCCGCGCCGCTGGCGAGAGTCGCTCGCCCGCGACGCGCGCGACGAGCGCAGCGGCTTCTGGTACCGCCTCTCGCAGGCGGTCATGCGCCGGCCGGGGCCGATCGCCGTCGCGGCCGCGGTGCTCCTGATCGTGATGGGGCTGCCCTTCACCCGCATCGAGTTCACCGGCGTCGACGCCACGGTGCTGCCGCCCGAGCAGTCCGCGCGCGCCGTCGACGACGCCCTGCAGGCGGAGTTCCCGCCGTCGGAGACCGCGCCGGTGTACGTGGTGCTCGCGCGCGGCGAGGCCGGTCAGGTGAACGCCTACGCCCGGCGCCTGGGGGAGTTGGGCGGCCAGGCGGCCCCGCCGCGCGTGCAGCCCGCGGGCGACGGCTTCCGCGTCGACCTGCTGGCGCGCGGCCAGCCGCTCTCCGGCGACGCCAAGGCGCTGGTCGAGGAGGTGCGCGACGTCCCGGCGCCCGGGCCGGCCCGGGTCGGTGGCCAGACGGCCGCCTTCCTGGACCAGCAGACGTCGCTGGGGGCGACGCTGCCGCTCGCGCTCGTCATCCTCGCGACGACGACGCTCGTCATCCTCTTCCTGATGACGGGCTCGGTGATCCTGCCGATCAAGGCGCTGGTGATGAACCTGCTGACCCTGAGCGCCGCCTTCGGCCTGCTCGTGCTGATCTTCCAGGACGGCCGCTTCGAGGGGCTGCTGAGCTTCACCAGCCAGGGGGCGCTGGAGTCCAGTCAGCCCGTGCTGCTCTTCGCGGTCGCCTTCGGGCTCTCCACCGACTACGGCGTCTTCCTGCTCACGCGGATCAAGGAGCTGCACGACCAGGGGGTGCCCAACGACGAGGCGGTCGCGCTGGGCCTGCAGCGCACCGGGCGGATCGTGACCTTCGCCGCGCTGTTGTTCGTGATCGCCATCGGCGCCTTCGCGACGTCGCAGATCATCTTCATCCAGCAGCTCGGCGTCGGGACGGCGCTCGCGGTGCTGATCGACGCGACGATCGTCCGGGCGCTGCTCGTGCCCTCGCTGATGAAGCTGCTGGGCGAGTGGAACTGGTGGGCGCCGCGACCGCTCGCGCGGCTGCACGCCCGCATCGGCCTGGGGGAGGGGGAGGCGAGCCCGGCGTGAAGCTCGGCTACCTCGGGCTCGGCTCGAACGTCGGCGACCGCCGCATCCAGCTGCAGGCGGCGGTCGAGGAGCTGTGGGTGCACGACGCCCCGGTGCTGGCCTCCTCCTCGGTGTACGAGACCGAGCCGGTCGGCGAGGTGCTCGACCAGCGCGACTTCTACAACGCGTGCGTGCGGATCGAGACCACGCTCGAGCCCGAGGCGCTGCTGGACGCCTGCAAGGCGGTCGAGCGCGCGCTCGGGCGCGAGACCGCCGGCGCGGTGCGCCACGGCCCGCGGGCGATCGACGTCGATCTCCTCTTGCTCGGGGACGACACCCACCGCTCCGAGCGCCTGACGCTGCCCCACGAGCAGGTGACCTCGCGGCGCTTCGTGCTCGTGCCCCTGCTCGAGCTCGACCCGGGGCTGGTGGTGCCGGGCGCGGGGCCGGCGGCCGAGGCGCTGGCGGCGCTCGGCCCCGGCCAGGAGGTCCGGCGGGCCGGGCCGCCCCTCGACGTCGGCCGCTGACCGACACATAGCAACATCCGTTAGCGTGTTGGGCCATGAGCGACGACCGCTGCGACCTGCTGTGCCTCGACCTGCCGCTCGCCGAGCGGCTGCGAGCGGGCCTCGACCACGACGCCGCCGAGCGCGCGGCGGGCGCCGCCAAGGCACTCGCCGATCCGACGCGGCTGGCGGTCGCGATGACGCTGCGCGACGGCGGCGAGCTGTGCGTGTGCGACCTGGCCTGGGTGCTCGCCCGGGCGGAGAACCTCGTCTCCCACCACGTCCGCGTTCTGCGCCGGGCGGGGCTCGCGCGCTCCCGGCGCGAGGGCAAGATGGTCCTCTACCGCCTGACCGAGAGCGGCGCGGCGCTCCTGCGCGCGCTCGAGCCCGCGGCGGCGCCCGCGTGACCGAGCTGCCGATGCTGCCGATGGCCCCGGCCGGCGCGCCGGAGCCCGAGCCGGTGCTCGGCGAGGCGGCGCAGCGCTACAAGGTCGACGGCATGGACTGCGCGGCCTGCGCGCGCACCGTCGAGAAGGCGGTCGCCGCGCTCGACGGCGCCACCGCGGCGCGCGTGTCCTTCGGCAACGCGCTGCTGGTCGTGGAAGGACCGGTGCCGGCCGAGCGCGTCGGGCGGGCGGTCGCCGCCGCCGGCTATCGCGCGCGGCCGGCGTCGGCGCCGCGCGCGGCCGGGCCGCGGCGGCCGTTCTGGCGCTCGGGGCCCGAGGCGCTCTCGACCACGCTCGCGGCGGCGACCCTGGCCGCGGCCACCGCGGCGAGCCTCGCCGGCGCGCCGCGGGCGGTGACGACCGCGCTGTACGCGGCCGCGATGGTGGCGGGCGGCTGGTTCGTGGCCCGCGCGGCGCTGCTGGCGCTGCGCCGGCGCTCGCTGGACATGAACGTCCTGATGGCGCTGGCGGCGGTCGGCGCCGTCGGCATCGGAGCGCTCGCCGAGGGCGCCTGGGTGCTCGTCCTCTTCGCGGTCGGGACCACGCTGGAGACCTACGCGCTGGATCGCAGCCGCCGGTCGGTCGAGGCGCTGATGGACCTCGCCCCGGCCCAGGTCCGCGTGCTCGCCGGCACGGCCGAGCGCCTGGTGGACGTCGAGGCGGTCGTGCCCGGCACGCGCTTCGCGGTCCGCCCGGGCGAGCGCGTCGGCCTCGACGGCGTCGTCGACGGCGGTGCCTCGAGCGTCGACGAGGCGCCGATCACCGGCGAGTCGATCCCGCGCGAGAAGGTGCCTGGGGACGAGGTCTTCGCCGGCTCGCTCAACGGCCACGGCGCGCTGACCGTCCACTCCACCCGGCCGGCGGCGACCTCCACGCTGGCGCGCATCGCCGAGCTCGTCGAGGAGGCCCAGGGCAGCCGCGCCCCGTCCGAGCGCTTCGTCGACCGCTTCGCGCGCGTCTACACGCCGCTCGTGTTCGTGGCGGCGCTGCTCGTCGCGCTGGTGGGTGTCGCCGCCGGCGGCGACGGCGACACCTGGCTCTACCGCGGGCTGGCGCTGCTGATCGTCGCCTGCCCGTGCTCGCTGGTCATCTCGATCCCCGTGGCGGTCGTCTCCGCCGTCGGCGGCGCGGCCCGGCGCGGCGTGCTGATCAAGGGCGGCCAGGCGCTCGAGGACCTCGCCCGCGTGCGCACCGTCGCGCTCGACAAGACCGGGACGCTGACGCTCGGCGTCCCGCGCCTGGCGGAGATCCAGACGCTCGACGGCCACGACGAGGACGCGGCGCTGCGCGACGCCGCCGCGCTGGAGCGTCACTCCGAGCACCCCCTCGCCGCCGCGCTGGCTGCCGCCGCGCGCGAGCGCGGCCTGCAGCCGGCGCCGGCCGGCGGGTTCCGCGCGCTCCCGGGCCTCGGCGCCGAGGCCACGGTCGCCGGCCGCGCGCTGTGGGCCGGCGGCCCGCGCCTCGCCGCCGAGCGGCTCGGACGCACCCCGCCGGCCCTGGCGGAGCTGGAGGCGCGCGGGCGCACCGCGATCGTGCTCGGCGAGGGCGACCGCGCGCTCACGCTGTTCGGGCTGGCCGACACGCCGCGCCCCGAGGCGCGCGCGGCGGTCGCGGCGCTGCGCGCGACGGGCGTCGGGCGTCAGGTGATGCTCACCGGCGACAGCGCCCGGGTCGCCGGTCCGCTCGCGCGCGAGCTCGGCCTCGGCGAGTGGCGCGCCGGCCTGCTGCCCGCGGAGAAGCTGCGCGCCGTGCGCGAGCTCGAGGCCGCCGCCGGCCCCGTCGCGATGGTCGGCGACGGCATCAACGATGCGCCGGCGCTCGCCGCCGCTCGCGTCGGCGTGGCGATGGGCGCCGCCGGCACCGACGCGGCCATCGCGGCCGCCGACGTCGCGCTGCTCTCCGACGACCTGCGGCGGCTGCCCGAGGCGGTGGGCCACGCGCAGGCCGCGCTGCGGGTCATGCGCCAGAACGTCGTCGCCTCGCTCGCGGTCAAGGCGGTGTTCGTCGCCCTTGCTCCCTTCGGCCTGGTCACCCTCGTCATGGCCGTCGCCGCCGACATGGGCATGTCGCTGCTGGTGACGCTCAACGGCCTGCGGCTGCTGCGGCGGCGCTGAGCCCGCGCGCCGCTGCGCCGGCGCCGCCGCGGATCGTCACGAGCCTTCCAGGACGGCCCGTTCGAGCCGGGCCACGGTGCCCGACCAGCCGCGGCGCGTCGCGTCGGTCATGCCGGGCAAGCGTCGCTCGAGGTCGTCGAGTCGGTCGTGGATCAGGGTGAGCTCGCAGGCGTCTGGCGGCACCGGACGCAGCGCGACGGTCAGACGCGAGCTCGCGTCTGCCAGCGGGCGGCGATCCGGGCCGACGAACTGCCAGCGCAGCACGATGCGCTCGTCGGGCACGAGCTCGAGGATCTCGCAGTCATAGCCGCCGACGTCCCGGCCCTGACCGTCGACGTGCCAGCAGCGGTAGTGCCCGCCGACGCGCTCGTCGACCTCGACGCGAACGGCCTCGTAGGAGACCGGCGCCGACCACCGCAGCAGCAGGTCGGGGTCCAGCCAGGCGCGGTAGACCCTGGCCGGTGGTGCCGGGATCGTCCGTTGCAGCTCGACGGACGTCATCGGTCGCCCGGCCGGGCGAGCAGGTCATCGAGCGCGTCGAGGCGGCCCGTCCAGTAGCGCTCGTTGCGTTGCAGCCAGGCGCTGGCCGGCTCGAGCGTGGCGGCACGCAGCCGGCACCGGTGCTGGCGGCCTTCGACCGTCCGCTCGATCAATCCCGCCTGCTCGAGCACCTTGACGTGCTTCGACGCTCCGGCGAACGACATCGCCAGCGGCTCGGCGAGCGCCCCGACCGTCAGGTCTTCGGCTGCCAGCCGGTCGAGCATGTCGCGCCGGGCGTCGTGCGCGAGGGCATGGAAGAGCCGGTCCAACGGGATTTGCTTTACCATTTGGTTGAATATTAGCTCTGATGGCGGCGAGGTGATCGCCGTCCGTCCCAGCCGACGAGGAGGCGATGACCATCCCCACCGCTGTCGTGTCCGAGCACGAGTGGAGCTCCCAGCGCGAGGCGCTGCTCGTCAAGGAGAAGGAACTGACCCGCGCCCGCGACGCGCTGGCCGCCGAACGGCGCCGCCTGCCCATGGTCCGGGTGGAGAAGGAGTACCGCTTCGAGGGACCCGAGGGCGAGGTCGGCCTGCTCGACCTGTTCGAGGGGCGCCGGCAGCTGATCGTCTATCGCTTCTTCCTGGACCCGGGAATGAAGATCGCCGACTATCCAGAGGGCTGCCCGGGCTGCACCTTCTTCGCCGACAACCTGCCGAACCTCACGCACCTCAACGCGCGCGACACGACGATGGTCTTCGTGTCGGCCGGCTCGCAGGCGGCGATCCGCGACTACCGGGCTCGCATGGGCTGGGCCGACTGGCCCTGGTACACCACGCTCGACGACTTCTCGGCCGACTTTGATGTGTCCGAGTGGTGGGGCATCAACGTCTTCCTGCGCGATACCCAGGCCGACGCGGGCACCGGCGGCGAGGAGATCTACCGCAGCTACTACGCGTCCGGCCGGGCCGCGGAGGACCTCAGCAGCGTCTGGGCGCTGCTGGACGTCACGCCGTTCGGCCGCCAGGAGCAGTGGCAGGACGCGCCCGACGGGGTCCCGCAGGATCCGACCGGCTCGTGGACGCGCAGGCACGACGAGTACACGCCCGAGCAGCTGGCAGGAGGCAGGACGAGCCCATGACGGTCCAGCGGATGGACCACGTGGCGCGGAGCTCGTCGGCGCGCTGGAGCGCTACGAGGACATCTATGGGCGCTGTTACCTCCGCGGCCCGGAGGGGATCATCGTCGAGCTCGCGGAGCGGATCGGCTGACGGGTGGAGGACGTCAGCTCGCCGCTGCGCCGTCCTGCGGCTCGGGGACGAACTGGCTCGCCACGAAGGTCGCGCCCTGCGGGTCGGCGATCACCGCCATCCGCACCCACGGCGCGTCGAACGGCCCGGCGAGGACCGTGCCGCCCAGCGCGGCGGTGCGCTCGGCCGCCGCGTCCGCGTCGTCGACGCCGAACGTGACGCCCCAGTGCGCCGGCGTGTCCGGCTGGTCGTCGGGGAGCACGATCAGCGCCGCGACGACGTCCGCGAAGCCCGCCGGCGCGCCGAGTGCGGCGTTGCGCTCGCGCGTGCCGGGATTGATCGACTCCAGGAAGTCGCCGTAGCCGGGCAGCGTCCACGACGTGAAGCCGCCGTCCATCTCGAGCGTCGTCCAGCCGAAGACGGCGCCGTAGAAGGCCTTCGCGCGCTCGGGATCACGCGTGTGGAGGTTGTTGAAGTTGACGGCGCCGTGCTGGTTGACGACGGTCGCGCCGCGGTGGCCGTACGGCTGCCACAAGCTGAAAACCGCCCCCTCCGGATCGCTGCAGACCGCCATCCGGCCGGCGCCGAAGACGTCGAAGGGCTCGGACAGGACGGCGCCGCCCGCCGCGCGCACCTCCTCCGCAGTGCTGTCCGCGCGCTCCACCCAGACGTAGGTGTTCCACGTCGCGATCGGCGGCGCGCCTTCTGGCATGGAGCTGACGGCGGCGACGTCCTGCCCGCGGATGCGGGCGGCGAGGTAGTGCGCCCCGGACTCCGGCGGCATCTGCTCCTCCAGCTCCCAGCCGAACAGCCCGCGGTAGAACTCGGCGGCCGCCGCCGGGTCCGGCTGGTTGGTGTCGACCCAGCACGGCACGCCGGGGATGTAGCGGTCCTGTGGCATCTGCGCTACCCGGCGCCCAGCGAGCGCGCCACTGCCGGGGCGTCGTCGAGCGAGGCGACCGTGGCGATCGTGGTCTCCAGGCGCAGCGAGCTCCAGCGCGAGGCCCGCGCGAGCCGGATCGCCAGCGAGGGCCCCGGCTCGGTGTTGGACTTCTGCGCCTTGGGCTGGGCGACGCGGGCGACGGCGCCGCTCGAGGCGCGGTCGGGGACGACCACGTAGCCGGCCTGGCCGACGCCCTGCCCGAGGCAGACGAAGTAGGCCACGTCGGCCACCGAGACCGAGCTGCCGCTTCGCAGCGTCTGGCGGCTGCCGTTCTTGAGCACCGCGACGATCTGCCCGCCGCCGCCGTAGGTCGGGAAGCGCACCTCGGCCGAGACCGCCGTGCTACCCGAGCGCGAGAGGCTCCAGCTGGTCTGGATGCTCGCTGCCCGGAACGTGTTGGTCGTGGTGGCCGTGACGCCCTGGTTGCGCTTCGTGGCGGTCACCGCCAGCGTGCTGAACGAGCCCGAGTAGGGCCGCGACGGATAGCTCCGGCCGCCCTTGATGCGCCCGCGAGGGGAGCGCGTGACGGTCAGCAGCGGGCTCGAGGACGTCGCCCGCGGCTCCTGCGTGGCCAGCACCGTGCCGCCGCGCGTGTTCTCGCAGATCACCCCGAAGCCGCCGCCGCCGTAGCCGCCGACGCAGCCCGCCGGGCGCTGGTCTCCGTCGAACAGCCGCGCGAGCTCGATCCCCCCGTACGGGAAGGAGCCGTTGTTGGTGGCCATGATCGCCGTGTTGTAGGTCGGCGTCGTGATCGCCACCCGCCCGATCGTGGGGTCGTACGCCCACAGCGGCGGCGGCTCGGCCGCCGGCAGGCCCGCGAAGCCGTAGAAGACCGCGCGGGCGGCGTGGAACTGAAAGCGGGTCAGGAAGTCGCCCGGGGCGAGCCCGAAGCTCGACTTGATCCCGTACAACGGGGACTCGGGGATCTCGTTGCCCGGTCCGCGATCGACCGCGAGGCGCTCGTAGGTGGCCAGGGCGCGGTCGAAGATCCACTTCGCCCAGCGGCCCTCCTGCGCCGTGCGCAGCTCGGGCGAGAGCACGATGGCGAAGAGGCCCTGCACCGCGAAGCCCCAGTAGCGGCCGAGATGCCAGCGCTTGAACGCCATCCCGGTGTCCCAGTTCATGTAGCCGCTGTGCGTCCAGTAGGCCGGCAGCGCGCGCGAGACCCAGTTGCGCAGCGTCTCGAGCTCCTCGCCCTCCAGCGCCGGCATGCCCGCATTGCGCGCGACCTGGTAGCGCAGGACGACGTCGAGCACGATGTTCGCGTACTCCGCGGACTCCACGTTCTCCGGTCCGCTGAGCGGCGCGAAGGGGTCGCGGTGGAAGGAGTAGCTCGGCGAGAGGTTGGTGAGCGTCCACGGCTTGGTCACCTTGCGCGCGCCCTTCAGCCAGCGCACCAGCTGCTCGCGGAAGTCGTTGACCAGCAGGTCGCGGCTGCCGGTCAGCTCGGCGGAGTAGGCGTAGAGCTCGGCGCCCCAGTTGATCTGGTTCAACCGGATGTTCGGGTACTTGAAGAACACCCCGGCCGCGACCGCCGGAATCGCCGCGCGAATCGCCTCGGCGGTCTCGGCCGGCAGGCCGAGTTGCGCCCGGGCGCGGTAGGCCGAGATCAGTCCCTCCGCGATCTTCGGGTCGATCGAGATGTGCTGCTGGCTCTTGTCCGAGCTGAAGGAGGAGACCCAGCCGGGCGTGTGCGCCTGCGAGCTCACGCGCGGGTTGGTGACGCCGGTGCTCCGGCCCGGCCCGGGCGGCGGGATGTAGGGCGGGTTGCCGAGCAGCTTGGCCGCGATCCCGATGGCGCGCGAGTCCTTGCGCGACGGTCCGGTCCAGCCGACCTGGGCGGCGATCGAGTGCGTGATCAGCGCCGCGGCGTTCACGCGCGAGTCGCCGTCGTAGACGCCGACGTCGCCCCGCCAGAACTTCTCCAGGCCGCCCTGGCACCAGTCCGCGAACGCCCAGTACTGGGCGTTGCCGAACGGCGGCGAGCCGAGGTTCGGCGGCGGCGGACCCTGGGCAAGCGCGGCGGGGGCGGTCGCGAGCCCGGCCGGGAGCGCGCCGAGCGCGGCGAGGCCGGCGCCGGTCTTGGCGGTGTCGCCGATGAGCTGGCGACGGGTGCGCTCGAAGCGATTCGCGCGCGCGTCCTCGCCGTGCCGATCCCCCTGACGGTCCATCCCTCATCCTCCTAGAAGCCCGGCCACGGGATTGCGGCCGGAAGACGGCGCGAGCCTACAGCGAGGGCGTGCCTTCGCGCCACTCTTGACCGGCGGCGAGCCAGGCTGCGGGCAGCGCTCCGGCGGGCGTCTCGCCGGGGTAGTCCTCGAACCACCGACGAGCGAGCTCGCCCGCGGGCCGGCCGTCGATGCGCGGGCGCAGGTCGCCGAAGGTCAGCGCCAGCCGCAGGCTCGAGGCGATCTGCAGGTCGGCGGCGTTGGGCTGCTCGCCACCCAGCACCCCTGCCGCGATCCAGTCCTCGATCCGCCGCAGGTGGCTGTCGAGGTGCAGCAGGTCGGCGCGCACGACCGGGTCGTGGGCGCCCTGGATCGCCACCTCGGCGCGCGCCAGCAGCGGCGCGGTCAGCCGCGCGAGCGGAGCGGGCACGCCCAGTCGCGCGCCCTCGGCGTAGGAGGTCGACGCCTGGGGATCACGCACCAGCGCCGCCCACGACAGGCGGCGGACGACCGGCTGGAGCACCTCGTCGCCCCACTTCTCCGCGCGCTCGACCCGCCGGCGCTCCTCCTCGCCGGCGGGCAGCAGCGGCGGGTCGGGCTGGCGCGCGTCGAGCGCTCGCACGATATGCCGCGATCCCACGACCTTCACGCCGTCGGCGAACTCGATCCCGGGTACGGTCGCGGCGCCGAAGCGGGCGAGCTGCACGAGCTTGTGGACGACGGGGATCAGGTCGACCCGCTCGTAGGGGATGCCCTTGAGCTCGAGCGCGGCCGTGGCGACGGCGCAGGGATGGGAGGCGGGGACGACGTAGAGGCGCGCCGGCATCGCAGCGCACCATACTTCCGCCTGCATGCTGCTCGTCGTCGACGTGGGCAACACCCAGACGCACTTCGGCACCTTCCGCGGCGAAGAGCTGGTCGAGCACTGGCGCTTCGCGACGGTGCGCGAGTCCACGGCCGACGAGCTGGGAGCCGCGCTGCGCAGCCTGCTGGAGCTGCGCGGGCTCGACTTCGACGACCTCGACGCCTCGATCGTCTCCTCCACCGTGCCGCAGCTGCGCGCGCAGTGGCTGCAGGTGGCCGCGCGCTACCTCGGCCACGAGATGCTGCTGGTGGCGCCCGGCATCCGCACCGGGATGGCCCTGCGCTACGACAACCCGCGCGAGATCGGGCCGGACCGCCTCGTCAACGCCGTCGCGGCGCTCGACCTGGTCGGCGGGCCGTGCATCGTCGTGGACTTCGGGACCGCGATCACCTACGACGTGATGTCGGCCGACGCGGAGTACCTGGGCGGGATCATCTTCCCGGGCATCGAGATCTCGCTGGAGGCGCTCTCCGAGCGGGCCGCGGCCCTGCCCCGGATCGACCTCGAGCCGCCGCGCGCGCTGGTGGGCAAGTCCACGGTCGACGCCATCCGATCGGGCGTGATCTACGGCTACGCGGCCCAGGTCGACGGCATCGTCACCCGCCTGCGGGTCGAGCTCGGGCCCGACGCCACCGCGATCGCGACGGGGGGGCTGGCGGGCAGCGTGGTGCCGTTCTGCGAGACGATCGACCGCCTGGACGACCTGCTGACGCTGACCGGCCTGCGTCTGCTGTGGGAGCGCAACGAGCCCGGCTAGGGTGATCGTCGTGCGCGCGCTGACCGACCCGTGGACGCTCGGCGGGATCGAGATCCCGAACCGCGTCGTGCTGGCCCCGCTGGCGGGCATCGGCAACTGGTTCGTGCGCCTGCAGGCCAAGCGCTACGGCGCGGGCCTCGCCTTCTCGGAGATGGTCTCCAGCCACGCGATCCACTACGGCAATCGGCGCACGCTCTCAGAGCTGCTCGTGGTGCGCGAGGAGGAGCGCGCGGGCGGCCCCGTGGCCATCCAGCTCTTCGGTGCCGACCCGGAGATCATGCGCTCGGCCGCCGCCGCCGCGGCGGCCGCCGGGGCCGACCTGATCGACCTCAACATGGGCTGCCCCGTCCCCAAGGTCGTCAAGACCGGCGCGGGGGCGGCGCTGATCCGCGACCCGGCGACCGCGGTCGCGGTCGCGCGCGCGGCCCGCGAGGGCTCAGGGCTGCCGGTGACCGTCAAGCTGCGGGCCGGCCTCGAGCCGGGCGGGATGGAGGGCCCCGAGGTCGCGCGGCGGCTCGTGCACGACGCCGGCGTGGCCGGCCTGACCTTCCACCCGCGCTCGGCCGCGGTGCGCCACAAGGGCGTCCCGGACTACGACCTCGCGGCCGAGCTCGTCGCCGAGCTGCCGGTCCCCGTGATCGTCTCGGGCGGGATGGGCGAGGTCTCCCACGTGCGCTGGGTCTTCGAGCACACCGGCTGCGCCGCGGTCATGCTCGCCCGCGGCGCGCTCGGCAACCCGTGGCTGTTCGCCCAGGTGCTCGGCGCGCGCGCGGACGCGCCCACGCGCGAGGAGGTGCTCGACGAGTGGCGCTGGGTCATCGACCGCGCCGCCGAGCACCTCGGCGGGGAGCGGGCGGCGCGCTACCTGCGCAAGTTCCACCCCTGGTACGTCGAGCGCATCGGCGGCGGGGCGGAGCTCCAGGACGCGCTCCAGCGCGCCGAGACGCTCGCGGCCCAGCGGGCCGTGCTGGACGGTCTGCAGGCACTTTCCCCCGCCTGACGCCCCGCCTTGGGCGGGGTTCTCCGTGGTGCTACCATCCTGCGCCGCGAGCAGACCGGAAGCACTCAGCAGACCCGCCCATTTGCGGGTCTTTTCCGTCTCTTAGAGCAGTCGAACCCGAGTTACAAGGACGCCCGCCATGCAGAAGGACGTCATCCTCACCCCCGAAGGCCTGGAGAAGCTCAAGGTGGAGATCGACGAGCTGTCGACCTCCAAGCGCCGCGAGGTGGCCGAGCGGATCAAGGAAGCGCGCGAGTTCGGCGACATCTCCGAGAACTCCGAGTACGACGACGCCAAGAACGAGCAGGCCATGCTCGAGGCGCGCATCGCCCAGCTCGAGGACAAGCTGCGCTCCGCCCAGGTCATCGACGCCTCCGAGCTGTCCGCGGACGTCGTCCGCGTCGGCACCGTGGTCAACGTCAAGGACGAGGACAACGGCAAGAGCGCGGCCTACACGATCGTCGGCTCCACCGAGGCCGACCCGGCCAACCGCCGGCTCTCCAACGAGTCGCCCGTCGGCAAGGCGCTGATCGGCCACAAGAAGGGCGAGACGGTCAAGGTGCCCGCTCCCAAGGGCGAGCGCAAGCTCAAGATCACCAAGATCGACATCGCCTGAGATGACCGAGACGACCCCGGAGCCCGCCGGCAGCTCGGAGCTGCTGGCGGCCCGGCGGCGCAAGCTCGAGGCCCTGCGCGCCGAGGGCGTCGAGCCGTTCCCGCACGCCTTCGGTGGCGTGCGGCCGATCGCCGAGGTCGTCGCGCCGTTCGCCGAGCTTCAAGCCGGCGAGGAGACCGACGCGCACGCCCGCGTCGCCGGCCGGATCGCCGCCCGCCGCGGGCAGGGCAAGGCCGCCTTCCTCGACCTCGTCGACCGCTCGGGGCGCCTGCAGCTGCACGCGCGCGTCGACGTGCTCGGCCGCGAGGCCTTCGACCGGCTCGTCGCGCTCGACCTCGGCGACCTGATCGGGGTCGACGGCGTCGTCTTCCGCTCCCGCCGCGGCGAGCTGTCGCTGCGCCTCGAGGAGGTCACCGTGCTGGCCAAGTCGCTGCGCCCGCCGCCCGAGAAGCACCACGGGCTCACCGACACCGAGACGCGCTTCCGCCAGCGCGAGCTCGACCTGATGGCCAACGAGGAGGCGCGTGAGCTGTTCGTCACGCGCGCCCGCGTGATCGCGGCGGTGCGGCGCTTCCTCGACGAGCGCGGCTTCGTCGAGGTCGAGACGCCGGTGCTCCAGCCGATCTACGGCGGCGCGCTCGCGCGGCCGTTCACGACCCACCACAACGCGCTGGACCGCACGCTGTACCTGCGGATCGCCACCGAGCTCTACCTCAAGCGGCTGATCGTCGGCGGCCTCGAGCGCGTCTACGAGCTGGGCAAGGACTTCCGCAACGAGGGCGTGTCCGTCAAGCACAACCCCGAGTTCACGATGCTCGAGTTCTACGAGGCCTACGCGGACTACGCCGACGTGGCCGCGCACTGCGAGCAGCTTGTCGCCTACGTCGCCGAGCAGGCCGGCTACGACGGCGAGGTGTCCTTCGCGCCGCCGTGGCGGCGCGAGACGCTGGCAGGCGCCATCGAGGCCCGCACCGGCGTGCAGATCCTGCGCGACCAGGGCGACCTCGGCGCGCTGCAGGCGGCGATGCGCGAGCGCGGGCTGGAGGTCCCGGAGGAGGAGACCTGGGGCCAGCTCGTCGACCACCTGCTCTCCAAGCACGTCGAGCCGACGCTGCAGGAGCCGACCTTCCTGCTCGACTACCCGGTCGAGCTCTCGCCGTTCGCCAAGCGCCATCGCTCCGAGCCCGGGCTGGTCGAGCGCTTCGAGGCCTACGTGCTCGGCATGGAGATCGCCAACGCCTTCACCGAGCTCAACGACCCCGACGAGCAGCGCGCCCGCTTCGAGGCCCAGCGCGAGGCGATGGCGGCGGGCGACGAGGAGGCCCAGCCGTTCGACGAGGCGTTCCTGGAGGCGCTCGAGCACGGCATGCCGCCGACCGGCGGGATCGGGATCGGGATCGACCGCCTCGTCATGGCGCTGACCGGCCGGCGCTCGATCCGCGAGGTCGTGCTCTTCCCGGCGCTGCGCTGAGCGCCCGCCGACCGATCAGGCGGTGGATCTGGCCCGGCAGGCGGGTCCGGGTGGCCTTCCGGGCGAGGTCGCTGGCGCGTTGGACCCCCTCTTTCGACGGGGGCGGCGGTTGGTATCCTGGGTCATGGCCGGAAGTCCACCCCGCACTCGCTCATCCGTTCCGCCCTCCGTGCCGAATAGGAAGAGAGAGTCGGGGTTTTTGTGTCTTTCCGGCTCGCCCGTCGTTTCCGTCCATGTACCACGACCGACCGGACCGTTTGATCGACCGAGGCTGAGGCACCCGGCTTAGCAGGAAGGAACATCCGCACCACCATGTTCGAGCGATTCACAGAGCGAGCACGTCAGGTGGTCGTCCTCGCGCAGGAAGAGGCGCGAACGCTCAAGCACAACTACATCGGCACCGAGCACATCCTGCTCGGGCTGCTGCGCGAGGAGGAGGGCCTGGCGGCTCGCGTCCTCGAGAGCCTCGACATCACCGTCGAGCGCGTCCGCGCGCAGGTCGTCCGCATCGTGGGCTCCGGCGAGGAGGTCACCAGCGGGCAGATCCCGTTCACGCCGCGTGCGAAGAAGGTCCTCGAGCTGGCGCTGCGCGAGGCGCTGTCGCTGGGCCACAACTACATCGGCACCGAGCACATCCTGCTCGGGCTCGTGCGGGAGAACGAGGGGGTCGCCGCGCGCATCCTGCTCGACTTCGACGCCGACTCCGAGAAGATCCGCAACGAGGTCATCCGGATGCTCTCCGGCCCGGGCGGTCGCCGCCAGGGCTCGGGCTCCGGCGCCTCCCAGGGCGCCGGCACCGCCGGCCCCGGCGGCGCCCAGGGCGAGGGCAAGAAGTCCTCCAAGCTGCTCGACCAGTTCGGTCGCAACCTGACCAAGCTCGCCTCCGACGGCAAGCTGGACCCGGTGGTCGGCCGCGAGACCGAGATCGAGCGGATCATGCAGATCCTCTCGCGCCGCACCAAGAACAACCCCGTCCTCGTCGGCGAGCCCGGCGTGGGCAAGACCGCCGTGGTCGAGGGCCTCGCCCAGCGCATCACCAACGCCGACGTGCCGGAGCTGCTCAAGAACAAGCAGATCTACACGCTCGACCTGGCCGCGCTGGTCGCCGGCTCGAAGTACCGCGGCGAGTTCGAAGAGCGCCTGAAGAAGGTGATGAAGGAGATCACCCAGCGCGGCGACATCATCCTGTTCATCGACGAGCTGCACAACCTCGTCGGCGCCGGGGCGGCCGAGGGCGCGATCGACGCGGCCTCGATCCTCAAGCCGGCGCTGGCGCGCGGGGAACTGCAGACCGTGGGCGCGACCACGCTCGACGAGTACCGCAAGTACCTCGAGCGCGACTCGGCGCTGGAGCGGCGCTTCCAGAAGATCACGGTCGACCAGCCGAGCCCCGAGGAGACGGTGCAGATCCTCAAGGGCCTGCGCGACCGCTACGAGGCCCACCACAAGGTCAACATCACCGACGAGGCGCTGGAGGCGGCGGCCGAGCTGGCCGACCGCTACATCTCCGACCGCTTCCTGCCCGACAAGGCGATCGACCTCATCGACGAGGCCGCCTCACGCATGCGCATCCGCTCGATGTCCTCCCCGCCCGTCTACCGGGAGCTCGAGGAGGAGATCGAGACCACGCGGCGCGACAAGGAAGCCTCGATCGAGGCCCAGGAGTTCGAGAAGGCGGCCAACCTCCGCGACAAGGAGCGGCGGCTGACCAACCAGAAGCGCGAGCTCGAGGACGCCTGGGAGTCCGGCGAGGGCGGTGAGCGCCCCGCGATCGGCGAGGAGGAGATCGCCGACATCGTCTCGATGTGGACCGGCATCCCGGTGTTCAAGCTCACCGAGGCCGAGACGCAGAAGCTGATGCGCATGGAGGAAGAGCTCCACAAGCGCGTGATCGGCCAGCACCAGGCGATCGAGGTCGTCTCCAAGGCGATCCGGCGCTCGCGCGCCGGCCTGAAGGACCCCAAGCGCCCGACCGGCTCGTTCATCTTCCTCGGCCCCTCGGGCGTCGGGAAGACCGAGCTCGCGCGGACGCTCGCCGAGTTCCTCTTCGGCGACGAGGACGCCATGGTGCGCATCGACATGTCGGAGTACATGGAGAAGCACGCCGTCTCGCGGCTGGTTGGCTCGCCTCCGGGCTACGTCGGCTACGACGAGGGCGGCCAGCTCACCGAGGCGGTTCGCCGCAAGCCCTACTCCGTGCTGCTGCTCGACGAGATCGAGAAGGCCCACCCGGACGTGTTCAACATCCTCCTGCAGATTCTGGAGGACGGGCGGCTGACCGACTCGCAGGGCCGCACGGTGGACTTCCGGCACGCCATCGTGATCATGACCTCGAACATCGGGGCCTCGGAGATCGCGCGCAACACGCCGCTGGGCTTCTCGGTCTCCGACGACGAGACCGGGATCTCCTACGACGACATGAAGACGCGGATCACGGGCGAGCTCAAGCGCGTGTTCCGGCCGGAGTTCCTCAACCGCATCGACGACGTGATCGTCTTCCACAAGCTCACCCGGGTGGAGATCAAGTCGATCGTCGAACTGCTGTTGCGGCGCATCCGCCAGTCGCTGGCCGATCGCGAGCTGCAGCTGGAGCTCACCGAGGGCGCCGAGGACTTCCTGGTCGAGAAGGGCTGGGATCCCTCGATGGGCGCCCGCCCGCTGCGCCGGGCCATCCAGCGCTTCATCGAGGATCCGCTCGCGGACTTCGTGCTGCGCTCGGAGCTCGTGCCGGGCGGGACGGTGCTGGTGGAGCCGGGCGACGAGAACGCCGACGACGACAGCGCCATGAAGCTCTCGATCATCGTGCCGGAGGAGAAGCCGGCGCCGGTCGGCGTGGGAGCCCGCAAGGACGGCGAGGAGGGCGACGACGCCGAGATCGACGACGGCGGCGCGCTCGACCAGCCCGCCGTGGAGGCGCCGCCGGAGGAGTAGCCGTTCTGTTCCGAGTTCTGTTCTGCCGAGGGCGCCCGTGTGGCGCCCTCGGTGGTTGACCCGTCGCGCCCCCGGGGGTCGGGGCGAACCCCACCGGTAAGGGCGGAGGAAGTGCCGGCAGCAGGGTTGCCGTTCGGTTGGGACGAGAAGTACCTCGTATCGAGAGTTGCTCGTACCGCCTGATGGTTCTGGCGCGCTCACGCTCGGACGGGAGGAACCGGCACCCCGGGGAGCGCCTCGAGGCGCGTCGGCCGCGCTGACCGCCCCGCCGGCACGGCGGCGGGTCGATCCTCCGCCGCGTCAGCGGGTCAGCCAGGCCATCGTCAGCTCGACCAGGCGCGCGTAGGCGGTCAGGCCGGCGCGCAGGTCGTCCTCGCTGGTGTCCTCCGCCGGCGAGTGGCTGACGCCGTCGATGCTGGCCGCGAAGAGCATCGTCGCGGGCGCGCGGCGGGCGACCTCGGCGCAGTCGTGCAGCGCGCCACTGGGCAGCCGGTGCGCCGTGCCGGTGGTCTCCTCGCACGCCTGGGCGGCGAGCTCGACCAGCTCGGGGTGGAAGGGGACCGGGTCGATCCGCCAGATCTCCCGCCAGGCGGCCTCGACGCCCTCTTCACCGCCGATCCGCTCGGCGGCGGCGTGCGCGTCGGCCAGCATCGCCGCGAGCTGCTCGGGCGCGAAGGCGCGCTGGTCGAGCACGACCTCGCAGCGCCCGTTGATGATCGTCGGGACGCCGGGGGAGACCTTGACGGGCCCGACCGTGGCCACCCCGCCGTGCTCGACCGCCGCCTCGCGGGCGGCGAGGGCGAACCGCGCCGCGGCCAGGAACGCGTCCCGGCGAAGCTCCATCGGCGTTGAGCCCGCATGGCTCTCGCGACCGCTGAAGGCGACCGCATGGCGCTCGACGCCGTAGCAGCCGATCACCACGCCGGCCGACTCGCCGCGCTGCTCGAGCACCGGGCCCTGCTCGATGTGCAGCTCGAGGTAGGCGGCGAAGTCGTCCATGCCGCCGGCCGCCTCCGCGATGCGGTCGAGGTCGACGCCGTGGGCCGCCAGCGCGTCGGGCAGCTCCGTGCCGTCGGCGTCGCGCAGCTCGCGCACGTCGTCGGCCTTCAGCGTGCCGGCCGCCGCGGCGGAGCCGAACAGCGAGCGGCCGAAGCGCGCGCCCTCCTCGTCGGCCCAGTCGACCAGCCGCAGCGTGACCGGCGGCGGGGACGCCGCGTGGCTGCGCAGCGCCTCCAGCGCCGCGCAGATCCCGAGCGCCCCGTCCAGCCAGCCGCCGGCGGGCACCGAGTCGGTGTGCGAGCCGACGACCAGCACGTCGTCGCGCTCACCGGACAAGGTCGCCCACAGGTTGCCGGCGGCGTCCTCCTCGACGCTGACCGGCAGCTCGCCGAGCTTGCCGCGCAGCCAGTCGCGCGCCTTGACCCACTCGTCGGTCCAGGCGACTCGGCGGGCGCCGCCCTCGCCGCCGGTCAGCTCCGCGAGCTCGCGCAGGTCGGCGAGCGGCCGATCGGGGTCGCTGGCGGTCGCCTCGGCCATCGTGGCTGGACCGTAGTGGACCGTCAGGCGCCGTGCCGGCAGCCGGACCGCAGCGCGGCCGCGGACCAGCTCACGAGCGCCGCCCCGGTCGCGGCGGCGCGCAGCGGGCCGCCCAGCGGCCAGCGGCACGCGGGCGAGCCGCGTCTCGCGACCCAGGCCCGGCGCGGCTCGACCGGCCGGGCGCGGGCGCCGGCACGCCGGTTTATCCCCTTCAGCAGCCGCCGGGCGACGCCCTCGAGCGTCGCGTTCGCGTAGCCCTGGCCCTGGGTGCCGGTGATCAGCACGGCAAGCCCGACGCGCTCGTCGGAGCGGGTCAGCAGCGCGGCCTGGTGGTTGACCTCGCTGCGCCAGCCACCCTTGAAGGCGATGCGCCAGCCCCGCGGCACGGCGCGCGCCAGCCCCCAGCGCTGCGCGGGGACGATCGAGCGCAGCCAGCCGAGCGCCGCCGCCCGGTGGCGGGCCGGCAGCAGCGCCTCGAGCCGGAGGAAGAAGCCGGCCTGGTCGGCGGCGGAGAGCCGAGCGGCGCCCCAGTCGCCGTTCCAGCCGAAGTGGCGCATGCGCGCCGCCCGCGCGAGCCGGACCGTCGCGTCGAAGGGGAGCCGGTCGCGCACCCGGCTGGCCGCGGCGTTGTCCGACGAGCGGATCATCGGCCCGAGGAGAGCCCGCTCGTCGGCGCGCAGGCTGCGCGCGCGCACACCGGGCTGGCGCAGGTAGGCGGTCATCAGCATCGCCTTGACCAGGCTGGCCGAGGCGTGGGTCTGTGAGGCTCGGTGGCCCCATCGCCGGCTACCGGCCGCGACGGCGAAGGTCACGTCGCCCTGGCGCTGCTGGGCGTAGGCGCGGGCGGTCGCGAGCGCGGGCGCCCAAGCGTCCGGCGGGCGGGCCTGCGCCGCCGACGGGAGCTGGGCGACGGCAGCGGCGGCGACGCTGGTCACGACCAGCCACAGGGCGGTGCTGGGCAAGGCGCGGAGGCTACTGGCGCCTGCGCAGGCCGCAAAGCGGCGAAACATCCCGGTCACGAGCGGCTGTGCCCCCGCGCGGCACCCGTGCGTCCGCGCCGCGCCAGGCAACGCCCGCGCTTCCGCTGCTTGGATGTGAGCGATGACTTCAGAATCCGACCGGGCTCCGTGGGGCGCCGGCACGCGCGCGGTCCACGCCGGCGTGCCGGCTCCCGCCCAGGGCGCCCCGCTGCTCCCCGGCCCGGTGCTGGCGGCGCCGTATCACCTGCAAGGCGCAGTCGACGCCGCCGAGTACGGCTACGGGCGCGATCAGAACCCCACCTGGACGCACCTCGAGCGCGCGCTGTCCGCGCTCGAGGGCGGCGAGTCGGTGGTCTTCGCCTCCGGTATGGCCGCCATCACCGCGGTCGTGCTCGACACGCTCGGCCCCGGCGACGTCCTGGTGGCGCCCAAGGACGCCTACCCCGGCATCCGCACCCTCGCCCTCGACCGCCTGGCGCGCAACGGGGTTCAGACCCGCTTCGTCGCGAGCGACACGCGCGAGATCGTCGCCGCGACGCCCGGCGCCAGGCTCGTCTGGGTCGAGACCCCCGCCAACCCGCGCCTGGAGGTCACCGACCTCGCCGAGATCACGCGCGCGGCGCGCGTCGCCGGCGCGCTGACCGCGGTCGACAACACGCTCGCCACGCCGCTCGGCCAGCGCCCGCTCGACCACGGGGCCGACCTCTCGGTGCTCAGCGGGACCAAGTCGCTGAGCGGGCACTCCGATCTGCTGCTCGGGGTCGCCACCGCCGGCGATCCGCAGCTGGCCACGCGGCTGCGGACCTGGCGCTCGCAGACGGGGAGCATCCCCGGCCCGTTCGAGGCGTGGCTGGCCCATCGCTCGCTCGCGACGCTCGAGCTGCGGCTGGAGCGACAGAGCGCGAACGCGCTGGCCATCGCGCGCCGGCTCGAGCGTCGCGAGGGGGTCACCGACCTCTGCCACCCGGGCCTCGAGCGCCACCCCGGCCACGCGGTCGCCGCTCGTCAGATGCGACACACGGGCGCCCTGGTCGGCTTCACCCTCCCGAGCGCGGAGCACGCGAACGCCTTCCTCGGCGCGCTCGAGCTGGTGGCCGACGCCACGAGCTTCGGCGGCGTGCACACCACCGCGGAGCGGCGTGCGCGCTGGGGGACCGACGCGGTGCCCGAGGGCTTCATCCGCTACTCGGCGGGCTGCGAGGACGTGGCCGACCTGATCGCCGACATCGACCGGGCGCTCGACCGGGCCCTCGGATGACGAAGGGCCCGCACGAGGCGGGCCCTTCGTCGTGGGGTGGCGGCGGCCGCGGGTCAGACGGCCGTCCGCCTATGTCCGGCGCGTGGAGGGTGAGGGCGCCGGTGGGCGGGGTCGCGGGTCAGACGACCCCACGCCGCTATAGAGAAGCGACCGAGTCGCTTCTGCTGCGGCCGGGAGGTCCAGGCCCGTGCCGCGAGCAGAAGAGTGCAGCACCCCATTTGGCGAAAGCTTGGAGAAACCTTGGTGGGGGCGATAGGTTGAGCAGTCGGTGACGACACGGGCCGAGGCGTCGGTGGCCACACAGGCCGAGTGGGACATCCGCCTGTGCGGCCGGGTCGTCGTGCAGGCCGGCGGGCGGCGGCTCGAGGACGGCCTGCCGGGTCGCCAGGGGCGGCTGCTGTTCGCCTTCCTGGTCGACAACCGCGAGCGAGCGTGCTCGCGTCACGAGCTGATCGACCTGCTGTGGCCCGAGCACCCGCCGGCCGCGGCCGAGTCGGCCCTCTCCGCCCTGCTCTCCAAGCTCCGCCGCACGCTCAACGTGACCGAGCCGCCCGCGCTCACGGGTCGCGCGGAGCTGCGGCTCGTGCTCGCCGAGCCGGTCCGGGTCGACGCCGAGGCGGCGGCCGCCGCGGTGCAGCGCGCGACCGAGGCGCTCTCCGGGCAGGACTGGGCGGGGGCCGTCGCCCACGCCCGCGACGCGCTCGCGGTCGAGGGCCAGGCGTTCCTGCCCGACGGCGAGGGGCCGTGGGTGGCCGAGCGCCGCCGCGAGCTCGAGGGCGTGCAGGTGCGGGCGCTCGAGTGCATCGCCGAGGCCGGCCTGCGCCGCGGCGGCCACGAGCTCTCGAGCGCCGAGCAGGCCGCCGGGGCGGCGGTCGCGCTCGCGCCGTTCCGCGAGTCCTCGCATCGCCTGCTGATGGAGGTCCACGAGGCGGCGGGCAACCAGGCCGAGGCCCTGCGCGCCTTCGAGGACCTGCGCCAGCGGCTGCGCGAGGAGCTCGGCACCTCGCCCGGCCCGGGCGTGATGGCGGTCTACGACCGTCTCCTGCGCGGGGAGCCGCCGCCCGCCCCCGCCCCCCGGCGGCGCCGGCGCCCGTGCCGGCGGCGGTGCGCTGGCCGCCGCCGCTCGCGGCCGCCGTCGAGCGCCATCCCTTCGTCGGACGCGCGGCCGCCCTCGCCGTCCTGGAGGAGGGCTGGCGGGCCAGCGGCGAAGGCGCGCGGCAGCTCGTGGCGCTCGCCGGCGACGCCGGCATCGGCAAGACCCGCCTGGCGGCGCAGTTCGCCCTCAGCGCCCACGACGACGGCGCGACGGTGCTCTACGGGCGCTTCGACGAGGAGGCCCTGCCGCCCTACCAGGCCGTCGTCGAGATGCTGCGGGGCTGGTCGGGCGGCGCGTCGCTGGAGACGCTGCGCGAGCGCCTCGGGCCGCGCGCGGCCGAGCTCGGGCTGCTGTTCCCGGAGTTCGGCGCTCCACCGCGGGAGGGGCTCTCCGGCGGCCTGCGCAGCGAGACCGACCCCGCTCGGCTGCGGCTCTTCGACGCGCTCGCCGCCCTGCTCGGCGAGCTCGGAGCGGGGGCGCCGCTCGTGCTGGTGCTCGACGACCTGCAGTGGGCCGACCGTGCGACGCTCCAGCTCCTGCGCCATCTGCTGCGCGCGCCCGCGCCCCGCCGGGTGCTGTTCGTCGCGACCTACCGCGAGACCGAGCTCGGCGACGAGCACCCGCTGCGCGAGCTGGTCGCCGACCTGCGGCGCGAGGGCACGCTCAAGCGCGTCGAACTGGACGGGCTCGACGAGCGCGAGGTGGCCGAGCTGGTGGCCGCGCTCGGCGGCGTGATGGTCTCCGCCCCGTTCCTGACCGCGCTGCACGGTGAGACGGAGGGCAACCCGTTCTTCATCGAGGAGGTCGTCCGCCACCTCGACGAGACCGCCGGCGAGCTGCTCGGCGCGCTCGCGCTGACCGACGCGGGCGTGCCCGAGGGCGTGCGCGAGGTGACCACGCGGCGCCTGAAGCGCCTCTCCGACGAGGCGCGCCAGGCGCTGGTCGTGGCCTCGGTCGTCGGCCGCGACTTCGACTTCGGGCTGCTCGAAGCCGTCGGGCCGGTGACCGGCGACGAGCTGGTCGGCGCGCTGGAGGAGGGCATCGAGGCCCGCGTGCTGCGCGAGGCCGAGGACCGGGTCGGGCGCTACCAGTTCACGCATGCGCTGATCCGCGCGACCCTCTACGACCAGCTCTCCGCGCTGCGGCGGGCGCGGCTGCACGGGCGGGTGGGGGAGACGATCCTGGCCCTGCGCGGGCCCGAGCTCGACCCGTGGCTGCCGGCGCTCGCCCACCACTTCGCCGAGGCGGCGCCGGTCGACCAGCCCGGCCGGGCGGTGCAGTTCGCGCTCGCCGCCGCCCGCCGCGCCGACCGGCTGCTGGCCTGGGAGGAGGCCGCCGAGCACTACCGCGGCGCACTGGCCGTACGCGAGATCGCCGGCGAGCACGACGAGCGCGAGCGCTGCGAGCTGCTGCTCGCGCTCGGCGCCTCCGAGGACCGCGCCGGCCTGGACACCGCCACCCCGACCTTCGAGGCCGCCGCGGCCGCCGCGCGCACGCTCGGCGACCCCGAGCTCGAGGCGCGTGCCGCGCTCGGCCTGGCGGGGCCGTGGTCGATGCTCGGGCGCACCGACGAGGCGACCGTCGCGCGGTTGGAAGAGGCCCTGGAGCGCCTCGGCGACGCCGACACGCCGCTGCGCGCGCGCCTGCTCTCCCGCTTGGCCTTCGAGCTGTACTACTCGGGTGCGCCCGAGCGGCGCCTGGAGGTCACCGAGGCGGCGGTCGCGCTCGCCCGCCGGCTCGGCGACCCCGCGACGCTGGCCGTCTGCCTGGACGCCCGCCACTATGCGCTGTGGCGGCCCGAGACGGTCGAGGAGCGCCTCGCGGTGGCGGCCGAGCTGCGCAAGATCGCCGAGGAGACGGGCGACCCCGAGCTCGAGCTCGAGGGCGCCGCGTGGACGATCATCGACCTGCTCGAGCTCGGCGACGTCCGCGGTGCCGACGTGCAGCTCGCCGCCGCCACCAAGCTCGCCGAAGCCGTCCACCGGCCGCTCTACGCCTGGTGGACGACCATCGTGCGCTCCACCCGCGCCCAGCTCGACGGCCGCTTCGACGAGGCCGAGGCGCTCGCCAACGAGGCGCTGGCCGTCGGCCAGCGGGGGCAGGCGGAGAACGCCGTGCACTACTTCGCGATGGCGCTGTTCAACGTCCGCCGCGAGCAGGGGCGCCTGGCCGAGGTCGAGGACGCGGTCGGTGGCTTCATCGACCTCTACCCGGCGATCCCGGCGTGGCGCTGCGCGCAGGCGCTGCTGCGGCTGGAGACCGGCCGCCCGGACGCGGCCGCCGAGGCCGTCGAGGCGATCGCCGCGGCCGGCGAGGCGGACGGCTTCGACGCGACGCTCCCGCGCGACGCGAACTGGCTGATCGGCGTGACGTTGCTCGCCGAGGTGTGCGCCGGCCTCGGCGACGCCGCGCGGGCACGCGAGCTCTACGCGCTGCTGGAGCCCTACGCCGGGCGCAACGTGGTGGTCGGCCGGGCGGCGACGTGCAACGGCTCTGCCTCGCGGCTGCTGGGGATGCTGGCCGGCACGCTGGGCGAGTGGGCGCTCGCCGAGCGCCACTTCGCCTCGGCGCTGGAGATGCACGCCGCCATGGGCGCCCGGCCCTGGACCGCCCGCACCGAGCTCGCCTGGGCCGAGCTGCTGCTCGCCCGCGGCGAGCCGGGTGACGTGGAGGCGGCGCGGGCGCGCCTGGACGCCGCGGCCGAGCTGGCGGCCGAGCTGGGGATGGTCACGGTCGCCGAGCGGGCGCGGGCGCTGGCGGCCGGCTGAAACCCGGGGATGCGGGCGGAGGGACTCGAACCCCCAAGCTCTCACGAGCACCGGCACCTAAAGCCGGCGCGTCTACCAGTTCCGCCACGCCCGCGGACGCGGCGGACTTAGCCCGCCGCAAACTCGATCCGCCACAGTATGCCCTCGATGTCCTCCGCGATCGCCCCCGTCTCCGCCGCGCCGGACGCGCCGGCCCGCATCCCCGCCGTGCTCTTCGTGCTCGCGATGGGAGCGCTGATGTGGGTCGCCGAGGCGCTGGACTGGGTCGCCGGCGGCCGCCTCGACGCGCTCGGGATCGAGCCGCGTGACACCGACGGCCTCACGGGCGTGGTCGCGGCGCCGTTCCTGCACGGCAACGTCGCCCACCTGATGGCCAACACCGCGCCGTTCCTGCTCTTCGGGCTGGTGATCGCCGTCGGCGGGCTCGTGCGCGTGCTGGCGGTGACCGGGATCGTGGCGCTGGTCAGCGGCCTCGGCACCTGGCTCGTGGCGCCGCCCGACACGTTGCACATCGGGGCCAGCGGGATCGTCTTCGGGTACGCGAGCTACCTGCTCGCCCGCGGCGCCTTCAACCGCGACCTCGCCCACCTCGCGATCGGCGTCGTGGTCGCGGTGGCCTGGGGCGGCGTGCTGCTGTCCGGCCTGGTCCCGGAGGAGGGCGTCTCCTGGCAGGCCCACCTCTTCGGCGCGGTCGGCGGGGTGCTGGCGGCGTGGCTGCTCTCGGCGTCCTACCGCGCCGCGAAGCTCCAGCGCCGGGCCGCCGGCGCCGGGCGCGCCTAGGGAACGATGCTGTCGACGTAGCCGCCGTCGACGCGCAGCGCGCCACCGGTCGTCGCCGACGCCAGATCCGAGCTGAGGTAGACGACGAGGTTGGCGATCTCCTCCGGCTCGATCAGCCGCTGGATCAGCGAGTCCGGTCGGTGCTCGCGCATGAACCGGGCCTGCGCCTCCGCCCAGGGCAGCTCCTCGCCGACCAGCTCGCGGGCGAACGCCTCGACCCCCTCGGTGTGCGTCGGACCCGCGACGACGGCGTTGACCGTCACGCCCGTGCCCGCCATCGCCTTCGCGAAGCCTCGCGAGACGCCGAGCAGCGCCGTCTTGGTCACCCCGTAGTGGACCATCTCCTCCGGGATGACCACCGCGGAGTCGCTGCACATGAACTGCACGCGGCCCCAGCCGCGGTCACGCATCCCCGGCAGGTAGTGGCGGGTCAGGCGGACGCCGGAGAGCACGTTGACCTCCCAGAACCGCTGCCAGGTGTCGTCGTCGATCTCGAGCACCGGCTGCGGCGCGAAGATGCCGAGGTTGTTGACGAGGATGTCGACGGCGGGCAGCGCCTCACAGAGGGTCGCCGCGCCGTCCGCGGTCGCGAGGTCGGCGGCCACCCCGGCGATGCTCGCCTCGGGCAGCTCCGCCCGGAGCTCCTGGACGACCCCGTCGACGCGGTCGCCGTCGCGCCCGTTGATCGTCGTCCGCGCGCCCGCGGCGGCGAGCCGGGCGGCGATCACGCGACCGATGCCCTGCGTCGAGCCGCTGACCAGCGCGCTGCGGCCCTCCAGGTCGATCTGCATCGCGGTCACTCTGCCAGGCCGTGGCGATGGGCGACCGCGGCCGCCTCGGTCCGGCTGCGCACGTCGAGCTTGGCCAAGATCCGCGAGACGTGGACGCTCGCGGTCTTCTCGGCCATGTAGAGCTCGCCGCCGATCTCGCGGTTCGTGGCGCCGCGCGAGACGAGCGCGAGCACCTGGCGCTCGCGCGGCGTGAGCCCGAACGGGTCGCCGTGGCCGTTGCCGCCGTCGTGGGCGGCGACCGCGCCCTCCGGCTCGGGCTCGGGCGTGCCGCGCAGCCGGGCACGGGCGGCCAGGCGCTCGAGCTCGGTCTGCAGCCAGCGGGCGCGGAGCCCGCGCGCCGTCGCGGCCGCGCGCTCGAGCGCTGCCTGGGCCGCGTCGCGATCGCCCGCCAGCGCGTGGGCCTCGGCCTGGCGCCAGCCGGCCAGGGCGGCGGGGTAGGGCCGGTCCACCGCCTCCCACGCCGCGGCGGCGGCCGCCCAGCGCGCCGGGTCGCCCGCGCCGGCGGCGCGGGCCGCCTCGGCCTCGACGGAGCGCAGGTGGGCCTGCTCGACCGGGCGCCCGACCTCGCTCGCCGCGGCGTGGACGCGGTCGGCCAGCATGCCCAGACGCGCCAGCGCGTCGGCCTCGGCGGCGGGGTCGCCGAGGTCGCGCGCCAGCACGGCGGCGTCGGCCTCGACGGTCGCCCCGGCGGCGGCGACGCGGGCGATGCGGGCGGCGTCCTCGCTGCAGAACTCGATCCGGTCCAGCGCCTCCTCGACCGCCTGCCGGGCTGCCGGCAGGTCACCGGCGCGGCGCTCGAGCTCCCCCCGCAGGGCGCCACAGACGCCGAGGAACTGCGGCTCGAGCGAGTCCGCCAGCGCCTGGTGGGCGGCGTCGAGCAGCGTCCGCGCCTGCTCGTCCTCGCCGCGCCCGAGCGCCAGCTCCGCGCGGCGCAGGTGGTCGTTGACCAGCGCCGTACCGCTCTCGCGCCGCCGCGCGCCGGCCAGGATCGCGGCTGCCTGGTCCCACTGGCCGAGGTCGAGGGCGAGCTCGGCGCGCAGCAGCGTCAGCCAGCGGTCGTGCTGCTCGCGGGGGGTCATCTCGACGTAGCCGGACTCGAGGATCTCCTGGCCCTCGCGGCCGCGCCCGACGAGGTTCAGCGCGTCGGCGAGGTTCACGTAGGCGATCGCCAGGTCGCGGGAGGCGTCGCCGGCGCTGGCGAGGGCGATCGCCTCGCGCAGGGTCGCGACGCCGCGGTCGTGCTCGCCCGTGCAGATGAGCGCGACGCCGAGGCCGTTGAGGACGCTCGGGCGCACCGACTCCGCGCCGGTCTCCTCGATGGCCTCGATCGCCTCGTCGGCCGCCTCGAGCGCCTCGCCGTAGCGCGACTGGAGCATCAGCAGCTTGACCTGCTGGGCCAGCAGCCTGGCGCGCTCGGTGCCGCCGGCGTCGCCGGCGCCGCCGGGCAGCAGCCGCATCGCGCGTTCGAGCGTGTCGCGGCTGGCGTCCCCGCGGCCCATGCCCCACTGGGCGCCGGCGAGCTCGCCGAGGACCGCCGCGACGCGGACCGGCTCCTCCGCGGGGTCGAGCTCTGAGAGCGCCAGCTCGAGCAGGGTCGCGCGGCGGTTGTCGTCGGACTGGGAGCGCAGCGCCGAGGCGGCCCGCCGCAGCAGCTCGACGTGGTCGGCGCCCGCCACCGCCTCCGCGTCCGGGACGCGGTCCCACAGCTCGAGCGCGCGCTCGAGCAGCGCCGCCGCCTCGCCCGGGGCGTGCACCGTCTCGGCCTCCTCGGCCGCCCGCACGGACGCCCGCAGCGCGGCCGGCTGATCGCCTGCCACGCGGAAGTGATGGGCGATCGCTGCGGTCAGCCAGGCGCCGCCGCCGTCGGCGCCGGGGCGGCGCTCGAGCGCCTGGGCGAGCGCGAGGTGCAGCGCCGCCCGCTCTCCCGGCAGCAGGTCGTCGTCGACCACCTCGCGCAGCAGCGCGTGGCGGAACGCGTAGCGGTCCTCGGCCGCCACGACGATGATGTGCCCGGCCGCCGCCTCGCGCAGGGCGTCACGCAGGACGCGCGGTTCCATCCCGCTGGCGTCCGCCAGCAGCAGGTGGTCGGCCTGGCGCGCGCACGCGAGCAGCCGCAGGACCTCCTGGGCGGCGTCCGAGAGGCGCTCGACGCGAACCATCAGCGCGTCGCGCAGGGTCGGCGGCAGGCCGCCGCGGCCGTCGAGCCCCGCCGCCAGCAGCTCCTCGGTGAACAGCGGGTTGCCCTCGCTGCGGGCGAACAGCCGCGCGACCAGGTCGTCCTGGGGCGGAGCGCCGAGGATGTCCGACAGCTGGGCCTCGAGCTCCTCGCGGTCCAGGCGCGCGAGCGCGATCCGGTGCGAGCGCGGCTCGCGCTCGAGCTCGGCCAGCAGCGGGCGCAGCGGGTGGCGGCGGTGCAGCTCGTCGGAGCGGTAGGTGGCCACGCACAGCACCCGCTCGCAGTACAGGCTGCGGGCGAGGAAGGCGAGGAAGGCGCGCGTCGAGCGATCCGCCCAGTGGATGTCCTCGAGCGTGAGCAGCAGCGGCGCCTCCTCCCCGAGGCGCTCGAAGGCGGCCAGCAGCGCCTCGAAGAGCCGGCGCTGCGCGGCGCCGCGCTCCTCGTCCGGCCGCGGGGGGGCGGCGGCGCGCGGCGGCGCCGGCGCGGCGACGGCCGGCGCGGACGGGGCGAGCTCGGGCGCCAGGGTGGCCAGCTCCGCGCGGGCGGCGTCGGGCAGGCCGAGCAGCGCCTCGTCGCCCTCGCGGGCGAGCGGCCGCAGCGCCGCCACCAGCGGTGCGTAGGGGAGCTCGCCCTCACCGAGCTCCACGCAGTCGCCGCCGATGACCCGCCCGCCGGCGGCGCGCGCCCGGCGCTCAAGCTCGCCCAGCAGCCGCGTCTTGCCCACGCCGGACTCGCCCGCCACGAATGCGAGCGAGGGGTGCCCGGCGGCCGCGTCGGCGAAGGCGGCCTCGAGCTCGGCGAGCTGGGGCTCGCGGCCGATGAAGCGCGTGGCGGTGACCCGGGTGGCCATGCGCCCGATTATCGCGAGTCGGCCGGTCGGGCCTCCCCGACCCCGGCGGGCCGTAGCCTCTCGCGCTCGTCATGACAGAGCTCGAAGAACCGATCGCCCCGGAGCGCACCCCGACGATCCGCGACGGCATCCGCGCCGGCCTGCCGCTTGCGCTGCCGGCCCTGCTGGTGGCGATCTCCTTCGGCGTGCTGGCCCGCTCGCTGGGCTGGGGGACCGCGGCGCCGATCGTCTGCTCGGCCGTCGTCTTCGCGGGCTCGGCGCAGTTCGCCGCGGCGTCGGTGCTGGGCGCCGGTGGCGCCGCGCTCACCGCGGTGCTCAGCGCGGTGCTCGTCAACGCCCGCTTCCTCGCGATGGGCTTCGCGATCGGCCCGTCCTTGAAGGGCGGGCCGCTGCGCCGGGCGGCCGAGGGCCAGACCATCGTGGACGCCTCATGGGCGCTCTCCAGCCGCGGCGACGGCACGTTCTCGCGCGAGATGCTCATCGGGGCGACGATCCCGCAGTACCTGGGCTGGCAGACCGGGACGATCCTCGGCGTCATCTTCGGCGACGTGATCGGGGATCCCGAGCGGCTGGGGCTCGACGCCCTCTTCCCGGCCTTCTTCCTCAGCCTGCTGGTGCTCGAGCTGCGCCGGCCGGGGGCGCCGCGCGTGGTCGTGCTGGCGGCCGCGGTCACGCTCGCGCTGATCCCGCTCACGCCGGCCGGCGTGCCGGTGATCGCGGCGGCGGTCGCGGCGCTGCTCGGCCTCGCACAGCCGGTCGGGGAGGATCCCGCGCCCGCCGAGGAGGAGCGGGAGGAGGCATGAGCGCCCCGACCGTCATCTGGGTCACGGTCGGGCTGCTGGCCGTGACCACCGCCGCGATCAAGGCCATCGGTCCGGCGCTCGTGGGCGGCAAGGCCGTCTCGCCGCGGATGGCGGGTCTGATCGCCATGCTCGCGCCCGCGCTGCTGTGCGCGCTGGTGATCACCGGCACCTTCGCCGAGGAGGGACGGCTCGTGCTCGACGCCCGCGCGCTCGGGGTCGGGGCGGCGGGGGTGGCGCTGTGGCTGCGGGCGCCGATGCTGGCGGCGCTCGCCATCGCGGCGATCGTCACCGCGCTGATGCGGGCGCTCTGAACCAGGGGGCGAGAACGTCCGCCCGCGAGCCTAGGGTCAGCAGTGACCCATGGCCCGCCCAACCTCCGTCTTCGCCTGCAGCGCCTGTGGCGCCGAGTCGCCCAAGTGGCACGGGCGCTGCCCGGGCTGCGGCGCGTGGAACACGCTGGCGGAGGAGACCCGGGCTTCGCCCGCGGCCGGGCGCGGCCGGGGTGCCGGGGGCGGCGGGTCGGCGGGCGGTGCGCGGCCCGGGGCGCCGGTGCCGCTGCGCGCCGTCCAGGCGCCGCAGGTCGCGCGCCTTGCGACCGGCCTGGGCGAGCTCGATCGCGTGCTCGGAGGTGGGCTTGTCCCGGGCTCGCTCGTGCTGCTCGGCGGCTCGCCGGGGATCGGCAAGTCGACGCTGACCTCGATGGCGCTCGGCAACCTCGCCGGCGCCGGCCGGCGCACCCTGTACGTCTCGGGCGAGGAGTCGGCCGCCCAGATCAAGCTGCGGGCCGAGCGCCTCCCGGGTGCTGCACTCGACGTGCCGGTGCTGGCCGAGACCGACCTCGACACGGTGCTGGCGACGCTCGAGGCCGAGCGCCCGGAGGTGTGCGTCGTGGACTCCGTGCAGACGCTCGTGGCGTCCGGGCTGACCGGCGCGGCCGGGTCGGTGGGACAGGTGCGCGAGGTCGCCGACCGCATCACCCGGCTGGCGAAGGCGCGCGGCATCGCCGTCGTGCTCGTCGGCCACGTCACCAAGGAGGGCGCGCTGGCCGGGCCGCGCGTGCTCGAGCACCTGGTCGACTGCGTGCTGCAGTTCGAGGGCGAGCGCGAGCGCACCTACCGCACGCTGCGGGCCCAGAAGAACCGCTTCGGGTCGACCAACGAGGCCGGCGTCTTCGAGATGCGCCAGGGCGGCCTGGTGGAGGTCCAGGACGCCTCGGCGCGCTTCGTCGGCGAGGCCACGCGGGCGCCCGGGAGTGTGGTGCTCGCGGCCATGGAGGGCTCGCGGCCGCTGCTCGTGGAGGTGCAGGCGCTGGTCTCGCCGTCGGAGATCGTGCCGCCGCGGCGGCTGGCCAACGGCATCGACCGCAACCGGCTCGCGCTGGTGCTGGCGGTGCTCGCCCGCCACGCCGGGGTGGGCGTCGGCAGTGCGGACGTCTTCGTCAACGTGGCGGGCGGGGTGCGCGTCGAGGAGCCCGGCGCCGACCTGGCGGTGGCGCTCGCCGTCGCCGCCGCGGCCCGCGGCGTCGCTCTGGGGCCGCCGGGCGCCGCGCTGCCGCTCGCGGCCTTCGGCGAGGTCGGGCTCACGGGCGAGCTGCGCAGCGTCGGGCACCCCGACCGCCGGCTGGCCGAGGCCAAGAAGTTCGGCTTGGGCCCGGTGCTCGCGCCTCCGGGCTCCGGCGCCGGAGCGGCCGAGGCGCCGACGCTACGTGCGGCCGTCCGGCAGGCGCTGCCCGCGGCGCCGCGCGCCGCGGCGGCATAGCGGCTCGCGTCGCCCGCGCCCGCCGCGCTGCGGCGGCGTGGCGGCCTGCCCCGCGCGCCGCCGCCGCCCGCGCCCGCACCGCCGTGGCCGCGAGTCGGAGGTCCCTCGACTGGCGCTTCCGCACGCTCGTGAACGCTCCGGCGTAGCAGGTCGAGCGCAGCTTCGCAACCCTCGGATTCCGCTCTATTCCAGGGAATCCGTGGGTAAATGAGACCTAAGCGGCTGCTAGAATCCTTCGAGTGAAGCCGCGTTCGGGTGAAGAGCTGAACGAGCTCGAGGCACGGCAGGAACCTCGGCTCGTGAAGGCTCTGGAGATGGTCGCCCCCGGAACCGCGGTCCGCGAGGGCATCGACGACATCGTCCACGCCCGCACGGGTGGGCTGATCGTCATCGGCGACCCCGAGGAGCTTGCCTTCCTGTTCTCGGGCGGCATCAAGCTCGAGATCGACTACTCGCCGGCGATGCTCTACCAGCTCGCGAAGATGGACGGCGCGATCGTCCTCAACACGCAGGCCACGAAGGTCGCGTGGGCCAACACGCAGCTGATGCCCGATCCGACGATCCTCTCCTCGGAGACGGGGACCCGGCACCGCACCGCTGAGCGCGTCTCCAAGCAGACCGACGCGCTGGTCGTCGCCGTCTCCCAGCGCCGCGAGGTCGTCTCGCTCTACGTCGACGGCGCCAAGTACATCCTCGAGGAGATCCCCGCGGTCCTGGCCAAGGCCAACCAGGCGCTCGCGACGCTCGACAAGTACCGCACCCGCCTCGACCAGGTCTCGACCCGCCTGACGGCGCTCGAGTTCGAGGGCGGCGTCACCCTCCACGACGTCCTGACCGTCCTGCAGCGGGCCGAGCTGGTCACGCGCATGGCGGTCGAGATCGAGCGCCACATCGTCGAGCTCGGCACCGAGGGCCGGCTGATCGAGATGCAGCTCGAGGAGACGATGGTCGGCGTCGCGGCGGACAAGGCCGCGCTGCTGCACGACTACCTCGCCGAGACCGAGGACGACACCTTCGCCGTCGCGCTGGACGGCATCGCCCGGCTGCCCCATCAGGACCTGCTGGACTTCGGGCGCCTCGCCGAGCTGCTCGGCCACGACCGCAAGGTCAACACGCTCGACTATCCCGTCTCGCCCCGCGGCTACCGCATCCTCGGCCGCGTCCCGCGGCTCCCGAAGCTGGTCGTGGCGAACATCGTCCGCGAGTTCCGCGGGCTGGACGAGATCCTCGCCGCGACCGACCCCGAGCTCGAGGCGGTCGACGGTGTGGGGGAGATCCGTGCGAAGGACATCCGCGAGGGCCTTCGCCGGCTGCAGGAGATCAACCTCGTGGACCGCTACCTGCAGACCTAGCTGACCCATGGTCCGGCACGCGGACCGAAGCCGACCAAGGAGGACATCATTCCCGATACAGCGCCCGTGCAGATCGAGGATCTGGACATCACCCGCGAGGCCGAGTGCATCGACTTCCAGGTCGGCGACAACGTCGTCTACCCGCATCACGGTGCCGGCAAGGTCCTCAAGAAGGAGGACAAGGAGATCCTCGGCGAGCAGCGCGAGTATCTGACGATCAAGATCCTCCACAACGACATGACCGTCATGGTCCCGTGCGCGAACGCCGGCAAGGCCGGCCTGCGGCGCGTGATCGACGAGGAGACCGTCAAGAAGGTCCTCGCCGTGCTCTCCGACGACGTCTCGGAGATGCCCAAGAACTGGAACCGGCGCTTCAAGCACAACCGGGACAAGATCAAGACCGGCGACATCTACGAGCTCGCCGAGGTCGTCCGCAACCTCGCCATCCGCGAGCAGGACAAGGGCCTGTCGACGGGCGAGAAGCAGATGTTCACGCGGGCGAAGAAGATCCTCGCCTCTGAGCTCATGTACGCCCTCGAGATGTCCGAGGACGAGGCGGAGGAGCACCTGGACGGGCTGCTCCTGCGCACGAGCGACGAGACGCTCGCGGGAGCCGCGGGCTAGCAGGCCCCGCCCCGCGCGAGCAGTGCACGCGGTCGCCCTCCTGGTGGCGGCCGGCAGCGGCGAACGCCTTGGCGCCGGTCGGCCCAAGGCGTTCGTGTCGTTGGCGGGGCGCCCGATGCTCGACTGGAGCGTCGAGGCGCTACGGGGCGCGGGGATCGAGGAGATCGTGGTCGCCCTCCCCGAGGACGCCGACGCGCCCGCCGGCTGCCGCGGCGTTCGCGGCGGGGCGCTGCGCTCGGCGTCGGTCCGCAACGCCCTCGGAGCGGCCGGCCCGGACGCGGAGGCGGTCGTCGTCCACGACGCGGCCCGGCCGCTGGTGACGCCGGCGCACTTCACGCAGGCTGTCGCGGCCCTGGCCGGCGCCGACGCCGCCGTGGCGGGCGCGCCGATGACCGACACGGTCAAGCGCGCGGACGGCGAGCGGGTCGTCAGCGCGACGCTGGACCGGCGTGAGCTGTGGGCGGTGCAGACGCCACAGGCCTTCCGCCGCGCCGCCCTGCACGACGCGCTCGACGTCGGCGACGAGGTGCTCGCCGCCGCGACCGACGACGCCTGGCTCGTCGAGCGCACCGGCGGCCGCGTCGTCATGGTTCCCTCCACCGCGGAGAACCTCAAGGTCACCACGCCCCATGACCTGCGCGTGGCCGAGCTGCTGCTCGGGCTGCGCGCGCAGGGGCGCTGAGATGCTCACCGACTACCACGTCCACCTGCGCCCCGACGACGACGGCACGCTCGCCGAGGACTACTTCACGCCCGCCAACGCCGAGCGCTACCGCGAGCTCGCGACCGAGCGCGGCATCGCCGAGCTGGGCGTCGCCGAGCACGTCTACCGCTTCACCGCGGCGCTGGACGTCTGGCAGCACCCGTTCTGGCGCGCGCAGGCGCTCGACGACCTCGTCGCCTACTGCGGCTTCGTGCGCGAGGAGACCGACCTGCGGCTCGGGATCGAGGCCGACTTCATCGCCGGCCGCGAGGACCGCATGGCCAACCTGCTCGACGCGCACGACTTCGACTACGTCGTCGGGTCGGTGCACTTCGTCGTCGACGAGGGCGCCTACGACATGCCGGGCGAGTACGACGTCTGGGGCAGCGGCCAGTCCCCCGAGCGGATCTGGCAGCGCTACTTCGACACGCTGGCCGAAGCGGCGCGCAGCGGCCTGTTCGACATCATGGCCCACCCCGACCTGGTCAAGATCTGGGGCGGCGCCCGCCCGCTGCCGGACACCGACCTGCGCCGCTACTACGAGCCGGCCGTCGAGGCCTTCGCCGACGGCGGGGTCGCGGTCGAGCTCTCGACCGCCGGCCTGCGCAAGCCGGTCGGGGAGATCTACCCGGCGAGGGCGTTCCTGGAGCTCGTCGCGGAGGCGGGCTGCCCGGTCGCGCTGTCCAGCGACGCGCACGTCCCCGACCAGCTCGGCCACGGCTACGACCAGGCCGTCGAGCTGCTCGAGGCCGTGGGGATCACGGAGCTGGCGGTGTTCGATCGCCGCGAGCGGCGGCTGGAGCCGATCGGATGATCGCCTCCAGCACGCGGGAGCCGATCGGATGATCGCCTCCAGCACGCGGGAGCCGATCGGATGATCGCCTCCAGCACGCGGGAGCCGATCGGATGATCGTCCCCAGTACGTGGGAGCCGATCGGGTGACCCCCGCGCCGCGGACCGGCATCGGCATCGACTCCCACGCCTTCGGCGACGGCCGCCGGCTCGTGCTCGGCGGCGTCGAGATCCCGTTCGAGCGGGGCCTGGTCGGCCATTCGGACGCCGACGTGCTCACCCACGCCGTGATCGACGCGCTGCTGGGTGCAGCCGGCCTCGGCGACATCGGCCGGCACTTCCCGGACACGGACCCCGCCTACGCCGGCGCGGACTCGCTGGTGCTGTTGGCCGTCGCGCTCGAGCACGTCACCGAGGCCGGCTTCGCGGTCGGCAACGTGGACACGACCGTGATGGCCGAGCAGCCGAAGCTCGCGCCCCACCGCGACGCCATCCGCGCCTCGCTCGCCGAGGGCCTCGGGGTCGCGCCGGAGGCCGTCAACGTCAAGGCCACGACCGGCGAGGGGATGGGCTTCGTCGGTCGCGGCGAGGGCATCGCCGCGCTGGCCGTCGCGACGCTCGTCCCGGGTGGCTGAACCGACGCAGGCCAAGGCCGCTCTGCGCCACGAGCTGCGCGAGCGACGCGCCGCGCGCACGGACGAGGAGCGAGCGGCCGCGAGCGCGGGCTTGTCCGCCCACGCCGGGACGATCGCGGCCGCCGCCCGCACCGTGGCGGCCTTCGTCGGCACCGGCACCGAGCCGCCGACGCTGCCGCTGCTCGACGCGCTGGCGGTCGCCGGTGTGCGCGTCCTGCTGCCGGTCCTGCTCGAGGACGCCGACCTCGATTGGGCCGAGTACCCCGCGCCGCTCGCGCCGGCCCGCTTCGGGCTGCTCGAGCCCGCCGGGCCGCGGCTCGGGCCGGACGCCGTGTCCACGGCGGAGCTGGTGCTCGCCCCGGCGCTGGCCGTCGACCGCGCGGGGCGCCGGCTCGGCCAGGGCGGGGGCTCCTACGACCGCGCCCTCATCCGGGCGCGCGCGCCGGTCGTCGCGGTGCTCTACGACGAAGAGGTCCTCGACGCGGTCCCGGTGGAGCCGCACGACCGCCTGGTGAGCGGCGTTCTGACCCCGCAAGCCGGCCTCCACCGCTTCGTCTAGCTCGGTCGAGCGAGCCCGGTCAGAGGAGGCGCACGGTGGCGTCGTCCTCGACGCCCGCGAAGTACTTGTCGAGGACCTGCCGGAAGACGGGCTCGGTCGGTGCTGCGCGGGCGAACAGGGTCATCGAGGAGCGCAGCTTCATGGCGTCCGTCTCCCCGAAGATCTCGCGAGCGCCTGGCCCGGCGAGGTCGGTCAGCACGCGCGTGGACTCCTGCAGGCGGGGACCGAGGATCGGGTGCTCCAGATAGGCCTGCGCCTCGCCGAGCGACGAGATCGCGTACCGCTGCGCCGTCGCGCTGCGCCCCAGGCCGGCGATCTGGGGGAAGACGAACCACATCCAGTGGCTGGTCTTGCGCCCCGCCCGCAGCTCGGACAGCGCGGCCTCGTAGGTGCCGCCCGCGTCCTGAGCCTCAACGAAGCGTTCGAGCCAATGGGCCACACGCGCAGTGTCCCCGCCTGCACACCACCACGAACGCTCGTCGAGGTGGCCGGCCGCGCCGAATGGGAAGGCACCCACCTCCGTGTGACCCAGCGCGCTTGTGTCGCCGGGTGCCGACACGGGCGGGATGGGGGCCGGCAGGCGGGGGCACGTCTAGGCCGCGGCGAGCCACTCTTCGAAGCTGGGGCCCGCGAGCTTCGCGCCCGGGTTGGGCAGCGCGGCGCCCTCCGCATAGGCCGCGGCGTCCGGGTCGCCGGGCTGGCGGCCCTCGCGGATCTCGATCGAGTCACCCCGGCTGGTGAAGAGCGCGGCGGCCGCAACGGCGAGGCGCTCTTCCTGCGGGCCGGCGATCTCGGTGATCCTGCCGTTCTGGATCTCCGGCTCCTCGGCCGCGTCGGCGAGGGCTTCGGCGACGACACGGGCGGCCACGAGCTGCGTCCGCATCTCGGGCAGGTAGGCGACGCCATCCTGGATCGTCCACCCGGCCAGCTGATCGACGAACTCGTGGAACTGGGCTGCGCGAACGATCCGGACCGGGAGCGGGCCTTCGAGCAGCGTCTGCTCCTGCGCCACCTTCGCCGCGTTGTAGCCGCCCTGGAACTTGTCGATGCCGATGATCGAGACGACGACGATCCGCTTCGCCCCGGCCGCGGCGCCGGCTCGCTGGAGGTTGCGTGCCGAAGCGGTGAAGAACTCCGTCGCCGATGCCCGGTCGGGCGACGGCCCCGTCGCCGAGTCGATGACGATCTCGGCCCCGGCGAGCGCCTCGTCGAGACCCTCGCCGCTGACCACGTCGACACCCTCCGAGCGCGCGATCGGGACCACGTCGTGTCCGCGCTGCTCGAGGATCTCGACGAGGTGCGATCCGAGTCGGCCGGTGGCTCCCGTGACAGCGATCCTCAGGCTCCTGCTCTCGGTCGGCATGGTTCTTCCTTTCCTCTCGGCGGCGACAAGGTGATCTGTACCTCGTTGACCCCTGACGGCGCGAAGATGTGACCGATGGCGCTACCGCGCCGAGGCCGCTGCCGGCGCCGGGAGGCAGCCCGTCGAGCCAAACCATCACCGGGCGTCTTGGGCGGCCGGGCGGGGTGAGCTGCGATCGCCGGCCATGGTCACGCGATGTCGCGGCGTCGCAGCAGCAGCGCGGAGAGGGCCGCGAAGGCGGCGATGAGGGCGCCGAGCACGGCGAGCGCCTGCGGGCTGTCCACGAACGGCCCGCCGAAGGAGCCCGGCCCGCTTGATTCGATGTTCTGCGGGGAGGCTCCGAGCGCGCAGGAAGACGTTGGTGAGCGGCTCGAGGACGGCCACGCTGTCGGCGAAGGCGCTCAGGAGGCCCTCGATCACGAGCGCGTAGAGGATGCCGACGCCGACGGCTGAGGTCCCGCGCGTGAGCACGCCGAGCAGCACGCCGAGCGCCGCCCATACCGCCAGGATCAGCCAGCCCGCAGCGATCGCGCGCACCAGCAGCCAGGCGGACGGCCGGCTGACGGGCGCGTCCTCGATCCGGGCGATGACGGAGCTGGCCACCGCGCCGGCGGCGAACAGCGCCAGCATGAACGGGACGAGGACGATGGCGAGCGCTGCCAGCTTGGCGGCCAGCACGGGGGCGCCGACATCGGACACGGCTCCGGGCTGAGGGGTCTCGCCGATCGCTTCGAGGCGCCCGGTGGCGGTCTCGAGCTCGACAGCCCGCCCGGAGCGGGCACAACGCTGACTGGCGTGCTTCCGCTCGGCCAAGCAACCCGCGTCGGGTGAGCACTAGTCCATGACCGCTCCATCGACCCGATTCGCGGACGACCGCGTCCAGGTCGTGGTCGCGGGGCATCACGGTAGGCGCAACACGCCTACTAAGCTCGCCCCGCCATGGCGCCCCGCCGGATCACCCTCTACGACACCCGCACGCGCGGGGTCCAGCCGCTCGAGCCGCGCGATCCGGGCAAGGTCGGGATCTACGCCTGCGGGCCGACGGTCTACTCGCGCATCCACGTCGGCAACGCGCGGCCGTACGTCGTCTTCTCGGTGCTCAAGCGCTTCCTCGAGCACGAGGGCTACGACGTCGATCTGGTGATCAACGTCACCGACGTCAACGACAAGATCTACGACGCGGCCACCGAGGCCGGCGTGGCCTCAGACGAGCTGGCGCGCGAGATGACCGCTCACTACGTCGCCGACACCGACCGGCTGGAGCTCGGGCGCCCCGACCACGAGCCGCTGGCGTCGGAGACGATCGGGCCGATCGTCTCGCTGATCGAGGACTTGATCGCCTCCGAGCACGCCTACGCGGCCGACGGCGACGTCTACTTCAGGGTCCGCTCGCTGCCTGCCTACGGGGCGCTGTCGCGGCGCGACGTCGACCAGATGGACCAGGGCGAGGGCGTCGAGGGGGCCGAGCTGAAGGCCGACCCGCTGGACTTCGCGCTGTGGAAGGCCGAGAAGTCCGGCGAGGACACCGCCTGGGATGCGCCGTGGGGCCGCGGCCGGCCGGGCTGGCACATCGAGTGCTCGGCGATGGCCGAGGACCTGCTGGGCGTCGGCTTCGACATCCACGGCGGCGGGCTGGATCTGGTCTTCCCCCACCACGAGAACGAGCTGGCCCAGACGCTCGCCGCCCGCGGGCAGGAGCTCGCGCGCGTGTGGATGCACAACGGGATGCTCGAGCTCGGCGGCGGGGCGGAGGCGGACAACGGCGGCGAGAAGATGTCCAAGTCCGTCGGCAACATCCGCGGCTTGGCCGAGGTGCTCGACGAGGCCGGCCGCGACGCGTTCGTGCTCTACCTGCTCGGCGGGCACTACCGCGGGCCCATCGCCTTCGCGCCCGAGCGCCTGGAAGAGGCCGCCCGCCGCGCGCAGGGCATCCGCGAGGCCGGCCGGCGGCTCGTGACCGGGCGTTCCCCCAGGGACCTCGAACCGCTGCGAGAGGCGTTCTTCGCCGCACTGGCCGACGACTTCAACACCCCGCGGGCGCTCGCGGCGGTCTCGGACTGGATCCGCGAGGCCAACCGCCGGGGCGAGGGCGTCGGCGACCAAGCCCTGCGCGAGATGCTGGGCGTACTCGGGCTGGAGAACCTGCTCCAGGCCGACGCCGAGGCGCCACCCGCCGAGATCGCCGAGCTGGCCGCTCGCCGGGCAGCTGCGCGTGGGCAGCGCGACTTCGCGGAGGCCGACCGCCTGCGCGACGAGTTGCGCTCGCTCGGCTGGGAGGTCCGCGACGGGCCTGCCGGGCCCGAGCTCGTCGCGGTGGGATGACGCCGCCGGCCGCGTGATCGTCTACGGTCGCAACGCCGTGCGCGAAGCGCTGCGGGGCCCACGGGCCGTGGGCCGGGTATGGGCGACCAAGACGGCTGCGCGCGACGGCTGGGAAGGCGCGCCGCTGACCGTCGAGGACGCCGGCGAGATCGAGCGGCGCTGCGGCTCGGACGGCCATCAGGGCGTCTGCGCCGACGTCTCCGACTACCACTACGCCGACGCGTCCGAGCTCCTGCAGGCGCCCGAGCCGATGCTCGTCGCCCTCGACGAGGTCACCGACCCCCAGAACCTCGGCGCCGTCTGCCGGACGGCCGAGTGCGTGGGCGCGACCGGCGTCGTGCTCCCGGAGCGGCGGTCGGCCGAGGTCACCCCGGCCGTCTGCAAGGCGTCGGCCGGGGCGGTCGAGCATCTGGCGATCGCGCGCGTGCGCAACCTCGCCGACTTCCTGGGGGAGGCCAAGGCCGCGGGCTGCTGGTGCTACGGCGCGGCGGGCGAGGCGCCGACCGCGTACACGGAGCCCGACTACTCCGGCGGCGCGGTGCTGGTGCTCGGCGCCGAGGGGCGAGGGCTGCGACCGCGCGTCGCCGCAGCCTGCGACGTGCTCGTCGCGCTGCCGCTGCGTGGCCGCATCGGCTCGCTCAACGTGAGCGCCGCCGCGGCGGTGCTGCTGTACGAGATCTTGCAAAGCCGGCTTGACACGTCCACATAATCGTGCCAAGCTCGCGCACGTTGAGCTGAGCTTGAGGGTTAACGATGGGCCTCGAGGTCAGCGCCGATGCAGAATATGCCGAGGGCGTCAGCGGACGTCCTGGGTCCACAGGCGCCGGGGGAGGTGTGCGCCACGACGAACCGGAGCGAGCCAAGAAACCCGCTCCCGGAAGGATTGCTCGTGGCCAGACTCGCAACCAGGGCTCAATCTCAGGTCGACGCTCAGTTCGACGACCGCTATCTCCTCGCGCTGGCGAAGCAGGGCAGCGGCGACGCGTATGACCGCCTGGTCCGCCGCTACTACTCGTTCGTGCGCCTGAAGGCGTCGTCGTACTTCCTGATCGGCGGCGACTCCGAGGACCTGATCCAGGAGGGGCTGGTCGGCCTCTACAAGGCGATCCGCGACTACCGCTCCGACCGCGAGTCGTCGTTCCGCAACTTCGCGGAGCTGTGCATCACGCGCCAGATCATCACCGCGGTCAAGACGGCGACGCGCAACAAGCACACGCCGCTGAACGGCTACGTGTCCTTCTCGGCCACGTCCGCCGGCGCGTCGGACTCAGAGCCCACGCTCGACGAGGTGCTGCCGGGTTCGACGACGCACGACCCGGTCAACCAGGTCATCTCCTCCGAGGAGCTGCGCTCGCTCGTCGCCTGCCTCTCGACCGTGCTCTCAGAGCTCGAGTCGCGCGTCCTCTCGCTCTACCTGGACGGGCACTCCTACACCGACATCGGCGAGCGCCTCGGGCTGCGACTGCAAGACGGTCGACAACGCGCTGCAGCGCGTCAAGCGCAAGGTGGGCGCCCACCTGCAGACGCGGGCGGTTCTGCTGTAATCGGCCGCCGTGCCCGGCTGGCTGATCATCGTGCTGCTCGTCCTGCTGTTGCTCATCGCGGCGCTCGCGATCGGCGGCTACATCGCCAACCGTCGCCGTACAGCGCGACCGAGGGCGGCTTCCGCCGCCACCTGCTCGAGGCCGACAGCGATCTCGCCGCCGCGCACGCCGCGGACCGCGGCTGGGCGCGCGAGCGGCTCGAGGCGGCCGCCACCCGCGCCTGGGAAGAGCACGTGCCGGGCGAGACTCCCGGCTCCGTCGCGCTCGTCCAGGTCGTCGACGAGGCCGGCACCGACAAGGACAAGGCCGTCTTCGAGTTCACCACCGCCGACCGCCCCCGCCGCCTCACGCTCGGCCGGCGCGGCGACGAGTGGGTCTTCGAGGGACTCGACTAACGGATCAGGCGGCGCGCGGGCGCCGGTGCTCGACGGCCTCGACCAGGTCGAGCACCCGCTGCGGATCGTCGGTGGCCTGCAGCCGGCGCACGTCCTCGGGCCCGATCTTCCCCTCCGCCGCGACGGTCTCCGCCAGCCAGTCGAGCAGCCCGCGCCAGTAGCGGCGGTCGTAGAGCACGATCGGAAAGTGCTTGATCTTCTCGGTCTGGCGCAATGTCGCGGCCTCGAAGAGCTCGTCCAGCGTCCCGAAGCCGCCGGGGAAGACCACGAAGCCGCTCGCGTAGCGGACGAACATCACCTTGCGGGCGAAGAAGTAGTGGAAGGTGAGTGGGACGTCGACGTAGGGGTTGACCCCCTGCTCGTGCGGGAGCTCGATCGCGAGCCCGATCGACGGCACGCCGGCGTCCTGAGCGCCGCGATTGGCCGCCTCCATGATCCCCGGCCCGCCGCCGGTGATGATCGCGAAGCCCTCCGACCCCAGCCGCCGGGCCAGGGCCCGCGCCTGCTCGTAGGACGGGTCGTCGGGCGACGTGCGCGCCGAGCCGAAGATGGACACCGCCTTGCCGATGTGCGCAAGACCCTCGAAGCCCATCCGCAGCTCGTCGGAGATGCGCCCGATGCGATCCGTGTCGCTGAGCTCGGAGACGACCGCGGCGGTCTCGGCCTCCAGCAGCTCCTCGTCGCGCGAGGTGGGGCGGCGCGGGTCGAAGGCGTCCGAGGTCATCCCGGACAGCGTAGGCCAGCGGGCCGCCTCCGACCCCGGTCCACCGACCAGGGCGATTCCACGACCGGCTCGGTTCGCCGAGTTCAGCCCGAAACCGACCCGCGAGCGGCGACCCATGCGGGACGCCTGCTCTTCCTCGGCGGTCGTGCGGGCGTCGGGCACCGCAACGTGCCCGGCTGATCTTCCCGCTACGCGATCATCTGGGCGTTGGATGTGTGGCCCGCGACACCAGGAGACCACGATGCCGAAGCATGGGAAAGCCGAGCCGACTCTCGCTCGTCCGCAGGTCGTCGGTCAGAACGAGTGGGACGCGGCGCGGGCGGCCCTGCTCGAGCGCGAGCAGGCCGTCGCCGCTGCGATGCACGAGCTCGCTGCCGTACGGAAGCGCATGCCGATGGTGCGGGTGGAGCACGAATACGCGTTCGAGGGTCCTGACGGGCGGCGGTCACTGCCCGAGCTGTTCGACGGGCGCAGCCAGCTGATCCTGTACCGGTTCTTCTTTGAGGAGGGTGTCGGCGGTTGGCCGGACGCCGGGTGCGTGGGCTGCTCGTCTGTCGCCGACGGCATCCCCGAGCTCGGCCTCCTGCAGGCTCGCGATATCACCTTCGCGATGGCATCGCCGGCACCTCAGGCGAACCTCCGCCGCTACGCCGAGCGCATGGGTTGGACGGACGTGCCCTGGTACACGATCCGCAGCGAGCGCTTCTCGGCTGACTTCGGGGTCGACGAGTGGTTCGGCTTCAACGTCTTCCTGCGCGACGGTGACGACGTCTACCGCACCTACTTCCTGCAGCACGGAGCGATGGTCCAGTGGATCGGCAGCCTCTGGAGCTTGTGGTCCTTGACCCCCTACGGGGGGCAGGGCGACGACGAGGACCTGCCCGAGGGCTGGCCGCGGGCGCCGTGGTCGTTCTGGTTCCGCCGCCACGACGAGTTCGACGATCCACCGCCGTCGGCCCGCCGGCGCGGATGATCGGCGCGAGCGGTAGCTGTGGAAGCGCTCGGCGAGCCGTAGGCGTGGTCGAGGGTCTCCTTGACGGTGCGTGGCTTCGGCGACGAACAGGCTCTGGCGCATGCTCGTCAGCGAGTTCGAGGGGCCGACGAAGCAGCCCACCACCCCATACGCCGCGAAGCTCTCGGCGAGCATCTGGTTGATCACCGTGGTCCAGTCGGCGCTCGTGAAGCCCGTGCTCGCGGCCGGCGGAGTGCAGGCCGCATAGCTCGGCGGCTGGGCGACGGAGGGGCCGGTGCACCCGCCGATCGGGCCGAGCCTGCTCTGCAGCGTGGTCAGATCGGACTGGCTCGGCGGGCTCTCGCCCGTCCACACGTCGCGCACCGACGACGCGGTCTGCGGGATCGCAAAGTTGGCCTTGGCCTGCTGTGTCAGCTCGGTGAACGCCGCTTGCTGCCCGGTCGTGGTGAATGGCTGGTAGCCCGTCGGCTGGTATCGCTCCCAGCCAGCGCCGAGCCCTGGGCTCACGCAACGCCTCAGTCTGTCGCACGGGCGCCGCGACCGGTGCCGGTCGCGTGGCGCGGCGCGACGCCCCATGCCACTCGACCTGCGCCCGGCACCAAGGCCGTACGGCGGGCGCTGCGGGCCGGGCCGGGGCTGGTCGCCCCGGCCCGGCCCGGCAAGGACCTCTGCCTCAACCGGCCTTCAACGCGACCACGCCGACCTTGGCCCGGCGCAGGCCCTGGGCCAGCTCGCGCGCGGCGGGGTACTCGTCGCCGGCCTTCGCCGCCGGGTTGGCGATCAGGTAGCGGACCTCGCCACCGGCGCGGCTGGCGGTGTAGCGGGCGCCGACCGACTTCAGCACGCGCTCGGCCTTCGCCGCGCTGGCCGCCTGAACGGTGAGGCGGACGTCGTCGCTCGTGCCCTTCACGGCCGCGGCCGACTGCGCGGCCTGGGCCTCGCCGGCGGCGCGCTCCGCCGAGCCGGCCGCGGGCGCCGCCGCCGGTGCAGCCGGATCGGCGCCGAGCACCGCGTTGAACAGGAGCTTGCCGCTGCCGTCGGTGAACGCGCGGTAGTTCGGATCCGAGCCGAAGGCGATGACCCGGCCCTCGCCGACGGCCTCGTCGATCACCGCGGCGGTCCCGGCGAGCTCCTCTTCACCGTCGGCGAAGCCGGAGATGAAGAAGTCGCCGTCGACCGTGCCGGGATCGTTCGGATAGCTGACCACGGGCGTCGCAGTCGTCGAGCCCCGCAGGACCGGGTCGTACTCGTACATCAGGTAGTCGAACGCGCCGACCCCTTCGGCCAGCGGGCTGGACTCGTCCACCCGCGCCCTGATCAAGGAGCCGGGGATGTCGGAGGTCGGCTCGGCCACCGTCGCGGTGGTCAGGCCGAGGCCGGCGGCCAGCCGGGTTCCGCCGCGGTAGGCGACGAGCCGCCCGCCCGCGTTCAGCCACGTGCTCATCGCGGCCGCCCCGGCGGCGCCGAGCGCCGTGGTGGCGGTGCTCGCGCTGCCGTTGGGCAGGATGACCACGTCGAAGTCGGCCAGGCCGCCGCCGATCACGTCCTGCGCGGTCACCACCTCGTAGTCGACGCCCCACACGTTGTCCATCGTGTGGCGCAGCCAGCCCGAGGACTCGATCCAGGCCGTGCTGTTCGAGAGCTGGAAGATGCCGACGCGCGGCAGCTCGTCCGGCAACTCGGGCCCGGCCGGCTGGTCGGCGAGCCCCAGCGAGAACGCACTCGGGCGCAGCTGCCGGCCCGAGTAGCCGCCCTCGACATTGAACAGCAGCGGCTGGCTCCAGGCCGTCACGTCGTAGAAGTACGGGAACGGCACGTAGGTGCTCTCGTTGAGCATCGCCTGAACCCAGTGCTTCTGGCGCTGGGCCATCGGGATCCAGTAGGTGCCGGCCGGCAGCGTCGTCGCGACCGCAGGACGCCCGTAGGCCTTGAAGTCGGGCACCTCGAGCGGCGCGCGGAGCTTGAGCACGCGAACGTCCATCCGCTGCAGCCGCCGCACGAGCGCCTGCACCTCGCGCTTCTTGTCCGGATCGTCGTCGCGGATGAAGTAGTTGCGCACGGTGATGTCGGGCACCTCGAACTGCACGGTGTTGGTGGGCTGGACGACCTCGTTGGGCTCCAGGTAGCCGTCCTCGCCCTGGCGCAGGGCGGTCAGCCACTGCACGCGCCAGTCGGAGAGGATCCGCTGCTTCTCGGCCACCGCGGCCGACAGCGACGTCCACTGGGAGACGTACTGCTCGTAGGCGCGGACCGGCATCGGCTCGGCGTTGTTCTTCTCGAACGTCATGCCGGCGGCGCCGAAGCCGGTAGTGGGCACCGTATCGCCGTAGCCCATGTAGAAGAGGTCGTAGATGTCGTAGTTGAAGTAGTCGATGCCCTGGCGGCCGAACTCGGCCTGGATCGCGGGCCCGTAGATGTTGTTGATCCAGTCGACCGACTGGTCGGTGATCTCGTGGTAGATCGGGTCGGCGTTGGGCGGGAAGAAGAAGGTCTGGGCGCCCATCTCGTGATCGTCGATGAACAGCTGCGGCGGGTAGCGGCGCAGGAGCTCGAGCTTCGAGTCGGTCTCGGGCTGGGTGCGGGCGAACCAGTCGCGGTTGAGGTCGAAGCCGTAGGCGTTCTGCCGCGTGTCGGCGACGCGGCCGTCGGGGTTCTGGGACGGCACGATGACCACGATCGAGTCGTCGAGGATGTTCGTGGCGGCGCAGTCGCGCCGGTCGGCGAGCTCGTAGAGCGTCCGCAGCGAGGCATCGAGGCCGCTCTCTTCGCCGCCGTGCACGTTGCCCGCGATCCACAGGGTCGCGGGGGAGCGGTTGACGATCCGGCTCACCTCGCGCGCGGGCGTGTGGGGGTTCTGCAGCCGCGCGGCGGACTGGCGAATGGTGGCGAGGCCGTCGGCGGTGACGTTGCGCCGCCGCCCGACGATCGCGTAGCGGATCGGGCGGTCCTGGACGGAGCGCCCGAGCGTGGACGAGATCACGCGGTCAGACGCGTCGTCGACCGCCGTGAGGTAGGCGTCGGAGTCCTCGATGGAGACCTCGTTCTGCGGGCCGGTGCCCGGCGGGGGCTCCGGGACCTGGCCGCGGAACTCCGGCGTCGTCTGGAACGGGTCACAGGCCGGCGCCTGCGCGGCGGCGGGCGACGCGACCGCGAGCCCCGCGGCCAACGTGAACAAGAGCGTGGCGAGCGTGCGACGCACGGATCCAACCTCCCCAACGGATCGAGAAACGACGAAAGGCCCCCTGGCCTTGCTCGGCGGGACCTTACCCGACGCCGTGTCAGTCGGTGCCGAAGATGCGGTCGCCCGCGTCTCCGAGGCCGGGGCGGATGTAGCCGTTGGCGTCCAGCTCGCGGTCGAGCGCCGCGGTCGTGATCGGAACGTCCGGGTGCGCGGCGTGCAGGGCCTGGATCCCCTCCGGTGCGGCGACCAGGCAGATGAAGCTCACGTCACGCGCGCCGGCGCGCTTGAGGCGGCCGACCGCCTGCACCGCGCTGCCGCCGGTGGCGAGCATCGGGTCGACCACGAACACCGACGCCTCGGCGACGCCCGGCGGGATGTTCTCGTAGTAGCCGACCGGTCGCAGCGCCTCCTCGTCGCGGTACATGCCGAGGTGGCCGACGCGCGCGTCGGGGACGAGCCGCAGGAAGCCGTCGACCATGCCCAGGCCGGCGCGCAGGATGGCGACGATCACGACCTCGCCGGCGAGCCGGACGCCGGTGGTGGGCTCCAGCGGCGTGTCGAGCTCGTACTCCGTGGCCCGCAGGCCCCGCATCGCCTCGTAGGCGAGGATGCGGGCCGCGTCGTCGAGCGTGTCGCGGAACACCGGGTGCGGCGTGTTCGCCGCGCGCAGGATGGAGACCAGCCGCCGCAGCAGGACGTGGTCGACGACGGTGACGCCCGCGGGGCTCATGGGCTCGACACCGGCCCGATCCACGCGATCGCCTCGATCTCGACGAGCATCTCGGGCTCGGCCAGCGGCGCCTGGACCGTGGTGCGCGCCGGTGGCTCGGTGGTGAAGAAGGTCGCGAACACGTCGTTCATCGCCTGGAAGTAGCGGATGTCGGAGAGGTAGACGTTGCACTTCAGGACGTCGTCGAGCGTCGCGCCGCCCTCGCGCAGCACCGACTCGACGTTGGTCAGCACCTGCTGGGTCTGCGCGGCCGGATCGCCGAGTCCGACGAGCCGGCCGTGCTCGTCCCAGGCCACCTGCCCGGAGGTGTAGACCAGGCCGCCGGCGGTGCTGCCCGGCGAGTAGGGGTACTCGGGCCGGGGCAGGAAGCCGAGGTTCTCCGGTCGCAGCGTTCGCTTGGCCACGTGCTCTCCCTCCAGGTCTCCTGCCTCGCCGTGCCGGCGAGCGCGGCCGAATCCTAGGTGCCGGGGCGCCGCGACGGCCTCCCGGCGCCCGCTAGCGTTCGCCCGCGTGACCGCCGCGAGCAACGTCGAGCTCAAGGCCGCCGACCCCGACCCGGAGCGTTCGCTGGCCGCGGCGCTCGCGCTCGGGGCGAGCGACGAGGGCGTCCTCCTGCAGCGCGACACCTACTTCCGCGGCGTCCGGGCCGGCGCGCGGCTGAAGCTGCGCGAGCAGGAGCCCGGCGGCGCCGAGCTGATCGCCTACGAGCGCGCCGACGCCGCCGAGGCGCGCGAGAGCCGCTACCGACTCGTCGCCGTGCCCGACCCCGCGGCGCTCGTCGAGGCCCTCGATGCGGCGCTCGGGACGCTCGCCGTCGTCGACAAGCGCCGCCGGCTGCTGCTGTGGGAGGGCGTGCGCATCCACCTCGACGACGTGCACGGGCTGGGGACGTTCGTCGAGCTCGAGGGCGTCGCCGCGCACGGCGGCGACCGCGAGCGGGTGCAGCGGGCGAGCGAGGCGCTCGCAATCGACCCCGGGGCGATCGAGGCCGGCTCCTACGCCGACCTGCTGCTGGCCCGGGGCGGCACGGGCGAGCTGATCGCCGCCGCGCGGGCGGCGATGGTGCAGCGCATACGCGCCCTACTCGCGCTTTCGCGTCGGCGCCGCGTTGCGCGCCCCGGACGGCTCGATCCACGTCGGCGCCAACGTCGAGAACGCCGCCTACCCGCAGGGCCAGTGCGCGGAGGCGTCGGCGATCGGCGCGCTCGTCGCCGCCGGGCGGACGCGCATCGCCGAGGCCGCGGTGATCGCCGACGCGCCCGAGCTGTGCGTGCCGTGCGGCGGCTGCCGCCAGCGGCTGCGCGAGTTCGCCCCGCTCGACGCGCCCGTGCACCTCGCCGACGGCGCCGGCGAGCACCGGACGGTCACGCTGGAGGCGCTGCTGCCGCTGTCCTTCGGCCCGGAGCACCTGCCCGGATGACGGCGGCCGCCGCGCTGATCGCCGAGCGCGCGCCCGGCTTCGTGCCCCGGCTCGGGCTCATCCTCGGCTCCGGGCTCGCCGAGCTCGCCGACGCGATCGAGCCGGTCGCGCAGATCTCGTACACCGAGCTGCCGGGCTTCCCGCAGCCGAGCGTCGAGGGCCATCACGGCCGGCTGGTGCTGGGCACGCTCGCCGGCGTGCCCGTCGCCTGCCTGCAGGGGCGCGCGCACGTCTACGAGGGCGTCGCGCCACCGGCGCTGCGCGCGCCGGTGCGCACGCTGCGGGCGGCGGGCGCCGAGCTGCTGCTGGCCACGAACGCCGCCGGCTCGCTGCGTGCGGAGGTCGGCCCCGGCCGGCTGATGCTGATCGAGGACCACATCAACCTGCTCGGCATCAACCCGCTGACGGGCCCCAACGACGACGAGGCCGGCCCGCGCTTCCCGAGCCTGCGCGACGCCTACGACCCCGGGCTGCGGGCGCGCCTCGAGCTCGCCGCGGCCGCGGCCGGCGTCGAGCTCGCCACCGGCGTCTACCTCGCCACCGCCGGCCCGAGCTTCGAGACGCCGGCCGAGATCCGCGCCTTCCGCACGCTCGGCGCCGACGCGGTCGGCATGTCGACCGTCCCCGAGGTCATCGTCGCGCGCCACTGCGGCCTGCGCGTGGCGGCCATCTCGGTGATCACCAACCTGGCGGAGGGGATGGCCGCCGAGCCGCTGTCCCACGCGCAGACGCTGCGCTTCGCCGGGCAGGCGGCCGGCGACCTGCGGCGGTTGGTCGAGCGCTTCTGCGAGGGTGTGGCGGCATGAGGCCCGAGGCCGCACGCGCGCTGGCACTGGTCGACCTGACGAGCCTGGGCGAGGACGACGACGAGGCGACGGTCGCCGCGCTGCTCGAGCGCGCCGTCACGCCCGCCGGGCCCGTCGCCGCGGTCTGCCTGTGGCCGCCGCTTCGTCGTCCAGGCGCGCGCGGCGCTCGCCGGCACGCCGGTCCGCGTCGCGACGGTCGCCAACTTCCCGCAGGGCGATCCCGACCCGGCCGACGCGGTCGCGCCAGGCCGAGGCGTCGCTGGCCGAGGGCTGCGGACGAGATCGACGTCGTGTTTCCCTTCGAGGCCTATCTGGCGGGCGAGGTCGACACGGCGCTCGCCTTCGTGCGCAGCCTGCGCGCCGCCACCGGCGACGCGACGCTCAAGGTGATCCTCGAGACCGGCCGCCTCGCCGATCCGGACGTGATCCGCTCCGCGGCCGCCGCCGCGCTGTCCGAGGGCGCCGACTTCGTGAAGACCTCGACCGGCAAGCGCTCGCCGGGCGCGACACCGGAGGCCGCGCGGGCGATGCTGGAGGCGATCCGCGACGCCGGCCACGGCGGCTTCAAGGCGTCGGGCGGCGTGAAGACGACCGCCGACGCCGCGGGCTACCTGGCCATCGCCGACGAGCTGCTCGGGCCCGAGTGGGCGACGCCGGCCACCTTCCGGATCGGCGCCAGCGGGCTGCTCGACGACCTGCTCACGGAGTGAGCACGCCCTCCGAGCTGATCCGCCGCAAGCGCGACGGCGCGGCGCTCGAGCGCCACGAGATCGACACGCTGGTCCACGGCATCGCCCACGGCGACCTCTCCGACGCCCAGGTCGGCGCGCTGGCGATGGCGCTCTTCGTCCACGGGGTCGACGAGGGCGAGCGCGTCGCGCTGACGCTCGCGATGCGCGACTCGGGGGCCGTGCTCGACTGGAGCGGGCTCGACCGGCCGGTGCTCGACAAGCACTCCACCGGCGGCGTGGGCGACAAGGTCAGCCTGATCCTCGCCCCGCTCGTGGCCGCCTGCGGCGGCGCCGTGCCGATGATCTCCGGCCGCGGGCTCGGCCACACCGGCGGCACGCTGGACAAGCTCGACGCGATCCCCGGCTACGACACCCAGCCCGCGCTCGAGCGGCTGACCGCCGTGGTCCGGGAGGCCGGCTGCGCGATCATCGGCCAGACGCACGACCTCGCGCCGGCCGACCGCCGCCTGTACGCCGTCCGCGACGCCACCGGCACAGTCGAGTCCGACGGGCTGATCGTGGCCTCGATCCTCTCCAAGAAGCTCGCCGCCGGGCTCGACGCGCTGGTGATGGACGTCAAGTTCGGCTCGGGCGCCTTCCTGCCCGAGCCGGGCGAGGCCGAGGCGCTGGCGCGCGCGCTGGTCGACGTGGCGGGCGGCGCCGGGCTGCCGACCGTCGCGCTGCTGACCGACATGGACGAGGTGCTCGGCACGACGGCCGGCAACGCGCTGGAGGTGGGCGAGGCGATCGGCGTCCTGACCGGCGCCGCGCGCGAGCCGCGGCTGACCGAGGTCACGCTGGCGCTCGCCGCCGCGATGCTCGCCGTGGGCGGGCTCGCGGACGACGAGCCGGCCGCGCGCGCCGCCGCCGAGGAGGCGCTGGACGAGCGGCGCCGCCGCCGAGCGCTTCGCCCACATGGTCGCCGCCCTGGGCGGCCCGGCCGACCTGCTCGAGGACCCCGGCCGCCACCTGGCAGCAGCGCCGGTCCGCCACGCCGCCCAGCCGGAGCGCGCGGGTGTCGTGCAGGCGGTCGACACGCGCGCGGTGGGACTGGTGGTCACGGTACTGGGCGGCAACCGCGCGCGCGAGGACGACGTCATCGACCCGGCCGTCGGGCTCGCCGAGGTCGCGCCGATCGGCGCCGAGGTCGGGCCCGGGCGGCCGCTGGCGATCGTCCACGCCGACGACGACGACGCCGCGCAGCGCGCCGCCACGGCACTGCGCGCGGCGGTCGCCGTCGGCGACGACGCGCCGCCCGCCCGCCCCGTCGTCGCGGGGAGGATCGAGTGACCGCGGCGGCGACCGTCCCGAAGGCCGAGCTGCACGTCCACCTCGAGGGCACGATGCCGCCGGCGCTCATCCGCACGCTCGCCGCGCGCCACGGCGTCGCGGTCCCCGACGGCCTGCTCGACGCCACCGATCGCTTCCCGTGGCGCGACTTCCTGCACTTCCTCGCGCTCTACGACCTGGCGGCGAGCCTCGTGCGCACGGCCGAGGACTACCGCGACATCACGTTCGCCTACCTGCAGACGTGCGCCCGCGAGGGGGCGCTCTACCTCGAGCTGACCGCCTCGCCCGAGAACGCGGCGGCCGCCGGCCTCGCCGAGGCCGAGATGTACGCGGGCATCGCCCAGGGGATCGACGACGCCCGGCGCGAGCACGGCGTCGAGGCACGCATCCTGGTCGTCGCGATCCGCGACCGCGGGCCCGAGCGCGCCGAGGCGATCGCCCGCAGCGCCGCGAGCGACCGCCATCCCTACGTGGTGGGCTTCTCGATGGCCGGCGACGAGGCCGGCTACCCCGCCGAGCAGTTCGCCGGCGCCTACGCGATCGCCCACGACGCCGGCCTCGGCTGCACGATCCACGCGGGCGAGCACGCCGGCGCGGCGTCCGTGCGCGCCGCGCTGGGCCTGCCGGTCACCCGCATCGACCACGGCGTGCGGGCGGTCGAGGACCCGGAGCTCGTCGGCGAGCTGGCGGCGCGCGGCGTCGTCCTGAACGTCTGCCCGACCTCGAACGTCGCGCTCGGCGTCTTCCCGACCTACGACACGCACCCGCTGCGGGCGCTGCACGACGCGGGGGTGCGGGTCACGCTGGGCTCCGACGACCCGCCCTACTTCGGCGCCAGCCTCGCGGGCGAGTACGCCGTCGCCGCCGAGCGCTTCGGCTTCGAGGACGCCGAGCTGACCGGCCTCACGCGGACCGCGATCGAGGCCGCCTTCGCGGAGGATGCGGTCAAGCGGTCGCTGCTGGACCGCCTGTCCAGCGCCGGGCTGGAGCCCACCGGATAGTCTGGCGCCCGTTCTGGGTTCATGACCTTCGGAGGGGTATCCATCTTGCGCTTTCGCCTTCTCGCCATTCTGGGGCTGCTGCTCGCCGCCCTGGTCGCCGGATGTGGTTCAGACGACGAGAGCTCGAGCTCGTCCTCGAGCGAGGCCGAACCGGCCAAGAAGATCAAGATCGGCCTGGTCACCGACATCGGCGGCCTCAACGACCGCTCGTTCAACTCGCTCGCCTACGCCGGCCTCAAGCGGGCCGAGAAGGACCTGGGCGCCACCATCCGGCCGCTGACCTCGAAGTCCAACGCCGACTACGTGCCGAACCTCTCGACGCTGGCCCAGCAGAAGTATGACCTGGTGATCGGCGTCGGCTTCCTCATGGCCGAGGCGATGAACACCGTCGCGACCAAGTTCCCGCGGACGAACTTCGCGATCGTCGACGTCTCCCAGCCCACACTCAAGGACAAGCCCGCCAACGTGCGCGGCCTGCTCTTCAAGGAGAACGAGGCCGGCTACCTCGCCGGCTACGCCGCGGGGCTCTACGTCAAGGAGCAGGGCGGCTCCGAGCAGGTCATCGGCTCGGTCGGCGGCCAGAAGATCCCGCCGGTGGACGCCTACATCGCCGGCTACCAGGCCGGAGCGAAGGCCGCCAACCCCGAGGTCCAGACGCTCACCGGCTACTCGCAGGACTTCGTCGACCAGGCCAAGTGCAAGGAGCTCGCGCTCAACCAGATCTCCGAGGGCGCCAAGGTCGTCTTCCAGGTCGCCGGCCAGTGCGGCCTGGGCGTCATCGACGCCGCTGCCGAGGAGAACGTGCAGGCGATCGGCGTCGACGCCGACCAGGCGTTCCTGGGCCCGCAGGTCATGACCAGCGCGCTCAAGAAGGTCGACGTCGCCGTGTTCGACTCGATCAAGGCCGTCCAGGACGGCTCCTTCAAGGGCGGCAGCGACGTCATCTTCGAGCTGACCAACAACGGGGTCGGGCTCGGGAAGCTCAACGCCGAGGGGACCCCGTTGAAGGCCCAGGTGGACAAGATCGCCGCCGACATCAAGGGCGGCGAGATCTCCGACATCCCGAGCGAGGTCAGCGGCAACTAGGCACCGGAGCGGGCGCGTGCCTGCCAACGGGTCCGGCTCGCTCGCGCTCGAGCTCCGCGGCATCACCAAGCGCTTCGGCGGGCTCGTCGCCAACGACGCGATCGACTTCGAGCTGCGCAAGGGCGAGATCCACGCGCTGCTCGGGGAGAACGGGGCGGGCAAGTCGACGCTGATGAACGTGCTCTACGGGCTGCTCTCCCCCGACGAGGGGGAGATCCGCCTGGACGGCGAGCCGGTGACGATCCGCTCGACGGCGGACGCCATCCGGCTGGGGATCGGGATGGTCCACCAGCACTTCATGCTCGTGCCGGTCATGACCGTCGCCGAGAACCTGGTGCTGGCCTCCGAGCCGCGCCGCGGGCCGCTGCTGGACTACGCGGCGGCCGCGGCGCGCACGCGCGAGCTCTCCGAGCGCTTCGGGCTGGCGGTCGACCCCGACGCCCGGGTAGAGAGCATCAGCGTCGGGACCCAGCAGCGGGTCGAGATCCTGCGCGCGCTCTTCCGCGGGGCGAAGGTGCTGGTGCTCGACGAGCCGACCGCGGTGCTGACCGCCCAGGAGGCGCAGGAGCTCTTCCGTGTCCTGCGGGCGCTCGCACAGGACGGCACGTCGATCGTGTTCATCTCCCACAAGCTCAACGAGGTGCTCGACGGTCGCCGACCGGGTGACGGTGCTGCGCCGCGGCAAGCAGATCGACACGGTGCCGACCCAGGGCGCCACCGAGCGCAGCCTCGCGCGGCTGATGGTCGGCCGCGACGTGCTGCTGCAGGTCGAGAAGCAGGCGCGCGCGCCGGGCGAGCCGCTGCTGACCGTCTCCGGCCTGGAGGCGACCGACGACCGCGGGCTGCCGGCGCTGCGCGGCGTGTCCTTCGAGGTGCGGGCGGGGGAGATCGTCGGGGTCGCGGGCGTCGACGCCAACGGGCAGGGCGAGCTGATCGAGTGCATCACCGGCCTGCGCGCTCCCAGTGCGGGCGTCGTCGAGGTCGCGGGCCGCGAGGTGGAGCGCACGGGGGTACGGGAGACGCTCGAGGCGGGCGTCGGGCACATCGCCGAGGACCGCCACCGGCGCGGGCTCGTGCTCGAGTTCACGCTGGCCGAGAACCTCGCGCTGCGCGACTACCGTCGGCCGGAGGTGTCCCGCCGCGGCTGGCTCTCGCCCAAGAAGCTGACCGAGCGCGCGCGCGGGCTGCTCAAGGAGTACGACGTCCGCGGCGGCGAGCCCGACACGCCCGCGTCCTCGCTCTCGGGCGGCAACCAGCAGAAGGTCGTCATCGCGCGCGAGCTGTCGGCCAACCCACAGGTGCTGATCGCCGCCCAGCCGACGCGCGGGCTCGACGTGGGGGCGATCGAGTTCGTCCACAAGCGGCTCGTGGAGGAGCGCGACGCGGGGCGCGCGATTCTGCTCATCTCGCTCGAGCTCGACGAGATCCGGTCGCTGAGCGACCGCGTGCTGGTGCTCTACGAGGGCGAGATCGCCGCCGAGCTCGAACCGTCGGCCTCCGAGGAGGAGTTCGGGGTGGCGATGACCGGCGGGCTGCGGGAGCGCGCCGCCTAGATGAGTGATTCCACGACCCCACGACCGTCTGGCGGCGTCCCGCGGCGCTGGACGGCACCCGCCCAAAGGGCCCGTGGCACCACCACTGTGCCCTCGGGCGGGCACCCCCAGCATCCACGGGCCATCCACCAGCCGGCCGCGCGGCCGCGGAACCAATCATCTCGTGAGCGCGGCGCCCCCGCCGGACGAGGCCGGCCCCTCGACCGTCGCGGCGCGGCTGTCGGTCTACCTGCGGGCGGGCGGCGTCATCACCCCGCTGATCACCGTCGCCTTCGCGTTCGCGGTCGGCGGCCTCGTCGTCGCCCTCACCGGGAGCAACCCCTTCACGACCTACCAGGCGATCTTCGAGGGCTCCGGGCTGCAGTGGCTCTTCCCGTGGGTGACGGGGGACGACCGGGCGATCGCCGCGATCAACTTCCAGCAGACGCTGATCGTCACCACGCCGCTGATCCTGACCGGGCTGGCGGTCGCCTTCGCCTTCCGCTGCGGGCTGTTCAACATCGGCGGCCAGGGCCAGTACCTGGTCGGGACCTTCGTCGCGGCCTGGATCGGCTCGTCGTTCGCCGGCCTGCCCGGCGTCCTGCACATCCTCGTGACGATCGTGCTCTGCTGCCTCGCCGGCGCGGTCTGGGCGGGGATCGCCGGGCTGCTGCGCGCGACGGTCGGGGCCAACGAGGTGATCTCGACGATCATGCTCAACTACACCGCGCTCTGGATCGGCTTCTGGCTGTTCACGCTCGGCGGGCCGCTGCAGAGCGACACGCAGCGCTCCGTGCCGGTGTCCAACGACGTGCTGCCGTCCGCCCGCCTGCCGGTGTTCTGGGGCGACCCCGAGCTGCAGGGGCTGCACATCGGGATCTTCGTCGCGCTGGCCGCACTGCTGGTGTTCTGGGTTCTGCTCAACCGGACCGTGTTCGGCTACGAGCTGCGCGCCGTCGGCTTCAACCCCGAGGCGGCGCGGGCGTCGGGGATCTCGGTGACCCGCAGCTACATCCTCGTGATGGTCGTCTGCGGCGTGTTCGCCGGCCTGGCCGGCTCGCTGGACGTCCTCGGCTGGCAGTTCCGGGTCGCGACGAACGACATCCCGGTGACCCAGATCGGCTTCCTCGGCATCGCGGTGGCGCTGCTCGGGCGCAACACGGCCGTGGGGACGCTGTTCGCCGCGCTGCTCTTCGGCGCGCTGGTGACCGGTACGTCGGTGCGCAACCTCGATCCGACCATCTTCGAGCCAGAGCTCGCCCAGGCGCTGGTGGCCATCATCCAGGGGCTGGTCATCCTGCTCTTGAGCGCCGACGTGCTGGTCGTCTACCTCTACGGGCTGCGCGGCCGGCTGCGGCGCCGGCGGTCGGAGGAGACGACCGTGGAGACGGCGGCGTGACGCCGCGGCGCGTCGGGTGGGCCGGCGTGGCGCTCGGCATCCTGGCCTTCCTGATCTGCCTGCCGCCGGTGCTGGTGCGCACGCCCGTCCCTCGCTGGTGCTCGCGGTGCTGGCGGTGGGCGCCGGGGTCTGGGCGATCCGGGCGGGCGAGCGGCGCGTCGGCTGGGGCGCCGTGGTGGCCGCGGTGCTCGGGGCGATCGGCGCCGTCGCCGCGACGCGCTCGGGCGCCGGCAGCCTCGACCGGGTCGTCGTCTGGTCGGCGTTGTTCGCCGCCACGCTGCGCTTCGCCACGCCGCTGATCTTCGCCGCCATCGGCGGCCTCTTCTCCGAGCGCAGCGGGGTCGTGAACATCGGCCTGGAGGGGATGATGCTGATGGGCGCGTTCTTCGCTGCGCTCGGCGCCGACGCCACCGGCTCGTGGCTCATCGGCCTGCTCGTGGGCGTCGCGGCGGGCGGGGCGCTCGCGCTGGTCCACGCCTTCTTCTCGGTCACGCTGCGGGCGGACCAGATCGTCTCGGGCTTCGCGATGAACTTCCTCGCGCTCGGGATCACCTCGTACTTCTACGTCGACGTGTTCGGCATCGACGGCACCCCGGACGACCTGCCCGAGGTGCCCGACCTGACGCTGCCGCTGATCGAGGACATCCCGTTCTTCGGCGACGTGTTCGGCGAGCTCAACCTGCTGATCTGGCTCGGGCTGCTGCTGGTGGCGGTCACCGCCGTCGTGCTCTTCCGGACGCCGGGCGGCCTGCGCCTGCGGGCCGCGGGCGAGAATCCGCTGGCCGCGGCGACGGCCGGCCTGTCGGTCGCGCGCATCCGCTACCGGGCCGTGATCCTCTCCGGCGTGCTCGCCGCCGCCGGCGGCGCGTACCTCTCGATCGGGTTCGTGCACTCCTTCGGGGAGAACATGACCCAGGGCCGCGGCTACATCGCGCTCGCGGTGCTCATCTGCGGGCGCTGGCGCCCGCTCAACCTGCTCGCCTTCGCGCTGCTCTTCGGCTTCTGCAGCGCCTTGGCCCAGCGCCTGCCGGTGTTCTCGGAGTCCGGCGCGGTGCTCTTCCAGGCGCTGCCCTACGTGGTCACGCTGATCGTCGTCGCCGGGCTGGTCGGCCGTTCGATCCCGCCGGCGGCGCTCGGCCGCCCGCTGGCGCGCAACTAGGTCCCCGTCGCGTTGCGCTCCGCCTGCGCGTAGCTGTCGCGCCACGGTTGCAGGCGCTCGAAGGCGGCGCTGGCCGCCAGCACGTCGGCGTCGGCGCCGCGCCGGCCGACGATCTGCATCCCGACCGGCAGGCCGTCGGCCATGCCGGCAGGGATCGAGCACGCCGGGTGGCCGGTGTAGTTGAAGTGGTAGGTGAGACACCAGCCGATCAGCTCGTCGACCGCGACGCCGTCGACCTCGGACGGCCCCGTCGTGCTCCCGGGCTCCTGCGCGTTCTCCACCGGCAGGCAGGACAGCGTGGGGGAGACGAGCAGGTCGTGGGTCGCGAAGACGCCCTGCACGGCGTCGAAGAGCTCGGTGCGCAGGATGTCGTCGTGGGCGACGTCGGCCGCCGACCGCGTCGCGGTGCGCTCGAGCCACTCGCGGTACTGCGGCGGGAGGTCGTCCGGATGGTCGGCGAGCAGGTCGATGCCGGCGGCCTCGAGCCCCTCCAGCGTGGCGTGATTGAGCGGCATGATCATCCGGCACCACAGGTCTGAGAGCTCGCGCTGGTCGTGCTCGATACCCAGCCGGACCTCCTCGACGTGCGCGCCGGCCTCCTCGAAGCGCCGGACGGCGGCGGCCACGGTCGCGGCCACGCGCGGGTCGACCGGATGGACGTCGAGGTTCGGGCTGTAGGCGATCCGCATGCCCTTGATGTCCCGGCGCAACGCGCCGACCGGGTCGAAGCCGTCCTCGAACGCGCTGTAGGGGTCATTGGGGTGGGGGCCGCAGAGCGCCGACAGGGCGAGCGCGGCGTCCTCCACCGTGCGCGTCAGCGGCCCCTCGAAGATGAACGGGTGCGTCGAGCCGAACGCGTTCGGCCGCATCAGGACCGGCACGCGCCCGAAGGAGGCCTTGAAGCCGTAGACCCCGCACCAGGACGCGGGGATGCGGATCGAGCCGCCGCCGTCGGTGCCCTCGGCGAATGGAAGCAGGCCGGCGGCCACCGCCGCCGCGCCGCCGCCGGAGGAGCCGCCCGGGTTGCGGGCGAGGTCGAACGGGTTGCGGGTCGCGCCGAAGAGCTTGTTGTCGGTCGTGCCGCGAAAGCCCATCACCGGGCTGTTGGTCTTGCCGACGACGATCGCGCCGCCGGCGTCCTCGATGCGCTCGCAGAAGCCGCAGCGCGCCGGGATCGAGAACTCGCGCAGGGCGGGGATGCCGCCGAGGGTGGCCGGCCAGCCGGGCTTGAAGTCGAAGAGGTCCTTCAGGGCGGTCGGGACGCCGTGCAGCGGGCCGAGCGGCTCGCCGTCACTCAGCGCGCGCTGCGCGGCGTGCGCGCGCTCGCGCGCCTCGTCGAAGTTCGTGTAGACGAGCGCGTTGAGCTGCGGGTTGCGCGCCTCGACGAGCGCGGCGCACGCGTCGAGCGCCTCGACCGGCGAGATGTCGCGCCGCCGGATCCGTGCCGCCAGCTCGCTCGCCGTCGCGCCGGCGAGCTCGTCCGTCACTGCCATCGGGGCCTCCTCCCGGGTCTCCTGCGCGAGCAGTCTGCCACCCGGTTCAGTCGTCCGGGTGCTCACCCTCGTGCCGGCCTTGCCTGCCCGGCGCGTCTGACCGGTGGGCCTCGCCCGGCGTGGGGCCAGTGCCCTGTGCGGGCGGCGACGGGGTCAGGTGGCCGGTGGCCGGAGGCGTCGGCGCGCGATCGTCCGATCGGGCCGGAGGTGCCGGGCGGCCGGCCTGTGGAGGGTTGGGCGGGGTGGTGGGGCGATGCGCCTGCGGCGGCGCTGATCGGCCGGCCGGGCGATGCGCCCGGGGTGCCGTCGGCGGGGTGCTCGGCCGAGCGGCGCGCGACGGTCGTGGCAGATGCCGGCGATCGGCGCGCGGCGCCTTGGGGCCGCTCGTGGTCACGCGGTGTGGCCGCTCGGCAGGCACCGGGCTGGTGTGGATCGATGGCTTAGACGGCGTCGTTCCGGAGTGGGGTGCAGGCGGCACGGCACGCTCCGCGCGTCGCACGCGCGTCGGCCGCCGGCGTGATCCGGTCCGCCGGGTCGAGGTCGTGCGCCTCGGTCGGGCGCTCGAGTCGGCGACCGAAGAGCGCACCTGCTTCTGCGTCGCTCCGGCGAGCCGCGCGCTGTCCGGCGCCGCGGCCGCGGGTGACGGGACAGCACGCCGGAACGTCGGGCCCGCGGGTGCGCGCGCCCGGTTCGCCTCGCGGCTGTCGCGCGTCGCGGCGGGAGCGCTCGTGCCGAGGGGGATCGTGACGCCCAGGAGCGCTGTCACGGCCAGGCCGGCGCCGCCGATGGCGCAGGTGCTGACGGCGGCGCCGCCCGCGCCGGCGCCGGCGCCGCCCGACCCGAACAGCGCGCCGACGACGGCCCGCTTGAGCCAGGCCGCGGGCGCCACCGGAAGCAACAGGACGAGCTGCCGCCGCTGAGCGCGCACCGTGTCGCGGAAGGCCCGACATCCCGCGCAGTCGCGCAGGTGACGCCGAAGCACGGTGCGACGTAACGCTCCCCCGTGCAGCGTCGCGAGCTGCTCCTGGATCTCGGCGCACGGGGTGTCGCGGGCCGCGCGTCCGGCGCTCAATGCGGATCGGGCTTGGAAGACGAGGGCCTTCACCTTCTCGGTCGGGCAGCCGAGGATGTCCGCGATCTCGGCGTGTGAGGTGTCGCCGAGCTCCGCGAGGACGAGCGCTGCCCGCTGGTCCTCCGGCAGTCGTGTGACGTCAGCGAGGACGGCCCGCAGCTCCTCTCGCGCGACCACCTCGGTGGCCATCTGGTCGGCGGCGGCCGCGGGCACCTCCTCGACGGCGTGCTCACGTCGTGCACGCAGCGTCGACAGACAGCGGTGGCGAGCAATGCCATAGAGCCACGGACGCAGCTCACGCGGCCGTGCGGCCCGCTCGAACTCGCGATAGGCCGCCAGGAAGGTCTGCTGGACGGCGTCCTCGGCTTCCTCGCGCGACCCCAGCATATGACGGCAGAAGGCGAGCAGCGCTCGATGATGACGGTCGAAGAGCACCTCGAAGGCCTGTTGGGAGCCGGCGTGCACGTGCTCGATGAGGCGCTGGTCAGAGGCCAGTCGCAGGACGGCGAGGGACCGCACCGGCCGGCGAGGGCTCCCAACCGCATCGACTGCCATGGCGTGCAGTATCGGGCCTGCCCTCGGCCTGCGCACTGAAACCCTCGTGCGGAAGCCCGAGGTTGTCCGCAAACCGACCAACCTCGGGGGCCCCCGCTGCGCCTGTGGTCATCGCGGGGGGGCTCGCAGGGACGCGGCCCCCCCGGTTGCTCTCTCGTTACGGCCCGGTCACCGACGCCGTGGTCGAGAACACGTCGGTGCGGTTGGTCACGGTGCCGCTGTTGGCCCGGACGTGGAACGGCTTGAACCCGGGCCTCGCGCCGCCGCCGGCGAAATCGAGACCGGCGTAGTCGCCGACGAAGTAGCCGTTGGCGTCGGGCGCCGTCGTCATATCGAACGAGCCTGTCGCCGAGCCAGGGGTCACGACCCCCGGCGTGCCGCTCCCGATCCGCTCCTCCGTCCAGCTCGTGCCCCGGTTCCCGGACCGCAGCAGCCATACGTCGGTCGTCAGCGGCGGGGTGGTGCTGGGGTCGTCGAAGCGGAAGTCGTAGTGCTGGACCGCCACGGTTCCGTCGTCCGCCACCCTCACGGTCGGCGTGAAGGCCTGGTTGACGCCGCCGACGGTGCTGATGCGGCGCGTCGCCGACCAGCTCAACCCTCCGTCGCCGGAGCGCGCGAAGGCGATCTGCTCCTCGCCCGTGAAGCGGTCGTCCTGCCAGACGACGTAGAGGTCGCCGCTCTCGTCGTCGACGGCGATCTGCGGGATCAAGTCGCCGGTGCGCACCAGCTGGCCGTCGGCCGGGTCGGTCACGCCGTCGGTGACCATCCGATCGATCTCGATCGGCGCCGACCAGGTGTCCCCCTTGTCGGTCGAGCGCATCACGGCCGCCGTGTACCCGCGGTTGCGATTCGCGCCGACGTTGCGGATCAGGTTGAAGACCATCACCAGCTCGCCCTCAGGGAGCACGACGATCTGGTTGCCGATCGTCTGGGCCTTGTTGCCCGGATCGAGGATCGGCTCGACCACGTCGTAGGACACGCCGTTGTCGTCCGAGCGGGCGAACCACGCGATCGACCGGAACGCCGCCGCGCGCTCACCCGCCCGCGCGCTGGCCCGCTCGTTCGGCGCCACGATCCGCTGCCAGGTGACATAGACGTAGCGCGAGTCGGTCGGATCGGCGGTCAGCGTCTCCTTGTCGTTGAAGAAGTTCGCGCGGTCGTCGAACTTGACGACCACCGGGTCCTCCCAGTTCGCGCCCTCGTCCGTCGAGCGTGAGGTGAGCACCGCGTTGGCGACGTTGGAGTCGTTGATCGCCAGCGCGACCTGATGCGCGACGCCGTTGGGCGAGAAGGACACCCACGGATCGGTCGCCCGCTCGAAGTCACCGCCGTTCGCGGCGGTGCCGCCCGTGCAGCGGCTGAACTTCGCCTGCCCGGTGTCGGGCGCCGCGCTGACGGGCGGGATCGCCCAGCTGACGCCACCGTTGAGGCTGTAGGCACTCAGGTTCCCGCTCGCCCCGCCGTTGGACCAGCGGTCCTGTTGCCAGTTGCCGACCAGGTTGTCCTCGTCGGCCAGATTCACGTCGACCCACGGCTCGACCTCGGCGTTGCGATACACGGTGCCGGTCTGCGGTGCGCCCTCACATCCGGCGGCGAACGGGCTCGCTCCACTCACCAACGTCAGGGGATCGACGGCCGCGCCGGCGATCGCCGGCGTCGTCATGGCGGCGACCACCGCCGCGGCCACCGCCACGCCAAGCCGCGCAGAACGTCTGGACATGGACCCTCTCCTCTATTCGAGCGGCCCCGGCCTGCTTGAGCCGAGGCCGCGCTTCGACGCGCTCACCTACGGGCGCTGTTGGGCTCGTGAGACGCACTTGCCGAAGGCGTTTCGCCGGCCGGGGTTCGTCCCGTACTTCTTCGCGAACGCCTCCCGCCCGATCGCGCTGCGCTCCGCCGCGCACGCCTTCGCCGCGTTCCGGAAGGCGGCCGCCCGCGCCTCGTCCTCGCGGTCGAGCCCGGCCTTGATCTCCTTGACCTTCGCGGACACGCACTTGCCATAGGCGTTGCGCTTGTTGGGGTTCTCGCCGTACTTCTCGCCGAACGCCTTCGCGCCGAGCGTGTCGCGCTCGGCCTTGCACTCCCGCGCGGCGTTCGTCTTGGCCTGCTTACGCTCGCGTTCCTCCTCGGCGCTGTACCGGTTCTGGCAGCGGCTCATGCTGCGGTACCTGGCCGTGAACGCCTCGCGCGTCGCAGCTGTCGTGCCGCGCTCGGATCTGCACTGCTCCCGCGCGGCTCGCTGATCTTCCTGGTCTGGGCTGGCAACGGCGCCCGCGGGCAAGGCGAGCCCTGCGAGCAGCACGATCGCTCCGATGATCCTCGTCATGACCCCTTAGTGCGCGTGGCGAGCCCGAAGGTTGGCGACTTGCGCCTCCAGACCGTTCAAAGCGGATCGCGTCAACCGACGCACCCGCTGTCCTCGATTCGGTACTCGACCCGGACTTCCCCGTTCGGATCTCGGATCATGATCGCCGTCATCACGAGGAAGAAGTTGTCCGCGGACCCTCGTGAGATCAAGTGCTGGCGCGCCGTGAAGATCCCTCCAGACGAGGTGCCTGCGGTCGCGAAGTCCGCGTGGTTGGCGGTCGCATTGCGTAGGCGCAGGGTGTACTCCGTGCCGGTCTCCACGCCCGTGCCGGTCGCGGTCGTCACGTACTGAGAGCCTCCAGCGAAGAAGCCGTCTGTGTGGAAGACGCCATGCTGATACTGGGTCGTCGTCCCCTGGAGCAGAATCGTTTCGCCGTTGCACGGATTGACGGCATCGAACGCGCCCTCGCCGACGACCACGCGATCCTGGATGGGGATCACTTCCCCCGGCGTCGATTGCGCCGGGGATGCCATGGCGGCGAACATGACCACCGCCGACGCAGCACTTCGGGTAAGCGCCCGACGCACCGCTTTCGGTGACATGCCGAACCTCCTCAGGTCGCGGGCTGGATCGTCGTGTGGCGCTCACCGGCCGAGACGCCGCCGCGGGGTGCCGGTGTCGCTACCAGACACCCTCGCCGCCGGGCGCGTCACCTATCGACCCACTAAAGGGGTGAAACGACCCGCACCCAATGTGCGGGAAGCACCGCCGGCTCGCGTCAACGTTCGAGCACCGTGCGACGGCGGCGGTGCTCACACGCCGGCGTTCGACGACGTGCATGTCCGTGCTGCTCCCCGGACGTTCCCGGGTCAGCCGGTCACCCCAGAGCCCGCCTCCGGAGTCGAACCGGAAACCTCTTCATTACAAGTGAAGTGCTCTGCCAGTTGAGCTAGGCGGGCCGCGCGTGTAGAGCGTAGATGAGTGATTCCACGACCCCGGACCACGACCGTCTGGCGGCGCCCCGCGGCGCTGGAAGGCGCCCGCCCAGAGGGCCCGTAGCACCCGCACTGTGCCCTCGGGCGGACACCCCTCCAGCATCCACGGGACATCCACCAGCCGGCCGCGCGGCCGTGGAAGCAATCATCTAGCCCCGCGTCACTCGTGCAACTCGCCCGAGGCTCGCCCCGCGCGGATCTCCTCGCGCCACCACGCCACCGTGTCGGCCAGCGTCCGCGCGAAGGGGATCGCGGGCTCCCACCCGGTCGCCGCGTGCAGCCGGCGCCAGGATCCGCGGACCTCCATCACCTCGTGCGCGCGCACGAGCGCCGGGTCGACCTCCGCCTCGATCGCGACGCCGCAGGTCTCCCCGATCGCGCGCACGACCTCGGCGGCCGAGGCGGGCTGACCGGAGCAGACGTTGAAGACGCCTGGCTCGGCCGCGCCGGCCAGCGCGCGGTAGGCCGCCACGACGTCGCGCACGTCGGTGTAGTCGCGGCGCGCGTCCGGGTTGCCGGTCACGACCCGGACGGGGTCCGCGCCGGTCTCCAGCCCCGCGGCGACCTGGCGCGTGAAGGACGCCACGGCGTAGCTCGCCGCCTGCCCGGGGCCGGCGTGGTTGAACGCGCGGGCGCGCACGACGCGCAACCCGAAGCCGTCGCCGTAGAAGCCGGCCAGCAGGTCGCCGGCGGCCTTGGAGACCGCGTAGGGGTTCTGCGGACGCAGCGGCGCGTCCTCGTCGACCGGCAGCGCCGCCGGCGGGCCGTAGACCTCGCCGCTGGAGACGTAGACGACCACCGCCTCGGGCGCCGCCGCGCGGACGGCCTCGAGCAGGTTGACGGTCATCGCCTGGTTGTCGGCGAGCGTCAGGCCCGGCTCGCGCCACGAGCGCCCGACGTGGGCGCGGGCGGCCAGATGAAACACGTGGTCCGGGGCGGCCGCGCGCACGGCCGCCTCCACCGCCCCGCCGTCGAGCAGGTCCACGCGCTCGCCGCTCGAGCGCGAGAGGTCGACCACGGCGTCCCCCGCCTCGGCGCACGCGCGCGCGAGATGGGCGCCGGCGAAGCCCGACGCGCCGGTGATGAGCGCCGTCGCGGTCAGGGCCCGGGGGTGCCGACGAGGTGCTCGGCGGCGCCATGGCCGTTGGTCGAGACCACCACGTCGTCGAGCGGGCCGCGCGGCGCCGGAGGCGAGTTCAGCCGCCGCTCGAGCTCGCCGAGCACGGTGCCGAAGAGCACGTGGCGCCATGTCGCCTGGCCGAAGGCGGCCGGGCTGCCCCACAGTCTCGGCAGATCGCCGCCGGCCGGATGGACGCTCGGCAGCAGGCGCGTCCCGGGCCAGGTGGCGAGATGCTCCGCGAGCCCCGCCAGCGGCCCGCGCGCCCATGCCGGCACCGGCAGCGACGGCGCGACGTTGGCGTAGAGCACCCCGAACAGGGCGCCGTTGGCCACGTGGATGACGTGGCCGAGCGGCACGGCGGCCGGGCCGCGGGTGACCCACGTCCCGAGCAGCTTGGCGTCGTCGTAGGGCACGCCGAACACGCGCTGGTCGAGCGGCTGCTGAGCCGACCACACCGCGGCGGCGACGGCGCCGGCCGCGGCGCCGCGGAGGGAGCGTGCAGGGATGGGGCCCATCCCCTCGCACTGTAACTGGCCTCTGGGGCCCGGGTACCCAGGGTCGGGCCCAACGCGCCATGGAAGCTTCCGTCCTGCACGCCCGTCCCGCCTCGAGCCGCCCGCGCGGCGTGAATCCTCTCGTCTACTGGCTCTCGCGGGCCGCCCTGCAGCCGGTCTTCCTCCTGTACTTCCGCATGCGGCGCTTCGGGGGCGAGCACGTCCCCGCCACCGGGCCGGTGATCCTGGCGGCCAACCACCGCTCGTTCCTGGACCCGTTCGTGATCGGGATGGTCACCCGGCGCCCGATCCACTACGTCGCCAAGAAGGAGCTCTTCTCCCGCCCGCTCAGCGCGTGGTGGCTCTCGGCCCTGGGCGCCTTCCCGGTCGAGCGGGGGTCGGGCGACCGGGCCATGTTCGCCACCGCGCTGGCGATCCTTCAGGACGGCGGGTGCGTGCTGATGTTCCCCGAGGGCACGCGCACGCGGCCCGGCCCGCTCGGCCGCCCGCGGCGCGGCATCGGGCGGCTCGCGCTCGAGAGCGGCGCGCCGGTGGTCCCGGTGGCGATCGTCGGCACCGACGCCGTGCGCAGCGGCTGGCGGGTGCGCCCGCACCGCGTCGGCGTCCGCGCCGGGCCGCCGCTGAGCTTCCCGCACGTCCCCGATGCCTCGCCGCAGCTCACCGCCGCCGTGACCGAGCGGATCTGGCCGATGGTCGGCCTGCAGTGGGAGTGGCTCGGCGGCGCGCCGCCCGAGCAGCCGGTGGCCGTGCGCCCCGACGGGCGGTGGGCCGCGTGAGCGCAGTAGCCTGCCGTACGAATGGCAACGGCTCCCGAGCAGCCCACGCGCGAGGAGAAGGCTCGCCTCGATGCGGACTTCGAGCGGCTCTACAAGGCCCACCTGCGCGACGTCTACTCCTACTCGTACTACCGCGTCGGCAACCACCACGACGCCGAGGACCTCACCGAGCAGACGTTCCTGCAGGCCTACCGCCACTTCGAGCGCGCCCAGCGCGAGTCCGACGGGCGGCCGCTGCGCCCGTGGCTGATCCGCATCGCGCACAACCTCGCGGCCAACTACTACCGCGACCGCTCGCGCAAGCCGCAGACGCCGATCGACGACGCCGGGGTGCTCTCCGCGCCGCACGACACGGAGAGCCTGGTGGAGGACCGCGAGGAGCTCACGCGGATTCTCGAGGGCGTCCAGGAGCTGCCCGACGACCGCCGCGAGGCGCTGATCATGCGCTTCGCGCTGGGGATGGACAACCGCGAGATCGCCCGCGCGCTGGGGCGGACCGACGGCGCCACCAAGGTGCTGCTGCACCGGGCCATCCGCCAGCTGGAGGACATCGTGAAGGCCAAGGGCGGGCGCGAGGCATGAGCGGGCGGGGCGCCTGATGGCCGCCGAGTTCGAGAGCCTGCTCAGCCGCGCGCTGGCCCCGATCGACCCGCCGGAGGAGCTCGAGGCGCGCCTGGAGGAGACGCTGGGATCGCTCGTGGACCTCGCGGCCGACGAGCTCGAGGCGTGGGAGATGCGCGCGATGCGCGACCCGCGCAACTGGCTGCGCCCCGCGGCCGCCGCGGTGGTCGGGTCCGGCGCGGCGGTCGGGCTCGTGCTCGTGCGCACGCGCCGGCGCCGGCATCGCCGGCGCGCGGCCTCCAGCAACGTGCTGGACCTCGCGGGGCGCACGCTGCGCGACGCCTCCCGGGAAGCGCGTCGCGTCCTGGAGGACGCGACGCCCGGGCGCTGAACCCCTCTCGTCGGGCGCCGGGACATGATCCGCCGGGCGGCCGGCTGCGAAACCACCCCTGCGTATGACTCCAGCGCCCAACGACCTGCGCGCCCTCGCCGACGAGGACCTTATGCAGCTGATGCAGCGCGGTGACGCGCGCTGCTTCGAGGTCGTCTACGAGCGACACAGCGGCGCCGCGTTCTCGCTCGCCTACCGGATGGTGGGCACCCGCCTGGCGGCGGAGGACGTGGTGCAGGAGGCGTTCCTGTCGATCTGGCGCTCCGGCGCCCGCTACGAGCGCACGCGCGGCTCGGTCCGCACCTGGGTGCTGGGCATCGTCCACCACCGGGCGATCGACGGGCTGCGCCGCGCCTACGTCCACGATCGCCGCCGCTCGAGCGACGAGGGGATCGAGGAGCGCTTCGAGGCGCGCGAGAACACGGAGGTCGAGGTCGCCCGGCGCGAGGAGGCCAAGACCATCCGCACGGCGATGGACACGCTGCCCGCCGAGCAGTCCCACGTCATCGAGCTGGCCTACTTCGGCGGCTTCACCCACACCGAGATCGCCGACATGCTCGAGACGCCGATCGGCACCGTGAAGGGTCGCATGCGCCTGGGCCTGGAGAAGATGCGCAACCAGCTCGGCTCCCGGGAGGTGGCGCTGTGAACCCGACGTTCGCGAGCGATCACGGCCGCTGGGCCGACAGCACGGCCGCCTACCTGCTCGGCGCGCTCAACGAGGACGAGGTCACGCCCTTCCAGGAGCACCTGCGCGAGTGCGCCATCTGCCGCCAGGAGGTCGAGGACCTGCGCGTGGCCGCCGACGCGCTGCCGGCGTCCGCCATGCCCGTGACCCCGCCGCCGGAGCTCAAGGGGCGGATCATGGCCATCGTCGAGTCCGAGGCGCGGCTGCTCTCCGCCGCCGGCGAGCGCGCCGACCGCCCCGAGCGGCCGCCCGAGGAGGAGCCTCGCCGCCGCGAAGGCTGGCTGAGCCGCCTCTTCAACCGTCCCGCGCTGGCCGCCGGCCTGGCCGCGCTGCTGCTCGTCATCGGCGGCGCCGGCGGCGTGCTGATCGGTCGCAGCGGCGACGACGAGCCGGCCGCGCCGCAGATCCGCACGCTGCAGGCCAACTTCACCCCGGGCGCCGCCCCGGGCGCCAGCGCGCAGCTGCGCATCGGCGCCGAGGGCGCCGAGCTCGTCGGCACCAACCTGCCCGACCCGCCGCGCGGCCGCGTCTACCAGGTGTGGCTGCTTCGCCCGGGCCGGACGGCGCCCGAGCCGACGACCTCGCTCTTCGGGGTGCGGAGCGGCGGGACCACCACCGCGGCCGTCCCGGGCAACCTCGACAACGTCGCGCAGGTCCTGGTCAGCGCGGAGCCGCCGGGCGGCTCGGAGGCCCCCACCAGCACGCCGATCCTGAGCGTGCCGGTGCAGTCCTGAGCGCTTGAGGGAGCCGAAAGCCGCGACTGCTAGCGTCGCGATTTCAATGGCCACCTGCTACCGCCACCGCGATCGCGAGACCGGCGTCTCCTGCTCGAACTGCGGGAACCCGATCTGCCCGGACTGCATGACGCCGACCCCGGTCGGGATGCGCTGCCCGGAGTGCTCGCGGCAGAAGACTCCGGTGCGCACGATGCGCAGCCTCGGCACCGAGCCGTACGCCACCTACGTGCTGATCGCCCTGTGCGTGGTGGCCTACATCGGCTCCGCAGCCTCGGGCAGCTCGCTCGCGGGCGGCCCCGGCGGCAGCCTCGTCGCCGACGGCGCGCTCTCCGGGATCCAGGTCGCCGACGGGCAGTGGTGGCGGCTGGTGACCGGCGGCTTCCTGCACGCCGGCCTGCTGCACCTCTTCTTCAACATGTACGTGCTCTACTGGCTCGGCTCGATGCTCGAGCCCCAGCTGGGACGCGCGCGCTTCCTCGGGCTCTACTTCGCCTCGCTGCTGGCGGGCTCGTTCGGGGCGCTGCTGCTGTCGGACCCGCGGGCGCAGACCGTCGGCGCCTCGGGCGCCGTGTTCGGGCTGATGGGCGCGGCCTTCGTGCTCCAGCGGGCGCGCGGGATCAACCCGATGGAGTCCGGCATCGGCCTCTTCATCCTGCTCAATCTCGGCATCACCTTCATCATCCCCGGCATCTCGATCGGCGGGCACCTGGGCGGTTTGGTGGGCGGCGCGCTGGCCGGCTGGGCGATCGAGCAGTTCTCGCGCCGGCGCGCGTCGCCCGCCCTGCCGGTGCTGGCCTGCGCCGGGGTCGCCCTGCTCGCCGCCGCCGGCTCGATCGCCGTCGCCGACACCAAGACCCAGCAGCTGTTGACCGGGCTCGCGCTCCCGTTCTGAGCGGAGCTGGACCAGAGGTACAAGCCGAGGCCCCGTCGATTCGACCGTCGGGCGCTGTCGGGCCGGCCGAAACGCCTGCAAACTCGGGGCATGCGCAGCCCCCTCGCTGTCGTCGCGGTCGCGGAGTCCTTCGGGCGCGACCTGGAGGCCTGCTTCGGGACGATCGAGCGCACGCTGCGCGCCGCGCGCCGCAAGGGCGCCCGGCTCGTCGTCTTCCCCGAGTCGGCGCTCGGCGGGTACCTGCGCGAGCCGGCCGGCGAGCAGTCCGCGCCCGACCTGCCGCCCGCCCTGGAGCCTGACGGCGAGGAGATCCGCCGGCTCGTGCGGCTGGCGGGCGACCTCGTGGTCTGCGTCGGCTACACGGAGGCGGCGCCGCACGGGCAGTTCTCCAGCGCCGTGTGCGTCAGCGGCGACGGCGTGCTCGGCCGCCACCGCAAGGTCCACCTGCCGCCCGCCGAGCGCTTCGCCTACACGGCCGGCGAGGGCTTCGCGGCCTTCGACACCCCGGTCGGGCGGATCGGGATGCTGCTCTGCTACGACAAGGTCTTCCCGGAGGCCGGGCGCGCGCTCGCGCTCGACGGCGCGCAGATCGTGACCTGCCTGGCCGCCTGGCCGGTGGACCGCCGCCGGCCGGCACGGCGGATCGCGGCCGATCGCCAGACCCGGCACTTCGCTGCCCTCGACGTCGCCCGCGCCGTCGAGAACCAGGTGGTGTGGGTCTCCTCCAACCAGACGGGCCGCTGGGGCCCGCTGCGCTTCCTCGGCGGCGCGCGCGTCGTCGACCCCGACGGAGCCGTGCTCGCGAGCACCCGTCACCGCCGCGGCGCCGCGCTCGCGCGGCTCGATCCGGCGGCCGCGATCGCCGCCTCGCGGGAGGACGTGGATCACCTGGCTGACCGCCGCTTCTATGCTTACTCCCATGGCCTTCCGGCACACCCCACCGCGCCAGCTTCGGTAGAGCCGGTCAGGTCCGGGTAGGAAAGGCCCTCTGATGTGCGGCATCGTCGCCCAGCACGGCGGCACGAACCCTGACGGTCTCGAGCGCATGCTCGAGCGCCTGACGCACCGCGGTCCCGACGACACCGGCTCGATCTCCGTCAACGGCAGCTGGCTCGGGCACACCCGCTTGTCGATCGTCGACGTCGACGGCGGCCAGCAGCCGCTCGCCTCGCCCGACGGCGACCTGTTCCTGGTCGGCAACGGGGAGGTCTACAACCACGAGGCGGTCCGCGAGCGCCTCGGGGCCGAGAGCTTCAGCACGACGTCGGACAACGAGGTCGCGCTGCACCTGCTCGACGGCCGCGGCCCGTCCGCGCTGCGCGAGCTCAACGGGATGTTCGCGTTCGTCGCCGCCGGGCACGACGGCCGTTTCGTGGCCGCGCGCGATCCGGTCGGGATCAAGCCGCTCTACTGGGCCGAGCACGAGGGCGCCGTGCGCTTCGCTTCGGAGATGCACGCGTTCCCGGCGTCCTGGCTGCCCGACGTGGCGCCGTTTCCGCCCGGCTGCGCCTGGACCCCCGAGCAGGGCGTGGTGCGCTTCGCGACTGCAGTCGCCGACGAGCCCGGCTCGCCGCCCGGCGCGGAGGAGCTGCTGAGCGGGACCCGCGATGCGCTCGTGCACGCGGTCGAGCGCCAGCTGATGGGCGACGTGCCGGTCGGCGTCTTCCTCTCCGGCGGCCTGGACTCGAGCCTGGTCGCCGCGATCGCCGCCCGCTACCTGGCCGAGCGCGGCGAGCGCCTGCAGACCTTCGCGGTCGGCACCGAGACCTCGCCCGACCTGCTGGCCGCGCGCCGCCTCGCCGCGCTGCTGGACACCGACCACCACGAGACGACCTACACGGCCGAGGAGGCCTTCGAGGCCCTGCCCGACGTCGTGCGGGCGATCGAGTCCTTCGACCCCGGCCTGGTCCGCAGCGCCGTGCCGAACTTCATGCTCGCCCGCATGACGGCGCGTCACGTGAAGGTCGTGCTCACCGGCGAGGGCTCCGACGAGCTCTTCGCCGGCTATGACTACATGCGCGACTACACCGACGCGGACGAGCTGCACTCAGAGCTCGTGCGCAGCGTCCGCCAGCTGCACAACCTCAACCTCCAGCGCTGCGACCGGGTGACGATGGCCCACGGCCTGGAGGCGCGCGTGCCCTTCCTGGACCGCGAGGTCATCGAGTGGGCGATGCGCGTCCCCGCCGACCTGAAGGTCGCCCACGCCGGCGCGCCGGAGAAGTGGCTGCTGCGCCAGGCGTTCGCCGGCTGGCTCCCCGACGACCTGCTGTGGCGCGTGAAGGCCGAGTTCGGCGACGGCAGCGGCGCGCGCGAGGCGCTCAGCGAGAAGGTCGAGGCGACGGTCTCCGACGAGGAGTTCGCGGCCGAGCGCGACGCCATCACGCCGGCGCTGCGCACCAAGCAGGAGGTCGCCTACTACCGGATCCTGGCCGACCACCTGCCCGGGATCCGGCCCGAGATCGCGATCAGCCGCTTCGCCCGCGCCTGAGCGGCGCTAGGCGCGCGTCACCGCGCCGTGGGCGCGCCGGAGCGCCTCGGCGAGCCGGTCGATGTCCTGCGCGGTCGTCGACCAGTTGATGACCGAGACCCGGGCGGCGAAGCGGCCGCGCCAGACGGTGCCGCCCAGCCACGCGGCTCCGTCGCGCTGGACGTGGTCGACGACGGCGGCCGTGGTCGCGTCGTCGTCGCCGAAGCGCAGCAGCACCTGGTTGAGCACGACGTCGTTGAGCACCGCGCAGCCCGGCTCGGAGGCCATGGCGCCCGCGAGCCGCGTCGCGTGATCGCAGCAGCGGTCCACCAGCTCGGCCACGCCGGCACGCCCCAGCGACCGTAGCGCCGCGTAGACGGGCACCTGGCGTCCGCGGCGAGAGAGCTCCGGGGTGCGGTGAAAGCCGTCGCCGATGCCGGTGCCGGGCAGGTAGTCGGCGGTCGCGCTCATCGCGGCCACCAGCGCGGCCGGATCGGCCACGATCGCGATGCCGCAGTCGTAGGGGGTGTTGAGCCACTTGTGCGCGTCGACCGCCCACGAGTCGCAGCGCTCGGCGCCGTCGAGCAGCCCGCGGAAGCGCGGGCTGGCTGCCGCCCACAGGCCGAAGGCGCCGTCGACATGCACCCAGGCTCCGTGCTCGTGCGCGACGTCGGCGATCGTCCCGAGCGGGTCGCACGCGCCGGTGTTCAGGCTGCCGGCCTGGGCGCAGACGATCGCCGGCCCGTCGCCGGCGCGCAGCGCCTGCGCGAGCCGGTCGGGGCGCATCGCGCCGTTAGCGTCGGCCGCGACCGGGACGACGCGCCGGGAGCCGAGGCCCAGCATCCGGATCGCCTTGACCACGGTGTGGTGGCAGTCCTCGCCGACGAGCACGCGGACCGCAGGCGCGCCGCTCAAGCCGTCCTCCTCGACGTCCCAGCCGGCGCGCGCGAGCACGTGGTGGCGCGCGGCTGCGGCCCCGACGAAGTTGGCCATGCTCCCGCCGGTGACGAAGCCGACGGCCGCGCCGTCCGGCAGACCCAGCAGCTCGAGCACCCAGCGCGCCGTGACCTCCTCGATCGCCTGCGCCGCAGGACTCGTCACGGCGCTCGCCTGTGGCCCGTCCCACGTCGCCACGAGCCAGTCCGCGGCCAGCGCGGCCGGCAGCGCGCCGCCGATCACGAACCCGAAGTAGCGCGGCCCGGCGGTGGCGACGATCCCGGGCTCAGCCGCTGCGACCAGCTCCTCGACCACCTGCGCGTCGGGCCGCCCGTGCTCGGGGAGCGGGCCGTCGAGGCCAGTCAGAACGGTTGCATAGTCCTGCTGCGCCCGCACCGGGCGAGTGGGGAGCGACGCGACGTAGGCGTCCGCCAGCTCAGCGGTGCGGCCGAGCAGGGTCTGGCGGGCGTAATCGAAGCCCTGTGACGGCCGCGAATCGACGATCTGGGACACCGGGGCACCTCTGGGTCGGGGGGACGCGCTTTCGAGGACGTCATCACGCCACCGTGTGTTCCAGCGTGTGCACCGGCCTGTTCGTGATCGCGCGGCCGGATTTGTCGGGCGCGAGAGGGAGGCCCGCGTTCTGATCGCTGTGCCGGCGACGGAACGCCGAAACGGTCCGGGCACCTTCGATGCTGGTGTTCGCCGTGGAACCAGCACCGGCCCGGCGGTGTCGCGCTGCGCCGTGCGCGAGCTCAGGCGAGGTCGACCGGCAGCGCCGCGCCGGGCGCCTCGGGCACGCGGTCGGGGTGCAGCACGTGGGCGAGCAGCTCGAGACCGTCGACCAGGCGCGGCCCGGGGCGCGAGAAGTAGGCCGACGCGTCGACCGCGACGACGCGGCCGGCGCCCAGCGCGGCCAGCTCGTCCTCGTAGCTGTAGGCCTCTTCGAGCGCGCGCTCGGCGTCGTAGCCGCAGGGCATGACGAGCACGACGTCGGGCTGCGCGGCCGCGACCTCCTCCCACGAGCGACGCTCGGAGGGCTCGCCGGGCAGGCCCAGCGCGTCCTCGCCGCCCGCGTAGTCGATCAGCTGCGGCGTCCAGTGGCCGGCGACGTAGATCGGGTCGAGCCACTCCAGCGCCGCCACGCGCGGGCGCTCGGCGTCGCGCACCGCCAGGCGAACGCGGTCGATGCGGCTCGCCGCATCGGAGATCAAGTCGGCAGCCGCATGCTTGCGGTCGGTCGCCTCGGCCACGGTGCGCACGTCGCCGAGCACCTCGCCCAGCGTGTGGGGATCGAGCGAGAGGACCTGCGGGGAGGGATCCATCTCGCCGGCCAGCGCGCGCACGTCCTCCTCCGAGACCGCGCAGACGGTGCACAGTCCCTGCGTGACGATCAGATCCGGCGCCGCCTCGTGGACCGCCTCCTCGTCCAGCGCGTAGATCGACCGGCCCTCCTCGGTCAGCTCGCGCACCGCCCGCTCGATCTCGGCGGGCTCGAGACCCGGGCCGATCAGGTCGCGGGTGACCCGCGGCAGGGCGGCGGTGTCGGGTGGGTAGTCGCACTCGTGGGTGACGGCTATAACGTCGTCGCCCGCGCCGAGGGCGAAGAGCAGTTCGGTGGCCGAAGGAACCAGGGAGACGATGCGCATGGGCAGGGACACGATATGGCACGGCTGAGCGACGAGCAGATCGCCGAGCGGCTGGCCGGCGGCCCGTGGCGGCGCGAGGGCGACGCGATCGTCCGGGACCTCGAGTTCGCCGACTTCGCGGCGGCGATGGTCTTCGTCAACCGGGTGGCGGACGCCGCCGAGGCGGCCGACCACCACCCCGACATCCTGGTCCACGATTTCAACAACGTCCAGCTCACGTTGTCCGACCACGCCGCCGGCGGCATCACCGACGCCGACCTCGAGATGGCCGGCACGCTCGAGGCGCTGGACCGCTGAAGCGCAGGGGTCGAGCCCGCGCCGCGGGCGGTGCTACCGTTGCCCGGCTCCCAGCATGAACGACGACGGCCCTCGAAGTAGCGGCGCGCACCAGCCGCGCCGCCGCCCCAGCCTCGCATGACCGCGCTGCTGCTCCTCGCCGTCGTGGTCCTCGTCCTCCTCAACGGCTTCTTCGTGGCCGCGGAGTTCGCTCTCGTGCGGGCGCGCAAGGCCACGCTCGAGGCCCAGGGCGAGGAGGGCCGCGGCAGCGCCGCGACCGCCGCGGCGATGATGGACGACCTCAGCCGCTACCTGTCGGCCTGCCAGCTGGGCATCACGCTGACCTCGCTGGGCATCGGCTTCCTCGGCGAGCCGGCGGTGGCGTCGCTGATCGAGCCGCTCTTCGAGGAGGGCCTGCCCTCCGGCCTGGCGCTGGGCATCTCGCTCGCGCTCGCCTACCTCATCACCACCGCGCTGCACATCACGATCGGCGAGCAGGTGCCGAAGATCTACGCGATCCAGAAGGCCGAGCCGGTCTCGCGGCTGATCGCCCGCCCGCTGATGGTCTTCGCCACGGTGTTCCGCCCGTTCATCGCGGCACTGAACGCCGCCTCCAACGCGATCCTCCGGGTGCTGGGCGTCCGCACCGCCGGCGCGCTGGACGACGGCGAGTCGCCCGAGGAGCTGCGGCTGATCATCCAGCAGGCGATGATCGGGGGACGCCTGGATCCCGGCGAGGCCGGGATGCTCTCCGGCGTCTTCCACCTGCACGAGCAGGAGGCGCGCCAGGTCATGACGCCCGCGCCGGCCGTCGTGACCGTCGACCTCGCCGAGGACGTCGAGACCGCGCTGCGGCGCTGCGTCTCCTCCGGCCACACGCGCCTGGTGGCCACCGAGGACGACAACCACGACCGCGTGAAGGGGATCATCCACTCCAACGCGCTCGCCCAGCTGCTGCTCGCCGAGGGCCCGCAGGCGAGCATCGAGGGGCTCGTGCGCGAGGCGCCGATCGTGCCGGAGACCAAGCCGCTGGACGACCTGCTGGCCGACCTCCAGCGCCAGCGCAGCTCGCTGGCCGTCGTGATCGACGAGTACGGCCGGACCGCCGGCATCGTCACCGTCGAGGACATCGTGGAGGAGGTCGTCGGCGAGATCGCCGACGAGACCGACCCGCTGGGCGGCGCCGTGCGGCGCCTGGCCAACGGCGACTGGTTCGTCCGCGGCGAGGTCGCCATCACCGACCTCGCCGACTACGGGCTCAAGCTGCCGGTGGACTCCGACGCCTACAACTCGGTCGGCGGCTTCGTCTTCGGCGAGATCGGCCGGCTGCCGCGGCGCGGGGACACGGTCAATCACAACGGCTACTCGATCCGCGTCGAGTCGGTCCGCGAGAACCGCATCGAGGCGGTGCGGATCCGCGATCGCGGGCTCGCCGGGGAGCCGCGGGGCGCCGGCGCTCGGAGTGGGTAGCGAAACGCAACTCCGTGCGGAATTGCACAAGGGGCCGATCCGCGCTACCTTGCCGTCAACCGACTGGCCGCTTCGGCGGTTGAGGAGGAGAGAGGGAGATCCTGGGGAGGATCGACCGAGAGACACCGAGCGGCCGGCTCAGGGGAGCGAGCCGGCCGCGAAGTGTCAGGCATGACCATCGGCCCGCTGGGGAGCGGGCCGTGGTCGTTAAAGGGCGGCCGCGGAATGTTTAGGCAAGGTTGAGGTGGCGTTGGGATAGTCCTTCGCGCGACGAACGTACCCCTCATCGCAACCCCTCCTCCAGAACACTTCGCGGCCCGCTCTCTCCCCTGAGCGGGCCGCGTTGTTTAACGGCCGGCCGCTGCGCTCGGCGGTCCCGGGTCCCGCCTCGGCCGGCCCATCGTCCCGGCCCGCGAGGACCTTTGTCCCTGGCGCGCGGGCGCGCGTGGCGGCACCCTGGCAGCGTGGCCCTCGTCTGACGCCGCGAGGGCCGTCGCCCCCGAGGGAAGGATCGACGATGACCCGCTTCGCCTCCGCGATCGCCGCCGTGGTGCTGGCGCTCGCCGCGCTGATCTGCACCGGCGCGTTCGCCGGCGCCGCCGCGACGCCCGAGCGCGCGCAGGCCGCCGGCCACCAGCACGGCGGCTGGCCCGGCTACGGCTTCGAGCACTTCCTGCGGCGCTACGAGGCCGCCAACACCGCCTTCGTCAACGGCGACCCCGAACCGTGGCTGGAGATCACCGCCGAGAAGGACCCGGCCTCGATCTTCGGCGGCTTCGGCGGCCTGGGCGAGGCCGGGGTCGCGAGCGTCCGTGAGCGCTACCGGCTCGCCGCGCGGGCGTTTCGCCCCAGCGGCGCCGTGGTCGACTTCGAGTACCTGGTCAAGGACGTGCGCGGGCGGCTCGCCTACACGGTCGCGCGGGAGCGGGCCGAGGGAGGCGTGCTCTACCCCGGCCAGACCGAGCGCCAGGAGCACTTCCTGCGGGTCACGATGATCTTCCGCTTCGAGCGCGGCGCCTGGAAGATCGTCCACCGCCAGGCCGACCGGATGGTCGAGCTCGAGCTCCCGGCGCCGCCGGGACCCCCGGCCGGGGCGCCTCAGTAGGCGTGGAAGCCGCGCCCGGCCTTGCGCCCGAGCGCGCCGTCGGCGACGAGCTCCTCGATGCGGTCGGGCACCTCGGCGCCGATCGAGCGCCCGATCGCGGCGGAGACGTCGAGGCCGACGAGGTCGAGCAGCGCGAGCGGCCCGAGCGGGTGCCCGGCGCCGAGGCGCATGCAGTCGTCGATCGCCTGCGGGCTCAGGCCGGTTTCCTCGAGCATCCGCACGGCGGCGAACAGGTACGGGAAGAGCAGGCGGTTGACGACGAACCCCGGCACGTCGGGCACCTCGACGGCGGTCTTCTCGAGCGCCGCGCACAGCGCGTGCACCCGCGCCCGCGTGTCCGGGGTCGCCTCGGGTGGGAAGGAGAGCTCGACCAGCTCCATCTTCGGCACGGGATTGAAGACGTGCAGCGCCGCGAAGCGCTCGGGCACGCCGCTCGCGGCGGCGAGCGCGCCGACCGGCAGCGAGGAGGTGGTGGTGGCCAGCACCGCACTGGGGTCCAGGCGCCCGGCGAGCTCGGCGTGCAGGCTCGCCTTGGCGGCGGCGTCCTCGGCGATCGCCTCGACCACGAAGGTCGTGCCGTCGAGCACCGAGCGGTCGCTCGAGCAGGTCACGTTGGCGCCGGCGGGCCCGGCGTCGAGGCGCTCGCACAGCGTCTGGACCCGCGCCGTGGCGCGAGCGGCGCCGGCCTCAGAGCGCGACCACACCGCGACGGGGCCGCGCGCGGCCGCGACGATCGCCAGCCCGCAGGCGATGACGCCGGCGCCAGCGATGCCCAGGCGCTCGTCCGTGAGCGGGGCCTCGAGGGGTTCGGGAGCGGTCGCCATACGGAGTTGACTCGCGAGTCAACTCCGTAGACTAGGACCGATCGCGGACCGAAAGCGCCGGTTCTCGCTCCGTCCGCTCCGTCTCGCTAACGCATTTTCCCTCACGGAGGTCTCTCCCCATGCCAGGCACCGGTCGCGAGGTCGTGATCGTCGAAGCGGTCCGCACGCCGATCGGGCGCGGGCACCCGGAGAAGGGCTACTACGCCGGCACGCACCCCAACGAGCTGCTCGGCCGCTGCTACACCGAGGTCATCGAGCGCGCCGGCATCCCGGCCGAGGCGGTCGAAGACGTGCTCTGCGGCTGCGTGCAGCAGTTCGGCGAGCAGGGCTTCAACGTCGGGCGCAACGCCTGGCTGCAGGCGGGGCTGCCCGAGGAGACCCCGGCCGCGACCGTCGACCGTCAGTGCGGTTCGGCCCAGCAGGCGGTCAACCTCGGCGCGGCGCTGGTCGCCGCCGGCGTCCACGACGTCGTGATCGGCGCCGGCGTCGAGCACATGGGCCACATCCCGATGGGCGTGTCCTTCAAGTGGACCGACGACGTCGGGAGCCCGTGGCCGCCGGAGCTGATGGAGCGCTACAACCTCGTCCCGCAGGGGATCTCGGCGGAGCTGATCGCCGACAAGTGGGAGCTGCCGCGCTCAGAGCTCGACGAGCTCGCCCTGCGCTCCCACCAGCGCGCGCACCGCGCGACCGAGGAGGGCCGCTTCGAGCGCGAGACGCTGCCCTTCCAGGTCAACGGCTCGACCTACGTCTCAGACCAGGGCATCCGGCCCGACACGAGCCTCGAGCGCCTGGCCGGCCTCAAGCCGGCCTTCAAGCCCGACGGCAAGATCACCGCCGGCAACAGCTCGCAGATCTCCGACGGCGCCGCCGCCGTGCTGCTGATGTCGGCCGAGAAGGCGCGCGAGCTGGGGGTCACGCCGCGCGCGCGGATCGTCGACCAGACGACGGTCGGCGTGGACCCGGTGATGATGCTCACCGGCCCGATCCCGGCGACGCGCAAGCTGCTCGAGCGCACCGGCATGACGATGGCCGACATCGACCTGGTCGAGATCAACGAGGCCTTCGCGCCGGTCGTGCTGGCCTGGCAGCGCGAGCTCTCGCCCGACATGGACCGCGTCAACGTCAACGGCGGCGCCATGGCGCTCGGCCATGCGCTCGGCTCGACCGGCGCCCGGCTGCTGACCACGCTGCTGCACGAGATGGAGCGCGCCGACGCCCAGACGGGGCTCGTGACGATGTGCTGCGGCGGCGGGCTGGGCACCGGCACGGTGATCGAGCGCGTCTAGCACCCGCTCGCCGCGCGGTCAGCGCAGCTCGAGGATGAACGCCTTCTCGTCGACGTAGCACCACGACCAGTCCTCGCCCCGCTCGAGCGAGCGCACGATCGGGTGCTCGTCGGCGGCGGCGTGGGCGGAGGCGTGGCGGTTCGGGGAGCTGTCACAGCAGCCGATCTTCCCGCAGGTCAGGCACAGCCGGAGGTGGACCCAGCGCCCGCCGGTCTTCAGGCACTCCTCGCAACCTGGGATGTCAGCGGGCAGCTGGCGGACCTGGACCTGGTCGAGATGGCTGCAGACGGGAGGCATCTTCGGCAGGATCGCAGGTGCGCCCGGCCGGGGTCAGAATCCTTGCTGGCGCGCGATGCACCGACTTGAAGGTGCAGCGCGCACGGGCTACCTTGCCCCGTCCTGCGGGAGATGGACACACCCACTGCGCCGGCGGGCGACTCTGACGCCGACGCCACCGCCCGCAAGGCGGCAGAAGGCGCCGGCGCGCACCTGGTGTGCCGCGACGAGCTGGGCCGCCAGCACATCTTCGAGCTCGGCGACAAGCGCCCGCTCACGCTCGGGCGCCGGCTCGAGGCCGACCTCTCGCTGCCCTGGGACCAGGAGGTCTCGCGGCTGCACGCGGAGATCGAGTGCAAGGCGGGGGAGTGGACGCTGACCGACGACGGGCTCTCCCAGAACGGCACGTTCGTCAACGAGCTGCGCGTGGACGGCCGGCGCCGGCTCGAGGACGGCGACCTGGTGCGCGTCGGGCGCACGGCGCTGACCTTCCGGCGCCCGGGGCCGACCGACCGCGCGGTCACGCTCGCGCCCTCGGAGCTCGCGGGCACCCCGAGCTTCGCCGACCAGCAGCAGCGCATCCTGCGCGCCCTGTGCCGGCCGCTGTTCGGCGACGGGGAGGGGCTGGAGGCGGCCACCGACGCGACGGTCGCCGAGGAGACCGGGATCCACGTCGAGACCGTGGCGCGCGAGCTCGACCATCTCGGGCGCACCTTCGGCCTGCAGGCCATGCCGCAGGCCGAGCGGCGCTCGGAGATCGCGCTGCTGGCGGTCCGCAGCGGGCTGGTCTCCGCCGACGACCAGCAATAGCCGCGCGGGTGTCAGCCAACCGCGTCGCGGGCACCTACTGCGCCATGAGCGAGCCCACGACCGTCCGGGCCTTCGTGGCCGAGAAGTCCGACGACGGCGTCGAGCGCGGGATCCGCGAGCTCGACGCCGGCGCGCTCGGCGAGGGCGACGTGCTGGTCCGCGTCGCCTGGTCGAGCGTCAACTACAAGGACGCCCTGGCCACCATCCCGAAGGGCCAGGTGGCGCAGGTCTCCCCGCTGGTGCCGGGCATCGACCTGGCCGGCACGGTCGCCGAGCCGGCGGCCGGCCTGGAGGCGGGCGCCGAGGTGCTCGCGCACGGCTACGAGCTCGGCGTCGCGCGCCACGGCGGCTACGCCGAGTACGCGCGCGTGCCGGCCGACTGGATCGTGCCGCTGCCCGCAGGGCTGAGCGCGCGCCAGGCGATGGCGATCGGGACCGCCGGCTACACGGCGGCGCTGTCCGTGCACCGGCTCGAGCAGCATGGCCTCGAGCCCGGGGACGGCCCGGTGCTGGTCACCGGCGCCACGGGCGGCGTCGGCTCCAGCGCGGTGGCGATGCTCGCGCAGCTCGGCCACGAGGTCGTGGCGGTCACCGGCAAGGACGAGGCCGACTACCTGCGCGGCCTGGGCGCCTCGGAGGTGCTCGGGCGCGAGGAGGTCGCGGTGGCCGACGGCCGCCCGCTGGAGAAGCCGCGCTGGGCCGCCGCGGTGGACTGCGTGGGCTCCTCGACGCTCGGCCACGTGATCCGCACGCTGCGCTACGGCGGAGCGGTGGCGGCCAGCGGCCTGACCGCGGGCACCGACCTGCCGACGACCGTGTTCCCGTTCATCCTGCGCGGGGTCAGCCTGCTGGGCGTGGACTCGGTCAACACGCCGATGGCGCTGCGAGCCGCGATCTGGGAGCGGCTGGCCGGCGACCTCAAGCCGTCCGGCCTGGAGGACTCGATCGCCGTCGAGATCGGCCTCGAGGAGCTGGAGGGCACGCTCGACGCGATCCTGCGCGGCGAGGTGCGCGGGCGGACGGTCGTGCGCCTCGCCGCGCCCTAGGCGGTTCTAGCCCGGCGGCTGGGCGGCCGGGCTCGGCGCCTCCAGGCGCGCGACCAGCTCGTCCAGGCGCAGCTCTTCGAGCCCGCGGCCGACCTCCTCGAGCTCGCCGGCGCAGAACTCGACCAGCCGCCGGCCCTCCTGGCAGAGCTCCAGCGTCTCGCGCAGGCCCGCCTCGCCGGAGTCCAGGCGGCGGATGATCGCCTCGATCCGCGCGACGGCGGTCTCGTAGGTCGGCTCGGTCTCGGAAGGGGCGTCGGTCATCGCCACGCGAGGGTACGCGGGCGAGGTGACGCCATGCCCCGCGTGATCGCCTTCGACGTCAACGAGACGCTGCTCGACCTCGCCGCGCTGGACCCGCTGTTCGAGCGCGTCTTCGGCGACGCCGCGCTGCGGCGCCAGTGGTTCGCCCAGATGCTCCAGCTCGCCTTCACCGGGACGATCACCGGCGCCTACCTCGACTTCGGCGCCGCCCAGCGCGCGGCGCTCGCGATGCTCGCCGAGCGTGAAGGGGTCACGGTCGCTGAGCGCGACGCGGACGCCATAGCCGCGGGCATGCGCACGCTGCCACCCCACCCTGAAGTCCGCGCCGAGCTCGCGCGGCTGCGTGACGCGGGCCTGCGGCTCGCCGCCCTGACCAACTCGCCGCTCGCGGTCGCCGAGGACCAGCTCACCAACGCCGGCCTGCGCGACTGCTTCGAGGCGGTCGTCTCCGCCGACGAGGTCCGGCGCCTGAAGCCGGCGCCCGAGCCCTACCGGCTCGTCGCCGAGCGGATGGGCGTCGGGGTCGCCGACGTGCGGCTGGTCGCCGCCCACGCCTGGGACGTCGCCGGCGCGCTGGCCGCCGGCTGCGCGGCGGCTTTCGTCGCCCGGCCCGGGATGGTCGCGAGCCCGGTCGGGCTCCAGGCCGACGTCGTGGGCCCCGACCTGCGCGCGGTCGCCCGGCAGCTGATCGAGCGCGACGCGCCGGTGCGCCGGAACTAAGTGGCCTGAGGTGAGTGCTGTGCTGAGCCCTCGCCGCCGTGCCGCGTCCAGCGCGGACACGTGGACATGTTGAACACGCCGCAGTCGCCGTCATGGTCGAACGCCGTCGCGGTCGCGACGTTCTCGCCGCCGAGCCGCGCCACGAGGATGTGAAACGACTTGGGTCGGCGCCGCTGAGCAGGCCGTGTTGGTCCTCACGACTGCCGTGAGACTCATGGAACTCTCCAGACGGCGGTCATCGACCGAAAGGCGCGACCGCGTCGTTCGACCGTGCGCATGACGCCTGTGAGGAGCACGTGCCGTCGGCGAGCCTCCAGCAGCGAGACGAGGTCGAGCGTGTGATGAAACGGGTCCGCGACGACCGCGCCTCCGTCGAGCGGAAGGGCGGCCCGCAGCTCGCCTGCCACCTCGGCCACCAGCAGCTGTCCCTGCGGCGAACGGGCGCTGTCGAGCTGCGTCAGCCTCGCGACCTTCGTGGCGTCGTCGGGCCGCGAGAAGCGGATCGTCACGGGTTCGTCGGTGTTCGAGCTCATCGAATTCTCCTGGGTCGTCGTGTGGAGGGCGATGCTCGCTGCGGTCCGTTTGCGCGCGCGTGTGACTCCGACCCCGATTCGCGTGCCGTCGTCAACCGGCCGGTCACACGCCGGCCTGTGACCTTCACGGCGATCCGAACATCTCTCGAAGGAGGAGCAATGCCGAAGTACGTCATCGAACGAGACATCCCCGGTCTCGGTGGCTCATCGGAGCCCGAGCTGCAGGCGATCGCCGAGAAGTCGTGCAGCGTGCTGCGCGAGCTCTCCCCGGACGTGCAGTGGAAGCACAGCTACGTGACCGCCGACAAGATGTACTGCGTGTACAGCGCGACCGACGAGGATCTGGTGCTCGAGCACGCCCGCCGCGGGGGCTTCCCCGCCGACAGCGTCGCGCACGTGGTCACCGTGATCGATCCGACGACCGCCGAGGCATAGCCGCCTCGCAGCGAGGATGATCGACCGGGGACCGTGACCACACTGGCGATTCATCTCCTCGGACGGCCGCACGTCGAACGCGACGGAGCGGCCGTCCCCGGGCCTCGCGGACACAAGGCGTGGGGCGTCCTCGCCTACCTGCTCCTTGCCGAGCGACCACCGAGCCGGGACGAGCTCGTCTCGCTCCTCTTCAGCGAGGCCGACGATCCGTTCGCCGCGCTGCGCTGGAACCTCAGCGCGGTCCGGCGGCTCCTCGGAGCCGCCGAGCTGACGGGCGATCCGCTGCGGCTCTCGCTGCCGCAAGGGACGCTCGTCGACGTCCGCACACTCACGTCCGGATCCTGGGTCGAGGCTCTGGAAGTACCGGGCATAGAGCGCGAGCTGCTCGAGGGCATCGGGTTCTCGTCGAGCCCGGCGTTCGAGATCTGGCTCGTGACCGAGCGACGGCACTTCGGCGCCGCAGCCGAGGGGGTCTTGCGGGAAGCGGCGCTCGCGCGGCTCGCGACCGGTGACGCGAGCGGCTCGGCGGAGCTCGCCGCCCGTCTGGTGCGCGCGAACCCGCTCGACGAGAACTACCACGTCCTGCTCGTGCGCAGCCTGGCCGCCGCCGGCGAAGGGATCGCCGCCGCGCAGCACGTGGCGCGATGTACCGGGCTCTTGCGCCGAGAGCTCGGCGCCGAGCCGAGCCCGGCGCTCGCCGCCGCCGCCCAGACCGTCACTGCGTCTCCGACCGCGGGACCGGTCGGCGGGCGCCCCGCCGCCAAGGCGCAACTCCAGGCCGGCCAGGCCGCGATCACCGCCGGCGCGCTCGAAGCGGGCTTGCAATGCCTGCGCCGCGCGGTCACCGACGCGCGCGCCGCCGGCGACGCGGAGCTTCACGCCCGGGCGCTGGTCGAGCTCGGGTCAGCCCTAGTGCACGCGGCACGCGGGCAAGACGAGGAGGCCGCGGCGGCGCTGCACGAGGCCCTCGCCCTCGCCATGAGGTCCGACCTGCCGTTCTCGGCCGCTGCTGCCTCGCGCGAGCTCGGCTACGTCGAGTTCCTCCAGGGCCGCTACGAGCGCGCCCACGGCTGGCTCACGCGCGGCGAGGCACTCGCCGGCGAGGACGCGACGGAGCGCGGGCGCATCGGATCGGTGCTCGGATCGGTCCTCAGCGACACCGCCCACTACCCGGCCGCAGTGGCACAGGTGCGCGAAGCGCGGCGCCTGAGCGTGCTCGCCGGCGATTGGCGTCAGGTGGCCTACACGCTCTCGATGCTCGGCCGGATCCACCTCCTGTGCGGTGATCTCGACGCCGCCGCGACGGCGCTCGACGAGGCGCTCGCGCTCGCCCGCCGCGAGAACTGGGTGGCGTTCACGCCGTGGCCAGACGCGCTACGGGCCGACGTAGATCTCGCGAAGGGCGATCTCGATGCGGCCGAAGAGCGCTACGAGCAGGCCTTCGCGCTGGGCTGCCAGGTGGCCGATCCGTGTTGGGAGGGCATGGCCGCCCGCGGAATAGGCCTGGTCGCCGCCCGCCGGCGACGGCCGCGGAAGGCGCTCGAATGGCTCCGCGAGGCGCGTCAGCGTTGCGCTCGGCTGCCTGACTCCTACCTGTGGGTCGAGGCCTACACGCTGGACGCCTTGTGCTCGATTGCCGTGGCCCACGACGTCCAGGCTGCCCCCGCCTGCGTCGAGGACCTCGCCCAGCTCGCGGCACGGACGGGCATGCGCGAGATGGTCGTCCGCGCCTACGGGCACCGCGCGCGGCTCGGCGACGCCTCCTCGCTCACCGCCGGCCGGCTGCTTGCCGAGGCGATCGACAACCCCGCCTTGCCGGCCGTCTTCGACAAGCCGATGGCCGTGGCCTGAACGAGATCGTCGACCACGGTGCCCGCTCGGACCTTCTCGACAGGCGATCGCCATCGAGCTCCGAAACCGTTCGCAAGAGGGACCCGGTGACGCAGCTGGCCTCCCGCCCAGCCTGACCGCCTCGATCTAGCAAGCTAGAATAGCCTTCATGGTGGTCGCCACGATCACGGAGGCCAAGAACCAGCTCAGCGCCTACATCGATCGCGTTCGGAGCGGCGAGACCGTGTTGATCGTGGATCGCGGGATTCCGGTCGCTCGGCTCGAATCGGCCGTGGGCGCCGACGCGGCGGCGAACGGCAAGCTCGCACGGCTCGAACGCTCCGGCACCGTTCGGGCGGCGCGGATGCCGCCGGCGACAGAGGTGCTGTCCCGGCAGCCGCCAGGTCCGCGCCGGGGCGCCGGCGCGGTGGAAGCGCTCATCGAGGACAGGCGCGGCGGCCGTTGAGGTTCTGGGACAGCTCGGCGATCGTCTCCGCTGCTGGTGAACGAGCCGACCACCGAGGCGGTCACCGCGATTGCCGAGGAGGATCCGGCGATGCTCGTGTGGTGGGCGACGGAGCTCGAGTGCGTCTCGGCGATCGCTCGCCTGGAGCGCCAGGGGGACTTGTCGAGCGACGTGACGCTGGTCGCGCTGCAACGGCTGGACGGATTGGCCGAGAGCTGGAGCGAGGTCCAGCCCGTGGAGGCCGCGCGGCGGACCGCGCGGCGCCTTCTGCGGGTCCACCCGCTGCGGGCCGCCGTTGCGCTCCAGCTGGCGGCGGCGGTGGTCGCCGCGGAGGGGCAACCGGCGTCGCTCGAGCTCGTCACTCTCGACGATCGGCTGACCGACGCCGCCAGGAAGGAGGGGTTCGTCGTCCTCGCCGGCCCACGCCGCGCCGGCTGAGTGACTACTCGAACAGGCGCGGGCGGCCCGGCGGCCGCTTCCGGACGAGGACGTCGCGTCGGAGCGCCGGCGCGGCGGACCTCGACGCGCCCGTCGTGCATCCGCAGCGTGAGCCCGTCCTGCTCGCGGGCGGCCGCCGCCGAGGTCACGGGCTCGCCGGCGGGGTCCTCGACCAGCGCGTAGCCGCGCTCGAGCGTGCGCTGCGGGTCGTGCGCGGCGAGCGCGAGCGCGAGCCGCTCGAGGTCCGCGCGGGTGCGGCCGGCGGCGGCGCCGCGGCGGTTGCGCTCGAGCGCCCGCGCCTGCGCGGCCACGTCGCGGCGGCCGCCGGCGACGCCACGGCGCGCGCTGGCGCGCAGCTCGCGCAGATGCTGGTGCAGCCGCGCGCGATGGCGCGCGACGTGGTCGGCCGGCGCGCGCGAGAGCCGCGCCAGGGTGCGCGCCCGGTGCAGCACGGCCCGGCGGCCGTGGCCGGCGAGCCGCCCGGCGGACGCCTGCAGGGCGACGCGCGCCGCGGCGCAGTCGACCGGCACGGCGGCCTCGGCGGCGTGCGTCGGCGTCGAGCACGAGATGGCGGCGACGTCGTCGATCAGCGTCCGGTCGGTGTGGTGGCCGACCGAGGAGACCACCGGCACCCGCAGCAGCGCCACGGTGCGACACAGCGTCTCGTCGCAGAAGGCGAACAGGTCGGCCAGCGAGCCGCCCCCGCGCGCCACGACGATCACGTCGACCGCCTCGCAGGCGGCGAGGTCCTGCAGCGCCCGCGTGATGGCCGGCGCGGCGTGGCGGTCCTGGACGGGCGCGAACGCCCATACCAGGCGCCCCTCCCAGCCGCGGCGGCGCAGTCCCGCGAGCACGTCGTCGCGCGCCTTGCCGTGCTCGCCGGTGACGACGCCGATGCAGCGCGGCAGCCCCGCGAGCGGGAGTCGCTTCTGCGGCTCGAAGAGACCCTCGCCGTGCAATGTCCGGCGCAGGCGCTCGAGCTGGGCCAGCAGGTCGCCCTCGCCCGCGATGCGCAGGTCTGAGACCGCGAAGGTGAAGCTCGGCGAGGACGTCCGCGAGCCGACGTAGAAGTCGGTGCCGCCGGCCGCCACCACGCGCGCGCCGTCCGCGAGCCCGGCGATCCCGAGCGCCTCCCAGTCCTCGCGCCACATCGAGCACGGCAGCGCGCCGGCGGCGTCGCGCAGCTCGAAGTAGACGCGCGCCCGCCCCAGCTTGAGGCCGAAGACCTCGCCGAAGACCTGCACGCGGGAGAACTCCCGCAGGCGGTCGCGCAGGCGGGCGGCGTAGTGGCCGACGGGCCACGGGCCCGCCAGCGGGCTGCCCGGGATGCCGTCGGGGCGCTCGGCGGCCGGCTCACTCATCCGCCTCAGGCTACGCCGCCGAGCGGCGCCCGCCGATCAGAATCCGGCGAGCGCCCGGTCATAGGAAGACAACAACCAGAAGGAGCAACGAGATGTTCGCGACCACCAAGGCCTTCAGCGGCTTCGCGGTGCCCGACGTCGAGGCGGCCCGCCGGTTCTACGGCGACACGCTCGGCCTTCAGACCTCCGAGGCCTACGGGATCATGACCCTGCACCTCGCCGGCGGGCGCGACACGATCGTCTACCCCAAGCCCGACCACACGCCGGCGACCTACACGATCCTGAACTTCGAGGTCGACGACATCGACGCCGCGGTCGACGGGCTGACCGAGCGCGGCGTGGAGTTCCTGCGCTACGACGGCGCCGAGCAGGACGAGAAGGGCATCTTCCGCGACGAGGGGCCCTACATCGCCTGGTTCGAGGACCCCGCCGGCAACGTCCTCTCGGTGCTGCAGGAGAAGTGACCCCGCGGGCTCAGCCGCGGGTGGCGCCCGGCTCGTAGCGCACCGGCTCGTCCGGGTCGTTGGAGGGCAGCGCGCGCTGGCCCTCCTGCTCCTGCTCGCCGCGCGTCTCGCCCGGTGAAGGCGATCCGCTCGAGCCGGGCGATCTCCCGCTGCCCCTCGATCCACGCGGGGTCCTCGCGGCCGAGGCCGTCGATCAGCTTCTGGATGCGGTTGCGCAGCTGCAGCGCGAAGTGCGGGGTGGAGGCGCCCATCAGCTGGCGCACGTCGTCGACCGTGACCTGGCGGTTCGGGTTCAGGCGCTCGGGCTGCTCGGCTTCGGCCATGTCTCAGGCGTCCTCGTCGTCGACCGGCTGGATCTCCAGAAGGGTGTCGATGCGCGCCTGGACGTCCACGGAGATCGCCGTCGCGTCGCCCATCAACCAGCCGTGATTGTAGACCCCGCGCACCGGGTCGCCGCGGTAGCCGGGCTGGATGTCGAGCAGGTAGTTCTGGACCGCCTCGGGCAGTGCATTGGCGTCCGGGATCAGCAGCAGCGGGCCGTAGGTGCCGGTCGCCGACAGCGGCGCGGCGGCGGCCGCCTCGGCGGGCCGGCGGGTGGACGCGAAAACGATCCCGTGCCCCGGGTCCACGACGCCCCAGCCGAAGGTCTCCCCGTTGGCGAACGGCCCGTCGCTGAAGCGCGCGAAGGCGATCGCGTTGGCGACAGGGTCGCGACCCGCGATCCGCTGCGTGCGGCCCAGCTTCGCGAGCTCGGCGAGCACCGCGTCGGAGATCACGGCCGGCGGCCCGAGCACGTAGATGCGCACCCGCCCGGCGCGCCGCCTCGCCTCCAGCGCCGCGCGGGTGGCGGCCGGCAGGGCGGCGCGCCCGCTCCACAGCACGGGGTCGCCGGACTTGGCCGCCCAGCCGGCCGCCGGCATCGCGAACGCCGGGTCGTCGGCCGGGGCGACCAGCACGGTGTCCGAGGCGCCGCCGACCGCGGCGGTGTGCAGCTTGTCGATCCCCACCGCCGCGGCCGCGAAGTCGGCGCCCTCGACGTCGGCGACGCGCAGGCCCGCCGGCCGCGCCGCGCCCGGGCCGACGCGGAGCACCTGCGCGCCGCCCGCCTTGGCGGCGCCGGCGGGGGCGAGCGAGCGCAGCGCGGTGTCGCTGGCCGCGGGCAGCCGCCCGCCGGCCGAGAAGAGCACCGGCGAGCGCAGCGGCGCGGCCATCAGCTGCGCGGCGGAGATCGCGGAGCGCCAGTCGTCCTGGTCGACGACCGTCACCGCGGGCGGGCGCGTGTCGGGCGAGCGCGCCGGGTAGATCGCCTGGGCCACGCCGGCCGCGTCGGCGACCGGGTCCGCGCCGCCCACGCGCGTGGTGTTGCGCGTCGCGAAGCCCGGGAAGCCGAGCGAGCGGGCCGCCTCGGGCTCCTGCGCGGCCTGGCCGAGCTCGGGCGTCTGGCTCGTCTCCGCCTCGCCGCCTCCGCCGCCGCAGGCCGTGGGCAGGAGCGCCAGCAGCACCAGCGCCGACGTGAGTGGGATGCGGAGACGCTGGGGCATCGTGCGACCGAGGCTAGTGGCCGGTGGGGACCATTCCATCGAGCGAGCGTCTACGCGCCACGTCGCGCAAGACCGCTTGCACCCGCTACTCTCCTGCGCCGTCGGGTGGCCGTTGGCACTCGACAGTTGACGGCAGCGTCGTGTAGCTTGCCGCGCCAGTAAACGCCGAGTCCCCGACGGAGGGTCGGGGAGCGGGGGACCCAGGTTGTGTGGGGCGAATCGCGCGTCAGCGCGAAGCGCAGGCTCTTTCAGCGCTAGCCCGTCAGCTAACCCCGTAGGCCGACGAAAGAGGTTCAACGTTGTCCCTACGGGCTCTTGCCCTGCCGATACTCGGTGTGCTGATCGCGTTCGTGCTTGAAGGCACCGCGGTGGCGCAGTCGACGGCTCCGGGCCCCAACACGGGTGGCGCCGAGTTCGCTCCTGAGACTGAGACTCCTGCCCCGGCGCCCGCGAAGGCGGGCGCATACACCGGCCCGCTGGTGGCCGGCACCAAGGCCAAGCTCCTGCGCGACGGCACCGCCGCCGCCCCCGCCTCGGCCCCGCCGCAGGTCCAGCAGGCGGTCTGGGCGGCCAACACCCTGCAGGACATGCCCTACGTCTACGGCGGCGGCCACGCCAGCTTCAAGGCCAGCGGCTACGACTGCTCGGGCACCGTCTCCTTTGCGCTCAACGGCGGCGGGCTGCTCAAGAGCCCGCTGGACTCCGGCAGCTTCATGCGCTGGGGCGAGGCCGGCAAGGGCACCTGGATCACCGTCTACACCCACTCCGGTCACGCCTACGTCGTCATCGCCGGGCTGCGGCTGGACACCAGCTCGGCCGGCGTCACGAGCCGCAGCTCGCGCCGGTTCGCGCGCAGCGCCACCGAGCGCGGCCCGCGCTGGCGCCCCACCGGCCGCCCGTCGGCCGGCTTCACGCTTCGCCATCCCGCAGGCCTCTAACCGGGCCTCCAGACCCGCTCCCGGCCGTCGCACCGCGCGTGCGGCGGCCGATTGCGGGCCAGATCGCGCCCGGCGCCCGGTACGCTAGGACCACAGCCTCAGTCGACCACGAAGGAGGCCCATAGTGGCCGGCGTATCTGGACGGTTCTCCACCGTCATCAAGTCGAAGATCTCGAGCATGCTGGATCGCGCGGAGGATCCCTCCGAGACGATCGAGTACAGCTACCAGAAGCAGATGGAGCTGCTGCAGAACGTCAAGAAGGGCGTCGCCGACGTCGTGACGTCCAAGAAGCGCCTGCAGCTCCAGCAGCAGAAGCTCGAGGGGCAGGTCGTCAAGCTCGACACGCAGGCCCGCCAGGCGCTCTCGCAGGGCAACGAGCCGCTGGCTCGCACGGCGCTCGAGCGCAAGTCGTTCGCCCAGACCGAGCTGCAGTCGCTCGACCAGCAGGTCACCGAGCTCGAGGCCCAGCAGGAGGGGCTGATCGAGAAGGAGCGCCAGCTGCGCAACAAGCTCGAGCAGTTCCGCACCAAGAAGGAGGTCATCAAGGCCCAGTACTCCGCCGCGGAGGCCTCGGTCAAGATCTCCGAGGCGGCCACCGGCGTCGGCGAGGAGATGGCCGACGTGGGGCTCGCGATGCAGCGCGCGCAGGACAAGACGGAGAGCATGCGCGCGCGGGCCGGCGCGATGGAGGAGCTCGAGGCGGCCGGCGCGTTCGACGACAGCATGATGCTCGGCTCCGGCGGCGACGACATCGACCGCCAGCTCGCCCAGCTGACGTCGACGTCGGAGGTCGACGACGACCTCGCGAAGATGAAGGCCGAGCTCGGCCAGGGCACGCCCGAGTCGCCCGCGCTGGGCGCCGGCGAGACCGCTCCCGAGACGGAGGGCGAGGGCTCCCAGGAGCGCCCCGCGTGATCGTCCGGATCGCGACCGAGAACCAGTACCGGCTCCCCGACGAGGACGCCGCGCGCCTCAACGAGCTCGACAACGAGGCGGTCGCGGCCGTCGAGGCGGGCGACGAGGACCGCTTCCACGAGCTGTTCGAGTCGATGCTCGACCTGGTCCGCCGCGACGGCGTGCTGCTGGACGCTGACGACCTCGAGGGCTCCGACGTCATCATCCCGCCGCCCGACCTCAGCTTCGTCCAGGCCTCTGAAGAGTTCACCGGCAACGGCCTGATCCCGGATTGAACCCGGTCGCGGAGCGGCTCGGCGAGCTGGGGCTGCCCGAGCCGACCGCGTCGCTGGCCGCCCGTCCGTGGGACGCCGTGCTCGTCGGCGGCGGGCACAACGGCCTCGCCTGCGCGGCCTATCTCGCCCAGGCGGGGCAGTCGGTGCTGGTGCTGGAGCGGCGCGAGCGCGTCGGCGGCGCCTGCACGCTCGAGCGCCCGTTCGGAGACGAGCGCTACGTCTGCAGCCCGTGCGCCTACGTCATCGGGCTGCTCGACCCGCTGGTGATCTCAGAGCTCGAGTTGCGCCGCCGCGGCTTCGAGGTCTACGTCGCCGACCCGCAGCTGTGGGTGCCCTTCGAGGACGGCACGGCGTTCGCCGAGTGGCTGGACCCGGCCCGTACGCGCGCGAGCCTCGAGGCCTTCGGCGTCTCGGCGCGCGACATCGCCGGCTATGAGCGCTGGTCCGAGCTCTTCGACGCCACGCGGCGGCGGCTGCGCTACGGCGACCGTGACACGTGGGTGGGCGACGCGCCCCGCCGGGCGGAGATCGAGGAGCTGCTGGGCGGCGAGCAGGCGATGATCGACCTCGTCTTCGAGGCCTCGATCGCCGAGACGCTCGAGGACCACGTCTCAGACCAGCGGCTGCACGACGCGCTCTACGGCGGCGGCATCATCGGCACCTTCGCCGGCCCGCGCGACCCCGGCACGGCGATGGTCAAGCTCATGCACCACACCGGCGACCTCGAGGGCCAGGGCTCGGTGTGGGGCTACGTCAAGGGCGGCATGGGGATGGCGAGCTTCGCGATCGCCGACGCGGCCCGCGAGGCCGGCGCGGTGATCGCCTGCGGCGTGCCGGTGGGGGAGATCGTGCCCGGCGAGGGCGTCGCGCTCGAGGACGGCACGTTCATCCCGGCGCGCTCGGTGATCTGCAACGCCGACCCGAAGCGGGCGCTCGCGATGCTCGGCGGCCAGGCGCTGCCCGCCGGCTTCCGCGCGCGGTTGGAGGCCTGGGACGTCCGCAGCCCGGTCGTGAAGTTCAACGCCGCGCTGCGCCGGCTGCCGAGCTTCACCGCGGCGCCCGGGGAGGACTTCTGGACGCGCGCGATGGTCGAGCTGACCACGGGCCTCGACGACGCTCAGGCCGGGTCGGTCGCGGCCGCGGCGGGCGAGCTCGCCGTCGCCTTCGCCGAGGTCTACGTGCAGACCGGCCACGACCCGACGCCGGCGCCCGAGGGCCGCCACCTGATGAGCGTGTTCAGCCAGTACGGGCCCTACGACGCCGACGCCGAGGCCGCGGGGCGGGCGGTGATCGAGCTGATCTCGCGCTTCGCGCCGGACTTCGAGGATTGCCTCGAGTACCACGAGACGCTCGTGGGGCGCGACATCGAGGCCCGCGTCGGGCTGACGGGCGGCCACATCTTCCAGGGCCAGGTGCTGCCCGGCCAGATGTGGGAGCACCGCCTCGCCGCCCGCACGGAGCTCGAGGGGCTCTACTTCTGCGGCGCCGCGACGCATCCCGGCGGCAGTGTGATCGGCCTCAACGGCCGCAACGCCGCCATGGCCGTGCTCGCCGACGCCGGGATCGCCGCGCCTCAGGCCGCCTCGCTGTAGGCGGGCTCGGCGCCGACGGGCTCGGGCTTCCGCTCGGTCGCGCCGGTGCCGGGGGTGCGCAGGACGGCCAGCGCGACCGCGATCGCCGCGAGCACGAGCCCGGTCCCGACCACGAACGCCAGCTGGTAGCCGTCGACCAGCGCCTCGGCGGGCGGCGCGCCGGCGGCGAGCAGCTCGTCGGTGCGGGTGGTCGAGAGCGTCGCCAGCACGGCCAGGCCGAGGGCGCCGCCGACCTGCTGGGTCGTGTTGACCAGGCCGGAGGCCAGCCCGGCGTCGCTCGGCGTCGCGCCCGACATCGCCATCGCCATCAGCGCCGGGAAGAGCAGGCCGGCGCCGGTGCCCATCAGCACCATCGTGGGCAGCACGTCGGTCACGTAGGTCCCGTCGACCGGCACGCGTGTGAACAGCGCGAGCGACAGCGCGACCATCGACAGGCCCGGGATGAGCGTGGCCCGCGGGCCGAAGCGCAGGGTCAGTCGCGGCGAGACGCCCAGCGACATCGCGCCGATCAGCACGGCCACGGGCAGGAAGGCGAGCCCGACCTCGAGCGCGTCGTAGCCCAGCACGCGCTGCAGGTAGAGCGCGCCGAGGAAGAAGATGCCGAACAGGCCGGCGACCATCAGCATCTGGATCAGGTTGGCGCCCGACACGCTGCGCGAGCGGAAGATCCGCAGCGGGATCAGCGGCGTGCGCGCCCGCGACTCACGCGCCACGAAGGCGGCGAGCAGGGCGACGGACACGCCGCCGAGGACGAGCGTCGCCACCGAGCCCCAGCCGCGCTCGGCCGCCTCGACGATCGTGTAGACCGCGAGCATCAGCGCGCCGGTGATCAGCACGGCGCCGGGGACGTCGGCCCCGGCCCGCAGGCCGATGCCACGATCGCGCTCGAGCAGCCGCGAGGCGACGACCGCCGTCGCGACGCCGATCGGCAGGTTGACGAAGAAGATCCAGTGCCAGTTGATGGCCTCGGTCAGCACGCCGCCGGCCAGCAGGCCGATGGAGGCGCCGGCGGAGGCCACGAAGCTGTAGACGCCGATCGCCTTGGCCTGCTCGCGCGGCTCGGGGAACATCGTGACGATCATGCCGAGGATCACGGCCGAGGTCAGCGCGCCGCCGGCGCCCTGCACGAAGCGCGCGCCGATCAGCAGCTCCTGGCTCTGGGCCAGGCCGCACACCAGTGAGGCCACGGTGAAGACGGCCAGGCCGATCAGGAAGATGCGCCTGCGGCCGACGAGGTCGCCGAGGCGCCCGGCGAGCAGCAGCAGGCCGCCGAAGGCGATGAGATAGGCGTTGACGACCCACGCGAGGCTGCTCTGGGAGAAGCCCAGGTCGTCCTGGATGGAGGGCAGGGCCACGTTGACGATCGTGCCGTCGAGGATGATCATCAGCATCCCGACGCAGAGCACGACGAGCGCGACCCAGCGGGAGCGCTCGGGGTCCGTTCGGGTGGCGCGGATAAGCGGGGTGACGGTCTGAGCCATCGCCCGAGGCTGGCAGCCGTCCTCGCCGGCTCCCGTGCGGGTCGCAGGCGTCTGCGGGTGCGGTTTACCCGACCTTGATCTCCATTAGAGTCGTCCCCTCGCACGCTCCGGAAGGACCTCCGATGAGATCGCGCGCGACCGACCTCCCCGCCATGCCCGTCGAGATCGACGCCTATTTGCAGGCGATCCTCGACTCCGTGGCGCTGCCGGTGTGGGTGGTCGACCATTCGGGCCGGGTGCTGCTGGCCAATCCCGCGGCGCTCGCGGCGGTCGGCTACGAGCTGTCCGAGCTGGTGGGCCGCAACGGGCACGAGAGCGTCCACTACCTGCATCCGGACGGGTCGCCGTACCCGGCCGAGGACTGCCCGGTGCTCCAGCCGATCCGCACGGGCGAGTCGTTGCACAGCGACGAGGACTGGTTCATCCGCCGCGACGGGACGATGTTCCCGGTCGCCTACACCGTCGTGCCGATCGATCTCCCGACCGGGCGCGGCATCGTGATGACCTTCACCGACATGACCGTGCAGCGGCAGGCCGAGCAGTCGCTGCGCGAGCGCGACGCGATCCTCGCCCAGGTCGCCCAGCCCGTCTGGGTGATCGATCAGCGCGGGCGCTTCCGCTACGCCAACCCGGCCGCCGTGGCCGCGGTCGGCTACGACGACTTCTCCGAGCTCGAGGGCCGCGACGGCCACGAGACGGTCCACTACAAGTACCCCGACGGCGCGCCGTTCCCCGAGCGCGACTGCCCGCTCACCCACGCGCGCGAGACGGGCGCGAGCCTGCGCGAGCACGAGGGCTGGCTGGTGCGCAAGGACGGCTCGATCCTGCGGATCGCGTACTCCACCGCGCCGTTCGACCTCTGGGACGGCCGCGGCTCGGTCACCGCCTTCACGGACATCGAGGCGCGTCTGGAGGCCGAGCAGGCGGCCCGCGAGCGCGACGTCGCCGATGCGCGTGCGGCCGAGCTCAACGCCTCCCGCCGGCGCACGATCGAGGCGGCCGACGCGGCGCGCGCCCAGCTCACCCGCGACCTCCACGACGGCGCCCAGCAGCAGTTCGTCAGCGCGCTGCTGACGCTCCAGCTGGCGGAGCGCAAGGCCGCGTCGGAGCCGCTCGCGGCCCTGCGGCTGCGCGAGACCGCGCTGGAGCTGACCCGGACCGGCATCGCGGAGCTCCGTGACCTGGCCTCCGGGATCCATCCGGGCATCCTCACGGACCGCGGGCTGGGCCCCGCGGTGCGGGCGCTCGCCTCGCGGCTCCCGCTCGCCGTGTCGGTGGACGACGCTTCGGCGCGACGCCTGCCGACGCCCGTGGAGGCGAGCCTCTACTTCTTCGTCTCCGAGGCGCTCACCAACGTCGTCAAGCACGCCCGGGCGAAGGACGCCTGGGTCGCGATCGGCGTCGACGGCGACCGCCTGACGGTCGAGGTCGGCGACGACGGGATCGGGGGAGCGACACCGAGCCCCGACGGCATCGGCCTCGCGGGACTCGCGGACCGGATCGCCGCGCTCGACGGCGAGTTGACGGTGTCGAGCCCGCCCGGCGGGGGGACGAGGCTCTTTGCTGTGATCCCGCTGATGTAGACCGCTCTTCAGGAGGACCGATGGGCCAGAAGGTGCACTTGGCAGACGTCCCGGAGACCGAGATCCCCGCCGGTCGATGGCAACCGCTCAACGAGCGCCTCGGGATCCGCACGTTCGGCGTCAGTGCCGTCGTGCTGGATCCCGGGGAGGAAGCGGACATCGAGCACGACGAGGCCGACGACGCCCACCAGGAGGTCTACGTCGTCGTCGCCGGCCGCGCCGGCTTCCGGCTCGGCAGCGACGAGCTCGAGGCCGGCCCGGGCGATATCGTCGCCGTGCCCGATCCGGACGAGACCCGCTCCTACTGGGCGCTCGAGCCGGGGACGCGGATCGTCTGCCTCGGCGCCGGCCCCGGCGCCGAGCACCCGTTCGGCGCCTGGATCGCCGACGAGGCGGGCCGCGCGTGATGCGGCGCTCGTGAGCGGCGCCGGGGGCTGCCTGTGTGGCGGGGTGCGCTACGAGGTCCGCGGGCCGCTGCGCGACGTGGTCGTCTGCCACTGCGGCCGGTGCCAGCGCACCCACGGCCACGCCGCGGCCTACGCTGCCTGCGCCGCAGCCGACCTGACGCTGGTGCGCAGCGGCCCCCTGCGTTGGTACGAGGCCGACGACCGCGCCCGTGGCTTCTGCGCCGATTGCGGCGCCAGCCTGTTCTGGCGCACGGCCGGCGGCGCCACGATCTCGATCGCCGCCGGGACGCTCGACGAGCCGACCGGGCTGCGCACCGTCGCGCACATCTACACCGACGATGCGGCCGACTACGAGGTCATCGACGACGTCGTCGAGCGGTTTCCGGCGGGGCTTCCGGCGCGTTAGTCGCCCCTGCGGGACGCGCCTGCACCTTGCACCACAGACGGTGGCGAAGTGCGGTCGCGTCCTCGGGCCGCCGCGCTCAGGCGTCAGCTACGCCCAGCAGCAGCCGGTCGAGCCGGCTCTCCGGCCACCAGCGCTGAAGCGTCCCGGTGAGCTCGTCGACGGCGGCGTCGAGCGCGGCGGGCGGCAGCGGCTCGAGGCGGTCGAAGATGAACAGCGCCCGGGTCGTGGCCTCGGTCAAGGCGGTGCGGCGCCCCTGGCGCCAGTTCCAGCGCCGGCAGGTCACGCCCGCGTCGTCGCGCCAGACGATCTCGCCGGGACGCGGGGGGCCGTCGTCGCCGTCGAAGGGCTCGCCGCCGTCGGCGACGGTCAGCCGCGGGGCCCCGCGCAGCTGGTCGGCGTCCTCGCCGCCGACCGGGATCAGGTGGCGGACGCTGACGGCGTTGTAGAGGTCGACGAGGCGGTTCACGCGCGGCAGCTCTCCGCCCTTGAGCACGCGGCTCGCGAGCGCCTCGGCCGAGCTCGGGTAGCGCGACGGCTTGGCCCCGAAGGCGCTGAACGCCGCGCGCCACGCCGCGAGGTGTGGATCGTCGGCCGCGCGGGCCAGGCCGCGGGCGCGCAGGTCGGCCTCGGCGGCGGCCAGCAACGCGTCACTGTGGGGGTCGCTCGGCCCGTTGCCGACGTCGCCGGCCACGACGATCGCCACCGCGTAGCCGGGCTGGAGCGCGAGCACCGCGGGGTCGATCGCCGCCGCGGCGGTTCGCTCGGTCATGGCCGGTCAGTAGAGCAGCCCGCACGACCTTACCATCGAAAACCTTACAGTGGTGAGAAGGTGACAGCGCGCGACCCGCGAGGACGAGCGCGCCGCGCTGGGCCTCGGCGTGCCGGTCGTGCGCACGAAGCTGGCTGGCCTACGGGACCGGCGCCGCGCTGGGCGGCCTGTCCGGCGCGTTCCTGGCGTCCTACCTCAACACGGTGACCGCCGTGCACTTCGAGTTCGTTCTCGATCTTCGTCATCGCGATCGTCGCCGTCGGCGGGCTGCGGGTTCCTGCTGGTGATCGTCATGCTGCTGCGGCCGGAGGGTCTATGGCCGCCGCGGCGTCAGCGTCAGCGCCGGGCGACGATCACCAGCCGCGAGTCCAACGTCAGCGGCGTCGCGTCGAAGTCGGCGTAGCACTTGGCCTCGGCGAAGCCCGCCCGCAGCAGCATGGCGACGAGCTCGGTGGCCGAGTAGACGCGCACCGAGAACGAGCGCGAGTCGCGCTCGCCGGAGGAGTCGATGACGGTCTGCGTCGTCTGGGCAACGCCGGCGACCGGGTCGAAGGTCCGCTGCTCGAGCAGCAGCCGGCCCTCGCCCAGCAGCCGCCAGTCCTGCTCGCGCAGCTGGCGCGCGAGCCGGTCGCGGTGCAGCGTCTCGACCACGAGCCGGGCACCCGGGCGCAGCACGCGGCGGATCTCGGCGAGCACGACCGCGTCTTCCTCGTCGCCGAGATAGCCGAGCGAGGAGAAGAGGTTCACGGCGCCGTCGAAGGACGCCTCGGCGAACGGCAGGCGCCGGTAGTCGGCGGCCACGAGCTTCGGCCAGCGCCCGCCGCCCGCGCGGCGGCGGGCCTCGCCCAGCAGCAGCTCGGAGCGGTCGACCCCCACCACCCGGAAGCCCTCGCGGGCGAGCGGGACCGAGTGGCGCCCGAACCCGCACGGCACGTCGAGGACGTCGGCGCCCGGCTCACAGCCGGCGAGGCGCATCGCCGCGGACGCCTGGGCCTCGGCCTCGTCCTGGCGGGCGACGTCGGCGTAGGCGCGCAGGTAGAAGTCGCCGAAGAAGGCGTCCCACGTCTCGGCCGGGCTGGTGGCGCGGCCGCCCATCGCGCGAGCTAGATCGGGATGCCCCAGAGGGGGAACCAGCGGTCGAGCTCCTGCTCGAGCGGCAGCTCGGCGCCGATCTGGGCCTTCAGGCGCAGCTCCTGCTCGGTGTCGCGCTGCTGCTCGCCGCCCGCGGGGACGAACGGGTAGAAGGCGCCGCGCTTGTAGTTGTAGATCCAGTAGGTCTTGCCGCCGCCGCTCTGAGCCTCGAAGGGGAACACGGCGCACAGCACGCGGTCGCCGTAGCCGCCGTCCTGGATCGCGGTCGAGACGGCGTTGATCCCGACCACCAGGTCCTCGAAGTCGGGGTCGCCGAGCACCATCCAGCGGTAGCCGAAGGAATCGTCGGACTTCTCGACCGTCGTGTCGGAGTCGCCGCCCATCCCCTTCAGCACGCCCTCCATCTCGGTCACGATGCCGTCGAAGTCGGCCGTGGCGAGCGGCTGGAAGACGATCCCGGCCTTGCCGGAGCTCTTGAGGCTCATCGAGGTGGCCATCGTCACCTCGGCGGTGCTCATGGCGAACAACCGGTCCGGCGCGGGCTGCTTGAGCGCACGCCGGCCGGTGAGGATGTCGAAGATGCCCACGAGGCGGTGAAGCCTACGCGGTGCCCTGCAGCTGCGCCTCCAGGCGCCCGAGGGCGGCGATGCGCTTCTCCATCGGAGGATGGGTCGAGAACAGCGCGCCGAGCTTCTGCCCCGCGCCGGGCGGGAAGATGTAGAAGGCGGCCAGCTCCCCGGAGGCGCGCAGGTCGCGCTTGGGGATCATCGCCATGCCGCTGTCGATCTTCACCAGCGCCGAGGCGAGCGCGCTCGGGCGCCCGGTGACGATCGCCGCACCGCGGTCGGCGGCGTACTCGCGGTAGCGCGAGAGCGCCTGCATCAGGAAGAAGGAGATGACGTAGACCGCGAGCGAGACGAAGAAGACGACGATGAAGCTGGGGTTGTCGTCGTCGTCCCCGCCGCCGCCGAAGAACATCCCGAACTGGACGATGTAGGCGGCGATGGTGGCGAAGAAGCCTGCCAGCGTCATCACCATCACGTCGCGGTTGGCGATGTGGCTGAGCTCGTGCGCCATGACGCCCTCGAGCTCGGCGGGGGAGAGCAGCTGCATGATGCCGGTGGTGGCGCACACCGTCGAGTTCTTCGGCGAGCGCCCGAGCGCGAAGGCGTTGGGCATCGGCGTGTCGGCGACGGCGATCTTCGGCTTGGGCAGGTCGGCCTGCACGCACAGGCGCTCGATCATCGCGTGCAGCTCGGGCGCCTCCTGGGGGGTCACCTCGCGGGCGCCCATCGCTCGCAGCGCGAGCTTGTCGGAGCCGAAGAGCTGGAACGCAGCGAGGCCGACGGCGATGATCGCCACCAGGCCCGCGTTCGCGCCGGCGGCCAGCAGTGCGCCGACGAGGACGACATAGACAACACCGAGCAAGAAGAGCACCGTGACCATCCGCAACTGGAGGCCGGTGTCCTTGCCGAAGGAAGTGGGACGTGGCATCGCCACTAATGATGACAGTCGGCCGACCGCCTTGACGCACTTTTTACCCGCTCGCTCGCACGGCGCGAGCGAGGCTCCTCGGCGGCCGGTCGCGACCGCCGAAACCCCTGCGTTCGTGCAGGATCGCGTGCACACTCCATAACCGGTGGCCGGGGGGCCCGCGGCGTCCTAGCATGGCCCGCCGCATGCGCCGACTTCTCGTCCTGGCGAGCGTGCTCGCGCTCCCGCTGGCCATCTGGGCGCTGCTGCCGCTCGTGTCCACCGGCGCGCCCAAGAGCGCCGCCGAGCTCGAGAAGAAGATCGACTCCAAGCGCAAGGCGGTCGACGCCAAGAAGGGCAAGGAGCGCGTGCTCTCCTCCGACATCGCCGGCTACACGCGCCGGATCGACGCGCTGCAGGGCGACATCGACACCCTGCAGGCCCGCCAGGCGGAGATCGAGGAGGACCTCGCGGCCAAGCGCGCGGAGCTCTCGCGCCTGCAGGGCCGCCTGCGCCAGGAGCGCGTGCGCCTGCAGCGCCTGCGCGTCCGCCTGGCCGAGACGCGCACCGCGCTCGCCGGCCGGCTCGTCTCGCTCTACAAGGCCGACCGCCCGGACGTCGTCACCGTCGTGCTCGAGTCCGACGGCTTCGCCTCGCTGCTCGAGCGCACCGAGTTCCTCAAGCGCGTCTCCTCCCAGGACGCGCGCATCCTCACGCTGGTCCGCGAGGCGCGCGCCGACGCGACCGCCACGGCCGCGCGCCTGGGCAAGCTCGAGGGGCGCCAGCGCAAGGTCACCGCCGTCGTGGAGCAGCGCCGCAACGAGGTCGCGGCGATCAAGGGCCAGCTCGTCGACCGCCAGGACAGCTACGCCTCCGTGCGCTCGACCAAGCGCGAGGCGCTGGACACCGTGCGCGACAGCCGGCAGAACCTCGAGGGCGACCTGCGGGCGCTCGAGAAGGAGCAGGCCAAGGTGCAGAACGCGCTGGCCTCGGCGGCCGGCGCCGGACCGGTCCGCGCCGGCTCGGGCAGCCTGATCTGGCCGGTCAACGGACCGATGGTCTCGCCCTTCGGCCAGCGCTGGGGCCGCCTGCACGCCGGCGTGGACATCGCCGTCCCGGCGGGCACCCCGATCCGCGCGGCCGACTCCGGCAAGGTCGTCCTGCTCGGCTGGACCGGCGGCTACGGCAACTACACCTGCATCCAGCACAACGGCTCGCTGTCGACGTGCTACGCGCACCAGTCGTCCTACTCGACCTCAAACGGCGCGAACGTCTCCAAGGGCCAGATCATCGGCCGCGTCGGCTGCACGGGGCACTGCTTCGGCGACCACCTGCACTTCGAGACGCGGGTCGGCGGCGGGCCGACGGACCCGATGGGCTACCTGTAGCCGCTTCGGTCCGCGCCGGGGTCCGGGCGAACCCCGCACCGAGGGTGGGCCGGGCCGGAGTCGGCGACGGCAACCGGCATTTCCTCAGCATCCGCGCGATCGGGGGCGCGCTGCTGAGGTTGTGCCGCCAGGAGCGGCATAAGTGCAGCATCGCGCGGCCGACGGGCTCGATGCTGAGGAAAAGCCGGTAGTTCGCCGCCGCGCCGACCGTACCCACCATCTCACCAGCCGGGGTTCGACCCGGCACGCGGAACCACGGACGGTACGCTCGTTGGCGCGCCGTGCAGCCCGAGCTCGACCTCTTCGGCATCACCCTGCAGACCTTCGGGCTCATGCTGGGTCTCGCCTTCGTCACCGCCGGGGTGCTGCTCGGCCTGCGGCTCAAGGAGCTCGGCAAGCCGGTCGACTGGGCCTACGAGCTGGTCTTCGCGGCGCTCGTCGGCGGCCTCGTCGGGGCGCGCCTGTGGTGGCTGGCGGAGAACTGGAGCGAGGCCTCGGGCGACATCCTCGGCAGCCTGTTCTCGGGCAGCGGGCTGGTCTGGTACGGCGGGGCGATCGGCGGGGCGATCGGGGTGATCCTGTGGGCGTGGCGGCGGCACTGGCTCACGCTCGAGCTGCTCGACGCCTGCGCGCCCGGGCTGGCCGCCGGCTACGCGGTCGGCCGCATCGGCTGCCAGCTGGCCGGTGACGGCGACTACGGCATCCCGTGGGACGGCCCGTGGGCGATGGCCTACCCGGAGGGCACCGTGCCGACGACCGAGGAGGTCCATCCGACGCCGGTCTACGAGACGCTCGCGATGCTGCTCGTCGCCGGGGTGCTGTGGCGGCTGCGCAACACGTTCCGCCCGGGCGGCCTCGTCGCGCTCTACCTCGTGCTGGCCGGCCTGGAGCGCTTCCTGGTGGAGTTCGTGCGCCGCAACCCGGACGAGCTGCTCGGGCTCACGCAGCCGCAGCTGATCTCCGTCGTGATGATCGTGGCGGGCGGGGCGTGGCTGCTGCTGCGCGGGGGGCGGCGAGAGCAGCCGGCCGAGCCGCGCGGGGCGGCGCGACGGCGCGCGCCCGCCGCCCGGCAGCGGGCCTGAGCCCCCCGGCGCGATGGCCGCCGGCGCCCTGAGGGCCGATTCGCTGACCCGCTTCGCGTGGCTCGCCGTCGCCGCCGCGCTGGTCACGATCGCGCTCAAGACGCTCGCGTGGGCGGTCACGGGCTCCGTCGGCCTGCTCTCTGACGCGCTCGAGTCCGTCGTGAACCTGGTGGCCGCGCTGCTCGCGGTCGTCGTGCTGCGGTGGGCCGCCAAGCCGGCCGACGAGGAGCACGAGTACGGCCACGCCAAGGCCGAGTACGTCTCGGCCGGCGTGGAGGGCACGCTGATCTTCTTCGCCGCCCTGAGCATCGCCTGGACGGCGGCCGGGCGGCTCGTGGATCCGGTCGGCCTCGATGACGTGGGCCTCGGCCTCGTGCTCTCCACGCTGGCCTCGCTCGTCAACCTCGGCGTCGGGCTCGGGCTCGTGCGCGCCGGCCGCCGCGAGCGCTCGATCACGCTCGAGGCCGACGGGCGCCACCTGCTGACCGACGTGTGGACCTCGGCCGGGGTGATCGCCGGCGTGGGCGCGGTCGCGCTCACCGGCTGGGAGCGGCTGGACCCGCTGATCGCCATCGTGGTGGCGGCCAACATCGTCGTGACCGGGGCCTCGCTGGTGCGCCGGGCGACCGGCGGCCTGATGGACCGAGCGCTGCCCCCGGCGGACCGCGCCGCCGTCGCGGCGGTGCTCGACCGCTATACGGAGGAGGGGGACGTGCGCTTCCACGCGCTGCGCACCCGGCAGGCCGGGCGCCGCTCGTTCATGTCCGTCCACGTGCTCGTGCCCGGCGAGTGGAGCGTCCAGCGCGGCCACGACCTGGTGGAGCGACTCGAGGACGAGATCCTCGCGGTCGTGCCCGGCCTGGCGGTCCTTACCCACCTCGAGCCGATCGAGGACCCCGCGTCCTTCGCCGACGCCCAGCTCGACCGCCCCGACCGCGCGCCGCTGTGAGTCAGCGCAGGAGCTCGACGTCGGCCTCGAGCGCCCGGTAGGTGTCGAGCGCGCGCCAGATCGCGCGTGACCAACGGGATCCGGTGCTCGATCGCCGCCGCGGCGACCAGGCCGTCGTAGATCGAGCCGCCCGCGATGCCGAGGCCCTCGAGCCGGGCGAGCAGGGAGGTCGCGCCGCGTGAGCTGAGGAACCTCGTGGACGGGAAGCTCGCCGAGAGCAGGCGCGCCACCGTGGCCGGGGTGCGGCGAGCGGGCGGTGGAAGCCGGGTCAGGATGGAGAAGGTCTCGAAGGCGGCGTGACCGGCGAGCCCGAGTCGCCGGCCGGCGACCGCCTCCGACGTCGCCTCGTGGTGCTCGTGGTCGGCGACGGAGACGGCGACGGCGACGCTCGTGTCGACGAGGACCTCGCGAGTGTCCTTACCGCTGGTCGCCATCGCGCAGCGCCCTGACGGTCTCGTCGTCGAGGCGCGTGCCGGAGGCGGGGATGACGAGCCGATTGCCGCGCAGCTCGAGGGATTCCTCCGCCGGCGCCTCGACCCGGATCCCCGCGCCGTCGGCGACCACCTCGACAACGCCGGGCCGGAGCCCGAGCCGGTCGCGCAGGACCTTCGGGATGACCAGCCGCCCTGCCTTGTCGATGGTTGCTTTGATGCCTAAAGGCTACCAACGGCGGATCTCCGCACCTGCCCGCCATAATCCGCCGCCCCGATGGCCGTCACCGCCCTCAGCGTCTATCCCGAGGCCTCCTCCGTGCAGGGCGGCCGGCTGACGGTCGGCGGCTGCGACGCGATCGAGCTCGCGCGGGAGTTCGGCACGCCCGCCTACGTGATCGCCGAGGACGACCTGCGCGCTCGCGCCCGCGAGCTGCTCGCCGCGCTCGACGCCGCCCACGGGCCGCTGAGCTCGATCGTGTACGCCTCCAAGGCGATGCCGTGCACCGCGGTGCTGCAGATCTTCCGCGAGGAGGGCCTGGCCGTCGACGTCGCCTCGGCCGGCGAGCTGCACTTGGCCCTGCGGGCCGGCTTCGAGCCCGAGTGCGTCTACGTGCACGGCAACGCCAAGTCGGTCGCCGAGCTCGAGGCGGCGCTGGCGCTGGGCGAGGCGACCATCGTGGTCGACAACTTCGACGAGATCGACCGCCTGGCCGGGCTCGTCGCGCCGGGCGCCGGCCAGAAGGTCATGGTCCGCGTCACGCCGGGCGTGGAGACCGACACGCACGCCGCGGTCGCCACCGGCCATGCGCGCTCGAAGTTCGGCTTCCCGCTCGCCGAGGCGCCGGAGGCGATCGCGCGCCTGCGGGCGATCGACGGGCTCGAGCTGCGCGGGCCGCACCTGCACATCGGCTCCCAGCTGTTCGACTTCGCGCCCTACCGCGAGGCGATCGGGGCGCTCGCCGGCCTGGGCGAGTTCGACGCCTACGACCTCGGCGGCGGGCTCGCCGTCGCCTACCTGCCCGAGCAGCGGGTCCCGGCGCCGGAGGCCTGGGTGAACGCCATGGCCGCCGCCGCGCACGAGCTGCTCGGCGCCGCGGACGCCCACCTCACGCTCGAGCCCGGCCGTGCGCTGGTCGCCGCGGCGGGCGTGACCCTCTATGGCGTGGAGGCCGTCAAGGGCGAGACGGTGGCGGTCGACGGCGGAATGTCGGACAACCTGCGCCCGATGCTCTACGGCGCGCCCTACGACGCCGACGTCGCCGACCGCTTGACCTCCGCCGAGCGCCCGGGGCGCGACTACCGGCTGGTGGGCAAGCACTGCGAGTCCGGCGACGTGCTGGCCGAGGCCGTGCGGCTGTGCGACCCGGTCGAGGGCGACGTGATCGTCACGCCGGTCACCGGCGCCTACGGGCACGCGCTGGCCAACAACTACAACGGCGTGCCGCGCCCGCCGGTGATCCTGTGCTCGCAGGGCAGCGCCCGCGCGGTCGTGCGCCGCGAGACGCTCGAGGACCTCCATGGCCGCGACGCCTGAGGCCCGGCCGTACCGGATCGGGCTGCTCGGGCACGGCACCGTCGGCGCCGCCTTCGACGCCCTGCTCGGCGAGCGCGCCGGCCACGTCGCGGCGGTCACCGGGCTGCGCCCGGAGCTCGCCGGCGTGCTCACCCGCTCGCGCGGCGACTTCTCGGAGCTGCTCGAGCGCTCCGAGCTCGTCGTCGAGCTGATGGGCGGGCTCGAGCCCGCGCGCGAGTACGTCCTGGCCGCCATGCGCGCGGGGCGCCACGTCGTCTCGGCCAACAAGCAGCTGCTCTCCCAGCACGGCGAGGAGCTGTGGGCGGTCGCCCGCGAGCACGACGTCCAGCTGCGCTTCGAGGGCGCCGTCGCGGGTGTCGTGCCCGTGATCCGCGTGCTGCAGGAGACGCTCGCGGCCGCCCACGTCGAGCGCATCCACGGGATCGTCAACGGCACCACGAACTACGTGCTCTCCGAGATGGCCCGCACCGGCATCGACTACGCGCAGGCGCTGCGCCAGGCCCAGGAGCTGGGCTACGCCGAGGCCGACCCGACCGAGGACGTCACCGGCAAGGACGCCGCCGCCAAGATGGCGATCCTCGCCCGGCTGGCCTTCTCCACGCCGGTGCACCTCGACCAGGTGGTCTACGAGGGGATCGAGCAGATCACCGGCGACGACATGGCCTACGCGCGCGAGCTCGACCTGGGCCTGAAGCTGATCGGGACCGCCGAGCGCGTCGACGGCGGCATCAGCGTGCGCGTGCATCCGGCCTTCCTGTACGGCAGCCATCCCTTGGCCTCGGTGCACGGGCCGTTCAACGCCGTCACCGTCGAGTCCGACGCGATCACCGAGATCACCATGTCCGGGCCCGGGGCGGGCGGCGCGCAGACCGCCAGCGCGGTGCTGGGCGACGTGATCTCGGCCATGATCCCGCCGGCCGCGACGCCCGAGGCGACCGAGCGCCTGGAGATCGTCGAGGACGTCGTCTCGGCGTTCTACGTCCACATGGAGGTGGCCGACCGGCCCGGCGTGCTGGCCCAGGTCGCCGAGCTGCTGGGGATGCAGGGCGTCTCGATCAAGTCCTTCGTGCAGCGCGGGCTGGGCGACAACGCGCGGCTGGTGATGGTCCTGCACCCGATCCTCGAGTCGCGCTTCTACGCCGCGCTGCAGATGATCGGCCAGCTGGACTTCATGCGCGCCCCGCCGCGCGCGATCCGGGTGATCGAAGAGGAGTTCGGGCCGTGATCGGCTCCGCCGCGCCGTGCGCCCGGCTCGGCGGGCACGGCCATCCCGGTCTGATCGAGCGCTACCGCGACCGCCTGCCCTTCGCCGCCTCTGACCCGGTGGTCTCGCTGCAGGAGGGCTCGACGCCGCTGGTGCTCGCCGAGCGGATCTCCGAGCGGGTGGGAGCGCAGGTGTGGCTGAAGGTCGAGGGCGCGAACCCGACGGGCTCCTTCAAGGACCGCGGCATGACGTGCGCGGTCTCCGCCGCCGTGCGCGAGGGCGCCGAGGCGGTCATCTGCGCCTCCACCGGCAACACGGCGGCCAGCGCGGCCGCCTACGCCGCGCGCGCCGGGCTGCGCGGGGCGGTGATCGTCCCCGAGGGCAAGATCGCCACCGGCAAGCTCGCGCAGGCGCTCATGCACGGCGCGCGCGTGGTGGCGCTGCGCGGCAACTTCGACGAGGCGCTCGGCCTGGTGCGCGAGCTCGTCCAGCGCCACCCGATCGCGCTCGTGAACTCGGTCAACTGGTTCCGGCTGGAGGGGCAGAAGACAGCGAGCTTCGAGATCGCAGACGAGCTCGGCGAGATCGACGCGCTGTGCATCCCGGTCGGCAACGCCGGCAACATCACCGCCTACTGGAAGGGCTTCGTCGAGGCCGGCGAACGGCGCCCGCGGATGCTCGGCTGGCAGGCCGAGGGCGCGGCCCCGCTCGTGCACGGCACGCCCGTGGCGGCGCCCGAGACGGTCGCGAGCGCCATCCGCATCGGCAACCCTGCCCGCTGGGAGGAGGCGATGGCGGCGATGACGGCCTCCCACGGCGCGATCCGCGCGGTCTCCGACGCCGAGATCGTGGCGGCTTACCGGCTGCTGGCGCGCGAGGAGGGGGTCTTCTGCGAGCCGGCGTCGGCGGCCGGCGTCGCCGGGCTGCTGCGGGCCGGCGCCGAGGGCGCCGAGCGGATCGTGTGCGTGCTGACCGGCCACGGCCTCAAGGACCCGCAGACCGCGCTCGCCCACGCCGGCTCGGTCGTCCCGTGCGAGCCGGAGCTCGAGGCCGTCGAGCGCGCCGTGCTGGGATGACCCGCCGCGCCCTGGTGCGCGTGCCGGCCAGCTCGGCGAACCTCGGCCCGGGCTTCGACGCGCTGGCGTGCGCGCTCGCGATGCACGTGGAGCTCGAGATCGTCGAGTCCGGCCGCTTCGGGGTGCACACCGAGCTGGCGATCGCCCGCGACCACCGCAACCTGTGCGTGAAGGCGTTCGAGACGCTGCATCCCGTCGACGGCTTCGAGTTCCACATCCGCTCGGACGTGCCGCTCCTCGGTGGCCTGGGCACGAGCGCCGCCGCGATCGTGGCGGGCCTCTGCGCCGCTGACGCGCTGGCCGGGCTGGGCGCGGACGTGCTCGCGCTCGCGACCGCCCTGGAGGGCCACCCGGACAACGTCGCGGCGGCGCTGCTGGGCGGCGTCGTGCTGGTGGCCGACGGCGTGGCGACCCGCTTCGACGCACCGGCCGGGCTCGAGGCGCTGCTGGTCGTGCCCGGCCAGGCCGTGCGCACCGTCAAGGCGCGCGCCGCGCTGCCGGCGGAGATCCCGCTCACCGACGCCGTCTTCAACCTCGCCCACACCGGCCTGCTCGTGCTGGGGCTGGCCCGCGGCGACCTCGAGCTCTTCGCGCGCGGGCTGGCCGACCGCATCCACCAGCCGCGGCGCGCCTCGCTCTACCCCCGCTCGATGGCGTTCGTCGAGGGCGCCGTGGAGCTCGGCGCGCTGGGCGCCTGCATCTCCGGCGCGGGGCCGTCGGTGCTCCTGTGGACGCGCGCCGGCACCACCGGCGCCGTGCTCGAGCGGGCGCGCGCCGAGGCCGGCGACTGGGCTGAGGTCCGCCCGGTCGCGCTCGAGCCTCGGGGGGCGCAGGTCAGCGTCAGCTGATGCTGACGGGCGTGCCGATCGGCATCAGCCGGTCCAGGCGGCGGATGTCGGCGTTGCGCAGGCGGATGCAGCCGTGCGAGACGCGGCCGGGCAGGATGTCGGGCCGGTTGGTGCCGTGGATGCCGATGAAGCCGCCGCCCGGCCAGTCGGTCAGGACGGCGGAGCGCGCGTTGAGACCGAACGCGAGCGGGCCGTAGACCGGGGAGTTGAAGCCGCTGAGCCGGTTGCGGATGTAGAACTCGCCCTTGGGCGTCGGCCAGCGCGGCTCGCCGACGCCGATGCGCGCGCGGAACACGGTCCGCCCGGCGTTCTCGAGCCTCGCCGTCTGCTTGCGGCGGTCGATCAGCAGGTGGGTCCGGACCTTGTAGAGCGGTCCGAGCGCGCCGGAGGGGATCCAGCCGGTGGTGCCGTTGGGCAGCACCGGCAGCCGCACGCGCAGCCAGGTCGTCGAGCCCTTGCGGAGGCGCTCGAGCACGATCACGGGGTTGGTCGTGTTCTCGGGCGTGCGGGTCTGGAGCTTGTAGACGCCCTTGCTGCGGACGTCGGGGTCCTCACGGGCGAGCGTGCGCCGCTCGACCGTGCCCCACCGCCAGACGTCGCCCTCGCCGCTGAGGACCTCGGGCTCGGGCTCGGACGGTGTGGCGGGAGTCTGTGCGCCGGCGAAGGCGGGGGTCAGGAGGGCGAACGCGAGCGCACAGACGAGCGCCGGGGCGGCCGTGAGGCCGCCCCGGCGCAGTCCATACCCTCGGTCAGCCCGTGAAGGACGGCGACTGCGCATTGGCGCAGCGACGGAGGGACATGCGCAGCGTGCGCGCGGGGGTGCCGCTGCCGGCCCGGAAGGTCACCACGGCCTCGAGGCGGTGGCGGCCGGAGGCCAGGTTGCTGGTGTCGATGACCGTCCGCACGCGCGTGGCGCCGGAGCGGACCGTGACCCGGCGGACGACGCGGCCGTCGACCTTGTAGGTCACGCGACGGATGCTGCGGCCCCGGATGATCGCGACGTAGGTGTCATCCACGCAGCGGTTGGAGCGGGTCATGCGCGCCTGGCCCGGCCGGACGGTGTCCGCGACGGGGCTGGTCGACGGCGGCGTGTTGCCGCCACCGGCCGGCGGGGTCGCCGGCGGCGTCGACGGCGGGGTGGCCGGCGGCGTGTCGGGCGGGGTGGGCGGCGTCGGCGGGGTGGGCGGCGTCGGCGGCGTGGGCGGCGTCGGCGGCGTCGGCGGGGTGGGCGGCGTCGGCGGCTTGTAGTTCAGGAAATCCAGGTCGCAATGCCGCAGGTCGTCATGGCCGAGCTTGACCGTGTACTCGCACCCGTTGGACGGGAACGTGCACTGCCAGCCGCGGTACTTCGCCTGCTGCTCGGAGTCCGGCGCCTCGCGGATCACGTAATCCTTGCCGGCGGGCAGCCCGTCGAACTTGTAGAGGCCGTTCGCGTTCGTGACGGCGGTCTGCTCGCCCGCGTCATAGGTCTTGTCGCCGTCGGCGTCGAGGTAGAACTTGTACCCCTCGAGCGGGTTGTCCCCAGCGTCCAGGGTCCCGTTGCCGTTGACGTCGTTGTACTTCGTGCCCTCCAGCGACCCGTACGTCGCCAGGGCGGCCGGCGCGGTGAACGCCAGGCCGGTCGTCGCCACCAGGGCGCCGAGCGCCAGGCGTGCGTGGTGATTCATGAGTCCCTCCTTGGATGCTCCGGCCGCCCTCCGAGGCGAGCGGAGCTCCGAGCACTTGAGTGGTTTCCGAGACTCGCCCACCCGACCCTCCCGCCGGGATGGCGAACCACGTCCGGGAATGTACTCAGCAGCGATTGGTCAAGGTCAATTTATTGGTGCAATGTCAGAGCCGAGACACTCTCGCCGCCGGGCACGAACCGCGGCTGACTATGCGATCAACGAGGCGGAGACGCCCGGTCTTTCGCCCCCCTCGCAGCGGGAACGCGCAAGCTGGGTGGAGCGGTCCGGATCAGGCGCCGGGTCGCGCGCCGTCCAGCAGCGGCCGCAGCCGCCGGCGCTCCTGGCCCATCCCGATCCGCCCGAGCAGCTCGTCGGCCAGCGCGAGGTAGTCCATCCCGAGATCGGGCCGGTGGTCGAGGATCGAGGTCGCCCGCTCCGCGGACTCCGCGTAGGCGATCGACGAGCGGATCACCGTCTCGAAGACCTTCTCGCCGAAGTGCTCCTTGAGCGAGCGGAAGGCCTCGCGCGAGTGCACCGTGCGCATGTCGGCGATGTTCATGACCACCCCGAGCCACTCGAGGTCGTCGTTGTAGAACTCCTTCGCCTGCCCGATCACCTCGAGCGCGCCCTCGACGCCCTGCAACGCGAAGTACTGCGCCTCGGCGGAGATCAGCGCCCAGTCCGCGGCGACCAGGCCGTTGACGGTGAGCAGGCCGAGCGCCGGCGGGCAGTCGATCAGGATCACCTCGTGCTGCTTGCGCTCGCCCTTGAGCGCCTTGCGCAGCACCAGCTCGCGCCCCATCTTGCCCGAGAGCCCGCGCTCCACCTCGGCGAGGATCGGCGTCGCCGGGATGATGCCCCCGTGGACGGCGGCGCGGGCCTTCTCGTCGCCGCGCAGGACGTCGGCCACCGTCGGGCTGGCGTCCGCCGGGACGTCGAAGTAGTCCGACAGGTTTCCCTGGGGATCGAGGTCGACGGCGAGCACGTCGACGTCGATGCGGCGCAGGACGTCGGCGAGCGTGCGCACCGTGGTGGTCTTGCCGGTGCCGCCCTTGAGCGACAGGACAGCGATCGTCTCGGCCACGGGCGGCAGGTTACCCGCCGCTCGGGCTCCGGCGCGGGCGGCCTACTCGCCGACCGCCGCGGGGGCCGACGGCGTCGCCGCCGGCACGCTCGAGTTGTCCAGGAACCACAGCGCGTGGCGGCCGATGGTCACGACGTCGCCGTCGGTCAGCGGGCTCCACTCGACCCGGCGGTCGTTGACGAAGACGCCGTTGAGCGACCGGTCGTCGAGCACGCGCACGCCCTCGGCCTGGTTGACCACGAGCGCGTGGCGCCGGGAGACGGTCGCGTCGTCGAAGCGGACGTCGGCGGCCAGCGAGCGCCCGATGCGCGTCCACTCGCGCTCCACCGGCAGCACGGTCTGCTTGCCCGCGACCTCGAAGGCGAGGTACTTGCCCGGCGCCGGCAGCCCGGCTCGTGCCTCCTCGACCCAGTCGGGGCGCGTCGCAGGCGCCGGGGCCTCCGGCTCGCCGCCGACCGGCACCGCACCCTGACCCGCGACAGGGAGCGTCCCGGTGGCCTGGATGTCGTCCGGCGTGCGTGGCTCCATCGGCAAGATCTCCTCTGGCGCGCATCCGCGCGCCTTCTCGGCGAACCCGACCACCTAGACGATACCGGCACGGGCCGCGTGTGCAGCCCCCGCGGCGGGGGCAGGGGCAGGGTCCGCCGCGTCGAAACCCGGTCGGACCATGCCGTCCGTCTCGGCGCTCAGAGTCCCCGTCGCGCCCTCCGCTCCGGGCCGTCCGCTACCGCTGCACGCCGCCCTGATGCGCCGCAGCGTGGGCGACCTCGCGGCGCGCGCGAGCCGCTGCTGGCACTGTCGCCGGACCCCGCTGGTCGGCGAGCGCGTCTACCTCTACGCCGCGTCGGCCGGCGAGCGGATGCTGTGTGAGCTGTGCCGGCCGCTGCGGCGCGAGGCGCCACAGCGCTCAGAGCTCGTGCACTCGGTGGAAGAGGGCGCCACCGTGCGCATCCGCCGCGAGAAGCGCCGCTGAGCGAGCCGGCGGGTGGCCCGGCCAGCCGCCAAGGTAGGCTTGCGCGCGCCTTGGACCCCGTCGAGCTGAACATCACCATCGACCGCCCGCGCGAGGAGGTCTTCGCCTACCTCGCCGACATCGCCAACCACCCGGAGTTCACCGACCACTTCCTCAAGGAGTGGCGGCTGACGCGGATCGAGTCCTACGGCCGCGGGGCCGGCGCTCGCTTCCGCGCCGACGCCCCCTGCAACCGCTTCTCGTGGGGCGACCTGAGCTTCAGCGTGGTCGAGGCGCCGCACCGGATCATCGCGGTCGGCAACGGCGGCAAGTTCAACCGCATCCGGCTCTTCCAGAGCTGGACGCTGGACCCCGCGCCGGGTGGCGGGACCCGCATCGAGTTCGTGGCCGAGACCGAGCCGCCGCTGCCGACCGACAAGCTGATGGAGGGCGTCACCGGCTTCCGGCGCTGGTTCCGCCGCGGCGCCAACCGTGCGCTCAAGCGCCTGCGCTCGATCCTCGAGGAGGATCGCGACCGCGGCGCCCGCGCCACGGTCGGCGGCCGGTGATCCGGCCGGCCCTGGCCGGAGGTAGACTGACGCCGCCCGTGATGCACCGCGCGCTTCGCATCCTCGCCCTCGGCCTCGCCCTCGTCGCCGCCTTCGGGGTGGCCGGCTGCGGCAACAAGGAGGACGAGGTGCTCGAGGCCCTCACCGAGGGGCCCTACATCGACATCGGCGAGGTCAAGTACCAGGTGCAGATGTCGCGCGAGCTCAACCCCTACGACATCGAGGACCAGGGGTACCTCAAGGGCCTGCCGGAGGGCACGGAGACGCCCGGGCCCGAGGAGGTCTTCTTCGGCGTCTGGATGCGCGCCGAGAACGTGGGCTCAGAGCCCGCGCCCGCGGTCCGCGAGTTCGAGATCATCGACACCCAGGAGAAGATCTACCGGCCGGTCCCGCTGGACACCGAGATCAACGTCTTCGCCTACCAGCCGCGCATCATCCCGTCCCAGGAGCTGATCCCGGCGGCCGACTCCGCGGCCGCCACCGGGCCGATCCAGGGCTCGCTGGTGCTCTTCCGGCTCTCGCTCGAGAGCTACCAGAACCGCCCGCTGCAGCTCCGGTTCCAGTCGCCGACGGAACCGGGCAAAGAGGGCGTCATCGACCTCGACCTCTGACGCGACGCGCACCCCGGCGCGCGAGGAGGCCGACGCGTCACCTCAGGGCGGCCTGGATCACCGACTTGGCCGCGGGCGCGGCCGTCTCGCCGCCCGCGCCCTGGCCGACCAGGACGACCGCGATCGCGACCCGCGGGCGCCCGGCCGGGGCGAAGGCGACGAACCAGGCGTCCGTGTCGGCGGCGTCGTCGGCGGGGACCTCCTCGTCGTCGCCGGAGGGCGACGTCGGCTGGGTCGTGGTCAGCTCGGCCGTGCCGGTCTTGCCGGCGACCTTGACGCCGTCGATCTGGGCGGCCACGCCGGTGCCGCCGGTCACCACCGCCTGCATCCCGCGGCGCACGTAGCGCGCCACCCGGGGCGTCGTGGCCCGGCTGAAGGACGGGTCGTCGCCGCGCGCCAGCGTCGGCCGCGGCAGCCGGCCGGCGTTGGCGATGGCGGCGCCGACGCCGGCCATCGTCAGCGGCGTGGCGAGCACCTCGCCCTGCCCGATCGCGGTCGAGCCGACCGCGAGGTCGTCGCCGATCTCCTCTGCCGGCGGGATGGTCGAGACGGCCGCGCCGGCGAGCGGCGGGCGCTGGTTGAAGCCGAAGCGCTCGGCGGCGGCGACGAGCCGCTCGGCGCCCAGCTCGACGCCCATCGGCGCGAACACCGAGTTGCACGACTTGGCGAAGCTCTCGCGCAGCGTTCCGCCGCACGCCTCGCCGTAGGCGTTCTGCAGCTGGACGCCCTCGAGGGTCGCGGCCGTCTCCACCGGGAAGTCGTCGGACGGCTTGACCGTGCCGGCCTCCAGCGCGCCGGAGAGCGTGATGATCTTGAACACCGAGCCCGGCGGCTGTGGCCCCGAGTAGGCGACGCCGGCGAGCGCGAGCACCTCCCCGTCGTCGGGTCGCAGCACCGCGATGCCGCCGTAGCGACCCGCGAGCGCGTCCACCGCGGCCTTCTGGATGCCCGGCGCGATCGAGGTGCGCACGGCGCTGCCCTGCTCGGGCGTCGTGCGGGCCAGCGTCCGCGCGCCCGCGCGCAGCGTCCCGCCGGGCCGGCCGCGCAACCGGTCGTCGAACTGGCGCTCGAGGCCGGTGAGCCCGACCTGGGCGCCCGCGGGCACCCCCTGCTCGGCCAGCGCCGCCTGCCGGTCCGGTGGCGCGGGGCCGAGCCGGCCGACGATGTCCAGCGCCTCGGGTCCGAACGCGCCCGTGCGGTCCTCGCCGCGCGCGATGACCGTGCCGTCGCGCGCCTGCAGCGTCCCGCGCGGCGGCAGCTGCGTCGCGCGCGCGAGCCGCTCGCCGGGCCGCAGGCCGGGCAGCACCATCTCCGGCCGCCAGGTGACGCCGGCGTCGTCGTCCTCGGTGACGACCGGGAGCCGCAGCGTCCCGCGCAGGGTGCCGAAGACCGCGGTGCGGCTCGCGATCGGCACGCCGTAGACGTCGTCGCCGGCGTCGCGGACGCGCCCGGCGCGCAGCCCGGCCAGCGTGATCGTCGCCGCGGCCTGCTCGTAGGCGCGGGTGAAGCGCTCCAGCGACACCCGCTCCTTGGCGTCGTCCGAGAGCTCGTCGTACATGGCCCGGTAGTCCCCGCGGGTCCAGGCGGCGGAGAACTCGCGCGCCACGCGCGTGCCCTCGGACTCGCCGCCACCGCCCGCGAGCGCGCCGCCGGCGAACGCAGCCGCTCCGAGGACCCCGAGCGCCACGAGCCGGCGCGTGCGCATGCGCGGATCTGGCCGCCGCCGTGCCGGCCCGGTCCCGGAGGAAGGCGGCTGACCAGTCAGGGGCGGCATCGTGCGCGCGGGACTCTAGCGCCGGCTCGCGCGGCAGCCCAGCGGCAAGGCCGATCTGGGCGGGTGCCTGCGGCGGGCCTTGTACGCTCGATACACGCACCATGACCGGACTGGACTGGGTCATCGTCGGCCTCGTGCTGCTCCTGGCCATGTTCGGATGGGCACAGGGCTTCGTGGCCGGAGCGCTCGCCCTCGCCGGCTTCGCGCTCGGCGCGTGGGCCGGGACCCGGCTCGGCCCGCTGCTGCTCCCCGAAGGCGCGGAGTCGCCCTACGCCCCCGCCTTCGGCCTGCTCGGCGCGCTCGTGGCGGGAGCGGCGGTGGCCGCCGGCCTGGAGGGCCTGGGCTGGCGATTACGCGGCCGGCTGAGCGCGCCGGGGCTCTCCGCGGTCGACGGGCTGCTCGGCTCGGTGCTGACCGCCTGCGTCGGCCTGGGGATCGTCTGGGTGCTCGGCGCGGTGGCGGTCCACAGCGCCGGCGGCGAGCTGCGCTTCCAGGCCCAGCGCTCGGTGATCCTGACCGAGCTCAACGAGCGCCTGCCGCCCTCGGGCCCGCTGCTCAACGTGCTCGCCCGCTTCGACCCCTTCCCGCGCATCGACGGCCCGGATCCGGGCGTGGGCGCCCCGCGCGGCTCGATCCTCGACGACCCGGACGTCGCGGCGGCCGCCCCGAGCGTGGTGAAGATCCTCGGCACGGCGTGCGGCCTGGGCATCGAGGGCTCGGGCTGGGTGGCCGCGCCGGGCGTCGTGGTCACCAACGCCCACGTCGTCGCCGGCCAGAACGACACGCGCGTGCTGCCCGAGGGGCGCGGCGGCGGGCTGGACGCCCGCGCGGTCGTCTTCGATCCCCGTAACGACCTCGCCGTGCTGCGGGTGGGCGGGCTGGACGCGCCGGAGCTGCCGCTTGCCGACGCCCCGCGCAGCGGCGCCGCGGCCGCCGTGCTCGGCTTCCCCGAGAACGGCCCCTATGACATCCGGGCAGCGCGATTGGGCGACACCCGGCGGGTGATCTCCCAGGACGCCTACGGCACCGACCGGGTGCAGCGGGAGATCACCGCGCTGCGCGGGATCGTGCGGTCGGGCAACTCGGGCGGGCCGGTCGTCGACGCCGCCGGGCGCGTCGTCACGACCGTCTTCGCCGCCTCCACCACCGGGCCGCGCGGCGGCTATGGGGTGCCGAACGCGGTGGTGCGCGAGGCACTGCGGGACACCACCGGCACGGTGGACACCGGCCCCTGCAGCGGCTGACCGGCTCCACGGGGGCGGCTGACCCAGCCGCTAGGCTGCGCACGTCCATGGCCAAGATCCTCGTCATCGCCGAGAAGCCGTCCGTCGGGCGCGACCTCGCGCGCGTCCTGCCCGGGCAGTTCGCCAAGCACGAGGGCTACCTGGAGGCCGACGGGCACATCGTCACCTGGGCCGTCGGGCACCTCGTCCAGCTGGCCGAGCCCGACGAGTACGACCCGAAGTTCAAGAAGTGGCGGATGGCCGACCTGCCGATCGTGCCGGACGAGTTCCGCCTCGTCGTGCGCGACGAGCGCTCGCGCAAGCAGATGACGGTGATCTCCAAGCTGCTCAAGCGCAAGGACGTCGAGCGCGTCGTCAACGCCTGCGACGCCGGGCGCGAGGGCGAGCTGATCTTCACCTGGATCTACGAGAAGGCGGGCGCCCAGAAGCCCGTCGATCGCCTGTGGCTGTCCTCGATGACCACGGCGGCCATCAAGTCCGCGTTCGGCGACCTGCGCCCGGGCGCCGAGCTGGAGGAGCTCAAGGAGGCCGCGCGCTCGCGCACCGAGGCCGACTGGATCGTGGGCATGAACGCGACCCGCGCGGCGACGATCCGCCTGCGCTCCTCGTTCGACGGCGCCGTGTCGCTCGGGCGCGTGCAGACGCCGACGCTCGCCATCGTCGCCCGCCGCGAGGAGGAGATCCGGGCGTTCAAGCCGGAGCCCTACTGGCTGGTCGACGCGAGCTTCGAGCCCGTCGCCGGCGACCGCGGCCGCCGCTACGAGGGCCGCTTCCACGCCGGCGCCCAGCCGCGCCTGAAGACCGCGGCCGAGGCCGAGGCCGTGGTCGCCGCCGTCCGCGGTCGCCAGGGCGCGATCACCAAGCTCGAGAAGTCCACCAAGAAGGAGCGCGCGCCGCTCCTCTACGACCTCACCACGCTGCAGCGCGAGGCCAACACGCGCTTCGGCTTCTCGGCCCGCCGCACGCTCGCCGCCGCCCAGCGCCTCTACGAGGAGCACAAGGCGCTCACCTACCCGCGCACCAACTCGCGCTTCCTGACCGGCGACATGGCGGGCGAGATCAAGCCGATCGCCGAGCTCGTCGGCCGGCGCGGCGAGTACGCGCGCGCTGCGCAGTACGTGACCGGGCTCGACGTGCTGCCGCTCGGCCGCGTCGTCAACGACGCCAAGGTCGCCGACCACCACGCGATCATCCCGACCCGCAGCGAGCACGTCGTCGAGAAGATGTCCGACGACGACCGGCGCATCTACGACCTGGCGGTCCGGCGCTTCCTGGCCATCTTCCATCCCGACGCGGTGTTCGAGAACACGCGCCTGGAGACCACCGTCTCAGAGCTTGTCTTCCGCACCCGCGGGCGCGTGCTGGTCGTCCCGGGCTGGCGCGGCGTCTACGGCGAGGGCCTCGAGGAGCGCGCCTCCGACGACGACGACACCGGCACCGACCAGCAGCTGCCCAAGCTCGAGCGCGACGAGACGGTCGCCACGCTCGAGGTCGCCCCGGCCGAGAAGGAGACCAAGCCGCCGCGGCGCTACTCCGACGCCTCGCTGCTGGGCGCGATGGAGACCGCGGGCAAGCTGGTCGACGACGACGAGCTGCGCGAGGCGATGAAGGACTCGGGGATCGGCACCCCCGCCACCCGCGCGGCGATCATCGAGCGCCTGATCGACGTCGGCTACCTCGAGCGCGACGGGCGCTCGCTCGTCGCCACCGAGAAGGGCCGCAACGTCATCCGCCTGCTCGGCGAGCACCCGCTGACCTCGCCGTCGCTGACCGGCGACTGGGAGCACCGGCTGGCCAAGATCGAGCACGGCGAGGAGGCGCGGGCCGCCTTCATGCGCGACATCGCCGCCTTCGCGGGCAGCACGGTCTCAGAGCTCGACGCCAAGCTCAAGGACGTCCGCATCCCGCGCGCCAACCTCGGCCCGTGCCCGGTCTGCGGGCAGGACATCGTCGAGAACCGCAAGGGCTTCTCGTGCTGGTCGCGCGAGGACCCGGGCTGCGGGTTCGTGATCTGGAAGAGCAAGGCTTCAAAGACGCTGCCCGCCGCCGTCGCGCGCGAGCTGATCGCCACGGGGCGCACCGCGCGTCCGGTCACCGGCTTCAAGGGCCGCTCGGGGCGCTCGTTCCGGGCACGGCTGGCGCTGATGCAGACGCCCGAGGGCAAGTGGCGCGTCGAGTTCGACGAGCCGTGGGCGCGCGAGGGCGCCAAGCCCCCGGAGGGTCCCGAGGAGACCGCCGAGACCGCGGCCCCGGGCGCCGCCGAGCCGGCCGCCGCGGCCTGACGCTCAGGCAGCCGCCTCTGCGGCGACGCGACGCCAGCGGCCGGGCGGCTTCGCCGTGGGCGCGCTTGAAGGCGGCGGCGAAGGCGTACTCGGACACGTAGCCGACGTCGCGGGCGATCACCGCCAGGGGGACCGCCCGGTCGCGCAGCTCCTCGCGCGCGAGGGCCATCCGCCATGCCGTGAGGTACTGCAGCGGCGGGCTACCCATCACCTCCGCGAACCGGCGCGCAAAGGCGGAGCGCGAGAGGCCCACCTCGCCGGCGAGCTGCGCGACCGACCAGCCGCGCGCCGGCTCTGCGTGCATGAGCACGAGCGCGCGGCCGACCTCGGGGTCCTCGGGCGCCCTGAACCACGGCGGCGCGGGGGTCCCCGTCGCCGCCGAAGTGCTCGATCAGGACGTGCACCAACACCTCGTCGAGCAGTCGGTCGAGGATCGCCTGCTGGCCCGGCACGTCGGCCTGGATCTCGCGCGCGAGCCGGTCCAGCGCGGCCCGCAGACGCCCGCCCGGCTCGGGCCGGACGTGGACCACGGCGGGCAGGCTCGCCAGCAGCTCGCGGCACAGGTCGCCCTCGAAGGTGTAGGCGCCGCACACGAAGGTCGCGGGCGGGCCCGGGCCGTCGGCGAGGAACAGGCGCGAGGAGCCGGCAACGGCGGCGCTCGCCATGAAGTCCGCGAGCGCGACCGGTTGGGCCGCCCCGGCGCCCAGCGCGTGCGCGCGCCCGGCAGACACCAGGGCGACGTCGCCGCCGAGCAGGCGGCTGTCGCTCCCGCCGGCGGTGAGCAGCGCCTCGCCCCCCGTCATCCGTGGATCGCCAGCGGCATCCCCGGGGCGGGGCATCGCGGCGGTCGCGGCGGCCACGCTGCGCGATCCCGATCGCCACGCAGGCGCGGCCTACGCGCCGACCGGGCCCGAGGCGCTGACCCACGCCGAGCTCGCCGAGCGGGTCGGCGCGGCAAGCGGGCGGGCGGTCCGCTACGTCGACGCCGGGCGCTCGGAGTGGGCGGAGGGCGCGGTCGCGAGCGGCGTGCCGAGCGATTACGCCGCGCTGCTGACGGCGCTGCTGGACGTGATCCGCGACGGCCACGGCGCCCGGCCCACGGGCGATGTCGAGCGCGTCACCGGCCGCCCCGCGCGGACGTTCGAGCGCTTCGCCGCCGACGCCGTGGCGGCCGGGGCGTGGCGGGCGGGCGTGCGCGCCTAGCGCTCGGCGCCGCGGCGGGGCCGGCGAACTGCGCCGGTAAGGACGTCGGTTTCGGCGCCGGGGCGATGCTCCTGCACTTAGCCACAATATGTGGTGCAAACTGCAGGAGCATCCAGCGGACTGGCGCGTTCCCGCTCATCAAGCCAGTCGGACCAGGCGCCGGGCCAAACCGAATCGCTCCCTTAGAGCGGGGTTGACGTCGGCGCCGCCAAGCGGCCGACGGCGAACCCGTCGGGGCCCCGCGCCACCCTACGGGGCGCATGTCGTTCACGCTGATCACCGGGCCGGCCAACGCGGCGAAGGCCGGCGCCGTCCTCGAGCGCCTGCGGCGGGCGATCGACCGCGAGCCGCTGCTGGTGGTCCCGACCGCCGCCGACGTCGACCACTACCGCCGCGAGCTCGCCGCGGGCGGGGTGGTCTTCGGCGCCGAGGTGCTCACCTTCAGCCGGCTCGTGCGCGAGATCGCGGCGCGGGCCGGCGTGGGCGCCCGGCCGCTCGGCCGGGTGGCGTGCGAGCGGATCGTCCGGGCGACAGTGGACGCCGCGCGCGGGCCGGCGCTCGCGCGGTCGGCGGCGTCGCCCGGCTTCGCGGCGGCCGCGGCCGCCCTGTTCGGCGAGTTGCAGCGGGCCGCCGTCACCCCGGCGCGCTTCACGGTCGCCCTGCGGGCGTGGGCGGCCGACGGCGGCGAGGAGGGGCGGGAGGCCTACGCCTCCGAGCTCGCCGCCCTGTACTCCGGCTATCGCGCGCGGCTGGAGACGCTCGGACGCGCCGACCCCGACGGCTTCGCGTGGGCGGCGCTCGACGCCCTGCGGGCGGCGCCCGCGAGCTGGGGCGACCGCCCCGTGCTCTTCTACGGCTTCGACGACCTGACCGCGGCCGAGCTCGACGCGGTCGAGACGCTGGTCCGCCGGACGGCCGCCGAGGTCGTGCTCGCGCTGCCCCACGAGGCCGGCCGCGCGGCCTTCGCGGGCACCGCGGGCGTGGTGCAGACGCTGTTGCCGCTCGCCGACGAGCACCTCGCGCTGCCCGACCGCGCCGACCACTACGCGCCGGCCGCCCGCCCGGCGCTGCACCACCTCGAGCGCGGCCTGTTCGAGCCTGCGACCCAGCGGATCGCGCCCAACGGCGCGGTCCGCCTGCTGGAGGCCGGCGGCGAGCGCGCTGAGGCGGAGCTGGTGGGCGCGGAGGTGCTCGAGCTGATGCGCGAGGGCGTCGAGCCGGAGGACATCGCCGTCCTCGTCCGCGGGCCGTCGCACGCGCTCTTCGACCATGTGCTGACCGGCTACGGCGTCCCGGTGGCCGCCGCCGGGCGCCTGCCGCTCGCCCGCACGCGGCTGGGGGCCGGCGTGCTCGCCTTCGCTCGCGCGGCGCTCGGAGGCGGCACGGCCCGTGACCTGCTCGCCTGGCTGCGGACGCCCGGCAAGCGCGAGGCGCCCGACGCCGTCGACGCCCTGGAGGCGGCCGTGCGGCGGACGGGCATCACCGGGGCGGCGCAGGCGCGGGCGGCCTGGGAGCGCGACGGCGGCCGGCCGCTGGTCGAGCTCGACGCGCTGACCGACGCCGCCGCCGAGGGGGCCGTCGCCTTCGCCGAAGCGCTCGCGGCCGAGGCGCAGGCGACCTGGACCGCGCCGCACCGCCGGGCCGCGGCGGTGCTGGGCGACGGCGACCGCGAGGACGCCGCGGCGGCCGCCGAGCTGCGCGCGGCCGTGGGCGAGCTGCGCGGGCTGGCCGCGGCCGACCCGGCGCTGGCCGGCGGCGCCGAGGACGTGCTCAAGGCCCTCGAGGGGGTCCGCGTGCGCCGCGCGAGCGGCGCGCGCGCGGGGGTGCTGCTCGCCGATCCGCTCGCCATCCGGGCACGGCGCTTCCGGGCGGTCTTCGTGTGCGGGCTGCAGGAGGGGGAGTTCCCGCGCGTCGGCACGCCCGAGCCGTTCCTCGACGACGACGAGCGCCGGGCGCTGGCGCGGGCGTCCGGGCTCGTGCTGGCGCCCCACGAGAACGCCGTCGAGCGCGAGCGAGGGCTGTTCTACGCCTGCGTCTCCCGGCCCGAGGAGGTCGTCTTCCTCAGCTTCCGCTCGGCCGGGGAGGAGGGCGACCCGCTGCAGCCGTCGGTGTTCCTCGACGACGTCCGCGCGCTGTTCACGCCGGCGCTCGACGAGCAGCGCGGCCGGCGCCTGCTGGCCGACGTCACCTGGGAGCCGCGCGAGGCGCCGACCCCGCTCGAGCTGCGCCGGGCGCTGGCGGTGCAGTCGCCGGGCGCCGAGCCGGGCCCGCTCGCCCCGCCCGCGACCGGCGCGGTGCTGGGCGTGCTCGCCGGGCGCCGGCGCGAGGCGGCCCGCGGTGTGGAGACCTTCGCCGCGTGCGGGGTGCGCTGGCTCGTCGAGCAGCTGCTGGCTCCCGCCCGCCCCGATCCCGACCCGGACCCGATGCGCCGCGGCGCCGCCGCCCACCGCGTGCTGGAGCGGACGCTGGAAGGCCTACGCGCCCGCGCCGGGCGCGTCGGGCTGGACGCGTCGACGCTGCCGGCGGCCGAGGCGGAGCTCGCCAGGGCGCTGGACGCCACCCTCGGGCGCCCGCGCGACGGCCGCGCCCGCGCCGAGCGCCGCGCGCTCGAGGTCGACCTGCGCCGCGTGCTCGCCCACGAGGCGGCGTGCGGGCCCGGCGTGCCGCCCGAGCGGCTGGAGTGGAGCTTCGGCGGCGAGCGCGACGGAGAGCCGGCGCTCGCGCTCGACGGGATCGAGATCACGGGGCGGGTGGACCGCCTCGACGTCGACCGGGCGGCCGGGACGGCGCTGGTGCGCGACTACAAGCACCGCACGGTCCATCCCCAGGCGCGCTGGGAGCAGGACGGCGCGCTGCAGGTCGGGCTCTACCTGCTGGCGGCGCGGGCGCTGCTCGGCCTCGAGCCGGTCGCCGGCCTCTACCAGCCGCTCGGCGGGCGCGAGCTGACGGCGCGCGGGCTCGTGCGCGACGACGCGCCGGAGGCCGCCTTCAAGGCCAACGACGTGCTCGACCCCGCCGCCTTCGAGCTCGTGCTCTCCGCCACGCGCGAGCGCGCCGAGCGCGCCGCGGCCGACCTGCACGCCGGCCGCGTCCGTCCCTGTCCGAGCCGCTGCACCCCCAAGGGCTGTGCCTACCCCGCCATCTGCCGCGCCGCCGAGGGTGACTCCGCCGATCCGGACGCGGTCCCGGAGGAGGCGGCGTGAGCCTCGCGGTCGCGCCGGCGTCCTCCGGCTTCACCGCCGAGCAGCGCGAGGCGATCGCCGACCGGGCCGGCTCGGCGCTGCTGGCCGCCAACGCCGGCTCGGGCAAGACCGCCGTGATGGTCGAGCGCTTCGCGCAGGCGGTCGAGCACGACGGCGTGCCGATCCGGGCCATCCTCGCGCTGACCTTCACCGAGAAGGCCGCCGCCGAGCTGCGCGAGCGCGTCCGCCGGCGGCTCGGGGCGGGCGGCGACGCCGAGCGGGCGCGGGAGATGGACAGCGCCTGGATCGGCACGATCCACGGCTTCTGCGCCCGCGTGCTGCGCACCCATCCGGTGCAGGCCGGCCTCGATCCGCGCTTCGAGGTGCTCGACGAGCCCGCCGCGGGCCGGCTGATCGAGACCGCCTACGAGCGCGCCTTCGAGGCCTGGACGGCCGCCGAGGGCGATCCGGCGATCGACGTGGCCGCCGCCTACGGCGACGGGCTGCGCGAGCTGGTGCTGGGCGCCCACGCGACGCTGCGCAGCCGCGGCGAGACGCGGCCGCGCCTGCCGTCGCCGGGCCCCGCGGCGCCGGGACCCCCGGACCCCGCCGGGCTGCGCGCCGCGTGCGCCGCCGCTGCGGAGCACCTGGGCCGCGCCGGCGCGGGCAAGCGGGTGGGGGAGGCGATCGAGGCGCTGGCGGCCTGCCACGCCGTGCTGGACGCCGCGGCCGGCGACGTGCCCGCGCCCCAGGCGTTGAAACCGGCGGGCATGGGCAGCGCCGCGCAGGCGCTCAAGGCGCCGCCGTGCGAGACCTACCGCGCCGCCCTCGCCGGCTATCGGCGCGCGTGCGCCGACCACCACGCCCGTCCCGTGCTCGCGCTGGTGGACACGCTGCTCGAGACGTTCGCGTCCGCCTACGCGGAGGCGAAGGCCGCGCGGGCGGCGGTGGACTTCGACGACCTCGAGCTGGGCGTCCGCGACCTGCTCGCCGGCGTCCCGGCGGTGCGGCGGCGCTGGCGCGAGCGCTTCGAGCTGATCATGGTCGACGAGTTCCAGGACACCAACCGGCTCCAGCTCGGCGTGCTCGAGACGCTCGAGCGCGACAACCTGTTCGCGGTCGGCGACGAGTTCCAGTCGATCTACGGCTTCCGGCACGCCGACGTCGGCATCTTCCGCGAGCGCCGGGCCGCCGGGCGGGTCCGCAGCCTGCGGACCAACTTCCGCTCGCCCGAGGAGCTGCTCGACGGCCTCAACGCCGCCTTCGCCCCGGTCTTCGGGCCGCGCTTCGCCCCGCTGCTCGCGGGTCGCCCGGCGGTGGCGGAGCCGGCGGCGGCCGACGGCCCGCTGCGGCTCTTCGACCCCGACGGCGACCCCCGCGCCGGGACCCCGCCGGTCGAGCTGCTGCTGACCCATCACGAGGGCTGGGAGGAGGCCGGCGTCGAGCCCGGGCTGGCGGGCCAGGACGCGCCGACCCCGCGCCGGGTCGAGGCGCGCGGGCTCGCCCACCGGTTGCGCGCGGAGGTGGACGCCGGCCGGCGGCCGGGTGAGATCGTCGTGCTCGTACGGGCCGCCGGCTCGCTGCGGCTGCTCGAGCAGGCGCTGGAGGAGCAGGGCCTGCCGACCTACGTCGTCGGCGGGCGCGGCTACTGGTCCCAGGAGCAGGTGCGCGACGGGCTCGCCTACCTGGGCGCGCTCTCGAACCCGCGCGACGAGCCGGCCTTCTACGGCGTGCTGGCGTCGCCGTTCTGCGGCGTCGGCGCTGACGCTCTCGTCCTGCTCGCTCGCGCCGCGCGCGCGGCGGGCGGCGGCCCGTGGGCGGCGCTGCGGGCCGCGCCGGCGGCCGCGCCGGACTGGCTCGCCGAGGTCCCCGGGCCCGACCGCGAGCGGCTGCTGGCCTTCGCGTCCTTCTTCGCGGCCGAGCGCGGCGAGGCCGAGCGGCTGGGGGGTGACGTGCTGCTCGAGCGCGCGGTGGCCCACACCGGCTACGACCTCGCGATCCTCGCCCGCTCGGGCGGCGAGCGCCGGCTGGCCAACCTGCGCAAGCTGATGCGCCTGGCGCGCGAGTACGAGCTCGCCGAGGGCCACGACCTGCGCGCCTTCCTCGCCTACGCCGCCACGCAGGACCTCGCCCAGGCGCGCGAGGGCGAGGCGCCGATCGAGTCCGAGGGGCTCGACGCCGTGCGCCTGATGACGATGCACCGCGCCAAGGGCCTCGAGTTCCCGGTCGTGTGCGTCGCCGACCTCGGCCGCCGCGGCGACAATCGCGCGCCGCGGCTGCTGCTGGGGCGCGACGGGACGGTCGGGCTGCGGCTCGTCTCGCTCGGCGAGGCCGGCGCCGACGCGGCGCTCGCCTACGACGCGATCGCCGAGGCGGTCGCCGAGGAGGAGGCCGCGGAGGAGCGCCGGCTGCTCTACGTGGCGATGACGCGCGCGCGTGAGCGGCTGATCGTCTCGGGCACGACCGACCTGACGCGCTGGGAGCCGCCGCGGCCGTCCTCGCCGCCGATCGACTGGCTCGCCCCGGCGCTGCTGGGCGACCCCGCCGCCGCGCTGGATCCCGGCCGCGGCGCCGAGCGGGTGCTCGAGCGCGACTGGGAGGGGCGGCCCGCCCGCCTGGCGCTGCGGGTCCATCGCCCCGGTCAGCACGCCGGCGTGCTGCCGCCGGGGGCGCTGGCGCCGGCCGCGCGCCCGCGCGCCTCGGCGCCCGGCACCGCGCTGCCGGCGGCGCCGAAGGTGGTCCCGGTCGCGCCGCGCGGGCGCCCGGCGCCGCAGCGGCTCTCCTACACCGCCCTGCAGGCCTACCAGCGCTGCCCCTACCGCTCCTACCTCGAGCGCGTCCTGCGCCTCCCGCCCGATCCGCTGCCTCCGCCGGAGGCGGCGGCCGGCGCGCGAGCGGAGCTCGATCCGCGGCTGCGCGGGACGCTCGCCCACCTGCTGCTCGAGCGCCTGGACTTCGCGCGGCCGGAGCTGCCCGGCACCGACGCGGTCGCGGCGCTCGGGGCTGAGCTCGGCGTGCAGCTCGACGCGGCGGAGGTCGAGGACCTGCGCGCGCTGGTGGCCGCCTTCGCCGGCGCGCCGTTGCGCGAGCGGCTCGCGGCGGCGCATGGGGTGCGCCGGGAGGCGTCGTTCGCCTTCGCGCTGGACCCGGACGGGACCGGCCCGCTCGTGGTCGGCTTCCTCGACGTGCTCGCGCGCGAGCCCGGCGACGCGGTGCTGGTGGTCGACTACAAGAGCGATCGCCTCGAGGGCGCCGAGCCGGAGGCAGTGGTCGACGCCGGCTACGCCACGCAGCGCGCGGTCTACGCGCTCGCGGCGCTGCGCGGCGGCGCCGCCTCGGTCGAGGTCGCCCACTGCTTCCTCGAGCGGCCCGCGGAGCCCGTCGTCGCCCGCTTCGGCCCGGCCGACGCCTCGGCGCTCGGCGCCGACGTCGCCCGGCTCGCCGGCGGCCTGCTGGCCGAGCGCTGGCCGGTCACCGCCGAGCCGCACCGGGAGCTGTGCGGCGACTGCCCCGGCCGTCGCTCGCTGTGCTCGCACCCGGAGTCGCTGACGCTGCGCGAGCGACCCGCGTAGAGTCGCCGGCCATGCCCGCCGCCGACCAGGCCCCGATGCGCGAGGCGATCGCCCACGAGGGCGCGGCCCACGAGCGGCTGCTGGCGGGCGACCGCGCCGGCGCGGCCGGCGACCTGCGCAGGGCCGCCGGCGCCTACCGCGCCTCGTGGGCGGCGGCGACCGCGGGCACGGGCTACGGCCGCCTGATCGGGCTGGTGAAGTGCACGGTGCTCGCCGGCGACCCGGCCGAGGCCGCCGACGCGGCCGCCTACGTCCGCGCCGAGGTCGGCCTGGCCGACTCGCCGGCGGCGTCCTACGCCTCCGGGCTCGCGGCCCTGGTCGACGGCGACGACCGCGCGGCGCTCGCTGCCGCCGAGCGCATGCGCCCGGCCGGCGACGCGTTCGCCCGCGCCGGCGAAGCCGTCGCCGCGCTGGCCGGCCACGACGGCCCGGCGTACTCCGCGGCGATCGAGGCGATCGTCGCCGACTTCGCCGCCCGCGACGCGCACCTGACCGGCGTACCGATCGCCGACACCGCGCTCGTGCTGGACACCCTGGCCGCGCGGCGCGGCATGAGCAGCGGCGTGATCTCGCCCCTGCTGCCGTCGCTTCAGGCCTAAACCTTGCTCGGCACCTTCTCGGGCAGCGGCGGGCCGTCGTAGGAGGCCGGCAGCTCGGGCGCGCGGCGCAGGTCGACGACGGCGTTGAGCTCGGCGCCGAGCAGGAGCGCGATGTTCGTCAGCCACAGCCACACGAGCAGGATCACGACGGCGGCGAACGCGCCGTAGGTGGCGCCGTAGGAGGAGAAGTTCGAGACGTAGAAGAAGAAGCCGGCCGAGGCGAGGATCCACACGAGCACCCCGACGACCGCCCCCGGCGTGATCCAGCGGAAGTGCGGCACCTCGACGTTCGGGCCCGCGTAGTACACGATCGCGTAGATCACCATCGCGGTCAGCAGCGCGAGCGGCCAGCGGGCGATCTTCCACACCAGCGCCGCGGTGTCGCCCAGCCCGATCGCGTCGAAGAGGTCGTTGGCGAGCCCGCCGCCGAGGAAGATCAGCACGAAGGTGATCAGGACCAGGAAGATCACGACGATCGTCATGACCAGGTTCGTGAGCTTCTGGACGAGGAAGTTGCGGTTCTCCTCGACGCGGAAGACGACGTTCAGCGCCCGTCCGGCCGCCCCGAAGGCGCCCGAGGCGCCGTACAGCGAGGTGGCGAGGCCGATGATCAGGGCGGTCAGCGCCGTGCCGCGGTTGCCCAGCGCGGAGTCCAGCGCCGAGGTCACCGCGTCGATCGTGGTCTGCGGGGCGCCGGCGTCCTTGAGGGTCTCCGTCGCCTGGTCGATCAGCCCCTCCTGCCCGAAGAAGCCCAGCACGGCCACGCTGGCCAGGAGCGCGGGGAAGAGCGACAGCAGCGAGTAGTAGGTCAGCGCCGCCGCGTGGTCGGTCATCTGATCCTTCTGGAAGCGCTTGAAGGCGTCCTTGAAGTCGGCGGGCCTGATCGCGGGGCCGACGGGCTCGGGATCTCTGGGGGGCTCGGCCGCCATCGCTGAAGGACTGGTTCCCATCCGGAGTGCTGCTGAATCATCGTGGCGCCCGCGCGCTCGCGCGCGGAGGGCGCGGCGGGCGCCCTCTCAGCGGCGCTTGGGCAGCAGCGGGTGGCCGGTGGCCACCGCGCGGGCGACGTCGACGACGCGCACGTTGGTGCGGCGCGCCTGGTCGCGCATGAGCTCGAAGGCTGCGCGCTCGTCGACCTCGTGGCGCTCCATGAGGATGCCCTTGGCCCGCTCGATCAGCGCCCGCCGGTCGAGCGCGGACTCGAGCTGCTCGACCTTCTCGGCCAGCCGCGCGACCTCGCGGTGGCGACGCAGGGCGACCTCGATGGCGCCCTGGACCGCCTCCGGATTGGTCGACTCGACGTAGGCCGAGATGCCGCGCTCCGCCGCGCGGGCGATGAAGCCGACGTCGTGGTCGCCGATGTGCGCGATCACCGGACCCGACGCGTACTCGACGCTCTCGCCGATCAGCGCCATGGCGTGCTCGTCGTCGTGGTGGACCATGACGATGGCGATGTCGGGGTCCTCGGTCGCGATCAGCGCCGCCGCCTCCTGCACGGAGACCGCGTAGGGCGTGACCTCGTGCCCGAGCCGCGTCAGCGTGTCTCCGAGCGTCTCGAGCGCCGCCTCGTCCTCGTCGGCGACCAGCACTCGCAGATGGCGTTCGGTGTCCGGACCCGGCTCGCTCATCGCTCCCGGCGCCTGCCCCCCGCGGCCGCTCGAGGCTGGGTACACTGATCGTTGACTCGGCCGAGACCCCCGCCGCGTCGCCTCCCGTGCCCGCGCCCCCCGGCACGCCTAGAACGAGGTGATTGCGTGGTAGTCGAACGAGTCACGGAAGGTGGAGAGGGCGACGGTGAGCTCCAGCCGGGGCTGCGGTCACCCTACCGGCGGGTCGCAGTCGACGCCGGCCACATCGGGGCGCCCGGGAGCCAGGCGCGCCGGCTGCGCAGCCAGGAGGACCGGCGCCTGCTGCAGCGCTATCACGCCGACGGCGACCAGGCGGCCCGCGAGGCCCTCGCCGAGCGCTTCCTGCCGCTCGCGCGCCAGCTCGCGCGGCGCTACCACCGCGCCGGCGAGCCGCTCGACGACCTCGTCCAGGTCGCCTCGCTCGGGCTCCTGAAGGCGATCGACCGCTTCGACCCGGACCGCCGCACCGCCTTCTCCTCCTTCGCCGTGCCCACGATCCTGGGCGAGCTCAAGCGGCACTTCCGCGACAAGGGCTGGTCGGTACGGGTGCCCCGCGACCTCCAGGAGCTTGCGGTCAAGGTGGACCGCGCCGGCGAGGACATGAGCCGCGAGCTTGGCCGCGCGCCGAGCCTGCTGGAGATCGCCGGCCGGCTCGGCGCGACGCCCGAGCAGGTGCTCGAGGCGCGCGAGGCGGCCGGCGCCTACCGCGCCGTCTCGCTCGACCGCCCGCGCGGGGGCAACGCCGACGAGGAGGACGAGGGCGGCCAAGAGCTGGCCGACGCCTTCGGCATCGAGGACCCCGGCTTCGCCCTCGCCGAGGACGCCGCGACCGTCGAGCGGCTGATGCGCATCCTCTCCGACCGCGAGCGCGAGGTGCTGCGCCTGCGCTTCACCGAGGACCTCACCCAGACGGAGATCGGCGAGCGCATCGGCGTCTCCCAGATGCACGTCTCGCGGCTGATCCGCCAGTCGATCACCCGCCTGCGCGCCGCGGCGCTCGAGGAGGCCGCGTAGGATCGCGGCAGTCATGGAGCACTGGGACGTGAAGGCGCTCGCGATCGAGCCGCACCATCCGCAGGTCCTGCACTCGACCCGCGGCGAGGCGCGGTCGATCGTGATCCACCTGCCGGCGGGGGAAGAGCTGCAGGAGCACCAGGTCCACGAGCGCGCGCACCTGATCGTGGTCGAGGGGGAGGTGCGGGTTGACGCCGGCGGCGAGCCGCTGCATTGCGGCCCCGGGGCGCTCGTCGTCTTCGACCCCCGCGAGCGCCACACGGTGCGCGCCGTCGGCGACGCCCGCCTGCTGCTCGTGCTGGCGCCCTGGCCCGGGGACGGGCACCCCGGCGCGCGCGACTGACGCGGACTCATACGGCGGGCGAAGTCGGCGCGTCGGCGAGCGGTCGGCAACAACGCTGACCTCCACCGCGCCAAGAGGAATGGAGCAGGCGCTCGTCGTCAAGTATCAGGGCTTCGCCGCGCGCGTCGCGCCGGCGTTCCCCCGTCCGCACCGCAGAGGAGGTCCTCCACGATGGCCAGCACCTGGGTTCCAGACAGTCTCGCCAACACCGCCCGCGCCGCCCACGACGTCGGCTTGGCGGCCTGGCTGGGCGGCTCGATGTTCGGCAAGTTCGCCCTCAACCCGTCGCTCGTGAAGATCTCCAGCCGGCCCGAGCGCGGCAGCGTGACCAACGCCGCCTGGAACGGCTACAACGCCATCAACTCGGCGGGCCTGGGCGCCGCGGCGCTCGGCTGGGCGGCCGCGCGCCTGACCGAGGCCAAGCCGGACAACCTCAGCGGCCGCGAGCGTGCCCTGTCGGTCGCCAAGGACGCGCTGATGGCGGTCTCGCTCGCCACGGGCGCGGCGAGCGGCGTCCAGGGCGCGCGGCTGGCCAAGCAGGCGCCGAACGGCGCCGTGCCGGTCGAGACGGGCACCACTCCCGCTGCCGACACGCCGCCGGAGGCCGCGCGCATCCAGAAGACGCTCGGCGCGCTGGGCAACGTCAACATCGCGGCCGGCGTCGCGCTGGTCGCGGTCAACGGCGTCCTCGCCCAGACCGACCACAGCCGCCCGGCCGCCACGCGCGTGGCGCGTTCGGCCGCCCCCGGTGGGCTCTCGCTCAGCCCGCTGTGGATCGCGCCCGGCGTCGCCACGCTCGCGGCGGCCGGCGACCAGATCCGCCGCGCGCTCGCCTGAGCGGGCTCCGGTCCGAGGGGGCGGCCGGCCGGCGGCTGCTGCATGATGAGCGCCGATGACGGCCGGCACCCCCCTCTCCGCGCTGGACACGCCGGCCCTGGTCGTCGACCTCGACGCGTTCGACGCGAACCTCGCGCTGTGCGCGCAGCGGCTCGTAGGGCGCGTGGGCCTGCGGCCGCACCTGAAGACCGCCAAGAGCCCCGTCGTCGCCCGGCGGATGCACGCCATGGGCGCGCACGGCATCTGCGTCGCCAAGCTCGGTGAGGCGGAGGTCATGCTCACGGCGGGACTGCCCGACGTCCTGATCACCAGTGAGCTGGTGGGGGAGACGAAGGCGCGGCGCTTCGCCGCGCTGGCCGGCGCCTCGCCGGGGCAGCGGCTGATGACGGTCGTCGACAGCGCGGCGGGCGCGGAGGCGCTCGACGCGGCGCTCGAGCGGGCCGGCTGCGGTCCGGCCGACGTGCTGGTCGACGTCAACGTCGGCCAGGACCGCTGCGGCGTCGAGCCGGCCGATGCGGTGGTCCTCGCCGACCGGCTGCGGGCGTTCGGCCGGCTGCGCGTCGCCGGTGTGCAGGGCTACGAGGGCCACCTCCAGCACGTGCGCGACCCGGACGAGCGGCGGCGCCTCTGCCACGCGGCGCTGGACCGGCTCGAGCTCGCGGTGAACGGGCTGCGCGCCGCCGGGCACGAGACCGGGGTCGTCAGCACCGGTGGGACCGGCACCGCCGAGCTGTGCGCCGAGCACGGCGTCGCGACCGAGGTCCAGCCCGGATCCTTCGCCTTCATGGACGCGGACTACCTCGACACCGGCGGCGTGCCTTACCGCCCGGCGCTCACGGTGCTCGCGACCGTCGTCAGCCGGCCTGCCCCGGACCGGGCGATCGTCGACGCGGGCCTGAAGTCGGCCTCGGACGACTCAGGCCCCGCACGGCTGCTGGGCGCCCCGGGGTGGTCCTACCGGCACGGGGGCGACGAGCACGGGATCCTCACGCGCGACCCGCCTAACCCGCGCGACGGGCTCGCGGTCGGCGCCCGCGTCGCGCTGCTGCCCTCCCACTGCGACACGACCATCAACCTCCACGACGTCATCCACGCCGCCCGCGGCGGCGTGGTCGAGGAGGTCTGGCCCGTCGCGGCCCGCGGCCGCGTGCGCTAGCGAGTCAGCGCCCGGGGACGCCGGCCTCGCCCGGGCGGCTCGTCGGGGCAGGCTCGCCCGGCTTGTGCAGCAGGTTCTCGACGCCCTTGACGCCGTCGACCTTGGCGGCGTCGAAGCCGAGCTTGTCGATCCACGTCTGGTCCTCGAGCTGCCCGCGCAGGAAGACGACGCCGTTGGCGACGTCGACGTTGACGGCGCCCTTCGGGGCGTCGGCCGGGCGGAAGATCTCGGTCTCCACCTTGGCCGCCAGCGTCGCGTCGTCCGGCCCGCCGCTGCCGGGGGCGGCGTCCTTGGCCTTGGCCACGGCGCCGGTCGCCTTGCCCCTGGCCTGCCCGGCCGCGACCTTGGCCTGCTGGGCCTTGTCGGCTACCCCGCTCTGCGCCGCCTTGGCCTTCTCGGCGACGTCGGCGGGGGCTGCCGCCTTGGCCTTCTCGAGGCCCCGATCGGCCTGCACGCGCGCCTGCGAGCGACGCGGCCCGCCCTGCTCGGGGTCGAGGAAGAAGGCGAGTCCCGCGCCGACGCCGGCGCCGGCCAGGAAGGTGGTGAGATGACTGAATCCGCTCATGGGCTTGGCGTTACCGAACTCGACCGCGGATCAAACCGCCGTCTGCAGGCGGACGGTCGCTCAGCGCGACGGGCGCCGGCGCCGGCGGCTCGGCGGCGGGCGCCGTCGCCGGCGCCGGGTGCGGTCCGCCGTACGCACCTGGTCGAGCACGCGGTCGCTCCACTCGTGCGTGTGCAGGAGGTCGTAGCGCCGGTGGGCGATCCGCAGGTAGGCCTCCGTCTCGGTCTCGCCGGGCTCGGCCAGCTCGCCGTCGGCGATCATCCGCGTCACCGGGTCGTACTCCTCGTCGAACCACAGTCGCGCGACCTCCGGGCGGCTCATGTAGTGGCGGCGGTCCTGCATGGCCCGCATGCCCCACGCCTCCACCGCCTCGGCCAGGACGGGGAACCGGAGGGCATCGGCGAAGTGGATGCGCGCGCGGCGCTCGAGGTCCAGCGGGACGCGCTCGTCGAAGATCCGCTCGGCGTCCTTGAGCGGGAGGTCCGAGCGCCGGATGTCCTCGCCCGGCCCGACGCGCGTCTTGACCTCGGTCACGTAGGCGTCGATGTCCTCCCGGCCGAGCGAGCGGGCAACAGAGACGCGATGGTGGCCGTCCTGGACGAAGTAGGCGTCACCGATCCGGTACACGCTGATCGGCGGCAGCGCCTCGCCCCGGCGCGAGGCCGCCGCGATCCGCTCCCAGCGGCTGCGCAGGCGCTGGGTCGTCGGCCGGAAGCTGCGGTCGAACTCGCGCGTGCGGTCGACCGAGCCGACGATGGCGTCCAGCGGGACGGCCTGCAGGCCGGCGTAGCTCTCGCTCACCCGCCCGAGCGCGTCGACCACCTCCTCGAAGGGCAGGATCGAGGCGACGTCGTCGGGCTCGCGCCGCAGCCAGCGCCCGATCTCGGCCAGACGCTGGGCGCGGCGGGCCCTCGAGAAGTCGTGGTCCGCGTCCTGGTGGGAGAACCCGGAGTCCACCGGTCAGTGTCCCGCCGTCAGCTGGCGGGGTCCGCGGCGTCCTCGCCGACGGCGTCGGTCATGGTCGGCACGAGCGCCAGGACGCCGTCGAGGCCGGTGATCTTGAACGTCTTGACGATCGCGGGATTGTCGCAGACCACCGTCAGCCTCCCGTCGCGCTGCTCGAGCTGGCGGTGAGCGCCGATCAGCACCCCGAGGCTCGAGGAGTCGATGAACGTCGTGGCGGTGAGATCGACCACCACGGTCTCCACGCCGGCCTCGATCGGTGCGCTGACGCGCTGCCTGAACTCGGGGGCGGTGAACAGGTCGACCTCGCCGGTCACGCTCACGACGTGGGTGTCGCGGCCGCGCAGCGCGTGGTCGGAGATGCCGAACTCGACGGTCATGGCCGCTTCCGGGCCTGCCCGCTGGCGGCCGGCGGCAATCCCCCTCAGACCGGCTGCCGGGCTGCTCAGGCCGCGCCGGCGTAGGCGAGCCGCACGTCGAGGTACTCGACGTCGCCCTCCGGAACGATGTCCAGGCCGTCGGCGAGCTGCTCGATGACGTTGCCCAGGCCGGGCACCGCCGCATCGACGACCAGCGCTCGGGCGCCGCCGGGGCGCAGCGGGCCGACGCGCAGGTCGAGCGTGCGGTCGCCCGGGTCGAGCTCGACGTCCACCGTGTCCTCGAGCGTGTGCGCGGGAGCCCGGGCCGCGATCAGGTCGGCGACCAGGACGGCGTCGTCCAGACGGTCGAGCGGCAGGTCGGCGCGCGCGGCGAGCATGCCGACCACCCGCCGCAGCACCGGCCCGACGAGCGGGCCGGCGGCGATCGAGACCGTGGTCGTGCGCACGGAGGAGGGAGCGCGCCCCTCCTGACCGGTGATCACCGATCCTCCAGGCGCCGGAGCACCGGTCGCAGCGAGAAGCCCATGGTGATGCGGCTCCCGGCGCCCGGCGCGTGCTCGACCGCCAGGTCGTCGGTGAGGGCCGCGATCATCGGCAAGCCGAGGCCGGGGCCCGAGGTGTCGCCGCTCGGGCCGATGCCGCGGCCCCGGTCGGCGACGACCACCTCCACCGACTCGGCCGTGGGACGGATGGCCACCTCGAGCGGGCCGTCGGGCCGGTCGTAGGCGTGGCGGACGACGTTCGTGCAGGCCTCGGTCACCGCGAGGCGCATGTCCTCGAGGACCCGCGGCGGCACCTCGGCGGTCTCGGCGACGGCACCGAGCACGTGACGGACGAGACCGATCTGGTCGGCGCGGGCGGGGAGCGTGAGGCGGGCCATCGGGTCGGTGGGGGACGCTGGGGGGTGTGGGGCCACCGCCACGAGCGGCCGCGCCGCCGTGCCCGAGCGTCCCGCCCGGACCTCCGCGAGGTCGGTGGGGGAGACGTGGAATGCCATGCGGCTTCCACGCGAGGGTACCCTGCGCCCGGCGCGAGCTAACGTTGCTGCCGTGCGCCGGGCCCGCGGCGGATAGAGTCGGCCGACCATGAGCAAAGGTGCCGGACACCAGGGCATGGAGGAGCGCCGGCAGTCGCCGCGGCGGGCCGAGGAGCCGGTCCCGTTCGCGCTCGAGCCGCTGCCCGCGCCCGCCGGCGTCGTCTACCTCCGCCTCGGCGGCGAGCTGGACCTGGCGGTCGCCGGGCGGGTTCGCAGTGCGCTGGATCCGGGGCTGGAGGGCGGGGCGACCGCGGTGGTGCTGGACGTGGCCGACGTCGTCTTCATGGACTCCTCGATGCTCAAGGAGCTCCTGCGCGCCCGCGCGCGCCTCGCCGAGCGTGGCGGCGTGATCGTGCTGGCCGCCGCGGGGCCCAGCGTGCGGCGGTTGCTGTCGGTCACCCGCACCGACGAGCTGCTCGGGCTGGCGGACTCGCCCGAAGAAGCGCTGGAGCGCGTCTCCGGCACCTGACCGGGGGTCGTGCTCAGGCGGCCTGCCGCAGGGGCGTCCCGGTGCCGCGTTCGCGGCGCCGCTCCTGCCCCGCCCGGCTGCACAGGTAGGAGAACCCGGCGTGCAGGAAGTCGTTGCCCGCCGAGGTGGCCAGCACGCCGGTGACCGCCCGTCCGGTCCGCGGCGCGTGCAGGTTCAGGGCGGTGAGCGCCAGCGCGCTCCACGCGCCCGTGCAGCGCGTGCAGGTCAACAGCTCGCCGACGGCGTAGCGCAGCCGCCGGCCGCGCGGGCGCCGGCCGTGCTCGCCCTCGTCGACGAACGGCTCGCGGACCCAGCTCTCCACCTTCTCGTGCACGATCAGCTTGGACAGCGCGAAGGTCGCAGCCGACAGCGGCACGAGCTCGCCGGTGGCCAGCGGCGGCCGGCGGCGGGCGCCGAGCGCGACCCCGGCCAGCAGGCCGGCATAGGTGAGCGAGAGCAGCGCGTAGTCGGTCGTCTCGGTCGGGGTCTCTGAGATCGGCTCCATCAGATCGGCGCCGGCTGGGGGTCCGGAGGCAGCGGCGTGGGGTCCGGCGTCGGGGTCGGCGGCTCGGGCGCGGGCCCCGGGCCGGGTGGCGCCGGAGGCGCGGGATCGGGGGCCGGCGAGGGCGGCCCGGGGGTGGGGATCGAGTGGGTCATCGTCGCCGCCTACCCGAGATCGGCCCCCGTCATCGGCGCGGGTGCGACCGATCGTCCCTCCGTCCCGCCGTTCGATTAGTAGGCTGAACGCCCGTGGTCGGGTCCGGGCGCCACTCGGGGGCGTCCGAGTCGCACCCCGCGAACGGTCCATCGGTCCCGCATCGCCCGCAGCTTGGAACCCGCTCCTCTCACCACGAAGGCCGCGCCCTCCGCCCAGCCGGCTGCGGGTGCCCCCGTGGGCACGCCCAGCCGCGCACAGGAGGACCGCCGGCTGCTGATCCGCTACCACCGCCACGGCGACCAAGCGGCGCGCGAGGAGCTCGTGGCCCGCCTGCTGCCGCTCGCGCGACGGATGGCGCGCCGCTACCGCCGCTCGGACGAGCCGCTCGACGACCTCGTGCAGGTCGCGACGCTGGGGCTCATCAAGGCGATCGACCGCTTCGACCCGGCGCGCGAGACCGCATTCTCCTCCTACGCCGTGCCGACGATGCTCGGCGAGCTCAAGCGCTACTTCCGCGACAACGGCTGGGCGGTGCACGTCCCGCGCGGGATGCAGGAGCGGGTGATGCAGGTCGACAACGCGGTCAAGGACCTCGCCCGCCGGCGCGGCCGCTCGCCCTCGGCGGACGAAGTCGCCGAGCAGATCGGCGCCTCCACGGAGCAGGTGCTCGAGGCGATGGAGGCCGCATCGGCCTACGACGCCGTATCGCTTGAGTCCTACCGCTTCGGCGACGAGGGTGACGGGGAGACCTACGCCGAGTCGATCGGGGTCGAGGACGAGCGCTTCGAGCTGGTGGAGTACGGCGCCACGATCGAGCCCACGCTGCAGGCGCTCCCGGCGCGCGACCGGATCGTGCTGCACCTGCGCTTCGTCGAAGACCTCACCCAGGCCGAGATCGCCGAGCGCGTCGGCGTCTCCCAGATGCACGTCTCGCGCCTGATCCGCCGCGCGCTGGACCGCCTGCGCACCGTCGCCGAGCACAGCGGCTAGTACCCGCGTCGGAAGTAGGTGGTGATCGGCGGCCGCTGGAACCGTGCGTACTTGCGGAGGCGGGTATTAGCAGCGAGCATCGCCGGGTAGGAACCCGGCATGGGAATCACAGACAAGATCACCGGCCGCGTCAAGCAGGCCACTGGCGACCTCACGGGCGACGCCGACACCAAGCGCCAGGGCCGGCGCGAAGAAGAGAAGGGCGAGGCCAAGGACGAGGCCGCCCGGGCCCAGAACCGGGCCGACGAGAAGGCCGAGGAGGCCGCCGACCTCGATCGCAAGACCTGACGCTCAGCCTCGACTCGAGACTGAGTCTTGGTCCTCGGGCCGTGGTCGGATCCACGGCCCGCCGTCGTTTCACCGGTCGTCAGGCGGTGACGCCCGAGCCCTCGAGCGTCGCGCTCAGGCGCAGCCGCACGCCGCCGCGCACGGCGTTGAAACCGGGCAGTGCGCGTCGGCCTCGTGGGCGGCGCGGGTGAAGGCCTCGGCGTCGAGGCCGGAGACCTCGCCGCGCACGTCGAGGTCGAGCGCCGAGATGCGGTACCAGTCGCCCTCGGTCTCCAGTGAGCACTTGGCCTTGACGTCGAGGCGCTCGGGCGCCGCTGCCGCCGCGCACGCTGCCCTCCCCGCGGGCCAGGCTGCTCTCCCAATGGACCTCCGCCGTACGTTCTGCCAGCGCCATGTCGTCTCCTTCTCGTGGCCGGTGTCTGCAGACAGCTGCCCCGGCGCGGAGCGGCGGCGAGCCATGATCGGGCGCAAGCGCACCGTTTGGCGCGCTCGGGCGCGGGGAAGGCCGCCCGCATGGAGTCGATCGAGCCCTCAGAGTCCGGATATCCCGAGGAGCAGCCGAGCGAGGTGGTCCCCGAGGAGGACCGCGAGCGCGAGGGCACCCGCGAGGGGCCGGAGGACGATCACGACGACCGTTCCCGCGACGACGACGGCACCGCGACCGGCAACCCGGCCGCCGGCTGACCACGCAGCCGCCCCGCCGCCCCGGCCCGAGGTGGCGCCCGCGCGGTCTTTCCGGTCTGCAGCTGGTGGGTAGCCAACCTTCAACACGTTGTTCAAGCCCACGGAGGTTCCCATGTCCACGGTCGAAGAGAGCATCGACGTCCGCGTCCCGCTGAACACCGTCTACAACCAGTGGACGCAGTTCGAGACGTTCCCGAGCTTCATGGAGGGCGTCGAGGAGATCCGCCAGCTCGATGATCGCCGGCTGCACTGGAAGACGAAGATCGCCGGGGTCGAGCGCGAGTTCGACGCCGAGATCACTGAGCAGAAGCCCGACGAGCGGGTGGCCTGGCGCTCCACGAGCGGCACGAACCACGCCGGCGTCGTCACCTTCCACCGCCTCGACGACGACCAGACGCGCGTGATGGTCCAGCTCGACACCGAGCCCGAGGGCATCGTCGAGAAGGCCGGCGACGCGCTGGGCATCGCCAAGCGGCGGGTCAAGGGCGACCTCGACCGCTTCAAGGAGATGATCGAGAGCCGCGGCGGCGAGACCGGCGAGTGGCGCGGCGAGGTCAAGCGCCCCGGCGAGGGGACGCCCGCCGCCTGAGACGTCAGACCACGGGGCGCAGCGCCAGCAGCGCGACGTCGTCGCGCGCTGCGCCGTCGGGGCCGAGTGCCGCGGCCTCGAGGTGGTCGAGCACGCCGGCGGGCCCGTCGCCCGCCGCCCCGCGCAGCGCTGAGGCGAGGTCGTCGGCCGACCACACGTGCTGCGGCGCGTGCGCCTCGGTGAGGCCGTCGGTGTAGAGCACCAGCGTGTCGCCGGGCTGCAGTTGGGCCTCGTGGTCCTGGACGTCCGGGTCCTCGACCAGGCCCAGCAGCGTGCCGCTGCCGCCGGCCTCGGCCACGCTGCCGTCGGCGCGCAGGATCAGCGGCAGCGGGTGGCCTCCGCAGGCGACGGTGATCCGCACCGGCGTCCGGTCGGTCTCCAGGTGCACGCAGGCGATCGTGCAGAAGCGGCCGTCCTGCGGGTCGTGGCGCACCATCGCGTCGCTCACCCAGCGCAGGATGGCCGCCGGCGAGCGCCGGCGCACCGCGGCGGTGCGGATGGTGTAGCGGGCCAGCGCGGTGACCGCCGCCGCCGCCGCGCCCTTGCCGCACACGTCGCCGATCACGGCGATCCAGTGGCCGTCGGCGACCGAGAACAGGTCGTAGAAGTCGCCGCCGACCTCGCTGCCTTCGCCGGCGGCGCGGTAGCGGGCGGCGGACTCGACCCCCTCGATCTCCGGCAGGTGGGGCGGCAGCAGCGAGGCCTGCAGCGTCTGGGCGATCGCCGAGCGCGTCCGGTAGAGCCGCGCGTTGTCCACCGCGGTCCCCGCCCGCGCGGCCAGGTCCTCGGCCAGCGGCAGGTCGTGGGCGTCGAAGCGCCGGTCGGAGTCGGCGTTGACGAGCGTGATGACGCCGAGCGCGCGGCCGCGCAGCAGCATCGGCACGGCGATCGCCGAGATCGGGTTCAGCGCCCGCAGCAGCCGCAGGTGATCGGCGTCCTGCGCGGCCTCGCGCAGCTGTGCGTCGCCGATCTCCTCCACCAGCATCGCCCGGCCGGTCCGCAGGATCTCGGCGACGCCGCTCGAGCCCTGGGGGCCGACGGGGTAGCGCCGCCGCAGCTCCTCGGCCTGGGCCATGCGCGACGGGTCGGCGTGGGCGATGGCGACCTGCTCGACGGCGCCCTGGTCGTCGAGCAGATCCACGGCGCACCAGTCCGCCAGGCGCGGGACCGCGAGCCGGGCGATCTGCCGCAGCGTGTCGCCGTAGTCCAGCGAGCCGGCGAGGATCTGGCTGGCGTCGGCCAGGAAGCGCTGGGTCTCCTCGGCGCGCTTGAGGTCGGTGATGTCCTCGATGACATTGATCGCGAGCCGCACCTCGCCGCCGGCTCCGTGGACGGGGCGCGCCTTGATGCGCGCCCAGCGATCGCGGCCGTCGGGCTTGCGCCGGTAGCGCACGATCAGCGGCTCGGCCTGCTCCCCGCGCAGCACGCGGCGGCCCGGCATCGCCTCGAGGTCGAGTGGGCTGTCGTCCGGCGCCAGCATCTCGAAGCGCGCGACCACCTCGGTGATGGGCGCCGCCAGCAACGCGGCCGCGTCGGGATAGCCGAGCAGGTCCACCGCCGCCTGGTTGACGTAGACCAGCCGCCCGTCGGGCTCCTGCACCGTGATCGCGTCGGCGACTCCCTCGAGGATCGCCTCCAGCTCGTCGCGCGAGCCGCGCAGCTCGGCCTCGGCGGCCCGCAGGTCGGTGACCAAGCGGGCGTTGTCGATGTGCGAGGCGCAGCGGTCGGCCAGCTCCTGCGCCGTCACGAGGTCCTGCGCGCCGAAGCGCCGGCCGGACTCCGCGGTGGCGAGCGCGAGGTCGCCGATCACCTCGCCGCGGACGCGTAGCGGCACGATGAGCGCCGAGCGGAAGCCGATCGAGGTCAGCAGCGCGCGTTGCTCGGGGTCGGCGGCCATCGGCTCCAGGTAGCCGGCGGGCAGCTCCTCGATCAGCTCGGGCTCGCCCGTGCGGATCACCCGCGGCGAGCCCTCGGCGGCGCCGGGGTCCAGCGGCCAGCGGCGGTCATAGGCGTGGGCGAGCGCCTGGCGCCCGGGATCCGCCGCGCGCATCACCTCACGCGCGATGGTCCCGTCCGGCCGGAGCATCTCGACGAAGCAGAAATCCGCGAGCCGGGGGACGACGAGGTCGGCGACGGCGTGCAGCGTGGCGCGGTAGTCCAGCGTCGTGGCGAGCCGGGCGCCCGCCTCGGCGAGCAGGTCCGCCGGCGACGGTGCCGACTCCGGCCCGCCGTGACCGTCGCGGGTGTAGGACTCCGTCCCCACGTTCGGGGACGGAGTCTAATCCCTGTTCAGGGCTGCGGGTGGCGCCTAGGCGAGGCCTTCGGCCTCGTACTCGCGCAGGTAGCCCTCGAACAGGCGCCGGTGGCCCTCCTCGTCGTGGAGGATCGCGATGACCATGTCCTGGGTCACCCAGTCGACCCCGTCGGTGAACTCGATGACGCGGTTGTAGTGCTCGATGGCCCCGGTCTCGGCCTCGATGACGCCCTTGATGACGTGGACGATGTCGGTCTGGTGATCGGGCGGCTGGAGGTAGCTCTGCTCGGCCGCGAACTCCAGCGAGCCCGGGACGACGCCGTAGAGCTCCTTGATCCGGTTGGCGAACTGCTGGGCGTGACCGAGCTCCTCCTGGATGTCCTCCTGGAGGGACTCGACGATCTCCTGAGCGCGGACGCCGTCGGGGTTGATCGAGTTCGAGATGTAGCTCATCACGGTCTCGATCTCCATCCAGTAGGCCTTCTTGAGCAGGCCGATCAGCTCATCGCGCTGGGCGGCCTTCTCGTCGGAGAGGATGCCCTCTGAGCTGGAACGGACGGACATTGGACTCCTTCGTGGTCGGTGGCAGGTGATGCGGGCGGCGCCTCGCGGGCGCCACCTGGGGACCTACCCGGGCCGACCGGGGCAAAACGCAGGCTGGCGTGTGGTCAACCCGCCGCGTAGGCGGGGTCGCCGGCCAGCAGCCAGCTGCCGTCGCTGCGGCGCACGAGCTCACCGCGTCCGGCGAGCTCGCCGAGGGCGGTGGAGACGGTCGGCCGGCGCGCACCGACCAACTGGCCGATCATCCGATGCGTCAGCGCGAGCGGGACGACGACGCCGCTGCCCGAGACGCGGCCCCAGCGCTCGGCCAGGTGCCAGAAGAGCGTGTTGATGCGCCGGTCGACGCGGGTGAGCTGGCAGATCGCCTGCGTGGTGGCGAGCCGCAGTGCGCGATCGGTCAGGCGCTCGAAGAGCCGCTCGGTCACCTCGGGCCAGCGCGAGAGGGCGCTGACACCGAACCGGCGGTCCAACAGGGCCACCTCGGTCGGGGTCAGCACGGTGTAGCTCTGCTCGAGCTCGAGCAGCGCCTCGCGCTGCTCGAACTGCCACGGGCGCAGCAGATCGCCCGGTCCGAGCAACTCCGCGCTGACCTGCCCGGCGATGCCGATCTCCCGCCAGACCACGCCGTCGAGCAGGAGCAGCCCGATCTGGCCGGCGCCCTGGGCCAGCAGCGGACGCACGTCCCAGCGACCGACCGCGAGCCGGCGCACGCGGACCGTCAGCTCTCGCTCGGCCTCTTCCAGGCGCGTCGCCGGGACGCCCGAGCCCAGCTCGGGATCGACGGCGAGCAGCGGGACGCGATCGGCAAGCGCGGTGGGTGGTGCTGTGGCGGTGATCTGGATCAACGAGGGCCTTGAGCTTCCGGGGTCGAGCGGGCGATCCGGGAGGACCTGCGCAGCCATCTTTCGTCCGCGCGTCACCCCCGGCTTGCAATGGGGCCTCGGCGCCGGCTCGACCGAACGCCGCAGCTACTGCGGTGCTACCCGGCGGGTCGCCGGTTCAGACTCGGGGGACGGGGCGCCGGACGCCGCGCCGCTATTCGGGGAAGCCGGCGCGGTCGACCTTGCGGTGATAGCGCTCGCCGGTGCGTCCGCCGATGGCCGCCGCCAGCAGCGTGCCGACGAGGATCGCGGCGGTCGCGATCGCGCCGCCGGTGCCGATCGTCTCCTCCCCGACGGGGAGCCGCGGCAGGTTCGCGCGCTCGACGACGTTGTACTCCGAGCCGGCGATCAGGGCCACGACGGTGACCACCACGGTGACCAGCAGCCCGAGCAGCCAGGCGGCGATGCCCTGGCGGGCGCCGTCGAAGCGCGACATGCGCCCGGAGACGTAGCCGCCGCAGCCGTAGGCCAGCAGCAGCACGACCAGCAGGGCGATCGCCCCGCCGAGGGTCAGCTCGTCGGTCTGGTCGGCCAGATCGGCCTCGTTGACGCCCGTCAGCCCGATGGCGGCTCCGGCGGCCGCCAGCAGGCCGGTCAGCAGCACGGCCATCCCGACCGCCACCAGCCAGCCGAAGAAGGCGGCGCCCCAGTTGACGCCGCCGTAGGCCTCGCGCTGGCGCTCGCGGGCACGGGCGAGCGCCGAGGGACCGGTCGTGGCACGCGCCGGGTGGCCGGCCGCGGCGGGTGTCGCGCGACGATCCTCGACCCGGGTGGGCTCCTCGCCGGCGCGCGGCGGCTCGTCGCCGGTGATCGCGCGGGTGGGCGCCTCCGGGTCCGAGCCCGGTCGCGAGCCGTCACCGGCGAGCACGCGCGTGTCCTCCTCGGCGGCGCCGGCACCTGCGGATCGGTCGCGACTGGACGACTTGAGGCGTTCGAACACGGACAGCTCCACGCTCGGGATTCCCGGCCCCGACCGGCGCTCGGCGGGGCGGGCGCAGGCGGCCATACACGTGTTTACCCGGTTCGGGCAGCGGTGACGATCACCTGCACATGGAGATTCGTCAGCAGGCGAGCGCCGATCCGGCCGCAGGCCCTCTCGCCGCGCTGATCGACCGCGGGGAGCAGCGGGGCTGCGTCGATCTCAGCGAGCTGGACGAGCTGGTCGCAGCGCTCGAGCTCGAGGACGGCCAGCTCAGCGGGCTGATGGAGCAGCTCGACGGGCGCGGCATCGAGCTGCGCGAAAACTGCGGACGCGACGCCGAGGCCGCCCCGGTCCAGGAGGCCGCGCTCCTGAGCGCCACCACCGACGCGCTGCAGCTGTTCCTCAACGAGATCGGCCGCCACCGGCTGCTCACCCCCGCCGAGGAGATCGAGCTGGCCAAGCGGATCGAGCGCGGCGACCTCGAGGCCAAGGACCGGATGATCAACGCCAACCTGCGCCTGGTCGTCTCGATCGCCAAGAAGTACCAGGGCACCGAGTTGACGCTGCTCGATCTCATCCAGGAGGGCATCCTCGGGCTGATCCGGGCCGTCGAGAAGTTCGACTGGCGGCGCGGCTATCGCTTCTCGACCTACGCGACGTGGTGGATCCGCCAGGCCGTCGAGCGCGGCATGGACGCCAAGGCCCGCACGATCAAGCTGCCGATCAACCTCGTGCGCAACCAGCGCAAGCTGGCGCGGGCGGAGAACACGCTCGCGCTGCGGCTCGACCGGCCGCCTACGGAGGCCGAGCTGGCCGCCGAGGCCGAGATCTCGATCGCCGAGCTGCGTGCGCTGCGCGACGCGGCTCGCGCGGTGACCTCGCTGGACCGCCCGCTCGGGGAGGAGGAGGACGCCGCCTTCGGCGATCTGCTGCCGGCGGAGGGCCCGGGGCCCGAGGACGTCGTGCACCTGTCGCTGCGCCGCCAGGCGCTGCACCGGGCGCTGGAGGAGCTGCCCGACCGCGAGCGCACGGTCGTCCGCCTGCGCTACGGGATCGACGGCGGCGAGCCGACGCCGCTGCGCGAGATCGGCCGGCGGCTCGGGATCACCCCTGAGCGCGTCCGTCAGATCGAGTCCAAGGCGCTCGGGCGGCTCGGCCGGATGAGCGCGCTCGACGCGCTCCGCCAGGCGGCCTAGTCCTCGAGCGGGCGATCGCTCGCCGGCTCCTGCGGCGACGCGGCGTCCGGATCCCAGCGCCCGTCCTCGCCGAGCGCGCCGGCCACCTGGCTGGACCGCGAGGGGTCGTGGGCGCGCACGTAGGCGAACGTCATGCGCACCTCGGTGCCGCCGCTGGAGCTGCCCTTGAGCTCGAAGGAGTCCGACAGCGCGGCGATCAGCGGCAGCCCCAGCCCGAGGGCCTTCGGCTCGGGCTGGATCGGCTGGGGCTGGATGCCGCCGCCGTGGTCGCGGACGACGATCGTCAGCCCGTCGGCGCCGGCGAGCATGTCGACGCTGAGCCCGCCGCCCTCCGCGTCCGGATAGGCATGGACGACGACGTTGGTGCACGCCTCCGTGACCGCCATCTTCATGTCGGCCAGGATCGCGGCGTCGAAGTCCAGCGCGTCGGCCATGCCGGCCAGCGCCTGGCGCACGACCCCCACCCCCTCGGGCTTGGCCGACATCGTGAGCTGCACGTCGGCGAGCAGGCTCATCTCATCTGCCGTCGCCATTGCTCCTCGCGGCCGCCAGCGCGGCGTCGCGGCCCTCCAGCACCGGCAGTACCGGCACGAGGCCGGTGATGTCCAGGATCCGCCGCACGCCCGGGTCGACGTCGGCGTCGACGCACACCGCGAACCCCTGCGCGCCGTCCAGCGCCCGGCGGCGGGCGTCGAGCAGCGCCCCGAGCACCGAGGAGTCCACGAAGGTGGCCCCGGTGAGGTCGACGACCATCCCGACGCCCTTCTCCAGTGCCTCGTCGAGGCGCTCGCGAAGGGCGGGCGCGGTGTAGATGTCGTGCTCACCCTCGACCGAGACGACCATGACGTCACCGGCGGCGTCGTCGAGCACGATCGGATTGGCGTCCATGTCGCTGCGGACACTACCCGAGCGCCGACCGGCTTAACTTCACCGGACATGACGCCCGACCGGCTCGAGCCCTACCGGGCCAAGCGCGACTTCGAGGCGACGCCCGAGCCCGCCGGCGAGACCGGCGCGGCGGGCGACGCGCCGCGCTTCGTCGTCCAGGAGCACCACGCGCGCTCGTTGCACTGGGACCTCCGGCTCGAGCGCGGTGGCACGCTCGCCTCGTGGGCGCTCCCGCGCGGCGTGCCGCCCGACCCCGCGCGCAACCACCTCGCGGTGCGCACCGAGGACCACCCGCTGGAGTACCTCGAGTTCCACGGCACGATCCCGGCCGGCGAGTACGGCGCGGGGACGATGGAGATCTGGGACCGCGGCACCTACGAGACGCACAAGTTCTCCGACCGCGAGGTGATGATCACCCTGCACGGCGAGCGCGTCGAGGGCCGCTACGTCCTGTTTCGCACGCGCGGCGACGACTGGATGATCCACCGCATGGATCCGCCGCAGGATCCCGGCTACGTCGCCCCGCCGGAGCGCCTGGAGCCGATGCTGGCCAAGAGCGGTGAGCTGCCGCGCGACGACGGGCGCTGGGCGTACGAGATCAAGTGGGACGGCGTGCGCGCGATCGGCTTCGTGTCCGGCGGGCGACTGCGGCTCACGAGCCGCAACGGCCGCGACATCACCCCCCGCTACCCGGAGCTGCGCGAGCTCGGCCGGGCGCTCGGCGCCCACGAGGCGGTGCTCGACGGCGAGGTCGTCGCCTTCGACGCCGACGGGCGGCCGAGCTTCCAGCGCCTGCAGGGCCGCATGCACCTGACCTCCGAACCGGCGGTCCGCCGCCTGGCCCAGCGCGAACCGGTCAACTACGTGATCTTCGACCTGCTCTACCTCGACGGCCGCTCGCTGCTGGCCTCGACCTACCTCGAGCGGCGCGCGGCGCTGGCCGAGCTCGGCCTCTCCGGGGCGCGCTGGCAGGCGCCCGCCCACCACCTGGGCGACGGGCCGGCGATGCTCGAAGCCTCCAGGGCCAGCGGCCTGGAGGGCATCGTGGCCAAGCGCACCGACGCGCCCTACGTGCCGGGGCGCCGGACCTCGGCGTGGGTGAAGGTCAAGAACGTCCGCCGCACCGAGGTGGTGATCGGCGGGTGGCTGCCGGGGGAGGGCGGGCGCAGCGGGCGCCTCGGAGCGCTGGTGGTCGGCTACTACGAGGACGGCGAGCTGCGCAGCGCCGGGCGCGTGGGCACCGGCTTCGACGGCGCCGAGCTCGCGCGCCTCGGGGGCGTGCTGGCGCCGCTGGCCCGCGACACGAGCCCGTTCGCGGGCCGCCAGCCGCCGCGCCAGACGCGCTTCGTGGAGCCCGAGCTGGTGTGCACGGTCGAGTACCTGGAGTGGACGCAGGCGCGCACGCTGCGCGCGCCGTCCTACAAGGGCCTGCGCGACGACATCGACCCGGCCGACGTGACGTTCTCCGAGGACGCGTAGGCCCGTTTGCGGCCGCGGCGCTACGGGCAGGCGCGGCGGATGGCCATGACCCGCAGCCTCGCCGGCACCGACGTGTTCCCGATCGGCCTCGGCGCGATGCCGATGTCGCTCTCCGGCCGGCCGGAGGAGGCGCAGGCGATCCGCGCGATCCACGCCGCGCTGGACGCCGGCGTGCAGCTGATCGACACCGCCGACGCCTACGCCCTCGACGCGGCCGACGTCGGGCACAACGAGCGCCTGGTCGCCAAGGCGCTCAAGGGCCGGCGTGACGACGTGATCGTCGCCACCAAGGGCGGCCACACCCGCGGCGCCGACGGGGCGTGGGCGCTCGACGGCTCCCCGCAGTACCTCAGGGCCGCCTGCGAGGCCTCGCTGCGCGCGCTCGAGACCGACGTCATCGACCTCTACCAGCTCCACCGCCCGGACCCCGAGGTGCCCTACGCCGAGTCGATCGGGGCGCTCGCGGAGCTCCAGCGAGAGGGCAAGGTGCGCTGGCTGGGGATCTCCAACGCCCACGTCTCCCAGATCGACGAGGCGCGCGCGATCGTCGAGATCGTCGCGGTGCAGAACCAGCTCTCGCTCGAGTACCGCGATCCGCTCGCCAAGGGCGAGGTCGCCGGGTGCGAGGAGCGCGACATCGCGTTCCTGCCGTGGTCGCCGCTCGGCGGCATCGCCGGCGCCTCCGAGGCGGCGCGGGCGCACGACCCGGTGCGGACGGCCGCCGAGCGCCACGGCGTCTCGCCCCAGCAGGTCGCGCTCGCCTGGCTGCTCTCGCTCTCGGACCGCGTCATCCCGATCCCGGGGGCGAGCCGGCCGGAGACGATCGCCGACTCGGCGCGGGCCGCAGAGCTCGAGCTCGACGACGACGAGCTGTCCGCGATCGGCGCGCTGAGCCCCGCCGCATGAGCTCGCGGCCACGCAAGGCGACGTGCGGGCGTTGGAAGACCGGGCCCCGAGTCGTCACAATGTCCTGATGCCTCGATCGATGTGGAGCGGCGCCATCTCCTTCGGACTGGTCAACGTACCGGTCAAGCTCTACAGCGCCGTGTCGCGCAAGACGGTCCGGTTCCACCAGCTCAACGGCGAGACCGGCAACCGCATCCAGCAGAAGCGCGTGGATCCGGAGACCGGTGAAGAGGTCCGCTACGACGACATCGTCAAGGGCTACGAGCTGACCAAGGACAGCTACGTCATCGTCAAGCCCGAGGAGCTCGAGGCGCTCGACCCGGAGCGCTCGCGGACGATCGACATCCTCGATTTCGTCGACCTCGAGGACATCGACCCGATCTACTACGACCACCCGTACTACCTCGTCCCGAACACCGGCGCCACCAAGGCCTACGGCCTGCTCCTCAACGCCATGGAGGAGGCCGGCAAGGTGGCCGTCGCCAAGGTCGTGCTGCGCTCCAAGGAGCAGCTGGTCGCGATCCGCCCGGCGGCGGACATCCTGATGATGGAGACGATGATCTTCTCCGACGAGGTCGTGCCGCACGACTCGATCGAGGACCTCCCGGACGCCAAGGAGCTCAAGGCGTCAGACCGCGAGCTGAAGATGGCCCAGCAGCTGATCGACTCGCTCAGCTCGGAGTTCGAGCCGACCAAGTACAAGGACGAGTACCGCGAGAAGGTGCTCGACCTGGTCGAGCGCAAGGCCCAGGGCGAGGAGATCGCCACCCAGCCCGAGGCGCCCGAGCCCGCCAAGGTGCCCGACCTGATGGCGGCGCTGGAGGCGAGCCTCGCGGCCGTCTCGGACCGCGGCGGCGACGCGAGCGACGGCTCGGGCAACGGCAAGGCGGAGACGAAGCCCAAGAAGCGCTCGAGCAGCTCGAAGTCCTCGGGCGGCGGCTCGAAGTCCAAGGCCAAGGCCGGCGCGAAGTCCTAGCCCGGCGGCGCGAAGGCCTGACCGGCGGGTCGCGGGTCGTCTTGAGGTCCGCTTGCCCGGCGAAACCTCGTCTCGCCGTCGTTGTCCCGGCAAGCCCCGCATCGAGGGGGTCGGGATCGCGTGGCGGGCCGGAGAGCGGGCTCGCGAACCGTCCCCACCATCGGACCCACGTCCTGGTCGCCGAGCTTGAGGTGGTAGGCGTCAGAGAGCGCTTCGACGCGGGCGATCTGGTCGGACTTCTCGTCGAAGAGCTCGTGGAACTCGAAGAAGGCGAAGTCCACGACGCGCGACTGGTAGCCGAGGGCGTCGAGCTGGGCGACGCTGCGCTGCTCGCCGATGATCGAGAGCTGCATGAGGTAGGCGACGCCGTCGTCGGCCAGCGCCTTGGGCAGCAGCGCGATCAGATGATCGACGAGGTTGCGTCCCCAGTAGTCGAGTCGCCGGTGGGTGGAGACCTGCTCGAAGGGGTCGACCGGCATCTGGTAGAGGCTGGCCACGATGACGTCGTAGCGCTCCTCGGGCTCCCACGGGAACAGGTCGACGGCGGCGGAGCTGACGCGGTCGGCGACGCCGTTGCGAAAGGCGTTGGTGAGCGTGTTGGCGGCGGCGGCCTGGTCGATGTCGATGGCGTGGACGTGGGCAGCGCCGTTGCGGGCCATCTGGATGGCCAGCAGGCCGGTGCCGCAGCCGATGTCCAGGCAGCGCTGGTGAGCGCCGATGCCCTGATGGAAGAGGTACTTCCAGATCGGAAGCTGCCCTGGGTCGGGACGAACACGCCCGGGTCGACGCGCAGGTCGGGGAAGTCGAGCGGGAACAACGGCCGTCCGCGCGGATCCGTCCACGAAGGTGCCGGGCCGCCGGCGACGGTGCCGGTGTCGTCCGTGGCCTCGAAACTCGGCCGCCGCCGAGGACGAGCAGCGGCAGCTCGGGCGGGCCGCGCCTGCACTTTCCGGTGATGAACGGGCCGTCGGCGCTCAGGGCGGACGGCATGCCCATACGTGTCGAGTGCGCCGCTGTGCCGCGGGCGGTCAGGGGGGTGTCGAGCGTGGCTTGGGCGAGCTGAACGACGAGATCCGCGGGGTCTGGAGCGGTGCCTCGACGTCTTGGTCGCTATAGCGTCACTTCGTCGAGATTGGTCTGCGACCACTCCGGATCTCGACGTCTTGATCGGCCCCCTACGCCCCCCACACCCGCCACGGCGCTTCCCGGGGTGAGCTCAGTCAGCGCGGTCGAGCTCGAACCACACGCAGGTGTCGCTGCCGCGCTCGACGCCCCAGCGGTCGGCCATCTCGGCCACGAGGTAGAGGCCCCAGCCGCCGGCTTCGGTGGCGCCGAGCTCGCGGCCGGTCCAGTCGAAGCCGGTGCCCGGGTCGCCCACCTCCACCCGCAGCCCGCCGGGGGACTCCTGCATCAGCAGCCGGATCTCCTCGCGCTCGCCCAGTCCGGCGTGGCGGATCGCGTTGGTCACGAGCTCTGAGACGAGCAGGCGCACGTCGCCCAGGCGCTCGGCGGGGAAGTGCCCGCCGAGCCGGTCGACGGCGTGGCGGGCCGCTGACGGGGACTCGGAGGTGCGCGGCAGGGCGAGCTCCATCCTCATCGTGTCTCCGGAGGAGTCACAAAGGCAAGCCGCTTGTCCATGCCGGTGATCTCGAACACCTTCTGTACGGGTCCCGTACCTGGGACGAGTCCAAACTTCCGGCCGTCGGCTTCTGCGCGTGCGTGCGCCAGCGCGACCAGCCGCAACCCACTGGAATCCATGAATTCCAGAGCGCGGAGGTCGATCACCACCTCGTCGGTCTCCGGCTGGGCCTCGAGCCGTGCCAGCTCGGGCTCGAGCACCCCGGCGCCGTCGAGGTCGAGCTCGCCGCGCAGGGCGACGATCGCGCGGCCGTCGTGCACCGAGGTCTCGAAGAGCAGGCGCGCCATGACTCGACCGGAGACTAGTGGGCCGGGCGCGGGGGAAAGACCGCAGGCGATGCCCGCTCCCCGCCTGCGCCGCAGCGACTGCTCTGGTCCCGGCATCGCCCGACAACGCCGCGGGCGCGGCTTCAGCTACGTCGACGAGGACGGCAACCGCGTCGAGGAGCCCGAGGTGCTCGAGCGCATCGGCGATCTCGGGATCCCGCCGGCGTGGCGGGAGGTGTGGATCTGCCCGTATCCGAACGGGCACCTGCAGGCGACCGGGACCGACGCCGCCGGGCGCAAGCAGTATCGCTACCACGAGGCCTGGCGCGCGCGGCGCGACCAGCAGAAGTTCGACGAGATGCTGGACTTCGCCAAGGTGCTGCCGGCGCTGCGCGAGCGTGTCGCCGACGACCTCGAGTCGGCGCCGGAGCTGGGCCGGGAGCAGGTCATGGCGCTCGCCGTCCGGCTGCTCGACCGCGGCTTCTTTCGCATCGGCACCGAGGAGTACGCCGCCCTGAACGAGAGCTACGGCCTCGCCACCATCCTCAAGCAGCACGTCACCCTCGGCGAGGATGGCGCGATGGTCTTCGACTACCCGGCCAAGAGCGGGCAGCGGCGGATCCGGGGCGTCGTCGACCGCGACGCCTTCGACATCGTCGCGCGGCTCAAGCGCCGGCGCGGCGGCGGCCCCGGGCTGCTCGCCTACCGCCAGGGCCGCCGCTGGCGCGACATCCGCTCCGAGGAGGTCAACGAGTACCTCAAGGAGGTCACCGGCGCCGACTACTCGGCCAAGGACTTCCGCACCTGGAACGCCACGCTGCTCGCCGCCGTCGCGCTCGCGGTGGCAGGCGGGGTCGCTAACACCGAGACGGGCCGCAAGCGCGCGATCACCCGCGCCGTGAAGGAGACGGCCCGCTACCTGGGCAATACGCCCGCCGTCTGCCGCGCGTCCTACATCGACCCGCGCGTCTTCGACGCCTACCAGGCCGGGCTGATCATCCGGCCCGACCTGCCCACCGCGGAGCAGCCCGACGACGGCGAGCTGCCGATCCACCAGGCGGCCGTCGAGCGGGCCGTGCTCGACCTGATCGACGAGCGCGAGGACGCGCCCGGCGTCGAGCAGGTCGCGGTCGCCTGAGCTCGGTCAGCCCTCGGCGGGCGGTGTGACCTTGGGCCCGTCGGGTGCGGGCGGATCGGGGTCGACGGGCTCCGGTGCGTCCGGGCCGACCGGGGTGTCGGGCGTCTCCGGGGGCGTGGGGGCGGCCGGCACGGTCGGGCTGTCGGGCACGACCTGGGGCTGCTCCGGGGTGGCGGGCGTGGAGGGGATCTCGAGCGTCGGCATGGCTCGTGCCTACCCGGCGGGCGCCGGCGTCAGGCGGCCAGGCCCACCCGCCGCGGCTCGGCGGCCGCCGCCGCCGCTTGCGCGGCCGCAACCTCCTGCGCCGCCGCCACCTCCCGCAGATGCTCGAGCGACTGGCGGATCAGCCGCGAGACGTGCATCTGGGAGATCCCGAGCCGAGCGCCGATCTCGCTCTGCGTGAGGTCCTCGGCGAAGCGCAGTCGCAGGATCTCCTGCTCGCGTTGGCCGAGATGGCGCAGCAGCCGCTGCGCGGTGACGACCGCCTCGGCGGCCTCCAGCTGTGGATCCTCGGTGCCGAGCGCCTCGCCGAGCGTGCTGCGGCCTTCGCCGTCCCCGAGCACCGGCGAGTCCAGCGAGGCGGCGTAGTGCGCGGCGGCGGCCTCGCGCGCCTCGAGCACCTGTCCGGGCTCCACGCCGAGCCGCTTGGCCAGCTCGTCCGCGGTGGCCGGCCGGCCGAGATCGTCGTGCATCCCGTCGCCGACCGCCTCCACCTTGACGGCGAGCTCCTGCAGGTCGCGCGGGACGTGGATCGCCCAGCCGGTGTCGCGGAAGTGGCGGCGTAGCTCGCCGAGGATGGTCGGGACGGCGAAGGAGGAGAACGCGGTGCCCTGTCCGGGGTCGTAGCGCTCGACGGCCTTGAGCAGGCCGAGCGCCGCGACCTGGCGCAGGTCGTCCATCGGCTCGCCCCCGCGCCGGTAACGGCCGGCGAGCTTGCGCGACAGGGGCAGGAAGCGCCGGACGAGCGCGTCGCGCAGCTCGGGGTCGCCGGTCTCGCGGTAGCGGACGAACAGTCGTCGCTCGTCGCGATCGAGCCGGGAGCGCGGCGCCGGCGCGCCGTGCGACGTCTCCCCCGATTGCGGTGCCAACACAGGTGCCATTGGGATCCTTCCTCTCAGGCGTCGGTCTGCGATGGTGGCTGCGGGTTCTGACCCGTGACGGGCTCCCGCGAGCCAATGCCTACCCAACGTCGGCGCGTCCGAATCGCCAAAGCGAGCCATCGACGCCGTAGAGGCCGCTCGGAGGCGGCCTCTACGGTGGGATGAGGAGAGGGGTGAGCCAACCCCGATGTGCGCGGGCTCTCGCCGTCCTTTCCCCATCGCCGCCGCCTCCGCACGTCGAGCCGTCCGAAATCTGACCGGTGAGCGGCGCGGCGAAGGCTAGCCGGGCAGCGCCTGCTCGAGCTCGAGCACGCCGGCGAACAGGTCGCCGTGCTCCGCGACACGGGCGAGCACGGCGGCGGAGTCGAAGCTGAGCCCCTCCGGATCGCCCGAGGCGGCCGCCGCCTCGACCTCCTCCCAGCGCACCGGGGTCGACACCGTGGGCCGCTCCCGCGCGCGCAGCGAGTAGACGTTCACCGTCGTCTTGTGGCGGCTGTTCTGGCTCCAGTCCACGAGCACCTTGCCGGTCCGCTTGGCCTTGGTCATCTCCGAGACGACCAGCTCGGGCCGGCGGCGCTCCAGCAACTGCGCCAGTCCGTGGGCGAACCCGCTGGTCTGCTCGTAGGTCGGCGCGCCCGCGTTGAGCGGGAGATAGACCTGCATGCCCTTCGAGCCCGAGGTCTTCGCGAACGCGGTCAGCCCGAGGTGGTCGAAGGCCTCGCGCAGCGAGAGCGCGACCTCGGCGCACTCGACGATCGTCGCGGGGGCTCCGGGGTCGAGGTCGAAGGCGATCATCGTCGGGCGGGTGACGTCGTCGGCCAGGGCGAGCGACGTATGCAGCTCGAGGTCGGCGAGGTTGGCCAGCCAGACCAGCGTGGGGAGGTCCTCCGCGAGGCAGAAGTCGATCGTGCGCCGGTTGCTGCGGCTGTAGACCGCGGCCGTCTGCACCCAGTCGGGCCGGTGCGACGGGCACTGCTTCTCGTAGAAGTACTGTGCCTCGACGCCGTTGGGGTAGCGCTTGAGCGTCAGGGGGCGACCGCGCAGGTGGGGGAGCAGCGCCGGGGCGACGCGGCTGTAGTAGTCGATCACGTGGCCCTTCGTGAAGCCCGGGACGGGGTAGAGGACCTTGTCCAGGTTCGAGAGCGACAGCCGCCGCCCCTGGATCTCGACCTCGACGCGTCTGGACGGCGGCACCCCTCGACGCTAGCGCCTCGCGGCCGCAGCGGGCGGCGCCACCTGAAAGCGGTGGCGCCGCCCGGCCGTCGGCGTTCCCTAGGCCGCGCTGCGCGCGCCGGCGACCTCGCGGGCGGCCGCCGCGATCGCCTCGGCGTCGATGCCGGCGGCCTTGAGCAGCTCGTCGGGCTTGCCGGAGGTCGGCATGTCGCGGACGGCCAGCTTCACGACCGGCGGGGTGTCGGGCGTCCGCGCCAGCGCACCGAGCACCGCGTCGCCCAGCCCACCCTCGGGCCAGTGGTCCTCGACGGTGACGATGCCGCCGCACTCGCGCGCGGCCGCCTGCAGGGTCTCCTCGTCGATCGGCTTGATCGAGTAGCAGTCGATCACGCGCACCCCGACGCCGTCGCCCTCGAGCGCCTCGGCGGCCTGCACCGCCTCGTCGACCGTGATCCCGCAGGCGACAATCGCGACGTCGGTGCCGCCGTCGTAGGCGATCCGGCTGCCGCCGATCTGCACCGTCTCGTCGGCGGGCGTGCGGACCTCGGTCTTGCCGCGCAGCGTCCGCATGTAGCTGATCCCCTGGCGATCGGCCATCGCCGCCACCAGCTGGGCGGTCTGGTTGGCGTCGGACGGGTGCAGCACGCAGCTCGTGTGGACCGCCCGCAGCGAGGCGAAGTCCTCCAGGGCCATCTGCGACGGGCCGTCCTCGCCGATCGAGACGCCGGCGTGCGAGCCCGACAAGCGCAGGTTGGCCTGGCTGACCGCCGCCATGCGCACGAAGTCGTACGCGCGCGAGAGGAAGGCCGCGAACGTCGAGGCGAACGGCGTCCAGCCGCGCACCTGCAGCCCGACGGCGCCCGCGAGCATCTGCTGCTCGGCGATGAACATCTCGAAGTAGCGGTCCTCGTGGGCGTTGCGGAACATCTCCGAGTGCGTCGAGTTCGACACCTCGCCGTCCAGCGCGACCACGTCGCCGCGCCGCGCCCCGAGGCCGGTGAGCGCCTCGCCGTAGGCCTCGCGGGTCGCGACCTCGTCGCCGAGCTCCCACGACGGCATCGCCTCCGAGGGGTCGGCGTCGAAGACGTGGGGCTGCCCGCCCACCGGCGCGGCGATCTCGACCGAGAGGTCGCGCTCGCCGCCCAGCTCCCTGATGGCCTCCTCGGGGTCGTCGAGCGGCTTGCCGTGCTTGCCGGGCTGGTCCTCGACCGCCTGCACGCCCTTGCCCTTCTTGGTCTTGGCGACGATCACCGTCGGCTTGCCGGTGGTGGCCTCGGCCTCCGCGTAGGCGGCCTCGATCGCGTCCACGTCGTGGCCGTCGATCTCGATCGCGTTCCAGCCGAAGGCGCGGGCGCGCTCGGCGTGGCGGTCGAGGTCCCAGCCGACCATCGTCTCCCGCGTCTGGCCGAGGCGGTTGACGTCGATGATCGCCGTCAGGTTGTCGAGCCGGTTGAAGGCGGCGTGCTCGAAGGCCTCCCACATCGAGCCCTCGGCCATCTCTGAGTCGCCGCACAGGCACCACACCCGGTAGGGGATGCGGTCGAGCTTCTTGCCCGCCAGCGCCACGCCGACGGAGATCGGCAGCCCCTGGCCGAGCGAGCCGGTGGCCACGTCGGTCCACGGCAGCACCGGGGTCGGGTGGCCCTCCAGCCGGCTGCCGAACTTGCGGAAGGTCAGCAGCTCGTCGTCCTGGATCGCCCCCGCGGCCTTGAGCACCGAGTAGTACAGCGGCGAGGCATGGCCCTTGGAGAAGATCAGGTGGTCGTTGGAGGGATCCTCGGGGGTGGCGAAGTCCAGCCGCAGGTGGCCGTCGAGCAGCACGGCCATGAGGTCGGCGGCGGACATCGAGGAGGTGGGGTGGCCGGAGCCGGCCGCGGCGCTGGAGCGGACGGAGTCCACCCGCAGCTGCTGGCCGAGCTCGCGGCGGAATTCGGTGCGGTCCGCCATCGCGCTAGGCCGCCACGAGGTCGTCGCGCTTGGCGGCGATGCCGTCCAGCAGGTCCTTGAAGGACTTGGCGAACTTCTCGACCCCCTCGCGCTCGAGCACGGCGACGACGTCGTCGTAGTCGATCCCCGCCTCCTTGAAGGCCTCCAGCGTCTTGCGGGCGCCGTCGACGTCCTCGTCGAGCGTCCGCCGGATCTCGCCGTGGTCGAGCGTCGCCTCGACCGTCTCGCGCGGCATGGTGTCGACCGTGTCGGGGCCGACGAGCTGCTCGACGTACATGATGTCGCGGTACTCCGGGTTCTTGGTCGAGGTGGACGCCCACAGGCAGCGCTGCGGGGTGGCGCCGGCGGCGGCCAGCTCCTCCCACTCGGCCCCCGCGAAGACCTCCTTGTAGGTCTGATAGGCGAGCTTGGCGTTGGCGATCGCGAGCGTGCCCTTGAGCTCGTCGTGCCCGCCGACCTCGTCGAGGCGCTTGTCGGCCTCCGAGTCGACGCGCGAGACGAAGAACGAGGCGACCGAGGCGACCTTGGACAGGTCGCCGCCGTTGTCCTTGAGGCGCTTGAGGCCGCGGATGTAGGCCTCGGCCACCAGCCGGTGGCGCTCGAGCGAGAAGATCAGCGTGACGTTGACCGGGATCTCGTCCGCGATGGTGTCCTCGATGGCGGGCAGGCCCGCCTCGGTGGCCGGGATCTTCACCAGCAGGTTCGGGCGCTCGATCATGTCGAAAAGCCGGCGCGCCTCGGCCTTCGTGCCGTCGGTGTCGTGGGCGAGCGTCGGGTCGACCTCGAGCGAGACGAAGCCGTCGGTGTCGGCGTCGAACTTCTTGCGCAGGATGTCGCAGGCGCCGCGGACGTCCTCGCGCGCGAGCTGGAGGAAGACCTCCTTGGGGTCGCGCTCGTCCTTGAGGATCTCGCGCAGCTGGTCGTCGTAGTCGTTGCCCTCGGCGATGGCGGCCTGGAAGATCGTCGGGTTCGAGGTGACGCCGTCGACGCCCTGCTCGGAGAGCGCTTCGAGGTCGCCGTCGCGCACGAAGGCGCGCGAGACGAAGTCGATCCAGACGCTCTGGCCGTGCTCTGAGAGCTGCTGCAGCGGTGTGCTGGCCATGGGTGGCTCCTGTCTTTGAGGCTCAAGGGGTGGCGTGCCCACCGCTCAGCATGACGAAACGGTGGCTCAGCGTGTGATCAAGGCGTGGGTGACGGGCACGCCGAAGCGCTGCTCGGCGTCCGCCAGGCCGTCGTCCTCGCGGTAGTCGCGGTCGGACTCGGGGTGGGAGAAGATCAGGATGTGGTCGGCCGCGAAGGTCGCCAGCGCGTCCTGCAGCGCCTGGGCGGGCTCGCTCTCGCCGGTGTCGCCGGCCGCGTCGACGCCCTCTTCCTCGAGGCGCTCGACGGTCTCCTCCTGGGCCGCCTCGGCCTCCTCGATCGCCTCGTCGGGATCGGAGACCCAGAAGGCCAGCGGGGACTGGTTGGTCGCGGGGGAGACGACCATGACCTCGGCGCCCTCGATCTCCTCGCCGAGCACGGAGCGCACCATGTCGGCGTCGACGGGCTCGGGGGTCAGGACGAGCAGCTTCACTGCGCGTCGGCTACCCCTGCTCCGAGGGGGACAAACGGCGTCGCGGCGGGCCGGGCGCGGGCCACGACGACCGCGACGTCGTCGCGCAGGCTGCCGCCCTGGACGTCGAGCGCGGCGTCGGCGATGCGCTGCGCCAGCCCGGCGGCCGGCCGCCCGGCCCACGGGCCGATCAGGGCCGCGAGCCGGTCGGGCCCGAGCGCGTCGTCGACCGGGTCGGCCTCGATCACCCCGTCGGTGTAGAGCACGAGCGCGTCGTCGGGGCCGAGCTCGGCCTCGATCGTCTCGATCCGCGGCTCGGGCACGATCCCCAGCAGCGTGCCCGGCCGCCCGACCGTCTCCACCCGGCCGTCGGCGCGGACGAGCAGCGGCAGCGGGTGCCCGCCGCTGGCGACGGCGATCTCCACGCCGCCCTCCCGCGGCGTCAGGGCGACGTAGAGCGCGGTGCAGAAGCGGTACTCCAGCCCCTGGCGCAGGATCGCCTCGTTGAGCTCGGCCAGCACGTCGGCCGGCCGCCGGCTGTGCAGCGCCGCCGCGCGCAGCGTGTAGCGGGCCAGCGCGGTGACGGTCGCCGCCTCGGCCCCCTTGCCGCACACGTCGCCGATCACCAGCGCCCACTGCCCGTCGCCGGTCCCGAAGCAGTCGTAGAAGTCGCCGCCGACGTCGTCGCCCTCGCCGGCGGCCAGGTACTCGGCGGCCAGCTCGAGCCCGGGCACCTGCGGGAGCTCGGGCGGCAGCAGCGAGCGCTGCAGCGTCCGCGCCGCAGCGGCCCGCTCCGCGTAGAGCCGGGCGTTGTCGATCGCCAGCGCGGCGCGGCGGCCGAGATCCTCGAAGAGCGCCAGCAGGTCGGCCTCGGCGCCGGGCAGCAGCGCCTCGAAGCCGACGCCCATGACCCCGAGCGTGCGCCCGCGGGCGCGCAGGGGGACGAGGATCGAGGCGCGGATGCCCATGTCGCGCAGGAGCGCGAAGTGGTCCGCCGGCAGCCCGGCCCGCTCGAGCAGCTCGAGCGACTGGCGCACGACCCGCGAGCGGCCGCTGGCGAGCACCTCGGCGAGCGGATGCCCCTGGCGGGCCTGCGGCGGGTAGCGCTCGAGCACCTCGCGCCAGATCGCCAGGCGCTCCGGCTCGCGCGCCGCGCTGGCCACCTGGCCGATGGTCGCCGCCGAGGCGCCGATCAGCACCACGGAGTTGTCGGCGAAGTCGCGCACGGCCAGCTCGGCCACCCGCTGGGCCGTGCGCGTCTCGTCGAGCGACTGGTCGAGCTGCTCGCTCGCGTCGGCGAGGAAGGCGGCCTGGCGCCGCGCCCACTCGGTCTCGGCGCGCGCGGCCAGCTCGGCCTTCAGCAGGCGCTCGCGCTCGCGCTCGCCGGCCCGCCGGGCGGTGACATCGCGCACGACCACGACGAGCTGGTCGCGATCGCCGAGCTTGAGCGGCACCCCGGCCAGCTCGAGCTCGACCCGCCGCTCGTCGCGCGCGATCATCGTCAGCTGGTACTCGGGGTCGGCGCTGCCCTCGGCCACGCGGCTCCGGGCCCGTTGCATCGCGGCCTCGCGCTGCTCGGCGATCACGAGGTCGAAGATCGACTCCATGGCCGCGAGCTCCGGGAAGACGTAGCCGCTGAGGCGCTCGAAGGCGTGGTTGGCGTAGACGCAGCGCCCGCGCTCGAGCACGACCATGCCCTCCCCGACCTCCGAGAGCGCCAGCAGCAGCGTCTCGTAGCGGTCGGTCTGGTTGCGCAGCGCGCGCTCGGCGGCGCGGCGCTCGGTGACCTCGATGACGACGATCCCGATGCCGATGACCTCGGCCACCCCGCCCCGGCGCACCGGCCAGTAGGACGTCAGCCACTCGCGCCGCGCGCCGGGCCGGGCCGGCGTCTCACCCGCGACGTCGGCTTCGATGACCGGTTCGCCCGTGTCGCCGACACCGCGGATGTCGGCGATCGCGTCGTCCGGGATGCCGGGCAGCACCTCGGGGATCGTCCGCCCGGCGTGGCCCTCCTCGCTGACGCCGTTGATCTCGGCGAGTCGCCGGTTGATGCGCTTGAACCGCAGCTCGCGATCCACGAACGCGAGCCCGATCGGGGCGTGGTCGAAGATGACGGCCAGCAGGCCGAAGGCGTCCGCCAGCTCGCGCTCGGCAGTCTGGGCCTGGGTGAGCACCAGGCGCTCGCGACGTGCCGCGCGCTGCGTGCGCTCGCGCAGCCAGGCGGCCCACACCGCCATCAGGGCGACGACCACCACGGTCGACAGGCGGATGACGGCCTGGGCGTCGGTCTCGCCGCTCCAGAGCGTGCTGACGAGTCCGAGCACGATCGCCAGCGCCGCCACGACCGCGGTGGCGCCGGTGCTGGTGGCCAGCGCGGCGAGCAACGGCGGGATCGCGTACAGGCCGACGAGCGCCGTGGACTCGCCCGTCAGGCGGTCGAGCGTGAACTTGACGAGCAGCAGCGCGAGCGCGGCGGCCAGCGCGACGGTGGAGCGCGACGGGCGCACGGTGCGTGCATATCACGCCGGCGGGTCGGGCGGTGCGCACTGGCGCCCGCTGACCAGGTCGGCGACCAGCGTCGACCAGCCGAAGCCCGCCGCGCCGATGCCCGCACCGGTGCGCGGGTGGTAGTACTCGCGAAAGCCGTGGCGGCCGACGGCGGCGGCCAGCCCGGCGGCGATCCGGTCGCCCTCGGCGCGCAGGCCGAGCGCGTCGAGGCCGCCCACCAGCAGCCAGGCGGCGTTGACCCAGCTCGCACCGCGCCAGGTGCGGAAGCGGTCGAAGCCCGGCCGGAAGCTCGGCTCGTCCATCGCCACGGAGGGGATCCCGCACGGCGCGCGGTAGCGGCGCGGGTCGAGCAGATGCTCCTCGACCAGGCGCAGGCGGATCGGCGCCGGGATCGCCGCGCCGAGCGCCAGCGGCGCGAGCGAGGACCAGGTCGAGACCCTCACGGGCCACTCGCGCCGGCCGGCGCGTCGAGAAGGCCCCGGCCGCGCCGCTGGCGCGCATCCCGGTGTGGGTGCGGCGGGGTGCGCTGATCGTCTCCTACCCGGCCGGCGACGTGGCGCGCGGGCTGGGGGAGACGCCGGAGGGCGAGCGGCCGCTGGAGGCGACGCTGTGGGGCGAGCCGCCGTGCGGCCGTGCCGTCGCCCGGCTGGCGGACGGCACGGTGATCCGCTGGTGCCGCGGCGCCTGGTCTGTGACGGGTGGCGCCAGGTGGCGTTCTCCGTCCGCTGACGCCGGGAAGCCCGCCGCCATGGCGAAGACGTTCAAGAAGGGCGACCGGGTCGAATGGAAGAGCCACGGCAGCAAGGCCCTCGGCAAGGTGCAGAAGAAGATCACCTCCGAGACGAAGGCCGGGGGGCGCAAGGTCAAGGCCTCCAAGGACGAGCCGCAGTACCTCGTCAAGAGCGAGAAGTCGGGCGGCACGGCGGTGCACAAGCCCGGCGCGCTCAAGAAGGCCAAGAAGAAGAAGGACTAGAGGCGGCGCGATGGCCCAGAAGGTCAACCCGGTCGACCCGGGGTCCGACGAGGCGGACGAGATCCGTCGCGAGTTCGGCGACCGCGTGAACATGACCGCGTCGGAGCTGGAGACGTGGCTGAAGTCCGACGAGTCCCAGGCGGTCGGGCAGAAGGACGGCGGCGGCGAGTCCGTCGGTCCCGACTCCGGCCGCCGGATCGTGAAGCTGCTCAAGGCCGGGAAGGCCGACCTCTCGGCGGAGGACATCGGCCACATGAGCAAGACCAACGGCTACGTCTCACGTCACGTCGAGCAGCGCCCCAAGGGCGACGTCGAGGACTCGAAGTGGCGCTCCTCGCTGATGAACTGGGGCCACGACCCGCTGAAGTAGCCGCTCCGTCTGGCGGGTGACGGAGAGTTCACCCGCCGTGGCCGGTCCCGGAACACCCTCTCCGAGGACCATGGCCGCCGCCGCCACGCTCGCTCCCGCCGGCCTGCGCGCCCCGCTGCCCGGCCGGCCCCGCCGCCTGCGGGTCGGGCTGGCCGACGGGGCGCGGACGACGGTGCACGTCGCGTCGTTCGCGTCGACCCGGAACGAGGCCCGGGTCGCGCTCGTGAACGGCCCGCTGGCGGCCTGGTGCGCTCAGCGCGGTATCGACGACGCGATCGTCGGTGGCTTCTTCATCCGGCCCGCGCTGACCCCGCTGGGCGAGCTGCGGATCGAGGGGCGCGAGCGGGGGTCCGTGCCCTTCGCGGCCCCGTGGTGCGACGTGCGCGCGTGCGTGTGGGTGCCCGGCGGCGGCGCTGTGGTGCGGATCGCCCGCCGCGACGAGCTGCCGGCCGTGCCGGGCGGCGACCTGCTGCAGGCCGGCCCGCTGCTGGTGGAGGGCGGCGCGGCGGTCTACGACCGCGAGCTCGACCCGGAGGGCTTCAGCGCCGGCTCGCACCAGTTCGACGACGACATCACCCTCGGGCGGTTCCCGCGCGCCGCGCTGGGGCTCGCCGGCGGGCGGCTGCTGGCCGTCGTGTGCGACGGCCGCTCCCGCCACGACGCGGGCCTGACCCTGGAGGAGCTGGCCGCGGTGCTCGTCGCGCTGGGCTGCGAGACGGCGATCAACCTCGACGGCGGCGGCTCGACGACCCTGATCTGCGGCGGCACGATCCGCAACCGCCCGCGCGGCGACTGGGAGACGCCCGAGGTCGGCGGGCGGCCGGTCGCCACGGCGCTCGTGTTCCTGCCGCGAGGGAGCCGAGCCGGCCGCGCCGCGCGATGCTCGTGCACTTAGCTCCGGTATGCGGAGCAAAGTGCAGGACCATTCGAAACCGGGCGCCGGAGGACCTGCTCGCGGGCCGGCCGCGCCCCGGGCGCTGGCCGCCGCCCCGCGACGGCATTGCGGCCCGGCATGAGGCATTCTCGCTCTCGGGTAGTCTCGGGCCGGTGGAAAAGGCATCGCTGTCGCGGACCAAACGCGACCGGATCGTCGACGAGCTGCACGAGCTCATCCTCAGTGGGGAGCTGCCGCGGGGCAGCCGCCTGCAACAGGATCAACTGGCGCGCCGCTTCGAGACCAGCATCACCCCGGTCCGCGAGGCGCTCCGGCTGCTGGAGTCCCAGGGGCTCGTCACCGGCGAGGCGCATCGCGGGGTCCGGATCGCGTCGGTCGACCCGGAGGACCTCAAGGGCACCTATCTCATGCGCCGCCTGGTCGAGCCCTACGCGGTCCGCCGGTCCGTGCTGCGCGTGTCGCGCAAGGACATCCAGGAGGCCCGCGCCCTCAACGAGCGCATGGCGGCCGCCGGCGAGGACGGCGACCACTGGGGCGTGCGCGAGGCCAATCGCGGCTTCCACTACCTCTTCTACGACCGCTGCGGCGTGCCGGCGCTCGCGGAGCGCATCCGCGGCCTGTGGCTCGTCTTCCCCTGGGACGCCGCGCTCGACCTGCGCAGCCGGGCGCGTGCGTCGTCCTCCGAGCACGACGAGATCCTCTCGGCCGTGGCCGGCGGCGACCTCGACGCCGCCGGCACGGCGATGGCGGCGCACCTGCTCGCCGGCTATGCCGCCGTGGTCGAGAACCTCACCGGCCGGCCGGTTGAAGATCCCTTCCCGCCCGAGAGCGACTGAGAGCCGGTCGCCAGCTCGCGTGCCCGCCGACTCGCGCGCATCCGATGCGGCCGGCGCTGCCCGCGAGGTCGAGGTGGAGCTCGTGCGGGCCACCGTGCGCGAGCTGTGCATCGAGGCCAACCACGTGCTCCGGCGCGACCATCTCGAGGCGATCAGGCGGTCCGTGGAGGAGGAGCGCTCGCCGGTCGGCCGCGAGGTGTTGTGCCGGCTCCTGGAGAACGCCGAGGTCTCGAGCCGCGAGCGGGTCGCGTTCTGCCAGGACACCGGCTACGCCGTGGTCTTCCTCGACGTCGGGCAGGACGTCCGGTTCGTCGGCGGGGCGCTCGGGGAGGCGATCGATCGCGGCGTGGCGGAGGGCTACCGCGACGGCTACCTGCGCGCCTCGCTCGTGCGCAACCCGGTGGACCGCCGCAACACCGGCGACAACACGCCGGCGCTCGTGTACTACGACATCGTCCCGGGCCGCGACGTCCGCCTGACGCTGCTGGTCAAGGGCGCCGGCTGCGACAACATGAGCGCGCTGCGCATGCTGACGCCGGCCCACGGCGTCGAGGCGATGAAGGACTTCGTCGTGGAGACGATCGAGCGCGCCGGCCCGAGCGCCAGCCCGCCCATGACGGTCGGGGTCGGCCTGGGAGGGACCTTCGAGCGCGCGGCCCTGCTGGCCAAGCGGGCGCTGACGCGCACCTCTGGCGAGCCGAGCCCCGACCCGGAGATCGCCGTGCTCGAGCGCGAGCTGCTCGACGCGATCAACGCCACCGGCATCGGGCCCGCCGGATTCGGCGGCACGGTCACCGCCTTCGCGGTGCACGTGGAGGCGTTCGCGACCCACATCGCCTCCTTCCCGGTCGCCGTGAACCTCGACTGCCACTCCCACCGCGTGCGCGAGGTCGTCCTGTGACCCGGCTGGAGACGCCGCTCTCGCCGGCGGCGCTGGAGCCGCTGCGGGCGGGGGACGGCGTGCTGCTCGAAGGCGTCGTGTTCACCGCGCGCGACGCCGCGCACCTGCGCTTCGCGGAGGCGATCGAGGCGGGGGAGCCGCTCCCCTTCGACGCCGCCGGGCAGGTGGTCTACTACGTCGGGCCCACGCCGGCGCGCCCGGGTCAGCCGATCGGCTCCGCCGGCCCGACGACCGCGTCGCGCATGGATGCGCACACGCCGCTGCTGATCGAGCGCGGCCTGCGCGGGACGATCGGCAAGGGCCGACGCGGCGCGGCCGTGCGAAAGAGCATGCTCGAGCACGGCTGCGTCTACTTCGGCGCGATCGAGGGCGCGGCGGCGCTGCTCGCGCGCTGCGTGCGCTCCAGCGAGGTCGTGGCCTACGAGGACCTCGGCACCGAGGCGGTGCGGCGCCTGGAGGTGAAGGACTTCCCGGTCGTCGTGGTCAACGACCTCGTGGGCGGCGACCTCTACGTGGAAGGCCCGCGGCGCTGGCGCCGCGCCGTGCCCTCGAGGACCTGAGGCGTCAGCCGCCGGCGGCGCGAGGCAGCGGCGCGCGCGGGGCCCCGTCGAGCTCGGCGAGGACCTTGTCCGTGTGCTCTCCGAGCTCCGGGACGGCGCCCATCTTCGCCGGCTGCCCGCTCCAGCCGATCGGCGGCACCAGCGCGTCGAGCCTGCCGACCGGCGAGTCGATCGTCGTGCGCCGGTCCCGTTCGACGATCGCGGGATGGCCCAGGAACCCGTCGACGGTGCGCAGCCGGCCGACGGCGATGCGCGCACGGTGCAGCCGGGCCAGCAGCTCCTCGACGTCCAGCGCCTCCGTCCGCGCCGCGATCAGGGCGTCGAGCTGCTCGCGGTTGGCGACGCGATCGCGATTGGTCGCGAAGCGGTGGTCCTCGGCGAGCGCGTCGTCCTCGAGGATCTCCCGGCACAGCGCTCGCCACTCGCTCTCGTTCTGCACGGCGAGCACCACCTCCTCGCCGTCGCGGGCGCGAACCGGCCCGTAGGGGGCGATCGCCGCGTGGCTGAGGCCCTGGCGGGGCGGCTGCTCGCCGCCGTACTGGGTGTAGTAGGCGGGGTAGCCCATCCACTCCGCGAGCGCGTCGAACAGCGAGACCCGCAGCGAGGCGCCGGCTCCCGTCCGCTCGCGGACGTACAGCGCGGCCAGGATGCCGCTGAACGCGTACATCCCGGCCCCGATGTCGGCCACCGGGATGCCGACCTTCGACGGCGAGTCGGGCGGCCCAGTGAGCGAGGTGACGCCGCACTCGGACTGGATGAGCAGGTCGTAGGCCTTCTCGTCGCGGTAGGCGCCGCCTTCCCCGTAGCCGCTGATCGAGCAGGCGATCAGCGGCTCGCGTTCCGATCGCAGCTCGTCGGCGTCGAGACCGAGCCGCTGTGCGGTCGCCGGGGCGAGGTTGTGCACGAAGACGTCCGCGCGGTCGGTCAAGCGGTCGAGCGCGTCGCGCTGGCCGGCGTCCTTGACGTCCAGCACGACGCTCTCCTTGCCGCGGTTGAGCCACACGAAGTGGCTCGACATCCCGCGCACCGTCGCGTCGTAGTCGCGCGCGAAGTCACCGGAGCCGGGCCGCTCGACCTTGATCACCCGCGCGCCGAGGTCCGCCAGGTGCCGCGTCGCCAGCGGCGCCGCGACCGCCTGCTCGACCGAGACGACCGTGATGCCGGCCAGGGGCGGGTCCATGAGCGACGTGGGGGTCCTCAGACGGCGGCGGCCAGCGAGCCGTCCGCCGCCTGGTCGATGCCCCGCAGCATCGCCGCCGCCTTGTAGCCGATCATCGTGATCGCAGCGTTCGGGTTGGCGGAGACGATCGCCGGCATGATCGACGCGTCGGCGACCCGCAGGCCCTCGACCCCGTGGACGCGCAGCTCGTGGTCGACGACGCTCATCGAGTCCGGGCCCATCTTGCAGGTCCCCACCGGGTGGTAGTAGGTCGACGCCGCCTTCTCCACGAACGAGCGCAGGGCATCCGGGCTGGTCACGTCCGGTCCCGGCAGCACCTCGCGCTTGCGCCACGACGCGAACGCGGGCGCCTCGCCGATCTCCCTCGAGAGCTCGATCCCGTGGATGAGGCCCTGCACGTCGGCGTCTTCCGTTAGGTAGCCCGCGTCGATCTCGAGCCGCCCGCCGGGCTGGGCCTCGGCCACGCGGACCGAGCCGCGGCTGAGCGGGCGCACGATGCCGGGCGCGATCGTGTAGCTGTTGGCCGGGGCCGAGAACTCCGGCGAGTGGAAGGGCACGTGCACCAGCGCGATCTGGAGGTCCGGACCGAGCAGCCGGGCATCGCTGCGCCAGAACAGCTGGCTCTCGGAGAGGTTGTTCATCCCCTCGGGGATCGGCTGCGCTCCCTCGTAGACGACGCCGAGCAGCAGGTGATCGTGGAGGTTCTCCCCGACGCCCGGGAGATCCTCGACGACCGCGATCCCGAGGCCGCGTAGCTGCTCGGCGGGTCCGAGGCCGGACAGGATCAGCACCCGCGGCGAGTCGATCGCGCCGCAGCAGACGACGACCTCTTCGGCGGCGAGCACGCGATCGCCGCCTGTGAGCTCGGCGCCGACGCAGCGCTTGCCCTCGAACAGCAACCGCGCCACCGGCGCGTTGGTCCGGACCTCCAGGTTCGCGCGCTCGACGACGGGCTCGATGAACGCCACGCCGCCGCTCTGGCGGCGCCCCGCCTTGATCGAGACGGGGTTGAACCCCGCCCCCTCGAGGCGCTCGCCGTTGAAGTCGTTGTTCGCCGGATAGCCCAGCTCGAGACAGGCCTCGACGAAGGCGACCGACGTCGGGTTCGGGTCCTTCTCGCGCAGCGTCGAGACGTGCATCGGGCCGCCGGCGCCGTGGAAGGCGGACGCGCCGTCCTCGTTGTCCTCGAGCTCGATGAAATAGGGCAGCACGCTCTGGTAGTCCCAGCCGGGGTTGCCGGCGTAGGCCCAGGCGTCGAAGTCGCTGTGGTCGCCGCGCATGAACTGCATCGCGTTCAGGCAGCCCGTACCGCCGAGGACGCGGCCGCGGGGCCAGTCGTGGACACGGCCCGCCGTGCCGGGCTGGGGGGTGGTCTTGTAGTCCCAGTCCACGTCGGTGCCCCACAGCGACGGCCACGCCCGCGGGTCGTGGATCGCCTCAACCTCGGCGGGCCCGCCCGCCTCGAGCACCAGCACCTTGACGCTCTCGTCGTCAGAGAGCTTGCGGGCCAGGGCACAGCCCGCGGACCCGCCACCGACGACGATGTAGTCGGCATCAGCCATGATCCGAGCTCCTCCTTGGTCGTGTCGCGCGCGGCGCCCACCGGACGCGGTGGTGTCGTGCGCCGCCGGGCCTCACAGGGACCGCCCGCCGTCGACCGGCAGCACCGTGCCGGTGAGGAACGAGGCCTCGGGCGAGGCCAGGAACGCGACGGCGCTCGCGATGTCCTCGGGCGCCGCGAGGCGGCCGAGCGGCACGCTGGCGATGAACTTCTCCCGGCCGGCGGCCTCGTCCTGGTCGCCGATGAACGTCCTGAGCATGGGCGTGTCGGTGGCCACCGGTGCGACGCAGTTGACGCGTATGCCGTCCGGGGCGAGCTCCAGCGCCAGCGTGTTGGCGAGCTGGATCACGGCGGCCTTCGAGGCGGCGTAGGCCGCGAACCCGGGCCGGGTCCGGATGCCCATGACCGAGGACGTCACGATCACCGCCGCGCGCTCGCTCGCGCGCAGCGCGTCGGCCGCCGCCCGCACACCGAGGAAGACGGACAGCAGATTGACGCGCATGACCGTCTCGAACGCCTCGGCCGACGTCCGCTCGAAGGGCTGGGGCGTGGTCGCGAGCCCCGCGTTGCAGACCAGCACGTCGAGCCCGCCGAAGCGATCGACCGCCTGGGCGACCATGTCGGCGTTGTCCTCCTCGCTGGTCACGTCCGCGCGGACGGCCAGGGCATCGGCTCCGCCGGCCTGCAGCTCGCCGGCGACGCCGTCGGCGCGGCCGGCATCGAGGTCGGCGACGACGACGCTGAACCCGGCGCCGGCCAGGCGGTGCGCGCACGCGCGCCCGATGCCCGAGCCGCCACCGGTGACGATGCCGACCGGTCCACGGGACCCCTGCTCTGCGACGGACCGCCCTGCGTCCGGACCCATGGGGGTACCTAACCGCATGAGATGCCTGATGTCAAAGATCAGGCATTCTGGGGCCGCGGTTCGCTTCGCTCAGGAGGCGATGTTCACGCAGACGTTCTTGACCTGCAGGTACTCGCCGAGCGCGGCGAGGCCCTTCTCGCGGCCGATGCCGCTCTTCTTGTAGCCCCCGAACGGCAGCTCGATGCCGCCGCCGACGCCGTAGTTGTTGACGAACACCTGCCCCGCGCGCACGAGCCGCGCGACCCGGAGCGCGCGCCCGAGGTCGTGCGTCCACACTCCGGCCACGAGGCCGAACTCGGTGTCGTTGGCGATCTCGACCGCCTCGTCCTCGTCGCCGAACTCCATCAGGGCGATCACCGGCCCGAAGATCTCCTCGCGCGCGACCCGCATGTCGCGCGTGACGCTCCCGAGCACGGTGGGCGCGACGAAGTAGCCGGCCAGGTCCGCGGAGGGCGCGCCGCCGCCGCTGAGGACCTCGGCCCCGTCGTGGCGGGCGGCGTCGATCCCGCCGAGCACGCGCTCTCGCTGCACCGAGGAGATCAGCGGTCCCATGTCGGGGGCGTCATAGGCCGCGCCGACGCGGATGGCTGCGGCGGCGGCGACGAGCCGCTCGCGCAGCTCGTTCGCCACGTCGTGCTGCACGAGGATCCGCGTGCCCGCCGAGCACACCTGCCCGGCGGTGAGCAGCGAGGACGCCACGACGGCTTCGACGGCGGCGTCGAGGTCGGCGTCGGCGAAGATCACCTGCGGCGACTTGCCGCCCAGCTCGAGCGTCACCGGCGTGAGCTGATCGGCCGCCGCCCGCATGATCGCCTGACCCGTGGCCTGCGACCCGGTGAAGGTGATGTGCCGCACGTCCGGATGGGCGACCAGCGCCGCCCCGGCCTCTGGGCCCGAGCCGGGCACGACGTTGACCACGCCGGGCTCTGCGCCGGCCTCGGTGATCAGCTGAGCCAGCCGGAGCGCCGGGATCGGCGCCTGCTCGGCCGGCTTGATCACGACCGTGTTGCCGGTCGCGAGCGCCGGTGCGAGGCTGCGGGCCGTCAGCTGGAACGGGACGTTGAACGGCGGGATGACCGCGCACACCCCCCACGGCTCGCGCTCCGTGTAGTCCAGGAAGTCGCCGCCCAGCGGGATCGTCTCCCCGTGCAGCTTGTCGGCGATGCCCGCGTAGTACTCGAGGTAGCGCGCCGCCGTCTCGACGTCGCCGGTGGCGATGCGGGTCGGCAGGCCGGCCGTGCGCTCGGCGATCTCCACCAGCTCGCCGGCTCGCTCGCGGACGAGCGCCGCGGCGCGGAACAGCATCGCGGCACGTTCGCGCGGCGGCGTCGCCGGCCACGTGCGGTCGAACGCGTCGCGGGCGGCGCCCACCGCGCGGTCGACGTCCGGGGCGAGACCCTCGGAGACCTGCACGGCGACGGCGCCCGTGGACGGATCGAAGGTGTCGAAGCGGCCGCCGGCCGCGGCCTCGACGTCCTCGCCCCCGACGAACAGCCCTACGCGCTCAGGTATCGCGGTCGATGTCATCGGCTCTGCTGCGCAACCCTACTTCCCGGCGACGAGGAACTGCTCGAGGACCGGCTCCGCCTCGGCGGGGCCGGCGACCTCGAGCACGACCTCGCCGGCCTCCCGCCGGACGGTCATGGTCAGGAACGCGCAGCACTCCCGCTCGAGCGCTGCGAGGCGCTCGAGCTCTTCCGCGACCTCCGGGTCGTCGCGGTAGCGCTGGTGGACGAGCGCCGGGCCGGAGCGGTCGGCGCCGAGCAGGGCGCGGTCGGCGAGACGCTGCCAGTCGGCGCGGCGGTCGCGCAGGCCGGCGAGGGGGAGGGCGCAGGCGATGGGCTCGGTCATGGTGTCCGGTACCTTGGACCTTCAACCACGCTCGAAGTCAAGGCCCGTATCCCCGCCCTCACGATCGGCGCCGTCGCCCGCCTCGCCGGCGTCCGCGCCTCGGCCATCCGCCACTACGAAGCGGTCGGCGTCCTGCCGCCGGCGGACCGCGAGCACGGTGCGCGCCGCTACGGGCCCGAGATCCTCGACCGGCTGCGGGCGATCGCCGCGGCGCAGCGGGCCGGCCTGACCCTCGGTGAGATCCGGACGCTCTTCGCCGGCTCCGAAGACCGCGCCGCGGCTCGCCTCCGCGAGCTCGCGGAGCACCGGCGCTCGCAAGCGGAGGCCGACCTCGCCCGGGCCCAGCTCGCCCGTCGGTGGCTCGCGGCGGCCGAGACCTGCACCTGCGCCGACCTCCTCACCTGCCCGCTGTTCGCGGGCTGATCGGGCGCTCGATCTCCAGCAGCGCGCTGCGGTCGGAGACGTGGTCGACCTGCAGCGTCGTGTGCGTGATGCCGAAGCGCTCGCCCAGCAGCCGCTCGAGCTCGCGCCGCTTGGCGTGACAGTCGTCGCCCGGGGCGACCATGACGTGCGCCGCCAGCGCGGGGAAGCCCGAGGTCACCTCCCACACGTGCAGGTCGTGGACCTCGACGACCCCCGGCCGGGCCGCCAGCGTGCGGCCAATCGCGTCGGCGTCCAGCCCCTGCGGCGTGCCCTCCAGCAGGATGCGGCCCGAGTCGCGCAGCAGCCCCCAGCCCGACCACAGCATCAGCGCGACGACGAAGAGCGCGGCGACGCCGTCCGCCCGCGGCGAGCCGCCCAGCAGCATGAAGGCGCCGGCCGCCGACGCCGCCAGCGAGCCGTAGAGGTCGGTCAGCACGTGCGCCCGCGCGCCCGCGAGGTTGAGGCTCTGGCGCTCGGCCCGCGAGAGCGCCCACGCGCTGGCGACGTTGACGGTCGCGCCGACGAGGCCGACCACCACGACGATCCCCCCCTCGACCTCCGGCGGGTCGGCGAGCCGCTGGACCGCCTCGATCGCCAGCACCCCCGCCAGGACCAGCAGCAGCGCGCCGTTCGCCTGCGCGCTGAGGATCTCCGCCCGCCCGAGCCCGAAGGTGAAGCGCCCCGACGGCGCCCTGCGTCGCGATCCGCGCCGCGAACAGCGCCAGGGCGATCGCGCCGGCGTCGGTGACCATGTGCGCCGCGTCGGAGAGCAGCGCCAGCGAGGAGGCGATCAGGCCGGCGGCGATCTCCACCCCCATGAAGCCGAGGATCAGCAGCAGGGCGACGGTCAGCCAGCGGCGATCGGCGTCGGCCGAGGGGGCGTGGGAGTGGCCGGCGCTGCCGCCGGCGTGCGCGTGCGAGTGGTCGTGCGCGATGGCGCTAACGCTAGCCGCGGGCGGCCGGCTTCACGAGCCGCGCGGCGCGTACATGATCACGACGACGCCGACCAGGCAGATCGTTGCACCGATGAGGTCGTAGCGATCGGGCCGGAAGCCGTCGAAGACGATGCCCCACGCGAGCGACCCGGCGACGAAGATCCCGCCGTAGGCGGCGAGGATGCGCCCGAAGTTCGGGTCGGGCTGCAGCGTCGCCACGAACCCGTAGCCGGCCAGCGCGAGCCCGCCGGCGACGGCCAGCCACCACGGCCGCCCCTCGCGCACGGCCTGCCAGACCAGCCACGCGCCACCGATCTCGGCGACAGCGGCGACCCCGAACAGCGCGACCGAGCGCACGACGTCCACGGGGAGATCGTGCCGGACGCGGCGGCGGGTTCGCCGGCGCGAACGTCAACCCCGCTGGCCACGAACGTCAACCCCGCTGGTAAGGGGTGCGGGCGCGGTCCGTAGAGATCGGTCCACGGGCGAGCGGGAGCGCGCCAACTGTTTCGCCCGGGACGAGTTAAGCCCGCATACGATGCCGTTCTCGTCCCGGCCGGCGACGGCGAGCGGCAACGCGCCAGCCGCCGCGGCCGGCACGACTTCGGCATGTATGGGATGCCGTTCTCGTGCCGACCGACCCGGATGGCACCCAACCCCTTACTGCTGGTGTTCGAAGCCGGCGGGCCGGGGCGGCGGCACGCGCCGCCGCCCCGGCTCCGGTCAGGCGGCTAGCGCTTGGCCTGGTCGCCGTCGAAGGCCAAGGCCCGCTGACGGCTGCGGCCCCGCGCCGGCTGCCGTCCTCGAAGAAGCCGGTCCGGCTCCGTGCCAGCGTCAGCGTGGCGTGGGCGGCGGCGTCCGACATCTCGTTGAGCGCCTTCGTGCTCAGGTTGTTGATGGTGTCGCACGCCTGGTGGTAGCAGGGGTCGTACGCGATCCCGGCGGTGCCACCGTAGATCGCCGCCTGCGCCGGCGTCTTGATGCCCTCGGCCCCGGTGAAGAGGCCGCCGGCGGGGATCCCGGCCGCGATGAACGGGCCGTAGTCGGACCGTCCGTCGAAGGCGCGTCGGCTCGGTCGCCAGTCCCTGGGAGTCGAAGTAGCTCGTTGAACAGCGACTCGATCTGGCCTGAGCCGGGCGGGCCGACCGCGGCGTCCTCCTGCCGAGCCGTCGCCGTCGTACACGAACCGGACGTAGTTCGGCGAGCCGACCATGTCGAAGTTCAGGTTCGCGTAGATCTCGCCGAGCGCGTCGTCGTCGAGGTTCTCGACGTAGTACTCCGAGCCGAGCAGGCCGCTCTCCTCGGCGCCCCAGAACGCGAAGCGGACGGCGCGGCGCGGGTTGACGCCGAGCTCGTCCATCGCCTCGGCGATCTCGAGGATCGTCGCCGAGCCGGAGCCGTTGTCGTTGATGCCCGGACCCTCGACGACCGAGTCGAGGTGCGCGCCGACGACCACGGTCTGCTCCGGGTTGCCACCCGGGGAGTCGGCGATGACGTTGGTCGTCGTGGCCTCGAGGTCGATCTCGGTCGACGTGGTGACGGTCGCCGTCGGCGTCCCGTTGACAGGCGTCACGCCGTCGGCGTAGCTGAGCTCGACCACCGGGATGGTGAACGGCCGGCCGAGCGTGACCGATAGCGTGCAGACGCCCTCGCGCTCGGGCTGTTGCCCTCGTTGAAGATGATCACGGCCTCGTAGCCGGCCGCCTGCGCGTTCGCGGCCTTGATCTCGATAGTCGCAGCGTGCCGCGCTGGACGAGCGCGATCGCCGGCTCTGCCGGGGCCGGCGGCGAAGTTGCTGGCGCTCGCAACCGGCGGTGGAGCTCGACCGGCGTGGCGGGGATCTGGTTGTTGATCGCCGGGACGATGGCGCCCGTGACGTTGCCCGATGCCGGAGTACTCGAACGTCGCCGTCTCGTACGACGTGCGTCGCCGACCGTGACGGTCGGATCGGCCAGGTTGCGGAAGAACGGGAAGGTGAACTCCTGCGTCGTGACGTCGTAGCCGGCGTCGCTCCAGTCGCCGGGCCACGTACGCGGCCGACTCGTCGTAGCCCTGACGTGCCGGACGCGCGCGTGGTGCCGTCGGTTGCGGTTGGCGATCCGCTGGAAGACCCGCTCGTGGGACAGGATCCCGTTGACGGTCACCGCGTTGCGGAGCCGCTGTGTGTTCACGTCGCTCAGCTGGGCCGACGCGGGGCTCGCCCCGGTCAGCACGCACGCCGCGACCCCTGCAAGGACGCCGGCGCGAGCCAACGCTCTGCGATGGTGCATATGCACTCTCCTCCTCCCCTGAGCGGGGGAGAGACGAAATTTGGGGCCCGGCAACGGCACACCCGCCGCACCCAAGCCGCCCGTTGGGCGGAACGTAGCGCATCCCGCGCGAGGACGGTCCCACCGACGCATACGAGCGCGGTCGGGCCGGGTAAGTTCACACCGTGGTCACATCCGCTCGGCCAACGGTCCTCATGGGGCTGCTCTTCTTCCCCCGCGGCGGCTCATCGCACGTCGCCCAGAACCTGGCCACGGCGCTGCCGCGGGCCGGCTGGGACGTGAAGATCGCCTCGGGCTCGCTGTCTCTGCCAGGACGCCCCGGGGACGCCAGGGCCTTCTACGCCGGCCTCGACGTCCATCCGGTCGACTTCACCGCCGCCCACGACGCCGAGGACCCGCTGCTCGCCGAGCCGACGCCCTTCCACCCGTCCTACGAGGACCGCCCGGACGCGCCCGACCGGCTGATGTGCTCGCTGGACGAGACGCGCTACGAGCGCCAGGTCGACGCGTGGGCGCGCGAGCTCGCCGCCGCCGGCGCGCGCGACGCCGACGTCCTGCACCTGCACCACCTGACGCCGCTCAACGAGGCCGCCGCACGGGTCGCGCCGGAGACCCCGGTCGTCGCCCACCTGCACGGCACCGAGCTGCAGATGCTCGACGCGATCGAGGAGCAGGGCCACCACAACTGCGTGCACGCGTGGGCGTGGGCGGAGCGGATGCGCACGTGGGCCGCCCGGGCGCAGCGCCTGATCGTCCTCTCGGAGTCCCAGCTCGAGCGCGTCGAGCGCCTGCTCGACGTCCCGGCCGAGCGCTGCGTCCTGATCCCCAACGGCTTCGACCCCGACGCCTTCGCGCCGCGCGCCGTCGATCGCCTCGCGCACTGGCGCCGCCACCTCGTCGACGAGCCGCATGGGTGGCGGCCCGGCGACCAGCACCCCGGCTCGATGGCCTACGAGCCCGCCGACCTGGAGGCCTTCGCGGACGGCGGGCCGGTGCTGCTCTACGTCGGGCGCTTCACGAAGGTCAAGCGCGTCGGGCTGCTGATCGAGGCCTACGCCCGCGCCCGTCCCGGCTTCCTGCGCCGTGCCCCGCTCGTGCTCGTCGGCGGCTACCCCGGCGAGTGGGAGGGCGAGCACCCCGCCGACGCCGTCGCGCGCACGGGCGCGCGCGACGTCTTCCTGGCCGGCTGGCACGGGCACGACGAGCTGCCCGGGTTCCTCGGCGCCGCCGACGTCGTCGTGCTGCCGTCGGTGCGCGAGCAGTTCGGGCAGGTGCTGGTCGAGGGAATGGCCTGCGCGCGCCCGGCGATCGCCGCCGACGCCCACGGGCCGTCGGAGATCGTCCGTCACGGTCAGACGGGCTGGCTGGTCGAGCCCGACGACCCCGTCGCGCTCGCCAACGCCATGGTGGAGGTCGTCAACCGGCCCGAGGAGGCGCGGCGCCGCGGCCGGCTCGCGCGCGAGGACGCGCTCGAGCACTACGCGTGGCCCGCACTGGCCGAGCGGGTCGCCGCGACCTACGACGAGGTGCGGGCCGATGGCCGGCGGCTTGGCGGCCTCGTCGCCCAGACCTAGCTTCCCTGCAAACCCGCCGGATGGGTGGTGGAGCGGTGCCTTGCGCTGCTACCGTTCCGCAACGCCGCCTCAGTGCCACGCCGCGCCCCGGGAGCACGACATTGGACCGCACCGCCGCGCCGACCGCACCGGTCGGCCTGTACGACCCGACCTATGAGCACGATGCCTGCGGCGTCGCGCTGGTCGCGCGGCTGAACGCGGAGCCCAGCCACGAGACGATCGTGCGGGCCATGGTCGCGCTCGAGAACCTCGAGCACCGCGGGGCCGCGGGGGCCGATCCCAACACGGGCGATGGGGCCGGCATCCTCATGCAGCTCCCCGACGAGTTCCTGCGCGCGGTCGTCAAGGCCGAGCTGCCGCCGCCGGGCGCCTACGGGGTGGCGATGTGCTTCCTCCCGCAGGAGGACGACAAGCGCGAGCAGCTCGAGCGCGTGCTGACCGAGTCGGTGCAGGCCGAGGGCCAGCGGGTGATCGGCTGGCGCGACGTGCCGGTCGACAAGGACTACGTCGGCATCACCGCCAACTACTTCGCGCCCTACATCAAGCAGCTGTTCGTCGGCGCCGCGCCCGAGCTGGCGCAGGACGCCGACGCCTTCGAGCGCAAGCTCTACGTCATCCGCCGCGTCGCCGAGCAGGCGGCCGGACCCGAGCTCGTGATCCCGAGCTTCAGCGCACGCACGATCGTCTACAAGGGCATGCTCACGGCGCCGCAGGTGCCGGGGTACTTCAAGGACCTCCAGGACGAGCGCCTGAAGTCCGCCCTGGCGCTGGTGCACTCGCGCTTCTCGACGAACACCTTCCCGAGCTGGGAGCTGGCCCACCCGTACCGGATGATCGCCCACAACGGCGAGATCAACACGCTGCGCGGCAACGTCAACTGGATGCGCGCGCGAGAGTCCCAGCTGGCCTCCGAGCTCTTCGGCGAGGACCTGGAGAAGGTGCTGCCGGTCGTGCGGGCGGGCGGCTCTGACTCGGCGACGTTCGACAACGTGCTCGAGCTGCTGGTGCTCGGCGGGCGCTCCGTGCCGCACGCGGTGATGATGATGGTGCCCGAGGCGTGGGAGAAGCGCGACGACCTGCCCGACCACCTGCGCGCCTTCTACGCCTTCCACTCCTGCCTGATGGAGCCGTGGGACGGCCCGGCGGCGGTCGCCTTCTGCGACGGCCGGGTGATCGGCGCGACGCTCGACCGCAACGGCCTGCGGCCGGGGCGCTGGATGGAGACCGCCGACGGCTGGGTGGTGTGCGCGTCGGAGACCGGCGTGCTCGACGAGCGCCCGGAGAACGTCCTGCGCAAGGGCCGCCTGCAGCCCGGCAAGCTCTTCCTCGTCGACCTCGAGGAGGGCCGCGTCGTGGCCGACGAGGAGGTTAAGCGCGCGGTCAGCACCCAGCAGTCCTACGGTGACTGGTACGCGCAGGGCGTCGTGCACCTCTCAGACCTGCCCGAGCGCGAGCCGGCGGTCCCGCGGGTCGAGCCGGTGCGCTCCCGCCAGCTGGCCTTCGGCTATACGGCGGAGGACCTCAAGGTGCTGCTCGGGCCGACCGCCTCGGCGGCGGCCGAGCCGATCGGCTCGATGGGCAACGACCTCTCGCTCGCGGTGCTCTCCGACAAGCAGCCGCCGCTGTTCAGCTACTTCAAGCAGCTCTTCGCCCAGGTCACCAACCCGCCCGTGGACCCGATCCGCGAGGACGTGGTGATGAGCGTCGCCACCGGCGTCGGCTCCGAGCAGAACCTCTTCGAGGAGAGCGCCGAGCACGCCCACCAGCTCGCGATGGATACGCCGATCCTGCGCAACACGGAGCTCGAGAAGCTGCGCCAGGTCGACTCCTCGATCTTCCGCGCCCACACGATCGACATCACCTGGCCGGTCACCGAGGGGCCGGAGGGCATGAAGCCCGCGATGGAGCGGATCTGCGCCGAGGCCGCCGAGGTCGTCGAGGACGGCATCAACATCCTGATCCTCTCCGATCGCGCCGTCGGCGCCGAGCGCGTGGCGATCCCGTCGCTGCTGGCGGTGGCCGGCGTCCACCACCACCTCGTCCGTGAGGGCACGCGGCTGCAGGCCGGCCTCGTGCTCGAGAGCGGCGAGCCGCGCGAGGTCCACCACTTCGCGACGCTGATCGGCTATGGCGCCTCGGCCGTGAACCCCTACCTGATGTTCGAGTCGCTGGCCGAGCTCGTGGTGGCCGGCCGCGTGCGCCACGTGACCGACGTCCGCGACGCCGAGGCGCGCGTGATCAAGGGCATCAACAAGGGCCTGCTCAAGACGATCTCCAAGATGGGGATCTCGACGATCCAGTCCTACTGCGGCGCGCAGATCTTCGAGGCCGTCGGCCTGGAGCCGGCGTTGATCGAGCGCCACTTCACCGGCACGGCGTCGCGCATCGGCGGCATCGGGCAGGACGTGCTCGCCCAGGAGGCGCTCGACCGCCACGCGCGCGCCTACCCCGAGGTCCACGAGGTTTTGCTGCCCGCCGGCGGCGTCTACGCCTGGCGCCGCGACGGCGAGTTCCACATGTGGAACCCCGAGACGATCGAGCTGCTGCAGGCCGCCGTGCGCGACGAGAGCCCGCGGACCTACGCGGAGTACTCGCGGCTGATGAACGACGACGCCGCCCGGCGGGCGACGCTGCGCGGCCTGTTGTGCTTCAAGGACCGCCCCGAGTCCGAGTGGCTCGCGCTCGACGAGGTCGAGCCGGCGTCGGAGATCGTCAAGCGCTTCGCCACCGGCGCGATGTCGCTCGGCTCGCTCTCGCGCGAGGCGCACGAGACGCTGGCGATCGCCATGAACCGGATCGGCGGGCGCTCGAACACCGGCGAGGGCGGCGAGGACCCGGTCCGCTACACGCCCGACCCCAACGGCGACTCGCGCCGCTCGGCGATCAAGCAGGTCGCCTCGGGGCGCTTCGGGGTCAACATCTCCTACCTGGTCAACGCCGACGAGCTGCAGATCAAGATGGCCCAGGGCGCCAAGCCCGGCGAGGGCGGCCAGCTGCCAGGCCACAAGGTCGACAAGTACATCGGCTCGATCCGCTTCACCACGCCCGGCGTGGGGCTGATCTCGCCGCCGCCGCACCACGACATCTACTCGATCGAGGACCTCAAGCAGCTCATCTACGACCTGCGCTGCGCGAACCCGCACGCGCGGATCAGCGTCAAGCTCGTCTCCGAGGTCGGCGTCGGCACGGTCGCCGCCGGGGTGGCCAAGGCCAACTCCGACCACGTGCTGATCTCCGGCCACGACGGCGGCACAGGCGCCTCGCCGCTGTCCTCGATCCAGTCGGCGGGCGTGCCGTGGGAGATCGGGCTGGCCGAGACCCAGCAGACGCTCGTGCTCAACGACCTGCGCTCGCGCATCTGGGTGCAGGCCGACGGCCAGATGAAGACCGGCCGCGACGTGGTCGTCGCGGCGCTGCTGGGCGCCGACGAGGTGGGCTTCTCGACCGCCCCGCTGATCGCCACCGGCTGCATCATGATGCGCGCCTGCCACCTCAACACCTGCCCGGTGGGCATCGCGACGCAGGACCCCGAGCTGCGCAAGCGCTTCGAGGGCACCCCCGAGGACGTCGTGAACTACTTCTTCTTCGTCGCCGAGGAGGCGCGCGAGATCATGCGCCGGCTCGGCGTCGCGACCTACGACGACCTCGTCGGCCGCGCCGACCTGCTGGCCGCCGACGAGGCGATCGGCCACTGGAAGGCGCGCGGGGTCGACCTCACCCACATCCTCATGATGCCCGACGTGCCCGGCGACACGCCGCTGCGCCGCGTGCGCCCGCAGGACTCCCCGCTGGCCCACGCGCTGGACTGGACGCTGATCCGGGCGGCCAAGGACGCGATCGACAAGCGGCGTCCCGTGACCGGCGAGTTCGCCGTGCGCAACGTGCATCGCACGGTCGGCGGCCTGCTCTCCAGCGCGATCACCGAGGTCCACGGCGCCGAGGGGCTGCCGGCCGAGAGCATCAAGTACACGCTGCGCGGCTCCGGTGGGCAGTCCTTCGGGGCGTGGCTGGCCCCCGGGGTCGAGCTGACGCTGATCGGCGACGCCAACGACTACACCGGCAAGGGACTGTCCGGCGGCGTGCTCGCCGTCCGCCCGCCCGAGGAGGCCGGCTTCGTGGCCGAGGAGAACGTCATCGTCGGCAACACGGTGCTCTACGGCGCGACCGCTGGCAAGGCGTTCTTCCGCGGCCTGGCCGGCGAGCGCTACGCCGTGCGCAACTCGGGCGTGAGCACCGTCGTCGAGGGCGTCGGCGACCACGGCTGCGAGTACATGACCGGCGGCAAGGTCGTCGTGCTGGGGCCGACGGGCCGCAACTTCGGGGCCGGGATGAGCGGCGGGGTGGCCTACGTGCTCGACGTCGACGGGCGCTTCGCCGAACGCTGCAACCTCGAGCTGATCGGCCTCGAGGCGCTGGGCGAGGACGACGCCGGCGACCTGCACGAGCTGATCGAGGAGCATCACCTGCGCACCCTCTCCCCGGTCGCCGCGCGGCTGCTGGCCGACTGGGAGGCGAGCGTGGCGCGGTTCGTGAAGGTCATGCCGCACGACTACAAGCGCGTGCTGCAGGAGCTGGCCGAGGCCGAGGCCGCGGGCGAGGTGGAGACCGAGATCGCCGCGTGAGCTGGCTGGTCTACCTGCTCTTCCTCGCGGTCTGGGGACTGGTGGTGGGGGCGTTCGCGCGGCTCGCGCTCCCGGGCAAGGACCCGATGAGCCTGCCGATGACCATGCTGGTCGGCCTCGCGGGCTCCTTCCTGGCCGGCGTCGTGGTCTACCTGGTCACCGGCGGGCGCTACTACGGCGCCGGCTGGCTGGCCTCGCTGGTCGGGGCGACGCTGATCGTCTACGTCGTGCGCCGCCGGCGCGGCGGCGGGCTGACCGATCCGGGAGCGACGGGCCGGCGGCGCTAGTCATCTAGGGTCCGCGGGATGCGGATCGGGATCATCGGCTCGGGACGGATCGGCGGCAACCTCGGGCGGCTGCTCGCGCTCGCGGGCCACGAGGTCATGTTCACCTTCTCGCGCGACCCCGCGAAGCTCGAGGCGGCGGCGTCGGACGCCGGCGAGGCCGCGCGGGCCGGGGAGCCGGCCGAGGCGGCCGCGTGGGCCGACGTGCTCGTGCTCTCGGTCCCGTGGCGCGTGCTCGACGAGGCCGTCGCCGCGGCGGGCGCGCTGGACGGCAAGGTCGTCGTCGACACGATCAACCCGTACGGCGAGGGCGGGCTGGTCAAGCTGCCGCAGGGCTCCAGCGCCGCGCAGGAGGTCGCCGCGCGGATCCCCGGCGCGCGGACCGTGAAGGCCTTCAACACGCTGACCTCCGCGTTCCAGCGTGACGCCTCGGGGCGGGCGGCGCCGGAGCGGGTCGCGATCTTCTTCGCCGGCGAGGACGAGGAGGCCAAGGGCATCGTCGGCGGGCTGATCGACGACGCCGGCTTCGCGCCGGTCGACGTCGGCGGCTGGTCTGAGGTCTGGCTGCTGGAGGCGCCGCGGCGCGACGGCTCGGTCTACGGCGAGGAGTACCGCGAGGACGACGCCCGCGAGATCGCGGGCGCCGTCGCCGTGGACCCCGAGCGCGCGATGCGGCTCGCGGTCGAGCGCAAGCGCTAGCGGCTACCGCGCCGGTGACGTCGTGCGGCGCGGTGCCGGCTCGAGTCGTTCGTCGGCGCGGCGCAGGCCGGCGGCCACGACGTGGCGGATGCGGCCCGTGCGCCGGGCGGCGTCGGGCGCGCCCGGTGCGCCCGTGTACTGGCGGCGGGTGGTCTCGCGGGCGAAGAGGGCGGCGATGGCGAGGTCGAGCAGGTGCCGCGCGCCGGCGCGGGCGGCGCCGCGGTCGTCGATCCCGACCTGGCGTGTGCCGGGGCGCGGCCGGTAGTCGACCAGCCCGTAGGGCAGGCCTCGGCGCCGCACGGCCTCCACCCGCTCGTCGTCCTCCGGCGGGCAGTAGAGGATGAAGCCGTCCACGAGCGCGCCGCGGACCTGCAGGGCGGCGAGCTCGGGCTGGCGCGGCACGAGCGAGAGCCCGGCCCCGCGCTCCTCGCAGCCCGTGGCGACGCCCTGCAGGAAGAGCACGGCGGCGGGGTCGGGGCCGGTCGAGCGTCGCGCACGGCTGACCGCGAGATGGCGTGCTCGGCCAGCGCGCCGACGTTCGTGAGCCGTCGCGCGTGGTGACCTCCACCCCGTCACCGGCTCGCGTGAGAGGATCGTCGGCATGGAGAACGGGCGTGCGCTGCTCTTGATCGCCGACATCGGCGGCTACACCGAGTACATGCGCACCCATCGGATGAGCCTCGCCCACGCCGAGGTCAACACCTCGAGGCTGCTCGAGAAGGTGATCGACTCCGCCCCCGACTTCGACCTGATCGAGATCGAAGGCGACGCGGCGTTCCTCTCTCGTCCGGCTGACTCGCTGGCTCCCGACGCCACGGTTTCTGCGATCACCCAGGCTGCGGTGTCCATGCATCGCGCCTTCCACGTCGAGCGGCAGCACGTCGCGACCAACCTGTGCCCGTGCGACGGTTGCGTGCAGGCGAGCAACCTGAAGCTGAAGTTCGTCGCGCACATCGGCGAGGTCGCCACCCAGACCATCAGGGACCGGCGCAAGCTCGTCGGGATCGACGTCATCCTCGTCCATCGTCTGCTGAAGAACCCCGTCGAGGTCCCCGAGTACGTCCTGCTCTCCGAGGAGCTGTACCGGACGGGAGACGCAGCTCTGCCCGATGACGTGCACGAGCTCGAGCAGGACCTCGAGGGGATCGGGCCCGTCCGCACCTACTTCGTGGACGTCGAGGACCTCGCGGGCCCACTTCCACCGCTGCCGGCTCCGTCCTGGCCCGGCCGTCTCAGAGAGACGCTCGCCGTCGCCGGCACCGGCCTGCCGTACATGGTCGGCCTGCGGCGCCGGCGCGTCGGCGCTCCCGCCCGCTGATCGATTTCTGGCACCCGTCACGCGTCTCAGCGTGCGCCGCCCGCGGTCGGGAGCCGCTCGGCATCGGCCTTCAGCCGGCTCATGACGAGGTCCTCGCCTGCGGCCGCAGCGGCCGGATATCCGGTCACGGCGGTCAGATAGGCACTGCGCTGAAGGACACTCACCCGCAGCCGGCCGTCCGTGGACGCACGCACGGTGGCGGTTCGTGGCTGCTCACGCAACAGCGCGATCTCGCCGAAGCAGTCGCCGCGTCCGAGCGTCCTGATGACGCGTCCGTCGCGAATCACCTCAGCCAGCCCGGACTCGACGACGTAGAAGGCCTCGCCCTGCTCCCCCTGTTCGAACACCATGTGCCGAGGCGCGAACTCGGCATGCTCGAGCCGGCTGCCCAGCTGCTCGATCGTTGCCGCGGGGAGCGCGCCGAGCATGCGGATGCCGCGCAGGATCTCGATGTCCGCGTCGCGCACGCGCATGCGCACATCGAGCCGGCGGAGCGCGCGCCAGCCGGCGGTCACGGCCACCGGCGCGAGCAGCCCGACCGAGACCAGGGCGAGGCGGATGCCGAGCAGATCGATGATCAGTGGCGTGAGCAGCCCGCCGGCCGCGATCCCGAGCGTGAGGATCGCCTCGAAGCCCGCGAACATGCGTGCCAGGACGGTCTCGTCGGCGAGTCGAGCCAGCAACGTGAAGCCACCGACGTCGATCAGCGCGTTACCGATACCGACCACACCGAGCAGGACGATCGCCGCCGCCTGCTCGGGCACGACGCCGATCACCGCCAGCGGCGCGCCGAACATCGCGACGCCGACGCCGAACCAGGCGGCGAGCGCGCCGCGGCGCGCCAGCCCGACCGCGACGATCGACCCGAGCACGCCACCGGCTCCGACGGCCGCGTTCAGGACGCCGACGCCCGGATCCCCCGTGTCCAGCAGCTCGATCGCGACCACCACGGCGAACACGGTCAGGCATCCGCGCGTGAACGTCTGCACGGCGCCGAGCGCGGTGATGAGCGCGAGCCTCCGATCGGCCGCGATGGTGGCGAAGCCCCGCAGCATCTCGCGACCACCGCCGCCGGCGGCCTCGGCTCGCGGCGGCGAGTCATACGCAAGCGCGTTGACGAGCAGACCGGCCCACAGTGACGCGGCGGCGCACGCCGCGAAGACAGCGGCCGGTCCACTCGCCGCGAGCAGGATCGCCGCGGCGAGCGGGCCGCCCAGCGTGGCCAGCGAGTCCAGCATCCCGCGAACCGCGTTGGCGCTCGCCAGCTGTCGAGGCGACGTGCACAACGCGGGCAGCAGGGCCGAATGGGCGGGGCGGTACAGCGTCTGCGCGACCGTGGCGACGACGGCCAGGCCGTACGTCATCGCCGCCGGGCCGCCGGCGGTCACCACTGCCGCAGCGCACCCCAGCGTCACCGCGCGGATCAGCCCGACGCGCGCGAGCACCCGCTCGCGGCGCACCCGGTCGGCCATCGTCGCCAGCAATGGCGCCAGCAGCGCCGCGGCGGCCATGCGCGCACCGGTGACCGCCCCGACCGCGGCAACCCCGCCGTCGCGGAACGCCACGACGCCGAGCGCGACCATGAACGCGCACTCGCCCGCCCACATCGCACCGAACGAGACCTGGGCGCGGCGGAGCGGCTTGCTGTGCGCCACCTCGTCGAGCGCCTCCGCCCAGTCGCGGAACCTCGGCGAGGAGCGCGGGATCATCGCGCGACTATCCCAGGGCGCCCGCCTGCCGGCGGCAGCAGAACTGTCTCGACGCGTGGGCACGGGCCGCCCGACGCCAGACGGATCCCGCGGCGCCGGCGAGCGGCGCAACGGCCGCGGCGCGCCCCGCCTGGCGATAGACTCACGCCGCCCCGGAAGCGAGGAGCAGTGCCGAGTTGACCCGACATGGGGTATCGCTTCGCGCCACGGATCGCGCTGATCCAGGCGCGGACCTGCCCGGCGCGACCGCTGCGGTCTCGACCTACGCATGCGTCGCTCAGCTGCCGGTCGCGATCGAGCGCTGTGAGCTGCTGCCGCTGGTACGCGACACGTCGAGCGGGTTCACCAAGGTCTCCATCGTCGCGCGGCTCAGCGGGGAGGGACACGACGGCGAGGGCGAGGACATCACGTGGGACCAGATCGACCAGATCGAGTTCCTGCGGGGAGGACAGGACCTCGCCTGGCTCCGGGGGGCTCGCACGTTCGACGAGTTCTCGACGCTGCTCGGCCTGGCCGACCTCTTCCCGGTCGAACCGATCCGCGACAGCGCCCGCTTCTACCGCCGCTGGGCGTTCGAGAGCGCGGCGCTGGACCTCGCCCTGCGCCAGGCCGGGCTCTCGCTGCATCAGGCCGTCGCCCGTCCTCCGCGGCCGGTCGACTTCGTGGCCTCGGTCCGGATCGGAGACCCACCGAGCCTCGCACCGCTGCACGCGCGGCTCGGCGCAGATCCCGGGCTCCGCTTCAAGCTGGACCCCACGCCCGGCTGGGACGACGACCTTGTCGGCGAGCTCGCGCGCCTGGCCTGCGTGGACGTGGTCGACCTGAAGGGCTGTTATCGCAACGTCAACGTGCGCATGGATGCGGAGGCCGGCCTGTACCGCCGCGTGATCGAGGGGCTAGGGGATGCGTGGATCGAGGATCCGGCCCTCGACCAAAGCACGACGGGCCTGCTCGAGCGCCACCGCGACCGGATCACCTGGGACGAGCCGATCCACACGATCGGCGACATCGAGGCGCTGCCATGGCGTCCGCGCATGCTCAACCTCAAGCCCGCGCGCTTCGGCAGCGTGCGGGCCTTGTTCGACATCTACGACTACTGCGCGGCGAACGGCATCGGCGCGTACGGCGGCGGGATGTTCGAGCAGGGTCCGGGGCGCGGTCAGCTCCAGTACCTGGCCTCGCTCTTTCATCCGGACGCGCCGAACGACGTGGCCCCCGCGGGTTACAACGCCCAGCACCCGTCGCGTGAGCTGCCGCAATCGCCGCTGGCGCCCGAGCCACACGCGACTGGCTTTCGCTGGGGGACCTACGATCGGCGCCGCAGCATCCGCGAGCAACAGGGGTCACCGTGGACGCGGTGATTCGACGGACGGCGCCGTCCGCGTCGAGGCTCAGGGCGAGACGCAGATGGCGTACGTGCGGACCTGGATCGTGCCGGCGTCGTTGGTGTTGAAGTCGGCGTTGCGTCCCTGCCCGACCCAGCCATCCGCCTTGCCGTCATCGTCGAGATCGCGCGGTATGTCTGCCGGATGACCATGTCGGTGATCGTGCCGTTGTCCAGTTGTACGCCCCCGCCGGTGGCGGTCTCGCCGGCCCCGCAGTGCACCGTCGCTGTTCCCCGACCCGTCGGGCTGGATCGTCAGGAAGCCGCTCCGCCGGATCACCGCGTTCGTCGCTCCGGGAGCGCCGGGGGCCCCGGGCGCGCTTTGGTCGCCCTTCGCGCCGGCCGGGCCGGCCGGGCCCGCGGGGCCGGCCGGGTCTGGCTAGCGGCGAGCGCCTCGCCGGTAGACCGCCGGTGCCGCGCCGTGGTGGCGCTTGAAGACGATCCCGAACTGCCTGGTGCTGGTGTATCCGCAGGCGGTGGCGATCGCGAGCACGGTCAGGTCACTCGTCTGCAGGAGCTCCGCCGCCCGCCGCATCCGCAGCTCGGTGAGACGGCGATGCGGGGTGGTGCCGGTCGCCAGCTTGAAGCGCCGCAGGAAGTGGAACTTGCTGAGGTTCACCACGCCTGCCAGGTCGTCGAGCACGGGCCTGTCGGCGAGATGGGTGTGCATGAAGTCGGCCACGTGCCTGAGCTGCGACGGCGAGAGCGCGCCGAGGCGCGGAGCCGGTGATGCCTGGCGGACACGAAGCAGTCGCCCGTGGATCAGGTGCGCAGCCAGGGTCTGGGCGACCGATTGCGCGTAGAGCGCCTCGGCGCGCCCGTGGATCGCGGTGTAGAGCGCATGGCCGGCGGCCAGCACGAGCTCGTCCTCGAACTGCAGGGAGTCCGGCAGGCGGGCGGGCAGGTCCGCCACCCCCATCGCCTCGGCGGTGCGCTCCAACAGCGGCGCCGCCAGGTGCACGTGCAGCGAGCGCAGCGGGTTGTCGGGCGCCGCGCGCCAGCGCAGGGTGGACGTGTTGCCCGGTGAGGTCGCGGCGAGCGTGCCCGGGCGGTAGTGCGCCACGCTCCAGCCGCTCGGGCGCTTGCACTCCACCTCTCCGGTACCGCGGAGGTTGATGTAGAGGAAGAGATCCGGTGTGGCGGGGTCGGTGAAGGTCTCGGCGGCGGCCGCTTCGTCGTAGGCACGAGCGAGGATGTCCGGCCACCCCAACTCGAGGCTGTCGGCGACGCACACGGACGGGTGGTGTCCGGCGGCGGCGACGCTGGCGGGCGATGCGAGGAGGGCGCGCGGACTGTTCTGCGGTGCCGGGCACGCGCTCGGGACGATAGCCAGGCCTGCAGCACGCTCGAACCCACTTGTCCTCTCACCGCTTGCCTGAGCAACTTCCGCGACAGCAGAGGGCAACAACCAGCGCAAAGGCTCCTGGACGTCTGACTACGGTCCGGCAGATGCCGGCACCGCCGGCCGGTATCAGAGAAGGAGCTCGAGCATGACCACTCGGATGAAGGCAGCCGTCGTCCCCGAGGCCAACGCCCCGTGGGAGCTGCAGGACATCGACCAGCCGGAGGTGGGACCCGATCAGGTCCTGGTGCGCATCCATGCGTGCGGAATCTGCGGGACCGACGCGTGGATGGCCCAGGGCGCGCTGTCGTTCCGGGAGTTCCCGCTGGTGCTCGGCCACGAGGGCGTCGGGGAGGTCGTCGCCGTGGGCGAGGGCGTCACGGCGCGCAAGCCCGGCGATCGCGTGGGGATGCCCATCGTGCAGAAGGCGTGCGGCGTCTGCGACTTCTGTCGCGGGCAGCACGTCAAGAGCTTCGTCACCGCCTCGAACTGCGCGGATCCGACGCTCACCGGCGTCAACGTCGACGGCGCCCACGCCGAGTACCTCGCGGCTGACGCCGGCGGGACGGTCGTGCTGCCCGACGAGGTCTCCTACGAGCTGGCCGCGCCCACGCTCTGCTCCGGCGCCTTCGACGAGATGACGTTGCCGGCGCTCCCGCTGGTGTCGCACAGCCGTCAGGTCATCGGCTCCGCCCACAACGGCATGGAGTACCTCGTCGAGGCGCTGGACTTCGTGGCGCGCGGTGAGGTCGAGCCGATGGTCGAGCTCTTCCCGGAGGAGCGCGTCGCGGAGGCCTACGACCGGGTCGCGTCCGGCGAGGTGCGCTTCAAGGCCGTCGTGACGTACTAGGGGCTCACGGTCGCCGGCCGGGACGGAGGTCGGGGTGCAGGCGTCACGAGCGGGCTGCAGCCCGCTCGACCCGCAGCGCCAGCTGGCGCAGCATGCTCAGCGCCTCCGGGCCGTCGCCCCAGAACGCCGCCTGCGCCCGCGCGCCCGCCACGCGGTAGCCCAGCGCGAGGTGGGGCGGCATCGGATCCCAGGAGCCGACGTCGCAGACCGCGGCGCCCGTGTCGTCCTCGAAGACCAGCAGGCGTGAGATGGCCCGGCCGATGAAGTGGCCGTCGTGCGTGGTCAGCTCGATCGCCCCGCGCGGTTCTGCCCTCGCCGGCGGCCCCTGGACGAGGCCGTCGACGTAGGCCGCGAGCGCATCCGGGTCCGTGCGAGCGTCCAGCACCCGCGTCGCGGTCACGTAGCCGCGCAGGTAGACCGGGGTCTGCGGCCCGGGCGAGGCGACGATCTCGATCTCGAAGGTCTGGCCCGGCAGGCCGCCGCTGCGCACCGGCGTGAAGCGCCCGAGCTCGCAGCCGAACTCCGGCCAGCGCTCCGGCTCGGCGAGCAGGTCGAGCGTGGCGCCGGCGGACGGCAGGCGCACCGGCGTGTAGGTGTGCCAGACCTGCGCCGCGGGCGCCCGCAGCGGAGGGGTCAGCTCGCCCAGCGCGGCCGCGGCGAGCCGGTCCTCGGGAACGTAGGCCGCGCGCTCGGCGGTGTCGGCGAAGACGATGCCCCAGCCCGTGCGGGCCGGATCGCCGTAGCCCTCGGCGAAGCCCTCGCCGAGCATCCGGTCGGCGCCCGCGAGCACCGCGTCGCGGTCGAGCGTCGGCTTGTCCAGCCGCGCGACCCGGCGTAGCCGGTCGCCCCCGAAGGCGCGGTGGAAGGCGCCGACGTCGCGCACGTCCAGCCGCCTCCCGGCCCGGTGCCAGCGCGTCGTGAGCACGCTGAAGGCCAGCCGCAGGTCGTCGGGCTCGCGGGCCGCCGGCGGGCGGGCGAAGTAGGCGGCGTTGAGGAAGTCCGTGACCCAGCCGGCGGCGCTCGGCGCGGCGATCGAGGAGCCGCTCATGCGCGCGACCCGGAGGGGAGAGGCCATGTCCGTCATCCGGCCCCGCCCGCGCCGCCGATCACCGCGTCCGCATCGCTGGCGCGCCGGCGCAGGACTCAGCCCGCCGCGATCGCCTGCACCCCGTCGAGCAGCCGCTCGACGTCCTCGGCGTCGTTGTAGTGCACGATCCCGGCGCGCACGGCCCCGCCGGGCGCGAGCTCGAGCAGGCGCTCGAGCTCCCACGCGTAGTAGTTGCCGTCCCACACCGCCACCTGCCGCGCGGCGAGCGCGCTCGCCACCGCGCGCGGCGTTTGCCCCTCGACGTTGAACATCAGCGTCGGGGCGCGCTGGGAGGTCCGGCCGTAGAGCTGCACGCCGGGGATGGCCGCCAGGCCGGAGAGCGCCAGCGCCAGCAGCGCCTGCTCGTGCGCGCGCACCTGCGGCCAGCCGAGGCCGAGCAGGTAGTCAGCGGCGGCCTTGACTCCCGCGAGCGCCTCGAACGGCAGCGTGCCGGTCTCCCAGCGCTCGGGGACGGTGTCGGGCGAGGGCACGAGCTTGTCGACCGGCAGCTCGGCCAGCAGCTCGGGCCGCGCCCACAGCACGCCGATGTGCGGGCCGTACCACTTGTAGGCCGAGCACACCATGGCGTCGCAGCCGAGCCCGCTCGCGTCGAGCTCGAAGTGCGGCGCGGCGGCCACCGCGTCGACGTAGACCCGGGCCCCGACCGCGTGGGCCGCGGCGACGATCCCCGGGAGGTCGGGCACGGTGCCGACGGCGTTGCTCGCCGCCGTGACCGCCACCCAGCGCGTGCGCTCGCTCAGCTCCGCCTCGACGGCGCTCGCGGGCAGCTCGAGCGTCTCGGGCTCGGGCTCGGCGAAGCGCACGACCGCGCCGGCGCGCTCGGCCGCGATCACCCACGGCCGCACGTTGCCGTCGTGGTCCAGGCGCGTGCAGACGACCTCGTCGCCCACCTGCAGGCGCCGTCCGGCGGCGGCCGAGAAGGCGAGCGTGAGCGCGGTCATGCTCTGCCCGAAGACGATCGAGGCCATGTCGCCGCCGAGCAGCGCGGCGGCGCTGCGGCGGGCGTCGAGCACGAGCTGGTCGGTGGCCGCGGCGGCCGCGAAGGCGCCGTGCGCGTTCGCGCCGCGGCCCGAGCGCATCCAGTCGGCCATCGCGTCGACCGCCGCGTCGACCATCTGCGTGCCCGCGGGACCGTCGAGTCGCGCCCAGCCGCCGCCCAGCCCGGGGAAGCGACCGCGGTTCACGGGCCGATCCGCTCCAGCGCGCGCGCGACCAGCTCGGCGTCGTGCGGGTGGGTCATCGCCGCGATCGCCTCGCCGGACGGCAGCCACCGCAGCTCGTCGACCTCGTCGTTGGGAGAGAACTCCGTGTCGGCGACGGCCTCCATCAGCCAGTAGCGCACGACCTTGGCGCGGCCCTTGTTGTCGCGGTAGCCGATCGGCTCGAGCTCGTCGCCGAGCTCGGCGATCACGCCGGTTTCCTCCTCGACCTCGCGCACCGCGGCCGCCTCCCAGCTCTCGCCCTTGTCCAGCTTGCCCTTGGGCAGCGACCAGTCGTCGTAGCGCGGGCGATGGATGACCGCGATCTCGATCCCCCCGCCGCCGCCGCCGCCGGCGGCGCGCCGCCACACCACGCCGCCCGACGCCCTGACCTCCGCCGCCTCCGGATCGACCACCATGAGGCGGCATCCTCGCACGCGCGTCCGCCGTGGGCCTCGCGTCCCCTCAGCGGCCGAGGGACGACGTGGCGGGATCGGCGGATCCGTCCGGAGCGTCGAGGGCGCTGTCCGGCGGGTCGGGCTCGGCCTCGGCGTCGGCGGCGACCGCGTCGTCGTCGGCGTGCTCGCGGGCGTAGTCGAGCAGCACCGCGATCACGCCGGCCACCGGCACCGCGAGGAACACGCCGACGATCCCGCCGAGGACGGCGCCGATCCCCAGCGCGATGACCACCACCGCGGGGTGCAGGTGCACCGAGCGGCTCATCAGGAACGGGTAGAGCACGTGGCCCTCGATCTGCTGGACGAGGATGATCACCCCCAGGATGATCAGCGCCGCCACCACGCCCTTGGCCACCAGCGCGATCAGCACCGCCGCGAGTCCGGCCAGGAAGGCGCCGATCAGCGGCACGAACGCGCCGAAGAAGGTCAGCAGCATCAGCGGCACGACAAGCGGCACGCCGAGGATCAGCAGGGCGATCCCGATCAGCACGGCGTCCACGAAGCCGACCGCCGCGATGCCGCGGATGTAGCCGGCGAGCGCCCGCAGCGCCCGGCCGCCGCCCTCGTGCACGGTGCCGCGCCGCGCGCCGGGCACGAGCCGCAGCAGCCACGCCCACATCTGCTCGCCGTCCTTGAGGAAGAAGAACGTCAGCAGGATCGTGACGATCAGCCCGGTGATGATCTCGCCGACGAGGATCGCGCCGGTCAGCACGCCGCCCGACAGCGAGCTGCTGTTCTCCTGCAGGCGGTCGAGGCCCTGGTCGACGCGCTCGCGCAGCTCGGCCTCGGTGAGCCCGAAGGGCCGCTGGGCCAGCACGTCGGTGACCTGGCGCACCCCGTCGCGCACCCCGTCGCCGAGGTCGGTGAACTGGCCGCCGATCGAGGGGGCGATCGCCGCGCCGATCCCGGCCAGCACGAGCGCGCCGCCGAGCATCACCGCGGCCGCGGCCGCCGCGTCGGGCAAGCCCCGCCGGCGCAGCCAGCGGTCGGGCGGGAGCAGGAAGGTCGTGGCCAGCAGCGCGACGAAGATCGGCAGCATGATCACGTGCAGGTAGGTGACCGCGTAGACGATCGTCCCCGCCGCCACCAACATCACGAGGTAGCGCCAGCTGACCGCGGCGCCGCTCTGCAGCCAGGGCGGCACGCCGCTCGGCGGCGCCGGCGCGGGCGGGCGGCGCGCGTCGTCGCCGGTGTCGGCCATCGGCCGGGGCCCTACCCCGTGGCCGCTTCGCGCACGACGTCGCCCGCCGGCGCGGCGCGGTCACCGGGCGCCTCGGCCAGGAACTCGAGCAGGTGGTGGTTGAAGACGCGGGGGCGCTCGAGCATCGGCACGTGTCCCGTGTCCTCGAGGATCACCAGCCGCGAGTCCTTCACGAGCCGGGCGAACTCGTGCGCGTCGCCGACCGGCACGAGCATGTCGTTGGTCCCGTGCACGATCAGCGTCGGGCAGCCGATCTCCGGCAGGCGGTCGCGGAAGTCGTAGTCCAGCAGCGCCTCCAGCGCCAGCTGGTATGCGGGCGCGCCCGCGCCGCCGGCCGACTGCTCGACCAGCAGGTCGCGGGCGAGGCGGGTGGGGTGGCGCGCGATCGCGCCCCAGGCAAGGTGCAGGGTCCCTGGACGCCGCAGCCCGGGCTGCCGCTCCCCGGGCGTCGGCGAGACGCCCGCCAGGACGCGGGCCAGCGTGCGCAACGGCTGGCGCCGCAGGTCGCTGGTCGAGATGCCGGCCGCGTCGATCAGCACCAGGCGCGTCACCCGGTCGGGATGCCGGATGGCGAGGTCGGCCGAGATGAAGCCACCCATCGAGTTGCCCACCACGACCACCGGGCCGAGGTCGAGGTGGTCGCAGAGCGCCTCGACCGTGTCGGCGTAGCCCGTGATCGAGATCGGGCCGTCGGGCAGCTCGGAGCCGCCGAAGCCGGGCAGGTCGAGCGCCACGACGCGCCGCCGGCGGGCCACCGCCGGCAGCTGCTCGAGCCAGTTCTGCCACGAGCCGCCGAGGCCGTGCACGAAGACCACGGGCAGCTCGTCGCCCGCGCCGAGGTCGACGTAGTTGATGCAGCGGTCCACGAGCTCGGTCCGGTGCACGTGCGGGGGCCAGTCGATCTGCCGCCAGTCCGGCTCGGCGCCGGCGCCGTAGTCGTCGCTCGCCGCGGCGGCGTCGCGCACGCGGGCCGGCCGGGCGGTGGAGATGATCGTGCGGCGCCGCGCCATCGTGGGCTGAACGCTACCGGAGCGAACTTGACGCCTGCGTCACCTTTGCCCTACCGTGCGCGGCCGATGCCCTCGCTCCCGTCAGCCGGCGTGATCGGCGCCGGCTCCTCCGGGATCGCGGCGGTCAAGACGCTGCACGCCGCCGGCTTCGAGGTCACCGGCTTCGAGGCCTCCGACCGCGTCGGCGGCAACTGGGTCTACAAGAACCCGAACGGGATGTCCGCCGCCTACCGCTCGCTGCACATCAACACCTCGCGCGAGCGCATGGCCTACTCGGACTTCCCGATGCCGGCGTCCTATCCCGACTTCCCGCACCATACCCACGTCGCGGAGTACTTCGACGCCTACGTCGACCGCTTCGGCTTCCGCGAGCGCATCCGCTTCCGCACGCGCGTCGAGCGGGCGGCGCGTGGGCCGGCGGGCGGCTGGGAGCTCACCCTGGCCGGCGGGGAGCGCGAGCGCTTCGACGTCCTGCTCGTGGCCAACGGGCACCACTGGGACCCGCGCTGGCCCGACCCCGCGATCCCGGGCGCCGAGACCTTCACCGGCGAGCAGCTGCACTCCCACCAGTACACCGGGGAGGATCCGGAGTTCTTCCGCGACAAGTCGGTCGTGGTGCTCGGGATGGGCAACTCGGCGATGGACATCGCCGTCGAGGCGAGCTTCTCGGCCCGGCAGGTCCAGCTCGCCGCCCGGCGCGGCGCCCACGTCCTGCCCAAGTACCTCTTCGGCAAGCCGATCGACCAGCACGTCACCTCGGCGCGCATCCCCTGGGCGGTGCGCCAGCGGCTGTTCGAGTCGATGTTCAAGGTGGCGATCGGCGACATGCAGCGCTACGGGCTGCCGGAGCCCGACCACCGCCTCGGGGCCGCCCACCCGACCATCTCCGACGACATCCTCTCGCGCATCGCCCACGGGACCGTCACCCCGCGGCCGATGATCGCGGCGCTCGACGGCGACACGGTGCGCTTCGCCGACGGCAGCGAGGTGCAGGCCGACGTCATCGTCTACTGCACCGGCTACCGGGTGAGCTTCCCGTTCTTCGACGCCGGCCTGATCGCCGCGCCGGAGAACGACCTGCCGCTGTTCCGCCGCGTCTTCCGCCCGGGCTTCGCCGATCTCGCCTTCGTCGGGCTGCTGCAGCCGTTGGGGGCGGTCATGCCGCTGGCGGAGGCCCAGTCGGCTTGGGTCCGCGACTACCTCGCCGGGCGCTACGCGCTCCCGGACGGCGCGGCGATGGCCGCCGACATGGCCGCCGAGCGCGAGGCGATGTTCGCCCGCTACGTCGCCTCGCGGCGGCACACGATGCAGGTCGACTTCGACGACTACCTCGCCGCCCTGGCCCGCGAGCGGCGTGCGGGCGCGCGGCGGGCCGCGCGGGCGGGGCAGCGGCTCCCGGTGCTGCCCGCCGGCGGCGCGGTGGCGGCGTGACCGGGGCGCTCGACGCGCCGCCCGGGCGGCGCGAGCAGACCAAGGCCGCCAACCGCGCGGCGCTGCTCGCGGCGGCGCTGGCCGAGTTCGGCGAGCGCGGCTACGGCGCGGTCAGCGTGCGCGACATCGTCCGGCGCTCCGGGCTGGGCGCCGGCACGTTCTACAACTACTTCCCCGACAAGGCGGCGGTCTTCGGCGCGCTGGTGGAGCAGACCGCGGGCGAGGCCCGGCGCCGCCTGCGCAGCGCCCGCGCGCAGGCTGATGGGCCGCGCGCCTTCGTCGAGGACGCCTATCGCGCGTACTTCGCGTTCATCGTCGAGGATCCCGCGACCTTCGCCTTCCTGCGCCGCAACCTCGCCACCCTGCGCGGCAGCTTCGGCGCGCCGGCCCTGCCCGACGGCACCGGCGAGCTGGCGGCCGACCTGCGCGCGGCCGTCGCGCGTGGGACCCTGCCTCCCGTGGACGTCGACTACACCGCGCACGCGATGGTGGCCGTGGGCCTCGAGCTGGGGGCGCGGCTGATGGAGCGCGAGCCGCCCGACGTCGAGGGGGCGACCCGCTTCGCCACCGCGCTCTTCCTCGGCGGGCTGGCCGGCGGCCGCTGACGTGGGCGCCGAGGCGGCAGCGAAGCTGTCGGTGGCCGAGGCCCAGGCGCTCTTCGACCCCGAGACGGCGTGGCTGAACACCGCGAGCTACGGCCTGCCGCCGCGGCCCGCGTGGGAGGCGCTGCAGGCGGCCGCCGTGCAGTGGCGCCACGGCCGGACCAGCTTCGAGCACTGGGACCGCTCCGTCGGCGCCGCCCGCGCCTCGTGGGCGCGGCTGCACGGCGTGGCGGAGGCCGACGTCGCGGTCGGCAACCAGGTGTCGGGGTTCGCCGGCGTCGTCGCGGCGTCGCTGCCGGCCGGCGCGCGGGTGGTGGCCGCCGAGGAGGACTTCACCTCGCTGCTGTTCCCGTTGCTCGCCCAGGCCGCGCGCGGGGTGGCGGTCGAGCTGGTGGCGCTGGACCGGCTGGCGGAGGCGATCGACGCCCGCACCGCGCTGGTGGCGGTCAGCGCCGTGCAGTCGGCCGACGGCCGCCTCGCCGACCTCGACGCGATCGAGCGCGCCGCGCGCCACCACGGCGCGCGGATCATGATCGACAGCACGCAGGCCTCGGGCTGGCTGCCGCTGGACGCGGGGCGCTTCGACTACGTCGCCTGCAGCGGCTACAAGTGGCTGCTCGGCCCGCGCGGGACGGCGTTCTTCTTCGTTCGCCCCGACGCCGCCGAGCAGCTGCGGACCGACGGCGCCGGCTGGTACGCGGCGGAGGAGCCGATGGCCAACCTCTACGGCGGCCCGCTGCGCCTGGCGGACGACGCCCGCCGCTTCGACCTCTCGCCGGCGTGGCTGAGCTGGGTCGGCCAGGCACCGGGGCTGGCGCTGCTCGAGCGCGTCGGGCCGGAGGCGGTCCATGCCCACGACCTCGGGCTGGCCGACGCCTTCCGGGCCGGGCTGGGCGAGCCGCCGGGCGACTCGGCGATCGTCTCGCCGCAGCGGCTGCCGGCCGACGCCTCCGAGCGCCTCGAGCGCGCGCGGGTGATGGCCGCGGGGCGCGGCGGGCGACTGCGCTTCTCCTTCCACCTCTCCACCCGTCAGGCGGACGTCGACCGCGCGCTGGAGGCGCTGCGGTAGTGCCGTCCGACGGTCCCCCTACCGTGCGTCGCGTTCCGTCCGCCACCAGGGAGCCGGAGAGCGAGACTTCGCCATGCCCCTCTGCTTCATCGAGCCGCAGGACGCCGTCCGCGTCATCGCCGAGTCCGTCGGCCGCGAGGCACGCCGTCAGCTGCTGGGCGAGCTCGTCCGCGCCTGGGTCGACGAGATCCCCGAGGAGGAGCTGGCCTCCCACTACGCCAAGGCGGTGGCCGACCTCGACGAGCACGACCTCTCGATGCTGGCCGCGTGGCACGCGTCGCTGGAGATCGGCTCGCCGATCGCCAACAAGGAGTTCCTGGTCAACGCCTTCCCGGGCCTGGGGGAGAACCGCCGCGAGGCGCTGAAGATCGCCGCCGGGCTGCGCGGCGAGGACGCGTTCAACGCCGGCGTGGCCGAGGAGCAGGCGCTCGAGGCGGTGCTGCCGTGGCTCTCGCGCGACCGCTGCGAGGAGCTCGTGGCCGAGTGCATCGAGCTCTACTGCTGGGACCGGCTCGGCAGCGACAACTAGTCAGCTCCCCGCTCGCCGCAGCACCTCGGGCGAGGCGTCCCGCAGGTCGGTCAGGGCCCCGAGCGAGCCGATCACGCGCGGGAGCACGCGTTGCATCGGGTGGTCGCGCTGCGCGGCGGCGAAGGCGCGGGCGTTCCAGCCGCGTGGCGGCGCGCCCGCGAGAAAGGCGTCGAGCGCCGCGGCGAGCGTCCGGCGCTCGTCGCGGTCTCGCACCTGCGCGAGCGCGGCGCGCGGGTCGGCGTCGCCGCCGTCGCGGTGCTCGAGCGCGTAGGCCGCGAGCCGCTCGCGCAGGCGCTCCGGCAGCCCGTCCGGCGGCGGCCCGGGCTCGCCGGCCGGCAGCGCGACGAGCAGCCCGGCGCCCCACAGGTCGTCGTCGTCCTCGTGCTCGGCGGCGGCCTCGGCCCGGCGCGGGCGCTCCGCGGCCCGCACCCCCGCGTCGAGCCGGCGGCCGAAGCCGCCGGTCGCGACGTCGCCGAACGCCCCCTCGACCGCGTCGACGAGCACGTCGTGGGCGACGTCCTCGACCAGGTCGGGGGCCACGCGCAGCGCGACCCGCCGGGCGACGTCGTCGAGGTGGCGCCAGATCAGCAGCTCGAGCGCGAGCGTCGCGGCGGCCGCGTCACCCGCCTCGCGGGACGCGCGGACGGACGCCAGCAGCGCGTCGTCGCCGAGCGCGGCGAGGGCGGCAGCGTCGGGTCGGCGCGGCGCGGGCACGCGGGGAGGATGGCGGATCGGTGCGGAGTCACCCGGCGCCGGGCGCGACCGGATCGTGCATCTACTCGAGCGCGCGTCTCAGCGCGCGGGGGAGGTCCTGGCGGCTCGTGACGCCGAGCTTGCGGTAGGCGTTGAGCAGGTGGTTGTCGACCGTGCGCACGGAGACCACGAGCCGGTCGGCGATCTCGCGGCTGCTCGACCCGCCGGCGGCGAGCAGGGCGATCTCGCGCTCGCGCCGGGTCAGGCCGGCCGCCTCGGGCGGACCGCTCAAGCTGGGCGGGCGGGCGCCCTCGCAGTGCGTCAGCCACAGCCCGGCGCGAGCTGCTGCGGCACGGGCGCTCGCGGCTCGGCCGGCGTCGCGGTGGGCGGCCGCTGCCGCGTGCGCCGCCTCGGCCGCCACCAGCAGCGCGTCCCGCTCAGCGAAGCGCTCGGCGACGTCCAGCAGCGCCGCGCCGTCGCGCGCCGTCAGCGCGGCGGCGTGGGCGGCCGCCGTCGCGGCGAACGGGCCATCGACCCGCTCGGCGAGCCGCGCGAGCTCCGGTGCTGCGGTCGCCGGGTCGCCCAGTCGGCAGAGCTCGTGCAGGGCGCGCACCGCGTAGGCGTCCTGGCCGTGCGAGCGGGCGAACGTCGCGGCATCGCGCGCGAGGGCGAGCGAGCGGGACAGCTCGCCGTCGGCGGCGGCGCTCCAGGCGCGCGCCAGCTCGAGCTCGACGGCGAAGCCCTTGTGGCCCAGCGGCGTGCGCTCCAGCTCGGCGATCGCCGCCCGCGCGGCGTCGGGCTCGCCGGCCTGTGCGGCGGACTGGCCGACCGCCGCGAGCGCGAACGCGAGCATCCCGACGCCGTCGGCGCCGCGCAGCAGCGCGGCGCTCTCGCGAGCGAGACGCAGCGCCGTTCGGACCCTGCCGCGCGCGAGTGAGATCAGGCCGAGCATGACCGCCTCGACGGCGATCGCCGGCGTGGCCCGCCGCGCGAGCAGCTCGGCGTAGGTGCGCTCCGACAGCGCGGAGGCCTCGGCGAGGTGACCGGCGAGACGCAGGGCCAGGGCGCGCATGCCGAGCAGCACGGGCTCGGCGGCCGGCAGCTCGTCGCGGCGCCGTACGGCGGCCGGCAGCCAGGTCTCGGCCAGCGCGACCGCCGCGTCGGCCCGACCGGACATCAACAGCGCCTCCGCGGCGCCCAGGGCGGCGGTGATCCGCGCCGGCTCGTCGACCCCGTCGTCGTCGAGCAGCGGCCGCGCGGCGGTCAGGGCGGCCTGCGGGCGACCGTGCGCAGCCGTCAGGCGCACGCGCTGGGCGGTCAGCTCGTCGCGCAGGCCGCGCTCGTGCACGAGCCGCTCGGCGTCCTGGAGCACGCGCTCCGCGTCCTCGGCGCGGTCGAGCGCCCAGAACAGGTTGCGCGCCCGCGCGACGGCGATCTGCGCCCGCTCCGGGTCGCTGCGAGCGTGCGGTGCCAGACCGGCGAGCAGGCCCTCGGCTTCGTGGCCCTGCCCGGTGGCGGCCAGCGCGCGTCCGAGCGCCAGCTCGGCCTCGGTCCCGGCCCCGGACCGGATCGCGGCGCGGGCGAGGCGCTCGGCCAGCGCCCCGTCAGGCGCGGCCAGCGCCCGCAGCGACGCACGGGCGAGCAGGGCGCCGTCCGCCGTCGCCCCGGTGTCGAGCCGCCAGGTGGCGATCCGCAGCAGGTCGCCGGCGCGGCGGGCGCCGCGGGCCTCGACCGCGTCGGCGAGCCGGCCGCGGATCGCCTCCAGGCGGGTGGACGTCAAGCGGGCGCGCACCGCCTCGCCGTAGAGCGGGTGCGCGACGTCGGCGAAGCGGCGGCGCTCGCTCGCATGACGCTGCACGAGCTCGGCCGCCTCCAGCGCATCGAGCGCCGGCAGCTCCTCGGGGGCGAACAGCCCGAGCTCGACCGGAGCGCCGACGGCGACGAGCGCGAGCACGCCGCGCGCCCCGGCGCCGAGGTCCTCGACGCGCAGGTCCACCAGCTCCGCAAGCTGCGTCCCGGCCTGCACGTCGCCGCGCCATCGCCACAGCCCGTGGTCCTGAGCCAGCACACCCTGATCGAGCCCGTGGCGCACCAGCTCGCGCAGGAACATGGCGTTGCCGCGCGTCAGCTCGCACAGCGCCGTCACGGTCGGCCCGTCGGCGGGTCCGCCCAGTGCCTCGCCCAGCAGCCGCGCGACGTCCTCGCGCGAGAGCTCGTGCAGCGACAGGGACTCGCACAGCTCGTCCTTCCACAGCGCCCGCAGCGCGTCGGGGGCCGCATCGCCCTGACGGACCGTCACGATCGCGAACGCCTCGCGGGCCGCCACGAGCTGGTGCACGAGCGCGGCCGAGACGTCGTCCAGGAGCTGGCCGTCGTCGACGCAGAGCACGAGCCGGCGCCCGGCGGCGCGCTCGGCCAGCGCATGGCGCACGCGCGCGAGCAGCTCGACGCCGCCCGGGAGCGGAGTGTCGGCCGGCGGGAGCAGTGCGCCGAATGCGCCGAGCGGGATGGAGGCCGCCGAGCGGGTGGCCCGCACCCACGTCACGGCGCATCCCTCCGCGGCCGCGTGCTCTGAGGCCTCGAGGGCGAGGCGGGTCTTGCCGACGCCGGCCGGGCCGGCGACCACCAGCCCGCCGGTGGAGCCCTCGGACAGCGTCGCGGACACGACCCGGAGCTCGGCCTCGCGCCCGACGAGCGGCCATCGCATGCCCCGGGAGTCTGATCGACGCCGCGTCTCCGGGCCAGGCCGCCGAGTTGAGTAGGCGCTGCTCATGCGCGCGGGCGCCCGCGCCGCCACGCTGGCGCCCATGCTCTCCGCGAACGCCCACACCGAAGAAGTGCCCGTGCTCGTCGTCGGCGCCGGCCCGGCGGGCCTCGCCGCGGCGGTCGAGCTGGCCCGCCACGGGACCGAGGTCCTGCTGGTCGAGCGCCGGCCCGTGCTCTCCTCCCATCCGCGCGCCACCCTGTTGAGCCTTCGCTCGATGGAGCTGATGCGGGGCTGGGGGCTCGAGGCCGCCGTGCGCGCGCGCAGCGCCGACGTCGACATGCGCATGCTGGTCGCCGAGACGCTCGCCGGGGCCGCGGCCGGCGAAGCCGTCGAAGTCGGGGTCCCGAGCCGCGAGCAGAGCCGCGTGCTCAGCCCGGTCGCGCCCGCCTGCGTCGCCCAGGACGACGTGGAGCCGCTGCTGCTCGCCCATGTGCGCGACCAGCCGACCGCTCGCGTCGAGCTCGGCGCCGAGCTGGTCGCGGTGCAGACGGGCCCGGACGGCGTGCGCGCCGCCCTGCGCGACGTGGCGACCGGTGCGCAGCGCACGGTGCACGCGCGCTACGCGGTCGCGGCGGACGGCGCGCGCAGCGCGATCCGCGGCGTGCTCGGCATCGCGATGGAGGGCGCCCGCGACGTGCTGGCCGGCGAGACGACGCTGTTGCACGCGCCACTCTGGGACGTCGTCGGCCCGCATCGCCATCTCCTCTACGTGGCAGAGACCTCCGCGGCGCCAGGCGTCTTCTTGCCCACCGGCCCGTCGGACCGCTGGCTCTTCGGAGCCGACAGCGAGGGATTGAGCGATCGGCGGATCGCGGAGCTGATCCGGCGCGGCGCCGGGGTGCCGGAGCTGCCGGTGCGGATCGAGCGCACCCGCGGCTTCTCCGCCGCAGCACAGCTCGCCGAGCGCTTCAGCTCCGGCCGGGTCTTCCTCGCCGGCGATGCCGCTCACCTCGTGACCCCGCGCGGCGGGACCGGCCTGAACCTCGCGCTGCACGACGGCTTCGACCTCGGCTGGAAGCTCGCCTGGGTGCTGCGCGGCTGGGCAGGGGCGGCGCTGCTGGACACCTACGAGGCCGAGCGCCGCCCGGTCGCCGAGCACACCGCCGCGCGGTCGGCCGACCCCGCCGGCTCGCGCCGCGCGCCCGAGCAGGAGGTGGGCGCCGACCTGGGCGGCCGGATCGCGCACGTCTGGTCGGACGGGCGCTCCACGCTGGACCTGCTCGGCCCCGGGCTGACGCTGTTCACGGGCCCGGACGGCCCGGGCGGTCCCGGCGCGGAGGCGGCGGCCGGCGCGCCGATCACCGTCCGCCGCCTGGACCCGATGGCCGCCCGGGCGGTCGGCGCCGCCGGGCGCTCCGGCCTGCTCGTCCGGCCCGACGGCAAACCGGCCGCGGTCGTCGCTGACGACGCCCTCGCGACCCCGGCGCTCGCCCTGGCCGCCTGACCCGCCGACGGCGACGCTGGTCGCCGCCGGATCCAAGGCCGTGGGTCGAGCGATCGAACATCGCGGTACGGGATGCGGGTCGAGCGGGCGAGGCGCTCGGCGATTGCCCGGGCGAGCAAACGTCGAGATCCGCAGTGCTGGGACCGGGATCTCGACGTTGTGGTCGCGGGCTCCCTTCGATGCGGGGTTCGCTTGGCTGACCGGGCCGGACGAAGGCTCCCGCGCCCGCTCGAGGCGCTGGGCCGCGCTGCTGACTAGACTCGCGCGGGCTCAAGGTCAACGGCGGGGAGGAGCCGGTGTGCCCGAGGTCCTGATCGGCATCGACAGCGGTCTGACGGTGACGAAGGCGGTGGTGTTCGACCTCGAGGGTCGCCCTCTGGGATCGAGTGGCGCACCCAGCAAGCAGGCGACGCCGCGCCCGCGCTGGCTGGAGCGCGACGTCGACGACCTGTGGACGACGGCAGCCGCCGAGATCGGCCACGCGCTGCACGAGGCGGGGGCGAAGCCCTCCGACGTGCGCGGCATCGGGCTCTCGGGGCACGGCGACGGCTCCTACCTGGTCGACGACGCCGGCCGCCCGGTGCGCCCGGGCATCAACTCGATGGACTCCCGGGCCGTGGACGTCATGGCCCGCTGGGAGAGCGATGGGATCCTCGAGCGCTCGCCCGAGGTGGTCGGGCTGACCCCGTGGGTGGCGCTGCCCGCCGCGATCATCGCCTGGGTACGCGAGCACGAGCCGGAGGTCTACGAGCGCATCCGCTGGAACCTGGCCTGCAAGGACTGGCTGCGCTACAAGCTGACCGGCCAGATCCACACGGACTTCACCGAGGCGAGCACCGGCTTCACCGAGGTGCACTCCCAGCGCTACGCGCCGGAGGTGTTCGAGCTCTACGGCCTCCAGGAGTTCGCCGACAAGGTCCCGCCGGTCCTCGGCTGCAGCGAGATCGCGGGCGAGGTGACGGCCGAGGCGGCGTCCGCCACCGGGCTGGCGGAGGGCACGCCGGTGGTCGCCGGGGCGCACGACATCGACTGCTGCGCCGTGGGGATCGGCGTGCTCAACCCCGGGCAGCTGTGCGCGATCACGGGCACGTGGAGCATCAACGAGACGATCACGCACGAGCCTCAGGTCGGCACGAACTGGGACACCCGCAACTTCGTCGAGCCGGGCAGCTGGCTGTGCCTCAGCGCCTCGCCGGCGTCCTCGGCGAACCTCGAGTGGTTCGTGCGCCAGCTGTGCGCGGCCGAGGTGGCCGAGGCCGAGCAGCGCGGCGTGTCGCCGTTCGCGTTCGTCTCCGAGGAGGTCGCCTCCGTGCTCGACGAGGAGTCCCACGTCTTCTTCCATCCCTACCTCTACGGGGCGCCAGGCGGCCGGCCGCTCGCCGGCGCGTTCCTCGGCGTCCGCGGCTGGCACCGGCGCGCGCACCTGCTGCGGGCGCTGTTCGAGGGCGTCGCGTTCAACCACCGCGTCCACATCGACGCGCTGCGCAGCGGCCTCCCGGTCGAGGAGATCCGGGTGACGGGCGGCGGGTCGCGCAGCAGCGTGTGGTCGCAGATGTACGCCGACGCGCTCGGCGCCCCTGTGGTCACGACCGACGCAGACGAGTCGGGCGCGCTCGGCGCCGCGCTGTTCGCCGGCGTCGGCACCGGCGTCTGGGGCTCGCTGGGCGAGGCGGTGGAGGCAACGGTCCGCGTGGCGGGCACCTACGAGCCGGACCCCGCGCGCGGCGAGCGGATGGCCGAGACCTACGACGCGTGGACGGACCTCGCCGACTCGCTGGTCGAGGTGTCGGGTCGCCGGCTGGGATGACCCGCCCCGTGCCAACTCCCCGACCAAGGAGCGACTCCCCATGAGAACCCTGATCGCCGGCGACCACTTCGTCAGCTCCGACGCCTTCCGCGAGGCCATCGAGCGCGAGCTCGGCGCCGACTTCGGCCCCGTCCGCGACGTGATGTGGGCGGGCGAGGACATGGAAGGCCAGCACGAGCAGCAGCAGATCATGGAGAAGTCGGGGCCGGAGGCGGTGGACGCCCCGGACGAGATCCTGGAGGCGCTCGAGGACGCGGAAGTGCTCGTCGTGCACTTCGCCCCGGTCCCCGACGCGGTGTTCGAGGCCGCGCCGGACCTCAAGGCGGTCGTCGTCGCGCGGGCGGGCGTGGAGAACGTCAATCTCGAGGCGGCCAGCAAGCACGGGGTGGCGGTCGTCAACGTCGAGGGCCGCAACGCCAACGCCGTTGCGGAGCAGGCCGTCGGGCTCATGCTCTCCGAGACGCGCGACATCGCCCGGGCCGACGCGGCGATCAAGGCCGGCGGCTGGCCGGAGCAGTTCGAGAGCCCCGTGTTCGAGCTGTGCGGGCGCACCGTCGGCCTGATCGGCCTGGGCGAGGTGGGCCGCCGGCTCGCGCGCCGGCTGTCGGGCTTCGAGGTGCGGCTGCTGGTCTATGACCCCTACGTCGACGCGCCGGTGATCGAAGAGCACGGCGGTGAGAAGGTCACTGACCTCGAGGAGATCTTCCGCGAGTGCGACATCGTCTCGCTGCACGCGCGCCTCAGCGAGGAGACGAGCCGCTTCATCGGCGCCGAGCAGTTCGCGCTGATGAAGCCGAGCGCCTACTTCATCAACAACGCCCGAAGCCGGATGGTCGACTACGACGCCCTCTACGACGCCGTCGCCGAGAAGCGCATCGCGGGCGCCGCGCTCGACGTCCACGAGAACGAGCCGCTGCCCGGAGACTCGGGTTGGCGCGAGCTGCGCAACGTGACGCTCATGCCGCACACGGCAGGCGTCACCCCCGAGGTGTTCGAGAACTCCGCGTCGCTCGTCGCCGCGGCGATCAAGGAGCTCGTCGACGACGGCCGCGCGGAGCACACCGTCAACGCGGAGGCGCTCCCCTCGTCCTGAACGCCGGTCACCGGTGGCCCTGGAGCGCTGCCCGGTCGAGCCCGTCCCGGCGTGAGGCCGCGGCGGCGCGCCGCCGCCGCAGCGCAGCCAGTCCCGCCGTGGCGGCCAGCACCGGTCCGACGCCGGCGACGACGAGCGCCGCGCGCGGGCCGAGCGCCCCGACGAGCGCGCCGCCGGCGCCGAGCGCGCACAGCTCGGCTGCGCTGCGGGCGGCGTTGTAGGCGGCGAACGCGCGGCCGTGGACGGCCGCCGGCACCCGCACGACGAGGAGCGCGCGCAGCAGCACGTTCTTGACCCCGTGGCCGGCCCCGCCGACGAGGTAGCCGGCGACGGCGACGGGCAGGATCGCCCAGGCGGTCTGGAGGCCCATGCCCGCGCCCTGGACGGCGAGTGCCGCGAGCGCGCCGGCGGCGAGCCGGCGCCGCGGGACGTGGCGGGCGACAGCGGTGGCCCCGAGGACCATGCCGGCCATCCAGCCGCAGATCACGAGGGCGTAGCCGCTGTCGCTCGCGCCCACGACGTCCTTGACGTAGAAGAGCTCGGCGGTCAGCGCGGCCGAGACGAACAGCAGCGCGCCGACCGCCGCCGTGAGCGTGATCCGCAGGACGCGATCGTGGCCGAGCAGGCGCACGCCGTCCAGCGCACGCGGGCGTCGCTCCGGGGCCGGCACAACGGGCGGGCGGCGGGCGCGCATCGCCCCCGCGGCCGCGGCGATCGCCACGAAGCTCACGGCGTTGACGAGCAGCGCCGTCTGCGTGCCGAACGCGGCGAGAGCGGCGGCCAGCAGCGGCCCGGCGGCGAACCCCGCCGAGCGCGCCGCCTCGACGATCCCGGTCGCCTCGGTCACGCGACCGTCCGCGGCGACGGCCGGGATCAAGGTGAACTCGGCGGGCTGGGCGAACGCGTTGCCGGCGGCGAGCAGCGAGGAGAGCGCGAGGATCACGGCGAGGTCGCCGCTGAAGCTGAGCGCGGCGGCGAATGCCGCCTGGGCCAGCGAGGCCGCGACGAGCACGCGCACGCTCTCGAAGCGGTCGGCGACGAGCCCGGCCAGCGGGGCAAGGGCCACCACCGGCACCAGCGTCGTCGCGATCAGCGCCGACACGGCCAGGGCGCTGCCGGTCAGCTCGTGGACGCGCAGGCCCAGCACGACGAGCGCCAGCAGGTCACCGGCCGCCGAGAGGAAGACGGCGCAGGCCAGCAGGCGCAGGTCGCGCGGGGTGGAGGGTGGAGAGGTCATGGCTCGAGACCGGACCGGGGGCGGCGTACGGCCGCCCCGGGGGAGCCTCCCGCTGCGCACCTAGGCGGCGGGGCGGATGTTCTGGTTGAGCCGGAAGCGGTTGTCCGGGTCGTAGGCGGCCTTGATGCGGGCCAGGCGGGCGTGGTTGGCGCCGTAGCTGTCGCGCACGGCGGCGTCGCCCTCCTCGAGCAGGCCCGGGAAGTTGAAGTACGTCTTCCCGTCCGAGAACGGCTGCATCGCGCCCCAGTAGGCGCGCGTGTAGGCGACGTTCTCGTCGTCGGCCGTGGCGTCCGCCCACGTCGAGTCGATGCTGAGCATCCACTCCGAGCTGCGGTCGCCGAACGCGGTCTCCTCCGCGCCCACGCGGGACATCGCCCCGCCGCAGTGGCGGACGATGACGAGCGTGTCGTTCGACGGCCGGCGGTTGGACCAGTCGACCGTGGAGGTGACGGCGGCGTCGGAGAAGCCGTCCAGGTACAGCGCCTTCCAGTAGCGACGCACGCCGGCCGGGAAGTACGGGTCCAGCGAGCGCTGGAAGTCGGCGTAGGAGACCGGCCCGCTCAGGTCCAGCAGCGGGGTCGCCAGCTCGCGCAGCCGGCGGGTGACGCGCTCACCCTCGGCCGGGTCGCCCGCCCACAGGCCGGCGACGCCGACGTAGGGCAGCCCGCGCAGCGGCTCGGGCAGCTCGTCGACGACCGGCAGCGACCAGATGAGCCCGGCGGTCGAGAGCTCGTCCGGCGCGTCCGCGACGGCGTCGCGCCAGCCGGCCAGCACGAGCGCCGCGTCCTCGAGCGGGTAGACGACGTTGAGGGCGAAGACGTCCGGGCCGAGTTCGTGCAGCCGCAGCTCGAACGACGTCACGACGCCGAAGTTGCCGCCGCCGCCGCGCAGCGCCCAGTACAGGTCGGGGTGCTCGCCGGCGCTCGCCCGGACCCGGCGGCCGTCGGCCAGGACGACCTCGGCCGAGACGAGGTTGTCGACGGTCATCCCGTCGCGCCGTCGCTGGTGGGAGACGCCGCCGCTGAGCGCGAGGCCGGCCACGCCGGTCTCGGACACGACGCCGCCCGGCGTGGCGAGCCCGAGCGGCGTGGTGACGCTGTCGACGTCGGCCCACGTCGCGCCGCCCTGCACGTGCACCGTGCGGCGGGTGGCGTCGAGGCGCACCGCGCGCATCGCCGACAGGTCGATCACGAGGCCGTCGTCGACGACGGCCGTACCGGCGACGTTGTGCCCGCCGCCGCGGACGGAGAGGGGCAGCGCGTGCGCGGCGGCGAAACGGATGGCCGCGGCGACGTCGCCGGCGTCGGTACAGCGCGCGATCAGGGCGGGGCGCTTGTCGATCATGCCGTTCCACACCCGGCGGGCGCCGTCGTAGTCGGCGTGCTCGGGGGCGATGACGTCGCCGGTCATGTGCTCGGCGAGCAGCGAGGGGAGATGCGTGGTGACGGCGGGCTGGGCGGCCATGGCTGTGCTCCTTCGGGCTGGGGTGATGGGCGCAGCCTGCGCGCCGGCCGTCCGGCGACCGTCCCGGTGGGCGTCCGGGATCCGTCCGGGCTCGGGTCCGGCGTCCGGATAGGCTCTGCGCCGGTGCTCGAGGTGCGCGTCGTCGGTGGGCTGTCTGCCGTGGTGGACGGCCGGACGGTCGCGCTCCCCGCCGACGCGCGGGCGCGCGAGCTGCTCGCCCGGCTGGCGGTGGCAGGGCCGCAGTCGCGGTCCGCGCTCGCCGGGCGGCTGCGTCCCGACGTGCCGGAGGAGAGCGCGCGCAAGACGCTGCGCAACGCGCTCTACGAGCTGCGCCGGGCGCTGGGGCCGGCGGGCCGCGACGCGGTGGTCGTCGACGGCGAGCGGATCGCGCTGGCGGACACGGTCCGCGTCGACCTGCGGGACTTCCGCCGCTGCCTAGAGGAGGGTGATCTCGACGGCGCGGCGGACGTCGGGCGCGGCGAGCTGCTCGCCGGCTTCGACGGTGACTGGGCGCTGCGCGCCCGCGACGAGCACTCCGCCGAGCTGGCCCGCGTGCTCGGGACGCTGGCCGCCGGCGCAGAGGAGGCCGGCGAGATCGCCGCGGCGGCCGGGTGGGCGCGCCGGCGCGCGGAGATCGAGCCGCTGGGCGAGGCGGCGCACCGCGAGCTGATCCGTCTGCTCGCGCTCGGCGGCGACCGCCCGGCGGCGCTGGGCGCCGCCGGGGCGCTCGGCGAGCGCCTGCGCTCCGAGCTCGGGATCCCGCCGTCGGCCGAGACACGGGCGCTGGTCGAGGACGTCCGCCGCGGCCGGATCGCCCGCCCCGCCGTCGCCGTCGCCGTGGGCGCTCCCGCCTTGCCGCCCGCCCTCGCCGCCGCGGAGCGTCCCGAGGGCCGTGGGCCGGCGCTGGCGCGGCTCGAGCAGGGGTGGGCGGACGCCGCGGCCGGCTCGCGGCGCGTCGCCCTGGTCACGGGCGAGCCGGGGATCGGCAAGACCACGCTCGCCGCAGAGCTCGCGCGCAGCGTGCACGCCCGAGGCGGCGCCGTGCTGCTCGGGCGCTGCGACGAGCAGGCGCTGGTGCCCTTCCAGCCGTGGATCGAGGCGCTCGAAGGGCTCCTGGGCTCGCTGCCCCCCGCCGACGCAGACCACTGGCTCACCGCGCACGACGGCGCACTGGCTCGCCTGCTGCCAGCGCGCAGCGCGGCGCAGGAGGCGCCGGGCGGATCCCGTGAGCGCTACCTCGCGTTCGAGCTGGTGCACGCGCTGCTGGGGGACGTGGCCGGCCGCTTGCCGATCCTGCTCGTGCTCGACGACGTGCACTGGGCGGACGCCGACTCGCTCTCGCTGCTGCGCCACGTCGCCCGGTCGGCGCCGGCCATGCGGCTGCTCGTCGTGCTCTGCGCCCGCCCGGGCGAGCTCGCGCCGGCGATCGCCGCGACGCTCGCCGAGCTCCGACGCGAGGGCCCGCTCGTCCACGTCGATCTGGCCGGGCTCGACGACGGAGCGGTCGCCGCACTGCTCGAGCGGCGCATGGGAGCGACCGACCTCGAGGCCGCGCGTCGCTACCGCGCGCGCAGCGGCGGCAATCCCTTCTTCCTCGGTGAGCTGCTGCGCGAGGCCGAGGTGGCGGGGCGTGATCCCGACGGGCCACCCGCCGGGGTGCGCGACGTGATCGTCCGCCGGCTCGCGCGCCTCGGCGAGGCGACGCGCCGCGCGCTCGAGGTCGCCGCCGTCTGCGGCCTCGAGTTCGACGCCGGCACGCTGGCGCGCACGGACGACCGGCCCGTGGTCGAGCTGCTGGAGGCGCTCGACGGCGCCGTCGAGTCGGTGCTGGTCACGGCGAGCGACCGGCCCGGGCGCTACGCGTTCGCCCACGCGCTCGTGCGCGAGACGATCGTCAGCGCGCTGGCGCCCTCGCACCGGGCGCGCCTGCATTTGCGGGTCGCCGAGGTCCTGGCTGATCGCCACCACGCCGGCGAGGCGGCCGCCGCCGACGTCGCCTCCCACCTGTGCGACGCGGGGGCGCTGGCGGACGCCGGGCGGGTCGCGACGTGGGAGCTGGCCGCCGCGCGCGAGGCCACCGCGGCGCTGGCCCACGCCGACGCGGCCGCCCACTACGAGGCGGCGCTGGCTGCACGCCCCCGGGCCGGCGACGGCGAGCGGGGCGAGATCCTGCTGGCGCTGGGCCGCGCCGACGACCGTGCGGGCCGGCGCGCCCCGGCGCGGGCCGCGTTCGCGCGTGCCGCCACGCTCGCCGAGGCTGCGGGCGACGGTGAGCTACTCGCCCGCGCCGCGCTGGGCCACGGCGGGACGGCGGTCGTGGTCGCGGCCGCCGATCCGGGGGCGGTGCGGCTGCTCGAGCAGGCACTCGCGGCGACGCCCGCCGGCGCGTGGGCGACGCGCGCCCGGCTGCTCGCCCGGCTGTCCGTCGAGCTGTACTACGCCGACCCCGCCCAGGCCCGCGAGCTTGCGGTCTCGGCCGTCGAGCAGGCGCGGCGCGCCGAGGACCCCGCGGCGCTGGCGGCGGCGCTGAACGCCCAGCGCGTGGCGCTGTGGTCGCCGCAACACGCTGCCGAGCGCTTGGCCGTCGCCGGCGAGATGGTCGCTGCCGCGCAAACGGCCGGCGACCGCGAGGCGGTGCTGCAGGCGCGCAACTGGCGCGTGGTCGACCTGCTCGAGCTCGGTCGCGTCCGCGAGACCGCCGTGGAGGTCGACGCTTACGAGGCGCTCGCCGACGCGGTCGCCCTGCCGCACTTCCGCTGGTACGTGCCGCTGTGGCGCGCCACGCTGGCGGTGCTGGCCGGCCGCTGGTCTGAGGCCGACGCCTTGGCGGAGCGGGCGCTGGCCCTCGGGCGCCAGGCCGACGACCCGAACGCCTCGATGTTCGTCGACATCCAGCGCCATCACAGCCTGTACGCCCAAGGACGCATCGGCGAGTGCGACCGCGAGCGGCTCGTCGAAGGCGCGGCGGCCTCGCCTGCCGGCGCCGAGTGGCTCGTCAACCTGGCCCTGATCGACGCCGAGACCGGCGCGACGGAGGACGCGCGCCGCCTCGTCTCCGAGCTCGCCCGCGACGGCGGCAGCGCCCTGGCGATGGACGCCAACTGGCACGCCGCCTGCGTCCTGGCCGAAGCGGCTGTGCTCGTGGGCGACCGCGCGGCGGGCGCGGTGGTGTACGCCTTGCTCGAGCCGCACGCGGCGCTGTTCCCGCTGATCGCCCGGGCGGTCGGCTGCCTCGGCTCCAACGAGCTCTACATCGGGCGCCTCGCGGGCCTGCTCGGACGCCACGACGAAGCCGAGGCGCGGCTGCGCCGGGCGGTGGCCGAGAACGACCGCGCCGGCGCCGGCCCGTGCGCCGCCGTCGCGCTGCTCGGCCTGGGTCAGGCGCTCATCCTCGGCGGCCGGCCGGAGTCGGCGCGGGACGTCCTGCGCCAAGCGGCGCAACGGGCGGAGACGCTCACCATGCCGAGGGTGGCCGCCGACGCCGGGCGGCTGCTCGGCGCGACCGCCTAGTGTTGTGATGCGTTAAATCGGGGGGAGCGGGGAAGTGTTGGGGTATGCCTTCTCCGATTCCCACCGCGATCGAGTTGAGTGAAGAGGAACGCGCGCAGTTAGAGGCGTGGGCTCGGCGCCGGAGGAGCGCGCAGGCCTTGGCGTTGCGGTCGCGGATCGTGCTCGCCGCGGCCGATGGGCCGAACAACACCGAGCTCGCGGGAAGGCTCGGACTGGCGGTCAGCTCGGTGCGCAAGTGGCGCAACCGGTTCGCCGAGCATCGCCTGGACGGCCTGACCGACGAACCACGACCGGGCCGGCCACGAACGGTCACCGATGCGCAGGTCGAGGAAGTCGTCGTCCGGACGCTTGAGACGACACCCAAGGACGCCACGCATTGGTCGACGCGGTCGATGGCGCGCGAGGTCGGCTTGACGCAATCTGCGGTGCTCCGGATCTGGAAGGCGTTCGGCTTGCAGCCGCACCGCCAGGAAACCTGCAAGCTCTCCAAGGACCCGCAGTTCATCGACAAGGTCCGCGACGTCGTCGGGATCTACCTCAATCCGCCCGAGCGGGCGGTTGTGCTCTGCGTCGATGAGAAGAGCCAGATCCAGGCGCTCGATCCGACCGCGCCGATCATGCCGATGCTGCCCGGCACCCCGGAACGCGCGACGCACGACTACAAGCGCTCAGGCACCTCAAGCCTCTACGCGGCCCTGGACATCACCACAGGGCAGGTGATCGGCGCGCTGCGCTCCCGCCACTGCGCGATCGAGTTCAAGCAGTTTCTCCAGACCCTCGACCGCGAGGTGCCCGCCGAGCTCGACGTTCACTTGGTGCTCGACAATTCCTCGACGCACAAGACGCCGGCGATCAAGCGCTGGCTCGCCGCGCACCCCCGCTTCGTGTTGCACTTCACCCCGACCTCGAGCTCTTGGCTAAACCTCGTCGAGCGGTGGTTCGCCGAACTCACTGCCAAGAAGCTGCGCCGCGGCGCTCACCGATCCGTCCGCGACCTCAACGCCGACATCCGCGCCTGGATCAAAACGTGGAACGAGGACCCCCGCCCCTTCGTCTGGACCAAGACCGCCGATGAGATCCTCGAATCCATCGCCCGCTACTGCACCCGAATCAATGAATCACGACACTAGAAGCGGCCACTCAGCAGGCCGCGAGCCGCTCGGCGCGCTGGTCGGCGCTGTCCAGCGCGGTTCGGGCTGCGGCGGGCTCGAGGTGAGCCGTGAGCTCCTCGACGCGGATCTCGCCGGCCAGGCGGGCGAGGTCGGCCTCGCGGGTGCGCGCGTCGGCGCGCTCGGCGCGGACGTCGCCCAGGCGGACGCCGAAGTAGGCGCCGACCACCGTCCCGATCACGCCGCCCGCCGAGGTGGCGATGGCCGCGACGGCCTGGGTGGCGGTCTCGACCTCCATCATCACGAGGATCGCGGCGACGGAGATGACCGTCAGCCCTGTCAAGCCCGCGAGCACCGCGGCGAGCCCGGCGAGGGACTCGAGCCGGCCGGTCCGCGTCTCGGCGGACTCGGGGGAGACGGGGCGCGGCGCAGGGCGCCCGGCGGCAGCGTGGCTGCGGCGGGGTGATCGCTCATGGCGCGAGCCTCCCGCCGACGGCTTGGCGTGGCCTTGGCGCCCTCTTGGCCTCCCCCGCCGGCCGACCCCGCGGTTCGGCGCGCGACAACCCCACGCTGACGATGGGAGTCCTGCTGGCCGCGACGGCCTGGAGGCGGCGAGATGACCGTCACGACCTCCAGCCCGTCTCCCACGCGCGGCGGGGTCGTGTCCGGCGAGAGAGCACTCTGGGACGTGTCCGGCCTGTCCCGCAGAGCGCCCCGTCACTCGCATCCATCCCCGGCGGGTCATGCGGGACACCGTCCACCAGCGCCGCCCAGAGGGTGCCCGTACGCATGGAAGGAGCCCGCTAGCGGTTCTTTCCGTATGGAGCATCTGCTTGGCGCGGTGGTCAACCGGCCCTCGGTGTGGTCTGACCGATGATGTTTGCGCGCCGTGGTGGTCTGTACGCCGAAACGCCGACTCACGGGAGGTTGACGCGATGCGGAAACTCGCCTTCGGCATGGACATCGGCGGTGCCACCCTCGCCGCGGCGGCCATGCGGGCCGGGCTGATCGACGACTACGCGATCGTCACCCACCCGGTCCTGGTGGGCGGCGGCACGCCGTTTTTCACCGCCCTGGACAACTGGGTGAACCTGACCCTGATGGAGACCCGGACGTTTCCCGACGGCGTGCTCCTGACCAGGTACGAGACCAGGCGCTGAATACCCCGACCTCGGATCACCGCGGGCTTCGACCCACCCAAGGATCTCGTGGCGCTGTGTTCCGAGGCGATCGTGGCGTCCCTGCCGGATCCTGTTCTTCACCGCATACGATCCGTCCGGATAGGGATCTCTAGCGAGACACCGCCACGATCGCCTGCTAGCCCCTCGGCTTACGCTCCGCGTCGCTTTGTTCCACCTGGTGGGGGTTGTTCGGCATACACCCGGTCAAGCGCTAAGGTCGCTCGCGCATGCGGACCCTGCACGTCGGCCTTCGCGTCGCCGACCGCGAGCGCTCGCTCGCCTTCTACGCAGCGCTCGGCTATGAAGTGGTCGGCGAGGTTCCTGAGACCTCTCTGGGTCATCTGACGATGCTGAAGCTCCCGCGCGATCCCTTCGTCTCCCTCGAGCTCGTTCACGACGGCACGCCGCTCGAGCTTGGCAACGGACTGAGCCACCTCGTGGTCCAGGTCGGCTCCATCCGTGAGCTCGACCATAAGGGCATCGAGATAGAGCCGCCTACCTCACCCGACGGCACCGACAGCTTCCTCACCGCCTGGCTCACCGACCCCGACGGCCGGCCCATCGAGCTCGTCCAGTGGCCGCCCGGGCACGCCGCCGGCATGACCGCCGCCGACTTCTTGCGCTGAGTTCGTAAGCACGGGTGTGGAATAACCAGCGAGGGCGGGAGACGAAATCGGGCAGCGAACGCGGGTGTGGGCAGTGCGACCTCGCGTACCTCTCCGCATCGGTCATCGCCGCACCACCCGGTAGCGCACGTGGAGCACCCGGGTGCCTTGGACCACCGCCTCGGGGTCCTCCAGGAGGTGCTGGGCGTCCACCGACCCGAAGTAGCGCTTGCCGGATCCGAGCACCACCGGCGCGACGTCCATTGCGACCTCGTCGACGAGCCCTGCAGTCAGCACCTGCCCGCCGACGTCGCCGGCGGCGACCTCGACAGTGCGCTCGCCCGCGAGCTCCTGTGCGTTGGCCATGGCCGCGTTGATGCCGTCGACGAAGTGGAACGGCGCCTCGGGGCTCCAGCCCTCGGGCGCGGGCCGGTGCGACACGACGACCACGTGGGCGATCCCGCCCGGCGGCGTGCCGCCCCAGCCGTCCGTGAGGTCGAAGAGGTGGCGGCCGACGAGCGACACTCCGATCTCGTCCCAGTACGAGCGGGTGTAGTCGAATGAGGCCTGCGAAACCGTTGCCTGCCCGGTCTCGTCCAGCGGGAGGTCACCGCTGGACATCCAGTCGAACAGCGGGCCAGGCTGGTCATCGTCGTCCGCGATGTAGCCGTCTACCGACACGCTGCTGTACATGACCACCTTGCCCATGGGGGCTTCTCCTCTGCTCGGGAGGTCCCCATGCTTGCGTCTCGGGAGCCGCAGGTCTTGTAGGAAATCAATCGGCCGGCAGCGGTCCGACGTCGAGCGCGTGACCCGGATGCTCGCGCAGGAACCGCCGCCGGACGTCGAGGTACCGCGTCGGCGTCAGACCCGTAAATGCCCGGAACTCGTGGCCGAAGTGGGCCTGGTCGTAGTAGCCGGCGTGACCGGCGACCTCGAGCCAGTCGACCGGTCCGGCGGGGTCGATCGCGCGCACGGCCGCGGCGAAGCGATAGGTGCGGGCGAGCCGCTTGGGCGTGAAGCCGACGACCTCTTTGAACCGCTGTGCCAGATGCGTGCTGCTGACGCCGGCCGCCGTGCTCAGGTCGCCGATCGCCACTGCTCCCGTGGCCGCCGCGATGACGCCGCTCGTGTGGCGGACCAGCCCCAGGCCGGCGGTCTCGCGGAGCCGTCGCAGCAGCTCGTCCTCGAGCAGCGTCAGCATCTCCCGCGGCCCGGCCGCGGTGGCCAGCCGGTCGCGCAACTCGGCGACGGCGGGGCGGCCCCAGGCCGCCTCCATCGTTAGCAGCTGGTCGCACAGCTCTGCCGCAGGCATCGGCAGGAACGGCGCCAATCCCCACGGCTTGAAGTGCACGCCGACCGACCGGGTCACCGGCGGGTAGCCGAAGTCCATCGCGCGAGTAAGCGTGGTGATCACGACGCCGTCGGCGAATTTGGCCGCCTGAGGGTCAGTGCTGGAGCGGATCCGGAACGGCGCCCCGAGGTTGACGATCAGCACCGCCGACGGCATCGGCGGCAGCGTCAGCCAGGGATACGGCGGCGCGCCCTCCAGGCTGTAGAGGTCGTCGATCAGTCCATCCAGCGGCGGTCGCGGCACTCTGGACACATATTTCACGCGTCACAGCATCGCCGACGCAAGGGCTGAGCATGGGTGCCGGATGGGGATCCGCTTGCAGACGGACGTCCCTGCGGCCTGGTCGGACGGAAGCGCAAGCCGCGCGGGTCAGCTTTGCTTGCAACGCGAGGTCCGCCTTCGCGACGCCCCGTTAGGGTTTGGCCATGGACGAGGAGGTCGTGCCGGTTCTGCATATCGAGGACGCGGCGCGGGCCGTCGCATGGTATGGGCGGCTCGGGTTCGTCAAGGAGTGGGAGCACCAGTTCGAGCCCGGCTTTCCCTGGTTTGTATCCGTGGCACGTGTAAATGTGCGGCTCTATCTGTCGGAGCACAAGGGCGACGCTCGGCCCGAAACTTTGATCCACCTCCATGTCAATGACATCGATGCCGTGGCCGAGGAGTTCGGGATTCGCGTCGGTGAAGAAGGGCTCGCGGGGGCGCGAATGCGAGCTTGGAGACCCGGACGGCAACCGGCTGCGCGTCGCCACCCGGCGCTCCTAACCGCGAACGCCCCGCCGGCCGCCGCCACTCGGCTGTGCCGGCGAAGGATCCGTCTACGGCACGCCCGCTGGAGGTTCGGCTTACGGGACGGCCGCTGCCTTGCATGGAAAGCAGCAGTCCGGCGCGCTCACGCGACGACTGCTGCGGGCAGGCGAAAGCAGCAGCGAGCGGACGACCACCGCGACCGTCGTGTGGCTGCCGAGTTGCATCGTCCGCGGCGGGCAGGTCGGGGGCGATGACGTCGTGGCCGTGCTCACGCAGGAGCGGCTCGACGCGGTGCCAGTACCAGGACTCGCCGCCGGCGCCAGGGGACGAGCATGTACGTCCGTTCTGAGGAGTCCATGCCCCTGAGATCGCGCGGCGGGCGACCACTCATCGGTCGCCCGCGGCGGGCCGGAGCGGCGAGAGATCCCCTCGAGGTGGCGCGAATGCGCGATGATCGCGTGCGAGGCATCAGGCATGACGGCCAGCGCGATCAGGGACAAGGTCCGGCCCGCGCCTGAGCAGGCGGCGGGCTATGACGCGTTCCTGTCCTACAGCCACGCCGCCGACGGGCGGCTCGCGCCCGCGTTGCAGCAGGCGCTGCAGACGATGGCCAAGCCCTGGTATCGCCGGCTCGCCCTGCGGGTGTTTCGCGATCAGACGAGCCTCTCCGCGACGCCCGAGCTGTGGGGCTCGATCCAGCAGGCGCTCGCGTCGTCGCGGGTGTTCATCTTCCTGGCGTCGCCGCAGGCCGCGGCGTCGCCGTGGGTCGAGCAGGAGGCGGCGTGGTGGCGCGCGAACCGCGACCGCGAAGCGTGCTTCGTCGCGCTGACCGACGGCGAGCTCGACTGGGACGACGTGCGCGGCGACTTCATCGAGGGCTCTTCGGTCCCGCCGTCGCTGCGCGGGTGGTTCGCGTCCGAGCCGCTGTGGGTCGACCTGCGCTGGGCCCGCACCGAGCAGCACCTGTCGCAACGCGACCCGCGGTTCCGCGATAGCGTCGCCGACCTCGCGGCGCCGCTGCACGGCCTCCCGAAGGACGAGCTCGTCGGCGAGGACATCCGCCTGCACCGGCGCGCGATGCGCCTGGCGCGCGGGGCGGCCGCGGCGCTCGTCGTCCTCACCCTTCTCGCCGCGGTGGCCGCCGTCGTCGCGGTCATTCAGCGCAACACCGCCCGCGACCAGACGAGCCTCGCGACCGCCCGGCAGATCGGCGCGACCGCCACCGGCGCGCTCTCCTCGCGGCTCGACATCGCCAACGGGCTGGCCGCCGAGGCCTACGCACGCCGCCCGACCGACCAGACCGAGGCGGCGCTCTTCGCGGCCGTGTCGGCTAGCCCGCACCTCGTCCGCATCCGCTCGGCCGGCGCGGAGGTCAGGCGCCTGACGCCCGGCGTCGAAGCGGACGAGATGCTCGTCGCCGACGCCCGTGGCCGGGTGCGCACGTGGTCGCTGCGCGATGGGCGCTTCGGCCCCTCGCTCGTCCAGGGCGACGCTCCTGTCCGGGCCGTGCGCGTCAGCCCGTCCCGAGAGCTGCTGGCCGTCGGCGACGAGGCCGGGAGGATCTCCGTGCTGGCGCTGACGGGAGAGGCGGAGCCGCGGCGCTTCCGGATCCGCGGCACGGTGGACGACGTCGCGATCGACAGCCGGAGTCGGTGGCTCGCCGCTGTGGGTGAGCAAAGCGGCGTGACGCTCTTCGACTTCCGCAGCGGCCGCCAGACGGCGCGCGTCGAGCCCGACTTCCTGCCCGGTGTGGTCCGGTTCACCCAGCAAGGGAGCATTCTCGTCGTCGGATCGATCGGGGGCGCGACCCAGCGGTTCCTCGTGCCGCTCCTGTGGAGCCTCGGCGAGCCAACCGCAAGTAGTACCCCTGCCAACGACTTCGCCGAGGCATGGTCGGCGGACCGGCGCTTCTTCGGGCTGCACAAGTTCGGCATGCGCGTCCGGGACACCGAGGCTGGGGGTCGCGAGCGGTTCTACCCCCTGGACACCGGCAGCTCGGCGACCGCCGTGGCCGTCGGGCCGAAGGCGCAACGTACAGCGGTCGCCGCCGGAGGCGTGATCACCGTTCTCCGTGAGCGTGAGGCGGAGGCCGGCAACATATTCGGCGATGCCGGCGGCCAGGTCGCCGACTCCTTCACCGGCCTGTCGACCACTGTGTCACAGCAGATGTTCGCGGCCGATGGCCGCCGCCTCGTCTCGGCCGCCGGTGATCTGCTCGCCCTGTGGAACCCCGCTCAGCGCTCGAGGATCGCGCACCGGGTCCCGGCGGTTGAGCTCCCGGACCCGTTCAACCTGGTGGTCCCGCCCGGAATCGCGACAAGCACCGACGGCGCGCATGTGCTCGTCGGCGACGAGGACGGAGCGCTCACGGTCGTCGCGGCGCGTACGGGTCAGCGAGCCGGCCACGTGGAGTCGGACTCGCTGCTCGGCGGTCCTCGGTCGTCGGTCGGCGTGCTGCTCGAGGACGACGGGCGGACAGCGACCGTCGTCGATGACGACTCCGTCGACCAGATCGACGTCGTGGCCGGGGAGACGTCGGCATCGGTCCTGATCGACACCGATGACAACGTCACAGCAGTCCTCCGCGGACCCGGCGGTCGGCCTCTGGTCGTGTTCGACGACGGCGCCGCAGCGATCGTCGACATCGCCGGCGGACGGCTCCGTCCGACCGTGAAGGCCATTCCGGGAGCGACCGGCGAGAACTCGCTGTTCGTCACTGACATCGCCTTCGCGCAGGAGCGCGGGACGCTGTACGCGGCGGTCGGCGAGCGCCTGTGGGTCACCGACTTGAAAACGCGCCGGCGCGCGGCGTGGCGGCCGCCCGCCGGCGTTGAGGTCGCGTCGGCAGCGGTCGCGAACGACGGACAGACGGTCGTGACCTCCGACGAGGGCGCAGCCGCGCATGTCTGGGATCCGCGGACCCGCAGCGTGGCGCGGACGCTCGATACGGGGCCGGTCTCGTCGGTGCACCTCGACCCGTCGGGGCGCTGGCTCGTCGCGCTCCAGCGCAACGGCGCCATGAGCGTGTGGCACCCGTCCAGCGGCGCGAAGCTCGGCGAGGCTCCGCTCGCCGACACGCAGGTCGGCATCCAGCAGCGCGGCGTGAGCAGCCAGACGGCGGTCGCCTTCGCGCGGGACGGCACCATCTGGACGGGGATCACGGGCCAGGGCCTCTACGCCTGGAGCATGTCCCCGAAGGCGTGGCTGCGCTCGACGTGCGAGACGGCGGGCCGCGCGCTCACGCGCGAGGAATGGCAGCGTTACCTCGGCGTCCCGTACGAGCCGAAGAGCCGCTGCTGAGCTACCGCGCGTCCTCCTGGATATTGCACGCCAGCCAAAGTGCGCTCGCCGGAGTCCTTCGGCATGGACGCACCTCATCGCTAAGGGACGGCCACGGCCGTCGGCGCGACGCAGGGCCGCTTTGGACTGCAATGAAAGAGGGCCTCTCGGTGACAAGCTCAGCGTGTCATCGAGGAGCGACACGAGGAGGCCCGTTCGCATGTTGCACGCTGGATTGGATTTGGTCGACGCCGGCTGGACGTCTGCTTGGTCGACGACGCCGGTGAGCTGGTCGAGGCAGGAGCAGCAGCGCTGTGCAGCGCTCGCCACTCTCGCAACGGACGACAAGCAGCAGCGCGCTACGCCTGGCCTCCAAACGCCCGTTGCCCCTTGTCCCAATGACGGACCGTCTGCGGGACAGGCGCGCGGCACGTCCAGTTCAGCGTGAGGAGTTCGGGTTGGCGGCGCGCTCCCTGCTGCCCCGGTCGTCGGGTCGTCGAGGTCAACGGTCGGCGTCGGGCAGGTCGCGGAGTTCGTCGCGGAAGGCGCGGATCGCGGCGGCCATCTGCGCCGCCGCCGCCTCTCCCTCGCCCGCTTCGAGTGCGGCAAGCAGGGTCCGGTGTTCAGTCCGCACCCGCTGCCCGTGGCCGGCCGCTCCCGCGCGCAGTGCGGCCAGGCGCGCTCGGTCGGAGTCGTCGAGGAGTCGGGCGACGATGGCGGCGGCCCGCCGGTTGCCGGCCGCCTCGGCGACCGCGACGTGCACCGCTCGGTTGGCCGCCATGAAGCGCTCGACGGAGTTGGGGTCGGCGAGGTCGAGCGCGGGCGCGGTCAGCGCCCGCAGCTCGTCGAGCTCTTGGAGCGGGATGCGTCCGGCCGCCGCGGCGGCCGCGGGCGGCTCCAGCAGCAGCCGCAGGTCGTAGATCTCGCGGACGTCGCGCAGCGTGAGCGGAGCGACATGTGCCCCCGGCGGGGCTCGGCGACCACGAGGCCCTCGACCCGCAGCCGTGCCAGCCCCGCCCGAACCGCCGCCTGGTGAAGCCGAACTGCTCGACAAGCTGCGCCTCGGACACCGCCGTGCCCGGCGGAAGCTCCAGCCGGAGATCGCCCGCCGCAGCCGGGCGTGCGCCGCGACGCCGGACCCGAGGCGGTTGGCGTCCTGCCCGCGGGGTTCCTGTCCGGCGGCGGCGACATCACCGCGCATCTTGACATGTCAACCCGATCTTGCTGACATGTCAGCCATGACCACAGCTGCGAAGCCCGGTGCGGCCTCCACTGAAGAGCGGCGCGCCGACCGCGACCTGCTCATCCGCTACGGGGCGACGTTTCCCGACTTCCTCGTCGAGTCGCGCGGCGGGCAGCCTGGCTGACCACCGAGGGCGGCCGGCGCATCCTCGACTTCACCTCCGGCCAGATGTGCGCGACCCTCGGCCACGGGCATCCCGGAGATCCTCGCGCGCTGCGGGAAGCCAGCGGGCGGGTCGTGCACCTGTTCAGCGGCTTCCTCTCCCGCGACGTCATCGAACTGGCGCGCGAGCTGATGGCGATCGCTGCCCGAACCGCTGGCGCGCGCGATGTTCCTGTCGACCGGCGGCGAGGCCAACGAGGCGGCGCTGCGGCTGGCAAAGCTGCACACCGGCGGCCACGAGGTGCTGGCCTTCGCCGGATCCTGGCACGGGATGACCGCCGGCGCGTCGTCGAGCACCTACAGCGCCGGCCGGCGCGGCTACGGGCCCGCGCTGCCCGGCACGATGGCGCTGCCCGACCCCAACCCCTACCGCTGCCCGATCGCGCACTGCCGCGACCGCTGCGACCTCACCTGCCTGGACACCGGCATGGCGCTGGCCGACGCCCAGTCGGTCGGCGCGCCGGCCGCCGTGATCGTCGAGCCGATCCTCAGCGCCGGCGGCATCGTCCCGATGCCGCGACGGCTACCTCGCCCGCCTGAAGCGAGCACTGCGACCAGCGCGGGATGCTGCTGATCGTCGACGAGGCGCAGACCGCGCTCGGGCGGGTCGGCACCATGTACGCCTTCGAGCAGCACGACGTCGTGCCCGACATCCTCACCCTGTAGAAGACGCTCGGCGGCGGGCTCCCGCTGGCCGCTACCGTCACCACCGACGCGATCGAGGCCGACGCGGCCGCGAAGGGCTTCCTGCACTTCACCTCGCACGTCTGCGACCCGCTGCCGGCCGCCGTCGGGCGGGCCGTGCTCGACACCGTGCTCGCCGAGGGCTGGCGGAGCGGGCGGTCGAACTCGGCGCGCGGCTGCGCGCCGGGCTCGAAGAGCTGCGGCAGCCGGCACGAGGCGATCGGCGACGTGCGCGGGGTCGGGCTGATGCTCGGCGTCGACCTGGTCGCCGACCGCGAGACCCGCGAGCCCGACACCGCCTACGGCGCCGCGGTCACCGAGCGTTGCCTGCAGCTCGGCGCTCAGCATGAACATCGTCAAGTTCGCCGGGCTGGGCAGCGTGCTGCGCATCGCCCCCCCGCTGACGGTCAGCGAGCGACGAAATCGACCTCGGCCTAGAGATCCTCGACCGGGCGCTGACCGACGTCGCGGCGGCGCCTACGACCACAGACCAAGGAGGTCGCTGACATGATGACGATAGCCACAACCGCGAGGCCTGCAGCGCCTCGGTCAACCGGCGAGGCGTCGGCGCCTGCGGTTCGGGTGCGCGGTCTGCGCCGGACCTACGGGCATGGGCCCTCTGCGTACGAGGCGGTCCGCGGGGTCGATCTCGATGTGCCGGCGGGATCGATCACCGCGCTGTTGGGCACCAACGGCGCTGGGAAGACCTCGACCCTGGAGGTGCTCGAGGGGCTGGCCGCGGCGACCGAGGGCGAGGTCAGCGTGCTGGGTCTTGACCCGATCGCCGACCGCGCCGCGATCCGGCGCCGTACCGGGGTCCTGCTTCAGCGCAGCGGCTTCTCGGGCGACCTGACCGTCCGCGAGACGCTGCGGCTGTGGAGCGCGACGCTCACGTCCCCGCGCCCGGTCGAGGAGATGCTCGAGCGGCTCTCGCTGCAGCAGCGCGCTGACGTCCGCATGCTTGCCCTGTCGGGCGGTGAGACCCGCCGGGTCGATGTGGCGAGCACGTTGATGGGCAGCCCGGAGCTGGTGATCCTCGACGAGCCCACGACCGGCCTGGACCCCGAGAGCCGGCGGGACGTGTGGCGGCTGGTGTCTGACCTGCGCGACGGCGGCGCCACCGTGCTGGTCACGACGCAGTACCTCGAGGAGGCCGAGACGCTGGCCGACCGGCTGGAGATCATGCACGCCGGACGGATCGTCCGCTCGGGGACACCGATCGAGATCGCGGCGGGGCACCCGTCGACGATCAGCTTCGCGCACGTCCCCGACGGGCCTGGCGACCTCGCCGGCGCCGGTCGCATCGTCCACGAGTACGGGCGCACGACCATCGAGACTGACGCGCTGCAGAGCTCGCTGTCTGACCTGATGGCCTGGGCCACGCTCAACCAGGTCGCGCTCGACGATCTCGACGCGCGCAGCCCGAGCCTGGAAAGCGTGTTCCTCTCGATCGCCGACGGCCGCGACCCGGCCGACAGCCCTGCAGCGCAAGCCCAGCCCCTTCAGGAAGGAGCCCTGCGATGACCACCCTCACCGTTGCCGATCGTTTCTCGGTGCGGCGGACCGCGAGCCTGACGCGCTGGAACGCGGTGCTGCTCACGCGCAACCGGCTCGCGTTCGTCTACGCCGTGGTGCTGCCGCTGCTGCCGCTTGGCCTGCTGTTCACCGGCGAGCGCGGCTCCCCGTCGGTGGGCGCGGGCGCGATCGTGACCATGTTGCTGGTCATCGCGTTGTTCCCCATCTACTACAACGTGCTCTCCCAGTTCGTCAACCGCCGCGACGAACTCGTGCTCAAGCGCATGCGCACCGGCGAGACACGCGACACCGAGCTGCTCGCCAGCATCGCCCTGCCAGGAGCGATCAGCGCGCTCATCCTCAGCGCGGTCGCCGTCCCGATCGCCGCCGCTCTCGGCCAGTCGCTGCCGCTCAACCCGGTGCTCTACGCGGCGCTGGCACTGCTAGCGGTCAGCATGTTCACCGCCTTCGCCTACTGGACCGCGGCATGGACCCGAAACGCCGAGGCCGCACAGCTGACCAGCCTGCCGCTCATCCTCCTGGCCTCCATCGGGCCGATGACCACCACGATCCCCGACATGCCCGACTGGCTCCGCGAGATCCTCTCGCTCACCCCGGGCGCCGCGATGTCAGACCTCATAAGGACCGGCTGGTTCGGCCTCGACGGCCCCAACGCCACCGAGACGACGCTCACCCTCACCCAAACTTGGGGCCAAGCGACCGAACCGCTGCTCGTGATCGCCGCCTGGACGATCCTCGCCGTCACGCTCGCCCGCCGCTCGATGCGATGGGAACCGCGCACCTGATCCGTCGACCGACTCGCACCACCACCCTCATCGCGTCCTCTCTCTCTTCACGCCTGAGTTCATGGTGGCTGCCGGCAGTTGCCCATGACGATCGTCTGACGAGACATGCGCCGCTTCGAGGAGTTCGAGTGGGTGGGATCCGAACGGCCGGGTCACGCAGCGACGAGCGACTTGCTCTCGCCGCTCAGCCGAGCAGCGCGTCGAGCTCGGCGACGACCTGCTCGGTGCTGCGGAAGTACACGGCGTGCAGGCCGAGCGCGCTCGCCGCGGAGACGTTGACCTCGACGTCGTCGACGAACGCGCACGCCGCCGCCGGCAGGCCGAGGCGCTCGAGCGTGAGCTCGTAGATCGCGGGCTCGGGCTTGCGCATGCCGACGAAGGCCGAGTCCACGACCAGCTCGAAGAGCTCGTCGATCGGCAGCATCGCGCGCCAGCGCGGCTCCCACTCGCGCACGTTGTTGGTGAGGATCGCCAGCCGCAGGCCGCGCTCGTGCAGGCCGCGGTAGTAGGCGAGCAGCGGCTCGTTGACCTCCATCTGGGCGAACCAGCGTTCGCCGAAGGCGTGCAGCGGCACCTCGCGGCCGGTCACGGCGACCAGCCCGCGCCCGAGCGCGTCGAGGAACTGCCTGCTCGGAGAGCTCGCCGCGCTCGAGCCCGTAGAGCGGGTTCTCGCCCGCCGCCGTCGTCGCGTGCGCCATCGCCCGGCCGAGATCGGCGGGGCCGACGCCCATCTCCTCGCGCATGCCGTCGAAGGCGGCGCTGATCGGCAGCGTGAGCACGCCGCCGAAGTCGCTGATGACGGCGCGCAGCCCGGTCACGCGCGCCGCAGGACGTCGTAGCGCCCCACTCCGCCGCGGCCCGCGACGTGCCAGCCGAAGAAGGCGGAGTCCAGGCGCAGCTGGCCGAGCTCGAGCGTCGAGCCGCACAGGACCTCGCCCGCGACGCGGTGCACCTCGTCCTCCTCGCCGCCCATCCACAGCTCGAGGCCGGCACGCCGCTGGCGCCCGTCGGCATCGGAGGTGGTCGAGAGCCGCGGCTCGTCCACGCGCTCGGGCTCGGCGTCGAGCAGCGCGGCCCAGGTCGCCTCCTCGGCGTGGGCGGCGGCGCCCGCCGGGCGGACGCCGACCAGCGTCATCCCCGTCCCGTCGTCCAGCCAGGCCGAGACCGTGCGCGCGAGCTCGATGCGCTTCCAGTCGGGCTCGCCCCACTGGTGCCCGCGCTGGCCGAGGCAGGCGACGTCCTGCGCGCGGCCGTCGAGCGTGACCGTCCCCTGCACGCGGCAGAGCTGCTCGTAGCCGGTCATGCCGCCGGCGCGGGCGGCGGGCTCGTCGTCGGCGAGCTCCGCCGGCGGCCCGGCCGCCTCGAAGCTCAGCGCGAAGCCGTGCCCGTCGCCGGCGTCGAGCGCGACGCGCCAGCGCTGAAGCGGGGCGTCGACGGAGGAGGTCATCCCCGGCAGGGCGAGCGCGGCGAAGTCGCTGCCCGGCGGCAGCTCCGTGCCGCCGTGGGCGACCGCCGCGACGGGCTGCCCGCCGGCGAACAGCAGCGCCAGCACGCTCCCGCGCCGGCCCTCGCCGCCGTCCGCCGCGGGCGACAGGCCCGCGCGCGCCAGCCCGAAGAGCCCCGTCGCGGGATCGCCCCAGGCGAACGTCACGGCGTCGGTGAACGCAGGGCCGACGCCTGGGCGGGCTCGCTCGTCCTCAGCCCCGGTCACGGCCCAGGCGCTCCTGCGGGATCTCCGTGGCGGTGCCCTCGACGTCGGCGTCCCCGCGCGGGCGGGGCCTGCCGGGTGGCGGCGCGCCGCCGGCGCCGCCACCCACGGTGAAGGCCTTCGTCGAGGCCACCATCCGGATGGCCACGTGGCGGGTGAGCACGCGCCGGACGATCGCGCGCGTGGGCGGCAGCAGCAGCAGGATGCCGAGGATGTCGGTGATGAACCCCGGCGTCAGCAGCAGCGCGCCGCCGAAGATGATCAGCGCGCCGTCGGCGACCTCGCGGGCGGGCGGGCGGCCCTCCTGCACGGCGAGGTTGAACCGCCGCCAGGCGGTGCGGCCCTGGGTGCGCATCAGGTAGGCGCCGAGCAGCGAGTCGGCGACGAGGATGGCGAGCGTCGGCCACAGGCCGATCCAGCCGCCGACCTGGATGATCACCGCCAACTCGGCGATCGGCACGAGGATGAAGAGCACGACCAGCAGCAGGGGCATGACCTCTACGGTACGCGCCTCGCGTCCCGTACCGGGGGTGCCACCTCTACACTCGAGGCCATGGTCGACGAAGAAGAGGTCACCGAGGCGCTGAGCAACGTCATCGACCCCGAGCTGGGGCTCGACTTCGTGGAGCTCGGCCTGGTCTACGGCGTCGAGATCGACGGCGGGACGGTCAACATCACCTTCACCCTCACCACCCCGGCGTGCCCGATCGGCCCGCAGGTCTCCGAGCAGATGAAGGAGTTCGTGGGCGAGCTGGAGGGTGTCGAGGAGGTCGTCCCGAACATGGTCTTCGCGCCGCCGTGGACGCCGGAGAAGATGTCCGAGGACGCGAAGTTCGCGCTCGGCTACTGACCGGCCACGTCGGCGGGATCCCGCCGCGGCACTGACGCGCGCCCGTTGGACCCCTGGTGGTCGCGGGCCGCGTCCACCAGCTCCGCCAGCGCCCGCTCGAGCTCTGCGCCGACCGCCTCGAGGTCGTCCATCGCGTCGTAGTCGCCGAGCAGCCCGAAGTCCATCCCGCCGTGGTAGCTCATGATCGCGATCGCCAGCGCGTGGTTCTTGGGCAGGAAGGCGACCGGGAAGAGGTCCAGCAGCTGGCGGCCGAGCAGGTAGAGCGGGAACTGCGGCCCCGGGACGTTCGTGACCAGCAGGTTGAACAGCCGCGTGGAGAAGTTCAGCCGCGACGCCTGCGCCAGCACGGTGGGCGGCGCAAGGTTCTGCACGCCGGTCAGCACCTCGGCGCCGACCGCCTGCTTTGAGTCCTTCAGGCCGTCCATCGCCTGGCGGACGACGCGCAGGCGCGCGACGGGATCCTCGATGTAGACGGGCAGCGGGCCGCGCATCGCCGCGATCCGGTTGCCGAGCGTGTCGTGCTCGTTGCTGCCGCGGATCGAGACGGGCACCAGCGCGCGAAGCTCCAGGCCCTCCGTGCGCACGGAGCGCGAGCGCAGCCAGCGCCGCAGGGCGCCGGAGACGACGGTGAGCACGACGTCGTTGACGGTCCCGCCGAAGGTGTTCTTGACGAGCTTGAAGTCGTCGAGCTCGGCACGCACGAGCACGAGCCGGCGGTGCGGGCCGATCGGACGGTTGAGCGGGACGTCCGGCGCCGGGTTCAGCCCCGCCCAGGCGACCTCGCCGAGCCCCTCGAGCGCCTCGCGCGCGGACTCGAGGCTCTCACCCGGGCGCGTCGCCGCCGACACGGCGCGGGAGGCCAGCTCGAACGGCGTACGGACGATGCCCTTGATGCCGCGCGCGGCCATCTCGGCCCCGCTCGGCTCCGGCTGCGGCGCCCACGGCTCGTCCTCGTGGGGGACCGGCTGCGGGACGGGCGTGAGGTCGAAGATCACCGTCATCAGGTCGACGCCCGCAAGCCCGTCCACCAGCGCGTGGTGGGTCTTGGAGATCAGCGCGAAGCGGCCGCCGACCAGGCCCTGGACGAGCCAGATCTCCCACAGCGGCTTGGCCCGGTCGAGCTGCTGGGAGTGCACGCGCGCGGCCATCGCGCGCAGCTGCTCCTCGGAGCCGGGCGACGGCAGGGCGGTGTGGCGGATGTGGTACTCGAGGTTGAAGCTCGGGTCGTCGACCCACAGCGGCCGGCCCGTCTCCAGCGGCGGCACCGCGAGCTTCTGGCGGTAGCGCGGGACGAGGTGCAGGCGCCCGCGGATGTGGTCGCAGAGCGCCTCGTAGGTCGGCGGCGGGCCCTCGAAGACCATCACCGCGCCGACGTGCATGTGCGAGACCGGGCCCTCCTGGGCGAGAAAGCCCGCGTCCACAGCGGTCAGCCGATCTCCGTGCGTCTGGGCCATCGCTCCTCTTCGCCTCGCCTACGCCCCGACCGCAAGCCTACCCATGGGCTGTCACCCTTAGCTCCGGATGGCGTGGGACTTCTCGACCCCTCCGGAGTTCCAGGCGCAGCTCGACTGGATGCGGAGCTTCGTGCGCGAGGAGATCTGGCCGATCGAGCCGGTCTTCGAGGAGCTCGGCCAGGCCGGCTTCGACCGCGTGATCGCGCCGCTGCAGGAGCAGGTCAAGGAGCGCGGGCTGTGGGCCGCGCATCTCCCGCCCGACCTGGGCGGCCAGGGCTTCGGGCAGGTCCGCCTCGGGCTCATGCACGAGATCCTCGGCACGAGCCCGTTCGCCCCCGTGGCGTTCGGCAACGCCGCGCCGGACTCCGGCAACTCGGAGATCCTGGCGATGGCGGGCACCGAGGACCAGAAGCAGCAGTGGCTGCACCCGCTGCTCGCGGGCGACCTGCGTTCCGCGTTCTCGATGACCGAGCCCGACAGCGCCGGGTCGGACCCGACGCTGCTCGAGACCGCAGCCGTCCAGGACGGTGAGGACTGGGTGATCGACGGCCACAAGTGGTTCTCCACCAACGGCTCGGTCGCGGACTTCTTCATCGTCATGGCGGTCACGGACCCCGAGGCCAAGCGGTACCAGCGCGCGTCGATGTTCATCGTGCCGGCCGACACGCCGGGCGTGCGGGTCATCCGCGACATCCCGACCATGGAGCACCCGCAGGACCACTTCGGCCGCATCGGCGGGCACGCGGAGATCGTCTACGAGGGCGTGCGGGTGGGCCCCGGGAGCCTGCTCGGCGCGCGCGGCGCGGGCTTCCTGATCGCCCAGCAGCGGCTCGGGCCCGGGCGCATTCACCACTGCATGCGCTGGCTCGGCGTCTCTGAGCGCGCGTTCGACATGCTCTGCGAGCGCGCCCAGGCGCGCTACGCGCACGGCTCGCTGCTCGCCGAGAAGGGGACGGTCCAGAACTGGATCGCCGACTCGGCGGCCGAGATGCAGGCCGCGCGGCTGATGACGCTGCACGCTGCCTGGAAGATCGACACCGAGGGCGCCGCCGCCGCCCGCCAGGACATCTCGCTGATCAAGTTCTGGGGCGCGCGCGTGCTGCACGACGTGGTCGACCGGGCGCTGCAGGCGCACGGCGCGCTGGGCTACTCGACCGACCTGCCGCTCGAGCAGATGTACCGTTACGCGCGCGCCGCACGCTTCTACGACGGGCCCGACGAGGTGCACCGCCAGAGCGTCGCGCGGCAGATCCTGCGCGGCTACGAGGCGCCGGATGACGGCGTGCCCAGCGAGCACGTGCCCGCCCGCCGCGAGGCGGCGCGGCAGCGCTTCTCCGAGCTGCTCGAGGCGGTGACCAGCAACGACTGACGCCGCTTCAGCGCGCCGCCCGCCGTGGCGGATGGCCGGCTTCGTCGCGCTTCAGCTCGCGCTCGTGATCGCGGTGGTGCTGGCGGCGGTCGCCGCCTTCGGGGGCTTCTCGGGCGACGGCTCCGAGGACCCCCGGCCCAGCGCCGCCGCCGTGCCCGCAGGCGCGGCGGCCGCGCGGCCGGATGTGGACCGCTTCTACGGCGACCGCGCCTTCGCCGACCTGCGCTCCCAGGTCGAGCTGGGACCGCGTCCCTCCGGCTCTGAGGCCTCGCGCCGGCTGGCCGAGCGCCTGCGGTCCGACCTGCCGAACGGGCGCTTCGAGCCGGTGCCGGGCGGGCTGCGCAACGTCGTCGGCTCGATCGGGGGCCGCGGGCGCCCGATCGTCGTCGCGGCCCACTACGACACCAAGGACCTGCCCGGCTTCGTCGGCGCCAACGACGGCGCCGGCGGGACCGCCGCGGTCGTCGAGCTGGCCCGCCGGCTGGCGAGCGCGCGCCGGCCGGCGTCGGAGCCGCCGATCCGCTTCGTGCTCTTCGACGGCGAGGAGAGCCCGGACGACTCGGCGCCCTTCTACAGCTCCGGCCTGCGCGGCTCGCGCGCCTACGCGCGCCGCCACGCCGGCGACATCCGCGCGCTGATCCTGCTCGACTTCGTGGCCGACGAGCGCCTGCGGATCCCGCGCGAGGCCGGCTCGGACCCGGCCCTGTGGAAGCGGCTGCGCGCCGCCGCCCGGCGCGTCGGGACGCTCGGCGCCTTCCCGGACGAGACCGCCCCCGAAGTGCTCGACGACCACACGCCCTTCACCCGCCGCGACGTGCCGGCGATCGACCTGATCGACTTCGACTTCGCCTGCTGGCACAAGACCTGCGACGACCTCGACGCGGTCTCGGTCGCGTCGCTGGACCGCTCGGGCGAGACGGTCTACGAGCTGCTGCGCCGCTGGCGCTGATCTCGCCGGCTCAGCCGCCGTCCCTGGCAGCGAGCAGCCGGTGCAGGTAGGCGCTGGCCTCCTCGATCCCGGCCGCGACGCGCTCGATCTCGGCGTCCACGCCGTTGGACGCCGGCGGCGCGGGCGGGCCGGCCCAACCGGTGGGGCTGGAGGGCACCGGCGCGCGCGGGCGCAGCCGGTCGGCGAGCCCGACCGGGTGGGCGGGAAGCGGCATCCGCAGCGGATCGGCGGGCGGCACCGGCAGCGGCACGGGCGCCGGCGCGGGCACGGCCGCCGCGCCGAGCCGGTCGAACGCCCGCAGGGCGCCGACGATGCCGGCGCCGCTGTGCTGGTCCCAGCCCGGCGGGCCGATGTCCTTGGCCGACTCGCGCAGCGCGGCGCGCGCCTCGTCCTGGGTGAGCCCGGGCACGGCCTGGGCCAGCAGCGCCACGACGCCGGCCAGGATCGGGGTCGCGGCCGACGTGCCGGTGTCGGACGTGTTGTAGCCCGTGAAGTGACTGATCGAGCAGAAGTCGGGCTTGTTGGGATCCAGCGCGCCCGGGCCCTGGCTCGAGTAGCCGATCAGCTCCTCCTTCGTGTTCACGGCGCCGACCGTCATGACGCGCGGATGCGAGTTGGCGCCCCAGATGCTGCGCCCGGGGCCGTTGTCGGTCGAGCAGCGGCTGTCGGCGCACGTCGCGCCGCAGTTGCCGGCCGCGAAGAGCACGAGTATGCCCTCGTCCATCGCCTCGACGACCTTCTGGACGAACGGGTGCGACGGGTTGCGGGCGTAGGCCGTGTCCCAGCTCTCCTGGTAGATGCCCCAGGAGTTGGAGATCACGTGCGGCGTGCCGTCGGTGCGATGGCGGTTGATCGCCCACTGGAAGGCCTGCAGCGCGCGGCTGATGGTCCCGGGCGACCCGCCGGAGCCGGCGACCCGCAGGTCGTAGAGCTGGGCATCGGGCGCCATCCCGAGCACGTCGGTCGCGCACATGTTGCCGTGCTCGCTCCAGCGCGAGCTCTCGGTCCCCCAGTCGTCGGCCGGCCAGCCGTCGACGACGCGCGGGATCCGCCGCGGCGTCTCGCCCTCCTTCACCGGCCGCCCGAGCGACGTCAGCCCGCTGTCGGCCACCGCCACGACGATTCCCGAGCCGCGGAAGCCCGCCGCCCACAGCCGGTCGGCCTCGAGGTAGGTCGCCACGTCGGCCAGCGTGCCCTTCGGCGTGGCGGGGTCGCAGTCGCACGGCGGGATCGGGCAGGTGGCCATGCCCTCGCCGGTCTGCAGCTCGCGCACCGGCACGGCGCCGAACTGCGCGATCTTCGTGTCGCGCCACACGTTGCTGACGTCCGGATCGGCGCGCAGGCGCTCTATGTCGGCCTCGTCGGCGACCGTCCCGCGCACCACGAAGCTCTCCGCGGTGCCCAGCGGCGTCAGGCCCTCCTGGTTCTCGCCCAGCGGCACGACCTGGAACTCATGGTCGAGCTCGAAGCCCGCCACGTCGATGGCGGCGGCCTGGCTGGCCGCCATGCTCTGCGAGCCGCCCCGCTGCGAGCGCAGCTCGACGAGCACGCTCAGCCGGCCCTCGCCGTCGGCCGCCACCGGCGGTCCGGGATCCGCGGCCTTGCGCTTGCGCGCACCCCCGCCGGAACGCTTCTGCTGCGCCATCTCAGAGTCTCCCTTCGCACGGTGGCGACGGTCCTATCGCAGCGCCGCGCGCGCGTGGGGATTTCTTTGCCCCGCTTCTAGACTCAGTGGGCGATATGCCGACCGCCGCTCCCTCCAAGCTCCTGCTCGCCGCCCCGCGCGGCTACTGCGCGGGCGTCGACCGCGCCGTGCAGACCGTCGAGCGCGCGCTGGAGCACTACGGCGCGCCCGTGTACGTCCGCAAGGAGATCGTGCACAACAAGCACGTCGTCCAGCAGCTGCGCGAGCGCGGGGCGATCTTCGTCGACGAGCTCGACGGGTCGATCCCCGAGGGCGCCACCACCGTCTTCTCCGCCCACGGCGTCTCCCCGGCCGTCCACGCCGACGCCGAGGCCCGGCGGCTGTTCACCATCGACGCGACCTGCCCGCTGGTGACCAAGGTCCACCGCGAGGCGCTGAAGTTCGCCGCCGACGGCTACACGATCGTGCTGATCGGCCACGCCGGGCACGAGGAGGTCGAGGGCACGATGGGCGAGGCGCCCGAGCACATCGTGCTCGTCGAGACCGAGGCCGATGTCGACGCGCTCGAGGTCGCCGATCCCGAGCGGGTCGCCTACATCTCCCAGACGACGCTCTCGGTCGACGAGACCCAGGCGATCATCGCCCGCCTGCACGAGCGCTTCCCGGCGATCACCGGGCCGCGCACGGACGACATCTGCTACGCCACGACCAACCGCCAGGCGGCGGTCAAGCAGATGGCCGGCCAGTGCGAGCTGGTGCTGGTCATCGGCTCCCAGAACTCCTCGAACTCCCAGCGGCTGGTCGACGTCGCCCGCGCCGCCGGCGCGCAGTCGCACCTGATCGACAACGAGGAGCAGGTCGAGGAGGCGTGGCTCGAAGGGGCGCGCACGGTCGGGATCAGCTCGGGCGCCAGCGCGCCCGAGGAGCTCGTCCAGCGCCTCGTGGACTTCTTCCGCGCTCGCGGGACGGTGGACGTCTCGCAGTTCGAGGTCCTGCGGGAGGACGTGCGCTTCATGCTCCCGAAGACCATCCGCCAGGCCGCCGCGGCGTCCTAGTCAGGCGACCGCCGCCGCCCCGCGCGGGCGCCGGTCAACCGCCTGCGCGGCGACGAGCGCGACCGTTCCCGCGGCCAGCAGCGCGACCGCGGCGAGCGCCGGCACCGTCGCGGCGACCGGCGTGAGGGCGAGTGCCGCGGCCGCGCCCACCAGGCGCCCAGTCACCCGTTCGCCGGCGCCGCGCGCCCGGAACGCCGCGTCGGCGGCCAGGTAGAGCGCGACCCCGCCGCACAGCGCCGCCGCCCCGACCGCGCCGAGCGGATCCTCGACGTGGGCGAGCGTCTTCTTCATCCCGAGCGCGAAGAGCACGATGCCGGCCACGAGCGGCAGGTGCAGGAAGCTGAAGCCGTCGCGCGCGAGCACGTTGCGCGCACGGCCGCCGAGGGCGTGCAGGCGCTGCTCGACCCGCTCGAGCGCGGCGTCGAAGTACAGCCACCACAGGCAGGCGGCGATCACCGCCCCGAGGCTCGCGGCCGCCAGCAGCGCCGGGGTGAGGGCGAGCCCGGCCGCGCCGATCCCGATCGCCACGATCGACTCGCCGAGCGCGATGATCACGATCAGGCCGTGGCGCTCGGCGAAGTGCCCGGGGGACAGCCGCCAGCCGTCGATCCCCCGCAGCGCCCCGCCGGCGTAGTCGAGCGCGAGCGCCAGGAGCCAGATCGCTGTCTGAGCGGCGCCGTCGAAAGCGCTCGCGGCCACGAGCAGGGCGGGCGCTCCGATCGCGGTGGGCGCCAGCGCGCGGGCGGCCGCGCGGACCGAGACCGCGTCGCTGGCGGCGGCGAAGAGCGCGACGTGCAACACGCGCACTACGAGGTAGGCGAGTGCGAACACCAGCGCGTCGTCCTCGAACGCGCCCGGGATGGCCAGCGAGGCGACGAGCATCGCGATCAGCGCCGCGAAGGTCACGAGGCGCACGCTCGCGCGCGCCGGGTCGGCCTCGTTGGTCAGCCACGCGTACGCTGCCCATGCCCACCAGACCGCGGCCAGGATGAGCAGGCCGCGGCCGAGGCCGGCCCACGTCGCGTCGTCGGCCATGCGCGCGGTGACCTGGGTCAGCGCGAAGACGAAGACGAGGTCGAAGAACAGCTCGAGCGGCTCGACGCGCTTCTCGCCGGCGGCGTCCGTGGACATGGCCCGCGACGCTAGGCGCCCGGCCGCGCGGCGCCAATGAGACCATCGCCCTAGTCCCGGGACTAGGGCGATGGGACCGTGGCCCTAGTCCGCGTCGCCCCGCAGCCAGGCGCGGATCGCGTCGCCGTGCTCGTCGAGCCGCGGCGGGCGGCGCCGGACGCCCGGGCGATCGCCGCCGATCCGCAGCGGCGGGCGGATGACCGGCATCGAGTCGACCTCGGTCACCGGCTCGAGGCCGAGCTCCTCCGCCAGCGCGAAGGCCTCGTCGACGCCGTTGATCGGGCCGGCCGGCACGCTCGCCTCGCCCAGGACCTCCAGCCAGTGCTCGGCCGGCTCGGTGCGGAAGACCGCCTCGAGCGCCTCGCCCAGCTCGTCCAGGTTGGCCACGCGGGCGGTGTTGGTGGCGAAGCGCTCGTCCTCGGACAGCTCGGGCTGCCCGACCGCCTCGCACAGCCGCGCGAACAGCCGGTCGTTGCCCGCGGCCACCGCGAACGGCCGGTCGGCGGCCGCGTAGGTCTCGTACGGCGCGATGCTCGGATGGCGGTTGCCGCGCCGGCCGGGGTTCGCCCCCGCTCCGACCCAGCCGGCGCCCTGGTTGAGCAGCGCGGTCAGGGCGGCGTCCATCAGCGAGAGCTCGACGTGGGCGCCGCGGCCGGTCTGCTCGCGCTCACGCAGGGCGGCCTGGATGCCCACGACGGCGAGCAGCCCGCAGATCAGGTCGACCACCGCCGCACCGACCTTCAGCGGCGGGCCGTCGGCCTCGCCGGTGACGCTCATCAGGCCGCCCATGGCCTGCAGCAGGAAGTCATAGCCGGGCATGGCGCGCGCCTGCTCGGCGGTGCCGAAGGCGGTGACCGAGCAGGAGACGAGGCCGGGGTTCGCCTCCCGCAGCGTGTCACCGTCCAGGCCCCAGGAGGCCATCAGGCCCGGCCGGAAGCTCTCGATCAGCACGTCGGCGCGCTCGCCCAGCGCGCGCGCCAGCTCGCGGTCGCCCTCCTCGGTCAGGTCGAGCGCGACCGAGCGCTTGTTGCGGTTCAGCCCCAGGTAGTACGTGGCGTCCTCGCCGCGCCACGGCGGGCCCCAGGCGCGCGTGTCGTCGCCGCTGTCCGGCCGCTCCACCTTCACCACGTCGGCGCCCAGGTCGCCGAGGGTCATGGACGCGAAGGGGCCCGCCAGCACGCGCGAGAAGTCCGCGACCAGCAGGCCGTCCAGCGGGGCGGGAGGCATGGGGCGGAGGCTAGCCTCAGCGCACCGTGCGCACGCTCGTCGTCTCAGACCTGCACCTCGGCGCCGCCTCGCAGGCCGACGTCCTGCGCCGGGAGGCGCTGCGCGCGCCGCTGCTCGAGGCGCTCGCGGGCGTCGACCGGCTCGTGATCCTCGGCGACGGCGTCGAGCTGCGCGAGGCGCCGCATCGCGACGCGGCCGCGATCGCCGCGCCGTTCTTCGCGGCGGTCGGGGAGGCGCTCGGGGCCGACGGCGAGATCCTCGTGATGGGCGGCAACCACGACCACGGCCTCGTGGCGGGCTGGATCGACGGGCGCCTGCAGACCGAGCCGACGGGCTTCCTCGGCCTCGAGCAGCGGATCGAGCCGCGCGACGCCGGCCGCCTGGCGGCGCGGCTGGCCGAGCACGCCCGCCCGGCGCGCATGACCTTCGCCTACCCGGGCGCGTGGCTGCGCGAGGACGTCTACGCCCTGCACGGCCACTACTCGGACGTCCACACGACGATCCCGACCTTCGAGCGCCTCGCGGCCGGGGCGATGACCCGCTGGGCCGTCGAGCTGCCCGACGAGGGCGCGACGCCCGACGACTACGAGGCCGTGCTCTCGCCGCTGTACGCGTTCATGCACTCGCTCACCCAGCGCGCCGACCACACGCTCGTCAGCGCGGGGGCGGGGGCCTCCGCCCGCGCCTGGGTCGCCCTGGCGGGAACCGGCCGACGCGGCCAGCCGCTGCGGGCGGCGGCGCTCGGCGCCGGCTACGCGGGCGCCGTCGGCGTCGTCAACGCGCTCGGGCTGGGCCCGATCGAGCGCGAGCTCTCCGGCGGGGCGCTCCGCCGCGGCGGTCTGCACGGCATCCGCGAGGTGCTGCGCCGGCTCGGGCTCTCACCGGGCTGGGTGCTCTCGGGCCACACGCACCGGGCGGGGCCGTGGCCGTCCGACGACGCCGGCGAGTGGGTCACCGCGGACGGCACGCGGCTGCTGAACACGGGCTCGTGGGTCTACCAGCCGCACTTCCTGGCCGGCGCGCCGGGCGAGTCGCCCTACTGGCCGGGCACGGCGATCGAGCTGGAGGACACCGGCCCGCCGCGGCTCGTGCGGCTGCTCGGCGATCGCGGCCACGCGGAGCTGCGTGCGCCCGGCGCGGGCCCCGATCGCCGCCGGACGCTCTAAGCCGCCGCGGCCCCCTAGGCCGCCGCGACGCCCGGCGTGAAGCAGGTGGCGTGGCAGGTCACGCCCCGCCCCGGGCGGAAGTCGAGCATCGCGCGCGTGTGGTGCGGATGGTGGACGAGCGGGTGGCAGCCGGGGTGGCGCACGGCGAGCTCGCGCCCGTCGACGGTCACCGTCCCGGCGCCCTCCAGCACCGCCCACACCTCGCCGGCCTCGTAGGGCCCCGAGTAGGCGCCGGGCTGGTCCTCGGTCTGGGCGGGCAGCAGCAGTCCGGGCTCGTCCTCCGGCCGCAGCGGCTCGAGCAGCGGGCGCTCGACGCCGAGCAGCGCCTGGATCTCGCGCTCGGTCTCGTCGTAGGCGCCCTCGCCGTAGTGCAGCGAGTAGAGCGCCTGGCCGGGATCGAACAGGTAGCGACCGGGCCAGCCCTTGTTGCCGTAGAGGTCCCAGACCTCCAGCGCCGAGTCGATCACGACCGGGTGCTCGATCCCGAGCCGCTCGACCGCGGCGCGCACCGCGTCCTCCTCGCGCGAGATCGCGTAGCCGCCGGTGTGCACGCCGATGACCCGCAGCCCGTCGGCGGCGTAGCGCTCGTGCCACGCCCCGAGGTAGGGGAGGGTGCGCAGCGAGTTCACGCGGCAGAAGTCCCAGAACTCGACCAGCACCGGGCGGCCGCGTTGCTGGTCCATCCGCAGGGCAGCGACGTTGACCCACTCCAGGCCGCGGGGGAAGGGAGGCGCGAGGATGTCGCGGGTGCCGGCGCGCACGGCCGTCGAGGGTAGCCAGCGCTGCCGGCTGGACGAACGTCCGGTAGGCAGTGGCGAAACTCCCGGCGCCCTGGTGGTATGTGCTGTCAGGCGGGCCGTACGCGCGGCCCCGCACATCCCTGTTCTCGTATTCCTTTCAGGAGGAGAGTTGTCCAAGCTCATCGTCGGCAGCATCGCTGCCGTCCTCTCGATGGTCGTCGCCTCGGTGGCGTTCGCCCAGGTGCCGCCCCCGGCGCCGACCATGACCGCCAGCGTGTCGCCCTCGAAGGCCGGCACCCGGTCCAACCCCAAGCCCTCCCGGGTCAAGCTGAAGGTCAACAACAACGTGGCGAGCAAGACCACGATGTCGCGGCTCGAGATCACGTTCCCCAGGAACGCCAAGTTCAGCGGCCGGGGCTTCTCCAGCTGCTCGGCGAGCAAGGTCGAGCAGAGCCCGTCCTCGTGCTCGGGCGCCAAGGCCGGCACGGGCGAGGCCAACGCGGTCGTCGGACCGACGAACCCCGTTCCCAGCCCGCTCAAGTTCAAGGTCACCGCCTACGTCGGCGGCCGCAGCTCGCTGGTGTTCTACCTCGAGCAGGTGGGTGGCGCCGTCAAGCGCGCCATCCCCGCGACGATCTCGGGCCGCAAGCTGAGCCTGACGGTGCCCGGCGACCTGCAGCAGCCCGCGCCGAACGTCTACTCGGCCCTGGTCGACCTGTCGGCCAACATCTACAAGAAGAAGGGCGACAACTCGCTCTTCACCACCACCGGCTGCCCGCCGAGCGACCGGCACGCGTTCAGCGCCAAGCTGACCTACGCCAACAACCCGACGCCGCCGGCGGCCTCGACCGCCTCGACGGCGACCACGTCGCGCTGCTCCTGAGCCTCGGCTCCCAGTAGCTCCCGGAAGCGTCGAACGGCCCCGCCCCGGCGGGGCCGTTCGCGTTCCTAGACTCCCTGCGCGGTGACCCCGACCGCCGCCGTCCGCCGGGCCTCCGTCGCGCTCGGCGCGGTGGTCGCCGCCGCGCTCGCCCTCCCGCAAGCGGCGCACGCCCACGGCGTGGTCGGCCGGCTCGACCTGCCGCTGCCCGCCGAGGTCTTCGGCGCTGCGGCCGCCGGCGTGCTCGTGCTGTCCTTCGTCGCGCTCGCGGCCGGCTGGTCGGCGCCCCGCTTCGAGACCTACCGCGAGCGGCGCCTGTTCCGCCTGCCGGTGATCGTCGACGTGCTCGGCGGCGCGCTCGGCCTCGGCGTCTTCTGCCTCACCGTCTACGCCGGCCTGGCCGGCGTCGACTCGCCGCTGGACAACCTCGCTCCGACGATGGTCTACGTGATCGTCTGGGTCGGCGTGCCGTTCGCCTCGCTCCTCTTCGGCGACGTCTTCCGCGTCCTGAGCCCGTGGCGCGCGCTGGCCCGGGCGCTCGGCGCCGTCGCGGGCCGGGTGTCGCGCGGGGGCGGAGCCGCCGAGCCGCTGCCCTATCCCGAGCGGCTCGGCTACTGGCCCGCCGTGGCCGGCGTGGTGGCCTTCGGCATCTGCGAGCTGTGCTGGGCGGCCGCCAACGAGCCGACGCCGCTCGCCCTGCTGATGCTCGTCTACGTCGCGATCCAGCTCGTCGGGATGAGCCTCTACGGCGTCGAGCCGTGGACGCGCCGCGCCGACGGGCTCGGCGTCTACTTCGGCCTGTTCGCGCGGCTCGCCCCCCTGGTCCGCCGCGACGGCGCGCTCTACGCCCGCGCGCCGCTGGTCGGCGCGACGCGGCTCCCCGAGGCCGCCGGGGTCGCAGCGCTGCTCGTCGTCGCCATCAGCGTGACGGCCTTCGACGGCGCTCGGGAGGGCCCGCTGTTCAACGACCTGGTCCCGTCGGTCCAGGACGCCTTCGTCGAGGTCGGGTTCGGGCGGCCGCTGGCGCTGGAGCTCGCCTTCGTGCTCGGGCTGGGGGTCACGATCGCCGTCATCGGCGCCGTCTACACGCTCGCCGTCGCCGCGATGCCGGCGCCGCCGGGCGGCGACCGCGCCGGCCTGGGACGGCGCTTCGCCCACACGCTGATCCCGATCGTCGCGGCCTACGTCGTCGCGCACTACTTCTCGCTGCTCGTCTACCAGGGCCAGGACACGCTGCGCCTGCTGTCCGACCCGCTGGGCGACGGCGCCGACCTGCTCGGCTTCGCCGACCGCCGGATCGACTACACGGTGCTGACCGCCACGGCCATCTGGTACGTCCAGGTCGCCGCGCTCGTCGTCGGCCACGTCGCCGCGCTCGTGCTCGGCCACGACCGCGCGCTGGCGATCTACGGCAGCCCCCGCGCCGCCGTCGGCTCGCAGGTCGGGATGCTCGTGCTGATGGTCTGCTTCACCTGCCTCGGCCTCTACCTGCTCTCGGTGGCCAACGCCTGACCCACGCGGTTTGCCGGCGAGGAGGGTGGGTACCGAGGTGGGCGGTCGAAATGACGGTCCGGCAACACCAGGACGAGCTGTTCGTGCTCTGGAGCGCCGCCCGTGCCGAGGCCAACCTGGCCTACGACGCGTGGTGCGGCGCCCCCGGCGCGGCCGCCTACGCGGTCTACCGCGCTGCTGAAGACCGCGCGGACGCCGCCGAGTTCGCCCTCGCCGCCGTCGCCGCGGCGGTTCGCGACCGGCGCGAGCCCGTCGCCGCCTGACCGGAGCCGGGCGGGAATAGAGAGCCCCGTCGCGCCGTCCTTGCGGGGCGACGACGAACTTCCCGGTGCGCCCGCGTGTCCGAATCCTACGCGCCGGGCAACCGCTAGGGCGTCTGATGCGAATGCGCTCTCACATGACCTCCCACGACCTCAAGCTGCTGCTCGACGAGGTGCCCGACACCCGCGAGCTCGTGCTGCGCCGCGGACCCGTCGGCCCGGCGTGGAACGCGGCCTACGCCGTGTGGAGCGACGCGCACGTCGAGGCCGACGATGCGCTGCGGCGCTGGTCGCGCGAGGGCGGTGCCGCCGCCTACGCCGCCTACCGCGCCGCCCAGGACCGCGAGGACGCCGCGCAGGACCTGCTCGCCCGCGAGCGGCTCGACTCGCTGCTCGTCTGACGGCTCACCAGTGGCGCGCGACGCCGTAGTCCGCGAAGCGCGCGTCGGCCGTGATGACCGGCACGCCCTCGATGAGGGCCTGGGCGATCAGCAGGCGGTCGAAGGGGTCTCGGTGGTGCGGCGCGAGACGGCCGAGCGCCCAGGCGCGGGCGGCGGTCACGAGCGGCGTGAAGCCCTCCCGCACGAGGAGAGTCCGCTCAGTCCACGCTAAGAGAGCCGCGCGAGGTCGCGCGCGAGCCCGTCGCTGGTCAGTCCGGAGAACGGGAAGCCGATCCGCTGGCGGCCGGCGCCGTCGACTACCACCGTGTAGGCGGAATGGTTCTCGGCGCCGCGCTGGGGCGCGATCCCGAACGCCCGCCAGACGCCGGCCAGCTCGGCCTCGGAGCCGAGCAGGAAGCGCATTCGGCCGGTCATCCTCTGCTCGTTGACGAAGCGCTTGGCCCGGGCCGCGGTGTCGTTGGCCGGATCGACCGAGATCCCGAACACCGGCACGTCGTGCCCGTACTCGTCCAGTGCGCCGCGGATCGCCTGCACCTGGGCGGGGCACGTGTCCTCGCAGGTGGAGTAGACGAACGTGACCACCACCGGCCCCTCGCGGCGCCGGTCCAGGGCGACGGGACGCCCGTCCTGGTCGCGCAGGGTGGCGGCAGGCATGCGCGTGCCGGGGGGCCTGACCGCGCCCGCGAAGCCGTTCGGGCCAACCACCGCCGTCGTCGGCTCGCCGGTCCCGGACGAGGCCAGGAAGACGCCTGCGACCGCGGCGACGGCGCAGGCGCAGAGGGTGAACAATGCGAGGGCGACGCGGGGCGGCATCGCCTCTCACCATAGGGCGGCGAGGGCTGCCGGAGGGGTCCTCGACCACCGCCGCTGGGCGCTACACTTCCTGAAGTATTGGAAAGCCGATCAGAGATTGAAGGGATCAGATGAGCCCGACCGGAGCCGAGGTCATCCGGAACATCAAGAGCCAGGTCGAAGAGGTCGACCCCGCCGAGGTCTCCGAGCACCTGGGCAACGGGGTCACCGTCATCGACGTGCGCGAGAGCGAGGAGTGGGACGCCGGCCACCTGCCGGGCGCCCGCCACGTCCCCCGGGGCTACCTCGAGTCGCGCATCGAGGGCGCCGCGCCCGACCGCGACTCCCGCGTCGTCCTCTACTGCGCCTCCGGCACGCGCAGCGCGCTGGCCGCCCACACGCTGCAGGAGCTCCTCGGCTACACGAACGTCGCCTCCATGACCGGCGGCATCACGCTGTGGAAGGACCGCGGCTACAAGGTCGAGGTCCCGCAGTCGCTGACCAAGGAGCAGCGCGAGCGCTACTCGCGCCACCTGCTCGTCCCGGAGATCGGGCTCGAGGGCCAGGCCAAGCTGCTCGACGCCAAGGTGCTGCTGCTCGGCGCCGGCGGCCTCGGCTCGCCGACCGCGCTCTACCTGGCGGCCGCGGGCGTCGGGACGCTCGGCATCGTCGACGACGACGACGTCGACCTCTCCAACCTCCAGCGCCAGGTCATCCACACCACCGACCGGATCGGGACACCGAAGGTCGACTCTGCGGAGCAGTCGATCACCGCGATCAACCCGGACGTGCAGGTCGTCAAGTACCCCGTCCGGCTCGACGCCTCGAACATCATGGAGATCATCGAGGGCTACGACGTCATCGTCGACGGCGTGGACAACTTCCCGACGCGCTACCTGCTCAACGACGCGACGGTGCGCCTGGACATCCCGGTGGTCTCGGCCTCGATCCTCGGCTTCGACGGCCAGCTGTCGGTGTTCAAGCCCCACGACGGCCCGTGCTACCGCTGCCTGTACCCCGTGCCGCCGCCGGCCGAGCTGGCGCCGTCCTGCGGGGCCAACGGCGTGCTGGGCGTGCTGCCCGGCACGATGGGCCTGCTGCAGGCGACCGAGGTCATCAAGCTCGTGACCGGCGCCGGCGAGCCGCTGGTCGGCCGCCTGCTCCTCTACGAGGCGCTCGGCGCGACGTTCACCGAGCTCAAGGTCCGCCGCGACCCCGACTGCCCGATCTGCTCGATCGACCCGTCGGAGATCGCCGACGACCAGCTGGGCGTCTTCCCGGACTACGAGGCCTTCTGCGCCGCGGCCGGGTAGCGTTCTAGGCGATGGCCACGATCAAGATCCCACCCGTGCTGCGCCCCTCGGTGGGCGGCGAGAAGGAGGTCGAAGCGGCCGGCGGCGACGTCGGCGCCGTCCTGCGCTCGCTCGCCGAGCAGCACCCCACCACCGAGTCCCAGCTGTTCTCCGGCGAAGGTCAGCTCAACCGCTACGTCAACGTCTACCTCAACGACGAGGACGTGCGCGTGCTCGACGGGCTCGACACGTCCGTCGGGGAGGGTGACACGCTGGTGATCCTCCCGGCCATGGCCGGGGGCTCGTCCTAGGGCGGAGCGTCCGGCGGCCGGCCCGGCCGCAAGACTGGACGATCGGCTTGGGGGCCCGCGCAAGCACCCGGCCGCCCCGTTCGTCTATTCGTCCGTCGGGGCCCGTGTGGCTTGAAGGTCCAACGGCGGTCGATATCCTATGCTCTGGAATATGGTGCAAGCACTTGACGCTGTCAGCCGGCAGCGCCTCCCTGGACCGGCTCGGATCAGGGGACTTGCGGTCGTCCTCGCCCTGCTGGTCCTGGGGTGTTCGGCCGCCCTGGTCCTCTCAAGCCCCGCGGGGGCGCAGCAGTCCGAGTCGACCCCGGCTCCGGATCGCCTGTGGGACGCCTATCCGCTCGCGCCCGAGGCCACGCCGACGCCGGGAGGCTCGGACACGGCCGCGCCGCCCGCGTCCGAGGAGCGTCCGCAGACGCAGGCGCCCGCCGCCGCGCCCGAGGAGGACTCCGGGCCCTCGCTGCTGGTGCTGGGGGCGATCGTCCTCGGGCTCGCCGCCCTGCTGGCGGTCGGCATCGAGGGCCTGCGCCGTCGCCGCGGCACCGGTGGCTTCCCGCCGCTCCCCTCCAAGCCGAGCGCGCCGGCGTCCGGCCCCTCGTCGTCCACGGCACCCGCCCGGCAGCGCCGCCCTGTCCGCCCGGCGCCCGCCCGGCTGCTCGGGACCCGGGCAGAGCGCAGCGAGCCCGCTGAAGCCCCCGCACCGGCCGCAGAGCCCGTCCGCGAGCCGCGCCCACGGCCCGCGCCGCCGGTCGCCGAGCCGTTCGCGCCCGCCCTGGCGGTGACGCCGGCCGCCGCCCACGGCGCTTCGGCGCCCGCGCACGCGGCGCCCCGTCGCCGCACGGCGCCGCCCGCCCCGCGTGATCCCGTCTCCCAGCCCGACCCGCCGGTCACGCCGCCGCGGCCGCGCCGTCAGCGCACGCCGAAGCCGCCCGAGCGCCGGCTGGAGCCCAACCGCCCCGAGCCCGGCGAGACCAAGCGCCGTTGGCCGAAGACGCGGCCGGTGTCGCGGCCGCGACCCGGCGCCGCGCCGCGCACGGTGCCGGAGCCCACGCCGGCCGCCGACGCCGCCACTCCGCTGGCCGAGCCGCGCCGGCGACTGGAGCCCGCGCCCGCCCCGGAGCCGAAGGCCCCGCCCGCGCCCGAGCCGGTCGCCGACACGCCGGCCGCCCCCGCTCCAGCAGCCGAGCCGGTCGCCGACACCCCGGTCACCGCTCCCGCTCCCGAGCGGGTCGCCGACACCCCGGCCGCCCCCGCTCCAGCGGCCGAGCCGGTCGCCGACACCCCGCCGGCCGCCCCGGTCAAGCCGGCGCGCCCCGCCAAGCCCGAGCCCGCGGCCGAGCCCGCCCAGGAAGAGGCGCCGCCGAAGCGGCGGCCGGCCAAGCCTGCTTCCACGCCCGAGCCGGTCCGCGCCGAGGCGCCGCCGCAGCCGCCGACGGCCCCTCCGCGCCCCGCCGCCGCCCCCGCCCGGACCACCACCCTCACCTGCGAGATCGTCCTGTGGAGGGGCCGCTCGAAGGCGCAGTTCCACGCCGTCCGCGTCAGCACCGCCGGCGACCGCCACTGGGTCGGCGAGTCCCCCGCCTTCCGCTGGCCGCGCTCGCGCCCGGTCACGCCCGAGGGCGAGGCGCTCGCCGCCCACTCCGGCCTCGTCCACGCGCTCACGGGCGCGGGCTGGGCCGCCACGGGCGGAGGCGAGGCGTGGTTCGCCCGCAGGTTCAGCCGGGAGATCGCTCCGGCGACGCACGACGACCAACCGAACACAGAGAGGTCATTGGATGTCCCAGACAGCTGACGGACCGCGGCCCGGCGCGCTGACGCGCGGCGCCGTGCTGCGCGCCGGGGCGGTTGCCACGGGAGGGGCAGCCGCCGGTGTCCTGATCGGTGGCGGCCTGCCGGGTCGCGCCGCGCAGTCCGACGCCGCGAAGGACGCCGAGATCCTCAACTTCGCGCTCCAGCTGGAGCGCATGCAGGCCGCCTTCTACGCGGACGCGCTCAAGCGGGGCAAGCTGACCGGCGAGCTGCGCGAGTACGCCACCGTCGTCGGCGGCCACGAGCAGGAGCACGTGAAGTTCCTCGAGTCGGCGCTGGCCGGGTCGGCCAAGCCCGCCCAGAAGTACGACTTCGGCGAGGACACCTCCAGCCCGGAGGCCTTCCAGGCGGCCGCGCAGCGGATGGAGGACCTGTCCGCCCAGGCGTACAACGCCGCGGCGCCCGGCCTCTCTACCAAGGCCCTGCGTGCGGCGGCGAAGATCGCCTCCGTCGAGGCGCGCCACGCCGCCTGGATCCGCGACCTGGCCGGTGAGAACCCCGCCCCCGACGCGGCCGAGCCGGTCACCACGGCCGCGAAGGTCGCCAGCGCCGTGCAGCAGACCGGATACGTGGTCTGATGGACGATCTCACCCTCGAGAGCCTCGATGCCGACGGCGCCCTGACCGAGGCGATCGGCAACCTGCACGGCTCCCGCGCCGACTTCCTCAAGGGCGCGGTCGTCGGCGGCGCGGCCCTGCTCGGCCTGGCCGCCACGGCGCCCGAGGCCGACGCGTTCTCGCGCGACGTGGAGATCCTCAACTTCGCGCTCGTGCTCGAGTACCTGCAGGCCGACTTCTACACCGAGGTCGAGCGCATGGACGTGCTCAAGGGCGGGCTCGCCCGCCAGGCCCGCATCGTGGGCGCGCACGAGCGCGCACACGTGAAGTCCTTCAAGGAGGTGCTCGGCTCCAAGGCGGTCAAGAAGCCGAAGTTCGACTACAAGGGCGCCACCGAGAGCTCCAAGCGCTTCCGCCAGACGGCGGTCGCCTTCGAGGACCTCGCGGTCGCCGCCTACAAGGGCCAGGCGCCGCGGATCCGCAAGTCCAGCTACCTCGTCCCGGCGCTGGCGATCCACGCGGTCGAGGCCCGCCATGCGGCCTGGATCCGCCGGCTCGCCGGCATCAGCCCCGTGCTGACCGCGTTCGACGAGCCCAAGGACCAGGCGGCCACGCTCAAGCTCGTCAAGGAGACCGGCTTCATCCAGGCGAGCAAGAAGACGAAGACCCGGAGCCGGCGATCGCCCAAGTACACCGGCTGAATCGCCGGTTCGTCGTCGCCGTGGTCGCCCTCGTGGTGGCCGCGGCGGCCGTCGCGGTGCTCTCGCGCGGGCCGGCGGCCTCGGAGGGGCACAGGCCCGACCGCGCACCTTCAAGCGCGGCGACCGCCGGCGCACAGCCGGAGGCGGCGTTCACCATCGGCAAGCCCGAGCCGCTGGGCGACGGCCGCCACGAGTCGCGCTGGACGCCCGTGCGCCGCGACACGGTCGCCCGTGCCGCGCCGCGTGCCGGCGCGCGCCGCGTCGCCCGCGTCTCCACCCGCACGCCAGAGGGGACGACCAACCTCGTGCTCGCCCTCGAGCGCGAGTCAGACCGGCGGGGCATCGTATGGGTGCGAGCCCGCCTGGCGGTCCTGCCCAACGGCACGACGGGCTGGATCCGCCGCGACGACCTGGGCGGCTACACCGTCGCCGACACGCGCCTGGTCGTCGACCGCCGTCGCCTGACCGCGACGCTGCTGCGCGGCGGCCGGCGGGTCTTCCGGGCGCCCATCGGCATCGGCACCGACGACGCGCCGACGCCGCCGGGCCAGTTCTACATCCGCGCGCGGCTGGAGGGCTTCGACAGCCCCGTCTACGGACCGGTCGCGTTCGGGACCAGCGGGCGGTCGCCGACCCTCACCGACTGGCCGCAGGGCGGCTTCGTCGGTATCCACGGGACCAACGAGCCGGGCATCCTGCCGGGCAAGGTCTCCCACGGCTGCGTCCGGCTGCGCAACGCGGACATCCTCCGGCTCGCGCGGATGATGCCCGTCGGCACGCCGCTGACCGTTCGCTGACACCTGCCCCCGATCTGGCGCCACGGGGCGCTTGCCCGGGCGCGGCAGCGCTATTCTTTCTGAAGTATGGGTCTACGGCTGGAGAACCGCCCGTGCGGCGGGCGCTACGGGGACATCGTGCAGGCCATCGGCAACACGCCGCTGGTCGAGCTCAAGCGGCTCTCGCCGAGCCCCGGTGTGCGGATCTGGGCCAAGCTCGAGTCCCACAACCCCACGGGGTCGATCAAGGACCGGGTGGCGCGGTCGCTGATCGAGGATGCCGAGGCGCGCGGGGCCATCGCCCCGGGCCAGACGATCCTCGAGCCGACGTCGGGCAACACCGGCATCTCGCTGGCGATGATCTGCTCGCGCAAGGGCTATCCGCTGAAGGTGGTCATGCCCGACAACGTGACGCCGGAGCGCACGCAGCTGCTGCAGATGTACGGCGCCGAGATCGTCTCCTCGCCCGGGTCCACCGGCTCCAACGGCGCCGTGGAGCTGGCGCTGGAGATGGCGGAGTCCGACTCGAGCTACTTCATGCCCTACCAGTACGGCAACGCCGCCAACCCGCTCGCGCACTACAACGGCACGGCGCCCGAGATCCTCGAGGAGCTCGACGAGATCTCGGCCTTCGTGGCCGGCCTGGGCACTGGCGGCACGCTGATGGGCACGGGCCGGCGCCTGAAGGAGGAGCTCGGCGACGCCGTGAAGATCGTCGCCGCCGAGCCGATGCAGGGCGAGCCCGTGCAGGGCCTGCGCTCGCTCGAGGACGGCTTCATCCCGCCGATCATCGACCTCGACCTGCTGGACCGCAAGATCTTCGTCTCCAACAGCGACGCGATCGTCTGGACGCGGCGGCTGCTGGAGGAGGAGGGCATCTTCGCCGGGGTCTCCTCCGGCGCGATCGCGGGGATCGCCGTGCGCATCGCGTCCGAGCTCGACGAGGGCAACGTGGTCTTCATCGTCTGCGACGACGGATGGAAATACCTCTCGTCAGGCATCTATACGCGTCCCTTGGACGAACTAGAGGGCGTGGACTCCACCGTCTGGTGGTGACCGGCCGCTCGCCGCGGCCGGTACCCTGACCTGGAGGGATCCGCGCTACCCGACCCGCAGCAACGAAGGGACGCCGCAATGCCATTCAACGGAATCGGCCCGATGGAGCTGGTGATCGTGTTGGTCATCGCCCTGCTCGTGCTCGGCCCCAAGCGCCTGCCGGAGACGGCCCGCTCGCTCGGTCGCGGCATGCGCGAGTTCAAGGACTCGCTCAGCGGCGGCGGTCGCGACGATCGCGACGACGACGACGACGAGTACGCGCGCCTCGACAAGGCCGAGCGGGTCAAGTAGGACCCGACGCCCGGACGTGCGGATCGCCCGGAGGCTGCTGGACGACGTCGTCGCCCACGCGCAGGAGGAGGCCCCGAACGAGTGCGTCGGGATCATCGCGGCCTCCGACGGGGTCGCGGTCGCGGTGCACCGGGCGCGCAACGCCGCGGCCAGCCCGCTGCGCTACGAGATCGAGGGGCTGGAGCAGTACCGCATCCAGAGCGCGATCGAGGACGCCGGGCTGGAGCTCGGCGCCATCTACCACTCCCACACGCGCTCCGCGCCCGTGCCCTCCGAGACGGACATCAACCTCGCCTTCTATCCCGACTCGGTCTACCTGATCGTCGGGCTGGCTTCGGCGGAGCCCGAGGTGCGCGCCTACCGGATCGTCGACGGGCAGGTCTCAGACGCCGAGCTGCACGTCGATGACGCGCCGGGCTGAACCCGGCGCTCCCGCCGGCGAGCCGCTCGTCTGCGTCGCCTGCGCCGCCACCGCCCCGGCAGCAGAGCGCTTCTGCCCCGACTGCGGGACGCCGCTGGTCTTCGCCCCGGGCACGGGCGACGGCGGGCCGCCGCCGAGCGCGCAGTCCGAGCGCGCGCGCAAGGTCAGGCCGCAGTACGGCGAGGGCCCGCTCGTGCGGGTGGCCGCAGCGCGCCACCAGGCCGAGGCCGAGCTGCTGCAGGGCCTGCTGCTGGAGGAGGGCATCCCGTCGCTGATGCGCCGCACCGGCGGCTTCGACGTGCCGGACTTCCTCGCCGCCGGCCCGCGCGACATCCTCGTGCCCGCCTCGGGGGAGGCGGCGGCGCGCGACCTGCTGGGCACGACGCCGGCGCCCTCGGGCGTGACCGGCGTCCCCGGCGAGCGGCGCCTGGCGGCGCCGTGGGTGCGGGCGCTGGCCGTCGCGCTGGCGGTGCTGCTGCTGGCGAGCACCGCCGCCGGGGTCATGGCCGCGGTGTTCTGAGTCTTCGGCGGAAACCCCGCTGGTAAGGGGGTGAGGGTGCCCTCGGCAGCCTTCACTGTCAGCCGGGACGAGAAGTGCCTCATATGAGACGTTCTTGTCCCGGTCGATTGTTCTGGCGTGTCGGCGCTCGCCACGGCGGCCGACCCCGACTTCTTACCAGCGAGATTTCCGTCGGCGGCCCCCCGCCGTCAGGCTCGCTCCGGCGGCCCCGCGATCCGCGCCAGGTGCGACCGCCACGCGGCCTCGGTGTGCCGCAGCGCCCGCCCCGGGAACGCGCGCTCGAGCGCCCCGCTCGCCCCGTCGGGATGCGGGCCGGAGGCGAGCCGCACGCAGGCCTCCTCGCCCGCCTCGCGGGCCAGCAGGTCGAACACGGTCCCGCCCAGCAGCGCCGCGTCGCGCAGGCCGGGCGGGAACGCCGGCGCCGGGCCCTCGCGCAACCGCCGCCCGACCGCCGGGCGCACGTGGCCGGTCTGGCCGGAGAAGAATTGGGCGGCGCCCTCGATCAGCCACGCCCACCGCAGCGAGCGGCGGAAGCTGCGCGGCCCGAAGGGCGGCGGGAAGCCAGGGTGGTTGGCCCCCACCGTGAGCCGGGCGAGCAGCGCTGCCGGGGCCAGCATCAGCAGCTCCAGCGAGCCCTCGACGTTGGAGGCGCGGACGGCGAGCAGCCGGGGGGAGAGGACGTGCAGCGCCGAGCGCTCGGTCCAGCCAACCAGGTAGCGCCGCCCAGCCGGCGCGGTCAGGGCGCGCTGGACGACCAGCCAGGGCTGGGCGGCGTCGAGCGCGACCGCCGAGGTGTGCAGCACGACCTCGAGCTCGCCCACCGGCTCGGCGAAGCGGCGCACGAGCCGGTGGCGCGCCTGCTCGAGCTGGGCGAGCACGTGGACGGCGTCGTCGGCGTCACGCTCGTCGTGGCGCGCGATGAAGGTCGCCGAGGGCGTCTCCAGCCAGGCCATCGGACGGCCGCGCGGCCGGGCGCTCGCCCGATGCGCTCAGGCGTAGGCCGGAACGCCGTCGGACTCGACGATCCCGAAGATCTCCTCCGAGGCGCGGTCGAACTCCTCGTCGGAGAGCACCGGCGTGCCCTCGAAGGGCAGCTCGCGGGAGATCTCGAGCCACGAGCGGCAGCCGCCGTGGTCGTCGCGCACCTTGACGGTCACCGGGCGCGGGATGCGGTAGGTCCGCAGCAGCAGGACGTGCAGCGGATGACGGCGCTTCCAGGCCAGGCGCTTCTCGGCGTAGTCCGGCGTCCAGACGTAGAACGGCGAGAGCGCCTCGACGGCGCGCCGGTCGGTCACCGTCCAGGAGCCGGCCACCTCGGCCCACGCCCGGATGCGGACGCGATCGGGCTGGGAGATGCCGCCGTCGACGTAGAGGGCCTGGACAGGGGGCTCGCCGTCGGGCCAGACACCCTCCTCGAGCGCGCGGCGCAGCTCGGGCTGGTGGGACTCGCGCACGAGGTCGGTGCGCTGGTGGTCGAACGTCGGGTAGAGGAAGAAGCGGTCGTGGTCGACGCTGAAGTGCTTCTGGGGCTCACGGATGCCGCCCTTGCGCAGTGTGACCAGCTGCTCGCCCTCCGCGAGCGCGCGCACCGTGACAGCCCATTCTTTGAAAGCGATTGGCATAGGGAAGTTGCGATTCGAGAGGGACTACTACCAGCAAAGGGACGACCGCAAACCACTTCACGCGCCGCCGCACCTTGACCCTGCCGCGGCGCCGAGCCGACCCCCTTCACATACTAAGCACAACACCCCAACGCTTACAAATGGTCCTGCAAAGAACCATCTTTTGGGGGATCTGCGGGCGGCTCAGACCCGGGTGGAGCCGAGCGCCTCGACCACCTCGAGCACCGCCGAGAAGTCCTGCTCGGCCAACCCGTGTCCGACGCCCGCGCTGAACAGCTCGCGGGTCAGCGCGGCGGCCGGGAACGGGGCGCCCGCGCCGGCGGCGGCCTCGAGGCAGAGCCCCAGGTCCTTGAGCATGTGCTCGAGCTTGAACTGCGGCGCGAAGTCGTGGGCCAGCATCGACTCGCCCTTGAGCGTGAGCATCGTCGAGCCGGCCGAGCCCGCCGACATCACCTCGACCAGCGCGCCGAGGTCGGTGCCGGTCCGGCGCCCGACGACGAGCGCCTGGGCGAGCGTCGCGCAGTTGGTCGCGCTGACGGCGTTGGAGATGACCTTGACCGTCTGGCCCTGCCCGGCGCCGCCGGCGTGGACGATGCGCTCGCCCATCGCCTCCAGCAGCGGGCGCGCACGGTCGACGTCCGCGTCGCTGCCGCCGGCCATGATCGTCAGCGTCCCGTCCTCGGCGCGCGGCGAGGATCCCGTGACCGGGGCGTCGACGAAGCCGTGCCCGCGCTCGCGCAGCTCCGCGTCGAGCGAGCGCGCGGTGGCCGGCGCGATCGTCGAGCAGTCGACGAACAGCGTGCCCGGCGCGGCGCCGGACACGGCGCCGTCGACTCCGAGCAGCGCGTCCTGCACCTGCGGCCCGTCGACGACCATCGTGACGACCGCGTCGACGCCGCTCGCGGCCGCGGCGGGCGTGGCGGCCACCGTCGCCGCGTGCTCGCCGGCCCACTGCTCGGCGACCGCGCGCGTGCGGTTGTAGACCGTCAGCTCGTGACCGGCGCGGCGCAGGCACGCGGCCATGCGCGATCCCATGATGCCCAGCCCGATGAAGCCGACCCGCACGCCACCACCTCCGCCTTCCGCTCGTCGTGGCGGCCGAGGGTAGTGGGCGGGGGAGCTCAGGCCGCCAGGTCCACCTCTTCGGAGTCGGCCAGGTGCTGGTGGGAGGGGCAGTAGCCGTTGTGCGGCAGGGGGATCCGCTGGCACGGCGTCCCCCGCCGGGTGGTCGCCCGGCATTCGAGCCGATTGCCGGCCAGGTCGAAGCCCGCCAGCGGCTGGGAGGCGAAGAAGTCCTGCGCGAAGGTCATGTGGCGCTCGACCACCGCGAGGACCCACGACTGCGCGGTGATGGGGAAGAAGACCCGGATGTCGTTGAACAGCGTCCGCGAGGGCCGGGCGAAGTAGTGGCGATCGGTGGCGAGGCGCTGGATCGCGACCTCGCACATCCGCAATACGCGCTCATGGTTCCCCGGACCGCTGGGACAGACCCTCTTCTCGGCGATCGCGGGAGCGAGCTCACGGTAGATCGCGCGGCTGAAGCGATACATCTATGGCGTTCCTTGTGGTCGTGCGTCTCGAGCCCCCGCGGCCTCTCCCCCGCGGGACGACCGAAGCTTGCGGTCGAAGTGTTCAGGCGAACACTCACGTTCTATTGACTTCATGTTAAGACTCCCCCGTTCGGGGGGTCAAGCCCACGGCTCGAAGATCACCCGTTCCTCACCCGCGGCGATCACCGAGTGCAGCTCGGCGAGCGCCGGGTCCGTCCCGGGGAAGTCGGTGCGCGCGTGGGCGCCGCGGCTCTCCTCGCGGGCCAGCGCGGAGGCCGTGACGAGCCGGGCGAGCGGGTGAGCGATCGCGCGCGCCTCGTGCAGCCCGTCGGCGTCGCGCTCGAGCCCGGCCAGGCGCCACATGGCCTCGCGCGTCTCCCGGCTGGGCGGCGTCGCAGCGGTGCCGGTGGCGGCGTCCGGGGGGGCGTCGGGCGCCACCGCGGCAGGCTCGTCCAGGCCCGCCAGCGCCGCCCGGCGCCCGAAGACGAAGCACTCCGAGAGCGAGTTCGAGGCGAGCCGGTTGGCGCCGTGCAGGCCGGTGCAGGCGCACTCCCCGACGGCGTAGAGCCCGGGCACGCCGGTCCGGCCGTGCAGGTCTGAGACGACGCCGCCCATCACGTAGTGGCTGGCGGGCGCGACGGGCACCCGCTCGCGGGTCGGATCCACGCCCGCCTCCCGCAGCGCGCCGACGACGTTCGGGAAGTGCGCGGGATCGACCGAGCGCATGTCGAGCCACACCTGGGCCTCGCCGCGCCGGTGCATGACCGCGACGATCGCGCGGGCGACCTCGTCGCGCGGGCGCAGCTCGTCGACGAAGCGCGCGCCGTCCGCGTCGTGCAGCGTCGCGCCCTCGCCGCGGATGGCCTCGGTGACGAGGAAGCCCTCCCGCCCGGGCACCCCGGTGACCGCCGTCGGATGGAACTGGACGAACTCGAGGTCGGCGAGCGAGGCGCCCGCGGCGCGCGCGAGCATGAGCCCGGAGCCGAAGGAGCCGGGCGGGTTGGTCGTGCGCGACCACAGCGCGGCCGCCCCGCCGGTGGCGAGCACGACGGCCCGGGCAGCAAGCGTCGGGCCGCCGTCGAGGCGGACGCCGGTGCAGCGCCCCTCGGGATCGACCGCGAGCGACGCCGCCCGCCGGCCGGCGAGCACCTCGATCCCGTCGCGGCCGGCGACCGCGTCGGCCAGGTCCTGCAGGATCCGCTGCCCGGTTGCGCTCCCGCCCGCGTGCACCACTCGCCGGCGCGAGTGGCCGCCCTCGAGGCCGAGCGCGACGCCCCCGTCGGGGCCGGCGTCGAAGCGCACGCCGAGCGCCTCGAGGTCCGCGAAGCGCCCGGGCGCCTCCGAGCAGAGCACCTCGGCGGCGCTGCGGCGCACGAGCCGGCGCCCGGCGGCCAGCGTGTCCTCGAGGTGCAGGGCCGGCGCGTCGTCGTCCGACAGCGCCGCGGCGAGGCCGCCCTGGGCCCAGTAAGAGGCGGTCTGGGCGAGCGGCCGGGCCGACACGAGGGTGACGGCCGCGCCCTGCCCGGCCGCCGTGAGCGCCGCGAAGAGCCCGGCCGCCCCGGCGCCGACCACCACGAGCTCCGGTACGGGCGCGGGGGTCACGGACGGACTACGGTACCGGCATGGCCTCAGCTTCCCGGGCGCCCCTCTGGCTGCGCCACGCCGCCTCGCTGCGCCACGAGATCCCCGGCCACCCGGAGCGTCCCGAGCGCCTGCTGGCGCTCGAGGCGACGCTCGCCGACCGCGACTGGCTCGGCTGGCGGGTGGCCGAGGCGCCGGCGGTCGAACGCCAGCAGCTGCGCGCGGTGCACCCGGAGGAGCACATCGCCGCCATCGAGGACCTGTGCGCGAGCGGCGGCGGCATGATCGACATGGACACCGCCGCCGTGCCCGAGACGTGGGAGGCGGTCGTGCGCGGCGCCGGGGCGGCGGTGGCGGTGGTCGACGCGCTGCTCGGCGGCGACGCCCCGGCGGCCTTCGCCGGCGTGCGGCCGCCCGGCCATCACGCCACGCGCTCGCGGGCGATGGGCTTCTGCTTCTTCAACAACGTCGCCGTCGCCGCCCGCCACGCCACCGTCGCGCACGGGCTCGAGCGCGTGCTGATCCTCGACTGGGACGTCCACCACGGCAACGGGACGAACGACATCTTCTACGCCGACGACGACGTCCTGTTCGTCTCGATCCATCAGTCGCCGCTGTATCCGGGGACCGGCGACGCCCGTGACGCGGGCTCGGGCGACGGGACCGGGTACACCGTCAACCTGCCCGTGCCGCCGGGGACCGGCGACGAGGGCTATCGCTCACTGGTCGAGCACGTCGCGTGCCCGTTGATCGAGGCCTGGGAGCCCGAGCTGGTGCTGCTGAGCGCCGGCTTCGACGCCCACCACGCCGATCCGCTGGCCAACTGCCTGGTGACCGAGGCCGGCTTCGCCGGCATGACCGCGTCGATCCGCCGCGCGTGCGAGGCGGCGGGCGCGCCGCTCGGCGGCACGCTGGAGGGCGGCTACTCGCTGGAGGCGCTGACGGGCTCGATGGTCGCGGTGCTGCCGGTCCTGGGCGGCTCGGGCGGCGTGGACGAGGGTGGGCCCGTCGAGGTCCACCCGCTGGCGGCCGAGGCGGCCAAGCGGCTCGAGCCCATGTGGCCGTCGGTCGCCGCCGCGGTGGCGGCGGCGTTGCGCTGAGCCGGCGCGGCGGCGGCGCCGGCGTCAGTCCGGTGAGACGCGGCGGGGGTAGGCCTCGCCGCCGATCTCCTCGGCCTGGGAACGCGCGCGCGACTGGCTCTCGAACTGACCGACCCACGCGACCCAGTAGCCGGGACGCAGCGAGCTGAAGTCGTCGGAGTCCAGGATCCCGGCGTCGCGGCCGGCGTCGATCTGCTGCGTCGCGGCCCGCTCGGCGGCGCTGCGGCTCGTGGTCGAGCGGACGATGACCGTCCACGCGGTCTCGCCCGCGGGCCATTCGGGCACCGCCTCCTCGCCGGCGGGCGGCGAGCCGGCGTCGGGCGTCGGCGTCGGGGTCGGCGCGGTGTCGCCGCCGGGGGCCGGCGTGGGCGTCGGCTCGGTGCCGGGCGCCGGGGCCGGTGTCGGCGCCGCGCCGGGGTCCGGGGCGGGCGTCGTGGCCGGCGGAACGGGTGTGGGCACCGGGGCCGCCGGGGTGGGCTCGGGCGCCTGGGCGACGGGCTCGCCGCCGTCGGCGAGCTCGAGGAAGACGATCACCGCGGCCACCGCGATCAGGCCCAGCACGACGCTGGCGATGACCAGCGGGCCGCGCCAGGCGGGGGTGCGTGCGATTCGCGCTCCGACGTCCGCCCCGCAGGTCAGGCACCACTCCTGCTCGGGGGTCAGGGTGGCTCCGCAGCGCGGGCAGGTGCGCGGGGCCGGCGCGGCGGATGGGGTGGGCGGCGGCGTCTGGACCGGGCTGCCGGTCATGGCCGGGGCCGGCCCGTGCGCACCGGCTCCTGGCCGGTCGTCCGCTCCGGGGCGGGGTGCTCGGGCGGGGTGGGGGAGGGCGCCGCGTCGCGACCGTCGTGGCCGTCTCCGCCGCGGTCGCCCGCCGCCGGGTCGCTGTCGCCGCGATCGCCGGCCGGCGTCGCCGGGTCGCTCTGGCCACGATCGGCTCCGGCCACGGCGGCGTCGCTTCCGGTCGGCTTGCGGTCCGCCGGTGCCGATTCGCTCCCGCCGCCCGTCGTGGGGTCCGGCGGGGCGTCGGCCGCCTCGGCCGCCTCGGCCGTCCGCCGGCCGCGCTCGCGCCCGAACAGACTCGAGCGCCCGTCGCGGTCCGCCGGCGCGGCGGCCGCGGACGCCGGCCGGCTCGGCGGGCTCGCCGCCTTTGCCTCGGCGGCGGCCAGCCGGCGGCGCGCGCCGCGCGTGAGCGGATTGCCGCAGTTCGAGCAGAAGCGGTCGCGGCTGCCGTGCAGCTCGGCGCAGGCCGGGCAGCTGCCGCCCACGCCGGGCTCGCGCAGGATGGTCGGCTCCGCGGAACGCCCGAGCATCGTCTCGAGCTCGCCCAGCTCGCCGTCGACGCGATCGATCCGCTCGAGCTTGGTGGCGATCAGGTCCTCGTGGCGGCCGTGGTCGCCGCGCTGCCCGGCGCGATGGATCTCGTGCACGATGCCGCCGAGGTCGCGCAGCAGCAGCTCGCGGATGCGCTGCAGCACCCCGACGCGGCGCCGCAGGCGGGAGCGCCGCCGCGTGCTGGGCCGGGCGGCGAGCACCTCGTCGGGATCGACGCCCGCCGGCAGGTCGCGGATGCGCTCGTCGGGCAGCGGGTGGCCCTGCTGGGGGTGGGCCTCCACAGCCTGGGCGCCCGGATCGCTGCCGGGCGCCGGATGGCCGAGCGGCGGCCCGAGCGGCGAGGAGCTCTCCGCGGACGGATCGGCCGAGGGCGCCTCCGCGGTCGCGGCGCGCGGGCGTCGGATGCGTCGAAACAGGCCGCTCATAGCGCCCGGGGGCGATCGTCTCTCTGCCCCGGGGAGCCGAGTATAGGCGCCGTCCTGGCGGCTCCCGCCCGGCTGCTCCGGCGCGGTCGGCGGCCACGCGGCCCGGCTCAGGCGCGTTGCGCGACCAGCTCCCGCCAGGCCGCCGCCACGCGGCCGGCCATGCGTTCGGCCGAGAACAGCTCGGCGCGGGCGCGGCCGTCGACGCGCGGGTCGGGATCGCGCAGGTGCGCGGCCGCGGCGGCTCGCCACCGCTCGCGGTCGTAGGGCGCGCACAGCGCTCCGCGGATCCCCTCCAGCGCGACCGGATGGATGCCGACGGGCGTCCCGAGCGCCGGGACGCCACAGGCGATCGCCTCGATCACCGCAAGCCCGAAGCCCTCGGCCTGCGAGGGCACCAGCACGGCGTTGGCCGCGTTGATCCACAGCGGGACGTCCTGCGGGTCGCTGCGCCCGAGCGTGTGCAGCGTGGCGCCGGCCGCGGCGGCGACCTCGCGGGCGCGATCGGCGCGCTTGAGCGGACGGGCGGGGTCGTGGGGGAAGAGCAGGCAGGGCTCGTCCGGGTCCAGCCCGAGCGCCTCGCGCGCCTCGCGGCGGGGAATCGGCCGGAAGCGCTCGAGGTCGATCCCGACCGGCAGGACGGCGACCCGGCGCGTGGTCCCCGCGCCGGGGACGAGCCGGCTGAACTCGCGCGAGACGGCCGCGGGCAGCGCCGTGAAAGGGAGCGCCGCGAGGCTGATCCGCCGCGAGCGCGCATGGAAGAGATCGTTGCCGTGCAGCGTCACGACGACGGGCCCGCGGCGGGCGGCGAGCGCGGGCCAGGCGGTGAGCCCGAAGTGCGCGTGGACGACGTCGAATCGCTGGCCCCGGTACCGCCGCCGGAGCTCGCGCGCGGCCCGCGGGTAGGCGCGCAGGCCGGGGTCGAACGCGAACAGCTCGATCTCGACGTCCTCGCGCCGGCGCAGCGCCTCGACCTGGTCGCGGACGAAGGAGCCGAGCGCCGGGCGCTCCGGCGACGGGTACATGTTCGTGACCACGAGCGCGCGCACGAGCGGCGCCGAGCCTAGTCGAGCGATCCTGCTCCTGGCCGACCGGCGCCCGCCGATCGGCCTGCTCGGCTGGCGGTCTCCGGCCAGGGCGCCGCTGGTGCGACTGCGCAGATTCGTCACACCGCCGCGACGGAATCGTGACCTCCGCGTCTGGTTCCGTGACGCGCACCACCGGAGACTGGATCGCGGCTCCGCGCACGCCGCGGAGGAAGCGGACGGATCGGAGGTCGCGGTGTTCTACGAGGTCATGGGGCGCGTCCACGCCGGGGCGGCTGCCCTGCGGGAGCGCCAGCACGGGCAGGGGACGGTCGAGTACGTGGGGCTGATCCTGTTGATCGCCGTCATCCTGGCCGGCGTCGTGAAGGCCAGCAGCGGATTCTCCGACGACGGCGTCGCCAAGGCCGTGGTCGAGAAGCTCAAGCAGGCGATCAAGGACGTCGGCGGTGGCAAGTAGCCCACCGCCCGGGGCGCGCGGGCCGGTCGCCCTGCGTGACCGCCCGAGGCCGTCGCGCAGCGGCGCGACGCCGTCTCGCCCCGCGCTCGCCGGCCCCGCCGGTGATGACACCCCTACCACCCGGACGGCGACATCCGAGGGCCGTCCGGGTCGACGCCCGTCAACCCCCGCCAACAACGGTGCGGGTCCGATGGCGTGGGCGCTCGCGAGCCGCGCGGGGCGAGCAAACGTCGAGATCAGCAGTGCTGCCGGTGCAACCTCGACGTCTTGCTCGCCATGGGACCACAACGTCCAGATCGACGCGCGCGACCCCGCGGATCTCGACGTTTTGACCGCTCCCGGGGCCTCCCACCCGGTCCCGCACCCCTTGCTGGCGAGGTTCGCCGGGATATCGACGGCGACGCAAGGTTTCGCCGGGCTCCCGCTACCGAGCGCCCCTGACCGCACGGACTCGTGCTCGCCTTCATCACCCGCGTCCCGGTGACCTACCGGCTTCCGCGAAGACCTCGACCGCCGGCGGGTCGCGGCGCTGGTCGGCGGCAACATCCCGGGGCTGGCGCTCGGCGTGGCGGTCCTCTCGTCCGTGGACGAGGTCGCCATCAAAGTCGCCGGGGTCATCGTGATGGTCGCGGCCGTGCTGCTCGCCGTAGGCGCACTCGACATCGACGCGTTCTGGCCCGCATCCGCCGTCTGGCTGCCTCGCCGGCGGGCATGGCGGGCCGCCACGCCGCGGGCGGAGCGGCGGAAGCCGCCACCCGCGAGCGGCCCGGGCGGCGTGCCAGACTCACCGGATGCCGAGCTCGCCGCCCCGGTCTCGCGACGACGCCCTGCGCCGGCCGCGTCCCGCGCCATCCGCCGAGGACGGCGTGCGCCGCCGTCCGGTCGCCGTCTTCGACTCCGGCGTGGGCGGGCTCACCGTGCTGCACGAGCTGCTCGTCCAGCTGCCGCACGAGGACTTCCTCTACCTGGCCGACTCGGCTCGCTTCCCGTTCGGGGAGCGCAGCCAGGCGGAGCTGGAGACGTTCTCGCTGCAGATCGCCGAGGAGCTGCTCGCCCGCGGCGCCAAGCTGCTGGTCGTGGCCTGCAACTCCGCCACGGCCGCCGCCCTGCCCGTGCTGCGGGCGCGCATGATGGAGACCACCATCAACGTCGACGTGCTCGGCGTGGTCCAGCCCGGCGCCGTGCAGGCCGTGGCGGCGACGCACACCGGCCGGGTCGGGCTGCTCGCCACACCCGCGACGGTCGCCAGCGGCGCCTACGCCCGCGCGATCGCGGCAGCGGATCCGTTCGTCGAGCTGACGTCAGTGGCCTGCCCCGATCTCACCACGATCATCGAGGGTGGCTTCCCGTTCGACCAGCGTGTGGTCGACACCGTGCGCGACTACTGCGCGCCACTGCGCGAGGCGCGGGTCGACACGGTCATCCTCGGCTGCACCCACTACCCGCTCGTGCGCCCGATGCTCCAGCGGATGCTCGGGCGCGGGGTGGAGATCATCGCTTCGGGAGCGCCACTGGCCCGGCAGGTCGAGCACGTGCTCGGCTCGCGCGGGCTGGGGAACCCCGGCAGCGGCGAGGGCGACTACCGCTTCCTGTGCACGGGCGACGTGGCCGGCTTCCGCGCGCTCGGGACGCGCTTTCTCCAGCTTCCGCTCGGCGAGGTCAGCCACGTCGACCTCGCCGCCGCGCCGACGGGCCCTCGCTCGCACGAGCCGGCCGGCGCCGGACGTCCCCACGGAGCCGCGGCGGGCGCCCCGATCGGCGGGCGCCTGTGAGCGCCGAGGGCGTGCGCGCGCGCAGCGGCGGCCGCGGCCCGGGCGACCTGCGGCCGACCGTGATCGAGCCCGGATTCGTGCGTACCGCAACCGGCTCCGCGCTCATCTCCTGCGGCGAGACGCGCGTGATCTGCACGGCTTCGGTGCAGGAGTCGGTCCCGCGCTGGATGGCCGGCAAGGGCCGCGGCTGGCTGACCTCGGAGTACGGCATGCTCCCCGCCTCCACCGGCGACCGCAAGCAGCGCGACGTCACCAAGGGGCGCCCGGACGGCCGCACGGTCGAGATCCAGCGCCTGATCGGCCGCTCGCTGCGCGGCGTGGTCGACTTCGCCGCGCTCGGCGAGCGCACGGTGTACGTGGACTGCGACGTGCTGCAGGCCGACGGCGGCACCCGCTGCGCGTCGATCACCGGCGGCTTCGTCGCGCTCGAGCTCGCCTGCCGCGCGCTGGTCGCCGACGGCAAGCTGGCGGCGGTCCCGCTCACGGGGACGGTCGCCGCCGTCTCCTGCGGCGTCGTCGACGGCGCCGCCCTGCTGGACCTCGACTACCCCGAGGACTCCTCGGCCGAGGTCGACGCCAACGTCGTGATGACCGGCGAGGGCGGGCTGGTCGAGGTCCAGGCCACCGCCGAGCGCACCCCGCTCTCGCGCGCCCACCTCGACGAGCTCCTCGCCCTCGCCCAGAGCGGCATCGAGGCGCTGCGCGAGGTCCAGGCCGCGGCGGTCCGCTGACGCGCGGCCGTGCGGCTCGTCCTCGCCACCACCAACCCCCACAAGCTGCGGGAGTTCTCGCGCCTGCTGGGCGGCGTCGCGCTCGAGGCGCTGCCGGAGGGATCGGCGCTGCCGCCTGAGGAGGGGGACACCTACGCTGACAACGCGCTGCTCAAGGCGCACGCCGCGGCCCGCATCCTCGTGCCGCTGGCCGCCGGGCCACCCGCGATCGCCGACGACTCGGGGATCGAGGCCGAGGCGCTCGGTGGGCGGCCGGGCGTGCGCACCGCGCGCTACGCCGGCCCGCAGGCCACCGACGAGGAGAACCTCGCCCGCTTCGTGGCCGAGGTCCCGGCCGGCTCGCGGCTGCGCTACGTCTGCGTGATCGCCCACGTGTCCCCGACCGGCTCCGAGCAGCTCTTCGAGGGCACCTGCACGGGCAGCATGGCGCCGCATCCCCGTGGCGAGGGCGGCTTCGGCTATGACCCGATCTTCGTCCCGGACGACCTGCCGGGCACGCGCACGATGGCCGAGCTCAGCGACGCCGAGAAGGACGCGATCTCCCACCGCGGCCGCGCCGCCCGCGCCCTGCTGGACTGGCTGCGCCGCTGAGGTCCGGCCGCGGCTCCGTCGTCGGGCAGGCTCGCCGGCCGGCCGGGGTGCCCGGCGAGGCCGTGCGGAGCGCGCCCGTCACGGGCGCCGCGGCGCCTCAGCGCAGGTTGATCGCCGCCGCCAGCCCGACTGCGACGGCCACGCCCGCGTAGCCCTTGTAGCCGGAGAGCAGCAGCAGCAGCGCTGCCACGAGGCAGACGACGACGACGGTCGTCCAGGCGATCCGCTCGAGGCGCACGGGTGGATATTCTCGCGGCCAGCCGTGACGCCTGCCTTGACGCCCGAGCTGGGGCTCGACTACCTGCGCGAGCTCTCGGCCGACGTCCGCACCGGCGTGGTGCTCGATTCCGCCGGCGTCCGGCTCGCCGGCCCGGCGGCGCTCGAGGCGCCGGCGCGGGCGCTGCTCGCGGCGGCGCCGGACGCCGAGGCGATCGAGGTCGCGGCCCCCGGCGGAACCGTGTTCGCCGCGCGCTCGGCGTCGCACGCGATCGCGCTCGTCTGCGGTCCGCAAGCGCTCGGAGCCCTCGCGCTCCACGATCTCGGGCTCGTCCTCGGCGACCTCGCCGGCGCCCGCTCCGGGCCGGCATGAATGGCGGGAGGCGATCGCCGGCCGAGACGCTCGGCCGCGCCCGCGCGCACCTGCGCCCGGACGCCGCCCGGCGCAGAGCCCGCCCGGCCCGCGTCGTGCTGGTGATCGCTGGACGCACGCGGCCCGTGGCGCCCGCGGAGACCGGCCACGCAGCGCTGATCTCGGCGACGGAGGCGCTGATTTCGGCGGCCCAGCGTGAATCCGGGGCCCGTTAGCGCCGCGTGAAACCCCGCAATTTGCGTCTTTGCCCTGCCGCGGGCGCCGAGCGCGTCCGAGGCCGCTGTTAGCGTCGTCGCGCGAGTCAGATTCCCGCCGGGGGCGGGAGACAACGACCCCGCGCAGTGGGGAACAAGGAGGAATCAGATGACCAAGGCCGAGTTCGTCGACAAGGTCGCCGATCAAGCCGGACTGAACAAGAAGCAGGCGGGCGACGCCGTCGACGCGGTGCTCGACTCGATCCAGTCGAGCCTCAAGTCCGGCGACGACGTGACGTTCACCGGCTTCGGCAAGTTCCACGTCGCCGAGCGCGGCGCCCGCGAGGGGCGCAACCCGCGCACGGGCGAGACGATGACCATCGCCGCCAGCAAGGTGCCGCGCTTCACCGCCGGGTCCGGCCTCAAGAAGGCCGTCAAGTAGTCGCGGCCGCGGTACCGCCGGGCGCCGAGGATCTCCCGGCGCCCGGCCGGCACGGCCGGCGACCCCGCGCCGCCCGCCCGCCGAGCCGATTCCCGCGCGCCCGCCGTCCGCCGAGCCGAACGCTGCGCGCCGGCCGCCCGTGAGCGCGCCGGCGCCGCCGAGAACCTCGCCGCACCCCTTCGGCGACCGCCTCGCCGCCGCCGTCGCGTCGCGCGAGTCGCAGATCGTCCTCGGCATCGATCCCGATCCGGCGAGGCTCTGGCCGGCGCCGGTCGCTGCCGCCGAGCCTGATCGCGAGCGGCTGGCGGCCGCGCTGACCGCCGTCGAGGAGCGTGCCGGCCTCAACGCACGACCGGCGGCGGGCGCGGCCCGCGCGCACGCCGCGGCGGCAGTGCTCGCCCACACGCGCGGGCTGATCGACGCCGCCGGCCCGGCGTGCGTGGCCGCCAAGCCCCAGACCGCCTGCTTCGAGCGGCTCGGCTTCGCCGGCTGGCTCGCGCTCGAGGCGACCTGCGCGCACGCCCGCGCCGCCGGGCTGCTCGTCCTCGCCGACGCCAAGCGCGGCGACGTCCCGGTCAGCGCCGCCGCCTACGCGCAGGCGTTCATCGGCGAGACGCCCACGCCGTCCGGGCCGGTGGCGGGGCTGGCCGCCGACGCGCTGACGGCCAACCCGCTGCTCGGGCGCGACGCGCTCGCGCCGCTGATCGCCTCGGCGCGCGCGGCCGGCGCGGGCGTCTTCGCCCTGGTGCGCACGTCGAACCCCGGCGCGGCCGACGTCCTCGACCTGCGCCTCCACGACGGCGCGCCGCTGTGGGAGCGCCTGGCCGGCCTGGTCGCCGAGCTCGGCTCGGCGGGGCGCGGGCCCGCGTCGGGGCTCGACGACGTCGGCGCCGTCACGGGCGCCACCGCGCCGCAGCATCTCGCCCGCATGCGCGAGCTGATGCCGCGGACGCCGTTCCTGCTGCCGGGCATCGGCGCCCAGGGCGGCGACGTCGACGCGCTCGCCGCGGCCTTCGCGCCGGGGCGGGCGGCCGGCCTCGTGACCGCGTCGCGCTCGATCGCCGGGGCGGCGGACACCCACGGCGGCGACCCCGCGCGGGCCGCCCGCGCCGAGGCGGAGCGCCTGCGCGCGCGTGCATGGACGCTCTCTTAACCTCAGGAGCCGCCGCTATCATCGGCCGAAATGGCCGGTCTGCGCTTCGCGCGCCTCATGGCCCCGCTCGCCCTGGTCGGCTGTGCCGTGGCGCTCTACGTGGTAATCGACCGCTCGCTGGGCCCGGACGCGGAGAGCTCGGCCACGCCGAACCGGGCCGGGCAGTCCACCGCCGCCGAGGGCAACGGGACGTCCCGCAAGGCCCGGCGCAGGAAGCGCTACACCGTGAGATCCGGAGACACCGCCTCGTCCATCGCCGAGAAGACCGGCGTCCCGCTGTCGCAGATCGAGGAGCTCAACCCGGAGATCGATCCGCGCACGCTCAGCCCGGGCACGAGGCTCAAGCTCCGGCCGTGAGCGGACGCGCGAGTGGGGCGGCGGCGGCCGCCCGGGCGCAGCGTGCGCTCCTCGTGCTCCTGCTCGCCGCCGTCGCGGCGGCCGGCATCGTGGCCGCGCGGCGCGGCCGCGCCCGTCGCGTCGGCGGCCGAACCGCCGCCGGTCAGCGCGCCGAGCGCCATCGTCACCGACGCCGACACCGGGCGACATCCTGTGGTCGCGCGCCGCCCGCCGCAAGCGGTCGATCGCGTCGACCACGAAGCTGATGACGGCGCTGCTCACGCTCGAGCGCGAGAAGCTCGCAGACGTCGTGCCGGCCGCCGGCTACGACGCGCTGCCGGTCGAGTCGCAGATCGACCTTGCACCCGGCGAGCGCATGACGGTCGCCGACCTGCTGCGCGCGCTGCTGCTGGAGTCGGCCAACGACGCCGCCGTCACGCTCGCCGAGGCCGTGTCCGGCTCGCGGCCGGCCTTCGTGCGGGCGATGAACCGGCGCGCCCGGCAGCTGGGGCTCGAGGACACCCGCTACGCGAACCCGATCGGCCTCGACGACGCGGGCAACTACTCCTCCGCGCGCGACCTCGCGCGGCTCACGCTCGAGCTGCGCCGCAACGAGTTCTTCCGCTCGGACCGTCAACCGCGCCTCGGTGACGCCTGCGCTCCGGCGCGCGGCCGCGCACGATCGCCAACCGCAACGACCTCGTCGCGCGCGAGCCGTGGATCGACGGGGTCAAGACCGGACACACGCTGCAGGCCGGCTACGTGCTCGTCGGCGAGGGCCGCGGCGGGTCGGGCGCCAAGGTGATCTCGGTGGTGCTCGGCACGGACTCCGAGGCCGCCCGCGACTGCCGACTCGCTGGCGCTCCTGCGCTGGGGCCGGCGCCAGTTCAAGCGGGTGCGCGCGGTGACCCTCGGCGACGTGATGGAGAGCGTCCCGATCCGCTACCGGCGCGGCGCGGAGGTCGACCTCGTGGCCGGGCGGACGGTGCGGATGACGGTCCTGCGCCGCCAGCGCGTCAGCAGCCGGCTCGTCGGCGTGCCGCGCGAGGTCTCCGGCCCGCTGCGCCGCGGCCAGCGCGTCGCCGACATCGAGGTGCTCGTCGACGGCAAGCGGGCGCGGACGGTTCCGCTGGTGACCGCCGCCGCCGTCCCGGAGGCCGGCCTCACCCAGCAGACCAAGGACTGGTTCACGCGTCCGTGGCTGCTCGGGCTGGTCGTGGCGGCGCTCCTCGGTAGCGTGCTGCTGACCCGGCTGCGCCGGCGCCGGCCACGCTCTGGCCGCACGCCGCGGCGCGAGGCCGAGACGGCCCCATGATCCTCACCGTCACGCTCAACACCGCGATCGACAAGACCCTGGCGGTCCCGAACTTCCGCCTCGGCCGCCGGCACCGCAGCGTCGATCAGACCACCATGCCGGGCGGCAAGGGCGTCAACATCGCGCGCGTGCTCAAGTCGCTCGGCGCGCCGGTGATCGCCACCGGCATGGCGGGCGGCGCCACGGGCACACGGCTGGTCGAGCAGCTCACGCAGGTCGCCGTGCTCTCGGACTTCGTGCGCATCCGCGAGGAGTCGCGCACCAACACGGCCGTGATCGACCCGACCACGGGCCAGCAGACCGAGATCAACGAGCGCGGCCCGTCGGTCACCGAGGAGGAGGTCGAGCGCTTCGTCGACAAGCTGCTCTACCTGGCCAAGGGAGCGTCGCTGTGCGTGTTCGCCGGCTCGCTGCCGCGCAGCGTCGACGCCGACGTCTACGCGCGGCTGATCCGCGAGCTGCGGCGGCTGGGGGTGCAGTCGATCGTCGACACCGACGGCGATCCGCTGCGCCGCGCCGTCCGCGCCGAGCCCGACGTGATCTCGCCCAACGTGCTCGAGGCCGAGGAGCTCGTCGGCCACGAGTTCAACGACGCCGAGGAGCACGCGATCGCCGTGCGCGAGATGGTCTCCCTGGGCGCGCGCGAGGCGATCATGACCGCCCCGGACGGCTGCTACGCGCTGATGGCGCCCACGGAGCCGAGCGAGACCGCCCGCCTGTACCGCGTGCGCATGGCCTCGGGGACGCTCGAGCCGCGCGCGACGGTCGGCTCCGGGGACGCGTTCCTGGCCGGCTTCGTCGCCGCCCGCTACAACGGCGCCGGCACGGAGGAGGCGCTGACGCGCGCGGTTGCCTGCGGCGCGGAGTCCACCCAGCACCTGGGCGCCGGGCTGATCGACGCGGGCCAGGTCGAGCGCCTGCTCGCCGACGTCGTGGTCGAGCGCCGCGAGCTGCCCGCCGAAGTCGCCTGAAGCCGCTCTGAGCGGGGCTTTGCGCGGGCATCCGCACCGGGTGCCGCTGCTACCGTTGACCCTCCGCCGTGCGCGGGACCGCTCCGTCCGTCCCCAGCCCTAGGATCCCGTCATGGAAGTAGAGATCGGCCGCGGAAAGAAGGCCCGCCGCGCCTACGGATTCGACGACGTCGCCATCGTCCCCTCGCGCCGCACGCGCGACCCAGACGACGTCGACGTCTCCTGGACGCTCGGTCCCTACCGGTTCGAGCTGCCGCTGCTCGCGGCCGCGATGGACGGGGTGGTCTCGCCCGCGACGGCGGGCGCCGTCGGGCGCTTGGGCGGGCTGGCGGTCCTGAACCTCGAGGGCATCTGGACGCGCTACGAGGACGCCGACGCCGTGCTCGAGCGGATCGCCTCGCTCGACCGCGAGGAGGCCACCCGGGAGATGCAGGACATCTACCTGGAGCCGATCAAGCCGGAGCTGATGGCCCAGCGGATCGAGGAGATCAAGGCCCACGGCGTCGTCGCCGCCGCCTCGCTGACCCCGCAGCGGGTCGAGCGCTACCACGAGCTGGTGCTCGAGGCCGGGCTGGACATCCTGGTCATCCAGGGCACCGTGATCTCGGCCGAGCACGTCTCGACCCAGGGGCACGTGCTCAACCTCAAGGAGTTCGTCTCAGAGCTCGGCGTGCCGGTCGTGCTCGGCGGCTGTGCCAGCTACCACACGGCCCTGCACCTCATGCGCACCGGCGCGGCCGCCGTGCTCGTGGGCGTGGGCCCCGGCGCGGCCTGCACCACCCGCGGGGTGCTCGGGGTCGGCGTGCCCGCAGGCGACGGCGATCGCCGACGTGGCGGGCGCCCGCTCCCAGCACATGCTGGAGACCGGCGAGTACATCAAGGTCATCGCCGACGGCGGCATGCGCACCGGCGGCGACATCGCCAAGGCGATCGCCTGCGGGGCCGACGCGGTGATGATCGGCTCCCCGCTCGCGCGCGCTTACGAGGCGCCCGGCCATGGCTACCACTGGGGCATGGCCACCTTCCACTCCTCGCTGCCGCGCGGCGCCCGGGTGGCCACGACGCAGAACGGCACGCTCGAGGAGATCATCAACGGGCCCGCGCGCGAGAACGACGGCACGTTCAACCTGATGGGCGCGCTGCGGACCTCGATGGCGACCTGCGGCTACCAGGACCTGGCGGAGTTCAACCGGGCCGAGCTGCTGGTGGCGCCCGCCCTGCAGACGGAGGGCAAGCAGCTCCAGCGCGACCAGTCGGTCGGCATGGGCGCGCGCAGCGGGCAATGGCTCTCCTCACCGAGTAAGAGATGAGCGGTTCCACGACCCCACGACCGTCTGGCGGCGGTTCTGCCTCGCCTGCGGCTCGTCACCGGCTGCGCCTCGGGCGCTGGTCGGCACCCGCCGAAAGGGCCCGTGGCATTACCACTGTGCCCTCGGGCGGGCACCGTCCAGCTTCCACGGACCATCCACCAGCCGGCCGCGCGGCCGCGGAACCACACATCTAGGTGGAGCCCGCCGCCACGGAGCTCGAGAGCCGCGGGCACGGGTCGGCCGTCGCTGCCGACCAGCCGGTCGAGACGCTCGCGCCCGAGCGCGAGCTGGCCGCCGACGAGGTCGTCGTCCTGGACTACGGCGGTCAGTACTCCCAGCTGATCGCCCGCCGGGTGCGCGAGTGCGGCGTCTTCTCCGAGCTGCTGCCCCACCACGTGGGGGCCGAGGAGGTGCGGCGCCGCAGGCCCAAGGGGCTGATCCTCTCCGGCGGGCCGGCGTCGGTGTACGCCGAGGGCGCGCCGCGCCTGGATCCCGCGCTGCTCGAGCTCGGGATCCCGGTGCTGGGCATCTGCTACGGCATGCAGGCGCTCGTGCTCACGCTCGGCGGCCAGGTGCAGGGAGCGGAGATCGGCGAGTTCGGGCGCTCCAGGCTCACCGTGTCCGAGCCGGGCCGGCTGCTGGCGGGTACGCCCGCCGAGCAGAGCTGCTGGATGTCGCACCGCGACACCGTCTTCGCGGCGCCGGCCGGCTTCACCGCCCTCGCCAGCTCCTCCGAGTCGCCGGTCGCGGCGCTCGAGGATCCGGAGCGCGGGATCTACGGCATCCAGTTCCACCCCGAGGTCGTCCACACCCCCTACGGCCAGCAGATCCTGACCACCTTCCTGGAGGACGTCTGCGGCTGCGAGCGGACGTGGAGCCCCGCGTCGATCATCGACGAGCAGGTCGAGCGGATCCGGGCCCAGGTCGGCGACGGGCGCGTGATCTGCGGGCTCTCCGGCGGCGTGGACTCCTCGGTCGCGGCGCTGCTGGTCCACCGCGCGGTGGGCGACCAGCTGACCTGCGTGTTCGTGGACCACGGGCTCATGCGCCACAACGAGGGCGACCAGGTGATCGCCGCCTTCCGCGACCACTTCAAGGTGCCGCTGGTGGCGGTGGACGCCGAGGACCGCTTCCTGGAGCGCCTGGCCGGCAAGAGCGAGCCCGAGGCCAAGCGCAAGGCGATCGGCGCGGAGTTCATCCGCGTCTTCGAGGAGGAGGCGCGCAGGCTCGGCGACGCGCGCTACCTCGTGCAGGGGACGCTGTACTCCGACGTGATCGAGTCCGGCGGCGGCACCGGCGCGGCGACCATCAAGTCCCACCACAACGTCGGCGGGCTGCCCGACGACCTGCAGTTCGAGCTCGTGGAGCCGCTGCGGGCGCTGTTCAAGGACGAGGTGCGCGCTGTCGGCGCCGAGCTGGGGCTGCCCGAGCGCCTGGTCTGGCGCCAGCCGTTCCCGGGCCCGGGCCTCGCGATCCGGATCGTGGGCGGCGAGGCGACCAAGGCGCGGCTGGACACGCTGCGCGCAGCCGACGCGATCCTGCAGGACGAGATCCGCCGCGCCGGCCTCTACCGGGAGCTGTGGCAGTCCTTCTGCGTGCTGCCCGACATCCGCACCGTGGGCGTGCAGGGCGACGAGCGCACCTACGGCTACCTCGTGGCCATCCGCGCCGTGACCTCCGACGACGCGATGACCGCCGACTGGGCGCGGCTGCCCTACGACCTGCTCGAGCAGATCGCCTCGCGCATGATCAACGAGATCCGCGAGGTCAACCGGGTGGTGCTCGACATCACGTCGAAGCCGCCCGGCACCATCGAATGGGAGTAGGCGGAGGCGACAGCGAGAACGAGGGCGCGGGCCCGCGACCGCCGTTCGCGCCGGCGGTCGCCGAGGTGCTCTGGGCCCACGCCGACGCGCTGGCCGAGCGCGGCGCCCAGGAGCTCTCTCCGGTCCACGTCCGCCGCGCGCTGGTGACGCTCGCGGTCGCGGGCTCCGGCGGCGACCTGGCGGCCTTCCGGGCGGTCGCGGCGCGCGTGCGCAACGCGGCCCGGCGGGCGGCGCTGGACCCGGTGCCGCTCTTCGACGCCGCCGCCGCGCTCGTTGACGAGGACGACGCGCCGGCCCGGGAGGCGCTGATCCGGCTGCCGCGCGAGCCCGTCGCCGGCCCGCGTCCGCGCTAGCGCGCGTTGCTCGCGGGCGATGTCGACGACGCCCGAGCGCTCGTAGAAGTCGACCGCCACGAGGTTCGGGACCAGCCGGCGGCTGCGCTCGCAGCGGTCCAGGCGCCGCTCCAGCACCCGGCCACCGATGAGCGCGTTGCGGCTGACCGAGGGCGGATACGGCGGGATCCAGTGGTTGATGAGGTACAGCGGACTGTCGGCGCTGCCGCGGGAGCGCCGGCAGCGCAGCTCGGCCGGCGCCTCCGCCCCCAGCGGGGTGTCCTGCACGAACGAGAACCTCGGCAGGTACCACGGGCGCGCGCCGCCGTCCTCCTCGGCGAGGACGATGAGGCGCGTGCCGGCACGGGCGAGCTCGCCGAGGGTGGGCAGCGGCTCGTCGCGCCGCAGCTCGGCGGCCTGCTCGAGCAGGCCGGCCGACGCGAAGGCCCGCTCGAGGTCGTCGACCGGCACGTAGGGCTCGACGAACAGGATCACCGCCTCGCGCGGGTTGGCGTCCAGGAAGGCGCTGATGACGCCGAGCTCGTCGTCGAGCGGCTCAGATCCGAGCTCGCACAAGGTGTGGCAGAGGTAGGGCCGGCGCTCGCTTGCCGGCAGCTCACGGCCCACGCGCCCCGCCACGCGGTCTGCCGCGCGCAGCGCCGCGGGGCTGAGCTCGCGCGCGACCTTGTTGCGCGAGGAGTCCTCGCCCGCCAGGTCGGTTCGCACGCGCCCGCGCTCGGGATCGAACACGCCGTAGTGGACGTGCGGCGACGACGACGCCGCCCACGGCGGCGATCATGGCCGCGGCGAGCAGGTCGCCGAACAGCGCCGCCCACACGGCCTCGACCGCGGCGCGGGTCGTCGTCTCGGCGGGTTCGGCGGCGTGCGAGACGACCCACGCCTCGAGCCCGCGACGATGGCCGCCACGAGCAGGCCGGCGCCGGCGCCGGCGGCCCCCAGGGAGACGAGCGCGGCGCGCACCCCGCCCGCCAGCAGCGCCGCGGCGACCGCGGCGAACAGGGCCGCGCCGAGCAGCGGCCAGAACCAGCCGGCCAGCTCGGTCAGCGCGCGCGCCGCCGTGAGCTCGAAGCCGCGCGGATCCAGACGCAGGACCGGCACGCGCAGGCCGGGCGGGACCGCTCGAGCCAGCCGCGGCGACACGCTGCGCAGCGGGTCGACGAGCACCTCGCCCACGGGCAGCTCGAAGCGGAAGGTCTCCTCGCCGGCGATCAGCGCGCGATGGCGGGCGGCGACCGCGCGGGCGAAGACGAACCGGAACGGCCGCGTGTCCGCCGCGCCGCGACAGCCGGCACCGCGAGCGGGCGGACGACGAGCAGGTCGGGCAGGACGCTGCCGGTGAGGCCGTCCACGACGCGCTCGCCCAGCTCCGTGCGGACGTCGCGATCGCCGAGTGCGGCGGTCGCCCGCGCGCTGAACTCTCGGTCGTCGACGAGCGCCGAGCGCGCGTAGCCCGCGAGCCCCGCGGCGGCGAGCAGCAACGCGGTCGCCACCACCAGCACGACAGGGTCGGGCGGCGCCATCGGTCCCCGGGCGCACCCTAGCCACGGCGGGTCCGCCGGCTCGCAGGATCGCGTCCGCCACAATCTGAGCCGTGGACGAGCCCACCGGACCTCCGAGCCGCGGCGCAGCGCTGCGCGCGCGGATCGCCCGCGACCGCCTTCCGATCGCCTTCGGGATCATGATCGCCCTCTTCTACGGGCTCACCATGATCCTCAACGGCGACGTCGCTCCGGGGCTCGTCGGCGGGGCGCTCGGCGGCCTGCTCGCCTACCTCGTCATGCGCGAGGCCGAACAGCGCCAGCGGCGCCGCCGCGCCGCCCAGGATCGCCCACCCGCGGACGGCTGAGCATCGGCTACCATGGGTCGGCCGCCGCGCGATCTCGCGTGGCGTTTTCGTGCCCGACCTGATGAAGACCTACGTCGCCACTCCACTGGACCGCGAGCGCAACTGGGTGCTCGTCGACGCCGAGGGCCAGACCCTGGGCCGGCTGGCGACCCAGATCGCCGATCTGCTGCGCGGCAAGCGCAAGCCGGTCTACACCCCGCACGTCGACACCGGTGACTTCGTCGTGGTCGTCAACGCGGAGAAGATCGCGGTCACCGGGGCCAAGCGCCAGGAGAAGATGTACTACCGCCACTCGGGCTACCCGGGCGGCCTGAAGTCGCGCACGCTCAACGACATGCTCGAGCGCCGGCCCGAGGAGGTCATCCGCCTCGCGGTCAAGGGCATGCTCCCCCGCAACCGCCTCGCCCGCAAGCAGATCACCAAGCTCAAGATCTACGCCGGGCCGGAGCATCCGCACGCCGCGCAGAAGCCGCAACCCCTGGAGATCTGATCTGATGGCCGAAGACGACCGCGGCGAGCCGACCGAGCCCGAAGCCACGACGCCCGAGCCCGACGAGCAGGCGCCCGAGACGCCCGAGGCCGTGACGCCCGAGCCCGAGCAGCCCGCGGCCGAGGAGCCCGTGGCCGAGGAACCGGTGGCCGAGGAGCCGCCGCGAGGAGCCCGCAGCCGAGGAGCCGGTGGCCGAGGAATCGCCCGCCGAGGAGCCTGTCGTCGAGGAGCCCGTGGCCGAGGAGCCGGTGGCCGAGGAATCGCCCGCCGAGGAGCCTGTCGTCGAGGAGCCCGTGGCCGAGGAGCCGGTGGCCGAGGAATCGCCCGCCGAGGAGCCTGTCGTCGAGGAGCCGGTGGCCGAGGAGCCGGTGGCCGAGGAGCCCGCACCCGCGACGCGCGCGGCCGTGGAGCCCGCGCCCGCAGCGGTCGAGGCCGACGCCGTCGAGACCGTCGTCGAGGGCGACGCCGTGGTCACCGACGACGACCTCGAGGAGGACGCCGACGCGGACGAGGCGCCCGCCCCGCGCGTCCGGCCCGAGATCCCGGGCGCCGACCTTGAAGTCGACATCGTGCGCGAGGGCGAGGACGCGCTGCGCGCCGAGCGCGAGGCGGCCTACGAGGAGGGCCTCGAGGACGTCGATGACCTGCCCGCCGCCGACGGGGACGTCGAGCAGCCGCAGACCATCACCGAGGCCGCCATCGACCTCGCGGCCGGGGCCCGCTACCGGGCGACCGGCAAGCGCAAGACCGCCGTCGGCCGCGTGATCCTCAAGCCGGGGGACGGCGCCTACCTCATCAACGGCCGCACCCTGGAACAGCACTTCCCACGTCTGGCCCTGCAGCGCCAGATCCGCCAGCCGCTGGAGACGGTCGGCTACGAGGAGCGTATGGACGTCGTGGCCTCGATGCACGGCGGCGGCGTCTCCGCACAGGCCGGAGCGCTGCGCCACGGCATCTCGCGGGCACTGATCGAGGCCGACCCGAACCTGCGCGGCGAGCTCAAGCGCCGCGGCTTCCTCACGCGCGACGCGCGCGTGAAGGAGCGCAAGAAGGCCGGGCTGAAGAAGGCCCGCAAACGGCCGCAGTTCTCCAAGCGCTGATCCCCGCGGTGGCCGCGGGCGCGCCGAGGCTGTTCGGCACCGACGGCGTCCGCGGTGTCGCCGGGGAGGAGCTGACCGCCGAGCTCGCGCTCTCGCTGGCCCGCGCCGCCACCGCGCGGGTCACGTCCCAGGACGGCCCGCCGCGCGCGCTGATCATCCGCGACACCCGCGAGTCGGGCGAGATGCTCGAGGCGGCCGTCGCGGCCGGCATCGCGGCCGCCGGAGGAGAGGCGCTGCTGGGCGGCGTCCTGCCCACCCCGGGTGCCCCGCTGCTGCTGCGCCGCTTCGGGCTCGATCTCGGCATCGTGCTCTCCGCCTCGCACAACCCCTACCGCGACAACGGCATCAAGTGCTTCGGCGGCGACGGCTTCAAGCTCTCCGACGAGACCGAGCGCGAGATCGAGCACGCCGTGGCGACGGCCCCCGAGCCCTCGGCGGAGGTCGGCCACGTGCGGCGCTTCCACGGCGCGCTCGAGGACTACCTGCGCGCCCTGCACGAGCGCTTCTCCACGCTCGACCTCACCGGCCGCCGGATCGCGCTGGACTGCGCCAACGGCGCGACCTTCCGGGCGGCGCCGGAGATCTTCCGGCGGCTCGGGGCCGACGTCGACCTGCTGGCGGCCGAGCCCGACGGGCGCAACATCAACGAGGGCTGTGGCTCCACCCACGTCAGCCGCCTCGCCGAGCACGTCGCCGCCGGCGGCCACGACGCCGGCTTCGCCTTCGACGGCGACGGCGACCGGGTGCTGGCGGTCGACCGCGACGGCGCCGTCGTCGACGGCGACGAGCTGATCGCTCTCGCCGCCCTGCACCTGCGGGCCGCCGGTCGCCTGCCGGACGACGGGGTCGCCGTGACGGTGATGACCAACTACGGCTTCCACACCGCCATGGAAGCCGCCGGCGTGCGGGTCCAGACGACCGCCGTCGGCGACCGCTCGGTGCTGGCCGCGTTGCGCGAGCGCGGCTGGGCGCTCGGCGGCGAGCAGTCCGGGCACATCATCGAGATGGGGTACAACCCGACCGGGGACGGGATCGCCGCCGCGCTGCTCACGCTCGAGGCGCTCGCGGGCGGCGACCTCGCCGGGCGCCAGGCGATGGAGAAGCTCCCGCAGAAGCTCGTCAACGTCCGCGTCCGCGACCGCGGGGCGCTGGCCGCGGCGCCGGCGGTCCAGAAGGCCGCCGACCGCGAGGCGGCCGCGCTGGAGGGGCGCGGTCGCGTGCTGCTGCGCCCGAGCGGCACCGAGCCGCTGGTCCGGGTGATGGTCGAGGCCCCCACCGATGAGGAGGCCGACGCCGTGTGCGCGCGCCTCGTCGCGGTGGTCGAGGACGCGCTGGCGTGAGCCGCCCGTTTGGGCGGCTGGGAGGAGCTTCCCCCGGCGGCTAGAATCGCTTGCCCCATCGGAGTCCGCCACGCGCCTCCGACTTTGTGCTTTCACGGAGGAACGCCCATGTGTGGGATCGTCGGCTACGTTGGTCAGCGCCCGGTCCAGGAGCTGCTCCTGGCAGGGCTCGAAAAGCTCGAATATCGCGGCTACGACTCGGCCGGCATCAGCGTCCTCGGCGACGACGGGCGGCTGGAGTCCGTGCGCGCGGTCGGCAACCTCAGCCACCTGCGAGCCGCCGTCGACAGCCCCGGCGCGCCGGAGGGCGACGGCGGCGTGGCGGTCGCCGCGCCGCCCGCCACCACCGGCATCGGCCACACCCGCTGGGCCACGCACGGGCGCGTGAGCGAGGCCAACGCCCACCCGCACTTCGACACCGCCGATCGCGTCCACGTGGTCGTCAACGGGATCGTCGAGAACTACCTGGAGCTCAAGCAGGAACTGGCCCGCGACGGCGCCGTCTTCACGTCCGAGACGGACGCCGAGGTCATCGCCCATCTCGTCTCCCGGCTGCTCGCGGAGGGCAACGGGCTCACCGAGGCCGTCCGGCAAGCCTTCAACCGGCTGCGGGGCCACTACGCCTTCGTGGCCGTGAGCGCCGACGAGCCCGACCTGCTGGTCGCCGCCCGCAAGGAGTGCCCGCTGATCCTCGGCCGCGGTGACGGCGAGCAGTTCGTCGCCTCCGCGATCCCCGCCTTCCTCGCCTACACGCGCGAGGTGCAGCTGATCGAGAACGGCGAGATCGTCACGGTGCGCCCCGAGGGCGTCGAGCTCATGACGGCCGACGGCGCTCCCGTCGAGCGCGCCGTCGAGACCGTCGACTGGGACGCCGAGGCCGCCGAGAAGGGCGGCTACGAGACGTTCATGCTCAAGGAGATCCACGAGCAGGCCGACGCTGTGGCCGAGACGATCGCCGACCGCACCGTGCGGCCCGACGGCGTCGACCTGGGCGACCTCGGGACGATCGACGACGCGTTCCTGGCCGCCTGCCGCCGGGTGGTCATCGTCGCCTGCGGCACCTCCTACCACGCCGGCCTGATCGGCCGCTACGCGCTGGAGAGCTGGGCGCGCGTGCCGGTCGAGATGGACGTCGCCTCCGAGTACCGCTACCGCGACCCGGTCGTGGGCCCGGGCGACCTGGTGATCGGCATCTCCCAGTCCGGCGAGACCGCCGACACGCTGGCCGCCATGCGCCTCGCGCGCGAGCGCGGGGCCACCGTCATGGCGATCACCAACGTGATGGGCTCGCAGGCCACGCGCGACGCCGACGGCGTGCTGTTCACCCGCGCCGGCCTGGAGATCGGCGTGGCGGCCACCAAGACCTTCGTCTGCCAGGTGGCGGTCATGTACCTGCTCGCCCTGCGCGTCGCCGAGCTGCGCGGGACGTTGCCCGTCGAGCGCCGGCGCGAGCTGGTGCGCGACCTCAAGCGGCTGCCCCACTGCATCGACGAGATGCTCTCCAACGGCCTGACCGAGACCGTGGACCGCACCGCCGCCGCGCATTACGCCTCGGACTTCTTCCTCTACCTCGGCCGCCACGTCGGGCTGGCCGTGTGCCTGGAGGGCGCGCTGAAGCTCAAGGAGATCTCCTATATCGCCACCGACGCCTACGCGGCGGGGGAGATGAAGCACGGGCCGATCGCGCTGCTGGACGAGGCGACCCCCGTGGTCGTGGTGGCCACCGACTCCCCGGTGAAGGAGAAGGTCGTCTCCAACATGCAGGAGGTCCGCGCCCGCGGCGCGCACGTGATCGCCGTCGCCACTGAAGGCGACGAGACGATCGCCGCCCACGCGGAGGAGATCCTGCGCGTGCCCGCCACCGACTGGATGCTCCAGCCGATCCTCGCCGTCATCCCGCTGCAGATGCTGGCCTACCGCGTCGCCCGGCTGCGCGGGCTCAACGTCGACCAGCCGCGCAACCTGGCCAAGACCGTCACCGTCGAGTAAGGCGCGCCGGGTCCGCGCCCGGCGCCGGGCGGCTCAGCGGGCGGTCGCGGGCATCGCGCCGCCCTCACCGGCGGTGCGCGCGCGGCGACGCAGCTCGTCCTCGCTGTCGCGCAGCCGGTGCTGCAGCGCCGCGTGGTCGAGCAGCAGGCCGAGGCGGCTGCGCAGCTCGTCGTCGGCGGCGTCCGGGTCCAGGACGTCCTGGGCCCCCGCGGCCAGCAGCGCGTCGCGCGATCCCGGGTCGGTGGTGAGGCCGGCACGGACGCAGGCCGGCGCGCCGGGGGCGGCGAGCCGGCGCATCAGCTCGACGCCCGCGCCGGGGCCGTCGAGCCCCGTGCCGATCACCACGAGGTCGGGGCGGAGGTCGAGGGCGATCCGCAGCGCCTCGGCGGCGTCGTCGGTGGTGTGGGCGCGGGCGCCGGGCTCCACCGCGGCGGCGAGACGCCGGGCGCGCCCGGGATCGGCGTCGGCGATCAGGACGCGCGGCATCGCGTCGACCGGCTCGGGCTCGACCTCGCCCAGCTCGGCCACCAGCGACTCGCGCACGAACGCGCTGCGGCGCAGGGCCGCGAGCTGCTGGGCGAGCGTGGCCGCGGGCGCCTCGCTGTCGCCGGCGGGCTGGCGCGGGAGCACGACCTCGAAGAGCGCGCCGCCCTCCGGCGCCCCGTCGGCGCGCACGGTGCCGCCGTGCAGCGCGACGAACTCGTGCACGATCGCGAGCCCCAGCCCCGTTCCCGCCTGGCGGCGGCTGCCGTTGGTCAGCGTGCGGAAGCGCTCGAACAGGCGGTCGCGCTCCTCCGGCGGGACGCCCGCCCCGCTGTCGGCCACCTCGATCCGCGCGGCGTCGCCCTCCGCGGTCAGCGTGCAGCGGACGATGCCCTCGGCCGGCGTGAAGCGCAGCGCGTTGGCGAGCAGGTTGGAGATGACCCGGCTCACGCGCTCGGCGTCGAAGCGGGCGGGCAGCTCGTCGGGGGTCTGCACGCTGAAGCGCACGTTGCGCTCGGCGGCGAGCGGCTCGAACTGCCCGGCCACGAGCTGGACCGTGCGGGCGAGGTCGTCGTCGGCGAGCTCGAGCTGGGTCTCGGAGTGGTCGCGCTTGACCTGCTCGAGCATCGCGTCGACCTGCTCGAGCGCGTCGAGCGCGGCCAGGCGGATCCCCTGCAGCTCGCGGCGCACCTCGGTGTCCTCCGACATGCGGCGGATGCGCTCTTCACGCGCCAGCACCGCCTGCAGGGGCGCGCGCAGGTCGTGGCTGAGCTCGCCCAGCAGCCGCTCGCGATAGCCGTGGATGCGGGCCAGGCGCTCGGTGACGACCGAGAGCTCGGCGTTCTGGGCGGCGATCTTCTCTTCCGCGCGCTTGCGGTCGGTGATCGGCCGGCCCTCGGCGACGATCAGCACGACCTGGGCATCGCCGTCGCGCAGCGGGCGCAGGCTGAAGTCCAGCGTGCCGGCGGCCGCGCCGCCCTGCTCGATGAGAACGTCGACGTCGTAGCGCGAGAACCGCCCCTGGCCGGCCGCGGCGACGGCGTCGCGCAGCTCGCGCGCCGCGACGTCGGCCGTGCGCCACCAGGCCGTCTCCCACAGCGGGCGGCCGATGACCTCGGCGCGATTGACGCCGGCGGCGGCGAGCGGGGCGGGGGTGACGTCCAGCACGCGGCCCTCGAGGTCGAGCAGAGCGATGAAGGTGGTGGACTTCGCCAGCGCGACCTGCGCCATCAGCCGGCGCGCCAGGACATCGCGTTCGGGGTCGGTGGCAAGCTCCAGGCGCGCGAGCAGGGCTTCCAGCACCTCGAGTGAGGCGCGCCAGGGATCGAGTGGTTCGGCGGAGCCCATGTGGTGTGCCCCAGTCTTGCGCGTGTGACCGTCGGGCATCCGGCCCGGCAACGAGCCTATCGGCCGCGACGGCGCTCAACATCAGGAACATTCGTCCATCCGCGCCGGGAATCCACTCGTGAGCGCGACGCGCAAGAACAGCCAGCCCCACGTCGTTGGTCGGACGGAGACCACCTCCACGCCCTCCGACCATGGACCTCGTCACAAACCTCCGAGAGCTCTGGCGGCGCCGTATTTACGTCGCCGCCGCGCTGGCCCTCGCCCTCGTCGTCGGGGGTCTGATGGTCTTCAAGGTCTCGCCGTCGGGCATCGAGAAGCGCCAGTACTACGTCGGCGTGGCCTCGGCGCGCATCCTCGTGGACACACCCGACTCTCAGGTCGTCGACCTCGACCCCCGCGGGGCGGAGGTGCTGGCCGCCCGCGCGAGCCTGCTCGCCAATGTGCTGGCCACCGGTTCGGTGAAGTCGATGGTCGCTCAGAGCGCCGGCCTGCCGGGCGAGAAGCTCGCCGCCGTGGCGCGCTCGTCGATCGACCCCACCGCTCCTCCGCCCCCCGGCCAGGGTGCCGCGCCCCGCGTCCCCAAGGACGGCTACTCCCTCATCAGCGACGCCGACGAGACACTCCCGATCATCAGCATCGACACGCAGGCGCCGACCGCCAAGCAGGCGGCCAAGCTCGCCGACTCGACCGTCGTCGGCCTGCAGACCTACCTCAAGTCGGTCGCCTCCAAGCAGGAGATCCCCGGTGCTCGCCAGATCGTCGTCTCCCAGATGGGGCCGGCACAGTCGACGACCACCCTCCGCGGCCCGCGGCGGATCACCGCGCTGGCGGCGGTCATCGTCATCTTCCTGGTCAGCTGCGCGGCCATCCTGATCGTCGCCGGCCTGGGCCGGACCTGGCGCCGGGCGGCGGTCACCGACGATGTGGTCCTCGAGCGCTTCGACGCCGACGACGGGTTCTTCGACCAGGAGCAGCCGGCGCCCCGCGACGGCCATGGCCCCTCGTCCGGGCCGGACGGCTCCGACCACCGACAGGAGCAGGCCGAGGACGGCGCGTCCACTCGTCCCGGCCTCGCCCGCCTCGCCGCCAAGCTCCGGGCCTGAGGTGCGCTGCTCCGTGTACCCCCCGGCGCACGCCCGGGCTAGCGCCCCGCTCCCGGGGGCCCGCCTCTCCTCCTCCCGCCGCGCGCCCGCACGGCCACCGGCCGGTGATTGACCTTGCTTCGCCCGGTGGGAGGCCGCGTCGAGGTTGAGCAAGCGGTGACCCTCGTCGGCGGTCGTCGTCCCAGGCGCCGCTGGCAGACCGGCCTCTCCGCGCCGCAAGAGCTCTTCCCGATCGCGAACCGCCCGATCCTGCTGCACAACCTGCAGGCGCTGCGCAGCGCCGGCCTGACCGGCGTGACGATTCTCGTCGACCCGGACCACCGCGACGAGATCGAGCGGGCGGTGAGGGAAGGCGGTGCCAGCGGCCTGACGGTCCGCTTCGGGAGCTACGTCGAGCCCGACGAGGTCGCTGCCGCGCTGGCCGCCGCCTCTGCGCTCGCCGGGGATGGGCCGGTGCTGCTCCAGCAGGGCGCCGCGCTGCTGCATGAACCGCTGCGCGGCCACATCTCCACCTTTGCCCGCGAGGGCACCGACGTGCTGGCGCTCCAGCTGCGCTCGGAGTCCGAGGGCATGGACAGCGTCGGGTCGCCGGCTCACCTGTTGAGCCCCGGCGCCATCGAGCTCATGCTCGAGCGTCCCGGGGCAGCAGCCGACCCGATCGCGGCGGTTCGCGCCGGCGGCGGCCGGGTGCGGATCGAGCGCGTCCACGGTTGCCTGCCCTGCCAGAGTGACCGCATCGCCCTGCTCGAGGCCAATCGCCGGCTGCTCGAGGGTCTCACCGCCGACGTTGATGAGGCGATCCTGGACGACTGCGAGGTCCAAGGCGCGGTGGCCATCCACCCGTCCGCCTCGCTCGAGCGCACCCTGGTGCGTGGTCCGGCCGTCATCGGCGCAGGTGCCCGTCTGGTCGACGCCTACGTCGGCCCGTACAGCTCGATCGGCGCGGACGTGGTGATCGAGGGCGCCGAGGTCGAGCACTCGATCGTGCTGGCGGCTGCCGAGTTGCGCTTCGTCGGCGCCCGCCTCGAGTCGAGCGTGATCGGCGAGGGCGCTCGGATCGTGCGGGGATTCGGGCTTCCCAGCGCCACCCAGGTTTCCATCGGCGACGGGGCCGAGGTCGTCCTCGCCTGAGCAGGGCCCCGCCCGCTCCCCGCAGGACGGATGCGAGGGAGCGCCTCAGCCGCGGGGCAGCAGATGCATCGCGCCCAGCAGCCGCCGCCGCAGCTCGCGCTGGGTGAACCGGCGATAGTCCTGGTCAGGAACGCGCTCGACGCCGCGGGCGGCGGACCGGGCGAAGCCGTAGAAGAACGCGAGCCCGGAGAGGATCCGCGGCCGCCGGCGGGCCACCTTGAATGCGCGCAGCGCGACCCAGGAGGTCGTGTAGTGCGCGATGTACGCGCACTCGCCGTGACGAGCGTGGCCGCGAAGCGTCCCGTCCGCGCTGCCCAGCGGACGGTGGTGGATAGAGACGAGGTCCACGAAGCTGTGCGTGCCGAAGCCGTGCATCCGCGCGTAGGTCTCGTCGATGGTGTCCCAGCCCAGGCGCTCCTGCATCCCCCCGATGCGCTCGAAGCAGTCGCGCGAGTAGCACTTCAGCGCGCCGTGCACGTGATGGCGGGGGATGACCAGGGGACGGACGCGTCCGTCTGCCAGCGGCTCGACGAGCACGCCGCCGGCGACGCCGAGCGCCGCATCGGCCGCGAAGCGGTCCATGAGTCGCTCCAGGTAAGCCGGCTGGAGCTCGATGTCGCCGTCGAGCTTCATCACGTGGGTGTACTCGCGCCAGTCCACGGTGGCGAGCCCGCGGTTGAACGTGCACGCCTCGGCGGCGACGGCCAGCCGGTCGCGCGTGGCGGCCCCGGTGGCCGCCGGCGGGGACTCGTGGACCACGAGGAACTCGACCTCGCGCTCGAGCGCCCTGAGGATGTCCAGCGTGCCGTCGTCGGAGCCGTCGTCGACGACGACCCAGCGGGTGGGCGGCAGCGTCTGGGCCGCCACGGAGCGCACGACGCGCTCGATGTGCGAGCTCTCGTTGCGGACGGGCGAGACGATCAGGATGCGCGGGGTCACCGTGGATTCAACGCTCCTCGGCGGTCCGGGCTTGTGTGGGCTCGGGCGGTCGCGCGGCGGGTGGCACTCGGCGCAGCGCCGTGACCAGCCGATCCGGGAGCAGTCGCCGCAAGAGTGCGCTGAGGTCACGCCAGGCATCGTCGAACCAGCTTCGGAGGGCCAGCAGGTACGCCAGCCCGCCGGCCACGCCGACGGCGAGCACATGAATCGGCGCCGAGGCTCCGGCCTCGCGTAGCGCCCATTCCACCGGGCCGGCGACGGCGAGGAGCGCGAGGCAAGAGACGGTGGCCGCCGACAGGTCGGCCCACAGGAGGCGTACGGCGCTCTGGCCCTGGCCTTCGAGCATGACGCGGTAGGCGACGAACAGGAACACCCCGTGCACGACGCTGGCAGCGGTGGCCACGCCGGCGAGGCCGGCGTTGGACGCGAACAGCACGGCGACGACGTAGACCGCGAAGTGGGCGACGCCGAAGCCCAGCAGCGCGCGTGCCCGCCCGGCCGCCATGAGCACCGAGCCCACCGCGTCGATCACCACGGTCGCCGCACCGGCGCCCGCGAGGATCTGGGTCGGCAGCACCGCCGGCTCCCACGCCGGTCCGAACACCCAGGGGACGACCACGGGGGCCAGCACGACCAGGCTCACGAGCAGGGGGAAGAGGGTGACCGTGAGCAACTGGACCATCCGCCGCCGCAGCGCGAACATGGCCTCAGCCCCGGTCGTCCGTGCCAGCACCGGGAAGGCGACCTGTGCCATCACGACGCTGACCTTGCGCTGGTACTCGACCGCCAGCTGGAAGCCCCGCCAATAGAAGCCGGCGGCGTTGGCTCCCAGGCGAGCGCCGACGATGGCGTAGTCGCCGTTGCGAAAGCCGGTCCAGGCGACACACGCGAGTGCGGCCGGGCCGCCGTAGGCCAGGAGGTCGCGGATCGCGCCGCCCCGCCACCGCGGGAGCGGCACCGGCGCGAAGAAGAGCGCCAGGGCGAGCGCGGCGGTGATCCCCGCCACCCCGCCGAGCACGAGCGCCGAGGCGTCGAGCCCAATGATCGCGAGCGCGATCGAGACGACGGCCCGGACCACGGTCTGTGCCAGGTCGACCAGGCTCAGGCGGCGGAAGTCCAGCCGGCGGCGCAGCACGGCCAGCGGCAGCGCGAGCCCGGCACCGAGGAGGAAGAGGGGGGCGGCCAGGACCACGAGCGAGGCGGTCTCGCGCCCGAAGAGCGGATCAACTACCAGGAGGGCGAGCAGCAACGTCAGCGCCGCCAGGGAGGTGCCGGCGAGCAGGCTCATCGCGAGGCCGCCCTGCAGGTGCTCGCGCGTGATGTTGCGGCGCTGGACGATCGCGCTCCCGACACCCTCGGAGGGGACCGAGATCGCCAGCTCCTGGAAGATCAGCACGACGGCGAACATGCCGAACTGCGCGGGTGGGATGAGCCGCGCGAGCAGCACCATCGCGCCGAGCAGAAGGATCTCCATCCCGATCCGCACGAGCGTGATCCAGCGCAGTCCGGAGGCGGTGACCTCCGTCAGCTCGGCGTTGGTACGGACGTCGTCGGACACGCCCGGTGGTCAGAGTGCCCGCACGACGCGGGCGGGGTTGCCCGCCACGATCACGTCCGCGGGGATCGACGAGGAGACGACCGTGCCGGCGCCCACCACCGAGTTCGCCCCGATGGTGACCCCCTTGAGGATCTTCACGCCCATCCCGACGAAGACGTTCTCCGCGATGTCGACAGGGGCCATCTTCTGGTTCCCACCCACCCGGCGCGCGGGATCGAGGTCGTGGAAGTTCGAGTCGAAGATCTCGATGTTGGCACCGAAGAGCCCGTCCCGGCCGACCCGGATCCCCGGCCCCTCGCTCTTGATCATCAGGTTGTTGTTGAACTCCGTCCGATCACCGAGCTCGATCCGCGAGCCGGGGGTGGAGGCCTCGACCAGGCAGTAGCCGGTGAAGTACAGGGGGGACTGCCGCCAGCCGAACTGGACGTGCTCGCCCAGCAGGACCTCGCCCTCGCCGAGGAAGAGCACCGGCTGGTTGCGCACCGGCCGGCCGGAGACCCGCTCGCAGCTCGAGAGCGCCTGGTACTTCCACCGCCGCGGCCGCTGCGCGAGCTCCCACAGGCCGGGGCGCAGCCGTCCCGCGACCTTCTGGCCGACGCTCCGCCGGCGCTGAGCGCCGCGCGTCGTGCGGACGTCCAGCAGCGCGTCGCGCAGCTCGCCGTCCCGAGGGTCGGAGGTCAGTGCGCGCTCGAGCAGCAGCTCGGCCTGCGCGTGCTCGCCGCGCCGGTGATGGAGGGACGCGAGCCCGGCCAGGGCGTCGGCGTTGCCCGGATCCACGGCGAGCAGCTCCTCGTAGAGCCACGCCGCGTCGCCGGCGCGACCGCCGCTCGCAGAGTCGCGCGCGCGGTCCAGCACTTGTCGCACCGCCAGCGGTGCGGCTCCGTTGATCTCCGTGGCCATCGCCGAAAGCAACGTCTGCGGGCGGCCGCGACTTGCGGTGCCCGACGCGGTAGAGTCTCGCCCTGGGGCAGGGTTGCTCCAGGTCGGCCCGCGATGGACGAGTGGCAGGGCGGGCAACGACCCTGAAGGGCACACGGACGTGAAGCGGTCGCCGCGCGACGAGCGCGTGGCAGGGGGCTGCGAATGATCTCTGATCGAGGCGCCGATCGACTGCGATCGCGTCACGGTTTCCCGTGGGGGGCGCACGCGCCGGATGGACGCCGCCTCCCGCTCCTAGACCCGTGGAGGAATTGTGTACGCACGTCCAGGGACGTCGTCCCCTGCCCGTCCCGACGAAACCCGAGGCCGGCACGTGTCCCGCGGCCTTCGGGCCGCGCTGGTCGCCCTGGGTGCCGCCAGCGGGTTCGCCGCGCCGCCTGCCGCGGCGGCCGCCGAGCGCTCCGCCACCCCGTCGACCCTGTCGTCGGTCTTCGCCGGCGCCGGCGGTGGCGACGTGATCCGTCTGTCGAGCGGGAGCTACGGCACCTTCCGCGGTGCCTCGAAGTCCTCGACGGTGACGCTCAAGGCCGCCGACGGCGCGTCAGTCACCATGGGGTTGAGCCTCAACGGGGTGGACAACCTGCGGTTCGAGGACCTGACGGTCTCCGGCGCTGAGATCTCGGGCTCCGCGAGCAACATCACGATCCGCGGGAGCCGCTTCACCGGCCACGTCCTGATCCGCGCCGACCAGCTCGCCAACGCGGGGATCGTCCTGGACGACAACGACCACCGCGACATCAACGTGTGCGGAACGTGCTACGAGGGCCGGATCACGGTCATCCGCGACAGCGGCAGCCCGTCGGGCGTCGTGATCTCCAACAGCCGCTTCTCCGGCGGCAACACGGACGGACTGCAGATCGGGGGCAGGGGCGTGCGGGTTCTCGGCAACGAGTTCTCGAATCTCCGCCAGGGCGACCCGAGCGTCGCCCACACCGATGCGGTCCAGCTCTACGGCCAGTCCGAAACCGTGCTCCGGGGCAACTACTTCCACGACGTCGTGAACGGCATCGTCGCTTGGGACGGGGCGACCCGGGAAGTGATCGAGGACAACGTCATCATGACCACCGGCGGGCAGCCCGCGGTCGCGCTCGAGTCCGACAACGGCTCGGTCGTGCGCCACAACACGATGGTCCGCAGCGGGCTGCGGCTGTTCAACAAGTCGGGCAACGCACCGGGCACGGGCACCCGGGTCCTGGACAACATAATCCCGTCCTTCAACCGCGAGTCGGGCTCCCTGGCCGAAGAGAACTTCAATCTGATCGCCGGCGGCGGAGGCAGCGGTCCACGCGACCTGCGAGGTGTCCCCATCTTCGTCGGAGGCTCGAGCCCTGCCGGCGTCGCCGGCTTCGCGCTCGCGCCCGGCTCGCCCGGCAAGGCCGCGGCGAGCGACGGGACGGACATCGGCGCGCGGATCGGAGGCGCCCTTCCCGCGCCGCCTCCGCTTCCCGTCCCTGACCCGGACGACGGCGGCGAGCCCGAGCCCGAGCCCGATGTCCCGGCCGACGCAGTGTGGTCAGCGCCCCAGGGCGCCCGTACCGGCCAGCCGGTCCGGCTCGACGGCACCGCCTCGGGCGGGAACGGCCCGCTCGTGTGCACGTGGTCCTTCGAGAACGAGGACGGCGGAACCGTCTGGGAGACCCGCTCGGGGTGCAGCATCCAGATGACCTTTCGCAACGCCGACACCAAGCACGTGAAGCTGACCGTCCGCGACGCGGACGGTGACACGGACGCACTGCGGCGCTCCTTCAGCGTCGCGCCCGGCTCCTGGTCATCCTGAGCGCGCCCGACCGGGGGCGGGCCGAGACGGCCCGCCCCCGGTCCACAACCGATCCCCTGCGTCCCCGCCGTCACCCTCCGGGTGATGCTCCTGCGGGGGTTCGACCCGTCCGGGGCGCAGCCAGGGTGCAAGTCCCCGCGCCCGCGACCCGTTCGTCCGCTGAACGCCCCCACCTCGGCGACGGCCGACGGGGCGGACCAGCCATGCACATCTCCGCAACGCCCATCACACGACATCGCCGTCTCCTCGCCGGCTTCGGGCTGTGCGTGCTGGTCGCCGCGGTCGCGGCCTTCCTGAGCGTCTACACCGTCAGCCTGCTCCCCCCCGACGTCAAGCCACGTTCGCTCTCGACCGCGGCCGCCACGACCCACGTCATGGTCGAGCCGCCGAAGTCCTTCCGTGACGCCTCGACCCTCAACGTCCAGTACTTCGAGGGACTGACCAAACGGGCCGATCTCCTCGGCAACATCATGGCCGGCAACCTCGTGCGCGACGACATCGCCCGCCGGATCGGTGTCGCGCCCGGCGAGCTCGGTGCCGTCGCGCGGATCACCGCCAACGTGCCGGCCACGTTGACCGAGCCCGACAGCGAGCAGCGCATCTCGGAGATCGGCTACGGCAACCGGCCCTACCGGCTCGACATCCAGTCCAAGCCGAACCTCCCGGTGCTCGACGTCTACGCGCAGGCCCCGTCGAAGGACGAGGCCGTGCGGCTGGCAGACGCCGCGGTGACGAGCCTTGGTGCCCGGCTGCGTGCCACCGCCCTCGCCGAGGGCGTTCCGCCCGACGGGCAGATGCAGCTGCGACAGCTCGGTACCGCTCGCGGCGCCGTGGTCAACTCGTCGGCGAAGATGCAGGTGGCGATGCTGACCTTCCTGGTCGTGCTCGCGCTCGGCGGCGGTATCGCCATGTTGGTCGGCCGAGCCCGGCGGGGATGGCTGGCCGCAGCGGAGGACGACGGCGCGCCGGTTCAGCCCGCGCCACGGCGGGCTCCCGACCGGGTCTCGCCTCAACCGGACACCGTCGCCTCGGCCCGCGCACCCGCGTGGAACCTGTCGCTGACGGCCGGAGCGCCGGTCCTGGCCGGTGCCGGCGGCGCCGCCCTCGGAGGAGGTGGCGCGCGGGTGCTGGCTCCGCCGCTCGAGCGCCTGCGGATCATCGTCTCGCGGGCCGATGACTGGCCGCGCACGCCGCGGCTGCTGCCGTGGCTGCTCGCCGCCTTCATGGCGCTGCTGTGGCTCGTGCCGTTCAACTCGATCGCCCTGCAGGTGTCGCTGCCGATCGATCTCAAGCTCGACCGGCTGGTCCTGCCCTTCGTCTTCGTCTGCTGGGCGCTGGCCCTGGCCGCAGGCGGTCGGGCGGCGCCGCAGCTCCGGCCGACCTGGATCCATGCCGGCGTCGGCGCCTTCGTCGGCCTGGCCTGCCTCAGCGTGGTGCTCGGCGCCCCGACCTTGAGTCAGACGCTGGAGCTGGACCTGGGGATCAAGAAGCTCACGCTCCTCGCCGCTTACTCCTCGTTCTTCTTGATGGTCGCGAGCGTCGTCCGCCAGAGCGAGGTGCGGAACTTCATGATCTACATCCTGGTGCTCGCGGTCATCTGCGGGCTCGGGACGATCTGGGAGTACCGGTTCCAGTACAACGTGTTCTACGACTGGGCCGACAAGCTCCTGCCCGGCATCTTCCTGGTGGGAGCCGCCGAGTCCTCTGGCGTGGACGAGATCGGGCGGCGTCTGACCCGCGGGCCGGCCGAGCTCGGCCTCGAGGCGGTGGCGATGCTCTCCATGGCCCTGCCGATCGCGCTCGTGGGCATCCTCGACGCAAAGGTCACGCGCGAGCGCGTCCTCTACGGCCTCGCGGCGGGCATCCTTCTGGCCGCCGCCATCTCGACCTACCGCAAGAGCGCGTTCATGGCGCCCATCGGGGTGATCCTCACCCTCGCCTGGTTTCGCCCGCGTCAGGTGCTCAAGCTGCTGCCGCTCGGCGTGCTCATGCTGGCGGTCGTCAAGGCCCTCTCACCCGGAGCGCTCGGCTCGATCGCCTTCCAACTCGACTCGAACCGGCTCGGCGTTGCCACCGTCAGTGATCGTGCCGCGGACTACGACGCCATCCGGCCGGACATGTGGGCGAACCTCGCCTTCGGGCGCGGATTCGGCACCTACGACCACTCGATCTACCGGATCCTGGACTCCGAGGTCCTCAACCGCCTGGTCGAGATGGGAGTGCTGGGCCTGATCGCCTACCTGCTGATGATCGTGCTGGTCATCGCGGCCGCGCGGTCGCTGATCCGCTCGCCCGATCGAGCCTGGGCCGGACCCGCCCTCGCGGTCGCCGCAGCTGCCGTGGCCTTCCTCGTCCTCTCCACGCTCTTCGACGTGCTCTCCTTCCCGCACGTGCCCTACATCTTCCTCAGCCTGGCCGGCCTGCTGGCGGTCATGGTCAGGTCTCCCGGCCGGGCCTGACGCGGGCCTCGCCTGCCAGTGCCGGGCGCCGGCACGGCCCCGCCAGGCCGGACGACGTCGCGTCGGCACTCCCGGCGAGGCGGATCCCGCCGCCGCCGCCGACCTCCGAGCCGAGAGCGGTCCGAGCCCCGCGCCTCCTCCCCCCCTCCTCCTCCTCCTCCTCCTCCTCCTCCTCCTCCGCGATCACCGAGGTCGGCTCGACGGGCCTAATCCCGCAGAGCCCCGCGAACACCGGGTCGGCTCGACGGACCCAGTCGCGCAGAGCCCCGCGAACACCGGGGCCGGCTCGACGGGCCCACTCGCGCAGAGCCGCCCGGGCGCCTGGCGGACGGGTGCCCGGCCGGACCGCTGGGAAAGCCCAGACCCAGCCGCGTGAGGAGCGCGAAGGCGGAGCGAAGCGGGGGGTCAGGCGGGCGCTTGCGCGGCCCGGCCGCCCGCGCGCCGCCAGCGACCGGCGAGGCCGGCGACGATGACGATGAGCGAGCAGAGGGCGGAGAAGGTGACGATCGTCGCGACCACGCCGTAGGCCTTGCGGGGCCCCGCCGTCACCTCGCTGGTGCGAGCCGGGCCGAGCTGCTCGACCACGAGCGGGCCAGGGTCGGGTCCCTCGCCGGAAGCGGCCACGGACTGGAGGGCTGACGCGGTCGCGTCGGCAAGGCGCCCGGCATCCGCGCCGCCAGGTGCGGTGGCCCGGATCGCGACGATCGGCTCTGCCCCGTCGGTGGTGAGCCGCACGACGTACGGGACGTCCACGATCCCCGCGGCCTCGGCCGCGCGGCTCGAGAGCGGGCTCGTGGCGATCGGCGGCGCAGACGGCGGTCCGACGATCGTAATGCGGTCCGCCGGGAGACCCGAGGCCTTCGCGACGGCAGCCTTGCCCGCCTCACTGGTGACGAGGGCGGCGAGCAGCGTGGCCCGGGTCCCGAGCGTCTCGGTGAACTCGGACTCGCTGTCGACGCGAAGGGACTTCGGGGTGTCGATCAGGGCCGCGGTGGAGGCGGTGCCCTCGACCTGCCGGCGGCTCTTCAGCCCGTCCGGCGAAGCCTCGTATACGGCGAGCACGCCGACCACGATGGCCATCACGCCGCTGATCGCGACGAGGATCCGCCGGTGCGACAGCACGCGCAAGATGCTCACGAGTTCCATGCGTCACCTGACCGAACGGGCTGGCCCACCCGGTTCTTGCAGCTCACGTTCCCCGCGCACGCCAGCGCATCTGCCCCAGGTGGAAGCGCAGGCGATGGGCCGCTCCGGTCGCGACGAAGGGAAGGAACCACATCGAGCGGCCGGCGCCGATCAGCCGGCGCAAGCGGAACCCGTGCCATTCGCGCAGCCGGCGGACCTCGGGACTGACGTCGTGCGCGAAGGCGACCAGCTCGTCGACCGGCACGGCGTCGGCGCCGTCGACCTGGCCGAGGTCGACGGCCCGGCTCGCGCGCCAGAGCGCCTGACGGGCGAGCACGCGGCCGACCATCGCGCGCAACTCGCCCATGTCGTCCAGCTCGGGGCCGGAGCGGGCGAAGAAGCGGTCGAAGGCCGCACGGCGCTCGCTGAGGTCCTCCATCGGACCCTGCTGGCTGCGCAGCATGCTGCCGGGGTGGATGCGATAGATGGCCTGCGGGACCCCGCGCACGTAGGCGACGTCGGATACCGCGGCGATCCGGAGCCACATGTTGAGGTCGCTGCAGTGGAAGCACGCCGGGTCGTAGCCTCCGACGGCCCGTTGCACGGACGTGCGCACTACGACTTCGGGCGAGGAGATGCAGTTGTGGCCCTTGCGGCAGCGGATGCGGATCCAATCCGCGCCCCGCCAGACCTGCGTTCCCCGCCAGCGCCCGCGGGGCACCGGCATGGGCTTGCCGGCGTAGGCGTAGAGCGGCCGCCCGTACACCATGCCCACCCGCGGGGCGGCGTCCATCACGGTCGTCGCCCGCAGCAGCGAGTCCTCCACGAGCAGGTCGTCGGAGGAGAGCAGCACGACGTAGTCGCCGCCGGCCCACTCGAGTCCCTCGTTGGCGGTGGCGATCAAGCCGGCGTTTCGCTCGTGGACGCGGACCTCGACGCGGTCGTCCCGCGCGGCCACCCGCATGGCGACCTGTGCCGAGTCGTCGGTCGAGCGGTCGTCGATGATCAGCACCCGCACGTCGACTCCGCGCTGGCTCAGCACGCTCTCGACACAGCCCTCGAGCACCGAGCCGTAGTTGAAGCAGGGGACGATGACGCTGACGGTCGGGAGCGACACGGCGGTAGGACCTACGCGGCGGGAGCGGACGCGAGCTGGGCCGGCGGCGCGCCGGTCTCCGGCGTCGTGACGACGCGGCTGAGGATCGCCTCGACCTGCGCGCCGGCCTGCTCCCAGGAGAAGTCGTCGACGCTCGCGGCGGCGCGCGCCGCCGTCGTCTCGCGCTCGGCGGGCGAGCGCTCGACCAGGAAGGACAGGGCGTTGGCGAGGTCGAACGGGGTCGCCGCCGCGTAGGCCACTTCCGGGTTGTCGAGCACGATCCGGTTGTGCTCGGCGTCGTTGACCACCGGGATGCAGCCGGCGGCGAGCATCTCATGCGGTACCAGCGACACGTTCGTGGCCGACAGCACGAGGCCGGCAATGCAGCGGTTGTAGAGCGTGTTGAGCTGCTCGGGCGGGAGCAGTCCGTGCTCCGTGGCGGCGAACGGCAGCCTGCCGCCTGGCTCGCCATACAGGTGGATCGGCACTTCAGGGTGGCGGGCTGCGAAGAGGTCGAGCGCGACGACGGCGAGCTCGTGGGCGCGGCGGGGCGTGGAGGGGCGGCAGTAATAGGCCACTCCCGTGCGCCGCTCCGGCGCCCCGGCGGTGTTGTCGAGCGCGTAGCGATCGAGGTCGCAGGCGAAGTCGAAGTGGTCGGCGTCCATGCCGTAGTCGCGCCGGACGAGCTCAGACAGCCAGCGCCCCCCGGTGATGCCGTGGAAACCGAAGCGGTAGGTCGCCTCGGCCAGGAGCGCCGTGCTGCCGGCAGGGTGGAAGGAGGGCTCGAAGTCCATCACGAGGTAGAAGCGCTTGCCGCGCGCCGGTGAGGCCAGCACGGGATAAGCGGTCTCCCACGCGGTGGCGATGATCGCGTGGGCGTCCTCGATGCCGTCGGCCGCGCTGCGGATGTCGGCGTCGACCCATGGCCACCAGCTGCGCACGGTCTCGCGATGCTGCTCGATCGACCAGCCGTGACGGTCGTGGATGTAGACGATGCAGCGGTGTCCGGCGCGTTCGAGTGCCGAGACCATGCGGAACATCGTCGTCGCGCCGCCGCCTCCGGCACCGGGCGTCGCGCAGACCCACGCAACGGTGAGGGGCTCGCCGGGGCGGGCCGGCAACACCGGCGGCAGCGTCCAGTCGTCTGCGGCGATCTCGCCCGCCCGTACGAGGTCCGCGCGTGCCACCGGCAGTGTCCCGTAGCCAGCGGGCGCGACCCGCTGGGTCGCCTGGTTGAGCAGGCGCGTGGCCACGCCGGCCGCCCCCTCGCTGCGCAGCAGGCGCCCGGTCTGACGGACGCGGTCGATCGCGTTCGGTCGGCTCATGGCCGGATGTGCTGATCGGTGAACATGCGAAGACGAGCGCCCATGCTTCCGAGTCAACGCTTGGCACCGCGCGAATCTTGCGCTCCGGGCGGGGCTGGGCCATCCGCAGGGATCTGTCACTCTACGCGCCACGCCGAGTCTGCGTAGGCCGCAGAGCGGGGGACCCATTGTGCCGGGTGTGTTCCGGTGGGGGCGAATCTCCTGGTTCGGGGGACGCGCATGCTCCTTCAGCGCGAGCCCGTCAGCTAACCCCGCAGGCGTACGAAGGAGTTGGGTGTCCGCGTCCCCCCAAACCAGGGATCTCTTCATGCTGCTCGCTTCCGTGTCCCGACGGGCTCGCTTTCGCGTCCTGCTCGGCCTGATCACCGTCGTGTTCGTGCTCGTGCTCGCGCCGCCGGGTAGGGCCGGTGCCGCGGATCTGCAGGCCAACCCGTCCAGTCTCGGGTCGGTGTTCGCTGCGGCTCAGCCGGGTGATGTGATTCATCTCGCGGCCGGTGACTACGGCACGTTTGCCGGTGGCGCGAAGCCGGGGATGGTCACGATCGTCGCCGATCCGGGTGTGGCGGCGAGTTTGACGGCTCGGCTCAACGGCGCGTCGTTCGTGCGCTTTAGCGGGTTGACGATCGGTTCGGCGGAGGTGCGCGGTTCGCATCATGTCGAGTTCGTGGGTAACCGCTTCGTCGGTCACACGCTGATCGAGACCAATGCCAACGCGGACTTGGCGATCCGCTTGGACGCCAATACCCATCATGGGATCAACGTCTGCTCGAGCTGTCACGAGGGTCGCGTGACGGTCAAGGGCTTCAATAACACGACTGCGAACGGCGTGGTGATCTCTAACTCGTCGTTCACCGGCGGCAATTCCGATGGTGTGCAGGTCGTCGGTAAGCCGTTCGGCACGCAGATCGGGCCCGGCAACCGGTTCGTGGACATCCCCATGATCGACGACACCCACACCGACGCGATCCAGCTCTATGGCTCGCGTCACACCCGCATCACCGGCAACCTCATCTACCGCACCGAGACCGGCATCATGGCCCCCGACGGCGCCGACCACGAGACGATCGACAACAACGTCATCGTCACGCTCGGCTACCCCTGGGGCATCGTCCTCGGCAGCGACCAAGGCTCCGTCATCCGCCACAACACGCTGCCCGACGGCGCCTGCTCCTGGAACACCCGCTGCGGCATCCTGCGCGTCGACGGCGGCAACAGCGGGAGTGCGAGCAGCGGCACCGTCGTACAGGACAACGTGCTGGGCTCGCTCCTGCAGGGCGGCGGCTCGACGCTCGCCTACGGCGACCACAACCTCCTGGCCGGTGGCGGTCTCCGGGGCGGTCAGAACCGCGCCGGGGTGCCGCGGTTCGTCGGCGGCGCCAGCCCGACGACGTGGGCCGGCTACGCGCTGGCCGCCGGCTCGCCCGGAAAGGCCGCCGCCTCGGACGGCGCGGACATGGGCATCGTCGTCACCCCTCCGGCGGGGGCGGCGCCGGGCCCGGCGTCGCGGCCGAGCACTGCTGGGGGGAACGAGTCTGCCCGCGCGGCCGCCCGGCCACGCGTGTCGATCACCTCGCCGGCGCCCGGCGTGCGGTTCGGCAAGCGACTGCGGGTCACGGCCGACGCCTCGGACAACAGCGGCATCGCCAGGGTCGAGCTCTGGATCAACCGCCGCAAGCGCGCCGTCGACCGTACGGCGCCCTACGCGTTCGACGTCCGCTCAGGCCGGCGGCTGAAGGCCGGTCGGCACACGATCGCCGTGCGCGCCTTCGCGAACGACCGCCAGGCGGGCTCGATGGGCATGACCGCGCAGCGCCAGCGTCGGGGCGGCGGACGCCGGGCCCGCGGCAGCCGTATGCGGGCGTGGCGCGTGGCCACCAGCCCGGGCGCCCGCGGCACGCTCCTCGCGGTCGACGGTCCCCGCCGGCGCCGCGTCACCGTGGCGCTCGCCCGGTGCGGTGATCGCAAGGGCCGGACCGTCCAGCGGTTCCGGGCCCGCAATCGCCGGGACGGGACCCTCAACCTCAAGCGCCGCCGCGCCGGCCTGTGCGTGGTGGGCCTGCGCTGAGGCTGGTCAGCCCGCGCCGACCCGCTCGAGCTCGGACCGGGGCGCCTCGGCGTCCCGGTCGGGCGCGCCGGCGCCGGGCGCGTCGGCCGGCGCCGCCGCCTTCCAGCCGCGCCGCGCCCGCGAGACGGCCAGCAGGGCCACGCAGGCCAGCGTGAAGGTCAGCACGAAAGAAAGCCCGGCGATCTCGGTCCGGACTCCGGGGTTGGCGAGCTCGCCGCGGGCGCGCCCGAGCTGCTGCAGGCTGACCTGCTGGCTCTTCTCGATGCCCTGCTCGGCGGCCAGGCGGTTCATGTAGTCGCGCAGCCCGTCGACGGCGGCGTTGGCCAGGCGCTCGGCCGCCGCTGCGGTGGGCGCCTGCGCGAAGACGTCCAGGATCGGGACGGTCGGATTGGACTGGATGCTCAGGCGGTACTGGTCGTTGGACTTCAGGATGTCCGTGGCGTGCTTCTCGCTCTGGCTGTCCGCGCGGGGGCGGGGGAACTCGGGCGTGAGCGGCGTGGACGCCTGGATGACGTCGCCAGGGATGCCCGCGCGACGGCCGATCGAGTCGCGGACCGGCTCGCTGGCCATGACGTTGCCCACCAGCGCGGCGCGGTTCGAGAGCGACTTGAAGTCCGAGGTGTCGATCTTCAGGTTCATGACGGTCGACCTCGGCGTGTCGACGAGCACATGCGTCGACGCCGTGGCCATCTCGACCGTGCGCGGCGTCAACCCCGGCGGCACGAGACTGACCCGGTAGAGGATCGGAACCGTCACGAGGAGAGCGAGCAGGAGGCATCCCACGACTCCGAGCCGGAGACGCCAGAGCTCTCGAAGATGCATTCCGAAGCGCATGGTGGTCGTGCACTCAACGGCGGTAGGTCGCACGGACTTGCGGGGGCGGTGCAAAGGCGAGGCCGCTGGGCCCGTTGCTTGAGCCAGATGGAGCCTGATCTGCACAGGGTCGTCGCGGTGCGGCCCGCCGCCGCGCTGGCTGCCCGGCCGCGCCTGTTCCGCGCGCTGGCGGCCGCCTTCCGCGTGCGCTTCGAGCCTTGGGCGCCGGGCGTCCCCGCCGGCGCAGTGATCACCTTCGCCGAGCCTGGCGCGCCGGCGGTCGACGCCGGCCGTGGCCGGGGAGTGCCGTCGCTGACGCTCCTCGATGGGCAGCCGGCGGACGCCGGGACCGCGAACGTGCGCCTGCATCACGAGGCGGGTGTCGACGGGCGCCTGCGCGGCGTCGTGCTGGGGGACCATCCGGTCGGCCGGCCGCTCGCGGCCGAAGGCTCAGCCGAGCGGGTGCTCGCCACCGCCGGGCCGGGTCCGGTGTGGGTACGCGCCGAAGCCGGCGCGCGGGCCGATCGTGTGGCGGCGACGCTGCCCGAGCTCGCCTCTGGCATGGTGCTCCGCGACGCGCTGGACCCGCGTCGGGCGCTGGCGCTCGTCGCCGTCGTCGAGCTCCTGCGCTCCGTCACCGCTGACGCGATGCCGCGGCCGCCGCGCCTTCGCGCGACGATCCTCTTCGACGACCCGAACCTGCGCCGGCCGAGCTACGGCTTCATCGACTACCGGCGCCTGATCGAGCACGCCGACGCGCACGGCTACCACGCCGCGATGGCCACCATCCCGCTCGACGCACGCCGGCCCCACCCGCGCGCGGTGGCGATGTTCAAGGCTCGGCCCGATCGTCTGTCGCTCGTCTTCCACGGCAACAACCACGTCAAGCGCGAGCTCATGGAGCCCTCAGAGCGTCACGCGCTCGCGCTCACCGCGCAGGCGCTGCGGCGGATCGAGGGGTTCGAGGCGCGCTCGGGCCTGCACGTGGACCGGGTGATGACGCCGCCGCACGGGATGTGCTCGGCCGACGTGGCCCGCTCGCTGGGCCTGCTCGGCTTCGACGCGCTCTGTGCGATCCACCCGTTGCCGTGGACCGAGCATCCGCCCTCCGACCGGCTGCTGGCCGGCTGGGACCCCGCGGAGTTCGCCGGTCCCTGCGCCGTGATCCCGCGCTTCACCATGGACGCGACCGCGGCCGAGATCGCCCTGCGTGCCTACCTCGGTCATCCGCTGGTGGTCTACGGCCATCACGAGGACGTCGCGGACGGTCTGGATCCGCTGGCCGAGATCGCCGAGCGCGTCAACCGCGTGGGCGACGTCGAGTGGACCTCCCTGGGCACCATCGCCGCGGGCAACCACGCCCTTGCCATGGGAGACGACGGTGCCGCGAGGCTGCGTCCCTACACCGGACGAGCGCGCCTGACGCTGCCCGTGGCCGCGCGGACGCTGGCGATCGAGGGCCCGCGTGACGCCGCCGGTGCCTTTACCGGCTGGTCTGACGGCGACGCCGCCGTGCCGTTCGGGGTGCCGGTGCCGTGCACGGGCGGCGCGACCGTCGAGCTGAAGCTGTGCGCCGCGGGCGCTCGCGATCCGCGGTCCGTGGCGGTTCCAGCCGCCAAGCCCTGGCCCGTCCTGCGCAGGGCGGGTACCGAGGTGCGTGACCGCATCCGCCCATTCGGCCACCGACCCACCGACCGCATGCTCGCGCGGCGGTCAGGACGATGAGCCGCGGACGTCTCGCGGTGGTCGCGGTGCTGGCCGCGCTCGCGGCCGCCGCCGTGCCGGGGCCCGCCTCGGCGGCAGAGTTCGAGGCCGATCCGTCGACGCTGGCCGACGCGTACGCGAAGGCCAAGGCCGGGGACACGATCAAGCTCGGCACGGGCGACTTCGGCGTCTTCAAGGGAGGCGAGAAGCCGGGCATGGTCACGCTCGCGGGCGCGCCCGGGGGAGGGTCCCGGATCTACCCGTTGCTGACCGGGGCGGCCAACCTGCGCTTCAGCGGCCTGACCATCACCGCGGCCGACGTCGTGAACTCCCGCAGCATCGAGTTCGTGGGCAACCGCTTCACGGGCATGGCGAAGGTCAAGACCGGCTCGGGCACCGACCGGCGGATCCTCTTCGACCGCAACACCCACGTCGACATCAACGTCTGCGACGGGTGCTCGGAGGGCCGGATCACCGTCCAGGGCGATCGCACCTCAGCACCCAACGGCGTCAAGATCTCGAACTCCCGCTTCTCGGGCGGCAACTCCGACGGCGTGCAGATCTCCGCCTACGGCACCCAGGTCGGCCCGGGCAACCGGTTCATCGACATCGACGAGGTCGACGAGACCCACACCGACGCGATCCAGCTCTACGGATCGAGCCACACCCGGGTGGTCGGCAACTACCTCTACAGCAACGCGACCGGGATCATGGCGCCCGACGGCGCCGACCACGAGGTCATCGAGGACAACGTGATCACCACCAACGGCTACCCGTGGGGGATCGTGCTCGGCACCGACGACGGCTCGGTCGTGCGCAACAACACCCTGCCCGACGGCGCCTGCAACTGGGACCTGCGGTGCGGCACCCTGCGCATCGACGGCGGCAACCAGAAGCAGGCGAGCCGCGGGACGGTCGTCGAGGCCAACGTGCTCGGCCGGCTCGCCGTCGACGGCGCCTCCAAGCTCGCGTCCGACAAGCAGAACCTGATCGCCTCGGGCCCGGGCGCCGCGCCGCCAAACCTCGCCGGCAAGCCGACCTTCACCGGTGGCGCGAAGCCCGCGAGCTGGACGGGCTTCCGGCTCGCGCCGGGCTCCGCGGGCACGGCCGCTGCGGGCGGCGACGATATCGGGGCCGCCGTGCCCGTCCCACCGGCGGCCACCGTCCAGGAGGCGCCGTCGAGCGGGCCGCCGCTGTGGCTGCTCGGCCTGCTTCCCGCGCTGATCGGGGCCGCCGCGGTCGCGATCTTCGTGGTCCGGCGCCGGCGCGCAAGATCGCCCGCCCGGCGGCCGTTGAGTCACCAGTGACCGATCCGAACGGGAGAACCCGAGATGAACCTGCAGACCGACAAGGAGACGTCGTGACCCCGTTTGGGCGCGTCCTGATCACCGGCGGAGCCGGAGCCATCGGCTCCAACCTCGCCGACCAGCTGATCGAGCACGGGACCGAGGAGATCGTCGTCCTCGACAACTTCGTGCGCGGCCGCCGCGACAACCTCGCCTGGGCGGAGGCCAACGGCCCCGTCACGCTCGTCGAGGGCGACATCTGCGACGCCGCGCTCGTGCGTGAGCTCAGCGCCGGCATCGACGTGGTCTTCCACCAGGCGGCGCTGCGGATCACGCAGTGCGCCGAGGAGCCGCGGCTCGCGGTGCAGGTGCTGATCGACGGCACCTTCAACGTGCTCGAGGCCGCGGTCGACGCCAACGTCCGCAAGGTGGTCGCCGCCTCGTCGGCCTCCGTCTACGGCCTGGCCGAGGTCTTCCCGACCGCCGAGGACCACCACCCTTACGCCAACGACACGCTCTACGGCGCCGCCAAGGTCTTCAACGAGGGCCTCCTGCGCAGCCTGCACGCGATGCGCGGCCTGGACTACGTGGCGCTGCGCTACTTCAACGTCTACGGGCCGCGGATCGACATCCACGGCGTCTACACCGAGGTGCTCGTCCGCTGGATGGAGCGCATCACCGCCGGTGAGCCGCCGCTGATCTTGGGCGACGGCTCCCAGACGATGGACTTCGTCTACACCGCCGACATCGCCCGCGCGAACGTGCTCGCCGCCCAGGCGGGCGTAACCGACGAGGTCTTCAACGTCGCCAGCGGGACCGAGACCAGCCTCAGCGAGCTGGCGTCGATGCTGCTGAAGGTCATGGGCTCAGACCTCCCGGTCCAGCACGGCCCGGAGCGCAAGGTCAACAAGGTGCCGCGGCGTCTCGCCGACACCTCGCTCGCCGCCGAGCGACTCGGCTTCGAGGCCGAGATCGGTCTCGAGGAGGGCCTGACCCGGCTGGTCGAGTGGTGGCGCGCGGAGCGCGCGCACGAGTCCGTGCCGAGCCTCGCGGGGGCGCAGTGATGCAGGTCCCGTTCACCCGTCCCTACTTCACCGGCGCGGAGGCCGACGCCGTCGGCGCGGCCATCACGTCGGGCTGGGTCTCCCAGGGCCCGCGCGTGCAGGCCTTCGAGGCCGCCTTCGCCGAGCGCGTCGGCGCGGCCGAGGCCGTCGCGACGACCAACTGCACCACGGCGCTGCAGCTCGCGCTCTACGTCTGCGGCGTCGGCCCGGGCGACGAGGTCATCGTTCCCTCGCTCTCGTTCATCGCCACCGCCAACGCGGTCTGGCAGAACGGCGCGACGCCCGTGTTCGCCGACATCGACCCGCTGACCTACAACCTGGACCCGGCGGCCGCCGCGCACGCGATCACCGCGCGCACGAAGGCGATCATGCCGGTCCACCAGCTCGGCCTGCCGGCCGACATGGACCCGTTCCTCGCGCTGGCCGAGCGCCACGGCCTCGCGCTGGTCGAGGACGCCGCCTGCGCGATCGGCGCGACCTACAAGGGGCGGCCGATCGGCTCGCTCGGGCCGCTGGCCTGCTTCTCGCTGCACCCCCGCAAGGTGATCACCACCGGCGAGGGCGGCATGATCACGACCAACGACCACGCCCTGGCCGACCGGCTGCGCAAGTTGCGCCAGCACGCGATGGACCTCTCCGACCTGGCCCGCCACAGCGCGCAGGACATCGTCTTCGAGAGCTATCCCGAGCGCGGCTGGAACTGCCGCATGACCGACATGCAGGCGGCGCTCGGCCTCTGCCAGATGGAGGTGCTCGACGAGATCCTCGCCGAGCGCACCCGCCTGGCGGCGCGCTACTCCGAGGCGCTGGCGGGCATCCCCGGGCTGGAGCCGCCCTACGAGCCCGACTACGCGACCCGCACGTGGCAGTCCTACGCGTTCCGCCTGGGGGCCGAGGCCCCGGTCGGGCGCACGGAGCTCATGCGCGGGCTGCTCGAGGACGGCATCGCCACCCGCCGCGGCGTGATGGCGATCCACCACGAGGCCAGCTACGCCGGCGTCGACGCGCTGCTGCCCCACACCGAGGCCGCCACCCGCGACGTGCTGATGCTGCCGCTGTTCCCCGGCATGGGGGACGACGTGCAGGACTACGTCATCGACCGCCTCGAGGCGCGCGTGGCCGCCCGGGCCGCCGCCTAGCCGACCGAGCCGTGCCGTGAACGCCACCAGCGTCCCACTCGGAAGCGTCGCCCACGAGGCGGTCGAGGTCGTGGACTCCGGGTCCAGGTTCACGGCCGTGACCTGCCGGCTGCTGGACATCGGGCTCGCGGCCGTGGCGCTCGTGCTGCTCTCGCCGGTGCTGCTGGTGATCGCGATCGCCATCCGGCTCGACTCCCCCGGGCGCGTGCTGTTCCGCCAGGAACGGCTCGGGCGCCGGCTGGAGCCGTTCACCATCAACAAGTTCCGCACCATGACCGACGGCGCGGCGCACGACACCCATCGCCGCTTCGTCATCGGCCTGATCACGGCCAACGGCGCGCCGCAGCCGGCCGACCACCGGACGATGTTCAAGCTCACCAAGGACGAGCGCATCACCCGTGTCGGGCGCTTCCTGCGCCGCTCGAGCCTGGACGAGCTGCCCCAGCTCTTCAACGTGCTCAAGGGGAGCATGTCGCTGGTCGGGCCACGCCCGCCGATCCCCTACGAGGTCGAGCACTACCCCGCCCACTGGTACGGCCGCTTCGCGGTCAAGCCGGGGCTGACCGGCCTGTGGCAGGTCAGCGGCCGCTGCGAGCTGACCCTCGAGGAGATGATCCGTCTGGACATCGACTACGCGCAGCGCCGCTCTCTGTGGCTGAATGCGTGGATCATCCTGCGCACGCCGATGGTGGTCCTGCACGGGACGGGGGCTGCGTGATGCGCGCCGTCGCCCCGCCGCTGGGCATGGTGGTCGTCGGCTACGGCTACTGGGGCCCGAACATCGTGCGCAACATCGACGACCGGCCCGAGCTCGAGCTGCTCGGGCTGTGCGAGATGGACCCGGCCAAGGCGGCGAAGTTCTCCGAGCGCTTCCCCGGGATCCCGACCACCGCGGACTTCGACGAGGTGCTGGCCGACCCGCGCGTCGGCGCCGTCGCGGTGGCCACGCCGCCGCGGACGCACTACGGCCTCGTGCGCCGGGCGCTCGAGGCGGGCAAGCACGTGCTGGTCGAGAAGCCGCTGGCCACGAAGGTCACCGACGCCGAGGAGCTCGTGGAGCTCGCCGAGGCGCGCGGGCTCGTGCTGATGCCCGGCCACACGTTCCTCTACAGCCCGCCGGTCAACAAGATCCACCAGCTGATCGGGACGGGCGAGCTGGGCGACGTCTACTTCGTCACCTCCTCGCGCATGAACCTCGGCCTCTACCAGCCCGACGGCGTCGTGTGCGACCTCGCGCCGCACGATCTCTCGATCCTGCTCTACTGGCTCGACCAGCCGGTGTCGGTCGTCACCGCCTCGGGCTGCACGGTCTTCCAGCACGGCGTCCCCGAGACCGCGTTCCTCACCCTGCGCTTCGCCGGCGGCCCGACCGCCAACGTCCAGGTCTCCTGGCTGGCGCCGCGCAAGGTCCGCCAGATGGTGGTCGTCGGCAGCCAGCGGATGATCCAGTACGACGACGGCGCCTCCGACGGCGCGGTGCGCGTCTACGACCGCGGCCTGGACTGGAAGCTCCCGCAGACCGAGAACTTCGGCGAGCATCAGCTCACCTACCGCTCGGGCGACATGGTCGCCCCCCGGCTCGACGCCGCCGAGCCGCTGAGCCTCGAGCTGGCCGACTTCGCCCACGCCATCGCGAGCGGCGAGCGGCCGCGCTCGCACGCCCGGCTCGGGCTGGAGATCGTGCGCGTGCTCGACGCCGCCAAGCTCTCGCTGGAGAGCGGCGGGCAGCCCGTCGCCGTGCCGCGCCGCGGCGCGCCGATGCTCGAGGCGGCCTGAGGTGCGGGCTTCGTCGAACCAGGGCTCGCAGCGGCGGGCCCTGCTGATCTCCGAGAACGCGCCGGTGCCCGCCGACCGGCGGGTGTGGAACGAGTGCCGCGCGCTGACCGCCGCCGGCTGGGACGTGACCGTCGTCTGCGCCCAGGGCGAGACGCGCGACATGGCGCCCTTCGACGTCGTCGAAGGGGTCAAGCTGCACCGCTATCCGCTCGCGCCGTCGGCCGGCGGCCCGCTCGGCTACCTGCGCGAGTACGGGCAGGCGATGTGGCGGATCCGCAAGCTCGTGGCCCGGCTCGCCCGCAGCCAGCGGTTCGACATCGTGCACGCCTGCAACCCGCCGGACTTCCTGCTGGCCGCGGCGCTCGAGCTGCGCCGGCACGGGTCGCGCTTCGTCTTCGACCACCACGACCTCGTCCCGGAGCTCTACCGCGCGCGCTTCGGCGGCTCGGAGGGCGATCCGCTCTACCGCGTCGCCGCCGCCGGCGAGCGCGTGGCCTTCCGCCTCGCCGACGTCTCGATCGCCACCAACGAGTCCTACCGCCGGATCGCCGTGCAGCGCGGCGGGATGGCGCCCGAGGACGTCTTCGTGGTCCGCAACGGGCCGGACCTCGAGCGCTTCCGGCCGGTCGCGCCCGATCCCGCGCTGCGCCGCGGGCGAGAGCATCTGCTCAGCTACCTCGGGATCATGGGGCCGCAGGACGGCGTCGACCACGCGCTGCGCGCGCTCGGGCACCTGCGCACGCGCCGCGAGGACTGGCACGCGATCTTCATCGGCGACGGCGAGATGCTCGAGCCGATGCGCGCGCTGGCCGCCGAGCTCGGCCTGGCCGGCGCGGTGGAGTTCGCCGGCTGGCGCGGCGACGACGACATCCGCCGGATCCTCTCGAGCTCGGACGTCTGCCTCGCGCCCGACCCGCCGAGCCCGCTCAACGACGTCTCGACGATGATCAAGATCCCGGAGTACATGTCGATGGGCCGCCCCGTGGCCTCCTACGAGCTGACCGAGTCGCGCGTCTCGGCCGGCGAGGCCGCCGTCTACGCCACCCCCGGCGATCCCGAGGCGCTCGGGCGCTGCGTGGACGAGCTGCTCGACGACCCGCAGCGGCGCGCGCGGATGGGTGCGCTGGGCCGCGAGCGGGTCGAGCGCGAGCTCGGCTGGCAGCACTCGGTGGGCGCGCTGCACGCGGCCTACGAGCGGGCGCTGACGCGCGCGCCGCAGCGCCGGCGCCTCGCGCTGCCGGCCCCGGCTCCGGCGCGCTGAGCGCGCGGCGCGACCGGCCGCGGCGCCCGCCGGCCTTCATCACCCTCGAGCCGCTCGACGACGGGCTGGCCGAGCGTGCCGCCAGAGCGGCGCTCGCCGCCGCCCGCGCCGGCGTGCTCGTGACCTGAGCGCCTCGCCGCCCGGGAGGCGACCTGAACGGAAGTCGGGGGCGCTCCGAACCGTTCTAGAGGCGTGTACGCCTCAGTCCGCAACCGGCCAGCGGAAGCGACGGCGCCGGCGATCCCGGTCGCGGGCGCCACGCCGCGCCGCCGCGTGCGCGGCCCGATCGCCGGCACGGTGGTGCTGCTGGGGCTCGTCAGCCTGTTCACGGACCTCGCGCAGGAGATGGTCGTCGCCGTCCTGCCGCTCTACCTCACGGTCCAGCTCGGCCTCAGCCCGCTGGCCTTCGGCCTGATCGACGGCCTCTACCAGGGCGCCACCGCCTTCGTCCGCCTACTCGGCGGGCTGGTGGCCGACAAGCGCGGGCGCTACAAGGAGATCGCTGCGCTCGGCTACGGCGTCTCGGCGTTCTGCAAGCTCGGCCTGATCGCCGCCGGCGGGGCGTGGCTGGCCACCACCGCGGTGCTGCTGGTCGACCGGCTCGGCAAGGGGGTGCGGACCGCGCCGCGCGACGCGCTGATCTCGCTCTCGAGCGAGCGCACCGCCCTGGGCATCAACTTCGGCGTGCACCGCGCGCTGGACACGGTCGGCGCGATGCTCGGCCCGCTCGCCGCCTTCATGCTGCTGGCGGCCGTGCCCGGCGGCTATGACTCGATCTTCCTGGTCAGCTTCTGCGTGGCGCTCGTGGGGCTGGGGATCCTGCTGCTCTTCGTGCGCAACCGGCCGGCCCGCAAGGCCGAGGCGCCGGCGCCGGTCGAGCCGGCGGCCGCGCCGGCCGCCGAGCCCAAGGTGGACCTGCGGGCGGCGTTCGGCCTGCTGCGCATCCGCCGCTTCCGGGCGATCGTGCTCGCCGGCGGCGGCCTCGCGCTGCTGAGCGTCAGTGACGCCTTCCTCTACCTCGTGGTCCAGCGCCAGGCCGACCTCAGCGCCAAGTGGTTCCCGCTGCTGTTCCTCGGGACCGCCCTGGCCTACCTCTCGCTGGCCGTGCCCGTCGGCCGGCTCGCCGACAAGGTCGGCCGCGGGCGCGTGTTCATCGGGGGACACCTCGCCTTCCTCGCCGTCTACCTGCTGCTGGGCTTCGCCCAGCTCGGCACCGCGCAGATCCTGCTCGCGCTCAGCCTGCTGGGCATCTACTACGCCTGCACGGACGGCGTGCTCATGGCGCTCGCGAGCACGACGCTGCCCGAGCGCCTGGTGACCAGCGGCTTCGCGCTGGTGACGACCGCGACCGCCACCATGCGGTTCGGCTCCTCGCTGCTCTTCGGGGCCGCCTGGACGGTCTGGGGGCCGCAGACGGCGATCCTCGCCTTCCTGGTCGCGATGGCGCTCGCCGTCCCGGTGGCCGCGCTCGTCCTGCGGCGCTCCGCCGAGCCACAGCCCGCATGAGCCTGCGCGCCCGGATCTCCCTCTTCGCCGCGCTGGTCGCCGCCTGCGCGCTGGGCGCCGTCGGGGCGGTCCTCGCCGCCAAGCCCGACGCGCCCGAGCGGGCGACCGGGGTGCCGGCGCTCGCCCAGGCCGACGCGTCCGAGGCGCGCGAGCTGATCAGCCGGCCGTCGATGGTCTTTCGCTCCAACGAGCCCGGCGACGCCTACGGGCGCGTCGCGATCGCGCCGCTGGGCCGCCGCGGCGCCCAGGCGAAGGTCACCGACCTGCGCTGCGACCGCGTGGCGGTGGCAGCCGCCGGCAACCGGGGCATCTGCCTGCAGTCCGACCGCGGCGTGGTGACGACCTACAAGGCCGTGCTCTTCGACGCGGCGAGCTTCCGGGTGCTGCACGAGCTCGAGCTCGCGGGCACCCCGAGCCGGGCGCGCATGTCGCCCGACGGCCGCTACGCCGCCTACACGGTCTTCGTCAGCGGGCACTCCTACGCGCAGGGCGGCTACTCGACGCGGACGGCGATCCTCGACGTCGCGCGCGGCAAGGAGATCTCCGACCTCGAGAGCTTCGAGGTGCTGCGCGACGGGCGCAAGATCGACGCCGCCGACTTCAACTTCTGGGGCGTCACCTTCGCGCGCGACCCCAACCGCTTCTACGCGACGCTCGGCACCGGGGGCAAGACCTACCTGCTCGAGGGCGACCTCGCCGCCCGCACGCTGACGGTCCTGCGCGAGGGCGTCGAGTGCCCGGCGCTCTCGCCGGACGGCGAGCGCATCGCCTTCAAGCAGCGCGCCGGCGGCGGGCTCGGGCCCGTGCGCTGGCGCGTCGCGGTGCTCGAGCTCTCCGACCTGCGCGTCCGAACGCTCAGCGAGACCCGCAACGTCGACGACCAGATGATGTGGCTCGACGACGCGACCGTCCTCTACGGGCTGCCGCGCAAGGACTCCGGCTCGGCGACCACCGACGTCTGGGCCGTGCGCGCCGACGGCGGCGGAGCCCCCCGGCGCTACCTGAAGGGCGCGTGGTCGCCCGCTCCGGTCACGCCCGGCGCCGCTGAGGGCGCGGCGTCGTCCTGACGGCCCGGTCGCCCGTCACGCCGCCGCGAGCGCCCGCATCGTCTCCTCCTCCAGCGCCCCGGCCGCCTCGGCGGCGAGGCACTCGCGCAGCTCCGCACGGTTCTCGACCCCCAGCACGACGGTCGCCAGCCCGTCGACCCGGACCACCCCGCCGCGCGGGACTTCGCCTCCGCCCGCCGAGCTCGGTGGCCCGCTCGCGGATGGCCGCGTTGTCCGGGCGGCCGGCGTCGCCGAACACCCACACGTCGCCGCTGAAGTCGAGCGCGTTGGCCACGCACTGGACCGCGTGCGGGCGCGGCTCCTCGCTCAGCAGCTCGAGCACCAACGGCGGCCAGCCGATCGCGGCAGGCCCCAGGCGCCGACGTCGCCGCGCTCGAGGCGCAGGCGCTCCAGGCTCTCGCGCAGGCTTTCCTCGATGCGCCGCTCGAGCGCGGCGGGCTGCGCGTCGGGCAGCTCGACCTTCGTGCATACGCGCACGCCGTCGGGCAGGGCGCCGGCGAACGCCTCGCCCACCACCCGCCGACACCCTCGCCCACTGCAGCCCGCCTGGCATAACGAGAATCGCCCTCGCATAAGCGGAGCGATGGCCGGGTGCGGCCGCGGGCCGGCTGCGATCATCCCGAACGTGAGCGAGTTCGACGTCTTCCTCGCCGACTGCCCGGCCCGCACGACGCTGGAGATCGTCGGCGACCGGTGGTCGGTGGTGGTCGTCGTCGCGCTCGGGGAGCGGCCCCGCCGCTTCACCGAGCTGCAGGAGCGCATCGGCGGGATCTCCAAGAAGGTCCTCGCCGAGGTGCTTCGTCGCCTGCAGCGGGCCGGCGTCGTGGAGCGCACCGTCCTGCCCACGGCGCCCCGGGGCGTGCGCTACTCGCTCACCCCGCTCGGCGAGTCGCTGGCGGAGCCGGTCGGGGCGCTGTCGCGCTGGGCCGAAGAGCACACCGACGCGGTGCTCGCGGCACAGGCGGCGGTGCAGGTCACCGCGAGGTAACCCACGCCCGCCCATCCTGCGGGCGATGAGCGACAGACTGCAGATCGGATTCCTCGGCGCCGGCGCCATGACGCGAGCGCTGGCCCCCGGATGGGTGGCCGCCGGCCACGACGTCGTCGTCGGCGGGCGCGACCCCGAGCGCTGCCGGGCGACGGCCGCCGCGGCCGGAGCCCGCGCGGCGACGCTGGCCGAGGCGGCCGAGCACGCCGGCGTGGCCGTGCTCGCGGTGCGCTGGGAGGGCGTCCGCTGGACGCTGGGCCAGGCCGGCGGGGCGCTCGCCGGCAAGGTGCTCGTCGACGTCACCAACCCGGTCGAGGTGGAGCGCTTCGAGGTCGTCACCCCGCCGCGGATCTCGCTGGCCGAGCAGGTGCAACGGCAGTCGGGGGCGCGCGTCGCGAAGGCCTTCAACCTCGCCGAGGCCGGCGTGTGGACCAGGCCGCGGACGGTCGGCGGTGCGCCTCTGGCCGTCCCGGTCGCCACCGACGACCCGGGTGCGCGGGAGACGGTGGACCGCCTGGCATCCGCGCTCGGCTTCGCGACGCTCGACGCGGGCGAGCTGCGCCACGCGCGCCACCTCGAGGCGATGGCGGCCGTCGTGATCCGGCGGCTCTCCGCAGGCGACGCGCCGACCAGCACGTTCGCGTGGGTGGCGTGACCCGGGCGGGCGGGACCGGTCGGTCCCGCCCGCGCCTGACGACCTGGCGCTCCTCCTACGGGGCCGAGCCGACCGACACGCGCTCGAGCGCCGGCGTGACCGACGTGGCGGTGGAGGTCAGCGTGGCGCGGTACTGCAGGTAGCGGCCGTTCGGGCTGGCCACCGTGCCGCCTGTCGCCGCCTGCCACGCCGACCAGCTGCCGTCCGGCGTGGCGGTCGCCCCCGAGCGGGTCTCGATCGCCACCGTGGTCCCCGCCGGGGCGGCGGCCGTGGTGTCCAGGCTGGTCCAGTCGTTGGCGGCCTTGCCCGAGTCCAGCACGCGCGAGGTGAAGGTCCCCGTGGCGGTGTACGGGCTCATCCGCAGCCAGTGGAGCCTGACGTTGGCGCTCCCGCCGATGTTGTAGTCGCTCACCAGCGGGCGCATGGCGGTCGTGATCGCCGTGTTGTGGGTGGCGACCCGGGTCCCGTCGACCCAGAACTCGATGTTCGTGGCCGTCCAGACGATCTTGTAGCGGTGCGGGACGGTCAGGGAGACGCCCGGGATCGAGGTGTTCGTCCCGTTGGGGTGCGAGCGGACGTAGAGCCCGACCGGCAGCGAGCCCCCGCCCGTGCTGAACATCGCCCACGGGGCGCTGTTGTAGTCGACCCCGAAGCCGGCGTGCTGGTACGGGGCGTTCGCGAAGGTCGCGACGAACTCGAGCGTGCGGCCGGCCGCGTAGGTGGCCGTCGGGCCGGCGCGCGCGCCGTCGACGGTCAGCAGCCCGCCCCCGACCGTGCCGGTGCCGCCGGTGCCCCAGGGCGTGGCGGTCCAGCCGGCGGGCAGCGCGCTGCCGGCGAACTCGTCGCCGATCGTCGGCGCGAGCTGGACCTCGCCGTCGGCGGTGTCGCTGCTGGAGCCGGCGAAGGTCCCGGTGCCGGTCACGCCGCCGGCGAACTCGGCGAGCGAGCTGTCGGTCAGCGTCGCGCCCGGCGCGGCCGGGACGTTGAACGTGGCCGGCGCCGCCGGCTCGGCGGGGGAGGTCCCCGTGTTGCCGGCCGCGTCGGTCGAGCTGACCCGGAAGTGGTAGGTCGTGCCCGCCGTCAGCCCGCTGAGGTTGACGCTGTGGCTCGTCACCCGGCTCGCGTCTGACGCGTCGCCGGTCAGGGCGGTCGGCGAGGTGCCGTAGCGCACGCGGGAGCTCGACTCCTCGTCGGTCGTCCAGCTCACGGTCGCGGTGCCGTCGGCCCGCGCGGTGGCGGCGACGGCGCTGATGCTCGGGGCCGTGGTGTCCGAGGGGGCCGAGCCGTACGTCGCGACGTAGCTACCGCCGGCGGCGGAGAAGAGCGCGTAGCGGACGCCCTTGATCGTCTTCGTCGTCGTGCTGACGGCGTTGCCGGCCCGGGTCAGGCCCTCCAAGGAGCCCGCGGGCCCGTCAACGGGCACCATGCCCTGCAGGCCGCGCGACCCGGCGCCCGGGGCGACCGTGAAGCTCAGCCGGCCCGTCGCGGCCTCGTAGCCCAGTCCGGCGTAGGAAGAGGCGTTGCGCCCGTCCACCCACTCGAGCATCTGCTTGGCGGAGACCACCGGCACGCCACGCCCGGTCGCCTCGGCGACGATCGCGTCAGCGCCGGGGTGCGACGGATTGTCGGTGTGCATGTTGGTCGTCACGACGCCGTAGTAGCCCTCGCTGCCCACCGCCTTGTCGATCAGCGCCTTGATCGTCGCGGGGATCGACTGACCGGACTCGTCGGTGATCTGGGTGTTGGCCTGGTAGACATCGATCGTCGCGCCGTTGGTGTCGGCGAAGCGCTGCGGGAAGCCCGAGCCGGTGAAGTGCCCCGGGCGATCCTGAACCCAGTTTCCCGGCCAGTAGTAGTAGTTCGTGTCGAACCGGATGCCCTTGGCCAACGACTCGAGTGGCGTGTCGACCCACCCGCTCCACGCGATGCAGTGGTTGCGGTTGGTCTTGGGCGAGGCCAGGCTCGGCCAGCTCGCGGCGAACGCCGAGAGCTGGCTGGTGAGCAAGGTCCGCAGCGACGTCCGCGTGTAGTTGTCGCAGTTCGTGTTGGTGTGCAGGCCGATCTCGAAGCCGTCGGCCTGGAAGCCGGTCGCCTGCGCGTCGGTGATCGGGGTGTTCGGGTACACGTAGGAGCTCGCGCGCACGCACTCCCAGTCGGCGACGTTGCAGTTGGCCGGGCTCTGGGACTTGAAGGTGTTGAACTGGCCGACGGTGCCGCCGTTGGCGTGGTCGTCACCCGTCATCACGACCGCGGCCTCCTCGCCGCGCGGGAGGTACCAGAAGCGCGGCAGCGGCGTCTTGTCGAGGTTCATCGACGTGATGAGGTTGGCCAGCAGTCGCTGCTGCTCGTCGGCCTGCGGGATCGCGACCTTGTTGAGGTCCACCCAGTCGGGCCGGACGTTGCCGGACTTCGCGCCGAAGAAGAGGTCGTCGGGGCGCAGCGGGGTGAAGCCGTCGCGCTCGTCGTTCGTCCAGGCCAGGTTGCCCTGGCGGGTGCCGATGACCGAGCGGGCGAGGTCGTAGGTGAAGGCCGCGGCCTGGCCGCCGGCCGAGCCGACGTCGCGCAGGGTGACCGCCGGGTTGGTGGTCGCCGCGGTCGCGGAGGAGTACAGCGTCGCCACGGTGCTCGCGCCGTTGAGCCCGTAGCGGTCTGCGGTCCCGTGGAACTGCATGGTCTGGGTCTCGATCCCGTTGCCGGGGCCTGAGCCGCCCGCAACCTTCATGTAGGACTCGGCGAGCGTCGCGCCCGCGTCCGTGAGGCCGAGCAGGCCGGCCAGCTTCTTGTCCGGGCGCATCGCGATCAGGTTGCCGCCGCCCTGCACCCACGTGGTCAGCATGGTCGTCTGGGCGTCGGTGAGGCCGGTCTGGGCCAGCACGACGACCTGATGGGCCGCGAGCGTCTGCGCGGTCACCGTCGAGAGGTCGGCTGTTCTGAACGCGTTGAGGCCCTCGGCGCGCATGATCTCCGCGTAGTAGCCGGTGAACGGATCGGCGCCGGAGGTGATCACGAGGATCGGCCCGCCCGGGCCCTCGGTCGGCGGCGGGGGCGCCGGCGCCGCGGTGGTGAAGGTCCACGTCTTGTCCGCGGTCAGCGCGTTGCCTGCGATGTCCGTCACGCCTCCCGTGCCGCCCTTGACCGTGGCGGTGTAGGTGGTCGAGGCGGCCAGCGCCGACTGCGGCGCGAGCGTCGCCAGCTGCCCGCCGGCGTCGTAGGTGACCGTTGCGGGGACGGCCGTGCCGCCCGGGCCGCGCAACGACACGGTCGCGCCGCTGATGGAGGTGGGCGCCATCGGCTCGTCGAAGACCGCGGTCACCCGGGCCGTCGCGTCGACCCCGGTGCCGTTCTCGGGCGGGGCCACGCTGGCGATCCGCGGGGCGCGTGTGTCCGGGCCGCTGTTGGGCGCGAAGGTGACGTCGATCCAGTAGTTGCTGGAGTTGTAGGTCGAGCTCGGGAAGCCGCTGGCGCCGTACTTGTAGACGCCGTTGCCGCCGTCGACGCCGGTGGCGAGCCCGTGCAGAGGCGGGTTGTCGGCCGGGGTGGTGAAGAACGGTGAGCTGTAGGCGTACCAGCCGTCGCTCGAGTGGTAGGAGGCGACGTAGGTCGTGTTGCGCGTGACCGCGACCGGGTTGGAGAGCTGGACCTGCTGCCAGCCGCTCGCCGACTCGTTGGTGAACGTCGCCTCGGCCAGCTGCTGGCCGGTGCGGCTCCACAGGTGGCCGACGTGGGTGCCGGTGTTGGCGGCGCCCTTGTAGAAGCGCAGGCCGGTGATGAAGCCGTCCTCGTCGGAGCGGAACTTCACGCCGACCTCGATCGCCTGGCCGTCGCGCTGAGCCGCGTTCTGCGGGACGCTCGCGGGCTGGAAGATGCTGCAGGGGCAAGCGGCGGGCGGGGCGGTGCCGCCGACCGTCACGGTACGGGTGGTCACCGGGGACTGCAGGTTGCCGCTGTCGTCCACGGCGCGCACGCGGATGGTCGCTGTGCCGTTGGCGTCGGGCGTCCAGCTGAACTGCCAGCTCTCGCGGCCGGTGGCCGGGTGCCAGGTCTGCCCGTCGACCGAGACCTCCACGCCGCCGATCCGCCCGCTGCTCTCGAGGTCTGAGGCGGTGCCGGTGATGGTGATCGGAGTTCCGCGCTCCACGGTCGCGCCGGCGGCCGGGAAGGTGACTCCCGACGTCGGGGCGGTCGTGTCGGCCGAGGCGGTCGCGGCCACGAGGTTCGTCTGGCGGGTGGCGGGCTGCGCGCGCATGTCGGCGAGCAGGTTCATGGTCGCCTGCTGCATGCGGACGTCGGCGGCGGCGTTGCCGCGGTCGTGCTGATCGTCGAGGCCCCACGACCACTGGACGGTGCCCGCGCCGAAGACGCGCGCGTCGGGGGCGCCGGCGTTCGAGACCTTGTACATCGTGAGGTTGTGGGTCGCCGAGCCCGACCCGTACTGCGAGCCCTCGTCCTGGAGGATCTGCAGGCCGCTGGTCTCGGTGGCCGAGGAGAGGCGCATCAGCCCCGGCGGGCGCGAGCCGTTGTCGGGCTCCTCGTCCCACTCGTAGCCGAGCGTGCCGGTCGGCATCGTGGCGGTGGCGCCCGGAGCGAGGTTGGCGACGGTGGTGTTGCGCCACAGCCGCAGCTTGCCCTCGGTGTCGGGGACGCGGACGGCCTTCGTGCCGGAGTTGACCTTGAAGGCGGTGCCGGTGAGGGCGTTCTCGGGCCGGCCGCCCTCAGGGTTGAAGGAGCGCCCGTCGCGCCAGGTGCCCGTCCAGGTGTTCGCCTGCGGGTCGATCTTCTGGTTGGCGTGGGTCTCCTTGTAGGAGACGAGCGTCCTGCGGTCGGTGGAGGAGCCGTCGATGCTGGCCTCCCAGCGCGTCTTCCAGAACATCTCGTTGCCGCTGAAGAAGGCGAGGTTCACGCCGGCGTTGCGCGCGGCCTCGACGTTGGCCCGCTGCGGGCCTGACCAGTACTCGTCGTGGCCGACGGAGAGGAAGGAGTCGTGCTCGCGCAGCTCGGCGCCGCTGCGGTCGGAGTCGATGCCCGTGGCGTAGCTCATGTCGTAGCCGTTGCGCTCGAGCCAACGGACCATCGGGTACTCGGCGTTGAACACCCAGTCCTCCGGGGCGTACTCGCGCGTGGTGAACGGGCGGTTGTAGCTGACCTTGTAGGCGCGGCCGGGGTTGGTGCCGGGGCCGCCGGTGTAGAGGCTGTTGCCGCCGTAGCGGTTGTAGGCCTGCCAGGTGGTGTCCGAGGTCTGGAAGAGCAGGTCCGAGCCGCTGTCGTCGTCGCGGACGACGAACATCACGTGGCTGGCGCCGGTGCCACCGGCTTCGCGCACGAGCCGCGCGAAGTAGATGCCCGACACGGCGTTGGCGGGAACCGCCCAGCTCGCCGAAACCGCCCAGTTGCCGCAGTCCACGAGGCCCGTGGTCGGCTGGGTCAGGCAGTCGGGCTGGGTCTGGGGGAGCGTGGCGGAGGGCTGCACGGTGGCGACCCGGCGCGCGCCGCTGCCGCCGTAATAGCCCATCCGGTAGACGTCCAGGCGGTAGTCCGCCGCGTTGGAGCGGACCTTGAAGCGGACGGTCTGGCCCTGGTCGACCGAGAGGTCGGTCGTGAAGCCCTGGAGGTTGGCGTCACCGGCACCCGAGACCTGCCACTCGCTGGCGGGGTTGCCCGGCTGGCAGTTCTCCGCCTCGATCGGGTTGGCCGGCGCGGCGCAGCTGGCCAGCGCGGACGGGGCCGCCACGCCGAGGACGACGGCGGCGAGCAGGGCGACGAGCGCCCCGAGGCCGGCGGTCGCCGCCCGCGGGCGCAGTCGGTTGTGGCCCGCGGGGCGGGCGCCTCGGCGCAGCATCACCTACGACCTCCAGGTCCCCCGCGAGCGGGGTGTCGAGCCTTCGGAATCGAAGTCAGGGCGCGCCGCGCCGGAAACCGGCGCATCACGCGCCGCCCAACCGTACAGCGGCCGGCGCGAGGAGAAGTGCCGAATTCGGCTGAATCTCGCTACCCCGGCGGGATCGCGGTCGAGGGCGGGGCGCCGAACGGCGGCTCGCGGCGGCCGACCAGCGTCTCCATCGCCTGGCGCGCCGCGGCCCGCTTCTGGGCGGCGTCCTCGCCGTCGCGCGGGGTCAGGCCGGCCCGGATCGCGTGGCGGGCGAGCACCGCGCCGAGGTAGGCCTTGCCGTGAAGCGGCGAGAAGTGCTTCTCGGCGTACTGGCGCCGCGTGTAAGCGTCCTGGGCCACCATCTTCGGCCGCACGCCACCCTTGCCCGCGTGGTGGACGATCGTCATCTGCGGCAGGTGCCGGGTGCCCCAGCCGGCGCGCTTGAGGCGCAGGCAGAGGTCGGGCTCCTCGGAGTAGATGAAGAACCGCTCGTCCATCAGCCCAGCGCTGAGCAGCGCCTCGCGGCGGGCGAGCATGAACGAGCCCGAGGTCCAGTCGCACTCGACCTCGCGGTCGTAGGCGGCGAGATCGGTCTCGCGCTCACCGGCCCAGCGGGCCTTGATCGGCCACTTCTCCACCGCCAGGGCGTCCCCGAGCGCGCGGGTGACGCTCGGGAAGTAGCGGATGGTCGGCCACAGGGTCCCGTCGCCGGTGAGCTGGCGGACGCCGGCCAGGCCGACCTCCGGGCGAGCGTCAAGCGCCTCGACGAGCTCGCCGAAGGTGCCCTCGACGATCTCGGTGTCGGGGTTGAGGAAGAGCACGTAGCGCGCGTCGCAGGTCATCGCCCCGGTGTTGTTCGCGTGGGCGAAGCCGCGGTTCTCCGACTCCACGATGCGCGCCGCCCGGAACCGGTCGCGGACGAGCTCGGGCGTGCCGTCGCTCGAGCCGTTGTCGACCACCACGACGTCCAGGCGCGCACTGCCGGCCCGGGCGAAGACGGTGCTCAGGCACGGCTCCAGCCAATGCGCCTCGTTGGTCGAGACGATGATGATCGCCAGGTCGGCGCGCTCGGTGGCCGGGCCCATCACGGCGGCTACCGGGTCAGGCCGCGCGCGGCCAGCTCGCTGGTGGCGTGGTCGACCTTGTCATCGGCCTCCTGGTCGCGCAGCCACTCGCCGAGCTGCGCCATGCCCTCGCGGAAGCTCACGCGGGCCTCGAAGCCCAGCAGCTCGCGCGCGCGGGTGGTGTCGGCCACGCAGTGGCGGATGTCGCCGGCGCGGTACTGGCCGTTGCGCTCGGCCTCGACGTCGACGCCCAGGCCGTCGGCCAGGACCTCGGCGACGTCGGCGACGGTGGTGATGTGGCCGGTGCCGAGGTTGATGGCGTTGCCGGGGGCGGCGTCTGACTCGAGCGCCAGCAGGATGCCGCGCACGATGTCCGAGACGTGGATGAAGTCGCGCGACTGGCGGCCGTCCTCGAAGATGACCGGCGAGCGGCCGTTGAGCAGCCGCGAGGCGAAGATCGCGGCCACGCCCGTGTACGGGTTCGAGAGCGCCTGGCCGGGGCCGTAGATGTTGAAGAAGCGCAGGGCGACGGTCGGGATCCCGTAGGCCGAGCCGACGACGAGGCTCATCTCCTCGTGGTCGCGCTTGTTGATGGCGTAGATCGAGGTCGGGATCAGCGCCTTGGCCTCGCTGGTGGCGACCGGCTCGAGGTCGCGGCCGCAGACGGGGCATCCCAGCTCCCACGTGCGTGCGAGCAGCTGCTCCTCGGGCCGCGGGCCCGGCGCCTGGGAGCCGTGCTCGCTGCAGCGGTACTCGCCCTCGCCGTAGATCGACATGGAGGAGGCGACGACCATGCGCGCCGGCAGCGGCCGCGCGGCGACGACGCGCTCGAGGAAGCGGGCGGTCGCCATCGTGTTGAGCTCGGTGTAGCGGGCGATCTCGTACATCGACTGTCCGACGCCGACGGCGGCGGCGAGGTGCACGACGCGGTCGACGCCCGCGAGCGCCTGGTCGGCCAGCTGCGCGTCGCCGACGTCGCCGACGATCAGCTCGACCGAGGCGGGCAGATCGGGCGCGGCATCGCCGTGGACCTGCGGCTGCAGGCTGTCGAGCACGACGACGTCGTCGCCCTGATCGACGAGGGTGCGAACGAGATGGGAGCCGACGAACCCGGCGCCGCCGGTGACGAGCGTCTTCATTGAAGTCCTTATCGCAACGAGGGAGGGCGTACGCCGGACCAACGGGGCCCGGCGCGCGCTTCTTGCGCCCGGTCGCGTCGTGGCGGCGGGTGAACCGCGGCGGCGGCCGCGAGGGTGAGACCTCTCACCCCGGGTCAGCGGCGCGCGTGACCAGGCAGGCACGGCGCGGGCACGGATTTCACCTTCTGGCGGGCGGCCGCAGACCCGAAACTCTTCAGGTGCCCCGGCCACCCGCAAGCGCGCGGCGGCCGGAGCCGTTGCTCAGCCGAGGGGCTCGAAACGTCAAGGACGAAGGGACACGATGTCCGATCACCGCAGTTCATCAGCCAACCGTGCTCGCCAGAAGTGGTCGCTGAACGGCGCCGCTCCCGGCCGGCCGCTCAAGATCGCCGTCGTCGGCTACGGCTACTGGGGACCCAACCTCGTCCGCAACGTCATCGAGCGGCCCGAGCTCGAGCTCGCCGCCCTGTGCGAGCGTGATCCCGCGCGCGGGGAGGCCTTCTCGCGCAAGGTGGCAGACGTCCCGGTGATCTCCGACCTCGACGACGTCCTGGCCGACCCGGAGATCGACGCGGTGATGGTCGCCACTCCGCCGCGCACCCACTTCCCGATCGTCGGCTCCGCGCTGGACGCCGGCAAGCACGTGCTGGTCGAGAAGCCGCTGGCCACGCGGGCCGAGGACGCCCGCGCGCTCGTGGCGCTCGCCGAGGAGCGCGACCTGGTCCTGATGCCGGGCCACACCTTCCTCTACAGCCCGTCGGTGAACAAGGTCAAGGACCTGATCACCGAGGACGCGCTCGGCGAGGTCTACTTCGTCACGTCCTCGCGCATGAACCTCGGCCTCTACCAGGCCGACGGCGTGGTCTGCGACCTCGCGCCGCACGACCTCTCGATCCTGCTCTACTGGCTCGACCAGCGGGTGATCGAGGTGTCGGCCTCGGCCCGCAGCGTCTTCCAGGCCGGCATCCCCGAGACGGCGTTCATCACCCTGACCTTCGAGGGCGGGACCACCGCCAACGTCCAGGTCTCCTGGCTGGCGCCCCGCAAGGTGCGCGAGATGGTGGTCGTCGGCAGCCGTCGCATGGTCCAGTACGACGACACCGCCTCCGACGAGCCCGTCCGCATCTACGACCGCGGGATGGAGTTCACGACGCCGGCGAACTTCGGCGAGTACCAGCTGACCTACCGCAGCGGCGACATGGTGGTCCCGCGGATCGACGCGACCGAGCCGCTCAGCCTCGAGCTGCAGGACTTCGCCTCCGCGATCACGCACGGCACCACGCCGCGCTCGCACGCCCAGCTCGGCCTGCAGGTGGTCGAGGCGATGGAGGCCGCCGAGATCTCCCTCGGCCTCCGCGGCGAGCCCGTCTCGCTGGTCACGGTGCCCGAGCCGGCGCGCGCCGTCGCCTGAGCGACGAACCCGCTTCACCGAGCCGCACCAGGCGCCCCGGCCCTCGGCCGGGGCGCCTGTCGTTTCGGGCACGGTCTCGACCCCGCTGCCGGGGGGCGCCGTGCGGCGCCGAGGATCCGAGAGCCCCGCTGCCTCGGCCACGCCGACGCTCTCGTGTCGGTCCGTCGGCCTTGGTCGACCGCCGGATGACCCGTTCCCGCCGGCGTCGCCCGGCGCCGAGCGCGTCGCCGTCCGGATGTCCGGCCGCCGGCGCCATCGCCCGAGCGGCGGCTCAGGCAGCAACCGATCGGTGGATCTTCTCGTGAAGCTTCTGTGCCTGGATCGGTACAAAGGCGCATCGAAGGGGTGGTGTTTCGTGGCGTTCGTGGCGTCATCCTGGGCGGATGGGAGATGGTCGTGCACTAGTGCGGGAGGATCCGGTCGGGGCCCGGATCGCGGCGCTCGCGGGGCGTCGACACGGGGTCGTCAGCCGCCGGCAGTTGTCCGGCTCGCCGGACGGCACGGGCGCGGTCCACGGATGCGGCGGCAGGGCAGCCGCACCGCGGGGGTCTGCACCGTGGCAGGCGATCGGCCAGGGCGCCCACTGCGAGCGCTCGTCCCGGCGAGGGAGCGGAAGGCTCAGGAGCAGAGAAAGGCCCGGCTCGGCGAGACGCCGAACCGGGCCGGTGAGACAGTGAGTGCGGCGGGTCTAGGAGCGCTGCGCGGCAACGCCCACGGGCGCGCCACCGGCGGTCCCGATGGCGATCGGCTCGCGCACGGGCGCCTCGAACTCGCGCACCGCGAGGATCAGCTTGCCGAGCTCCTCGTCGGACATGCCCGGCCACATCGGCAGCGAGCAGATCTGGGTGCTGAGCGCCTCGGCGACCGGCAGGCTGCGCGGCCCGAGCCCGAGGTGGGCGTAGGCCTCCGTGCGGTGGATCGGGAACGGGTAGTGCACCGCGGAGGCGACGCCCGCCTGCTCGAGGTGGGCCCGCAGCGCGTCGCGCGCCGGGGTCCGGACCACGAAGAGGTGGTAGACGCAGTCGGCCCCGTCGAAGGCCGGGGCGACCGGCGTGACGTTGCTGCCCACCAGGCCCGCGCGCAGGCCGGCCGCGAGCTCGCGACGGCGGTCGTTCCAGCCCTCCAGCCGGCGCAGCTTGACACGCAGGATGGCCGCCTGCAGGGCGTCGAGGCGGGCGGTGGTGCCCACCATCCGGTGGTGGTAGCGGGGCTGCTCGCCGTGCGAGCGCAGCAGGCGCACGCGCTCGGCCAGGTCCGCGTCGGCGGTGGTCACGGCGCCGCCGTCACCCCACGCGCCGAGGTTCTTGGTCGGGTAGAAGCTGTAGCACCCGATGTCGCCCAGCGTGCCGACGCGGCGGCCCCGGTAGTGGGCGCCGTGCGCCTGGGCCGTGTCCTCGATCACCGCGATGCCGCGCGGGCGGCAGAGGTCGAGGATCGGGTCCATGTCGACGGTCGAGCCGAACAGGTGGACCGGGATCACGCAGCGCACGCGGTCGTTGAGGGCATCCTCGACGATCCGCGCGTCGATCAGGTGGGTGTCGGGGTCGACGTCGACGAGCCGCGGGGTCGCGCCGGCGAGGCTGACGGCCTCGGCGGTCGCGATGAACGAGTTCGTCGGCACGATCACCTCGTCGCCGGCGCCGATGCCCAGCGCACGCAGCGCCAGCACGATCGCCTCGGTGCCGGAGGACACGCCGACGGCGTGGTCGGTCTCGCAGTAGGCGGCGTACTCGGTCTCGAAGGCCTCGAGCTCCTTGCCCATCGTGAAGCCGCCGGTCGCGGCGATGCGGCCCACCGTGGCGACCAGCTCCTCGGTGAGGGCTGGGTCGGCGTTGTCGAGCCGCAGGAGCGGCAGGGTCATCGGGAACCTCCAGTGTTCATCGTCAGGCGCGCCGGTGGCGCGAGGGGGGGTAGGGCGATGGGCTGCAGGCCCTCGTCGGGGTCCAGCAGCAGCGCCGCGGCGTCCTTGCGCGACCGCACTCCGAGCTTCTCGAAGGCGGACGCCAGGTGGCTCTTGACCGTGCTCTCGGTCAGGAAGAGCCGCGCGGCGATCTCGAAGTTGGTGGCGCCGGTCGCGACCAGCGCGAGGATCTCCTTCTCGCGATGCGAGAACGAGGGCTTGACGACCAGCCGGCGCAGGTCGCGCGGCGCGCACACCTGACCGGCGTGCACGGCGCGGACGGTGGCCACGAGCGCGGCCTCCAGCTGCCCGTCGGCGACGAAGCCGTCGGCGCCGGCGTTCAGCGCGCGCCGGGCGCCCACGTGATGGGCGAGCGGGGAGACGACCACGATGCGCCCGGCCGGCGCGGCCCGCCGCGCGCGCCGCAGGTCGACGACCGCGTCGGCGCGGGCGATGTCGCAGCCCAGGACGATCACGTCCGGCGCGGAGCCGGCGAGCAGCGGCTCGAGCTCCTCGACCGCGCCCTGCCCGGCGACCGGCAGGCCGCCGGCGCCCACGACCGTCGCGATGCGCCCGCGCAGCAGGCGATGCGAGGGCCGCGAGAGCAGCGTGCAGCGGATCTCGGCCGTTCGCGCCGAGTGCAGTTCGGCGGCGACCGGCGCGCTGACGACCGTCGCTGCCATCAGGCGGCCGCCACCGTGGTCCGGCCCGTGGTGAACGGGGCGGACTGCATGTGGACGAGCTCCTCCTGGATGGCCTTGCGGCCGCGATGGTGCAGCCCGTGGATCGAGCTCTCCGAGCGGCCCATCTTCTCGGCGATCTCGGCCGGCGAGAGGCCGACCACGTGGCGCAGGACCACGACCTTGCGCTGCTCGTCGGGCAGGACGTCCAGCGCGGCGTGCAGGCAGCGCGAGGTGTCCAGCACGTCGTCGTCGGAGCGCTCGTCGGCGCCGAAGACCTCCTCGGCGGGCGTCGCGCGGCGGCTGCGCAGGTGGTCGATCGCCACGTTGTGGGCCAGGCGCAGGATCCAGCCGGAGAACGGCACGCCGCGCGGCTCGTACTTCGTGATGACGGTCATGAGCTTGGCGAAGACGTGCTGCGTGATGTCCTCGGCCTCGTGGTCGTCGCGCACGATCGAGCGGACGTAGCTGTAGACGTTGTCGGAGTAGCGCAGGTAGAGGTAGCGCACCGCCTCGCGATCGCCCTCCTTGGCGCGGGCGACGGCCCGGGCGACCATGCGGTCGCCCTGCGGGCTCGCATCGAGCGAGGTCTTGCGGCGGAACGACGACTTGGCGGCGCTGCCGCCCAGCTCGTCCGCGGCGGTCCGCAGGTTGTCGGCGGGGGCAGGAGCGACGTGGAGCATGGTGCGATGCGACCTTCCGTTGTCGGGGTGGGAGTTCATCCGTGAGCCTCAGGCGGCCTCGGCCATCGGCGGGGCTGCGTCGAGCAGCCGGTTGACGTGCGCGAAGTGGCTGGCCTCGGTGCGGTTGGCCACGCCGAGCTTGCGGTAGACGTTCGAGAGGTGGAACTTGACCGTCTGCTCGGTCACCCACAGCTGACGCGCGATGTGATTGTTCGAGGCGCCGGCCGCCATCAGGCGGAGCACCTCGAGCTCGCGGTCGGTCAGGCGGGCGCGGGCGAGCTCGTTGGGCTGCGCCGCGGCGGTGGCGCGCCGGAAGCGGTGGTAGACGCGCCCGGCGGCGATCTCGCGCACCAGGCAGCCGAGGCTCGAGGCGTGCATCGCCTTGCAGACGAGCGCGTCGGCACCGGCGTCCATCGCCTCCGCCAGCCATTCGGCCTCGAGGTCGGCGGCCAGGACCACGATCCGCGCCTGGGGCGCCGCGGCGCGCGTCTCGGCGACGCGGACGACGGCGGTGGACGGCAGGTCCATGTCGTCGACCAGCACCAGATCGGGCTTGGCCAGCTTGATCGCGGCCTCGACCGGGAGCTTGCCGTTGACGTAGCCGAGCACCTGCATCGGCCCGGCTTGGCGGAGCGCGAGCCGGATGGCGTCGCCGGTCGCCGAGCGCGAGGTCACGAACACCACGCGCGTCATCACGCCACCGCCTCGGCGGATATGGCGTTAACCGGGGCGGGCCCGAGCACGTCGGCCAGGCGCGACTGCAGGCCGGCCAGCAGGGTCTGGATCTGCTCGCCCGACGCGACCCGCAGGTCGGCGAAGAGGGCGGCACACTCGTCCATGCCCTCCTGGCGGGCCTCGAACTCGAACACGCGGTAGCGCGCGCGGAGCTCGAGGGTCTGGGTCAGGGCCGCGAGCAGGTTCTGCAGCGTGTGGTCGACGTCCTGCTGTGACCGCAGGTCGCCGAGGATGGCGTTGATCGACTCGTTCCTCATCATCTGAGGACGAGTTTCGGCGGACCGCGCCAGCCGGTGAAGGTGAGATCCGCTCCCCCGGCCGGGCGTCTTCGTGCCCCCCGGGTGACCCCCTCAAGATCCCCCGGGGGATGCCCTCAAGTTCTTCGCGGGTGATGCCGATACGGGGGGAGTGAGCGACGTGCCCCCCGTTGGTCAGGAACTTCCCCCACACGCGTGCGGGAATCCCCTACCCTGTGGCGGCGTCTGGCACGGACAGCCGGACGGACCGGGCTCAGAGGCAGAGCGCGGTCGGGCCCAAGAGGAACGGAGATCTGACGTGCAAGGCTCTAAAGGAGACAAGGACGTTGTGACGGAACCGCTGCGCACCATCGTCGCCGACGACGACCCGCTCGTCCGCCGGCTGATCCGCGACACGCTGCAGCGGGCGGACGTGACCGTCATCGCCGAGGCCGCCAACGGCCGCGAGGCGGTCGAGCTGGCGCTCTTCTACCGCCCCGACGTCGTGATGATGGACTACATGATGCCCGAGATGGACGGCATCGAGGCCACGCGGCGGATCCACGCGCAGGACTCCGACATCCGCATCGTGCTGCTCACGGGCGCGGGGGACGACGAGCTCGGGATGAACGGGCTGCAGGCGGGCGCGGCGGGCTTCCTCTCCAAGGAGATCGAGCTCAACACGCTGCCCGGGGCGCTGCGCAGCGCGATGGCCGGCGAAGCCGCCATCTCCGGCCAGCTCGCGATGGCGCTCGTCGAGCGCCTGCGGCGGACGCGCGGCGGCGGCGCCGGCCTGCGGCCGGTGCGCTCGAAGCTGACCGCCCGCGAGTGGGAGGTGCTCGACCTGCTCTGCGACGGGGACGGCACCGAGGACATCGCGCGTACGCTCGTGCTCTCCACCGAGACCGTGCGCTCGCACCTCAAGAACATCTATCGCAAGCTCGGCGTGCGCTCGCGCGAGGACGCCGTGCGCGTGGCCAACAGCATGCGCGACTTCGAGGACAAGGCGGCCTGAGCCCGCCGGCGGGCCGCGCGGCGGCCCGCGCTAGCCTGCCGGCGTGGGCAGCGTCGGCATCGACCTCGTGGACGTCGAGCGGCTGGAGCGGGCGCTGATCCGCCGGCCGCGGCTCGCCGAGCGGCTGTTCACCGACGCCGAGCGGGCCTTCGCCGCCCGTCGCGCCCGCCCCGCGATGCACCTCGCGGCGCGCTTCTCGGCCAAGGAGGCCGTGGCCAAGGCGCTCGAGCTCGAGGCGTGGTCGCCGCGCGACGTCGAGGTGGTCGGCGGCGGCGACGGGCCGCCGCGTGTCCGGCTGACCGGCCACGCCGCCGCGCGCGCGGACGCGCTCGGCGCGGCGGTGAGCATCTCGCTCACCCACACCCGGACGACCGCTGCGGCCGTCGCGCTGGTCGAGCCCAGCCGGTGAGCCGGGCAGGCTGGATCGAGCCGCTCCCCGACGCGGAGCTGATGCGCGCGACCGACGCGTGGGCGATCGAGACGCTCGGCATCCCGTCGCTGGTCCTGATGGAGCGGGCGGGGGAGGGGCTCGCCGCCGTCGTGGCTCGCCGTGTCCCGGCGGGGCGGATCGCGGTGGTGTGCGGCAAGGGCAACAACGGCGGCGACGGCCTCGTCGCCGCCCGGCTGCTGCGCGAGGCCGGCCGCGAGGTCGACGTGCTCGCCGTCTGGCCGCTCGACGAGCTGTCCGGCGACGCCGCCGAGCAGCTGCGACGGCTGCCCGGGTGCCCGCCCGAGGCCTTCGCCGCCGAGCGGCTGCGCGGCGCGAGCGGGATCGTCGACGCCCTGCTGGGGACGGGCTTCTCCGGCGCCGCCCGCGACCCCGCGCGGGCCGCCATCGCCGCGCTGGGCGAGGCGCAGGCGCCCGTGGTGGCGGCCGACGTTCCGAGCGGGGTGGACGCCTCGACGGGCGAGGTCGAGGGCGACGCGGTGCGGGCGGTCGCCACCGCCACCTTCCACCGGGCCAAGCCGGGGCTGTGGATCGCGCCCGGCAAGGCGCACGCCGGCGCCGTCGAGGTGATCGACATCGGGATCCCGGCGGACGGCGCGCCCGGCCCGGCCGCGGCCGGCCTCACCGGCGACGGCGTGCTGGAGGGCATCCCGCGCCGCGGGGCCGCCTCGACCAAGTTCACCTCCGGCAACGTCGTGGTGATCGGCGGTTCGCGCGGCTTGACCGGCGCGCCGTCGATGGCCGCCCTGGCGGCGGTGCGCTCCGGGGCCGGCTACGTGACGGTGGCGGCTGCGGCGTCGCTCGAGCTCGCCTTCGCGGCGCGCCTGCTGGAGGCCATGTTCGTGGCCCTGCCCGAGGCCGACGGCGCGCTCGGTCCCGACGCGGCCGAGCCCGCGCTCGCGGCGGCCGGGCGCGCGAACGCCGTCGTGCTCGGCCCCGGGCTCGGCCGCCGGCCGGAGACCCAGGCGCTGGTTCGTGAGCTCGCCGCCCGCGTCGAGGCGCCGCTGGTGATCGACGCCGACGGGCTCAACGCGCTGTCCGGGGCGCTCGGCGAGATCCTCCCGGGACGGCGGGCGCCGACGATCCTCACCCCGCACGCCGGCGAGCTCGGGCGGCTGCTGGAGGTGGGCTCGGGCGAGATCGCTGCCCACCGGCTCGCCTGCGTTCGCGCCGCGGCGGCCGAGGCCGGCGCCGTCGTCGTGCTCAAGGGCGACGACACGCTGGTGGCCGCGCCCGACGGGCTGGTGGCGGTCTCCCGCGGCGGCGCGCCCGGCCTGGCGACCGCGGGCACGGGCGACGTGCTCTCCGGCGTCACCGGCGCGATGCTCGCCAAGGGCCTGACGCCCCACCACGCCGCCTGCGCGGCGGTGCAGGTCCACCTGCACGCCGGTCGCCTGGCGGCCGCGCCGCACGGCCCCGACACGGTCATCGCCTCGGACGTGATCGCCGCGCTGCCGGCGGCCCTGCAGCCGCCGAACTAGATGATTGATTCCATGGCCGTGCGGCCGGCTGGCGGATGTTCCGTGGATGCTGGGGGGTGCCCGCCCGAGGGCACAGTGGTGTTGCCACGGGTCCTCTGGGCGGGTGCCGTCCAGCCCCGCGGGACGCCGCCAGACGGTCGTGGGGTCGTGGAGTCACTCATCTAGCCTGCTTCAGATGCTCCGAGCCCTCGCGCGCGTGAACCTGGCGGCCGTCGAGCGCAACTGCGCGCGGCTGGCGGCGGTCGCGGCCCCCGCGCGGCTGTGCGTCGTCGTCAAGGCCGACGGCTACGGGCACGGGGCCGTCCCGGCCGCGCGCGCGGCGCTCGCGGGCGGCGCGAGCTGGCTGGCGGTCGCCACCGCCGAGGAGGCACGCGCGCTGCGCGCCGCCGGGTTCGTCGAGGTGCCGATCCTGGTCATGGGCGCGCTGTCGGAGGAAGAGCTCGCGGTCGCCGTCGCGGCGCGCGCCGACGTCGTGGCCTGGCGCGAGGGCTTCGTGTCGGCGCTCGCGGCGCTGGCGGGCGCCGAGGGCATCGGCGTCCACGTCAAGCTCGACAGCGGCATGGGGCGCCTGGGCACGCGCGACGCCCCCGAGGCCACACGCGTGGCCCGTGCCGTCGCCGCCGAGCCGCGGCTGCGGCTGGCGGGCGCCATGACCCACTTCGCCACCTCCGACGACGACGCGGCCTTCGTGCGCGAGCAGCTGGCCGTGTTCACGCCCTGGGCGGCGGAGCTCAAGGCCGCCCACCCCGGCCTGCTGGTACACGCCGCCAACTCGGCGGCCGCGCTCGGCGAGCCGGCGTCGCGCGGCGACCTCGTGCGCTGCGGGATCGCCGCCTACGGCCTCGACCCCTTCCACGCCGACGCGGCGGCGCAGGGCCTCGAGCCCGCGCTCGAGCTGCTCAGCTACGTGGCGGAGGTCAAGCGCGCGGCGCCCAGCCAGAGCGCGGGCTACGGCCGGCGCTTCGTGGCGCAGGCGCCGACGTGGCTCGGCACGATCCCGATCGGCTACGGCGACGGGGTGCGCCGCGCGCTGACCAACAACGCCGACGTGCTGGTCGGCGGCCGGCGCGTGCCGCTGGTCGGCACGGTGTCGATGGACAACATCACGGTCGACCTCGGGCCCGGCGAGCGCGAGCCGGTCGCCCGCGGCGCCCCCGCCGTGCTGATCGGGGCGGCCGGCGGCGAGGCGATCTCCGCCGAGGAGGTCGCCCGCCGCCTGCAGACCATCAACTACGAGGTGGTGTGCGGCATCTCCGCGCGCGTGCCGCGGGCCTACCACCGGGACGGCGAACCGGTGTGAGCCGCGCCGCGGCCGGGGGCGACGCCCTCGAGCTCGCCCGGGAGGCGCTGGCCGGCGAGCCGGCCTGGCTGGTCGGGGGCGCGGTCCGCGATCGGCTGCTCGGCCGACCCACCCGAGACCTCGACGTCGCGCTCGCGGGCACGCCGAAGGCGGCAGCGGTCCGCCTGGCACGCGCGTCGGGCGGCGCGCCCTTCTCCCTCTCGGACGCGTTCGGCGCCTGGCGGGTCGTCGCGCCCGACCACGGTTGGCACGTCGACCTGCTGCCACTGCGCGACGGCGAGCTCGCCGCCGACCTCGCCGCCCGCGACTTCACGGTCAACGCGATCGCCGAGCCGCTCGCGGGCGGAGAGCGGGTGGATCCCTTCGGCGGCGAGGCCGACCTCGCCGCCCGCCGGCTGCGCGCCGTCTCGCCGACCGCGCTCGACGACGACCCGTTGCGCTGCCTGCGCGCCGTGCGGCTGACCGCCGAGCTCGGGCTCGCGCTCGAGCCCGGCACCGCGCGCGCGGTGGCGGCCGCCGGCCCCGCGCTGGACGGCGTCGCGCCAGAGCGCGTGTTCGCCGAGCTCAAGCGGATCGTCGGCGCCGAGCGGCCGCGCGACGGCCTCGCGCTGATGGACGTGCTCGGGCTCACCGCGGTGGTGCTGCCCGAGCTGGCCGGGCTGCGCGGGGTCGAGCAGAACGTCTACCACCACGCCGACGTCCTCGACCACACGCTGGAGGTGCTCGACGCCGTGGTGGCGCTCGAGCGCGACCCCGCCGGCGCCGGCCTGGGGGAGTGGGGCCCGCGCGTGGGGGCGTTGTTGGCCCAGCCGCTGGCCGACGAGCTGACGCGCGGGCAGGCGATGCGCTTCGCGGCGCTGCTGCACGACGCCGCCAAGCCGCAGACGCGCGGGATGCGCCCGGACGGCCGCGTCACCTTCGTCGGCCACGACGCCGAGGGCGCGGAGCTCTGCCGGCGGGTGCTCGGCCGCCTGCGCGCCTCCGAGCGCCTGGCGGGCTACGTCGCCGCGCTCACCCTCCACCACCTCCGGCTCGGCTTCCTCGTCCACGAGCGCCCGCTGTCGCGCCGTTCGGTGTGGCACTACCTGCAGGCGACCGCCCCCTACCCGGTCGAGGTCACGGCCTTCACCGTGGCCGACCGCCTCGCCACGCGCGGGCGCAACGCCGAGCCGGCCATCGCCGCCCATCTCGAGCTCGCGCGCGAGATGATCGGCCAGGCGTTCGCCGTCGCCGACGCGACGCCGGCGCCGCCGCTCGTGCGCGGCGACGAGCTGGCGGCGGCCGTCGGCCTGCCGCGCGGGCCCCGGCTCGGCCGGCTCCTCGCCCGCCTGGAGGAGGAGCGCTTCGCGGGTGAGATCGCGACGCCGGAGGAGGCGCTGCGCCGCGCCCGTGAGCTGCTCGCGGACGGCTGAGTCGTCTACCCTGCACCGATGCGCCGTTTTCCTGCGCTGCTCGGCCTGCTCGTGCTCGCCCTCGCGGTCCCGGCGTCCGCCCAGGACACGCTCTTCCGGGTCGAGGTGGAGGACCGCCGGGGCGAGACCCGCGGGCCGCTGGACATCGTGCGGGTCTCGCTCGGGCCGACGGCGCGCGACGTGCTGGTCGGGCAGGTGACGATGGCCGGCCGCTGGAGCGCCGAGGAGCTGCGCGCGCCCAGCGGCGCGCAGGGCTCGCTGTGCTTCGCGGTCTACGTGCGCCGCACGGCCGGGGAGGACTCGCCGGACTTCCTGGCCTGCGCGACGCCCGCGGCCGCCGGCGACGCGTTCGTCGGCCGGGTGCTGCGCAACCGGGCCAACGGCCTGCCGCGGGCGGTCGCCGGCGCCGAGGTGCGGCGGCTCTCGCGCCGGACCCTCGAGCTGCGCTTCGCGACGGAAGCGCTCGGGTCCCCCGGCCGGATCGGCTACGAGGTCGAGACGGCCACCTACGGCCGGCGCTGCCCGCGCCCGCAGGGGTGCCTGGACCGCTCGCCCGAGGTCCGCCCAGCGCGCCTGCGCCTCGGTTGAGGTCCTGGCGCAACCCCGCTCGGATGTTCCCCCTTGCGCGGGCCGTCCGGGTGCGGGTAGTTTTGGCGCGGAAGGGTCGGCCCGGGGGCCGGCCGGAGTCCGGCGCACCAAGGATGGCTCGGAGGTCGGGCGTACTGCGCGCCTGCAAGTCAGCGGGGTCACAGCACTATGAGCACCGGGACGGTCAAGTGGTTCAGCGACGACAAGGGCTTCGGCTTCATCACGCCCGATGAGGGCGGCCGGGACCTGTTCGTCCACTTCAGCGGCATCGTCGGCGACGGGTACCGCTCGCTCGCCGAGGGAGCGAAGGTCTCCTACGACGAGGAGCAGGGCGACAAGGGGCCCAAGGCGGTCAACGTCCAGAAGCTCTAGCCCGCGCCGCTGCGCCGCCGGGGCGTCTCGCCGCCCGGCGGACAGCAACCCTGGCCGGTCCGTCGTGTTCAATGCCGGGATGTCCTTGCGCGCCACCCTCGCCCGCATCGCCGGCCCGACCCTCGCGGCCGGCGCGCTGCTCGCCTTCGCCTCGCCGGCCTCGGCCCGGATCGTCGAGATCGGCCAGACCGAGCCGGCGGCGACGCCGAGCTGCCCGTCGACGCCCTGCCGGGCGATCACCCGCACCACCGGCTTCCAGGCCAAGGTCGGGCCCACCCGCGGGCTCTTCGCCGTGCCCGAGAACGGCCGCATCGTCGCCTGGACGATCACCTTGGGCACGCCCGCCCGGGCGCAGATCCGCTTCTTCGACGACTACGCCAGCGGCGAGGCCTCGGCCGGGATCTCGGTCCTGCGCCCCGGCCGCCGGCTGTTCGGCCGCGTGCTCGCCGCCAGCCCGATCGTGGAGCTCACGCCCTACTTCGGCACCACCGCGCAGTTCCCGCTGGTCAACTCGATCCGCGTCCGCAAGGGCCAGCTGGTCGCGCTCACCGTCCCCACCTGGGCCCCGGCCCTGTCGCTCGGCTTCGGGGGCGACACGTCGTGGCGCGCCAGCCGGCAGCGGGGCGAGTGCGACGAGAACCAGACCCAGACCGCGCAGACCGAGACGGGCGAGCTGACCCAGTACCGCTGTCTGTACCGCACGGCCCGCCTGACGTACTCCGCCACGCTGATCACCGATCCGCAGCGGGCGCAGCCCGAGCAGTAGCCCGGCCGATGACCAAGGTCGCCTTCGTCGGGGCCGGCTCGGCGGAGTTCACGCAGCGGCTGGCGTCCGACCTGCTGGGCTTTCCCGCGCTGGCCGACGGGCTGTCGATCGCGCTGATGGACGTCGACCCGGATCGCCTGCGCACCTCCGAGCGCGTGGTGCGCCGGCTGGCCGACCGGGCGGGCGTGCGTGCCGAGGTGCAGGCCACGCTGGACCGCCGGGTCGCGCTCGACGCGGCCGACTACGTCGTGACCTGCTTTCAGGTCGGTGGCTACGAGCCCGCCACGGTGGTCGACTTCGAGGTCCCCAAGCGCTTCGGCCTGCGCCAGACGATCGGCGACACGCTCGGCGTCGGCGGGATCATGCGCGGCCTGCGCACGATCCCCGTGCTGCTCGACGTCTGCCGCGACATGGAGGAGCTGTGCCCGGACGCGCTCCTGCTCCAGTACGTCAACCCCATGTCGATGCTGTGCTGGGCGGTCGCCGAGGCGAGCTCGGTCCGGGCGGTCGGGCTCTGCCATTCCGTGCAGCACACGACGGCCGAGCTGGCCGCCGACCTCGGCGTGCGCCCCGCGGATGTGCAGGCCGAGGTCGCCGGCATCAACCACCTCGCCTTCTTCTTGCGCCTCGAGCGCGAGGGCGAAGATCTCTATCCCGCCCTACGGCAGGTGCTCGAGGAGGGACGGGTGCCGGACGCCAACCGCGTGCGCTACGAGGTGCTCCGCTACTTCGGCGCGTTCGTGACCGAGTCCTCCGAGCACCTCGCCGAGTACGTGCCGTGGTTCATCAAGGCGGCGCGGCCGGACCTGATCGAGCGCTTCGGCGTGCCGCTGGACGAGTACCCGCGGCGCTGCGAGCGCTCCATCGCGGGCTGGGACGCCCTGCGCAACCGGCTCGAGCGCGGAGAAGACCTGGAGGAAGGCTCCGGCGGGCCGAGCGTCGAGTACGGGGCCGACATCATCGAGGCGTGCGAGACCGGCCGGCCGTTCCGCTTCAACGGCAACGTCCCGAACGCGCTCGGCGGGGACCGGCGGCTGATCGCCGAGCTGCCGGAGGACTGCTGCGTCGAGGTGCCCTGCGTGGCCTCCGAGCGCGGCATCGAGGCCGAGCCGGTGCGGGCGCTGCCGCGTCATCTCGCGGCGCTGATGCAGCCCGCCGTCGCGGTGCAGGGCCTGACGGTCGAGGCGGCGCTGAGCGGGCGCTCGGAGCCCGCCTACCGGGCCGCGATGCTCGACCCGCACACCGCGGGCGAGCTGCCGCTGGACGAGATCGCCGCGCTGGTCGACGCGCTGCTGGAGGCCCACGGCGACTGGATCCCGCCGCTGGCACCGCCGCCGTGGCGGACGCCGGCCCGCCGCGCCTAGTCTGAACGGACTCCGCGTTCCCGGTCGGGGTCTCGCCTGAAGCTACTGCGACAGGGCGACCACTCGCACCTGGTGGCCGAAGCGAACGAAGTCCTCGAGGTTGCTGGTGATGACTGTGTCCACGCCGTGTACGAGCATGGTGGCGACGATGTTCGCGTCGTGGACCTGTCTGCCCGTGCATTCGACCGCATCGAGCAAGTTCGCCAGGCGGTCGGCCACCTTCTCGTGCTCGGCCATCAACCGCAGCCGGTTCCGCAGCGCTCGGACGTTGGCGCCGCCGCCGGCTGCAGCATCCCGAGGCCGTCGTGTTCGACCGAACGAGTGGCCACGGCTAGGTACTCACGCAGGATCTGCCCGCTGGTGTAGAGCACGACACCGGACGCCGGCCACTCGTTGAGCGATACGACCGCGTCCTGGTGATCGGGCCGTTCCTCGTCCGTCGCTGCCAAGAGCACGTTCGTGTCGAGGACGACGCGGTCAGCGCCCGGCGTCGCCATAGATCTCCTCCCGCCTCCAGGAGGAGGTGCCTCCCGCTCGCACCGTGTGCAGCCGAACCGGGTCGATCGCCGCCGGAGGCCGCTGACCTGCCGCCGCTGCCGCCAGGATCTGCCGGATCTCCTGTTGCATCGACTCGGCCGTGCCGCGCTGCCCGCTCACGCAGCGCGGCCACCACCGGCTCCGGCACGTTCCGTACGTGTATCGCCGCCACCTACAAGCGCTTCGAGCCGACGACGACCGCCGTCGGCCGCGAGCACAGGCTGCTCGTCACGCGGCAGCGCGCACCGACGCCGGCCTGCTGATCATGAACCTCTGGCCCTCGCCCGAGGGCTCGAGAACAGCAAGCCAGGATCCGCGGCGGCTCGCGGCGCTCCGCGGCTCCGGGCTCACCCCCGAGCAGATCGAGCGGCACTACGCCGTCGACCACTACGTGCTGCTCGCCTGAAGACCTGAGCCTGTCTCCTAGGCAGGCCGATCCCTATCCGGACGGATCGTCTGCGGTGAAGAACGGGATCCGGCAAGGACGCCATGATCGCCTCGGAACACAGCGATCCGAGGTCGGGTATTCAGCGCCTGGTCTCGTACCTGGTCAGGAGCACGCCGTCGGGAAACGTCCGGGTCTCCACCAGGCTCAGGTTCACCCAGTTGTCCAGGGCCGTGAAGAACGGCGTGCCGCCGCCCACCAGGACCGGATGGGTGACGATCGCGTACTCGTCGATCAGCCCGGCCCGCATGGCCGCCGCGGCGAGGGTGGCACCACCGATGTCCATGGGACCGCCATCGTCGGCCTTGAGCCGGGTGATCTCGGTGACCGCGTCGCCGGTGACCAGGCGGGTGTTCCAGTCGACCGTGCTGGTCGTCGAGGAGAACACCACCTTCGGCATGTCCCGCCAGCGGCTGGCGAACTCGATCTGCGCCGGTGTGGCGCTCGGCTGCTTGTCGCCGGTCGGCCAGTGGGAGCTCATCGTCTCCCACAGCTTGCGCCCGTACAGCGCCAGGCCTGTCGCCCCCACCCGGTCGGACCACCACTGGAACAGTTCGTCGCTCGGCACGCTCCAGCCGAGGTCGTCGCCGGGCGCGGCGATGTAGCCGTCCAGGCTCAGGTTCATGCCGAAGGTCAGTTTTCGCATGGCGTCAGTCTCCCGTGAGTCGGTATTCGGCATACAGACCAGCACGGCGCGCAAGATCATCGGTCAGGCCCACCGAGGGCCAGTTGACCACGGCCGGCTTCGTCTTGGCCTGGAGCTCGGGCTTCATCGGCGCCACGCTCGGCACCGAGGACGCCGGTGCGCTCACGTTGCTATGTGGCGCTTCGTGGTGGCCACGCCGCCGCGGTGGCGTGGGCCGCGCGTCGTCCGGGGCCGCGCCTCGGCCCCGGCGAGCTGGTGACGCAGATCGTCATCGGGCTGCTGTCGCAGGTCGCGTACCTGCTCGGCGTCGTGCTCGCCGGCGACGCCGGCGTGGCCGCCGGGGACGTCGCGCTGATCGCCGCGCAGCCGAGCGGCCCCCGTGGGCCGATCCCTGGCTGTCCAGTCGGCCGGCAGCGCCGTCGTCTTCACCGCGCTCGCGCTGGCCACCGGATCGGCGGCGCCACCGAACGACGCGACGTTCTGGCTCGCCGTCGCCTGGGTCATCGTCCTATCCACGGTCGGCGGCTACGGGCTGTACTGGATCAACGCCGCGCGCGGCGGCGTCACGCGCGTGAGCAGCCTCATCTACCTGACCCCGCCGACCACCGCGGTATGGGCGCTGGTCATGTTCGGCCAGCCAATCGGCGCGAGCGCGCTGGTCGGCCTGGCGGTGTGCCTGGCCGGCGTCCTGCTCGCGCGCTCGGGCGGCGACCGAGACGGCCACCGACGCGCGCGACGTCCGGTGTTCCTCGGTGGACATGCGGCGGAAGGTGAGACACGTCGCGCGGGTGGATAGGCCCGCCAGTCGAGGCGGCGGCGCGTGAACCGCGACCACCTGCTGGCGCGCCTGGCGTCAGCAGGCGCCGGCGTTCTGCTGGCAGAACTCCTCGAAGCGCTCGGCGTCGGAGCCCGCCGGCGCCTCGGCGCCGCCCTGGCCGCCGGTCTGCTCGGGCGCGGTCCCGCCCGACGTGCCGTCGCCGCCCGTGTCACCGCCGGTGTCGGTGCCCGTGTCCCCGCCCGTGTCCCCGCCCGTGTCAGCGCCCGTGTCCCCGGTGCCCGTATCGCCGCCGGTGTCGGTCCCGGTGCCGGTGTCGGTCCCGGTGTCCGTGCCGGTGTCGGCGCCCGTGTCCGTCCCCGTATCGGCGCCCGTGTCGGTGCCGGCGTCCGTTCCAGTGTCCGCGTCGGCGGCGTCCTGGTCCTGATCGGCGCCGGCGCCGCTCTGGGACTCCGCGTCCGCCGGCGCGCCGGCCGAGACGGGCTCGGGATCCTCCTCCACGGCGATCTCGACGGGCGCCCCGGGCACCTCGTCGGCGGAGATCTGCTGGCCGCCGCAGCCGGCGAGCCAGGCGGCGGCGAGCAGGGTCAGGAGCGTGAGGCCGAGACGGCGCAAGGCAGCCCTCCCTAAGGGTTCGGGAGCGCGGACATCCGGCGCCCGCACGTCGGGCAGTCGTTGAGGTCCTTCTGGGCGAGCTGGTCGCACCAGTTGCAGAATCGGAGATTCTCCACCGCCCATGGCAGGTTGGACTTCGACGGCTCGAGCGGAAGGACCTTCCCGACGACCTCCATCGGCTCGCCGGTCTCGCGGTCGCGGTAGACGACGCCCGGCTCGGCGTCGAGGAAGATCTCGCGCCCGGTCGAGGGCGTGCGCAGCCGGTAGGTCTGACGCTCGGCCATCGGCGCCAAGGTAGCAAAGGGCCTCCGAGCGACTCCCCATACCGTAGGGTGCGCGCGGTGCGCGTGCTCATCTTCTCCGGCTACCTGCTGCGCGGGACCGGATCGAACGTCTACAACGCCGAGCTGGCCAAGGCCCTGGCCCGCAACGGCCACGAGGTCCACCTGTTCGGCCAGGACCGGGCCCCCTTCGAGCTGCCCTGGGTCGACGCCGCCGGTGACTGGGACGGGGGTGAGCTGGAGCTCGAGGTCCGCAACGACCCGCCGAAGGCGACCGTCTACCGGCCCAACCTCGACGGCCTGCTGCCGGTCTACGTGGCCGACGACTACGAGGGGATCGAGGCGCGGCCCTTCCAGGACCTGACCGACGCCGAGCTCGACCGCTACCTCGAGCGCAACGTCACCGAGGTACGCGAGATCGCCGAGCACGTGCGCCCGGACGTCGCGCTCGCCAACCACATCGTCATGGGCCCGGTGATCCTCGCGCGGGCGCTCGGCGGCCTGAACATCCCCTACGCCGTCAAGATCCACGGCTCGGCGCTCGAGTACACGGTCAAGCCGTACCCGCGCTTCAAGCCCTACGCGGTCGAGGGGCTCGCGCCCGCCCGCGGGATCCTCGTCGGCTCGCGCCACACCGGCGAGAGCCTGTGGGCCGAGATGGAGGACCCGACGGTGCGCGACCGCACGCGGCTCGGCCCCCCCGGGGTCGACATCGCGCACTTCGCGCCGCGCGAGCCGGCGATCGCCCAGGCCGGCTTCGAGGCGGTCCGCGAGCGCGTGCTCGAGGCCGCCGAGGCTCCCGCGGCCGGCGGCGCGGCCGGCTCCTCGTTCGCCTACGAGCCCAAGCAGGCCGCCGCCGCGCTGCAGACGGTGGACCTCGACCGCGACCGGCTGGTCGTCTTCGTCGGCAAGCTGATCGGCTCCAAGGGCGTCGAGCTGCTGCTCGCGGCGTGGCCGCTGGTGCTGGCCGAGCACCCCGACGCGCGTCTGCTGATCGTCGGCTTCGGCGCCTTCCGTGATGGCCTGCACGAGCTGGCGGCCCGGCTGGCCGACGGTGAGCTCGACGCAGCCGAGGCCACCCGCTCGGAGGCGGGGGCGCCGCTGCCCTCGCTGGAGGCGTTCGTCGCCTCGCTGGAAGGCGAGGAGGCCGAGGCCTACAAGGCCGCCGCGGCCGGGCTGCGCGACCGCGTCGCCTGGACCGGGCGCCTGGACCACGACGAGCTCGTCGACATCCTGCCCGCGGCCGAGGCGATGGTGGTGCCCTCGACCTTCCCCGAGGCCTTCGGGATGGTCGCGGCCGAAGGCGCCTCCTGCGGTGCCCTGCCGGTCGTGGCCCACCACTCGGGGCTCGCCGAGGTCGCCGAGACGCTCGCGGAGGGGATGCCCGAGGCCTCGCGCCCGTGGCTGACCTTCGAGGTCGGCCCCGGCGCCGTGCGCGAGCTGGCCGGCGACCTCAACAGCTGGCTGGGCGCTCCCGAGGAGCTGCGTGAGCAGACGCGCAAGGCGATGGTCGAGGTCGCCCACGAGCACTACTCCTGGGACGGCGTCGCCCGGCGGATGATCGCGGCCGCGCAGGGCAAGCTCGACGAGCTGCCAGAGCCCGCGCCGCTCGAGGTCTGACGCCGCTCAGGCCGTCGCGAGCAGGGTGAACAGGACCGGCAGCGCCTCGCCGCCGAGCCGCAGGCGGTAGGCGCCGTCGGGCTCGCGCGTCAGGATGTCCCCGCGCGGGTCGAAGTCCAGCTCGAGGTGCTCGTGCAGCGCGTCGACGCGCAGCCCGGCGCGGATCGCCGCGGTGACGATCTCCCCGAGCGAGTGGCCGTACTCGACGCTCTCGGTCGCGGCCAGCGTCGCGCCCGGGTCGGCGTAGGAGCCGTCGGCGTCGAAGCGCCGCGGCCCGTCGAAGGCGTAGGGGAAGTCGAGCACCGGCGGCTCGACCGACGCGAACATGCCATGCAGCGGGTGGATCTCGACCAGCACCAGCCGGCCGCCGGGCCGCAGCACCGCGTGGGCGCAGCGCATCCACGCGCCGAGGTCGGCGATCCAGCCGAGCACCCCGATGGTGGCGTAGGCGAGGTCGAAGCGGCCGTGCAGCGACGCCGGCAGGTCGGCGGCGTCGCCCTCCACCCATGTCACCTCGACGCCGGCCCGCGCGGCGAGCCCTTCCGCCTTGGCCAGCGAGGCGGGGGAGAGGTCGACGCCGGTGACCCGCGCGCCCCGGCGCGCCAGCGAGATCGTGTCGAAGCCGATGTGGCACTGGATGTGGACGACATCGAGGCCGGCGACGTCGCCGGCAGCCTCCCGAACTGCGGCGTCCTCGTGGCGGCCCAGCACGTCGGCGCCGGCGACGAGCGCTTCGGCGTCGTAGTAGTTGTCCTGGCCGTGAACCGCCGCGAGCGCGTCCCAGTGGGCGCGGTTGACCTCCAGCGGCTCTGGCACGCGCGCAGCCTAGCCGCGGCCGGCAAGGCGGCGCAACCGGACCACCCGGTGGCGCCATGCCGCCCGCCGAGCGGGTAAATTCCCGGCGGATGAGCGGAAGGGGAGCGGCAGCCGTGATGCGCGCGGGCACCCTGGCGGTCGGCGCCGGGCTGCTGGTGTGGGTCTCGGGCTGCGGGGCGGGCACCGAGGACGCCGACCTCGTCGCCGGCAAGCAGGCCTTCGTGGCCAACTGCGGCGCATGTCACACGCTCGCGCGCGCCGGGACGACCGGCGTCACCGGCCCGAACCTGGACGTCGCCTTCGGCCGCGCGCGCATCGACGGCCTCGACCAGTCCACCTTCGAGGGCGTGGTCTCCGGCTGGATCCAGCATCCCAACATCAACCCGCAGATCGATCCGGTCACCGGCAAGGCGCTGCCGTTGATGGAGGCCGACATCGTCGAGGGGCGGCTCGTCAAGGACGTCGCCGCCTACGTCGCCTCGGCCGCGGGCAAGCGCGGCGAGGACGGCGGCCGGCTCGCGACCGTGGGCGTCAAGCGCTCCGACGAGGTGGCCAAGGCCGACGACGGCGAGCTCTCCATCCCTGCCGACCCCTCCGGCGCGCTGGCCTACACCTTCGGCTCGGCCGAGGCCGAGGCCGGCGCGGTCACCTTCAACTCCAAGAACGACTCCTCGATCGACCACAACATCGCCGTCAAGGGCAACGGGCTCGACGAGAAGGGCAACGTCGTCAAGGGCGGTGCGACCTCGACCGTCGAGGCCGACCTCGACGCCGGCGAGTACACGTTCTACTGCTCGGTGCCCGGCCACGAGCAGGGCGGCATGGCGGGCAAGCTCACCGTCAAGTGACCGAGGCCGCCCGCGCGGCGCGCCGCTCGGCTTCACGTGCCTGGCGCCGGTCCTCCTCCTGGGAGGCCCGCCAGAACAGGAAGCACAGCGCGAAGACCATGATCAGCAGGTCGAGCACGACCATCATCGCGCCCGCGATCTGCTGGTCGGCCAGCGGCGTGAGCCCGCGTCGGTCGCCGTCGCCGTAGACCCCGGTGTAGAGCGGCACGCGGATGATCACGAAGCTCATCCCGAGGAACATGCCCAGGAAGCGCGCCGAGATGATGTGGCCGATCTTCCACAGCTCGCCGGTCATGCGGCGCCGCTTGGGCTCGAGCACCGCCCACCACACGAGCACGCCGGCGCCGATGAAGCCGGCGTGTTGGAGCACGTGCACCGCGTCGTAGCGGGTGGCGGCCTCGAACAGCGGCGTCCAGTGCCAGCCGTAGAGGATCAGCGCGTAGAGGGGGATGGCGAGCAGCGGCGCCCGCATCCGCCGCAGCGCACCGCGTAGCGGGCGGTTGCGAGCCAGCGGCACGAGCAGCGCCCGCGGCAGGAAGAAGCCGAGCACCGGGTTGCGGATCCCGGCCACGAACAGCGGCGCGGCGAGATCGGCGATCAGCAGGTGCTCGGCCATGTGGGCGCTGAGCAGGTCGCCCGCCAGTGCGCCGGTCGGCCCCAGCAGCCCGACCGCCCAGAGCGCCACGGCGCCGTGGAAGCAGGCCTGCTGGCCGCGCGGCACGCTCACCCCGCGCCGGCGCAGGATCGCGAGCGCCCGCAGGTAGAGGCCCTCGACCACCATGAGCCAGACGACGACGCCGGGGTCGAGGCTCAGCCACTCCACGTGAGGAAGGGTAGGGTCAGGCGACGGCGCGTACGAGCAGCACGAGCCCGATCAGCACCGCCGCGACGACCACCACGTAGAGCAGGAAGCGGAACGCCTCGCGCTCGGAGCGCAGCGGGTTGAGCACGTCAGATGATGTAGACCGTCGTGAACACGACGACCCACATCACGTCGACGAAGTGCCAGTAGATCCCGGGCACCTCGACGCCACGATGCTCCTCGGGGGTGAAGTGCCCCTTGAACGCCCGCACGGTCACCATCGCCAGCAGCGTCAGCCCGACGAACACGTGCGCGCCGTGCAGGCCGGTGAGGCCGTAGAAGATCGACCCCTGCGCGGAGTCCGACGGCGAGAAGCCGATGTGGATGTACTCGTTGACCTGGATGAAGAGGAAGGTCAGCCCGAGCAGGAACGTCGTGAAGATGCCCACCTTCAGGCCCCAGCGGTTGCCTGCCTTGGCCGACTCGAGCGCCCAGTGCACGGTCAGCGAGGAAGAGAGCAGGATCGCGGTGTTCACGCCGGCGATCAGCTTCGGCAGCTCGGTCCCCTCGGCCGGCCACTCCGAGCCCGCCACCACCCGGATGAAGAAGTAGGCGGTGAAGAACGCCCCGAAGATCATCACCTCGGAGACGATGAACAGCAGCATGCCCAGCAGCTGCGGCTCGACCCGCGAGGAGCGGTTCGCGGGCGGCGGCCCGTGGTGCTCGTGCTCGTCGGCGAGGCCGTGGCCGTGGGTGACGGAGGCGGCTTCCATCTCAGGCCTCGGCGGGCGCCGCCTCCGCGGCCATCTCGATGTGCTCGACCGGCTTGCCGCCGCCCTTCTCCACCTTCTCGGGCAGCCCGTCGGCCAGCCACTTGGAGCGATCCCGCGGCAGCGTGGAGATCACGACCTGGGTGATGCGGAAGAAGTGCATGCAGTTCATCGCGGCCGTGTAGGGATCCGGGTCGCCGATCGTCCCGGCGGCGACGATGTGGGACTTGTGCAGGGACTCCAGCAGCGCGTTGAGCCGCCGGCGGGCCGCCGCGACCGCGTCGGGATGGGTGAGGTCCTGCGGCACGACCACGATGAAGCGGTGCGGGCCCTCGGCCGCCAGCTCCTGCAGGCGCTCGACCAGCGGCTCGCCCGCGGCGGTCTGGTTGGCGAGCACCAGCGTGACCTCGAACGGCAGCCCGTCCTTGTTGAGGTCAACGATGATGTGCTCGACCGGCAGGCCGGTCTCTGACTCGAGCTTGGCGATCAGGTCGCGCCGCAGCCAGGCCGACTCGGTGGCGGGCAGCGTCGAGACGATGATCTCGTCGATCCCGTGCTCGGCCACCGCGTCCGTCGCGGCGTTGAACGGGTCCTCGTCGCCGACCTCGCCCTGCCCGTCGATGCCCTCCTCGCCCATGAAGTTCAGCGCCAGGTCGACCCGCACCTGGGCGAACCCGCGGCGCGTCTCGGCGTAGATGACGTTGCCGTGCTTGGGGCGCTGCAGCGGCACGACGACGTGGAAGTGCGCGTCGCCCTCGCGGGCGCGCTCACGGATCGCGTCCAGCAGCGCCTTGCCACCGATCGTCTCGTTGGCGAGGACCAGGATCTCACTCATTCACGGCCTCCCGCCGATCCGGCTGCCGCGGTCGGCACGGACTTCGCCGGCTCCTCGGCAGGCTTGAAGATGCCGTGCACCGCGCCCGGGACGCCGTACTCGTAGGGCCCGCCGACGACCGTCGGCACGCGGTCGAAGTTGAAGATCGGCGGCGGCGAGGACACCTGCCACTCGAGCGTCAGCGCCCGCCACGGGTTCGCCTCCGCCCTGGGTCCGTTGCGCCAGCTGGCGACGACGTTGTAGACGAAGATCAGCGTCGAGATGCCCAGCAGGAAGGAGGCGAAGGAGATGAACAGGTTCCAGCTCGCGAACTGCTCCGGGTAGTCCGCCACCCGCCGCGGCATGCCCTGCACGCCGATCAGGTGCATGGGGGCGAAGGTGAGGTTGAAGCCGATGAAGGTCAGCCAGAAGTGGATCCGGCCGAGGCGCTGGTCGAACATCCGGCCGGTCATCTTCGGGAACCAGTAGTAGACGCCGGCGAAGATCGTGAACAGCGAGCCGCCGTAGAGCACGTAGTGGATGTGGGCGACGATGAAGTAGGTGTCGCTCACGTGGATGACCACGGGGATCATCGCCAGCATCACGCCCGAGATCCCGCCGAGCACGAACATGGTGAGGAAGCCGAGCGCGAACAGCATCGGCGTGTCCATGTGCAGCACGCCGCGCCACAGCGTCGCCAGCCACGAGAAGATCTTGATCCCGGTGGGCACGGCGATGATCGCGGTGGTGATCATCATCGGCACGCGGATCCAGGACTGCATGCCCGAGACGAACATGTGGTGCGCCCACACCGTGAAGCCGAGCAGCACGATCGCCAGCAGCGAGAAGGCCATCATGCGGTAGCCGAAGATCGGCTTGCGCGACTTGACCGAGAGGACCTCGGAGATGATCCCGAAGCCGGGCAGCATCATGATGTAGACCGCGGGGTGGGAGTAGAACCAGAAGACGTGCTGGTACATCAGCACCTCGCCGCCGCGCTCGGGGACGAAGAAGTTGAACCCCAGCGAGTAGTCCAGCAGCACGAAGAACTGCGAGGCGGCCACGAACGGGGTGGCGATCACGACCAGCAGCGAGGTCGAGAAGTTCGCCCACACCAGCAGCGGCATGCGCCAGAAGGACATGCCCGGCGCGCGCATGGTGATGATGGTCACCAGGAAGTTCAGCGCAGTTGCGATCGAGGAGGCGCCCGCGAACTGCACGCCGATCGTGAAGAACATCTGGCCGATCGGCACGTCGGTCGACAGCGGCGCGTAGGCGGTCCAGCCCGTCGCGAAGGACCCGCCGGGCGCGAAGAACGACGCCGTCATCATGATCCCGGCGATCGGCAGCATCCAGTAGGACAGCGCGTTCAGGCGCGGGAAGGCCATGTCCGGCGCGCCGATCATCAGCGGCAGCACGTAGTTGGCCAGCCCCGCGAAGACCGGGATGATGAACAGGAAGATCATCAGCGACGCGTGGACGCTGAAGAGCCCGTTGTAGGTGTTGGGATCGACGAACTGCTGGCCCGGCGCCGCCAGCTCGGCGCGGACGACCATCGCCAGCAGCCCGCCGACCAGCATGAAGAAGAACGAGGTGACCACGTACTGGATGCCGATCACCTTGTGGTCGGTGTTGACCCGGAAGTAGTCCTTCCACGAGTGCGCGCCGTGGGAGGAGTGGTCCTCGGGCCGGGTCGGGCGGCCGGCGGCCCAGTAGAACCAGTAGTCGAAGGCGCCGAGGCCGACGAGCCAGAACAGCGGCGCGGCGACCAGCGAGACGAGCAGGATCGCGCTCGTGTCCAGCACGGGGTCCCAGCCGTAGGCGGCCCGCACCAGCGCCACGATCCCCGTGGAGAAGGCGACGCCCAGCACGAGGGCGAAGAAGGCCCGGGACTGGCCGGGGGCGCGCAGACTGGCGGTCATTCAGCGGTCTCCTCGGACGTCTTCACTTCGTGCTCTCCGAAAGGTAGTCCACCAGGGCCTTCAGCTGCTCCGGATCGAGCCGCTGGCCGTAGTCGGCCGGCATCAGGTTGGCCTGGAAGCCCTCGGAGAGGGTGGCGTTGGGGTCGACGATCGACTGCTCGATCTGCTCGGCGCTCTGGCCCTTGAGGACCTCGAGGTTCGGCCCGGTGTTGGCCTGGCTGCCCGCGTCGGCGAGCGTGTGGCACGAGCCGCAGCCCGTGCTGGCGAAGACCTGCTTGCCGTCGGCGCCCGCCTGCTCGGCGCCGCCGCCGCTCTCAGAGCCGCCGGCCGCCGCGGCGCCGCCCGCGCCGCCCGTGCGCTGGCCGGCCAGCCAGCGATCGAACTCCGGGCGCGTGACCACCCGCACCGTCGAGCGCATCGTCGAGTGCCCAAGGCCGCACAGCTCGGCGCACACCACGGGGTAGGTCCCGCGCCGGGTGGGCGTGACCCGGTAGCCCGTGTCGACGCCGGCGACGGCGTCGACCTTCAGCCGGAAGGCCGGCACCCAGAAGTCGTGGATGACGTCCTTGGTCTGCACGGTGAAGTTCACCGGCCGGTCGACCGGCAGGTAGAGCGCGTTGGTGGTGAGGTCGCGCCCGCCGCGCCCGGCGCCGGAGTAGTGGTAGCTCCAGGCGAACTGCTCGCCGACCACCCTGACCTCCAGCGCGTCGGCCTTCGCGTCCTCGATGTCGACGAGCACGATGTAGGCGTAGGTGCACAGGGCAACCAGCAGGATCGCGGGGATCGCGGTCCAGATGACCTCGAGGCGCGTGTTGCCGTGGATCGGTGGGCCGTCGAGGTTCTCCTCGCCCGGGAGCATGCGGAACTTCCAGACGGAGTAGAGGACGATGACCTGACACAGCACGAAGACCGGCACGGAGGCGATGATCAGGACGTCCCACAGCGTGTCGATCGGCTTGGCCTGGCCGGAGGCCTGGACCGGGAACCAGTCGATCAGCAGACCGACGGCGATCCCCACGATCGAGGAAACCACGCCGATGGCGATCATCTGGCGCAGCTGCGCGGGTGCCTCGCGCGGCGAGCGCACCTCGCGTTCGCCCGCAGCGCGGGCGCGGAGCTCGCGCTCGTCGAGCTCCCCGGTGGTCTCCTCGGCCTCCTCCTGACTCATGAGGCCGGGATCCTAGGGCAGAGCAGCGACGGAGGGAACCGCTCCCGCGCGTCAAGGCGCGGTCGCGGTCACGACCCCGGCGGCGGGGCCGGAGGGAGCGCTACGCGGCCTGCTGCTCGAAGCTCTGCGAGGCGGCGAAGCGCGGGTGGCTGCCGTTGCCGCGGAAGGCCGACGGGGCGACGCCCTGATAGCGCCGGAAGGCCTTGGCGAACTGGGCCGGCTGGCGGTAGCCGACGCGGTGAGCGACCTCGCGGACCGTCAGCGTGCGCCCGGCGAGCATCTCGGCGGCCTGCTGCATCCGCACCCGGGTGAGATGATCCCGGAACGTCGTGCCGCCGATCTCGGCGTAGGCACGCTGCAGCTGGCGGCGCGAGGAGGCGACGCGGCGGGCGATGTCGTCGAGCGAGAGCTCCGTCGAGTACTCGCGCTCGACGATGGCGACGGCGTCCTCGAACAGGCTGGTGCGATGGCGGATGGTGGCAGGACGTTGAGTGGGCACACTGTCAATACGCCTGAACGGCGGAGCGAGGATGACGGCGCAGGCCGTCCGGGGCAAATCCTGGCGCGCTGCCGCTCGCAGAGAGATGCTAACCGAGGCGGCTGCTCGCGGACGGATGCACGAGCGGTACGAGCGGGCTCCTGGCGTGCGCAAGCACCGCGACGAGCGACGGTGGCGTGATCAGCCGGGCCGGCTCGAGTGCCGGCCGGGGCCGGCGCTCGGTGTAGCCGGCCGGGCTCCAGCGCAGCAGCTCGGCGCCGAGCAGCAGCCACGGCGCGGCCTCACGCAGGACAAACGCGCCGTCCGGCAGCGCCTCGAGCGGGGCAGCGTGGTGACGCTGCCCGCCCGTCCGGGATTCCACGCGCTCGCGGTGCAGCACGGCATCGATCGCGTCGGCCCCGGCCGGCCCGGCGTGGTGCTCGCGCCACAGTGACTGGAAGCGCACATAGTCCTCGCGCCGGCACAGCGCGCAGGGCCGGTGACCCGCCGCCAGCGCCGTCGCCTCGTCCAAGGAAGAACAGCTCGGTGAAGCGCCCGGGCTGCAGCAGCGGCGCCCGCCGCCAGTCGCGGAAGCGCAGGCGGCAGGCGATCCAGCGCCGCCTGGCGAAGCGCCGTCGGATACGCCCGGCGTCGTCGTGCAGGCAGCCGCGGTTGCCGAAGAGAAGCCCGCGCGCCGGGTCGGCGATCAGCTCGCCGAGCGGGGTGACGCGGTTGCGCCTAGTGATGCTCGGCGGGGAGCTCGTCGATGTCGCGCCGGACGTCGACGATCCAGCGGATCAACGTGCCCAGGAAGAGCAGCAGCCCGCCGACGAGCAGGACCGGCGAGAGGGTGATGCCGACGATCGCGAGCGCGAGCCCGACGCAGTTGAGGAACGGCAGGATGCTCGGCGAGGGCATGTGCACCTGCTCGCCGGCCGGCGGGGCCTCTGCTTCCCGCGGGTGCTCGCTCATGCCGTGTAGACCAGTGCCGCGACGAAGGTGAGGGCGAACATGATCACGATCACGGAGCCGCAGATCATCGCCGTGCGGAGGTTCTTGCGAGCGAGCCGACGGTCCATGATGCGTCCGGCAGTCTACAGCCGGGCGTCGAGCACCATGGCGCAGAACAACAGCGCCAGGTAGCCCAGCGAGTAGAGGTAGGTACGAAGCGCGCTGCGCCGGTCGGCCTGCCGCTGCAGCGTCAGCGCGTAGTACACGAACACGCCGCCGAGCCCGAGCGCCGCGACGGCGTAGATCGCGCCGAAGAAGCCGAAGAGCACCGGCAGCAGGGTGAGCACGACCAGCAGTCCGGTGTAGAGCAGGATCTGGCGGCGCGTCTCGGCCTCGCCGTGCACGACGGGCATCATCGGCACGCCCACGCGCGCGTACTCGTCCTTCATCAGCAGCGAGAGCGCCCAGAAGTGCGGCGGCGTCCAGTAGAAGACGATCGCGAAGAGGTAGAGGGCGGTCGGGTCCAGCGTGCCCGTGACCGCCGCCCAGCCGACCAGCGGCGGGACCGCGCCGGCCGCCCCGCCGATGACGATGTTCTGCGGCGTGGTGCGCTTGAGCCACAGCGTGTAGACGAAGACGTAGCCGAGGAAGCCGGCCAGCGTCAGGCACGCCGCCAGCAGGTTGACCGTCGTGGCCAGCAGCACGAACGAGAGCGCGCCGAGCACGATGCCGAACGCGAGGGCCGCCCCCGGCGCGATCCGCCCCGCGGGTACCGGGCGCGAGGCGGTGCGCGCCATCTGGGCGTCGATGTCGCGGTCGAAGAAGTGGTTGACCGCGCCCGCGCCGCCGGCCGAGAGCGAGCCCCCGAGGCAGGTCAGCAGCACGAGCGAGACGGTCGGGTCGCCGGCCACGTACATCGTCGTGACCGTCGTGAGCAGCAGCAGCAGCTGCACGCGCGGCTTGGTCAGCGTGACGTAGTCGGCGAGGACCTGGCGCGCGTGGGCGAAGGCCAGCCCACCGGGGGCTGCGGTCGCCTGCTGGGTCGCGCGCGAGGCCTCCATGGCTAGCGCATCTACAGGTGGACCATGGCCTGGCCGGCGCGGAAGCGCTGCTCGGCGCCCGTCTGGGACTCGACCTGGCGGCGGATGTCCTTCATCGGCTCGACCGAGCGCACGCGCGGGATCGCGTCGAAGTTGTTCTCAGGCGGCGGCGAGGGCGTGTACCACTCGAGCGTGTTGCCCTTCCACGGGTCGGGCCCGGCCTTGGCGCCCGACTTCAGCGCGCGCACCAGGTTCACGAGCGTCACCAGCGTGGCGAGCGCGATCACGAACGCCCCGACCGTCGAGATCAGGTTGTAGGCCTGCCAGCCGGAGCTGGCCGAGTACTCGTAGATCCGCCGCGGCATGCCCGACAGGCCGGCCGAGTGCTGGACGAGGAAGGTGAGGTTGAAGCCGATCAGCAGCAGCCAGAAGGAGAGCTTGCCCCACGACTCGGACATCAGCCGCCCGGTCATCTTCGGGAACCAGTAGTAGACCGCCGCGAAGCCCGCGAAGGCGGCGCCGCCGAAGGCCACGTAGTGCATGTGGGCGACGACGAAGTAGGTGTCGGTCAGCTGCCAGTCGACCGGGAAGACGGCGAGGAAGATGCCCGTGATCCCGCCGATCAGGAACGTCCCGATGCCGCCGACGCAGAACAGCAGCGGCACGCGGAACTCGATCGATCCTCGCCACAGCGTCGCCAGCCAGTTGAAGATCTTCACCCCGGTGGGCACCGCGATCACGAAGCTCGAGAGCATGAAGAAGGCCAGCACGACCGTCGCCGTCGGCGTCGCGAACATGTGGTGGGCCCACACCAGCACGCCGAGGAAGGCGATCGCGGCGGTGGCGGCGGCGATCGCCTTGTAGCCGAAGATCGGCTTGCGCGCGAACACCGGCAGCACCTCGGAGAAGACCCCGAAGGCGGGCAGGATGATGATGTAGACCTCGGGGTGGCCGAAGAACCAGAACAGGTGTTGCCAGAGCAGCGCGTCACCGCCCTGGGTCGGATCGAAGAACGTCCCGCCGAAGTTGCGGTCGATCAGCAGCATCGTCGCCGTCGCCGCGATCGAGGACAGCGCCAGCAGGATCAGGTAGGCGTAGATCAGGATCGTCCAGATGAACAGCGGCAGGCGCCCCCAGCCCATGCCCGGCGCGCGCATGTTGTGGATCGTGGCGACGAAGTTCACCGCGCCCATCAGCGAGGAGAGCCCGGTGAGGTGGACCATGTAGATCCACGCGTCCTGGCCGTTGGACGGCGAGTACTCGCGGCCCGACAACGGCACGTAGCTGAACCAGCCCGCCTCCGGCGGCGTGAAGAAGAAGGACGCGTAGAGCGTCAGCCCGCCGAACAGGAACATCCAGTACGACCACGCGTTCAGCCGCGGGAAGGCGACGTCGCGGGCGCCGATCATCAGCGGCAGCAGGTAGTTCGCGAAGCCGGCCCAGATCGGCACGACGACCAGGAAGATCATCGTCGTGCCGTGCATCGTGAACAGCTGGTTGTACTTCTCCGGATCGAGGAAGGTGTTCTCCGGGGTCCCGAGCTGGACGCGCAGCAGCAGCGCCTCGACGCCGCCGAGGATGAAGAAGACGGCGACCGTCCACAGGTAGAGGATCCCGATCCGCTTGTGGTCGGTCGTGGTGATCCACGAGCTCCAGCCCTTGGGCTCGGGCCGCGCGTCGTGGGCGATGATCTCGGCCCGCGGGCGGACCCTGTTCTCGATGGCGGTGGTGGTCACGTGATGGTTCCTGAGGTCAGTCGGTCCCGCCGCCCTGGGCGCCGAGCCGCTCGCGCTCGCGAGCAGCGGCGTCGCGCGCGGCCTGGATGTCGGCGGCTTGCTGGTCGTACCAGCGGCGGTATTCCCGGAAAGGGACCGCCCGCACGCGGGCCAGCATGTTCGCGTGGTTGCGGCCGCACAGCTCGGCGCAGGCGCCCTCGTAGACGCCGGCCTGCAGCGCCTTGAACCAGGTCTTGTTGGTGTAGCCCGGGATCGCGTCGAACTTGCCGCCGAGCTTCGGGATCCACCACGAGTGGGCCACGTCGTCGGAGGTGATGTCCAGCGTGACGGTCATCCCGACGGGCACGACCATCTCCTCGTAGGCGAAGACGGCCTTCGGGCCGGGGTACTGGAAGCGCCAGATGTACTGCTGGCCGTCGACGCGGATGTTCATCGACTCGGTGCCGGCCGGCGGGTCGGGGCGGTCGGTCTGGGCGAGCAGCACCTCGGAGGCCACCGGGTTGCCCTGGGCGTCGATGTCCGAGGCCGCGGGGTTCTTGATGTCGGCGAGCTTGAAGAAGGTCACGGCGGTGATGAACACGAGGATGACGGCGGCACCGATGGTCCAGCCGATCTCCAGGCGGGTGTTGCCGTGGATCTGCGCCGCGACGCGCCCCTTCTTGGCGCGGTAGCGGAACATCGACCAGATCAGCACCCCCTCGACGCCGAGGAAGATGACGATCCCCATCCCCAGCACGAGCTTGTAGAGCGTGGAGATGTCGTTCGCGTTCGGCGAGCCGCCGGACTCCGGCGTGAGCAGCCCGGCCGAGGCGGCGGGGGCGGCGATCGCCAGCAGCGCGACGGCGAGGATCGCGGCCGGCAGCGCAGGCGTGCGCAGGCGTCGTTGCGAGGCTCCAGAACCCACTGCGCGGCGCAGTGTATAGCCGCCGCTCACGGTCCGGCCGATCGTGGCGCGCGCCGCCGCCGGGCGCGCGCAAGTCGGCGCGTGCTCGCACCCGCGGGCGCTCACCGGCCGGAGAACCCGGGGCCGCGCTTCTCGCGGAAGGCGGCGACGCCCTCGGCGAAGTCGCCGGAGGCGGCGAGCTCCTGCTGGACGGCCGACTCGAGCTCGAGCTGGTCGGCCAGCGCCCCGTAGACCCAGCGGTTGAGCTGGCGCTTGGAGCCGGCGTAGGAGCGCGTGGGGCCGGTGGCCAGCCGCTCGGCGAGCGCGTCGACCTCGCCGGCGAACGCGTCGGGCTCGACCACCCGGTTCACGAGGCCCCACGCGAGCGCCGTGTCCGCGTCGACGCGGTCGCCCAGCAGCGCCATCTCGGCCGCCCGGGTGAAGCCCACGCGCGCCGGCAGGAAGGCCGACGAGCCGCCGTCGGGGACCAGTCCGATGTTCACGAAGGCCAGCGCGAAGTAGGCGTCGCGGCTGGCCACCACCAGGTCGCACGCGAGCGCCAGCGAGCAGCCGATGCCGACCGCCGGGCCGTTGACCGCCGCGAGCACCGGCTTGGGCATCGCCCGCACGGTCGTGATGATCGGGTGGTAGCGCTCCTCGAGCGCGGCGCGGACGTCCGGATGGCCCTCGGGCGTAGCGTCGAAGCCGGCCTTGAGGTCGGCGCCCGAGGAGAACGCCCGCCCCTCGCCGGTGATGGTCACGGCCCTGACCTCGTCGTCGCCGGCGGCCACGTCGACCGCGGCCAGCAGGTCGTCGCCGAGCCGGCGGTCCCAAGCGTTGAGCGCCTGCGGGCGGTCGAGCGTGATGCGCAGCTCGGCGCCGCGGCGGTCGAGCCGGACGGTCTGGAGCTCTGGATCGGCCATCGGGCGCGGAGGCTACCCTCAACGGCGTGGAACCGCGCCGACCCCGCATCGGGATCTGCACCGCGCTCGAGCGCGCCCAGTGGACCGTCTGGGACCAGGACGCCTTCCTGCTCTCGACCTCCTACATCCGCGCCGTGCAGCGCGCGGGCGGCCGCGCACTGCTGCTGCCGGCCGATCCCGCGACCGTCGAGGATCCCCACGAGGCGCTCGAGGACCTCGACGGGCTCCTGCTGGCCGGCGGGGCCGACGTCGACCCCGCCACCTACGGCGCCATCGCGCACGAGACGACCACCGGCACGCGCCCCGAGCGCGACGCGGTCGAGGTCGCGCTCACGCGCGCGGCGCTCGAGCGCGACCTGCCGCTGCTGGGCATCTGCCGTGGCATGCAGCTGCTCAACGTGGCCTGCGGCGGGACGTTGATCCAGCACCTGCCCGACGACCTCGGCCACACCGACCACCGCCGCTCGCTGGGCTCTTTCGACAACGCCGACCACGACGTCCGCCTGGCGCCCGGCTCGCTCGCCGCCCGCGCGGCCGGCGCGACCCTGCACCCGACGAAGTCCCACCACCACCAGGGCGTCGCCGTGGTCGGGGAGGGACTCGTCGAGAGCGGCTGGAGCGAGCTCGACGACCTCGTGGAGGCGATCGAGGCGCCGGACGCCCGCTACGTGCTCGGCGTCCAGTGGCACCCGGAGGCGGATCCCGGCAGCCCCGTCGTCGGCTCGTTCGTCGACGAGGCCGCGCGCGTCACGCAGTAGGCCCGGATCCACCGATCGGGACTGGCGAACGGCCACGGGGGCGAGACACCGCGGGAATCGGTGGATCCGGGTCAAGCCGACCGGTCTCCCGCAGCCACGCCTCGCTGCGGCGCATCCCCTCCGCGAGCGAGACGCGCGGCTGCCAGCCGAGCTCCTCCCGCGCGCGCGTGAGCGGGAACGTCGCCCGCCGCGAGACGAAGGTCAGGGCGGCGCGGCTCGCGAGCGGCGACGTGCCCGTGGCCCGCGCCGCGAGCTCCTCGGCCAGCGCACCGGCGCGAACCAGCGGAGCGGGGGCGGTGGGCACCCGCGCGCGCCCGAGCATGCGCGCGTGATGGGCGAAGAAGGAGCGCGCGGGGACCGCCGCACCGTCCCACACGGTGTACGGGCGCCCGGCGGCCCCCGGCGTCGCGAGCGCGCGCACGACCGCGTCGACGAGGTCGTCGACGTAGACCGGCGCGATCAGCCCGTCGCCGCGGCCCGGCAGCACGAGCCGGTGGCGGCGCAGCGCCTCGAGCGGCCGCAGGAGCCATGGCACCGAGCCGGGGCCGTGGACGTCGCCGGGCCGGATCACCGTGGCGCCGCGGCGCAGCGCGAGCGTCTCGGCGGCGCCCTTGGTGTCGATGTAGGGGATCCCGCACGGTCGCGGCGGGGCGTCCTCGTCGCGGATCGCGGTGGTGAAGGCGTAGCCCCACACGGCCACCGAGCTGAGCACGACGACGCGCTCGGCGGCGGGCTCCGCGGCCGCGGCGTCGAGCACCGTGCGCGTGCCGCCGACGTTGATGCGCACGAACTCGGCCATCGGGCCCCAGTCCGAGACGCGCGCCGCGGCGTGGACCACATCCTGGCAGCCGGCGAGGGCGGCGGTCGTCGCCGCCGGGTCGGTGATGTCGGCCAGGCGCAGGCCGGCGCCGGAGCCCGCCAGCGCGGCCTCGGCAGCCGGGTCTGAGTCGATGGCCACGACCGCGTGCCCGTCGGCCGCCAGGCGCCGGCACAGGGCCGCGCCGATGAACCCGCCGGCTCCGGTGACCGCGACGCGAGAGGCCATCCGGGCTCACCCTAGGGCGCCTGCGAAACGTCGGGCGCCGGCCCACTGATCATCTAGCCTGGCGCGGTGTCCCGCGCCCGCCTGATCCGCGCCGCCGCCGCCGTGTGCCTCGTCGCCGGGGTCACCGCGCCGCTGGTTCGCCGGCGCCTGCGCCTGCCGCCGCCGGTCGTCACCGCGACGGCGGCGACGGCCCCGGTCGCGGTCTGCGTCCTGTTCTCGCGCTCGCGCCCGCGCGACGTGGCCACCTGCGTGCTGCAGATGTGGGCCTACTTCGCCACCTACCAGATGCCCAACGACGATCCGGTCGCGCTCGAGCGGCGCGTCCGCGTCCGCTACCCCGTGCGCGCCGACACGGCGATCGGCGTCGGGCAGACGCCCACGCTGCGCCTGCAGCGCGCGTTCGGCCGCCCCGGCCGCCACAACACCGTCGAGCGGGTGCTGATCTGGTCGCACTGGGTGTGGTTCCTCGTCCCCCACGGGACCGTGCTCTACGTGCTCGCCCGCCACCGCGAGCACTTCCCGCGCGCGGCCGTGATGATCTACGCGACCTTCGACGTCGGGGTCATCGGCTACTGGGCGATCCCGACCGCGCCGCCGTGGTACGCGGCGGCCGCCGGGCTGATGGACGACGGGCGCACGCCGGAGCTGCGGCGCATGATGGTCGAGTACGGCGAGCGCTTCTGGGGGTCCAGGTGGGCGCCCCTGTACGGTTTCTTCGGAGGAAACCCACTCGCCGCCATGCCCTCGCTGCACTTCGCCACCTCAGTGATGGCCGCCCATGTCCTGGCGGAGACGGGCCGCACCGCCGGCGTGGTGGCTTGGACGTACGCCGCGACCCTCGGCACGGCCCTGCTCTACCTCGGCGAGCATTACGTCGTCGACCTCGTGGCCGGGCTCGCGCTCGCCGAGGGACTGCGCCGCGCCGCGCCCGTCGCGGCGCCGCTGCTGCGGCGCGGCTCGGACGCCGTCGCGCGGCTCGAGGCGCTGGCGAGGGCGTGATGACGACCGCGGCCGGTCAACCGGATCCCTCCGTGGCCGCCCCGCACGCGGACGACCCGCGCCCGCCCAGCCTCGAGTTCTCCAAGCGCAAACTGCTGATCCTCGGCGGCTTCCTGATCCTCTCGATCGCCGCCCTGTACTACCTGCTGCCGCAGCTCGCCGGGCTCGACGAGACCTGGAACCGGCTCAAGAACGGGCGCCCGGAGTGGCTCGCGCTCGGCTTCGTGCTGACGCTCGGGATGTTCGCCGGCTACGTCGCCCAGTTCCGCGGCGTCTTCGTGCGGGCCGAGTCCTGCTCGCGCATCGGCTGGCGCGAGAGCTATGAGATCACGATGGCCAGCCTGGCCGCCTCGCGCCTGTTCGCGGCCGGTGGCGCCGGTGGCCTGGCGCTGACCGCGTGGGCGCTGCGGCGCTCTGGCATGCGCCCGCGCGACGTGGCCGACAAGACGATCTCCTTCCTGGTGCTGACCTACTTCCCGTACGCGCTCGCGGTCGTGGTGTGCGGGTTCGGCCTGCAGTGGGGGCTCTTCAGCGGCGAGGATCCCTTCGCCTTCACCGTCGTCCCGGCCGTGGTGGCACTGGTGCTCATGGGGATCACGCTGGCGCTGGCGCTCGTGCCGACCGATCTGCAGCGGCGGGCCGAGGGGCTCGCGCGCCGCAAGGGCCGCCTCGGCCGGATCGCCCAGTGGGCGGCCAACGCGCCGGCGGCGACGTCGGCCGGCATCCGCGACGCGCTCGACCACGCGCGCGAGCGCGACCCCGCCCTGCTGGGCGCCTTCATGTTCTGGGGCTTTCAGATCGCCGTGCTGTGGGCCGGCTTCCACGCCTTCGGCGACGCCCCGCCGATCGCCGTCCTCATCCAGGCGTTCTTCGTCGGGATGCTCGGCAACCTGCTGCCGCTCCCCGGCGGGGTGGGCGGCGTGGAGGGCGGGATGATCGCCACGCTGGTCGCGTTCGGCGTGTCCGGCGGGCTGGCGGTCGTGGCCGTGCTGGTCTACCGCGCCTTCACCTTCTGGCTGCCGATGATCCCCGGCGTGATCGCCTACTTCCAGCTGCGCAAGACGATCGAGGGGTGGCGGGCAGAGGTCACCCAGGACGGCGCGCGAGCCCCCGCCGCCGTCTGACCGCCCGCTACACTATACAAAGTGAAGTATGGAGACCAGGAATCCGGAGGAGATCCCTTGATGGCAGACATCGAGCAGGTGATCGTCATCGGCAGCGGCCCGGCGGGCTACACCGCCGCGCTCTACACGGCCCGTGCCGACTTGAACCCGCTGGTGATCGAGGGCTTCCTGTGGGGCGGGCTGCTCCAGCAGACGACCGAGGTCGAGAACTACCCCGGCTACCCCGAGGGGATCATGGGGCCGGAGATGATGCAGCAGTTCCGCGACCAGGCGGAGCGCTTCGGTACCCGCTTCATCACCGACCAGGCGACGCGCCTGGAGCCCGGCAGCGACGGCGAGCCGCACACGGTCTGGGTCGGCGACGACGTCTACCGCGCCCGCACGGTGATCCTGGCGATGGGCGCCGAGCACAAGAAGCTGGGCGTGCCGGGCGAGGAGGAGCTCGCCGGCCGCGGCGTCTCCTACTGCGCCACCTGCGACGCGGCGTTCTTCAAGGACCGCCACATCGTGGTGGTCGGCGGCGGCGACTCGGCCATGGAGGAGGCCATCTTCCTCGCCAAGTTCGGCACCAAGGTCGAGGTCGTGCACCGGCGGCCGGAGTTCCGTGCGTCGGCGATCATGCTCGACCGCGCGCGGGAGCAGAAAAACCTCGAGCTGCTCACGCCCTACACCGTCGTGGCCTTCGTGCCCGACGAGGAGGGCAAGTCGCTCGCGCACGCCGTCGTGCGCAACACCGAGACGGGCGAGGAGCGCGAGCTGCCGATGGACGGCGCCTTCATCGCCATCGGACACGAGCCGCAGTCCGAGCTGGCGCTCGGCCTCGTCGCCACCGACGAGAACGGCTACGTGCTGACCGAGGGCAAGTCCACCCGCACCGACGTCCCGGGCATCTTCGCGGCCGGCGACCTCGTCGACCACACCTATCGCCAGGCGGTCACTGCCGCCGGCTCGGGCTGCCAGGCGGCGCTGGACGCCGAGTGGTACCTGCGCGACAACCCTTCCGTTCCCACCCCCGCCGTGCTGGAGGGCGACGGGGACCTGGCCGAGCGCCACTGGGCGCCGGCCGTCGGCCAGTAGCCCCCCTGGCTCAGCGGCGGACGCTCAGGACGTAGCCCGCGTCCAGCGTGTCCGCCCGCCGGTCCGGACGGACGGCCACGTAGTACGAGCCGGCACGCCGCGAGCGGTTGCGGATCGTCACGGTGTCCGTCCGCGACCCGCGGCGGCGCGAGGCGTCGATCCGGCCGCGCCCGGAGGCCACGCTGTCGGCCTGGCGGCGATGCGCGCTGAGGTCGACCGCGCCGAAGCCGGGCTTCACACTGACGCGCGCGCGACCGCGGCCCGCGACGACCACGCGATAGACGTCGGCCGGGTCCTCGTAGCGGTCCAGCAGCGCGGTCAGCTGCGCCCGTCCCCGGCGCGACCAGATCGCCGGGCCGGCGCTGCCGAATGCCTCGCCATTGACCCACACGAGATTGTCGTTGGGCTCGCCCGCATCCCGCGGGGGCGCGGCGCGCCCCAGGGCGGCGCCGACGTTGAGCAGCCCGAAGCCCGTCACCGGGTCCCACGAGCGCCGGCCGAGGTCGGTCGCCGAGAGCCGGATGACGTTGGCCACCTGGTCGGGGCTCAGGTCGGGCCGGGCGGCGCGCAGCCAGGCCGCCGCGGCGGCCACCATCGGCGCCGAGAAGCTCGTGCCGGACGCGAGCGCCCAGCCGCCGGGGACCGCGCTGCGGACCTGGACCCCGGGCGCGCTGAGATCGATCGCGGCGTTGGCGTTGGAGAAGTAGGCGGACTGGTTCTGTGGGGTCGTGGCCGCCGCCGTGATCACGTGCGGCAGCGAGGCGGGGAACTCGAGCGGGTTGCCCTCGGCGAACTCGTTGCCCGCCGCCGCCACCGGGATGATCCCCTGGCGCACGGCCGTCTGGATCTCCACGAACTCCGGGTAGCACGGTGACGGGGAGCCGTAGCTCATGTTGATCACCGCGGCGCCGCCGATGCGGGCGCGCTGGATCCCGGCCGCCGAGTCGGCGCAGCTGATCCGCTCGGGCAACGGCACGTTGAGGGCGCGCATGCCCGGCCACACGCCCACCATCCCGACGCCGTTGACCGGAGCGGCCGCGACGGACGCGGTCGCGGTGCCGTGCGCGTCCGGCGCCCCACCGCCGGGCAGCGCGGCGAAGTTCCCGCCCGCCCACTCGGGGTGGCCGGCGTCGGCCGGGGAGTCCACCAGCGCCAGCAGCGGGCTCTGGGCAGAGACGGCCGGCGGCGCGACGCCCGCCCCGACCACGAGCGAGCGCCAGTCGTACGGGTTCGCGCTCAGCGGGTCCGGCGTCCCCTGGCGGCCGTGGCGCAGGACGTTGGGCTGGGCGAAGAGCAGCCGGCCCTTGCGGCGCAGCGCCGCGGCGAGCGCCCGCGCTCGCGCGGGCGCGACGAGGTAGGTGGCGCTGCGCCCGACGGCGCGTGCACCGAAGCGCGCGGCGACCCGCCGGCCGGCAGCGCCGGGCCGAGCGCCGACGAGCCAGCTGCCGCGGTCGGCCTCGGCGCCGGCCAGCGAGGCCGACGCGTCGCCCGGCAGCACCAGCGGCGGGCGCGGGGCGGCCGGCACGGCTGCCGCCGGCACCCCGGCGGCGCTGCGCGCCTGCAGGCGCTCGCCGGAGGGGGCGGCGGCGCCGGCCGCCGCGGCCACGGCGGCGAACGCGAGCGCGGCGAGGACGGCGGAGGGGCAGGCGAGGCGGGCGGCGGTCATCGCCGAAAGATGCTACGCGCCGGCGAGATCCTCCCTCAGCGGCGCGCCCGAGCGGACGGCGCGCAGCAGCGCCGGCGCCGGCCGGTAGCGCTCCTCGCGGTACTCCTCCTGCAGGCCGGCGAGGACCGCGAGCACCGCCTCGGGGCCGGCGAGGTCGCCCCACTCGAGCGGGCCGCGGGGATGGTTGAGCCCGAGCGTCATCCCGGCGTCGATGTCCGCCGGGCTCGCGATGCCCTCGCCCGCCGCGAACGCCGCCTCGTTGACCAGCTGGCAGACGATCCGGCCGAGTACGAGCCCGGGCGCGTCGCCGACCCACTCGGCGTGCAGCCCGAGCGTGCGGAAGAAGCGCTCGGCGGCCCGGGCGCTCGCGTCGGGCGTACCGGGCCCGCGCGTGAGCTCCACCAGCCCCGCGGGCGCGAGCGGGGCGAGTGCGAAGAAGCCGGCCGCCGTCCCGCCCGGGTCCTGCGCGGCCAGCGGCGCCACGTCGCAGAGGAGCACCTGCGGGGCGCCCTGCAGCGGCGGGTCGTCCTCGGCGGCGCCGCAGTCGAGGATCAGCGCAGGCAGCTCGCCGACCGCGTCGAGCGGCTCGGCCGCCTCCCAGCCGGCCGCTTCCGCCGCGAGCCGGAGGTCCTCGGCCAGCGCGCTGTCGCCGGCGACGACGACCAGCCCGTCGCCGCCGCCGGGCTCGGGCGCCGGCGGGTCCGGCGGCCGGTGCGGCGCGCCGTCGCCGGGGTAGTCGAACCAGCCGCGGCCGGTCTTGCGGCCGAGGCGGCCGGCCGCGACGAGCCGCGCGGCGAGCGGCGACGGCCGCCAACGCGGCTCACCGAAGGCCTGGTCGAAGAACGAGCGGGCGATCTCCAGGCCGACGTCGACCCCCACGAGGTCCATCAGCTCGAACGGCCCCATCGGGAAGCCGCCGCCGAGCCGGCAGATGCGGTCGACCTGCACCGGCGTGGCGAGGCGCTCCTGCACCAGCCGCATGGCCTCCAGCCCGAACGGGCGGTTGCAGCGGTTCACGACGAAGCCCGGCGTGTCGGCGGCGTCGATCGCCCGGCGGCCCATCGCCGCCGCAGCGGCGTGGGCGACCGCGACGGCCCGCTCGCCCGTCAGCTCACCCGCCACCACCTCGACCAGGCGCATCACCGGCGCCGGGTTGAAGAAGTGCATGCCGACCACCCGCTCGGGCCCGGGGACGCCGGCGGCGATCGCGGTCACGCTCAGCGAGGACGTGTTCGTGGCCAGCACGGTCCCCGGCTCCGTCTGCTCGGCCACGGCGGCGAGCACCGCCCGCTTGACGTCGAGGCGCTCGGCCGCCGCCTCGATCACCAGCTCGCACGGGGCCAGCTCGGCCGGCGCGGTCGCCGCCTCCAGGCGCCCGGCGGCATCGGGGTCGTGCCGCTCGAGCCGCCGGCGCGCCTGCGCCAGCCCGCGCTCGAGCGCGTCCGGCTCGGCGTCGTGGACAAGCGTCCGCGCCCCCGACGCGGCCGCGAGCTGAGCGATCCCGGCACCCATCGTGCCGGCCCCGACGATCCCGATCGTGGTGGGCGGGGCGGGCACGCGGCGCAGGCTAGTCGTGCTGTGTGCCCCCGCATCGCGTGGACCACTCGCCTTGACCGGTGACGAGAGATAGATTCGCACCAGAGCTCATGCTGACCCCCGGGGCCCCAGGCGAGCTGGAGCGCGGCACGGTGTTCGCGGGGCACCGCATCGAGGCGGTGGCCGGTCGCGGCGGGATGGGCGTCGTCTACCGGGCGACCCAGCTCTCGCTCGACCGCACCGTCGCCCTCAAGCTCGTCGCGCCCGGCCTGCTCGCCGACGAGACGATCCGCCGGCGCTTCCTGCGCGAGTCGCGGGTCGCGGCCTCGATCGACCATCCGAACGTCATCCCGATCCACTACGCCGGCGAGGAGGACGGGATCGCCTACCTCGCGATGCGCTACGTCGGGGGCGACGACCTGCGCAGCCTCGTCCGGCGCGAGCACAGGCTGCCGGCGGCGCGCGCGGCCCGCATCGTCGCGCAGGTCGGCGCCGGGCTCGACGCCGCGCACGCCGCCGGGCTCGTGCACCGCGACGTCAAACCCGCCAACGTGCTGCTCTCCGACGAGGACCACGTCTACGTCACCGACTTCGGTCTGACCAAGCACGCCGCGTCTGTCGGCTCGGAGACGCGGCCGGGTCGCTGGGTCGGGACGCTCGACTACGCGGCGCCCGAGCAGATCCGCGGCGAGCGGGTGGACGCGCGCGCGGACGTCTACGCGCTCGGCTGCCTGCTGTACTTCACGCTCACCGGCGAGGTCCCGTACCCGCGCGAGGGAGACGAGGCGCGGCTGTGGGCGCATCTGCACGACGACCCGCCGCACACCGGCACGGCCTTCGACCCGATCGTCGCCCGCGCGCTGGCCAAGGCCCCGGCTGACCGCTACTCCTCGGCCGGCGACCTCGGCCGGGCGGCGCTCGCGACCGCGGCGGGGCGGCCACCGGATCGCGACGAGCGGCTGGTCGCGATCGGCGCCGCTGCGCCGGTGGAGTCGCCGACTCTGACCGCCGCGCGCACCGGGGTCACGCAGGCGCGCTCGGAGGCGAAGACGCACACCCCGTCGCCACCCGTCTCCCGGCACCGGGGATACGCCACGCCGCTCGCGGTCGGCCTCGCCGTGGCGCTGGCCGGGGCGGCGGTGGTCATCGCCCTGCGCCGCGACGGCGACGGGGTCGCGCCGGCGCCTCAGACGGTGCCCACGCCGGCGCCCACCGCGGTGGCCGCGCCCGCGGTGCGCCGCAGCGGACCCCAGGCGGTCGCAACCCTGCGGGTCGGCCGGCGGCCGAACTCGCTGGTGGCGACTCGCGACCGGGTGTGGGTCGGCAGCTTCGGCCTGCCCCGTCTCGCTGCGATCCACGCCGGCTCTGACCGCCGCCTGCGGGTCGCGCCGCCGGTCGGCGTCGGCACCGTCGACCTCGCCGTCGGCTACGGCACCCTGTGGGTCGCGGTCGGGCGCGCGCGGCGGCTGGTGCGCCTCGACCCGCGGACGGGTGAGCGGCGCGGCCGCTCGATCCCGCTGCCGGCGCCGCCGACGGCCGTGGCGACCGGCCGCGGCAGCGTGTGGGTGTCACTGTTCGCCCTCTCGGCCCTCGAGCCGGACCGGCTTCTGCGCCTCGACCGTGCGACCGGGGCGGTGCAGAGCGACATCCGCTTCGCGGCCGGCATCCGCGGGATCGCGCTCTCGCCCGGCTCGGTCTGGCTCGTCAACCGCCGGCGCGGCGCGGTGGAGCGGCTCGACGCCCGCACCGGGCAGGTCGCCCGCACCTACGAGGTGGGCGGGACGCTCAAGGGCATCGTCTACACGCGCGGAGCCGCGTGGGTCACCGACCAGGGCCGCGATCGCGTGGTGCGGATCGACGCCACCGACCACGGGATCGCGTCGGTGGACGTCGGGGGCAGCCCGGCCGGCATCGCCGTCGCCGGCACGCGGCTGTGGGTGGCGAACTCGGGCGACAGCACGGTCACGCAGATCGACGCCCGCGAGAGCCGGGTCATGGGCGACCCCGTCGACGTCGGCCTCAACCCCCAGGCGGTCGGCGCGCACGCGGACGGCGTCTGGGTCACGAGCGTCGGCGACAGCACCGTGACCCGCCTGGACCGCCGCGGCGTCAGGCGGGCGGATCGAGCTCGCGACGAGTGACGACGCCGGCGCGCAGCGCGGCGAGCGCCAGGCTCGCGCGCTTGTGGTTCTGGGGCAGGTCGCCGAGACGGAAGGCTTCGAAGAGCGCCCGCAGGGTGCTCTTGACGGTGTCGACGCTCACCACCAGCTCCTCGGCGATCTGCTGATTGGTAGGTGGGACCGCGTAGCCCGACGCGGCGAACGGCCGGCACAGCGCCAGCAGCACGCGCCGCTGGGCGGGCGTGATCGCCTCGCCCACATGGCCGTGCAGCGCGGTGGCGGTGGGCCGGGAGGGCGCGCCGTCGTCCGGCGCGCGGAAGGCGAGCGCGACCGTGCCGACCGCGATCGTGTCGCCGTCGCGCAACCGCGCCCGAGTGCTGAGCCGGCGGCCGTTGAGGTAGGTGCCGTTGTGCGAGAGGCCATCGTCGGCCAGCGTCCAGTCGTCGCCGATCCGCTCGAGTGCGGCGTGCACCCGCGAGACCTCGGAGTCCCAGTCCAGCACGACCGCGTTGGTGGGCCGGCGGCCGATGGTCAGCCGCTCCGGGACGTCGCCGAGCTCGACGATCACCTGGGCGTCGTCGCGGTCGCGGTAGAGGAGGAACGGCGTACCGCGCCGCTCGGCGGCGATCCGCGCCTGCAGCTCGCGCGGGCTGGCGGCGTGGAGGTCGAGCGGCGAGGGCATGGCCTCGCGCAACCGTACCGCCGGGACGCAGCGCGGTGGGGCGGCCGAGAGGGGTGGACGCAACCACACCTGCGGCAGGGGTCGGTCCCGCCCGTTGAGCGGTGGGCGCCCGGCGCGCCCCGGCGGAGGCTCACGTCGTGCCCGCCGTGCGCCCCGCCCTCGCCGCGACCGTCGCCGCCATCTCGGCGCTCGTCTGCGTGTTGGCCGTGGCGGGCCCGGCGCGCGCGGAGGCGCCCATGGATGCCCAGGCCTACTGGGCGTTCACGGACCGCACGCAGCTGCGACTCGACGGGCTCTGGAGCGAGCAGGCCGGGCGCTATGTCACCGGCTCGGGCGGCGTGAGCGCGATGGTCAATGCGAACCTGCTGCTCAGCCACGCCGTCGCCGCGTTGAAGGGGCATAGCGGCCCGGCGCGCGACGACGCGCGGGCGCGGCAAATGGCGCGGGCGCTGCTGCGCTCACCGCCGTGGGTCGAGGGCCCCTCGCCCTCCGGCGGCGCGCAGGCGCACGGTCCCGGCTGGGTGAACAACATGGGCGAGGCGCTCGGCTGGCAACACCTGGTGGTCGACGCCGAGATCGCCGACGGGCTGGCGATGGCCTACCGCGCGCGTCATGCGCTCGGCCTGCCCGAGGAGACGGCGCGTGCCATCGCCGACCAGGTCGACCGGGCGGCGCGCGGGCCGTTCTGGCGCTGGCCGGCGCTGCGCCTGAACCAGTTCAATTGGCACGCCGGGCTCTACGCGGCGGCCCATGCGGTCAGCGGACGGACCGATCAGCTGCGCCGCGACCTGCGCCGCCAGCTGGTCCGCTTCGCCGACGGCGTCCGGCCCCGGGGCCGGGCGGCGGGCAACCTGGGGCCCGGGCTGCGCTTCCACTACCTGCCCGCGCACCCGGCCGCGAGCCGGATGAACCTCGACTCGGCCGAGTACGCGAACATCGTCCTGTCCTTCGCGCGCCACTACGAGGCCGCCCGTCGCGCCGGGATGACGGCGCTCGACGGTCCTCGGCTGGGCCTGATGCGTCGCTGGGCGCGCCGCGTCCTCGCCGGCTACTGGACCCATGCCGGCTACCTCAACTGGGACACCGGGCTGGGCTTCAAGCGCTGGCACCAGGCCAAGAAGCTCGGGCTCGCCCAGCAGGCGCTGATCGGGCTCGCGACGGCGCCCTCGCTGCAGCCCTCGCCGGCCTACGGCCGCTGGGCCAAGTGGCTCCTCGACCGCGGCTTTGAATTCTACGACCGCCAGGCCGAGCGCGCGGGCGGGCTGGCGCCGGGCGTTCTGTTCGGCGTCGGCGTCGAACCCCAGGGGAGGGGCAGCCAGCAGCTCGCCGCGGCGCGGATGCAGGCCAACGCCGCGCGGGCGATCACCGGCGGGCTCGGCGGGGCGGCCGCCGAGCCGCCGCCGCCGCTGTACGCCTACGACCCAGACACCGGCCGGCTCGCCGTGACCACGCGGACGTACAACACGGCGATCGTGCCGGTCAACCAGGGCGCGTTCCCGTACGGCGGCATCGAGCTCGCGCGGCTCTTCGACGCCGACCAGGTGGTGGCGGCCACCACGGGCGGCCGTCCGCCCGCCGCGTTCGGCCTGCTGGTCCGCGACGTCGGCGGGCGCCGGCTGCTGGCCACCCAGAGCGGCGCGCGCCGCCGCGTGGACCCACGGGTGACGCCGCTGCGGTTGACGCGCGCGCCGGCCGGCTCCGCCGCGACCGCCGCCACCCGCTCGCGCCGCGCCTACGCGGGGCCGTTCCGCGACCTGCGGGCCACCGGGGTCGTGCGCGGCGGCGGCTTCACCGCGCGGTCGAGCCATCGGTTCACGGCGGACTGGATCGAGAGCCGCTGGGCCGCGCGACGGCTCGCCGGCCGCACGCGGGTCACGGTCGACGCCCTCTTCCCGAGCTGGGGCGAAGGAGGACGGCCGGTCGCGGTGCTGGCCGACGGGCGCCGGGTGGGCGCCGGCGCGCGGCGGCGGCCGCTGGCGGGGGTCGCGTACTTCGAGCTCGACAGCGGCCGCAGCGGCTATCGCGTGGTGCCGCTGCGAGTGCCGCGCGGGGCGACCTTCCACGGGCTCGGCACGCGTCCGCAGGACGCGGCGCCGGCGCCGGGGAGGACGCTCGCGCTGCAACTGGCGCGGGCGAGCCGCACCGGCGGCGTGCGGCTCGCGGTGCGGGTGGTGCCGCTGCGGCCGCGTGGTGGCGCGTGATCCGGCGCCGTGCCGGGCCGGGCGAACCCCGCACCGAGGGTCGGAGGGACAAAGGGGGCGGGCGGGCGCGAGGCGGCTTTTCCTCAGCATCGCGCGGTCGCTGCCCTCGATGCTGTGGTTATGCCGCTGTGAGCGGCACTTCCTCAGCATCGCCGCGCGGTAGTTGCCGATGCTGAGGAAATGCCGGTTGGCGGCGCCTCCTGGCGGCGGTCGCGCGCCGCGCCAACCCGAACCCACGCCCTTGCAGCGGGGTTGTTCGTCTCTCGCCACCGCTCAGGCGACGCACTACGCTGCGCGCTTCGCCCATGGACCCGTTCTCCCTGATCGCGGCCGGAGGGCTGGCGGCCCTCGTGGTGGTCCTGCTCCTGCTCGGCGCCTTCCACCCCCGCTCCGGCGCGGAGATCCTGCGCTGGCAGCCGACGCGCACCCCCGAGGCCGAGGCGCGCGACGAGCTCACCGACGTCAGCCAGATGCTCGAGGCCCAGAACGCCCTGCGGCGCCGCCGCGGCGCCCCGGAGCGGACCGCGGAGGAGATCGAGGCGCTCGTCCGGCGCGAGCGCGGCTAGTGGCGCGCGTCCTGATCGTGCCGTGCGGGGGCGAGCGGGGCCAGGCGCTCGCGAGCGAGCTGGTCGCCGCCGGGCACGCCGTGCGCGGCACCACGCGCGACCCGGCGAAGGCGGGGGCGATCCGCGCCGCGGGCGCCGAGCCGTTCGTCGGCGATCCCGACCGCATCGGGACGCTGATGGAGGCGATCGGCGGCGTGACCGTCGTGTGCTGGCTGATGGGGACGGCGACGGGCGATCCCGACCGCGTCGCCGCCCTGCACGACGGGCGGCTGCGGATGCTGTGGGAGAAGCTCGTCGACACCCCGGTGCGGGGCGTCGTCTACGAGGCGGCGGGAACGGTCCCCGAGCAGCAGCTCGCGGCCGGCCGGGCCGTCGCCGAGCGCGCGCACGCCACCTGGCGGATCCCGCTCGAGGTCCTCGACGCCGATCCAGTGGCGGATCCGGACGCGTGGCTGGCGGCGGCCCGCGACGCCGTGCAGCGCCTGCTGGCGCCGTAGTACCCTACGCAAAACCCATCAAAGACGGTCGGAATTCCAGGAGGAGTGCTCGTGGCGGACTACGCGAAGGATGTGCTGGTCGACACCCAGTGGGTCGAGGACCATCTCGACGACCCAGGGGTGCGGATCGTCGAGGTCGACGAGAACCCGGCCCTCTACGCCGAGGCCCACATCCCGGGCGCGATCGGCTTCGACTGGAAGACCGACCTCCAGGACCAGGTCAAGCGCGACTTCCTCGGCCCCGAGGCGTTCGGCGAGCTCTTCGGCTCGCGCGGCATCGCCAACGATCACCTGATCGTGCTCTACGGGGACCGCAACAACTGGTTCGCCGCCTATACCTACTGGTACCTGAAGTACTACGGCCACGACAAGGTCAAGCTCGTCAACGGGCCGCGCGAGAAGTGGATCGCCGAGGGCCGGCCCACGAGCACCGAGGTGCCCGGCCACGCCGCGGCGACGTTCGCCACCCAGGCCGGCGACGACAGCATTCGCGCCAAGCGCGACGAGGTCTTCTCGCGGCTGGACTCAGAGACCCGCCTCGTCGACGTCCGCTCCCCGCAGGAGTACTCGGGCGAGCTGATCGCCATGCCCGGCTACGAGCAGGAGGGCGCCCAGCGCGCCGGCCACATCCCCGGCGCCGCCTCGGTGCCGTGGGCGCAGGCCGTCCAGGAGGACGGCACCTTCAAGTCCGCCGACGATCTCAGCACGCTCTACGGCGACAAGGGTGTCGTGGCCGACGGCGCGCCGATCATCGCCTACTGCCGCATCGGCGAGCGCTCCGCGCACACCTGGTTCGTGCTGCACGAGCTGCTCGGCAAGGACGACGTCAAGAACTACGACGGGTCCTGGACCGAGTGGGGCAACCTGGTCGACGTCCCGATCGAGAAGGGCTAGCCGGAGCCCTCGCGGTCCAGCCACGGCCCGATCCTGGCGAGCAGGTCGCCGACGATTCGGGCCGTGGCGCCCCACACCAGCTGGCCGTCGAGCGCGTAGGTGCCGGTGCGGAACGGGATGCCCCGCCGCACCAGGCGCCGCTCGGCGTAGGCGGCGCGCAGCGGGCCGAGCGGCAGCTCGAGCACCGACTCGACCTCGGCGTCGGCCACGACCCACGCGAAGCCCGGCTCGATGACCCCGACGTAGGGGTAGATCGCGTAGTTGGTCACGAAGGTCGGCGTAGGGCGCAGCATCCCTGCGACCTCGACCGCCTCCGGCGGCAGGCCGATCTCCTCGAAGGTCTCGCGCAGCGCCGTGGCCTGCAGGTCGGCATCGCGGGGCTCCGCGCGCCCGCCCGGGAAGGAGACCTCGCCCGGATGGTGCTTGAGGTCGTCGCGGCGGCGGGTGAAGACCGCGTGCAGGGCGCCGTCGGCGTCGAGGTAGAGCGGGGCGAGCACCGCGGCGTCGCGGCCCCCGTGGACGGAGTGGGTCGCCGCCTGCGCGGGCGTGAGCAGCGCGTCGCGCAGCTCGGCGAGGAGGGCCTCGCGCGTCAGACGATCATCAGGTCAGCACGACCTGCTCGTCGAAGGCCACTTCGCCCTCGAGCACGCGGTGCACCGGGCACTTGGTCGCGATGACCTTGAGCTTCGCGACCTGCTCGTCGCTCAGGTGGGCCGGCAGCTTCATCACCATCTCGAAGCGCGTCGGGCATCCGCGCTCGGCGGGCGTGTAGTCGACGTCGACCGCGAGCCCGTCGATGTTCCAGCCCTTGCGCTTGGCGTACATCTCCATGGTGATCGCGGTGCAGGAGGCCAGCGAGGCCGCCAGCAGCTCCTGCGGGGTCGGGCCGAGGTCCTCGCCGCCCACCGCCTCGGGCTCGTCGGCCAGCAGCCGGTGGCGGCGGACGATCACGTCGTGCAGGAACTTGCGCTGCCGACGCGCGCTGGCTCGCATGACGCCCACTCTAGGCCGCCCTGCTCATGCCAGCGGGTTGAAGACGAGGCCCGTCGGGACCTTGGGGAAGAAGTAGGTCGACTTCGGCGGCATGCTCTCGCCGGCGGCGGCGACCTCGCGCACCTGCTCGACGGGGATGCCGCGCATGAAGAACGCCGCCTCGACGTCGCCCTCGAGCACGCGCGCGCGCGCCTCGTCGGTGGAGCGCGCGTAGTCCAGCCCGCGCAGGTGGGAGATGTCGTCCTCGGTCATGCCGAGCGCGCCCTCGAGCAGCAGGGCCTCGAGCACCGCCGTGTCCAGGCGGCGATAGGCGGGGGCGTGGCCGGCGAGCGCCGCGTCGGCGACGGCCTGGTCGCGCAGGGTGAGCCGCAGCGGGCGGCGGTGATGGCCGTCGAGGTAGCCGAGGCGCACTGGGCCCTCGCCGGCGGGCTCGAGCGCCGAGAGCTCGGTCTCGGCGGCCTCCCAGTCACGCGCGACCGCGTCGCGCAGGGCCGCGCGGCGGTCGGTGTCCAGCCCGCTGAGCAGCCGGTGGGTGGGGAACACGACCAGCCCCGGGTCCTGCAGCGCGACAAGGCACATCAGCACGGCATTGTGCGCGCCGTCGCCGCCGAGCTCCGCCGCGTAGGCGCGCGCGGTCTCATAGCGATGGTGACCGTCGGCGATCAGCAGCTCGCGGTCGGCCAGCGCGGCGCGCACGGCGGCCGTGGCCGCCGGGTCGGCCACGCGCCAGACGCGGTGCGCGGTCCCGTCGGCGTCGGTGAGCTCGTCCCACGGCTCGCCTTCGGCGTGCGGCGCGAGCGCTGACCAGGCCGCGCCGTCGGGGTCGTCGTAGAGCGAGAAGATCGGCGACAGGTTGGCCCGGGTGGCCCGCGTGAGCCGCAGGCGGTCCTCCTTGGGGCCGGGGTGGGTGCGCTCGTGCGGGCGGATGCGCCCCGCCCCGTACTCCTCGATCCCGACCCGCGCGAAGAACCCCTTGCGCGTGCGCGCGCGTCCGTCGGGGCCGGTGAACGACTGCTCGAGCACCCACAGCGCGGGCTCCTCGTCGGCGACCACGACCCCCGCCTCGCGCCAGCCGCCGAAGACCTCCGCTGCGTGGGCATAGGGGTCGCCGGCGCCCGCCGGCGCCTCGGGCAGGTCGACGGCGACGACGTTGTACGGCGAGCGCCCGGCGAGCTCGGCGCGCTGCGCGGCGTCGATGACGTCGTAGGGCGGCGCGGCGACGACCTGCAGCCCGCCGGTCCGGGCCGGGTCGTAGTGCAGCGCGCGAAAGGGCTGGACGTCGGCCACGGGGGCGGCGATCCTAGCGGCCGCCGGGCCCCGGGCACCGTGCCATACTCGGCTCGCCCGCGGGGCGTGGCGCAGCCTGGTAGCGCACCTGGTTTGGGACCAGGAGGTCGCCGGTTCAAATCCGGCCGCCCCGATGCTGGTCACCGTCTGGCACGACGGCGGCCGCGCTCTCCGGTCGGCTTTCATGTACCCATGAGCGCTGAGACGACCAAGGACCAGACCGACCGGGCGGCGGAGTTCGCCGCCTTCTTCGCCGAGGGCTGGCGGCTCGGGGCCGGTGGCGGCTTCGCCGAGCACTTCGCCCCGCGCGTGGCCCCGCACGCCGTGCTCGAGCAGCCGCTGCTGCCGCGCCGCCACGGGCCCGACGGCCTGCGCGCGCTGTTCGCGCCGCTGTTCAAGGCGATCCCGGACCTGCGCGGCGAGGTCGTGCGCTGGGGCGCGACCCCCGACGGCGTGCTGATCGAGCTGACCCTGCGCGGAACGCTCGGCGGCCGCCCGATCGAGTGGACGACGCTCGACCGGATCGTCCTCGACGAGGCGGGGACGCTGATCGCCCGCAAGGCATTCTTCGACCCGCTGCCGCTGCTGGCGACGATCCTCACCCGCCCGAGCGCGGCGCTCGAGCTGCTCAGGCGGGGGTCGCGGTAGGGTCGGCCGCGTCCTGCATCGCCTCGCCCGCCCGGACCGGCGCCGGGATGAGCGCGGCCCCGACCAGGATCAGCGCGAACGCCGCCATGCGGACGCCGATGTCGAACGCGTCGTTGCCGAGCCGGTCGCCGAAGACCACGAGCCCGGCGACGATGGTGGAGAGGTTGGCCGCCACCGAGGTGACGGCGATGACCGCCACCCCGTCGCCGATCTGCAGGCTGCGGGCCGACGCGTAGAAGGAGGCGACGGCGGCGGCGACGATGAGCACGGTCCACGGGGTCAAGAGGCCGACGGGCCCCGCCTCGAGGTCGCCCGAGAGCGCCTTGATGGCGACGTCTGAGATCCCGAAGCCGAGCCCGGCGGCGATGCCCAGCAGCAGGCCGCGCTGGGACTTGAAGCGCTCGACCTTGTAGGAGCAGATCAACAGCAGGCCGGCGCCGACCGCGATGCTCTCGAAGACGATCAGCCCTGCCGGCGCGTAGGCGGAGTTCGCGCCCTCGTCGCCGCCCCCGCCGGTCACCGTCAGCAGCGTGAGCGAGACCGCGACGAGCCCGATCCCGATCCACTGGCGGCGACCGAGCTCGAAGCCGAAGAAGCGCTCGGCCAGGACGGCGAGGAACACGAGCCCGCCCGCGAGCACCGCCTGGCCGATCGAGATCGGCGCGAGCGAGAGCGCCGCGACATGGAGGCCGAAGGCCACGGCCGCGACGCCCCAGCCGATGCTCCACCACTTCGAGCGGAACAGGTCGGCGGCGCTGCGCAGCGGATGGTGCATGTCGACGTCAGGAGCCTCCAGGGCGCCGCGGTGCTTGAAGAGGAAGGCCAGGTTCGTCCCGAGCGCGGACAGCAGGGCGCACAGGAGGCCGATCGCGACGGCCAGGGAGACGTTGCTCATCGCCCGGCCGACTTGACGGCGTGCATCAGACGCCGCGGCGCAGTAGCCGTATCGAGCACCGGCTCACGCAGGTGAACCTACGCCATCGCCGCGGGGCCCGTCGGCCCGTCCCCCGCCCAGCGGGTGTCACGGACCGCGCCGGCGCCTCGTCTCAGCGGGTGAACGCCCACCCGAGGAGACATCATGAGGATCCTGGTCGCCGGCGCCACCGGTGCCATCGGCAAGCAGCTCGTCCCCCAGCTGGTCGCGCGCGGCCACGAGGTCACCGGCATGACCCGCAGCCCCACGAGCGGCGTGATCGTCACGCAGCTCGGAGCGACGCCGGTGGAGGCCGACGCGCTCGATCCGCGGGCCGTGGCGCGTGCGGTCGCCGCGGCCGCGCCGGAGGTCATCGTCCACCAGCTCACGTCGCTGTCGGGCTCGCTCGACCTGCGCCACTTCGATCGCGACTTCGCGCAGACCAACCGGCTGCGCACCGAGGCGACGGATCACCTGCTCGCCGCCGGGCGGACCGCCGGCGTGCAGCGCTTCGTCGCCCAGAGCTTCGCGGGCTGGCCCGCCGCCCGCACCGGCGGGCCGGTCAAGACCGAGGACGACCCGCTGGACCCCAGCCCACCCGAGCCGTTGCGACGGACCCTGGCCGCCATCCGCCACCTGGAGGCGGCGGTCACCGGCGCGGAGTGGACGGAGGGGATCGCCCTGCGCTACGGCGGCTTCTACGGGCCTGGGACGTCGCTCGGCCCCGGCGGCGGCGAGCACGTGGAGATGATCCGCAAACGCAGGTTCCCGGTGGTGGGCGGCGGGGGCGGCGTGTGGTCCTTCGTGCACGTCGCCGACGCCGCGCAGGCCACCGTGGCCGCGATCGAGCACGGCCGGCGGGGGGTCTACAACATCGTCGACGACGAACCGGCGCCCGTCGCCGTGTGGCTGCCGGCGATCGCTGCCGCGCTGGGCGCCCGCCCGCCGCGGCGCCTGCCGCGGTGGCTCGGCGGTCTGCTCGCCGGCGAGGCCGCGACCGTCATGATGACCGAGGTGCGCGGCGCGTCGAACGCCAAGGCCAAGCGCGAGCTCGGCTGGGAGCCGGGCCATCCGAGCTGGCGCCGCGGCGTGGCGGAGGCGGTGGCGTGAACGAGATCGACGAGGCGCTGTTCGACGAGCTGCAGCCGGCCGCCTTCGCGATCGCCTACCGGATGCTGGGCAGCGTCGCCGAGGCCGAGGACGTGGTGCAGGAGACGCTCCTGCGCGTGCACGTGGCGCTCGTGGCGGGCGAGCGGATCGAGTACCCGCGCGCCTATGCGACGACGGTCGCCACCCGCCTGGCGATCGACCAGCTGCGCTCGGCCCGCGTGCGCCGCGAGGCCTACGTCGGCGAGTGGCTGCCCGAGCCGCTGGTCGCCGATGCCGGCGCGGATCCCGCGGGCCAGGCGGAGATGGCGGACTCGCTCTCGATGGCCTTCCTCGTGCTGCTCGAGCGCCTCTCGCCCGAGCAGCGCGCGGTGCTGCTGCTGCGCGACGTCTTCGACTACGGCTACGCCGAGATCGCCGCGATCGTCGGCAAGCGCGAGGACGCCACGCGCCAGCTGGCGGCGCGGGCGCGCCGCTACGTCGAGGAGCGCCGGCCCCGCTTCGAGGCCACGCGCGAGCAGCACGCGGAGCTGGCGCGGCGGTTCTTCGCGGCCGCGCAGGAGGGCGACGTCGGCGCGCTCGAGGCGCTGCTGACCGAGGACGTGGTGCTGCACGGCGACGGCGGCGGCAAGGCGCCCGCGCTCGCCCGCGCGCTGCACGGCCGCGCGCGCGTTGCGCGCACGCTCTCGGCGTGGTGGCGGCTGGGCATCCGGCGCGCCGGGCTCTCGACCCGCGAGACCATCGTCAACGGCCAGCCGGGCGCGCTGCTGGTCGACCCCGAGGGCAAGCTGGTCAGCGTCATGGCACTCGACATCGCCGGCGACCGCGTCCAGGGCATCCGCTCGGTGATCAACCCCGACAAGCTCCGCCACGTCGGCCCGCTCGCCGACCTCGAGGCCCTGACCCGCAACCGCGGCCGGTAGCCTCCCGCCGGATGGCGATCCGCAACGTCAAGCTCCAGGCGGCCGGGCCACGTGTGCAGGACGTGATGCTGCGCGCGCCGCGCACGGTCGCCCCCGGCACGCCGGTCAGCGAGGCGCGGGCGCTGTTCGAGAACCCGCGCGTGCGGCTGCTGCTCGTCGCGCGCGAGGGCACCTTCCTCGGGGCGATCGGCCCGGATTCGATCCCGGACGACGCGCCCTGCGACGCGCCGCTGGAAGCCCTGGCGCGGCTGGACGGCCCGCTCGTGGCGCCCGAGGACCCCGTCGACCGCGCGGTCGAGCTGCTCGACGCGGGGCCGACCGAGCGCCTGCCGGTGGTCGCCGGCGACGGCGAGATCGTCGGCCTGGTGTGCTTCAACCGCCGCCACGGGCACTTCTGCGTCGACGGCTGAAACGGCCTCACACGAGCCTGACCGGCTCCACCGCCGAGTCGGTCACCAGGCCGTTGGCGACGTAGGGATCGGCCGCGCGGAAGGCGTCGGCGTCGGCGTCCTCGGCCAACACGAACATCGCTCGCCGCGGCGGGTCGCCGATCGCCCCGGCAACCATCAGCCGCCCCTCCGACCGCCACGCCTCGATCAGCTCCAGATGGCCGGGGCGGTGCGGTCCGCGGCGCTCGAGCACGTCCGGCACGTAGTGGTAGGTCAGCAGCTGGTGCGGTCCCAAGAGGCTCATGGGGCGGACGGTAATCGACACGCTCGCCGGTCGCGGGGCGCCTACCATCCGGCAGGGTGGCGAGCACGCAGTCGACCCGCATCACGGCGCGCAACAGCGCGGACTACGAGGCGCCGATCGGCCTCTCGGCCGACCCCGTCGTCTTCACGCTCGTCGGCGGGGGCCTGAGCGTGCTGCTCGCCCGCCGCTTCGAGGAGCCCCAGCGCGGCATGTTCGCGCTCCCCGGCGGCTTCGTCGGCGCCCAGGAGAGCCCGGAGCAGACCGCCGAGCGCAAGCTGCGCGAGAAGACGGGCGTGGGCTCGGTGCACCTGGAGCAGCTGCGGACCTACGCCGCCCCGCAGCGCGACCCGCGCGGCTGGTTGCCGTCGATCGCCTACCTCGCGCTCGTGCGACCCGAGACGCTGCCCGCCGAGCCGCCCGCCCGCCGCGACGCCGGCTGGCACGAGCTGGCCGCGCTGCCGCCGCTGGCGCTCGACCACGAGCGGATCGTCGAGGACGGGCTGTGGCGGCTGGGCGCGCGGGTGGCCGAGAAGGCGTGGTTCGTCCGCGTCGCCGGCGCGCTGCTGGCCGCCGAGTTCACCCTCGGCCAGGCCCAGCGGCTCTACGAGGCGCTGCGGCGCGAGCCGGTCGACGCGGCCAACTTCCGCCGCGACGTGCGCGCCACCGGGCTGCTGGTGGAGACCGGCGAGCGGCTGGCCGAGGGGCCCGGCCGGCCGGGGCGCCTCTACCGGCGCCGGCTCTAGGGGCCTAAGCTTGCCCGTCCCCGCCCCGGTAGCTCAACTGGACAGAGCGCCCGCCTTCTAAGCGGGGGGTTGCAGGTTCGAGTCCTGCCCGGGGCGCCTTCGGGCAGCCGGGCGTCAGCGCGTCTCACGCCCGGGGTCGGCGGCACCGCCAGCGAACGCGTGGGGCAGGGAATGACGGCACAATCCGGCCGATGGAGAACCGTGCGCGCCTGATCGCGGTCGCCCGCGGCGACGAGCCGCCCGACCTCGTGGTGCAGGGCGCGCAGGTCTTCTGCGTCTTCACCGGCGAGTGGCTCGAGGGCAACGTCGCGGTGGCGGACGGCCGGATCGCCGGGATCGGCAGCTACGCCGGCGCCGCGGAGCGGATCGACGGGCGCGGGCGCCGGCTCGTGCCGGGCTTCATCGACGCCCACGTCCACCTCGAGTCCTCCAAGCTCGTCCCCTCGGAGTTCGCCCGGGCCGTGCTCCCGCGCGGCACGACCAGCGTCGTCTCCGATCCCCACGAGCTGGCCAACGTGCTCGGCTCCGACGGCGTGCACTGGATGCTCGACGCCACCGCCGGGCTGCCGCTGCGGGTGTTCGTCATGGCCTCCTCGTGCGTGCCCGCCAGCGCCCTCGAGTCGCCGCTGCGCCCGCTGGGCAGCGGCGACATGGAGGGGATCCTGCGGCGCCGGCGGGCGCTCGGGATCGCCGAGGTCATGGACTTCCCGAGCGTCATCGCGGGCGAGCCGGCGGTGCTGGCCAAGCTCGCCGCGCGCGGGGCGAGCCACGCCGACGGCCACGCCCCGGGGGTGCTCGGGCGCGACCTGGACGCCTACGTCGCGGCCGGGATCCGCTCGGACCACGAGGCGACGACGTGGGAGGAGGCGCTCGAGAAGCGCCGCCGCGGCATGTGGGTGCTCATCCGCGAGGCCTCCAACGCCCGCAACCTGTCCGCGCTGCTCGAGCTCGTCCGCCGCCACGGCCCCGAGCTGTGCGCCTTCTGCACCGACGACCGCGAGCCCGACACGCTCGCCGCCGAGGGCCACCTCGACGGGATGTGCCGGCGCGCGGTGGCCGAGGGGATCGCGCCGGAGGACGCGCTGGTGATGGCCACCCTGCACCCGGCGCGCTGCCACGGCCTCAGCGACCTGGGGGCGATCGCGCCCGGCTACCGCGCCGACCTGGTGCTGCTCGAGGACCTCGCCGGCTTCCGCGCGGAGGTCGTCCTGGCCGGCGGGCGCGTCGTGGCCCGCGACGGCGTCGCGCTCGGCTCGGCGCCCACCGCGGTCCCCGGCTGGGCGCGCGGGACGATGCGGGCCGCGCCGCTGCGGATCGACGACCTCGCGCTCCCGGGCGGGCCGGACGGCGACGTCCGCGTGATCGAGATCGTGCCGGGCCAGCTGCTCACCGGCGCGGGCGCGGTGCGCCCCGCCGCCCGCGACGGGCGGATCGTGGCCGACCCGTCCCGCGACCTGGCCAAGATCGCCGTGGTCGAGCGCCACCACGGCACCGGCCGCGTCGGCGTGGGCCTCGTCACCGGCTTCGGCCTGCGCGAGGGCGCCTTCGCCTCCACGGTCGCCCACGACGCCCACAACCTGGTCGCAGTCGGCGTCGGCGACGAGGACATCGCCGCCTGCGTCGCGCGGCTCGGCGAGCTGGGCGGCGGGCTGGCCGTCGCGAGCGGGGGCGAGGTCCGCGGCGAGCTCGCGCTGCCGGTCGCCGGCCTGCTCTCCGAGGCGCCCTTCGAGACCGTCGTCTCAGAGCTCGAGGCGCTGCACGAGCTGCTCGGCGGGCTCGGGGTCGCCTCGCCCTCGCCGTTCATGACCCTCAGCTTCCTGGCGCTCTCGGTGATCCCGGAGCTGAAGATCTCAGACCGCGGGCTCGTCGACGTCGGGCGCGGCGAGATCGTGCCGCTGGCGCTCGGCTGACCCCGACGCCGGGCCGAGGCGGCTCAACCCCACACGCGCCGGGCGGTGCGGGCGATCACCTCGAGCTTGCGCCGCTCGTCCTCGACGGTCAGGGCGTTGCCCACGACGGAGGTCGAGAAGCCGCACTGGGTGCCGAGCGCGAGGCGCTCGAGGCCGACGTGGCGGGCGGCGTCGCGGATGCGCGCCTCGAGCTCGTCCTCGGTCTCGCGGCGGGGCGACTTGGTCGTCACCAGGCCGAGCACGACGAGCTTGTCGTCGGGCACGAGGTCCAGCGGCTCGAAGGAGCCCGAGCGCTCGTCGTCGTACTCGAGCAGCAGCCGGTGGGCGTGGATCGATCCGAACACCGGCCCCGCGATGCGCTCGTAGCCGCCGGCCACCAGCCAGCGGCTGTCCTGGTTGCCCTTGCAGAGGTGGAAGCCGAAGGTGACCTCCGGCGCCGCGTCGATGACGGCGTTGTCGAGCTCGATGCCGTAGGACAGCCAGCGCTCGGCCGTCCAGCCGCGCGCCTCGTAGAAGGCGCGCCACGTCGGGTCGATCAGCAGCGGGTAGTGGGGTGCGTCGAGCTGGACGTAGCGGCAGCCCAGCCGGGCGAGCTCGCGCACCTCGTCGACCAGCAGCTCGACCACGTCGGCCATGAAGTCGTCGAAGCGCGGATAGGCGTCGCGCGAACGCTCGGGCGACCACAGGTTGCCGAACAGGGTGGGGGAGGGCAGCGTGACCTTCGCGACGCGGTCGGTGATGGCCCGCAGGAAGGCGAACTCCTCGGCGGCGAGGCTGCGGTGGCGGTGCAGTGGCGCCGTCACGGCCATCTCCGCCGGGCGCGCCACCGACTTGTCCCCCAGCTCCTCCGAATGCCAGTCGCCCCACAGCCAGGCGTCGAGCGAGACCCCCTCCACGCCGCTGGTCGCCGCGGTGAACTCCGACTGGAAGGAGTCGCGGCGCAGCTCGCCGTCGGTCACCACGGGGCAGCCCGCGGCCTCCTGCAGGGCGACGACGTCGCGGACCGCCGCGTCCTCGGCCGCCTTGAACGCCGGCGCCGAGAGCCGCCCCGCGGCCAGCTCCTCGCGCGCGCGCAGCAGCTCCGGCGGCCGCAGCAGGCTTCCGACGTGGTCGGCACGGGCGTCGAGGGCGGCCATCGCGCCAGCGTAGCCGCCGCACTGCGCATCAGGCTCGCCGGCCGGGTAGGGCTGAGGGGTCCGTCAACGCCGCCCGGGGAGGCGCCGCATGATCCTTCGAGTCGATCGCCTGCAGGTTGAGCTGCCCGCTCCGTCCGAGCCCGACCCCGCCGCCGCCGCGCACGTCCAGGAGCTGCTCGGCGGGCGCTTCGGCGAGATGTCGACGCTGATGAACTACACCTACCAGTCGTTCAACTTCCGCGGCCGGCAGAAGGTCAAGCCGTTCTACGACCTGATCGCCAACATCGCCACGGAGGAGTACGGCCACATCGAGCTGGTCTCGGCCACCATCAACGGCCTGCTGACCGGCTCCGAGCAGGGCGACGACGTCCGCGAGGCGCCGCTGAAGGGCCTCAAGGACCAGCCCGGCCTGCGCCACCACTACATCAACAGCGGGCTCGGGGCGCTGCCCGTCAATGCGCTCGGCCAGGGCTGGAACGGCGAGTACGTGTTCAACTCGGGCGACCTCGTGCTCGACCTGTTGCACAACTTCTTCCTCGAGAACGGCGCGCGGATGGCCAAGATCCGCGTCTACGAGACCACCGACCACCCGATCGCGCGGCAGATGCTCGGTTACCTGTTCGTGCGTGGCGGCGTGCACGCGCTCGCCTACGCGAAGGCGCTGGAGGAGCTCACCGGCGTCGACGTCAAGAAGATGCTGCCGATCCCGGCGATCCCGGACGCCGACTTCGCCGAGGCGCGCAAGTTCACCGACACGGGCATGCACGCGAAGCTCTACCGCTTCTCGGAGAAGGACTTCGACGGGATCCGGGCCATCTGGACCGGCGAGCACCCGGTCGACGGGACGCCGCTGGAGGTCATCGACGGCCTGCCCGAGAGCGCCGGCGGCCCGGCGGACCCGCCCGAGTCACCGGCGGTCTCCTCACCGGGCCTGCACCCGGACGAGATGGCGGAGGTCGTGCAGAAGCTGATGGCCCGCATGTAAGGCGCGGCGGGGCGCTCCGGCGGCGGGCCGGAGCGCCCCGGCCCGCTGCTAGATTCAGCTCCGGCCTGGTGGGCGTAGCTCAGTTGGTAGAGCTCCGGGTTGTGGTCCCGGCGGCCGCGGGTTCGAGTCCCGTCGCTCACCCCTCCCAGCCCGCGCGCGGAGCCGCAGACCGTCGCCCGGGGCGCGCGAACACGCCCGGCAGGTCCGGTCGTGTCGGGGTCGGCTCGCGCCGATGCCGCCGGCGCGGCGTCCGCCCTGGGCCCTGATCCCCGGCCTCGTCCTGCAGGGGTTCGGGCTCGTCAGCGGCTGCGCTCTCGCCTTCTACGTCTCGGCCGGAATCGCCATCGCCGGCGCGCTCGTGTGCTGGGTGCTGGTGCGCCCGACCGACCGCGACCTCCAGGGCCCGATCTTCAGCCGCCGCTCGCGCTGGATCCACGCCGACCCCGGGTCCACCCCCGCGATCACCCGCACCCGCCGCTCGAACCGGATCCACCCCTGAGCCGTCGCTGACCCCTCTGCCCGCGTGTGGCGCGGGCGGCCCGTCCGAATTCCGGCCGGACGGCGGCGCTCGCCCGTCTAGGCTGCCGCGGATGCTGGGAGCATCGGACGCCGGCCGCTGAAGATGGGGGGTCCGACCCTCATCGCCGAGGGGCTGCGCAGGCGCCTCACCGACCCGAGCCATCCCGGCTCGCTCGCCGATCGCACCCGGACCCGGCGACGGGAGCGGCTGCTCGAACGGTTTCCGCGCCTGACCCAGATGCGGGTGCTCGACCTCGGCGGGCGCCTGGACTACTGGCGCCACGCACGCCTGATGCCCGGTGAGCTCACGCTGATCAACCTCGAGCGCGAGGAGGTGCCCGACGGCGTGCGGAGCCTCCGGGGCGACGCCTGCGACCCGCCGGCCGCCGTGCGGGCCGAGACCTACGACCTGGTGTTGTCGAACTCGGTCATCGACCAGGTCGGCGACGCGTCGAGGCGTGCCGCGATGGCCGAGTTCGTGCGCTCCGCGGCGCCGCACTACTGGATCCAGACGGCGAACCGATACTTCCCGGTCGATCCGTACTTCCTCTTCCCAGGGCTGTTCGCCCTGCCCGGCGGCGTCCGCGCGGCGCTGGTCCGTCGCTGGCCGTTGTCGTACGCCCGCAAGCTCGATCCCGCCGCGGCGCGGGAGCTGGTCGACCGCATCGATCTGATGTCCGCACGCGACCTGACCCGGTTGTTCCCGGACGGTGAGCTGACGCGGGAGCGTCTCGGAGGCTTCACGAAGTCGCTGGTCGTCGTCCGGTGAACCAGGGCCCGGGCGTTGCCGCGGGTGCGCTGCAGCAATAGAGTCGCGCCCTCGTCGCAAGCGAAGGGGGAGGTTCGCCGTGCTCGATGTCGTCTCGCGCCGGGTGGCCGCGGCCGTGGCCGCCGGCGTCGCCGGGCTGGGGCTCGCCGCCGTGCCCGCGGTGCAGGCCCAGGGTGGCTCGTCCACCGTGCGGTGCCGCGGGGAGAGCGAGGGGTGCACGGCGCGGGTGAGCCTCACCGGTGGCGCCAGCAACAAGCGGGTGACGATCGAGCTGACCGACACCGATCTGCGACTCGTCTCCGAGAAGCCGAACCGCCGCTCGCTGATCGGCTCCTACGGGCTGAGCCGGCACGTCCTGCGCGAGGGCGGGTCGGAGTATGTCTTCACCCTCAACGCCGTCCAGGGCATCCCCGCCAACTCCTACCTGACCTTCCGCTTCCGCGAGGTCGACTGAGCCGTCGCGCCACCGCCCCGGCGGCCGTTAGGCTGGCACGTCGCCCATGCCGATCGAGCTCGCCGTCGCCACCCCCGCCTACCTCGACATGACCTTCGTCGGCCTCGAGGCGCTGCCCGCCGCCGGCGAGGAGCGCTTCGCGGGCGACCTGCTGCGCTCGCCGGGCGGCGGCGCGATCACCGCCATCGGCGCCCAGCGGCTCGGGCTGGACACCCAGCTGGTCGCGCCGCTCGGCGACGACCTGGCCGGCAACTTCGTCCGCACGGCGCTCGCCGAGGACGAGGTGGCGGTCGGGCCGCCGCTGGGGTCGCGCACGCCCACCACGGTCGTGCTGCCCACCGGCGGCGAGCGCGCGATGGTCACGGTCGACCCCGGGGTCCGCGCGCGCGCCGCCGACCTGATCGCGCTCGCCCCGCGCGCGGTGGCGGCGAGCCTCGAGCAGCGGACCGTGATCCCCGACGGCGCACTCGCCTACCTGACCTGCGGCGACGACGACGCTCGCGCGTACGCGAGCCGCCTGCCGCCCGGCCTCGCCGGCGCCCGCGCGCTGATCGTCGACTGCCGCGAGGCGCTCGTCCTCACGGGCGCCGACACGCCGGAGGAGGCCGTCGAGCGGCTGACCGGCGTCGCGGAGACCGCGGTCGTCGGCATGGGCAGCGACGGGGCGCTGGCCGCCGTGGGCAGCCGGCAGGTGAAGGTCGAGGGCTTCGACACCGGGCGCGTGGTCGACACCACGGGCACGATCGACCTGTTCGCCGCCGCGCTGGCGTGGGCCGACCTGCGCGGCGCCGAGCCCGAGGAAGCCCTGCGCTGGGCCGTGCTCTACGCGGCCTTGTCGGTCACGGCGCCCACCGGCGCCGCGGGCGCGGCGACGCTCGAGCGCCTGCTCGCCGAGGGCGCCGCCCGCGGCCTGCAGGCGCCGCCGCAGGCCGTCGCCTGACATCCCTCCCTCTTACGCCGGCGGCGGGACCCGGCCCAGCTTGGCCGGGTTGCGGATGGTGTCGATGGCGGTGATGCGGCCGCCGTCCACCGTGAACGCCATCACCGTCAGCCGGCCGTCCCCCGCGCGCACCACGAGTCCGGGCGCCCCGTTGACGTCGGCCACGTAGCCGCCGCGCGGCTGGCGGCGCGCGAGCGCCACCATCGCGCGCCCGACCTTCGGGGCGCCGTGCTGCGGGCGCCGGGCGGCGCGGACCGCGCCGCCGCCGTCCGAGCGCCAGACGACGTCGGGGTCCAGCAGCCTGAGCAGGGTCTCGAGGTCGCCCTCCCCGCACGCCGCTGCAAAGGCGGCGACGACGGCCGCCTGCTCGGCGCGGGTGGGCGGCACCCGCGGGCGCCCGTCCCGGACGCGCCGGCGCGCGCGCGAGGCGAGCTGCCGGACGGCCTCGGGGCTGCGCCCGACGGCCTCGGCGACCTCGCCGAAGGGCAGCCCGAAGACGTCGTGCAGCACGAACGCCACCCGTTCGGCCGGGCTGAGGCGCTCGAGCACGACCATCAGCGCCATGCTGACCGTCTCGTCCAGCGTCACCCGCTCCTCCGGCGTGGGGCCGGGCTCCCGGACGATCGGCTCGGGCAGCCACGGGCCGACGTAGGTTTCTCGCCGCACGCGCGCCGAGCGCAGCGTGTCCAGCGCGAGCCGGCTGACGACCGTCGTCAGCCAGGCGGCCGGGTCCTCGATCGTCGTGCCGGACTCGCGCGTGCGCCGCAGGCGCAGCCACGCGTCCTGCACGACGTCCTCTGCCTCGGCCAGCGAGCCCAGGACGCCGTAGGCGACGCGCTCCAGGCGCGGGCGCTCGGCCTCGAAGGTGGCGCTGAGGTCGGTCATCGGACTCCCACGAGACGGTGACGGAACGGGCGGGCGAAGTGTGACCAGCCCCCTTGTCGGCGGGGGGTCCGGGCGGCGACCATTCACGGCATGACCTCCGAGACCTCCCAGACGCTCAGCCCAGGCGGCAGCGGCCTGCACCGCGTCGTCGTGGTCGGTGGCGGCTTCGGTGGCCTGCAGGCCGTCCGCGCGCTGCGCAAGGCGCCCGTAGAGATCACCTTGATCGACCGCCGCAACTTCCACCTCTTCCAGCCGCTGCTCTACCAGGTCGCCACCGGCGGCTTGTCGGCCGGCGAGATCGCGACCCCGCTCAGGGGCCTGCTCAAGCGCCAGCGCAACGCCAAGGTCCTGCTCGGCCAGGTCACCGGCTTCGACCTCGAGCGCCGCCTCGTCGAGCTCGAGGGGCCGGGCGGCGCGAGCGGCGAGGTCGACACCACCGTCGGCTACGACACGCTGGTCGTCGCCGCCGGGGCGCGGCACGCCTACTTCGGCCACGAGGAGTGGGAGCCCTACGCGCCGGGCCTCAAGACGCTCGAGGACGCGCTGGAGATCCGCAAGCGGATCCTCGTCGCCTTCGAGGCGGCCGAGCTGGAGACCGACCCGGATCTCCTGCGCGCGTGGCTGACCTTCGTCGTCGTCGGCGGCGGGCCGACCGGGGTCGAGATGGCCGGCCAGATCGCCGAGATCGCGCGCGAGACCCTGCGCAAGGACTTCGACCGCTTCGATCCCGCCGCCGCGCGGATCCTGCTCGTGGAGGTGGCCGACCGCTTCTTGGGCACCTTCCCCGAGCGCTCTTCCGCGCGCGCCGCGCGGCAGCTGGAGAAGCTCGGGGTCACGCCCGTGACCGCCCGCATGGTCGTCGGCGCGGGGCTCGACGGCGTCACGCTGCAGGGCCAGGACGGCGCGACGGAGGAGATCGCCGCCCGCACGGTCGTCTGGGCCGCCGGCGTCCACGCCTCCGACCTGGCCGAGCAGCTCGGCGAGGCCACCGGCGCCGAGGTCGACCGCGCCGGACGCGTGACCGTCGGCGCCGACCTCACGCTGCCCGGCCATCCCGAGGTCATCGTCCTCGGCGACATGGTCCGGATCCGCGGAGCCGACGGGGCGACGCGCGTGCTGCCGGGCGTCGCGCCGACGGCGATGCAGGAGGGCCGCTACGCCGCCAGGGCGATCGCCGGCCGGCTCGAGGGGCGCGGGCCCGGCCCGTTCCACTTCGTCGACAAGGGCAACGTCGCGACCATCGGGCGCCTCAGCGCCGTCGCCGACCTGCGCGGGCTCCAGCTCAGCGGCACGATCGCCTGGCTGACCTGGCTCTTCGTCCACCTCTTCTACCTCGTCGGCCTCCAGAACCGCATCCTCGTCTTCATCCGCTGGGTCGTGAGCTTCTTCACCCGCGGGCGCGGCGCGCGCCTGATCACCGGCGACCGGCGCGTGGACGAGGCGGCGCGCCGAGAGGAGCCGGCCGCCCCCGCCTCCTGACCGTAGGCCCAGCGGGCGACGCGATCCGCGACGTCGCGCCAGCCGTCGTCGAGCATCATGTCGTGGCCGATGCCGGGGAAGATCTCGGCCTCGGCCCGGTAGGCGCGCGCGGTCCTGCGTATCTCTCCGTCCGTGAAGAAGCCGTCCAGCTCGGCGCCCAGGACGAGCACCGGCACCCGGACGCGGCGCGGGCGCGGCAACCTGAACATCGTCTCGAGGAAGGCCAGGTAGGACTCGTCCTGCAGGCGCGCCCAGCAGCTGTCGACGATGTCGTCCGGCGTGCCGGGGTTGAAGAACAGCTCGCGCACCAACGCCGGCGTGGCGATGAATGGCCGAAGGCTCCGGCGGAGGTTGGTGTCACGCATTTCGCGGGGGTGGCGAGCGGTCAGCCGGGCGACGGCCGCGAGCGTGCCGCCCGCCGGGATCGAGGCCATCAGCACGGCCCCAGGCGCCGGGTTGCGCTCCAGGTACTTCTGGACGACCAGCCCACCCAGCGAATGCCCGACGAGCAGCGGGGGTGCGGAGAAGGCCGCGGCTGCCAGTACCACGTCCTCGACGTAGTGGCGGAGGCGGTGCCGGATTCGGCCCTGAGCACGATCATGACCGCGGAGCCCAACGGCACGGACCTCGTGACCGCGACGCGCCAGATGCTCGGCGAACTCGTCCCAGCACCATGGTCCGTGCCACGCGCCGTGGACGAGGAGGATGCCGCTCATCGCCGGCCCGTGGATCGCATGCGCCAAGCGTGGAGCGCCGGCGCCCTGTCGTCATGACCACTCTTGACCGACTTCGGTGACCGCCCGCCGCCGGCACGATCGTCAGGTCTGACCAGCTGATGCTGCGGCGGCGGGGGCCTGGCATGCTGCGTTCCCGTGGGTGATGGCCTCGACCGCGTTCGGCTTCGGCTCGATCAGGTGCAGGGTGCCGTGCACGCGATCGATCCGGTGTTCCTGGACACGCTCGCGCTGCCGTGCGCGCCGCTCGGCCGGCTGCTCGGGTGCTCGGTGACGCTGAAGGTCGAGACGTTCAACCCGGTCCGCAGCTTCAAGGGACGCGGCACGGAGACGGCAGTCGCGGTCGCCGAGCGGAGCGGGGCATCGCGCGTGGTGTGCGCGAGCGCCGGCAATCTCGGGTGGCAGGCAAGGGGCGCTGCGGCGGGTTCCATTGCCTGACAGGACCCGCCCGCCACGGCAACGGGCCCTGAGATGTTCAGCGCGCCCGCCGCCGAACGCTCCGCCCCAGGCGCTCGCGTGCATGCGGTGCGAGCACGGCCACCCAGTCGATCGCCCCTGCGACGAGGTGGCCGATCGGCCCGGTGAGAAGCCAGGCGGCAACGCGCTCGGGCACGGAGCGTTTCATTCGTGGGCCATCCCGTGACGTTGCCCCCGAGATCGACGCTCGCCGATCACCGCCAGGCGGCGTCCTCGACCCTTGAAATCCAACCAGGATTCCTGCGGGTCTGCGTCCTTGCCTGACGGCGCCGGCGAACGTTCTTTCGAGTGCAACGCCACGAGATGACCCACAACGCGACGCTATCGTTGCTGCCCCGATGGCCGCCGCGGTCAACACCACCGTCACCGAGCTGCCCGAGTCGCGCGTGCGCGTGCAGGCCGAGGTCGCCCCCGAGGAGGTCGCCCGCCGGATCGCGCAGACGGCCAAGGCGCTCGGGCGCGACCTGCGCGTCCCCGGCTTTCGCAAGGGCAAGGTCCCGCCGCCCGTGATCATCAAGCGGGTCGGGCGCGAGGCGGTGCTCGACGAGGCCGTGCGCGGCTCGCTCGGCGCCTGGTACACGGCCGCGATCGACGACGCCCACATCGTCCCGGTCGGCGAGCCCGACGTGGACCTGGGCGACCTGCCCGGCGAGGGCGAGCCGCTGCGCTTCTCGATCGAGATCGGCGTCCGCCCGACGGCCACGCTCGGCGAGTACAAGGGCCTCGAGGTCGGCCGCCGCGAGGCGCAGGTGACCGACGAGGAGATCGACGCCGAGATCGAGCGGATCCGCGAGCGCTCGGCCAAGCTCGAGACGGTCGAGCGCCCCGCCGGCCGCGGCGACTTCGTGGTCATGGACTTTCAGGGCGCGCTCGACGGCGAGCCCTTCCCCGGCGGCGAGGGCCGCGACCAGATGGTCGAGCTGGGCTCCGGCCGGCTCGTCCCCGGCTTCGAGGACCAGCTCGAGGGCGCCCGCAGCGAGGAGCAGCGCGCGGTGACGATCGACTTCCCGGACGACTACGGCGCCGAGGACCTCGCCGGGCGCCAGGCGGAGTTCGACGTGACCGTCAAGGAGGTCAAGGAGAAGCAGCTGCCGCCGCTCGACGACGAGCTGGCCCTGGAGGCCGGCTTCGACACGCTCGACGAGCTGCGCGCCGACATCTCCGAGCGTCTGCTGGAGGGCCAGAAGGGCCAGATCGAGTCCGAGTTCCGCCAGGTCGCGCTGGACGCCGCCGTCGCCGGCGCCACCGTCGAGGTGCCCGACGCCCTCGTCGACGCCCGCGCGCACGAGCTCTTCGAGCAGATGACCCATTCGCTGTCGCACCAGGGGATCTCCAAGGAGGCCTACCTCCAGATCGCCGGGCGCTCGGAGGAGGAGATCGTCTCCGAGGGCAAGCCCGACGCCGAGCAGGCGCTCAGGCGCGAGGCGGTGCTGGCGGCGATCGTCGAGGCCGAGGGCATCGAGCCCAGCCGCGAGGAGCTGCTGGAGGCGATGCAGGGCGCCGCCCCGCAGGAGCGCACGTCGCCCGAGAAGCTGCTCGCCCGCCTGGAGTCCTCCGGGCGGCTGGACCAGCTCAAGGCCGACCTCGCCCAGAGCAAGGCGCTCGACGTCGTCGCCGAGTCCGCGACGCCGATCTCGGTCGAGCAGGCCCAGGCGCGCGACAAGCTCTGGACCCCGGGCTCAGAGCCCCAGGGCGAGGCCGCCGGCGGCCAGCTCTGGACCCCCGGCTCCTGAGCCTCTGCGGGGTCTCGAAAGCCTGTCCGAGGGTCGAGGGCAGAGGCTGGGGCATTGCTAGACTCGCGACGCAGTCAGGCGGCCACGGGCCGTTCGCTCGCTGAGCAGGATTCGAGCGCCACAAGCGAAACGAAGCGAGGACCGTGAGCCCACTCGTCCCCATGGTTGTCGAACAGACCTCGCGCGGAGAGCGCGCGTTCGACATCTACTCAAGACTGCTCAATGAGCGCATCGTCTTCCTCGGGACGCCGGTCGACGACCAGATCGCGAACCTCATCGTCGCCCAGCTCCTGCACCTGGAGTCAGACGATCCCGACAAGGACATCTCGGTCTACATCAACTCGCCCGGCGGCTCGGTCTACGCGGGCCTGGCGATCTACGACACGATGCAGTTCATCAAGCCCGACGTGCAGACGATCTGCGTCGGGATCGCGATGTCGATGGGGGCGCTGCTGCTGGCCGGCGGCGCCAAGGGCAAGCGCATGGCGCTGCCCAACGCGAAGATCCTCATCCATCAGGTCTCCTCGGGCTTTCAGGGCCAGGCGACCGACATCGAGATCCACGCCCGCGAGGTCATCGAGCTGCGCCGGCGGCTGGACGAGATCATCGCCGGGCATACCGGGCAGGACATCGAGAAGGTCCGCAGCGACACCGAGCGCGACTACTTCATGAGCTCCGACGAGGCCAAGGAGTACGGCATCATCGACCGCGTCATCCACGAGCACTAGCTCGAGGCGACGCGGGCCTGGGGGGAGAGACATGGCACGCCCGACCGATTCCAACGAGCAGCTCCTCTGCTCCTTCTGCGGGAAGTCCCAGCGGCAGGTCAAGAAGCTGATCGCCGGCCCCGGCGTCTACATCTGCGACGAGTGCATCGATCTCTGCAACGAGATCATCGACGAGGAGCTGACGGCCCCGCCGAGCTTCGACATCGACAACCTCCCCAAGCCGCGCGAGATCTACGACGTGCTCAACGAGTACGTCGTCGGCCAGGAGCAGGCCAAGCGCACGCTCGCGGTGGCGGTCTACAACCACTACAAGCGCGTGCAGATGATGCAGTCCGACGAGGCCGACATCGAGCTGCAGAAGTCCAACATCCTGCTGCTCGGCCCGACCGGCTGCGGCAAGACGCTGCTGGCCCAGACGCTCGCGCGGATCCTCAACGTCCCGTTCGCCATCGCCGACGCCACGGCGCTGACGGAGGCCGGCTACGTCGGCGAGGACGTCGAGAACATCCTGCTCAAGCTCATCCAGGCCGCCGACTACGACGTCAAGAAGGCCGAGACCGGGATCATCTACATCGACGAGGTCGACAAGATCGCCCGCAAGGCCGACAACCCGTCGATCACGCGCGACGTCAGCGGCGAGGGTGTCCAGCAGGCGCTGCTGAAGATCCTCGAGGGCTCGACGGCCTCGGTGCCGCCGCAGGGCGGGCGCAAGCACCCCCACCAGGAGTTCCTCTCGATCGACACGACGAACATCCTGTTCGTCTGCGGCGGCGCGTTCGCGAACCTCGACAAGGTCATCGAGCGCCGGATCGGCCACAAGGGCGTCGGTTTCGGGGCGGCGATCTCCTCCAAGCACAACAAGGACACCGGCGAGGTCTTCGAGCAGTGCCTGCCCGAGGACCTCATGCAGTACGGGCTGATCCCGGAGTTCATCGGGCGCCTGCCGGTCACCTCGGCCGTCCACCAGCTCTCGCGCGACGACCTGATCACGATCCTGACCGAGCCGCGCAACGCGATCGTCAAGCAGTTCCAGCGCTTCTTCGGCTTCGACGGGATCGAGCTGGTCTTCTCCGAGGACGCCCTGAGGGCCGTCGCCGACAAGGCGCTGGAGCGCGAGACGGGCGCCCGCGGGCTGCGCTCGATCATCGAGGAGGTGCTGCTCGAGGTCCAGTTCGAGCTGCCCTCGCGGCGCGACGTCAAGAAGTGCGTCGTGACCAAGGAGACGATCGAGCGGGGCGTGAAGCCCACGCTGGTCACGGTCGCGCCCGACGAGGAGCGCACCGACGGTGACCAGGAGGCGCGCTCGGCCTGAGCGCCTAGCGGCGGGTGCTGCGCGCGACGACCCACAGGGCGACGGCGCACAGCACCAGGAAGATCAGCAGCGGGGCGAGGGTGAACGCGACGCTCACGGTGCGGGAAGTATCGCGCACGCCCTCCTAGACTCCGCCGTTGCATGACCGAGCTCGCCCAGCGCACCCGCTATGACCCGGCCGAGGCCGAGCCGCGCGTCTTCGAGCGCTGGGAGGCCTCCGGCGCCTTCCATCCCGAGCCGGCGGGCCGTCCCGACGAGACGTTCTCGATCGCGGTGCCGCCGCCCAACGTCACCGGCGTGCTGCACATGGGCCACGCCCTCAACGGCACCATCCAGGACGCCCTGATCCGCTACCACCGGATGCTCGGGCAGCCCACGAAGTGGATCCTTGGCACCGACCACGCCGGCATCGCCACCCAGACCCAGGTCGAGCGCCAGCTCACGCGCGAGGGATCGGGCCGCGAGGCGATCGGCCGGGCCGCGTTCGTCGAGCGCACGTGGGCGTGGACGCGCACCTACGGGCCCGAGATCGTCTCGCAGTTCAAGCGCCTGGGCGCCTCGCTGGACTACGAGCAGGAGCGCTTCACGCTCGACGAGCGCTACGCCGAGGCGGTGCTCGGCGTCTTCGTCGATCTCTACCGCAAGGGCTACATCTACCGCGACAACTTCATGGTCAACTGGGACCCGGGCTCGCGCTCGGCCATCTCCGACCTCGAGGTCGTCGAGCGTGAGGAGACCGACACCCTCTACTCGATCGACTACCCGCTGGAGTCGGGCAACGGCTCGATCACCGTGGCCACCGTCCGCCCCGAGACGATGCTGGCCGACACCGCGATCGCCGTGCACCCCGACGACGAGCGCTACACCCGGCTCGTCGGCGAGGCCGCGATCCTGCCGATCGTCGGCCGCCGCCTGCGGATCATCGCCGACCCCTACGTCAAGCCCGAGTTCGGCACGGGCGCGCTGAAGATCACCCCCGGCCACGATCCCAACGACTTCGAGATCGGGCGCAAGCATCACCTGGAGGAGATCGTCGTCGTCGGCGAGGACGGGCGCATGACCGCGGCGGCCGGGGAGCGCTTCGAGGGGCTCACGACGCTCGAGGCGCGCGAGGCGGTGGTCGCGCAGCTGCGCGAGGAGGGCCGGGTGGCCGCGACGGAGGCCTACACCCACAACGTCCCCTTCTCCGACCGCTCCGGCGAGCGCGTCGAGCCGCTGATCTCGCTGCAGTGGTTCATGCGGATGGACGAGCTCGCCGCGCCGGCGATCGCCGCCGTGCGCGAGGGCCGGATCCGCATCCACCCGGACAACCAGCGCCGCCGCTACCTCGAGTGGATGGAGGGCATCCGGCCCTGGTGCATCTCCCGCCAGCTGTGGTGGGGTCACCAGATCCCCGTCTACTACCGCGGCGAGGAGACCTACGTCGGCGTCGAGCCGCCCGCGAGCGACGGCTGGGTGCGCGACCCCGACGTGCTGGACACGTGGTTCTCCTCCGCCCTGTGGCCGTTCGCGACGCTCGGGTGGCCGCAGGACACCCCGGAGCTGCGCGCCTTCTACCCGACCGACGTGGTCTCGACCGCGCGCGACATCCTCTTCCTGTGGGTGGCGCGGATGATCATGATGGGGCTCGAGTTCACCGGCGAGATCCCCTTCGCCGACGTCAACATCCACTCCACGATCCTCGCGCGCGACGGGCGCCGGATGTCCAAGTCGCTGGGCACCGGGGTCGACCCGATCGAGCTGATCGACGCCCAGGGGGCCGACGCCACCCGCTTCGGCCTGCTCGCCATGTCCTCCAGCCAGGACGTGCGCTTCTCCGACGAGAAGATCACCCAGGGCCAGGCGCTCGCCAACAAGCTCTTCAACGCCTCGCGGCTCGTGCTGCTGCGGGTGCCCGACGGCGTCGAGGCCGCGCAGGCCGAGCCGGCGCCCACCACGGTCGAGGACGCCTGGATCCTCTCGCGCCTGCAGCGGGCCAAGGCCGAGACCGAGCGCGGGCTGGCGGCCTTCGAGTTCCACCGCGTCGCGCTCGGGCTCTACGACTTCGTCTACGGCGAGCTGTGCGACTGGTACCTGGAGCTGGTCAAGCCGCGCCTCTACGACGACGACCCGGGCGAGGCGTGCGCCGTGGCGCTGCACGTGCTCGCCGAGACGCTCGCGCTCGCCCACCCGGTGATCCCGTTCGTCACCGAGGAGATCTGGGGCTTCGTGCCCGGCGCCGACGGGCTGCTGATGGAGGCCGCCTGGCCGCGGCGAGACGAGCGCCTGCTCGACCCGGCGGCCGAGGAGGAGATCGGCCGCGCGATCGCGGCGGTCCAGGCGCTGCGGGGCTGGCGTGACCGGGTCGGGGCGCGGCCGGGCGTGACGGTGCCGGCGCGCCTGGACGCGAGCGGCTACGAGCGCACGGCGGAGCACGTCGCGCGGCTCGCGCGCGTGGAGTGGGTCGCCGACGGCGCCGCCGAGCCGGTGGCGACGGTCCCGGTCGGCGGCGGGACGGTCGCGCTGTTCGCCCACGAGGGCGTCGACCTCGAGGCGGGGCGCCGGCGGACCGAGAAGCGCCGCGCGACCCTGCGCGCCGAGCTCGAGCGCGCCGAGGGCAAGCTGGCCAACGAGCGCTTCGTCGCGCGCGCGCCGGCGGAGGTGGTCCAGGCCGAGCGGGACAAGCTCGTCACGTTGCGGGACGAGCTCGAAGGGCTCGGCTGAGCGCCGCGCCGGCAGGAGCTCGCGTGCCCGCCTGGAAGGTCCACCCATGAGTGCCTGGAGCGCCGCGCGGGCGGAGGAGCACCTGCTCTCGCTCGAGCTCTTCGGCATGCACTTCGGGCTCGAGCGGATGCGCCGGACGTTGACCGCGATGGGCAGCCCGCAGCGGGCCTTCCGGGCCGTGCACGTCGTCGGGTCCAACGGCAAGAGCTCCACGGCGCGCATGACCGCCGCGCTGCTGGAGGCCCACGGCGTGCGCACCGGCGCCTTCCTCTCGCCCCACCTCGAGCGCTTCGCCGAGCGCATCCGGATCGGCGACGAGGATCTCGACCCGGCGGCCTTCGGGGCGGCGATCGAGCGCGCGGCGGCCGCGGCGGCGCTGGTCGAGCGCACGCTCTCCGACGGCGACCGCGTCACCCAGTTCGAGCTGATGACAGCCGCCGCCTTCGGCGAGCTGGCGCGCCAGGGCGTCGAGGCCGGCGTCGTGGAGGCCGGGCTCGGCGGTCGCCACGACGCCACCAACGTGCTCGACGCGCCGGTGGTGGTGCTCACCAACGTGGGGCTCGAGCACACGCGCTGGCTCGGCCCGACGATCACCGACATCGCGCGCGAGAAGCTCGCCGTCGTGGCCCCCGGCGCGACGCTGGTGATCGGAGACCTGCACCCTGAAGCTCAGGCCGAGGCTGAGGCCACGGCGACGCGCCAGGGCGCGCGGCTCGTGCGGGCCGCCGGCGCCGCGGGCGAGGACGTCGCCGGCGTGGCCGCGCTGCCCGGCTACCAGCGCACGAACTTCGCGGCGGCGCGGGCGGCCGCGGCGGCGCTGATCGGCCCGCTCGACCCGGCCGCGGTGTCCGTGGCCGCAGCCCACGTCCAGGTGCCCGGCCGCCTCCAGCGCGTGGCCGAGCGCCCGCTGACCGTGCTCGACGGCGCCCACAACCCGAGCGGCATGGCGGCGCTGGTGGAAGCGCTGCCCGACGCGGCCGAGGGGCGCCCGGTCGTCGCGGTGGTCTCGATCCTCGACGACAAGGACGCCGCCGGCATGCTCGCCGAGCTGCTGGCGCACTGCGAGGCCGCCGTCTTCACCCGGTCGGCCAACCCGCGGGCGCTGCCGCCGGCGACGCTCGCCTCGCTCGCCGAGCAGGTCGGCGGCGTAGGCGGAGTAGGCGGAGCGAGGTGCGACGGGCCACTCGTGCTCGAGCCCGACGCGCGCCGCGCGCTCGAGCGCGCCCGCGCGCTCGCCGGCCCGGCGGGTGCCGTCCTGGTCACCGGCTCGATCTACCTCGTCGCCGACCTGCTCAGCCGGCCGGGCCGGCGGAAGGCGAGCTCGCTGTGACGGGCGGCCCAGAACGCCGCGACGCCGGCGACAACGGCCCCGGCGTGCTGCAGATGGTGGCCCTCGTCGCGGTCGTCGTCGCGCTGGTCATCCTGGTCTTCTTCGCCCTCGGCTACCTGTTCGGGCGGCTGTTCCTGTGAGCCGCCGCCCAGGAGAGGTCCGGGGCAGCGGCTACGCTTCGGCTTGCGCACTGACGTCTGGAGACCGCGCGTGATGACGCCCTTCGCCATCTTCGGCATCAACAACGACTCGATCAACACGGCGATCAACGTGCTGATCCTCGTGCTGGTCGTGCTCTGGCTAGCGCTGGTCTTCTGGACCTACGCCGACGCCCGGCGCCGCATCGAGGACCCGATCCTCGTCGCCTGCGCCACGCTTGCCGCACTGTTCCCGTTCGTCGGGACGATCATCTACATGATCGTCCGCCCACCGGAGTTCGCCGACGACGTGCGCCTGCGCGAGCTCGAGATGCAGGCCGCCGAGGCGCGCCTGGTCTCGCTCGACCACCAGCTCTGCCCGCACTGCGACCACCCGGTCCAGGGCGACTACCTGCGCTGCCCGAACTGCCTGCGCAAGCTGCGCGACCGCTGCACGACCTGCAGCAAGGCGATCGACCCCGCCTGGACGCTGTGCCCCTACTGCGAGGCCGAGACGGGCGTCAAGCCACCGTCGGGCTCGCGGCGCCGGCGCCGGACGACCGAGACGGCCGCCGTCACCGAGGCCTCCGGCCCGCGGTCAGAGCGCTAGCGTCACCGCCCCGCCTCTCGACAAAGGAACCCCTCGTTGTCCCGGACCCTCATCCTGGTCAAGCCGGACGCGTTCGCCCGCGGTCTCACCGGCGAGATCGTCGCCCGCTTCGAGCGCAAGGGCCTGCACATCGTCGCGCTCAAGCACATGACCGTCACGCGCGAGCTCGCCGAGCAGCACTACGCCGAGCACGACGGCAAGCCGTTCTTCGGCGAGCTGGTGGACTTCATCACCTCCGGACCGCTGGTGGCGATGGTGCTCGAGGGCGAGCAGGCCGTCCCGGCCGCGCGCCAGGTGATCGGCGCGACCAACCCGCTGGAGGCCGTCCCCGGCTCCATCCGCGGCGACTTCGCCGTCGCCGTCGGCCAGAACATGGTCCACGGGTCAGACGGCGAGGAGTCCGCCGCCCGCGAGTCCGCGCTGTTCTTCGGCGAGCTCGGCTGAAACCGCTCGTCCTCGCCTCGGCCTCGCCGCAGCGGCGGGCGATCCTGACCCAGGTCGGGATCCCCTTCGTGGCGCGGCCGACCGGCGTGGCGGAGCTCGGCAGCGGCCCGCCGCGCGCGGCGGCGGCCGAGAACGCCCGCCGCAAGGCGCTCGCGGGCGCAGCGCAGGCGGCCGCGGGCGAGCTGGTGCTGGGCGTCGACACGCTCGTCACGATCGACGGCGAGGTGATCGGCAAGCCCGCGGACGCGACCGAGGCGCTGGCGGTGCTCGCGCGCCTGGCCGGGCGCGCGCACGAGGTGCTGGGCGGCCTGGCGCTCGCCCGGGACGGCGCCTTGGTGGCCGAGGCGCTCGAGGCCACCGAGGTGCGTTTCCGGGCGCTGCCGGACGCCACGCTGCGCTGGTACGTCGCCACCGGCGAGTGGCAGGGCCGCGCCGGCGGCTACGCCGTCCAGGGCGCCGGCGCCGCGCTCGTGGCGGGCCTGCAGGGCGACTACCTCAACGTCGTGGGGCTCCCGCTCGCGCGCCTGCTCGAGCTCCGCCCAGAGCTGCTCGAGACCGGCTGAATACCCCGCACGGGCGCGGTTTTGCAGGGCAGTCGGATGACCGCGAACGTGCCGGGGAGGCCAAGGACGTTCGGTAGACTGCCCGACCGGCGCGGCACAGCTGCGATGGGTGCCGCCTCCCTCTCCCATGGGCTTCTTCTCGTACCTCACCGGCTTCGGTGGCCGCGACATGGCGGTCGACCTCGGCACGGCGAACACGCTCGTCTACGTCCGCGGCCGCGGCATCGTGCTCTCCGAGCCGAGCGTGGTGGCGATCGACTCGCGCACCGGTGAGGTCCACGCGGTGGGGATCGAGGCCAAGCGGATGCTGGGCCGCACGCCGGGGACGATCTCCGCCATCCGGCCGCTGAAGGACGGCGTGATCGCCGACTTCGACGTCACCGAGGAGATGCTGCGCCACTTCATCCAGAAGGTCCACCAGAACCGCTGGGCGCACCCCCGCGTGGTGGTCTGCGTCCCCAGCGGCGTCACGGGCGTGGAGAAGCGCGCCGTCGAGGAGGCGTGCCTGAGCGCCGGCGCGCGCCAGGCCTACCTGATCGAGGAGCCGATGGCCGCCGCGATCGGCGCCGGCCTGCCGGTGGGCGAGCCGACCGGCAACATGGTGGTCGACATCGGCGGCGGCACCTCCGAGGTGGCGGTGATCTCGCTCGGCGGGATCGTCGTCTCGCAGTCCATCCGGGTGGGCGGCGACGAGCTCGACGAGGCGATCATCAACTACGTCAAGCGCGAGTACAAGCTGCTGATCGGCCAGCAGACCGCCGAGGAGGTCAAGCTCGAGATCGGCTCCGCCTGCCCGCTGGAGGAGGAGGTCCAGGCGGAGATCCGCGGCCGCGACCTCGTCTCCGGGCTGCCCAAGACCGTCGTGCTGACCTCCGAGGAGGTGCGCGCCGCGCTCGAGGAGCCGATGGTGCAGATCATCGACGCGATCAAGGAGACGCTGGATCGCACGCCGCCCGAGCTGGCCTCTGACATCATGGACCGCGGCATCATGCTGGCGGGCGGCGGCTCGCTGCTGCAGGGCCTCGACGAGCGCTTGCGCGACGAGACGCAGATGCCGGCCCACCGGGCCGAGTCCCCGCTGACGTGCGTGGCGGTCGGCTCCGGGCGGTCGCTGGAGGAGTTCGAGGCGATCCACCGCTCCAACCGGGGCAACGGCAACCGCAACCGGCGGCGGTGACCGCGACAGTGAAACCGAGCAAGAGTCTGGAGTTCGGATCCGTATGTACGACAGAGCGGTCAGACGACGTCGCGCGGTTCTCGCCGCGCTGGTCGCGCTCTCGCTCGTCCTGCTGACGGCCTACTTCGGCGAGTCCGCGGGAGGAGGCTTGCACGGCGTGCAGCGCGGCGCGATGGAGGTGCTCGCGCCTCTGCAGGAGGGCGCGAACCGCGCGCTGAAGCCCTTCCGCGACCTGTTCGGCTGGTTCGGCGACACGCTGGACGCCAAGAGCGAGCGCGACGAGCTGCGCGACCAGCGCGACGCCCTGCGCCAGCAGGTCTCAGAGCTCCAGCTGCAGGGCCGCGAGAACTCCCAGCTGCGCGGGATGATGAACCTCAACGGCACCGGCGGCCTGAGCGCCAACGAGCCCGTGCCCGCCAACGTCTTCGCCCGCTCGCCGTCCACCTGGTACTCGACCGTGGAGATCAACAAGGGCTCCAGCGACGGCGTCGACGTCGGCCACCCCGTCGTCAACGGGCAAGGGCTGGTGGGCAAGGTCCGCTCGGTCTCGGACGGCAACGCCGTCGTGACGCTGCTCACCGACCAGGACTTCGGCGTCTCGGCGATCGCGGCGGGCTCGGGTGAGCCCGGGCTGGTGGAGCCCTCCGTGGGCGCGACGGGCGACCTGCTCTTCGACCTCGTGCCGCAGGCCGGCAACGTACGCAAGGGCGACCTCATCGTCACCGCCGGGACGAAGTCCTCGCGCCTGGAGTCGCTCTTCCCGCGCGGGATCCCGATCGGCGCGGTCAAGCGGGTCGAGACCGGCGAGGGGGAGCTCGACCGGGTCATCCACGTCGCGCCGGCCGCCGACCTGCGTCGCCTGGACCTCGTGCAGGTGCTGACCCGCCCCAACGCCCAGCTGGTCGCCGAGGCGCCGTGACGCTGAGCTCCGCAGCCGTCCTGCGCCTGGTCGCGCTCGGCCTCATCGGCGGCATCTTCCAGCTGACCGCCGTCTCCCAGGTCACCCTGTTCGGCGTGCCCGCCGACCTCTCGCCACTGCTGGTGGCCTCCGTCGGTCTGCTCGGAGGCTCGGTGACCGGCGCGACGTTCGGCTTCTGCCTCGGCCTGTTCGTCGACACCGCGCTGCTGCAGACGCTCGGGGTGACCTCGCTGGTGCTGACCGGCGTCGGCTACGGCGCCGGTCGCGTGCGCGAGCTGCGCGACCCGGCGCACGGCCTCGCGCCGCTGGCGGTGGGCGCGGCCGCCACCGCGGCGTTCGCGATCGCCTACACGCTGCTGCAGTTCCTGCTCGGCGTCGAGGCGCCGGTCTCGCTGCTGCTGCTGCGCGCCATCCTGATCACCATCGTGCTCAACGCCCTGCTCGCCCTGCCCGTGTACGCGATCTGCCGCCGCGTGCTGGCGCCGTTCCTGCCCGACGACCCGCGCCGGCGGCGGCGGCGCGCGTACACGACCGGCGGGCTGAGCCCGCTCTCGAGGTCCTAGCCGCTTGCCGCCGTCGCTGGAAGAGCGCCGCCCCGCCATCACGCCGCAGCTCGCGGTGCGCGTCGCCGTGCTCGGCGGGCTGGCGTTCGTGCTCTTCGCGATCGTCTTCTTCCGCCTGTGGTTCCTGCAGGTGCTCACCGGCGAGGACTACGTCAGCCAGGCGCGCGAGAACCGTGTGCGCAAGATCCGCATCGAGGCCCCGCGCGGCGACATCGTCGATCGCAACGGGACGGCGCTGGTCAAGACGCGCGCGGCGGCCGTCGTGCAGATCGTGCCGACCCAGCTGCCCGAGGCCGAGCTGCAGGCCGCCGAGGCCTACCGGGCGGCGCTCTCGCGCTCCGAGCGCGAGCGGCTCGCCGCCGCGAGCGCGCTGCGCGACCTCGAGCGCCGCGTGCGCGACACCGAGCGCCCCGCGAACCGCCAGGAGCGCCGCGACCGCAAGCGCCTGGCGCGCGCCGCGCGCAAGGCCGAGCCGGTGCCGGTCCCGCCGCTGCCGCCGGGGGCGACCGAGCTGCGCCGGACGTTCCGTCGGCTGGCGCGGGTGCTGATGATCTCCCCGCGCACGATCCACCGGCGCGTGCTCGAGGGCGTCGCCGAGGCGCCCTACTCCAACGTGACGATCGCGACCGGCGTGCCGCGCTCGGAGTTCAACTACCTGCGTGAGCGCCGCACCGAGTTCCCGGGCGTCGATGTCGAGAAGGTCTTCCTGCGCGACTACCCGCACGACGACTTGGCCGCCCAGCTGTTCGGCAACACCGGCGAGATCTCGCCCGAGGAGCTCAAGCGCAAGCGCTACAAGCGCGTCGAGCAGGGCACGCGCATCGGCAAGACCGGCATCGAGCGCGAGTACGACAACTACCTGCGCGGGACCGACGGCTACACGCGCGTGGTCATCAACGCGCTCGGCAGCCGTGACGACCGTCGCCGGACCTCGCGCCGCGAGCCGATCCAGGGCTCCAACCTGCGCCTCACGCTCGACCTCGGGCTCCAGGAGGCCGCCCAGGACGCGCTCAAGACGGCGATCGGGGCCGCCAACGGCGCCGGCAACGCCTCCAAGGCGGGCGCGTTCGTGGCGATGGACCCGCGCGGCGGCGAGATCCTCGCGCTCGGCTCGGTGCCGAGCTTCGACGCCAACCTGTTCGCCAAGCCGATCTCACAGTCGACCTATGACAAGCTGACCTCCGAGCAGGAGGGCGCGCCGCTGTTCAACCGGGCGATCGCGGCCACCTATCCGACCGGCTCGATCTTCAAGCCGATCACCGCGATGGCGGCGATGGAGCACGGCACGATCGGGCCCAACACGCCGATCAACGACGACGGCGTCTTCGAGCTCGGCCCGCAGCGCTTCGAGAACGCCGGCGACGCGGTGTTCGGGACGATCGCCCTGCGTCAGGCGATGACGGTCTCCTCCGACGTCTTCTTCTACACGCTCGGCGCGCGCATGAACGGCGACGGGCCGATCCTGCAGAGCTGGGCCCGCCGGCTCGGGGTCGGGCGCCGGACCGGGATCGACATCCCCGGCGAGTTCGGCGGCCTCGTGCCCGACAGCAAGTGGCGCAACGAGGGCTTCGCGGACTACCAGCGCTGCGCCGCCAAGGGGGGCGTCGAGGTCGGCACCGTGCAGGCGCTGCTGCGCTGCGGCGGCATCGAGCGCGGCTGGTCGGCCGGCGACAACGTCAACCTGGCGGTCGGCCAGGGCGACCTGCAGGCCACGCCGCTGCAGATGGCCGTCGCCTACTCGGCGATCGCCAACGGCGGCAAGGTCGTCCAACCCCACCTCGGCATGACGGTCGAGGACGGCGCGGGCCGCACCGTCGAGGAGATCGCTGCCCCCGCGCGGCGCAGGCTGAAGTTCGATCCCGGTCACCGCGAGGCGATCATGGCCGGCCTGCGCGGCGCCGCCAACGCTCCCGAGGGCACCTCATCGGATGTCTTCAAGGGCTTCGGGCGCGGCAAGCTGAAGGTCTACGGCAAGACGGGCACGGCCGAGCGCGCCGGCCAGGCCGACCAGTCCTGGTACGCCGCCTACGTCCCGCACCCGAAGCGCCCGATCGTCGTGGTCACCACCGTCGAGCAGGGCGGCTGGGGCGCGGCGACCGCGGCCCCCGCGACGCGGCTGATCCTCTCCAAGTGGTTCGATCTCGGGGACGGCCGGTTCCGCCAGGGGACCGACCAGACGCGATGAGCACCACGACCCAGAAGATCCAGCCGGCCTCCGAGCCGCCGCCCTCGCTCGTCCCGCGCGAGTGGCGCCTGCGGCTGGACCCGCTGCTGCTGCTGGCGACGCTCGGCCTGGTGGCGTGCTCGATCGTCGCGCTCAAGGGCGCCACGACGGACGACATCCCCGGCGCCCCGAACTACTACGTCTACCGCCAGGTCGCCTACGCGGCGATCGGCGTCGTGCTCATGTACGCCGTCTCGCGGTTGGACTACAGCCGCCTGCGCGAGCTCAAGTACGTCCTCTACGGGACGATGATCGGGCTGATCCTGCTGGTGCTCGGGGTGGCGCAGGCCACGCGCGGCGCGCGCAGCTGGATCGAGCTGCCCGGCTTCAACCTGCAGCCCTCGGAACTGGGCAAGCTCCTGCTCGTGCTCTCGCTCTCAGCTTTCCTCGTCGATCGCGTGCGGCGCGGGCCCGACCGGCAGACGACGGCGCGCATCATGCTGCTCGGGCTGATCCCCACGATGCTGGTGCTGGCCGAGCCCGATCTCGGAAGCGCTACGGTGTATGTCGTCGGCACGCTCGCCCTGCTGTTCGTGGCGGGCGCCCCGTGGCGCCACTTCGCGGCGCTCGGCGCGTTGTTCGCGGTGGCGGTGGCGATCGCGCTCGTCGCACTCCCCGCCGCCGGCGTCGAGGTGCTCAAGCCATACCAGACCGATCGCCTGACCTCCTTCCTGCAGCCCTCCGGCGTCGCCGGAGACGAGGGCTACCAGCAACAGCAGTCGAAGATCGCCATCGGGTCGGGCGAGAAGACCGGTCGCGGGGTCGACAACGCAACCCAGACATCCTTGGACTTCCTTCCCGAGCACCACACGGACTTCATCTTCGCGGTCATCGGCGAGACCTACGGTTTCGTCGGGGCTGCGATCGTGCTCTCGCTCTACGCGCTGCTGATCTGGCGCGGGCTGCACATCCTCATCGTGGCGAAGAACCTGTACGGCGCGTTGCTCGCCGGCGGCATCACGTTGATGCTGCTCTTCCAGACCTTCGTCAACGTCGGGATGGCCGTCGGGATCATGCCCATCACGGGCGTCCCGGCTCCACTCTTGAGCTTCGGCGGTTCGTCGATGCTCGTCACCTTCATGGCCATCGGCATCTTGCAGTCGGTCAACGCGCAGGCGCGCGAGACCGCCTCCCGCAAGGGCCGGGCCGCTGTCTTCCAGTGAGGAACCATCTTGAGAAAGCAAGTGCTGGTCACGGTCGACCGTGGGGAGACCCGCGTCGCCATGCTCGAGGCCGCGGGCGATCCCACTCCCGTCGCTCCGCCTACAGCCAACAAGCGCGGCGGCTCCGCCGCCGCTAAGCGGGGCGGCGGCGGGCAGCTGCCGCCCGGCTACCGCGTCGCCGAGGTCTACTTCGAGCGCCGCGGCGGGCGCTCGATCGTCGGCAACATCTACAAGGGGCGCGTCGACAACGTCCTGCCCGGCCTCGAGGCCGCCTTCGTGGACATCGGGCTGGAGAAGAACGGCTTCCTGCACGTCGACGAGATCGTGCTCCCCGGGGTCGAGACCGGCCGCCGCGGCCGCGGCAAGACCGGCAGCCCCCGCATCACCGACCTGCTCTCGCCCGGGCAGGAGATCGTCGTCCAGGTCGTAAAGGACCCGCTGAAGACCAAGGGCGCGCGACTGTCGATGGAGCTGACGATCGCCGGGCGCTACATGGTCTACGCCCCCACCGGCGAGGGCGTCGGCGTGTCCCGCCGCCTCGAAGACGCAGAGCGCGACCGCCTGCGCAAGGAGGCCAAGCAGCTCGACCTCGGCGGCGGCGGCGCGATCATCCGCACGGCGGCCTACGGCGCCAAGCGGGTCGACTTCGAGCGCGAGCTGCTCTATCTCTTCAAGCTCAACGAGGTGCTGCACAAGCGCGTCGAGGAGGCCGAGGCGCCCGCGCTGGTCTTCCAGGAGGCCGACCTCTCCGTCCGCGTGGTGCGCGACATCTTCTCCGAGCACTTCGAGCGCGCGATCGTCGACGATCCCCACCAGCACCGCCGGCTGGTCTCCTTCTTCACCCGCACGGCGCCCGAGCTCGTCGACCGCGTCGAGCTGTGGGAGGCCGACGAGCCGCTCTTCGAGGCCTACGGCGTGGACCCGGTGATCGAGGGCATGCTCTCCCGCCGCGTCGACCTGCCGAGCGGCGGCTACCTGATGATCGACTACGCCGAGGCGCTGACGGTCATCGACATCAACACCGGCTCCTTCACCGGCAAGGGCAAGGCCGCGCGCCTGGAGGACACGATCACCAAGACGAACCTCGAGGCCGCCGAGGAGGTCGTGCGCCAGCTGCGGCTGCGCGACATCGGCGGCATCATCGTCATCGACTTCATCGACATGGCCCGCTCGCGCAACCGCGAGGCCGTGCTCAAGGTGCTCCGCGGCGCCCTCGACGAGGACCGCACGAAGACCTTCGTGGTCGAGATCTCCCCGCTCGGGCTGGTCGAGATGACGCGTCAGAACGTCACCGACGGCGTGCGCGAGATCATGACCAAGGCGTGCCCGACCTGCGACGGCGAGGGCGTCGTGAAGTCCGAGGAGACGATCGCGATCGAGGTCGAGCGCAAGCTTCGCGAGCTGGTCAAGGGCCGCCGCGGCGAGACGCCCGAGGCCTTCCTGGTGCGGCTGAACCCGCGCGTGACCGCGCAGTTCATCGCCGAGAACGCCCGTACCTTGCACGCGCTGGAGTCAGAGCTCGGTGTCTCCTTCCACTTCGAGGGCTCCGAGGGCCTGCCGCTCGACCACTTCGCCGTCACCCGCGAGGGCTCGCGTGAGGAGATCATGGCCGAGGCGGTGCCCTTCCGGCCCGACGACGAGGTCCACGTGGAGATCGTCGAGCCGCACATGTACAACGTCGACGACGCGGTCGCCAAGGTCGACGGCTACATCATCTCCGTGGTCAACGGCGGCGCGTTCGTGGGCGAGAAGAAGCTCGTGCGCATCGAGGACGCCGGGCGCACCGCCGCGGTCGCCGTGCTGGTCGGCGAAGACGCCGAGGCCGCGGCCGCCGCCGCCGAGGAGCGGGCGCGCGAGCGCGAGCAGGCGGAGCAGCGGGCCAAGCGCAGTGCCGCCGCCAAGCGCGGCGCGGCGCGGCGCAAGGCGCGCCAGGACGAGGCGGCGGCCGCAGAGCCCGCGGCCGCGGCCGCGTCGGCGGATGCCGCCGGCGACGACGACGCCGAGGGGAGGGGCGACGGCGACAGCGGCCCGAGCTCGCGCCGCCGGCGCGGCCGAGGCCGAGGGCGCAAACGCGATGCCGACGGCGGCGGCGAGGGCGCCGGCCGCGAGGTGACCGACGCCGAGACCGCCGAGGCGGTCGAGACGCTTGCCGACGGGGCTGCCGCGACGGCCGGCACCGGGCCGGCGGCGCTCGAGGACGCCGACGGCAGTGCGTCCGCGCCCGAGACGCCCAAGCCGCGCCGGCGCCGCCGCCGCGGTGGCGGCGGTAAGGGCGCCGACAGCGCGTCGGACAACGGCCGCGCCGGCGGCTCCGCCGACGGCGAGCCAGAGGGCGCCGAGGCCGCCGTGCCGGACACCTCCACGGACGCCGCGAAGGGCTCCGGCGCGCGCCAGGAGGGCGACGACGACGCGCTATCCTCCCCGTCTCGGCGCCGCGGCCGCAGAGGCGGACGGCGCCGTTCGCGTGCGTCGGCGCCGGGCGACCGCGCGGAAGCGACCGACGCCGGCGAGTGACCCCCAGCCAGCCGATGCCCGCCAAGAGCCAGTCCACCGACTCCACCTACGCCGTCGTCAAGAGCGGCGGCAAGCAGTACCGCGTCCAGGAGGGCGCGACGCTGCTGGTGGAGCGCCTTGGCGCCGACGAGGGCGCGAAGGTCGACCTCGAGCCGCTGCTCTACAGCGGCGACTCGGAGACCGTCTTCGCGACGTCGGAGCTCGGGCGCATCAGCGTGCAGGCCACCGTGGTCGGCCACGAGCGCGGCCCGAAGCTGCGGGTCTTCAAGTTCAAGCCCAAGCGCGGGTACAAGCGCCGGACCGGCCACCGGCAGGAGCTGACCCGGATACAGGTGACGGGCATCTCCGTGACCAAGGGCACGGGCGGCGGCCGCAGCCGTGCGAAGAAGCCCGCCGAGACGGCCGAGCAGGAGAGCAGCTAGCGATGGCACACAAGAAGGGCCTCGGCTCCAGCCGCAACGGACGCGACTCCAATGCCCAGCGCCTCGGGGTGAAGATCTTCGCCGGCCAGGTGGTCAACGGCGGCGAGATCATCGTCCGCCAGCGCGGGACCCGCTTCAAGCCGGGCGACGGCGCGGGCCTCGGCAAGGACGACACCATCTTCGCCAAGCGCCCTGGCGTGGTGCAGTTCCGCGCCGGCCGGCGCGGCCGCGTCATCTCGGTCGACGCGGCCGAGTAGCCACACGCCGGCCGGACCGCGGCGGCAACCCGCCGAGCGGCGGGCCGCGGCCGCACCCCGGCTCCGGCGACCGCCGCCGCACCCCGGACGGTCGGAGACGGCTCAGTTCGCCTGCGCCGTCGGGCGGACGAGGATCTCGTTGACGTCGACGTGCGGCGGCTGGGAGACCGCGTACATGACCGCGCGCGCGATGTCGTCGGCCTCCAGCGTCGCGCTCTCGGGCGGCTTGTCGAAGAACGGCGTGGCCACCATCCCCGGCTCGACCACGGTCACGCGCACGCCACTGTCGCCGAAGTCCTGCCGCGCGGACTCGCCCATCCCGCTCACCGCCCACTTCGTGGACGAGTACAGCGAGCCCGAGATCGCCCGCCGCCCGGCGACCGAGCCGGTGAGCAGCAGGTGCCCGCGGCTCGCCTTCAGGGGATCCATCGTCGCCCGGATGGTCAGCGCCGCGCCGTAGACGTTGGTGAGCACCATCGCCTTCCACTGCTCGACGTCGCCGGACTGAAAGCCGCGTGGCCCGCCGAAGCCGGCGTTGGCGAAGGCGACGTCGAGTCGGCCGAAGCGCTCGAGCGCCTGGGCCACCATCGCCTCCTGGTCGGGCCACTCGGTGACGTCGCAGCGCACGGCGATCGCGCGCTCGTCGCCGCCGAGCTCTTCGGCCAGCGCGGACAGCTTGTCCTCGGAGCGCGCGGCCAGCACGAGGCGGTACCCGGCCTGTGCGGCGTGGCGGGCGGTGGCGGCGCCGATGCCGGTGGAGGCGCCGGTGATCAGGAAGACTGGGTCGTCGGTCATGGGGCTACCGTGTACCCGCTGATGCTCCACGATCGTGCCAGGATCGAGGTCCGCGCCGGCGCGGGCGGCAACGGCTGCCTGTCCTTCCGCCGTGAGGCCCACGTTCCCAAGGGCGGGCCGGACGGCGGCGACGGCGGCCGCGGCGGCGACGTGGTGCTGCGCTGCGACGACTCGCTGCGCGACCTGCAGGGCTTTCGGCGCCGGGCGCACTTCCGCGCGGCGCGCGGCGGCCACGGGCAGGGCGCGTTGCGCCACGGCGCCGACGGGGAGGCGCTCGAGATCGGCGTGCCACCCGGCACCCAGGTCACGCGCTGGGACGGCACCCGCTACGACCTCGTCCGCCCCGGCCAGCGCGTCACGATCGCCCGCGGCGGGCCCGGCGGGCGCGGCAACAAGCGCTTCGCCGGCCCGGTCCGGCAGGCGCCGCGGCTGGCCGAGCGCGGCCTGCCCGGTGACGAGGGACGGCTCGAGCTGCACCTCAAGCTGCTCGCCGACGCCGGCCTGGTCGGGCTCCCCAACGCGGGAAAGTCCTCGTTGCTGGCGCGGCTCACGCGCGCGCGCCCGAAGGTGGCCGGATACCCGTTCACGACGCTCGAGCCGGCGCTCGGGACGCTCGAGGCCGACGACCGCCAGCTGGTGCTGGCCGACATCCCCGGGCTGATCGAGGGCGCGAGCGGCGGCGCCGGGCTCGGGCACGACTTCCTCGCGCACGTCGAGCGCACGCGCCTGCTGGTCCACGTGGTCGACCTCGCGCCGCTCGACGGCTCTGATCCCGTCGCCAACCACGCGGTGATCGAGCACGAGCTCGCCGAGCACGATCCACAGCTGGCGGCCCTGCCCAGGATCCTTGCGCTCTCCAAGGCCGACCTCGTGCCCACGGAGGCCGCCGAGGGCGCCGCGGCCGATTGGCGCGAACGGCTCGGTCCCGGCGTGCCCGTGCTGGTCACCTCCAGCGCGACCCGCCAGGGCCTCGACGCGCTCGCGCGCGAGCTGCTGCGCCGCGTCCCGGTCGCCAACCCCGCCTCTGCGGGCGAGGGCGAGGGCGAGGACGAGGTGGCGGAGTTCCAAGTCTTCCGGCCGGCGGCCGGCAAGGCGTTCACGGTCGAGCGCGTCGGCGCCGGCGCCTTCAGGATCGTGGGGGAGGCCGTCGACCGTCTCGTGGCCCGCCACGACCTCGACAACGAGGAGGCGCTCTCCCACGTCGAGTACCGGCTGCGCCGGATGGGCGTCATCGGGGCGCTGGAGGCACGCGGGTTCGAGCCGGGCGACGACGTCGAGATCGGCGGGGTGGTCTTCGAGCTCGACCCCGGCGCGCCGCTGTAGCGGAGCGGAGCGCTCGGACTAAGCTCCGCGTCAGTCATGCCCGTCGCCGTGGTCAAGGTCGGCTCCTCGCTGGTGGCCCAGGACTCCGGCGAGCTGCGCCTGTCCGTGGTCGCCCGCGTCTGCGAGGAGGTCGCCGACCTGCACGCCGAGGGCGTCGACGTGGTGGTGGTGACCTCCGGCGCGATCGCCCGTGGCATGAAGCTGCTCGACCTTGCGATCCGCCCGCGCGACATCGAGGCGCTCCAGGCCGCCAGCGCCGTGGGGCAGGGGCGTCTGTACCGGACCTACGACGAGCTGCTGCGCGAGCGCGGCGTGCAGACGGCCCAGGTGCTGCTCACCTTCTTCGACATGAGCGCGCGCACCCACTACCTCAACGCGCGGCGCACGCTGCAGAAGCTGCTCGAGTGGCGGATCGTGCCGATCATCAACGAGAACGACACGACCACCACGGACGACATCTCCTTCGGCGACAACGACTTCCTGGCCGCCCAGGTGGCCGTCCTGCTGGGCGCCGAGCGGCTCGTGCTGCTCACCGACACCGAGGGCCTCTACACCGCCGATCCGCGGCGCGACCCCGGTGCCGAGCTCGTCGAGGAGGTCGCCGATTACGAGGCGCTGTCGGCCCTGCAGATCGGCCATTCGGCCTCGCCGCTCGGGTCCGGCGGCATGCGCTCGAAGGTCGTTGCCGCCGAGATGGCGACGGCGGCGGGCGTCACGACCGTCATCACCAACGGGCTCGTGCCCGGCGGGCTCCGGCGCGCCTGGCTGGGTGAGCCGGGCGGCACCCGCTTCCCGCCCCAGCCGGTGCGCCACTCGAGCTTCAAGCTGTGGCTGAAGTACGCCAAGCCGAGCCACGGGACGGTGACGGTCGACCCGGGCGCCGCGCGGGCCCTGCGCGAGGGCGGCACCAGCCTGTTGCCGGTCGGCGTGGTCGAGGTGGAAGGGCGCTTCGACGCCGGCGACGCGGTCGACGTCCGCGGCGAGGGCGCGGCCGCCGGCCTGGTGGGCAAGGGCATCAGCAACTACTCCGACGCCGAGCTCAAGCGCGTCATGGGCCTCAAGTCCTCCGAGGTGCGCACCGTGCTCCCCCGCGCGACGGAGGAGGCCGTGCACCGGGACTACTTCGTGTTGGCCTGAGCGCTCCGGCCGGGCCGGGCGCGGGCATCTACACTCCGGCCCATGGCGGTACAAGCGGTTTCCCCGGCCGGTACGGCCCAGCCCGGGCCGGGCGGCGGCAGCTCGGTCACCGAGCTCTGCCTCGGTGCGCGCGCCGCCTCGCGGGCTCTGGCGGCGACCAGCTCGCGCCTGCGCGACGGGGCCCTGCTCGCGCTGGCCGACGCGCTCGAGGCGCGGACGCCCGAGATCCTCGAGGCCAACACGCGCGACCTGCAGGCCGGGCGCGAGGCCGGGTTGGCCCCCGCGCTGATGGACCGGCTCGCGCTCGACGGCGCCCGCGTCGCGGCGATGGCCGCGGGGGTCCGGTCGATCGTCGCGCTGCCCGACCCCGTCGGCGAGGTGATCGATGGCTCGCGGCTGCCCAACGGGCTCGAGGTGCGCAAGGTCCGTGTCCCGCTCGGCGTCGTCGCCGTGGTCTACGAGGCGCGCCCGAACGTCACCATCGACGCCGCGGCGCTGTGCCTGAAGTCCGGCAACGCCGTCGTGCTGCGCGGATCCTCCTCGGCGGCTCACTCCAACGCCGTGCTCGCGACGGTCGCGGCCGAGGCGGTCAGGGCGGCGGGGCTCCCCGACGGCGCGTTGACGCTGGTGGCCGGGGGCGGGCGCGAGGAGCTGGCCGAGCTCGCCACCCAGGAGGGGGTCGTCGACCTGATCATCCCGCGCGGCGGCGAGGGCCTCAAGCAGGCGCTCAGCGCCGTCGCGACGGTGCCGGTGATCTACGCGGCCTCGGGCAACTGCCACGTCTACGTCGACGCCGGCGCCGACCTCGAGATGGCCGAGCGGATCGTCGTCAACGCCAAGGTCCAGCGCCCGGGTGTCTGCAACGCCGCCGAGACGCTCCTGGTGCACGCCGGCGCCGCGGCCGGGTTCCTGCCCCGGATCATCCCCGCGCTCCGCGACGCGGGCGTCGAGCTGCGCGCTGACGAGCGCGTACGGGCGGCTGCTGGGCCGCACGCCGGCGAGCTCGAGATCGCCGCCGAGAGCGACTGGGCGCAAGAGTTCCTCGACCTCGTGCTCGCGATCAAGCTGGTCGACTCCGTCGAGGACGCCATCGCCCACGTCAACGCGTACGGCTCGGGGCACTCCGAGGCGATCGTGACCCGCGACTGGGCGGCCGCCCGCGCGTTCGAGCTGGGGGTCGACGCCGCGTGCGTGTACGTCAACGCCTCCACCCGCTTCACCGACGGCGGCGAGTTCGGGATGGGAGCGGAGATCGGCAACTCGACCCAGAAGCTGCACGCCCGCGGCCCGATCGGCCTGCGCGAGCTGTGCGCGCTGAAGTACCTGATCGAGGGCACGGGCCAGATCCGGCCCTGAGGCGCTGCACGCGTGGCGCGCCTCGGCCTGCTCGGCGGCACCTTCAACCCGCCCCACCTCGGCCACCTGATCTGTGCTCAGGAGGCCTGCGACCAGCTGGGTCTCGACCGGGTCGTGCTCCTGCCGGTCAACGCCCCCCCGCACAAGGCGGCCGAGGACGATCCCGGCGTGGAGCATCGCGTCGAGCTCTGCCGCCTGGCGACGGCCGGCGACCCGCGACTCGGGGTCTCGCGCGTGGATGCCGACCGGCCGGGGCCGTCGTACACCGTCGATACCCTCCGTACGCTGAATGAGCGAACGCCAGAGGACGAGCTGACCTTCATCGTGGGAGGGGACATGGCCCACTCCCTGCCCGCCTGGCGCGACCCCGAGAGGGTGCTGGCCCTGGCCACGCTCGCCGTCGCCGAGCGCCAGGGCGTTGCGCGCGAGGACATCGCCGAGCGCCTCTCCGGGCTGCGCGGCGCCGCCGAGCGCGTGCGCTTCTTCGACATGCCGCGGCTGGACATCTCCTCCTCGATGCTGCGCCGGCGCGTGGCGGCCGGGCGCCCCATCCGCTACCTCGTGCCCGACCCGGTCGCGGCCTACGTCGAGCGCGCCGGCCTCTACGGGGCCGGCACCACGGCAGAGGTCGAGGCCTCCACATGACGGGCAAAGGGACCAACGGCACGCCGGGACAGCTCGCGGGGGTCGACGGTGCGCCGTCATCGGACGCCGCCGAGCTGGCCGGCTGGATCAGCGCCTACGCGGACGACAAGCGCGCGATCGACATCATCGAGCTCGACCTGCGCGGCGTCCTCGGCTACACGGACTACTTCGTGATCTGCTCGGGCAACACCGACCGCCAGACCAAGGCGATCCACGACGGCATCCACCTCGGGATGAAGCAGGAGCACGGCGTGCTGCCCCGCCGCGTCGAGGGCCTCTCGCAGGCGCGCTGGATCCTGATGGACTACCTCGACGTGGTGGTGCACGTCTTCACCCCGGAGGCGCGCGAGTACTACCGGCTCGAGCAGCTGTGGGGCGAGGCGCCGCGACGGGCGGCCGGCGGCTGAGCGCCGGAGCGGGCTGCCCGGTGCAGTGGAGCTAGGGGGACTCGAACCCCCGACCTTTCGGCTGCCAGCCGAACGCTCTCCCAACTGAGCTATAGCCCCGGGCGAACCTGACCCGGACCAGTCTATAAGGCACGCTTCGGGGCCGGCGGGACCGCTTGGCGCAACTGCGCCGCGACGTCTCGGGACCAACCCACGGTGGCGCGCCGGGCGGTCGCTAACCTCACCGCTCGCATGAGCGACTCCCGCTTCGATCCACGCGTCATCGAGCCCAAGTGGCAGGCGCTGTGGGAGCGCGAGCAGACGTGGCGGGTGGGTAACGAGGACGTCGACCCGGCGGCGAAGTTCTACGTCACCGAGATGCTGCCCTACCCGTCCGGCGAGCCGCACATGGGCCACCTGAAGAACTACTCGGTGGGCGACGCGGTCGCCCACTTCCACCGCCGCATGGGGCGGCTCGTGCTGCATCCGATGGGCTACGACGCCTTCGGCCTGCCCGCCGAGAACCACGCCATCCGGACGGGCGAGCATCCGCGCGACTCGACGCGGGCCTCGGTGGAGGCCTTCCAGCGCGGCTTTCGCTCGTGGGGCATCTCGATCGACTGGTCGCGGGAGTTCGCCACCAGCGATCCGAGCTACTACCGCTGGACGCAGTGGCTGTTCCTGCGCCTCTACGAGCGCGGGCTCGCCTATCGCAGCGAGGCCGCGGTCAACTGGTGCCCGAAGGACCAGACGGTGCTGGCCAACGAGCAGGTGATCGACGGTCACTGCGAGCGTTGCGGGACGCTCGTGGAGGCCCGGCAGCTCGAGCAGTGGTTCTTCCGCATCACCGACTACGCCGACCGCCTGCTCGACGACCTCGCAACGATCGACTGGCCGGAGCACGTGGTCACGATGCAGCGCAACTGGATCGGGCGCTCGGAGGGCGCAGAGGTCACTTTCAGCTGCGAGGAGCTCGGCACGGACTACCCCGTGTTCACCACGCGGCCGGACACGCTGTTCGGGGCGACGTTCTTCGTGATGGCCCCCGAGCACCCGGACGTGTTCCGCCTGGCGGCCGGCACCGAGCACGAGCACGCCGTCCACGAGTACGTCAACCACTCGCTGACCGAGAGCAGCGAGGAGCGCAGCGACACCGAGCGCGTGAAGACCGGCGTGCCGCTGGGCCGGACGGTCGTCAACCCCGTCAACGGCGAGCAGATCCCGATGTGGGTGGCCGACTACGTGCTCATGGAGTACGGCACCGGCGCGATCATGGCGGTTCCCGCCCACGACGGTCGCGACCACGCCTTCGCGACCACCTACGGCCTGCCGATCCGCCGGGTGGTGGGCGGCGGCGACGGCGAGCAGCTCCCCTACCTGGGCGACGGGCCGATCGTGCACTCCCACCCCGACTTCGACGGGCTGCACAACCGCGAGGCGCTGGAGCGGATCGTCGACTGGCTGGACACCCAGGGTCGCGGCCACCGGTCGGTCAACTACCGGCTGCGCGACTGGCTGCTCTCCCGCCAGCGCTACTGGGGCTGCCCGATCCCGATCGTCCACTGCGACGCCTGCGGCCTCGTCGCCGTACCCGACGACCAGCTGCCCGTCGAGCTGCCCGACCTCGACGACTACACGCCCAAGGGCCGCTCGCCGCTCGCGGCCGCGACCGACTGGGTGAACACGTCCTGCCCGCGCTGCGACGGACCCGCCCTGCGCGAGACCGACACGATGGACACCTTCGTCGACTCGTCCTGGTACTTCCTGCGCTACTGCGACGCCCGCAACGACCAGGCGCCCTGGGATCCCGCGGTGCTGGACCGCTGGATGCCCGTCGACCAGTACATCGGCGGCGTCGAGCACGCGATCCTGCACCTGATGTACGCGCGCTTCTTCACCAAGGCGCTCGCGGACATGGGGCTGCTGAGCGCGCAGGAGCCCTTCGGCTCCCTGTTCACCCAGGGCATGATCACGCGCGACGGGGCGAAGATGTCGAAGTCCAAGGGCAACATGATCAGCCCGGAGCCCTACGTCGAGCGCTACGGGGCCGACACGGCGCGCTGCTACATGCTCTTCATCGGGCCGCCCGACCAGGATGCCGACTGGTCCGACGAGGGGGTGGAGGGCGTCCACCGCTTCCTCGGCCGGCTGTGGCGGATGGGGACCGAGCTGGCCCACAGCGTCGGGGCCGGACCGCCGCTCGGGCCGCTCGACGCCCCCGAGGGAGAAGACCTCGAGCTCATGCGCAAGGCGCACTGGGCGATCGAGAAGGTCACGCGCGACATGGCCGGTCGCTTCGCGTTCAACACCGCCATCGCCGCGGTGATGGAGCTCGTCAACGAGTGCTACCGCCGTCGCGACGAGGTGCAGCCGGCGACGCTGCACTTCGCCACCGCGACCGCCGCGTCGCTGATCTTCCCCTTCGCCCCGCACACGGGGTCGGAGGTCTACGAGCTGCTCACCGGCCAGCGCGTCTGGGAGACGCCCTGGCCGGAGGCCGACCCGCTGCTGCTCGAGCGCGACACGGTCCAGGTCGTGGTCCAGATCAACGGGAAGCTGCGCGACCGCGTGGAGGTGGCGTCGGCGACCCCGCGCGACGAGCTCGAGGCGATCGCCCGCGCTCGCCCCCGGACCGAGGCCTACCTCGACGGGCGCGAGATCCGCAAGGTGGTCGTCGTGCCGGGCAAGCTGGTCAACTTCGTGGTCGCGTAGGCGGGCGTGCCGCCGTCCGCGACGTGGATCGCGGTGGTGGGGCCAGGCACGGCCGTGGCCGAGGAGCTGGCCGTGGCCGAGGCGGTCGGCGCCGCGATCGCCGAGGCGCAGGCGATCCTCGTCTGCGGCGGCCTCGGCGGGGTCATGGAGGCTGCTTGCCGCGGCGCCCGCTCGCGCAACGGCGAGACCGTCGGCCTGTTGCCCGGCGAAGACCGCGAGGACGCCAACGGCTGGGTCCGGCTCGCCCTGCCGACCGGCCTGGGCGAGGCGCGCAACGCGCTGGTCGTCCGCGCGGCCGACGCCGTGGTCGCGGTGGGCGGGGCGTGGGGGACCCTGAGCGAGATCGCGCTCGCGCTGAAGGCCGGACGGCCGGTGATCGGCCTCGGGACGTGGGAGCTGGCGCGCGCGGGTCGAGCGGTCGAGGGGATCGTCGCCGTCGACGATGCGCAGGTGGCGGTGGCGGAGGCGCTCGCTCGGGCGGGGCATGGGCGCCACCATGACCCCTCCTGAGCCGGTTCCCGTCGATCAGGGGTGAATTGGCACGAAGCCTTGACGAAGTCGGCACAGAGCGCGTGAGACACGTCACAGGACCGCGCCTAGCGTGGCGGCCATGCCCGAGCTGCCCCGCCGTCACCTGCTCTTCTACGCCCTCGGGCTGCTCGTCATCCTTGCCGTCGGGGCCCGCCATCTCGCCACGCGTGACGGCGGGGCGGGCGCACCTGCGCCCGCCGGGGCGCCCGCCGTGCGGGTCTCGCGGACCCCGCCCGCGCGCCTGACGGTCCACGTCGCCGGGGCCGTCCGGCGGCCGGGCGTCTACCGCATGCGCGAGGGGATGCGGGTCGACGACGCGATCACCCGCGCGGGCGGGCCCAGGCGCCTGGCCGACCTCGGCGCGCTCAACCTCGCCTCGAAGCTCGAGGACGGCCGCCAGGTGCTGGTCCCGCGTCGCACGGCTGCGCCCGGCGTACCGGCGCCGGCGGCGGGAGAGGCCGCGGCGGCCGCCCCCGGCTCGGCCGCGGCCGGTCTTCCCGGCGCGCCACCCGGGCCGCCGATCAACCTCAACACGGCCACGATCGAGCAGCTCGACCAGCTCGAGGGCATCGGTCCCGGCATCGCCCAGAAGATCCTCGCCTACCGCACCGAGCACGGCGGCTTCACGCGCGTCGACGAGCTCAAGCAGGTGCCGGGGATCGGCGAGGCGCGCTTCGCCGCGCTGAAGGAGCGGGTGACGGCTTGACCGACGCCGCCCGGCCGGCCCGCCTCGCCGTGGCGACGACGCGAGACGCGGCGCGGCGCGCGGCGGAGACGATCCGCGCCCATCCTCGTCATGCGGTGCTGTTCGCGCTGGTCGCCGGTCTGCTGCTGGGGCCGGCGTCGATGGTGGCGGTGCTCGGCGCCTCAGCCGTCGCGCTGGGGCTCGCCGGCCGGCCGCCGGTGGCGCTCGCGTGCGCGATCGCGGTCCTGGCCGGTGCCTGGCTCGCCGACGCCCGCACCGCGGCGCTCGATCGTGGCGGGCTCGCGGGCCGGACGAGCGGGCCGGTGGCCGGCGAAGCCGTCGTCCTGGAGCCGGTCCGCGAGCGCGCCCGCGGCCCGGCCGTCGCGCGCGTCCGCCTGCTCGCCGGCAGCGCCGCGGGCGCCACGCTCGTGGCGCGCGTGCGGCCCGCGTCGCAGCCCGGCCGCTGGCCGGGCGTCGGCGAGGTGGTGAAGGTCAAGGGACGCCTGGCGCCACTCGGCCGCTACGACGCCTATCAGCGCCGTCGCGGCGCGGTCGCGGCGCTCGACGCCACCGGCTTCGCGGCGGCCGGTCGCCGGCGGGGCGGGCCGGCCGGCGCGCTCGACGCCGTGCGGCGGCGTGCAGAGCGCGCGCTCGAGGTGGGTCTGCGTCCGCCCGAGGCCGCGTTGCTGCGCGGCATGGTGCTCGGGCAGGACGAACGGCTCGAGGACGAGGTGCGCGAGGACTTCGAGCGCTCCGGGCTCGCGCATCTGCTGGCGGTCAGCGGGCAGAACGTGATGCTCCTCGCCCTGCTCGTGCTGGCCGCCGGGGCGCTGGTCGGCGCGGGCCTACGCTCGCGCCTGGTTGCGGCGATCGCGCTGATCGCCGTCTACGTGCCGCTGGCCGGCGCGGGCCCGTCGATCCAGCGCGCCGGGGTCATGGGCGCGGCCGGGCTGGTGGCCGCGCTCGCCGGCCGGCCCGCGTCGCGCTGGTACGCGCTCGGGCTCGCCGCGGCCGTCACGCTCGCGATCAATCCGCGCGCCGCGGGCGAGCCCGGCTGGCAACTGTCGTTCGCAGCGGTGGTCGGGCTGCTCGCGCTGGCGCCCGGCCTGCGCGACTGGCTGGTGCGCGCCGGGTCGCCGCGCCCGGTCGCCGAGGCCGCCGCGGTGACCCTGGCGGCGACGCTCGCCACCGCGCCGCTGCTCGCCCTGCACTTCGAGCAGGTGTCGCTGGTCTCGCTGCCGGCCAATCTCGCCGCGGCTGCCGCGGTCGCGCCGGTGATGTGGCTCGGGATGCTCGCCGCGGCGGTGGGCCAGGTGACGCCGGTGCTCGCGGCTCCGCTCAACGTCGTCAACTCCGGCCTGGTCGCCTACGTCGAGCGGGTGGCCGAGGTGGCCGCCGCGGTGCCGCTCGCCAGCGTGCCCGTCCGGCTGCCCGGCGCGCTCGCCGCCGCCGTCGCCTACGGCGCCCTCGGGGCGGCGGCGCTCGCGGTGCGCGCGGTCTGGCGCCGCCACGGGGCGCCGGCCGCACCCGGTCCAGGGATCGCCCGAGGTCGCCTGGCGGCTGCGGTCGCCGCCGTGACGGTCGTCGCGATCGCGCTCGCCTCGACTGTGGCAGAGCGGGGCGGTGCGGCTCCGCGGCCGGGCGAGCTCGTGGTCTCCTTCCTCGACGTCGGGCAGGGCGACGCGACGCTTCTGCAGCGCGACGGGGCGACGATGCTGGTCGACACCGGGCCCGCGGACGGCCCGATCCTGGAGCGGCTCTCAGAGGCGCGGGTCACCCGGCTCGACGCGCTCGTGCTGACCCACGCCCAGGACGACCACGAAGGCGCGGCGTTGAAGGTCATGCGCGCCTATCCGCCGCGGCTGCTGGTCAACGGCGGGGCCGGATGGCGCAGTCCGGTGCAGCAAGGGCTGGCCGCGGCGATCGCCCGCGGCGTCACGCGCCGGCACGATCCCGCCGCGGGCGACGAGCTCGCGGTCGGGGCGATGCGGATGCGCGTCCACTGGCCGCCGCCGCCGACGGTTGGCTTCGCCGCCGACGGCGACCCGAACGGGTGGGCGCTCGTGGCGACCGTGAGCGTCGGGGAGTTCGACCTGCTGCTGCCAGCCGACGCCGAGTCCGAGGTCACCAACGGCCTGGACCTCGGCGCGGCCGAGGCGCTCAAGGTCGCCCACCACGGCAGCGCCGACGAGGGCCTGCCCGAGCTGCTGGCCGATGTGCGGCCCGCGGTCGCGGCGATCGAGGTGGGGCGGCGCAACCGCTACGGCCATCCGACGCCCTCCACGCTGCAGGCGCTGCGCGCGGTGCCGCGGGTCATGCGCACGGATCGCGACGGCACGATCCGCCTCCGGGTCCGCGGCTCGCAGCTGCGCGTCGAGCGGACGGGGCCCGAGCTGTGATCGCCTCCGGTCGCGACCCTAGACTGGATTGCGGTGCCCGCGTTCAAGTCCGCCTACCTGGTCACCGGCGACGACCACGGCCGCATCGCCGAGCGGCGCACCCGCCTGCGCCGGATGGCCGAGCAGGAGAGCGGCGCGGCGGGTGTCGAGGTGCTCGAGGGCGACGCGTCGACCCCCGATGCCGTCGCGCGGGCGCTGTCGGCAATGACGTTCGCGCTCGGCCGGCGCTTCGTGATCGCCGACGGGGTCGAGCGCTGGAAGGACGCCGAGGTCGAGGTCGTGGCGACCGCCATGCAGGGCATGGATCCGGAGGCGATCACCGTGGCGTTCTTCGCCCGCGAGGACACGCGGTCGAAGGCCCCGGCGCCGCTGCGGGCCGCCGTGGAGGCCGCCGGTGGCCAGGTCTCGGCCGAGGAGTCGCTCAAGCCGCGCGAGCTGCCGCGGTGGGTCATCGCGCGCGCGGGCGAGCTCGGGCTGGGGCTGGACACCCAGGCCGCGCGGGCGCTGGTCGCCCAGGTCGGCGACCGCCAGCAGCGGCTCCTGCGCGAGCTCGAGAAGCTCGCGCTCGAGCACGGCGACGGCGCCACGATCGGGGTCGAGGAGGTGCAGGCGTCCTCGGCGAGCTCGGCGGAGCGCCGCCTGTGGACGCTGGCCGACGCGCTCGTGGCCGGCGACCGCGTCGCGGCGACGCGCACGCTCGTGGAGCTGCGCCAGCAGGGCGAGCGCACGCCCGGGCTCGTCTACGGCATGGTGCGGCGGCTGCGCGACGCGGTTGCGGTGGCCGAGCAGCTCGCGGCGGGACGGCCTGCCGCCCAGATCAAGCGCGGCCTGCGGATGCCCTCCTTCGCGGCCGACCGGCTGATCGGGGACGTCGCCAACCGCGACACCGATGCGTTGCGCCGCGCGCTGGAAGCGATGGCCGACCTCGAGCTCGACAGCCGTGGCGGTGGCAGTGGTGCGGGCGTGCTCTCGGAGGACACCGCGGCGGTGCGGGCGGTGCTGGTCGCCGCCGGCCCGGCCCGCGGGGGCGCGGGCTAGACGCCGGCGTTGCTGCGCAGGCGGGCGGCGCGGGCCTTCTTGCGCGCGCCGGTGTTGCGGTGCAGTGCGCCGCGCTTGACCGCCTTGTCGATCAGCTGCACCAGCCGACGGTGGTCGGCCTCGGTGGCCTCGGCGTCGCCCGCCTGGGCGGCCGCCTCGACGCGGCGGAAGTACGTCCGGATGGCCGACGTGTAGCGGCGGTTCTCGATCCGCTCGCGCTCGGTGCGGAGGATCCGCTTCTCCTGGGAGTGAATGTTGGCCATGACGAAAAGAAGGCCGCGGAAGGCTCCGCGGCGTGCGCGTACTATAGCGCGCTGCGTGTCCCAGGAGCCCCCAGTCGGCGCGGCGAGCCCGGCACCGCCGGACGGCCGCCCGCCCCGCCGGAGGCTTGCTGTCAACACGGCGATCTTCTCGCTGCTGACGGGGCTCTCGCGCGTCGCGGGCCTGGCCCGCGAGATCGTCGCCGCCGGCTACTTCGGCACGACCGGGGCGGCCTCGGCGTTCACGCTGGCCTTCCAGCTGCCGAACTTCATCCGCGCGCTCGTCGCCGACGCGGCGCTGTCCTCCGCCTTCGTCCCGGTCTTCTCCGAGCTGCTGGAGGACAACCGGCGCCGGGAGGCCTATGCGCTCGCCGGTTCGCTCTTCGGCCTGATCCTGGTGGTGCTCGGTGTCGTCACGCTGATCTTCAGCCTGCTGGCGGGCGTGCTCATCCCGCCGCTGACCGGCGCCCAGTTCACCTCGGAGCTGGACGCGCTGACCGTCGGGCTCTCGCGGATCCTGTTCCCGATCGTCGTGCTCCTCGGCCTCAACGGGCTGGTGGTGGGGGTCCTCAACGCCTACGACCACTTCACGATCCCGGCGCTCGCCCCGCTGGTCTGGAACCTGGTGATCATCTCCGCGCTGATCGGGCTGACCCCGCTCTTCGAGGGCGACGAGCGCATCTACGCCTACGCGATCGGCGTGCTCCTGGGAACCGCGGTGCAGTTCGGGATGTGCCTCGCGATGCTGCCCCGGGTCGGCTTCCGCCTGCGGATCTCGCTGCGGATGCGCGATCTCCCGGTCGGACGCGTGCTCCGGCTGATGCTGCCGGTGACGATCGGGCTCGGGCTGATCAACGTCAACCTGCTGATCAACTCGGTGCTCGGCGTGCTGGTCTCCGACGAGGCGCCCCGGGCCATCGACGCCGCCTTTCGCATCTACATGCTGCCGCAGGGCATGTTCTCGGTCGCGGTGGCGACGGTCCTCTTCCCGACGCTCAGCCGGCTCGCCGCCCGGCGCGACCTGCCCGGACTGCGCCGGGCCACCGGGATCGGGGTGCGGCAGATCGCGTTGCTGCTCATCCCGGCGGCCGCGGCCACGATCGCGCTGCCCGAGCCGATCACCCGGCTCGTCTTCGAGCGCGGCGAGTTCGACTCCGACTCGACCCGGCAGGTTGCCGAGGCGCTGTTCTGGTTCTCCTTCTCGCTGCCCTTCTCGGGCATCAACCTGCTGCTCACGCGGACGTTCTTCTCGCTCCAGCGCCCGTGGCTGCCCACGGCGCTCGCGGTCGGCTCGGTGATCGTCAACGTCGTGGTCGCGCTCGCGCTCTACAAGCCGCTCGGAATCGCGGGCATCGTGATCGGCACCGCGATCTCGACCGCCTTCATGACGGTGGCGCAGGCCGCCTGGCTGCGACGGGAGCTCGGCGGGCTCGAGATCGCCCGCACGCTGCGCGCCGCGGCGCTGATGCTGGCGGCGGCGGCGGCGCTCGGCCTTGTGGCTTACGGGACGTGGTGGGGGCTGGACGCGGCGCTCGGAGACGGGTTGGGCGGCCAGCTGATCTCGGTCGGTCTCGCCTTGATCGCCGGGTCGGCCGTGTACGCGGCGATCGTGCTCGCGCTGCGCATCCCGGAGGCCCGGCAGATCCTCGCGCTGCTCACGGGCAGGCTGCGCCGGCGCGCGGGCGGCGAGGACGACCCGCCCTCGTAACCTCTGCGGTCCCCTTGGCCGACCAGGCGCACATCCGCAACTTCTCCATCATCGCCCACATCGACCACGGGAAGTCGACGCTGGCCGACCGCATCCTCGAGATGACCCACACGGTCGATCCGCGCGCGATGCGCGCGCAGCTGCTGGACTCGATGGACCTCGAGCGCGAGCGGGGGATCACGATCAAGGCCCAGGCGGTGCGCGTCTTCTACACCGCGCGTGACGGCGAGACCTACCAGCTGCAGCTGATCGACACGCCGGGCCACGTCGACTTCACCTACGAGGTCTCGCGCTCGCTGGCGGCCTGCGAGGGCGCGCTGCTGGTGGTCGACGCCGCGCAGGGCGTCGAGGCCCAGACGGTCGCCAACACCTACCTGGCGATCGACTCGGGGCTCGAGCTGATCCCCTGCATGAACAAGATCGACCTGCCGGGCGCCGAGCCCGAGCGCGTCGCGCGCGAGATCGCCGAGCTGATCGGCGAGGCGCCCGACGGGGTCCGCGCGATCTCGGCCAAGACCGGCGAGGGCATCGTGGACGTGCTCGAGGAGCTGGTCGCCCGTGTCCCGCCGCCGGCGGGCGATCCGGACGCGCCCCCGCGGGCGCTGATCTTCGACTCCGAGTACGATCAGTACCGCGGCGTGATCGCCTACATCCGCGTCGTGGACGGCAGCTTCAGCGCCGGCGAGGCGATCCAGGCGATGGCCACCGGCACACAGGCCGAGATCGACGACATCGGCTTCTTCACGCCGGCGATGGCGCCGGCCGGGCGGCTCTCGGCCGGCGAGGTCGGCTACCTGATCACCGGCATCAAGGACGTCACCCGTCTGCGGGTGGGCGACACGCTGACGACGCGGGCGCGCCCGGCCGCGGAGGCGCTGCCCGGCTACCGCGAGGTCAAGCCGATGGTCTTCTGCGGGCTGTTCCCGCTGGACTCCGACCAGTATCCGGAGCTGCGCGACGCGCTGGAGAAGCTGACGCTCAACGACGCAGCCCTGTTGTGGGAGCCCGAGACCTCCGACGCGCTGGGCTTCGGCTTCCGCTGCGGCTTCCTGGGCCTACTGCACATGGACATCGTGCGCGAGCGGCTCGAGCGCGAGTACGACCTCGAGCTGATGGCCACGATGCCGAGCGTCGAGTTCGAGGTCACGCTCACCGACGGCGCGGTGCTGCCGGTGCACAACCCGACCGACATGCCCGACCCGGCCCGGATCGAGGAGATCCGCGAACCGTTCGTGCGAGCGTCGATCCTCGCGCCCAAGGACTACATCGGCCAGATCATGGAGCTCTGCCAGGAACGGCGCGGCGAGCACGTCGGAATGCACTTCCTCTCCGCCGAGCGCGTGCAGATCACCTACGACCTGCCGCTGGCCGAGATCGTGCTCGACTACTTCGACCAGCTCAAGTCGCGCACTCGCGGCTACGCGTCGCTGGACTACGAGCCGATCGGGCTGCGGCCGTCGGAGCTGGTCAAGCTCGATGTCCTGCTCGGGGGCGATCCGGTCGACGCGTTGTCGATGATCGTCCACCGCGACAAGTCCTACGAGGCCGGGCGCAACCTCGTCGAACGGCTGCGCAAGCGCATCCCGCGCCAGCAGTACGACGTCCCGATCCAGGCCGCGGTCGGCGCGAAGATCATCGCTCGCGAGACGGTCAAGGCGTTCCGCAAGGACGTCACCGCCAAGTGCTACGGCGGTGACATCACGCGCAAGCGCAAGCTGCTCGAGCGCCAGCGCGAGGGCAAGAAGCGCATGAAGCAGGTCGGGCGCATCGAGGTCCCCCCGGACGCCTTCCTCGCCGTGCTCGAGCTCGGCGACGACGCGCGCTGAGGCTCAGGCGGGCGGCTGATCGCCGTCGCCGCCGCTGTCGTCGCCGGCGCCGTCCTGCGACGGCATAACGGCCGGCGGGATCTCCTCGGCGGGAGGCGGAGGCGGAGGCGACGGGTCGGCGGGCGGCGGCGGAGTCTCGGCCGCGGGCGGGGCCGGCTCGGCGGGCGGAGGCGGCGGCGGCTCAGCCGCCGGGGGCGGGGGGGTGCTCGGCTCGGCGGGCGGGGCCGGCTCGGGCGCGGGCGGCGGCTCCTCGGCGCGCGGCGCGGCGGGCTCCTCGGCCGGCGGCGAGGCCGGGGGCTCGGGCGCAGACTGCTCCTCGGCGGGCGGGGCGGCCGCGGGCGGCGGCTCCTCCGGCGCGGCGGTCGGCGGTCCGTCGGGACCCTCGGGGTCGGGATCGGGGCGCGGCTCGGACGGGGCGGTCGGGACCTCGGGGCCCGGCTCCGGGTCCGGGCGAGCGCCGTCGTCGGTGACGGGCGGCGGCTCGGTGACGGCAGGCGGGGGCACGTCGGTGCCGGGCAGGCCGGGTTCGGCGATGCGCGACTCGAGGTCGTCGGGGCGGTTGTCGACGCGGTTGGAGGGCGCCTGAGGGAAGGTGGGCGCCGCGACGGAGTTTCCGGGCGACGCAGCGTTATCGGTGAAGTCCGGTGACACCCCGCCCGGGAGCCCCCCGGCGCCGCCCCCGGCGTCGGTCTGCAGCGGGGGAGCCCCTGGGGCGCCGCCGCCACCACCGCCGCCCGTGCCGCCGCCACCGCCGCCACCTGCGCCGCCGCCGCCGGCACCACCACCGCCCGCGCCACCGCCGCCGATGCCTCCCGGGGCGATCCCGGGGCCACCCGCGCCGGCGCCGGGCGTCACGCCCGGGGCGACGAGCACGCCGCCCGGGCCGACGAGCACGCCGCCCGGGCCGACGACGAGGCCGCCGCCGGCGGTCGCGGGCGCGATGCCGGTCAGCGCGCCGGAGCTGTCGTCGCCCGCGACGCCGCCGCCGCCACCACCGCCACCGCCGGCGCCGCGCGTCTCGGCGCGCGGGTCCTCGCGCAGCGTGATCGTGCCGTCGCCGAGACCGCCGGCGATCGTCCGCGGCCAGCCGTCGAAGTCGACGAAGGGGCTGACCAGCGCGAACAGGAGCACCGGAACCGCGATGACCCATCCGAAGACGTTCAAGGCGGCCAACGCCTTGAGCTTCATGCTCATCGTGTCGGGGTCCTAATGGTCACGTCGGACGTATGCAGACCGCGGCGACAGTGCAGCGGACGGCGGCTCGGGTGGCAGTCTCGCACCTGCACTGCCGAAAACAAGCGTTGCAGCGGTTCTTGGACGGAAGGACGATGGTGGCGCGGTGCCACTTTCGGCGGCGTGCGGGGCGGGTTCGCGTGCATCGGCACGCGGCAGCGAGCGCCGGGCACGGAGCGCTGATCTAGAGTGCCGGGCCGTGCACCCGCTCGAGCCACGATGACCCAGGCCACGGAGCTCGCGGGACGCACCTATCCGCCCGTGCTCTACGCCGTCGGGCGCGAGAAGATCCGCGAGTTCAGCCACGCGGTCGGGGAGACGAACTCGTTGCACCTGGAGCTTGAGGCGGCACGCGCCGCCGGCCACGCCGATGTGCTCGCCCCGCCGATGTTCGCCGTCGTCTACGCAGCGCCGGCGCTCGCGCCCGCGCTCTTCGACCCCGATCTCGGGCTCGACTACTCCCGCATGGTGCACGGCGCCCAGGAGTTCGCCTGGTCGGCGCCGGTCGTCGCCGGCGACGAGATCACCACCACCGCCGCGGTCGCGGAGGTCTCAGAACGCGGCGGCATGGGCCTGTTCGTCTTCACCACGACGTCGGTCAACCAGCGCGAGGAGCCCGTGTGCGAAGGCACCTGGACCAACGTCGTGCGCGCCGGGGCGAGCTGACCGTGGCCGCGCTCACGCCCGGCGAGGCGCTGCCCGAGCTGCGGGTCACGCCCGACCGCTACCTGACCGTCCGCTACGCCGGCGCCTCGGGCGACTTCAACCCGATCCACATCGACGAGGCGTTCGCGCAGAGCGTCGGGCTGCCCGGCCGGATCCTGCACGGCCTGTGGTCGATGGCCCAGGTCGCCCGCGCGCAGACCGAGGCCGTCGGCGACCCGACGGCGCTGCGCCGGCTCTCGGTGCAGTTCCGCGGGCTGGGCCTGCCCGAGCGCGAGCTGGTCGTGAGCTCGACCGTGCGCGAGGCCGACGGCGAGACGGCGATCGTCGACGCCGAGGCCCACCAGGACGACACGCGCGTCATCCGCCGGGCCGTCGCCGAGCTGCGGCTCGGCTGAGCGCGACGGCGGCCTTCTTAGAATCAAGCGGTGCTCACGCCTCGCCAGGAGCTGCTGCTCGCCAAGGTCGTCGACGGCTTCGCCGCCGGCGGTCAGCCCGTGGGCTCCAAGGCCCTGGCCGCCGATCCCGACGTGACCTGCGGGCCCTCGACGGTCCGCGGGGAGCTCGCCGTGCTTGAGGAGCAGGGTCTGCTGGCGCACCCGCACACGTCCGCCGGGCGCGTGCCGACCGACGCCGGCTACCGCTACTACGTCGATCGCCTGCTGCCGCGCCCCCAGCGCGCCGAGACGGTCATCACGCCCGAGGCCCCGGCCGGAGCGCTCGCGCGCCGCGAGGTCGACGAGGCGATGCGCGTGACCACCGAGACGCTCTCGCAGGTGACCAACCTGCTGGCGATCGTCACCGCGCCGCCCGTCGACACCGCCACGATCCGCCACGTCGAGGTGCTCGCGCTGCAGCCGCAGGTGCTGATGGTCGTGATCATCACCTCCACCGGCGGGGTCACCAAGCGCCTGTTCACCACCGAGCAGGAGGTGGATCCGGGGTTGGCCGACTGGGCGGCGGCCTACCTCAACGAGCAACTCGCGGGGATGGGGCTGGGCGCGCGGATGCTGCACTCGCGGCTGACCGACCCGACGCTGCCGCCGACCGAGCGGCGCTTCCTGGAGCAGCTCGCGCCGGCGTTCACGCAGCTGGCCCAGACGGCCGAGGACGCCCTCTACGTCGACGGCGCCGCGCGGCTGCTCTCGGAGTACCGCTTCCAGGACGTCTCCCAGCTCAACGCCCTGATGGAGATGCTCGAGCGGCGTGTCTCGCTGCTCGGGGTGCTCTCCCACGCGCTGTCCGAGCGTGACGTCTACGTGCGCATCGGCTCGGAGAACGAGGCGCCCGCCCTGCGCTCGCTGTCGCTCGTGGCGGCCAACTACGGCCTGCCGCGGCGCAACCTGGGCACCGTCTCGGTGATCGGGCCGACGCGCATGGACTACGCGGGGGCGATCGGCAGCGTCCGCGAGGCGGCGGTGCAGCTCTCCCGCTTCGTCGAGGACATCTACGAGGGCTCCTGACGGTGGCAGCGCGCGACTACTACGACGTGCTCGGGGTCGGCCGCCAGGCCGGCGACGCCGACGTCAAGAAGGCCTTCCGCCGGCTCGCCCGCGAGCTGCACCCCGACGTCAACGACCACGACCCCGAGGCCGAGGCCAAGTTCAAGGAGGCCGCCGAGGCCTACGAGGTGCTCTCCGATCCCGAGCGCCGGCGCGCCTACGACGCCTACGGCCACGAGGGCCTGCGCGCTCGCGGCGGCGCGCCCGACTTCGACGGCTTCGGCTCCTTCTCGGACATCTTCAGCGCCTTCTTCGGCGGCGGAAGCGGCTTCGAGTCGGCCTTCGGCGGCCGCCGTGGCGCCGGCGGCGCGGTGCAGGGAGCCGACGCGGCGGTGGCGGTGGAGGTCGAGCTCGCCGAGGCGGCGCGCGGGGTCTCCGTCGAGGTCGCCTACGCGGTGACCGAGCGCTGCTCGACCTGCAACGGCAACGGCGCCGAGCCCGGCACGCCGATCGTGACCTGCCCGCGCTGCGACGGCTCGGGCCAGCTGCAGGCCGTCTCCCGCACCCCCTTCGGCCAGGTCGTGCGCACGGCGGCGTGCGACACCTGCGGCGGCGACGGCCGCATCGCCGAGCAGCCGTGCTCGACCTGTCGCGGCGCCGGCGCGGTCCAGAGCGAGCGCACGCTGCAGGTCGACGTGCCGGCCGGGATCGCCGACGGCCAGCGCATCCGCATCACCGGCCGCGGCCACGCGGGCGAGCGCGGCGGACCGCCGGGCGACCTCTACGTGCTCGTCCGCGTGCTCGCCGACGAGCGCTTCCTGCGCGACGGCGAGGACCTCGTCACGGTCATCGACGTGCCCGCCCCGCGCGCGGCGCTCGGCACGACGGTGCAGGTGCCGACGCTGGACGGCGACGTGCCGCTGGACATCCCCGCCGGCACGCAGCCGGGGGAGACCATGACGCTGCGCGGCCGCGGGCTGCCGCCGCTGCGGCGTGGGCGCACCGGCGACCTGCGCGTCGTGGTCAACGTGGCGGTGCCCCGGCGGCTCTCGCGCGAGCAGCGCGACCTGCTCGAGCGGCTGGCCGACACGATGACCGAGGAGAACCTGCGCTCAGACGAGGGGATGCTGGCCAAGCTCAGGCGGGTGCTCGCCGGGTGACGGTGCTCCGCCTCGGCGTCCGCGTGCGACCCGAGGCGGCAGAGCTCGCGCTGGCGGCCCTGCTGGAGCTCTCGCCACAGGGCCTGGAGGAGCGCGACGGGCCGGGGGTCGTCGAGTACGCGCTCTACGGCGCGCCGGACGCGCTTCCTGGCGCGGAGGAGCTGCGCGCGCGGCTCGGGGACGCGCTGCTCGCGGTCCACCAGCGCGAGCTGCCCGCCGACTGGGAGCGTCGCTGGCACGCCCACCTCGAGCCGGTCGACCTGCAGGGGCGCGCCGCGCGGCTCAGGGTCCGCGCGCCCTGGCACCCGCGCCATCCCGATCCGGCGGTGCTCGACGTGGCGGTCGAGCCCGGCGCCGCCTTCGGCGCCGGCGCCCACGCCACGACCCGCCTGTGCCTCGAGCTGCTGCTGGACGCCGGGCCGCCGCCCGCGGACGCCGGCCTGTGCGACTGGGGCGCGGGCACTGGAGTGCTCGCGCTGGCCGCCGCCGGACTGGGGTACGCCCCGGTCATGGCCGTCGAGCACGATCCCGCGGCGCTGGACGCGCTGCGCGCCAACGCGACGCCCGTGGCCGCGGTCACCGTGCTCGCGGCCGACCTCGAGAAGAGCCCGCCGCCGTGGGCCGCGACCGTCACCGCGAACCTGCCGCGGGCGCTGCTCGAGCGTGCGGCGGCCCGCGACCGCCGGCCGCCACAAGCCCTCATCGCCTCCGGGATCCTCGAGGACGAGGCCGGCGTGGTCGCCGCGGCATGGGCGCGCCGCGGCCTCGGGGAGCGCGAGCGGCGCACGCTGGACGGCTGGGCGGCGCTCAGGCTGGAGCTCCGGGCGTGATCCGAATGACCGTCCGCGTCGCGCGGCGCGACGCCGAGCCGGTGCTCGCCGAGCTGCTCACGCTCGCCCCGGCCGGCGTCGAGGAACGCGAGCGCGAGTGCGGCGAGCTCGAGTACGTCCTCTACGGCGCCCCGGGCGAGCTGCCGAGCCTGCCGGTCGTCCACGCGGCGGCCGGCGGGACGTTCGTCGAGGTCGCCACCGAGGAGATCCCGGACACCGACTGGACCGCCGAATGGCGTACGCACCACCCACCGGTCGACATCGCCGGCGGCGAGCGGCGGCTGCGCGTGCGCCCGCCGTGGGCGCGCGCCGATCCCGACCCGGGCACGGTCGACGTGGTCATCGAGCCCGGCCAGGCGTTCGGCACGGGCGCGCACCAGACGACCCGGCTCACGCTCCAGCTGCTGCTGGGGCTCGAGCCCGCCGGCGCGCTGGCCGACTGGGGCACCGGCAGCGGGGTGCTCGCGATCGCCGCGGCCAAGCTCGGCTACGCGCCCGTCAGCGCCTGCGATCACGAGCGCCCGGCGCTGGAGGCCACCCGCGCCGCCGCGGCCGCCAACGGCGTGGCCGTGCCCGAGCTCGGGCGCGTCGACCTGCGCCGGGAGCCCGGGCCGTGGGCGCCGACGGTGACCGCGAACCTGGTCGGCCCGCTGCTGCTCGAGGTCGCGGCCCGCCTCACCCGCCCGCCGGAGCGGTTGATCGTCTCCGGGCTGCTGCGCCACGAGGCCGACGAGGTGGCGCAGGCGTTCGCGCACCGCCACGGGTTGGGCGAGCGCGAGCGCGCGACCGGCGGGGAGTGGACCGCGCTGCTGCTCGCGCTCAGCTGAGCGGCTCGCGGCTGGACTTCGCCGCCGCGATGTGGTCGGCCAGCCGCGAGGCCGCCGCGGCGGGCTCCTCCGGGCCATCGGGGGCGAGCGCCGTCTTCACCCAGCCGGGATCGAACGCGAACACCGCCACGCCCTTGCCGCCGACCTCCTGGCGCAGCGTCTGGGTGACCGACTCGAGCGCCGCCTTGGAGGCCGCGTAGGCGCCCATCCCCTTGCGCCCGCCGGAGATCTTGGGCGCCACGACGTTGGCGATCACGCCCTCGCCGCGCTCGGCCATCGGACCGGCCAGCGCGCCGGCGAGCGCGAAGGGGGAGAGGGCGTTGACCTGGAAGGCCCGGTCGAGGTCTTCGAGGCCGACGTCGGCGACGGCGCCGTCGATCCGCACGCCGGCGTTGTTGACCAGCACGTCGACGCGGCCGTGGGCCTCGAGCACGGCCTCGGCGAGCGCCAGCGCCTCGGCCGGGTCGGAGAGGTCGGCGACGTGCGCGGTGCCACCGTCCCCGCCGCCGGCCAGCAGCTCTTCGAGCGGCGGCTCGCGCCGGGCGGCGAGCGCCAGCACGGCCCCGCGCCGCCCCAGCCCCGCGGCGAGCGCGTGGCCGATGCCGCTCGACGCGCCGGTGATCAGGCAGACCTTGCCGCTGACGTCCACCCCGGGACTACGGCGCGGCGCTGCGCCGCGATCAGCCCTTGCTCGCCCGGTAGCGCCGGATCAGCGCGTTGGTCGAGGAGTCGTGGCCCAGCTCGGGCTCCTCGGCCGCCTCGAGCTCCGGGACGATCACCCCGGCCAGCACCTTGCCCAGCTCGACGCCCCACTGGTCGAAGGAGTCGATCCCCCAGATGACGCCCTGGACGAAGACGCTGTGCTCGTAGAGCGCGACCAGCGCGCCGAGCGTCGCGGGATCCAGCTCGTCGGCCAGGTAGACGGTCGAGGGCCGGTTGCCGGGGAAGACCTTGTGCGGGACCACCGCGGCGGGCGTCCCCTCGGCCTCGACCTGCTCCTGGCTCTTGCCGAAGGCGAGCGCCTCGGCCTGGGCGAAGACGTTGGCCATCAGCAGGTCGTGGTGGTTGCCGAGCGGGTTGATCGCCTTCGCGAAGCCGATGAACTCGCACGGGACCAGCCGCGTGCCCTGGTGGATGAGCTGGTAGAAGGCGTGCTGGCCGTTGGTGCCCGGCTCGCCCCATACGACCTGGCCGGTCTGCCAGTCGACCGGGCGCCCCTCGAGGTCCACCCGCTTGCCGTTGCTCTCCATCTCGAGTTGCTGCAGGTAGGCGCTGAAGCGGCTGAGGTAGTTGTCGTAGGGCAGCACCGCGACCGACTCGGCGTCCAGGAAGTTCGAGTTCCACACGCGCACGAGGCCCATGAGCACCGGCAGGTTGCGCTCCCACGGGGTGCTGCGGAAGTGCTCGTCCATCGCGTGGTAGCCGCCGAGCAGCTCGCGGAAGCGCTCCGGCCCGAGCGCGATCATCACCGAGAGCCCGATCGCCGAGGGCAGCGAGTAGCGCCCGCCGACCCAGTTCCAGAAGCCGAACATGTTCGCGGTGTCGATGCCGAACTCCTCGACGCCCTCGGCGTTCGTCGAGACGGCGACGAAGTGCTTGGCGACCGCCTCGTCGTCGCCGAGCGCCGCCAGCGCCCACTCGCGCGCGCTGCGGGCGTTGGCGAGCGTCTCGAGCGTCGTGAACGTCTTCGAGCAGACGATGAACAGCGTCTCGGCCGGATCGAGGTCGCGCGTGGCCTCGACGAGGTCGTTGGCGTCGACGTTTGAGACGAAGCGGAAGGTCAGATCGCGCTCGGTGTAGGCGCGCAGCGCCTCGTAGGCCATGACCGGGCCGAGGTCCGAGCCGCCGATGCCGATGTTCACGACCGCGCGGATCGGCTTGCCGGTGTGCCCCGTCCACTCGCCGGAGCGGATCTGCTCGGCGAACGCGGCCATCCGGTCGAGCACCTCGTGCACGGCGGGCACGACGTTCTCACCGTCGGTCTCGATGACCGCGTCGCGCGGCGCGCGCAGGGCGACGTGGAGCACAGCGCGGTCCTCGGTGACGTTGATGTGCTCGCCGGAGAACATCGCCTCGGTGCGCTCGCGCAGGCCACTCTGCTCGGCCAGCTCGAGCAGCAGCGCCACGGTCTCGTCGGTCAGGCGCTGCTTGGAGTAGTCCATGAAGATGCCGGCGCCCTCGGCCATCAGCCGCTCGCCACGGCCGGCGTCGGCCTCGAAGAGCTCGCGCAGCTGCGTGAGGCGCAGGTCGTCGGCGTGCTGGGCGAGCGCGGACCAGGCGGGGCGGCGGTCCAGGCGGGTGGCGGTCGGGGTGCTCATGCGGGGATGCCTCCTGTGCTCGGCGCGGGGTCCGGGTCGTGCCAGTGGTCGCGGCTGAGCAGCCCGTCGGCCTCCGGCGGTCCCCAGGTGCCCGGGGCGTACGGGTGGACGGGCGCGGCGTCGCCGAGGACCGGGTCCACGATGCGCCACGCCTCCTCGACCGTGTCCTGGCGCGCGAACAGCGCGGGGTCGCCCTTGAGCGCGTCGCCGAGGAGCCGCTCGTAGGCGGGCATGTCGTCGCCCGTGTGGTCGTGGGCGCGCAGCTCGACGTCCTCGCCGACCATCGCCTCGCCCTCGCGCTTGACCCGCGCGGCCAGCGCGATGACGACGTCCGGGGCCAGCCGGAAGCGGAAGGCGTTGGGCCGGCCGCGATCGGGCTCGTCGAAGACGACCTGCGGCGGGCTCTCGAGCTGGACGACGACCTCCAGCGCGGTCGTGGGCAGGCACTTCCCCGCCCGCAGGAAGATCGGCACACCCGCCCAGCGCCAGGAGTCGATCCACAGCCGCACGGCGGCGTAGGTCTCGACCGTCGAGTCGGGTGCCACGCCCTCGACGTCGCGGTAGCCGTCGAACTGGCCGCGCACCACGTCGGCCGGCGCGAGCGTTCGCACGGCGCGCAGCAGCCGCGCCTTCTCGTCGCGCACCGCCGCCAGGCCGGTGCCCGTCGGGGCGTCGCAGGTCAGCAGGGCGAGCACCTGGAGCAGGTGGTTCTGGACCACGTCGCGGATCGCGCCCGCCTCCTCGTAGAAGCGCCCGCGTCCCTTGACCCCGAAGTCCTCGGCCATCGTGATCTGGATGCCGCGCACGTGGTCGCGGCTCCAGAGCGGCTCGAGGAAGCCGTTGGCGAAGCGGAAGTAGGAGATGTTCTCGATCGGCTCCTTGCCCAGGAAGTGGTCGATGCGGAAGATGTCCTCCTCGCCGAAGACCGCGTGCAGGGTCCGGTTGAGCTCGCGCGCCGAGTGCAGGTCGCGGCCGAAGGGCTTCTCGACCACCACGCGGGCGCCGTCCGCCGCGCCGGCCGCCTTGAGGCCCTCGGCGACCGTGCCGAACAGGCTGGGCGGGATCGCCAGGTAGTGCACCGGGTGCTTGGCGCCCACCAGCTCGGCCGCGAGGCGCTCGAACGTCGAGGGGTCCGCGTAGTCGCCGTCGACGTAGCGCAGGTGCTCGCACAGGCGCGCGAAGCCCTCCTCGTCGACCGGTCCGTGCTCGGCGATGCTCGCCCGGGCGCGCTCCTGCAGCTGCTCGATCGCCCAGCCGGACTTGGCGACGCCGATCACCGGCATGTCGAGCTTGCCGCGCCGGGTGAGGCGCAGCAGCGCCGGGAAGATCTGCTTGTAGGCGAGGTCGCCGGTCGCGCCGAAGAAGACGAAGGCGTCGGCGGGCTCGGCGGTCATCGGAGCGTCAAGCTAGTCGGTCTCCGCGATACATGCGGCGCGCGCGGGGGTATGCCGCCGCCATGGCCGCGAAGGTCCTGATCCTGGGCGGCGGCTTCGCCGGCTTCGAGGCCGCCCGCCGGCTGGAGCGTGCGCTCCCGCGGGGCGCCGCCGAGATCACGCTCGTCTCCGACGTCAACTTCATGCTCTACACCCCGCTGCTGCCCGGGGCGATCGGCGGGACGCTCGAGCCGCGCCACGTCGTCGTGCCCCTGCGCGAGGAGCTCGGCGACACCGCGCTGCTGCTCGGCCGCGTGACCGGCGCCGACCCCGAGGCGCGGCGCGTGCACGTCGAGCCGGTCGACGGGACGCCCGTCGAGCTCGCCTACGACCAGCTCGTCGTGGCGCTCGGCGCAGCCTCGCGGGTGCTTCCGATCCCGGGGCTCGAGGAGCACGCGATCGGGCTCAAGACGCTCGCCGAGGCGATCGCGATCCGCAACCGCCTCATCCAGACGCTCGAGGCGGCCGAGGCCCAGCACGACGACGCCGAGCGCCGTGCGCTGCTCACCTACGTGGTGGTCGGGGCGGGCTACGCCGGCGTCGAGAGCCTCGCCGAGCTGCAGGACCTGGCGGTCGACGTCGCGCAGTACTACCCGCGCTCGCGGCTGCACGGGATGCGCTTCGTGCTCGTCGAGCAGCGCGACACGATCATGCCGGAGGTGGGTGAGTCGCTGGCGGCGTTCGCGACGGACGAGCTGCGGCGCCGGGGGATCGAGATCCGCACGGAGACGACGGTGGAGCGCGTGGCGGCCGGCGAGGTCGAGCTGTCCACCGGCGAGGTCGTCCCGACCCGCACGCTGGCGTGGACGGCCGGCGTCAAGCCCCATCCGGTCGTCGCCGAGCTCGGCCTGCCGCTCGACGACGACGGCCGCCTGAGCACCGGCGCGACCTGCCAGGTGGAGGGCCACCCCGCCGTCTGGGCGATCGGCGACGCCGCCGGCATCCCGGACCCGGCGCGGCCGGGCGAGCCGTGCCCGCCGACCGCCCAGCACGCGATCCGCCAGGCGCGGGTGGCCGGCGACAACGTGGCGCGAGCGCTCGCTGGCGACGCGGCCCGCCGGCGCTTCTCCTACAAGACGCTCGGCCTGTTCGTCGACATGGGCCGCCGTCAGGCGGTCGCCAGCACGGCCGGGATCAAGTGGCGCGGCTTCCCCGCCTGGCTGCTCTCGCGCAGCTACCACCTCGCAGCCATGCCGGGCGGCAAGCGCCGCGTCCGCCTGCTGACCGACTGGACCGTCGGGTTGTTCTTCGACCGCGACTCCTCGGAGCTGGGCCAGCTCGGCGACCCGCCCTTCCTCGCGCCGCTGGGGCTGGAGGAGCAGAGCGTCGGCGGCACCGGGCCCGGCTAGATCCCGGCGGCGAGGAAGGCGCCGGCCGCCCCGGCGCGGACCTCGATCACCGAGCGGGCCTTCACGCAGGTCCGCAGCCGCCGCGGCGCGACGGCGCGGTCGACCCGCACGGGGGCGCCGCGGGCGTCCAGCCAGATGAGGTCCAGGGCGAAGCGCATCCCGAAGGTGTGCACGCTGCGACAACGCGGGATGTGCAGGGCATGGCCGGCCGGGAGGGCGTCGAGCCCGGCGAGGCCGCGTGTCCGGGCGACGCGGCCGTGCGCCTCGGCGACCCGCAGCCCTTCCGCCACTAGTCGCCCCGGCAGGGCGTCGAGCCGCGGGCACGGCTCCGTCGGATCGGCGGGGGTCGCTCGCGCGGACACCGCCCGCCATCCTCCCAGCCCCGCCGCCCGTCGCCGTACACTCAGAGGCAGGTGCAGATCGCCGAGCGCATCAGGGCGGACGTCTCCACCGCCATGAAGGCGGGGGAGCGGGATCGCGTCGCGGCGCTGCGGCTGGTGCTCTCAGAGCTGCAGAGGGACGCCAAGGAGGGCAGCGGCGACGAGGTCGCGGTCCTGCGGCGCGAGCGCAAGCGCCGCCGGGAGGCCGAGGAGACCTTCCGCACGGCCGGGCGTGAGGAGCTGGCGGCGCAGGAGGCCGCCGAGGCGACGGCGATCGAGGCCTACCTGCCGGCCGAGCTGTCCGACGCCGAGCTCGACGCGCTCGTCCGCGAGGGCGTGGAGGCGACCGGCGCGCAGGGCCCGCGGGACATGGGCCGGGTGATCAAGCACGTGCTCGCCGCTGCGGACGGCCGCGCGGACGGGCGGACGGTATCGACCAAGGTGAAGGAAACCCTGACCTAGATGGCACGACGGCAACTGGAGCTCTCAAACGACGTGGCGGCCGAGCTGGCCGGCTCCCAGGACGCGATCCTCAAGACGCTCGAGGAGCATCTCCCGACCGAGGTCTACCTGCGCGGCAACGTGCTCACGCTCGACGGCGACGCGGAAGCGGTGCAGGCGGCCGCGACGGTCGTGCGGGAGATCTCGGGGATGGTGGACCGCGGGCACGACATCGGCCCGGCGACGATCGAGTCGGTCGCGCGCCTGCTCGAGGAGCGCGAGTCGCCCGCCCAGGTGCTCGAGGACGTCGTCTGGCGCCACCGCAGCCTGCGCGTCGCGCCGCGCTCGGCCAACCAGAAGCGCTACGTCGACGCGATCCGCTCGAACACGATCACCTTCGGCGTCGGCCCGGCCGGCACCGGCAAGACGTTCCTGGCGATGGCGATGGCCACCGCGGCGCTGGCCCGGCGCGAGGTCAACCGCATCATCCTCACCCGGCCGGCCGTCGAGGCCGGCGAGCGGCTGGGCTTCCTGCCGGGCGACCTGATGGCCAAGGTCGACCCCTACCTGCGCCCGCTGTTCGACGCCCTGCACGACATGATGGACCCCGAGCGCGTCTCCGCCCATCTCGAGAAGGGGGTGATCGAGGTCGCGCCGCTCGCGTTCATGCGCGGGCGCACGCTCAACGACTCCTTCGTGATCCTCGACGAGGCCCAGAACTCCACCCCGGAGCAGATGAAGATGTTCCTCACCCGGCTGGGCTTCGGCTCGCGCATGGTGGTGACCGGCGACGTGACCCAGATCGACCTGCCGCGCGAGCAGTCCTCGGGGCTCGTGGTGGTGGGGGACATCCTCGCCGGCGTCGACGGAGTCGAGTTCGTGCGCTTCGGCGGCGAGGACGTGGTGCGCCACAAGCTCGTCCAGCGGATCGTCGAGGCCTACGCCGAGCACTCCGAGCGCGCCGCGCCCGAGTTGCGGCCCGCCGGGCGCTCCCAGCCCGGCGGCCCGGCGCGCCGCCGGACCTCCTGACTCCGCCGATGCTCGAGGTCGAGGTCATCGGGGCGGCGCAGCCGGCCGGCGAGGTGGAGCGGCTGTGCGCGCTGGCGCTCGCGTCCGCCGGGATCGAGGACGGTCACCTGGCGGTGGAGTTCGTCGGCGAGGAGCGCATCGCCGAGCTCAACGCCGCCTATCGCGGCACGGAGGGGCCGACCGACGTCCTGTCCTTCCCGGTCGACGCGGCCGACGGGGCGCCCGGGCCGCGCGAGCTCGGCGACGTGGTGATCTGCCCCAGCTGGACCTCAGACCTCACCGAGGCGGTCGTGCACGGCGTGCTGCACCTGACCGGCATGGACCACGAGACCGACGAGGGAGAGATGCTCGCGCTGCAGGCCGAGATCGTCAGCTGGACCCAGCCGCCATCCGGCGAGCCGGCGGCGTGAGCGTCGAGGACCCTGCCGCGGCGGTCCCGACCCGCTCGGGCTTCGTCGCGCTCGCCGGCCGTCCCAACGTCGGCAAGTCGACGCTCGTCAACGCCATGGTCGGCCACAAGGTCGCGATCGTCTCCGACAAGCCGCAGACCACCCGCCGGGCTATCCGCGGGGTGGCCAGCGACCCGTCCCGCCCGCCGGCGTGGCAGCTCGTGCTGACCGACCTGCCAGGCGTCCAGCGCCCGCGCGACGCGCTCACGCAGCGCATGCAGCGCCGCGTCGAGCAGGAGCTGGGCGAGGCCGACGCGGCGCTGGTCGTCGTCAACGCCGAGCAGGGCGTCGGCGGCGCGGGCGACCGCTTCATCGCCGACGCGCTCAAGGGCGCCAAGACGCCGGTCGTGATCGCCGTCAACAAGCTCGACCGGATCGACCACCGCCGCACGGTCGCCGCGCTGCAGGCCGCCGACGACCTGGGGCTGGACGCCGAGGTCTACCCGATCTCCGCCCGCACCGGCCGCGGCGTCGACGACCTGCTCGCCCACCTCGCCGGGCTGCTCCCCGAGGGCCCGTTCTACTACCCGGCCGGCGAGGTCTCAGACCAGCCCGAGCACGTGCTGCTGGCCGAGCTCGTGCGCGAGCAGGTGCTCCAGCGCACACGGCAGGAGGTCCCGCACGCGGTCGAGGTCCAGGTCGAGGAGATCACCGAGCGCGACGGGCTGATCTCGGTGCGCGCGCTGCTGTGGGTCGAGACGGAGTCTCAGAAGGGGATCCTGATCGGCGCCAAGGGCCAGATGATCAAGGCGATCGGGACGGCCGCGCGGCGCGAGCTCGAGCTGGTGCTGGCCACCCGCGTGCACCTCGACCTGTCCGTCCGCGTGCGCCGCTCCTGGCGGGCCGACGACGCCCTGCTCGACCGCCTCGGGATCACCTAGATGCTCATCCGAGGCCGAGGCCGGCCTCGCGGGCGAGCAGGATCGCCTGCACGCGGTCGGTGACGGCCAGCTTCGTGCAGATGACTGACACGTTGTTGCGGATGGTCTTCGGGCTGAGGTAGAGCCGCCGCGCGATCTGGCCGGTGGGCTCGCCGGCGGCGAGCAGCTCGAGGATCTCGCGCTCGCGGTCGCTGAGCTCCGGGAACGGGAGCAGCGACGGCCCGCCCGGTGCCAGGAACGAGGCCAGCAGTGTCTCGGCGATGCCCGCGCCGATGATCGCCTCGCCGTGGCTCACGGCCCGCACGGCGCGCAGCAGGTCGCCCTCGCCGGCCCCGCACAGCGCCACGCCGCGGGCACCGGCGCGCAGCGCGGCCAGCGCGGCAGGCGCGTCGTCGCGCTCGAGCAGCACGAGCACGGCGCAGCCGGGCGCCGCGGCGCGGATGCGCCCGACGCACGCCAGCCCGGCGGCGAGGTCGCGGCCGGCCTCGACGACGGCGACCGCCGGCGCGCTCTGCGCGGCGGCCTGGGCGGCGTCGGCCGCGGAGCTGGCCTCGCCGGCCGGCTCGAGGCCGTGCGCCGAGGCCAAGAGCGCCCGCAGCCCGATCCGCGCGAGCGGGTCGCCGACCAGCAGCACGCCGGCGCTGCGGCGCGGGTAGCGCGGCGCCGCCGACGCCTGGAAGCGGGGGTGGCCGTGCGGGCGACGGCGCGCCCGGAGGAGCGGAGCCATCACGCGGCCGGGGCCGGCTCGCCGACCGCGCCGAGCTGGCGGAGCAGGGCGACGTCGTCGCGCACCGCCCAGTGCTCGGCCAGCCGGCCGTCGGCGATCCGGTAGAGGTGGACGTGGCGGACCGAGAACCGGCGCCCGGTCGCGGCGACGCCACCAAGCTCGCCGACGTGGCGCCCGCTCACGGTGGCGTGCAGCGCGACGAGGTCGCCGTCGGCGAGCACGTGATGGGGCTCGAAGGCGATGTCCGCGATCGCCTCGTTCAGCGTCCGGGCGGAGCCGTGCGCGCCCTCGATGCCGTAGCGGTTCTGCGCCATCGCCTCGTGGTTGATCCAGCTCGGGTGGATCAGCTCGTCGATGAGGGCCGGATCCCGGAAGATCTCCAGGCCCCGCATCACCAGCTCCTTGCGCTCGTCGTACATGCTCACTCGGTGTCCTGTTCTGCTCGCTTGACCGGTGGGTCAGGATCGTGGCGGCGCGGCGGCCGGCCCGCATCGATGAGACGACCATGAACTTTGCGCTCACCGACCCTGAGACGACGCTGCTCGAGCGCGGCGACGAGCTCGCCGGGATCGCCGCGGCGCTGGCGGCCGCGCCGGCCGGCGACGGCAGCCTGATCGTCCTCGAGGGCCCGGCCGGGATCGGCAAGACGCGCCTCGCGGACGCCGCCCGCGAGCAGGCGCGGGCGGTCGGGATGACCGTCCTGTCGGCGCGCGGGAGCGAGCTCGAGCGCGGCTTCGGGTTCGGTATCGCCCGCCGGCTCTTCGAGCCCGTGCTCGCCGGAGCCGATGCCGACCTGCACGCCGCCCTGCTCGACGGGCCGGCGCGGCTGGCGGCGCCGGCGCTCGGCCTGGCCGGCGCCGCTCCCGCCGGCCCGCTCGCCCCGGCCGACCAGGAGACCCAGCAGGCGGTCGTCCACGGCCTGTACTGGCTGGCGGCCAACCTCGGCGCCCAGGGCCCGGCGCTGCTGGCGATCGACGACCTGCAGTGGGCCGACGAGCCGTCGCAGCGCTACCTGGCCTACCTCGCCCGCCGGCTGGAGGGCGCTGGGATCGCGCTGCTGGTGGCGCTGCGGCCGGCCGCGCCCGGCGAGGACCGCTCGCTCGTCGACGCACTGGTCGAGGAGGAGCGGGCGACGGTCCTGCGGCCCGCGCCGCTCAGCCCGGCGGCCGTCGGCGCGGTGGCCGCCGCCCGCCTGGGCGCGCCGGCCGACCCGGCCTTCGCCACCGCCTGCCACCACGCGACGGGCGGCAACGCGCTGCTCGTCTCAGAGCTGCTGCGCGCGCTGCGCGAGCAGGGCACGGCGCCGGACGCCGCGGGCGCGAGCGCGGTGGCCGGCATGGGCCCCGAGCGGGTGGCCCGCGCCGTCCGGCGCCGGATCGACGCCCTGCCCGCCGGCGCCGCGGAGCTCACGCGGGCGGTCGCGGTGCTCGGCGAGCCGGCGCCGCTGGACCTCGCGGCCCAGCTCGCCGGGATCGGCGACGTGACCGCGGTCGACGCCGTCAGCGGGCTGGCGGCGGCCGATGTGCTCGAGGACGGCCTGCCGCTGCGCTTCCGCCATCCGGTCGTGCGCGAGGCGGTCGCGGGGGGAATGCCGGCCGTCGAGTGGGCCGCCGCCCACGGCGCCGCCGCCCGGCTGGTCGCCGCGCGCCACGCCCCGCCGGCCGAGGTCGCGGCCCACCTGCTCGCCGCCGCGCCGGCGGCCGACCCCTGGGTCGTCGAGCGCCTGCGCGAGGCGGGGCGCGAGGCGCGCGCGCAGGGCGCGCCGGAGCAGGCCGCCGCCTACCTGACCCGGGCCCTCGCCGAGCCGCCGCCGGCGGACGCCCGGCTCGCCGTCTCGCACGAGCTCGGGGCCGCGCAGCTGGCGGCCGGCCGCGACGAGGGCGTCGGGAACATGCAGGGTGCGATCGCGCTCGCCGAGGATCCGCGCGACCGCGCCCGCCTGGCACTCGAGCTGGGCGACTGGCTCTTCCGGACGCTGCGCGGCGCCGAGGCCGCGACGATCGTGCGCCGCGCGCTCGCCGATCTCGGCGACGCCGACCGGGAGCTGGGCCTGCTGCTCGAGGGCCTGCTGGCGGAGGGCGTGCGGATGGACCTCGGGGTGGGCGGCGACGAGGTCGAGACGCTGCGCCGGCGCGCCGCCGGGCTGGCGGGCGAGACACCGGCCGAGCGCTACGTGCTCGCGCTCGTCGCGAACGTGGCCTCCAACGACACGGCGGCCGACCACGCGCGCGTGACCGAGCTGACGATGGCCTCCGCCGCCGACGTCGGCCGCCTGCTCGGCTCCCCGGACACCGGCATCGCGTCCAACCTGATCCGGGCCGGGCGCTTCGAGCAGGCCGAGGCGTTCATCGCCGGCCGGGTCGAGCTCAACCGCCGCGAGGGGCGCGTCGCCTCCTACGCGCTGATGCTCAACCTGCGCGGCTGGCTGAAGCTCGAGCGCGGCGACCTGGCGGCCGCCGAGGCCGACCTGCGCTCGGCGCTCGAGCTGACCGAGGAGCTCGGCGGCCCGGCCGGGTTCCTGGGGGCGATGCTCGCGCTCGTCCTGGCCGAGCAGGGGCGGCTCGAAGAGGCCGAGCGCATGCTTGTCGACCACGGGATGGACGGGCCGGTGCCCGAGCACCAGGTGTTCAACCTGGTCCTCTACGGGCGGGCGAGGGTCCGAGCCGCTCAGGGCCGCCGACGAGAGGCGCTGGCCGACGCGCTGGAGGTCGGGCGCCGCTACGAGCGCTTGGGCATCCGGCGGGCCGTGCCGGCCTGGCGGTCGCTGGCGGCGCTGCAGCTGCACGCCGAGGGTGACGCCGAGCGGGCACGGTCCTTGGTCGAGGAAGAGCTCGTCCTGGCCGAGCGCTGGGGGACGCCGATGGCGATCGGGATCGCGCTGCGCGGCGCCGGGCTGCTCGACGGCGACGCCGGCCGGCTGGCGGAGGCGGTGGAGGTCCTCGAGGCCTCGCCCGGGAAGCTCGAGCTGGCGCGCTCCCGGGTCGAGCTCGGCGCCGCGATGCGCCGCGGCGGCCGCCGCGCCGACGCGCGCGGCCCGCTGCGAGCCGGCATGGACCTCGCGGACGCCTGCGGCGCGGCGGGGCTCGCCGAGCGTGCTCGCGAGGAGCTGCGCGCGACCGGCGCCCGCCCGCGGCGCCTGGCGCTCTCGGGTGCCCAGGCGCTGACGGCCGGCGAGCGCCGCGTCGCCGAGCTGGCCGCCGGCGGGCTCACCAACCGGCGCATCGCCCAGGAGCTGTTCGTCACCACCGCGACGGTCGAGACGCACCTGCGCCACGTCTTCCAGAAGCTCGACATCGGCTCCCGCGGCCAGCTCGCCGCGGCGCTCACGGCCCCGCGCGCTCCCTCGACCTGATCGATCAACCCCCCTCGATCGGTCAGGAGGGGTTGACACCGGCCGCTCGGGCGGGTCGAATGGTCAGGACCGATCGGCGGTGGGCAGGCGACCGATCTTCCTCATCCCCCACAGAGGAGCAGGCATGTCCACCACCGCGATCCAGCCGTTCCCCATCGTCCGGCGCGGCGAGCACGGCCACCCCATCAGGACGCTGCAGCACCTGCTGCGCGCCCGCGGCCAGCACGTCGACGTCGACGGCACCTTCGGGCCGATGACCCAGAGCGCGGTCAGGAGCTTCCAGCAGGCCAAGCACCTGGCGGTCGACGGCGTGGTCGGGCCGAAGACCTGGTCGGCGCTGATCGTCACCGTCCGGCGCGGCGACGACGGCGACGCGGTGCGCGGCGTCCAGGAGGAGTTCCAGTTCCGCAACGGCTCCGGCGACCCCACGATCGGAGTACAGATCGACGGCATCTTCGGCCCGCAGACCGAGCACGCCGTGCGCGGCTTCCAGGACGCCCTCGGCCTCGCAGTGGACGGGATCGTCGGCCCGCTGACCTGGCGCGCCCTGGTGAGCGGGATGCTGTCCTTCTAGCCCACAAACGCCCGGTGGCCGAAGCGCTTGGCGGCGGCGTCCCAGTCGCCGCCGAGTCGCTCCACGAAGGCCTTGGCCACCGGCGCGTCGGCGAGCCCCACGATCAGCACCAGCGCGCCGTCCTGGGTGACCGAGCCGCCGAACAGCGTCGTCTGCGCCTGCTCGTCGGCCACCAGCGCGTCGCGGAAGCTGACCGCGTCGATGCCCGGCACGGTGACCTCCACCGCGTCGATCGGGCCTGAACCGCCCTCGGGATAGTCGAAGGTCAGCACCGACTGCTGGCCGAAGCGCACCCGGATGCTCTCGGCGATGTCGCCGAGCTCGCGCACCGACACGTGGTCGACGTCGAAGTCGCGCGAGCGCTCGAGCGTCGCCGACTGCAGGTCCTCGGACCAGAAGACGCCGTCGAGCAGCTGGGAGCCGCGCGGCACGCCGCCGCCGCGCCAGATCAGCTCGGTCGCGCGGCGCTCGAAGCCGCGCAGCTGCTTGTCCAGCCGCGGGTCGTCGGGGTCGGTGATCACGGCCGTGTTGTTGGTGGCGAAGATCTCGGCGTCGGGGAGCTGGGCGCCGAATGGATGGGCGGCGGCCTCAGAGGCGCCGGCGCCGAGGGCGGCGGCGGTGAGCAGGACGGTGAGCGGTCGGTGGAGTCGCATGACCGGCAGTTCACGCCACCCGGTGTCCTGTGCGCCAGAGTCGGTCGTCCCGGCGGGTGCGGGAGGATCGGCCGCCCCGGCGGCGGCGGTTGCCGAACGTCAACCCGGCTGGTAAGGGTGGTGGGCGCCGCCGGAGGTGGTCGGTCCGGGGAGCGGCGGCGCGCCACCCGAGTCGACCGGGGCGACTTAGGCCCGCATACGATGCCGTTCTCGTCCCGGCCGAGCAAAGCAAGCGCCGACGCGCCAGAACCGTCCGCCGGTACGAGAACGGCATGTCCGACATGCGCTTCTCGTACCGCCCGAGCAAACCGCCCCCGCCGGCACCCTCACCACCCTTACCAGCGGGGTTTCCGCCGGCCCCGGCACCGCGACCGACCGGAGGGCTCAGCCCGAGAACGGGCCCTTGCGCCCCAGCTCCGCCCCGAGCCGCTGGTAGGCGTCGAGGCCGACCTCGGCACCGAAGAGGAACGGCAGCGTCACCACCGGCGCGCCCGCGTCGCGGCGCAGGCGCCGCACGTGCGCGCGCTGGGCGCGGGCGCGCTCGTGCTCGGTCAGGGCCGCCGCGAGCGCCGCGCGCGCCTCCGGATGATGGCCGTTGACCGAGGCCTCGCGCATGCGGGACGCCTCGTCGTTGGAGAAGCGGTCGGGGAAGACGCCGTTGACGACCACGGCGTCGAGTCCGAGCCCGACCACCTGCCGCAGCCGCTCGCCCAGCTCGAGCGTCTCGTTGACGGGCATCTCCTCGGGCAGCGCGACCGCGACGTAGCCTGTCTGCGCCGGGTCGGCCAGCATGTCGCGGACCTTGAAGGCCTGGCGGCGGATCGGGCCGACGCGGGCGATCTCGCCGTAGGTCTGCGGCGTGGCGAGCATCGCGATCCCGTGCCCCGAGGCCGGCGCGTCGACGATCACCAGGTCGTAGGTGCGGTTGCGCCGGTCCCAGCGCTCGGGCTGGGCGAGCTCCCACACCTTGGCGATGGTGATCAGCTCCTTCGCGCCCGGCGCGGCGGCCACGAAGTACCCGAACGCCTGCGAGCGGGTGAGCAGCTTGAGCGCGCTGCCGCCGAGCTGGCGGCCGAGCCACTCCACCAGCGCCTGGGTGGGGTCGATCCCGATCGCCCACAGGTTCGGCGCCAGCTGGACCTCGGTCTCGCTGCGCACGCCCTCGCGCTGGAACGCGCGCGAGACGCGATCCTGCTCGGCGACCTCGCAGACGATCGTGCGCCGCCCGGTCGCGGCCGCGGCGATCCCCAGCGAGGCGGCCACCGTCGTCTTGCCGACCCCGCCCTTGCCGGTGACGTAGAGCAAACGCTTGTCGAGCAGCATGGCGGCCATGGCGATCGGACTAGCATGACGCCTCGGAGGATGGATCCGGTCCTGGAGAGCTCGTACGAGACGTGCCGCCGCCTGCAGCGCCGGCACGATCCGACGTACTACTGGGCGACGCGCCGCCTGCCCGCCGACGTGCGGCCCGCGACCCACGCGGTGTACGGCTACGTGCGCGTCGCGGACGAGATCGTCGACGGGCCGCGGCGGCCGCCGAGCCCGGACGCGCGGCGCGCCGCGCTGGACGCGTGGGAGGCCGAGCTCGACCGCGGGCTGGCCAACGGCGGTGGCGGAGTCCACCCCGTCGTCGGCGCGCTGGTGGACGCCGGCCGGCGCCACAGCCTGCCGCTCTCAGAGCTCGAGATCTACATGCGCTCGATGCGGATCGACTGCGCGCCGGTGCGGATCGCGACCGACGAGGCGCTCGACGCCTACATGGACGGCTCGGCCGGCTCGGTCGGGCGCATCATGGCGCCGCTGCTCGGCGTGCCCGGGCGCTACCACGCGGACGTCGGGCGGCTCGGGCTCGCCTTCCAGCTGACGAACTTCCTGCGCGACGTACGCGAGGACTACGCGCTGGACCGCATCTACCTGCCCGCCGACGGGCTCGCAGCCCACGGCGTCGTCGAGCAGGACCTGGCGCGGCCGACCGCCACGCCCGGGCTGCGGGCGCTCGTGGCCGAGGAGGTGCGCCGCGCCCGCGCGCTGTTCGCCGGCGCCGAGGCGGCGATCGCCGCCGCGCCGGCGGCCGTACGACCCGGCATGCGCCTCGCCTGCGCCGCCTACCGCCGCGTACTGCAGAGCATCGAGCGCGCCGACGGCGACGTGCTCGGCCGCACCGCGGGGCTGCGCGCGTGGCAACTGCCCGGCGTGCTCGCCGGCGCCCTGCGCCGATGACCAGGCGCGCGACGTTGCGCGGCGCCGAGCGCACGCCGCTCGGTGGCGAGGCCGCCCGCGCCGACGTCCTCGTCTGCGGCGCGAGCTTCGGCGGGCTGGCCGTCGCGCGCGAGCTGGCCGGCAGTGGCGCCGACGTGCTCGTCGTCGACCGCTACGAGATCGGCGAGCGGGCCACCTCGGCTTGCGCGGCGCCGACCGAGTGGCTGGAGGCGATGGGCGTCGAGCGCGCGATCCGCCAGGAGATCCCGTGCATGGCCTTCCACACCCCGGACGGCGCGGCTCGTCACCGGCTGCCGTGGAGCTGGTCGTCGTTCGACTACCGCGAGCTGTGCCTCGCCCTGTGGGAGCAGTGCGACGGCGCGCGCTTCGAGGTCGCCAAGGTCGGCGGCGTCGCCGCGCGCGACGCGGCCGGCGCGCTGACGGTCGCCACCGACCGCGGGCCGCTGAGCGCTCCGCTGGTGGTGGACGCGCTCGGCTGGCGCCGCGTGCTGGGCGACGGTGCCAACGTCCAGCCGCCCGACGCCCGCATCTCGCGCGGGCTCGAGGTCCACCCGCACGGCTCGGGCACCGACCTCGACGTCTGGATCGACCGCTCCGTGATCCGCCGGGGCTACGCCTGGTCGGTGCCCGCCGCCGGCGAGCAGCGCGTCGGCGTCGGCTCCTATGAGCCGCGCGACCACGTCAAGGAGCCCACCCGCGACATGGCCCGCCGGCTCGACGTGCCGGCCGTCCGCTACCAGGGCAACTGGTTCCCGCACCGGCTGCGGGCCGCCACGGAGGGCGAGGTGTTCTTCGTGGGCGACAGCGCCGGGCACTGCCTGCCGCTGTCGGGCGAGGGGATCCGCACCGCCTTCTACTTCGGCATCGCCTGCGGGCGGGAGCTGCGCGGCGTGCTCGCGGCAGAGCAGACGCGGGCCCAGGCGCTCGCCGCCTACGGGCGCTTCTCCGCGCGCCACCGCCCGGCCTTCGAGTGGGCGTTGACGCTGCAGCGCGTGCTGCCGGCGCTGCCGCCGCGCCTGCTGACCGCGCTGCTGGCCGTGATGGGGCGCCGGCGGCTGTGCGACCGGGCGTTCGGGTGGTACCTGCGGCAGGCGGATCCGGCGTTCGCCCGCGCGGGCACCAGGCTTACGGCACGATCACCAGCTTGACGCCCGGGCTGCCGGCCTGGCGCTCCCACGCCGCGGGAGTCTCCTCCAGCGGCACCCGCTCGAGCTCGACCACGAGCTCGCCCGCGGCCGCGTGCCCGCACATCCGCGCGTAGGCGGCGCGCTGGACGTCGTCCGGGGTGGCCAGGTTCGTGTGGCCGACGATCGAGAGCGGCTTGCCGCGGATCGCCGCCGAGGTCAGGGTCGCCTCGGGCGAGGCCGACTGCCCGACGTGCGCGAGCCGCGCGTACGGGTTGCACGCCCCCAGGGCGGCGACGGCGGGCTCGCCCCAGACCGGGTCGAGCACGACGTCGTAGCCGCCGGCGTCGCCGGCCGCCTCCGTCAGCGCCGCCGTCAGCTCCTCGGCGCTGCCCTCGATCTTCACCGTCGCGTCCGCGTCGAGCTCGCCGGCCAGCGCCAGCCCGTCCGCGCTGCGCGACGCGGCGACCACCCGCGAGGCGCCGAGCAGCCGTGCGGCCTGGATCCCGACCTGCCCGACGGGGCCGCTGGCGCCGAGGATCAGCACCGTCTCCCCGCGCTGGACGCGGGCCCGGAAGTCGAGCGCCAGCCAGGCGGCCAGGCCCGCGACGCCGAGCGCGACCGCCAGCGCCTCGTCGACGCCGTCCGGCACCGGGAAGGCGGCGGCCGGATCGATCAGCGCGCGCTCGGCGTAGGAGCCGTAGGGCTCGACGGTCTTCGAGAAGTACACCCGCTCGCCGCCCTCGGTCCGCCCGACGCCCTCCCATCCCGCCACCGAGGGCAGCGGCGGGCTGCCGCCGTAGAAGCTGCCCGAGGCGCGGCGCAGGTCGACGGGATTGAGCCCGCCGGCGAGCACGTCGACGACGGCTTGGCCGTCTCCGGCCACCGGGTCGTCGAAGTCCCCGACCTCCGGCGTGGTCCCGTACTCGCGCAGGATGGCGGCTCGCATGGCGCCGGAGCCTACAATTCCGGCCCTCATGGACGAGCCCTCCGTCGCCTTCGACGCCAACGGCCTGGTGCCGTGTGTGGTCCAGGACTGGGCCACCGGCGAAGTGCTCACGTTGGCCTACATGAACGCCGAAGCCCTCGCGCGCACCCGCGCCACCGGCGAGCTGCACCTCTACAGCCGCTCGCGCCGGGAGCAGTGGCACAAGGGCGCGGCCTCGGGCAACACGCAGGCGGTGCGCGCCCTGCGCCTGGACTGCGACGCCGACGCCGTGCTCGCCCTCGTCGAGCCGGCCGGCCCCGCTTGCCACACCGGCGCGCGCACCTGCTTCCACCAGGGCGAGCTCGAGCCGCCCGCTCCGCACGAGGCGCTGCCGGGGCTCGAGCGCACGATCGCCGAGCGCGCCGCCACGGCCCCCGCCGCCGCGGGCGGCTCCTACACGGCCGCGCTGCTGGCCGACCCGCCCGCGATCGGCGCGAAGGTCGAGGAGGAGGCCGAGGAGGTCGCGCGCGCCGCCCGCGAGGAGGGCGACGACCGCGTCGCCGAGGAGGCCGCCGACGTGCTCTACCACCTGGCGGTCCTGCTGCGCTCGCGCGGCCTCGGCCTGACCGACGCGGCCGGGGTGCTCAATGGGCGCCGTCGCTAGCCCCGCCTCCTCGCTGGACGAGGTCCGCGCCCTCGCCCGCGACTACAACCTCGTCCCGGTCCACGAGACCTTCGTGGAGGACTGCGAGACGCCGGTCTCGGCCTTCCTGAAGCTGCGCGGAGCCGGGCCGGCGTTCCTGCTGGAATCCGCCGAGCAGGGCCAGCGGGTCGGGCGCTGGTCGTTCATCGGCTACAAGCCGCGCCGCGTGCTGCGCTGGAGCCTCGCCGACGGCGGCGACCCCTACGCGCTGGCCGCCGAGACCGTCTCCGCGCTGCGCCAGGCGCCGGTCGAGGGCCTGCCGCCGTTCGCCGGCGGCGCCGTCGGCTTCTTCGGCTACGACTGCGTGCGCGCCGTCGAGCCGCTGGGGGAGCCCAACCCGGACGAGCTGGGGCTGCCGGACATGGCGCTGATGCTCTCCGACGTGATCGTCGCCTTCGACCACCTGCGCCACACGGTCACGATCCTCGCCAACGCCGCCGTCGACGACCACGCCGACGTCGAGGCCGCCTACGCGCAGGCGCGCGGCTCGCTGGCCGAGGTCCGCGAGCGGCTGGCCGCGCCGCTGCCGCGCGCGCACGCGCCCGAGCGGCCCGAGCCGGAGTTCGAGCCCAACATGCCGCGCGAGGCCTTCGAGGCGATGGTCGCGCGCATCGTCGAGTACGTGCACGCCGGCGACGCCTTCCAGGTCGTGCCCTCCCAGCGCTGGTCGGCGCCCTCGCCCGTCGAGCCGTTCTCGATCTACCGCGGCCTGCGCGCGGTCAACCCGTCGCCGTACATGTACTTCCTGGACTTCGAGGACTTCCAGATCGTCGGCGCCTCGCCGGAGCCGCTGATCACCGTCGCCGGCCGGCGCGTCTCCACCCGGCCGATCGCCGGCACCCGCCCGCGCGGCGCGAGCGTCGACGAGGACCAGGCGATCGCGGCCGACCTGCTCGCCGACGAGAAGGAGCGCGCCGAGCACGTGATGCTGGTCGACCTCGGGCGCAACGACCTCGGGCGCGTGTGCGAGTACGGGACCGTCGAGGTCGAGACGTTCATGAGCGTCGAGACCTACTCGCACGTGATCCACATCGTCTCCTCGGTGGCCGGCGAGCTGCGCGAGGACGTACGCGGCATCGACGCGCTGCGCTCGGTGCTGCCGGCCGGGACGCTCTCGGGCGCGCCGAAGGTCCGCGCGATGCAGATCATCGACGAGCTCGAGCCCGTCAAGCGCGGCGCCTACGGCGGCGCGGTCGGCTGGCTGTCCTACACCGGCCAGCTGGACACCTGCATCTGCATCCGCACGGTCGTCGTGCGCGACGGCGTGGCCCACGTGCAGGCCGGCGGCGGGACGGTGGCCGACGCCCAGCCCGCCTACGAGTACGAGGAGTCGCGCGCCAAGGCGCGCGGCGTGGTGCGCGCGATCGAGCTGGCCACCCGGCAGCCGGACTGGCCGTGAGCGCGTGACGTGAAGGTCCTGGTCGTCGACAACTACGACTCGTTCACCTACAACCTCGTGCAGTTCCTGGGGGAGCTGGGGGCCGAGGTCGAGGCCGTGCGCAACGACGCGGCCGAGCCCGACCACCTGCTGCGCAGCGGGTACGACCGGGTGGTGGTCTCCCCGGGCCCGTGCACCCCGAACGAGGCGGGGATCTCGGTCGAGGTGATGCGGCGATTCCCCGAGGCCGGCGTGCCCAGCCTCGGCGTCTGCCTCGGCCACCAGTCGCTGGCGCAGGCCTTCGGCGGGCTCGTCGTGCGCCACGTGCCCGTGCACGGCAAGACGACCGCGATCGAGCACGACGGCACCGGGCTCTTCGCCGGCCTGCCGAGCCCGATGGTCGTCGGGCGCTATCACTCCCTGGTCGTGGACGCCGACGCGCTGCCGCCCGAGCTCGAGCCCACCGCCCGCGGCGGCGGCGTGCTGATGGGGCTGCGCCACCGCGACCTGCCGGCTCACGGCGTCCAGTTCCACCCCGAGTCGGTGCTCACCCCCGACGGCAAGGCGCTGTTGCGGACCTTCCTGGAGGACGGTGCCTAACCCCGTCCTGACCGACGCGATCGACGCCCTGGCCTCGGGTCGCGACCTCTCCGCCGACGCCGCGGCCGGCGTACTGGCCGAGATCATGGCCGGCAACGCGACCGAGACCCAGACCGCCGCGGTGCTGATCGCGCTGCGTACCAAGGGCGAGACGGTCGACGAGCTGGTCGGCCTCGCCACCACCATGCGCACGCTCGCCACCCCGGTGCTCGCGGGTCGCGACGACCTGCTCGACACCGCGGGCACCGGCGGCGGCCGGCCGACCTTCAACGTCTCCACCACCGCCGCGCTGATCGCCGCCGGCGCCGGCTGCGCGGTCGCCAAGCACGGCAACCGCTCGGCCACCGGGCTCTCCGGCTCGGCCGACCTGCTCGAGGCGCTCGACGTCCGCATCGACCTCGCGCCCGAGGCCGTTGCCCGCTGCATCTCAGAGGTCGGCTTCGGCTTCATGTTCGCCCCGGCCCACCACGGCGCCACGCGCTGGGTCGTCCCCGTGCGCAAGGAGCTGGGCGTGCGCACGATCTTCAACTTCCTCGGGCCGCTGACCAACCCGGCGGGCGCGACCCGTCAGCTGATCGGGGTCTCCGACGCCGGCTACCTCGACACGATCGCCGCCGCGCTGGCGCGGCTGGGTGCGCGCCGGGCGCTGGTAGTGTCCAGCCACGACGGTTTGGACGAGATGAGCACGTCGGGCACCACCCGGGTCGTCGAGGTCGACGACGGCGAGCTACGCCGCTACGAGGTCGCCCCCGAGGACGTGGGGCTCCGGCGCGCGGCGCTCGCCGACGTGACCGGCGGCACCCCCGGGCACAACGCGGCGACGACCCGGCGGATCCTCGCCGGGGAGCCCGGCGCGCCGCGCGACCTGGCGGCGCTCAACGCCGGCGCGGCGATCTACGCCGGCGGGCGGGCCGAGTCGCTCGAGAGCGGCGTGCGGGCGGCCGAGGCCGCGCTGGACTCCGGCGCGGCCGCGGCGGCGCTCGAGCGCCTCGCCGTCCTGACTAAGGAGCTCGCTCCCGCCCGATGAGCGTCCTGGACCGCATCGTCGACGCCACGCGCGAGGAGATCGGCCGCCGGCGGGAGATCGTCTCGTGGGAGCAGCTCGAGGACGCGCTGGGCCGGCGGCCCGAGGCACGGCCGTTCGCCGAGGCGCTCGGGCGCCCCGGGATCTCGCTGATCGCCGAGCACAAGCGCCGCTCGCCGTCGGTCGGCGTCATCCGCGAGGGCTCCTCCGTGACCGAGATCGTGCAGGCCTACGAGCGCGGCGGCGCGACGGCCCTGTCCGTGCTGACCGAGCCCTTCCACTTCGGCGGCGCGCTCGACGACCTCGTCGAGGCGCGCGCCGCCTCGACGCTGCCGGTGCTGCGCAAGGACTTCATCGTCGATCCCTACCAGCTGCTCGAGTCCGCCGCGGCCGGCGCCGACGCCGTGCTGCTGATCGTCGCCGCGCTGGAGCGCGAGGAGCTGGGCGAGCTGCTCAACGAGGCCTGGGGGCTGGACCTCGACGTGGTGGTCGAGGTCCACGACGAGCGCGAGCTCGAGCTCGCGCTGGAGGCCGACGCCGACGTGCTCGGCCTCAACAACCGCGACCTCGCGGACTTCTCGGTCGACATCGACCGCACCTACGACCTGCTCTCCGACGTGCCCGCGGGCAAGACGGTCGTGTCGGAGTCGGGCTTCTCCGAGCGCGAGCAGCTCGAGGCGCTCGACCGCGTCGGGATCGACGCGGTGCTGATCGGCGAGACGCTGATGCGCGCCGACGACGTCGAGGCCGCCTGCCGCGAGCTCACCGGCGGCGGGACGCTGGACTTCTACGAGCGCTAGCCGACTCGGCGTTTGCCCCGCGTGGGGCGGCCTCGGGGCACCAACTACGATGGCCGGGTGACCCGGATCAAGATCTGCGGCATCACGCGCGCGCAGGACGCCGAGCTGGCCGTCGAGCTCGGGGCCTGGGCGCTGGGCTTCATCCTGTGGCCGCGCTCGGCCCGCGCCGCCGACCCGGCCGTCGCCGCCGGCCTCGCCCGCGCGCTGCGCCGGCGCGTCCAGCTCGTCGGCGTCTTCGTCGACCAGCCGCTCGACGAGGTCGCCGGGCTCGCCGACGCGCTCGGGCTCACCCACCTGCAGCTGCACGGCGACGAGGGCCCGGCCTACTGCGCCGAGGCGGGCCGGCGCACCGGCTGCCGGGTCATCAAGGCGGCCCGCATCGCCGGCGCCGCCGACCTGCGCGAGCTCGAGCGCTACCGCACCGACCTGCACCTGCTCGACACCGCCGTGGCCGGGCTGAAGGGCGGCTCGGGCCAGGCGTGGGACTGGAGCCTGGCCGCCCAGCGGCGCTCGACGGTGCCGATGATCCTCTCCGGCGGGCTGACCGCGGAGTCGGTGGGGGAGGGCATCGCCGCCGTGCGCCCGTGGGCGGTCGACGTCGCCTCGGGCGTGGAGTCCGCGCCGGGCGTCAAGGACCCCGAGAAGCTCGCCGCCTTCGTCGCGGCCGTCCGCGCCACCGACCCGGATCCGGACCCCGTCGCCGTCCCGGAGGAGGCCGCCCTGTGAGCGCCGTCGTCGAGCATCGCTTCGGGCCCTACGGCGGGCAGTACGTCCCCGAGACGCTGATGCCGGCGCTCGCCGAGCTCGAGGCCGCCTGGATCGACGCGCGCGAGGACCCGGCCTTCCGCTCAGAGCTCGACGCGCGGCTCGCCGACTTCGCCGGGCGCCCGACCCCGCTCTACCACGCCCGCCGGCTCTCCGAGGCGGCCGGCCACGCCGATCCACCTCAAGCGCGAGGACCTCCTGCACACCGGCGCGCACAAGGTCAACAACGCGCTCGGCCAGGCGCTGCTGGCCAAGCGCATGGGCAAGACGCGCATCATCGCCGAGACCGGCGCCGGCCAGCACGGCGTCGCGACCGCCACCGCCTGCGCGCTGCTCGGGCTCGAGTGCGTCGTCTACATGGGCACCGAGGACATGCGCCGCCAGAAGCCCAACGTCGAGCGCATGGGGCTGATGGGCGCCGAGGTCGCGCCGGTGGAGGCCGGCGCGCGGACGCTCAAGGAGGCCGTGTCGGCCGCGATCCGCGACTGGGTCGCCAACGTGGGCGACACGCACTACATCATCGGCTCCTGCGTCGGCCCCGCGCCCTACCCGCACATCGTCCGCGAGCTGCAGCGGGTGATCGGCGAGGAGGCCCGCGCCCAGGCGCTCGCCCTGCTCGGCCGCCTGCCCGACCGGGTGATCGCCTGCGTCGGCGGCGGCTCGAACGCGATCGGCGCCTTCATCCCCTTCACGGGGGACCCGGAGGTCGCGCTGATCGGCGTGGAGGCCGCCGGCGACGGGATCGCCAGCGGGCGCCACGGGGCGCCGCTGACGCTCGGCGGCCGCGGCGGCGTGCTGCACGGCGCCTACTCGGCGATCATGCAGGACGAGGACGGCCAGATCCTCGAGGCGCACTCGATCTCGGCCGGGCTCGACTACCCGGGCACGGGGCCCGAGCACGCCTGGCTGCGCGACACCGGCCGCGCCCGCTACCTCGGCATCACCGACGCCGAGGCGCTGGTCGCCTTCCAGCAGGTCGCGCGCCTGGAGGGGATCATCCCGGCGCTCGAGTCCTCCCACGCCGTCGCCTGGGCGCTCGGGCCCGGCCTCGAAGAGGCGACCGCCGAGACCGTCGACGTGATCATCCTGTCCGGCCGCGGCGACAAGGACCTCGCCGAGGCGCTCGCGGCGATCGACCGCGCGCCGGCGTGACCACCGTCGGGACCGACCGCATCGCGGGCGCCTTCGCCGGCCACGGCCGGGCGGCGGCGCTGATGCCCTACATGATGGGCGGCTACCCCGACCTGGCGACCTCGGTGGCGATCGGGCAGGCCTACGCGGACGGCGGCGCCGACCTCGTGGAGCTGGGCGTCCCGTTCTCCGACCCGCTCGCCGACGGGCCGGTCATCCACGCGGCGGCGACGAAGGCGCTGGACGCCGGGGCCTCGGTGCACGACGTGCTCGAGGCCGGGGCGGCGATCGCCGAGCACGTCCCGGTGGTGGCCATGTGCTACGCCAACCCGCTGCTGGCGCGCGGCGCCGAGCGCTTCGCGGCCGAGCTCGCGGCGCGCTCGATCAGCGGCCTGATCGTGCCCGACCTGCCGCTCGAGGAGGCCGAGGCGACGCTCGCGGCCTGCGACGAGGCCGGCGTCGCGCTCGTGCCGCTGGTCGCGCCGACCACGCCGCCGGAGCGCCTGCGGGCGATCTGCGAGCAGGCGCGCGGCTTCGTCTACGTGGTCGCGGTGACCGGCACGACCGGCGAGCGCGCCGCGCTCGACGGCCTGGCCGAGCTGCTCGCGCGGGCGCGCGAGTACGCCACCGTGCCGGTCGCGGTGGGCTTCGGCATCTCGACTCCGAGCCAGGCGGCCGAGGCGGCGGCCGCAGGCGCGGACGGGGTGATCGTCGGCTCGCGGCTCGTGCGGGCGGTCGGGGAGGTCGCGGCCGCCGACGCGCCGGGTGAGATCCGCAGGCTCGTGGCCGAGCTCGCCGCCGCGCTCTCCCGGTAACCTGCACCACGCCGATGGGCATCCTGCTCACCACCACCGCCGGGCTGGTCGTCTGGATCGTCCTGTGGGCGATCGGCGTCAAGTCGATCGACGCCTTCATGATCACGATCGTGATGGTCCTGGTCGCGATCGGCGCGCACCTGCTCGTGCAGTACATCCCGAACCGCTCCCAGCGCGACCTCTAGCGCCGCCGCCGGAGCGGCGGGCGCCGTCCGGGTGCATAGGATCGCGCCGACATGACCGCCACGGAGGGCCAGGGCGGGACGAAGCTCGTGCTCGTCGCGATGACGCTGGCCAACGCGATGATCCTGGTCGACCAGACGGCGGTCCCGCTCGCGCTGCCCGACATCATGCGCACCTTCCGGGTCGGCTCGCAGACGGTCCAGTGGGTGCTCAACGGCAGCTGCTGCCGCTCGCCGGGTTGCTCGTCTTCGGCGGGCGGCCCGCGGACCTGGTCGGGCGCAGGCGGGTGTTCCTGTTCGGCGCCGCGCTGTTCGCGGGTGCCTCGGCGGTCGGTGGGCTCGCGCCGGCGTTCGGGGTCCTGCTGGGCGCGCGCATCCTGCAGGGCGTCGGCGGAGCGCTGATGCTGCCGGCAACGGTCGCGATCGTCAGCGCAGCGTTCCCGCCCGAGCGGCGCGGACGGGCGCTGGGGACGATGGGCGGCGGCGCGGCGATCTTCGCGGCGCTCGGGCCGACCGTGGGTGGGACGCTGACCTCGGTCTTCAGCTGGCGCCGAGCTGCTGATCAACGTCCCGCTGGCGGTGGCCGCCGTCGCGCTCAGCCTGCGCCACGTCGCCCCCGACCCGGCCGGCCCCGAGCCCAGCCGGCGCGGCGCAGATCGACGACGCCGGCACGGCGCTGCCCGCTGGCGCTGGTCGGGCGCGTCTCGGGCTCTCGCAGTCGCAGACCTGGGGCTGGGCTGCGAGAGCGTCACCGGCGCGCCGGCGATCGCGCTGCTGGCGGCGGTCGCCTTCGTCTTCCAGGAGCTAGCCGGCGACCTCGCCGCTGGTGGACTTCCGGCTCCTGCGCAACCGCAACTACCTCGGCGCCTCGCTCAGCCAGCTGCTCTCGGGGATGGCGGAGATCGGGCTCGGCGTGATCTTCCCGCTGCTGCTGATCCTCAACCTGACGATGGACCCCGCGCTGGCCGGCCTGGCGCTGATTCCGACCACGCTGCCGATGATCGCCGTCGCGCCGCTCGCGGGCCGCTGGTACGACCGCGCGGGCGGCCGGCCGCCGCTCGTGACCGGGTTCGCGCTGCTCTCGCTCTCGGGCGTCGCGATGGCGCTCGCTATCGAGACCGACGCCTACCTCCCGCTGCTGCCGGGCCTGCTGCTCTACGGCGTCGGGTTGTCGCTCGTGCTGACCGTCAACGACCCGGCAGGCGGCGGAGACGACCGGCCTGCGCGTCGACGCCTTCGACCGCGAGCTGCTCGGCTACCTGGATGTCGCCCGCAGCGCCTCCAACACCGGCTACGAGGTGACGTGCATCGCGGTCGCGGTGATCGCGGCGGTGGGCGCCGGGCTCGTCGCCTGGCTGGTGCGCAAGCCGCCGGCCGCGCCCGCCGAGCCGCACCGGTGAGTGCGCCTACTGCAACGAGCGTCTCGCGCGCATACTAAGCTTCGCGGCCAACGCGGCGGGCGCCGGTTGTGAGTTCTGGAGCGGCCCGCGTAGAATCGCCGCGCATTCGAGTCAAACCCTTAGAGGAGGGGTTCCTTGAGCGTACGTAGGCTGGCAGCCTCGGGCTGCCTCGCAGCCGCCCTTGCCATGGGCGTGGCCGCCTGTGGCGGCGATGACGACGAAGGAGGCGGAGGGGGGAGCGCAGAGAGCGGCCCGAAGACGGTCAAGGTCGTCTCGTCCCTGCCGCTGCAGGGCGCCTCGCGTCCGCAGACCACCGCGATGGTGGAGGGCATCAGGCTCGCCCTCGAGCAGGCCGGCGGCAAGGCCGGCGAGACCACCGTGCAGTACGAGTCGCTCGACGACTCCACCGCTCAGGCCGGCACGTGGACGCCTGAAGCCACCTCGGCCAACGCTCGCAAGGCGGCGCAGGACCCGGCCGTCGTGGCCTACATCGGCGAGTTCAACTCCGGCGCGAGCGCGGTCTCGATCCCGATCCTCAACGAGGCGGGCGTGCCGCAGGTCTCCCCGGCCAACACGGCCGTGGGCCTGACCACCAACGAGCCGGGCGCCGACAAGGGCGAGCCGGACAAGTACTACCCGACCGGTGATCGCACCTACAGCCGGATCGTCCCGAAGGACACGATCCAGGGCGCCGCGCTGGTCACGCTGATGAAGGAGGACGGTTGCACCAAGGTGCAGCTGCTCAACGACAAGGAGGTCTACGGCGCGGGCCTGGGTCGCAACATCGACATCTCCGCCAAGGAGCTGGGCCTGACGATCACCTCCAACGAGGCCATCGACAAGAACGCGGCCAACTACCGCTCCCTGGCCCAGCGGGCCAAGAGCGCGGGCGCTGACTGCGTGCTCTACTCGGGCATCACGGCCAACAACGCGGTCCAGATCTACAAGGACTTCTCGGCGGCACTGCCCGACGCGAAGCTCTACGGTCCGGACGGCGTGGCCGAGTCGGGCTTCTCGGATCCGAAGGAGGGCGGCATCCCCGCCAGCGTCGCCGCGAAGACCAAGGTGACCGTGGCGACCCTGTCGCCGGACGAGTACCCGCCGGAGGGCCAGGCGTTCTTCAAGGACTTCGAGGCCAAGTACGGCGACCCGACTCCGGACCCGTACGCGATCTACGGCTACGAGGCCATGATGCTGGCCCTCGACGCGATCAAGCGCGCGGGCGCCGACCCGACGAAGGAGACCGTGCTCCAGCAGATCTTCGCGACGAAGGATCGTCCGAGCGTGCTGGGCACCTACAGCATCGACGAGAACGGCGACACCACGTTGTCGGACTACGGCGTCTACAGCATCGAGGGTGGCGAGCTGCAGTTCGATCAGACGATCCAGGCGGCCGCCAACTAGCCAGTGACAGCACGGCCGGGGGTGGGTTAGGCTTGCCCCCGGCCGGTCGCTCCTCCAGGAGAGACTCGCCGCCAGCGCCATGGAAGCCGCCAGCGTTCCCTCCACTAGACCGGCCACCGGGCAGCGCGTTCGCGATGCCATCGGCAAGTACGGGCTGATCATCGTCCTGCTGGCCCTGCCGGTGTTCTTCGCCGTCCAGGACCTCTCAGAGCAGGGCAACCTGGCCCGGATGGGCCAGAACCTCGTCGCCGGCGTGTCCAACGGCTCCATCTGGGCGCTGGTGGCGATCGGCTACACGCTCGTCTACGGCATCGTCGAGCTGATCAACTTCGCCCACGGCGAGGTGTTCATGATCGGCTCGTTCATCTCGGCCGCCGTCTTCACGACGCTCGGGCTGACGACCGACACGTCGATCCCCCTGCTCGCCATCGGCCTGGTCGGGGCGCTGGTGGTCGCGATGCTCGGCTCCGGCATCCTGAACTCGATGATCGAGCGGGTGGCCTACCGGCCACTGCGCTCGGCGCCCAAGCTTGCGCCGCTGATCACCGCGGTCGGCTTCTCCTTCATCCTGCAGAACGTCGGCCTGCTGTGGCGCGGCGGCTCGCAGGAGGGCATCACCGACCTCATCCAGTCCCAGAAAGAGGTCTTCAGCATCGTCGGCGTGTCGATCACCAACGGCGACCTGCTGGCCGTCTTCGTGACGATCCCGCTGCTGATCGGCATGACCGCCTTCATCGCCCGCAGCCGCCTGGGCAAGGCGATGCGCGCCACCGCGCAGGATCCCGAGGCCGCGCGGCTGATGGGCATCAACGTCGACACCACGATCTCGGTGACGTTCCTGCTCGGCGGCATGCTGGCGGGCGCCGCGGGCCTCATCTACGCGCTCTATCAGACGACGATCTGGTACTTCCAGGGCTTCACCGCCGGGCTCATCGCCTTCACCGCGGCGGTCATGGGCGGCATCGGCAACATCCGCGGGGCGGTGCTGGGCGGGCTGATCATCGGCTTCATCCAGCAGCTCTCCGACAACCGGATCGGCTCGGAGTGGACGCCGGCGATCGTCTTCGCCTACCTCGTGCTGATCATGGTCTTCAAGCCGTCGGGCCTGCTCGGCGAGCAGACGAGGGAGGCCGGATGAGCACCGCCACGCAAGTCCCGGCCGACGAGGAGCGCCCGTCGCGCCGGCGCCTGCCGCGGATGCCCCAGCTGCCCAAGTGGGCCAACTGGGCCGTCGCGGCCGGGGCGCTGCTGCTCGCCGCGCTGCTGCCGTTCTTCTATCCGAGCGGCAGCCCGTTCATCGAGGACTGCGTGCTGGCGCTGGCCTACGTCGTGATGGCCCTCGGGCTGAACATCATCGTCGGCTTCGCCGGCCTGCTGGACCTCGGCTACGTGGCCTTCTTCGCGATCGGCGCCTACACGATCGGCTGGTTCGGCTCGGGCTTCTTCGCCGACGCCGGCCCGAACGGCGAGGGCATCCATGTCCTCGTCTCGGGCCAGGCCGCCCAGCTGCCCGGCATCCACCTGAACTTCGTGCTCGTGCTGATCATCGCGGTGATCTTCACCACGATCGCCGGCATGCTGATCGGCCTGCCGACGCTGCGATTGCGCGGGGACTACATCGCGATCGTCACGCTCGCCTTCGGCGAGATCATCGGCCGGATCGCGGTCAACGGCGACGAGCTGACGATCAACGGCCAGCCGCTGACCGCCGGGCGCCAGGGCATCACCCCCGTCGACAAGATCGACCTCCCGTTCGCGGAGCCGTTCAAGTCGCTCGACCTCAGACCCTGGTACTGGGTGGCGCTCTTCCTCGTCGCGGTCGTGCTGTTCGTGAACTTCCGCCTGCGCGACTCGCGCCTCGGCCGGGCGTGGATCGCCCTGCGCGAGGACGAGGTCGCGGCGGTGAGCATGGGCGTGCCGGCCGTGAAGACCAAGCTGCTGGCCTACGGCACCGGCGCCGCCTTCGGCGGCATCTCCGGGGCGTTCCTCGGCTCCTACCTCAACACGGTCAACGCCGATCAGTTCCAGTTCGCGTTCTCCATCTTCGTGCTGGCGATGGTGATCCTGGGCGGCCTGGGCAGCATCTGGGGCGTCGTGATCGGCGCGATCGCGCTGTCGTTCATCAACAACCGGCTGATACCCGACGTGCTCAACGGCGTGCCGCAGTCGCTGGGGCTGGACTTCGACCTCACCCAGCTCTCGTTCGGCATCTTCGGTTTCCTGCTCGTGATCATGATGATCCTGCGTCCCGAGGGCCTGCTGCCCGAACGCCGTCGCCAGATCGAGCTGCGCGAGGCCGACGTCGTGGGCGAAGAGACCTCCCTGAGCGGCGGTCGCAGCACATGAGCGAGGCCGCCACCCGGTCCCCGGCCCCCGAGCCCGCCGCCGAGCCGGACAACGGCGCCAAGCTGCTCGAGGCCACGAGCATCACCAAGCAGTTCGGCGGCCTGACGGCCGTCAGCGACGTGAACTTCTCGATCCCCGAGAAGGCGATCGTCTCGATCATCGGGCCCAACGGCGCGGGCAAGACGACCTTCTTCAACATGCTCACGGGCTTCTACCGGCCGACCGTCGGGCGGATCGACTTCCAGGGCAAGAACATCACCCGCGGGCGGCCGGACAAGATCATGAAGCTGGGCATCGCGCGCACGTTCCAGAACATCCGCCTGTTCGCGACGATGTCGGCCGTCGAGAACGTGATGGTCGGCCAGCACTGTCGCATGAAGGGCGGGCTGTTCGGCTCGATCTTCTACTTCCCTGTGGTCAAGGAGGAGCAGGCGGTGCGGGCCAAGGCGCACGAGATGCTCGAGTACGTCGGGCTGCGGCCCGGCCTGCACGACCAGCTGGCCATCAACCTCGCCTACGGCGACCAGCGCCGGGTCGAGATCGCCCGGGCGCTGGCGTCGGACCCGACGCTGCTGCTGCTCGACGAGCCGACGGCCGGCATGAACCCGCAGGAGTCCGCCCAGCTGACCGACTTCATGCGCCAGCTGCGCGACGACCGCGGGCTGACCATCCTGTTGATCGAGCACGACATGAAGGTCGTCATGGGCGTCTCGGAGTACGTCACCGTGCTCGACCACGGGGAGAAGATCTCCGAGGGCCTGCCCCAGGAGGTGCGCCAGGACCCGCGCGTCATCGAGGCGTACCTCGGCAAGCAGGCCTCGGAGGAGGGATAGCGCCATGGCCTTCCTCGACGTCACCGAGATCCAGACGTACTACGGCAACATCCAGGCGCTCAAGGGCATCTCGCTCACGGTCGACGAGGGCGAGTGCGTCACGCTGATCGGCTCCAACGGCGCCGGCAAGTCGACCACGCTGCGCTCGATCTCCGGGCTCACCCCGCCGCGGCACGGCTCGATCGTCTTCGACGGCAAGGAGATCTCCCAGCTCCCGGCCCAGGAGATCGTCCGCCAGGGGATCTGCCAGTCGCCCGAGGGCCGGCGCTGCTTCCAGCGTATGACCGTCCGCGAGAACCTCGAGCTCGGCGCCTACCTGCGGCGCGACACGAGCAAGATCGGCTCGGACCTCCAGCGCGTCTTCGAGCTCTTCCCGCGGCTGGACGAGCGCCAGGCCCAGAAGGCGGGGACGATGTCCGGCGGCGAGCAGCAGATGCTCGCGATCGGCCGGGCGCTGATGGGCGAGCCGCGCCTGTTGCTGCTCGACGAGCCGTCGATGGGCATCGCGCCGATCCTGGTCGAGCGCATCTACGAGACGATCGCCCAGATCAACCAGCAGGGCACCACCATCCTGCTCGTGGAGCAGAACGCGAACTTCGCGCTGGAGGTCTCCAAGCGCGGCTACGTCCTGGAGACCGGTAAGGTCGTCATGACCGACGTGTCCTCGACCCTGCGTACCGACCCCGAAGTCCAGAAGGCCTACCTCGGAACATGAGCCTCTTCGCCCTCATCGGCGCCAACGCCCTGTGGCTGATGTACGCCTGGCTGCTGTCGGCGATCGTCGCCTCCTATCTGTCCGAGCGCAAGGGCTTCGGCGAGAAGGTCGGGCTGGCCTCGGGCCTGCTGCTCTTCGTCATCGGCCCCCTCATCTGGATCGTCTGGCCGCCGAAGGCCGACTCGAAGTGGAAGATGCTCGGGCCGTTCGGCCGCGGCAAGGACGCCGAGAAGCGTCCGACCGGCGAGGCCGCCGAGGCGCCGCCCGCCGAGCAGGCCTGAGCCGCCGCCCGCCTCAGCCGTCGCCGGTGCCCTGCCGCAGGCAAGCGGGGCGGAACCGCACGCCCGACGGCCGGTCGCAGCGCTCGGGCGGCTCGCCGGCCGACGCCACCGCGGCGTCGAGGTCGAGCAGCGGGCGCTGACCGCCGGGGGAGGAGGCCTGCGGCGTCAGCGCGCTGAACGCCGCGGCGGCCGCCGCGACGGTGACGGCGAGGCGCGCAGCCATGCGGGTCCGCCGGCGGCGTCGCTCGGACGCGGCCGAGACGGCCACGGTCAGCTCGTCGCCGAGCCGGGAGAGATCGGGCGGCAGGTCGGGCACGGCACCCCTGCAATGGGCCGAGCGCCGGGTTGTGTGTCAGCGGCCGGTCAGGCGCCGCCGCCGCACTCCGGCGGGACGGTGACCAGCGGCCGGGCGGGCAGCGCCTTCTCGCCGGGCCGCCCGGAGACCTTGCAGAACGTGAAGCGCCCGTCGGCGAAGCGCACCTGCGCGCGGTAGGGATAGCCGACGCTGCCGCCCACCGTCGCGCCGCCGGCCGGGATCGCTGCGGTCTCGGCGAGGCACGCGTAGTTGCCCAGCGGCCGGTCGGGCCGCGTCGCCGGATCGGGCGCGCGCGAGCGGGGGAACGGCTCGCACTCGACGCCGCGCACCGGCTGCTCGAGGTCACCGGAGCGCACGCGCGCGGCGGCGTCGCGCTCGATCGCGACGGCGAGCGAGCCCAGCAGCGCCTCGCGGGCCGCGAGCGTGGCGCTGGGAGACAGCCCGGCCGCGGCGGCGGGCCCGTCGCCGCGAACGGGTCGCTGCTCGGCCTTCAGCCGCGCCTCGAGCGCCGCCTCGTCGGTGGCCGCGCGCTCCGCCTCGGCCTGCGCGCGTTCCTGCTTGCCCGACTGGATCTGCGGCGCTCCGACGACGACCCCGATCGCGAAGCACAGGAGCAGGGCGCCCCCGAGCCCCGCCGCGATCCGCCGCCCGCGCGGGGAGAGCTTGCGGAACAGGAACGCGGGGATCTGCGGGAGGCTCGGGAGCGGGTCGTAGCGATCTGGGGAGGCCACGTTCCCGACGGACCTTACCAGTAAAGTAGCTTGGATGGTGAGGGCCATCCCAGCCGAGCCGCAGCCCGGCGGCCGCCCGCCGGCGCCCGGCGAGCTGGCCGTCGTGCAGGCGTTCCTGAACACCTTCTGGGACCTCGCGGGCGGCACGGGCTCCGAGACGCTGCTCACCCCGGCGGACCTCGGACGCTGGCTCGAGGCGCACGGCCTGGCCGCGGGCCCCGGCCCGGCCCCGGCCCCGGCCCTCGCCGGCCGCCGCTCGGTGCGGCCGACCTCGAACGCGCGCTCGACCTGCGCGAGGGGCTGCGCGGCCTGCTCTCCGCCAACAACGGCGAGCCGCCCGACCTCGGCCGGCAAGCGCGCCTGGACGCGGCGCTCGCCACGCTGCCCGTCCGGCTCGCGCTGTCGGCGGCCGGCGCCCGCGTCGCCGCACCCGATCCCGCGGCAGCCGAGGCGCCGCTGGCCGAGCTCGCCGCCATCGTCGCGCGCGCGATGCCGGGAGGCGACTTCGCCCGCCTGAAGGCGTGCCCGGGACCGCACTGTGGCTGGGCGTTCTACGACCACTCCCGCAACGGCCGCGGCCGCTGGTGCTCGATGTCGATCTGCGGGAGCCGGGTCAAGGCCCGCACCCACTACCGCCGCACCCGCGGGACGGGCTAGCGTACGCCGATGATCGCCGGCATCCACACGCTGCTCTACGCCGAGGACGCGGCCGCAGCCCGCGCCTTCTTCCGCGACGTGCTCGAGCTCGACGCCGTCGACGAGGGGGACGGCTGGCTGTACTTCGCCCTCCCGCCCGCCGAGCTCGCCTGCCATCCGGGCGCCGGCATGATCGCCGGGCGCGAGCTCGGCCGCACGGAGCTCTTCCTCATGTGCGAGGACGTCGAGGCGACGCGCGCCCGGCTTGAGGCCAAGGGCGTCGAGTTCGTGACGCCGGTCGAGGACGAGGGCTGGGGGCTGATGACGCGGCTGAAGGTCCCCGGCTACGGGGAGCTCGGGCTCTACCAGCCGCGGCACGTGAGCCCGTTGCCCGCGTTCCGGGCCGAAGGTCAACCCCGCCAGTAACGGAGTCGGGCCGACCGGTGGCGGTCGGCCCGCGTGTGAGCGGCAACGCGCCATCCGCGTCGACCGGGAGACTTGGGCACGTATGCCATGCCGTTCTCGTCCCGCTCGACCAGAACGAGCGCCAACGCGCCACAGCAGCGCAGGCAGCACGCCTACCCGGCCGGAACCCCTACCCCCTTACTGCTGGCTGGTGTTCGACACGCCACGGCATCAGCCCATCGCCACCTTCAACGCCTCATCCAGCCGCGGGTGCGCGTACTCGTAGCCCAGCGCTCGCGTGCGCTCGGGGATCGCCCGCTGGCCGTTGATGACCAGGTCGGCCATGTCGCCGTAGAGCAGCTTGACGGCCGGGCCGGGGATGGGGGCGAAGGCCGGGCGGTGCAGAGCCTTGCCGAGCGCCTTGGAGAACGCCGCGTTGGTGACCGGCTCGGGCGCCGTCCCGTTGACCGGCTCAGACCAGCTCGGGTCGGCGAGCGCCTTGAGGTAGATGCCGACGACGTCCTCGACGCCGATCCAGGACAGGTACTGCTTGCCGCCCGCCACGGGGCCGCCGACGCCGAGCTTGAAGAACGGGAGCATGGTCTTCAGCGCGCCGCCGTCCGCGTCGAGCACGACGCCGGTGCGCACGCAGACGACACGGACGCCGACCTCCTCCGCGGCGCGCGCCTCGCGCTCCCAGGCGATGCAGACCTCGGCGAGGAAGTTGCTGCCCGGCGGGGTGCCCTCGGTGACGATCTCGTCCCCGTGGGGACCGTAGTAGTCCACGCCGGACGCCGAGATCAGCGCGCCGGGGCGCGGATCGGCGTCGCGCAGGCCGGCGACCAGGTTGCGGGTCCCCGCCTCGCGCGAGCTGAGGATCTTGCCCTTGACCTCGTCGTTCCAGCGCTGGGCGATCGGCTCGCCGGCGAGGTGCAGCACGGCGTCGCGCCCCGCCAGCCCGGCGACCGGTGCAGCCCCCTGCTCGGGGTCCCAGCCGTGCGCCTGGACGCCGAGCTGCGCGCGGGCGCGCTCGGGCGAGCGGGAGAGCACGGTGACCTCGTCGCCCTGCGCCTTGAGGCGCTCGATCACCTTCGTCCCGATCATCCCGGTCGCCCCCGTCACCGTCACCCGCATGCGCTGCCTCCTCGTCGCCGAACGTCGTCGGGGAAGGTACGGGAGCGCATGCGCGCCCGCTCATCGAGCGACCGCGGTTTCCGCTCGCGTGGATAGGCTCAGGAGGGATGGCGGACGAGCTCTTCCTGATCGACGGCAACTCCCTTGCCTACCGGGCGTTCTTCGCCCTGCCCGAGTCGATCGCCACCTCCGACGGGCGCCCGACCAACGCGATCTTCGGCTTCGCCTCGATGCTGGTGAAGCTGCTCACCGACCACGGCCAGTCGCCGACCGTCGTGGTCTGGGACGCCGGCATGTCCGGCCGCAAGGAGCTCTCCGAGGACTACAAGGCCCAGCGCTCGAGCAGGCCCGACCTGCTGCGCGAGCAGTGGCCGCACCTGGCGCCGCTGGTCGAGGCCTTCGGCTACAGCAACGTGCGGGTGGAGGGCTACGAGGCCGACGACGTGATCGCCGCCCTCGCCGAGCAGGCACGCGAGCAGGGCATCGGCGTGATGGTCGTCTCCGGCGACCGCGACGCCTACCAGCTGGTGGCCGAGCCCGAGGACGGCCGCGGCGGCGTGCGCATCATGACCACCTCGCGGGGGATCACCGACACGCGCGTCTACGACCGCCACGGGGTGGTCGAGCGCTACGGCATCCCGCCCGAGCTGATCCCCGACTTCATCGGCCTCAAGGGCGACACCTCGGACAACATCCCCGGCGTCCCCGGCATCGGCGACAAGACCGCTGCGGACCTGCTGCAGCGCTTCGGCGACCTCGAGGGGGTGCTCTCCCACGTCGAGGACATCTCGGGCGCCAAGCGCAAGCAGAACCTGGTCGAGCACGCCGACGCCGCGCGGCTCTCCAAGCAGCTCGCGACGATGGTCCGCGACGTGCCGGTGCAGCTGGATCTCCCCGCCGAGATGGGCCGCGAGCCCGACCGCTCGCGCCTGCGCGAGGTCTTCCGTGACTTCGAGCTGCGCGATCCGCTGCGCCGGCTCGAGGAGGCGCTGGCGCTCGCCGACGTCGCGGAGATCCCGCGGCCCGAGACCGAGGAGGCGCGCACCGTCCCCGTCCGGCGGGCCACAGCCGCCGAGATCGCGCGCATGCAGGGCGAGCCGCTCGCGCTGCACGCGCTCGCGCCCGTGGTCCCCGAGGGTGAGCTGATCGCCGTCGAGCCGCGCTGGTCCTTCGGCGCCTACGCCGGCGGGAGCGAGGCGCTCGCCGGCGAGTGCGACGACCCGGCCGAGCTGGTCGCGGCGGCCGGCGACCGCGAGGTGATCGCCCACGACGCCAAGGCGCTCGGCGACGTGCCGCCGCGGCTGGTCTTCGACACCGAGGTGGCGGCCTACCTGCTCGACCCGGCGCGCCGCTCCTACCCGCTCGACGAGCTCTGCGAGGAGCGCGGCATGGCGGTCGACGCCGAGGATCCCCAGGCCACGCGCGCCGTGCTGATCCACGACCTCGCCCGGCGCCAGGCCGAGCAGATCTCCGAGCGCGGGCTCGAGGGCCTGCTGCGCGAGATCGAGCTGCCGCTCGTGCACGTCCTGCGCGAGACCGAGAAGGCCGGCATCAAGCTCGACACCCGCCGGCTGGAGACCTCGGCCTCGCGCATCCGCGCCGACGCCGCGCGCCTGGAGCGCGAGATCTGGGACATCGCGGGCGAGGAGTTCATGATCGGCTCTCCCCAGCAGCTCGCCGAGGTCCTCTTCGTCAAGCTCGGCCTCTCGCGCAAGCGCCGCGGCAAGACCGGCTTCTCGACCGACGCGCGCGTGCTGCAGGCGATCCGCGACGAGCACCCGATCATCCCGAAGATCGAGGCCTTTCGCGAGCTCTCGAAGCTCGCCCAGACCTACCTGGACGCGCTGCCGAACTGGATCGACCCGGCCGACGGCCGCCTGCACACGACCTTCCAGCAGACGGCGACCACGACCGGCCGGCTCTCCTCGATCAACCCGAACCTGCAGAACGTCCCGGTCCGCACGGAGACCGGCCGCGAGATCCGCGCCTGCTTCGTCGCCGAGCCCGGCAACGTGCTGCTCTCGGTCGACTACTCCCAGGTCGAGTTGCGCGTGCTCGCCCACATCGCCGGCGAGGACGTCCTGCGCCAGATCTTCAAGCGCGGCGAGGACGTCCACACCGAGACGGCCGCCGCGGTCTTCAGCCTCCCGCCCGAGCAGCTGGACGTCGGCATGCGCTCGAAGGCCAAGATGGTCAACTACGGGATCGTCTACGGCCTGTCCGCCTACGGTCTCGCCGACCGGCTGCGGATCTCCCAGGACGAGGCGCAGGAGTTCATCGACCGCTACCTGGAGCGCTTTCCCGCCGTGGCGCGCTTCATGGCCGACGCGGTCACCCAGGCCGAGGAGCATGGCTACGTCTCCACGCTGTTCGGCCGCCGCCGGCAGATCCCCGAGATCCGCGCGCGCAACTGGCAGACGCGTAAGCTCGGCGAGCGCCTGGCGGTCAACACCGTCATCCAGGGGACGGCGGCGGACATCATCAAGGTGGCGATGGTGCGCTGCCACGACGCGCTGGCCGCGGCCGGCCTGCAGACGCGGGTGATCCTGCAGATCCACGACGAGCTGCTCTTCGAGGGCCCGGCCGACGAGGCCGAGCGCGCGGAGGCGATCGTCTGCGCCGAGATGGTCGGCGCCGCCGACCTCGACCCGCCGCTCGAGGTCGACTCGGGGATCGGCCCGAACTGGCTGGACGCCAAGTGACGGCGCGCCTGCGCGCGGTCGTCCGCGACTGAGCGGGCGCGCGCGCTGGTAGGGTCGCGGCGGTCGGACCGAGGTCGAAGGAGGCGGCATCATGGCGGACAAGACGGTGGTCCTGCTGGGCACGCTGGACACCAAGGGCGACGAGTACGCCTACCTGCGCGAGCGGCTCGAGCTCGCGGGCGTCGGGACGCTGCTCGTCGACGTCGGCACGCTCGAGCCGGCGCGGGTCGAGCCCGACGTCGGCCGCGAGGAAGTCGCTGCGGCCACCGGCGCCGACCTCGCGGGCCTGGCCGAGCGGCGTGATCGCGGCGAGGCGGTGACGGTGATGGCCGACGCCGCCGCGGCCTACGTCGCCCGGCTGCACGCCGACGGCCGGCTGGACGGCATCCTCGGCGCCGGCGGCTCGGGCAACACCGCGATCGTCACCCGGGCGATGCAGGCGCTGCCGGTCGGCGTCCCGAAGCTGATGGTCTCGACCGTCGCCGCGAGCGACACGCGCGACTACATCGGCGCGTCGGACATCGCGCTGATGGCGTCCGTCACCGACGTCGCGGGCGTCAACACGATCTCGGCCCGCATCCTCGCCAACGCCGCCGCCGCCATGGCCGGCATGGTCACCGCGCCGCCGGTGGAGCTGGGGGAGACCCGTCCGCTGGTCGGCGCGACGATGTTCGGGGTCACGACGCAATGCGTCACCGCCGCCCGCGAGGCGCTCGAGGGCCGCGGCTACGAGGTGCTGACCTTCCACGCCACCGGCACGGGCGGCAAGGCGATGGAGGGCCTGATGGACTCCGGCTTCCTGCAGGGCGTGCTGGACACCACCACGACCGAGCTGTGTGACGAGCTGGTGGGCGGCGTCTTCACCGCCGGGCCCGACCGGCTGGAGGCGGCGGGCCGGCTGGGGCTGCCGCAGGTCGTCTCGCTCGGGGCGCTGGACATGGTCAACTTCGGCGCCCGCGAGACGGTCCCGGGGCAGTTCGAGGACCGCAACCTCTACGTCCACAACCCGTCGGTCACGCTGATGCGCACGACCCCCGAGGAGTCGGCCGAGCTCGGCCGCCAGATCGCGGCCAAGCTCTCGGCGGCGACCGGCCCGACCGCGCTCTTCGTCCCGCTCAAGGGCGTCTCGGCGATCGCCGTCGAGGGGGCGCCGTTCCACGATCCCGACGCCGACGAGGCGCTGTTCGCCGCCCTGCGCGCGAACCTCGGCGACGCCGTCGAGCTGATCGAGGTCGACGCCGAGATCAACGACCCCGAGTTCGCCGGAGCGATGGCGGCCAAGCTGCACGAGTACCTGGAGGCGGGGCGCTCGTGAGCGGGCTCGGCGAGACGGCCCGCGCCGGTCTGCGCGCCACCGTCGACGGCGGCGGGGTGATCATCGGCGCCGGTGCCGGCACGGGGCTCTCGGCCAAGTGCGCCGAGGCGGGCGGCGCCGACCTGATCATCATCTACAACTCCGGCCGCTACCGGATGGCGGGCCGAGGCTCGCTCGCCGGGCTGATGCCCTACGGCGACGCCAACGCGATCGTGCTCGACATGGCGCGCGAGGTGCTGCCGGTCGTCGAGCGCACGCCCGTGCTGGCGGGCGTCTGCGGGACCGACCCGTTCCGGCTGATGCCCCGGTTCCTGGCCGAGGTCGAGGCCGCCGGGTTCGCGGGCGTGCAGAACTTCCCCACCGTGGGACTGATCGACGGCACCTTCCGGGCCGGCCTGGAGGAGACCGGGATGGGCTACGAGCTCGAGGTCGAGATGATCGCGGCGGCGCACGAGCGCGGCCTGCTGACCTGCCCGTACGTCTTCGACCCGGGGTCCGCCGAGGCGATGACCCGTGCCGGCGCCGACGTGCTCGTCCCGCACATGGGGCTGACCACCAAGGGCAGCATCGGCGCGCAGTCGGCGCGCACGCTGGACGAGTGCGTCGAGCTGATCCAGGCGATGCGCGACGCCGCGGTGGCGGTGCGCGAGGACGTGCTCGTGCTCTGTCACGGCGGGCCGATCGCCGAGCCCGACGACGCCGCCTACGTGCTCGAGCACACGACCGGCGTCTCGGGCTTCTTCGGGGCCTCCTCGATGGAGCGCCTGCCCACCGAGACCGCGATGACCGAGAACATGCAGCGCTTCAAGGCGCTCCAGATCAGCTAACGAGGAGGAATCGCCCGTGAAGCTCAAGAACGACTTCGAGGTCCCCGTCGGGATCGACCGCGCGTGGGAGGTGCTGCTGGACGTCGAGCAGGTCGCGCCGTGCCTGCCGGGGGCGAAGATCACCGGCCAGGAGGGCGACGACTACCAGGGCATGATGAAGCTCAAGATCGGCCCGATCACCAGCACCTACAAGGGCACGGTCAAGATCGTCGAGGCCGACGAGGCCGCCCACAAGGCGGTCATGCGCGCTCAGGCCAAGGACGCGCGCGGGCAGGGGACGGCCGCCGCGACCATCACCTCGACCATGGAGTCGGCGGGCGAGGGGACCAAGGTCGAGGTCGAGACCGACATGCGCGTCACCGGCCCGGCCGCCCAATTCGGCCGCGGCGTCATGCAGGACATCAGCGCCAAGCTGATGGGTCAGTTCGCCGACTGCCTCGCCAAGCGCATGGGCGGCGAGGACGAGGACGGCACCCCTGAGGCGGCCGCTCCGGCCGCGGCCGCCGCCGCCGGCAACGGCGGCGCCGCTCCGGCTGCGGCCGGCTCCGCGCCCTCCTCCGCGGGCGGCGGCGAGGAAGAGGAGGCTGCCGCGGCCACGACCGGGACCTCGCCGGCGGCCCCGGACGCCGCCGCGCCCGGGCCGGCGCCCGCCGGGCCGCCATCGCAGCAGGCCGAGAGCGAGGACGTCCTCGACCTCGGGGCCGCCAGCCGCGACGCCGTGCTCAAGCGCCTCGTGCCGGTGTTCGCCGGCGTCGTGGCGGTGCTGGTCGTGCTGCGGCTCATCCGCCGCAAGTGAGCGCAGGACCCCCGAGCGGGTAGTTCCCGGCATGGACACGCGCCGGCTCCTGCTCGGGGACTGGCATCCGCTGCTGCGCGACGGCATCGACGTGCTGCGACTGGTGCTGGTCGTCGCCGCGGTCGTCGCCGGGCTGACCGGCAACCTGCGCGGCCTCGGCTACCTGGGCGTCGGCGCCGCCATCGCGCTGGCGGCGCGGCCGGTCAACCTGCCCCGTCCCTACGACCTCTGCCTCGTGCTTGCGTGCTGCCTGCAGGGCTTCGGCGAGGCCTTCGGGCTCTACGACCGCTACACGTGGTTCGACACGGTCGTGCACTTCACGATCCCGATGCTCGCCTCGCCGGTGATCGCCATCGGGCTCGCCCGGCTCGACGTCATCCCCGATCCGCGCGACGACACGAGCGCCCATCACTACGTCGGGCTGTTCGTCATCACCTTCGCGCTGGGGGCGGCGCTCGGCGCGCTGTGGGAGCTGATCGAGTGGCTGGCCGACCACTCGGTCGACGCGGGCCTGCAGCTCGGAAACGACGACACCGTCGGCGACCTGCTCGCCGACTCCCTCGGCGCGGCCACCGGCGCCGCGCTGCTGGTGCTGTGGGCGATGCGCAGCTGGGGCTCCGTCCGCCGCATCCCGGGCGAGAACCGCTACGAGGCGACCGAGGCGCCCGAGCCCGGCGCCTGACTCACCGCTCCGGTGAGGGCGGCCCGAACCAGGTGGCCAGCGCGTCGGGCAGCCGACGCTGCGTGCTTTCGCCCACCCAGGCGACGTAGCCGTCCGGGCGGATCAGCACGGCGGTAGGGGCGCTGACCACGCCGAGGACGGGGAGCTCCCACTCCCCCGTGTAGCGCGCGTCGATCAGCCGCACCCGGTCGGCCCACGAAGCGATGTCGACGTCGCCGGGACGACCGAGGTTGAGCAGCAGCGGCCTGGCGTCGTGCAGCAGCTCGAAGACCCTGAGAGGGCCGTCGGCGGTCAGGAGGTCCAGATCGGGCATGCGGCGTCCGAGCAGCGGATGTCCCTCGCCGAGGTCGTAGTGGATGTCCAGCCCGGAGATGGTCCCGGCGAGCCGCTTGCGGGGCTCGTCCATGGTCGCCAGCTCCGACACGACGTCGACCAGGGCCTTCATGCGCTCGTCGTGGCGTTGGAGCAGGGTCAGCGCCATCGTGTGCTGAAGCGCGCGGGCAGCGACCGGGTGGCGCTCGTCCTGGTAGGTGTCAAGCAAGCTCTCTCGGGACGTCCCGTCGATCACGTAGGCCAGCTTCCAGCCCAGGTTCACTGCGTCCTGGACACCGAGGCTGAGGCCCTGTCCACCCGCCGGGTAATGCACGTGCGCCGAGTCGCCGGCGAGCAGGACGCGTCCCACCCGGTAGTCCGCGGCCTGACGGGTCATGTCGGTGAACCTCGAGATCCAGGTAGGGTTGTGGATCCCGAAGTCGGTGCCGTACACCGTGATGAGCGCCTCGCTCAGCTCGGGCAGGGTGGGCTCGCTGCTCGGCCCGATCCGCTGCTCGGTCACGACGACCCGCACCGTCCTGCCGTCCTGCATCGGGTGCATGGCGTGGACGCCGATGGCGTCGTGGCGCACGCCCTGCGGCGGCGCCTCGGCCAGCTCGACCTCGGCGATCAGGTTGCTCCGGGTCGGATCCCACCCCGGGAACTCGATGCCGGCTGCTCTGCGGATGACGCTGCGTCCTCCGTCGCACCCGATCAGGTACTGCGCCCGCAGCGACCGGCCGTCTGCGAGCTCGACGTCGACGCCGGTGTCGTCCTGGGCGAAGCCCGTCACCTGACGTCCGTAGTAGATCCGCACCGGCAGCTCGGCGAGCCAGCCGGCCATGATCCGCTCGATCTCGTTCTGGAAGATCCCGAGCGAGTAGGGATGACGGGTCGGGAAGTCGCTCATGTCCAGCACGGTCGTGGCGAACGACGCGGCCTGCGCCACCTGACCCTCCGCGAGGAACCGATCGGCGACCCCCCGCTGATCGAGCACCTCGATCGTCCGCGAGTGAAAGCCGCCGGCGCGCGAGCCGGCGAGCACGTGATCGGGACGCCGCTCGACGACCGCGACGTCGACCTCCGCCAACGCCAGCTCAGCCGCCAGCATCATCCCGGCGGGACCGCCTCCAGCGATGACCACCGCATGCTCGGTCAACTCCCGCATCTCGCTCCTCCGTTCCGTCCGTTCTGGCTTGCGGCGGGCGATTATGCGGCAAGGATCAAAGCCTCATGAGGGCCTTCTATCCGGTATAAGTTGGGTGTGGAGAGGAGCCCTAGCCGGGCTGCTCGCCCAGCTCGCCGACCGGCACCCGGAAGGCGTCGACGCCAGGCTCGTCCTCGCCGGGGTCCACCGACACGCGCTCGCCGCCGTTGGCGAGCACCCAGCGCTCGACCGCCGCGATGTCCGCGCCGGCCTCCGCGAGCCGCTGCACCGCCACGACGGCGTAGCCCGGCTCGAACGCTCCCAGCGGGGCGGCGTGGTCGCCGAGCAGCTTGCGGACCTCTGCGGGCTCCATCTCTCGATGGCTTCCCGATCGGTGGGCTCCCTAGTACCCGCGTCCGCAAGTACGCACGGTTCCAGCGGCCGCCGATCACCGCACTGCCTCGCGCGAGGCGCTCGTCACCGCTTCGCTCGCGCGCCCCGGCGACCGGGTCGTGTGCCCCGGCACACGTCCGGATCACCGGGACCGTCAGTCGGCGCCGGCGACCGCTGGCGACCGCACGTACTTCCGAACACGGGTCCCAGTCGCCGGACGGTTACCCTGCGCGGGTGCTCGACCCGGAGATCCAGGCGGTCTTGGACCGCATGAACGCCGAGCCGGGCCCACCCGCCCACGTCGTCGCCGTGGCGGAGATGCGCGCCGCGCACGAGGCGGAGGCGGCCGAGCTCTCCGGGCCCGGCGAGCCGGTGGCTGAGGTGCGCGAGCTCGCGGTGCCGGGACCGGCCGGCGAGATCCCGGTCCGCGCGTACCGCCCGGCCGGCGACGGCCCGCTGCCGGTGATCGCCTACCTCCACGGCGGCGGCTGGGTGGTCGGCTCGCTGGACACCTTCGACACCGTCTGCCGGGCGCTGGCCAACGCGTCCGGCGCCATCGTGGCGAGCGTCGGCTACCGGCTGGCGCCCGAGCATCGCTTCCCGGCCGCCGTCGAGGACTGCCTTGCCGGCACGCGCTGGCTCGCCACCGAGGCAGAGGGCCTCGGTGGCGACGGCGGCCGGCTCGCGGTCGCCGGAGACAGCGCGGGCGGCGGCCTCGCCACCGTCGTCGCCCGCCGCCTGCGCGACGAGGGCGGCCCGTCGCTGCGCGCGCAGGCGCTGATCTACCCGGTGACCGACGCGGCCGCGGACACGGCGTCCTACCGCGAGTTCGACCAGGGCTTCGGCCTGTCGGCGCTCGGCATGACGCGCTACTGGACGCTCTACCTCGACGGGGCTCCCGCGCTCCTCCCGGACGCCTCGCCGCTGCGCGCCGGCGACCTCGCGGGGTTGCCGCCGGCGATCGTCATCACCGCCGCGGCCGACGTGCTGCGCGACGAGGGGGAGGCCTACGCCGACGCGCTGCAGGCCGCCGGGGTCCCGGTCAGCCGCCGCCGGTACCCGGCGATCCACGGCTTCTGGCGCTGGCTCGCCGCCGCAGAGCTCTCGCGCGAGGCGGTCGCCTCGGTGGGCGCGGAGCTGCGCGCCGCGCTCGCCTGAGCCTCAGCCTGCGATCCGCTCGCCGGCCTCGGCGCGCGGGTGCGCGGCGGCCGGCGGGGGCGCCGGCAGCGCGAAGGCGGGCGGGGCGATCTTCCGGTAGTGCCCGAACGACCAGTGCGAGAGCCGGCGGCCGCCGAACGCGCGCACCAGGCCGTCGAGGCCGCGCGGGGGCAGCCGGGGGACGAGGTGCTGGGTCCACAGCATCGACTCGAACTTCCAGCGGTGGGCCGCGGAGAAGCGGTCGTAGCCGGTCAGCGCCTCGGCCGGGGAGCGCCGCCCCTCGAGCACCGCACGCAGCTCGCGGCCGCAGGCGATCCCGAAGTACAGCGCCGTGCGGATCCCCTCGGCGGTCACCGGCAGGCAGTGGCCGGCGCTGTCGCCGACGAAGAACACGCCGTCCTCGGTCGCCGGGCGCAGCCGATGGGGGATCCAGTTGCCCTGATAGCCGAGCGGCTCACGCTCGACGGCCTCGACCAGGCGCACGGTCGGCTCACGGACGTGGTCGCGCGGGTCGAAGGAGCCGACGCCCACGCGCACCTCCTGGTCAGCCGGGAACGACCAGCCGTAGCCGGCGCGGATGATGTCCGGGTCGATCCACACCTCGAGGTCGATGCCCGAGCCGCCGGGATGGACCTCCAGGCCGCGCGAGAGGCGCGCCTCCGGGGGCTGGACGTTGGCGCCCGCGCCGAGCACGCGGCGCCAGCCGAGCGCGTCGACGATCAGCGGTGCGCGCACGGTCCCGCGGTCGGTCGCGACCGCGTCGCCCTCCCGGCCCGCGATCGTCGCCGTCTCGAACTCGGTGCCGGCGCCGCGGGTCTCCCACAGCAGCAGGCACAGCGCGCGGTAGTCGAAGGTGGAGAAGCTCCACGGCAGCGGCCAGCGCGCGCGAGCGCCGGGGCTGTGCACCAGCAGCGTGTCGAAGGTCTGCAGGATCGCCGCCTCGAGGCCGAGGTTCTCCAGCCACGCCGTCGGGGCCGCGCAGGCCGAGGTCTGGCGCTCGCCGATCTCGTAGCGATCGAGCATCAGCACACGCGCGCCCGTGGAGCGCAGCTCGCGCGCCACCGCCAGCCCGCCGAAGGAGGCGCCGCAGATCAGGACGTCGTAGTCGCCGTCGAGCGGGGTGCGCTCGGGGCCGCGCTTGGTGGCTCTGACGGGCACGTCGGAGGATCATACGAAGCACTCCGCCGGGCCCGATCACGGCCGCGCGAGCGCTGGGCAGGCCCGACTTCGCACCCCGCCACTCCGCTACAGTTACACGCCGCATATGCAAGCCACTCTCACGCCAGACGCCCCCGCCGAGACCGCCAAGGTCGTCGAGGGCTCCGACGGGATGCTGCTCGAGGTCGATGGGCAGATAATCCCCAACTACGACGCCACGATCGTCCCCTTCGAGGAGGGTGACGTCGTCACCGGCCGCGTCGTGCGCATCGACAAGGACGAGGTCCTGGTCGACATCGGCTACAAGAGCGAGGGGGTCATCCCCTCCAACGAGCTTTCCATCCGCAAGTCCGTGGACCCCGGTGACGAGGTCGAGCTCGACGAGGAAGTCGACGCGCTCGTGCTCACCAAGGAGGACCAGGACGGGCGGCTGATCCTGTCCAAGAAGCGCGCCCGCTTCGAGCGCGCCTGGCGCCGCATCGAGGCCGCCGCCGAGTCCGGCGAGCCGGTCAACGGCGCGGTCATCGAGGTCGTCAAGGGCGGCCTGATCGTCGATCTCGGGGTGCGCGGCTTCCTGCCCGCCTCGCTGGTGGACATCCGCCGCGTGCCGAACCTCGACGAGTACCTCGGCACGACGATCCAGACGAAGGTCATCGAGCTCAACCGCTCGCGCAACAACGTGGTGCTCAGCCGCCGCGCGGTGCTCGAGGAGGAGCGCAAGGAGCAGCGCCAGGCGATCCTGGAGCGCCTGCAGCCCGGGCTCGTGATCGAGGGGCAGATCTCCAACATCGTCGACTTCGGCGCCTTCGTCGACCTCGACGGCATCGACGGCCTGATCCACATCTCCGAGCTCTCGTGGTCGCACGTCAACCACCCGAGCGAGGTGCTCGCGATCGGCGACACCGTGCAGGTCAAGGTGCTCGACATCGACCGCGACCGCCAGCGCATCTCCCTGGGCCTCAAGCAGACCCAGGAGGACCCGTGGCAGCGGGTCGTGGACACCTACAACGTCGGCGACGAGCTCGAGGGCGCGGTCACCAAGGTCGTGGCCTTCGGCGCCTTCGTGGAGATCCTCGAGGGCGTGGAGGGGCTCGTGCACATCTCCGAGCTCGCCCAGCAGCACGTCGAGAACCCGCGCGAGATCGTCCAGCCCGGTGACCAGGTGCGCGTGCGCATCCTGGAGATCGACTCAGAGCGCCGCCGCCTGTCGCTGTCGATCAAGCGTGTCGAGGGCCAGCAACTGCCGCGGCGCGACATCGCCGCTACGACCGAGGCCGATAGCACGGGCTCCGGCGACCTCGACGACGTGCCCGAGCTGGGCCTCTCCGAGGACGTCTTCGCCGAGCAGCCGGTGGCCGCTCCGGAGCCCGAGCCCGAACCCGAGCTGGAGCCGGAGCTCGATCCCGCGCCCGCGCCCGACGCGGTCGCCGCGACGCCCGCCGACGACGAGGCTGATCAACCGGCCTGAGCCTCCGTTCGTCGGGCTGACGGGCGGCATCGGCGCCGGCAAGTCCGAGGCGCTTGCGGCGCTCGCGCGCCTGGGCGCGGCGACGCTCTCGACCGACCGCGTCGTGCACGAGCTCTACGCCGGCGACGCCGTGCGCGACGCCGTCGTCGCCCGCTGGGGACCGGAGCTGGCCCCCGAGGGGCGGGTCGACCGCCCCGCCGTGGCGGCGCGCGCGTTCGCCGACCCGGAGGAGCGCGCGTGGCTCGAAGGGCTGCTGTGGCCGCTCGTGGGCGAGCGGATGATCGCCTGGCGGGCCGCCGAGACGGGTCGCGAGCCGCCCCCGCCGGTGCTCGTCGTGGAGGTCCCGCTGCTCTTCGAGGCGGGGATGGAGAAGGCCTTCGACGCTACCATCGCTGTGGTCGCCGACGAGGCGGCCCGTGCCGAGCGCGCGGCCGCGCGCGGGCATGCCGCGGTCGACGAACGCACCGCGCGTCAGCTCTCCCAGGAGGAGAAGGCGGCGCGGGCGACGTACGTGGTCGCAAATTCCGGGTCGCTGGGAGACCTGGAGGACAAGCTGTCGGAGCTAGTTGAAAAGCTGAGGTCATGAGCGCCAGGTCGGCCCCCACGAGCCGTTCGCGCCCGCGGTCCACCACCGCGGCGCCGCGGGGCGGCCGCACGCGCCCGCGCGGGCGGAAGGCTGCCCGGCGCCGGCGGCAGGTGCTGCGCCGCCGGGGGATCCTGGTCGCCGCCGTCGCGCTGGTCGCGGGCGTTGTCGGGGTCGCCCTGTGGTCGCCGACGGTCGACAAGGCGGTGCAGGAGATCTCGCTCCCGCTGCGCCACGAGGACATCATCCGCCAGCAGGCCGCCGACAAGGGCCTGGACCCGGCGTTGATCGCGGGCGTCATCCACACCGAGTCGCGCTTCCGCGACCAGACGTCGCCGGCGGGGGCGAAGGGCCTGATGCAGATCATGCCCTCGACCGCCGACTACATCGCCGGCAAGTCCGGCGGCACCGAGTTCGAGCAGGGCGACCTCGCCTCCCCGCAGATCAACATCGCCTACGGCTCCTTCTACCTGCGCTACCTGCTCGATCGCTACGACGGCAACCGCATCCTCGCGCTGGCCGCCTACAACGCGGGGGAGGGCAAGATCGACGAGTGGCGCGCCCAGGCCGCCGCCGAGGGCGAGCGCTTCCGGGTCGCCAGCCACATCCCGTACCCGGAGACGCGCGACTACGTCGGCCGCGTGCTGCGCGCGCAGGCCAGCTACCGCCGCGAGTACGCGCGGGAGCTCGGGCTCTGAGCCCCGGCGAGGCGCCGCTCGCCGGGCGCGTCGCGCTCGTCACCGGCGTCTCGCGGCGGATCGGCATCGGCTGGGCGATCGCCCGCCGGCTCGGCCTGCTCGGCGCCGACCTCTACTTGCAGTCCTTCACCCCGCACGACGCCGGCCAGCCGTGGGGCGCCGATCCGGCCGGCCCGGACGCCGTCGCCGAAGCGCTGCGGGCCGAGCTCCCCGGCCGCCGCGTCGTGCACGCCGAGCACGACTTCGCCGACCCGGACGCGCCGGCGCGCTGCCTGCTCGAGGCGGCCGCCGGGCTGGGCCCGGTCGACGTGCTGATCGCCAACCACGCCGTCTCGGTCGACGAGTCGCTCGAGCAGCTGACCGCCGCCTCGGTCGATCACGCGCTGGCGGTCAATGTCCGCGCGACGCTGCTGCTCGTCCAGGCCTTCGCGGCCGCCCACGACCGGCGTCCCGGCGGGCGGGTGGTGCTGATGACCTCCGGCCAGCACCGCGGGCCGATGCCGGGCGAGCTGCCCTACATCGCCGGCAAGGGCGCGCTGCACCAGCTCACGGCGAGCCTCGCGGCCGCTGTCGCGCCGAAGCGGATCACGGTCAACTGCGTCGACCCCGGCGCGACCGACACGGGCTACGCCCCGCCTGAGGTGCACGCCGAGGTCACGGCGCTCGAGCCGTTCGGGCGCTGGGGCGAGCCCGACGACGCGGCGCGCCTGATCGCGTTCCTCGCCACCGACGACGCCCGCTGGATCACCGGCCAGGTGATCGCCTCCACCGGTGGAGGGCCGTAGAGCTAAACCGGCTAAGCTGCGCGCGCCGTCTGCAGGGGCGGCGGACTCAGACACAGGGAGGAAGCGCCATGCGGGGTCGAGTGCACGCCAGGGGCGAGCGGCTGGGAGCAGTTCTGCTCGCCGTGCTCGCGGTCACGCTCGCCGGCGCGGCCGGCGCCTCTGCTCAGGAGGCCCGGCACAGCCTCCGCAGCCCGGTCACCGACGAGAACTTCTACTTCGTCATGGCCGACCGCTTCGAGAACGGCTCGACCGCCAACGACCTCGGCGGCCTGCCGCCCGCCCGCGACGTCTCCGGCTACGACCCGACCGCGCGCGGCTACTACCACGGCGGCGACCTGCGCGGGATCATCCGGCGGCTGGACTACATCCGCGGCCTCGGGACGACCTCGATCTGGCTGACGCCGAGCTTCAAGAACCGCGCCGTGCAGCCCGCGGACAACTCGGCCGGCTACCACGGCTACTGGATCACGGACTTCACGCAGATCGACCCGCACCTCGGGACGAACGACGACCTCGCGGAGCTGATCGAGCAGGCCCACGACCGCGGCATGAAGGTCTACTTCGACATCATCACCAACCACACGGCCGACGTCATCCAGCCCGACGGCGTGCCGCGCAAGGCCTACGTCTCAAAGGACGAGGAGCCCTACCGGACCGCCGCCGGCGCGGCGTTCGACGACCGCGACTACGCCGGAACCGGAACGTTCCCGGAGCTCAGCCCGGCGACCAGCTTCCCGTACGAGCCGATCCTGCCGGCCGGCGGCGTGCGCAAGGTGCCCGAGTGGCTCAACGACACGACGCTCTACCACAACCGCGGCGACACGACCTTCACCGGCGAGGACTCCTACTACGGCGACTTCTTCGGCCTCGACGACCTCTTCACCGAGCACCCGCGCGTCGTCGACGGGATGATCGACATCTACAAGGGCTGGATCCGCGACTTCGGCGTCGACGGCTTCCGCATCGACACGATGAAGCACGTCAACGACGAGTTCTGGCAGAAGTTCGGGCCCGAGGTGCTGCGCTACGCCCGCGAGCAGGGCAAGGCGGAGTTCTTCATGTTCGGCGAGGTCTACGACACCACGAAGTGGTTCACCTCGTCCTACACGACCCGCAACCGGATGCAGTCGATCCTCGACTTCCCCTTCCAGGCCGCCGCGCAGGACTTCGCCGCCAGTTCGGGCGACGTCGCGAAGCTCGCGGACTTCTTCGCCGACGACGACTGGTACACCGATGCGGACTCGAACGCGTACCAGCTGCCGACCTTCCTCGGCAACCACGACATGGGCCGCATCGGGCGCTTCGTGCAGGTGGCCAACCCCGGCGCGACCGACGCCGAGCAGCTCGCCCGCGACCGCCTCGCACACGAGCTCATGTACCTCTCGCGCGGCAACCCGGTCATCTACTACGGCGACGAGCAGGGCTTCACGGGCGACGGCGGCGACCAGCTCGCGCGCCAGGACATGTTCCCGAGCCGCGTCGCCGAGTACAACGACGACGACCTGATCGGCACCGACGCGACCACCGCCGTGTCGAACTTCGGTCGCGCCCACCCGCTCTACCGCGGCGTCGCCCGCCTGGCCCAGCTGACGCGCGAGCACCCGGCGCTGCGCGCGGGCGCTCACCAGCACCGCTACGCGAGCGACGGCGCCGGCATCTACGCCTTCTCGCGCATCGGGCAGGCCGAGCAGCGCGAGTACGTCGTGGCGCTCAACAACGCGGAGACCGAGCAGAGCGCGTCGATCCCGACCTACGCGCCCGGCCGGCGCTTCACGCGCGTGTACGGCCAGGGCCCGGGCGCCGCCCGGGCGAGCGACGGCGGCCGCCTGCGGCTCACCGTGCCGCCGCTGTCGGCCGTCGTCTACGAGTCCTCCGGCCGGATCCCGGAGAGCGAGGCGGCGCCGTCGGTCTTCCTCGACGCGCCGGCGGCGAGCGCCGAGGCGCGCAGCCGCATGGAGGTCGGCGCCGAGGTGGGCGGCGACTCGTTCGCCGAGGTCACCTTCGAGGCCAAGGTGGGCGACGGCGAATGGACCTCCGTCGGCACCGACGACAACGCGCCCTACCGCGTCTTCCACGACGTCTCCGGCGAGGACACCGGCACCGAGGTCGCCTACCGCGCCGTCGTGCTCGACAACGGCGGGCACACCCGCACGAGCCGCGTGCGCACGACCGAGGTGCCGGCGCCGCGGGTCACGCTCGAGCGCCCGGCGGACGGCGCGCGCGTGCGCGACACGGTCCGGCTGTCGGCGATCGTCGATCCCGAGCGGGCGTCGCAGTCGGTGAGCTTCCAGCGGCGGATCGGCACGTCGGGTGCCTGGACCGACGTCGGCACCGACACGTCCTCGCCGGCCTACGTCTCCACCGACGACATCTCCGGGCTCGGCCTGGGGGAGGGCGATGCGCTCCAGTACCGCGCGGTGCTCACGGAGGCCGACGGCAACGAGGTCTTCTCGCGCATCCGCACCGTGCGCGCGGCGCCCACCCCGGTGACCACGGCGGTCGTGCACTACGAGCGGACCGACGGCGACTACGACGGCTGGGGGCTGCACCTGTTCGGCGAGGCGGAGGCCGACGCGGTGCTCGCCCAGGTCAGGTGGGACCGCCCGTGGCCGTACACGAGCGTCGACGCGGACGGGGCGCGCTTCGAGATCGCGCTCAAGGACGACCGCCGGCCGGTGAAGTTCATCGTCCACCTGCCCAGCGGCGACCAGGTGCCGGAGACCCGCGAGCCGGGCGGCGACCGGTCGTTCATCCCGCTCGACCACCCGGAGATCTGGCTCCGGCAGGGCGACCCGCGGGTCTACTACGAGCCGCCGCCGGAGGGCCGCTGAATCATCCTCGCCGGCCGGTCGCGGTTTCCAGCAAGGGTCGGCGGCCGCGCGCGTGTTGCGCGGCCGCCGTTGGTCGCCGAGCATTCGATCGCGGCGTCAGCGGGGTCGTCGCGTCCTCGACTCGCCCACGCCGAGCCGCGTCACCCGGCCGGGTCCCGCCACATCCGCCACATCGGCGGTCCGCCGCCGGGCAGCCGGATCTCGTCGAGAACGACGAAGCCGTGGCGGAGGTAGAGCGCGCGGTTGCGCCGCGTGCTCGCCTCGAGGTAGGCGGGGGTGCCCTCGCGATCGCATCGTTCGAGGATCGGGCGCATGAGCAGCGAGCCGATGCCGCGCCCCTGGCTCTCCGGGAGGACCCCGAGGAACGGGAGGTGCCAGTGCGGCTCCTCGGGGAACTGCGACTCCAGGTAGGAGAGGGCGCGCAGCGTGCGCGGAAGCCCGCGACCGCACACCGCCGCCAGCCGGGGCAGCAGCCGCAGGTTGTCGATCGCGCTCATGTGTCCCTGGCCCGGCGGCGTCCACGACGCTACGCCGCGCAGGCCGTCGTCCGTGTAGATCTCGTCCCGCCCGAGCGCCATCCGCGGGAGGAAGAGCTCCGCGTAGAAGCGCCCGAGCCGCTCGAGCCGGTCACTTGCGTCCGGGAAGCACCAGCTGGACACCGGGTCCTCCGCGAACGCCTGCGTCAGCACCTCTGCGAGCCGCGGAACGTCGGCGGCGGTCGCGGCGCGCGCGCGGCGGCCGGAGGTGCTCGGCAGCGTGCTGCTCTCGAGCAGCCGGGTGGAGTTGGTCGTGGTCGACATCGCTCGTGTCCTTTCGGTAGTGGTGGTGAGTCGTTGCGGGAAGAGCGTCGGCTCGGTCATCGGGCGACGCGGACCGTTGCGGCGTCGGGCTCGAGCTGGCGGGCGCCGCGGCGGTCGGTCGCCTCGACCTCGGCCGTCGGCGCCTGGCCGGCCAGCGACTGATCGACGCGAATCGCCGGCCGGGCGGTCTCGCCCGCCTTGGCGCGCGTCGCCGTCGGGGTCAGGCCCAGCCCGCCGATGTTCAGCGTCTCGCAGTTGCGCAGCGTGCGCTCGCCGTTGTCGATCGTCGCCGAGTCGGTCTCGGTGCCGCACTCGACGTCGTCGAGCTCGCCGTCGCGAGCGGCGAGGAGGTCGTTGCCGCTACCGCCATCGAGCGTGTGGCGGCCGGACCCGCCGTCCAGGGTGTCGGGCGAGGAGCCGCCGTCGAGGGTGTCGACCCCGCCGCCGCCGTCCAGGCGGCTGAACGCGCCGAACGAGCGCAGCGTGTCGCCGGCGGAGCCGCCCATGAGGTTCTCCCCGTTGGAGCGCACCTGGTCACGCTCGCCGGCGGCGGCGTCGTTGGCGACGTTGTCGAGCGAGACGTCGACCGGCATGCCGTAGCGGAAGTAGAGGAACGAGTCGTAGGCGGGCCCGCCGGCCTCGGCGGAGTGGCGACGGGCCTCGGAGATCGAGGCGTCGTCGAGGTCGAGCCCGTCGACGTCGGCGGCTGGGAAAGCGCGGGCGCAATGCGATCGCCGACCAGCCTTGACCGCAGCCGACGTCGGCCACGCGGGCGCCGCCGGCGAGTAGCCGGTCGACGACGTCGGGCATCGCCGCCAGCCAGTCGGTCGGCAGCTCACGGGTGAAGGCGGGATCTCGGTCCCGAGGTCGACGGAGAACTGCTCGAGCGCGCCCAGGTGGCGCCGAACAGGCGCTCGGCGAGCGCGTCGGCGGAGGCGGTGACGGTGGTCATGGCGGGCAGGGTCGCCCGCGCCCGTTACCGCGCTGCTACCGCGGTGCGACCTCCACCGGCTGCCCGAGCTGGGCGATCGCCGCCTCGGCGGCGCCGACGCCGGCCGGGACGCCACTGCCGCGTCCGTGCTCCAGCGCCGCGCGGGCGTGGACCAGCGCGCCCTCGCGGTCCCCCTCGGCCAGGGCCACCTGCGCGAGCCGCAGTCGAGAGGCGAGCAGGTAAAGGCTCGCGGGCGCCGACGGTCCGGCGCGGGCCCGCACCAGCTCGGCAAGCTCGAGCGCCCGCTGGTAGCTCGCGCGCGCCGCCGCCAGCTCCCCGGCCATCAGCGCGAGGTCGCCCGCGGCGGCGGGAGCGTGCCACGGCCCGATCGCCACCGGATCGCGCCGCGACGCGACGTTGGCCGCCGCGGCCAGCTGCGCCGCGCGCTCCGCGCGGCCTTCGCGGGCTGCGATCAGGGCCGCCTCGTGCAGCAGGTGGGTGTTGCGCTCGCCCAGCGGACGCTCCGGGGCGAGCGAGAGCGCGTGCTCGCAGGCCGCGATCGCCTCCCGCTCGCGGCCGGCCATCAGCGCGGTCTCGACCAGCTCGGCGGCGACGCCGTCGACGCTGCAGACATCGTTGCAGGCGCCCCAGTAGTCGCGCGCCGCCGTCAGCTGCGGCACCGCCTCGTCGAGCGCGCCGCGCATCAGCGCCAGCGTGCCCAGCCCCCACGCTGCATGTCCGGCCGTGAACCACTCGCCGCGACGAGCCAGCGCCTCGGCCACGCCGTCCAGCGCCCGCTCAGCGGCCGCCAGGTTGCCGCTGCACAGCTCCACCTGGCCCTCCAAGGACCGCAGGCCACCGGCCAGGACCGGGTCGGCCGGGTCGGGGACCAGCTCGCGTGCCTGCTCTAGCGCGAGCTGCGCGTCCTCGACGCGCAGCTCGCACAGCAGCAGCGGAACGTGCCACCACAGCGCGGCGAACCGCTTCGACGGCTCGCCGCCTCCGAGCGCGAGCGCCTGCTCGAGGCGCTCGAGACCGCGCGGCACAGTGCCGTAGCGATGGTGCAGCGCACCGAAGCCCGCCGCGAGGTCGAGCGCCAGGCCGGCGTCGCGCCGATCGAGTGCGTGCCGGAACGCCGCTTCCAGGTCGGCGTGCCACGGCACGAGTGGATCGCCCGCCGCCTCGGCGCCCTCGGGGCCGACGCGCGCCGCCGACTCCGCGGCGACGCGGGCGAGGTGGACGGCGTGCCGACCGGCGGCGACCGTGGCTGCCTCCTCGTCGAGCCGCGCCGCCGCGTCGACGCGCAGTGCCTCGAGCATCCGATAGCGGCGCGGCGCCTCACCCTCGGCCTGCACCATCGAGTTCTCGGTGAGCGCGATCAGCAGCTCGAGCACCCGCTCCCGTGCCAGCCCGTCCCCGGATGCCACCTGCTCGGCGTCCTCGAGCCCGAAGGCGCCCTCGAACACCGACAGGCGCCTGAACAGCTCCTGCTCGTCCGGCGCCAGCAGCCCGTGGCTGGCCTCGATCGAGGCGTCCAGCGTGCCGCGGCCGAGCACGGCGAGGCCCTCGTCCAGGCGCTCGGCGATCGCGGTAGCTGACAGCGCGCGCAAGCGGGAGGCGGCGAGCTCGAGCGCGAGCGGGAGCCCGTCCAGGCGCCGGCAGATCCGCGCCACCGCGGCCGTCTCGTCGCCTCCGAGCCGCCATGCCGGGCGTGCGGCGCGCGCCCGCTCCAGGAACAGGCGCCCCGCGGGGCTGGCCTCGACCGCCTCGGGACCCGCCGGGACGGCGAGCGGACGCACGGCGACCACCGCCTCCCCGGCGAGCCCGAGCGCCCGGCGGCTCGTCACGACGACGTGCACGCCGCCGCCTGCGGCAGCGAGCTCCCGGGCTGCCATGCCCACCCCCGGCAGCAGGTGCTCGGCGCCGTCGAGCACGACCAGCGCCCGTGCCTCGCGCAGCCGCTCTCGCACCAGCTCCCGCGCGTCCCGGTCCCCCGCGGTGACGCCGCCGCCGATCCGCTTCAAGCCCAGCGTGGTGGCGACGGCCGGGAGCACCTCGGCGCCGTCGTGCAACGGCGCCAGCTCGACGATCCACGCTCCGTCGGCGAATCGCTCCAGCTGCGCGCGTGCCACTTCGCCCGCCAGCGTCGTCTTCCCGACCCCGCCGGGGCCGACCAGCGTCACGATCCGGTGCTCGCCGAGCGCGTCCGCGACGGCCGCGGACTCCGTCTCCCGGCCGACCACGCTCACCACCCGCGCCCCCACGTTGGTGAGCTGTGCGGCCCGCGACCGCGCGGGCGAGGCGCCTGCCAGCTCGTCGGCGTGGCGCAGCACCAGGGCCTCTGTCTCGCGCACCTCGGGGCCCGGTGTCAGCCCCAGCTCCGCCAGCCGCCGCGCCAGCTCCCGGTAGGCGTCCAGGGCCTCCGCCTGCCGCCCGGCCCGGTAGCGGGCCCGCATCAGGTCGCGCACGAGCACCTCGCGCAGCGGATCGTCGACGATGAGCGCAGCCAGCTCCTGCGCCGCCTCGTCCGCGCGCTCGAGCTCGAGCAGCGCGAGCGCGTGCATGTGTCCCAGACGGACGCGCATCCCATGCAAGCGCCGTGCCTCGGCCGCCGCAACCTCCACGAGGTCGAGGTCGGCGAACGGCTCGCCGCGCCAGAGCTCCAGCGCTTGCTCGCAGCGGCCGAGCGCCGCCGCCGGCGGCACCCGCGAGGCCTCTTCGGCCAGGCGCGCGAAGCGCTCGGCGTCCACACGCTCGGGTTCCACCACGAGCCGGTAGCCCGCCGGGTCCCGCACGAGCACCTCCGCCGCCGCGCCTCGCTCCCGGTCCGGCTCGAGCAGCGCACGGAGCTTCGACAGGCGCACCCGCAACGACGCGGCGGCGGCTGCGCGCCGCTCCTCGGGCCACGCCGCCTCCAGGAGCTCGCCGGTCGACACCGGCGCCCCCGGGGCCATCAGCAGCCTCGCCAGCAACCTACGCTCGATGGCGCCCCGAGGCGGCTGCCCATCGACCAGGACCGGACCCAGCACCGCGAAATCCACGATCGCGACGGTACCGTCCGCCACGGCCATCACGCAACAGCCCTTGTCCGCGACCTCGGCTCCGCGGCCGGGGCCACTGCCGGCCCACCGACACCGGCACCGGCGACGGGGCGGCCACGTCAGCCGCCCCGTCCCACCGCCTCACTTGTGGATCAGGTTGCGCCCGTCCTGGAGGTCGAAGAGCTGGATCCGGTCGGTCTCGAGGATCAGCTCGGCCTCCTGCCCCGGGGCCGCCTGGCTGTCCGCGCCCAGACGGGCCACGACGCTCGAGCCGCCGCCGCCGGAGCCCGGCACCTCGTCCATGCCGGCGTCGGCGGCCAGCTCGGCGAGCTCCTTGGAGTCCACCTCGCGGGCCTCGACGTCGAAGTAGGCGTAGACCTCGGAGCCCATCGACTCCACCACGTCGATCTTCGTCCGGAAGTTCAGCACCTCGCGACCGGCCTCGTCTGCCAGCGCGGCGTCCTCGAAATGCTCGGGGCGCATGCCGGCGATGACGTCGCGGCCGCCGCCGTTGCCCTCGAGCGCGCTGCGCAGGCGGTTGGAGACCGGAGCGTCGCCGAACGGCAGCTTGATGACGTCGCCCTCCAGGCGGGCGGGAAGGAAGTTCATCGCCGGTGAGCCGATGAAGCCGGCGACGAACAGGTTGGCCGGGTCTTCGTAGAGCACCTTGGGGCTCGCGACCTGCTGGATGATCCCCGCTCGCATGACGGCGACCCGGTCGCCGAGCGTCATGGCTTCCGTCTGGTCGTGGGTCACGTAGACCATGGTCGTCCCGAGCCGCTGCTGGATGCGTGAGACCTCCGTGCGCATCTGCACGCGCAGCTTGGCGTCCAGGTTGGAGAGCGGCTCGTCCATCAGGAACGCCTTCGGGTCGCGCACGATCGCGCGCCCCATGGCCACGCGCTGGCGCTGGCCGCCGGAGAGGTTGGCGGGCTTGCGCTCCAGGTGCTGCTCGAGGTCGAGGATCTTCGCGGCCTCGTGCACCTTCGAGTCGATCGTGCCCGAGTCGGTCTTGGCCAGCTTGAGCGCGAAGCCCATGTTCTCGCGCACCGTCATGTGCGGGTACAGCGCGTAGTTCTGGAAGACCATCGCGATGTCGCGGTCCTTGGGCGCGAGGTCGTTGACGGTCTCGCCGCCGATCACCAGATCGCCCTCGGTGATGTCCTCCAGCCCGGCGATCATCCGCAGGGCGGTGGACTTCCCGCAGCCCGACGGGCCGACGAGGATCATGAACTCCCCGTCGCCGATCTCGAGGTCCATGTCCTTGACGGCCTCGAAGCCGTCCGGATAGCGCTTCCAGACTTCCTTGAACTGAATCTCGGCCATCTCGGCCCTCGCTCCTTTGTCAGTCGATGCAGATGGTGGTCGCGAGCGAGGGGACGACCGCCGGGCGGCCGCCCCCGCGCGCGTGCGTCAGCCCTTCACCGCCCCGGCCGTCAGGCCGGCGACGATCCGCTTCTGGAACAGCAGCACCAGCACGATCAGCGGGATCGAGATCGTCACCGAGGCGGCCGTGATCGTCCCGTAGGGGATCTCGAACTGCGTGGAGCCGGTGAAGAAGGCGATCGCCGCCGGCACCGTCCGCGCGCTCGGCGTGGAGGTCAGCGTGATGGCCAGCAGGAACTCGTTCCAGACCGCGATGAACGTCAGGATCGCCGTGGTGGCAAGGCCCGGCGCGGCGAGCGGGACCACCACCTTGCGGAACGCCTGGAAGTACGTCGCCCCGTCCACGAGCGCCGCCTCCTCGAGGTCCTTCGGTATCTCCTTGAAGAACGACACGAGGATGTAGATGGACAACGGGAGCGCGAACGTCAGGTTCGGGATGATCAGGCCGATCAGGGTGTTGAAGATGCCGATGTCCGACCACAGCCGGAACAGCGGCGCGGCGATCGCGATCGCCGGGAACGTCGTGATCGAGAGCACCAGGGCGAGGATGATGAACTTGCCCTTGAAGCGCAGGCGCGCCAGCGCGTAGGCGCAGAACGAGCCGATCACGAGCGCCAGCACCGTCGTGACGACCGCGACGATCACGCTGTTGAGCAGCGACCGCACGAAGTCGTCGTTCTGGAATATCGACTTGTAGTTGTCGAGCGTCGGGTTGGGCGGGTAGAGCGAGTTGCCGGTCAGGTCCGCGCCCGTCTTGAGCGAGATGTTGACCAGCCAGTAGAAGGGGAACAGGCAGAAGACGATGATCACCACGACGGCGACCCACATCCACCACGGAGTCCCCTGATCGGTGGCCGATCCCTGCTTCTTCTTGGTCTTGGCCTTGGCCTGCGCCTGATCGGGCGCGTCGGCGGCTGAAGCGGAGGTCGACATGATCAGTCGTCCGTCAGGCCGCGGATGTTGCCGCCCACGGTCCTGATGTAGATGGCCGCGACGATCATCACGGTGATGAACGTCAGGATCGAGTACGCCGCGCCGAGCCCGTATATCCGGTTCTCGGCGAACGTCTGCTGGGCTATCAGCGACAAGGTCGTCGTGCCGTTCGCCCCCTTGGTGAGGATGTAGGGCAGGTCGAAGATCCGCAGCGCGTCGAGCGTGCGGAAGATCAGCGCGACGAGGATGGCCGGCGTCAGCAGCGGCAGCGTGATGCGCCGGAAGCGCTGCCACTTGGTCGCGCCGTCGACCTTGGCCGCCTCGTAGATCTCGCCGGGGATGACCTGCAGGCCGGCGAGGATGAGCAGCGCCATGAACGGCGCCGTCTTCCAGACGTCGGCGATGATGATCACGATCAAAGCCGACGGCTCGCCTCCGAGCCAGACCGTGTCGCCGCCGAAGATCGTGTTCACGAGCCCCTGCGGCGACTCGAAGATCGTCCGCCACATGATGCCGGTGACGACCGTCAGGATCGCCCACGGCACCAGCACGACGGTCCGCAGGATCCCCTGCCCGACGAAGGCCGCGTGCATGGCGAGGGCCATGGCGAGACCGATCAGCAGCTCGAGGAAGACGCTGACCCCGGAGAAGACCAGCGTCGTGATCATCGCGTCCCAGAAGTCCGGGTTCTGCAACGCGTCGATGTAGTTGCCGAGCCCCGCCGGGGCGGCCCAGCGGCTCAATCCGGCGACGCGCACGCTGTACTCGTGCAGCGACAGCCAGATGGCGTAGATGATGGGGTAGGCCGCGACGAGGGCGATGAGCGCCATCGACGGGGACACCATGAGGAACGCCAAGCGGCGCTCCGAGAGTCCTTTCCCGGAGCCCCGCTTGTGCGGCGTGCCTGCCTGGACGGTGGCAGTCTCGGCCATAGCTCTAGAAGGTCGCGAGCGCCTTCTCGATGTCGGACTGAGCCTGCTTCATGGCTTCCTCGGGGGACATGCCGCCGGAGAGCGCCGCGTTGACGTTCTTGTAGATCGCCTGGGAGATTTGCGGATACACCGGCGAGACCGGACGGGCCTTGGCCTGCGTGACCGCCTGCTTGAGGTCGGCCGCGAACGGGAACGCCTTCTTGACCTTGGCGCTCTCGTAGGTCTCGCTGAGGACCGGCGCCAGGCTGAACTCGGACGCCAGCACCTCCTGGTACTCAGGCGAGGCGTAGTAGTCGATGAACTTCAGCGCGCCACCGGGGTTCTTCGAGAACGCCGAGACGACGAGGTTGTGACCGCCGAGGATGCCGGCCTTGCCACCGCCCTCCCAGGACGGGAACGGGGCGACGTCGAAGTTGCCCTTGATCTTCGGGGAGTCGTCGCCCTGGCTGATGGCGTAGGCGTACGGCCAGTTGCGCATCATCGCGTACTTGCCGGTCTGCCAGGCCGCCAGGGACTCGGGCTCCATATAGGTCGTCACGGCCTTGGGCGCCGTGCCGTTCTTGACGCCGTCGGCCATCAGCTTCGTCGCCGCGACGTTCTCGGGCGAGTTGATCGTCGCCTTCGTGCCGTCCTCGGAGACGACCGAGCCGCCGGCGGCGAACGCGATCTCGAGCCAGTCGCAGGTCAGCCCCTCGTACGGCGCGCCCTGGTAGACGATGCCACCCTCTTGCTTGGCCGTGGCGTAGAGCTCCTGCCAGGTCGCCGGGACCTTGTCGACCTTGGTGGTGTCGTAGTAGATGAACGCCGCGTCGGTGGTCACCGGGACGCCCCACAGCTTGTCCTCGTAGTTCACCGTCTCGATCGGCGCAGCGATGAAGGCCGCCTTCTTCGGGTCGAGGTAGGGCGTCATGTCGTAGAGCCACTTCTGGGACGCGAACTCGGCCGTCCAGATGACGTCGGAGTCGAAGACGTCACAGTCGCCGGACTTGGCCTGCTGGCGCTGGATGAACTGGTTACGCTGCTCGTCGGCGGACGCGGGGAACTCGACCAGCTTGGCCGTCATCCCGGGACCGTTGGCCTTGTTGAATTGCTTGACCACCTCGGTGGCGTTGCCGCTCGTGTCCTTGCCCGTGCAGAAGGTGATCGAGCCCTCGGCGGCGTCCATCGATGCGGGGTCGATGACCTTCGCGCCCTCGGTCGTCTTCGTCCCGGCGCTTTCACCGCTCTGAGCGGCCGGCTCGTCCTCGTCGCCGCCACAGCCGACCACGCCCGCCATCAGGGCGGCGCAGCCGAACAGCAGCGCGAGCTTGCGATTTCCTCTCACGTGAGAACCCTCCTCCTCCTGCGATGGATGTCTGACCTCATGCGAAACGACTGCCCCCCCTCACAAGGGGGCCGGCGGCGAAAGGGTGAGGTGGACCCCCGCTCGACGACCTCCAGGTCCAGCCGGCGGTCCTCCACGGGCTCGCCGGCCAGCGCGCGCAGCAGGAGCCCGGCGCCCAGGGCGCCGCTCTCCTCCAAGGGCTGCGCGATCGTGGTCAGCCCGGTGTACCCCGCGGCCTCCACGTTGTCGAAGCCGATGACCGAGAGACCCTCGGGCACCGTTACTGCTGCCACTTTGGCCGCCTCCAGCACCCCGATCGCCTGGACGTCGGAGCTGGCGAAGATCGCGGTGGGCGGCTCGGAGCGCGCGACCAGCGCGAGCGCGGCGTCGCGGGCGACGTCGCGATCGTGGGGCTCGCGAAGGAGCAGCTCCGGGTCCAGCGGGGCGCCGGCGGCGGCCAGCGCCGCCTCGAAGCCCTCACGGCGGCGGGCGCTGGAGTCGAACCCGAAGCGGTTCTCCTCCTGGTCGCCCAGGAAGGCGATGCGACGGTGGCCGAGCGCCAACAGGTGCTCGGCCGCCATGCGCCCGCCCTCGACGTCGTCGATGGTGATGGACGGAAGCTCGTCGTGCTCGCGGTCGACCAGGATCACCGGGACGCGCGCCGCGGTGAGCCGGCGCGCCTCGTCCTCGGAGGGCGCCAGCGAGATCGAGAGCAGCCCGTCGACCTGGCCGCGGAGCCGGTTGGAGCGGAAGAACTCCTGGCGCTGCTCGGCCAGCTCGACGTCGAAGAGCACGAGCTGGTAGCTCGCGCCGGCCAGCACGCGCGAGACCCCGCGCAGGCGCTCGATGACCGACGGCTGGGTGAAGAACGGGGCGACGACGCCGATCGTGCCGGTCCGCCCGGTCGAGAGGGCGCGGGCCACCGCGCTCGGCTGGTAGTCAAGCGCGGCGATCGCCGTCAGAACGCGCTCGCGCGTTGCGTCGCTCACCGCTGGAGAGCCGTTGAGCACTCGCGACACCGTGCCGACGCCCACGCCGGCCTCGGCCGCGACCTTCGCGATGGTGGGACCCCTCATAGCTCCTGTCTGCAACCCGTTGGAAGCGGTTCCATCACACCACGCCTGTCAAGCGCATGGCGTAGGGTGCGCTCTCTGATGGCGGACGATACGGCAAGCAGGGGCGACGGGGTGCCGGCGACGCGCGCGGCGGCGCGCCGTATCCTGCCGCGGCGATGACCGGCGATCCCCTCACCGCACCCGCGCTCGACCCGAGCGCCACCGACCCGCCGCGCTCGTGGTGGCGCGACGGCGTCTTCTGCCAGATCTACCCGCGCTCCTACCAGGACTCCGACGGCGACGGGGTCGGCGACCTGCGCGGGATCATCTCCCGCCTGGGCCACCTCGAGTGGCTCGGGGTGGACGGCATCTGGCTGAACCCCACGATGCCCTCACCAAACGACGACTGGGGCTACGACGTCGCCGGCTACTGCGAGGTGCACCCGGACCTCGGCACGCTGGAGGACCTCGACGCGCTGATCGACGAAGCGGGCCGGCGTGGGATCCGCGTGCTGCTCGACCTGGTCCCGAACCACACCAGCGACCGCCACCCCTGGTTCCAGGACGCGCTGAGCTCGCGCGAGGCGCGCTACCGCGACTTCTACGTGTGGGCGGACGCGTCGCCCGGCGGCGGGCCGCCGACCAACTGGGTGTCGAACTTCGGCGGCTCGGCGTGGCAGTGGCACGAGCCGACGGGCCAGTACTACCTCAACAACTTCCTGCCGACCCAGCCCGACCTGAACTGGTGGAACCCGGAGGTGCGCGACGCCTTCGACGACATCCTGCGCTTCTGGTTCGCGCGCGGGGTGGCCGGCTGGCGGATCGACGTCTGCCACGCGATCGTCAACGACCGCGAGCTGCGCGACGACCCGCAGGCGACCGCCGATGACCACCCGGTCGTCCAGCGCCGCGGCCTGCGCCAGGTCTTCTCGATGAACCGCCCGGAGGTCCACGACGTCCTGCGGCGCTGGCGCACCGTCGCCGTCGGCGAGGAGCCCGAGCGGATCCTGGTGGGGGAGACCTACGTGCTCGACCTCGACCAGCTGATCCCCTTCTACGGCACGAGCGAGGACGAGCTGCACCTGGCGTTCAACTTCCTCTTCGTCCACGCGGACCTCGAGGCGGCACAGCTGCGGGAGATCGTCGAGGGCATCGAGGCCAAGCTGCCCTCCGGCGCCTGGCCCGTGTGGACGGGCTCCAACCACGACGCGGGGCGGTTGGCGACGCGTTGGGCGGACGGCGACCCGCGTCGCGCCCGCGCCGCGCTGCTGATGCTGCTCACCCTGCGCGGCACGCCGTTCCTCTACTACGGCGACGAGATCGGGCTGCCCGACGCGGTGATCGACTTCGAGCACGCCCGCGATCCCGTGGGGCGCACGACCGGCGACCCGACGCGGGCCCGCGACGGCTGCCGGACGCCGATGCAGTGGGAGCCCGGCGACGGCGCCGGCTTCACCGATCCGGGCGTCGAGACCTGGGAGCCGCTGGGCGACGCCGCCGCGGTCAACGTGGCCGACCAGCGCGCGGATCCGGACTCGACGCTGCACCTCGTGCGCGACCTGATCGAGCGCCGCCGCGGCACCGTGGACCTGACGGCGGGCAGCTACGAGACGCTGCCGGCGCCCGACGGCGCGTGGGCGTGGCGCCGCGGCGACGGCTGGGCCGTCGGGCTCAACCTCTCCGAGGCCGAGGTCGAGGTCGAGCTTCCGGCCGGCACGGTGGCGATCGGCACCGACCGCGCGCGCGACGGCGAGGCGGTCGAGGGTCCCGTCCGGCTCGGACCCTGGGAGGGCGTGCTCGTCGAGCTGCCGGGATGAGCGCCGGCGCGGCGGCCGGGGTCGCGGGCCTCGACGCCGTCCTCTCGCAGGACGGCTGGCCGTACGCCTCCGCGCTGCCGACGGGCCCGGACGACCCGGGCCGCTTCCACGCGCTCTTCGGGCGCGACGCGCTGATCTGCGCGTTGCAGGTGCTGCCGGCGCGCCCGGACGTCGCGCGGGCGACGCTGCGGGCGCTGGCGGCGCTGCAGGGGCGGGCGGACGACGACGCCACCCACGAGGCGCCGGGCAAGATCCTGCACGAGTACCGGTCCTCGGCTCCCGAGCCGTTCCTGGCCGCCGGCTGGCCGGACGACGGCGGGGAGTTCCGCTACTACGGCAGCGCCGACGCGACGGCGTGGTTCTGCGTCGTGCTGGCCGCGCTCGGCGATCGCGCGCTGGCGGGTGAGCTCGAGGGCGCGTGGCGCGCCGCGGGCGGCTGGCTCGAGCGCGCGCTCGACCAGGGTGGCGGCTTCGTCCGCTACGGGGCCGGCAGCCGGGCCGGCGGGCTCACCCAGCAGGGCTGGCGCGACACCATCGACCCGCGCACCGACAGCGGCGGGATCCTGCGCGCCGACGGCGGCGTGCCGCGCGGGCCGCTGGCCGACGCCGACACCCAGGCGGCCGCCTACGCCGGCCTGCGCGCGCTGGCGGTGCTCAGCGGCGAGGACCGGTGGGCGGCGGCTGCCGTGCGGCTGTCCGCTGCCGTCAGCGAGGCGTTCGGGCCCGAGGTGATGGCGCTCGAGGGCGACGGCACGCCGGTCGCGGGCGCGGGCTCGCAGCTCGGCTGGCTCTTGTGGTCGGGGGTGCTCCAGGACGAGCGGGCGGTCGCCGAGCGCGTGTGCGAGCCCGACGTGCTGACCGCCTACGGGCTGCGCACGCTCTCCAGCGCCCATCCCGCCTTCGGCGTGCACGACTATCACCGTGGCTCGGTGTGGCCGTTCGACTGCTGGCTCGGCTGGGGCGGCCTGCGGGTCGCCGGGCAGGAGGAGGCCGCCGAGCGCGTCCGGACGGGCGTCCTGGCCGCGCTGGACCGGCTCGGCCAGGCGCCAGAGCTCTACGCGGTCACGGTCGCCGGCGAGCTCGAGCCGGTCGCGGCGGCCAACCACGTCCAGGCGTGGACGGTCGGCGCCCGCTGGGCGCTCGAGCGGCGCTGGGACGGCCGCGCGGCGCCCGGCTGACCCGGGCGCCGCGCGAACTCGCCTCAGCCCGTCGTGATGGTCAGCTCCTGCGGCTCGCCGGGCGCCGCCTCGACGGTGACCTCGAGGCCGCGGTTGGTCAGCCGCGTGTCGTAGTCGCGGATCCGGCGGTCGCCGAGCGTCACCCGCCGCACGACCGCGTTGCGCGGCAGAACGTGGCCGACCGTCAGCGCCACCGGGGCGTCGACGTCGACCGCGGTCTCATAGGTCCCGCCGCTCGCCGAGGCGCGCACGAGCCTGAGCTCGTCCTCGCCGAGGCGGATGTCGCGGCCGATGACCACGCGCTGGCCCTCGGGCACCTGGGGGACCACCCGCAGGCGGCCGCGCCCGAGGTCCGGGCTGACGCCGAGCTGCTGGTGGACCACCGGCCAGGCGGTGCCGTAGGCGCCCCAGGCCTGCAGGACGCTCGGGCGCTCGTTGAACGGCCGGTCGATGGTGGTGCCGTCCAGCGGCGAGGGCGAGGCGATCTCGGGCATCGCGCCGGGCTGCTCGTCGGCCACCGGCAGCTGCAGCCGGCGGTTCGCCGTCGTCCAGCGCTGCTGCTGGTCGGTGCCCAGCCGGCCGTAGTTGCCCTCGGCCACCGCGGCGATCGCGGTGTTGAGCGTGTAGGCGTGCAGCTCGCTCGGGGTGGGCGGCGCCCCGTCGCAGCCGGGCTCCCCGGTGTGCCACATGCCGGTCTCGTCGCCGTAGCACTCGGTCTCGCGCAGGTCGAGCGCCGCGTTGCCGCGGGCGCGCGTCGTGAGGCCGGGCACCGGCAGGCCGCCGCGGGTCAGCTCGACCTCCATCGGCGTCGCGCCGATCCAGTGGCGCTGCTGGATCTGCTCGTTGTCCTCGCCGAGCGAGTCGGCGTGCTGGGGCACCTCGGGCATCCACCACTCGGCGTCGAAGCGCTGCGTGAGGTCGCGCGCCTTCTCGCGCGCCCAGCGCTCGGTGACGCGATCCCCGCGCGCCTCGGCCATGTCGACCACGTCCCACAGGCCGCGGATCGTGTAGACGGTCGAGTCGAGCTTCTCCTCGCCCATCCCCGCCCGCTCGACGTTGGCCAGGCCCTCGGGCCAGCCGTCGCCGTCGTCGTCGAGCTCGCGGAAGATGTAGCGCACGTTCGAGACGCTGTAGCGGTACATCTCGTCCAGCCAGCCGTCGTCGCCGGTCCAGCGCCACAGCAGCGCCACCGCGCTCGGGAACTTGGCGGTCTCGTCGGTGTTGCCGTCGTCGGCGTTGGCGCCGAAGAACACCGAGCCGTCGTGCATCACCTCGTGGACGACCTTGCCGGAGTTGCCGTTGGTGATCAGGCTGACCCTGCGCAGGGCGCGCAGGTGGTCCTTGATCGGCTCGAACTGCCCGACCGCGACGCTCGCGAAGGCGGTGTACTCGCCGTCGGTGCCGAACAGCCACGGGTAGTCGGGCCAGCCGGCGCCGAGGAAGCGCACGCGGTCGACGGTGCCCGCCGGCGGCGGGTAGTTCCGGCCCGCGTTGACCTCGCGGATCTCGAGGTCCTCGACGGTCTGGACGGAGTCGAGCAGGTTCTGCTTGCTCCACTCGATGCCCTGGGCGAGCTCGCGGTCGCCGGCCAGCGACAGCCGCGTGCGGCCCGCCAGCTCCTCACGCTCGGCGATCTTCTCCTCCAGCGCGCCGGCGGGGTCGTCGAGCAGCCGCGACAGCTCGGCGCGGGCGTCGCCGACGCCGGTCTCCGAGCCCGCGACGCCGAGCCACACGCTGGTCGCCTCGCCGGCCTTCAGGTTCAGCGAATAGCGCAGCCGGCCGCCCTGGCCCTTGCCGTAGGCGGTGTCGTCGCAGCGCCGCGGTGCGGGCGGCAGGTTCGGCCCGGAGGCGGGGCAGATCACCGCGCCGGCCTCCTGCGGCCCGCGGTAGCCCGCACCGGTCTCACCGCTCGTCGGCTCGACCGCCGTGCCGGCGACGGCCGCCCAGTCGTGCGCCTCGGCGTTCTGCACCGGCGGTGTGCCCGACTCGGTGAACTCGAGCCGACCGTCCGTGTAGGCCGCCGTGTCGGCGAGGTTGTACTGCAGCTGGGACGGCGTCGTCTCGCCCCACGGGTAGATCTTCATCAGCTCGGAGTGGGCGTCGATCCACAGCTCCACCGTGCGGTCTGTCTCGGAGGTGAGCTCGAGGCCGATAAGCGCGCCGCGGCGCCCGTCGGGGACGAAGTCGGTGCGCTTGAGCGCCACGCCCGCGGTGGCGGGCAGCTCCATCTCGGTGTAGCCCCAGCCGCTGGTGAACTTCGTGGCCGGCCCGACCCACTCGCCGTCGACGCCGAACCAGGCGCCGTCGAGCAGCTTGATCGCGCCCGACCAGATGCCGCCCATCTCCCCGCGGGTGTGGAAGCCCATCGCCGGGAAGCGGCCCTCCTCGCTGCCGACGACGTACGCCCGGTCGCCGATGGCGACGTAGCGGCGGTCCGGCAGGCGGTCGGAGACGCTGAGCTCCGGCGCCGCCTGCGCGGCGCTCGCCCCCAGGCCGAGGGCGAGCATGATTCCTGCACTGATGACGGCACGGGCTGTGCGCACCGCTCCACCTCCCTTGGGACGACGACCCTAAAGCGCTTTAGGGCCACCATACACCGTGAGCGGCGGGTTACTTCATCTCGGCCTCCGGGTTGGTCACCTCGCCCTGCCGCAGCCGCGAGTGGCGGATGCCGTAGGCGAAGTAGATGACCAGCCCGAGCAAGAGCCAGATCGCGAAGCGCCACCACGTCGCGGCCGGCAGGTCGAGCATCAGGTACAGGCACAGCCCGGCGCCGATGATCGGGAACAGCGGGAAGGGCAGGTTGGCCAGCGGGACCCTGAAGCCGCGCTCGAGGTCGGGCCGCGTCCGCCGCAGCACGACGACCGCGATGTTGCAGATCAGGAAGGCGAACAGCGTCCCGATGTTGACCAGCACGACGATCTCGGCGAGCGGCACGACCGCGGCGATGCAGGCGATGAAGACGCCGAAGCCGACGGTGATGACGACCGGCGTCTGGAAGCGCGGGTGGACCTTGGCGAGCGAGCGCGGCGCCAGCCCGTCGCGGCACATCGCGAAGAAGATGCGCGTCTGGCCGTACATGATCGTCAGCACCACGCTGGTGATCGACACGAGCGCGCCGACGGCGATCAGCGACGCGCCGAAGTCCAGGCCCGCGCCGTCGCGCAGGGCGGCGGCCAGCGGCGCCTCGGAGGCGGCGAGCTGGTCGGTCGGCAGCGCGCCCACCGCCACGACCGCGACGAGGATGTACAAGAGCGTGGCGACCCCCAGCGAGACGAGGATCGCGATCGGGAGGTCGCGCCCGGGGTTCTTGGTCTCCTCGCCCGAGGTCGAGATCGCGTCGAAGCCGATGTAGGCGAAGAAGATGATCGAGGCGGCGGTCACCACGCCGCCGAAGGTCGGGTCGTCGCCCCCGTAGAAGGGGCTGAAGTTGTCGGCGGTGAAGGCGGTGACGCCGAGCACGATGAACAGCAGCAGCGCGACGATCTTGACCAGCACCATGGCCGTGTTGGCACGCGCGCTCTCGCGCACGCCCACGACGAGCAGGCACATGATCGCCAGCACGATGAAGACGGCCGGCAGGTTGATCGTGCCGCCCTCGCCGGGCGGGCCGGCGATCGACTCGGGCAGCGAGAAGCCCAGCACCGTGTCGAGGAAGATGTTGAGGTACTCGCCCCAGCCGACGGCCACCGCCGCGACCGAGACCCCGTACTCGAGGATCAGGTCCCAGCCGATGATCCACGCCGCCAGCTCGCCCATCGTCGCGTACGCGTAGGTGTAGGCGCTGCCGGAGACCGGGATGCTCGAGGCCAGCTCGGCGTAGCACAGCGCCGAGAAGGCGCAGGTGATGCCGGCCAGCACGAAGGAGAGGACGATCGAGGGCCCCGAGGACCCGATCGCCTCGCCGATGACGACGAAGATGCCGGTGCCGATGATCGCGCCGAGGCCGAGCGCGGTGAGGTCGCCGAGCCCGACGACGCGCTTGAGCGATGGCCCTTCTCCTGGGTCTCGCGGACCAGGACGTCCGTCGGCTTGACCGCGAAGGGGCCGCCGCGCTTGGCTGTTGTCGCCATGGTCGAGGCTCCTAGGAGGTGGGGGTCGGGGCCGAAGGGGAGTGCGGGTGCGTGAGGAACACCACGGGGCGCCGCGAGCGCTGGACGAGCGACATCGGCACGCTGCCGAAGAAGCGGCTGGCGACCGGCCCGCGCGAGGAGGCGCCGACCAGGATCAGGTCGGCCTCCTTCTCCTCGGCGTAAGTGAGGATCCCGCGCACGGCCGGTCCCGGGCGGGACTCGGCGGTGGCGCTGACGCCGGCCGCGCGGATGCGCTCGGCGACGGCGTCGGCGGCGGCCTGCGCCTGCTCGGTCAGCTCGGAGCGGGGCAGGGTGGAGAACGCCTCCATCTCGAGCCCGTCGAGGCTGACCACGGCCAGTTCCGCGCCCGTCTGCTGGGCGATGGACACGGCCGCGTCGGCGAGCCACGGCTGATCGGCGCCCGGCTTGACGGCCACCACGATGCGCTCCATGCGACTCCCCCTCGAATCGGCGTCGGGTGCGCCTCGTCCCCCTCGAACGGTGCGCTGACAGCGCAGTATGCCTTCTGGCGCAAATGCCAGACCCCTTCCCGGGGTGCGGTCCGGTCCGCGGTCTATCGTTGGTGGGCTGATGCCGCCCTTCAAGCTCGACGCCGTCTACTCGCCCACCGCCGATCAGCCGCAGGCCATCACCGGCCTCGCCGACAGCGTCGAGGCGGGTGAGCGCGGGGTCACCCTGCTGGGCGCGACCGGCACCGGCAAGACGATGACGATGGCGGCGACGATCGAGCGCCTGCAGCGCCCGGCGCTGATCATCGCCCACAACAAGACGCTGGCCGCGCAGCTCTGCAACGAGTTCCGCACCTACTTCCCGCAGAACGCCGTCGAGTACTTCGTCTCCTACTACGACTACTACCAGCCCGAGGCCTACGTCCCGAGCAAGGATCTCTACATCGAGAAGGACTCGGCGATCAACCAGGAGATCGACCGGCTGCGCCACGCCGCCACCGCGGCGCTGTTCGCCCGCCGCGACGTCGTGATCGTCGCCTCGGTCTCCTGCATCTTCGGCCTCGGCTCGCCGGAGACCTACAACGACAACTGCCAGATCCTGCTCAAGGGCGGCGACGTCGACCGCGACGAGCTGCTGCGCAAGCTCGTCTACCTCCAGTACAACCGCAACGACACGGCGCTCGGCCGCGGCACCTTCCGCGTGCGCGGGGACACGCTGGAGGTCTTCCCGGCCTACGCCGAGACCGCGTTCCGGGCGATGCTCTTCGGCGACGAGGTCGAGCGCCTGCAGCACTTCGACCCGCTGACGGGCGAGCTGATCGTCGACGACCTCGAGCACGTCGCCATCTGGCCGGCGACGCACTACAACGTCAAGGAGGGCACGATGGAGCGGGCCGTGGCCGAGATCGGCCGCGAGCTCAACGCCCGCACCGCCGAGCTCGACGCCAGCGGCAAGCTGCTGGAGTCCCACCGCCTGCGCCAGCGCACCCAGTACGACATGGAGATGCTGCGCGAGGTCGGCTTCTGCTCGGGCATCGAGAACTACTCGCGCATCCTCGACGGCCGCGCGCCCGGCGCCCGCCCGTACTGCCTGATCGACTACTTCCCCGAGGACTTCGTCTGCTTCATCGACGAGTCCCACCAGACCGTGCCGCAGATCGGCGGCATGTACGAGGGCGACCGCTCGCGCAAGTCGACGCTCGTCGACTACGGCTTCCGGCTGCCCAGCGCGATGGACAACCGCCCGCAGACCTTCGAGGAGTTCCTCTCCATCACGCCGCAGATGGTCTACGTCTCGGCCACCCCCGGCCAGTACGAGCGCGACCACTCGGCGCGCGTGGTCGAGCAGATCGTCCGCCCGACCGGCATCGTGGACCCAGCGGTCGAGGTGCGCGAGACGCGCAACCAGATCGACGACCTGATGAACGAGATCCGCTCCCGCGTCGAGCGCAACGAGCGCGTGCTCGTGACCACGCTGACCAAGAAGATGAGCGAGGACCTCACCGACTACCTGCTCGAGATGGGCTTCAAGGTCCGCTACCTGCACTCCGAGATCGACACGCTCGAGCGCATCCAGATCATCCGCGAGCTGCGCCTGGGCGAGTACGACGTGCTGGTCGGCGTCAACCTGCTGCGCGAGGGCCTGGACCTGCCCGAGGTCTCGCTCGTGGGCATCCTCGACGCCGACAAGGAGGGCTTCCTGCGCGGTGAGACCTCGCTGATCCAGACGATCGGCCGCGCGGCACGCAACGTCGGCGGCACGGTGCTGATGTACGCCGACAAGGAGACCGACGCCATGCGCAAGGCGATCTCCGAGACCGACCGCCGGCGCGCGATCCAGGTCGCCTACAACGAGGAGCACGGCATCACGCCGGAGACCATCGTCAAGGGCATCTCCGACATCACCGAGTTCCTGATGGGCGACTCCAAGGTCCCGACCAAGGGCCGCCGCCGCCGCGAGAAGAAGATCGACATGGAGCCGGCCGAGATCGAGTCGACGATCGTCGAGCTCGAGGAGGAGATGCTGGCCGCGGCCGAGGAGCTGCGCTTCGAGTACGCGGCGCGGCTGCGCGACGAGATCCGCGAGCTGCGGCGCGAGCTGGACGAGGCCGCGACGGCGAGCTAGCGCCGGAGGCGCTGCGGGCGAGCGGCGACGCCGCCACCCAGGCCGGCCGTCCCGCTCAGCCGCCGCGAGCGCCGAGGCGCCAAGACCCCCGGCCGGTACGAGTTACGCCTCACATGCGAGAAGTTCTCGTACCGCTCGACGAGGGCGGAGCGCCAAGGTGCCAAGCGCCGGCTCCGGCGGTCCGGCCGTCGCCGGTCAGCCGCCCACGTTCGGGACACTCTCCACGACCGCCTCGCCCCGCTGCTCCTCGATGCGCTGTTCCCGCCGCGCACGGCGCCGCCGCTCGGCCCGCTGCCGCGCGGCCGCGCGCTCCCGCCGCGCCGTCGCCCGCTCCCGCCGCGCGGCCGCGCGCTCCCGCCGCGCCGTCGCCCGCTCCCGCCGCGCCGTCGCCCGCTCCCGCCGAGCCGCCGCGCGCTCCCGTCGCGCCACTCGCTCTCTCCGCTCCTCGCTGCGCTGTTGACGTTCGGACCGCCGCTCCCGCCGCGTCGCGACGCGAGCCGCCTTCCGCGCCCCGGCGCGAGCCGCCTTCCGCGCCGCCCGCCGCCGCTCCTTCGCCGTCGGCCGCGGCTTCGGCTTCGGCAGCACCACCCGCAGGTCGCGCAGCTCCACCGCCCGCCGCCCGGCCGGCCCGCGCGCCTCGACCCGGAGCCGGTAGCGACCGCGTCCGGGCGGGGTCCAGGTCACGGCGTGGCCGCCGCGCGGCAGCGACAGCTCCTGACGCAGGCTCAGGCCGCGGTTGCCCCACACCGACACGTTCACGCTGGAGATCTTCGAGAGGCTGAAGCGCAGCGTCGCGCCCCGGTTGGCCCGCAGGCCGCTCGGCACGTCGACGCCGATCCGGGGCGGCTCGCGCTCGTAGCGCGCGAAGCGCCGGCCCGCCTCGCAGAACGGCGTCCGGCCGCCGCGGCACAGCCGGCCCAGGAAGTCGCCGGTCACGCGGTGGTAGTGCAGCGAGGACTCGCGCCCGCGCTCTGAGTACAGCGACCACGCGCCGGTGTCGAAGGCGGGCAGCACCGCCCGCGCGGCGCGCTCCCCGACGCGGAAGAGCCGCTGCGCCCGCGCGCCGCCGTCGAGGCTCGCGAGGTCGCGTAGTCCACTGACGGCCTGCAGCTCGCCGTTGAGGATCCGCTGGCCGGGGTCGAAGGAGTACATGACATAGCGCCGCCCGCCGCCGGCGCGGGCGGCGACGCCGATCGGCGCCGGGCGCTCGAAGGCCCCGAGCGCCCGCCGCGCCGCGCGCAGGTAGCGCGGCGCCTCGAGCACCCGGGCGGTGCGGGCGAGGGCCTGCACGGCCGTGCCCTGCGACATGCCGCTGATCCACGGCGGCGAGCCGCCGCCGTAGGCGAAGTAGTACTCCCAGGCGAGGAAGTCGTCCCGACGGGCGCCGAGGCCGAGCAGCCGGTCGACCGCGGCCCGCAACCGTCGCTCCGGGCAGTCCCCCCGGCCGGCCTCGAGCGCTCGCAGGCACGCGCCCGCCACGCCGTTGACCTTGCCCCAGCTCGCCAGCGGGTGCAGCTGCAGGCCGCGGCCGGCGAACGCCTGGAAGACCGCCGGATCCGATCCGAAGCTCACGCGCTGGCCAGGCGCCGGCGGCCGCGCCCGCGACCACGCCTCGGCGTTGCGCCGCAGGAGCAGGAAGACGGCCGGGAAGCGGCCCGCGGTCAGGCGGCCGGCGGCGGCGAGGCGATCGGCCTCGGCGATCACCGCGGCCAGCTCCGCCCGCGGCCCGCCCGCGAGCTTGCCCAGCGTGGCCCTTGCGCGCGCGTCGTCGCGGCGCCAGCGGTCGTGGGCCGCGGCGTCGATCCGGCCGCTCAGCAGCGCGCGGCGCAGCGCGGCGGCCACCGTCGGCGAGCGCTTCAGCCGCCGCAGCTCGGCCCGTCGGGCAGCCTCCCGGCGCCGGGCGGCTCCGATCGCCGACTCGGCCTTCAGCGCGCCCGCGCCGGCGGAGGACCCGGCGGCGCGGGGTGCGTCCGGCTCGGGCGCGACGCCGCGCGGCTCACCTCCGCCACAGCCGGCGAACGCCGCCAGGGCCGCGACGGCGAGGAGGCCGAGGAGCCGGGCGGGGACGACGAGGCCAGGGGCCACGGCTGGAATGGTCCCACGCCGCGCGGGCGGGGACCCCGGTCCGAGGACCAGGCCGCGTTGCCACCCGACATGGAGCTCTGCATCGCTGCTGTTCGCCCGGCCCGAGTCCCAGCCGCATCACCGCCCGAGGCGAAACCCCGCAGTAAGGAACGCGGACCGCACCGGCCGCGGTCACCGACCTCATCATGAGTGCGGACGCGCCAGCCGCGCCGGTCGGGACGCTTTGGCCTGTATGCCATGCCGTTCTCGTCCCACCGTGCGAACCGGGACCCCGGACCCATCCATGCCGGGGTTCGGGCCCTCCACCCCGCTCGCCATCATCCCCGCCGTGACGACCGCCGACCGCCCGACCGCGCTGCTGGACTGGTACGCCCGCGTGCGGCGGCCGCTGCCGTGGCGCTTCACCCGCGACCCCTACGCCGTGCTGGTCTCCGAGGTCATGCTCCAGCAGACCCAGGCGGCGCGGGTGGTCCCGTACTACGAGCGCTGGCTCGAGCACTTCCCGGACCCCGCTGCGCTCGCGCAGGCACCGACGCCCGCGGTGCTCGCCGCCTGGAGCGGCCTCGGCTACAACCGCCGCGCGCTCGCCCTGCGGGCAGCGGCGCGCGCGATCGCGGCGCACGGCTGGCCGCCGCCGGACGAGCTCGAGCGGCTGCCCGGCGTGGGCCGGTACACCGCCGCCGCGGTGGCGGCGTTCGCGTGGGACGAGCCGGTCGCCGCCGTCGACACCAACGTGCGCCGCGTGATCGCCCGCTGGGACGGCCGCGAGCGCACGCCGCGGGAGCTCGCCGGCCGCGCCACGGAGCTGTTGCCGGCCGACCGCGCGGGCGAGTGGAACCAGGCGATGATGGAGCTGGGCGCCACCGTCTGCACCCCCCGCTCGCCGCGCTGCGGTGCCTGCCCGGTCCGCCGGGGCTGCGCCGGACCGGGCGCGCCGCCGCGGCGGCGGGCGGCCCGGCCGCGGTTCGAGGACACCGACCGCTACGTCCGCGGGCGGATCGTCGCCGCGCTCGTCGACGGCGGGCCGCCGCCGGCCGGGCTCGCGCCCGAGCGTCGCGAGCGGGCGCTCGCCGGCCTGGCGCGCGACGGGCTCGTGGTGCTCGGCCCCGACGGGGCCGCCCGGCTGCCTGACTAACCTGCACCCGAGTGGAGCCCGTCGAGCGCACCGACTTCCCGACGACCCGCCGCGGCTACGACCCGGCCGCCGTCGCCGAGCACCTGCGCGGCCTGGCGCGGCGGATCGAGCAGCTCGAGGCAGAGGCGCGCCGGCCGGCCGGGGAGTCGCTGGCCGCCGCCGCCTCCGAGCGGGTCGCGGGGATCGTCGCGGCCGCCGAGGCGAGCGCCGGCGAGCTGCGCGAGGAGGCCCGCCACGAGGCGCGCACCCACGTCGAGGGCGTCGCCACGGTCGCTGCCGAGCTGAGCGCCAGGCTCTCCGCCCTGCGGACCGAGCTGGACGCGGTGATCGAGGAGACCGGCGGGCTGCGAGCCGCGACGGGCGAGCCGGACCCTCCACTCCCGCCGGCCGCGACGCCTGCGACCGAGCCGATGAAGCCGGCCGCGGCGCCCGAGCCGGTCGCAGCCGAGGCGCCCGAGCCGGTCACGACCGAGCCGGCCGCGACAGGCGCCACGGACGAGGACGGCGCCCGCCTCGCCGCCCTCGACCTCGCGTTGCAGGGCCGCTCCCGTGAGCAGGCCGCGGCCTACCTGGCCGAGCACTTCGGGCTCAGCCGCCCCGAGCCGCTGCTGGACGAGGTCTTCGCGAAGGCCGGGCGATGACGGCCGCGCCCGCCGCTCTCGGCGAGCTCAAGGGGCGCATGGCCGAGCTCGTCGACCTGCACTCTGCGCTCGCGCTCCTCTTCTGGGACCAGAACACGATGATGCCGCGCGCGGGCGCCGTCGGCCGCGCCGACCACGCCGCGACGCTCGAGCGCGTCTGCCACGAGAAGCTCGTCGACCCGGAGGTCGGCAGGCTGCTCGACACGCTGGAGCCGTGGGCGGCCGGAGCAGACCCCGACTCCGACGACGCGCGCCTGGTCCACTGGGTCCGGCGCGACTTCGAGAAGCGCACCAGGGTCCCCACGGAGCTGGCCGGCGAGATGTCCCACGCCGCCGCGCTCGGCCAGCAGGCCTGGCTCCAGGCCCGCGAGGCGGCCGACTTCGGCCGCTTCCGCGACACGCTCGCGCGCCACCTCGAGCTGCGCCACCGCTACGTGGCGTGCTTCGACGGCCAGGGCCAGGCCCATCCCTACGACGTCCTGCTCGACGACTTCGAGCCGGGCCTGACCGCCGCCGAGCTCGTGCCGCTGTTCGCCGCCCTGCGCGAGGCGCTGGTCCCGCTGGTGGCCGCGGCCGGCGACAGCGGGCAGGCCGGCAACGACGGCGCCTTCGCGGGACCGTTCACCGCGGAGGACCAGCGGCGGGCGGTGCTCGACGTGCTCGGCGCGACCGGCTACGACCCAGAGGCGTGGCGGCTGGATCCGGCGCCGCATCCGTTCGCCCAGTCGCTCGGCCCCGGCGACGTCCGCATCACGACCCGCTTCGAGCGCGACGACCTCTCGATGGCGCTGTACTCCGGCCTGCACGAGTTCGGACACGGCCTCTACGAGGCGCAGATCGAGCCGTCCCTGCACCGCACGCCGCTCGCCGAGCCCGTCTCGCTCGGCGTGCACGAGTCCCAGAGCCGCCTGTGGGAGAACCTCGTCGGGCGCTCGCGGCCGTTCTGCGACTGGGTCCTACCGCGGCTGCGCGCCACCCTGCCCGGCGCGTTCGCAGAGCTCGACGCGGCAGGCCTCTATCGCGCGGTCAACACGGTCCAGCCGTCGCTCGTGCGCACCGAGGCCGACGAGACGACCTACAACCTCCACATCGTCCTGCGCTTCGAGCTCGAGCTGGCGCTGGTCGAGGGCTCGCTCGAGGTCGCCGACGTGCCACGGGCGTGGGCGGACGGGATGGCCCGCCTGCTCGGCGTCGAGGTCACCGACGACGCCCACGGCTGTCTGCAGGACATCCACTGGGCCGAGGGGATGATCGGCTACTTCCCGACCTACACCTTGGGCAACCTGATGGCCGCGCAGCTGTGGCGCCGCGCGGCGAACGACATCCCCGACCTCGACGAGCGGATCGCGGCCGGCGACTTCGCGGCGCTGCGGGAGTGGCTCGGGGAGAACATCCACCGCCACGGCCGCAAGTTCGCGCCGCGCGAGCTGCTGCGGCGCGTGACCGGCGAGGAGCTCCGCGTAGAGCCGTTCGTGGACTACCTGGGCGCCAAGCTGCGCGACGCCGGCGTGCTCGCCCGCGGCTGAGCTCAGCGCTCGGCCTGCAGCGCGCGGATGTCGCCCGCGAGCAGCTTCGCGTCGAGCTGCTCGAACGGGAACCCGACCCGCTGGCGGCCGTGCTTGTCGATCAGCAGCACGTACGCGCTGTGCTCGAAGTCCAGGGCGTAGTGGCGGCGGCGGCCGCGGTAGCGGAAGTCCTCGCGGGCGGGGTAGGGATCCTCGGCCGCCTTCGGCGAGGCGCCGTCGGTGGTCGGCTTGGGCGCGCCCTCGACCTCCGCCTGCGCCGCGGCCGTGTACTCCTCGCCCCCGGACTCCTTCGCGAACTCCTCGGAGCGCTCCTCGCGGTACTGGTCGTAGAAGGCGGCGGCGGCCTCGGCCTCCTTGCCCGTGGCCGCCACGGGGACGATCCCGTAGGACGCCCAGACCGGCGCCAGCTCCTGGCGGCTGCCGATCAGGAAGCTCACGGGCCCGCCGTAGAGCTGGAAGCGCTTGAGGAAGGCCCGGGCTCGCTCCGGTGTGTCGCCGGTCGGGTCCACGCTGACCCCGATGACCCTGACGCCCTTTCCGCCGACCTCGCCGACCGCCTGGGCGATCTTCCCGGCCTGCGCCGGGCACAGGTCGTGACAGGTCGAGTACAGGAAGGTGAGCACGAGCACCTTGCCGCGGGAATCCTGCGGGGTGGCCACCCACTTGCCGTCCTGGTCGCGCAGGCGGAAGGTCGGCGGCGGCTCGCGCGGCGGCGTGAAGCTGGCCCGGACCGGCTCCGGCTGGCTGGTGAGGACAGCGGCCAGCACCCCGCCGGCCGCGCCCAGCAGGAGGCAGACGCCCGCGGCCAGCAGCAGGCGCGGGAGCGGGCGGCGCGAGCGCTCAGCGCTCAAGGCGGGTCACCGTCCCGTCGGCCGCGTTGGCCACCCACACCGCGTCGCGCGTGAGCGCCACGCCCGCCGGCTCGCGCCCGACAGCGCGCTCGCCGGAGGTCTCGCCGGTGCGGGGATCGATCCGCACCACCGCCCGGTCGCCGGCCGTGGCGACGTAGACGTCGCGCTCGTCGGCGGCGATCGCCACCGGCCGGCGCCCGACCGCGACGGGCGGCCCCTCCAGCCGGCCGGTCTCGAGGTTGATCCGCGCCACGGTGCCGTCGCCGGCGTTGGCGACCCACGCGACCCCGCCGGCCACGGCGACGTCGACGGGGTCGCGGCCCGTCGGGACCGGTGCGCCGCGCGAGCGGCGGCGCTCGGCGTCGATGCGGACGAGGCGCCCGTCGCGCGGGCTCACCGCGACCACCCAGCGCCCCTCGGCGGCGAGTGCGACCGGGCCGGCGCCGGCCGCGATCGAGCGCACCCCCGAGGCCCCGCGCCGCAGGTAGCGCACGGTCCCATCCGCCGAGCTGGCGGTCCACAGGGCCCCGGCGGCCAGCGCGACGTCGGAGACGTCGGCCCCCATCGGGATCGGGCGCAGCGGCCGCCGCCGGTCGACGGGCACGACCGCGCCGCGCGCGGCGTCCGCCACCCACAGACCGTCCGCCGCCGGCGCCAGCCGGGCCGGGGCGCCGCCCAGCGCCAGCGGCTCGCCCTGCGGCGCGCCGGTGCCCGGGTCCAGCCGCGTGATGGTGCCCGACGCCTGGTCGGCGACCCACAGGCCGCCCGGGCCGGCCACCACGGCGGTGGGTGACCCGCCGACGCGCACGACCGCGCTGGGCCCGCCGGCCGGCGGCGGCGCGGACCGCTCCTCGCGCAGCAGCAGGACCGCCGCCACGGCCGCGACGGCCGCCACGAGGGCGACCACCGCGGCGAGCGCGCGCGCGTCACGCCCGCGGAGCCGGGCGGAGGCCGAGTCCAGGCCGATCGCGATCAAGCTCAGCCACCGAGGCGGGTGACGGTCCCGCCCTGCGCGTCGACGACCCAAGCGGCGCCCTGGCCGACCGCGATCGCCGCCGGGAAGCCGCCGAGCCGCGCCACGCGGCTGACGGCCCGCGTCCGCGGGTCGATCCGCACGACGGTCCCGGCCGCCGTGTCGAGGACGAGCACGCCGTCGCGGGCGACCGCGAGCGCGCCCGGCGCCCCGCCCACCTTGATCGGCGAGCCCTGAGGTCGCCCGTCGGATGCCGACAGGCGGGTGACCGTGCCGTCGCCACGGTTGGCGACCCACACCGAGCCCAGTCCGACGGCCACGTCCTGGGGATCGCGGCCGGTCCCGATCGCGCGCCCCACCACGACGTTCTCGCGCGGGTCCACGCGCGCGACCGAGCCGTCGCCCGAGTTGACCACCCACACCCAGTTGTTGCCGACCGCGACCGCGGTCGGGAAGCGCCCGGTGCTGATCGCCGGCCCGAGCACGCGGTTGGACACCGAGTCGATGCGGGTGACCGTGCCGGCCGCCCCGTTGGTCACCCAGGCCGCGTCCGGGCCCACCGCGACGTCGACGGCGTCGGCCCCGACCGCGATCTGGCGGCCGAGGTCGCCGGGGATCAGCGGGTTCAGGCGGGTGACGGTCGCGTCTGCGGCGTTGGCGGTCCACACCGAGCCGGTGCCGACCGCGACCCGCAGCGGCGCGTCACCCGTCGGCCGGCCCACCGGCCGTTCGGAGAGCGCGTCCTCCTCGAGGCTGAGGATGCGGTTCTCGCGCCCGCTCGCGACCCACACGGTCGATCCGCTGACCGCGACGTCGGCCGGCAGCCGGCCCACCCGCACCGTCTCGCGCGCGACCGTGGCGGGAGCGTCGTCGCCACCCGAGCGGACCAGCAGCACGATGAGCGCTGGGGCGATCAGCAGCACGGCGAGCCCGAGCGCGATGGCCGCCAGCAGCAGCGGGGAGCGCCCGCCCAAGCTTCCCGTCGGGGCCGAGCCGGCTTCCATCAGCCCGCCGGCTCCTGGATCCCGGGGAGCCGGGTCGGCGCGACGGCCGGGTTCAGCCGGGCATCGGCGACCTTGAAGCCGGGGAAGGCCGCGGCCGCAAAGGTGTTGTACTTGGGCGCGCAGCGGTAGCGATCGCGCCAGCCGACGTACACCGTGCTCTTGCCCGGCCGCAGCTCGCCCAGACGGGTGCGGATGACCCGTCCGGGCACGACGAGCCCCTGTCCCGCCGCGTTGGCGACCGTCATGCCGACCAGCCGCCCGCGCGCGTCGAGCACGGGCCCGCCGTTGCTGGAGGACACGACCGCGCCGTCGAGCGGGACCGCCTCCAGCGGCGAGAGCAGCGGGTGCAGCCGGGACGTCCCGGACGGCCCGGCGGTGCTGCTCGGGATGGTGATCAGCGCCTGCGGGCCCTCGGGCAGGTCTGGGTCCCAGCGCCGGCCGATCGACGTCAGCACGCCGGTCGGGTCGCCGTCCTCGACCGGGATGGCGTTCAGGCCGGGCATCCGGGGCTGCGCCTCGATCAGCGCGAGGTCGTCGCACGGCGCGCGGGCCACGAGCCGGCCGTGCAGCACGCCGACGTCCGTGCCCAGCTTGATCGACTTCGCGCCCCACAGGGTGTGCGCCGCGGTCAGCACGAGCCCGCGGCGCCCGTCGATGACCATGCCCGAGGTGAAGCTCGGCGTCTGGCCGACCTGGGCGGCGACCGAGACCGTGGAGCGGTTCAGCCACGCCTCGCCGCGCCCGGCGGGCGCGGTCTGCGCTGCCGCGCCGGTGGCGAGGAAGCCTTGCGCGACGAGGCCGGCGATGACGGCGCAAATCGCTGCCGAGGTGCTGCGCGCTCCTCCCTGAGTTCTCAACTTCCGCGTCCTCTCGAAGACAGCCATGTCGTCGGCGCGGGAAGCCCCGCCTGCGTCATCGTATTCGGAGCGGACCCCGGCTGCCAAGGCCTGTCAGAGATCGAACCAGAATCCGGCACGTCGGCCGGCCGATCGAGCCCGCGCGCCCGCTTAAGCGCGCAGAAGCGCCCACGTTGCGAGAAGCGAACGGACGTTCGCTTCAAGCGTCCGCCGCGTCCGTAGAATCAGGGAGGTCTTATGTCGCGCCAGGACTCCATCATCGTCGCGGGCGCCCGCGAGCACAACCTCAAGGACGTCACCGTCGAGCTGCCGCGCGACGCGCTGGTCGTGATCACCGGCCTGTCGGGCTCGGGCAAGTCCTCGCTGGCCTTCGACACCATCTACGCCGAGGGTCAGCGCCGCTACGTCGAGTCGCTCAGCGCGTACGCCCGCCAGTTCCTCGGGCAGATGGACAAGCCCGACGTGGACTCCATCGAGGGCCTCTCGCCGGCCATCTCGATCGACCAGAAGACGACGTCGCGCAATCCCCGCTCGACGGTCGGCACGGTCACCGAGATCTACGACTACCTGCGCCTGCTGTGGGCACGCATCGGCAAGCCGCACTGCTTCAACTGCGGGCGGCCGATCGCCGCTCAGTCCGCCGAGCAGATCATCGACCAGATCATGGGGCTCGAGGAGGGGACGCGGTTCATGGTGCTCGCCCCGATCGTGCGCGGGCGCAAGGGTGAGTACGGCAAACAGCTCGAGGAGCTGCGCAACGAGGGCTTCACGCGCGTGAAGGTCGACGGCGAGGTGCGGCTGCTGGAGGAGGAGATCGTCCTCGACAAGCGCTACAAGCACGACATCTCGGTCGTGGTCGACCGGCTGGTGATGCGCCACGAGGCGCGCAAGCGCCTGGCCGACAGCGTGGAAACCGCCGTCGCCCTGGCGGAGGGGATGCTGGAGATCGAGGTGCTGCCGGCCCGCGACGCGGGTGAGGGAGCGAAGTCCGAGGTCCTGACCTTCTCCGAGCGCTTCGCCTGCCTGCACTGCGGGATCTCGATGCCCGAGCTCGAGCCGCGGATGTTCTCGTTCAACTCGCCGCACGGGGCGTGCCCGCGCTGCACCGGGCTGGGCTCGCAGATGGAGATCGACCCCGAGCTGGTCGTGCCCGATCCCTCGCTGTCGATCGGCGAGGGGGCGATCCTGCCCTGGTCCAGCGGCGCGACGAGCTACTACGAGCAGATCACCCAGGCGATCGCCGACCGCTACGAGATCGATCTCGAGGCGGCCTGGGAGGAACTGCCCTCCGAGCAGCAGGACCTCTTCCTCTACGGCACCAACGGCGACCGGGTCTACGTCTCCTACCGCAACCGGATGGGCCGGCGGCGCTCCTACATGACCGCCTTCGAGGGCATCGTGCCCAACCTCGAGCGCCGCTACCGCGAGACGGACTCCGACTGGTCGCGGGAGAAGATCGAGGAGTACATGTCGATGCGCCCGTGCCCGGAGTGCCACGGCGCGCGCCTGCGCCCGGAGTCGCGGGCGGTGACGGTGGCCGGGATGGCCATCCACGAGTACACGACGCTCAGCGCGCAGCGGGCGCTGGCCTGGGTGGAGGCGCTCGAGCTCTCGGACTCCGACCGGGCGATCGCCCGGCTGATCCTGCGCGAGATCGAGGAGCGCCTGCGCTTCCTGGACAACGTCGGCGTGGGCTACCTCGGGATGGCGCGGGCGTCGGCGACGCTGTCGGGCGGCGAGGCCCAGCGGATCCGGCTGGCGACCCAGATCGGCTCCTCGCTGGTGGGCGTGCTCTACATCCTCGACGAGCCGTCGATCGGCCTGCACCAGCGCGACAACGAGAAGCTGATCGGCACGCTCGAGCGCTTGCGCGACCTCGGCAACACCGTGCTCGTGGTCGAGCACGACGAGGGCACCATGCACGCCGCCGACCACCTGATCGACATGGGGCCCGGCGCGGGGGAGCACGGCGGCTATGTCGTCGCCCAGGGCACGGCCGCGGAGGTCATGGCGGTGCCGGAGTCGCTGACCGGCCAGTTCCTGGCCCGCACCCGGCGCATCGAGGTCCCCGAGAAGCGCCGCAAGCCGAGCGGTTACGTCGAGATCCGCGGCGCCTCCCAGCACAACCTCAAGAACGTCGACCTCAAGCTGGCGCTCGGCGCCTTCACCTGCGTCACCGGCGTCTCGGGCTCGGGCAAGTCGACGCTGGTCAACGAGGTGCTCTACAAGGCGGTGGCCAACCGCCTGCACCGCTCGCGGCTGCGTCCGGGCGCGCACAAGCAGATCCGCGGGCTCGACCAGCTCGACAAGGTCATCAACGTCGACCAGTCGCCGATCGGGCGCACGCCGCGCTCGAACCCCGCCACCTACATCGGGCTCTTCGACCAGATCCGCGACCTGTTCTCGAGGACCCAGGAGGCGCGCGTGCGCGGCTACAAGCCGGGGCGCTTCTCCTTCAACGTCAAGGGCGGGCGCTGCGAGGTGTGCCGCGGCGACGGGCAGATCAAGATCGAGATGCACTTCCTGCCCGACGTCTACGTGCCGTGCGAGCAGTGCCACGGCAAGCGCTACAACCGCGAGACGCTGGACATCCGCTTCAAGGGCAAGACGATCTCCGACGTGCTGGACATGCCGGTCGAGGAGGCGCTGGACTTCTTCGCCCACATCCCGAAGATCAACCGCCGCATCCGCGCGCTGCACGACGTCGGCCTGGACTACATGCGCCTCGGCCAGCCGGCGACCACGCTGTCGGGCGGCGAAGCCCAGCGCGTCAAGCTGGCCTCTGAGCTCTCCAAGGTGGCCACGGGACAGACGCTCTACATCCTCGACGAGCCGACGACGGGGCTGCACTTCGCGGACATCCAGCGGCTGCTCACGGTGCTGCAGCGGCTGGTCGAGCAGGGCAACTCGGTCGTCGTGATCGAGCACAACATCGACGTCATCAAGACCGCCGACCGGCTGATCGACATGGGTCCCGAGGGCGGCGACGAGGGCGGCGAGGTGGTGGCGACCGGGACGCCGGAGGAGGTCGCGGCCGTCTCGGGCTCCTACACCGGCGGCTTCCTGGCCGAGGTGGTCGAGCCGAGCGCCGCGCCGAAGCGGCGCGGCGGCGGCGGCGGTGGCGGCGGCGGCCGGCGGCGGCGTGCCGCCGCGGCGGCTCCGGCGGCGGCATAGGGCGTCCTGGCCGGCGTGGCGCCCGCGGGGCGATGGACGGCCCGGCTCCCGCTGCGGGGCCCCGGCGGCGAGCCGGTCAACCTCGCCCGCACGCTGCTCTCCCACGGCTGCGCGGAGCTGCCGCCCGCGACGGTCGCCCCGGACGGCCGGCGGATCGAGACCGCCCTGCTCGTCGAGGGCGCGCCGGTGGACGTCACGGTGGTCGCCGACGGCGACGACGCGCAGGTGAAGGCGCACGGCGCCGCGCCGCGGAAGGCGGTGCTGGCGGTCGTCGGCGCGATGCTGCGGCTCGACCTCGACCTGACGGCGTTCTACGCGCGCGCGGCCGACGATCCGGATCTGGCGTGGGCAGTGCCCGGCGGCGCGGGGCGGATGCTGCGCAGCCCGACCGTCTTCGAGGACCTCGTCAAGACGCTGTGCACCACCAACTGCACGTGGTCGGCCACGGTGCGGATGGTCAGCGCGCTGGTCGAGCACCTCGGCGAGCCGGCGCCGTCGGGTCGCCGCGCGTTCCCGACCGCCGCGGCGATGTCGGCGGCGGGCGAGGCCTTCTACACCGACACGGCGCGGGCTGGCTACCGCGGCGCCTACCTGCAGGCGATCGCGACGGAGGTGGCCGCCGGCCGGCTCGACCTCGAGGCGCTGGCCGATCCCGAGCTGCCCGAGCCCGAGCTCACCGAGGCACTACTCGCGCTGCCCGGCATCGGCCCGTACGCCACGGCGCACATGCTGCTCGTCCTCGGGCGCAGCTCGGGCCTCGTGCTCGACGCCTGGACGCGGCCGACCTACGCGCGGCTCGTCGGCCGCAAGCGGGTGGCCGACCGGACGATCGAGCGCCGCTTCCGCCGCTACGGAGCGCACGCCGGGCTCGCGTTCTGGCTCCTGCTGACGCGGGACTGGGTGCCCGGCGCCGAGCCTCCCGTTCCCGGTTGACCGCGTGTCCGGCGCTGGCCTAATATATCTCGCTGGACCGGAGCGCCACCGCGCTGCGGAAGGCCGGACGAGGATGCGGATGACGGAGCTATCGGTGGCCGGAACGTGACCGGGTCACGACCCACGGCGGACGGCGGTTCCCATGCTGCTCCGATCGCGTTCCACGACGTCACGAAGCGCTACGCGGGCCGCGAGGCGAATCCCGCGATCAAGCATCTCTCGCTCGAGGTCCCGGCCGGCGAGATCTGCGTGCTGATCGGCCCGTCGGGCAGCGGCAAGACGACGGCCATGAAGATGGTCAACCGCCTGATCGACATCACCGAGGGCAACATCTCCATCGGCGGGCGCAGCGTCCGCGAGATGGAGCTGACCGAGCTGCGGCGCGGGATCGGCTACGTCTTCCAGCAGATCGGCCTGTTCCCGCACTTGAGCGTCGAGGACAACATCGCCACGGTCCCGAAACTGCTCGGCTGGGACAAGAAGCGCATCCGCGCGCGCGTCGCCGAGCTGCTCGAGCTGGTCGGCCTGGAGGCCGGCGACGCGCGCCGCTATCCCTCGCAGTTCTCCGGCGGCCAGCGCCAGCGGATCGGCGTCGCGCGCGCGATGGCCGCCGATCCGCCGCTGATGCTGATGGACGAGCCGTTCGGCGCGATCGACCCGATCACCCGCGAGCGCCTGCAGGCCGACTTCCTGCGCCTGCACCGCGAGGTGCGCAAGACGATCATCTTCGTCACCCACGACATCGACGAGGCGATCAAGATGGGCGACCGCGTGGCGATCCTGCGCGAGGGCGAGCTCGTCCAGTACGACTCGCCGGACGAGATCCTCGCTCACCCGGCCGACGAGTTCATCGCCGACTTCGTCGGCGCCGACCGCGGCCTCAAGCGCCTCGGCCTGCGGCGCCTGGCCGACATCGACCTCGAGCCGGCCGGCGCCGACGGGCCGACGGTCAAGGACTCGATGTCGCTGCGCGACGCCCTCTCGATGATGGTCACCCAGCGCGTGACGGGCCTCGAGGTGGCCGGCGAGGACGGCGAGCCGCGCGGCAGCGTCACGCTAGAGACACTGACCCAGTTCATGGACACGGGCGAGAGCGGGCCGGCCGCCCAGCGGTCCGTCCAGGCCGAGCAGCGGCCGTGACCGGCGCCCCCGTCCTGGCCCAGGCCGGCCCGGTCGTCCCGCAGTTCGAGCAGGGCTCGGCCTGCGTGCGCGAGAACCGCCAGTTCTGCTGGGACTGGTTCACGGAGAACTTCGACAGCGTGTTCGCCGATCGCATCGTCCAGCACATCGAGCTGACGGCGATCGCGGTCTCGATCGGCTTCGTGATCGCCTTCGCGGCGGCCCTGGTCGCCTACCGCTGGTCGTGGTTCGACACACCGGCGGCGATCTTCTTCGCCTTCCTCTACACGATCCCGAGCCTGGCCTTCTTCCAGCTGATGGTCCCGATCACCGGGCTCACGTGGACGAGCGCGGAGATCGCGCTGGTCTCCTACACGCTGCTGATCCTGTTCCGCAACACGCTCACCGGGCTGCGCGAGGTCCCGCCCGACGCGCTGGAGGCGGCGCAGGCGATGGGCCTCACCCGCCGCCAGACGCTGCTGCGCATCGAGCTCCCGCTCGCGCTGCCGGCGATCATCGCCGGCGTCCGGATCGCGGTGGTGACGATCATCAGCCTCGCGACCGTCGCGGCGTTCATCGGCGTCGGCGGGCTCGGCCAGCCGATCTTCAACGCCATCCAGGACGGCTTCAAGACCCAGTTCATCGCCGCCGGCGTGCTCGCCGTGCTGCTGGCGCTGCTGGCCGACGGGCTGCTCGTCCTGCTGCAGCGGCTGCTGACCCCGTGGGCGCGGGCGAAGGCGGGCTGAGATGAACGCCTTCCTGGACGCGTTCACCTTCATGGCCGACAACGCGTCGCTGATGCTCGAGAAGACGTGGGAGCACCTGGTGCTCTCCTTCGCCGCGATCGCCGTCGCGCTCCTCGTCGCGATCCCGCTCGGCGTCGTGCTCGGCCACCTGCACAAGGGGTCGTTCGTCGCCATCAACGTCTCGAACCTCGGGCGCGCGCTGCCCAGCCTGGCGATCATCTCGATCGGCCTCGGGCTGCTGGGCATCGGCTTCGTCAACGTGATGGTCGCGCTCGTCATCCTCGCGGGCCCGCCGATGCTGACCAACGCGTTCGTGGCGGTCGACCGGGTCGACCCCGACGCGGTGGAGGCGGCGCGCGGAGCCGGGATGAGCGGCGCCCAGATCCTGTGGAAGGTCGAGATCCCGCTCGCGGTACCGCTGATGTTCGCCGGCATCCGCACGGCAGCGGTCTACGTGATCGCGACGGCGACGCTGGCCGCGCTGGCCGGCGGCGGCGGGCTCGGCGACATCATCGTCAACCAGCCGACCTACGGGACGGCCGGGGTCATCGCCGGCTCGATCGCGGTCACGGTGCTCGCCTTCGCGGGCGAGGCCGCGTTCGCCGTACTGCAACGGGCGATGACCCCGAAGGCGCTGCGGCGCCGGACGACTGCGGCCGAGCTCGTCGAGCCGGCCATCGAGGGTGTGTGAACACGAAAGGAGACATCTCCACCATGAAGCGATTCCTGCAGCTCCTCAGCGGGCTGATGCTGGTGCTCGCGCTCGGCGTCTTCGCCGCGGCGTGCGGCGGCGATGACGAGGAGAGCTCGTCCTCGTCCTCGAGCGAGGCCGCGGCCAAGCCCGGCGAGGGCAAGCCGCCGATCACGATCGGCACCAAGGACTTCACCGAGGAGTTCGTCCTCGGCGAGCTCTACGCCCAGGCGCTGCGTGCCCAGGGCTACACCGTCAACCTCAAGAAGAACATCGGCGCCACCGAGATCATCGACAAGGCGCTGACCAGTGGGCAGATCGACGGCTATCCCGAGTACCTCGGCGTGACGCTCGCGGTCGTGGCCGGGGACGACAAGCCGGCGACCTCGGAGGACGACACCTACAACAAGGCCAAGGCCTTCTACGCGGACCGCGGGCAGACGATCAGCGAGCGCACGCCGTTCTTCGACGTCGACGCGATCGCGGTGACCAAGGCCTTCGCCGAGGAGAACCAGCTCAAGACGGTCGCCGACCTCAAGAACCTCGACAGCTTCACCGTCGGGGCGCGGCCGGAGTTCAAGAGCCGCCAGCAGGGCCTGAAGGGCATGCAGGACGTCTACGGCCTGGACAACGCCAAGTTCAAGCAGCTCGCGCTCGGCGTGCAGTACCAGGCGCTCGACTCCGGTGACGTCGACAGCGCGAACGTGTTCTCGACCGACGCCCAGCTCGCCAGCGGCAAGTACACCGTGCTCGAGGACCCCGAGGGCGTCTTCGGCTACCAGAACGTCGCGTTCGTGATCGACGACAAGAAGCTCGCCGAGCTCGGCGGGCAGCAGTTCATGGACGTCATCAACAAGACCAACGCGCTGCTGACCACCGACGCCATGATCGCCATGAACAAGGCCGTGGCGCTCGACAAGCAGGACGAGGCGGCCGTGGCCAAGCAGTTCCTGACGGCCAACAAGCAGCTGTAGCGCGGTTCGCGGGCGGGCGTCCTTCGGGGCGCCCGCTCGGGCCCGGCGAACCCCGCCAGTAAGGGGACGGGTTCGGGTTGGTGCGGCGCTCGCCCGGCGGCGGGCGTCGCACCAACCGGCATAAGCTCAGCATCGACGCCCGACGGCTCGCGATGCTGAAGAAACGCCGGTCAGAGCGGCACCAACTCAGCATCGGCAGCGAGAGCGGCGGAATGCTGGAGAAAAGCCGCCTCGCGAACCGCCGTCACTCCCTCCCGGTCCACCCTCGATGCGGGGTTCGCCGGCAGCGACCCAGCCCGCCGGCGACGCTACTCCGCCTCGCCGTAGCCCCCGCCGCCCGGCGTCTCGACCGTCACCACCGCGTCGGTGTCGAGGCCCCGCGTGACCTTCGGCGGCAGCTCCTCGTCGTCGAGCCGGTTGGCGCCGACCTCGCCCGGCTCCCCGCCGGCCGCGCCCTGGGGCTGGTGCCGGCGGCGGTCGGTGAGCAGGGACAGCGTGGCGGGCTCGAGCACCCGGACCGCGCGCACGATCCCGTCGCCGCCGCGGTGCTCGCCGTCGCCGCCCGACCCGTAGCGCAGCTCATAGCGCTCGACGCGCATCGGGTACTCGAGCTCGAGCGCCTCGACCGGGGTGTTGAGCGTGTTGGTCATCCCGACGTGGACGCCGGAGGGGCCGTCGCGCTCGGCGCTCGCGCCCTGGCCGCCGGCGATCGTCTCGTAGTAGGTCCACCCGCGCCCGCCGATGATCAGGTTGTTCATCGTCCCCTGGCCCTGAGCGGGCAGCTCGACCGCCTCGGCGAGGGCGAGCAGGACGGTGTCGGCGATCCGCTGGGAGGTCTCGACGTTGCCGGCCACCACCGCCGACGGCGCCACCGCGTGCACGAGGCTGCCCTCGGGAGCGCGCACCTCGAGCGGCGCGTAGGCGCCGGCGTTGGCCGGCACGTCGCCCGGCAGCAGCACGCGCAGGGCGAAGTAGCAGGCCGAGCGGGTGACGGCCAGCGGGCAGTTGACGTTGCCGGCCACCGCGTCGGCGGTGCCGTCGAAGTCGATGACCAGCTCCTCGCCGTCGACGGTCACCGTCACACAGATCTCGACGTCGTCGTCGCTGACGCCGTCGCCCTCCATCTCGCCGCGCGCCTCGTAGCGGCCGTCGGGCAGCTCGCCGATCGCCTCGCGCGTGCGCCGCTCGGCGTAGGCGAGCACCTCGCCGAAGGCGTCGAGCACGATCTCGCGGCCGCGGCGCTCGACCAGCTCGGCCACCCGCCGCTCGGCGAGCCGGTTGGCGGCCAGCTGGGCGCGCAGGTCGCCGCGCCGGACGTCCGGGGTGCGGACGTTGGCGAGGATCAGGTCGAGCACGTCCTGGACGACCTCGCCCTCGCGCTCGAGCCGCAGCGGCGGGATGACGAGGCCCTCCTGCAGCAGCTCGCGCGAGCCGCTGGGCATCGAGCCCGGGCTCATGCCGCCCACGTCGGAGTGGTGCGCGCGCGTGACCGCGTAGCCGACGACGTCGCCGTCCAGGGCGACGGGGGAGACGAGCGTGATGTCCGGCAGGTGGGTGCCGCCCGCGAACGGGTCGTTGAGCACGAAGACGTCGCCGGGGGCCGGCTCGCGCTCGATCACGGCGGCGACCGACTCGGGCATCGCGCCGAGGTGGACGGGGATGTGCTCGGCCTGCGCCACCAGCCGGCCCTCGGCGTCGAAGAGGGCGGCCGAGCAGTCGCGGCGCTCCTTGATGTTCGAGGAGTAGGCGCCGCGGATCAGCACCGCGCCCATCTCCTCGGCGATCCCCGCCAGCGCGCTGGCGAGCACCGACAGCGTGACGGGATCGAGGCTCATCGCTCGAGCACCAGCGCGCCGGCGTCGTCGACCTTCCCCTGCCAGCCGGGCCGCACGACGCAGGTCGCCTCGGCCAGCTCGACCACCGCGGGCCCCTCGACCGTGTCGCCGGGGCCGAGCGACGCGCGCGCGTGCACCGGCACCTCGCTCCAGTCGCCGTCGAAGCACGCCCGGCGCGTCTGCTCGCCGGCGTCCTCGGCGGCCTGCTCGGCCTCGAGCGGCGGCTTGTCGACCGGGGTCGTCGCCACCAGGCGGACGTTGACGAGCTCGAGCGGCTCCTCCTCCATGCGATAGCCGTAGCGCCGCTCGTGGGCGGTGTGGAAGCCCTCGGCCAGCTCGCCCAGGTCGTCGGCGTCGATCGTCAGCTCGAAGGACTGGTGGCGATAGCGCACATCGGCGCGGCGGCGCAGCTCGGGCGCGTCGGCCTCGTCCTCCAGCGCTGTGAAGGCCTCCTCCATCGCCGCCTCGTCCAGCTCGCCGAGCAGCGGGCGCGCGAGGTCGCTGCCGGACGTCGGAGATGGCGAGGCCGAGCGCGCTGAGCACGCCCGCCGCGCGCGGGACGATGACCGTCTGCATCCCGAGCTCCTCGGCCAGCGCGCAGGCGTGCATCCCGCCCGCGCCGCCGAAGGCGACGAGCGCGAAGTCGCGCGGGTCCAGGCCGCGCTGCACCGAGATCACCCGCAGCGCGCGCGTCATCTCCGCGTTCGCCACGCGGACGATGCCCAGCGCAGTCGCCTCAGCGTCGAGGTCCAGCCGGCCGCCGACGCGGTCGAGCGCCGCCTCGGCGCGCTCGCGGCTGAGCGTCACCTCGCCGCCGAGCTCCGCGCCGTCGCCGAGGTAGCCGAGGAAGAGGTTCGCGTCGGTCACGGTGGGCTCCTCGCCGCCGCGGCCGTAGGCGGCGGGCCCGGGATCGGCGCCGGCGGACTCGGGCCCGACGCGCAGGGCGCCGCCGGCGTCCGCCCAGGCCAGCGAGCCGCCGCCGGCCGAGACGGTGTGGACGTCGACCATCGGCAGCTTGATCGGCACGCCCGCCACGACCGACTCCGTGGTCGTCTGGGCCTCGCCGCCGACGATCGGCGCGACGTCGGTGCTCGTGCCGCCCATGTCGAAGGTCAGGACGTCCTCGAAGCCGCTCGCCTGCGCGGCGTAGGCCGCCCCCACCACCCCGCCGGCCGGCCCGGAGAGCACGCACGACGCCGCCTGCTCGGCGGCGGCGGCCACCTCGACGACCCCGCCGGAGGACTGCATGACCAGCGGCGCCGGCAGCCCGGCCTCCTCCGCGCGGCCTGCGAGCTGCTCGAGGTAGGCGCCCAGGCGCGGCCCCAGGTAGGCGTCGGCGACGGTCGTCGACGTGCGCTCGTACTCGCGGAACTCGGGCAGCACCTCGCTGGAGAGCGAGACGTGGACGTCGCCCAGGGCCTCGCGCAGCGCCTCGCCGACCGCCTGCTCGTGCTCGGGGTGCAGGAAGCCGAAGAGCAGGCAGACCGCGACCGCCTCGACCTCGGCCTCGCCGATCGCCTCGACCGCCGCCGCGACGCTCTCCTCGTCGAGCGGCTCGAGCTCGCCGTCGGGACCCATCCGCTCGCGCACGGTGAAGCGCAGCTCGCGCGGGACGAGCGCCGGCGGCCGGCCGGCCGTGAGGTCGTAGAGCGCGGCGCGGTCCTGGCGGCCGATCTCGATCACGTCGCGGAAGCCCTCGGTGGTCACGAGCGCGGTGCGAGCTCCGCGGCGCTCGAGCAGCGCGTTGGTGGCCACGGTCATCCCGTGCGCGAAGGCGGCGGCCTCGGTGACCTCGGCCGCCTCCAGGCTGCGCATGACGCCCTCGGACTGATCGTCCGGGGTGGAGGGGACCTTGGCCGTGACCAGCCGGTCGCCCGCGATCAGGACGAGGTCGGTGAAGGTCCCGCCCACGTCCACCCCCAGCCGGGCCTCTGCGTCCGCCACGGGCGGGAACCTACCCGGACCGCTCAGCGGACGCGCGACCCCCGGCTGCGGGCCGCGCGCGGAGCCGTGCCTCAGCCGCCGAAGCGGGAGCGCAGCGCCTGGACGTTGGCGACGTACTGATCCGTGTCCTCGTAGTTGCCGCGCGAGCGCACTGAGCCGAGGCCCTGGTAGTAGCCGGCGATGGCGGTGTTCTCGTCACCGCCGGTGTCCTGCAGCAGCTGCTTGAGGTAGAGCACGCCGGCCTCGACGTTGTCGCCGGCGGAGTTCGGGTCCAGCGGCCGCGAGGCGAGGTTGCTCTGCACGTCGTCCCACGTGCCGGGCATGACCTGCATCACGCCGCGGGCGTTGGCCGAGGAGACCGCCGCGTTGTTGAAGCCGCTCTCCTGCCAGGCGATGGCGGCGGCGAGCGAGGGGGAGACGCCGTGCTGGGCCGCGACCGACTGGATGTCCGACGCACCCACGGTCTGGCCCGTCGGCGCGCTGGCGGCCGCGGGGGCGGGCGCGGCGGTCTCCTGCGGCGCCGCCGGCTCGGAGGCCTGCGCGGGGGCGGGCGAGCCGCCCGAGACGCTGAGCGACGTGCCGGCGAGTAGCAGCCCATCGGGATCGAGCCCGTTCATCGCGGCGAGCTCGGACACCGAGACGCCGGCGTTGGCGGCCAGCGCGGACAGGGTGTCTCCCGGCTGCACGGTGTAGCCGCCGCCGCCGCTCGGCGCGGACGGCGCTGCGGCGGTCTGCGCGGGCGCTGCCGCGGTCTCCGCCGCCGGCGCGACGCCCTGGCCCTGGAGCGCCACCGCGCCCTCGTCGACCGTCGGGACGCTGACGGTCTGGCCGACCTGCAGCGTGCCGCCCTCGGAGACGCCGTTATAGGCGGCGACGGTCCGTGTGGTCAGGTTGTTGCGGGCGGCCAGCGACCACAGCGTGTCGCCCGGCTGCACGGTCACTGGCACCGCCGCGAGAGCGGAAGGAGTGACGGCGAGTCCGCCGAACAGCGTCAGGGCGAAACAGATCAGGCGTCGATGGTGCACGGCTTCCGAGCCTCCAGGTCGTCGAGAACGGCCGCAGTGGTAGCCGAGCGCTTCCGGACCGGCACGTTTGCGTGCGCGGTTACGACACCCTGCAACTCGGCTTGCGCGGGCATACTCCGCCTCCTGTGGAACCCGCGGACCTCAGGCTGTGGCTCCAGAAGTGGCGCTGGTACGAGCGCAACACGCTGCCGTGGAACCGCGCCCGCATCCACCTCGAGTTCGCGCGGCGCCGCGCGTTCTGCCGCTGGCCCGTGCACGGCAACGTGCTCGAGATGCTGCGCGAGGGGCGCCTCGAGCTCGGCGCGCACGCGCTGCTCGAACCCGGCGTGTGGCTCACCTCGCCGTCCGGGCGCATCCGCATCGGCGGCGGCAGCTTCCTGAACCTCGGCGTGCAGGTCGCGGCGGTCGAGCTGGTCGAGATCGGCGAGCACTGCATGCTGGCCAACGGCTGCTTCGTCACCGACGCCGACCACCGCTTCGACGACCCGGCCCGCCCGGTGCCGTGGCAGGGGTTCACCGCCAAGGGACCGACCCGGCTGGGCGACAACGTCTGGTGCGGGGCCAACGTGGTGATCACCGGCGGCGTGACGGTCGGGGAGCGCTGCGTGATCGGCGCCAACGCCGTCGTGACCGAAGACCTCCCACCCTTCTCGATCGCCGTCGGCGCCCCCGCCGTAGTGATCAGGACGATCGAGTACCCGACCCTGGAGCGCCCACGTGCCTGAGGCCCGACCGCAGATGGATCCCCACGACCCGCTGGGGATCGAGCCCTTGCTGTCCGACGACGAGCGCGCGGGGCGCGACCGCGTGCGCGCGTGGGTGCGCGAGCGCTTCCTGCCTGAGGCCGAGACGTGGTTCGAGACGGCGCACTGGCCGCGCGAGCTCGTGCCCGAGCTCGGGGAGCTGGGCGTGCTCGGCATGCACCTCGAGGGCTACGGGTGCGCCGGCGGCAGCGCCGTCGACTACGGCCTCGCCTGCGAGGAGCTCGAGGCCGGCGACTCCGGCCTGCGGACGTTCGTCTCCGTCCAGGGCTCGCTCGCCATGACGGCGATCCATCGCTTCGGCTCCGAGGAGCAGAAGGAGGCGTGGCTGCCGCGGATGGCGGCCGGGGAGGCGGTCGGCTGCTTCGCGCTCACCGAGCCCGAGGCCGGCAGCGACCCCGCGGGGATGGAGACCACCGCGACGCAGGCCGACGGCGGCTGGCGGCTGGACGGGGTCAAGCGGTGGATCGGGATGGGCTCGCTCGCTGACGTGGCGGTGGTGTGGGCGCGCACGGAGGACGGCGTCCGCGGCTTCCTGGTGCCGCGCGAGACGCCGGGTCTGACCACGAAGGACATCACCGGCAAGCGCGCCCTGCGGGCGTCGCTGCAGTCCGAGCTGCACTTCTCGGGCTGCGAGGTCGCAGACGACGCCCGGCTGCCCGGCGCGGAGGGCCTGGGCGCCGCGCTGACCTGCCTCGGCGAGGCGCGCTACGGCATCGTCTGGGGCGTCTGCGGCGCGGCTCGCGCGTGCTATGAGGCCGCGCTCGAGCGGTCGACGCGCCGCGAGCAGTTCGGCCGCCCGATCGCCTCCTTCCAGCTCGTGCAGGCGCGGCTGGCCGAGATGGCCCTCACGCTCGGCAAGGCGCAACTGCTCGCGCTGCACCTCGGCCGGGCCAAGGACGCCGGCCGCTGCGCCCCCGAGCACGTCAGCGCCGGTAAGCTCGACAACGTCCGCGCGGCCGCTGCCGTCGCCCGCGACGCCCGCCAGGTGCTCGGCGGTGACGGCGTCACCGACCTCTATCCCGCGATGCGCCACATGGCCAACCTCGAGGCGGTGATGACCTACGAGGGCACGGCGGAGGTCCACACGCTGATCATCGGACGAGCGCTGACCGGCGTCGCGGCCTTCACCTGACCGCTACTTGGCGAGCATCGTCTGCACACCGAGGGCCACGGCGACCGCGAACACCAGCAGCGCCACCAGCGCCAGCACCGCGTAGCCGATCGCCGCCGCGCTCGCGCCGCCGCGGGCGACCTCGGCCGACCGCGCGCTCCAGCGCACCACGAGCGAGAACAGCACCGCGACGCCGAGCGTGGCCAGCAGTGACACGCCGATGACCTCGGAGAGGTCTGCCAGCTCCATCAGATGATTGGTTGCGCGGCCGCGCGGCCGGCTGGTGGATGGCCCGTGGATGCTGGGGGGTGCCCGCCCGAGGGCACAGTGGTGGTGCCACGGGCCCTCTGGGCGGGTGCCGTCCAGCGCCCGAGGCGTAGCCGGTGGCGAGCCGCAGGCGAGACAGGTGCGCCGCCAGACGGCCGTGGGGTCGTGGAACCAGTCATCTAGCCTTCCGCCGTCAGCGTGCGCCCCGCGACCATCCGCCGCGCGAAGGCGAAGGCGAGCGCGAGCACCAGGGCGGCGGCCACGACGACCGGGCCGGTGCCGGTCTCCCCGAGGCCGTGGACGATCCCGAAGGTGAGCGCCCCGACGGCCGCCGCCGCCGGCAGCGTGAGCACCCAGGCGGTGGCGATGTTGCCTGCGACGCCCCAGCGGACCGCCGACAGCCGCTTGGCGGCGCCGGCGCCCATGATGCCGCCGGAGATCACCTGCGTCGTCGACAGCGGGAAGCCGACGTGGGAGGCCGAGAGGATCACCGCCGCGCCGGCGCTCTGGGCCGCGAAGCCCTGGGCCGGGTCCATCTTGATGATGCGGCTGCCCATCGTGCGGATGATCCGCCAGCCGCCGACGTAGGTGCCCAGTGCGATCGCCGAGGCGGCGCTGACGACCACCCAGCTGGGTACCTCGTCGCTTGCCTGCAGGTCGCCGTTGGCGACGAGCGCCAGGAAGATGATGCCCATCGTCTTCTGGGCGTCGTTGGTGCCGTGGGCGAGCGAGAACAGGCTGCCGGAGACGAGCTGGCCGAGCCGGAACCCGCGGGTCACGGGGCCGGGCCGCTGGCGGCCGACGATCCGGTAGGCGATCAGGATCGCCAGCCCTGCCGCCACCAGTGCGAGCACCGGCGCGACGAGCGCCGGCAGCACGACGCTCTCGAGTACCCCGGACCACTGGACCGCGCCCACCCCGTCGGCCACCAGCGCGGCGCCGATCAGCCCGCCGATCAGCGCGTGCGAGGAGGACGACGGCAGGCCGAAGTACCACGTAGCGAGGTTCCAGGCGATCGCTCCGACCAGCCCCGCGAAGACGACCGCGGGGGTCACTGCGCCCGCCTGCACGATGCCCTTGGCGACCGTGGCCGCGACCGCCAGCGACAGGAAGGCGCCGACGAAGTTCAGCAGCGCGGCCAGCCCGACCGCGACGCGCGGCCGGATCGCACGGGTCGAGATAGAGGTCGCCACGGCGTTGGCGGTGTCGTGGAACCCGTTGGTGAAGTCGAACGCGAGCGCGGTCGCGACGACGATCCACAGGACGGCATCGTTGTCCATCGTCCGGGACGCTACGTGTTCTTGATGATGATGCCCTCGAGGATGTTGGCCGTGCGCTCGGTCGCGTCGATGGCCTCCTCCAGGCGTTCGAAGATGTCCTTCCAGCGGATGACCAGCATCGGGTCGATGCCGTCGACCTCGAACAGCGAGGCGAGCGCCTCGCGCACGACCCGGTCGCCCTCGTTCTCGATCCGGTTGACCTCCATGGTGTGGTGGTCCAGGTCTTTGAAGGTCCGCAGCCGCGGGATCGCCTGCTCCACCTGCCGGCAGGCCTCGAGCAGCAGCTTGGACTGCACCTGAGCCTGCACCATCGGCGCCTCGATCCGGTAGAGGCCGAAGAAGTCGCCGACCTCCTCGGTGTAGTCGACGATGTCGTCCAGCGCCGAGGCGAGCGCGTAGATGTCCTCGCGGTCGATCGGGGTGACGAAGGTCTGGTTGAGGCGGTGGATCACGTCGTGGGTGATCCGGTCACCCTCCTGCTCGCAAACCACCAGCTCGCGCGCCAGCTCCGTGTGGTCCGGCCAGGTCTCGAGCATCCGCTCGAGCAGCTCGGCGGCGCGCACGAGGTTGGCACCGGCCTCCTCGAAGAGATCGAAGAACTCGCGCTCCTTGGGAGCGAAGAGCCGGGACAGCCGCGCCATCGCGGCAGCAGTCTAGGGTTAACGAGTTGTCAACGGCGTGTTAGCCCGCGCTGCGGCAACTGCTCGCGCAGCCGCTCGATCTCCTCCGGCGCGATGCCGTAGCTGTGCTCGTCGTCGGGGAAGCTGCGCGTGCGGACGGCCTCGGCGTAGTCGGAGATCCCGCGCACGGTCTCGCTGTGGACGTCGGCGAAGCGCTTGGCGAAGCGCGGGAGCGGACCCGCGTTGATCCCGAGCAGGTCGTGGAGCACGAGCACCTGGCCGTCCGTGCTCGGGCCGGCGCCGATGCCGATGACGGGCACCTCCATGTGATGCATGATCAGGTCGGTCACGGCTGCCGGGATCGCCTCGAAGACGAGCGAGAAGCAGCCCGCCGCCTGCAGCGCCAGCGCGTCGTCGAGCACCTGGCGGGCGCGCTCGGCTGTCCGGCCCTGCGCGCGGTAGCCACCCAGCGCCGTCGCGGTCTGCGGCGTCAACCCGACGTGGCCCATCACGGGCACGCCGGCCCGCACGATCGCGGCGGCGCGCTCGGCCGACTGCCCCCCGCCCTCGAGCTTGACCGCGTCGCAGCCGGCCTCCTTGACGAAGCGGTGCGCGGTGCCGATCGCCTGCGCGTCAGAGGCCTCGTAGGAGCCGAAGGGCAGGTCGCCGACCAGCATCGGCGTGCTCAGCCCGCGGCGCACGGCGGCGGTGAGCATCAGCAGCTCCTCGACGGTGACCGGCACGGTGTCGCGGTAGCCGAGCACGTTGTTGGCCGCCGAGTCGCCGACCAGCACCATGTCGACCTCGGTCGCCTCGGCGACCAGCGCCGTCGGGTGGTCGTAGGCGGTGATCATCACGATCGGCTCGCCGAGCGCCCGCATCTCGGCGAGCTTGGTCAGCGTGACGGGACGGCGATCGCTGCTGCGCGGAGGGGAGGACATGGGCGGGGGCTCCTTGTGCGTGGTCGGCGCTCTAGCGAGTCGCCGCCGGGAGGGTGAGGGGGTCGAGGAGGACGTTGTCGATGAGCCGGACGGGGCCGACGTGGGCGGCGATCGCGACCAGCGCGCGGCCGTCGAGCGTCGCCAGCGGCTCGAGCGTGTCGGGGTCGACGACGGCGAGGTACTCCGGCTGGATGCCGTCGAGTTGGGTGAGAGCGGCCTCGCGGACGCGAGCGGCGTCGCGCTCGCCGCCGTCCACGGCCTGCTGGGCGGCGCGCAGCGCACGGGAGAGGCCGACGGCCTGATCGCGCTCGGCCGCGCCGAGCCGGCGGTTGCGGCTGGAGAGCGCGAGGCCGTCGGCCTCGCGCACGGTCGGCACGATCTCGAGCCGGACCGGCACGTCGAGGTCGCGGATCATCTGGCGCACGACGACCACCTGCTGGGCGTCCTTCTGGCCGAAGTAGGCGACGTCAGGGCCGACCATGTTCAAGAGCTTGAGCACGACCGTGCAGACGCCGGCGAAGTGCCCCGGGCGCGAGGCGCCCTCGAGCACGTCGGAGAGCCCGCCGACCGTGACCGCGGTCGCGAAGCCGGCCGGGTAGACCTCGCCCTCCGGCGGCGCGAAGAGCACGTCGACGCCGAGCGCCTCGGCGGTGGCGGCGTCCTCCGCCTCGGAGCGCGGATAGGCCTGGAGGTCGCGCGGGTCGTTGAACTGCGCCGGGTTGACGAACAACGAGACGATCACCTCGCCGGCGGCCTCGCGGGCGGCCCGCATCAGCGCCTCGTGCCCGCCGTGGAAGGCGCCCATGGTCGGGACGAGCGCCACCGTCCGCCCGCCGGCGCGGGCGGCCGCGACGTGCGCGCGGACGTCGGCGACGGTGCGCAACGTGATCACGCGCGCGCCCCCGCGAGGCTCCGGGTGGCCTCCGCCAGCGCGTCGTAGAGCGCGAGCAGCTCGGGCGCGCGCTCGCTCAGCGCGGCGCGGTGGCGGGCGACCGTCGCCTCGTCGCCGCGGGCGATCGGCCCAGTCAGGGCCTCCTCGCCGCCGAGCTGGGCCCAGTTCTCCACCGCGGCGCGGACGAGCGGCGCCAGGTGCTCGCGCTGGACGCCCGCGGTGGCCGCCAGCTGCTCGGCGGCGGCCTGCAGCGTGACGAGGAAGTTCGCGGCCATCGAGGCGGCGGCGTGGTAGGCGGCGCGGTCGTCGGCAGCGACCTCGATCGGCACCATCCCGAGCGCCACCGCCAGGCTCTCGGCGACGGTCAGGGCCCGCGGCGACGTGCCGGCGACCGCACACGCCGCGCCGGCGAAGCGCGCCGGGCCCTCGGCGGGGACGGTCATCAGCGGGTGTAGCGCGAACGCCTCGTGGCCGGCGAGCGCCTCGAGGCCGAGCGCGCCGGAGCAGTGCCCGACCAGCGGGCCGGGCGCGACCGCCGCGGCCGCCGTGGCGATCGCGGCGTCCGGGACGCACAGCAGCACGACGTCCGCGATCGGGTCCGGCGGGGTGTCGAGGCGCCCGTACGGCCCGTCGACCGCGAGCCCGGCGGCGCGGAGGGCGGAAGCCAGGGCCGTCCCGAGGCGGCCGGCGCCGATGAGGGCGATGCGATCTGGGTCTGTGCGGTCCATCGGGTCCATCCCGCGACGGGTGACGGCCTGGGCTCAGATGATAGACCCGCAGGGTGCGAGATCGGCGCGCGGGCCCCGCCGCGGAGGGTTGTACGGTCTCGGGCGTGGCCACGGCAGACGTTCGCCGCGAGGAGCTCAAAGCGGTCTGGCGCCAGGCGCAGGGGTGCACGAAGTGCCCCCAGCTCGCCGCGACGCGCCAGTCGGTCGTCTTCGGCTCCGGCAACGCCGACGCGGACCTGATGTTCGTGGGCGAGGCCCCCGGCGCCAACGAGGACAAGCAGGGCGTGCCCTTCGTGGGCCAGGCAGGCCGGCTGCTCGACCAGCTGCTGTCGGAGATCGGCCTCCAGCGGTCCGACGTGTTCGTCGTGAACGTCCTCAAGTGCCTCAGGTACAACACTCCCGTCCAACTCGGGGACGGTTCCTGGGCCCCGATCGTGCGCCTCGTCCGCTCTCGCTACCAGGGCACGGTCATGTCGGTTGACGACGCCGGTCGTCTTGTACCTCGCCGTGTGACGGGGTGGCATGCGACGCCGCTCGGCGGCCGAGCCGTGTATCGGCTCACGTACCGATCCGCCAAGCGCTCGGGTCGGGGACGTCTCGGCGTCGAGCTCACGGGTGATCACCCGGTCCTAACGTCGCGCGGATACGTCCCGGTTGCAGAGCTTCGCAACGACGATCGAGTAGCCACCGGGCAGGGCCTCTCGGCAGCCGCCCGGGATCTGATCTACGGCACCTTGCTCGGCGATGGCTCGATCAGCGCGACGCAGTCGAGCGTCACCTTCTCTCATTCCGAGCGGCAGGCAGACTACTCGAGCTTCAAGGCCCAGGTCCTTGAGGAGCTCCGGCCTGCTCAGGCCAGCTTCGAGGTCGCTGCGGCGGTTGGGGGGGATCGCACGTACGGCGTCGTTCAGGTGCGGACCCTCGCGCATCGGGCGATCGACGTGATTCGGAGGGACTTCTACCGCCCGAAAAAGGTCGTGCCTCGGCGACTGGCCACCGAGCTCAATCCGCGGATGCTCGCCGTCTGGTTCATGGACGACGGGCACATGCGCAAGCGTCCTCCGCGCCAGCCATTGGCGGAGATCGCGACTGTCGGCTTCGAGGACGCCGACCTCCAGGTCCTCCTCTCCGGCCTGCGGCGACTCGGGCTGACGGCAAAGGCAAGCCGAGGTCGGCTGTATTTCGACGTCCCGGCCAGTCGAGAGCTCTCGCGGAAGATCGCTCGGTTCGCCCCTCCATCCATGCGGTACAAGCTCCATCCGGAGATCGAGGCGGAGTGTCCCTTCTCGCCCGAAGCGTGGGCGGCGGGGCCTGAAGAAGTGCTCTACGACGAGGTCGAGGTCGAGGAAATCACTCACCGGTCTCGCAACGAGGTCACGTTCTTCTGCCTGGACGTCGAAGGAACCCACAACTTCGTTACCTCGGGCGGGGTTGTGCACAACTGCCGCCCGCCCGGCAACCGCGATCCGCTGCCCCAGGAGATCGACAACTGCCAGGAGTACCTGTTCCGCCAGCTCGAGCTGATCGAGCCGCGCGTGGTCTGCACGCTGGGCAACTTCGCCACCAAGCTCCTGCGCGCGGACCCGGCGACGGGGATCACGCGGCTGCACGGCCGCGAGGAGGAGCGGGTAATCGGGCCGCGGGCGGTGCGCCTGTACCCGATCTTCCACCCGGCGGCGGCGCTCTACACCCCGCGGATGCTCGAGACGCTGCGCGAGGACTTCGGGCGGCTGCCGGAGCTGCTTGCGCTCGACCCGCCGCCGCAGCCACAGCCGGAGCCGGAGGAGCCGCCGCCCGTGGTGGTGCCGGATCCCGGCGTGGTCGAGGCGGCGCGGCGCGAGCCGGCGCCCGAGGCGCCCGCGGAGCCGCAGCCCGATCCCGAGCCCGAGCGCGACGCCAGTCAGCTCGGGCTGTTCTGAGCCCGCGCCGCGGTCCAGTCCTCGACGGTCAGCGCGTAGCGCTCGTGGTCGCGCCAGCGGCCGCCGATCAGCAGGTAGCGCGGCGAGTAGCCCTCGAGCCGGAAGCCGACCGCCCGGGCCAGCGCCACCGACGCGCGGTTCGCCGGCTGGATGTTGGCCTCGATCCGGTGCAGCGCGAGCGGGCCGAACGCGTACTCCGCCACCAGGGCGAGCCCTTCGCGCATGTAGCCGCGGCCGGCGTGCTCGGCGTGCGCGTAGTAGCCGAGGAACGCCGACTGAAAGAGCCCGCGCACGATCTGGGAGACGTTGAACACGCCCGCGATCGCCCCGTCCTCGCTGCGGCAGGCCAGCAGGGAGAAGAAGTCCTCCCGGCGCGAGCGCAGCAGCAGGTCCTCGAACTGGTCCGGGCGATCGGGCGGGAACGCCCACGGCTGGTGGAACGAGCGGCTCGCGCGGACGAGGGCGAGCAGCTCGTCCTGGTCGGAGCGGGCGAGCTCGCGCACGTAGACGCGGGCTGAGGAGGCATGGGCGCCGGGCTGGGCGGGCGCGGTCACGGCGCGCCCTTGCCGGGGCCGGCCGCCGCGGTCACGGCGTGCCCCTTCCGGGCCCGGCCGCCGCGAGCGCGGCGGCGAGCTGCGCCCACTCGCGTCCCGCCGGCCGCCGCAGCGCTGCGCGCGCGGCGGCACGCGACGCGAAGGTGAGCACCTGTGCGGCGGTGTCGAGGCCCGCGGCCGTGCGTCCCCGCCGCGCGCGGACGACCGCCCGGCGGCGGCCGGCCAGCAGGCGCTGCGGCTCGCCGCCGTAGGCCGCGCGCGTCGAGTGGCCCCCCAGGTGCTGCACGCGGACGGCGGGATCGAGCAGCGTCGGAACTCCTGCGGCGCGGGCGCGCAGGCACAGGTCCATGTCCTCATAAAACAGGAAGTGGGCCGGGTCGAACGGCCCGAGCCGCCGCAACGTTGCCGTGCGAGCCGCCAGGCAGGCCGCGACGGCCCACCCGACCGAGCGCGGGCGCGCCGCCCGCCAGGGCTCCGCGCGCTCGCGCAGGCCGTGTGGGAGCAGCGGCGGGTGCACCAGCGCCGGCACCAGTGCACCGGCGGTCCCGGGCAGCGGGTGCGCCGAGCGCTCGGGGCGGCCGTCGGGGCCGACGAGCCGCGGCGCCCACAGGGCGTCGCGGGCGCGCGCCGCGGCGGCGAGGCGGCGGGCGCCGTCGTCGAGCAGCTCGCAGTCGGGGTTGAGCAGGAGCGTGACCGGGTGACGGGCGTGGGCGACGCCGGCGTTGTTGGCCGCGCCGAAGCCGGGGTTGGCGCCGAGCGCGACGACCTCGGCCCCGCCGGCTCGCGCGAGGCGAGGGCCGTCGTCGCCCGAGGCGGCGTCGACGGCGATCACCTGCGCGTCTCCGAGATGGCGCGCGAGCGAGCCCAGCAGGGCGGGCAGCGGCGCGGCCGAGTCGTGCAGCACGGTGACGACCGAGACGCTCACCCGGCGGCCTCCGCCAGTGCCGCGTGGGTCGCCGCGGCCGTCCGCCGCCAGTCCAGGGCGGCGGTCGCCGCCCGCCCGGCGGCCGCGAGCCGGTCGCGCTCGGGTGGGTCCTCGGCCAGCTCCATCAGCGCGTGCGCCAGCGCGACCGCGTCGCCCGGCGGCACGTAGCGCGCCCCGTGGGGGCCGAGCGTCTCGCGCAGTACGGGCAGGTCGGCGGCGATGACCGGCGTCCCGTAGCCGAGCGCCTCCACGGGCGGGAGCCCGAAGCCCTCGTCGAGCGAGGGGAAGACGAGCGCCAGCGCGCCCGCGTAGAGGGCGGGGAGGCGGTCGTCGCCGACGTGGCCGAGCAGGCTGATCCCCGGCCCGATGACCTCGCCCGCGAGCCGGCCGTCGCCCGCGACCACCAGCTCGGCGGTGAGACCGCGGTCGCGGGCGAGCGCGTACGCCCGCGCCAGCACCGCCGGCGCCTTGCGCGGCTCGAGCGCGCCCGCGAACAGGAAGTAGGCCACGTCCGCCGCGCTCGCGGGCGCCGGCGCGGTGACCGCCGGGGCGAGCGCGATCGTGCGCACGCGCGCCGGCTCGAGCCCCCAGGCGCAGACCAGGTCGGCGTTGCCGACCGCGGTGGGGGTCAGCACGAAGCGGGCGCCGCGCGCCAGCGCCCGCGGGCGGGCGAGCGCGTGCCAGGCCCGCTCGTAGCGGGTGAAGTCGCCGGGGCGGCGCTCCCACGAGCGGTCGTGGACGGAGAGCACCAGCGGGGCCCCGGGCGTGATCGCCGCCGGCGCGGGGGCGGGCATCCACACGACGTCGCAGCCGCCGGCGAGCGCGTCGAGCCGCGGCCGGCCGAGGACCGCCGCCGGACCGTGCAGCAGCCGGCCCGGCAGGGCGTGGCGCACGGGCACGACCCCGGCCGGGAGCCCGGAGACGGGGCCGCGCGGCAGCAGCACGCGCCACTCGTCCTGCGGGTAGGCCGCCGCGAGCGCCCCCAGCAGCGCGCTCGTATAGTGCGCCACGCCCCGGCCCCGCCCCCCGACGAGGCTGCGCCCGTCGACGCCGACCCTCATCGCCGCTGACCGGCCCGATCGCCATCGACGCCCGCGCCGCCGTCCGCCCCGAGCCCGGCGGCGTCGAGCGCTGGGCGCGCGAGCTGTGCGCCCGCCTGCCCGCCCTGCGGCCCGGCGCCTACGCGGTGATCGCGCCCCGCCGGCGCCTCGCCCACCGGGCCGGCCACGCGTGGGAGCAGGGCGTGTTGCCGGTGCAGGCGCGGCGGCTGGGCGCGAGCGCGCTGCTCGGGCCCGCCAACCTCGCGCCGCTCGCCTCCGGGCGCAACGTGATCGTCATCCACGACGCCGCGGCGCTGCGCCATCCGGGCTGGTACTCGCGGCCCTACGCGGCCCTGCAGCGGCGGCTGCTGCCGGCCCTGGCCCGTCGTGCGCTGCACCTGGTGACCGTATCCGAGTTCTCGCGCGGCGAGCTCGTCGAGCTGCTGGGCGCCGATCCGGCGCGGGTGAGCGTGGTGCCGGGCGGCGTCGACTCGGCGTTCCGTCCTGGGGCCGATCCGGCGCCGGCGCGGCGGCGGCTCGGCCTCGAGCGCCCCTACGTGCTCTGCGTCGCGGCGGACACGGCCCGCAAGAACCTCGGTGCGCTCGTGCCGGCCGCTCGCGCGCTGGCGAGCGAGGGCGTCGAGGTGGTCGTGGCCGGCGGCCATCGCCCGCAGTACGCGCGCGAGAGCGGCCTGGCGGAGCTGCGCCGCCTCGGCTCGGTCGGCGACGACCTGCTGCCCGGGCTCTACGCGGGCGCGGAGGCCTTCGTGCTGCCCTCCCACTACGAGGGCTTCGGCCTGCCGGCGGTCGAGGCGATGGCGGCCGGCGTCCCGGTGCTGGCCTCCGACGCGGGCGCGCTGCCCGAGGTCTGCGGAGGCGCGGCCCGCCTGGTGGCGCCCGACGGCGAGGCGGTCCGCGAGGCGCTCCTGGCGCTGCTCGGCGACGCCGCGGCGCGCGCCGCCCTGCGGGCCGCGGGACTCGAGCAGGCCGCTCGGTTCAGCTGGGAGCGGACGGCGCGCGAGCTGGACGGGGTGCTGCGGCGCGTCGTGCCCTAGCGGCGTGGCGGTTTCGGCGGAGGAAACCCCGCATCGAGGGTGGCCCGAGGTGGCTCGGCGCTCCGATCAACCGGCATTTCCTCAGCATCGGGCCCCGTGGTGCCTCGGTGCTGTAGTTGTGCCGACCCCACCGGCATAAGTGCAGCACCGCGGCGCGTCCACGCCCGATGCTGAGGAAATGCCGGTGAAACCCGACCCCCTTACCAGCGGGGTTGACGTTCGCGGCAACGGGGCGGCTGTTCAGCCCCGCGCCGCCGCCCTGAACACCCGCAGCGCCGGCGCGCTGCGCAGCCGCCCGTCGCGCAGCCGCCGCAGCCCCGACCACGCGAAGGAGTTGGCGCCGCCCTCCTCGGAGAGCCACGTGTACCAGACGACCTTGCCGATCCGCAGCGTCCGCCGCCGCTCGCCGAGCAGGCGCAACGCCGCCCGCAGCCGGCGCGCCTGGCCCGCGTCGGTCGTCTCGAAGCCGAGCGTCCCGCCGCGCACCTTGCCCTCGGCGGCCGGCCACGAGAGCTCGGTCAGCCACACGGGGGTGCGCAGGTCGCGCGCCCGGCGCATCTGCCGGCGGGCCGCCTCGATCAGCCGCACGACGTTCTCGACCCGGCCGGTGTACGGGTGCAGCGCGACGGCGTCGAACGCGCCGCGCCCGCCCGCGCGGTAGATCGAGCGCAGGGCCGTGAAGCTCTCGTTCGGCAGCCCGGCCAGCACCACTCGCGCGCTGCGATCGGCGGCCCGGATCGCCGTCGCGGCGGCCTTCAGCAGCCGGACGTAGCCCGGGGCGAAGGGCTGGACGGACCAGTAGCGCGTCAGCGACGGCTCGTTCCAGATCTGCCAGGCGCGGATCGGCGTGCGCGGGAGCTCGGGGCGCTCGCGCCACAGGCTGCCGGCCGGCCCGTAGCGGCCGACCAGCGCGGTCAGCAGGCGGGCGTACTGGGCGGGGTCGCGGGGCGGCGAGGCGGCGCCGTCGGCCGGGCGCGCCGCGGCCCAGGCCGGCGTGCGCTGGACGACCGGCAGCACCGGCAGGCGGCGGCGGGCCGCCTCGGCGACCAGCGCGTCGGTGCCCGAGAAGTCGTAGGCGCCGGCCCCGAAGGGCTCGAGCGCGTCCCAGGCGAAGGCGATCCGCACGGTGCCGGCGCCGGCGGAGCGCATGCGGTCCCATTCGGCCGCGAAGCGCGGCGCCTGCGGGCCGGTGAGCGGGCCGTCGGCGGTCACGCCCAGCCAGCCGCGCGGCACCTGGGCCGTCGCGGCCGGCGCCGGGACGAGCAGCGCGGCGAACGTCAGCAGCGCGGTGAGCAGGAGCGAGAGGCGGGCCATCGGGTCATCCTCCCAACCGCTGGTGCGGCCCGGGGTTGCGGGCTCGCGGCCGACCAATACACTCGCGCCGGGATGGGACGGACGGCGCTCGTGCACGACTTCCTGCTCGACGTGCGCGGCGGGGAGCGGGTCTTCGCGGCCATCTGCGAGACCTGGCCGGAGGCCGACGTCTTCACCGCGGTCTACGACGAGCAGGGCACCGAGGGGCGCTTCGCCCACCGCCGCGTGCACACCTCCTACCTGCAGCGGCTCAAGCCCACGGCGCGCACCTTCCGGCCGCTGCTGCCGCTCTATCCCCACGCGGTCGAGTCCTTCGACCTGCGCGGCTACGACACCGTGATCTCGTCCTCGAGCGCCTGGGCGCACGGTGTGCTCGTCGACCCCGGGGCGGTCCACGTCTGCTACTGCCACAACCCGTTCCGTTACGCCTGGACCGAGCGCGAGGCCACCCTGGCCGCGCGCCATCCGCTCGTGCGGCCGGTCCTGCGCACGGTGCTCGATCGCTGGCGCCAGTGGGACCGGATCGCCGCCCAGCGCGTCGACCGCTACGTGGCCAACTCCCGCACGACCGCCGCGCGCGTGCGGCGCTGCTTCGGCCGCGACGCCACCGTGCTACACCCGCCGGTCGAGCTCGAGCGCTTCGCCGCCGGCGGGCGCCAGCGCGTCGGCGAGCACTACCTGGTGCTGGCCGAGCTGATGGCCCACAAGCGCATCGACGTCGCGGTGCGCGCCTTCAATCGCCTCGGCCGCCCGCTGGTCGTCGTCGGCGACGGCCCGGAGGCGCGCCGGCTGCGCCGGCTCGCCGGGCCGACCGTGACCTTCGTGGGCCGCGTCCCGGACGCCTGCGCGGCGGAGCTGCTGGCCTCCAGCCGGGCCCTCGTGGTCACTGCCACGGAGGAGTTCGGGATCGCCGCGGTCGAGTCGCTGGCCGCCGGCCGGCCGGTGATCGCGCTCGCCGACGGCGGCGTCCGCGAGACGGTGACCGAGGGGGAGACCGGCACGTTCTTCGCCGCCCCCGATCCGGACTCCCTCGCCGCGGCGGTCGCCGGGTTCGACGCGCTGGCGATCGACCCCGAGCGCTGCTTGGCCGCGGCCCGCCGCTTTGGCAGCGACCGCTTCCGGATCCAGCTCGCCCGCATCGTCGAGGAGGCGGTGCTGGCCGACGCCCGGCCCGCGCGGCCGGGCGGACGGGCCGTCAACGGGCTCGTCGGCGTTCAGCCGGGCCGTCGCCTCAGCACGGAGAAGGAGCCGGCCTCGGCGGCGGGCGCGTAGCGCTCGGCCAGGTAGGCGTCCAGGATCCGGACCCCGCTCGAGCGCCCGGCGGCGTTGGGCTCGGGCGCGGCGGTCAGCGGGCTGCGCCAGCGCACCACCACGGGCGTGCGGGTGCGCTCGAGGTCCGCGACGATCGCGCGCTGCACCGGGGCGGACGTGACCACGCCGGGCGCGGCGATGTCGTAGCGGGTGGGGTTCGAGCGATCGGCGAGCACGTAGAGCAGCGGCGCGCCGGCGGTCGCGAAGTCCGCGCGGCGCCCGGTCACGTACAGCGGCGCGCCGGGCGGCGCCGCGCGCCGGACGGCCGCCGTGACGGCTTCGAGCTCGCGCGCCTGCGCGGGCGCCACGCGGACGCCGTCGGCCACCGCGACGCGCAGCGGCACGGTGTCCTCGCGCAGTGCGAGCCACCGGCGGTCGGCGCCCTCGACCAGGGCGAAGGCGACGGCGGCGCCCGCCACCAGCGCCGGCGCCGCCCGCAGCCAGGCGCCGCGCGGCCGCGCCTCCCACGCCCACGCGGCCAGCACGCTGACCAGCACGGCGAGCGGCGCGGTGTGGAAGAGGTCGGCGCGGACGAGCAGGTAAGCGAGCATCCCGAGCGCCACGACCGCGGTGGCGAGGACCAGCGGATCGCGCCGGCGCCGCGGGTCGAGCGCGAGCCCGAGCAGCGACGCGGCGAGCCCGGTCACCAGCACGAGCGGCAGGAAGAACAGCAGCAGCGGCTCGGCGCTGTCGGCCAGGAAGCCGTGCACCGAGCCGGTGTTCAGCGGGCCGTCGTAGCGCAGCGGGAACGGCAGCGCCTGGTAGTCGCGGAAGTCGGTCAGCGGATAGTCGACCAGCAGCTCCCACGCGCTGCGCGGGCCGGCGGCGAGCACCACGGGCAGGTAGATCAGCGCCGCCACGCCCGCTGCCGCAGCCGCGAAGCGCCCGAGGCCGGCCGCCGGCGGGCGCCCTGCCAATCGCGCCAGCGCGACGCCGCCGGCGAGGGCGGCGGCGAACTCGATCCGCCACGCGGCACACAGCCCGCACAGCGCCCCCGCGAGCGCAGGCCGGCGCTCGGCGGCCAGCAGGGCGCCGAGCGCGAAGGCCAGCGCGAGCGGGAAGGGATGCGGGCCGCTCGGATAGGCCATCGCGAGCACCGAGGCCAGCCACGCCGCCAGCGCCGGCACGCCGCCCGGCCGCGCGCCGCCGCGGACCGCGAGCCGGTGGGCGAGCACGCCGACGGCGGCGTCGGCGAGCACGCGCACGATCCGCCAGCTCAGCAGCGACGGCCCGCTCAGCGCCTCCAGGCCCGCGAGCAGGTAGGGCTGCCCGGGCGGATAGAACCACCAGAAGTCGCCGTAGGGCACCTCGCCGGCGGCGATCCGCCGCGCCGCCGCGAGCATCAGCCCCTCGTCGTTGAGCTGGACGCCTTGCAGGAGCGTGCAGCCCGAGATCAGCAGGCCGGCGGCGAACAGCGCGGCCGGCAGGGCGAGCCCCCGGTCGGCGGGGGTGGGGGGGACGCCGGCCACGGCGGCGTAGGCTATGCCGCCGATGCCGGGGGATGAGCTCGACGCCCTGCGCGCCGACGCCCTCGCCGCGGCGGAGCGCTACGCCCGCGCCGCCTTCGAGGCGGAGCGCCCGTTCGTGCCCGGCGAGACCACCGTCCCGGTGTCGGGCAAGGTCATCGGCGCGCCCGAGCTGCGGGCGCTGGTCGACGCCGCGCTCGACGGCTGGCTGACCGAGGGCCGGCACGCGACGGAGTTCCGCGCGCGGCTGGCGGAGGTCACCGGGCGGCCACAGATCGCGCTGGTCGGCTCGGGCTCGCAGGCCAACCTGCTGGCCGTCGCGGCCGCCTGCTCGCACCTGCACGAGCGCCCACTGGTGCCCGGCGACGAGGTGATCACGCCCGCGGTCGGCTTCCCGACGACCGTCGGGCCGCTCTACCAGCACGGCCTGCGGCCCGTCTACGTCGACGTCGAGCCCGACACCTACAACCCGTCGCTCGAGGCGATCGCCGCCGCGATCGGCCCACGCACGCGCGCAGTCCTGATGGCCCACTGCCTCGGCAATCCCTTCGACGGGCCGGGGATCGAGGCGCTGTGCGCGGAGCACGACCTCGTCCTGCTCGAGGACTGCTGCGACGCGCTCGGCGCGCGCATCGGCGGGCGCCGCGTCGGGACCTTCGGCGCGGCGGCGACCTACTCGTTCTATCCCGCCCACCACATGACCACGGGCGAGGGCGGCGCCGTGGGCAGCACCGACCCGACGTGGGGCCGAGCGGTCGGCTCGCTGCGCGAGTGGGGCCGCGACTGCTGGTGCCCGCCCGGCGTGGACGGCGTCTGCGGGCGGCGCTTCGAGGGCCGCTTCGGCGCGCTCCCCGAGGGCTACGACCACAAGTACGTCTTCTCCCACGTGGGCTACAACTTCAAGGTGACCGACCTGCAGGCGGCGCTCGGCGTCGCCCAGACCGAGCGCCTGGACGCCTTCGCCGCCATCCGGGCCGCGAACTTCGAGCGCCTACGCGCCGCGTTGGCGCCGCTCGAGGAGCACGTCGTGCTCCCGCGGTCGCTGCCGGGCGCCGAGCCGAACTGGTTCGGCTTCCCGCTGACGCTGCGCCACGGCGGCGCCGAGCGGCGGCGCGACCTGCAACGCCACCTGCTGGCGCGCCGGGTGGATTCGCGCCTGCTGCTGGCCGGCAACATGACGCTCCAGCCGGGCTTCCAGGGCCTCGATCACCGCCTGGCGAGCCCGTTGCCGGTGTCCGACCGGATCACCGCAGGCGCGATCTGGATCGGCTGCCACCAACAGCTCAGCCCGGCCATGATCGATTGGGCCGTGGCCGGCGTAACCAATTACCTGCTCGAACGTTGATGTAGGTGGAGTCAGGCGCCCGGGTCGTTCCCTCCCGAACGGAGGGGGCAGAGCAGGTGGGCGCGAATGTTCCCCTTAGAAGTGTCGCGCACCCTTTGCCACAGGTGCGCGAGCGCGACCGCAGGCCGACAGAGACGCAGCCGGCCTGGTTGCATCGGCAACCAGTTTAGCCTATAATTCCTACTTCACGAGTTGGACTTGAAAATGAAAGGACCCACGACGACAACTGCAACCAACACTCCCCGTCCGAAGCGAGAGGCGGAGCACGAGGCCGACCCCACCCTCGACTCACTGCAGCTGCTGCTGCGGGAGGCGGGTCGCTACCCCCTGCTCAGGCCGGACGAGGAGATCGAGTTGGCGAAGCGGATCGAGCGCGGCGACCTCGCTGCGAAGGACCGCATGATCAACTCGAACCTCCGTCTGGTCGTCGCGAACGCGCGGCGGTACCAGGGCCAGGGCCTCGCGCTCGGCGATCTCATCCAGGAGGGCATGCTGGGGCTCATCCGCGCGGTCGAGAAGTTCGACTGGCGCAAGGGCTTCCGGTTCTCGACCTACGCCACCCTGTGGATCCGTCAGGCGATCCAGCGCGGGCTGGAGAACACCAGCCGCACGATCCGCCTGCCGGTCCACGTCGCCCAGCGTTCCCGCAAGGTCGGGCGCGTGGAGCGCGAGCTGACGACCAAGCTCGGTCACGAGCCCACCGACGAGGAGATCGCCATGGCGGCTGACCTCCCGCTCGAGGAAGTCATCGAGATCCGCAAGGCGGACAAGGCGGTCGTCTCCCTCGACAAGCCGGTCGGCGACGACGGCGACACCTCGCTCGGCGAGCTGCTGTCGCTCGAGACGCGGGCCGTGCACGACGAGGTCGCGGACAACCTCCGCTCCGAGACGCTGCTCAGCGCGATCGCGGACCTGCCCGAGGCCGAGCGCAACGTCATCGAGATGCGCTTCGGCGCCGGTGACCAGGAGCCGCAGACGCTCAGCCAGGCGGGCAAGAAGCTCGGTGTCTCCACCGAGCGGGCGCGCCAGATCGAGGAGCGCGCGCTGCGCCGGCTCAGCCAGCGGCCCGAGCTGATGGCCATGCGCGAGGCCGCCTAGCGCGGTCCGGGCGAGGGCTTTCGCCCTCGCCCGCACGACCCCAGAAGTTCTCGACGGCCCCGGGCGCCAGCCCGGGGCCGTCGTCTATTCCGGGCCGACGTCGCCCGAGCCGGTGGTGCTCGAGCGCAGGCGCGGGGTGCCACGGTAGGAGAGGTCGCCGGACCCCTGCGTCGTGGCGTCCAGGGAGTCGCGCGCGTTGACGCGGACGTCGCCGGAGCCCTGCAGGCTCACGCGGACGCGCCGGGCCACCAGCTCGACCAGGTCGGCGTCGCCGGAGCCCTGCAGATCGACGTCGAGCGCCGCCACGCGGCCGCCGGCCTCCACGTCGCCGGAGCCCTGGAGGTCGATCCGCATGCGTCCGCCGTCCAGGCCCGAGAGGCGGAGATCGCCCGACCCCCGGCCGGCGACGCTCGCGAGCCGCGGGACCGTCACGTCGACCCGCGCGCCGTCGAAGCCGTCCGGGCCGATCACGATGCCGCGGTCGCGCGTGCTGACGATCAACGTGCCGTCGTCGACCTCCGTCTCCACGTCGTCGATGACCTTCTCGCCTGCCCGCACGGTGACCGTGGCGGCGGGGCCGACCCGGACCGCGACGTCGATCGACCCTTCGGCCTGGACGCGGGTGAAGTCCCCGGCCCGCCGCTCCTGCACGACCTCGGGGCCCGAGCCGCAGCCCGCGGCGGCCAGGGCGACGACGACGAGCGCGAGCCCGGGCCCGAGGATCCGGGTCACCGCGGCGTGACCGGGAGCTCGGCCGTCACGGTCGTCCCCTCGCCGGCCGGCGAGGAGACCTCGAGGCGCCCGTCGAGCGCCTCGACGCGGTCGCGCAGCCCGCGCAGGCCACTGCCCGCGGTCAGGCTCGCGCCGCCCACGCCGTCGTCGGCGACGATCAGCCGGACGTGGCCGTTGTGGCGGAGGATCGTCACCCTCGCTCGCTCGGCCTCCGCGTACTTGGCGACGTTGGTGAGCGCCTCGGCGGTCGTGAAGTACAGCGCCGACTCGACGGGCGCCGGCAACCGCTCGTCGGGCACGCCGCCGATGTCCACCGGGACCGGCGAGCGCCCGGCGAGCGCCTCCAGCGCGGGCCCGAGCCCGCGGTCGCTGAGCAGCGCGGGATGGATGCCGCGGGCCAGCTCGCGCAGCTCGTTGACCGCGCTCTGGGCCTCGCCGCGGGCCTCGCCGACCAGGCGGGCGGCGGTCTCGGGGTCCTCGGCCAGCTTGGCCTGCGCCAGGCCGAGCGTCAGCGACAGCGCGACGAGCCGCTGCTGGGCGCCGTCGTGCAGGTCGCGCTCGATCCGCCGGCGCTCGTCGTCGGCGGCGGCGATGATGCGCGCCCGCGACACGCGCAGGTCGTCGACCCGCTCGCGCAGCTGCATCGAGCTCGGCCCGAGCATCACCCGCGCCGTCAACGCGTAGAGCCAGGCGAGCCCGTTGACCAGGTGCAGGACGACGATGCAGGCGAGGATCCCGGCCGGCAGCAGCGGCAGCGCCTCGAGCGGGCCCTCGATCTCCCAGCCGAAGAACACGATCGGCTCCACCAGCGTCACGAACGGCGCCACCAGCAGGAGCACCGCGAGGCCGCCGAGGCCGGCCACCAGCGCGAGCGCCAGGATGCCCATCGGCAGCTTGGCCACCACGAACACGAGGCTCTTCCACGTCACCGGGTCGCGCAGCCACGCCTTGGCCCGGATCCACACGGGCGCGTCGGGCTCGGCCGACGGCAGCGAGGGCGGGATCGTCACGCCCAGCAGGCCGCGCGCCATCGCGCGCTCGAGCGCCGCCATCCCGCGCCACGCGATCAGCGTGACCAGCAGGATCAGCAGCCCGACGAGGATGATCGCCAGCCCGGCTCCGAGGCTCAGGCCGACCGTGAGCACGACGATGTAGGCCAGCCCGAGCGGGAAGGCCAGCACCAGGTAGACCAGGTTCAGCCACGTCCGCGGCCGGGCGACGACGCCGAAGAAGCGCCCGGGCGCCGCTGAGATCGCCGCCGGCGGCACGTCCCCCCGGTAGGCGCCCGTCTGGGTCACGGTGAGCGAGCGTACCGCCGGCGCGGGCGACCGTCCTACGGAGTGCCCACGGCGCGGGGTGCGGATAGCCGCACCCTCGCGACCGCCGCGAGCGGGTACCCGGACGGACAGCGATCCAGGAGACCCCTTGCCCTACGGCTACATCGGCACCATGAAGACGACCCCCGGCCGCCGCGACGACGTGCTCGCGATCCTGCTCGAGGGGGTCGGCGACCTGCCCGCGGCGGGCTGCGACGCCTACGTCGTGAGCACGTCCGACGCGGACCCCGACCTGATCCACGTGGTCGAGGTGTGGGAGAGCAAGGCGCACCACGAGGCCTCACTGCAGCTCCCGGAGGTCCGGGAGAGCATCGCGCGCGCAATGCCGATGCTGACCGGCGAGTTCACCAGCCAGGAGCTGCGCGTCGTCGGCGGGCTGGGCGTCGAGACCCCATGAGAACGCTCAGCGTCACCCAGAACATCACCCTCGACGGCGTCATCGAGGCGACCGAAGGCTGGTTCGACGTCACCGACGAGCCCGGCGTCGACCGGTCCGACCTGCTCGACGCCCAACGCGAGCAGCGCGAGGCCGCCGACGCCTTCCTGGTCGGCCGCGTGACCTTCGAGCAGATGCGCGGCTACTGGCCGCAGCAGACCGACGACACGACGGGCGTCAGCGACTACCTCGACCGCGTCGAGAAGTACGTCGTCTCGAGCACGCTCGAGGACCCGGAATGGGAGCCGACCACGATCCTCCGCGGTCGGCTCGAGGACGACGTCGCCACGTTGAAGTCCGCCCCCGGTGGGGACATCGTGACCACCGGCAGCATCTCGCTCGTGCGCGACCTGATCGCCGCCGAGCTGGTCGACGAGTACCGCCTCTTCGTCTATCCCGTGGTGCTCGGGCGGGGCGAGCGCCTGTTCGCGGACGCCACGAGCGTGCCCAGGCTCGCGCTCGTCGAGGCCCGGCCCTTCCGCTCGGGCATCGTGCTGATGCGCTACCGCGCGGCGTAGGCGGGGCTCAGGCGTCCGGGGGCCCCGCGGCGCGGGCCATGTCGGGCCGCTCGCGCAGCACGTAGACGCTCGCGCAGCCGAAGCGGCGCACCTGCTCGAGCAGCGGGCGCAGGTCGGCCTCGAGGTCGCGCAGGCCCGGCCGGCAGTCGACGAAGACGAAGCGGGCGCGCGAGGCGCGCACGACCGCCTGCGCCCGCGCGCCGCGCAGGCGCCCGTCGACCAGCCCGTCGGCCAGCCGCTGGCGCGCGCGCCAGTCCGGCGTCCAGCTGAGCGCGCCGATCCACGTCTCCCGGCCGGTCGTGTACGGGAGCATGTAGCCGGCGTACACGGGGCCCAGCACGCCGCCGGGCCGGGGGTCTGACTCGATGAAGCGCAGCGCCCGGTGCTCGTCGTCGAAGATCCAGAACGGATCGCCCGCGCTGCGGATCGAGTTCAGCGAGACCTCCGCCTTGTGGGCGATCCCGGGCACGGTCATCACGACCAGCAGCGCGACCACGACCGCCGGCCGTGGGTGTCGCCAGACGGTCAGGGCGCCCTGGACGGCGAGGATCGAGAGCGGCAGGGCGAGGCCCTGGAGGCTGTGGTACGGGAACGTCCCGACCGGCAGCAGGTAGACCGCCAGCGCCGCGAGCGGCCACACCCGGACGGCCTGCTCCTGCCAGCTCGGCGCCGGTAGCCGGTAGGCGAGCGCGGCCGGCACCGCCAGCGGCGCGACGGTCAGGACGATCGCCCACCACGGCCACGTCCACTCCGGCATCGCGCCCGCCGCGTTGGACTCGCCGGCCAATTCCCAGGCGGGATCGAAGCGGGCCAGCAGCGCGTAGTACAGCGCGGGCAGCGCGGTCGCCGCGGGTATCGCGAGCGCCGCGAGCGGTGGGCGCTCGCGAACGCGGGCCCAGCGCCAGGCCTCCACCGCCAAGACGATCAGCGCCAGCGTGGCGCCCTGCCATGGCTGCAGCCAGCACACCAGCAGCGCCCCGGCCGCCGCCGCCGCGAGCAGCGCCGCGCGCCCGCCGGCCCGCCGGCGCTCGTAGGCCAGCAGCACCAGCGGCATCAGGAAGACCGCGATGGCGGTGAACAGGTAGCCCCACAGGTACTGCCCGGACCACATCTCGCCCGAGATGAAGTCGAAGGTGTACTGGCGCGGGTTGCCGCCCCAGTCCGACCACGCCACGAGCCACGACGCCGGCATGACCGCGAACAGCGCGAGTACGAGCGCGACCTGCCGGCGGCCGCCGGCAGGCAGCAGCCGGCGGACGTAGAGCAGGCAGCCGGCGAAGGTGATCGCCACGGCGACCGGCTTCCACACCAGGTAGGACAGCGGCACGGAGAGCCCGAGCGCGTGCAGCGCGCCGGAGAGGCCGAAGCCCGGGTGCAGGAAGCTGCGGGCGCCGGGCGCGAGGTCGAAGCGGTTGCCGATCAGGCCGTGCTCGGACGCCTCCCGGATCCACGCGAAGTACTGCAGCTGGTCGGCGGCGAGCAGGCCGTCGGCGCCCGAGAGCGGGCGGCCCTTGGACGCCAGCGCCGCCAGCACCACGACCGACAGCCCGGCGAGCGCGACCAGCGCAGCAAGCTCGACACGGTCGAGGCCCAGCCGGGCGCGGCCGGGCCTCGCCAGTCGTACGCGGAGGCCGCTCATCGGCCGGGACGGGACGCCCGCAGCGCGTTCCGGGCGAGACGGTGGGCGAGCGCGCCCGGGCCGTCGGTGGCGAGCGTCTCGCGCGCGATGGCGGGGTACTGGCCGAGCGTCGCCGCGGCCACCCGCCGGCGGCGCGCAGCGGTGACGGGGCGCTTGGCGCCGTGCGCGCAGAAGGCGGCCAGCGGCGCCACGACGCGGTCCCAGCGGAGCGCCTCGGCGAGCCCCGCGGCGGCGCTGCGGCAGCGCCGCCGGGCGAGGTCGTCGTCGAGCAGCTCGGCTGCCGCGGCGGCCAGCGCCGCGTCGTCGCCCGGCGCGACGGTGCGGCCGGCCCCTTCAGCGGCCACCCGTTCGCCGAGCGCGTCGCCGGTGGTGGCGAGCACGGGCAGCCCCGCCCACAGGTAGTCGGCGATCCGGGTCCGGTAGGCGAAGCGCGCCTCGAGGTGGTCGAGGTGGCAGGAGAGGCCGAGGTCTGACTCCAGCAACCAGCGCCCGCGCTCGGCGTAGGGGATCCAGCCGGGGTTGAAGTGCACGCGGCGGCCGTCGAGCCCGAGCTCGCGCGCGAGCGTCATGGCGCGCGCGGTGGCGGCGTGCTCGTCGCGGGCCGCGAGCGCCGGCCGGTGCACACCCGGGAAGACGAGGTGGACGGCGGGCGAGCGGTCCGCGAGCCGGGCGGTCGCGCGGATCGCGGTCTCCGCGTCGAGCCAGTCCCAGATGCCGCCGCCCCACAGCAGCACGCGCGCTTCGGCGCCGATGCCGGGCACGACGTCGCGCAGGGCCGGCCCGGCGGCCGGGTCCGGCGGCTCGGCCGGGACGCCGAAGGGCACGACGGCGAGGTAGTCGCGCAGCGCGGGATCGGGCGTGTCGGGCAGCTCGCCGGCGAGCCCGAGCCCGCCGAGCCACAGGTCGCGCTGGCGCTCGGACGCGCACAGCACGAGGTCGGCCGCGGCGAGGTGGGCGGCGGCCGCGCGCGCGGCGATGGCGCGCAGCCGCGCGCGCGAGCCGGGCGGCTTGCCGCGGGTGGCCTCGAGCACCTCGACGACGGTCGGGTTGTAGAGGTCGACCACGAGCCGCTGCGGCCCGCGCCAGACCTGGGCCAGCAGGCGCGCCGGCAGCAGCTGGGCGACGACGACGTCGTGGGACCGGATGGCGGCCAGCAGCGCCGCGTAGTCCGCAAGCCCGGCCGGCAGCAGCGCGATCCGCTGCTCGCCGCCCAGTTCGCTCGGTGCGGGGGCGGCGAGCGTGACCGTGCAGGTCGCGGCGAGCGCCCGGGCGAGCTCCAGCGCGCGGATCGCCGGGCCGGCCATGCGCGCGCCGACCGGCTCGGAGCTGATCACGAGCACGCGGGGCACGCGGCCCGTTGTAGCGGTCATGGCGCGCTCAGCGCGGCCAGGCGCTCGCGCCGGAACGTCCCCGTGAGGGCCAGGACCAGCACGTACACCGCGCCGCCGAGCGGCACGCTCAGCCACAGCGGCGCCTCTCGCAGCGGCCACACCGCTGCCGCCATCGCGGCCGCGGCGGGCGCGGCGCGGGCGAGGATCGCGAACGAGAACCCCAGCCCGAGCAGCCGCCGCACCAGCCACAGCCCGGCCACCAGGATCAGCAGCTCGCAGCCGAGCGCCACCCACGCGGCCGCCTGGATTCCCTGCGAGGGCACGAGGACGATGTTCAGGCTCACGTTGAGCGTCAGGGCCGCGACGTTGAGCCACAGCGTCGCGGCCTGGCGGCCGGCCGCGATCAGCGCGTGGCCGAAGACCCCGTTGAGAAAGCCGAGCGCGCTCGCGGCGAGCAGCACCCGCAACGGCGTCGCGGCCGCGGCGAACGCCTCGCCGCCGAGCAGCCGCGCCAGCTCGCCGGCGACCACCGCTCCGCCGGCCGCGATCCCGAGCCCGGTGACGATCGCCACGTCGCCGGCCACCTGCAGCGCCGGCCCGAGCCGCCGGTCGCGGGTCGCCGCGTAGCGGGCCAGCACGGGGAAGACGGAGAGCAGGAAGACCGCCGGGATGGTCGCGACGACCTCGCCGATCCGCCACGCCAGCGCGTACAGGCCGAGCTCCGCGAACGGCCGCGAGAGCGAGATGATCAGCGCGTCGGCACGGAAGTAGACCTCGTTGAGCGCGAGCGCCAGCCCGAGCGGCAGGGAGGCGGTCAGCAGCCGCCGCGCCGTCGCGCGGTCGCCGCGCGGGCGCCCCGGCAGCAGCGGCCGGGCGAGCACGGTCGTGGCCGCCAGCGCGACCGCCGCGCCGACCCCGCCGGCGGCGACGACCGCGTAGAAGCCGAGGTCGGCCACCACCGCGACCGCGACCGCCGCCAGCCCGGCGGCGCGCCCGGCGACGTCGGCGATCGCGACCCGCCCCATCCGCAGGTCGGCCAGCAGGACGGCGACGAAGGCGCTGTTGAGCAGCCCGAGCGCGAGCGGCACGCCGGCGATCAGCACCGCGACGCGCACCTCCGGCGGGTAGGGCATCGCGAGCGAGACGAGCGCGGCGGCCGCGACCGCCAGCACGGCCAGCACCCCGCGCAGCGCCAGCGCCGAGCCGACGACCGCGGGGGCGCGCTCGGGGCGCTGCGCCAGCTCGCGGACGACGATCGTCGTCAGCCCGGCGTCGGCCAGCACGCCGAAGAGCTGGGTGAACGCGAGCGCGAGCGCGAACTGGCCGTAGCCGCCCGGCCCGAGGTAGCGGGTGGTCACGGCGACGGAGACCAGCCCGAGGCCGAGCACCGCGACCCGGCCGGTCAGGCCCGCGGCGGTGCTGGTCGCGACGCGCCGGACGTCCGAGCGGTCGCGCCGCCCGCCCTCCGCCGGCACCGTCACGGCCGGCTCAGCGGGCGGACGGGGTCGTGCCGGCCTCGGCGCGCTGCGGGGCCGTCGCGGCGCCGGGCGGCTTGGCGGCGACGACCACGCGCTCGTCGCCGAGCGAGAGCGTCAGCGGCCGGCCCGCGACGGCGAGGCGGCGCACCGCCTCCGTGGCGCGGCCGACGAGCCCGGAGCGCTCCCCGAGCCCGCCGAACCAGTAGCCGAGCGTGAAGGTGCGCCGCAGGCCGACGTCGGCCACCGGCTCGAGCCCGCCCTCGCGGGCAAGCAGCGCCCGCAGCGTGGCACGCGGCAACAGGTAGGTGTGGGCGGGCAAATAGGCCCACCAGCGCGCGCCCGCCACGCGAGCGGTCCTTGAAGCGGGATCCGGCGTCACGACGCACGCCACGCCGCCCGGCGCCAGCAGCCGCGCGCAGTCGCGCACGGCGCCGGCCGGGTCGTCGAGGTGCTCGATCACGTCGGCCAGGACGACGGCGTCGAAGGGCTCGCCGCCGGCGGCCACGAGCTCGGCCAGCGTCTCGTCGCGCACGTCGAGCCCGAGCGCGTCGCGGGCGTGCTCGCGAGCACCCGCGGCCAGCTCGATGCCGGTGACCCGCCAGCCGCGCGCCCGCGCCTCGTCGAGCAGCAGGCCGTGCCCGCAGCCGACGTCGAGCAGCCGACCGCGCGGCACGTGCGCCTCGACGAGCGCCAGCAGCCGCCGCGCGGTCGCCCGCCGGCCGGCCTCCTCGTCGAGGTAGGCGTCATCGGTCATGTCGCGGTAGAGCCCGAGCAGCTGCTCGCCCTGCGGCAGCGCCGGCTGCTGCACCGTGCCGCAGCGCTCACACTTGTAGAGGTCGCCGTGGGCGCCGGGCTCGTGGCAGGTGGGGGAGAAGGCCGCCGCCGTCGGCGCCCCTGTGCTCCCGGGCACGGCCAGGGCCAGCGGGCCCCCGCAGATCCCGCACGTCGTCCGCTCCGCCATGCGGCGCGAGCTTAGCCGCCACGACGACCGTCGAAGGGTCCGGTCTAGTCAGTCGGCTGCGGCGCCGCCCCTGCGAGCAGGTGCTCGGAGAGCGGCCGCCGCCACAGCGGCCCATACACTGCCGCCCCGTGGGGCGTCCGTGGCTGTCCGTCATCGTCCCGGCCTACAACGAGGCGGAGCAGCTCCCCGGCACGCTGGCCGCGCTGCGTGCCCGCCTGGACGCGACCGGGCGCCCGTGGGAAGTGCTCGTCGTCGACAACGCCAGCACCGACGGCACGCCGCTGGCGGTCGACTCGCAGCCGCGGGTGACGCTGCTGCGCAACGCCCGCAACGAGGGCAAGGGCTACTCCGTCCGGCGGGGGATGCTGGCGGCGACGGGCGAGCTGCGCCTGCACTGCGACGCCGACTGCGCGCCCTCGCTGGCCTCCCTCGACCGCCTCCTGGCCCTGATCGAGGCGGGCGCGGACGTCGTGGCGGGCTCGCGGCTCGCCGACGGCGCGCGACTCGGGCGCCGCCAGCCGCTGCGCCGGCGGGTCGTCGGGCGTACGTTCGTCGACCTGTCGCGGCTGGCGCTGCGCGAGCCGACGCGCGACCTCTTCTGCGGCTTCAAGCTCTGGCGCGCGGACGCCGCGACCGCCGTCTTTTCCCGTATGACCCTGGACGGCTGGGTGTTCGACGCCGAGGCGCTCGGGCTGGCGCGCCGGCTGGGGTTCCGGATCGCCGAGGTCGGCGTGGACTGGAGCGACCGCGACGGCTCGCGGCTCTCGATGCCCCGGACCGTCCTGCCCGCCGTCCGCGAGCTGCGGCGGGCGCGCGCGAGCGTCCGCGCCGCCGGATGAGTCGCGCGCGCGGCCGGGCGGCGGAGCTCGTCCTGCTGGCGGCGCTGATGGCGCTCGCCTTCGCCCCGCTCGCCGGGCTGCTGCTGCGGGTGTGGACGCAGGGCGGGCGCCTCTCCGGCGGCGACGGCCTGCTCGTGCTCGACCAGCTGCAGTACCTGACCTGGCTGCGGGAGGCGGGCGGGCACGTCCTGATCGGCAACCGCTACGACCTCGCGCCCGGGCCGCGGACGTTCCTGCACCCCGGCCTGCTGGTCTCCGGCGGGCTCTACGCGGTCGGGCTCGGGCTCGTCGCCAGCTACCTGGTCTGGAAGCCGGTCGCCGTGATGGCGCTATGGGGCGGCGCGGTGGCCTGGTGCCATCGCTTCCTGCCGGAGGGGCGAGGGCGGCTCGCCGCGATCGCGCTCGCGCTCTTCTTCGCCTCGCCGCTGGCCGCGATCGTCGGCTGGAGCGGGCTCGGCGGCCAGGAGCTGAAGTTCGAGTTCGACTTCCTCTCCGGCGAGCTGACCACCAACAACTACCTGTGGGGCTACCTGTTCACCGGCATCGCGGTGGGGGTCATGCCGCTCGGGCTGCTCGCCCACGAGCGCGGCGCCACGGCGTTCGCCGCGCTCGCCGGCCTGCTCGTCGCCTGGCTGCAGCCGTGGCAGGGCGCCACCTACCTGCTGATCGTGCTCGCTGCCGAGGCGGTGCTGTGGTGGCGCCGCGGCCGGCGACCGGGCCTCGCCCCCGTGGCCGTCGCCGCCGCCACCGCGGCGCCGCTCGTCTACTACTTCGTGCTGTCGCGGACCGACAGCGCGTGGGAGCTCGCCGGACAGGTCAACGACTTCGAGCCGTGGGCGCCGTGGGTGCTGGTCGTGGGGCTGGCGCTCCTCGTCCTGCCGGCGCTGACCGCGCCGGCGCCGCGGCCGCTGGACTTCGGCCAGCTCGCCCTGCGGCTGTGGCCGCTCGCCGCCCTGGTCGTCTACCTGCAGCCGTTCGGCACCTTCCCAGCCCATGCGTTGCAGGGCGTCACGCTGCCGCTGGTGACGCTCGCGTTCCTCGGCGTCGGTGGGCGGCTGGGCGCCGTCGCGTTGGCCGCGACGCTCGTCGTGCTGATCGTGCCCGGGACGCTGTACCGCGCCGACGCGCTGCGCGATGCCGTCTCCGCCGGGCGCCAGCCGTTCTTCCTCACGGACGCAGAGCACGCGGCGCTGCGCTGGCTCGAGCGCGCGCCGGGGGGCGGCGGCGTGCTGGCGCCGGTCTACAGCGGGCTGCTGGTCCCCGCGCACACGGGCCGGGAGACGTGGGTCGGCGCCGGCTCGTGGACGCCGGCCTTCGACGCCCGCGTCCAGCTCGCCGAGCGGCTCTTCTCCGGGCGAATGGGCAAGGCGGAGGCCGAGCGGCTGGTGCGGGCGTCGGGCGCGCGCTTCCTGCTCTCGGACTGCAACGGGCGCGTGGACGCCGCGCCGTTGCTGCGCGACGTCGCCGGGCCGCCGCGGCGGTTCGGGTGCGCCACGGTGTGGGAGGTGCGGTGAGCGCCGCGCGGACCGGTGCCGCGCTCGCGCTGCTGGGCCTGCCGGCCGTGCTGGCCTTCTTCTCCGGCGGCTTCTTCGACGAGGCGCGCCTGCGGGCGGCGCTCGCGGCCTGCGCGCTGCTGGCGATCGCCGCGGTGACCTCGCCGCTGCCGCGTCGCCGCGGCACGTGGCTGGCGCTCGCCGCGCTGGCCGCCCTGGCCGGCTGGACGCTCGCCTCGGGGCAGTGGGCGCCGCTGGCCGGCCCGGCGATCGCCGACGCCCAGCGGGTCGCGCTCTACGCGGTCGCCCTGGCGGCCGCGACGCTACTGCTCGGGTGCGTGCCGCGGCTGGTGGAGCCGGCGCTCGCGGCCGGCTGCGTCGTCGTGGTCGGCTACGGGCTCTCCGGGCGGCTGCTGCCGGGGCTGATCGAGCTCGCGGCTAGTCGCAGCGCGATCGGCCGGCTCGAGCAGCCGCTGACCTACTGGAACGGGATGGGCGCGCTCGCCGCGCTCGGGCTGATCCTGTGCGCGCGCCTGGCCGGCGACGCCGGCCGGCCGCGGCGGCTGCGGGGGGCCGCGGCGGCCGGCGCGGTCGTCCTGCAGACGGGACTGGTCCTGTCGTTCTCGCGCGGCGCGCTGGCGGCGGCGTTCGTCGGTCTCGTCGTGCTGCTCGCGCTCGCGCCGCTGTCCGGGCAGCTGCGGGCGGTCGCCGTCGTGCTCGTCTGCGGCTTGCCGGCCGCTTACACCGCGGTCGCGCTGGACGGTGTCCGGGCGCTCGAGGGCTCCGCGGGCACGCGCCAGTGGCAGGGTGCGGTAGCGCTCGCGGTGCTGGTGGCGCTGGCCGCCGTGGCTGCCGTGCTCGCCGGCCGCGCGATGCCGGGCGCGCAGCCCGTGCGCCGGCTGCGGCCCGTGCTCGCCGGGCTCGCGGTCGCGGGGCTGGTCGCAACCGCCGCCGTCGCCGCCGTGGAGGAGGACGGTCCGGCCAGCGGAGCTACTGCAGCGCGGCTGGCCTCGACCGGCTCCAACCGCTACGACTACTGGGCCGTCGCTGCCGGGGCGTTTGCCGACCAGCCGCTGCGCGGCACCGGGGCGGGCGGGTTCGCGGTCGCCTGGCGGCGCGAGCGGACCGTGGCCGAGGGCGCCCGTGACGCCCACTCGCTCTACGTCGAGACGGCGGCGGAGCTCGGCCTCGTGGGCGTGCTCCTGCTCGCCGCCGCGTTCGGCGGCGTGGTCGCGTCGGCCCGGCATGTCCCGGCGCCCGCGCTCGCGGGCCCGGCGGCGGCGCTCGCCGCTTGGGCGCTGCACGCCGGGCTGGACTGGGACTGGGAGCTGCCCGCGCTCACGCTCGTGGCCGTCCTGCTGGCCGGCGCGCTCATGGCGGCGGCGGAGCCGGCGGGCTGAGGATCCCGTAGCGGGCGCGGGCGGCCGCGGCACGCGCCGGGTCGCCCTCTCTCGAGGCCTGGGCGAGCAGCAGCCAGGCGTCGGCGTTCTCGGGCTCGCGCCGGACGATCGATGCGGCCAGCCCCGCGGCGTCTTCGTCGTTGCCGTTGAAGAGCTCCACCTGTGCGAGGCGGAGCTCCGGCGCGGTCGAGCGTGTGGCGGCGGCGGCGTCGCGCAGCAGGCGCCGGGCGCGGGGGAGGGCGGGGTCGTCTGCGCCCGGCTGGGACTCCAGCAGCGCGAGCGCCCGCGCCTGGTCGCGGGCGGGCCCGAGCCCACTCGCGAGCCACACCGCCACGCCGAGCGCGGCGGCCACGAGCGCGACGCGCGAGAGCCAGTCCCTCACGCCGGCGCCCGCGCGCGCAACGCGGGCAGGAAGAGCGCGGCGGCGGCCGCAGCCTGGACGGCGAGCACGATCGCCGCGAAGCCGTCGAGCGTGTCCGCGGTCGCCAGCAGCCCGGTCAGCGCGATCGAGGCGACCGCCAACGCCACGAGGAAGCCGCGCCGGTGCAGCGCGAGCAGGAACTGCACGGCCAGGTAGGTGGCCGAGAGCAGCGCGTAGGCCACGCCGAGCACGAGCAGCACGCCGGCGCCCGACTCGTACTCCGACCCGAAGGCGATGCGCAGCACCAGCTCCGGCGCGACCGCGTAGGCGAACAGCTCGACCGCGGCGATCACCCCGATCACCGCCAGTGCGCGCACCAGCACCATCCGCGCGTCGCGGCCCTGAGCCTCCCTCCGCGTCGCCTCCGGCAGCACCCACAGTCCGAGCCCGATGGCGATCCACACCGTCGCCTTGCCCGCCACCGCCGTCGCCGCGTAGACGCCGGCGGTGTCCTCGTCGAGCACGTGCTTGGCCATGATCACGTCGACGTTCTGCAGCACCGCGACGAGCGTGAGCCCGGCGATCGGCAGCGCCGCAGCGCGCGCGAGCGTGGGCAGCGGGTGGCGCGGCGTGTCCGGATCGGGCGGGCCGAGGCGCCGCCGCAGCAGCCAGTCGAGCGCGACGACCATCACCAGGAAGGCGACCGTCGTGCCGAGATAGGTGCCGGTCACCCCGCCCCCCGCGGCCAGGAACACGAGGCCGAGCAGCAGCCGCCCGGTGGCCTCCAGCGCGATGCTCCAGCCGACGGCGCGATAGGCCCGCGCGGCCTGCAGCAGCCCCCGCTGGACGCACAGCAGCAGCCAGACCGCGGCGGTGAGGGGCACCGCGGCGGCTGCCCACTGCTGGTCGATGTTCAGCAGCGCGGCGAGCGGGTCGCGCGCGAGCGCCCCGGCCAGCGCGACGAGCACGAAGCCGCCGGCGAGGTGCGCGGTCCAGCGGCGCAGCGTCGCGGAGAGCTCGCCGCCGCGGCCGAGCCGGCCGAGCGTCCCGGCGCGGGCGGTCGCGACCTGCAGCGCGTAGCCGGGGACGAAGAGGATCACCGTGAGGTTGAACAGCGCGGCCAGCGAGCCGTAGCCGTCGGCGCCCAGCAGGCGGGCGAAGACCACCGTGAACGCGACGGCGACCAGGTTGGAGACCATCGTGGCCGCCGCGAGGCCGATCGCGCGCGTCGTGTCGGGCGCGGCGATGGCGGCGCGGGCCCGGGCGCGGCGGGCGCCCGGCGCCGGCGGAGCGGGGTCGCCGACGCGGGTGGCCTCCTCGGTCGGCGGGGAGCTCACGGCGGTCAAGCTAGCGGACGCCTGCGCCGGGACCCGGGCGCGCGGCGTCGCGCGCCGCGCGAGCCCGCCCCGCGTAACCGCGGTGCCCACCCGACTTCTCGCCGTCGCCGCCGGGCAGGGTGAACCCGCATCGAGAGGGTCCACGCGCGCTCGCTCCCGGTCCGCGGCGCTTCCCCGGCGGGCGGACACGGCGAACCCCGCATCGATTGGGTCCGAATCGGGCGTGCGGACTCACTCGATGCGAGCAACGTCGAGATCTGCAGCCCCGCGGGCCTGTTCTCGACGTTTTGACGCTGTAGCGAGCACTACGTCGAGATGACCCGGCCGGCACCGCGGATCTCGACGATTTGATCGGCTGGACCCGGGGGTGGAGGGTTGACTAGGCTGCGCGCATGCGCCGCGTCACCCTCTTCACCCTCGCCCTCCTCCTCGTCCTCGCCGCCCCCGCCTGGGGCCAGAGCGCGGGAGACGAGCAGTACCAGGATCCGTACGCGCAGGAGGAGCCGCAGTACGAGCCCACGCCCGAACCGACGCCGGAGTACGTCCCGCCGGCCGAGCCGACACCCGTGCCGGAGTACGTCCCGCCGGCCGAGCCGGTCCCACCGGGCACGCCGGCCGCGGCGCCGGTGCCGGTGGCGGGCGAGCTGCCCCGGACGGGCGCCGAGACGTGGCTGATCGCGCTCGCGGGCGCGGTCCTGCTCGCCGCCGGCGGCGGCCTGCGGTGGCGCCTGCGCCACGATGGCGCTCGCTGAGCCGCACGAGACGGCGTCGGCGAGCGAGACGGAGGCGGCGGGCGCTGCGCTCGCCGGGCGGCTCGTGCCCGGCGACGTCGTGCTCGTCTCCGGCGAGCTGGGCGCGGGCAAGACGACGTTCGTGCGCGGCGCGCTGCGCGCGCTCGGCGTCGCCGGGCCGGTGACGAGCCCGACCTTCGTGGTCGGCACGCTGCACGAGGGCGCCGCCGGGCCGCTGGCGCATCTCGACCTCTATCGCCTCGGTGGGCTCGACGACGAGGATCCGGGGCTGCTGGACCCGTACTTCGGTGCTCAGACCATCACCTTCGTCGAGTGGCCCGAGCGGGCGGAGGACGTGGCCGCACTCGCCGGGCGCCCGGTGGCCTTCCACGTGGCGCTCGACCACGCCGGCGGCGACCGGCGGCGGCTGGAGATCGCGGCGTGACCGGGCCCGTGCTGGGACTCGACACGGCGACGCCCGCGACGGCGGCCGGCGTGCTGCTGGCCGACGGCACCGTGGTCGAGGCGCGCGAGGATCCCGTCCCCGGCGAGCGCCCGGCCCATCAGCCGCGGCTGCTCGCGCTCGCCGCCGAGGTGCTCGCCGAGGGCGGCGTCGGCTGGGACGGGCTCGAGCGCATCGCGGTCGGGGTCGGGCCGGGCGGCTTCACCGGCCTGCGGATCGGCGTCGCGACAGCGCGCGCGCTGGCCCAGGCGACCGGGGCCCCGCTCGTGCCGGTCTCCTCGCTGCAGGCGCTGGCGGCCGGCCTACCCGGCGATGGGCCGCGCGTGGCGGTCATCGACGCCCGCCGCGGCGAGGTCTTCGCCGCCGCCTACGACGCTGCGGGCGGTGAGCTGGTCGCGCCGGCCGCGATCCCGCCGGCAGCGCTGGCAGGGCACCTGGGCGAGCTGGCATCGGGCTTGCCGGCCGTCGGAGACGGGGCGGTACGCTTCCGGGCGGAGCTCGAGGTTGCCGGGCTGGCGGTCCCGGCCGACGACGATCCCGCTCACCGCATCCGCGCCGCGCACGTGTGCCGGCTGGGAGCGGCGGGACGTCCGGCCGACCGGGACACCGTGGCGCCGGACTACCTGCGCGAGCCCGACGCCAGACCCTCAGCCGCCTCGTGACCGCCCCGCCGCCCACCCTCCAGGTCCGCCGCCTGACCTACGCCGACCTCCCCGCGGTGGTCGCCATCGAGCGCCGCGCGTTCACGACGCCCTGGTCGCTGGCGATGTTCGTGCTCGAGCTCTCCAAGCCCGCCGGGGTGTGCCTGGCGGCGGTCGAGGACGACGAGCTGGCCGGCTACCTGATCTGCTCGCGCTACGACACCGTCTGGCACGTGATGAACGTCGCCGTCGACCCTCACCTGCGCCGCCGCGGGATCGGGACCGCGCTGATCGAGCGGCTGCTCGCGCGCGTCGACGACCCCGAGGCGCACTTCACGCTCGAGGTCCGGCGCTCGAACCAGGGCGCGATCGCCCTCTACGCCGACTTCGGCTTTCGCGGCGCCGGCGTCCGCCGCCGCTACTACCAGGACAACGGCGAGGACGCCCTGATCATGTGGCGGACGCCGGCGACGCTGCGCGGCGGCCTGGAGGACGTGCCCGGCGGCCGGGCGGTCCCGGCCGAGCCCGCGGCCTGAGCCGCCCGCCGCGCGAGGCGCGCCGGACCGCCGTCTAGCCTCGTGCGGGTGATCCTCGCCCTCGAGACGAGCTGCGACGACACCTGCGCGGCCGTGGTCGGCCGCGACGGCGCGATCCGCTCCAACGTCATCTCCTCGCAGGGGATCCACACCCGCTTCGGCGGGGTCGTGCCCGAGCTGGCCTCGCGCCATCACCTCGAGCTGGTCAACGCCGTCACCGACGACGCGCTGGCGCGGGCCGGGGCGACGCTCGACGACGTCGAGCTGGTCGCCGTCACACGCGGCCCCGGGCTCGTCGGGGCGCTGCTCGTCGGCGTCTCGACCGCCAAGGGGCTCGCGGCCGGGCGCGGCTTGCCGCTCGCCGCGGTCGACCACCTGCACGGTCACGTCGCCGCCAACTACCTGGCGCCCGAGCCGTTCGAGCCGCCGTTCGTCTGCCTGATCGCCTCGGGCGGCCACACGCTGCTCGCGCGCGTCGAGGACCACGCCGGCTTCACCGTCCTCGGCCAGACGCTCGACGATGCCGCGGGCGAGGCGTTCGACAAGGGCGCCCGGCTGCTCGGGCTCGGCTATCCGGGCGGCCCGGCGCTCTCCCGGCTCGCCGCCGGCGGCGACCCTTCAGCCTTCGCCTTCCCGACGGGCGCCGGGGTCGGCGGCCTGGACTTCTCCTTCGCCGGCCTGAAGACCGCGCTGCTCTACAAGACCCGCGACCTCGGGCCCGAGGAGACCGAGCGGCGCGCGGCGGACCTGGCGGCGGCCTACGAGCACGCCATCGTCGAGGCGCTGATCGCGCGGATCGAGCGCGCGCTCGCCGCGCCCGGCGCCCCGCAGCGCCTGGCGATCGTCGGCGGCGTGGCCGCCAACGCCCGGCTGCGGCGGCGCGCGGCCGGCCTCGGCGTCGAGCTTCACGCCCCGCCGCCCGAGCTGTGCACCGACAACGCGGCGATGATCGCGTCCGCCGCGCGCTGGGTCGAGCCGGTGGCGTTCCCGGACTACCTCGAGCTCGACGCGTACGCCGGCTCGCCGCTCGTTCAGAGCTAGTGGTGCGGGCCGAGGCTCTCCTCGCTGCCCCGGCGGGCGTGGCTGGGCCTCGGAGCGGTCGTCGTCCTCGTGGCGGCGGGCATCGTGGCGGCGATCCTGGTCTCCGGCGAGCGCGCGGCGGAGCGCCGCGAGCCCGCCCGCGCCGACGTGGTCGGCTACGACGGGCGCTCCCCGCGCGAGCCGGCGGGCGCGCGCGTGCGCGTGCTGGTGGAGCTGGCCCGCCCGGCGCTGGGGGAGGTCGTCGCCGAGCGCGAGCTCGACGCCGTCCCAGCAGCGCGCCTACGTGCGCTCGCTCGGCAGCGAGGCGGCGGCGCTGCGCTCCGCGCTCGGCGCCCGCGGGATCCGGCTGCGCGACGTCGCGACCTACGGGCGCACCTTCAACGGCTTCGCCGCGACCGTGCGCAGCCAGGACCTCGCCGAGCTCTCCGGCCAGGGGATCCGCGCCCAGCCCGTCCGGCGCTTCTACCCGGCCACGAGCGAGCCGGTCCCGTCGCCCGGCGGCGCGGCGCCGCCCCCGGCCGCGGCGCCGCCGGCCCGCCAGGCGCCCGTCGCGCTGCTGGACTCCGGCGTCGACGCGGGCCACCCGTGGCTCGCCGGCCGCGTCGCGCGCGGCTACGACGCCGTCGACCGCGACACGCGACCCCGCGCCCGGCGCCGACCGCGCGCTGCCCGGGCGGCGGGAGCGCAGCGGCACCGCGCTGGCCGGGCTGCTCGCGGCCGGCGGCGAGCGCGTCCGGCCCATCCGCGTCGCCGGCCTGCAGGCCGCCGCCGGCGCCGGCCGGCGCCGAGGACCTGGCCACCACCGACCGGCTGCTGGCCGGGCTCGAGCGCGCCGTGGATCCCGACGGCGACGGCGCCTGCGACGACGGCGCGCGCGTCGCCGTCGTCGGGGTCAACGCGCCCTACGCCGGCTTCGCCGAGAGCGCCGAGGCGAGCGCCGTCCGGCGCGCGACCGCGCTCGGCACGCTGGTCGTCGCGCCCGCGGGCAACGAGGGCGCCGCCAAGCCGCCGGCGGGCACGGTCGGCTCGCCCGGCGCGGCCGGCGCCGCGCTCACCGCCGGCGCGCTGGCCGAGCCGGGCGCCGCCGGGCACGCCGAGCTCGAGCTGGGCGGCCTCGAGCTCGACGCCGCGCTGCTCGGCGGCGCGCCGCCCGCGGATCGCAGCCTGCGGACCGCCGGGCCCGTGCGCACCGCCGACCCCGAGGCCCTGCTCGCGGGGCGGCGGCGAGCGGATCACCGATCGCCTCGTGGTGGTCGCCGCCGGCGCCAACCCGTCGGCCCAGGCCGCCGCGGCGGCGGCGGCCGGCGCCCGCGCCGTGCTGCTCGCCCGCCCCGGCGAGCGCCCGCTGCCCGCCATGCCGGCCGGCCGCGTCGGCGTCCCGGTGCTCGGGGTCACCGGCGCGGGCGCCGAGGCGGTGCTCGAGGCCGAGGCGGGCGAGGCGGTCCGCGTCGGCCGCGTGCGGCCCGGGCGCGCGAGCCGGCCTGGCGCGCCGCCAGGCGGCACGGCGACCTCCGCCGCCGCGGCCGAGCGCGCCGCGCCGCGTCGCCTCGCCCTTCAGCTCGCGCGGCCCGGCGCTCTCGGGCGAGATCAAGCCCGACGTGGCCGCGCCGGGGGCCGCGCTGACCGCGTTCGCGGGCGGCGGGACCGCGATCGCGGGCGGCAGCGCGGTCGCCGCCGTGCGGACCGCCGCCGAGGCGGCGCGGCTCGCCCGCGCTCTGCCGCGCGCCGGGCCCGAGGAGCTGGCGCGCCGCGCTCGCCGCCGCCGCCGATCCCGTGCGCGGCCTGCCTGTCGCCGCCGCCGGCACCGGCGCGCTGCGGCGCCCGCCTGCGCAGCAGCCGCTGGAGACGGTCGCCACCCCGCCGCTCGGCCCCGACGCCGACACCGCGGCGCCGATCAGCTTCACGGTGCGCGTGCGCGCGCCCGCAGGCGGCGCGGCCGTCCGCGCCGGCCTCGAGGCCCAGGCCGACCCGCGCGCGGCCGCCTCGGTGACGCCGCGCACGCTGGCGATCGCGCCGCGGCAGACCGGCGAGCTGACGCTCGGGATCATCCGCGCGGACCTGCCGGCGGGCGCGATCGCCCTCGGCCGGCTCGTCGCCCGCGACGCCGCCCGCCGGTCGCTGCTCTCGGTCGCCCTGGCGGCTGGACGCCGGCCCGCCGCCACCCGTCCCGATCGGCCCGGTGCGGCCGCTGGCCCGCGACGGCCGCGTCGAGGGCGTGGGGTTCACGCTCGGGGCGTTCTCGCGCGGCGACCCGCAGGGCGCCGGCACGAGCGTCTGCCGCCGGCGGAGCGCGCACTGCTGGAGATCGTCGACAGCCAGGGCAGGCTCGTGCGCCGCCTGACCCCGCCGGGCGGCGCGCGCGACCTGCTGCCCGCCGAGTACGCCTACCGGCTGCCGCGCGGCGCCCGCCGCGACCTGCCGGCTGGCGAGCTGCGCTTCCGCGTCCGCGCCCGCGGGCCGCGCCAGCGGGAGTGGACCGAGGCGCTCTCCGACCCGTTCGCGCGATGAGGACGGTCGTGCTCTTCGGCCGGCCGGGCTGCCACCTCTGCGACGAGGCGCGCCTGGTGCTCGAGCGCGTGCGCGTCGAGCACCCCTTCCGCCTGCTCGAGCGCGACATCACGGCCGACGACGCGCTGCACCGCGCCTACCTCGAGCGCATCCCGGTGATCAGCCTGGACGGCGAGGAGCTCTTCGACCACTTCGTCGACGAGGCGGTGCTCGTCTCCCGGCTGTCTGGATCCGGTGGCCCAGCGACTACAGTGTGACCAGCGATGACCATCGGCGACGTCGCGACACGCACCGGCGAGGCCGGCGCCCAGGGGGACGACGCGCCGGGAGCGCTCTCGGACCGCCTCTCGCTCGGCGTCGCCGCGCGCCTCTCCCGCTACCTGCAGGTGCTCACCCAGGCGCGCAAGATGGGCAAGGAGACGATCTCCTCCCAGGAGCTCTCGGAGTACACGCACGTCAACTCGACCCAGATCCGCCGCGACCTCTCGGGGTTCGGCAAGTTCGGCAAGCGCGGGGTGGGCTACAACGTCGACTCGCTGGTCTCTCAGATCCGCAAGATCCTGCGGACCTCCGGCCAGCACAACATCGCGCTGTTCGGGGCCGGGCACCTCGGCCAGGCGATCGCGTCCTCGGACATCTTCGCCGACCACGGCTTCCGCGTCGTCGCCGTCTTCGACCCGGCGGAGGAGAAGCTCGGCGAGCCGGTCGGCACGGTCACCGTCCGCCACCCGCGCGACCTGCGCACGGTCGTGGAGGAGGAGGACATCGTCGTCGGGGTGCTCGCGGTGCCGACGGCCGCCGCGCAGGAGCTCGCCGACGCGCTCGTCGACGCCGGGGTCAAGATCATCTTCAACTACTCCGACGCCCTGCTCCACGTCCCGCCCGAGGTCACGGTCCACACCTCGAGCCCCGCCGTCGACCTGCTCTACGCGCTGTACTTCTACCTGACCTAGATGACGAGTTCCACGACCCCACGGTCGTCTGGCGGCGTTCCGCGGCGCTGGACGGCACCCGCCCAGAGGGCCCGTGGCACCACCACTGTGCCCTCGGGCGGGCACCCCCCAGCACCCACGGAACATCCACCAGCCGGCCGCGCGGTCGTGAAACTCCCCATCTAGCGGTCCAGCTCATGATCGACGTCGCCGCCGCGCGCGAGACCTTCGAGGCCTCCGCCGACCTCACCGTCGGTCTGGAGGAGGAGTTCGCCCTGATCGACCCGGCGACGCTCCAGCTCGTCCCCGCGTTCGAGCGCCTGCGCCAGGCGGGCCAGGCCGATCCGGTGCTCGGCCCGTCGATCGCCGGCGAGCTGATCGCCTCGGAGATCGAGATCCGCTCGGGCGCGGGCGTCGACCTCGAGGATGCGTTGCAGCGCCAGGGCGAGGCCCGCCGGCGGCTGTTCGACCTCGCCCACCGCAGCGGCATCGCCCTCGGATCGACCGGCACGCACCCGCTGTCGGACTACCGCGAGCAGCACATCATCGACACCGACCACTACCGCCGCGTCGAGGACGGCCTCAAGTACGTCGCGTGGCGCAACAACACCTTCTCGCTGCACGTCCACGTCGGCGTGCAGGGCGCCGACCGCGCGATCCGCGTCTGCGACCGCCTGCGCCCGGTGCTGCCGCTGCTGCTGGCGGTCTCGGCGAACTCGCCCTACGTCGACGGACGCGACTCCGGGCTGCACTCGGCCCGCACCCAGACCTTCACGAAGTCCTTCCCGCGCTGCGGCATCCCCGACGCCTTCGGCAGCTGGGCGGCGTGGGCGGAGTACGTCGACCTGCTGGTGCGCACCGGCTCGATCGTCGAGTTCACCCAGCTGTGGTGGTCCGTGCGCCCCCACCACAGCTTCGGCACGGTCGAGGTGCGCATCTGCGACACCCAGACCACCGCCGAGGAGTGCGACGCGCTGGCCGGCCTGATCGTCGCCTGCGTCGCCCAGGCCGCGCGCGAGGTGGACGCGGACGCGACGCCGCCCGACCTCCCCGGCCGCCTGATCGAGGAGAACATGTGGCGCGCGATCCGCTACGGGCTCGACGGGCGGCTGCTCGATCTCCAGGCGCCGCGCGTCGAGGAGTTCCCGGCGGCCGAGGCCGCCGACCGGCTGCGCGCCTGGACCGGCGCGAGCGCTAGCCTGCCCCCGCTCAACGGCGCTCAGCGCCAGCGCCGGCTGATCGACGCCGGCGCGACGCCCGCCGAGGTCTACGCCGAGTGCGTGGACGCGACCCAGGCGACCTTCTTCCCCCAGACCGACGCTGAGGAGACGGTGCGATGACTCAAGGACCCCCCGATCCCGCCGGCCGCCCCGAGCTCTCCGAGGAGGAGCTGCGCCAGCTCGAGGCCGAGATGGACCGCATCACGGTCGACGACGTGCTGCTGCAGACGATCGTCAGCCTGCTCAACCTCGGCGCGCGCAAGGCCGGGATGGGCGCCCCGCAGGGCCAGGAGCCGCCGGAACCGGACCTCGAGCAGCTGCGCCAGGCGATCGAAGGGGCGCGCGCGCTGCTACCGGTCGTCGAGCCGCGCCACGGCCAGCAGCTCGGGCCGATCAAGGAGACCCTCTCGCGCCTGCAGATGATCTACGTGCAGGCCACGGGCGGCCCGCCGCCGCCCGGCCCGGAGGCCGCGGCGCCCGGCGCGCCGCCGCCGCCGCCCGGTCCCGCCGAGCCTGCGCCGGGCCCGCCGCAGCCCGACGAGGAGGGCCGCGGCCCGGCGCAGCGCTCCGGGCGGCTCTGGATCCCTGGCCAGTAGGAGAGGATCGCCCGTCCGGCCGGGCGCCTGGGCGGCGGCTCGTCGTCCGGCCGCGGTACACTCGCTGGCGCGCGGCGGCCCCTGAGGGCTGCCGCTTCGCTTTGTTCGCCCCCTGCGCCCGCCGCAGTGGGCATTCGACCTGATCTCAGAGGGGTTTCCTTGTCCAACTTCCTGACCGACCACGGGGTCATCGTCGCGCTCGTGTGCTCGCTGTGCGCGGTCGCCTACGGCGTGGTGACGAGCCAGCGCCTGCTCGCGCTCTCACCAGGCAACGACACGATGCGCTCGCTGTCGCTCTCGATCCAGGAGGGCGCCTCGGCGTACCTCCGCCGGCAGTACACGACGATCGGCATCGTCGGCGTCGTGCTCTTCGTCGCGCTGATCCCGCTCCAGGGCTGGGAGGTGGCCGTCGGCTTCCTGATCGGCGGCGTGCTCTCCGGCGCTGCGGGCTTCATCGGCATGAACGTCTCGGTGCGCGCCAACGCCCGCGTGGCCGAGGCCGCCCGCGGCGGTATCGGGCCGGCGCTCGACGTCGCCTTCCGCGGCGGCGCGGTGACCGGCATGCTCGTCGCCGGCCTCGCGCTGCTGGGCGTCGCCGCCTACTACGGCTTCCTCACCGCGTTCGTGGGGACCGACACCAAGGACGCCGTGGACGCCCTGATCGGCCTCGGCTTCGGCGGCTCGCTGATCTCCGTCTTCGCCCGCCTGGGCGGCGGCATCTTCACCAAGGGCGCCGACGTGGGCGCCGACATCGTCGGCAAGATCGAGGCCGGCATCCCGGAGGACGACCCGCGCAACCCGGCCGTGATCGCCGACAACGTCGGCGACAACGTGGGCGACTGCGCCGGCATGGCCGCCGACCTGTTCGAGACCTACGCCGTCACCGCCGTCGCGGTCATGCTGCTCGGCGTCCTGACCTTCGGCGAGGCGAACTCGACGGCCGTCGTGCTCTTCCCGCTGGTGCTCGGCGGCGTGTCGATCATCGGCTCGATCCTCGGCACCTTCGCGGTGAAGTCGGCCGCCGGCAACGTCGAGCGCGCGCTCTATCAGGGCATGATCGTCGCGGGGATCTTCGCCGCGGTGCTCTTCTACCCCGTCACCGCGGCCATGATGGACGACCTCGTCTACGCCAACCCCGCCTCGGGCGCGGCGCCCGGCGTGCTCGACTTCTACCTCTGCTCGCTGATCGGCCTCGCGGTCACGGCGCTGCTGTTCGTGATCACCGACTACTACACCTCGACGCGCTTCGCTCCCGTCAAGAGCACCGCGGCGGCGTCGGTGACCGGTCACGCGACCAACATCATCCAGGGCCTCGCCAAGGGCCTGCAGGCCACGGCGCTACCCGCGCTCGTGATCGTGTTCGGCATCCTCGGCGCCTACGAGCTGGCCGGGATCTACGGGATCGGCGTCGCCGTCATGGCGCAGCTCTCGCTGTGCGGCGTGATCGTCGCCCTCGACGCCTTCGGGCCGATCACCGACAACGCCGGCGGCATCGCCGAGATGGCGGAGATGCCCGAGGACGTGCGCAACGTCACCGACCCGCTCGACGCGGTCGGCAACACGACCAAGGCGGTGACGAAGGGCTACGCGATCGGCTCGGCCGCGCTCGCCGCGCTGGTGCTCTTCGCCGCCTTCCAGATCGAGCTCAACGAGGAGCTCGCCGCCGACGGCCGGGAGCCGATCGCGTTCCTCATCAACGATCCCTACGTGCTGATCGGCCTGCTGCTGGGCGGCATGATGGTGTGCCTGTTCGCGGCGCTCTCGATGGAGGCCGTCGGCCGCGCCGGCGGCGCGGTGGTCGAGGAGGTGCGCCGCCAGTTCCGCGAGAAGCCGGGCATCATGGAGGGCACCGACAAGCCCGACTACGCCCGCTGCGTGGACCTCGTGACCAAGGCGGCCCAGCGCGAGATGATCCTCCCGTCGCTGATCCCGATCGTCGTCACGGTGGTCGTCGGCGTGCTCTCGGCCAAGGCGCTCGGCGGCCTGCTGATCGGCGTGATCGTCGTCGGCCTGTTCCTGGCCGTCCTGATGACCGCCGGCGGCGGCGCGTGGGACAACGCCAAGAAGCTGATCGAGGACGGCGCTTACGGCGGCAAGGGCTCCGACGCCCACGCGGCCTCGATCACCGGCGACACCGTCGGCGACCCGTTCAAGGACACCGCCGGGCCCGCCATCAACCCCATGATCAAGGTCGCCAACATCGTGGCGATCCTGATCATCCCGCTGGTCGCCTGAGCGTTCCGGCGACGACGGCCCGCCGCGCTCAGGCGGCGGGCCGGTCGTGCCGGACGAGCTCGACGCTGTTGCCGTCGGGGTCCAGGACGAAGGCGCCGTAGTAGCCGCGGTGGTACTGCGGGCGCTCGCCCGGCGCGCCGTCGTCGCGGTAGCCGGCGGCGGTCAGCTCCGCGTGGAACGCGTCCACGACCTGGCGTGTCGCCGGAAAGGCGAGGTGGACGTGCTCGGTCCGCGGCGAGCCGGCCACGAGGGAGAACGAGCCGCTCGTGCCCCGGAAGTGCGCGAAGTCCGGCCGGTCGGTGCGCAGCGCGAAGCCGGCGTGCGGCGCGACGGCGGCGTAGAAGCGCCTGGACGCGGCGACGTCGGCGACCCGGATCCACACGTGGTCGATCACCCCGTCGCCGCGCAGCGCGCCGTGATGGACCGCCTCGGCGCTGTTGCCGTCCGGGTCGCGCAGGAAGCCGCCGTAGTAGTCCTCGCGGTACTGCGGCCGTGGCCCCGGCGCGCCGTCGTCGGCGTAGCCGGCGTCGACGCCGGCCTGCCAGAACGCGTCGACGTGCGCGCGCGACGGCGCGGCGAAGCCGACGTGCAGCCCGCGGGTCACCGGGCGCTCGCCGGCCGCCGCGAGCGAGAAGTCCTCCCACTCGACGAAGGTCTCACCGAGGCTCGGCGGTACGTCGCTGAGCGTCGCCAGGACCGTCGTGTAGAACGCGGCCGAGGCCTCGCGGTCGCTCGTGCGCAGGGTGACGTGGTCGAACACCGCGCCACTGTAGCCCCGGGGCCGGGCTGCTCCCGTACTCAGGCGTCGTACCGGGAATTCCGGGCCTCGACCTCGAGCGCGTGCTCGACCTCTCGCGTCTCATCGCCCGCGCAGTTCGAGCGCGACCGCGCCGATCACCAGGGCCGCTCCGACAAACGCGCCGACCCAGACCGGCTCGTTGAGCACGGTCGCGCCCATCACGGCGCCCGCGGCCGCACGCTGAGCGCGACGTTTTCAGCGACGGCGCGGCCGGCTGAGCCGGTCCTCAGAGGTGGTGGCGCGGGAACTCCACGCCGCACGTGAACAGCCCGAGCGTGAACTGGTAGACGTTGATGCGCACCTCGGAGTTGGCTGTCATGTGCAGGTAGGCCTCGCGCTTGTCCATGCCGTGCTCTTCGACGAGCCAGGTCATGAGGTTGGTGAAGCAGCTCTGCAGCGCCGCCTCGGGGGAGCCGGCGCGGCGGGCGCAGTCGAGCTGGACGAGCGAGCCGGGCTTCTCGATGCGCCCGACGCCCGGCACCTGGTAGTCGGAGATGACGTCGCAGCGCAGCGTGACGTCGGCGGCCGTCTCGTCGGCGATGCCGCTGAGCTCGGAGTCCCCCTGGGACCCGTGGACGTCGCCGAGGAAGAGCAGCCCGCCGTCGTGGGAGGCGTTGAGCAGGATGCGGTTGCCGGCCGCGACGTCGCGGACGTCGAGATTGCCGCCCCACTCGCCTTGGCTGGTCACCGAGTTCTCGACGCCGCGCTCCGGCGCGGTGACGATTGTCCCGATGAACGGCGCGAGCGGCCAGCGAACCTCGCGGCCGACGTCCATCACCGCCGTGCCATCGGCCAGCGTGCCGGACGGCCCGGGCTCGTGCCGGATGATGGTCCCGAAGGGCCCGTTGAGCTCCTCCCAGCCCGTCCGGCCCGCCATCGGGCCGAAGCCCTCGAGGATCCCGGTCCAGCCCCAGTCGCGGATGGCGATGTCCTCGAGCTCGACGACGAGCGTGTCGCCCGGCCCGACGCCGTTGACGAACACGGGGCCGGCGACGGGGTTGGCGCGGAAGACCTGCAGCGCGGCGATCGGCTCGCGGTCGGTACGGGGGATGTCGCCCGGCTTGCTGACCGTCTCGAAGAAGTTGTCGCGCGTCTCGATGACGAACGACTCCCCCAGTTCGACGGTCAGGGCCGGCTCGAGGTGCGCGCCGAACTCCGTCAGGGTCGCCGCCTCGCGGTTGATGCGCTGCATCGGTGGGCTCCTCTGGAGGTAAAGGACCCGGCACTCTAATGAGCCGCGCTGGGGAGCCGGACCAAGGCCGGGACGGCGATCCGGTCTGCGACGGTCCGCGAGTCGCGTCATCGGCGTATGGCCTATCAGCCAGCGCTCAGCGCTGACGCCGCCAGCCTGATTGCGTGATCGACGAGGCCGAGCGCGGCGGATCGGGCCGGACGGCGCCGGCCGCCAGGCGGAGATGATCACTGGCCGAATTATCCGCGCTCAAGTGCAGATCGTCTGCGCCGGGGCGCCTGGTCTCCTTGCTCGCAAGGCATGAGCATGCGCTTGAGCAGAGCCGCGGCGGCGTCTCGCTCGTCGTCGAGCGGCGCGAGGAACGCCTCGTTCGGCCGCCAGGACCCGTTGCAGCGCCCGCTCGGCGAGTTGCTCGCCCGACTCGGTGAGCCGGACGCGGACGGCGCGTCGGTCGGCGGTGTCAGGGACGCGCTCGATCAGGCCCGTACCGCGATACTCCGGCAATGATCACCTGCCACGTCCGCTACGAGATCGATCCCGCCCAGACCGCGGCCCTCGAACGCTTCGCGCAGCGCTGGATGGGGCTCGTCGAGCGCCATGGCGGTACCCATCACGGCTACTTCCTGCCGGCGGAGGGCGCCAGCGACATCGCCTACGCGCTCTTCAGCTTCCCGAGCCTGGCCGACTACGAGCGCTACCGCGAGCGGTTCGGCGTCGATCCGGAGTTCGTCGAGGCGGACCGGATCCGCGACGAGTCGGGCTGTGTGCGGCGCTACGAGCGCTCGTTCATGCGCCCGCTCCTACCTGTGCGGAGCACCTGAGCCGACGGTGGCGTCGAACAGCGCTCGCTGGCGCTCGCGCGCCTCGCGGTAGGCGGCCGCGCGATCGGGGTCCGGGGCGAGCGTCTCGCCCGTCGGCGCGGGCAGGGCCTCGAGCGAGTCGAGCTCGCCGAGCGCCTCGAGCGCCAGCAGCGCCGCCCCGCGCGTGGAGGCCTCCTCCACCAGCGACTCGGTCACCGGCCGGTCGAGCGCGTCGGCCATGATCTGCCGCCAGCCGGGGGAGTGGCCGAGGCCGCCGCCCGTGGCCAGCACCTCCTCGACGCCCGGCAGCGCGTCGTCGAGGATGTCCTCGATCAGCGCGAAGCGCAGCGCGACGCCCTCCAGCGCGGCGCGGAAGATCTCCAGCGGGCCGGTCGCCAGCGCGAGCCCTGCGATCGCTCCGTGGGCGTCGTCGGCGTAGGTCGGGCCGCGCTCGCCGGCCAGCAGCGGCAGGACGGTCAGCCCGGAGGCCAGCGGCGCCATCGCGGCGATCGCCCGCTCGACCTCGGCCGGGTCCTCGGGCAGGCGCAGCGTCTCGCGCAGCCAGGCGACGACGTTGCCGCCGTTGGAGAGCGCGCCGCCCATCAGCAGCCGCCCGCCGCCGGCCCGATAGCACCACAGCCCCTCCGGCACCTCCACCGCGTCACCGCGCCAGGCGACCCGCAGCGCGCCGCTCGTGCCGACCATCAGCGCGGCGCGCTCCTTGGTCGCCGCGCCGCAGCCGAGGTTCGAGCAGGCGCCGTCGCCGACGGACGGAAACCAGGGCAGCCCCGCCAGCGCCGGCCACCGCTCCGCCCAGCGGCCGCGCAGCCCGTCCAGCGGCGCCTCGGAGATCTCCGGCAACGCGCCGGCGTCCAGGTCGACCGCGGCCAGCACCTCCTCGTCCCACGCGACTTCGGCCACGTCGAGCAGCCCGGTGGCCGACGCCATCGACGGGCTCACGCGCGCCTCGCCGCAGCACGCCAGCAGCACGTACTCGCCGGCGGACAGCCAGTTCGCGGTGCGCTCCACCGCGTCGGGCGCCGTCCGGCGCAGCCAGCGCAGCTTCGCCGGCACGTAGCTGGTGTGCAGCACGCAACCCGTTCGGCGGTGCACCGCGCGCTCGTCGAGCTCGTCGCGCAACGCGCGCGCGTCGGGCGCGGCGCGCCGGTCGGCCCACATGAGCACCGGCGTCGTCGGCCGTCCGTCCGCGTCCACGCCGCAGACGGAGTGCATGAAGCAGCTCGAGGCCACGGCGATCGGCTCGGCGTCGCCGCCCAGCTCGGCGAGCGCCTCGTCGATCGCCTCCGCCACCAGCTCGAGCAGCGCCTCGGGATGGGCCTGGCTGCGACCGTCCTCGCCGGTCTCGAGCTCGTACGGGCGCTTGGCGGCGGCCGCGAGCACCTCGCCGTCGGTCGCCACGAACCCGGCGCGGACCGAGGAGGAGCCCAGGTCGAGGGCGAGGACGGCACGGCGCGGGGTCACCGCGACCGGATTACCCGCTGACGCCGGCTCCCACCAGGTCGGCGGTGTTCACGACGGTCGCGAACTCGCCGTGCAGGCTCGCCGCCGTCGCGCGCGCCAGCTCGTCGGCGCTGACCACCACGCCGTCGGGGCCCTCGCGGTCGAAGGTGTGCGTCGCGTCCAGGACGAAGAGCACGTCGAAGCCGAGGTTGCCCCCGACGCGCGCGGTGGTCTCGACGCAGTGGTTCGTCGAGATCCCGCACACGACGATCGTCTCGATGCCGCGCTCGCGCAGCCAGCCGGCGAGCTCCGGCTCGCCGAAGAACGACGCGTTGACCGCCTTTGCGACCAGCAGGTCGGGCTCGATCCCGTCAAGCTCCGGGCGCAGCGCGTTGCCCGGCGTGCCCGGCCGCAGCGGCGAGCCCGGCTCCTCGGAGTCGTGGCGGACGAAGACCAGCGGGCGATCGGACTCGCGCCACGCCTCGACCAGCGCGAGCACGTTGCGCTCGGAGTCCGGGTTGTTGCGCGCGCCCCAGTGGGCGGCGTCGTCGAAGCCTCGCTGGAGGTCGACGACGATCAGCGCGGCGGAGGGGGAGAGGTCCATGCCGGGGATCCTCCCGCGGCGCCCGCCCGGGCGCCAGCACGATCGCTCATAGCCCCTGCAAGGCGGGCTGATCGGAGGCCTACAATCGCGCTGTCCCATGGCACGCCGCCGACTGGAAGGCCTCGAGCGGGTGCTCGGGGTCAACGCCCTCTTCTCCACCGCCTACGGGAACGTCGGGTCGTCGATCTACTACGCGCTGGGGCTGGTGGCGTCCTTCGCGCTCGGCCTGACGCCGATCGTCTTCGTCATCACCGGCTTCTTCTTCTACTGCACCGCCGCGACCTACGCCGAGGCCACCGCGATGTACCCGGAGGCCGGCGGCTCCTCGAGCTTCGCGCGGCGCGCCTTCAACGAGTTCGCCTCCTTCTTCGCCGCGTGGGGCCAGATGCTCAACTACGTCGTGACCGTCTCGATCTCGGCGTTCTTCGTGCCCCACTACCTGGGCGGGCTGTTCTGGGAGCCGCTGCGCACCTCGCCCGGGGACATCATCTTCGGGGCGGGGGTGATCGTCCTGCTCTCGGCGATCAACGTGCTGGGGGCCAAGGAGTCGGCCGGGCTGAACATCTTCCTGGCGGTGATGGACTTCCTCACCCAGCTGCTGCTGGTGCTGGTCGGGGCGATCCTGGTCTTCTCGCCCGAGGTCCTGGCCGAGAACGTGATCCTGGGCCAGGCGCCGACGTGGACGCAGTTCATCCTCGCGATCCCCATCGGCATGATCGCCTACACGGGGATCGAGACGATCTCCAACATGGCCGAGGAGGCCAAGGACGAGGCCAAGACGATCCCGGCCGCGATCGCTCGCGTGCGCCTCGCGGTGTTCGCGATCTACTTCACCCTGCCCGCCGTCGCGCTCTCGGCGCTGCCCGTCCGCCGCAACCCGGAGACCGGCGAGTACCAGACGCTGCTCGGCCTGACCGAGGAGGAGGGCGGCTTCGCGGGCGACCCGATCCTCGGCGTGGTCAAGGAGATCGACCTCGGGCCGCTGCAGGCACCGGGCGAGCTCTACGTCGGCATCCTCGCCGCCACGATCCTCTTCATCGCCACCAACGCGGGCATCATCGGCGTCTCGCGGCTGGTCTACTCGATGGGCATCCACCGCCAGCTGCCCGACCGCCTGCGGCGGCTGCACCCGCGCTTCAGGACGCCGTGGATCGGCATCCTGCTCTTCGGCTTCATCGCCATCCTGATCACCCTGCCGGGCCAGGCCGCCTTCCTGGGCAACCTGTACGCGTTCGGCGCGATGCTCTCCTTCACCATCGCCCACGTCTCGGTGATCCGCCTGCGGGCGACGCAGGCCGACTTCGACCGGCCCTACCGCGGACCGGGCAACCTGCGCATCCGCGGCTACGACCTGCCGCTCTTCGCGGTGGTGGGCGGCCTGGGCACGGGCGCCGCCTTCGTGGTGGTCACCTTCCTCAACCCGGAGGTCGGGATCGTCGGCACCGTCTGGCTGGCGCTCGGGATCGCGATCTTCGTGCTCTACCGCCGTCAGCAGGGCCTGGACCTGACCTCGACGCACAAGGTCGCGATCCCGCAGCCGGTCGTCGACCACGAGGCCGAGTACGACTCGGTGCTCGTGCACGTCGACGCGGAGTCCGGCTTCGACCCCCAGCTGCTGGCCACCGCCGGGCGGCTGGCGGCCCGGCGCCAGCGCGGCATCCACGTGCTGGTGACGATCACCGTCCCCAACTCGCTGCCGATCACCGCGCCGCTCGAGGACGCCGAGAACGACGCCCAGAGCATCATCGAGCAGGCCCGCGTGGAGGGCGGCCGGCGCGTGACCGGGCACTGGGAGAAGGTCCGCGCCGGGCAGTCGGGCCGGCGCATCATCGAGGAGGCGGTCGACATGCGCGCGGCCGCCGTGGTGGTCGGGCTGCCGCGCCGCATCGATGGCGCCTCGCTGTTCGGCAAGACGCTCGAGACGGTGCTGGCCGAGCGCCCGTGCCGGGTCATCATCGAGTCCTCGGCCGCGCCCGCCCACCGGCCGAAGTTCCCCGAGCACGTGCGGGTGCCCTCGTGACGGTCGCCACCCGCGTGCTCTCGGGGCTGATGATCCTGCTCGGCGCGGCGATGCTCGTCAGCGCGCTGGTCGCCGGCGGTGGGCCGCTCGCCACGGGGGTGATCTTCGGGATCCTGTTCATGCTCGCGGGCGGGCTTCGGCTGTGGGGGGAGCGCAAGCGATGAGCGCGACCGAGAAGGGCGAGGGCGCCCGCCGGGTCCTGTGGACGGTGCGCCGCGAGGCGCCCGCCGGCTTCCGCCGCGGGCTGGGCTCGCCGGCGCTGTTCGGGATCGTCCAGGGCTTCGTCGCCGCCTCGATCTACTTCATCGCCGGGCTGGTGGCCGCCAACGGGCTGGGGCTCACGTGGGTCGTCTTCGTCGCGGCGGCCGGCTTCTTCGTGCTGCTGATGATGTCCTACGTCGAGGGCGCCTCGCTGCACCAGGAGCGCGGCGGCGCGACGGTGATCGCCCGCTTCGCCTTCAACGAGCTGTGGAGCTTCGTGGCGGGCTGGGCGATCCTGCTCGACTACCTGCTGCTGATCGCCATCACGGCGTTCGTGGCGACGGACTACGCCGCGGCGTTCTGGGCGCCGCTGGGCGAGGGCGCCACGGAGTTCCCGTTCGCCGTCGCGATCATCGTCGCCGTGGCGATGCTCAACCTCCGCGGCTTCGGGCCGCGGCGGCTGGAGCGGGCGGCGATGTTCGTGCTCGCCGACCTGCTGCTGCAGCTGTGCGTCGTGGCGCTCGGCCTCGCGCTGGTCTTCGAGCCCGAGGTGCTCACCGACCCGGCCAGCATCGCGGGTGAGCCGCAGCTGGACGGCCTGCTGTTCGCCTTCACGCTGGCGATCGTGGCCTTCACCGGGCTGGACGCCTCGTCCGGGCTGGCCGGTCAGGTGGCGGTCGGCCGCAAGGGCCTCAAGCGGCTGATCGCGGTGCGGGCGCCGTCGACGATCATCCCCTACGTCGGCATCGGGCTGCTGGCCGCCAGCACGCTGCCCGCGAACGGCGGGCTGCGGCCGGGGGTCTCGACCGATGCGCCGATGCTCGGCATCGCCGCCGCCTTCGAGCAGGACTGGCTGCGCGAGCCGCTGCGCTACATCATCGCCGTCTCGGCGGTGGGGATCATGCTGATCGGCTGCAACGCCGCCATGCTCGGGCTCTCGCGGCTGGGCTACTCGCTGGCGCTCAACCGCCAGATCCCCGCCGCGGTCGGCCGCCTGCACCCGAAGTACTCGACGCCCTACGTCGTCATCGCCGTCGGCACGGTGCTGGCCATCGCGCTCGTCTACCCGGCCGACCTCGAGTTCCTGGCCGGCATCTACGCGCTCGGCGCGACCATCGCCTTCACGCTCGTGACGCTCGGCGTCTGCGTGCTGCGCTGGCGCGAGCCGGCCCGCGACCGGCCGTACAAGATGCCCTTCAACCTGCGGCTGGGCCGCGCCGAGCTGCCGTTGCCCGCGGCGCTCGGCGCGGTGATCTCGGCCGCGAGCATCGGGCTCGTGCTGGCGCTCCACGACGGCGCGCTGACCTTCGGCGTGCCGTGGCTGGTGGTGGGCGTCGCCGTCTACGTCCTCTACCGCCGCTCGGACGGCAAGCCGGTCTTCAAGCGCGTCCAGGTACCCGAGTACGCGCTCCGCCGCGAGCGCGCGGAGGCCGAGTACGGCTCGATCCTCGTGCCGGTGCTCGGCACCCCGCTCGACGACGACATCATGCAGACCGCCGGTCGCCTGGCGGGTGACGAGCACGAGGAGTACGGCGAGGACGGCGCGATGATCGAGGCGCTGTGGGTCTTCGAGGTCCCGATGGCGTTGCCGATCGACGGCCGTGTGCCCGACAGCGAGCTCAAGCGCGCTCGGGCGGCCCTCAGCCGCGCCAAGGCGGTGGGGGAGGAGTACGAGAACGTGCGCGTCGCGACCGCCACCGTGCGCGCGCGGCGGGCGGGCGAGGCGATCGTCCACGAGGCCAGGCGGCGCGGCGTCGAGGCCATCGTGCTGGCGGCCGAGGAGCCGACGCGGATGCGCGGCGGCCCGCTGCTCGGCGGCCGTCAAGGGCTCAAGGACACCTTCGTCGGGGAGACGACGCGCTACGTCGTCAACCGCGCGCCGTGCCGCGTGATCCTCACGGCGCCGCCCGCCGACCGCATGCCCGAGGTGGCGCCGCGCTCGCAGGCCACCGAGCGCTTCGCGCCGCCGCCCGCCGAGGACCCGACTGCGCCGCTGGCCGACGGCACTCCCGGCCAGGACGGGCGCTAGAGTCAGCTTCGTGTTCGTACTCGTCGTCGGCGCCGGCCGGGTCGGCTCCTCCGTCGCCACCACCGCCCTGCGCGAGGGGCACACCGTCTCCGTGCTCGACGAGGACCCGCTCTCCCACGAGCGCCTGGACATCGAGCTGGGCCGCTCCTGGGAGGAGGCCGGCGGGCGCTTCACGATCGGCACCGCGCTCGAGCTCGACGCGCTGGAGGAGGCGGGCATCGCCGAGGCCGAGGTCTTCATCGCCTCCACCAACGGCGACAACACCAACCTGGTGGTCTCCCAGATCGCCCAGCGCCGCTACGAGGTCCCGCGCGTCATCGCCCGCGTGCTCGACCCGCGGCGCGCGGCCTGGTACGCCGAGCAGGGCGTGCACACCATCTGCCCGACGCAGATCGCGATCGAGCAGCTCCAGCAGGCCGCGCTGACCGCGACCACGACGGCCGGCTAGCGCCGTGGAGGGCCTCTACGTCATCGTCGCGGGCGCCGGCAAGGTGGGCTGGAACCTCGCCCGCGAGCTGATCGAGCGCGGCGACGAGGTCACGGTCGTCGAGCAGGACCGCCGCCGCTACCTGACCGTCGAGCAGGAGCTCGAGCACGCCGTGCAGTACGGCGACGCGACCGAGCTGTGGGTGCTCGAGCGGGCCGGCATCCAGCGCGCGGACCTGGTCGTGGCGGTCACCGGCGACGACGAGGACAACCTCCTCATCTGCCAGGTGGCCAAGGAGAAGTACCTGTGCGAGCGGATCATCGCCCGCGTCAACAACCCCCGCAACCTCGAGCACTTCAAGCTGCTGGGCATCCAGCCGGCGGTCTCGGCGACCGACCTGATCCTGCGCCTGATCGAGCACGAGGTGCCGCGCTACGGGCTGGTGCACCTGCTCGACCTGCCGGAGGAGCGCCTGGAGATCATCGAGCTGGTCGTCGCCGACGACGCGCCGGCCGCCGGCCGCCGGGTCGCCGACATGGGGCTGCCCGAGGGCTCGCTCGTGATCTCGGTGCTGCGCGGCGGCGCGGGCTTCGTGCCGACCGCCGAGACCGTGGTCGAGGCGGGCGACGAGGTCCTGGTCGTGCTCGATCCCGGCCTCGAGGAGGACATCACCGCCCGCTTCGTCGCCGCCGCGCCCGCCGTCGAGCGCTGAGCGAGCGCTAGGAGCCGAGCGAGAGCGCGCGCGTGGCGGCGGGCGCCTGCGCCGGCCACTCCGGCGGCTCGCCGCACAGCACCCACGCGCCGTCCGAGCGGCGCTGGATCTCTCCGCGCGCCATCAGCTGCCCGAGCGCGGTGGTGACCGACGGGCGCCGCGCGCCGACCATGCCGGCGAGCGTGCGGTGCGGTAGGCGCAGGGAGACGAGCACGCCGCCCGGCACGACGCGCCCCCAGCGCTCGGCGAGCACCCACAGCAGCGCGAGCAGCCGCTCGTCCACGCGCGTGAGGTGGGCGATGGCCGCCATCACCGCCAGGCGCTCGGCCCGCCGCAGCGAGCGATCCACGAGCGCGGCGAGCACCTCCGGCCACGCGCCTGCCCGCAGCGCGAGCGCCCGATCGATCACCGCGAGGCGGACCGGGCTGAGCGCCGTCCACTCGACCACGCGCGGCAGCAGCAGCTCGGCCTCCTCGTCCTCCCACGCCCGCAGCAGGTCGCCTGGGCCCAGCAGCTCGGCGGAGTGGTGGTCGCCGGCCGTCGCCTCGCGGACCAGCACCCCGTCGGCCACCAGCAGGCCGATCGGCGGGCTCTCGCCGGCGGAGAAGAGCTCGGGCCGCCACACCCCGCGCGGCAGCTCGAGGCAGGGCGCCTGCAGGCGCTCGGCGGCCTCGCGCGCGCGGCGCGCGTCGAGCCCCCGGGCGAGATCCGGGTCGGCCTGGAGAAGCGAGATCGAGCCGAAGCCGGTTCCGGCCATGGCGACGGTTCCTTCCGGTCGGGTGATGCGCAGGGCGCCGCGCCTGCCGGCGGCTCCTCACCGCTCCGCAATGTAGCGCGGGATCGGCGGCGCGGTTCTCCGATCCCGAGCCAGGGCGACCGGCTCCCCTCCTTCTACGCGAGCCCTCGCGCGCCGAGCACGGTTGCCTGCCCGGGTGGATCCGGGCAGGGCACACGGCATGGACCTGCTCGTGCTCGGTGGCGGCGGCTTCCTCGGCTACCACGTCGTCGCCGAGGCGTTGGCTGCCGGCCACGCGGTGACCGTCCTCTCGCGCTCGGGCGATGCGCCGCTCGGCGGCGCCGAGGCGCTCGCGGGCGACCGGCAGGGCGACCTGTCGGCGCTCGCGGGCTCGCGCCGGTGGGACGCGGTGCTCGACACCTTCAGCGACCCGGCGGCGATCGCTCGCACCGCGCGGTTGCTCGACGGCCGCGCCGGCGCCTACGGCTTCGTGTCGGGCATGAGCGTCTATGACCCCGCCGGCCCGGCGGTCCCGGACGAGCGCGCGCCGGTGCGGCGTCCCGGCGAGCGGCCCGAGGACCCGCTACAGGCCCGTTCGGAGGCCAAGCTCGCCGGCGAGGCGGCCGTGCGTGAGGGCTTCACCCGCGGCGCGGCGCTGATCGTGCGCCCGGGGATCATGGTCGGCCCGCGCGATCCGACGGACCGCTTCACCTGCTGGCCGGTCCGCATGGCAGGCGCCCTGCGTGGCGGCCGCGGACAGCTGATCGCCCCGGGCGACTCGGGGCGACCGGTGCAGTACACCGACGCCCGTGACCTCGCAGCGTGGATCATCCGGCTCCTCGCCGAGCGGGTCGCGGGCACCTTCAACGCGGTGGGGCCCGGCCGTTCCGAGCCACTTGGCGCGGTGCTCGACGCCTGCGGGCCGCCCGGGAGGCGGCCGGAGCGCGGTCCGCGCCGCTCGAGCTTGTCTGGGTCGATGAGGACAGGCTCGCCGCGGCGCTCGCAGAAGTGGAAGAGGAGGCGCGCCCACTCTGGTGCCCGGAGCCGCAGATCCCCCAGGCGGCGATCGACAGCCGCCGAGCCGTCGCCGCCGGCCTGCGCTTCCGGCCGGCGCTCGAGACCGCCCGCGACACCCTGGCGTGGTGGGAGCGCGAGCGCGCGGGGGAGCCGCTGCGCGCCGGCCTCCCGCTCGCGGTGGAGGCGCGGCTGCTCGCGCGCGCCTCGGGCTAGGCGGTCAGCCGGCCGTCTCTGCGGGCCGGTCCTCGTGGACGACGACCACGGGGCGCCGGCAGCGGTGGACCACGTCCCGCGAGACGCTTCCCAGCAGCATGGAGGGAAGCTCCGAGCGGCCGCGGGAGCCGACCACGACGGCGAGCACGTCGCGGTCGTGGGCGAGCCGGACGAGCGTGCCCGCCACGGTCGGATCGGCGGGGAGGGCCAGCGCCTCGGCCGCGAGGCCGCCGGCCCGCGCGTGATCGGCGCCCTTGCCGGCCAGCTCGCCCGCCTCGCGCTCGGCGGCCCCGTCGAGCTTGTCCACCGCGTCCGTGATCACCTCCTGCGGCAGGGCGGCGCGCGCGAGGTCGGCCCGGTGGCGCAGCGACGCCCAGACTGTCACGACGAGCGCCGAGCGGCCGGGAAAGAGGCGGCCGGCCTCGCCGGCGGCGGCGCGGGCGGCCGCCGAGCCGTCGTAGGCGACCAGCACGGTCTCTGGCGCAGGAGGGGTCAGATGGCCGCTCACGGCGGCGGGACGCTATCGCGAGCCGCCGCCGCTTGACGTCGACCTGCGCCCGCCTGGACACCGTGACGTCCGTCACAGATCCTCAAGCGCCGGCCGGAGACCGCCGAGACAACCCGCATGACCCTGCCGACCAAGATCCTCGCCGCTGTCGTCGCGACCGCGGCCGTGGCCGGGGCGGCGCCCGCCGTCGCGGGCGCCGACACCCACTGCGGCACGGTGGGCAGCTACACCGTGCACGCCGACGAGCGGACCACAACCTGCGGCCTCGCCCGCTCCACCACCCGCAACTACCTGCGCGGCGGCCGCCCCGCCACCGTGTGGGGCCACTCTGCCAAGCGCGGTCGCAGCTACAAGTTCTGGCGCTTGTACGACACCGGCCGCATCGCCAAGTTCGAGGGCTCAGCCGGGACCGCCCGGCTGCGCTTCTACTTCGTCCCGCGGCTCACCTGCTGCTGAAGCGGCCGAGCGGCGGCGACGAGATTGCGAGCATCCGCTGCGTTTCTGCGCGGCGACCGGCAGGCTGCTGGCGGCCACGACCGTCGCGATGCGCTCGCAGCGGATCTCGGCCGGTCGGGCCGAGGGGACCTCGGCGGCGGCCGGCGTAGCGGGTGAACGAACTCTCGGTCAGCGGCAGGAGATCTGTTCGCGGCCGGTAGAGCACGCGCCCCCCAGGTGGTTGCTCAGCAGCTCGGAGTCGGCATCTGCTCGGACCTGACCTCGGTGCTGAGCGACGAGCAGCGCGGCGTTCCGAACGTCGCGGCGGGTTGTGGATACGACGCTTGGCTCGTTCTCAGCCGGGGGCGTCGAGCCTGGAGTAGTCGCTCGTGTCCGGCGAGTCCAGTCTGCGCCTCGCGGTCCCGAAGCGCGTCTTGACCGAGATGCGTGTGTACCAGCGCACACCGTCCGACTCGACGGGACGCGAAACGCGCACGGTCGCGCGGTATCTTGGGAGCCGCCGAGAGTTGGGTTGATACTTGAAGCCGCGGGAAAGGCCGCGGGCCGTCGCGATCGAGCTGCCCCACCGGCGCCATCGGAGATTGGTGAGATTCACCCCTTCAGCGAACGACGCGGATGGGCTCAGTGTCGAGCATGATCGTGGACGTCGCACGACCCTGATCGGCGTCTCGTAGCGCCCGCCCACCCTCCGGGTCCGCCCCCAGCAGGTGACGGTCGTTTGTGCTCTCGGAACGTCAGCGAAGCAGACTTCGAGGTCTGTCCCCACCGACGGTGGGACGTCCTCAAGCTCTCGGCATGGTTCTTGGGCATAAGAGGCGGAGAACACCGAAAGCCACCCGCGCTGCGGATTGGTCGGGTCGAAAGCCAACAGCTGAAAGCCATCACCGACGGGGCAGTTCGGCCCAGGATCATCGCGGATCGCGAGACGCGCAAACAGTTCCGGGGCAGGCTGGGTCGAGACGGTCACGCTGAAGCAGCTGAAGTCCTCCGCACTGAACCGCGGTCCGAGGATCTGCTGGCGCTCGGCCTCTGAGGCTGGGCGTGCAGCCCGGGCAAGATCGGACAGCGTCGCGATAAGCAGAGCCGCGGCCAATACCGTCCCGCCGGCCAGCACAGCGGTCCGCATCACCCGGAACGGCTTCCTCGAACGATCGGCGCGTTGGACCATGGTTGAGAGTGCATCATGGGACCGAGCGGGAAGATGCCAACCCTCCTTTCGCGCTTCAGTCAGTGAGCCCGGATAAACCTTGTCAGGCGTCGAGTTGAGTCAAGTCCCTGGACGTGGTGTAAGTGATCGGCGCTCATCTCGTCGGTGGGGCGGTTGGCGGCTCAGGCCGGTTGGAGCTCGGGCACCTCCTCCTTGATCTCCTTGTCTGTGTGATCGTCTCGTCCCGCCAGGACGAGAGATATCGATTCGGCTGAGAGGTAGCCGCGGCCGACGAGCCACTCGTCGTTTTGCTCGATGCAGAGCATCCCAGCGAGGCGGACGAGGGCGCAGTCGTTGGGGAAGATGCCGACGACGTCGGTGCGCCGGCCGATCTCCTTGTTGAAACGCTCGAGCGGGTTCGTCGAGCGCAGCTTGCGCCAGTGCGCGGCCGGGAACGCGTAGAAGGCGAGGATGTCGGTCTCGGCGTCCTCGAGCATCGTGGCGATCTTGCCCATGCGGCCGTCGAGGTGCGCAACAGCATCGGAGAGCCGATCGCGTGCTTGTGCGTGCGAGTCGGCGTTGAAGATCGGGCGGATCAAGGCCGCCAGCAAGCCGTGCTGATCGCGACGGGCGTGGCCGAGGCAGTCTCTGAGGAAGTGCACGGTGCAGCGCTGCCAGGCGCACCCGAGGACCTTCGCGATCGCGGCCTTCAGGCCGGCATGGGCATCGCTGATCGCCAGCTGCACGCCGACCAGGCCGCGCTTGACGAGTCCTCTGAGAAAGTCGGTCCAGAACGCCTCGGTCTCGGCCTCGCCGACGTCGATTGAGAGGATTTCGCGCCGCCCGGTTTCATGCACGCCATGGGCGATCACCAGCGCTTTGTTGACCACCCGGCCACCGTCGCGGACCTTCTCGACCTTGGCATCGAGGAACAGGTAGGGGTAGGCGCCCTCCAGCGGCCGCGTCCGGAACGCCTCCACGTGCTCATCCAGCGCGCCGCAAACGCGGCTGACCTCGCTCTTGCTCACCCGCAGCCCGAGGCTCTCGACCAGCTGATCGACGCGGCGCGTCGAAACGCCACACACATAGGCCTGCTGGACGACGGCCAGCAGCGCCTGCTCAGAGCGCCGGCGCGGCTCCAGAAAGCTCGGGAAGTAGCTGCCCTGGCGAACCTTAGGGATCTGCAACTCGATCTCGCCCGCGCGCGTGTCCCAGCGCCGCGGCCGATACCCGTTGCGATGCGTCGCGCGGTCCTGGGGCCGGCGCTCACCGCGCTCGGCGCCGACCAGCTCTGAGACCTCGAGCTCCATCATCTCCGCCGCGACCGCCTTGACCGCCTCGCGGATCACGTCGGCATGCTCATCGAGCAACACCTTCCTGACGACCTCCTCGATCGTCATCCTGTCGGCACCGGCCATCGCTGGCGCCCCCTTTCGTCGAACCTTGAGAAGTCCGACGATCATGAGCGCCGGGGTGGCCGGAACTACGTCATTCCGTCCGAAGCCGTCCTACACCAACCCTAGGGGCGTGACCATCGAGTTGCACACCCGTCGGCGCGGCAGTCGGGGCCCCACCAGCCGTCGCTAAACTGGCGAAGACCCGGTGCGGGGTCGTCTAATGGCAAGACGCGGGCCTCTGGAGCCCGTTATCGGGGTTCGAGTCCCTGCCCCGCAGCTCTACGCCGCCGCCTGCTCCGCCCAGTCGCGGTAGAGCTGCCAGTAGGCGCCCTCGGCGGCCAGCAGCTCGTCGTGGGTGCCCTGCTCGGCGATGCGGCCGTGGTCGAGGACCACGATCCGCCCGGCGCCGCGGATCGTCGAGAGCCGGTGGGCGATGACGATCGCCGTGCGGCCGGCCAGCAGGCGCCGTAGGCCGGCCTCGATGCGGCCCTCGGTGTGGATGTCGACGTTGGAGGTCGCCTCGTCGAGCACGAGGATGCGCGGGTCGGCGATCAGCGCGCGGGCGAAGGCCACGAGCTGGCGCTGGCCGGCGGAGAGCTGCGCGCCGCGCTCGCCGACCTCGGTGTCGTAGCCGCGCTCCAGGCCGGCGATGAAGGTGTCCGCGCCGACCGCGCCGGCGGCGGCCTCGACGTCCTCGGGCGTGGCGCCCGGGCGCCCGAAGGCGATGTTCTCGCCCACCGTGCCGCTGAACAGGAACGCCTCCTGGGGGACGATGCCCATCTGGGAGCGCAGCGACTGCGCGGCGACGTCGCGCAGGTCGTGGCCGTCGACCCGGACACGCCCCTCCGTCGGGTCGTAGAAGCGGGCGGCGAGCTTGGCGAAGGTCGACTTGCCGGCGCCCGTCGAGCCGACCAGCGCGACGGTCTGGCCGGGCGGGACGTGCAGGGTTATGTCCTGCAAGGCGTAATTGACCGCGCCGCTCTCGTCGCCGGGCCGGCCGTAGCCGAAGGAGACGTGGTCGAACTCGAGCTCGCCCCGCAGGCGGTCGAGCTCGACCGCGCCGGGCCGGTCGGCCAGGTCGGGCTCCTCGTCGAGCAGGTCGAAGATCTTGTCCAGCGCCGCCATCCCCGCCTGATAGGTCGTGTAGAACTGCGACAGCGACTGGATCGGGTCGAAGAAGTTGTTCAGCGCCGCCACGAAGGCGACCAGCACGCCGATCGTCACGTCGCCGTTGATCGCCTGGTAGCCGCCGTAGAGCAGGATCCCGCCGGTCGCGAGCGCCGAGAGCAGCTCGACGCCGGGGAAGTAGGCGGCGTTGAGGTAGACCGTCTTCATGTTGGCCGCGCGGTTGTCGTCGTTGAGGCCGGCGAAGACGCGGCGGTGGCGCGGCTCCTGGGCATAGCTGCGCACGAGCCGGATGCCCGAGAGCGTCTCCTGCAGGTAGGCGGTGATCAGCGCGACCTTCTCGCGCGTGACGCGGTAGGCGTCGGCCGAGACGATCCGGAAGGCGACCGAGGCGAGCGCCAGCACCGGGAAGACCAGGAAGGTCAGCAGCGCCAGCTCGACGTCGAGCAGCAGCAGGATGACCGCGGTGCCCACGAGCGTCAGCGTCGAGCCGAACACCGTCACGATGCCGTCGGTGACCAGCTGGTCGAGCGCCTGCACGTCGTTGGTCAGCCGCGAGATGATCACGCCCGCCTGGCGGCGCGAGTAGAAGCCGACCGAGAGCGTCTGCAGGTGGGTGAAGATCTGCACCCGCAGGTCCTGCAGGGCGCGCTGGCCGACCCAGCCGACGAGGTAGGTCTGCGCGTAGGCCGCGCCCCAGTAGACGAGCGCGCTGACGACGAACGCGATCACGACGATCGTCAGCACGCGCTCGTCCCCCGGCGTGATGCCGTCGTCGATCGCGAGCTGGGCGAGCGGCGGGGGCGCGAGCGTCGCGGCGGTGGCGGCGATCAGCGCGACGAACATGAGGATCGTGCGGGTGCGGTAGGGCCGCAACAGCTCGACCAGCCCGCGCAGCTTGCGCCCGCGGCCCGACGTCGCGCGCCAGCGGCGGCGCAGCTCGGCGACGCGGCGCTGGTTGGCGGAGCGGTCGACGGCCACCGGCGCGACCGGATCGCCGCCGTTGCGCCCCGGCACGGCGCGCCCGGCGTCTCGCGCCGGGGTTGCGCCGTCGCGGTCGGCGCCGTTGCCGCGTCCGCTCACAGGCCCGCGACCTTCGCCTCGGCCGGCTTGCGGTTGAGGAAGACCTGGTCGGGCAGGCCCTTGGCGGCGATCTCCGCGTAGAGCCCGCCGCGCTCGAGCAGCTCGGCGTGCGTGCCGCGCGCGGCGATCGTGCCGCCCTCGAGCACCACGATGTCGTCGGCCAGGGCGATCGTGGAGAGCCGGTGGGCGATCACGAACGTCGTGCGGCCGGCCATCACCTCGCGCAGCGCGGCCTTGATCTCCTGCTCGGTCGAGGCGTCCACCGAGGAGGTGGCGTCGTCGAGCACGAGGATGCGCGGGTCGGCGAGCAGCGCGCGGGCGATCGCGAGCCGCTGGCGCTGGCCGCCCGAGAGCGTCAGGCCGCGCTCGCCGACGCGCGTCTCATAGCCGTCGGGCAGCTCGGCGATGAAGCCGGCCGCCTGCGCGCGCCGGGCGGCGAGCTCGACGTCCTCGCGCGAGGCGTCCGGGCGCGCGTAGGCGATGTTCTCGGCCACGCTGGCGGAGAACAGGAACGGGTCGTCGTCGACCACGGCGATCGCGCTGCGCAGCGAGCTGAGGTCGACCGAGCGCACGTCGGCGCCGTCGATCAGGACGGCGCCCTCCGTGACGTCGTAGAGCCGCGGCAGCAGTTGCACGAGCGTCGTCTTGCCCGAGCCGGTCGCGCCCACCAGGGCGACCGTCGTGCCCGCCTCGACCTTGAGGTCGACGTCGTGCAGCGCGGGCTCGGCGCCCGCGTAGGCGAAGGCGACGTCGCGCAGCTCGACCTGCCCGCGCCCGGCCGGCAGCGGCGGCGCGTCCGGCGGCGAGACGAGCTCGGGCTCGCGGTCGAGCAGCTCGAAGATCCGCGCCCCGGAGGCCGTCGCCCGCTGCGCCAGGCCGAGCGCGATCCCGAGCTGGCGCATCGGCGCGATCAGCAGCAGCAGGTAGGTGTAGAAGGCGGCGAAGTCGCCGAGGCTGAGCGACCCGTTGATGACCTGGCGGCCGCCGACCAGCAGGACGATGGCGAGCCCGACGTTCGGCAGGAAGCCGATGAACGGGTTGTAGAAGCTGCGCAGCCGGTTGGCGAAGATCGACTGGTCGAACACGCGCCCGACGGTGCCCTGGAAGCGCAGCAGCTGGCGGTCCTCGGCCGCGAAGGCCTTCACGACGCGGACGCCCGAGACGTTCTCCTCCGCGTCGGCGGTGAGCTCGGCGATCCGCTGCTGGACCTCCTGCAGCGCCGGCCGCGAGCGCCGGCCGTAGCGGGCGGCGACCCACACCACGAACGGCACCGGGATCAGCGACAGGGCCGCGAGCCCGGGGTCCAGGAAGAACATCGCGATCGCCGCCAGGATGATCGTCAGCCCGCTCTGGACCAGGAAGACCAGGCCGTAGCCGAGGAAGAAGCGCACGGACTGCAGATCGACGGTGACGCGCGACATCAGCTGGCCGGTCTGCTGGCGGTCGAAGAAGCCCAGCTCGAGCGCCTGCAGGTGGCCGTAGAGGCGGTTGCGCAGGTCGTACTCGACGCCCAGCGAGACCTTGCCCGCGACCAGGCGCCGCGCCACCGACAGCACGACCCGCACGAGCGCGACGCCGAGCACCGCGGCCACCACGACCTGCAGCCGGCCGCGGTCCTCTTCGGTGATCGCGTCGATGCCCGCGCCCGTGAGCCAGGGGATGGCCACGGTGGCCACCATCGCCAGCGCGGCGAGCCCCATGGAGGCCCAGACGCCCACCCGGTAGGGCCTCAGGAAGCCGAGCAGACGAAGGAACAGACTCACGCGGGGAGAGGATATGACTCGCGGTCCGCCGGCCTTCGAGGCCGGGTTCCTGCGCGCTCAGCGCATCTGCAACACTCGCCCGCGCATGTCTGACGCCATCGCCCTGCGCAACCGCTTCGCCATGGTCAAGGGCGCCTGGGACGAGCATCTCCGCGGCGTCCCGTTCCCCGCGCTCGGGGAGGGCACCGCCGAGGAGAAGATCGAGCGGCTCGAGCTGGCGCTGGTGGACGAGATGCGCAGCCGGGCCACGCCGGAGACCGCCGAGCAGGCCGCCGACGCGATGTGGGGCCTCGTGCACGCCCGCCCGGACGAGGACCCGGTCAAGCAGCGCGTAAGCGCGCACCACGAGGAGCTCGCCCGGCTCGGGCACCGCCCGATCTGACGATCAGCGCGCAAGCACCGCGGCGATGCGCGCGACCACCGCTTCTGGATGCCGGGTGAGCTCGCGCCAGGTGAAGCGCAGGACCGCGAAGCGACGGGCGGCCAGGTCGGCGTCCCTTCGCCGGTCACGCTCGAACGCGGCGCGGGTGCCGTGAAAGGCGTAGCCGTCGACCTCGACGACGACCCGGGCCTGACTCCAAACGGCGTCGACCTCGTAGGGGCCGATCCGCGCGTTGGTCTGCGGGCGCGGTAGCTCGGCAGCGCGGATCAGCGCCAGCAGTCGCCGCTCGGCCTCCGAGCGGGTGAGCGCCGGCTCGAGGGCCAGCGCCGCCCGCAGCGCCGGTGCGCCCCGCACCGCGACGGCGCGTCGTCGGAGTTGCTCGGCCGTGACCAGCCCCCGGACCTGCGCCTCCTGCACCGCTCGCTCCAGCTCACCCAGCGACGCCACCGCCGCGAGATCGAGGAGCGTGCGCAGCGGCGTGGTGACCGGGATGCCATGGCGCGTGGTGACGTCTGACGCCGGGAGCTTGACTGCCGTATGGACGCGGATCCCGCTCATGGACCGGATCCCGCGGCGGGTGAGGGTGATGTCGACCATGTCCTCCGGAGCCGGGCGCAGCTCCCACATTCCCGTGGCGGAGCGATGACTCACGACCGCGCCTTGGCCGGCCGCGAGCACTGCGGCCATCTCGCGCGCCCACGCCGGCGGACGCAGACCCACCAGGTAGACGCGATGGTGCAGCCGCCGCAACCAGCCCTGCCGCACGCGCTGAGCCACCGCGTGCCGGGACAACCCCGCATCGAGGAGCTGGCCGAACGTGATCACACCGCACTGACCGGCGGCAACCGCCAGCAGGCGGGCATCACCCACCGGCATTTCCCCAGCACCGCGCTGATCCTGACCTCGCTGCTGCACTTATGCCGCTCCCAGCGGCATTTCTCCAGCACCGAGACCGCGATCGGGCCATTGCTGAGGAAACGCCGGTCCGGTCATGCGCGAACCCTCGCGCACAACCCGACCCGCACCCCCTCACTGCTGCCTTTCCTTACACAACCGTCACGAAGCCGGCAAAGAAGGGGGCGCGACGCACCGCGCCGCGCCCCCAACAGGCACTAGCTCCCGACGGCCGCCATGATCCGCACGGGCCCGCCGCTGCCGCCCTTGATCTTCATCGGCAGCGCGATCAGCGAGAACCCCTCGGCCGGCAGCTTCTCGACGTTCGCGACGTTCTCGAAGATCGGCGTCTGGGCCGCGCCGAGGATGCGGTGGGACTCGAACAGCGTCGACTGGCCGTAGTCGATGCTCGGCGTATCGAGCCCGACCGCCTTGATCCGCCGCTCGGACACCAGCCAGCGCGCCGCCGCCGGGCTGAGGCCCGGGAAGTGCAGCTTCGGGACGGCGGCCGCGCCGCGCTCGGCGGTGCCCATGTAGCGCGCGCGGTCGGGCCAGTAGCGCCCGTAGCCGGTGCGCAGCAGGACCATCGTGCCGCGGGCGATGCGGCCGTAGCGCCGCTCCCACGCCTCGAAGTCCGCGACGGCCACCTGGTAGTCACGGTCGGCGCCGGCCTTCCCGCGCACGTCGACCACGACGCCGCGGCCGGTGAGCCGCCGCAGCGGGATCTCGTCCGACGCGTTGCCGCCGCGGCTGAAGTGGACCGGCGCGTCGAGGTGGGTGCCGCAGTGCTCGGCGCCCTCGTAGTTGTTGGCGGCGTAGAAGTAGCCGGCTTCGGTCTCGCCCTCGGCCACCTGGGTCAGCTTGAACCGCTTGGCGGTCGGCCAGCAGACGGTCTGGCGGTCGAAGGAGTGACTGAGGTCGACGAGCCGACCCGGCAACGGCGCCTGCGCCACCCTCGCGGAGCGCTCACCCCCGTCCCCCTGGGCCCCCGTGACCCACGCCAGCACCACCAGCCCCGCGACCACGACGCTCCAGCGCAACACCATGACTTCCCCCCTCGACGACGGACGACACGAACGCCCCCAAGGTAGCGGCGAACGGGTCGATCAGGCGGTGCTCAGGCCTTCGGCGGCTTGGGCGGGAGGGAGCCCGCGCAGCGCGTCCCTATCTCCACCCAGCGCGCCAGCGCGTCGTCCTCGCCCAGGTCGGCGGCGTCGACCCGCAGCCACGCCTTCATCGGCCGGCCGTTCATGACCATCGGCTCAGCGGCGCCCTCGGCCACGAGCGCGTCCGCCTCCGCGGGCTCGGCGCGGACGAGCAACCCCTCCCCCGCCGCCACCGCCATGTGGCCGCCGACCAGGAAGGCGAGCCCGCCGAACATCCGCTTCTCGGTGACCCGCGGGTCGAGGCCGAGCTGCTGCCGGATCCGCTCGGCCAGCCGCTCGTCGTAGGCCATGGCTAGCCGGTGGGGCGGTCCAGGACGAGGAACGCCTTGGCGTTCTGGCCCTGGGTGAAGGTCGCGAAGAAGGTGTTCGGTCGCGTCAGCTGCTCGATCGAGCTCGCCTGGGTCGCCGGCAGCGTCTCGGGACGCGGCGCGGGCGCGGGCACCGTCCTGGTCAGCGGCCGGTCGAGCTGGCGCTTGAGGTCGCCGGGGCGGAAGTAGAGCGCCTGCAGCGGGGTCTCCTGCGTCGGCGCGGCCGTCGTCTCCCCAGCCGTCGGGGGCGGGGGCGGCAGCAGCGCGACGACGCCCTTGACGTCGCCGACGTAGGCGAAGGTGTAGAGCGCCAGCTCGAGCGCCTCGCGCTTGAGCAGGGACAGGCGCTGGGCGGAGGGCTTGCCCTCCTTGATCGAGCCCCGCGGGCCGAGGCCGTTGAGCGTGTACATCACGGTCTTGTCGTCGATGACCTGGATGTTGCCGCCCGTCGACGCCGACCGCACGGCGATCGACAGCGGCACCTTCTCCACCTGCAGCGGGCCCGCCTCGACGGTGACCAGCTGCCCGCCGTCGGCGCCGCGGTACTGCGTCTGCACGTGGGAGGCGATCTGCTCGGCGGCGGCGTAGCCGTCGTCGGCCGAGGGCTTCCACGTCGACCAGTTCGCCGGCCCGTCGTCCGATCCGGTGCCGGCGATCAGCAGGCCGCCGAGCAGGAGCGCGGCCGCGCCGAGGCCGACCAGCGCGCCCAGCACGAAGCCGAAGCGTGAGCGGTAGCGCGACGGCGGCAGCTTGGCCGGCCTGACCGGCTCGGGCTCGGCCTCGTCGACGGGCGCGTCGGCGAACGCCGCGTCCTGCACGCGCTCCGGGGGCTTCTCCTCCAGCCAGCCCTGGCGGGCCTCCTCGTCGCCGTGGCCGTCCGGGTCGGGCCGGCCGGCGGGGGAGGGGGGCGGGATCAGATCACTGGCCACGACGCCTCGTCGAGCAGGTTGATGTCGGGCTTTGAGAGCTCGGCCGCGTCGAGCACCTCGGTGACCTCGTCGCCGTGCAGCTCGCGGCGGGCGACCAGCACGTCGGCGACCTGCTCGGTGCCGGCCTTGTTGTGCTGGATCGTGTTGTAGGCGACCACGAACGCCTGGCCGAGCAGGCCGGCGACGAGCTTGCGCTTGCCGGGGTCGGAGAGGATCGACTGCAGCGGGTCGGAGGCGAACGGGCCGCCGCCGCCCGAGCGGTGCATGATCTGCGAGCCGAGGTGCTCGAAGCGGTCCATCGCCCGCGTCTCCTCCTCCTCGCGCGCCTCGGGGTTCTCGATCCGGTCGGAGAGGTCCATCGGCTGCGGCGCCATCGCCGCGTAGCCGACCATCATCGCCGCGCGCGCGGTGACCGAGTGCACGTCGCCGCCGACGCCGGTGGTGTTCTGGCCGTAGAAGACGTACTCGGCCGCCATCGCCCCGAGCGTGTGGATGAGGTTCGCGACCTCCTCCGAGCGCCAGGACACGAAGCGGTCCTCGATGCGCATCGCCTGGTGGTGGCCGCCGGAGTCCCCGCGCTTGCGGATGGAGAGCCGGGTGGAGAGCAGGTTCTCGTTGTAGAGGTGGCTGCAGACCGCGTGGCCGGCCTCGTGGATGGCGATCGAGCGCTCCTCGTGGGCGACGTAGGGCTGGCCGACGGCGACGCCGGCCTCGACCGTGGTCATCGCCTCCACCAGGTCCTTCCAGGCGAACCGCTCGCGGCCGTCGGAGTGCGCGTAGGTCAGCGCCAGCGAGCAGACCTGGTCGATCATCGCCGGCGAGTAGCCGTTGGTGATGCGCGCGACCTCGTCGCGGCGCTTCGGGGTGTCGAGCTCGTCCTCGTGGGCCACCTTGCGCAGGTAGAGGTCGAAGATGTCGCGCCGGTCCTCCCACGTCGGGGTGCGGAAGTAGATGTGGCGGCCCATTCGCCCGGGACGGATCAGCGCCGGGTCGAGCTGCTCGATCGGGACGTTGCAGGCGCCGATGAAGTAGATCTCCTCCTTGCGCGGGCGCGGCGGGCGCATCCGCAGCGAGGCGCCGCCGATGCGGCGCGGCACGAAGTAGAGCGCGTCGAGGAAGGTGTTGAAGCGGTTGGTGAGGATGCGCTTGGTCAGCGGCGGGTCGTCGATGCCGTCCATGACCACCAGCAGCTGGTTGAGCGCGAGGCCGCCGCCCATCCCCATGCCGCCGGGCATCATGAACTTCTCGAAGCCGCCGGCCGCGCGCTGCAGGATCTCCGGGTACGGCGAGGCCGGCTTGTCCGAGCGCATCGCGAAGAGCTTGTCGCGCCACTGCGCCGACTCGACCACCAGGTCGCCGTCCGGGGTCAGCGCGCCCTGCGGGCCGAAGAACAGCAGGTCGTGGATCGACGGCGCGCCCCAGCCGGGCCTAAAGCCAGTCCCGAGCGACTGGCGCCGGGTGCCGACGGCGTCGATCTCGTCGATGAACACGATGCACTGGCCGCCCCACTTGGCCGCGAGCTTCTTGGCCTTGCGCGCGAGGAAGCGGACCAGCACGGCGTCCATCCCGATGAACGTCTGGGCGAAGCCGGAGCCGGGGATGGTCACGAACGGGCAGTTGAAGCTCGTGGCGATCGCCTTGGAGAGCATCGTCTTGCCGGTGCCGGGAGCGCCGAGGAAGAGCACGCCGCGCTCGCGCTTGCCGCCGGCCTTCTCGAACTCCTCGCCCGACTGCCACAGCGAGACGACGCGGGTGATCTCATCCTTGGCCTCGACCTGGCCGCGGACGTCGGCGAGCTTGACGCCCCAGTCCGCGTCGCCCGGCTCGTAGCCCTTGATCTGCCCGACGCCGAGCAGCAGCAGCGGCCCGAAGAGGATCAGGAAGTTGGCGAAGAAGAGGATGAAGATGATCGGCAGGTAGGCGAACATCATCGGCGCGAAGGCGCCGACCAGGTCGCCGATGGTGGCCAGCCCGCCGAAGATCGACGCGTCGCCGCCCGAGAACGCGTTGTAGATCATCGCGGCCAGGGTCAGGATCGCCACGAAGCTGAAGAGCCACACGACCGTGCGGAACTTCTTGCGCCAGTACCAGACGCGCCGCCGGGAGACGACGTCGTGCTCCTTGAGCTCGTCCTCGGCGCCGTAGATGGAGGGCGACGGGATCAGCCGGTGGGCGAGGACATCGATCAGCCCGCGGAAGATGACGACGCCGAAGAAAGTCCCGACCAGCGACCACAGCAGGCTCCACTCCGCCCACGAGCGCAGCAGGACGAAGAGCACCGGGCTGGTGAGCACCGCGACGATCGAGGCGGCGCGGCTGAGCCGGCGCCATTCGTGCGCGAGGGAGACGGCCTGCTCGTTGACGCGACGCTTCACTGGAATGGGGAGCCCCTCATCCTCCGGCGGATAGGCCGGAAAGTGTAGGCGGCGCGGCCTCGCGCGGTACCGCCCGTCCGTCCAGGCGGTCTCGACCGGGCGCGGAGTCACCCGGCCAGCAGCACGCCTAGGAACGCGGTGACGGCGGTGAGGCTCGCCTCGTCGCTCGCGTCGACGGCCTGCTCCAGGGCGGCGCCCAGCGGGGCGAGCCGGCGCTCCCCGAAGCGCCTCGCGGAGTCGCTGAGCGTGACGAGCACGCGCCGGCGGTCCTGCGGGTCAGGCTCGCGCCGCGCCATCCCGGCCGCCTCGAGGCGGTCCACGAGCGCCGTCGTGGACGCCGACGAGAGCCCGAGCCCGGCCCCCAGCTCGCCCACCGGTAGCGGGCGCGCGCCGGCGGCGTCGAGCACGCGCAGCGCGCGCACGTCGGTCGGGTGCAGGCCGCTCGCCTGGGCGAGGTCGGCGCCGACCGGTGCCGGGACGGCCGCGCGCGGCTGCTGGCGGGCGCCGAGGCGCGGCGGGCCAATCGCCTCATCACCCGCCGGGAGGGCTGGGTCAAGCGGTTCGCCGACGTCGTCTACCCGCTGCGGGACGGCCGGGCGCTGGTGATCGAGATCACGCTGGAGCCGGACCGGCGCCACCTATCCTGAAGGGCGCGATGCGCGCCATCTTCCTCTTCGTCGCCGGCACGGCGCTCATGCTCGGCGGCTGCGGCGGAGGCGATGAGCCACGCGAGCCGCCGCCCGCGCCGGTCCGCCTGACCGTGACCGCCCCGAGCGACGCCACGACCGTCCGCGCCGAGGGGGTCGAGGTCCGCGGCACGGTGTCCCCGGCGCGCGCGCGCGTGCTCGTCCGCGGCCGGCGCGTCCGGGTCACGGACGGCGCGTTCGCGGCCAGCGTGCCGCTGAAGGAGGGCGCCAACGTGATCGACGTCGCCGCCAGCGCCCGTGGCTCGGCGTCGGCCTGGAGCGCCGTGCGGATCACCCGGCGCACCACCGTCACGGTGCCCGACCTGGCCGGCACCGAGGCCGAGCTGGCAGCCGGCGAGCTGCGGCGGATCGGCCTGCGGGCGGTCGTCGACGAGGCCGGCGGCCTGTTCGAGCCGCTGATCGGCGGCCCATGGGTCGTGTGCGAGAGCGACCCGCCCGCCGGCGAGGAGGTCAAGGAGGGCGGCGAGGTCAAGCTGAGCGTGCAGAAGCGCTGCTAGGCCGGCCGGGCACGGCTCGCTCTCGGCCGTCGCGTCGCCCTGACGGAACCCCGCTGGTAGGGGGTCAAGTTCCACCGGCATTTCTTCAGCATCCGGCCGAATCGCCGCTCGGTGCTGAGGTTATGCCGGTAGGAGCGGCACAAGTGCAGCACCGTGGCGAGAAAGCAGCCGATGCTGAGGAAATGCCGGTTGGGCGCCAGGGCACCTCAGTCCACCCTCGGTGCGGGGGTTCCGTTACGAGCCCGGAGCCGACCCGCGACCGCCCGGTCTCAGACGTCCGGCGTCGCGGCGATCAGGCCGATCTTCGCCTTCCCGCGCTCGCGCACGACGCCGAACACGATCCGGCCCTCGATCGGACCGGCGTCGTCGCGCTCGACGCGATAGCGCCCTTCGGCACGGCCGACCGAGCCGCCGCGGGCCTGGAGGGCCTCGACGTCGTAGCTCGTCGTCGCGTTGGTGGCGAACTGGCTGCGGTAGGCCTCGAGCACCGCCGCCCGACCGCTCTGGACGTCGGCCGCGCCGACGCCGGCGCGGCGGGCGTCGCGGGCGAGCGTGCGGGCCATCGCCTGGTCGTCCTCGCCGCCGTAGGCCACCGCGAAGTCGGCCACGACGTCGCGGACCTCGTCCGCGGACACCGGGCCCGTCTCCTCCTCGCCACCCCCGCCGCCGGGGAGGCCGCCGCCCACGGCGACCGCGGCCACCAGCAGCGCGGCGAGCGCGCCCAGGCCGAAGGCGAACGCGCCGGGGCGCCGGCGGGCGCGCTTGACCTTCACGAGCGGCGGTCGCTCACGGTCGGCCGGCTCGGACGCCGGCGGCGCTGCGGGCGGCGGCGGACCGTCGACCCGGGCCGTCGGCTCGGGCGCCGGCGGCGCGCCGGCGTGGTGGGTCGTCTCCGGGCGCAGCTGGGTGGTCGCGGCGGGCGCGTGCCCGTTGCCGTTCGTCTCGCGCGCCGGCGTGCCGGCCCACAGCCCGCCCTCGACCGGCGCGGCCGGGCCGCGGGCGACGCTGCGCTCGACCTCGGTGATCGTCTCTCCGTGGGCGGCGGCCACCGCCGCGCGGCCGAGGTCGCCGGCCGACGGGTAGCGGTCGGCGGGTGTCTTGGCCAGCGCCCGCAGCAGCACGCGGTCGAACGCGGCCGGCACGCCCTCGGTGGCCGACGGCAGGGGCGGCGCGTCGTGGAGGTGGGCGAGCAGCGTCGCCGGCACGGTGCCGCGCGGGAACGGCACCCCGCCGGTCAGGGCCGTGTAGAGCACGCAGCCCAGCGCGTAGACGTCCGAGCGCGCGTCGGTGCGCTCGCCGCGCAGGTGCTCGGGCGACATGAAGTCCACGCTGCCGATCCACTCGCCGGACTCGGTCAGCCGCGCGTCGGACCCCGCCACGCGCGTGAGCCCGAAGTCCGACAGGTAGACGTGCTCGGTCCCGGGCCCGCCGGTGATCAGGAAGTTCGCCGGCTTGACGTCGCGGTGCACGAGCCCGGCGCCGTGGGCGGCGTCTAGCGCGAGCCCGACCTGGGCCACGATCGCCGCCGCGCGGCGCGGGTCCAGGCGGCCCTCGCGGCGCAGCAGCGCCTGCAGGTCGGTGCCGCGCACGTAGCGCATGACCAGGTAGAGCTGGCCGTCCTCCTCCCCGGCGGCGTGCACGGGGATGACGTTCGGATGGTCGATCGAGGCGGCCAGCCGCGACTCGCGCTCGAAGCGCTCGCGGAAGGCCGGGTCCGCCGCCCGGTCGGAGGCGATCAGCTTCACCGCGACGGGGCGCGCGAGGCTCAGCTGGGTGGCGCGATAGACGACGCCCATGCCGCCGCGTCCGGCGATCGTCTCGATCCGGCAGCCGGCGAACTCCGCGCCTGGGATGAGGTCAGGCACGCCCAGATTGTGACGGACGGCGCGTTCGCACTCGTGCGGTTCCGCTCAAAGTCCGAGCCGGCGGCGGGCCTGGACCCCGATCCCGGCCGCGCCGAGCGCGATCCGCTCCCCGCTCGAGCCCTGGGCGGGCCACAGTCCGAGCTGCCGCAGCGAGGAGGTCACGTCGTAGTAGGAGTGCTCGCGGCACACCCGCCCGTCACGGAAGGTGAACAGGTCGGTGCCGGTCGTCTCCAGCCGCCGCCCCGTGGCCGGCAGCCCGATCCACAGCGGCCCGGTGTTGCGCGCCTCGCAGTGCCACGGCTCCGCAACACGGTCGCCGGCGGCCAGCACCGGCTCGCGCAGCGACCAGCGGATCTCGGTGAACGCCGCGAAGAAGGCGGCGACGTGGCCGCGGTAGGCCGCGCGGCCGTGCAGCGGCGCCGGCAGCGTCGGATCCCAGTACTCGATGTCGTCGGTGACGTGGACGAGCACCTGCTCGGGATCGCCGGACTCCCAGGCGCGCTGCCAGGTGTCGAAGAACGCGTCCGCCCAGCCGTCATTCATAGCCGCTCCTGGAGTCGCAGTACCCGGCCCGCCGCCTCCCGCACTCGCGCGCGCAGCGCCTTGGACTCACGGGCGCGCGCGAGCAGGTGGCGGTAGACGCGCAGCGCCGAGCCGGGGCCGGTCAGCAGCACGAGGTCGACGCCGGCGCGGACCGAGCGCTCGGCCGCGAGCTCGACCGGCCCGCGGCGGGTGACCGCCGCGGCCTCGAGCGAGTCGGTGATCGCCACGCCGCCGAACCCGAGCCGGCGCCGCAGCAACCCCTCGACGATCGCCTCGGACTGCGAGGCGATCCGGCCGCGGTCGACGGCGGGATGCACGGCGTGGCCGATCATGACCAGCGGCGCGCCCGCCTCGATGCCGGCGCGGAAGGGCGACAGCGCCGGCGCGCCGCGGACGGTGGCCGGCCCCTCGTCGGTGTTCACGCGCGCGCCGCCGAGGCCGGGGAAGTGCTTGAGCGTCGGCGCGACGCCGCCGGCGCGCCAGCCGCGGACCGCGGCGCGCACGGCGCTCTCCGCCTGGCCGGGGTCGCTGCTGAACGCGCGCCCGGCGAGCGCGGACGCGGCGACCGAGGTCACGTCGGCGACCGGCGCGAGCGTCACGTTGACGCCCGCCGCCCGCAGCCCGGCGCCGGCGGCGCGCGCCGAGGCGCCCACCCGGCCGGACGCGGCCTGCTCCGGCGGGCTGTCCGCGGGCCCGACCCAGGGCACGATCCGCACCGGCCCGCCCTCCTGGTCGACGCAGACGATCGTCCCACGCCCGCCGGCGCGGCGGACGGTCCGCGTGAGCGCCCGCGTCTGCCCGGGGCGGCGCACGTTGTCGCCGAACAGGATCACCCCGGCCGCGCGGCGCTCGCGCAGCGCGCGGCGCACGTAGTCCGGGACGCGGGAGCCGGCGAAGCTCAGCACGATCAGCCGTCCGACCCGCTGCTCGAGCGAGAGCCGGTCGACGGGGTCGGCCGCGCGCCGGCCGTCGCCGGGGGCAGGGCGCTCCGCGGCGGGCCCGGCGGCCGGCGCGGGCGCCTTCCGCGGCGGATCGCCGCCGCTGCCCGCGCCGAACGCCGCGCCCGCGAGCGCGGCGCAGGCCGCGAGCGCCGACAGCGCGACGCGGCGCCGGCGCAGCACCGCCCGCCGGGCGGCGCGGCGGCGAGCGGCGCGGTCGGGCTCCTGCGGCGCTGACACCCGGCGCATCTTGTCGCCCGCGGCGGACCGCCGGCGCGACGGTCGCTGTGGCAAGGTTCCGGCGGTCGAGCGCAGGGGGAGATCAGCATGCAACGTGTCCTGGCAGTCCTGGCCGCGGCGGCGGGGTCCGTCGCGCTCGCCCTGACCGGGGCCGGCGCGGCCCAGGCGGCGGTCGACCTCGACGTGCTGTTCGTCGGCGCGCATCCCGACGACGAGGCGGGCGGCCTGTCCACCTACGGCGCCTGGGCAGAGGAGTACGGCCTGCGCACCGGCGTGATCACCGTGACCCGGGGCGAGGGCGGCGGCAACGCGGTCGGCCCGGAGGAGGGCCCGCCGCTCGGCCTGCTGCGCGAGGCCGAGGAGCGCCGGGCGGTCGCCCGGGCGGGTATCCGCAACGTCTACAACCTCGACAAGGTCGACTTCTACTACACCGTCTCGGCCCCGCTGACGCAGGAGATCTGGCGCGAGCGCGACGCGCTCGAGCGCGTCGTGCGGGTGGTGCGCGCCACCCGCCCGGAGGTCATCGTGACGATGAACCCGTCGCCGAGCCCGGGCAACCACGGCAACCACCAGCAGGCCGCCCGGCTGGCGGTGGAGGCCTTCGACCGGGCGGCCGACCCGTCGGCCTATCCGGCCCAGCTGCGCCGCGAGCGCCTCCGGCCGTGGCGGGCGGCCCGGCTGTTTCGCAGCGGCGCGGACGCCGCCACCGAGGAGGAGCCCACCGGCCCGGCCTGCGCGCGCAGCTTCCGGCCCGACGAGCCCACCGACCAGGTCTTCGGGGTCTGGTCGGGCGCCCGCGCGCGCAACGGCAAGACGTGGGACCAGATCGAAGTCGAGGCCGAGCGCGAGTACGCCTCCCAGGGCTGGGCCTCATTCGAGGACGCGCCCACTGAGGCGGCCAAGCTCGAGTGCGACTTCTTCACCCAGCTCGCGTCGCGCGTGCCCTACTTGTCACCGAACCCGTCGCGCGCGGGGATGGCCGAGGGCGCGCTGCGCCGCGCGCGCGGCGGCCTGCCGCTCGGCACCGAGTTCTACCTCACCGCCGGGCGCTTCGACGTCGCCCCCGGCCGCCGCCTGCGCCTGACGGTCCACGCCCGCGCGCCGCGCCGGCTCGGCCGCGCGCGCGTACGGCTCGCGCTGCCCCGGGGCTGGAGCGGCGAGCGGACCGCGACGCTGAGGCTCGCCCGCGGCCGCGAGGACACCGTCACCCTGCGGGTGCGCGCGCCCGCCGCCGCGGTTCTCGAGGCCCGCCGCGTCCGCATCGGCGCGACGCTCACCGCCGGCGCGCGCACCGGCTCGAGCTCGGCGGTCGTGCGGCTCGTGCCGCCGGTGCGCGGCACGCTCGCGCCGCTGCCGCAGGTCGCGGAGTTCCGCGCGTGGACGCGGGCCGGCGGGCTCGCCTCGCTCGACGGCCTCGTCGACCCCGTGGCGACGCTCGGCTCCGGACAGCGCCGCAGCGTGCGGATCGAGCTGGAGAACCGCTCGACCGACGTGCAGTCCGGGACCGTCGCGCTGCGGCTGCCGCCCGGCTTCGCCGCCGACGCGCCCGCGAAGGGCTACGAGGGGCTCGCGCCCGGCGAGCGCGACGCGCTGAGCTTCGAGGTGGCCAACACCGACACGACCCTCAAGACGTCCGAGGAGGGCGGCGACTACCCGCTGGAGATCGTGACCACCACCGACGGCGCAGCGAGCACGGAGACCGCGGCGCTCGAGCTCGTCCCGACGACCTCGATCCCGCGGGCCGCGGCCGTCCCGGCGCTCGACGGCGCCGCGGCGCCCGGCGAGTACACCGGCCCGCCGCTCGACCTCAGCCGGATCTGGGAGGGCGAGGACCCGCCGACCGCGACCGGCACGGCGCAACTGGCGTGGACGCCGGACGCCCTCTACGCCGTCGTCGAGGTCCGCGACGACGTCTTCGGGACGATCCTGCCCGTCAGCGACGCCAAGCGCCACTGGCGGACCGACTCCGTGGAGCTGGCGATCGACCCGGGCGGCGCCTCGGAGAACACCTCGACCACGTTCAAGGCCGGCGTCTTCCCGGCTATCGCGGAGGGCGGCCCGTTCGCCGCTCGCGACGCCGACAACCGCCAGGGGCCGGCGCCGCGGACGGCGCCCGGCCTGCAGGTCGCCTCGCGGGTGACCGGGCCCTACGGCGGCTACACGCTCGAGCTCAAGCTCCCGTTCGCGGAGCTGCCCGCGGCGGTGCGCCCAGGCGCGATGGGCCTGAACCTATTCGTCTACGACTCCGACACCCAGGACAAGACGGGCCAGAACCGCCACGGCTGGTCGACCTGGCGAGGGGTGCAGGGCGACCCCTACCGCTGGGGCCGCGCCGTGCTGGAGGGCTTCTCGGCGCCGCCCGGCGCGCCGTCTGAGCCCGAGGAGCCGGTGATCCCGCGCGAGGTCGCGCGCAGCCTCGCCTCGCCGCAGTCGATCGCCCAGTCCGCGCGCGACGACGTCGGCCTCGCCGGCGGCCCGCGCGCGGCGCGCGGCCTGACTCTGCGCGGCGGCGCCCGCCGCTCCGGCGACGCCGTGCTGGTGGCGCTGCAGGCGCGCGAGCGCGGGACCGTGCACGCCTACGCGACCGACGCCGCCGGCCGCGTGCTCGGCAGCCGCGTCGTCCGCGTCCGGCGAGGCCGGCTCGGCGTCCGCGTCCGCGTGCCCGGCGGGCGGGCCGGCGACGTCCGCCGTGTCGCGGTCGCGCTGGAGGCCGCGGCGGGCGGCACCGACAGCGCGACCGCCCGCGTCGGGCGCTGAAACGGCCGGCGCGCGCCCGCCGCGGGCGGGCGCGCGCTGCCGGGAATAGATCTAGGAGCCGGAGACCGCGGTGGCCGCGATGTCCGCCGGCTGGCGCACCGAGCCGCCCGGGTCACGACCGTTCCACGCGAAGCGCCCGCTCTCCAGGGCGCCCGACTGGAGCTGCTCGGCGATGTACTCGGCCTGGCGGATGGCCAGCGCGACGATCGTCAGCGTCGGGTTGGCCGCCGCGCCGGTCGTGAACTGACTGCCGTCGGAGACGAACACGTTCTTGACGTCGTGGGCCTGCCCGAAGGCGTTGACCACCCCGTCCTCGGGGCGCGCGCTCATGCGGCAGGTCCCGATGTTGTGCGTCGCCGGGTAGGGCGGCGTGCGATAGGTGCGCACCGCGTCGACCGCGTTGTAGACGGCCTCGCCGGCGCTCCAGGCGTGCTCGCGCATCGCGAGGTCGTTGGGGTGGTCGTCGAAGTGGACGTTCGGGATGTACTGCCCGTGCTGGTCGACCACGTCGGTGTTGAGCGTCACCCGGTTGGTCTCCTGGGGCATGTCCTCGCCCACCAGCCACATGCCGGCCAGGTGATCGTAGTTCTCGAGCATGGAGCTGAAGTCCCGTCCCCAGGCGCCTGGATTGAGGAAGGCGGCCATGAACGGGACGCCGAGCGAGAGCAGCTGCATGTAGTAGCCGCCGACGAAGCCGCGCGACGGGTCGTGGATCGCCTCGTCCTCGATGTTGCCGGCCATCGTCTCGCCGCGGTACATGTGCACGGGCTGCTCGAACTGCGCGTAGACCGACGCGGTCAGGTGGCGCATGTAGTTCTTGCCGACCTGGCCCGAGGAGTTCGCGAGACCGTCCGGGAACAGGCTCGAGGCCGAGTTGAGCAGCAGCCGGGGCGACTCGATCGAGTTGCCGGCCACGCACACGACGCGGGCGCGCTGGAACTGCTCGAGCCCGTCGCCGTCGACGTAGGTCACGCCGGTGGCCAGGCCCTGGTCGTCGTGCTCGATGCGGATGACGTGGGCCTCCGGGCGCAGGTCGAGCTTGCCGGTCTTCGCCGCCTTGGGCAGCTCGACGACGAGCGTCGACCACTTCGAGTCGTTCTTGACGCCCTGGAAGTTGAAGCCGTCCTGGATCGTCGCCGGCCGGCCGTCGCGCGGCACCGGGTTCGTTGCGTAGCGGCCGGAGTGGATCTTCTTGTAGCCGACGCGCTTGCCGCCGTTGCCCATCACCTTGAAGTTGTTGTTGGCGGGCAGCGGCGGGATGCCGTTGGTCTGCGTGATCCCCATCTTGTCCTCGGCCCGCTGGTAGTAGGGCTCGAGGTCGGCCAGCCCGATCGGCCAGTCGAGCATGTTCACGCCGTCGAGGTCGCCGTAGTAGGTCTCGGACTTGAACTCGTGCTCCTGGAAGCGCGGGCAGCAGCCCGCCCAGTGCACCGTCGTCCCGCCGACCGTCTTGCAGATCCAGCTCGGCAGGTTCGGGAAGTCCTGAGCCACCCGGAAGGACCCCGAGGTGGTGCGCGTGTCGAGCCAGGCGAGCTGCTTGAACGAGCGCCACTCGTCGTTGACGAAGTCGTCGGGCGTGTGGTGCTTGCCGGACTCGAGCACCACGGTCTTGACGCCCTTCTGGCAGAGCTCGTTGGCCAGGGTGCCGCCCCCGGCTCCAGAGCCCACGATGACGACGACGTCCTCGTCGTCGAAGCGGTAACGGGGCATTCGGTCTCCTCCGAGTCTCTCTAGGACTGACCCTGGTTGAACTTGCCCGAGGTCTCGGGCGTCGCGTGGGAGGGCGAGTCCTCCCAGTCGATGATGATCGGCGGGTCGGGCAGCCAGTCGAGGTCGTCGAAGCCGCGGTTCACGTAGCCGCCCAGGTGCGCGGAGGGCCCCTCGTAGCCGAAGGCCTTCCAGACGTCCGGGTTGTCGTAGAGCTCCACGACGGCGGTGGCGTGCACCAGCTTGAAGAACGCCGAGTCCTCGATGCCCTTGACCGCCTCCAGGCGCTCCTCGGGGCCGAGCTCGCCGAAGCCGCTGAGCTGCTCCGCGCCCTCCGCGATCGTGTCGGGACCGCCGTCCTCCAGGGCGCAGGCGGTGACCACCTTCATGTATGCCTCGTCGGGCAGCTTGTCGTGCGGGAAGATCGTCCGGGTCACCTGGAGGACGGTCTCCTGCACCTGAGGGGACAGTGTGTCGGCCATCACACTAATCTAGGGGGAAGTGCCGGGTCCGGCCCGCCGCTTTGCCGCCATCTGAAATCGGAGCGACCATCGCGGCGCCATCGAGTCAGCGAACCGACCTGATCCAGTCGCTCCAGCGCGGCTTGCGGGTGCTCGACTACGTCGCCGCCGCCGGGGAGCCCGTCGCCCCCAAGCAGATCGCCGCCGCGCTCGGGCTGCGGCTCGGGACGACCTACCACCTCGTCAACACGCTGCTGCACGAGGGCTGGCTGGTGCGCGGGCCGGATCGGCGGTTGGAGATCGGGAGCCCGCCGGCCCGGCACCTGCGCAGCGCCGCCGCGATCGACGGCGGCGGGGTCCCGGTCGGCGTGGAGCGGGCGCTCGGCCGGGCGGCCTACGCCGTCGACGACGTCGCGCTCATGACCCGGCTCGTCGGCGGTGAAGCGGTGGTGGCCGCCGCCGTGGAGGTGCCCGGGGCGGCCTGCGCGGGGCGCTATCCGCCGAGCTCGCGGCATCTCCCGCACCTGTCGGCGGCGGGCCGGGCGATGCTCGCGCTGCAGCCCGCCGGCGCGGCGCGGGAGACCGTCGACCTCGTGCGGGCGGCCGCGATCCGGGCCGGGGAGCTGTTCGACGAGGCCGGCCTGGCGGAGGAGCTCGAGGCGGTGCGGCGCACCGGGCTCTCCGTGGCGGTCGCCGACGGCGAGGCGTGCGTCGGCGCGCCGGTCCAGGCCGCGGACGGCGCGCTGCTCGGCGCGATCGCGGTCGTCGTCACGCCGCGGCGGCTGCGGGCCGACCTCGAAGGATCGGCCCGGGCCGTGCGCTGCGCCGCGCGCGATCTCGCCCGCGAGCTGTGCGCGCCGGACGGCGCTCAGTCCTCGGGGTCCTGGGGCGTCGGGAAGCTGCCGCCGTCGATCAGCTCGATCCGGTAGCCGTCCGGGTCGGCGACGAAGCAGATCCGCCCGATCTCCTCGCGCCCGCCGGGGGCGTAGGGCGGCTTCTCCGGCTCGACGCCCATGTCGGCGAGCTGGGCGAGCAGCGCGTCGACGTCGTCGACGGTGACCGCGACGTGGTTGTAGCCCTCACCGAGGTCGTAGGGCTCCTCGCGGCCGCGGTTGACGGTCAGCTCGAGCCGGTCGCCGTCGCCCGGCAGGCCCATGTAGATGTTGTAGGCCGACTCGAAGTTGAGCCGGCCGCGGCGCTCGAAGCCGAGCGCCTCGTAGAAGCGCACGCGACGCCTCGGGGTCACGCACGCGGATGCAGGTGTGGACAAGTGCCATGGCCCGCACACTAATCCGCAGGGCGCGTCGCGAGCACCGCGGCCAGCGTGTCGGCCTCCTCGGCGCGCTTGTCGGGCCGGTGGCGCAGGACGCGCGCGAAGCGCAGCGCCACGCCGCCGGGGTAGCGGGTGCTGGTCTGGACGCCGTCGAAGGCGATCTCGACCACCAGCTCCGGCCGTACCTGCACGACCCAGTCGCCGCGGTCGACGGCGAGCTCGAGCAGCCGCTCGGTCTGCCAGGTCAGCATCGCGTCGGTGAGGCCCTTGAAGGTCTTGCCGAGCATCACGAAGCCGCTGCCGTCGTCGGCGCGCGCGCCGAGGTGGAGGTTCGACAGCCAGCCCTTGCGGCGGCCGTGGCCCCACTCGGCCGCCAGCACCACGAGGTCGAGCGTGTGGCGCGGCTTGACCTTCAGCCAGCTGCCGCCGCGCCGGCCGGCCTCGTAGGGGGCGTCGAGCGCCTTGACCACGACGCCCTCGTGGCCGCCGGCGAGCGCGTCGTCGAGCACGGCGGCGGCGGCCGGGGCGTCCTCGGCGACGGCGCGCGGGATCCGCTGCGCGGGCGGCACGAGGCGCTCGAGCGCCGCGCTCCGCTCGCCGAACGGGCAGGTCGAGCAGGTCCTCGCCGTCGAGGTGGAGCACGTCGAACATCAGCGCCGTCAGCGGCACCGTCGCGCGCTGGCGCTCGACGTCGGTGCGGCTGCCGAAGCGCGAGGCGGTGACCTGGAAGGGGTGGGGGCGACCGTCCGGGCGCAGGGCGATCGCCTCGCCGTCGAGCACGACCGAGGTGGCGGGCAGGGCGAGCGCCGCCTCGACCAGCTCGGGCACGCGCGCCGTGACCTCGTCGAGGCTGCGGGTGAAGACGGCCACGTCGCCGTCGCGCCGGTGCACCTGGACGCGGGCGCCGTCGAGCTTGTACTCGACCACCGCCGGGTGGACGCTTCTCGAGCGCGGCCGCGATGTCGGGGGCGGGCTTGGCGAGCATGGGCTGCAGCGGGCGGCCGACCTCGAGCCCGAAGCCCTCCAGGCCCCGCGACGCCCTCGGTGAGCGCGACGGCCGCGACGGCGCCGAGGTCCCCGCGCAGCATCAGCGCCCGGCGCAACGCGGCGCGCGGCACCTCGGGCTGCCTGCGCGACCGCGTCGGCCATCACGCCCGCCAGCGCGCCCTGGCGCAGCCCGCCGCTCAAGAGCCCCACCAGGAAGCGCTGCTCGCCGGCTGGTCGCGCGCCCGAACAGCGCCGCGAGCGCCTCGCGCCGGGCGCGCTGGGAGCCGGCGCCGGCCAGCGCGCCGATCCGCCCGAAGCTCGCGTCGGTCTCCGCGACGGTCAGCGTCGGCTCCTCGGCGGGCGCCGGTGCGTCGCGCAGCGCCGCGTAGCCGACGCCGATCTGGCGCTGGCGCAGCTCGCCGGAGAGGAACGCCACGCCGGCCTCGACCTCGCCGGGGTCCAGCCGGCGCAGGGCCTCGGCGAGCGCGGCGACCTTGCCCAGCCGGGCGGAGGTGGCGGTGACGGCCTGCGAGGTCTCCACGAGGCCGGCGAGCAGCACGCGGCACATCGTGACGCATGGCCGCGCGCCGCCCGGCCGGACCGCGCGCTATCAATCCCGTCATGGCCACCACCGTCACCGGCGCGGACGACCGGCTCGCGTCCGACCTCCAGGGCATCGTCGGGGCAGACCACGTGCGCGCCGACGCCGGCGCGCTGGCCGCCTTCGGCACCGACGCGACGCCGCTGCATCGCGGCGCGCCCGCCATCGTGGCCTGGCCGGGCTCGGCGGAGGAGGTCGCCGCGGTCCTGCGGCTCGCCACCGAGCAGCGCGTGCCCGTCGTCCCGCGCGGCGCCGGCACGAACCTCGCCGCGGCCACCGTGCCCGACGGCGGGATCGTGCTCGTGCTCACCCGCATGGACGAGCTGCTCGAGCTCGACGCCGAGAACCTCGTGGCGGTCTGCCAGCCCGGGGTGGTCACGGCGAAGCTGAGCGCGGCCGCCGCCGGCGTCGGCCTGCTCTACCCGCCGGACCCCGGCAGCCGCACGACCTCGACGATCGGCGGCAACGTCGGCACCTGCGCGGGCGGGCTGCGCGGCCTGAAGTACGGCGTCACGCGCGACTACGTGCTGGGCGCGCAGGCCGCGCTGCCCACCGGCGAGCTGATCCGCTGCGGCGGCAAGCTGGTCAAGGACGTCGCGGGCTACGACCTCACGCGGCTGCTGTGCGGCAGCGAGGGGACGCTCGCGGTCATGACCGAGTTGACGCTCAAGCTCGTCCCGGCGCCGGAGGGGAGCGGCACCGGGCTCGCCTACTTCGACTCGCTCGCCGCCGCCGGCCGCGCCGTCTCGCGCACGCTGGCCGGCGGGGTGCTGCCCGCGACGCTCGAGTTCCTGGACCGCACGACGATCGAGGCGGTCGAGGAGTTCGCGCAGATCGGGCTGCGGACCGATGTCGGCGCGCTGCTGATCTTCGGCCAGGACGGCGGCGCGAGCGCCGTCGAGCAGGACATGGAGAAGATCGCCGGCTGGTGCGACGAGGAGGGCGCGCTCGACGTCCACGTCGCCGCCGACGCGGCCGAGGCCGAGGGGGTGCTCGAGGCCCGTCGCGCGGCGCTGCCCGCGCTCTCCCGGCTCGCCCCGCTGCTGCTGCTCGAGGACGCGACGGTCCCGCGCAACCGGCTCGCCGAGATGGTCGAGCGCGTCGAGGCGATCGCCGAGCGCTACGAGCTGCGGATCGGGACCTTCGGCCACGCCGGCGACGGCAACCTGCACCCGACGTGCGTGCTCGACCCCGCCGACGGCGACGCGATCGAGCGCGCCCATCACGCCTTCGAGGACATCTTCACGGCCGCGCTGGAGATGGGCGGGACGATCACCGGCGAGCACGGCATCGGCCTCGCCAAGCTGAGCTTCCTCGAGGCCCGCCTCGGCGCCGACCACGTCGCGCTGCTGCGGCGGATCAAGGCCGCCTTCGACCCCGCGGGGATCCTGAACCCCGGCAAGCTGGGCTCCTGATGGCCGTCGAGCCCGCCCCCGCCGGCGTCGGGCCCGCCGAGCGCCGCGGGATCTTCACCGAGGAGCTGCTGGACCGCTGCATCTCCTGCGGCTTCTGCCTGCCCGTCTGCCCGACCTACACGCGCACCGCCGACGAGGTCTCCTCGCCGCGCGGGCGCATCAACCTGATGCGCGCGCTGGAGAGCGGCGCGCTCGCCGACGACGACCCGACGGTGCTGGAGGAGTCCTCCTTCTGCCTGGGCTGCCGCGCGTGCGAGCCGGTCTGCCCGGCCGGCGTGCAGTACGGCGCGCTGCTGGAGGAGTGGCGCGACCACGCGTGGACGCCGAAGCGGCGCAGCCTCAAGCTCAAGGCGCTGCTGTGGGCGGTCGACAAGCGCTGGCGGGTGCGGGCGATGGGCCTGCCGGTGCCGCACGCCCGCCGGGCCACGGGTGACGACGCGGACCCGACGCTGATGCTCGGCTGCTTCGAGCGCGCGATGTTCCCGGCGGTGAGCCGGGCGGCGCGGAAGCTGATCCCCGGCCTGAAGGTCGCGCCGAAGCAGGGCTGCTGTGGTGCGCTGCACGCCCACAACGGCGAGCTCGAGCGCGGCAACGCGCTCGCGCGCGAGCTCGGCGAGCAGCTGCCGGGGACGATCCTCACCACCTCCGGCGGGTGCGCCGCGCACCTGGCCGCCGTGCTCGGCCGCGAGCGCGTGCGCGAGCTCTCCCAGTACCTCGTCGACGATCGCGACGGCGCCGCCGACGCCGGCGCCGCGCCCGCCGGCGACGGCGGCGCGCGGCCGCGGATCGCCCTGCAGGACTCCTGCCACCTGCGCAACGGGCTCGGCGTCGCCGCCCAGCCGCGCGCGCTGATCGAGCGCGTCGGGGAGTACGTCGAGCTGCCCTCGGCCGGCGAGTGCTGCGGCGCGGCCGGGACCTACGCGATCCTGCGCCCGCAGGACAGCCGGCGGGTGCTCGACGACAAGCTCGACCAGATCGAGGCGGCCGAGGTCGACCTCGTCGTCGCGGTCAACCCCGGCTGCCTGCGCCAGCTCCAGCAGGGCATCAAGCGCCGCGGGCTGAAGGCGCGCGCGGTGCACATCGCCGAGCTGCTGGCCGGCTGAGCGGCGCCTGCGCCGCGGGTCAGAGGCGGATCCGGCGCAGCTCGCGGGCGGTCGTGGCGATGAGCCGGATGCCGCCGCCCGCCACGCTCTGCACGGCACCCCAGAGGCCCGTACCGGGTCGCGCAGACGGTTCGTTGGCGAAACCCGGCGGGCCTCCGACCCCGGGGATGTTGTCCGCCACCGGGTGACCGCAGATCGCCTGGGCCGCGAGCCGCCCGGAGGTCACCGCGGCCTCCAGGCAGCCCGCGTCGAAGCCGGTCCTCGTCCAGTCCCCGGCCAGCACCAGGTTCCCGAAGCGGGTGTCGCGGGCGGCGAGCCGCTCCGTGACCGATCCGGGCAGCGTGAGGACGTAGCGCGCCGTCGGAGCCCAGTTCGCGCGCGCCAGCTGGAACGCCAGCGGATCCTCGCCGTCGGCGCCTCGGCGGCGGACGAGCAGGCCGAGATCGAACGCGTCGCTGCCCGGCGCGCTGCCCGCCGGCCAGATCCGGCCGGCGTCGCGCTCGAGGAAGCGGGCGAGCTCCTCCGCGGCCAGCTCGTCCGCCGTCTCCTGGCTGTTGAACGCCTTCTCGGGGAGCACCCCGCAGAAGTAGGCGATGTGGCGCACGTCTGCGGCCGCTTCCCACTGCTCGTGCTCGCTGATGTGTGCCATGTCGGCGTAGGTGTCGAGCGGCTCGACGTAGCAGCTGAGCAGCGAAGCCGACTCGAACGGCTGCTCGAGCTGGGCGGGCGAATGCCTGAGCCAGATCTGGCTCGCCTGCGTCGACCACGCTGCGCGAGTTGCCGAGCATGCGCGCATAGCGCCGGTCGGCGTGCGCCAGCGGAGCGCAGATCTGCTTCTGCACCTCCGGCGGGACGGCGAGGATCACGATGTCGAAGTCCGGCGCGGGACCGTCGCCTCGCAGCGTGAGGGTCTCGCCGCCGAACGGATCGATCTGCTCCTCGAGCTCGACGGCGGAACGCGAGCCCGCCTCGAGCCCCTCGAAGAGCTCGGCCGGCGGCACGGTCGGCCACGATGCGAGCGGCGCCGCGCTCTCGCTCTGGCAGTGCCGCCGCCGCGCCGTCCGCCGCGTCGAGCTGTCGGACGATGTCGATCTCCTCGATCCGAGCTCCCGTCCGCCGATGGGCGCAGCTCCTTCGCGGCGTGGAAGTAGCGCACCACGACTCCACGCTCCTCGAGCACGCTCGCGAGTGGCCCGACGACCACGTCGCTCATGCTCCCCCGGGGGCGGTACAAGACCGATCCCCGGTAGTGGAAGAGGCACCGGACGGCGCCTTGCAGCGCACGGCCGGCCGCCATGCTGGGCTGCCCGACGTCCCCTCCGTCGAAGGCGAAGCAGCCGTCGTACACGGCGCGCAGCAGCGCCGGCCACTCGATCGGGTCCCCGGCCAGCTCGAGGCCGTGCCCTTCAAGCCACTCGGCCAGGTCCAGGTGGTTGATGTGGTCGAACCCGCGCTCCAGCAGCTTGTCGGCCCAGACCCCGCGGAGCACGGTCAACAGCAGCGCGATCGTGTCGCGGCGGAACCGGACGTCCGGCGGCTCGCCGGCGCGCGGCGGCAGGAGCGCCTGGGTCAGGTCGGCGAACCGCTCGAGGACGCCCTCCGGGTCGACGGCCCTGGACAACCGCCGAGTCCACGTCGAGAAAGATGGCGGTCAGCTCCCGTTGCATGCGGCTCGCGGCGCGCCCCACGCCTCTGAGGTGGCGACCGACGGCCTCGACCTCGTCGTCGAGACCGACTGCCGCCAGGATCGGCTGGACGGCGGGCCACCACGGAGGTGGACCGTGCTCGGCTTCCAGGTCTTCGGTGCGCTGGGTGTCGAGCAGCGCCTGACCCGCCCACGTCAGCGACTCCGACACGAAGCCGCCGAAGTTCAGCGGCGCCGTGCGATCACGCGGGAAGCGGATCTCGTTGAACGACCACAGGCCATCGCCGGACTGGCCGAGCACGATGGTGTCGATCGGCTCGAACGCCTCGTCGAACGACCTGAACGCATACGGCCGGCCGGCGGCATCCATCTCCTCGAGGCACCCTTGAATGACGCGTCGGGTGTTCTCATAACAGCCGAAGAAGACGTGCAGGCCGTGCTCTTCGATCCGGCCGCCGTAGCTCGGATCCGGGTTGCGCCCGCTCGTGCACTTGCCGCCGAGGCGCCAGCCCTGCTGATAGATGGTCACGTCGTAGTCGTCGGCGCGACCGTCGGCCGTCAGCTCGAAGGCGGCCGTCAGCCCAGCCGGCCCGCCGCCGATGATGGCCACCTTCGTCTTGCGCGCGAGCTGTGACACGGTCAGTGCTCCTTTGCCAGGCGCGATTGCAGGCCGCGACCCTGCGGTCGATCCGTCGCGCGATCGATGCTTTCGAGCGCTTCGGCCGCCCGCCGCACGAGGCGCCCGATCCCGAGCTTCTCGGCGGCATCCGCTCCCGAGGACAGCAGCCGGCGTGCGCGGGGCTTCTCCTCGCCGCCCGCTTCTGCGAGAACCGCGCCCCAGTCGATGCGGGAGCGAGCGCTCAGCGCGTCGGCGCCGATGCGCTCATGGGTCGCGAGGGCGCGGTCGAAGTGCGCGTCCGCCTGCCTGAAGTCGCCGACGGTCGCAGCGAGGCGCCCAGCGGCACGACTCACGGCGCCGAAGGTGCCCAGGGCGTCGATCACGACGTGGTCGGTGAACGGCGTCAGGCATTCCAGCAGCGCTCGAGCGGCCAGACGATCGCCCAGCGACGCGGCCACCTCCGCCCAGATCACCAACGCGCTCAGCGTGACGGGGTCTGGCGGGATCTGCGCGAAGCCTGTCGCCGATCGCGCGTCGAGCAGGGCTTGAGCGCTGTCGGGGCGATCCGGCCTCGTACTCGGCCAGCGCACTCAGCGCCGTGAAGGAGGAGACGTTCGGCACCCCCTCGGCGACGAGGGCGAGCAGGTCGGCCTCTTCGCCCAGGCGCCCCTGGTGCCAGCGGAGCGGCCCGAGCTGCGCGACATACAGGCTCTGAGCGTCGGGTTCACCGGTCTCGTCGCCGATCGCCGCCGCCTCGTCGACGAGCCGCTGTGCTTCGGTGAGGTCGCCGCGGAGCTGGGCGCGCCACGCCTCCTGGGTCGTGAGGACGAAGCTGAGTCGCGCCTGATGCAGCCGGGCGGTGAGTGCCCGCAACCCGCCGAGCGCCTCGTCGGCGCCGGCCACCTCGCCTGCCTGGACGAGCGTGATCGCGCGCCAGACGTGGGCCCAGAAGTCCTGAACCGGGTCTCCCAGCGGCTCGGCGAGGGCCAACGCCTCCTCGGTCACAGCAAGCCGCTCGGCCAGGGTCTCGGGAGCCCAGATCGCGGTGACCCGCATGGTTAGGACATGCGCCAGCGCCGCCACGTCGCCGCGTAGGCGCGCCAGCGTCAGGGCCTCGTCGCTGATGGCCCGGCGCCGGGCGAACTCCGGAGACCACAAGAGCTCAGCCGCGAGCAGCGCGAGCAGCTTGGCGCGGCAGGGATCGTCCGGCGGAGCATGGGCGAGCGCCGACTCGAGCACCGCGACCCGTTCCTCGTCGACGAATCCGGCGGAGCTGAAGTAGCCGCGGGTGTTGGCGAGCGCGGCCCGCACGAGCCGGTCACCGTCGCCGGCGGCTTCAGCCAGCTCGGCTGCGTTGAGCAGTGTCGATCGAAACTCCGGCTCGCCGTCGTCGAGCTGCGCCTGCCCGAGGCCCAAGAGCAGCTCCCGGCGTTGCTCGGGTTCGTCGCCGCCGGCGCTCGCCAGTCCGTCGAGCGCTTGAAGGAACCAGCCGGTCGCCGAGTGGGGCGCCAGTTGCTCGAGCGCAGCCCAGCCCGCGCGACCGGCGAACTCGACGGCCTTGCGCTGGGCGAGCGCGCTCGTCCCCTCGGCCCAGTGCCGGGCGATTAGAGCGGGCGGCGCCTCACCGCACCGGCCGGCTTCGAGCACCTCGGCGATGCGCTCGTGCACGCGGGCTTGCCGCGCGGCAGTGAGGTTCCCGGAGAGCGCATCCACGGCCAATGCGTGGACGAACGAGTAGCGCTCAGGTGGGTCGGCGTGCTCTGAGATGAGCGAGGCCGCCGCTGCGCGTTCGAGTACGTCGATGATCACCTCGTCGTCCACCTGCTGCAGCTCGCGCAATACGCCGAGGTCGAACTCGCGTCCGATCACGGCGGCGCTTGTGAGCAGCGTCACGGCATCCGCGCCCAGGCGGGCGACCCGCCCGGCGATCACCTCCTTGACGCTGCCCGGCAGCTCGTGGACCGTTGCTCCCGACTCGTCGAGATGCCGTGCGATCTCTGCGACGAAGAAGGGGTTGCCCTCCGTCTCAGAACGCAGCCGACGGGCCTGGTCGAGGGTGGTCGTCTCATGCGGGCTCGTCGCCCGAACGAGCGACAAGACCTCGCCTTCATCAAGGCCGGTCAGCGACAACCGCTCGATCCGCGTGGAGTCCGGCTCGCGTCGCAGGTCGCCGAGGAGCACCGTGAGCGGCGAGCCCGGCTCCCAGGCGCCATGGCGGAAGGTTCCGACGATGAGCAGCCGCATGGCCGGCGCGGCGAACTGCACGTGTTTGACAAGCGCCAGCGTCGCCCTGCCCGCCCAGTGGAGGTCGTCGAGAATCAACACGACCGGCGCGGCGTGACTCACCTGCGTGAGCAATCCCAGGACTGCGCCGAACAGCAAGCCGCGCTGTGTCTCCGGGTCATTCTCCGGTCCGGCGGATGGCAAGCCGACTCGCTCCCCGAGCGTCGGAGCCAGCACGCAGAGCGCTCCGCCGTGCTGTTCAGCGTGCTGACGCAACAACGCCTCGGGTGCCAGCTCCACGAGTTGCCCGAGCGCTTGTCGCCAGGGCTCGTAGGGCATCCCGACGTCCTCGTCGGAGCGGCCGTATATCACGCACGCGGACTGGTCTGCAGCAGCGCGAGCGAGCTCCGAGGCGATGCGGGTCTTGCCGATGCCGGCCTCTCCGGACACGAGGACTAGCGTCCGGCGGCCCGAGCGAGCCTGTTCCCACGCGTGCCGAAGCGCGGCGCGCTCCGCCGCACGTCCGATGAAGCCCTCCGGCACCATCCCCTGGAGCGGCACCGTAGAGGTCGCGTGTGGCACCCAGCCGCGGGTCGCCGGCTGCCGGCGTTGCGGCTCCCGCAATTCCAATGAGGGTGCATGGGCGAGGATCTCGGCTTCCAGTGCCGCGAGCGCCGGACCGGGCTCGAGCCCGAGCTCCGTGACGAGGTGCCGTGCGCGCGCGCTGGTAGGCGGCCAGCGCGTCGGCCTGGCGGCCACTGCGGTACAGGGCGGTCATGAGCTGGGCGGTCAGCAGCTCGCGTGCCGGATGGGCGGCGACGAGCGACTCGAGCTCCCCGATCAGGCGAGCGTGGTGGCCGAGCTGCAGCTCGGCGTCGACCCGACCTTCGACGGCGGTCAGCCGCAGCTCGTCGAGCAGTCGAATCTCGATCTGCGCGAACTCCTCGAACGCGATGTCCGCGTAGGCCGGCCCGCGCCAGAGGCCGATCGCGTCGTTGAAGTGCGCCTCGGCGCGTGCCGGCTCGCCGGCCGCCAGTGCGCGATGGCCCTCCTGGGCCATCGCCCGGAAGACATCGGCATCGAGCTGGCCGTCGGCCACCGCCAGCCGATAGCCGCCACCGACGGTCTGCAACGACCGCTCGTTCTGACCGAGCCTGCGGCGGAGCCGTGCGACGGCGACCTGCAGTCGCTTCAGGGCGCCGGCCGGATCCCCCTCGTGCCACAACGCCGCGACGAGACCATCGGACGAGACGGCACGGTCGGCGTGCAGGAGCAGATACGCCAAGAGCGTTTGCTGGCGCCGGCCACCGCCGCTGAGCCATCGCTCGCCGTCGAAGAGCTCGACCGGCCCGAGGACTCTGAACCGCGGCGTGTCGTCCGCCGTTCCCACGGAAGCACGCTACCGGATTCCGGGGCGCTGATCCGGCCTTCGCGGTCAGTGGGCGGCAGCGGGCGCAGCCCCCTCCGCCAGATGCAGCCGGCTCTGTATCTGGCGATGAGTGCCACGCCCTCCTGGGGTGAGTCGTCCGCACCTCCGCGGCGACACCTCACCTCCAACCAAGGAGAGCCTCACCATGGCTCAGCCAGTACTCAAGAAGGGCTCCACGGGCAGCGCCGTCAAGAAGCTGCAGCGCGCCCTCAAGGCGCGGTTCTACGACCCGGGCAGCGTCGACGGCATCTTCGGCGCCGCGACCGCGAAGGCCGTGCGGCAGTACCAAGCCGACCACGGGCTCGTGGTCGACGGGATCGTCGGGCCCAAGACCTGGGCGGGGCTCGACCCGCCGACCGTGAAGCGCGGCTCGAAGGGCGACGCGGTCAAGCGGCTGCAGCGACTGCTGCGGGACTTCGGCTACTCACCGGGCGCCGTCGACGGTGACTTCGGCTCGAAGACCGAGAAGGCCGTCAAGGCCTTCCAGACCGACTTCGGCCTCGAGGTCGACGGCATCGCCGGATCGCAGACCTGGGCGGCGCTGGGCAGCTGACGATCCCCGCGCACCCGACGCGGCGTGCTCGGCGCGCCGCGTCAGGAGCGCTCGCCCCCCAAGACAACCTCAAGGAGTTGCTCCATGCAGTTCACCCGCAAGCGCCTCATCGCCGCCACGGTGGCCTTGTCCGCTCTCGTCCCCGCGACGGCGGATGCCGCGTCGAACCAGTCGCTCTCCAAGCGCGAGGCCTACCGCCAGGTGACGAGGGTCGTCAAGAACCACACCGCGGACTACTACGAGGTCTACGGCCCCGCCGCCTGCACCCGCAAGCGGCGCAACGTGGTCGAGTGCGCCTTCGACCAGTCGACCACGTCGAACGACGATGGCATCTACTGCGACGGCTGGGTCCGGATCAAGGAAACACCTCGCAGCTACATCTGGTCTGAGCCGTTCTCGTCCTGCCTCTAGACCGCTGACCGGGCGCCGCTCGAGGATGGCCTCGAGCGGCGCTGCTCGGCTCTGCGCGGACGCCTCAGCCCGCCTGGACGACCGCGGTTACCGGGCTGTAACCGCCCGCAAGCGCTCTGTAAGCGCGCCCTCGGATGCTCACCGGGACATGACCACCGCTTCCAACCATGAGGGCGTCATGAACCACCACATCACCGCAGCGCTGGCACAGGCGAACGTCGACGACCTCCGCCGCCAGACCCACCGCCGTCAGCGCGCCCGGGTCCTCGCCAGCCTCGTCGCCGTCCCGGTGCCGGCCAAGCCCAGCCATCGCCGCTGGGCCGAGCCCTTCTCGGCGCCCAACCGCTGACCCTCCACTCCACGGGAGTCTCGAATGTCACCCCTTCACCCCCTGCGCGGGGGCGGGCGCCCCCTGCACGAGGTCGCCCCCCCGAGCGCACCGCGCGACGCAGATCGCGAGCTCGTCTCGCTCGTCCGTGCCAGCCGCGCCGGCGACTCCGCCGCATGGACGCAGCTGGTCGAGCGGTTCACGCCGACCCTGCGCCGGATCGCCCGCACCTATCGGCTCCAGCCGAGCGACGTCGACGATGTCGTGCAGTCGACCTGGTTGCGGCTGTTCGCCCACATCGAGCAGCTGCGCGACCCGGCCGCGGTGGCGGGCTGGCTCGCGACGACCACCCGGCGGGAATGCCTGCGGGTCCTCCAGGGCCACGTACGCGAGCACCTGACGGACGATCCGGAGCTGGGCGCGTGCTCGGAGCACGAGCTGCCCGAGACGCAGGTGATCGCGGCCGACCGCCGCGCCGTCCTCGCCCGCGCGCTCGCCACGCTGCCCGATCGCCACCACCGGATCTTGAGCCTGCTCGCCAGCCAGCCGGACCCGGACTACCGGCAGATCAGCGCGACCCTGTCGATCCCCGTCGGCAGCATCGGGCCGATCCGCGCCCGCAGCTTCGCCCGTCTGCAGCGCCACCCCGAGCTCCGAAGCCTGTACCTCACCGCGCTCTGAGCACGCGGGTGTATCTGGCCTCCCGCGCGGCAGCTCATACCACCGCTCGGGTCGTCCCGCACCGCACGCCGTCCGCGGGACGCCACCTCACCACCCCCAGGAGGAGTCATGAAGCGCCAGCACCGACTGACCCGGACCGCCGCGCTGAGCCTGGCGGCCGCCGCCCTCGCGGCGCCGGTCGCCGTCGCCCAGCCCGCCGACCCGCCGCAGCCGCGCAGCCTCGACCACGCGGGCCAGCTGGGACAGGACATGCGCAACCCCGACAACCGCGACGCCGCGGCCGGCGAGCAGACGGGTCAGGACTTGCGCAGCCCCGACGCCCGTGACGCCGCGGCCGGCCCCGCGCCCGGGGTGCCGCAGGACCTGCGGTCGCCCGACGCCCGTGACGCCGCCGACGGACGCGGGACGTCGAGCGCCCCCGAGGTGATGGTCGTCAAGGTGCCCCAGCCCGCGCCTGAGCCGCAGCCCATCTCGACCGGGATCGACTGGGGCGACGCGAGCCTCGGCGCCGGCGGCTTCCTCGGCCTGACGGTGCTGGCGGCCGGCGGCAGCTACGTGTTCCTCCGGCGTCGCCAGGCGACGCCGACCGCCTGAACGCCCGCGAGCGGCGCGGCCCCCGAGCGGGGCCGCGCCCGCTCAGCGCCACTTCACCGAGCAGCCGCGCGCGTTGGTCTCCGCCGGCTCGGCGGCACGTCCCTCCAGCACCGCGTCCAGCGCGCCGCGCAGCCACGCGCCGCCCTGGCCCGGATCCTGGTGGTCGGCGTCGGGGGCGCCCTGGTAGGCGAGCCGCTGCTCTGCGTCGAAGATGAAGACGTGCGGGGTCACGCGCGCGCCGAGCGCGCGGGCGACGTCCTGGCTGTCGTCGTGCAGGTAGGGGATCGGCCAGCCCTGCTCTTCGACGAAGCTCGCCATCCGCTCGGGGCTGTCGGCCGGGTAGCGCGAGGCGTCGTTGGCGTTGACCGCGAGAAAGCGCACGCCGCGCGGCGCGTAGTCCTCGGCCGCCTCGCGCAGGCGCGGGTTCCACGCCACCACGTACGGGCAGTGGTTGCAGGTGACGACCACCACCGTGGCGGGCGGCGCGTCGTCGAGCGGCACGGTGTGCTCGGCGCCGGTGGTGTCGGCCAGCGTGAAGGCCGGGATCGGGTCGCCGGCGGCGAGGGTCGCGGTCTGGCTGCTCATGATCTGGTCTCCTCGGGGTCGGGCGCGGGCGGGAGGTCGAGCTCGCCCGGATGGTCGACGATCTCGAAGTAGTCCCCGAGGGCGGTCACGGCCAGCAGCCGCTCCACCGCCGACGAGCCGCGCACGAGCACCAGGCGATGGCCCGCCCGCTTGGCTCGCCGGCGCGCGGCCAGCAGGCTCGCGAGCCCGCTCGAGTCGCAGAAGTGCACGGAGCGCAGGTCGAGCACGATCGCCTGCGGACCGGCCGCCTCCAGCCGCCGCAGCGCCTCGTCCAGGTCGGTCGAGCCGTCGAGGTCGAGCTCGCCGAAGAGCGACAGGCAGCTGACTCCCGGACTGGGCTCGGACGTGTCCAGGCGCAAGCCGGTCATGACGTTCAGCCATACCCGTCCGCCCCGGGAGGAATCCCAGGACTTCAGCCATCGTAGGGCGGCGCCTCGCCCCAGCCCCAGCGCGGCACCGGCGCTTGCGGCGCCGGCTCGGCGCCCGGTTGGGAGTTCGCGACCGCGAGCCGCGTGCCCCATTCGACGTAGGCGACGAAGGCCGAGCGGAACTCCGGATCGTCCGGCAGGGCGGCGTCGTCGGCGGCCAGGCAGACCAGCTGCACCCAGCGGAAGCGCTGCTCCTCGGTCAGGCCCAGGCCGCGGTGCTTGGCGAGCATGTGCGGGTAGCCGCCGTGCTCCTCGGTGTAGGCGGCCGGGCCGCCGAAGACCTCCGCGAGCCAGACCGCGACGTGCTCCGGGTGGTCGGAGGGCATGTGGGCGAACAGCTCGCCCAACACGTCGTCGGCGCGCACGCGCGTGTAGAAGGCGTCGGTGAGCCGGGCGAAGGCCGCCTCGCCGCCGGCCCACTCGTACAGCGTCGGGGTGCTCATCGCCCTACAGACTTGCACATTGCAAGTAACCGCTCCGGCGCCCGTGGCATAAGGTCCGCCCATGGACCTCGAGGATCGCTTCCGCGTCCGCTCGCACGGCTTCGAGCTGGGCGGCCACGACCCCGGCGACAAGGCGGGCCTGGACAAGGACGGCTCCGAGGCCGCGCGCGCCGCGGACCTCACCCGGCTGGACGAGCTGCAGGAGCACCTCTACGCCGAGGACCGCCGAGCGCTGCTCGTCGTCTTCCAGGCGATGGACGCCGCCGGCAAGGACGGCACGATCGAGCACGTCATGAGCGGCGTGAACCCGCAGGGGGTGCGGGTCACATCGTTCAAGCAGCCGACCGTTCACGAGCTGGCCCACGACTGGCTGTGGCGCCACCAGGTCGCGCTGCCGATGCGCGGCGAGATCGGCATCTTCAACCGCTCCCACTACGAGGAGGTCGTCGTCCTGCGCGTGCACCCCGAGCACCTCGCGGGTCAGGCGCAGGACCCGGCCGCGGGCAAGAAGCGCGAGTTCTGGGAGCAGCGCTACGAGGACATCGCCGCTTGGGAGCGCCACCTGCACCGCTCGGGCACGCGGGTCCTCAAGTTCTTCCTCCACGTGTCGCGCGCGGAGCAGCGTCAGCGCTTCCTCGACCGCGCGAAGGAGCCCGACAAGCACTGGAAGTTCTCGGCCGGCGACGTCGCCGAGCGCGCGCACTGGGACGCCTACCAGGAGGCCTACGCCGACGCGCTGAAGGCGACCAGCACCGAGCACGCGCCGTGGTACGTGATCCCCGCCGACCACAAGTGGCTCATGCGCACCGCGGTCGCCGCGATCCTCGTCCACCACCTCGAGGCCATGGACCCGCAGGTCCCGACGCTCTCCGACGAGGACGCGGAGGAGATGAAGCGCGCCGTGGCCGAGCTCGAGGCGGAGGACGGCTGACGCGCGCGGTCGCGCTCCTCGGGCTGGACTTCGGCTCGACGACGTCGAGCGCGATGGCCGCCAGCGCGCAGGTGCGCGCGAGCGCCGCCTCCGGGCGGATGGAGTTCCAGGACGTCAGCGTGCGCCGGCGCGCCGAGCCGGTGTTCACGCCGCTGCGCGGCGAGCAGCTGGACCTCGGCGCGATCGGCGCGCTGATCGACGGCTGGCTCGCCGAGGCGGGCCTCGCGCCGGGCGACGTCTTCGCCGGCGGGGCGATCGTCACCGGGCTGGCGGCGCGGCGGCGCAACGCCCGCGGGCTGACGGCGCTGGTCTCAGAGCGGCTCGGCGAGGCGGTGATCGCCACCGCCGACGACCCCGCGCTCGAGTCCTGGCTGGCCTTCATGGGCTCCGCCGCCGCGCTGTCGCGCGCGCACCCGGAGCGCCCGGTGCTCAACCTCGACGTGGGCGGCGGCACCACCAACTCCGCCGTCGGCCTCGACGGGCAGGTCGTGGCGACCGGCTGCCACGCGCTCGGCGCGCGCCACCTGCGCTTCGCGCCCGGCACGCGCCGGCTGGTGGGCGTATCGCCGCACGGCGAGGCGCTGCTGGCGAAGCTGGGCATCGCCGGGCCGGAGCTCTCGGAGGCCGAGGTCGCGGCGGTGGTCGCCTGGCAGGTCGCCGCGCTCGAGGCGATCGCCGCCGGTGAGCCGGCGCCGGGCGAGCAGCTGGCGCTGCGGCTCCCGGACGGCGTGGGCGACCCGATCGTCGTCTTCTCGGGCGGGGTGGGCGAGCTGGTCTACGCCGCGCAGCGACCCGCCGGGCCGGCGCACTACGGCGACCTCGGCGGCGAGCTCGCCGCCGGCATCCTGGACTCCGAGCGCCTCGCGCGGGACGTCGCGACGCTCGTGCCCGAGCACCGCGGCCGCGCGACGGTGCACGGCATGACGCTGCACAGCATGGAGGTCTCCGGCGCGACCGTGCACCTGCGCGACCCGGGCCGGCTGCCGCTGCGCGACCTGCCGGTCGTCGCCCGCCTGGCCCCCGGCGCGGGGCCGGACGCCGTCCGCGACGCGCTCGCGCTGGCCGGCCACAGCGCCCGCGGCGCCGCGCTGCAGGTCGAGGCGGCCGGCACCGGCCTCGCCGAGGTCCGGCGGCTGGGGCGGGCGCTGGCGGAGGGGCTCGCCGCGGCCGCGCTCCCGCCGGGCCGGCCGCTGGTCTTGCTCGCGAGCGAGAACATCGGCAAAGTGCTGGGTGACTACGCCACCGACTGGGGGCGCGCCGGCACCGAGCTCGTGGTGATCGACGAGATCCCGGTGCGCGACGCGCAGTTCGTCAACGTCGGGCGCGGCCACGATGGCGTCGTCCCGGTTTCCTACTACGGCGTGCGGTGAGGAGAGGCTCCATGCAGGACCTGCGGCCCCTGTCGGACATCCCGGTCCCGGACCCGGCCCCGGACGAGCCCTACACGCTCGCCCTGCTCGACCGCGACTTCCGCTTCGACGGGCTCAAGGCGCTGCTCGGGGCGGCCGACGTCCCGAAGGCCGGCGACCGGCTGGCGGGGCTGGCGGCGGGCGACGAGGTCGCGCGCGAGGCCGCGCGCGCGATCCTCTCCGAGCTGACCCTCCAGCACCTCTACGACCGGCCGCTGCCCGACACCGACGGCCGCGTCGACGAGGTGATGCGGGCCAACTACGCGATCGACGCCGACGCCTTCGACGCCGATCGCCGACGTCACGCTCGGCGAGCTCAAGGACCGCCTGCTGCGCGGCGGGCCCCGACGAGGTCGCGCGCGTCGGCCGCGGCCTCACCGGCCCGATGGCGGCGGCGCTCGCCAAGCTGATGGACGTCCACGAGCTGCTGCTCGTGTCCAGCAAGGTCAAGCCGGCGACGAAGGCGCGCACCACGATCGGCCTGCCCGGCACGCTTTCCTCGCGCCTGCAGCCCAACCACCCGACCGACGACCTCGACGGCGTGAGCCTGCTCGTGGCGGCCGGGCTGAGCCTGGGCGCCGGCGACTGCCTGATCGGCCTCAACCCCGCCGAGGACACCGCGGGCAACGTCACCCGCCTGCTCGGCCACCTCGACCGGCTGCGGCGCGACGCCGACGTGCCGACCCAGATCTGCGTGCTCTCCCACGTCAAGACCCAGCTCGCGTGCCTGGACCGCGGCGCGCCGGTGGAGATCCTCTTCCAGAGCCTCGCGGGCACGGAGCGCACGCTCGGCGAGGAGTTCGACGTCTCGGTCGGGGGGCTCGATCGTGCCTACGCGGCGATGGCCGAGCGCGGCCCGCTCGCCGGCGAGGCCGAGCAGTGGATGTACTTCGAGACCGGCCAGGGCTCCGAGCTCACCTACGGCAAGCACGAGGGCATCGACATGACCACGACCGAGGCGCTCTGCTACGGCCTCGCGCGGCGCTACGACCCGTTCATGGTCAACAACGTCACCGGCTTCATCGGGCCCGAGACCCACCGCGACGACATGGAGATGATCGTCGCCAACCTGCAGGACCACTTCATGGGCAAGCTGCTCGGGCTGCCGATGGGGATGGCGCCCTGCTACACGCTGCACTCGGAGATCGCCGTCGAGGGCCATCAGGTCGCCACCCAGCTGCTCACCGCGGCGGGCGCGAACTACTTCATGGACGTCTACCTGACGATCGACCGCATGCTGGCCTACTTCGACACCAGCGGCCACGACGACGAGACGCTGCGCGAGCTGCACGGTCGCACGCCGGCGCCGGAGTACCTCGAGTGGGCGATCGGGCGCGGGCTCTACGAGCGCGGGGCAGACGGGACCGTGCGCCGCGGGCCGGAGTGGGGCGACCCGCGGCAGTTCTGCGGGACCGACGCCGAGCTGCGCCGGCTGCGCGAGCGCCTGCCCGCCGCCTACGGCTTCGAGAGCGCCGGGCCGCGGCCGGCGAACCGCGTCGCGCGGGCGATGCGCGCCAACCAGGCGGTCGCGCGCGAGGCGATCCACGCCGAGCTCGACGAGGCCCAGCTGGGCGACGTGCGCTTCCGCCGCATCGCCTCCGCGGCCGCCTCCAAGGAGGAGCACCTCGACGACCCGGCGATCGGCGCGCGCCTGGACCCCGAGGCGCGGGCCGGGCTCGAGCCGGAGGACGCCGACGTCCAGGTCGTGGTCTCCGACGGCCTCAGCGCGGAGGCCGTGCACCACGCCGTGCCCGACCTGCTGCCGGTGCTGCTCGACGGCCTGTCGGCCTCCGAGGTCGGCGTCGGCGACCCGATCCTCGTCCCGTACGGCCGCGTGAAGATCGCCGAGCCGATCGCCGAGGCGCTCGGCGCCAAGGTCGTCGTCGTGCTGATCGGCGAGCGGCCCGGCGGCGACGCGCGCTCCTCGCGCAGCCTCTCGGCCTACCTGGCCTACCGCATCCGCGACGAGGACGTCCGCGCCGCCGCGGCCGAGTACAGCGGCCGGCCCGACGTCCGCCACGAGTACACGGTGATCTCCAACGTCTACGACGGCGGGCTGCCACCGGCCGAGGCGGGCAGCGTGATCGCCGAGAAGGCGCTGGCGATCCTCGAGCACAAGGCAGCGGGCAACCGGCTGGAGGACATCCTCGGCCGCGGCGGCAAGCCCGTCGCCGCCGGCTGACGCGCGGCAAGCGCTCAGCCGGGCGCCATGACGCGCAGCCCCGCCGCGACAGCCGCCACAGGCGCTTGGCCGGCGCTCAGAGGCGTTCCTCTCGCTGCTCGCCGAGCACCTCCCCCGTCGATTCGCCGACCCGATGACGCGGCCCGAGATTGTCGATCAGGTCACCGCGTGGGATCGATGCACGTCGGTTGGCGATCAGTCGCGCCAGCTCGCTCCGGCCATCGCCCGATGGAGTCAGGCGCGCGACCTCACGGCCGCGTTCGGTCAGGACGAACGCTTCACCCGCCTTCACGCGCTCGAGATAGCGACCGAGGTTCTGCCGTAGTTCGCGCACGTCGACCGACGCGTCCATGTGCGTCAACGTAGCCCATGGCCTGGCCAGGTCGGTCAGCGGCGCGCGGCGAGAGCTTCCGCCAGCCAGTCCGCCACCTGCCGATGGTAAGCCGGGACCTCCAGCAGGAACGAGTCGTGGCCGAGCTCCGAGGCGATCTCGACGTGCTCGGCGTCCGCGCCCGCCGCCTGCAGCGGCTCGGTGATCGCCAGCGAGTGGGCGGTCGAGAAGCGCCAGTCCGAGCTGAAGCTGAGCATCCGGTGGCGCGTCGGGTTGGCCGCCTGGCGCGCAAGCCGCTCGCCGTCGGCGAAGGCGTCATAGCCGTCCATCACCCGCGACAGGTAGAGGTAGGTGTTCGCGTCGAAGCGCTCGAGGAAGATCTCGGCCTGGTGGTCGAGGTAGGCCTCGACCTCGAAGTCCGGGCCGCGCAGGCTGAGCGCCTCGCCCGCGCGGCGGCGGCGGCCGAACTTCTCGCTCATGCCGGCGTCGGAGAGGTAGGTGACGTGGCCGAGCATGCGGGCGAGCGAGAGGCCGTCCGCCGGGACGGTGCCGTGGGCCGCGTAGTCACCGCCGTGGAACGCCGGGTCGCGCAGGATCGCCTCGCGGGCGATCTTCGAGATCGCGATGTTCTGGTCGGTCAGCCGCGCGCTGGCGCACAGCACGACCGCGACGCTCAGCTCGCCGGGGTGCGCGAGCGACCACTCGAGCGCCTGCATCCCGCCCAGCGAGCCGCCGATCGCCGCCAGCGGCCGGTCGATCCCCAGGTGGGCCAGCAGCCGCCGCTGGACCTCGACCAGGTCGCCGACCGAGGGCAGCGGGAAGCGCAGCCCGTACGCCCGCCCGGTGCGCGGGTCGGTCGAGCCCGGGCCGGTCGTCCCCTTGCAGCCGCCGAGCAGGTTGGAGCTCACGACGTGGTAGCGCTCGGTGTCGATCGGCTTGCCCGGGCCGATCATCACGTCCCACCAGCCGCGGCGCTCGGGTTCGCCGTGGTGACCGGCGGCGTGCGCCTCGCCGGTCAGCGCGTGGCAGACCACCACTGTGTTCGCGCGGGCGGCGTCGAGCGCGCCGTAGGTCTCGTAGGCCACCTCGACGGGCGCCAGCCGCGCGCCGGACTCCAGGCGCAGCGGATCGGACTCGTCGTAGAGGGTGACCCGCACGGTATGGGTGCGGCCGAGCTCGCCCACGCCCGCGCCTTGACGCGTCAGCCCCGGCTTCGCTTGGAGGAGATGACCCCGGTGTCGAAGCCCGCGAGGTGCAGCCCGCCGGCGAAGCGGGCGTGCTCGATCTTCAGGCAGCGGTTGGTGACGGCCTCCAGGCCGGCCTCGTGCGCGATCCGCACGGCGTCGTCGCTGTGCAGCCCGAGCTGCGCCCAGAACGTCCCGGCACCGGCCTCGACCGCCTCCTCGGCGACCTGGGGCAGGTCGTCCGGGCGGCGGAAGGCGTCGACGATGTCCGGCGTGCCCGGCAGGTCGGCGAGCGAGGGATAGGCGTCGAGGCCGAGCACCGTCTCCTCGCGCGGGTTGACGGGCCAGACCTCGTAGTCGGTGCTCGAGGAGCGCAGGTAGGTGAGCACGAAGTAGGAGGCGCGGGCGGGGTTGTTGGAGGCCCCGACGACCGCGATCGTGCGCGCGCCGCGCAGCAGCGAGCGCCGCTTGGCGACGGTCGGCGGCGTCCACTCGCCGCTGGCGGTCTCCACCGACTCGCGGCTCACGCCGCCGCCTTGCGGCCCGCCGCCTCGGCCGCCGCCAGGCCGCGGTCGAGGTCGAAGAGGATGTCCTCCGGATCCTCGATCCCGACGCTGATGCGGACCAGGTCCGGCAGGACGCCGGCCGCCTCCAGCGCCTCCTCGGAGAGCTGGCGATGCGTGGTCGTGGCGGGATGGATGACCAGCGTCCGGGTGTCGCCGACGTTGGCCAGGTGCGAGCAGAGCTCGACGCCCTCGATGAACGCCTCGCCGGCCGCGCGGCCACCGCCGAGGCCGAAGGAGAACACGGCGCCGGGGCCCCTCGGCAGGTAGCGCCGGGCCAGCGCGTGACTCGGGTGGTCGGCCAGCCCCGCGTAGCGCACCCACTCGACCCGCGGATCCTCCACGAGCGCCTCGGCGACGATCGCGGCGTTGGCGACGTGCGCGTCCATCCGCAGCGGCAGCGTCTCCATCCCGTGCAGCAGCAGGAAGGCGTTGAAGGGCGAGAGCGTGGCGCCGAGGTTGCGCAGCTCCTCGACGCGCAGCTTCGTGCAGAACCCGTACTCGCCGAAGTTGTCCCAGAAGCGCAGGTTGCCGTAGGTCGCCAGCGGCTCGGTCATCACCGGGAAGTTGCCGTTGTCCCACGGGAACGTCCCCGAGTCCACGACGACGCCGCCCATCGACGTGCCGTGGCCGCCGAGGAACTTCGTCGCGGAGTGCACCACGATGTCGGCGCCGTGGTCGAGCGGCCGGCACAGGTGCGGGGTCGCGAGCGTCGAGTCCACGACGAGCGGCACGCCGGCGTCGTGGGCGACCGCCGACAGCGCCCCGAGGTCGGCGACGGTGCCCGCCGGGTTGGCCACCGTCTCGGTGAACAGGAGCTTGGTGCGCCCGGGCTGGACCGCCGCCGCGAAGGCGTCCGGGTCGTCGGGCGCGACGAAGGTGGTCTCGATCCCCAGCCGGCGCAGCGTGACGTCGAGCAGTACGAAGGTCCCGCCGTAGAGCGCCGAGCTGGCCACGACGTGGTCGCCGGCGTCCGCGAGCGCCGTCACCACCATCGTCGAGGCGGCCTGGCCGCTGCCCGTCGCCACCGCCCCGATCCCGCCCTCGAGGCTCGCGACGCGCTCCTCGAAGGCCGCGACCGTCGGGTTGCCGAGGCGGCTGTAGATGTTGCCGTACTTCTGCAGGGCGAAGAGGTCGGCGGCGTCCTGGACGTCCTCGAAGACGAACGAGGTGGTCTGGTAGATCGGCACCTGGCGCGCGCCGGTCTCGGGGTCTGGCCGCCCGCCGGCGTGCACGGCGCGCGTGCGCTCCCCCCAGCTGCGGTCCTCGGAGGCGTCCATGGCGCGAACTTATAGCGTGGCGTTCGTGTCCTCCGACCCGCGCCTGCTGCGCTCCTTCGTGGCGGTCGCCGACGAGCTGCACTTCGGGCGCGCGGCGCGGCGGCTGCATCTCGCCCAGCCCGCGCTGAGCAAGCAGATCCGGCGGCTGGAGCTGCAGCTCGGCGTGGCGCTGTTCGCCCGCACGCGCGCCCGGGTGGAGCTGACCGCCGCGGGGGCGGAGCTGCTGGGGCCGGCGCGCGAGGCGGTCGCGGCGCTGGACGCGGTCGAGGCGGCCGGGCGGCGCCTGGCCGGGGGCGAGCAGGCGCGGCTCGCGCTCGGGCTCTCGCCCGGTGTCCACTACCTCGCCCAGGTCGTGCTCGACCGCTGCGCGCGGCTGCGGCCGCCCGTCCGCGTGCGGGCGCGACAGGACAGCTCCGGCGCGCTGGCGCGCGCGGTCGCCGCCGGCGAGCTCGAGGTCGCGCTGGCGATCTGCAGCGACACCGGCGAGGCGGCGGGCGTGCGCTGCGAGCGCCTGCTCGAGGAGCCCGTGGTGGTGGCGGTCGCCGCGGGCCATCCGCTCGCCGGCCGCGGGCGGGTGGCGCTCGCGGAGCTGGCGGGGGAGACGTTCGCGCTGGTCGACGCCGCCGACGGGCCGGGCTACAACCGCGCCGTGACCGAGCGCTGCGAGGCGGCGGGCTTCACGCCGCGCACGGTCGCCGACCCGCACGGGCCGATGGCGTGGGAGACCGCGGTGCGGACGGGCGGCTGCGCCGGGCTGACGACGCGCGCGTCGGCGGTCTCGACCGCCCAGGGCGTGCGGCTGCTCGAGCTCGGCCCGCCGGTCGGCTTCCCGGTCGAGCTGCTCACCGCGGCTCGCGGCGTGCCCTCCCCGGCCGCCGCCGCGTTCTGCGCGCTGGCGCGCGAGCTGGCGCGCGCGGGGGCGCTGCGCAGCGCTGCCGCGCCGCCGGTGCTCACCTGACCGGGTCGTCGCCGAAGCGCGTCGCCGGGCTGCTCGCCTCGCGCTCGTGGGCGTTGGTGACGTCGGCCCACGCGCGTCCGCTGACGGCCTCGACGGTGGACCCCGGCCGGCCGCAGTCGGCGGCGGTCCACAGCGGCGCGCTCCGTCGGCGCGACACCGGCAGCTCGGCACCGGGCGCGACCTTGATGCGCTGGATCGCGGGCGGCGGCGCGTAGCGCTGGTAGGGGCGCTCGAAGCGCTCGCCGCTCGCGCGGTCGCGGCAGCGGATGCGGCCCTGGATCGACACGCGCGTGCGGGCGATGCCGCTCTCGGGGTCGCGGCCGGTCGCGACGCCGACCCGGCCCGCGTCGGTCAGCCGCAGGACGGCGACCGGTGGCGATGGGTCGGCGCTCGGCTCGGGCACCGTGATCCGCGCGCCCCCGTCGCCGCCGTTGCCGTGGCCGCGCTGGGTGCCCGCGTCGGGCGGGCCGGCCACGCCGCCGCCGTCGTCGTCCTCGGGGGCCGGCGCGGGCGTCGAGGCCGGCGCCGGCGTGGAGGCCGGCCGCTGTGGCTCCTCGTCGTCGCCGCCGCACGCGGTGAGCCCGAGGACGATCAGCAGGGGAGCGAGGCGCAGCCGCACGGCCGGCGACGTTAACCGCCGGCGGCCGCCACCGGAAATACCGGGACGGCCGCTTGTGATGCCTCTAGGGAATCAGGTGCGCTCGGGCTCGGGCTCGGGCTCCGTGAGCTCGTCTCGCTCCTCTCGCCCCGTGACCGAGGCCTTGAACTCCGAGATGCTCTTGCCGAGCGCCCGGCCGGCGCCGGGGAGGCGCTTGGGGCCGAGGATCAGCAGGGCGATGATCGCCACGATGACGATCTCCATGGGTCCGACGCCGAGCGGCACGTCAGGCCACCATGCGGGTGTTGACACCCTGCGGGTCCGGCGTTCTCCGGCTGACCTCGGCGTAGTCGTAGAGCTGGCCGGGCTTCGAGCCGGCCTCGCCGAAGCCGAAGCCGGCGGCCTTCAGTTGCGCGACGGCCGTGTTGATGCTCTTGAAGTTGAACGCCATGTACGCGCGGTCGTTGCCGAGCTGGCCCAGGCTCTGGAGCGCCAGCGCGCGATGCACGGCCTCCACGCCCATGATCTCGGCCGCGTAGCGCGCCTCCTTGGACTTCCGCGCCCGGGCGAAGACCGTGGTGCCGATCAGGTAGGCGTTGATGAAGATCTGGTCGCCGGCGACCAGGGTGGTCAGCAGACCCTCCTTGCTCGCGAAGACCGCGTCCGGGACGTGGATCTTGGTGGTGAGCGGCTTCGCGCCGAGCGCCTTGGTCAGCGCCTCGTAGTGGATGAGCTCCTCGCGGGCGGCGGCCTGCACGTTGGCCTTGGTGACCGGGTCGAGGTCGACCTTCTCCGGGCCGACGGTGTTGACGATCGTCGCGAGCGCCTCGGCGGTGGCGGCGATGTTGAGGATGTTGGCGGGCGTGTTGTCGCCCGGAGCGGCGGACGCGAGCGACGGGAGCATCCCGAGCAGGCCCATGCCGCCGAGCGTCGCGCCGGCGCCGGCGACGAGCTGACGGCGGGTCGCCGCGGACTTGTCGCTGTGCTGGTTGTCGATCGCCTCGTAGACGAGGTTGGTGGTGTCGTCGTGGGACACGGTGAAGCGCCTCCATGCAGGGGACTGGATGATTCGTTCACCGGTGTGATCGCAGCCGAGCGGTGCGCGGATCATGTGTTGGCGCCGCAAACGGAGGAGATTCGGCGGACGGCGGGCCTGGCGACAGCGCCGCCGCTACGGAGCCGTCGGCGTCCGGCCGGCCGGCACGACCTCACCGGCGTAGCCGAGACGGTACGCCTGGTCGAGGTCCACGATCTCGCGGCCGAACGGCGTCAAGCAGACGGGGATGAGCTTGAAGTTGGCCAGGCCCAGCGGGATGCCGATGATCGTCAGGCACATCAGCACCCCGGTGATCAGGTGCCCGAGGGCGAGCCACCAGCCGGCGAGCACGAACCAGATGACGTTCCCGATCAGCGAGCCGGCGCCCGCGTCCGGGCGCTTGATGAGCGTGCGGCCGAACGGCCACAGGCAGAACAGCGCGAGCCGCGCGGAGGCCAGGCCGAACGGGATGGTGATGATCAAGATGAACATCACCAGCGCCGCGAGCGCGTAGCCGAGCGCCAGCACCAGCCCTCCGAAGATCAGCCAGATGAGGTTGAGCAGCACGCGCACGAGACGACACGCTACTCGCTGGCGAGCCGTTCCGCCGCAGGCTATGCGAACGTACGTTCGCCATGCAGCCGGGGGTCCTCCACGCCGACGTCGACGCGTTCTACGCCTCGGTCGCGCAGCGTGACGACCCGGCGTTGCTCGGCCGGCCGGTGGCGGTCGGCTCGTGGGTGGTGATGGCGGCGAGCTACGAGGCTCGGGCCTTCGGCATCCACGGCGGCATGCCCGCCTCGCGAGCCCGGCGGCTGTGTCCCGACCTCGTCTTCGCGGAGTCGAGCTTCGACGCCTACCGGCAGGCCAGCGACACCGTGTTCGAGATCTTCCGCCGCTGCACGCCGGTGGTGCAGCCCGGCTCGATGGAGGAGGCGTTCCTCGACGTCAGCGAGGCGGACGAGCCGTCGGAGGCGATCGCCCGGCGGCTCCGCCAGGAGGTGCGCGAGGAGGCGGGACTCCCGCTCAGCGTCGGGGTCGCGCGCACCAAGGTGCTCGCCAAGATCGCCAGCCGGTCGGCCAAGCCGGACGGATTGTTCGTCGTGCCGCTCGAGCGCGAGCTCGAGTTCCTGCACCCGCTCCCGGTCGAGCGGATCTGGGGCGTGGGCGAGGCGACCGCACGCAAGCTCAACGCGGCCGGCCTGCGGACCGTCGGCGAGGCCGCCGCGCTGAGCGAGGCCGAGCTGATGGACATCCTCGGCAAGGCCAGCGGCCGCTACGTGCACGCGGTCGCGAGCAACCGCGAGTTCAAGCGGGTCCAGCGGCGCCGCGGCCGTCGCTCGTTCGGGGCCCAGCGGGCGCTCGGCCGCGCTCCGCGCAGCCGCGAGGATCTCGACGAGGCGCTGACGGGCCTGGCCGAGCGGGTGACCACGCGCATGCAGCGCAAGGGCCGGGCGGGGCGCACGGTGGTGCTGCGGCTGCGCTTCCTCGACTACACGCGGGCCACTCGCTCGTCGACGCTTCCCTGCGCCACGGGCGAGGCGGCGCCGATCGCCGCCGCCCTGCGCGAGCTGCTGGACACGGCCATGCCGATGGTGGAGCGCAAGGGCATCACGCTGGTCGGCCTGACGGTGACGAACCTGGACGCCGCCGGCAGCGCCGGTCAGCTCGCCCTGCCGCTGGCGAAGGACGACGACGTCGTTTGACGTACAGATCGTCCTCACCGAGTTGTACACTCAACCGCATGGAGGTCGGGATCAGTGCACTGCGAGCCGAGCTGTCGAGCTGGATCGAGCGGGCCCGGGCCGGCGAGGAGATCGTCGTGACCGACCGGGGGACTCCGGTGGCGCGCCTGCTGGCGGTCGACACCGCTCCGTTGCTCGACGAGCTCGTCGAGCGTGGCGTCCTGAGCAAGCCACGACGCCCTGACCGTCCCGTCGCGCGACGTGCGAGCCGGGTGCAGGCGAGCGGCCCCGTGGCCGACCTCGTCAGCGAACAGCGTCGCTGAGCAGCGATGGCGATCGTGTACTTCGACAGCAGCGCGTTTCTCAAGCTGCTCGTCGAGGAGGACGGCAGCGAGCTCGCCGCGACGTTGTGGGACGGGTGTGACGCTGCCGTCTCCAGCCGCCTCGCCTACCCCGAGGTATGCGCTGCGCTGGCCGCTGCCGGGCGCTCGGATCGACTGAGCTCCGGCGACCAGCGTCGCGCCGAGGCCGAATGGGAGGACTACTGGGCTGCGATCAGACCGGTCGAGCTCACCGAGCCGGTCACCGCGCACGCCGGACGACTGGCCGGCGACCTCGCGCTCCGTGGCGCCGACGCGATCCATCTGGCCAGCCTGTTCGCCGTCTCGGTCACCGAGACGGTGTTCGCCGTCTGGGATCGGCGTCTGCGGGCAGGCGCACGGACCGCCGGCGTTCGAGTCGCCCCGGCCGCCTGAGCCACACCGCCGGCCAGAGGTGGCCGCTACCGTTCGTCCAAGCCGCGGGAGGCGCGGGCCGGTAGAACCGGGCCATGACGACGGAGCCGATCATCCTGCCGCCCGGCGGCGGCCGCGCCTACGACCTGGGCCCGATGCGCGGCGTGTTCAAGGCCGACGGGCCCGAGACGGACAATCGCTACTGCGCGTCCGAGTGGTCTGTGGAGCCGGGCGAAGCCGGGCCCGGGCCCGCACCACCACGACGCCAACGAAGAGGTCTTCCTCGTCACTGCCGGCACGCTGTGGTTCCTCGTCGGCGAGTCCTGGGTCGAGGCACCGGCCGGAACCTTCCTGCGCATCCCCGCGGGCGTCACCCACGACTTCGAGAACCGCGGCGAGGCGCCCGCGTCGGCCTTCAACATCTTCATGCCGGGAGGCTTCGAGGCGCCGTTCCGCGCCTGGTACGAGGCCGATCCCGACGCGAGCTGAGCGGCGGCGCTCAGCCGCCCGGACCGGACATGCGGGCACCCAGCTCGGCGCGCGAGTGGATGCCCAGCTTGCGGTAGGCGCGCGCGAGTTGCGCCTCGACGGTCTTCGGGCTGACGATCAGGGACGCCGCCACCTCGCGGTTGGTCAGACCGGAGGCGGCGAAGCGCGCGACGCGCTCCTCGGAGGGCGTCAGGTCGCCGGAGCCGCGCGGGCGAAGGCCGAGGCACGGCGATCTCGATCGAGGCCTGCTCGGCCGAGCGCGACGAGCCGACCGCGTCGAAGATCGCGAGCGCCTCTTCGAGCGCCGCCTTGGCGGTGAGCCGTTTGCGGAAGCGGCGCCGGATGCGGCCCAGGACGAGCAGGCTGCGCGCCTTCTCGATCGGCATCGGCAGCCGCTCATGGACGGCCAGGGCGCGCTCGAGCGCCTGCTCGGCTCCCGTGACGTCTCCCCGAGCGGCGAGCAGCAGCCCGCGGCAGCGCGCGCCGACGGCGATCGCCCAGGTCCGGTCGAGCGCGGCGCCGCGGATCTCCAGCAGCTCGACGATCGCCTCGGCCTCCTCCAGCCGCCCGACCTCGACGAGCGCCTCGGCCGTGTCGCCGGTCATCAGCGCTCCTGCCGCCGCCGGCTCCGGTAGCCCGTCGGCGACCAGGCCGGCGACGACCGGCGCGAGCCGTTCCGCCGCAGCCTCGGGCCGGCCGACGGACAGCTCGACGAACCCGAGCGTCGTCAACGCCCAGCCCATGGAGCCATTCCAGCCAGCTCTGCTCGAAGAGCTCATAGGCCGCCTCCGCTCCGCGCCGGGCCTCGTCGGCTCGCCCGGCGTAACCGTCGACTGTGCCCGGGAGGTGAGCGCGAGCGCCCGCCCGACCGAGGTCTCGAGCGCGAGCAGGCGCTCGACGCCGTCGTCGGCGGCCCGTTGCGCGCTCTCGAGGTCGCCGGACCAGCATTCGAGCCACACCCGGGTGAACCGACCTCCCAGGCGAGCGCCTGCTCCTCGCCGCGCGCGGCGTGGCGGGCGGACATCTCGTCCAGCAGCGCCCGCGACTCGGTCGAAGCGGTCCGTCCAGAGATAGAGGAAGGCGGCGATGAGCGAGGGAGGAGCCCGTTCCGGTCCGCAGCTCGGGATCCTCGAGCGCGAGCGCGCGCTCCAGCCGCGGCTCGTCGAGCCCGAGACCGAGGTCGAAGTCGACCATCACCGCGACCGCGAGCGCCTGTGCGAGCAGGGCGGGCTCCGCGAGGCGCTCGGCGCGGTCCAGCGCAGACCGCGCGGGTGCGGCGGCCGCTCGGACGGGGCCGAGGTTGAACAGCGTGTACGTCAGCCGCAGATCGATCATCACCCGCAGCTGCTCGTCGTCACCGGACTCGGCCTGCGCCTGCTTGAGCAGCCGCCGAGCCTGCTCGAAGCTGTCGTGCTTGTAGTGCATCTCGGCGAGCAGCAACAACGCGTGCGCGCGGGTCCCGCACGCGCGGCAGCGCGACGAGCGCCGCTTCGAGCAGCGCCCGCGCCCGTTGCGGGTCGCCCGCGTCGAGCAGGTGCTCGGCCGCGCGCACGCGCAGCGCTTCGCCCCCACCGAGCCCGACCGCGAGCTCGAGCAGCTCGGCGGCGGCGTCGGGCGCCCCGCGCGAGCGGACGTAGCGCGCGGCCTCGTCGAGGGCCCCGATGGCGGCGGGCACGATGCCGGCCAGCGCGAGATGGCGCGCCCGCTCCTCGAGATCCGCGACCACGGCGCTCAGTCGCTTGTGCATCCCGCGCCGCTGGCGGGCGCTCGCGCGCGCGTACACGCCGCTGGCGAGCAGCGGGTGCGCGAAGACGGACGCGCCCGGCGTCGAGCTCGATCACGCCGTGCAGCTCGGCCGCATGGAGCAGCGGCCGGACCTGCGGGCCGAGCAGCGCTCGAGGATCTTGACCGTCGGCTCGGCTAGCGCGGCCGCGGCCAGCAGCGCCTCCTCGACGTCCGTCGCCGAGCTCGGCCATGCGAGCGCCGACGATCTCCTCGAGGCTCGCCGTCAGCGCCAGGCCGTGCGGCGAGGCGCCCCCGGCTGGAGCGCGCGCGCCAGCTCGAGCGCGTAGAACGGGTTGCCTCCCGACGTCTCCTGGATGCGCAGGAGCGACCGGCGGCCGAGTGGCTCTGGGCGCGCGCTCGCGCAGCAACCGCTGGAGGTCCGCGCCGCCGAGCGGCCCGAGCTGGACGATCTCGACGCGCTCGGGGTCGCGCAGCGCCGGCCAGTGCCGCCGTCCAGCCCGCGCCGCTTCGACCCGCTTGGAGGCGATCAGCCCGATCCGGCCCGTGAAGCGCCGCGCGCAGAACTCCAGCCACGCGCGCGCTCGGCCGGTCGAGCCACTGCAGGTCGTCGATCGCGACGAGACCGCCCGTCGTGGGCCAGATCCTCGAGCACGATGAGCGCCGCGGTGCGACGGCGCGCTGGTCGACTCCCGGGCGTCTGGCCCGGAGCGCAGCAGCGCGGCGTCCAGCGCCGCTCGCTGCGGCGCCGGGCAACCGCTCGCACCGCGTCCTCGCCGAGCCGTTCAGCAGATCGCCAGGGCGGCGTAGGCGAGCCGCGCCTCAGAGCTGCTCGCGACGCACGACAGCACGCGAGCGCCACGAAGGCGGCGGCCTGGACCCCGGCCCGCACGAGCGTCGTCTTCCCGATCCCCGGCTCTCCCTCGAGGACGAGCACTGCGAACCCGTCGGCGAGCAGATCGAGGAAGCGTTCGATCGCTTCCAGCTCGCCGGCGCGGCCTGTCGACCCCGGCCGGCACGGCGCAACAGTCTCATATCGTTGACCGCTTGAAAAGACAGACCGGTCTCTCCAAACGTAGGGAAACACCCGATGCGCAAACGGCGGCCCGCTCCTATGGTCCGAAATCTGCTCGATCAGGACTCGAGCTGGACAAGGGGGGCCTCACCAATGCAGACGCACGAGCTGTCGCGCCGGAACCTGCTCAAGGGAGGCGCGTCGCTGCCGGCGCGCGTCGATCATCCAGGTCGCCGGCCCCGCGCACGCGTTCCCAGGCTCAGGTGTGGGAGAGGTCATCGCCACTACGACGAGCAAGCGATCACCGCCGAGCACACGGTCACGTCACGCGCGTTCGACACGGGCGGCGACTTCCAGCACCGCCCGCCCGACGTCCCCTACTCGCGAGCAAGGTCGCGTACCGGAGAGCAACGGCCAGATCACCCGCCGCGTGCTGATCCCGGGCGCTGACTGACCCTTTCGGGTGTCGGAACCAGCCAACGAAGGAGGGCAGGATGTCGCAGCTGACGGACAGGATGCTTGGGATGGACATCAGAAGGCGGACAGGAACCTTGATGGCGACTGCCGTTGCGATCGTCGCCATGCTCCTGGGCGCCGCGCCTGCGTCAGCGGATGGGCGGCCGCGACTTCAGTCTTCTCGCCGAACGCCAAGCCTCGACGGCCATAGCTACAGCGAGTGGGCCGCGCGCTGGTGGCAGTGGGCGGTCGACAGCGGCCGGAGACCAACTGCGCTTGACACAGATCCACGGCGGCGGCAGCGCCACGAACGAGGAGGGCAAGGTGTGGTTCCTGGCCGGCGCGTTCACAGGTGAGCCGGTGACCCGCTCATGCACCGTTCCGAAGAACACAGCGTCGCCGTTTCCCGTGGTCAACCGAGATCTACGCGCGTGAGCCTGACGACCGGCGGACGAACGAACGGACGTTTCGGCGCGCGAGCAGGTCGCGACGCGCGGGAGCGACCGGGCTCACAGCGACCTCGACGGTGTGCCGGTATCTCGATCGCGCGGAATACTTCGAGGAGTCCGAGGTGTTCTCGATCCTGGCTGCCGGAGGCAGAACGTCTTCGGTGCCCCCGAGCTCGGCCGGGTGTTCGGCTCGGCCATGCGTTGATGCCGGCTACGGCGACGTGGTCGCGAAACGACTGCGTCCGGGCCAGCACACCATACAGTTCTCAGGAGCTCTCGGCACCTTTGATGTCGACTTGACTTACTACATCACCGTCGGAACAACGCCGTCACTGATCCAGCTCCCCGCTAGTTGATCCGTTCGACCCATCGCGCCCGCCAGGCCGGTGGGTCGAACGGCTCGCCGAAGAGGTGGGTCTCGCGCTCGACGAGCCCGTCGCGGAACTCCATGACGCTGACCACGTGCACCGGGCGCCGTCGTAGGCGATCGTGTACTCGGTGATCCAGAGATCGCCGCCGCCGAGGATCCGGCGGACGTCGAACTCCAGCCGCGAAGGGTGGGCGGTCCGCAGCGCGTGGAGGTTGGCCTTGCCGCGGACGCGCTCGCCGGACTGCGGCCACTCCACGACGCAGTCGTCGTGGTAGATCTCGTGCGCGGCGTCCTGGTCGAGGTCACCGCACGTCGCCCAGTGGCGGTCGAGCTTCGCGCGGATCTCCTCGTCACTCATGTGAGGAGGGGCGGCCGGTGTCTCGACCGGCCGCCCCTTCCCATGCCTAGCTGAACAGCGGGCAGATGAACGTGGTGCTGCCGCTGCTCGTGGAGCTGCTCGCGCTCAGGCCACCGACCGGCTTGGCGGCGAAGCGGTCGCTGCGCACGCTCGGCGCGGTCACCGACTTCATCGAGCCGGCCGCGTTGACGCCGCGCTTGATGCGCAGGATCTCGACGCCACGGCTCATGTCGAACAGGTAGACCAGGTCACCCCGCCGGCGGTCGTCGCGGAACGCGACGTCCCACGAGTTCGACGACGGGTTGGCGCTGCCGCTCCCAGTGGTCGTGCCCGTGACGCGGTAGTAGCCGACCTGCTCGACGTTGCGCGCGTCGCCGATGTCCAGCAGACGGAGCCCCTGGCCGTACCAGGCTGCGCCGAGCATCGGTCCCTCGATCTCGAAGTAGTGCGCCGAGCACCCGAGAGCGGGGTTCGCCGTCTCCGGCGTGTCGAGGAACGGGTGGAAGGAGTCCAGCGTGTTCATCCGGTACGGCTTGGCCCGCGTGGACTGCTGCGCGGGCTCGCCGCCGAGGGAGTCCGTGATATCCGACAGCACGATGCGGCCGCTCTGGCCGCACGGAGTCGTGAAATCCTCCTCGGTCCCGACGAGGACGTTGCCCCGCCGGACGCCTGAGGCACGGACGCTGCCACCGGTCGGCCGGCCCGCGTTGTGCATGAACATGGTCGGCTGCGCGACGCCGTCGTCGCCCTGGGTGCCGTCCGGGCTGTCCCACTCGAGTCCGCCGCCGGCGACGAGGATCGGCTCGAACGGCGTCGCCCTCCGCCACTGATTCAGGTACGGGTCGCGGTGGCGGCCGCTGGTCGCGTAGCCACGGATTCCGCCGCGGCCGGAGACCCAGGCGATGCCCTGCTCGTCCTCGTCGACGTCGTGGGAGTAGTCCGTGTAGCCGTCGTTGCGCCACAGGTCGATCGGCTGCTCGGAGACCTCGGGATTCTCTGGATCGGTGAGGTCGGTGACCCAAATCGGCCGCCCGTCCCCGATCAGCCGGTTGTTGATGGCTCGGCGGCTGCGCCGGGTCGGCATTGATGATCGTGCCGAGGAAGTCCTGATCGGAGCGCCGGGCCGGGCCGCCGGTCCAGATGTACTTGCACTTCTGGATGCAGCTCGCAGTGTGCCCGGCGGGAAGCGAGACGAAGTCGCCGACCTGCTGGAGGTCACCCGGATTGCTGTAGTCGATGACGTAGAAGCCGCTCTTGCAGTCGGGGTCGCGCACGGCCTCGCCATCCGGCCAGGGACAGCCGGTGGCGGTCGGATCGGCGTCGTCGTGGCGCGGGTCCAACGCCCCGATGATCAGGTTGCGCCGCGTGTCGAGCTCCATGTCCTCGTCCTGCCAGTAACCGGCGTCCGCGATCCCGCCTGCGCCGGCTCCCGGATGCCCTCCGGCAGGAAGGAGTCGAGCAGCACCGGCTCCGCTGGGTCGCTGACGTCGTAGGTCTTGAAGCCGAAGCGCCCAGTGACCACGAGGACGTCGTCGCCTCGGACCTTGTCGAACTTGCCCTCGGTGATGCCGTTGGCGCCCGCGATCCGGGTGACGTACTCGAGATTGTCCGAGATCGCCGCCCCTTCGGGCGGCGGGGCTGCAGTGGCGACGGCGGGTGCTCCAAAGAGCACCGTGAATGCGACGGCCGCTACCGATCTGAGCCTCATAGATCCCCCCGGTCCGAACTGCGCTCTACGTTGAGAGGGAAGCTACCGCATCGCCGGGCGCAGGCACGCTGCCACACCACGCCGCGCAGCCTCGTAGCCTCCACTGCGATGAATCGCTCCGGCGAATGGATCTGCGACACGCCCCGCTGCGGCGCGACCCGCCCTGCCGCGGCCGTCGCCGGCGACCGCCGGCTGCTGCGCTGGCGCGACTCGTGGGAGGTCCTCGAGGACGGCGCCCACCCGGCGGCGCACCTCTGTCCCGAGTGCCGCGAGAAGCGGGCGGCGGGGGTGCTCGCCGATCCGCGGCTGCAGGTCTGCGCTCGCTGCGGCTTCCCGACTCAGGAGTTCGCCCGCGTCCCGGTCGACCGACGAGACCCCGCCGGTCCCGGTGCGCGAGGGGCGGGCGGAGATGACCGTCTGCACGGATTGCCGGCGTCCCGAGGACGGCCTCCTGCTCTAGTCCCACGGGCGGCGCGCCAGCCGGTAGCGTCGGCTGACCATGCCGCCCGCGGTGCATCGCCTCGCCCTCGCCGGGCGCGTCGTGACGATGGACGAGCAGGACAGCGTCCTGAACAACGGCGTGGTCTACGTCGCCGACGGGGTCATCCAGGCCGTCCAACCGCGCACCCAACCGGCGCCGCCCGACTTCGCCGGCACAACCCCGGTCTCCGTCGGCGGCACGATGTACCCGGGTCTGATCGAGCTCCACAACCACATGGCCTTCGACATCCTGCGGCTCTGGCAGGTCCCGCGGCCGTTCACCAACCGTGACAAGTGGCGAGCGGACAGCGTCCCCGACTACCGGCGGCTGATCAGCGGGCCGATGACGGTGCTCGGCAAGTCCGACGCCGTCGCGGCGATCGTCCGCTACGTCGAGGCGAAGTGCCTGCTGGGCGGGACGACCACCGGCCAGGGCGTCCGGCTGAATTCGGCGCCCGGCATCGTGAGCTTCTTCCGTGGCGTGGTGCGCAACGTCGAGTCCCCGGGCGACGGGCTGCCCGCGGCCGCGACGCACGTGCAGGACGTCGACGCGCGCGACGCGGCCCGCTTCAAGCAGCGGCTCGCCGACGCCTCCTGCATGCTCCTGCACCTCGCCGAGGGCATCGACGACGCGGCCCGCCGCGCGTTCCTCGCCCTGCGCGACCAGGACGGCGACGGCGACGACGACGAGCGCTGGGCGATCGCGCCCTCGCTCGCCGGCATCCACTGCACCGCGCTCTCCCGCGAGGACTTCGAGGTCCTGGCCCGCCTCGGCGGCGCGATGGTCTGGTCGCCGCTCTCCAACCACCTGCTCTACGGCCGCACGGCCGACATGGCCGCCGCGACGGGGACGGCGCAGAAGCTGCGGATCGGGCTCGGCGCCGACTGGTCGCCGTCGGGGTCGAAGAACCTGCTGGGCGAGCTGAAGGTCGCCAAGCTCTGCTCCGACGAGCACGCGCGCGTCACCGGCGACCCCCTGCTCTCAGACGCCGAGCTCGTCGCGCTCGCCACCCGCAACGCCGCCGCGATCCTCGGCTGGCCTGGTCGCCTGGGCGTGCTCGCGCCCGGGGCGCGGGCGGACATCATCGCGATCACCGGCGCCGGCGGCGACCCGTACCGGGCGCTCCTGCGCAGTGCCGAGCACGACCTCAGGGCCGTCGTCATCGCCGGCGTGGCCCGCTCCGGCACCCCGGCGCTGATGGGCCGGCTCGGCGCGCCGATCACCGAGACGCTCAGCGTCGGCGGGCGCACGCGGGCGCTGAACCTCGACGATCCGACGACCCACCCGGAGGTCGCCGCCCTGACCGTCGCCCAGGCGAAGCGGCAGCTGCGCGACGCGCTCGCCCGCCTGCCCGAGCTCGCGCGCGAACAGGAGGACGCCGTCCGCGACCCGTCCGCCGCCGCCGCGGCGCCGCGGCTGGAGCTGGTGCTCGACGAGCTCGAGGACAACGGCTTCGACCAGCGCCCGCGGCTCCCGCTCGACGGCGAGCTCACCGGCCCCGACCTGCTCGCCGCGGCGCCCGCGCCGCCGCTCTCGACCATCCTCGGGCCGCTCGGGCTCGACCCGCTCACGGTCGTCGACGACAAGCCCTGGCTCGAGGAGATCGGCACGCAGACGAACCTGCCGCCGTTCATCCGCGAGGGCCTGCCGAGGCTCTATCCCTAGCCGGGCGCCTTCCAGATCAGCGTGTGCCCGTCGTCCGGCGACGGGCGATCCACCGAGTTCTGGGCTCCGCCAGGCTTGGCCCGCACCCATGCGTCGTCGCCCAGGAACGCCGGCGCGCCGAACGGCAGGTCGCGGCGCGGGACCGCCGCGTAGTCGGACTCCTTGAACGTCGTCCCGTAGTTGGGCCCCGCGTTGTCGCCGTCGGCGTCCGGGGTGACGACGCCCCGCAGGTCGCTCACCGCCGCGCGCCACTCGTCGAGCAGCCGCTTGGCGTTGCGGCTCGACGGGTGCGGCACTTCCTTGAGTGTCGCTGCGGGCCGGCCCGTCCACAGGTCGACCGCCGCCTGCGCCATCCCGCCGAAGGCGATGATCGCCTGCAGCGCCGGGCCGGTGACGGCGTCGTAGAGGTCGTTGCGCCACTCCAGCTGGTCGTCGTCTGCGAGGTGGTCCTGCTGGGCCGACGCCCGCGACGGGTGCACCGCGTAGGCCCACGCGTTCAGGCACACGTAGGAGGAGGTCAGGCCGAGCTTCGCGAGCAGGCCCTGGACGCGCTGGCCGGCGTTGCCGACGAGGCTGCGCCCGGCGATCCGCTCGGTCGGCCCCGGGTCCGACGCGACGCACAGCACGCGCGCGGAGCCGTCGAGCCGGCCGCGGTAGAAGATCGGCCCCCAGTCGAACCAGAAGTCGCGCTTCTCCGGCGGGTCCGGGACGCGCGCGAAGTGCTTCTCGAGCTGGGACGTGGGACCGCGGTCGAAGTCGGGCATCGACCGAACCTATGCGGCCCGAGGGGAGGAAGGCAAGCTTGCCCCCGATGGCGCGTCCGCACTAGGGTCGAGCGGTGACAGGCTTCGACCCAGACGAGCTCGACGCCGCCCGGCGCCGCACCGCGCAACGGCTCGGCTCGGCGGTGGAGGCCAAAGCGAGCGACCGCTTCTGCCTCGCCTTCGCCGGCGAACGGCCAGGGCTCGCCCCGGAGGCGCTCGGGCGCGTGCCGGCGGTGATCGAGTTCAACGCCGGCGACGACCCGCCGCCGGCGGACGTGCGCGTGGCGCGGGAGACGTTCCTGCGCGCGGTCGGCCCCGCCCGCGACGAGCTCCAGCGGGCGGTCGCCGCGCTCGAGCTCGCGACCCGCCGGGCGGGCGCGCCCGAGGCCGTGGGCGCCGCGCCCCGCGTCCAGACCTGCTGGCTGAACCGGACGATCCGGCTGGACGCCGACCCGCGGGCGCTGGCCGACGTCGCCGCCGACGGATCGGTCCAGCGCCTGGACGTGCCCCGGCGCCTCGAGCCCGACCAGCTCGGCTCCGACGCGAGCCTGATCGCCGCGGCCGCGCTGCGCGAGGCGGAGGGGCTGACGGGAGAGGGCGTGACGGTCGGCGTCATCGACTCCGAGGTCGCGCTGCGCCATCCCGCCTTCCAGGACCGCGTGATCCACCGGCAGAACTTCACCTCCGAGCCGTTCGGCAACCCGGCCCTGCACGGGACCGCGGTCGCGGGCTTCGTGGGCGCGAGCGCGCTGGAGTTCTCCGGCATGGCGCCCGGCGCCACGATCGCCAACTACAAGGTCATCGCCACGGTGCCCACCTTCAACGGCGACGACTTCGACGGCGCCCTGGCGATCCAGCAGGCGCTGGAGGACGGCGTGCGCGTCGTGAACTGCTCGTGGGGAGCGGGTCCCGCGACGGACGGCACCTCGCGCGAGGCGCGCGCCTGCGACACGGCCTGGGAGCTCGGCCTCACGGTCGTCAAGAGCGCGGGCAACCGCGGCCCGGGACGCAGCACGCTGACCACGCCGGCCGACGCCGAGGGGGTCATCGCGGTCGGCGCGACCGACGGCCCCGGCGAGGCGCTCGCGGACTACTCGAGCCGCGGCCCGACCGAGGACGGCCGGCAGCGCCCGCACCTGCTCGCGCCGGGCGGCTCGGACACCGAGGGCCTGCTCAGCGCGCTCGTCGGCGGCGGCTTCGGCGACGTGGGACAGGGGACGAGCTACGCCGCGCCGCACGTCGTCGGCCTGCTCGCGCTGCTGCTCGAGCGCGAGCCCGAGCTGACGCCGACCGAGCAGCGCGACCGGCTGCTGGGAACCTGCACAACGGTCCCCGGACTGGACGACGAGCTGCAGGGCGCCGGGCTGCTCGCGTCCGAAGGGCTCTTCTAGTCCGGTTCGATCCGGTGCGGCACGTCGACCGCCATCACGGGGTCGAGGCCGGCCACGTCCTCCACGTGCTCGGCCGGCACCCGCGCGCGCACGGTCTGGTTGATCCACGCCTGCCCGAGCACCTCGCCGCCGGCGGCGTCGATCGCCGCGAGCACCGGCGCCGCGGAGCTGTCGAACGCCGCCCGCAGCGCGCCGGCGTCCGCGGCGGTCGCCGGTTGCAGCTCGACCACCACGTCGATCAGCTCGTCGGGCGCCTCGGCGACCCGGGCCTGCAGCGCGGGGGTGAGCTTCACCGGCCGGGGCCCTCCGCCTCTGCCGGGCGCTCGGCCGCCGAGAAGACCGGGTTCTCGATGATCCCGACCACGAGGTCGCCCGGCCCGAGGACCGACGCCACGCGGATGCCGCCGCCCACCTCGCTGACCGGCTCGCGCTCCCGCGCGCCGCGGGCGAGCAGCGCCGCCAGCGCCGCCTCGGCGTCCGGGACGCCCCAGTAGGTGACCGGTCCGGCCGCGACGTCGGCGGCCGGGTTGAGCCCGAGCTCGTAGCCGGCCAGCTCGAAGCCGACGTAGAACGGCTCGTCGAAGTACGGCTCGACGCCGAGCAGGGCTGCGAAGCCAGCCTTCGCGACCTCGAGGTCGGGGGCGGGATAGATGACGGTGCGCAGGCCGAGGATGGCCGGTTGGTCAGGGGTCATGAGACCCGACGGTACCGGCCGTGGGCGCGTCGTCTTGGAGGTTTCGGACAAGTGCGGCGGCGAGGCCCGCGGCGGCGAACGCCGCGCCGGCGAGCGGCAGGTTCTCCAGCCCGATCAGAGGAATGAGCAGGGAGCCGAGCAGCGCGCCGCCGCCGATCCCCAGGTTGAACACCGCGACGTAGAAGCTGCTGGCCGCGTCGCCCGACGCGCCGGCGACGTGCAGCACGCGCGTCTGCAGGATCACGGCGATTCCGGCCCCGACGAAGCCCCAGACCGCGAGGACGAGCACCGCGGGCAGGGGAGCGGGAAGCGCCAGCCACAGCGCGAGCAGCGCGCCGAGCAGGCCGGCGGCGACCAGCTTCACCGCCCGGTAGCTGTCGCGATCGGCGAGCCGGCCCGAGAGCAGCGTGCCGGCCAGGCCGGCCGCGCCGATCAGCAGCAGCAGCGCGCTGACCGTCGCCGGCGCGAGGCCGGTCACGTCCTCGAGCAGCGGCGCGACGTAGGTGAACGCGGTGAAGTGCGCCGTGACGATCAGCCCGGTCACAACGACCGTCACCCGCAGGCCGCGGTTGGCGAGCAGCCCGGGCAGCGCGTGGAGGTCGTTCTCGCCCTCGGCCGCCATCCTCGGGATCACGCGGGCCGTCAGTGCGATCAGCACTGCGCCGGCCAGCGCGAGCACCGCGAAGCCCGCCCGCCACCCGAGCTGCTGGCCCATGAGCGTGGTGGCCGGCACACCGGCGACGACGGCCAGGCTGGCGCCGGCGAAGACCGCCGCGGTCGCCCGCCCCGCGCCCGACCCGGCGAGCCGCGCCGCCAGCACGGCGATCACCGACCAGAAGATGCCGTGGGCGAGCGCGGTGAAGACGCGGGCCCCGAGCAGCACCGCGTAGGTGGGGGCGAGGGCGGCGATCGCGCTGCCCACGGTGTGCACGCCTAAGAGGCAGAGCAGCAGCCCCTTGCGCGGCAGCCGCGCCGACAGCGCGGTGAACGGCACGGCGGTGACCACCACGATCGCCGCGTAGCCCGTGACGAGCAGCCCGGCGGTGCCGATCGAGACGCCGAGGTCGGCGCTGATCGACGGCAGCAGTCCGACCGGCAGCAGCTCGCCGGTGACGAAGATGAAGGTGCCGCACGCCAGGACGGCGATCGCCGTCCAGGCGGAACGGTCGACCTTCTGGTCCTCGGCGGCCGGCGGGGCGAGCGAGTCGGTCAAACGATCTACCACGGTATAACGTTTGACCCATGGGCCACGGATCGCCGCCCCGGCGGCGCGCCACGCTGGGCTCGATCGCCGAGGCGGTCGGCGTCTCGACGGCGACGGTCTCCAACGCCTACAACCGGCCACACAAGCTCTCCGCGGCGCTGCGCGAGCGCATCCTGGCGGCCGCCGAGGAGCTCGGCTACGGCGGCCCGGACCCCGCCGCGAGCGGGCTGCGGCGCGGGCGGGCGGGGTCGCTCGGCCTGCTGCTCGGCGAGGCGCTGCCCTACGCGTTCCGCGATCCGGGGGCTATCGCCTTCCTAGCGGGCCTCGCCGAGGCGGCGGCGGCCGAGCGGGCATCGCTCCAGCTCGTCCCGGCGCTCGAGGTGGACCCCGCCGCCGACGCCGCGCTGGTCGCCGGCGCGATCGTCGACGGCCTCGTGATCTGGTCGCTGCCCGACGACCATCCACTCGTCGCCGCGGCGCTCCGGCGCGGTCTGCCGCTGGTCACCCACGGCTCTCCCGAGCTGCCCGGGATCCCGTTCGTCGGCATCGACGACCGCGCCGCCGCCCGGGCGGCCGCCGCCCACCTCGCCGGGCTCGGCCACGAGCACGTCGGCGTCATCTCCTTCCCCTTCGGCGCCGTCCGCCGCAAGGCCCGGCTCCTCCGCGCCCGCCGCCCGCCGCGCGCGGCCTACCGGCTCACGCGCGAGCGCCTGGCGGGCTACCGCGCCGCCGGCCTGCCGTGGCCGGGCGCCGGCGTCTACGAGACCGAGGTCAACGCGCGCGCGCAGGGCAGCCTGGCGGCCCACGCCCTGCTCGCTGCCTCGCCCCGCCCGACCGCGCTGCTGGCCATGAGCGACGAGCTCGCGCTCGGGGCGCTCGACGCCGCCCGCGAGCTCGGGCTCGCCGTCCCGGAGCAGCTCTCGCTCGTCGGCTGGGACGACATGCCCGCCGCCCAGGCGGCGGGCCTGACCACGATCCACCAGTCGCTCGAGGACCAGGGCCGGACGTGCGCCCGCCTGCTGCTGTCGGCCGAGCCGCAAGCTGAGCGCCACCTCGCACCGTGGCGGCTCGTCGTTCGCGGCTCGACGGCGGCCCCTCCGTCCCAAGTCGAGGCGTCGATCCCATGATCCAGCCGAGGCGCCCGCACCGTCGCGTCGCTCCGGCTCAGTGGTCGTGCGAGGGCAGGTCGTCGCAGAACTGGCCGGCGGACGGGGTGGGCGATTCCCTCGTCCTCGAGCGCACGAGCTCGTCCAGGTGCTTTCTGAGGTCGAAGCCCTTGGGCCAGCACGTGTGCCAGTTGACCTTCGCGCCCTCCCACGAGGCGACCGAGGCGACGCTCGCCCGGTCGAAGTGGGTGCCGCGAAGGTCCGCGCCGTCGAGGTGGGCGCCGGTGAGCACCGCGTCGGTCAGGTTTGCGCCGATGAGGTTGGCTCCCTCCAGGTGGGCGCCCTTCAGGTTCGTGCCGACGAGCGAGCTGCCCTGCAGAACCGCACCCCGAAGGCTCTGCCCGGCGAACTTCGCTCCGTTGAGGACCTTGCCGGCGAGATGCATCGAGTCCATGGCGTGGCGACCGGGATCGAAGCCGGAGAGGTTTCCGGTGAGGGCGACGCGGAACTTGAAGTCCTCTTCCTCGGCGCGGTCATTCAGGAAGAGCTGAAGCCCGAACACCGCCAGCGTTACGGCCACGCCGGTGATGAGCGACGCGCCGAGGTTCCTCCAGGCCTCGCGACGGGTGCCGTCCTCGGCTCCCCACTTGAACAGCAGGAACACGCCGATCAGGAACACCACGACCGCGAACGCGATGACGACGAGAATCAGGGTCACGCTGCAGCCGAGGAGCCTGCGGCCCCGAGAGATACACCGACTCGACCGCAGGCATCACTCGCCCTGCAGCGCCGGGGTCGCCGTCACCGTCACCGGGTCGGGTGTCCGCGGCCGCGCGGGCAGCGCCGCCCCGCACAGCGCGCCCACCAGCGACAGCCCGGCCGAGACGCCCATCGCGGCGACGAAGCCGTCGCTGAACGCCTGCGGCGAGGCGTAGCTCCCCGCGCCCGCGAACACCGCGACGCTGAGCGCGATCCCGAACACGCCGCCGAGCTCGCGCATCGTGCTGTTGGTGCCGGCCGCCTTGCCGATCGCTTCCGCCGGCACCGAGCCGACGACCGCGTTCTGGGCGGCGGGGAAGGTCATCGAGATGCCGGCGCCCGCGACGATCAGCGGCGCGATCATCTCCGAGTAGGCCATGCCGGAGTCGGCGACCAGCGCGACCCAGGTCATCCCGATCGCCTGCAGCAGCGGCCCCGCGAACAGGAACGGCCGCTCGCCGTAGCGGTCGACCAGCGTGCCCGCGACCGGCGCGACGAAGAACAGCGTCGCCGTCCACGGCAGCAGCTGCAGCCCGGCCTCCAGCGGACCGGAGCCGAGCCCGGTCTGCATGAACTGGGCGAGGAAGAACACGCCGCAGAACAACGAGCCCATCGCGAAGAAGATCGCCGCGTTGCCGGCCGAGAACGCCCGCGAGCGGAAGAAGCGCATCGGCAGCATCGGCTCGCGCGCCTTCAGCTGCCAGGCGACGAAGGCGACCACCAGCAGCGCTCCGGCGACCAGCGAAGCGAGCACCTCGAAGCTGTCCCAGCCCGCGAGGTTCCCGCGCACCAGGCCCCACACGAGGCCGAACAGCCCGGCCGAGACGAGCGCCAGCCCGGGCAGGTCGAGCCCAGAGTCCGGGCCGAAGCTCTCCGGCAGCCGCGCCAGCGCGAGCGGGACCAGCACGAGCCCGAGCGGGGCGTTGAGCCAGAAGATCCACTGCCAGGCGATGCCCTCGGTGATCGCGCCGCCGACGAGCGGGCCGCTCGCCACCGCCAGGCCCGTGAGGGCGAAGAAGATCCCGAGCGCCCAGCCGCGCCGCTCGGGCGGGAAGGCCGCGCCGACCAGCGCGAAGGCCAGCGTCATCACCAGCGCCGCGCCGGCGCCCTGCACCGCGCGCGCCGCGATCAGCCACCCGATCCCGGGCGCGAGCGCGCACGCGGCTGAAGCGAGCGCGAAGAGCGTGAGCCCGGCGGCGAACATGCGCCGGCGTCCGAAGCGGTCACCGAGGGCCGCGGCGGTCATGAGCAGCACCGCGAAGCTCAGGTTGTAGGCGTTGACGGTCCATTCGAGCTGGTCGATCGAGGCGCCCAGGTCGAGGCGGATGGTCGTCAACGCGGTGGTGACGACGAGCGTGTCGAGGGCCGCGAGGCACGACGCGGCCGAGGCGAGGACGAGCACCCAGAGGCTCGCCCGTCTGGTCGGGTAGGTCATGATGCTCCTAGGTCGTGGTCGGTCAGGCGGCGAGCGTGTGCGGCAGCCCGAAGCGCGCGAGGTCCGCGCGGGCATGGAAGGCCGTGACGGCGGTGATGCGGCTCTCGTCGTCGAGCGTGAGCACCTCGATCGCGTGCAGCCGGCCCGCGAGGTAGGAGCCGAAGGCGGGCTGGCCGTTGGCGGCGACGGGCACGAGCCGCCACTCGCGCGCGCGATCGAGCGGGTGCGCGGCGAGGAACGCCCCGACCGCCTCGCGGCCGCGGTACCAGGCCGGCCGCGGCGGCATCGCGAAGGTCGCGTCGTCGGTCAGCAGCGCGACGATCTGCTCGACGTCGTTGTCCTCCCACGCGCGCACGTAGCGACCGGCGAGCCGCTTGACGCCCGCGTCGCCGACCGCGCGCAGCGTCGCCTGCTGACTGCGCTCGGGCAGCCGCTCGTCGACCGCCTGGTGGGCGCGCTGCAGCGCGCTGTAGACCGCGGCGGGCGTCGCGTCGAGCGCGCCGGCGATCTCTGCGGGGGAGAAGCCCAGCACGTCGCGCAGCAGCAGCACGGCGCGCTGGCGCGCCGGCAGGTGCTGGAGCGCGGCGACGAAGGCGAGCTCGACGCTCTCGCGCTGCTCGTAGCGGGCCGCGGGCGAGGCGAGCCCGTCCGCCAGTGCCTCGTCCGGGTAGGGGCCGAGCCAGACCTGCTCCTCGAGCGCTTCGCCGGTCGTGGCGTGCGGGTCGTAGGGCGGTCCGTAGTCGACTGGCAGCACGCGCTTCGGGCGCCGCTCGATGACGCGCAGGCAGACGTTGGTGGCGATGCGGAACAGCCACGAGCGCAGCGAGCTGCGGCCCTCGAAGCCTGGCAGCCCGCGCCAGGCGCGCAGCAACGTCTCCTGCAGCGCATCCTCGGCGTCGTGGGCGGAGCCGAGCATCCGGTAGCAGTGCGCCTGCAGCTCGGCACGGTGGGGAGCGACCAGGCGCTCGAAGGCGGCGTCTGGGCGGGTGGGGGCGAGGGAGCTCATCGTAAGTGCAGACTCGCCGCGGGCCCCGGATCAATCGGTCGCGCGATGGATTCGTTCCCGGAGGCGGATCTGCCCAGGAGAGTGCCGAGCCCCGTCGTCCACCTCGAGCTGCACACCGCGAACCTCGCTCGCGCCTGCGCCTTCTACGCCGAGGTGTGCGGCTGGCGCGTCGAGCGGATCGCGGGCGGTCCGCGGCCCTACCACGCGCTCGGCTGGGACGGCGCCCTGGCCGGCGGCGTGGTGGAGTGCGACACGCACCGCCCGCTGTGGCTGCCCTACGTCGAGGTGCGAGACGTCGAGGCGGCGGTCGCCCGCTCGCGCCGGTCGGGCGCGCAGGTCGTGCTCGAGCCGCGCGAGGGACCGGCGGGCTGGCGCGGCGTCGTCAGAGTCCCCGACGGCGGCGAGCTGGCGTTCTGGCGTCCGAAGCCGGCCGGCTGACCTCAGCGGCGGGTCGCGCGCATCTCCTCGTCGAGCGTCCACGTCGCGCCGCCGTCGCGCGAGCTCTCCGATCGCCACGTGAACGAGTCCTGGGTGATGGCCGTGAAGCTCCAGCGCAGCTGCGGCTCGTCCTCGTCGCTGATGAGCTCGATGTCCTCGCCGGCGGGCCGGCCGACGAAGCGCCGCACGCGGCCGTTGACCGGCTCGACCCACGTCGAGCGCCAGGCGCCGAGGGCGCGGTCGTAGAAGCGGATCGTCGATCCGTGGAAGGCCAGCGGCGGCCGGCCCTCGCCGGGGTCGCCGCGCGCGGGCACGATCCAGACGTCCTGCACCGCACGGCCGCCGAGCACCCATCCGAAGTGCAGCTCGCCGCTCATCGCGGCGGGCCGGCCGTCGGCGTCGGCCCCGCTCCACGCCAGCCGCCAGGAGCCGACGAACTGGCCGAACAGCCGAAGCTCGTCGGCGAGCTCGGGGTGCGGGCCGTCGGCGTGGAGCGCTTCGGGGAGGCCGGGGTCCCGCACTACCCCAGGTCGCAGATCAGGGGCGTACCACCGGCGAACGCCGAGCGCGCGGCCTGCTCCTCGTCCGCCGGCGAGGTACGGGCGCGGCGGGGCGCCGAGCGGTCCGGCGTTCCTTCGAGCCTGCTGAGCAGATCCTGCATGCGGTCGATCTCGATCTCCTGGTCGGCCTGGACGTGGCGGGTGAACGCGCCGATCTCCGGCTCGGCCCCGCCGTCGCCCGACACCAGCTCGTCGACCATGGTGAGCGCGCCCCGGTGGTGGCGGGTCATGTAGCGCAGGAACAGGCGGTCGAACTCGCGGCCGTCGGCGGCCGCGAGCCGGCCGAGCGCCGCGGCGCTGACCATCCCCGGCATCAGCCCGCTGCCGGGGCCGTGGCCGTTGCGGTGATCCTCCGCGTCGGGCGGCTTCTGCTTGCGAGCGATCAACCACCGCTCCATCGTCTCGATCTCGGCCGCCTGGGAGATCTCCGTGCGCCTGGCCAGCAGCGGGATGTCCTTGCTGTTGCTGCGCTCGCGCACGAGGCTGGTCATCAACAGCGCCTGGGCGTGGTGGTGGATCATCCCCAGCATGAAGTCCACGTCCGCGCGGCGTGTGCGGCGTGGCCGGAAGCTCACCGGCCTCCTCGGCGGAGAGGCGGCGGGAGGGCTCCCCGGGCGCGCCCGCCTGCACGATGTTCGGCTCTTGCGCGTTCTTCTCCGGCGGCTCGTCGGAGCCGCCCCCGCAGCCGCAGATCAGCGCTGCGACCGCGAACGCGGGCAGTACCCAGCGCGTTCGCCGCTCGGAGTTGCCCCAGGCCATCGGCGGGGAGTAGCATCGCACACCGGTCGGGTCATTCAGCGCGAAGGGGGAAGCTGTGATGGGGATGTCCCTGGTGCCGCCGGTTCGTGAACGGCGTCGTCGTCCGAGGCTCGGTGCCGTCCTCGGCGCGGTGCTCGTGGTCATGGGGCTGATGGCGCCCGCGGCGGCCGCTCAGCTTCCGAACCCGAACGATCCGCGCGTCGGGCTCGCACCCGGGTTCGAGAATCCCGGCGTGGCCCAGCAGGGCGTCGAGCTGCTCAAGAACCTCCCCAAGCCGCCCGGCTTCATCGATCCGGCGAACCCCGGCAACTTCGGCTTCCTGAACTCGGATCTGGCCTTCCAGGGCGACTACGCCTTCGTCGGCAACTTCAACGGCTACAACATCTACGACGTCTCGAACCCGTCGGCCCCGGTGCTGCGCACGTCCGTGGTCTGCCCGGGCGGCCAGGGCGACGTCTCGGTCTATCGCAACCTCCTGTTCATGTCGGTGGAGGAGACGCGCGCGAAGAAGGACTGCACCTCGGAGCCCGCGGCGGACGCCGGACGACCCGCTTCCGCGGCGTCCGCATCTTCGACATCAGCAACATCGACAACCCGGTGCAGGTGGGCGGCGTGCAGACCTGCCGCGGCTCGCACACCCACACGCTGGTCCCCGACAAGTACGACCGCGACAACGTCTACATCTACGTCCAGGGCACCGCGGGCGTCCGGCCACCCGAGCGAGCTGGCGGGCTGCGAGGGCCAACAACACCGACGCCGCCGACCGGACGCCGACCCGGCGCGGTGGCGGATCGAGGTCATCAAGGTCCCGGTCGCGGCGCCCGAGGACGCGGCGATCGTGAACGAGCCGCGGCTGTTCACGGGATCCGGCGACCGGAGCGATCAACGGGCTCCAGAACGCCCCGCAGACGCCGCTGCACCCCTGCGCGTCGGCGACGCCGCCATGCGGGCCGGGCACCGGCCCCACCGGTGGCGCCACTTGGTCGCCGACGCCGATCACCGACGCGTGCCACGACATCACGGTGTATCCGAAGTACGAGATCGCGGCCGGCGCGTGCGAGGGCAACGGCCTCCTGATCGACATCAGCAACCCCGCCGACCCCAAGCGGATCGACGCCGTCGCCGACCCGAACTACGCCTACTGGCACGGCGCGACGTTCTCCAACGACGGCAAGACGGTCGTGTTCACCGACGAGTGGGGCGGCGGCACGCAGCCGCGCTGCCGCACGAACGACCAGCTCGCCTGGGGCGGCAACTCGATCTACGACATCGTCGGCGGCAAGCTGCGGTTCCGCAGCTACTACAAGATCCCGCCCGTCCAGACCGAACAGGAGAACTGCGTCAGCCACATCCCGTCGCTGATCCCGGTTCCCGGCCGCGACATCTTCGTCCAGGCCTGGTACCAGGGCGGCGCCTCGGTGGTCGACTTCACCGACTCCTCCAAGCCGGTGGAGATCGGCTACTACGACCGCGGCCCGATCAGCTCGACCGCGCTCGTGCTGGGCGGCCTGTGGTCGACCTACTGGTACAACGGCGAGACCTTCGGCTCGGAGCTCGCCCGCGGCTTCGACGTCTACGGCCTCACCCCGACCCAGTACCTGTCGGAGAACGAGATCGAGGCGGCCCGCGAGGTCCAGCTCAAGCGCCTCAACGTCCAGAACCAGGACAAGATCACCTGGGACCCGAGCTTCGCGGTGGTGCGGTCCTACGCCGACCAGCTGGAGCGGGCCGGCAAGATCGACCGCTGGACGCTCGCCAGCGTGCGCCGGCTGGTCAACGTCGCCGAGCGGTTCAACGACCGCGGCGACGGGCGGGCGGCGAAGATCACGTTGAAGGCAGCAGCGCGGCTGCTGCGGCGCAACTACCGCTACGACGAGCTGCGCGAGGCAGTGCTCGACCTGGCCTACTCGCTGCCGCGGAAGCGGTGGTGAGCGGCTAGGGCGCCGGACGCCCGGACGCGACGCGCCCGCGTCGCGTCCGGGCGACGTAGGCGGCCGCGACGGCGCCGAGCGCGAGCGCCCCGAGGCCGAGCAGCAGCGGCGTGCCGGCGCCGTCGAGCGCCCCGTCGGTCAGCACGGCGTGGCCGAACCCGAGCGCGATCACGAGCACCGCCAGGAAGGCGTGCAGGATGCGCCAGCTCGCCGCGCTGATCGGCAGCCGCCGGCGGAACACGCCGAGCGCGACGACGGCTATGAGCGCGATCGTCGCGATCAAGCGCCATCCGCGCCCTGCGTCGGCCCGTCCGGGGACATGGCGAACAGCGCGTCGTCGGGCGCGACGACGAACAGCCCGATGACGTGAGCCAGGACGAGCGCGAGCGCGATCCCGCCCAGCAGCCGGTGGGCGGAGATTCGGCCCGCGGCTGGCCAGCAGCGGCTGCAGCACGAGCGCCGACACGGCGAGCGCGCCCGCCGCGGTCGAGAGCCACAGCGCGGTGGGCGCGGCCTCGAGGTGGACGTCGGTCAGGGCGATCAGCGCGGGCGCGGCCACGACGACCGCGACGCCGGCCCAGAGCGCGATCCGCCCGGCCTCACCCACGCTTGGCGAGCGTGAGGTCGACGACCGCGCGCTTGTCGTCGAGGTCGACGACGCGGCGGATGAAGACCTCGCGATAGCCGGGGTCGTCGAAGCCGACGTGGATGTTGGGCTCGCCGAACTGGGGCACGGTCTTCGCCGTCTCGATCCGGTAGCGGCCGTTCTCGTCGGTCCGGACGCTCGCGCGGTTGTCCTGCTCGCCGCCGGTCTCGGTCGCGAGCCACACCTGCACGCGCACGTCGTCGAGCGGGCGGCAGCCGCGGGCGGAGCGGACCAGCCCGGTGATGACGAAGCCCTGCCCGAGCGACTCGGCCCGCGGGGCGCCGGGGATGTAGTTGTTGGTGCCGCCGGGGTTGCTCTCGGTCGCCTCGCAGTTGCGCGGCTCGGGCGTCGGCTCGCTCGCGAGCCGGTCGGCGTCGGAGTCGGGGGCGGGCGCCGGCGTGCTCTCGGCGAGCGGCTCGCTCCCGTCGTCGCCGACGTTGACCGCGCCGGTGCCCGACATCTCGCTGGTCACCAGCGCGATCGCGACCCCGCCGGTGATCAGCGCGATCACCAGGCCCAGCAGCCACGGGCGGCGCGGGCGGTCGGGCGAGGCCATACGTTCAAGGTAGCGGCGGCAATTCGCCCGGCAGGCCGAAGCGCCCGAACAGCTCGGGTGCCATGAACGCCGTCATCGCGGCGATCTGCTCGCCAGCGCGCTGCCCCATTGACCGGCCTCAGCCGGCGCCAAACAGCCACATCACCACGAAGAGCACAGTGCAGACGACAGTGATGAACGCGGCCATGTAGGCGGCCAACACGATCACGACCGTGAGGACCCACGCGGCCATCGTAAGGATCATCGCGCCCAGGTAGACGGGTATCGCGAGAATCGGCAGAACAGGATCAACGAGGCGCGGCACCAGGAGCAGCGGGCGATGCGGTCTCATCCACGCCCGTGTAGCGGACGGCTCGGCTTCGAGCTCCGCGGCGTCGGCGCGTCGCTGTCGCTCGGTGTCGATGCGCTCAAACCAGCGCCAAAGCTTCTCGGACCGCTCGTCGTCCGCTTCGTACGCCACGGCGGCGTCGTAGTAGCGCTCGTGCTTGCGCAGCAGCTTCTCGTCGGACCACTTCGCGACCTGCTCGCCAGTGACTTTGGGCAGCGCGTCGGCTGGCTGTTTCTCAGGAAACCGAGTGGGGTTGCGATCTCGGGTCGATGGCTTGGGCTTGGTCCGGCGGGATCGCAAGCTCTCGACCAACACGAGCGTTCCGAATCCGCCTGTGGCTTCCCGATGGAGGGCTCGGGCCTCAGCGATCGCCTCGTCGCGTGAGCGCTCTCTCACGTTGTACGTGCACGGCGGGTCGGGTGGCGTCTGGAGGACGATGAGCATGATCAGGAGAAGGCCTGGCCGAGGCGGGTGTCAGCGCGCCAACCGAAGTCTGATGCCCAGTCTCTCGCCGTGCGACGGTTCTGACACTGGGGGCGTCGCGGACGCATCGCTCGCCGGCCGCGCGCGGCCCTGCGCTCACGGGCAGCTTCGTCGCGTCGATCGCCGTCCACGCCGGCCGGAAGCCCAGCCGCGCGTAGAGCTCCTTCGGGCGATCCTCGTCGTCGGCGACGATCCACAGGTCGCGGACGTCGCCGGCCGCCCGGATCGCCGCCGAGGTCAGCGCCGTGCCGCGCCCGCCGCCGCGGTGGTCGGGGTGGACGTAGACCTGCGTGATCTCGGCGCCCGCGCCGTCGCGCTCGAGGTGGGCGAAGGAGATCGGCCGGCCGCCGTCGTGCTGGGCGAGGACCTGGACGTTGCGGCGCCGCGCGACCTCCTCCGCCTCCTTGAAGAACCCGCGGGGGTCGCGGCCCGGGTAGTCCTCCTCGTACCACGCGACGCGCAGCTCGTGCACGGCCTCGTAAGGGACCTCCTCGACCGCGATCTCCGGGGCGTGGGGGAGGGGGACATCGTGGTGCATCCAGACCAGGCGGTCGGTCTGCCAGCCGCGGGCCTCGAACTCCGCCCGCAGCGGCTGCCCGACGTCCGCGAGCTCGAAGTCGATCCGCCGGTGCGCGAGCCCGGCGAGGGCGTCGTCGGCGACGGCGATGAGCTCGTCGACGCTCATCGCCGGGTCGCGCTCGACGCGGACGACGTTGAAGTCGTAGTAGTCCGGGTAGCGGGTGGCGCGCGCGACGGTGCCGTGTGCCCACGGCTCGAGCACGTCGCAGACCGCGGCGTGCGCGGCGTGGCGCCAGGCGCGGGCGCGCTCCGCCATGTCCGTCACGCGCCCACCTCGCCGGCGAAGCGGGCGTAGACGGCGGCGCAGCGGCGCATCGCGGCCTCGTCGATGAACTCGTCCGGGCCGTGGGAGACGTCGAGCCGCCCGGCGCCGTAGGCGAAGGCCGGGATCCCGAGCTGGGCGTACCAGCGGGTGTCCAGCGCGCCGGGGCACAGCTCGAAGCGCGCGGGAGCGTCCTCGACCGCCTCGACGCTGCGCGCGAGCGCGTCCGCGGCCGGATGCGTCGGCTCGGTGCTCGCCGACGGCTGGCGCTGGAGGACCTCGATCGTCACGTCGGCGTCGTCGCCGGCGGCGTGCGTGGATGGCAGCGGTCAGGCGCTCGACCTCCTCCTCGAGCGCCTCGTCCGGGTTGAAGCGGCGGTCGAGCGAGAACCACGCCTCGCCGGGCACGACGTTGAAGTTCGCGCCGGCGCCCGCCGCGCCGCCGACGACGAGCATCGAGCCGCGGTCGAGCAGCTCTTGCGCGAGCTCTGAGAGCGGCCCGGCGACGCGGACCATGTGCTCGAAGGCGTTGACGCCCAGCTCCGCCTGGCCGACGTGCGCCTCGCGCCCGCGGAAGGAGACGCGCATCGTGATCGCGCCGCGGCTCGCGTGCCAGACGACCCCGCCGGTCGGCTCGGGCGTGAGCATCGCCAGCGCCTGCGGGTCGATCAGCCCGTGCTCGCGCAGGTGGCCGGAGCCGGCCGTGCTGCCGGTCTCCTCGTCGCACACGAGATGCAGGACGATGCGTGGTCCCGTCGAGCAGCCCCAGCTCGCGCGCCGCGACCGCGCCGTAGAGCATGCTCACCAGGCCGCCCTTCATGTCGGCGGTCCCGCGCCCGGTGATCCGGCCGTCGCGCCGCTCGGGCGTGAACTGGTCGCGGCGCTGCGCCGGGACGACGTCGAAGTGCCCGTGGAAGTAGATCGTCCGCGGCCCGTCGCCGGCGCTCCCGCGCACGATCCGCGGATCCTCGAGCGTCCCGCTCGGCGGCAGCTCGATCACCTCGGGCGCGAGGCCGAGGCGGTCCATCGCCGCGCGCAGCACGTCGGCGCACTCTGCGAGCCCGCGGCCGGGCGGGTTCTCGGTGTCGACGGACACGAGCTCCATCAGCAGCGCGGCCATCTCCTCGGCGCGCGGGTCGAGCCGGCTGCTGAGCTCAGCGGCACCTGGCGGTCCCTTGCCATGCGCGGCGGTCACGGCATGGCACCGTAACCGCCGAGCGACTCGGCAAGCACTAGTGGCTGCGGGTGCGGCTTGGGACGCCGTCCGGTGGCCCGGCTGCCCCGCAGTCGAACGCGGCGATGAATCTGGCGTGGCGCCATGGTCTTGAAGGTGCAGGCTCCGACAGGCGGCGGATAAGGTCCGCCGCCGGGGCGATGACGGCCAACCAAGCGAGGTGGACGATGCCCGACCACAAGACCGGAACGCGGGAGGACTGGCAGGCGGCCCGCGATGAGCTGGCGAGCCTCGAGGCCGAACACGCCGCGCTCGGACAGAAGGTGACGGAGCAGCGGCGGCAGCTCCCCTGGGTCGCGGTGGACAAGCAGTATGAGTTCGACGCCGAGGACGGAAAGAGGACGCTCGCGGAGCTGTTCGACGGGCGCTCGCAGCTCCTCGCCTACAACATCATGTTCGGGCCCGACTACGAGGTCGGTGCCTGCCCCGGCTGCTCGAACCTGGGCGATGAGCTCGACGCCACGCGCGTGCATCTGAACCGCCGCGACGTGACCCTGATCTGCTTCTCGCGAGCGCCGCTCGATCGGCTGATCGCCTACAAGCAGCGGATGGGCTGGCAATTCCCCTGGGTCTCGACCTACCGGACCGACTTCCCGTTCGACTTCGGGCTCGCCCTCACGCCCGAGCAGGCACAGGAGATTCCGGAGGTCAGGGGGATGGTCGCGGACCCGCCCGAGTGGCTCCAGGAATGGGGGCGGCAGGTCGGAGCGAGGCTCGAGGACGGCCTGCGCGAGGGGCCCGGGTTCATCGCCTTCGCGCGCGAGAACGGGACCGTGTTCCACACCTACACGGTGACCGCGCCCGATCCGTTCGTCGCGCCCTACCACTCGTTCCTGCTCAAGCGGACGCCGAAGGACGAGCCCGCGGAGCCCCGCGCCTGGCGCAAGGACGAGTACCCGGACTGATGGCGTCAGCTATGAGCCCATCTGCTGCATCTGGGGCATCGGGTCGTCTCCGGGAAGCGTGAGCGCCGGGATCGCATCGGGCATCGCGAGCACCAACACGCCCAGCACGAGCAGGATCGCCGCCGTCCCATAGGTCGCGACCCGACGCCAGGGCAGCAGCTTCTCGACCGCTATCAGCACGGCCACGAACGCCATCCAGGCGACACTCATGACCCCCAGCGCGAACAGCGACGCCATCAGCGCCCAACAACAGCCGACGCACCAGGCGCCGTGCTGGGCGCCCATCCGCAGCGCGCCGACCCGGCCGCTGCGCCAAGCGCCAAGCAGGAAGCCGAGCGGGCTCCGGCACTTCCGCAGGCAGACGTCCTTGAGCGGCGTCAATTCATACGCGGCCGCGCCGAGCAACGTCGCCCCGGCGACCCACCGCCCCGCGCCATCCCACGCGAGCACATCGCCGGCCAACCAGCTGCCGACCCGCGCCAGCGCGAACGCGATCACCCCTACCGCTCCCCACGCGACGAGATAGCCGGCCACAAAGAACGCCGGCGAGAGCCGAGAACGCTCCGCCATCCGCGAGTAGAGCGCGACGGTCGGCGTGAGCGACGGGAACATCATCGCCGCCATCATCACGACCCACACCCCAAGGAACCAGCCCAACGCTCCGAGCGCGGTCCAGGGGCCGTCGTCCATGCCGCGCATGCGCTCGGCCGTCGACCACCACCCGATAGCGGCAAGCGCGAACAGCACGGCAACGATCCCGAGCCGGGCGCGTACGGCCGTGAGCGCCGGCGCGACGCCGCTGGCGCGATCGGGCGCCTGGGCGATCACGCGGCCCAGGAGAACTCAGACGTTGAGAGCCCTGTCTTGCCCTCGTACTCGATCCCGAACGCGTTGATGCGCGAGCGCTTCGCTTCGGCCATCGTGAGATCGGACCCAACCGGGTGAAACATGCCGGCGAACCGGACTGGCTCGCCGGTCTCGACGCCGAAGGGCACGATGTCCTCGATCTCGAAGTCGATCGCGTCCCCCACGCGGACGCTGTGGCGCAGGCCATCGTCGCTCAACTCGATGCGCGCCCGCTCGACGCCGAGCACCTCACCCACCAGCGGAGCGAGGCCTCCCATCGGACCGCCGAGCTGCCCGCCAAAGACCTTGGCGAGCTTGTCCGCCTGCTCATCGCTCGCCCGCTCGTCAATGAACATTCCGAGCCGCCAGTTCCCGTCGGTCATCACCTTCGGGGTGTCGATGATCACCACGGCGTTGAGCCCGGCGACGTCGATGCCGTCGATCTCTCCCTCGCGGACCTGAAAGCCGAGCGTCGCGCGGCAGAAGTCATAGGTCGCGCCGTGATCGAACGACAAATTGCACGGGCACATCAGCTCGCACGAGCACGTCTCCGCGTAGCTGCCCTTTAGGTTCCAAGCCACGCTGCACCGCCTCTCGATCGACCGGAACCGATTCTCCAGCAGGTCTCTACACGCGTCAACCCAAGCGTGGGTCGCGGCTTGGCTGTTGGAGCGCCGCCCGAGCGATCTCCCGCTGACGAGACAGTGCGTGATCGACCCCAGCTGACGCCGACCGGTCCAGGCCTCTCTGATTGTCGGGCGGAGTCGCCCTGCAACAGTAATCGCCGCGGACCGCTAATCGACAGGCTTGACGCACGCCGGGACAGCGCTGCGGCTCAGCCCGCGTCGATGACTGCTACGTCGTAGGCGGCGAAGCGCTGGTCAGCGGTGACGATCGTCAGTTGCTCGAGACGAGCCTGTGCGATCAGCAGCCGGTCGAATGGATCGCGATGGTGCATCGGTAGGTCGGCCACCGCGAGACCGTGATCGGGAGCGAGGCCGAGGACTCTCAGGCCGCTGTCGAGCACCTGGTCGTGGAAGTCGCCTGGTACCGAGAGCTTGCCGATTGCCGCCTTGACGCCGACCTCGGCGAAGGACACGACACTGATCAGCAGTTCCGTCGAGTGCTCGATGGCATCTCGCGCCGCTAGCTGAACGGCGCGCGATCCCTCCAGCTGCCAGAGCACGACGTGCGTGTCCAGAAGCAGCCTCACGCCGGGTCGTCGAGCAGCTCTTCGAGTTCGGTCTCGCTGAACTCGAAGTCGTCGGCGAGCGAAATTTGGCCGGCAAGCGACCCCTGCGCAGCGAGAAACCGAGCGCCAGGTGAGATCGACGGCTCGATCCGGACCAGCCGCGCCACGGGGACGCCGTCGCGCGCGATCTCCACGGCCTCTCCGGCCTCCACGCGCGCAAGGAGCTTCGATAGGTCCGTCTTGGCTTGGCCCACGTTGACGCGCATGACGACGAGTCTACTGAGCTTGACCAACCTTGGCCAACTGCTCGTTCGCGATGGGTCATGCACGGCGCCCGGCAGGGAACGGGCCGAGACAGAACGATGTCAGCGACGTGTCCCCGACGCTCGAGGGCAGGGCGGGTCCGGGCATCAGAGGTGCTCGGACGTGTTCGGTGCGGCCCGGCGCATCGGATACGGCCGCGTAGGAGTTCCCGGCCGCATGAGCGCACGGCGGGTCGAATCCAGCCAAGAAGTCATCCGAGCTTGCTTGAACCGCCGGCGTGGTTTACGGCGCCCTGGGCGATCCTGGTGCGCGGGGACAGGCTGCGCCGATTCTGACGCTCAGTACCACTTGCCTTTCGCGAAGCCGCCGAAGGCGACGAGCCCGACCAGCGTGATGACGAGCCCGATCCAGAAGCTCCACACGAGCATCAGGACGACGCCGACGATCACCAGGATGCCACCCAGACCGATCCCGCCAGTGTTGCCGCCTGTACCACGTTCTGCCGCCATCAGCTACCGCCTCTCCGAGGTGATGAAACCGCCCGCTTACGCCGGTCCCAAGCGTCGGTCGTTGCCTTGAAGGCACTGCATGATCTCAGCGACCGATTGGCGCAGAGAACCGTTGCGTGAGCTTACGCCACCCACCTGCGGCGAGGGTGTCGATGCCGAGCTGGCGACCATCCTTCGCCGATCGGAGTGCACCAGTCTCGTCGACGGCTTGGGCGAGCAGGCGTTCGCCGGTGTCCGTGGCCGAGGAGGTCGATCTGCTCCACGCCGGCCGGGACTCGCGCCGGCGCAGTGAGCAGGACATCGGGCGTGGGTGTCTGGACGGCATGGACGAGGATCAGGCGACGGCCGAGGCGCTCGGCCAGAGCCGACGCGACCCCAAAAGCGCGGTGTCCGCTTGCGTTGAGGTGTCGATGCCGCACACGATGCTGGGCGTCATGTCTTCTCCACGATCGGGCCAAGGGTGGCGGGCGGGCACTTCGGTCGGGGAACGAGCCGCAGCTGCGCCGAAACCGATCAGCGCGACGCAACCGCGACTCGGGGCCCGGGAGAGGGCACCGATGACCCGGGAGAGAACCGAGGCCATCACGAGCATCATGCCCGCAAGCTGCGGCAGGGGGAATGGGGGCCATCGCCCATCCTGTCGCCGCGTCGCCGCTTAGAAGCCGCGGTCAGGCTCGACGATGCCGTCGCCGGTGTAGCGGTGCTTGGCTGGGCGCCGTCGGCGCGCCCGCGGGGTCGTGACGCTCGCGGTCTGCATCCGCAGGCTGAGCACCAGGTCGTGTCGGTTGGTGCCGGCACGCTGCAGCGCGGGCACGGATCCGGCAGCGGTTGTCGGCGGACGAGCTGCTCGAGGAAGCGCATCTCTTACCTCAGCGGTTGATGGTCGATGGCGGCGAGTGCGGATAGCGCGAGATCGACGACCAGCGCTCTACTCGCTGCGTTGTAGGCCGGACTGGTCGGGTCGCACACGAGATAGCTGGCGAGCGCGGCGGATCGCGGGCAGGGGTCGTCGGTCTCTGCCAGCCGCGACGCCAGCTCGAGCAGCGAGTCGTGGGCGTCTTGCACGGCCTTGCGGTTGAGCGGCAAGCCGGGGGGCAGCAGCGGCGGCTCGCTGGCTTCAGTGGCGAGCCGGCGCAGGCCGCAGGCGAGCGCGTTCCGGTGCCGGCGGGTGGTGAGCTGACGGGCGCGGAGCGCGCGGTGAGCGTCGGTGGTGGGGTTGGCGCCCACCGCCAGTTGCCGGTCGAGCGCAGGTCAGTAATGGCCGCGGTCGGCGCCCTGAATCTGAGCTTGACCCGCGTGGTCACCGTCACAGCCCAGCCGCGCCGCCCTTGGCCTGAGTCGTCAGGTCAGCTTGCGGCTCGGCGCAGGAGTCTCCCGACGGAGGACATGAGCTCGTCGGTCTTCTCGGCTTGATCATCCTTGGCGGCGCCCATGACGCAATGGCGGGCGTGGTCGTCGAGCAGGCCGAGGGCAACCTTGTCGAGCGCGGCCTGCACAGCGGAGATCTGCGTCAGCACGTCGATGCAGTAGCGGTCGTCGTCGACCATGCCTTCGATTCCGCGCACCTGTCCTTCGATTCGCTTTATGCGCGTGAGCAGTTGCGGCTTGGTTGCGCTGTAGCCGCGCGTCGGATTCGTCATGGAGGACATGCCACGGACTATACCCCCCTGGGGTTAGCCGTAGTTCGCCTCCCCTGGTGGCCGGTGTCTTCAAAGCCACGCGCGGATCTCGCCTTGCGCGGATACCCCTGGGGTGTATGGTGGGCGTCCGTCCCCAATACCCCCCCGGTGTATCTACGCGCTATGGCAAGAACCTTCGATATGACGATGCAGGCCTCCCACCAAGCGAGCGCAATCGCCCGTGCCGACGTCGAATGTGACCTCACGTTCACGGTCGCCGCCATGTCGCGCGAGCACTGCAAGCTGGCGCTGGGCGAACGGCTGACGCTGGTTGCCGGGGTCAGGTCGGTCGATGTTGACCTTGAGACCAAGCGGGTGCGTGTTCGCGGCACCGACGTCGATGTCGAGGCCGTGATCGCGGGCGCCCACGACGCCGGGTATCGGGCGGTGCGGGCATGAGCGCCTCGGCCCGCCATTTCGTCCGGCATTACCTGGAGATGCTGGCTGCGATGTTCCTCGGCATGGCGGTCCTCGGGCTGCCCGCCGCCGCGGCGCTGAGCGCGCTGGGCGTGAGCTACTCAGAGCTCGAGACCGGCGCCCCCGCGGCCTTGCTGTTCGGGATGACGGTCACCATGACCGTGCCGATGGTCGGCTGGATGCGCTACCGCGACCACGGATGGCGCGCGTGCGCCGAGATGACAGCTGCGATGTTCGTCCCCACCGTCGGCGTGCTCGGCCTGCTGGCCAGCGGGTTGGTGGACGACGTCGACACGTTGCTCGGCATCGAGCACGTCGCGATGCTGCCGAGCATGCTCGTGGCGATGCTGCTTCGCCGCGAGGAGTACTCCGGCGGCGGGCACGTCCACCGCCGCCGTCCGCGAAGGGTCACGGCATGACCGTGGTCACCAAGCTCGCCGGTCTCGCTGCCGTGCTGGTCGTGGTGTTCGGCGGCGCCGCCCTCGCCGGCGGGACCGTCGGGCCGGACCGCGACGGCGAGCGCTCGGCAGCGATTCGGGATCCCCATGCGGCCGAGGGCGCCGGCGATGTGCACGGCGGGGCCGAGGGAACGCACGCCGGCCGGGCCGCTGAGCCGGCCGACGCCGTGCGCGGCCTCGCCGTCTCGGCCAACGGCCTCGAGCTGGTGCTGGGCCAGACCGAGCTCCCGCGCGGCCGGGCGACGGAGCTGCGCTTCGGCATCGTCGGCTCTGACGGCCGGCGGGTACGGGACTTCGAGGTTGCGCACGAGAAGCGGATGCACCTGATCGTCGTGCGCCGCGACGGCCAGGGCTTCCAGCACCTGCACCCCACGCTTGGCCGGGACGGCCGCTGGCGGGTTCGCCTGACCGTCCCTCACGCGGGCGCGTATCGGGTGTTCGCCGACTTCACGCGTGGGGGCCGGGCGCAGACGTTGGCCGCCGATCTCGCCGTCGATGGAACTGCCGACTTCCAGCCGTTGCCCGATCCCCGGTCGACCGCCGACGTCGGCGCCGGCTACCGAGTTCGCCTGGACGCCACCGCGGTACGGGCGGCTCGTGACGCCGAGCTGCGCTTCGTCGTGACCCGCCACGGTCGGCGGGTGCCTACCGAGCCGTATCTGGGCGCCGGTGGGCACCTCGTGGCCCTGCGCGAAGGTGACCTGGCCTACCTGCACGTGCATCCGGCCGGCCACGACGGCGCCGCGGACCATGACGACGCGGTGGCGTTCCGGAGCGAGTTCCCGAGCGCGGGCCGCTACGCCCTGTTCCTGCAGTTCAAGCACGCGGGCCGCGTGCGCACCGCCCGGTTCACACTGGACGTGAGCCGATGACCGCGACCTCCGAGCACGTCGAGCTGCCGATCACCGGCATGACCTGTGCGTCGTGCGCGAATCGCATCGAGCGGCGGCTCAACGACCTCGACGGCGTCCACGCAACGGTCAACTACGCCACCGAGCGCGCGGCTGTCGAGTACGACCCGGCGACGGTCGCGCCCGAGCGGCTCCTGGGTGCGGTCGAGGCGGCCGGCTACCAGGCCGTCCTGCCGTCGACGGGGCCGGCGTCCGGACGCGAGCCCGAGCCCGCCGCGGAGGACGCGACCACGTCACTGCGGCGTCGGCTGATCGTCTCGGCGCTGCTCTCCCTCCCGGTGCTGGCGCTCTCGATGGTGCCGGCCCTGCAGTTCGACAACTGGCAGTGGCTGGCCCTCAATCTCGCCACGCCGGTCGTGCTGTGGGGCGCCTGGCCGCTGCACCGGGCGGCGTGGGCGAACCTCAAGCACGGCAGCGCGACGATGGACACCCTGATCTCGGTCGGTGTCCTGGCGGCCTGGCTGTGGTCGCTGTACGCGCTGTTCATCGGCGACGCCGGGATGCCGGGCATGCGGATGCCGTTCGACCTCATCCCGCAGAGCGGCGAGGGTGCGAACCACATCTACCTCGAAACCGCCGCCGTGGTCACCACGCTCGTCCTCGCGGGCCGCTACTTCGAGGCGAGCGCCAAGCGCCGCGCCGGCGCCGCAATGAAGGCGCTGTTGGAGCTCGAGGCCAAGGACGTCGCGATCGTCGCCGCCGACGGCGGCGAGCGACGGGTGCCGGTCGACCAGCTGCAGGTCGGCGACCGCTTCGTCGTCCGTCCTGGCGAGAAGGTCGCGACCGACGGCATCGTGGAAGCGGGCGCATCGGCGGTGGACATGAGCATGCTCACCGGCGAGCCGGTACCCGTCGAGGTGTCTCCGGGCTCCGAGCTGGCGGGCGCGACGGTCAACGCCGGCGGCCGCCTGGTCGTCCGGGCGACCCGCATCGGGGCCGACACCGCGCTCGCCCAGATCGCGCGGCTGGTCACCGACGCGCAGACCGGGAAGGCACCGGTGCAGCGCCTCGCCGACCGCGTCGCAGGCGTCTTCGTCCCCGTCGTCATCGGCCTCTCGGTCGCCACGCTCGGCTTCTGGCTCGGCACCGGCGAGAGCGCGACGTTCGCGTTCACCGCCGCCGTGGCGGTGCTCATCATCGCCTGCCCGTGCGCGCTCGGGCTCGCCACCCCGACGGCGCTGATGGTCGGCACCGGCCGCGGCGCCCAGCTCGGCCTGCTGATCAGGGGGCCCGAGGTGCTCGAGTCCACGCGCCGGCTGGACACCGTCGTCCTGGACAAGACCGGCACGGTCACCACCGGCACCATGAGCCTCGTCGAGATCGCGGTCGCCGACGGCATCGAGCGCGAGCGGGCGCTCACGCTGGTGGGCGCCCTCGAGCACGCCTCCGAGCATCCCGTCGCCCGGGCGATCGCCGATGCGGCGCGTGCCCACCACAGGACCCTGCCCGGGGTCGAGGCCTTCACGAACCGCGAGGGACTCGGCGTCGAGGGCGTCGTCGACGGGCACGCCGTCGTCGTCGGGCGCCCGGCGCTGCTGGACGACTGGGCGATGGTCCTGACCGCCGAGCTCGACGCTGTCCGCCGGGCGGCCGAAGCCCGCGGTCAGACCGCCATCGCCGCCGGCTGGGACGGCCGGGCCACCGCCGTGTTCGTGGTCGCCGACACCGTCAAGCCGACGTCGGCCGAGGCCGTCGCGGCGTTGAAGCAGCTCGGGCTGCGGCCCGTGCTGCTCACCGGCGACAACGCGACGACCGCACGGTCCGTCGCCGCCGAGGTCGGCATCGAGGAGGTCATCGCCGAGGTGCTGCCGTCCGAGAAGGCCGACGTCATCCGCGGCCTGCAGGCGGACGGGCGCGTGGTGGCGATGGTCGGCGACGGCATCAACGACGCGCCCGCGCTCGCCCAAGCCGATCTCGGCCTGAGTCTCGGTACCGGCACGGACGTCGCCATCGAAGCCTCCGACCTGACGCTGGTCAGCGGCGATCTCCGTGCCGCCGCCGACGCCATCCGCCTCTCCCGGGCGACGCTGCGCACGATCAAGCAGAACCTCGGCTGGGCGTTCGGCTACAACATCGCCGCCATCCCGCTGGCGGCGATCGGGCTGCTCAACCCGGTCATCGCCGGCGCAGCGATGGCGTTCTCCAGCGTGTCGGTCGTGCTCAACGCGCTGCGCCTGCGCCGCTTCCAGCCGGATCGCAACACCGCGGCGCCAGTGTCGGCCGCGACTCCCCCTACCCCCGTCAAGGCCACGGCCTAGCTGCCCGGAGGAGGCCGAGCCGGCATGCACGCCACCGCGCACCCACACCACGACCACCACGAGATGCCGACCTCGGGCCGCGCCCTCACGCTCGTCGCCTTGAGCGCGACGCTGCACTGCTTGACCGGCTGCGCGATCGGCGAGGTGCTGGGCATGGTCATCGGCACCGCGCTCGGATTCTCCGACTGGGAAACGATCGCCCTCGCCGTCGGGCTGGCGTTCTTCTTCGGGTACGCCCTGACCAGCCTGCCGCTGCTGCGCGCCGGCCTCGCGCTGGCGACCGTCATTCCGATCGCGCTCGCCACCGACACGCTGAGCATCGCGGTCATGGAGGTCGTCGACAACGCCATCCTGCTCGCGGTTCCCGGCGCGATGGAAGCCGGCCTCAGCTCCCTGCTGTTCTGGGGCAGCCTCTCCTTCGCGCTGGTGATCGCCGGCGCCGTCGCCCTCCCGGTCAACCGCTGGCTGATCGCCCGCGGCCGAGGGCACGCCGTCCTCCACCAGACCGGGATCCATGGCGGTCCGTCCCCTCGCGTGGTCGGCGCCATCGCCGCGGTGGGGTTCGTCTTCGGTGTCGGCGTCCTCGCCGGCGAGCTGTTCGGCGCCGACGACGACACGAGCCACGACGCCGCCGCAACACCAGCCTCGCTGACGCGAATGGAGACTCGATGACCGTCACGGCGTACCGCCGCTGGGCCGCCCGCACCGGCGTCGGCGGTTGCGGGCGATGCATCACCGCGCGCGGTAGCTAGCGCCTCGACACGAGGCCGCCGCGAGCCCCCGGCCAGCCCTGCAGACGGGTTCGCTGAGGTTCGCTGGGGCTCGGCGACCTACCGCGAAACGGCCCTTGAGCCCTGCCTCAGAGCCAAGAGTGGAGCTAATCGGGCGATGCCGGAGGAGGGACTCGAACCCCCGACACGCGGATTATGATTCCGCTGCTCTAACCGACTGAGCTACTCCGGCGGGGAGGGCGAGTCTAGCCGCCCGCAGCGGCCTGAACGGCGCGCCGCCGACGTCCAATTTCTACGGTCGCAAGCGCAAAAGACTTCGGTCGTCCCACGTAGCCGCGCGCGCCTCCGGGTGTGAGGCTGGGCCGATGTCGCTCCGCCCCTCGCCCGCGATGGTCGTCGCCGTCACCGCGCTGGTGCTGGCGCTCGGCGGCGGGGCGGTCGCGGCGATTCCGGGTCCGGACGGCGCGATCGTCGGGTGTGTCGGCGCCCGCGGCGTGCTCCGCGCAGTCGACACGCCCAGCCAGTGCGAGGCCGGCGAGCAGCCGGTCACCTGGAACCAGGCCGGCCGCACCGGGCCTCAAGGGGCGCCGGGTCCGCAGGGCGCGCCGGGCCAGCGTGGCGCGCCGGGCAGCTCGTCCTCGGACGCGCTGAACCGCCTGGTCACGGGCCGCTCCTCGGCGCCACAAGCGCTCACCACGAAGCCGAAGCCGCTTCCGGGCAGGACCGCGAAGAAGCTCACCTCCCAACCTGCCTCCGACTCCGAGGCGCGCTCGCGCTTTCGCGACGGGAGCGTCACGCTCAACAGCTTCATCGGCCCGCTGGTCGGCCTCAGCGGCGACGAGGTGACCGTCCTGCGCCTGCCGCTTCCCAAGGGCCGGTGGGTCATGCAGGCCAAGACGGAGGCCGCCTACGTGGGTGACGTCCAGCTCGGGCAGGCGTCGGAGGTCGACGAGCTGCGAGGCGCCGCGTACTGCTCGCTAGTGGCGGAGCAGGACGTCGACTACGCCTCCACGATCCGAGCGGCGCTCAGCCTCCAGGTCGTCCACCGCTTCGCCAAGCCCGGCGCCGTCGAGCTGCGCTGCCTCGGTGGCTACAACAGCGTGCTCCACCGCAGCAAGGTCACCGCGATCAAGGTCGCGAAGCTGACCAACGGGCCGGGCGCGCCTTAGACGACGAGCAGGGCGCCTGATCCGCGCCGCCGGATGTCTGCCGCCTGACGAGAACTCAGGGAGAAGTTCAGGGATCTCCCTGATGGTCCGATAGAGGACCTATTGCGAAGGTCCCACCATGTTGAGCGCGTCCGAAGGAGATCCCGTCATGGCAGTCACCGTCCTGCCCGCCGCTGAGAGCGGCCGCATCGTCCCGCTGGTCGACCACACGTTCCGCCTGCCCACCGTCCGCGAGCTGCCGGTGCTGGCGCCCGACAGCGTGGACCGCCGCACCTGGTAGCGCCGCTGCGACCGATCTTGTTAGGCGCCCCAAAGGTGCAGCGGTCAGCGTCGCCGGTTGCATGCGCCGCGTCCGCCTGATCCTGCCAGCGTTGTTCGGCCTTCTCCTGATCGCCGTCGCCGTCGTCCTGACGGTCCGCGAGCCCGCCGACGGCGCCGAGCCCACCCCGCCCGCCGCGCGAACCCAGCAGCAGCAACCGCAGCAGAGCGCCACAGAGCACCTCCGCGCCCTTGCCACCATCGCTCAGCGCAACGGCGGCAACCGCGCCCTCGCCACTCCCGGCGACCGCGCAACCTCCGACTACATCGCCCGGACCCTGACCCGCGCGGGCTATCGCGTCTCCACCCCCGCGGTCGAAGTCCCGAGCTTCCGCGAGCGCTCCCGCCCGGCGCTCAGGGCCGGCTCCCGCACCCTCCGCACCCGCACGCTGCAGTTCTCCGGCTCGGGCCGGGCGACCGGCACCGTGCAACGCATCGCGCGACTCGGCTGCAACTCAAACGACTACGCCGGCCTGCAGCGAGGCGAGGTCGCCGTCGTCGCCCGCGGCACCTGCACCCTGCGCAGCAAGGCCCTCAGCGCCCAACGCGCCGGCGCGAACGCGATCATCGTCGTCAACCCCCAGAACGTGCTCTTCCCGGGCACGCTCGCGAGCACGGGCGTCCGCATCCCCGCCCTGACGGTCGGCCGTGCTGCCGGATCGTCTCTCCGCGCGGGCGCGCGCGTGACGCTTCGCGTCCAGGCCACCACGAAGGTCCAACGCACCCGCAACGTGATCGCCGAGACACCAACTGGCGATCCCAACCGCGTCGTCATGGCCGGCGCCCACCTCGACTCGGTCCCCGCCGGCCCCGGCATCAACGACAACGCCACCGGCGTAGCAGCGCTGCTGGAAACGGCCCAGAAGCTCGTGACCCAGCCGCCGGCGGCCAAGGTCCGCTTCGGCTTCTGGGGCGCCGAGGAGGTCGGCTTGGTCGGCTCGCGCGCCTACGTCACCAGCCTCCCGCGAACCGCACAACAACGGATCGCCGCGTACATCAACCTCGACATGGTCGGCTCCCCCAACCCGGTCCCGAGCGTCTACGGCGACGACGAGCGGATCACCGGCGCCCTGCGCGAGGCGATCGACGCGAGCGGCGCGCGGCCCGAGGGCGTCAACCTCGGCGGCGCGTCCGATCACGCGTCCTTCGCCGCCGCGGACATCCCGGTCGGCGGGATCTACACGGGCGCGGACGAGGACAAGTCCCAAGACGAGGCGCGCCTGCACGGCGGCGAGGCCGGCGAGCCGCGCGACCCCTGCTACCACCAGCGCTGCGACGCGCTCGGCAACGTCGATCTCCCGACGCTCGAGCGGATGACCGACGCGGCGGGCGCAGCGCTGGCCCAGCTCGCCGCCCCGGGCGGACCGCCGGCGCGGTAGCTAGTAGCGTCCGCCCGCGATGCGGGTGTGCCTGATGATCGAGGGCCAGGAGGACGTCACCTGGGAGGACTGGGTGGCGCTCGCCGGGGCCGCGGAGCGCAACGGCTTCGACGCGCTCTTCCGCTCCGACCACTACCTGTCGGTCGCCGGCGAGCTCGACCGCGGCTCGCTCGACGCCTGGGGGACGATCTGCGGGCTCTCGGCGATCACCCGCACGCTGCGGCTGGGGACGATGGTCTCCCCGGCGAGCTTCCGCCACCCGTCCGTGCTGGCCAAGGCGGTCGTCACCGCGGATCGGATCTCGGGCGGGCGGGTCGAGCTGGGGATCGGGACGGGCTGGCTGGAGGCCGAGCACGCCGCCTACGGCTTCCCGTTCCCGCCGATCGGCGCGCGCATGGACCGCCTGGCCGAGCAGCTGGAGATCATCCGCGGCAGCTGGGGAGAGGGGCCGTTCTCCTTCCGCGGCGAGCACTACGAGCTGCGAAGATCTGGACGCCTTGCCCAAGCCGGTGCAGAAGCCCGCGCCGCCGCTGATCTGCGGGGGCTCCGCCGGCCCGCGCAGCGCCGGGCTGGCCGCGCGCTGGGCGGACGAGTACAACCTCGTCTACGTCGATCCGCCGACTGCGCGCGAGCGCCGCGCCAAGCTCGACAAAGCGTGCGATGAGATCGGCCGCGATCCGGCGAGCCTCGGCATGTCGATGATGAACGGGTTGCTGATCGGCTCAGACGAGGCGGACCTGCGGGCACGGGCGGACCGGCTGGCCGAGTGGCGCGGCGAGCCGACCGACCTCGACGAGCTGCGCAAGACGTGGCTGGTCGGCACGCCGGCGGAGGTGGTCGAGCGCCTGGGCGAGTTCGAGGCGGCGGGCGTCCAGCGGGTCATGCTCCAGCACCTGCTGCACCGCGACCTCGACGTGCTCGACCTGGTCGGCGGCGAGGTGCTGCCGGCCGTCGCGGGCTGACCGTGCCGGAGCCCACGACGCTGCTGGTCTTCTCGCTCGCCGCGGTCGTGCTGATCGCGGTGCCCGGGCCGAACCTGATCTACATCGCGACCCGCAGCATGAGCGAGGGCCGGCGGTCCGGGCTGGCGTCGGCGCTGGGGGTGGAGACGGGCACGCTCGTGCACGTCGCCGCCGCGGCGCTGGGGCTGTCGGCGCTGCTGGCGTCCTCGGCGACGGCGTTCGACGTCGTGCGCTACGCGGGCGCCGCCTACCTGGTCTACCTCGGGGTGCGCACGCTGCGCCAGGGCGAGCCGCTCGACCTGTCGGGCGGGAGCGGCGCTCGCACAGCTGTGCCGCTCGGGCGCGCGTACCGCCAGGGCGTGATCGTGCAGCTGCTCAACCCCAAGGTCGCGCTGTTCTTCCTCGCCTTCCTGCCGCAGTTCGTGGATCCGTCGCTGGGCGGGGTGCCGGGGCAGATCCTCGTCTTCGGCGCGATCCTCGCCGTGATGGGCTTCGCGATCGACTGCCTGTACGCGCTCGCCGCCGGGGCGCTCGGCGCGTGGCTGAGCCGCCGCCCGCGGGCGCTGCGCCACCAGCACAAGGTGACGGGCGGCGTCTACATCGCGCTCGGCGCGGTGGCGGCGCTGACCGGCGGCCGGCGCCAGGCCTAGCGGCGGCGGCCGAAGCGCTCTTCCGGCGGGATCTCGCTGGCGCCGACGTGCTCGTCGAGCCAGGCCTCGACCGGGTCGAGCGCTTGCCAGGTGGCGGTCACATGCTCGAGCGCCTTCTGTGTGTCGGTCGCGTCGCGCGCGTCGAGGCTGCGCCCGCCGGCGAGCATCTTGTGGCGCAGGAGCTTCACGCGCGGGTGGTCGCGCGCGAACCCGCGCGGCGCGGTCTTGAGCTCCTCGCCGAAGACCGACACGCCGTCGGCTTCGAGCTGGTCGACGACCGCGACGAGCGGCTCGCCGCTGTCCTCGTCGGCCACCGCCGCGCGGAAGCGGGTCAGCTGGTCGGCGGCGAAGTAGTGATAGCCGGCGCCGGCGAACAGCCCGTCGGCCGACAGCTCGGCGTACAGGGCGCCACCGGCGCGGCCCGGGCGCTCCTGCAGCAGCCCGTAGGTCGCGGTCTTGTAGGGCGACTTGTCGGCCGAGAAGCGCACGTCGCGGTTCTGGCGGAACATCCGCAGCGTGCCGCCGAAGTCGTCGGCGGACAATTGCACGAGCATCGCCTCCAGCGCGCCGCGGACGTGCTCGTCGTAGACGGCGCGGTGGGCGTGGAAGTACTCGCGCGAGTTGTCGCGCTCGAGCCCGGCGAACCAGGCGAACGTCTCGGGGCTGAAGCCGGTGAAGGCCGCCGTCACGGCGCCAGATGTCGAGCAAGGGGGGCGAATCCGCGGGCCATGGCACTACCCTAGATACATGCGGATCCGCACCCTGTCCCTGACCATCTTTCTCCTGCTCGCCGCCGCGCCGATCGCGCTGGCCCGGCCGGGCGGTGGCAGCTCCGGCTTCGGCGGCGGCGGTGGTGCGCGCAGCGGCGGCGGTGGTGGGGGCGTCGGAGGCGGCGGCGGTGGCTTCGGCGGGCCGATCATCGTCGGCGGCCTGGGCCTCGGCTTCTTCGTGCTGATCTTCTTCGTGCTGCTGTTCGTGATGATGACCGTGATCCGCAGCGGCGTGCTGGCCCGGCGCCAGGCGCAGCGCCGCGAGGCGCGCGCCCGCCGGATCGAGCTGGCCTCCGCCGAGGCGGCCGACGACGATCCGGCCTTCGCGGCCGACCATGTCAAGGCCGCCGCGGCCGAGCTGCACGGCGCGATCATCGAGGCCTGGACCAAGCGCGATCGCCGTTCGCTCGGCCGGCTGCTCGGGCCCGACCTGCTGGTCGAGTGGCAGCGCCGCATGGACGACTTCGACCGCCGCGGCTGGCACAACGCCACGCGCGTCGTGCGCGGCCCGCGGGTCGAGTACGTCGGCATGGTCAACCGCGCCGACGACGCCGACGACCGCGTCACCGTCCGCATCGAGGCGGTCCTGCACGACGTCGTGACGACCCGCAGCGGGCACACGCTGCAGCAGTCGCGCGACGGCTCGGAGACCGCGCTGCAAGCCGAGTTCTGGACGCTCGGCAAGCGCGACGGCCGCTGGATCCTGCTCTCGATCGAGCAGGACGCCGAGGGCTCGCATCACCTCGACGCGCCGATCGTCGCCTCGCCGTGGGGCGACGACGACCGCCTGCGCGACGAGTCGCTCACCGAGCTCGCCGTCGCCGACGCCATCCCGGACGACCAGGTCGCCGAGGTCGCCGATCTCGACTTCGACGGCGACGCCCGCACCGCGGCGATGGACCTCTCGATGGTCGACGGGCGCTTCGCCCCGGCGGTGCTCGAGGCCTCCGCGCGCCGGGCCGTTGCGGCCTGGGCCGAGGCCGTCGACGGCGACGACGCGGCGCTGGAGGCGATCGCCCTGCCGGCGGCCGTCCGCGCGCTGCTGCACCCGGACGGCACCGACCGCACGCGGCTCGTCGTGCGCGGCCCGAACCTGCGCGCGCTGCGCATCACCGGCCTGGACGCCGCCGCCGACCCGCCGCGGATGTCGGTCGAGGCCGAGCTCAGCGGGCGCAAGTACGTCGAGGACCGCGACACGGCCGCGATCCTGTCCGGCAGCCAGGACGGGGCGGTGCTCTTCACCGAGCGCTGGGAGATGGTGCTGGGCGAGGACTCGAACACGCCCTGGCGGATCGCCGCCACCGCCGCCCCGGCGTCGCTGCCGGGCCGCTAACGTTCCCCGGGCCGATGGCCCAGACCAAGCGCAAGCGCCGCTCCAAGCACCGTGGCACCGCCGCGGGCAACATCGAGGCGCGCGGGCGCACCGGCCGCAAGCCCACCGCCGCCGAGCAGAAGAAGGCCGACCGGTCTTCCTCTCGCGAGGCGCGGCTGTGGCGCGAGCCCAGCTGGAAGAACGCGGCGATGCGCGCCGGCCTGGCCGCCGCGCTGCTGTTCGCCTTCACCCAGCTCGGCCTCGGTCCGGAGGTGCCCATCGAGCAGGCGCTGCTGCTGTGCGTGCTGGCGATGGTCATCTACGTGCCGCTCGGCTACTACTTCGACCGCTTCATCTACACCCGCCGCATGCGCAAGCGCGACGGCGGCGGGCCCGCCCGCCCGGCCGGGCGCGGCGCCAAGCAGTACGACGTGGACGTCCGGATGCTCACCGTCGGCCCGGTGGCCGAGAACTGCTTCATCGCCCGTCCCGACGGCGGTGACCGCGCGATCGTGATCGACCCGGGGGAGGAGGCGCCGCGGATCGAGGCCGCGATCGCGGACCTCGGCGTGCCGGTCGAGGCGATCCTGCTCACCCACACCCACTTCGACCACATCGGGGCGGTCGCGCCGCTCGCCCGCGCGACGGGCGCGCCGGTGTACTGCCCGGCGCTCGAGACCTTCGTGCTGGCCGACATCAACCGCTACGTGCCGTGGCCGGAGTTCGGCCCGTTCGAGAGCTACGAGGCGGACGAGACGATCAGCGGCGGCGAGCGGCTCGAGCTGGCGGGCTTCGAGATCGACGTCATCTTCACCCCCGGCCACTCGCCCGGGCACGTGAGCTTCTCGCTGCCGTCCGAGCGCGCGCTGTTCTCCGGCGACGTGCTCTTCCGCGGCTCGATCGGCCGCACCGACCTCCCCGGCGGCGACATGGCCGTGCTGATGGGCTCGATCGCCGACCTGCTCTCCCGCCTGCCGGACGACACGCGCGTGCTGCCCGGCCACATGGGGGAGACCACGCTCGCGGCCGAGCGGGCGACCAACCCCTTCCTGCGCGAGCTCGCGGCCAGGTGAGCGACCGCCTCCAGGCTCCGCGCGGTACGTTCGACGTGCTGGGCGACGCGGCGCTCGCCCGCACGGCGATCGAGACGGCCGCCCGCAGCATCCTCGAGCGGGCCGGCTACACGCGCATCGAGACCCCGGTCTTCGAGGCGACCGCCCTGTTCGCGCGCGGGGTGGGGGAGTCCACCGACGTCGTGCAGAAGGAGATGTACAGCTTCGACGACGGCGGCGGCACGTCGGTCACCCTGCGGCCCGAGGGCACCGCGCCGGTGTGCCGCGCGTTCCTCGAGCACGGGATGCACAAGCAGCCGCTGCCGGTGAAGCTGTGGTACTGGTCGAGCTTCTTCCGCCGCGAGCGCCCGCAGCAGGGCCGCTTCCGCCAGTTCTGGCAGATCGGCGCGGAGGCGATCGGCTCCGACGACCCGGCCGTCGACGCCGAGTCGATCCTGCTGCTGGCCGAGCTGCTCGAGGCGGTCGGGGTGCGCGAGGCGCGGCTGCGGCTCTCGAGCCTCGGGACGCCGGAGACCCGCGCCGCCTACCGGACCGAGCTGCAGGACTACCTGCGAGGCCACGCCGATCGTTTGTCGCCCGACGTCCGCGAGCGGATCGAGCTCAACCCGCTGCGCGCCTTCGACGCCGACCACCCGGGCACGCGCGAGGTCATGGCCGGCGCGCCGCTGCTGCTCGACCGCCTGACCGACGACGACCGCGAGCACTTCGCGGCGGTGCGCGAGCTGCTCGACGCCGCCGACGTGACCTACGAGGTCGACCCGGCGCTGGTCCGCGGCCTGGACTACTACACGCGCACGGTGTTCGAGTTCACCTCGGACGCCCTCGGCGCCCAGAGCGGCCTCGGCGGCGGCGGGCGCTACGACGGGCTGATGGAGCAGATCGGCGGCCCGCCGACGCCCGGCATGGGCTGGGCGGCCGGCGTCGAGCGGATCCTGCTCGCCGCCCCGCCGCCGCCGGTCGCGCCCGTGCCGCTCGACCTCTTCGTCGCCTTCGCGAAGGCCGACTACCGCCCGGCCGCCTACCGCCTCGCCGCCGACGCCCGCCGCGCCGGCCACGCCGCCCGGCTCGAGCTCGCGGGCCGCTCGCTGAAGGGCCAGCTCAAGCAGGCCGACCGGGCGGGCGCGCGCTTCGTGGCGATCCTCGGCGACGAGGGCACCGCGCTGAAGGACATGGAGACCGGCGAGCAGCGCACCGTCGAGCCCGACACCGTCATGCACTTCATCCGGCGGCGGGATGTACGATGCGCGCCGCCGCGGGCCAACCAGTACCGCGACGCGTGGGCCGGCGCGCTCGACGCCGCGCGCGTCGGCGAGCAGGTCCGCGTCGCCGGCTGGGTCAACCGCCGCCGCGACCACGGCGGGCTGATCTTCATCGACCTGCGCGACCGCACCGGCGTGCTGCAGCTCGTCTTCCACCCCGAGACGGCGCCCGAGGCCTTCGCGCTGGCCGAGCGGCTGCGGCCCGAGCACGTCGTCAGCGCCGCCGGCGAGCTGGTCCGCCGCGAGCCCGGGACGGTCAACCCGCGCCTGGCCACCGGCGAGATCGAGCTGTCGGTCACGGCGGCCGAGCAGCTCGCGGAGTCGCCGACGCCGCCGTTCCCGATCGACGAGGACGGGCCGATCGACGAGGTCCTGCGGCTGCGCAACCGGATGCTCGACCTGCGCCGGCCGGGGATGCAGCACGCGCTGACGCTGCGCCACACGATCACGCGGGCGATGCGCGAGCACCTCAACGCGCACGACTTCCTCGAGCTCGAGACGCCGATGATCACCCGCTCGACGCCGGAGGGCGCGCGCGACTTCCTCGTCCCCGCCCGCCAGTCGCCGGGGACGTTCTACGCGCTGCCGCAGTCCCCGCAGCTCTTCAAGCAGCTGCTGATGATGTCCGGCTTCGAGCGCTACTACCAGATCGCCCGCTGCTTCCGCGACGAGGCGTTCCGCGCCGACCGCCAGCCCGAGTTCACGCAGCTCGACCTCGAGATGAGCTTCGTGGACGAGGACGACGTGATCGGCACGATCGAGGGGCTGATGGCGCGCGTGTTCGAGGCCGCCGGCGTTCCCGGTCGCCCCGCCGCCGTGGCCGCGGATGGCCTACGACGAGGCGATGGCCCGCTACGGCTCGGACCGCCCGGACGTGCGCTTCGGCCTCGAGATCCGCGACCTCGGCGACGCGCTGGCCGGGACGGAGTTCAAGGTCTTCGCGGGGGCGCTGTCGTCCGGCGGCGTGGTCCGCGGGCTTCAACGCGGGCGCGCGCGAGCTGGCCGCGCTCGGAGCTCGACACGCTGACCGAGCACGCGCGCCGCTTCGGCGCCGGCGGGCTGGTGTGGGCGTTCGTGCTCGAGGACGGCGGCTGGCGCTCGCCGATCGCCAAGTTCCTCTCCGACGCGGAGCGCGCGGCGGTGACCGAGCGCCTGGCGGCGGGGCCGGGCGACCTGCTGCTGATCGTCGCCGACCGCGAGCGCGTCGCGGCGCCGGTGCTGGGCGAGCTGCGGCTCGAGCTCGGCCGGCGCTTCGGCCTCATCCCCTCCGACCACCACGAGGTGCTGTGGGTCGTGGACTTCCCGATGTTCGAGTACGACGACGAGGCCGGGCGCTGGGACGCGCATGCACCACCCCTTCACCGCGCCGCTGGGCGACCTGGCGGATCCGGGCTCGCTGAAGTCGCGCGCGTATGACTTCGTGCTCGACGGCTCGGAGATCGGCGGCGGGTCGATCCGTATCCATCGCCCCGAGGTCCAGCAGGAGGTCTTCAAGGCGCTCGGGATCTCCGAGCAGGAGGCCGACGAGCGCTTCGGCTTCCTGCTCGAACGCGCTGCGCTACGGCGCGCCGCCGCACGGCGGCATCGCGCTGGGCATCGATCGCCTGGCGGCGATCGCTGGCCGGCCGCGACTCCATCCGCGAGGTCATCGCCTTCCCCAAGGCCGCCAGCGGCGCCGACCCGCTCACCGGCGCCCCGGCCGCGGTCGACGCCGAGCAGCTGCGCGAGATCGGCCTCAAGCTGCTCGCGCCGCCGCAGCCGCCGCCCGAGGCCTGACCCCCGGAGCCGGTCGCCGGCGTGCTGCATGTGCGTCTCATCAGCCCGGTGGACGACACGCCCGACGTGCGCGCGGTCCTGACCGAGCACCTCGGCGTGACGAACCTGGTGGTGCTGCCCGGCGTGGGAGTCGAGCCCGAAGGCGATCTGATCCTCGCCGACGTCGCGCGCGAGTCCGCCAGCGAGGTGCTGCAAGAGCTGCGTGACCTGGGCCTGGAGGAGCACGGCTCGATCGCCGTCGAGGACATCGACCTCTCGCTCTCGCGCGCGGCCGATCGGGCGATGGAGCTGGCGCCGGGCGAGGGCTCGGACGCCGTCGTGTGGGAGGACCTCGAGGCGCGCGCGGGCGAGGAGTCCTCGCTGTCGGGCGCCTACCTCGTGCTCTTCTCGGTGGCGACGACGCTCGCGGGGATCGCGGTCATCCTCGACTCGGCGATCCTGGTCATCGGGGCGATGATCGTCGGCCCCGAGTTCGGGGCGCTCGCCGGCATCTGCGCGGGCATCGTGCTGCGCCGCTGGCACGTCGTCCGGCGGGCGTCTGTGGCGCTCGCGGTCGGGTTCGTCGTCGGGATCGCGGCGGCGATCGCGTCCGTGTGGCTGTTCGAGCTGCTCGGGCTCGTCGACTCGGCGGCGCTGTTCGAGCCGCGTCCCCAGACCGGCTTCATCTACCTGCCCGACGCAATGTCCTTCGTCGTCGCCTTCCTCGCGGGCATCGCGGGGATGCAGGCGCTGACCTCGGCCAAGTCGGGCGCGGTCCTCGGCGTGCTCGTCTCGGTGACCACCATCCCGGCGGCCGGCAACATCGCCGTCGCGCTGGCCTTCGGGCTCGGCCCGGACCCGGCCGCGCCGCGGTCGGACTACTTCGATCAGGCGTGGACGTCGACCGAGCAGCTGCTGCTCAACCTGCTGGGCATCGTGCTGGCGGGGACGCTGACGCTCGCGTTGCAGCGCCGCTTCGCGCCGCGGAGCCGGTTGCGCACGGGCCGGCTGCGCGGATAGGTTCGGCCCATGCGCATCCTCGTCGCCTGCACGCGGGGCGCGGGGCACTTCAACCCGCTCGTGCCCTTCCTCGATGCCGGCCGGCGCGCCGGGCACGACGTGCTGGTCGTCGGGCCGCCGGACCTCGCCGATCGGGTCGCGCGAGCCGGCTACGAGTTCTGGGCCGGGGCGGCTCCGCCCGACGCAGAGCTCGGCCCGGTGTGGGCGCAGGTTCCCACCGCCTCCTCCGAGGAGGCCGAGCGGCTGGTCATCGCGAGATCTTCGCGACGCTGAACGTGCGCGCGATGCTCCCGGGGCTGCGCGCCGCGGTGGGCGAGTGGCGGCCAGACGTCATCCTGCGCGATCCCGCGGAGTTCGCCTCGGCGGTGGTCGCCGACGAGACGGGCCTCCCGCACGTCCAGGCGGGGATCCACCTCGCCGAGGCCTACCGAGAGATGATGTCGATCGCCGCGGAGGCGGTCGACGCGTGGGCGGGCGGGCTGACGGACCGCATCCTCGCGGCGCCGTCGGTGACGTTGTTCCCGGCGTCGCTCGAGGACCCGGACGTGCCTGCGCTGCCGGGGATTCACCGCTTCCGCGACCCCGCCGCCGAGGCGCCGGCGCGGCCGCTACCGGACTGGTGGCCCGGCGACGAGCGGCCGCTCGTCTACGTGAGCTTCGGCAGCCAGGTCGCCGGCACGCCGTTCGCGGCGCCGATCTACGACGTGGCGCTCGAGGCGGTGGCCGGCCTGCCGGCGCGCGTGCTGCTCACGACCGGCACCGACGACGGCCGGTTCGCCGCTTCCGGCCCGCACGTGCACGTCGAGCAGTGGGTGCCGCAGGCCGATGTCCTCGGGCACGCGCGCGCCGTGGTATGCCACGGCGGCGCGGGCACGACGCTCGGCGCGCTGGCCGCCGGCGTCCCGCTCGTGATCACGCCGCTGTTCGCCGATCAGCCGCACAACGCCCGCCGCGTGGCCGCGGTCGGCGCCGGCCTCGTCGTCGAGCCGGACGAGCCGGGCGCCATGCGCAGCGCGGTCGATCCCGCGACCCTGCGCGAGGCGATCGAGGCCGTGCTGGCCGACGGTGCCTACGCCCGATCCGCCGGCGCCATCGCCGAAGAGATCCGTGCGCTGCCGCCCGTCGACGAGGCGCTCAGCGTGCTGGCCGCGGCTTAGTCACGAACCTGCGCGACCGCCGCGCCGAGCCCGAGCGCCAGCGCAACCGGGTTGATCACTGAAGCATCGTTGACCAATTGGTGCACCGGTCGTAGGATCGCCCTCGGCGCGCCACCCAGGGCTGAGCAGGGGCTCAGCCGGTCATGGAGTTCAGGCCCCCACCGGGGTCCGATCCAGACGCTCCAGAACCCGGTGCCGGCGCAGGGCAACTCGCTGGTGCGAAACGTGGAGGACATGGAGTCCTTCACGCGCCAGCGCGTCGCGCGGGCGCGACTGGCGGTGGACAACTCGCTGCGGCTGATCGCCCAGGAGATGCTCTCGGCGAGCTACTGGATGGAGGTCCGCAAGGCCCAGAACCCGAGCCGCTCGTTCGGCGGCCCGCCGGCGGCGGCGCTCGCGGCGCTGCGGGCGGTCGTGCCGTGGCAGGCCGCGCCGGACAGCCGGCCCGAGCTGCCGCTGGGCGACCTGGTCTGGATCTTCATGCAGGCCAACCCCGCCGGCGCGTTCATGGGCGCCGACGCGGCGGAGCCGGGCTCTGAGGTGCGGGCCGCGACGCGGCGCGCCATCTCGCGGGTGCGGAGCCGGCGCGCGGTGCTGGAGGGGCTCGCGAAGGAGCGGGTCCCCGCCCCGTCGGCCGGGATCGCCCGTCAGGGCTGACGTCCCGTGGCCACCGCTCAGCTCGTCGCGGCCAGCCGCGGCGGCTGGGCGGTGCTGCCGCGCGAGGACGGCCTCGGCCTCCTCGACCGCCCGTTCGGTCCGGCTGAGCTCGGCGGTCAGCTCGGCCCGGCGGGCGCGGACGGCGGCCAGGTCGCCGGACGCGGACGTGAGCGCGCGCAGCTCCTGCTGGAGGCGGGCGAGCTTCGTCCGCAGGCGCTGGGGAGCGGACGGGTCGAGCTCGTAGACGCCGGCGCGCGTGCCCTTGCGGATCACCGGCGAGCGGCTGAGCTGGGTGAGGAAGACGGCCAGCGGGTCCTTGCCGGCGATCTCGTAGCCGGCCGCGCACACGGCGGCGAACCACTCGCGGTAGTGCAGGGCCTCGGGGCGGTCCGGGTGGGCGAGCAGCACCTCGACGGCGGTGCGCCGGATGGCCGGGCCGCGGAGCGTGCCGGCGGGGGCCGCGAGCGGGACGGGAGTGGGCGCGGGGGTCGCGTCGCGCGGCGGGCCGACGAGCCGGTCGAGCAGCCCGTCGCGCTCGTCGAGCTCGCGCAGCGCGGCCTCGATGCGCGCCAGCTCCTCGCGCAGCTCCTCCCGCGTGGTGAGCAGCCGGCGCCGGTGGCGGCCGAGCTCGTCGCGCTCGGCGGACGCCGCGCGACGCAGCCTGGAGGTGGGGGTGAGGGCGGGCGGGGCCATCGACTGGGGCGGTTGTACCGGGCGCGCCGGACCGGTGCCCAGCTTGGCCTGTGGACAGGCTGTTCATACGCAGACTCACGTAGTGCACCGCGGGGCCGGACCTGTGTACAGGGGTGTCGAGGGGCGACGCGCTTTGCCGGAGAGAGCAGCGCGCGGTGGTTCCGTCCGACCCGTACCGCACCATTCCGACCCCTACGCAGAACCTCGTAGCACCGAAGGAGCCGCCGATGAACCGCCACGCCGATCCCCTTGCCAGCCCCCAGCGCCGGCGGCCGCCGCCGCGCGCGTCCGGTCGCGAGCTCGATCTCTTCGGCGCCGTGCCCGAGCAGCGCAGCGCCGCGGCTATGGACGACGCCGCCGAGGCCCGCCGGCTGATGGACGACCTGCTCGCGCTCGTCGACGCCGGCCTCGTCGAGCCGGTCGCCGACGGCGGCCAGGTCCGCTACTGCGAGCGGGGCGTCGAGCAGGGCGCGCGATTGCGCCGGCCGTGGCATGCCGGTTGAATCGCTCCGTGACCACGCCCGTCCGCGCTCCGCCCAGCGAGCCCGCAGCGGCCGAGCCGCCGGACCGGCCCGACGTCTTCGTCTCCTACTCGCGCGTCGACGCGGCGTGGGTCCACGGGACGCTCTGCCCGCGGCTCGAGGCCGAGGGGCTCGACGTCTGGGTCGATCTGCAGGACATCCGCGGCGGCGCCTCGGACTGGCGGGCGACGGTCGGCGGCGGGATCGAAGCGTCGCGCGCGGTGGTCTTCGTCCTCAGTCCCGAGGCGCTGGCGTCGCGGGTCTGCCGCTGGGAGCTCGACGTCGCGGTGGGCTTCAACAAGCGGCTCATCCCGGTGCTGCGCCGCGCGGTCGAGGACGCGCCGGACCCGCTCGCCCGGCCGAACTGGATCACGCTGCGCGAGCCGGAGGACGAGGCGGATGGCTTCCCGGCGCTGGTCGCTGCGATCGCGACCGACGAGGCGCGCCTCGCCGAGCACGCCCGCCTGCTCGTTCGCACATGGGACTGGGTCCGCGCCGATCGCGACGCCAGCCATCTGCTGCGCGGGAGCGACCTGCGCGAGGCCGAGCGCTGGCAGGCCGCCCAGAGCGCCTCCGGCGAGCCGCCCACGCTCGAGCAGGTCGAGTTCATCGGCGCGAGCCGGCGCCAGGCGGCGCGGCGGCAGCGCACGACCCTGGCGGCGGTCGCGGTCGCGCTGCTGGTCTCCGTCGGGCTCGGGATCGTGGCGCTGGTCCAGCGCGGCCAGGCGGTCGAGCGCGCGGAGATCGCCCGCTCGCGGGAGCTGGCCGCGCGGGCGCTCGCCGCCACCCGCACCGACCCGGAAGAGGGGCTCGACCTCGCGCTGCGGGCCGCGGCCGTGCGCCGGACGGCGGAGGGCGAGCAGGCGCTGCGGCGGGCCGTTGCAGCGACGACGTGGGAGGGGATCCTGCGCAGCGACGACCGGGCGCTGCACGACCTCGACGTGACGGCCGACGGCAGGCGCGCGGTGACCGCCGGCGCGGGTGGCGCCGTCCTGTGGGACCTGCGCGCACGGCGCCGGCTCGCCGCGCTCCCGCATGCCGGCGCGGTCAACGGGGTGGCGTTCGATCGCGCGAGGCGACCGCGTCGTCACGACCAGCAACGACCGGACCGCGCGCATCTGGGCGGCCGCGACCGGCCGGCCCGGTCCCGTCCTGCGGGCCGGCGCGCTGGTCTGGTCGGCGAGCTTCGACGAGGCGGGGCGGCGCGTCCTCACCCGCACCGAGGGCGGCGCCACGCAGCTGTGGGATGCCGTGACCGGCCGGCTCCTCGCCCGGCCGTCCACGAGCGGCGACCTGCTCGCCGGAGTGGGGCTGAGCCCGGACGGCACGCTGGCGCTCACCGCGGGCCGCGGCGTCGCCCGCATCTGGTCGGTCGCGCGGCGAGAGGCGATTGCCGAGCTTCCGAGCCGCGCCACTCTGACGATCGCGACCTTCGCCCCGGACGGGCGACGGGTCCTGACCGGCGATGTGGACGGCGCCGCGCAGCTGTGGGACAGCGACGGACGGCGCATCGCCCGCCTGCCGGGCAGCGACTTCGCCGTCACCGACGCCGCGTTCTCCCCCGACGGCGCGCGGGCGGTGACGGCGAGCGAGGACGGCAGCGCCCGCATCTGGGACGCCGCCACGGGCCGGCGGATCGCCGTCCTGCGTCATGGCCGGACCGTCAACGGCGTGGGGTTCAGCGCCGACGGGCGGTCGGTGGTCACCGCGGGGGACGACGGCACCGCGCGGGTGTGGCCGGCGACGGGCGGCGCGGCGATCAGGGTGCTGCGCGGGCACACCGACAGCGTCGTGGCGGCCGCCTTCACCGCCGGCGACACGCGGATCGTGACGGCAGCCGACGACGGCAGCGCCAGGGTGTGGGCGGCGCGGGCGCCCGGCGTGACGCCGCTCGCGGGCTCGGGCGCCGTCGAGAGCCTCGCGGCCGGCCCCGACGGCTCCCGGATCCTCGGCATGGACGAGAACGGCTTCGCCACGATCTGGAGCACGGCCGACGGGCGGCGGCGGGCGTCGCTGGACGGCAACCCGTCCGGTAGCTACGCCTGCCTGCGCGGCGTGGGGTGCGCGCCGTGGAGCGCCGACGGCCGTTTCGTCGCGGGGGTCAACTGGCCGGGCGTGGCCACGTTGTGGGATGCCGGCAGCGGTCGCGAGGTGCGCCGGCTGGGTGGTCGCGCGGCGACGAGCGCCGCGTTCGCGCCCGACGGCCGCACGGTTGCGGTCATCTGGCGCCGCAACGCCGCCCGGCTCATTCGCGCCGGCGACGGCACGCCGGCGGGCGAGCCGCTGGACTCGGCGCTCGGCCTCGGGTTGCAGAGCGTGCAATTCGCGGCCGGCGGCCGCTGGCTGCAGACGATCGACGACGTCGACTCGGCCGCGCTCCTCGCCCTGGCCGGCGGCCGCGTGGTCGATCTCGGGTTGGGCGTGCTCCCGACAGCTATCGCCGTGAGCCCGGATGGCGCTCGTGTGGCAGTCGGGACGCAGCTCGGCGTCGTGCGCGTGCTCGCGCTCCCGAGCGGCCGGCCGCTGGGAGAGGTCGCCGCCCACGGGGCGGTCGAGTCCGTGGCCTTCGACCGCGCCGGCCGGCGCCTGCTCACGGCGGGCGCGGATCGGACGGCTCGGGTGTGGAGCGCCCGGACGCTGGCGCCGCTCGCCGTCCTGCGCGAGCACCTCGACGAGGTCAAGACCGCCGCCTTCAGCCCCGACGGTCGCTTCGTCCTGACCACGTCGGCCGACGCGACGGCGAAGCTCTGGGACCCGGCACTCGAGGGCAGCATCCTCACGCTGCCGATGCGGCGGGACGGGGGCACGGCGGAGTTCACCCGCGACGGCCGCACCATCGTCCTCACCGGGCGGACCGGCGGCGAGGTCCACCGCTGTGACGTCTGCGCGGACTTCGGCGGGCTCGTCGAGCTCGCGACGGCACGGCGCGGCCGCTAGCGGCGGCGGCCGAAGACCGCCGCGACGCGGGTGATCCGGCCGGCGGACACGAGGCGCGAAGCGGTCCGGGACCCGTCGCTCCAGCGCAGGAACCGCGCACGCCGCAGCCGGGATCGCGCGCAACCGCACCGACTCCGAGAAGGCGAAGCCGCTGCGCGTGCAGATCGAGCCGCAGCTGAACGTCCGGCCGCCGCCGCGCAGCGAGCCGCCCGTGATCCGCCCGCGCTTCGTGCCGGCGCGCACGACGGTCAGGCTCTGGCGGATCTGGCCCGGCGTCTCGTCCGGGCTCGCGCCCGCCCCCACCCAGTCGTTCTTGTCCACCCGCAGCGCGCAGGTCGGGCCGGTGCCTTCGCAGGAGCCGATCCACGCCGCACGAGCCGGATCATCGGAGGGCCGGCTGCGGGTCAGCGTGACCAGCGTGCCCGGACGCAGCCGGTACTGGCAGGGCAAGAGGCTCTCGAAGGGACAGACGACGCCGGGTGGGCTGACCGTCGTGTCGCCGAACGTTCCGGGCTGAATCGTCAGGTACACGGGATCGAAGGTCGCGGTGATCGAGCGCTCGCCGGTGACCCGGATGCGGCAGCTCGTCGAGCGGCTGGAGCACCCGTAGTCGCTCCAGCCCACGAAGCGCGCTCCGGCGTCCGGCACGGCGGTGACCGTCACGGTGGTCCCGGGGGAGAAGCGGGGCGTGCAGTCCTCCGCGAGCGGGGTCAGCGGCGGGTTGGCGAGCCGGCAGACGCCGGGCGTGCCCGGCGCATAGCTCACCGTGCCCGAGCCCGCCGGGACGACATTGAGCACCGCGCCCTGCGCGCCCGCCGGCGCCGCGCCCGGACCGCCGGCGAGGAAGATCGCGAGCGCGAGCCCGATCGAGAACCGGAGAGGCGACACGGCCACCGCGAACGTCGCACTCCGGTGGAGAGAAGTCAACCGGGACGGACCGCAGCGATCAAAACGTCGAGATTGACAGCGGGCGCCGGCCGATCTCGACGAAGTGATCGTATATCGACCAAAACGTCGAGATCGGTCCCGAACCGCTCCAGATCTCGACGTTCTGCTCGGTGAGCGGGTGGGGATCGCCAGCGCGGGCGGGACCCCGACCCCTCGATGCTGGTGTTCGAGCCCCGGGCGGCCGGGCGGCCCGGGCGGCCCGGGCGGCGCGGCGGCCCGGCTGCGCTCAGGCGGCCGCGGCCTCCAGCGGGAAGCTCACGCCCGTCAGCTCCTCGCTAGAGCGTCCACAGCCGCCCCGCGAGCTCCACGTCGCTCGCGGCCGCGGTGCGCGCGACCAGCGTCGGGTACCCGCGCATCTCCTGGAAGCCGTCCGGGCCGACGTAGCTCGCGCCCGGCAGGTCCTGGGTGGCGGCGTAGAGCGTCGGCAGCGCGCCCTGGTCGTCGGACATGGCGACGACCTTGTTGAGGATCGCCATCGCCCCGTCCTGGAGGCGGCTCTGGGTGTGCGACTGGAGGTTGGTCGCCGTGTAGCCCGGGTGGGCGGCGAGCGCGCGGACGCGCGAGCCCGCCGCGTCGAGCCGGCGTTGCAGCTCGAGGGTGAAGAGCAGGTTGGCCAGCTTCGACTGCCCGTACGCGGGCCAGGGCTTGTAGTCGCCCCGCTCCCAGTTGAGGTCGTCGAGCCGGATCGCGCCCATGCGGTGTGCGCCGGAGGACAAAGTCACCACCCGATCGCCGATCCGCGGCAGCAGCAGGTTGGTCAGCGCGAAGTGGCCGAGGTGGTTGGTCCCGATCTGCAGCTCGAAGCCGTCGGTCGTGCGGCCCTCGGGCGTGGCCATGATGCCGGCGTTGTTGATCAGCACGTCGAGGTCGCGGTCCCAGTCGGCAGCGAACGCGCGCACCGAGGCGAGGTCGGTGAGGTCGAGCCGGCGCACCTCGGAGCTGCCGGTCACGGTCGCGGCCGCCGCCTCGCCCTTGGCGAGGTCGCGCACGGCGAGCACCACGTGGGCGCCGGCCGCGCCGAGCGCCCGGGCGTCAGCCAGCCCGAGGCCGCTGTTGGCGCCGGTGATCAGGAAGGTGCGGCCGTCCTGGCGCGGGAGGTCGGCGATGGTCCATTTCGAGGAGGAAGAAGGCATGCCGGCCAATGTAGCCGATGACAACAATGCTGTCAACGTCTACATCATCCGGTAGGCTCTCCCGCGTGAGCGCGACCGCGACACGTTCCTACCACCACGGCAACCTGCGCTCGGCGCTGCTGGCCGCCGCCGAGCAGACGCTCGCGGACGGCGGCGTCCAGGCGCTCTCCCTGCGCGAGCTGGCCCGCGAGCTCGGCGTCAGCCACGCCGCGCCGCGGCGCCACTTCGCCGACAAGCAGGCGCTGCTCGACGCGCTCGCCGAGACCGGCTTCGACCGGCTCGGCAGCGAGCTCGACGAGGCGATCGCTCAAGGCGGCGACTTCCGCGGCCGGCTCGCAAAGCTCGCCCAGGCCTACGTCCGCTTCGCGACCCGCGACGCCGCCCTGCTCGAGCTGATGTTCGCCGGCAAGTACCGCCCGGGAGCGGCCGCCGGCCTGCGCGAGGCGGCCGACCGGGCGTTCGCCGCCCCGTTCCAGCTGATCGCCGACGGTCAGGCCGCAGGCGACGTGGTCGGCGGTGACGTCGAGCGGGTGGCGATCGTGGTGGGGGCGACCTTCCAGGGGCTGGCGGTCATGGCCAACCAGGGCCTGCTCCGCGACGCGCCGCCCGAGGCGGTCGTCGCCGAGGCGGTCGACCGGCTCGTGCTCGGCCTGCGCCCGCGCTGAGGGCTACCGGATCGCCCGCCCGGAGGGCGAGACGACGAGCCACGTCCCGCCGAACTCCACGACGTCCTGGCAGGTCACCTGCCCGGGGCGGCGGTCGGAGACGTAGTAGTAGAGCGGGCGCCCGCGGTAGGTCACCTGGCGGGAGCGCCGGCCACGACGGGCGATGGTGCCGAGCAGGCTCGACTGGGCGCCCGACGCCGGCGCGCGGATCACCGGTCGTCATCAGCGGCGGCCAAGCGGTGGCGCAGTCGCCGTAGCAGCGCGTGCGGTCGCGGCGGTCGCGCGTGAACAGGTACAGGGCGCGGCCGTTGCCGTCGAAGAGCATCTCGCCGTAGCGGGAGGACATCGTCTTCACGGTGGGCGCCGCAACAGCGGTCGCTGGACCCACGCCCAGCAGCGAGACGAGCAGGACGACGATCGGCACGACGCGGCGAAGGGACATGCACCGTGGTGCGCCGCCGACGAGGCGCCGGTTCACGCCTAGACTCGGATCGATCGTGTTCGAGGAGCACCTCCGCCACCCGCACAACCGCGGCGTCACGCCGGACGAGGCCCATTCCGGGCACGCGGGCGGCGCCGTCTGCGGCGATCTGATCCGCCTCTCGCTGCGGGTCGAGGGCGACCGGGTCGCCGCGGCGGGCTTCGACGCCTCCGGGTGCGGGGCGGCCATAGCCGCCGGCTCGGCTGCCACCGCGCTCGCCGAGGGCGCGCCGCTGCTGGACGCCGCCCGCCTGGGCACCCACGCGATCGCCGCCGAGCTGGGCGGGCTCTCGCCGGGCAAGCTCCACGCCGCCGAGCTGGCCGCCGACGCCCTGCACCGCGCGCTCGGCGCGGCCGCCCGCTCCCAGGCGGCGATCGAGCCGGACGACACCCGCACGCTGGTCGCCATGAGCGGCGGCGTCGACTCCGCCGTCGCCGCCCTGCTCGTCGACCAGGACCGCCGCGAGACCGTCGCGGTCACGCTCGAGCTGTGGCGCGACCCCGAGAACGACGCCGAGGCCTCGTGCTGCAGCGCGAGCGCCGTCCGCGCCGCCCGCGCCGTCGCGCACGGCATGGGCCTCCCGCACCTGACGATCGACCTGCGCGACGAGTTCCGCGCGGGAGTCGTCGAGCCGTTCCTCGCCGGCCACGCCGCCGGCACGACGCCCAACCCGTGCGTCGGCTGCAACGGCCACGTCCGCCTCGACGCGATGCTCGCGCTCGCCGACAAGCTCGGCGCCGCCGACCTCGCGACCGGCCACTACGCCCGCCGCACGCCCGACGGGCTGCTGCGCACCGCCGCCGACCCTGCCAAGGACCAGGCCTACATGCTCTCCGCGCTCAGCCCCGGCTCGCTGGCGCGCATGCGCTTCCCGCTCGGCGAGCTGACCAAGCCGCAGGTGCGCGCGCTGGCCGCCGACGCGGGACTGCCGGTCGCAGCGAAGGCCGACTCCCAGGACCTGTGCTTCCTGGCCGGGACCGGGAAGGCCGCCTTCCTCGCCCGCCACGGCGGCCAGCACGCGAGCGACGGGCGCGATCGTCGACCGCGACGGCAACGAGCTCGGCCGCCACCAGGGCCACCAGCTCTTCACCGTCGGCCAGCGCAAGGGCCTGCGACTCGGCGGCACGGCAGAGCCGCTGTACGTCCTGCACACGAGCGCGAAGACCAACACCGTCACCGTCGGCCCGCAGGCGGCGCTCGCCACCCGCCGCGTCGCCCTGCGCGGCGCGGTCCTGCACCGCCCGGGCGCCGACGTCGACCGCGTCCGCCTGCGCTACCACGCGCCGGCGCGCGCCTGCCGCGTCGAGGGCGACCCCGGCGCCGGCCGCCACCGCCGCCTCGAACTGACGCTCGACGAGCCCGTCGACGGCGTCGCCCCCGGCCAGGTGGCGTGCCTGATGCGCGGCGACACCGTGCTCGGCTGGGGCGTCCTCGCCGCGGCCGAAGACGCCGCTCGCCGGGCCGGGATGGCCCTAGACTCAGCCGCGTGACCTCCGACGAGATCCGCGAGCGCTTCCTCTCCTTCTTCGAGGGCACGGGTCACCTGCGCCAGCCCTCGGCGCCGCTCGTCCCGACCTCCTACGACCCCTCGACGCTGCTCATCAGCGCCGGGATGCACCCGCTCAAGCCGTATTTCCTGGGCCAGGAGGCGCCGCCGCGGGACCGGCTGACGACGTGCCAGAAGTGCTTCCGGACGGTCGACATCGACCAGGTCGGCCTGACCCACCGGCACCTGACCTTCTTCGAGATGCTCGGCAACTTCTCGATCGGCGACTACTTCAAGCAGGGCGCCGTCGAGTTCGCCTGGGAGCTGTCGCTGCAGGGCTTCGGGTTCGAACCCGAGCGCATCTGGATCACCGTCTTCGAGGGCGACGAGGAGCTGGGCGAGGGGCCCGACGAGGAGGCGATCGAGGCGTGGCTGTCGATCGGCGTCCCGCGCGAGCGGATCGTCCTGCTCCCGCGCGAGGAGAACTTCTGGCAGGCCGGCCCGACCGGGCCGTGCGGGCCGTGCTCGGAGCTCTACCTCGACCGCGGGCTCGAGTTCGGCCACCCGGACGACCTCCCGGGCGGCGACAACGAGCGCTTCCTGGAGTACTGGAACCTCGTCTTCATGCAGTACGACCAGGACCCGGTCAACACGCTCACGCCGCTGCCGGCCCAGAACATCGACACGGGCCTCGGCCTCAACCGGCTCGCGGCGATCCTCCAGGGCACGACCTCGGTGTTCGAGACCGACCAGTTCCAGCCGCTGATCGACCTCGGCCAGCAGCTCAGCGGCCGCCGCTACGGCGAGGGGCCGGACGTCGACCGGGCGATGCGCATCCTCGCCGACCACACGCGCGGGATGTCGTTCCTGATCGCCGACGGCGTCGTGCCCTCCAACGAGGACCGCGGCTACGTGCTGCGGCGGATCATGCGCCGGGCGATCCTCCAGGGCCGGCGGATCGGCATCGAGCCCGGCTTCCTCGGCGCCTTCGCCGAGCGCGTGCGCGGGACGATGGGCGGTGCCTACCCCGAGCTGCTCGAGCACGCCGACACGATCGAGATGTGGCTGGCGACCGAGGAGGAGGCCTTCGGGCGTACGCTCGAGCAGGGCACGCGCATCCTCGCCGACCACGTCGAGCGCGCCAAGGCGGCCGGCGAGGAGGGCATCGGCGCCGAGGAGGCCTTCCAGCTGCACGACACCTACGGCTTCCCGTTCGACCTCACGCTGGAGCTGGCGGCCGAGCAGGGCCTCGGCGTCGACTCCCAGGGCTTCGAGGAGCTGATGGACGCCCAGCGCGTCCGCGCGCGCACGAGCCCGGGCCGCGGCGCCCGCGACGACACGCGCGAGCGCATCCGGGCCTTCGCCGGCGGCGCCGGCTTCGACACCGAGTTCACGGGCTACGAGACCGTCGAGCAGGCCACGGCCGTGGCCGCGATCGCCCACGAGGACGGGCTGACGCTCGCCAAGCTCGTCGAGTCGCCCTTCTACGCGACCGGCGGCGGCCAGGTCCACGACGCCGGCGTCGTCGAGTGCGAGGCCGGCGACTGCCGCGCGACCGTCGTCGATGTCGTCCGCCTCGGCGACGACCAGGCGCTGATCCTCGAGCCGGTCGCCGGCGACCTGCGCGAGGGCACGCGGGTGATCGCGCGCGTGGACGCCGCGGCCCGCCGCGCCACCGCCGCCAACCACACCGCGACCCACCTGCTGCACGCCGCGCTGCGCGAGCGCCTCGGCGCCCACGTCCGCCAGGCCGGCTCCTACGTCGGTCCCGACAAGCTGCGCTTCGACTTCACCCACGGGCAGGCGCTGACCCCGGACGACCTGCGCTGGATCGAGGATCGCGTGACCGCCTGGGTGCTCGCCGACCACCCGGTGCGCGCGACGCTCACCTCGCTCGACGAGGCCAAGCGGCTCGGCGCGATGGCCCTGTTCGGGGAGAAGTACGGCGAGACCGTGCGCATGGTCGAGGTCGCCGACGGCGGCTTCTCGCGCGAGCTGTGCGGCGGCACCCACGTCCGCGCCACCGCCGAGATCGGCGTCTTCCGGCTGCTGGCGGAGAGCTCGAGCGCGGCCAACGTGCGGCGCATCGAGGCGGTCACCGGACCGGTCGGCGTCGAGCTGTTGCGCGAGCACGACCGCGCGCTGCTGGAGACCGCACGCGTGCTGCGGACCTCGCCGGACTCCGTGGTCGAGCTGGCCGCCGAGCGCGAGGCCAAGCGCCGCGAGCTCGAGAAGCAGGTGCAGCGGGGCGGCGTCGCGGCGGCCGGCAACGGCGCCGGCGCCGAGATCTCGCTCGCCGAGCATGCCACCGACGTCGGCGGCGTGCGGGTGCTGACCTCGACGGCGCCGGTGCAGGAGCCCAAGGCGCTGCTCGACCTCGCCGACCGGCTCAAGAACAACCTGGGCGACGCCGCGATCGTGCTGGGCACGGCGGCCGGCGGGCGCGTGCACCTGGTCGCCGCGGTCACCCCGGCGGTGGTCGAGCGCGGCGTGAAGGCCGGCGAGGTGATCAAGACGGCCGCCGCGGTCGTCGGCGGCGGCGGTGGCGGGCGCGACACGATGGCCCAGGCGGGCGGGCGCGACCCGGAGCGCCTGGAGGAGGCGCTGGCCGCCGCGCGCGAGCAGATCGAGCGGATCCTGGCCCCCTGAGGGTCCTCGCGCTCGACTACGGCAGCGCGCGCTGCGGCGCCGCGATCTCGGACCCGAGCGGCACGCTCGCGACGCCGCTGGCGGCAGTGAGCCGGCCCGGGACGCGGCGTGGCCTGCAGCGGATCGTGGCGCTGGCCGGCGAGCTGGGCGCCGAGCGGATCGTCGTGGGGCTGCCGCTCTCCCTCTCCGGCGCGGACTCCGCCCAGACGGCGGAGGCGCGCGGGTTCGCGGAGCGGCTCGAGCGGTTGGTCGCCGTGCCGGTCGAGCTCTACGACGAGCGCTTCACGACGCGGCTCGCACAGCGCGCCGGGGGTGGGGCGGACGAGGACTCGCGCGCGGCCGCGGTGCTGCTGGAGGGCTGGCTGGCGGCGCGCCCGTAGCCGGCTCTCGGCGCGTGGCGGCCGGTGAGGTTGCTATTCCTCCGTGCCGCGTGTCCGCCCGAGATCACGACGACGTGCCCGAGCGCTCGGCCGAGGAGCGTGAGCGCGCCCGGGCCGAACGGGAGGCTCGCCGGGCGGCGCGTGCCGAGGGCGCAGCCGCCGCGCCGCCGCAGCCCGAGCCCGACCCCGAGCCGCCTCCAGACGACGGCGCGACGCAGGCGTGGTCACCCGTCGAGCCCGCCCGCGAGGAGGAGAACGGAGCGGTCGACGGCTTCGAGCGCTTCGACCCGCCCGGGGACGGGATCGAGGCGCGCCGCGGGCCGGTCGAGCCAGAGCCCGAGCCTGCGCCGGCCCACTTCGACCGCGACGAGCGCTACGAGCCCGAGGAGCCGCTGCCGCCGCTGCCCTCGCGCCGCGACCGTCGCCAGGCGCGCCGAGGCGCGGCCCCGCCGCCCCGCAAGCGCTCGGAGCTCAAGCGCCGGACGCGCGGCCGCTGGCGGCGCCGGCTGGGCGCGCTGCTCGCGCTGGCGGCCATCGGTGGCGCGCTGTACTTCATCAACGAGGTCTTCCAGCCCTTCCAGCCGGACGGGCGCGGCATCGCCCGGGTCGCCGTCCCGGCCGGCGCCGAGGTGCGCGAGATCGGCGACCTCCTGGACGCCGAGGGCGTGGTGGACTCCGGCGCGGCGTTCAACCTCAACGCGACGCTGACGCTGCGGCGCGGCGACCTCAAGCCCGGCCGCTACACGCTGCCGATGGGCATGAGCAACGGCGACGCGATCGACGCGCTCATCCAGGGGCCGAAGGCAAGGGTCATCCGCACCTTCACGCTGACGATCCCCGAGGGCCTCTCGCGCCGCGAGACCGAGGAGATCGTCAGCGACTCCGAGGTCGACGGCGACTACCTGCGCGCCTCGGGCCAGCCGGAGGTGCTGCGGCGCGCCCGCCGCTACGGGCTGCCGCGGCGCACACGCACGGCCGAGGGCTTCCTCTTCCCGGCCACCTATCAGCTGCCGATCGGCGCGCCGGCGTCCGAGCTGGTCGACCAGCAGCTCGACGCCTTCCGCGACAACTTCGGCGAGCTGAACCTCAGCAGCGCGCGGCGGCGCAACCTGAGCCGCTACGACGTGCTGATCGTGGCCTCGATGGTCGAGCGCGAGGCGGCGCTGGCGCGCGAGCGCCCGCTGATCGCGGCCGTCATCTACAACCGCCTGCGCCGCGGCATCCCGCTCGGCATCGACGCCACCATCCGCTACGCCGAGAACAACTGGAGCCGGCCGCTGCGGCAGTCAGAGCTCGAGCGCGAGGGGCCGTACAACACGCGTCTGCGCCGCGGGCTGCCGCCGACGCCGATCGGCAACCCCGGGCTCTCGTCGATGCGCGCCGCGGCGCGGCCGGCGAGCGTGCGCTACCTCTACTACGTGCGCAAGCCGGGCAAGAGCGGAGCGCACGCCTTCTCCACCAACGAGGCCAAGTTCCTGCGCGACGTCGAGCGCTACCAGGCCTCGCGCGGGGGCTGAGCGGCGCCGGCCCCGGTCCTGCTGGGGGTGTGCGGGTGGCCCGTCGACCACTCGCGCTCGCCCGCCATGCACAACGCTGCGCTGGCCGCGACCGGACTGACGGGCTGGCGCTATGTCCGCCTCGCCGTGCCGCCGGTGCGGTTCGCCGCCGCGATCAGCGGTCTGGCGGGCTTCCGGGGCGTCAACGTGACGATCCCGCACAAGCAGGCGGCGCTCGCGCTGGCCGGCGAGGCGAGCGCTGCGGCGCGTGCGATCGGCGCGGCCAACGTCCTGAGCTTCGCGCCGGACGGGCGCATCCGGGCCGAGAACACCGACGCGCCGGGGCTGCTGGCCGCGCTGCCGGCCGAGCATGCGCCGGCGGGCCGCAGCGCGCTGGTGCTGGGCGCCGGTGGCGCCGCCCGCGCGGCCGTGTGGGCGCTGCGCGAGGCGGGCGCGGAGGAGGTCTTCGTCTGGAACCGGACCGCCGCGCGGGCCGAGGCGCTGGCGGACGAGCTCGGCGCCCGCGCGGTGCCCGAGCCGGTCGCTGCCGAGCTGATCGTCAACTGCACCTCGGTCGGGCTCGAGGACGCGAGCGCGATGCCGCCGCTCGCGGCCGGCAGCCTGCGCCCCGGCGCCTGCGTGGTCGACCTCGTCTACCGCTCCGGCGGCACGCGGCTGATCGCCGAGGCCGCCCGGGCGGGGGCGGCAACGGTGGACGGTTTCGCCGTGCTGGTCGAGCAGGGGGCGGCGTCCTTCGAGCTGTGGACGGGGCGGGAGGCGCCGCGGGCGGTGATGCGGGCGGCGGCCGGCGGCTAAGCCGCCTCGGCGCGCACGACCAGCACCGGCAGCTGCGCGTGGTGCACGAGCCCCGCCGACGTGCTGCCCAGCACCGCCGAGCGGATCCCGCTACGCCCGCGCGAGCCGACGACGATGACCGCCGCACCGCGCTCGTCCGCCGCGTGGGAGATCGTCGCCCACACGTTGCCGCGCGCCGGCGCGGTCGCCGAGGTGGCGCTCAGGCCGTGGCGGCGGGCGAGCACCGCACCCTCCTCGGCGAGCTCGGCGGCCGCCCGCTCGGCGCCGGCGTCCAGCGCGCCGAGCGCGTCCTCGGCCACGGCCCCCGAGAGCGCCAGCACGGCGGAGGGAGCGATCTCGCGGGCGGACTGCCAGACGGTCAGCACGATCGCCGGGCGCCCCGTCCACAGCCCGGCCGCCCGCTCGACGGCGAGCCCCGCCTCCTCCGAGCCGTCGTAGGCGATCACCAGCGGGGCCGGGGCGGGATCCGGGACGGCCATGGGCCGCGCCAAACTACCAGCGCGCGGGCGCCCGCTACCGTCAGTGGCCGTGAGCGCCGAGCCCGCCGCCGAGACGCCCTGCCCGCCCTGCCGCGGGACCGGTCGCCTGATCTCCAACAAGGGCGGCGACCCGCACGAGGTCACCTGCCCGTGGTGCGAGGGCAGCGGGATCTTCCAGCGCGAGCACGACGCCCAGGCCGCGCGCAGCGGCGAGGCGCTCAGCTCGCCGGCCTGATCTCCAGCCGGCCGATCTCGCGGCCGGCGTCCACCAGCGTGATCGGGTGCACGCCGGGCGCGTCGGCCAGCAGCTCGAAGCGCGCGGGGGACTCGGGGATGATCGTCTCGAAGTCGACGAGGTCGCCGAGGTTGACCGTGTCGAGCACGTCGCCGGTGACGACCACGCGGACGAGCTGGCCCTGGCGGGCGACGATCCGCTGCTTGGCGGGGTCGCCGCCGGCGTCGATGGTCTTCTCGATCGGCTCGAGCGTCGTCGGCGTGCGGGTCGCGGGGGAGGCCTCCGGGACGGCGCCCGGGGCCGGGGTGGGCGCGGCGGGCGCGACCGGCGTCGGCTCGGCGTCGCGGCCCAGGCGGTTGTCGCGCGGGATCAGCGTGGCGGCGAGGGCGGTGAGGCCCATCAGCACCGCGACGACGATCATCAGGCGGCGACCTTTCACCCTCTGAGGGTAGCCGGGGGCGGGGGCGAGACGGCCCCGCCGGGCGCCTATGCCGTGCATGGCATCGGAGTCGATCTCGGGCGCTCGCCTTGCCGCCGCGGCGCTCGCCTCCGTGGTGCTGTGCGCCGCAGTCGCCGGCGTGCGCGCCCCGGGTCTTGGCGTCGCGCTCATGCCGCTGCTGGTCGCCGCCACCCTGATCGACCTCGAGCGCCGCGTCATCCCCAACCGGCTCACGCTCGCCGGCGCGCTTGCCGCCCTGACGCTCCTGGCCTTGACCGCGCCCGGCGCGCTCGCCGAGCACGCCGTGGCGGGCGCGGGCGCCGGCGGCTTCCTGCTCGCGGCGCATCTGATCAAGCCGGACGGGATGGGCATGGGCGACGTCAAGCTCGCCGGCGTGCTGGGGCTGTTCCTCGGCCGCGCCGTCGTCGAGGCGCTGCTCGTCGCCCTGCTCGCGGGCTCGCTGGCCGCGCTGGTGATCGGGCTGCGGCAGGGGCGGGGGGCGAGCTTCGCCTTCGGCCCGTACCTCGCGCTCGGCGGGGTGGTCGGCGCACTGACGGATCCCTCCTAAGCTTCTCGGCGTGTCGCTGCGCGTGATCACCGCGGGTGAGTCCCATGGTCCGGGCCTGACCTGCGTGGTCGAGGGGCTGCCGGCCGGGCTCGAGCTCGACGCCGGGGCGATCAACCTCGACATGGCCCGCCGCCAGCTCGGTCACGGCCGCGGCGGGCGGATGAAGATCGAGAAGGACGCGGCGGAGGTGACCTCCGGCGTGCGCCACGGCGTGACGCTCGGCGGGCCGATCGCGCTCAGCGTCCCGAACCGCGACTACGCCAACTGGGAAGAGCGCATGAACCCGTGGCCGGTGGAGGCCGACGTGCCGGAGGTCCACCTCCCGCGCCCCGGCCACGCCGACCTCGCCGGCGTGCAGAAGTTCGGCTTCTCCGACGTGCGCAACGTGCTCGAGCGCGCCAGCGCCCGCGAGACGGCGGCGCGCGTCGCCGGCGGGGCGCTCGCCAAGGCGTTCCTGCGCGCGCTCGGGGTGGAGGTCGTCTCCCACGTGACCCAGATCGGCTCGGTCCGCGCGCCGGAGATGAACGGCGAGCTGAGCGCCGCCGACTTCGCCGGCGTCGACGCCTCCCCGGTCCGCTGCCTGGACCCCGAGGCGACGCGCGCGATGGTCGAGGAGATCAACGTGCTGCGCAAGCGCAACGAGTCGCTCGGCGGCGTCTTCGAGGTGCGCGCCTACGGGCTCGTGCCCGGGCTCGGCTCGCACGTCTCCTGGGAGGAGCGCCTCGACGGGCGCATCGGGCTGGCGATGCTCTCCATCCAGGCGGTCAAGGGCTGCGGGATCGGCGACGGCTTCGACCTCGCGGGCCGGCCCGGCTCGGCCGCCCACGACGAGATCTTCTACGACGACGACCGCGGCTACTACCGCGAGACCAACCGCTCGGGCGGGATCGAGGGCGGCATGACGACCGGCGAGCCGCTCGTGGTGCGCGGGGCGATGAAGCCGCTGCCGACGCTGACCAAGCCGCTGCGCTCCGTGGACATCGCGACCCGCGAGCCGGCCCAGGCGCTGCGCGAGCGGACCGACTCCTGCACCGTCCCCGCGGCCGGCGTGGTCGGGGAGGCGATGCTGGCGATCGTGCTCGCCTCCGCCCATCGCGAGAAGTTCGGGGGTGACCACATCGACGACGTGCGCGCCGCCGTGGCGGCCTACGCCGAGCGGATCGGGTGGAAGCGCGCGCCGTAGCGCCGGGCCGCCCGCCGGCCCGCGCGCTCGTGTTCATCGGCTTCATGGGCGCGGGGAAGACCTCCGCCGCGCGCGCCGCGGCGGCCGCGATGGGCGGCCGCGCGGTGGACTCCGACCACGTCGTCGAGGAGCGGATCGGGACCTCGATCGAGAGCTACTTCGCCTCCCACGGCGAGCGCGCGTTCCGCGAGCAGGAGGAGGACGCGGTCGTCGAGCTGCTCGAGGCGCCGCCCGGGCCGGTGCTCTCGCTCGGCGGCGGCGCGATCACCTCCGAGCGGGTGCGCTCGGCGCTCGGAGGACCACACCGTCGTGCTGCTCGACGTCGACGTCGAGACGGCCTGGCACCGCGCGGGCGGCCGGCGCCCGCTGGCGCGCGACAAGGACCGCTTCGCCGCGCTGCACGCCGAGCGCATCCCCGTCTACCACGGGCTCGCCGACGTGATCCTGCTCGACAGCGCGCGCGAGCGCGTCCGCGCACGCGGTGCCCGCCATGCGCGCGCTCGCCGGCGCCCCCGACGGCACGCGGCTGCTGTGGGCGACGAGCGCGTCCGGCGAGTACCCGGTCTACGTGGGGGAGGGGCTGCTCGGGACGGGCTTCTGGCCGGCGGACGGCCGCCGCTTCCTGGTCACCGACGAGCTGGTCGGCGCGCGCTACGCCGACGCGCTCGGCGCCGTGGCCGCCGACGTGCGCGTCGCGCCGGGGGAGACCGCCAAGACGTTGGCGGAGGCCGAGCGCGTGCTGCGCGAGCTGGCCGGCGCGGGCCTCGCGCACGGCGACCACGTGGTCGCGCTCGGCGGCGGCGTCGTCGGTGACCTTGCCGGCTTCTGCGCCGCGGTCTACCAGCGCGGCGTCGGCGTCGTGCAGGTACCGACCTCGCTGGTCGCCCAGGTCGACTCGGCGTACGGCGGCAAGACCGGCGTCGACCTTCCCGAGGGCAAGAACTACGTCGGCGCCTACCACCAGCCGCTCGCGGTGCTCGCCGACCCCGCGGCGCTGCGGACGCTGCCGCCGGCCGAGCTCGCGGCCGGTGCGGCCGAGGTGATCAAGACCGCGCTGATCGCCGGCGACCCGCTGTGGCGGCGGATCCGCAACGCGGGCGTGCTGGCCGCGCCCGACCGCGACCTGGTGGTCGAGTGCGCGCGCACGAAGCTCGCCGTCGTCGCCGAGGACGAGCGCGACGGCGGGCGCCGCCAGGTCCTCAACCTCGGCCACACCGTCGGGCACGCGATCGAGACCGCCACGGGCTACACGCGCTACCGGCACGGCGAGGCGGTCGGGCTCGGCCTGCTGGCCGCGCTGACCCTGTCCGGCCGGCCCGAGCTGCGCGAGGAGGTGGCCGACCTGCTGGAGGGGTGCGGCCTGCCGACCGCGCTCGCCTCCGACGTCGACCGGGCGGCGGTGACGGCGGCGGTCCAGCGCGACAAGAAGCGGCGCGGCGGGCGCGTCGGCTTCGTGCTGGTCGACGGGCCCGGGCGGGTGGAAACCGGCTGCCCGGTGTCCGAGGCGGAGCTGTCGGCGGCGGTGGAGGCGCTGTGACCCGGCACGTCAAGACACGGGTCGCGGTGCTCCACGGCGTCAACCTCGACGCGCTCGACCGCCGCCCGGCGGCGATCTACGGCGACCTGACCTTCTCCCAGCTCGAGCGGCGGATCACCGAGGACTGCCACGCGCTCGGGCTCGAGGCCGCGTTCTTTCAGACCAACCACGAGGGCGAGCTCGTCGAGGAGCTCCACCGCGCCTCCGACTACGCGGACGGGATCCTGCTCAACCCCGGCGCCTGGACGCACTACGCGTGGGCGATCCGCGACGCGCTGGAGCTGAGCGGGCTGCCCTGCGTCGAGGTCCACCTCTCCGCGATCTCCGAGCGGGAGCAGTTCCGCCACCTCTCGGTCATCCGCGACCTGTGCGTGGGCTCGGTGGAGGGCAAGGGCCCGGACGGCTACCGCGAGGCGCTCGAGCTGCTCAAGGCGGCGTGGTGAGCACGGCGCGGGCGGATCGCGTGGTCGGGCGCTTCGAGGAGGCCGGCGACGGCATCGACCTGCTGCTGGTCACGGACCTCGTGAACCTCCGCTACCTGACCGGGTTCACCGGGTCGAGCGGGATGGCGGTCGTCGGGGCGGACGAGCGGCGCTTCATCACGGACTTCCGCTACACGGAGCGCGCCAAGCGCGAGCTGTCGGGCTTCGAGGCCGAGCAGGGGCCGATCGGCGAGATCGGCGGCGCGCTGCGCGACGGCTGGCCGGCGGGCGAGGTGCGGCTCGGCTTCGACGACGGCGACCTGACGGTGCGGGCGTTCGAGCGGCTGCGCGAGCTCGTCCCCGACCGGATCGAGCTCGTGGCCGCCGGCGGCCTGGTGGAGGCCGAGCGGGCGGTCAAGGACGCGGACGAGCTGGAGCGGATCCGCGCCGCCGCCGCGCTGGCCGACGAGGTGCTCGTCTGGCTCGCGGACTTCGGGCTGGTCGGCAAGCCGGAGCGCGAGGTGGCCTTGGCGCTCGAGCACGAGATGCGCCTGCGCGGCGCCGAGGACCCGAGCTTCCCGTCGATCGTCGCGGCGGGCGAGAACGGCGCCTCGCCGCACGCCGATCCCGGCGACGTGCCGATCCCGCGCGGACACGCTGGTGACCATCGACCTCGGCTGCCGGCTCGACGGCTACTGCTCGGACTGCACCCGAACCTGGGCGACCGGCTCCCTGTCCGACGAGCTCGCCGGCATCTACGCGCTGGTGCTCGAGGCCCAGGAGACCGCGCTGGCCGCGGTGCGCCCGGGCCCGTCGGGGCGCGAGCTCGACGCCGTGGCGCGCGACATCATCACCGCCGCCGGCCACGGCGAGCACTTTGGCCACGGGCTGGGTCACGGGGTCGGCCTCGAGGTCCACGAGGCGCCGCGGCTGAGCCGCCAGAACGACGCCGCGCTCGTGCCGGGCAACGTGGTCACGGTCGAGCCGGGCGTCTACGTCCCCGGCGTCGGCGGCGTGCGGATCGAGGACCTGGTGGTCGTCACGGCCGCCGGCCACGAGGTGCTCAGCTCGACGCCGAAGGCGCTGCGCACGGTGGGATGAGCGTGCTCGCGAACCTCGTCTCGGTCGAGCTCGTGCCCGAAGCGTCCGAGCCCGGTCGCGGCACCGCCTTCCTGGTGCTGGTCGTCTTCCTGCTGACCTTCTTGTTCATCCGCACCAGCGCGCGCCTCATCCGCGACCCGAACGTGACCTGGTGGCCGGGCAACGTCGAGGCCGGCGGCGTGCATGTGCACCACATGACGTTCGGGATCACGATGATCCTGATCTGCGGGTTCCTCGCCTTCGCGGCCGACCTCAGCTCGCCGTGGTGGCACCTCGCGGCGATCGGCTACGGGATCGGCGCGGGCCTGACGATCGACGAGTTCGCGCTGTGGTTCTACGTCAAGGACGTCTACTGGGAGCAGCAAGGGCGGCTCTCGGTCGACGCCGTGATCCTCGCCACGACCTTCGCGCTGCTGGTGGTGATCGGGACCAAGCCGTTCGGGCTGGACGAGCCCGCGTCGGTCCTCGGCACGGCCGTGCTGGTCGCCCAGGCGCTCATCCTGTCGGCCGTCGCCTTCCTCAAGGGCCACTACCTGCTCGGGACGATTGCGTTGTTCATCCCGTTCTGGGGCCTGCTCGCCGCCTTCCGGTTGGCGAAGCCCGGGTCACCGTGGGCGCGGTGGTTCTACAAGGGCAAGCGGGCCGAGCGGCTGGCCCGCAGCCAGGAGCGCTACCGCCCCGACCGCCGCCACGCGCGCGTGGCCGACCGGCTGGTGTCGCTGACCACCGGGTTGTCGGACCCGGAGGACGAGCCTCGCGGCAAGCCGTGACGCCTCTGGGCCTGGATTGGCACAAAGGCGCATCGAAGGGGTGGTGTTTCGTGGCGTTTGCGGCGTCATCCTGGTCGGATGGGAGATGGTCGTGCAGTTCGGCGGACTATGTCCGCTTATGTGCACGAGGATCCGCTCGATGCGCGAATCGCGGCGCTGGCTCGGCGTCAACACGGTCTCGTTGCCCGCTCGCAGCTGGCAGAGCTTGGTCTGGCTCGCTGGGCGATCGGCTACCGGATCGAGCACGGTCGGCTTCACCCTCTTTATCGCGGGGTGTACGCCGTGGGCCACAACGCGGTCTCTCGCGAGGCGCGGCGGTTGGCGGCCGTGCTGGCGATCGGCCCCGCAACGTGGTTGAGCTTCCGCTCGGCGGCGGCGCACTGGGGGATGCGCACGACCGGCGGCGCACGAATCGAGGTCACGACGGCAAGGGCGGTTCGCCAGCGGCCCGGCATGTTGATCCATCGATGCGAGCTGCCGCCGGACGAGGTGACCGTCCACGACGCGATCCCGATCACCACGCCGCCGCGGACGCTGCTCGATCTCGCCACGGTCCTGCGCGCGCATCAGCTCGAGCGAGCGCTGCATCAGACCGAAACGCTCAGGCTCACCGACGCGCTGTCGCTCAGCGATCTGATCGCCCGCTACCCCCGCCGCCAGGGCGTCCCGAAGCTCCGCCGGCTGCTCCACCAGGGCGCCGCCCCGACTCGAAGCGACCTGGAGGCCGCGTTTCTTGCCTTCCTCGATGCCCGCCGTTTCCCCCGGCCTCAGGTCAACGCAACGATCGACGTCAACGGCAGCACGATTCGAGCCCGACTGCCTGTGGCCGACGCCCAGCCTGATCGTCGAGCTCGACAGCTGGACCTTCCACGCCCCACGAGCCAGCTTCGAGTCCGACCGCGCCCGCGACCGCGCGCTGCAAGCGGCGGGATGGAGGGTGGTGCGGATCACCTGGCGCCAACTCCAAGACGAGCCCGACGCCATCGCCTCAGCCCTCCACCGGCTGCTCCACGGCCACGAACCGCCGCCCCTCGTGCAGCACCCGGCCCCCACCCAGTTCGGCAGCGAGCCCCGCGCCCGAGAACCAGCGCTTGTAGACCCGGTGGCGTGAGCCGTCGTCGAGCACCCGCTCCTGGCACTCCTCCGCGTCGCCCGCGGCGTCCAGCACCACCAGCGAGCCGGCCACCCGCCGCGCCTCAGCCAGGAACGCCGACCGCTCACCGGGCAGCAGGTGGCCGTAGAAGTGGCTGGTGAAGACCCGATCGAACGACCCGTCCGCGAACGGCAGCCGCCCACCGTCGCCGAGGACGACCCGCCCGCCGACGCCGGCGAGCCGCGACGAGGCGATCGAGACCATCGCCGGGCTCTGATCCAGCCCCACCACCTCGCCGCGCAGGTGCCGGGTGAGAAAGCCGGTCCCGCAGGCCACGTCGAGCACGAGGGCCGGCGGCAGCCCCCGCACGAGGTCGATGACCGAAGCCACCTCCTCGTCCCAGCCCGGCCGCTCACGGGCCGCGAACTTGCCGAGCCCGAGCCACCAGTCGTCGTACTCGGCCGCCCGGCGGTCGTAGTAGCGCCGCATGTCCGCGCCGACCACCACGACCGCCAGGCTACGCTGGGAGGACCGTGATCAGCACCAACCAGTTCCGCAACGGCAACCACATCGACGTCGAGGGCACCGTCTTCAAGATCCTCGACTTCCAGCACGTCAAGCCCGGCAAGGGCGGCGCGTTCGTGCGCACCAAGCTGCGCCGCGCCGCCGACGGCGCCGTCATCGACCGCACCTTCCGGGCGGGGGAGAAGTTCCGCCCCGTCCGCACCGAGGCGCGCAAGATGCAGTTCCTCTACGCGGACGGGACCGAGGCGCACTTCATGGACGAGCAGTCCTTCGAGCAGCTGGCGATCCCCGAGGACTCGGTCCAAGAGCCGCTGCGCTGGATCCGCCCGTCGGAGTCGGTCGACCTGCTCTTCATCGACGGCTCGCCGTCCGACGTCCAGCTCGCCGCCTCCGTCGAGCTCGAGGTCACCCACACCGAGCCCGGCGTCCGCGGCGACACGGCCTCGGGCGGCGGGAACAAGCCGGCGACGCTCGAGACCGGCGCGACCGTCCAGGTCCCGCTCTTCGTGAACATCGGCGACCGGGTCAAGGTCGACACCCGGTCGGGCGCCTACATGTCCCGTGCGTAGGAGCGAGCAGCGGCGGGAAGCCGTCTTCGCGCTCTACCAGCAGGACCTCACCGGCCGGCCGCTGGACGAGCTCTTCCCGCGCGACGCCGCGAGCTTCACCCGCGCGCTCTCGCACGCCACCGCCGACCACGAGGACGAGCTCGACCCGCTGATCGAGCGCCACGCGACCGGCTGGGCGCTCGAGCGCATCGCGCCGCTCGAACGGGCGATCCTGCGCACCGCGCTGCTCGAGATGCTCCACCCCGAGCTCGTCGAGGGCGAGCGACCCATCCCGCCCGAGGGAGCCATCGACGAGGCGGTGGAGACCGCCAAGGCCTACTGCGGCCCCGATGCGCCCGGCTTCGTCAACGGCATCCTCGCCGCCGTCCTGCGCGAGCGACGCGCGACGGCGCAGTAGGGCACACTTCTCCACATGGAGCGCACCGTCCTGGACGACCTGATCGAGCGCCTCGAGCGCGCCGCCGCCGAGCTGCGGGCGGGCGAGCTCGCGCCCGACAAGGCCGCCGCGCTCGTCGACGAGTGCGCGCAGCTGGCCGCCGAGGCCGGCGGCGAGCTCGACCAGCGGCTGCGCGCCGCCGACGCCTCCGGCCTGCCGCCGGCCGGGCAGCTCGCGCTCGAGTCGTGAGCACGCGCGAGCACGTCACCGCGGGCGCCGACGCGCCCGGGTACCCCGACCACCTGCGCGACGAGGCCGAGGCCTACCTGGGCTCGCTGACCTTCGTCCGCACGCGCGCGGCCGCCGGCCTGGAGGAGGCCATGCGCTACTCGCTGCTGGCGGGCGGCAAGCGCATCCGGCCCGTGCTCGCGCTGGCCACAGCCAGCGCGATCGGCCGCGAGCCGCGCTCCGTCCTGCCGCTCGCCGCCGCGCTCGAGCTGATCCACACCTACTCGCTGATCCACGACGACCTCCCCGCCATGGACGACGACGACCTGCGCCGCGGCCGGCCCACCTGCCACGTCCGCTACGGCGAGGACGTCGCGATCCTGGCCGGCGACGGGCTCTACGCGGAGGCCTTCCGGCTCGTCCTGCACGAGCAGGGCGGCGAGGCCGCCGACGTGCTCGCCGCGGTCTGCGAGCTGGCCGACGCGACGGGCGTCAACGGCATGGTCGGCGGGCAGTACATCGACGTCCGAAACCTCGTCGAGACGGGCGAGACCGACCTGCGGCGGCTGCACGAGCTCAAGACCGGGCGCCTGATCGGCGCCTCGGTCGAGTGCGTACTGCTGCTGAGTGGCCGCGCGACCAAAGCCTCTAGACTGCCTGCCTTCCGGACCTTCGCCGCCGAGCTCGGCGTGCTGTTCCAGATCGTCGACGACATCCTCGACGTGACCGGCACGGACGACGCGCTCGGCAAGCCACGGGGGAGCGACGAGCGCCACGGCAAGGTGACCTACGTCAGCCGCTACGGGCTCGACCGGGCACGCGAGCTGGCGGCGCAGTCGCACACCAAGGCGCGTGACGCGCTGGCCCAGGCGGCGGAGCCCGGCAAGGCCAGAGAGCTCGAGCAGATCACCGACTTCATCTTCACCCGCCCCTCATGACCCCGACCCTCCTGGACCGCATCGACCGCCCCGAGGACCTGCACGACCTCACCGAGGAGCAGCTCCAGCAGGTCGCCCAGGAAGTGCGCGAGCTGATGATCGACACCGTCGGCGCGATCGGCGGGCACTTCGGCGCGAACCTCGGGACGTGCGAGATCGCCGTCGCGCTGCACTCGATGCTCGAGTCCCCGCGCGACAAGATCCTCTGGGACGTCGGTCACCAGGCCTATCCGCACAAGGTGCTGACCGGGCGCCGCGACCGCCTGGGCACGATCCGCAAGTACGACGGGCTCGCCCCGTTCTGCTCCATCTTCGAGTCAGAGCACGACATCATGGGCGCCGGGCACGCCTCGACCTCGATCGGCTACGGCGTCGGGATCAAGGAGGCGATGCGCCGCGGCGACGGCGAGGATGGCCGTGTCGTCGCCGTCATCGGCGACGGGGCGATGACCGGCGGAGTGGCCTTCGAGGCCGTCCACCAGGCCGGCGGGCTGGGCACGCCGCTCGTCGTCGTGCTCAACGACAACGGCATGTCGATCGCGCCGAACGTCGGCGCGCTGTCGAACTACTTCAACCGCATGCGGCTGGACCCCGGCCTGTGGAAGGCGCGCGAGGGCGTGGAGTCCAAGCTCACCCGCCTGCCCGCCGGCATCGGCGCGGCGCTCGAGCGCCTCGGCCCCGAGCTCAAGGCCTCGATGAAGGCGTTCTGGGCGCCCGGCCTGTGGTGGGAGGAGCTCGACTGGGCCTACATGGGCATCGTCGACGGCCACGACGTCCGCGCGCTGCGCAAGGCGCTGCAGGCGGCCTTCGAAGCCGAGCGGCCGGTCGTCGTCCACGTCGCCACCGTCAAGGGCAAGGGCTTCGCGCCCGCCGAGGAGGGCGGCCTGGAGGGCATGGAGAAGTGGCATGCCGCCAAGCCCAACTCGATCGCCAAGCGCATGCCGGCGCCGGCCAAGCCTGCGCCGGCCGGGGCCAAGCCCGCGCCGCCGCAGTACACGCAGGTGTTCGGCGAGGCGCTCGTCGCGGAGTGCCGGCGCGACGACCGGGTGGTCGGCATCACCGCGGCGATGAACTCCGGCACCGGGCTCTCGATCCTGCAGAAGGAGCTGCCCGAGCGCTACTTCGACGTCGGGATCGCCGAGCAGCAGGCGCTGCTCTTCGCGGCCGGCCTCGCGCTGCAGGGCAGCCGCCCGGTGGCGGCGATCTACTCGACCTTCCTCCAGCGCGGCTACGACCAGATCGTCCACGACCTCTGCCTGCAGTCGCTGCCGGTCGTGCTGTGCATGGACCGGGCAGGACTGGTCGGCGACGACGGCCCGACCCACCACGGCGTCTTCGACATCGCCTACCTGCGCTGCCTGCCCAACGTCACGCTGATGGCCCCACGCGACGAGGCGATGCTCGTCCACATGCTGAACACCGCGCTGCGCCACGACGCCGGCCCGGTCGGCATCCGCTACCCACGCGGCAACGGCGTCGGCATGCCGCTGCCCGTCGAGCCGGAGCCGATCGGCATCGGCACCGGCGAGATCCTCCGCGCGGGCGAGCGGGTCGCGATCGTCGGCTACGGCTCAGGCGTCGGCAAGGCGCTCGGCGCCGCCGACCTGCTGGCCGAGGGGGGCCTCGAGGTCACCGTCGCCGACGCGCGCTTCGCCAAGCCGCTGGACGCCCTCCTGCTCAACCGCCTGGCCGCCGAGCACGACCTGCTGGTCACGGTGGAGGAGGGTGTGCTGGCCGGGGGCTTCGGCACCGCCGTCTGGGAGTGCCTGAGCGAGGACGGTGCCGCCGTGCCGCGGATCCTGCGCGTCGGGCTGCCCGACCGCTACGTCACGCACGGCTCGCCCGCGCTCCTGCACGAGGAGGTCGGGTTCACCGCCGAGCGGATCGCGGAGCGGATCGAGGCGGTCATGCTGCGATCGCGACTCGGTCGCGGTGCCCGTGAGCGGCGCGCCGCTCCCCGAGCGCCAGCAGCCCCACCCCGATCAGCGCCCACGCGATCAGCACGACGATCCCGCCGGTGACGCTGGCGCCGTCGAAGTAGGCCGTCCCGCGCAACGCGTCGCCGAGCGCGCCGGGCGGCAGCAGCGCGCCGAGCGGATGCCAGGGCGTCGGCAGCAGCTCGGGCGCGCTGGCCGCCCCGGACGCCGGGTTGCCGAGCATCAGGAAGAACAGGAACGGGATCGCCGTGCCCGCCGGCCCGACGAGCCTCAGGACGCCCGCCGACGGCAGCCCGATCGCGAGCACCGCGAGCGCGAGCACCCCGGCCTCGGCCAGCCACGGGCCCGGCAGCGCGCCGAGCCAGCCGTTGACCAGCCCGATCACCACCAGCCCACCGAGGATGCCGGCGAGCGCCGTGAGCCCGACCCGCCCGCGCAGGTTGACGTCCGCGACGAGGTTCGCCGCCACCAGCGCAGCGAGGATCGCCGTCAGGGTGATCGGCAGCACGAGCAGGTTGAGCGTGACGCCGCGCGGGTCCTCCGCGACGAGCGGGCGGACGTTCTCCACCTGCCGCGCGCCCGCGGCCGCGCCGATACCCGTCACGAGCTGGGACGCGGGCAGCGACGCGGCGCTGGCGGTGATGGTGCGCTCGACGCCGCGTGGGCCGAGGACGAAGGCGCCGTACGCCTCGCGATCCTCGACGCGCCGGCGGCCCTCCGCGGCGCTGGCGACGCGCTCGAACGCGAAGTCGCCGCGGCGCTCGAGCTGCGCCCCGAACGCCTCCACCGCCGCCGGCGGGCCGGCCGCGACGACCGGGAAGCCGTTGGGCTCGGGGTCGTGCCCGGGGACGACGAAGAAGAAGACGAACAGCGTCTGCAGGACCACGGCGATGAGCACGACGCGGACGGCGCGGGTGCGCAGGGGCGGGGTATGGGCGGGCATCGGCGAAGGCGTCCTCTCCTCGTGGGCGTGCCGTGAGCTTGTCAAGCCGGCGACCCCGGCCGCCGATGACCCGAGCGCGAAAGCCTCTAGCCTCCGCCCCGTGCCCAAGGTCCGCCTCGACAGCCTCCTGGCGGAGCGCGGCCACTACCCGTCGCGCTCGCGCGCGGCGGCTGCCGTCCTCGCCGGCGACATCCACCTCGGCCCCGGCCGGCGGCGGGCGGAGAAGCCCGGCCAGCTCGTCGCCGCGGACGTCGAGCTCGACGTCGCCGCCCCGCCGCCCTACGTCTCCCGCGGCGGGATCAAGCTCGCCAACGCGCTCGACGCGCTGGGGCTCGACGTCGCCGGCCGGCGGGCCATCGACGTCGGCGCGTCGACCGGCGGCTTCACCGACTGCCTGCTCCAGCGCGGCGCCGCGGCGGTGACGGCGGTCGACGTCGGCTACGGCGAGCTGCACTACTCGCTGCGGCAGGATCCCCGCGTGACCGTGCTCGAACGGGTCAACGCCCGTGCACTGGAACCCGGCATGCTTCCGTGGCCACCCGACCTCGCCGTGCTCGACCTCTCCTTCATCTCCCTGCGCAAGGTGCTCGCGCCCGTCCTGGGCTGCCTCGCCGTGCCGTTCGACTGCCTGGCGATGGTCAAGCCGCAGTTCGAGGCCGGTCGCGAGGCGGTGGGAAGCGGCGGCGTCGTGCGCGACCCGGTGCTGCGCCGGCAGGCCGTCGCGGGCGTGGCCGCCGCGGCCGCCGAGCTCGGCGCGGCGGTGCGCGGCGTCGCGAGCTCCGGCCTGCCCGGCCCGGCCGGCAACCGCGAGACGTTCCTGTGGCTCGCCGAGGGCGGGCGCGCGGGCGGCCCGGGCGACCTCGCGGCGGCACTGACGGAGATCGACCCGTGAGCGTCACCGCCACCGTGCTGACCCACCGGCGCGTGGGGGAGACGACCGACGGCCTCGCCGAGCTGCTCGCCGTCGCCCGCCGCGCCGGGGCGACGCTGCGCTTCGACGACGACGAGGTGGCCAAGCACGGGCTGACGGCCGGCGACGGGCTCGTGCTCGGCGCGGAGCGCAGCCCCGACGTGGACCTGTGCATCGTGCTGGGCGGTGACGGCACGATCCTCACCGCGCTGCGCGAGTACGCCGGCACCGGGGTCCCGATCTTCGCGGTCAACTACGGCGAGGTCGGGTTCCTCGCGACGCTGGATCCCGACGGCCTGGGCGCGGACTTCGAGCGGGCGTTCGCGGGCGAGTACGAGACGCTGACGCTGCCGGCCATCACGGTCTCGTGCGACGGGCAGCGCTGGACCGCGATCAACGACATGTCCGTGCACCGCAAGCCGGGGCTGCGCGTCGCCGACCTCGCCTACGGGCTCACGGGCGACGAGATCGGCCGGGTGCGCTGCGACGGCCTCGTGGTCGCCACGCCCGCGGGGTCGACCGGCTACAACCTCGCCAACGGCGGGCCGGTGATGGCCTGGGGGGTCGAGGGCTTCGTGGTCTCCTTCATCGCCCCGCACTCGCTCACCGCGCGGGCGCTGGTGGTCGCCCCGGGCGACGTGCTGACGATCTCCAACCGCAGCCGCGAGGAGCCCGTCGAGGTCCACGTCGACGGCCGCCCGGCGTGCGAGATCGGCCCGGACGAGGACGTCCAGGTGCAGTTCGGCGAGCAGCACAGCCTGCTCGCCCAGCTGCCGGGCGCGTCGTTCTACCACCGGCTGCGCGAGCGCTTCGGGCGCCTGGCCAAGTAACCCTTCGCACAGCTTCGTGACGACTTCGTGCCGAAGCACGCGCACGGGGCCGATCCGTCGGCGGTGGCTGGTAGACCGTCGGTGAATGCTGCACGAGCTCCGCGTCGAGAACCTGCTGCTGATCGAACGGGCCGAGCTCGCGCTCGGCCCGGGGCTCAACGTGCTCACGGGGGAGACGGGCGCCGGAAAGACGGTGCTCGCCCACGCGCTCGACCTGCTGCTCGGCGGGCGCCCGCGGCCGGGCATCGTGCGCCCCGGCGCGTCCGAGGCCTACGTCGAGGGCGTGTTCGCGCTGCCCGAGCCGGTGCGGGCGGTGCTCGGCGACCGGCTCGCCCCCGACGCCGAGGAGCTCGTGCTCGCCCGCCGGGTGAGCGCCGAGGGCCGCACGCGCGCCTATCTCGGCGGGCGCAGCGCCACCGCGGCCGACCTGCGCGAGGCGGGCGGCGCGTTGCTGACGTTCTACGGCCAGCACGAGCACCGCCGGCTCACGCTGGCCTCGGCACAGCTGGAGATCCTCGACGGCTTCTGCGGCCCGGAGCAGGCCGCCCGGCGCGGCGCCTGTGCCGCGCTGCACGCGCGCGAGCGGGCGATCGCCTCAGAGCTCGAGCAGCTGCGGGCGCGGGCGGGCGCGCGCGACCGCGAGCTCGACCTGCTCGACTGGGAGCTCGAGGAGATCGAGCGGGCGGCGCCCGACGAGGCGGAGGAGGCCGAGCTCGAGCTCGAGCGCGAGCGCCTGCGCCACCTCGAGGGACTGCGCGGGGCGGCGGCGGCCGGGGTCGGCGCGCTCTCGCCGGACGGCGGCGAGGGCGCGGCGGCGGCGCTGGCCGGCGCCGCCGCGGCGCTCGAGGGCGTCGGCGGCATCGACCCCGAGCTCGACGCCTTGGGCGCCCGGACGCGCTCCCTCGCCGTCGAGGCCGACGACCTCGCAGGCGAGCTGCGCCGCTACGGCGAGGCCGTCGAGGCGCCGCCCGGCCGCCTCGACGAGGTCGAGGAGCGGCTCGCCCAGCTCGAGCGCCTCAAGCGCAAGCACGGCGGCACGCTCGCCGCGGTGCTCGCCCACGCCGAGGCCTGCCGCGCCCGGCGCGACGAGCTGGCCGGCGCCGAGGAAGCGCTGGCGGATGGCGAGGCGGCCCTCGCGGCCGCGCGCGCCGAGTTGGCCGAGGCCGCGTCCGGCCTCTCGGCCGCGCGGGCGGCGGCGGCGCCCGGCCTCGCCGACGCGGTCCGCCGGCGGCTGGCGGCGCTGGCCATGGAGGGCGCGAGCTTCGCCGTGGCGCTGACCCCGCGCGAGGACGGCCCCGGCCCGTCGGGCGCCGACGAGGTCGAGTTCATGATCGCCCCGAACCCGGGCGTGCCGGCCGGCCCGCTGCGCGAGACGGCCTCGGGCGGCGAGCTCTCGCGGGTGATGCTGGCGCTGATGAGCGTCGCCGCCGAGGGCGAGGGCGGCGGCGGATCCGACACGCTGGTCTTCGACGAGGTCGACGCGGGGATCGGCGGCCAGACCGCCCGCGCGGTGGGGGAGGAGCTGCAGGCCCTGGCGCGCGGCCGGCAGGTCATCTGCATCACCCACCTGCCCCAGATCGCCTCGCTCGGCGACCGGCACTTCACGATCGTCAAGGACACCTCGGCCGACCCGGCGCGGACCACCGTCAGCCGGCTCGAGCGCACCGCGGTCGTCGGCGAGCTGGTCCGGATGCTCGGCGCCGACGACGAGGACGCGGCCGCGCGCAAGCACGCCCGCCGAGCTGCCTCGCGCGCCGCATGACGGCATCCCCGGAGTTTCGGCCGATCCGCCGCCGCGGCGCAGACCGCGCGCTGCCGCCGCCGCGGCGCTCTAGACTCGCTTGGCAGGAAAACGCATGCCTGAGTCTCGTCCCCGCACCCGCTTCATCTTCGTCACCGGCGGGGTCGTCTCCTCGCTCGGCAAGGGCATCGCGGCCGCCTCGATCGGCCGCCTGCTCGTCTCGCGCGGCCTGAAGGTGGCCCTGCAGAAGTTCGATCCCTACATCAACGTCGACCCGGGCACGATGTCGCCGTTCCAGCACGGCGAGGTGTTCGTGACCGAGGACGGGGCGGAGACCGACCTCGACCTCGGCCACTACGAGCGCTTCACCGACGCGAACACCTCGCGCGGCTCGAACGTGACCGCGGGCGCGATCTACAACTCGGTCATCCGCAAGGAGCGCCGCGGCGACTACCTGGGCGGCACGGTCCAGGTGATCCCGCACATCACCGACGAGATCAAGCACCGCATCAAGCTGATCGCCGACAGCCAGGACGTCGACGTGGTGATCACCGAGATCGGCGGCACGGTGGGTGACATCGAGTCGCTGCCGTTCCTGGAGGCGATCCGCCAGTTCCCGGTCGACGTCGGGCGCGGGCGCTGCATGTACATCCACCTCACGCTCGTGCCCTACATCGGTCACGCCGGCGAGCTGAAGACCAAGCCGACCCAGCACTCGGTCAACGAGCTGCGGCGGATCGGCATCCAGCCCGACATGGTCGTCTGCCGCTCCGAGGGCGCGCTCCCGCAGGACGTGCGCAAGAAGATCGCCCTGTTCGCCTCGCTGCCGCTGGAGGCGATCGTCTCCGCGCGCGACGTGGACCTGATCTACAAGGTCCCGCTGTTCTTCCGCGCCGAGGGCGTCGACGACTTCGTGCTCGACCACTTCCACCTCGAGGCGCAATCGCCCGAGCTGAGCGACTGGGAGCGCCTGGTGCGCCGCGCCGGCGAGGCCCAGCGCCGCCAGCCGGTCCGGATCGCCCTGGTCGGCAAGTACGTCGCGCTCGAGGACGCCTACCTGTCGGTCGTCGAGGCGCTGCGCCACTCCGGCTTCCAGCACGGCTGCGCGATAGAGGTCGACTGGGTCGACTCCGAGACGCTGGATGACGACGAGGTTCGCAGCCGGCTCGCCGCCGCCGACGGGATCCTCATCCCGGGCGGCTTCGGCGTCCGCGGCATCGAGGGAAAGATCGCGGCGGCCGGCATCGCGCGCGAGCTGGGCATCCCGTTCCTGGGCGTCTGCCTGGGGATGCAGATGGCGGTGGCCGACTTCGCCCGCGCGGTGGTCGGCATGGACGGCGCGAACTCGACCGAGTTCGACCCCGAGACGCCGTACCCCGTCATCGACCTTCTGCCCGAGCAGAAGGAGGTCGCCGACATGGGCGGCACCATGCGCCTGGGCGCCGATCCGATCAAGCTCCACGACGGCACGCGGGCGCGCGAGATCTACGGCGAGGCGGTGATCTACGAGCGCCACCGCCATCGCTACGAGGTCAACAACTTCCTGCGCAAGCGCCTGGAGGCCGCCGGGCTCATCATCTCCGGCACCTCGCCGGACGAGCGCCTGGTCGAGGTCATCGAGATCGCCGGCCATCCGTTCTTCGTGGCCTCGCAGTTCCACCCCGAGTTCAAGTCGCGGCCCGAGCGCCCGGCGCCGCTGTTCCGCGACTTCGTGGGCGCGGCCCTCGCCCGCGCCCAGGAGCACGCCGGCGAGCGCGAGCCGGCCATCGACGGGCCGCCCGAGGCCGAGCCCACCGTCCAGGCGGAGCACCGCTTCCAGCCACGGTGACCGCGCGGGGGCGCGGGCCCGCGTCCGCGACGGTACTGAGGTGAGGCCGGCCAGCGAGGCCGAGAAGTCCAGGCTGGCCGAGACGTTCACGGGGCTCTGCCGGATCCCGAGCCCGTTCGGCCACGAGCGTGCCTGCGCGGAGCAGGTCGCGACCGAGCTGCGCAGCCTCGGGCTCGAGGTCCATCAGGACGACGCGGCCGGGCCGAGCGGCGCCGAGTGCGGCAACCTGCTCGCCCGCCTGCCGTCCCGGCGACCCGGTCCGGACGGCGGGCCGGCGCGCACGATCCTGCTCTGCGCCCATCTCGACACGGTCGAGCAGGCCGCGCCGGTCGAGCCGGTGCTGGTCGACGGCGGCTGGGAGAACGCCCACGACGGGATCCTCGGCGCCGACAACAAGGCCGCCGTGGCGGTGATCCTCGAGCTTGCTCGGCGGGTGAGCGTCGAGGGCGCGCCGGTGGGCCTCGAGCTGCTCTTCACCGTCTCGGAGGAGAACGCGCTGGCCGGGGCCAAGGCGCTCGACCGCGGCGCCCTGGAGGCCGACTTCGGCTACGTCTTCGACCACGCCACCCCGATCGGCGAGATCGTCGTCGCCTCGCCGACGTACTACCGGCTGGCCGCGGACTTCCACGGCCGCGCCGCGCACGCCGGTGTCCGCCCGGAGGCGGGCCGCAGCGCGATCCAGGCCGCCGCGCTGGCGATCGCGGCGATGCCGCTCGGCCGCCTGGACGCCGAGACCACGACGAACGTCGGCGCGATCCACGGCGGCGCGAACGCCACCAACGTCGTCCCCGAGCGCTGCCGGCTGCTCGCCGAGGCGCGCTCGCTGGACCCGGCGCGCGTGGAGACGGTGGTGGCCCGGCTGGTCGACGCCGTCTACGACGGCGCGGCCGGCGCCGAGTGCGACGTCGACCTGGTCTCCGAGAAGCTGTTCGTCGGCTATCGCCAGCGGCCGTCGCTGCCGGCGGTGACGGCGGCGGAGGCGGCGCTGCAGCGCTGCGGCTACGAGCCGCGGCAGATCGCCAGCGGCGGCGGCTCGGACGCCAACGCGCTCGAAGCGGCCGGCCTGCCGTGCGTGAACCTCGCCAACGGCACCGAGCGCAACCACGAGCCGACCGAGCGGGTCTCGGTCGCCGCGCTGGAGGGGATGCTCGACGTCGCGCTCGCGCTGCTCGACGAGGCGGCCGCGTGCTGAGCCTGCGCCGCGGGGTCGTGCTGGCGGCCGGCAGCCTCGACGGACCGATGCAGCAGCTCGACGTCCGCCTCGGCGGCGAGCGCCGGCCCGCGCTCGCCGACGTCGCGCTGGTCGGCCCGGCGCGCACCGGCGACGAGGTCGTGGTCAACCTCGCCGCGGTCGACCTCGACCCGGGCGCCGGCGGCTACGACCTCGTGCACGTCAACCTCACCCGCGGGCTGCGCGGGACCGGTGAAGGCGGCGGGCAGGTGATGAAGCTCGACGGCACGAGCCTGCAGCACCCGGTCGCCCCGGCCGAGGCGACCGCGCCGGCGCCCGAGGGCGCGCCGGGCGGGGCCGCCGGGCGGCTGCCCACTGGCGCGCCGGTCGGGATCTGCCTGCTGCACGGCCAGCTCGCGCCGCTGGCGTGGGCGTTCGCGCGCGCCGCCCCGGGGGCGCGGCTCGGCTATGTCCAGACCGCCGGCGGCGCGCTGCCCGGCGGGTTGACGCGGATCGTGCGCCGGCTCCGCGGCCTCGGCCTGCTGGCCGGTCACGTGACGGCCGGTGCCGCCTACGGCGGCGAGTCCGACGCCGTGACCACCGCCGGCGCCCTGCAGCACGGCTTCACCGCGCGCCACTGGCACGCCGCGGTGTGCGGCCCCGGCCCCGGCACGCTCGGCTCGGCCACCGTGCTCGGCCACGGCGGGCTGGTCGCGCTCGAGTCCGCCCATACCGCCGCCGCGCTCGGCTGCCGCGTCGTCGTCGCGCCGCGCTACTCGACCTCGGACCCGCGGCCGCGCCACCGCGGGCTCTCCCACCACGCCCGGACGATGCTCGAGCTGGCGCTCGTCCCGTTCACGGTCGCGACCGCCGGCGAGCGGCCCGAGCCGGGGCTGACGCGGCACGAGTGGCGGCGCGGCGAGGCCGACCTCGACGCCTACGCGGCCTCCGGACTGCCGGCCGTGACGATGGGGCGGACCCTCGCCGAGGACCCGGCGTTCTTCGCGGCTGCCCTGGCCGCCGGCAGCGTGCTGGCCACGGCGGCGCGCGAGGTACCGTAGGCGCCCGTGGAGCCGCTCGAATCCCAGGTCGTCTACGAAGGGCCGGTCTTCACCGTGCGCTCGGAGCGCTTCCGGCATCCGGGCGGCGACGTCGTCACGCGCGACAAGGTGGCCCATCCCGGCGCCGTGGGCGTCGTGGCCGTCGACGCCGAGGACCGCGTCTGGCTCGTCCGCCAGCCGCGTGAGGCGATCCGCGACCCCGGCCTGCTCGAGCTGCCCGCCGGCAAGCTCGACGTCGAGGGGGAGACGCCGCTGCAGGCGGGCAGGCGCGAGCTCGCCGAGGAGATCGGCAAGGCGGCGGCCGAGTGGGAGCTGCTGGCGCGCTTCTACACCTCCGCGGGCTTCAGCGACGAGGAGATCCACGTCTACCTCGCCACCGGCCTGACCGACATCACCGAGCGCCCGCCCGCCGACGACGTCGCCCGCATCGAGGTCGTCACCCGGCCGCTCGCCGGCCTCGACGGCCTGATCGCCGAGATCCGCGACGCCAAGACGCTCGTCGGCCTGATGGCGCTGCGCGCGCGGCGCGGCTGACAGCGGCGTTGCACCCCGCCGGCCGGCGGCAGGCGCCGCCGGGCCCGCGCCGAATCAAGCCCCAGCAGTGGTCGTCGCGCCCGCCCATCCGCTCGAGCACCTGGTGCTCGACTTCCTCGCCTACCTCGAGTTCGAGCGCGGGCTCTCGCGCAACACGCTGGAGGCCTACCGGTCCGACCTGCTCCAGTACGGCGGCTGGCTGAAGCGCACGGGCCACGAGCCGCTCGCCGTCGGGCATCCGGAGCTCGCGGCGTTCGTGACCGAGCTGGCCACGGGGCTGGACGGCAAGCCGCCCGTCAAGCCCGCCACGTTGCAGCGCAAGGTCGCGTGCCTGCGCTCCTTCTACCGCCACCTGCGCCGCCAGGGCATCCTGCACGACGACCCGACCGTCCACCTGCGCGCCCCGCGCCAGGGCCGCAAGCTGCCGCAGGTGCTCTCGCGCGACGAGGTCGCCCACCTGCTCGAGCAGCCGGCGGGCACCGAGCCGTCCGCGCTGCGCGACCGGGCGCTGCTGGAGGTCATGTACGCGTGCGGGCTGCGTGCCTCGGAGGCGATCGGGCTCGAGGTCTCAGACCTCGACCTGGAGGCCGGCGTCCTGCGGGCGCGCGGCAAGGGCGCCAAGGAGCGCATCGTGCCCGTCGGCTCGGCCGCCGCCCGGGCGCTGTCGGCCTACCTCAGCCGCGGCCGGCCGCGGCTCGTCGGCGACCGCCTGGAGGGCCGGCTGTTCGTCAACCGGCGCGGTGGCGGGCTGACCCGGCAGGGGCTCTACAAGATCGTCCAGCGCCACGCGCGCAGCGCGGGCCTGGAGGGCAAGATGAGCCCGCACACCCTGCGCCACACCTTCGCGACCCACCTGCTGGCCGGCGGCTGCGACCTGCGCTCGCTGCAGGAGATGCTCGGCCACGCCGACATCGCCACGACCCAGCTCTATACGCACCTGTCGGCCGAGCGCCTCAAGGACGTCTACTTCGACGCGCACCCGCGCGCGAAGGCGGGGTGACGCCGGCCGCCACGGGGCGGTGGGTGGGCCGGCGCGAGGTGCGGGCCGCGGCGGACACGAGTGGCCACCGCGGAACTCGGGTGGCCGGCCGCCACGGGGCGGCGGCCCGGGTCACCGGCTGATTGAATCGGCACGCCATGGACCGGCGCGCCTTCGTGATCGTCCTCGACGCCTGCGGCGCGGGCGAGCTGCCCGACGCCGCCGACTACGGCGACGCGGGCGCCGACACGCTCGGCCACGTCGCCGCGGCGGCCGGCGGGCTCGACGTGCCCGCCCTCGGGCGGCTGGGGCTCGGCTCGATCCTTCCGCTGGCGGGCGTCGCACCCGCCGCCGACCCGGTGCTCCACGGCCGCCTGCACCCGCTCGGGCCCGGCAAGGACACCATCACCGGGCACTGGGAGCTGATGGGCGTCGTCCCGCCCGAGCCGATGCGCACCTACCCGGACGGCTTCCCCGAGGAGATCATCGAGGCGATCAGCGTGGCGACCGGCCGCGGGGTGATCGTGAACCGTCCCTACAGCGGCACCGAGGTGATCGCCGACCACGGCGAGCGTCACCTCCAGAGCGGCGACCTGATCGTCTACACCTCCGCCGACTCCGTGCTGCAGATCGCCGCCCACGAGGACGTGCTGAGCCTCGAGGAGCTGCACGCGGCGAGCCGCGCGGCCCGCGAGATCATGCGCGGCGAGCACACCGTCGGCCGCGTGATCGCGCGGCCCTTCCGCGGCGCGCCCGGCGCGTTCGAGCGCACGACGGGCCGGCTCGACCTCGCGGTCCCGCCGCCCTCGCGCTCCTACCTGCAGGAGCTGCAGGCGGCGGGCGAGCCGGTCCACGCGGTCGGCAAGGTCGGGCAGGTGTTCGCGGGCGTCGGGATCGACGCCGAGCACCCGGGGGCCACCAACCCCGCCGCGATCGCCTCGGTTTCGGAGCTGATGGAGGAGCTCGACCGCGGCCTCGTGTTCGCCAACCTCGTCGAGACCGACCAGCGCTACGGCCACCGCAAGGACATCCCAGGCTTCGCCGCCGCGCTGCACGAGATCGACGCGGCCACCAGCGACTGGGTCGAGCGCGCAGACCCCGAGCGCGACCTGCTCGTGCTCACCGCCGACCACGGCGTCGACCCGACGACGCCGGGCACCGACCACACGCGCGAGCACGTGCCGCTGCTCGCCCGCTTCGCCGGCCACGGCGGCCGCCGCCACGACGGGCCGATGGCCGACGTCGGCGCCTCCGTGCTCGCCTGGCTGGCCGGTCGCGACGCGCCCGACCTGCCCGGCCGGTCGTTCCTCTAGCCTCGATCGGGCCGATGCCCGAGCTGCCCGAGGTCGAGACGATCCGTCGCCACCTGGCCCCGCACGTCGAGGGCCGGACGCTGAGCGCGCTGACCGTGCTCGACGAGCGCTGGTGCCGGCCGCTGGCGCCGGCAGAGATGGCCGCCGCGGTCGACGGGCGCCGCGTCGAGCGCCTCGGCCGCCGCGGCAAGTACCTCGAGCTGGTGCTCGCCGACGAGGTCTTCCTGCTGATGCACCTGCGGATGACCGGCACGCTGCTGCTGCAGGACCCGGCCGCAGAGCCCCCGCCGCACACGCGCGTGCGCTTCGACCTCGACGGCGGCGCGGCCCCCGAGCTGCGCTTCGTCGATCCCCGGCGCTTCGGCACGGGCGAGCTCGCGCTCGGGGCCGACGCGCGCGAGCGCTTCTACGCCGCGCGCCTGGGCGTCGAGCCGCTGGACCCGGACTTCACCGGTGCGCACCTGCGCGCGCTGGCCCGCACCAGCCGCGCGCCGATCAAGGCGTTCCTGCTCGACCAGAAACGCGTCGCGGGCGTCGGCAACATCTACGCCGACGAGGCGCTGCACCGGGCGGGCATCCATCCGCTGCGCCCCGCCGAGCAGCTCACCCGCAAGCAGGCCTACGCGCTGCGCGACGCCGTCGTGGACGCGCTGGCGGCCGGCATCGCCGCCAAGGGCGCGACGATCGACGACTTCCGCGACCCCTACGGCGTGAGCGGGACCTTCCAGGACCAGTTCCTGGTCCACCTCCGCGAGGGCGAGCCGTGCCCGGTGTGCGGCCGGGCCATCCGCAAGCTGCGGGCCGCCGGCCGCGGCACCTACGTGTGCGAGCGCTGCCAGCCGCGGCCGCGGCCGCGTCGCGCCGAGGGTCAGGCGGCGAGCGGGACGAGCCGGCCCTCGCGGTCGGCGCGCGCCAGCTCCTGATAGCCGCCGATGCTCTTCCCGTCGATGATGACCTGGGGGAACGTCATCATGCCGGTGCGGGCGACGAGCTCGGCTCGGCCGTCCGCGTCCTTGGAGATGTTGATCTCCTCGAACGGGACGTTGCGCTTGCTCAGCAGGGCCTTCGCGACGCGGCAGAAGGCACAGGGCTCGGTGGTGTAGACGGTGACTCGGCTCATTACTTCACAAAGAATAGTAATCCGGATCGGGATTTGAGCGGCGCGTGCCAGGGCCGCTGAAGACCGAGGCGATCGTCCTGCGCTCGATCCGCTACGGCGAGGCCGACCGCGTCCTTCACCTCTATACCCCGTATCGCGGGCGGCTGGGCGCCATCGCGAAGGGCGTGCGGCGCTCACGCTCGCGCTTCGGCGGCCGCCTGGAGCCGTTCTTCCGCTCGAGCCTCGTGCTCTACGAGGGCCGCGGCGACCTGCTGACGGTCACGGCAGCCGAGACCGTCGCCGCCCACCCGCGGCTGCGCGAGGACGCCCGCTCGCTCGACAGCGCCGCGCGCGCCTGCGACGCGGTCGCCCGCCTGTTCGACACCGGGGATCCCCACCAGGGCGTCTACCACCTGCTCGCCAACCACCTCGCCCTGCTGGACGCCGACCCTGCGCGGGCGACGCTCGCGGCGGCGCTCGCCTTCCGGCTCAAGCTGCTGGTGGCCGCCGGTTTCGCCCCCCAGCTGGCCGCGTGCGCCGGCTGCGGCGCGACCGAGCACATCGCGGGCTTCTCGGGCGCGGCCGGCGGCGTCGTCTGCACCGCGTGCGAGGCGGGCGCCTTCCGGCTCGACGAGGCCGCGCACGGCTTCCTGGTGCAGGCGCTCGGGCAGCCGCTGGCGCACACCCCCGCCGCGGACCCGCGCGCCCTGGCCCAGGCCGAGCGCGCCATCTCCGAGACGCTCGAGCACCACGCGGGGGTCCGCCTGCGCGCGGCGAGTTGAGTCCCCGCGCGCCGGGTACGATCGGCTCGCGATGACCGATACCGCGCAGGAGACACAGTGGGTCTATGACTTCGCCGAGGGCTCGCGAGAGATGCGCGAGCTGCTGGGCGGCAAGGGCGCGAATGTGGCGGAGATGACGCGGATCCTGGGGCCGGAGCGGGTGCCGGCGGGGTTCACGATCACGACCGAGGCGTGCGTGGCGTACATGAAGGCCGATCAGGAGGAGCCCGACGGTCTGGCGGAGGAGATCGCCGAGGCGCTCGGTCGCCTGGAGGAGCACGCGGGCAAGAAGCTGGGCGACAACGAGGATCCGTTGCTGGTGTCGGTGCGCAGCGGGGCGCGGGAGTCCATGCCGGGAATGCTCGACACCGTGCTCAACCTGGGATTGAACGACGAGTCGGTCGAGGGGCTGGCGCGCGCGACGGAGAACGAGCGCTTCGCGTGGGACTCCTACCGGCGGTTCGTGCAGATGTTCGGCAACGTCAGCCACGGCGTGCCGGGTGAGGACTTCGAGGCGGTCATCAAGGAGATCAAGTCCGACCGCGGCGTCGAGGACGACGCGGACCTCGACGCCGAGGCGCTCAAGGAGCTGACGGGGCGCTTCAAGGAGCTCTATGAGTTCCCGCAGGACGCCCAGGAGCAGCTGCGTCAGGCGGTGCGGGCGGTGTTCGACTCCTGGACGGGGGAGCGGGCGGTGTCCTACCGGCGGCTGAACCGGATCCCGGACGAGTGGGGCACGGCGGTCAACGTGCAGCAGATGGTGTTCGGCAACAAGGGCGAGACGAGCGCGACGGGGGTGGCGTTCAGCCGCGACGAGGTCACGGGCGAGAAGGACCCCAGCGGCGACTTCCTCGTCGACGCGCAGGGCGAGGACGTGGTCTCCGGGGTGCGCAACACCCGCGACATCGCCGAGCTGGCGGAGGTGATGCCGGAGGCTCATGCGGAGCTGATGGAGATCCTGCGCACGCTGGAGGAGCACTACAAGGACATGCAGGACACCGAGTTCACCGTGGAGGAGGGCTCGTTGTTCATGCTCCAGACGCGCAACGCCAAGCGCCCGGCCCAGGCGGCGGTGCGCTTCGCGGTCGACGCCGTCGAGGAGGGCCTGCTCTCCAAGGAGGAGGCGCTGGCCACGATCGACGCGAGCAGCCTGGACGCGCTGCTGCATCCGAGCTTCGACCCGGCCGCGGACTACGAGGTGGTGGCCAAGGGCGTCAGCGCGTCGCCGGGCGCGGCGATCGGCGAGCTGGTGTTCACCGCCTCAGACGCGGTCAAGGCGGCCGAGGAGGGCCGCGACGTGATCCTCGCCCGGCCGTTCACCGAGGCCGACGACGTCGCCGGCTTCCACGCGGCGAAGGGGATCCTGACCAGCGAGGGCGGTAAGGCCTCGCACGCGGCGCTGGTCGCGCGCGGGATGGGCCGTCCGGCGGTGGTCGGCGCCAGCGCGGTCGTCATCGATCTCAAGCACCAGAAGCTCAAGGTCGGCGAGCACGAGCTCTCCGCGGGCGACCGGATCGCGATCGACGGCACCAAGGGCCAGGTCACCTTGGACGACGTGCCGCTGGTCGACGCGCAGGTCAACGAGTCCTTCGAGCAGATCCTCTTGTGGGCGGACGAGATCCGCCGGCTGGGGGTGCGCGCGAACGCCGACACGCCGGAGGACGCCACCAAGGCGCGTGAGCTGGGCGCCGAGGGGATCGGGCTGTGCCGGACCGAGCACATGTTCATGGCCGAGGATCGCCAGGGCAAGATGCGCGCGATGATCATGGCCGACACCGAGGAAGACCGCCGCGACGCGCTCTCAGAGCTGCTGCCGCTCCAGCAGGAGGACTTCGAGGGGCTCTTCAAGGCGATGCACGGCCAGACGGTCACGATCCGGCTGCTCGATCCGCCGTTGCACGAGTTCCTGACCAACCTGCCCGAGCTGCGCGCGGAGGTCGAGCGAGCGCGGATCGAGGTCTCCGACGACCTCGAGAAGCTCGAGAAGATGCTCGCGCGCGTCGAGGAGATCCACGAGGAGAACCCGATGCTCGGCACCCGCGGCTGCCGGCTGGGGATCCTGATGCCCGAGATCTACGAGATGCAGGTCGAGGCGATCATGCGCGCCGCCAAGGCGATGGACCCCGACGACCGCGCGACGGTGGAGATCATGATCCCGCTGATCGTCTACGAGCACGAGCTCGAGCTGCTGCGCGAGCTGGTGGTCCGGATCGGCTCCGAGCACGACCTCGAGGTGGGCGAGGACTACACGGTCGGGACGATGATCGAGCTGCCGCGCGCGTGCTTCGTGGCCGACAAGATCGCCCAGCACTCCGACTTCTTCTCCTTCGGCACCAACGACCTCACCCAGACCGCGCTCGGGTTCTCCCGCGACGACGTGGAGTCCAAGTTCGTCCCGGTCTACATCGAGCGCAAGATCATCGACCGCTCGCCGTTCGAGACGATCGACGATCCCGGCGTCGGCTGGCTCGTGCGGCTCGCCGCCTGGGTCGGCCGCGAGGCCAAGCCGTCGCTGAAGCTCGGCATCTGCGGCGAGCACGGCGGCGACCCCGACTCGATCGCCTTCTTCCACAAGTCCGGCCTGGACTACGTCTCCTGCTCGGCCTACCGCGTCCCCATCGCCCGCGTCGCCGCCGCCCAGGCGACCATCGCGACCCCCGATCCGTGACGACTTCGTCACGGATCGCCCCGGCGCGCGGGCGGGCTGTGACAATCAAGGGGTGGCCAGTGGACTGCAGACCGACCGGGTGGCGGCGCGCTTCGCCGACCGCGTCCGCGCGGCGGAGGCCGCGGCGCTCTCCCCGCTGGCCGCCCACAGCTATCCCGCGCGGCGCGTGCGGCCCGAGGAGGACTGCGGGCTGCGGACCCCGTTCCAGCGCGATCGTGACCGGATCGTCCACAGCAAGGCCTTCCGGCGCCTGAAGCACAAGACGCAGGTCTTCGTCGCGCCCGAGGGCGACCACTTCCGGACGCGGCTGACGCACACGCTCGAGGTCACGCAGGTCTCGCGCACCGTCGCGCGCGCGCTGCGGCTCAACGAGGACCTGACCGAGGCGATCGGGATGGGCCACGACCTCGGCCACCCGCCGTTCGGCCACATCGGCGAGGCGGTGCTCGACCGCTGCGGGCGCGAGCACCACGGCCGCGGCTTCCGCCACAACGAGCACGGGCTGCGCGTCGTCGACGTGCTCGAGCGCCTGAACCTGACCGACGCCGTCCGCGACGGCATCCTGCGCCACACCTCCGGCGCCGGCGAGCCGGCCACGCTGGAGGGGGCGATCGTGCGCCTGGTCGACCGCATCGCCTACATCAACCACGACATCGACGACGCGGTGCGCGCCGGCGTGCTCTCCGTGGGCGACCTGCCGGCGGAGGACATCGCCGTGCTCGGGCCGAGCGGCTCGCGGCGGATCGACACGCTCGTGCACGACCTCGTCGAGCACTCCGAGCGCGCCGGGGAGATCGTCCAGGGCGACGCGGTCGGCGGCGCGATGCTGCGCCTGCGGGCGTTCATGTTCCGCTCGGTCTACCTCGGCGAGGCGGCGCGGGTGGAGCACGCGCGCATCGAGCGCGTGCTGCGGGGGCTCTACGAGTGGTTCGGCGAGCACCCCGAGGAGTTGCCCGCCCCCGTCGAGGACTCCGACGACGTCGGCGTCCGGGTCACCGACTACCTCGCCGGCATGACCGACCGCTTCGCCATCCGCGCCTGGAGCGAGCGCTTCGTGCCGCAGGGCTTCGCGCGGTAGGCGTAGCGAGGCGGCGAGGGTGGCGCGCTACACCGACGACTCCCGCGAGCGGGTGCGCGAGGCGGTCGACTTCGTCGAGGTCGTCGGCGCGCGCACCGAGCTGCGCCGCGCCGGCGCGCGGCGCTACCAGGGGCTGTGCCCGTTCCACGACGAGCGCACGCCGTCCTTCGGCATCGACCCGGTCGACAAGCTCTACTACTGCTTCGGCTGCGGCGTCGGCGGCGACGTCTTCAAGTTCGTCATGGAGACCGAGGGGCTGGACTTCGCCGCCGCGCTCGAGGCGCTGGCCGACCGCTCCGGCGTCCAGCTCGAGCGCGAGCACGAGGACCCCGAGGCCGCGCGACGGCGCGAGCGCCAAGGCCGGCTCTTCGCCCTGCTCGAACGGACCGCCGCCTACTACGTGCGCGTGCTGTGGGAGAGCGACGAGGCCGCGAGCGCGCGCGAGTACCTGCTCGTCCGCGGCCTCGACGAGGGCGTGCTGCGCGCCTTCCGCGTCGGCTACGCGCCGAGCGCGTGGGACCGGGTGCTGCTCGCCTCGCGGCGCGCCGGCTACTCGGAGGCCGAGCTGCTGGCGGCCGGGCTGGTCTCCCGCGGGCGCGGCGGCGGCGTCTACGACCGCTTCCGCGGGCGGATCGCCTTCCCGCTGGCCGACGAGAAGGGCCGCGTTCGCGGCTTCGGCGCCCGGGCGCTGCGCGACAACCAGCAGCCGAAGTACCTGAACTCGAGCGAGGGCGACATCTTCCACAAGGGCCGCATGCTCTACGCGCACGACCTCGCGCGCGCCTCGGCGGCGAAGGCCGGCACGGTCGTGCTCACCGAGGGCTACACGGACGTGATCGCGCTCCACCAGGCCGGTGTCGCCAACGCCGTGGGGCTGATGGGCACCGCGCTGACGCCCGAGCAGGCCGACCGGCTGCGCCAGCTCGCCCCGTCGGTGCTGCTGTGCCTGGACGCCGACAGCGCGGGCCGCGAGGCGATGATGCGCGCCTCCCAGCTCGTGACCGGCGGCGCGCGCGAGCTGCGCGTCGTGCCGCTGCCGCCCGGCTCGGATCCCGCCGACCTCGTGGCCGCCCGCGGCCCGGAGGCGATGCGCTCGCTGGTCGAGGCGGCGGTCCCGTTCGCGCGCTTCGAGGTCGAGCGGGCGCTCGACCGCGGCGAGCTGGGCTCGCCCGAGGGGCGCGACCGGACGCTGGGCGAGGTCGCGCCGGTGATCCGCGGCCTCGGGCCCGGCGCCGTGCGCGACCACCTCGTGCGGCTGGTCTCGGAGCGGCTCGATCTGCCGGCGAGCGTGGTCGACGACACGCTGGCGGGCGCAGCCCTGGCCGGCGCGCGGCCGCGCGGCGCGAGCCCGGGCAACGGGTCCGGAGCGTTCGAGGGCCTGCCGATCGACCATCAGGAGAAGACCGAGCGGATGTTCCTCGCCCGCTGCCTCGCGGTTCCCGAGGCGGGTCGCGCCGCGCTGGACGCCACCGACCTCGACGCGCTCGTCGCCTCAGACCTCACCCGCCGTGCCGCGCACTACCTGCGCGCGCATCTCGAGCACCCCGGCCAGGACCTCCCGGCCGGCGAGGACGCGCTCGCCCGGCTCGTGGCCGAGCTCGTGATCCGCGCGGGGGAGCTCGACAGCGATCCCGAGGCGCTCGAGCTCGAGCGCCTGCAGCTCGACAAGCTCCGCCTCGACCGGGCGATCGGCGCCGCCCGTCGCGACGGCGAGCCGGTCGGCGAGCTGGCCGCGGAGCGCCAGCGCGTCCACGACGCGATCCGCCACCGGCTGGTCTGAGCTCAGCCCGGGCGCTCCCATCCGCCCGCGGCCCGCTGCAGCGCGAGCTTGACCAGCTCGACGCCGGGGCGCCGCAGCCCGGCCGGGCGGTAGGCGAGGCTGATCGAGGTGGTGGGCGGCCGGGCGGGCCGGTGCAGCTCGACGAGCTCGCCGGCCGCGAGCAGCCCCGCGGCCAGGTAGCGCGGGACGACGCTGATGCCGGCGCCCGCCGCGACGGCCGCGCAGACGGCCCGCAGGTCGGGCACCACGAGCCCGGCGGCGCGCTCCAGCGGACGCCCGAACGCCTCGCGCCAGTAGGCGCGCAGGATGGGCAACTCCTCGTCGAAGGCGACCAGCGGCAGCTCGGCGAGCGCGGCGTCGGGATCGCGGGCCACCGCCGCCGGGTCGATCCGCCGGCGCCAGCCGCGGCCGCAGACCAGCACCAGCGACTCGTCGAAGAGCGCCTCGAAGCGCAGCTGGCGGTCGGCCGTGCGGCGGGTGGCGATCACGAGGTCGAGCTCGTCGTCCGCGAGCGCCTCCAACAGGGGCTCGGCGATCCCCGTGCGGACGCGCAGCCGCAGGCCGCCCTCGACAAGCGGGGCGAGGGCGGGCAGGGCGGCCGCGCCGAGCATGTCGGCGGGGCCGCCGAGGTGCACGACGGCCTGCTCGTGCGGGTCGTGCAGCGCGGCCTGGACGCCCTCGAGCGCGTCGAGGTGCGCCGCCGTGTCGCGATGGAGGGCGTGGGCGCGCGGGGTGGGCGAGACGCCGCGGGCGAGGCGGACGAACAACGGGCGGCCGAGCTCGGCCTCCAGCGCCCGCAGCTGCGCGGACACCGCGGGCTGGGAGAGGTGCAGGCGCTGCGCGGCCGCCGTCACCGATCCGGTCCGGTAGATGGCGAGGAAGGTCTGCAGCTGCGCCAGGCCGGCCACGAGCCATCAGCGTAGTTGATGGCTCGTCGCAAGAAGGCGAGTTGGCTGTATGGCACCGACGCGGCAGACTGAACGCCTGCGCCGGTCAGGAGACCGGCGGCGAGCGACGAGCGAAGGAACGACGGCCATGACCAAGGTGCTGCTGGTGCTGACCTCCCACGAGGAGCTCGGCTCGACCGGGCGAAAGACGGGCTGGTTCGTGCCCGAGGCCGCCCACCCGTGGGACGTGCTCACGCGCGCGGGCGTCGAGGTCGAGTTCGCCTCCCCGGGCGGCGGCGCTCCCCGGGCCGACGCCGCCGACCGCTCAGACCCGGTTCAGGCGCGCTTCCTCGACGACCCGGACGTCCAGCGGGCCGTGGAGAACACGACCCCGACCGCAGACGTCGACCCCGCCGCCTACGACGCGGTGCTCTTCGTGGGCGGGCACGGCACGATGTGGGACTTCCCCGCCGACCCCGGCGTGCAGCGCCTGGCGCGTGAGGTCTGGGAGGGCGGCGGCGCGGTCAGCGCGGTCTGCCACGGCCCGGCCGCGCTGGTCGACGTGACGCTGGCCGATGGCAGCCGGCTCGTCGCGGGCCGGACCGTCGCGGCCTTCACCGACGACGAGGAGCGCGCGGTCGAGCTCGACGACCAGGTGCCGTTCCTGCTCGCCTCCCGGCTGAAGGAGCGCGGCGCGCAGCACACCCAGGCCGAGAACTTCCAGCCGCACGTCGAGGTCGACGGGCGGCTGGTCACCGGCCAGAACCCGCAGTCGGCCACCGGCGTGGCCGAGGCGCTCGTACGGGTGCTGCGCGAGCGGGAGGCCAGCGCCGCGTAGGCGCGGCGCCTCAGCCGCCGAGCGTCTCCACCACGAACGCGCGCAGGTTCTCGGCGCCGGAGGCGAGGTCCTCCACGACGAGGTCGGCCCCGGCCTCCGCGAGCGCTGCGGCGTCGTGGTGGCCGGTGGCGACGCCGACGCTGCGCAGGCCCGCGCGCTGCGCGGCCGCCACGTCGCGCGGGGTGTCGCCGACGACCACGACGCGCTCGGGCGCCACCGCGCCGCCGCGCAGGAGCCCGGCGCGCGTCACGGCCTCGGCGAGGATCGTCGAGCGCTCGGCGGGCAGGTCGCCGTAGCCGCCGACCGCGAGGTCGAAGTGCTCGAGCAGGCCCGCCGCCTCGAGCTTGATGCGCGCGCGGCGGCGGGCGTTGCCGGTGCCGACCGTCTGGAGCACCGGCACGGGCCACTCGTGCTCGAGCAGCTCGCGGGCACCGGGCAGCAGCGGGATCGCGTCCGCCTCGGCCGCCGTCAGGCGCTCGTGGGCCTCCAGCGCGGCCGGGACGAGCAGACCCGCCTCCTCGTCGCTCAGGCCCCAGGCGACGAGCGCCTGGCGCAGGATGCCGTGGTCGGTCAGCCCGCTCGTGTGCTCGGGCGACGGGATCGAGGGATCACCGAGCAGCTCGCGCAGCACGACGCCGTAGCGGCGCTCGTCGTGGCCGGTCGCGGCGATCAGCGTGCCGTCGATGTCCCACAGCAGCAGGGCAGCGGCGCTCACACGCCCGCTCCGAGCTCGCGCGCGCGACCGAGCACGCGGTCGAGCGTCGCGTCGTCCCACTCGCCGGCGAAGGCGAGCAGGTCGACCGCCGTCAAGCGGTTGCGCATGAGCCAGCAGTTGGCCAGCGCCCAGCGCCCGACCTCTGCCTCGACGGGCGGCGCGAGCTCGCTGAAGCGCAACGGCGCGCCGGCCCGGCCCATCGCGGCGGCGATCTCCTCGGCCGGCAGCGTGAGCTCCGCCAGCGACGCGCGCTGCCGCGGCCAGTCGCGTGCGACCGCCGCCACCTGGTCCTGGGCCGCCTCCCAGCGCTGGAGCTTGCGCTCGCAGTCGCGCCAGCACTCCGCCCGCATCGAGCCGTCGGGGTCGATGCCGGCGAACGCCGCGTCGATCGCCTGCCGGACGTCCGTGGCCGCGGGCACGCCGACCGGGAGCTCGTCGCGGCCGAGCAGCTCCTCCCACACGATCGCCATCAGCACCGTCGCGAGCCCGACCTGGGCGCCGTGCAGCGCGGTGGGCTCGTGGCGGGCGCCGGCGTGCATGTCGAGCAGGTGGCTGACGAGGTGCTCGCCGCCCGAGGCGGCTGCGGTGCCGCCCGTGAGCCCGATCGCGAGCCCTGACGCGGTCAGCGAGCGGGCGAGGACGTCGAGCGCGCCACGGTCGGCGACGGCGAGCCCGGCGGCCGCGCCGAGCAGCTCGCGCGCCGGCGGGCCCGCCAGCGCAAAGGGCACCGGGTGCCAGCCGTCGTCCATGCCCAGCAGGCCGGCGAGCCGCCAGTCCGGCGCCGCGGTCCACGTCGCGATCGAGTCCCCGAAGCCGGCGGCGGTCATCTGGGCCGGCGCCTCGGCGAGCACGTCGAGGTCGACCAGCAGCGCGTCGGCCCAGCGCGTGGGCGTCGTGCGCTTCACGCCGGACTTCAGCAGCACGGAGACGTGGTCGGAGAACCCGTTGACCGAGCCGGCGGTCTGCACCTGGACGAGCGCGGGCCTCGGATCGCGCGCCGCCGTGGCGGCCTTGCAGATGTCGGCGAGCGTCCCGGAGCCGACGCCCACCACGACATCCGCGTCTGCCAGCGCCTCGGTGGCGGCCGCGATCGTGGCCTCGTCGGCGTGCAGGTCGGCCCCGAGGTCGACCCGCTCGGCGTCGAAGCGGGCGGCGAGCAGCTCCAGGGCGCCGGCCTTGACGTCGCGCCCGCCGGCCTCGATCGGCGTGGCGTCGCCGGCCACCAGCACGCGCGCGCCCTCGGGGACCAGGGCCTCGACGGCGCGGGGCAGGGAGTCCAGGACGCCGCTGCCGATCCGCAGCTCGCGCAGGCCGATCGCGTCCAGGCGGCCGTCGGGATCAGCGGCGCGGACGAGCGCGCCGAGCCCGTCGAGGTCGGCGACGTCGGCCACGCCCAGGCGGTCGAGCGGGCGGTCGGTGGCAGCCATGCTCAGTCGATCACGACCCGCTTGGCCCAGCCCTTGGTCAGCTCCTTGGCCTCGCGCCAGCCGCCGTAGAGGTGCTCGCGGCGGTCCTCGGACATCTCGGGCTCGAAGACCTTGTCCTCCTTCCACAGCGCGCCGAGCTCCTGCTCGCCGGCCCACACGCCCGCGGCACCGCCGGCCACGAAGGCCGCGCCCAGCACCGTGGCCTCGGTGACCACCGGGCGCACGATCGGGACGCCCAGGATGTCGGCCGTGAACTGGCACAGGATGTCGTTGCCCACCGCGCCGCCGTCGATGCGCACTGAGGGGATCTCCACCTTGCCCGAGGCCGTCACCGCGTCGAAGGAGTCGCGCGTCTGGTAGGTCATCGACTCGAGTCCGGCGCGGATGATGTGGTTGCGGTTCGTGCCCGAGGACATGCCGACGATCGCGCCCCGCGCGTACATGTCCCAGTCCGGGGCGGCGAGGCCGGAGAACGCCGGGACGAAGTAGACGCCCTGGGTGTCGGGCACCTGACCCGAGTACCACTCGGAGTCCGGCGAGGCGTGCAGCAGCTTGAGCTCGTCGCGCAGCCATTTGATCGTCTGCCCGGAGGAGTAGTTGACGCCCTCGACCTCGTAGGCGGTCGTCCCGCCGACCTTCCAGGCCGAGCTGGCGGTCAGGCCCTCGACCAGCACCGGCGCACCGCCGCTGTTGACCACGAACACGCCCGCCGTGCCGTAGGTCATCTTGCACTGCCCCTCGGCGAAGCAGGCCTGGCCGTAGAGGCCGGCCTGCTGATCGCCCAGCGCGCTGCGGATCGGCACCGGGTGGCCCAGCACCGACTCCATGGTCCCGAACTCGCCGTCGGACGGGATGACCTCGGGCAGCAGCGAGGGCGGGATGCCGAACTGCTCGAGCAGCTCCTCGTCCCAGCGCTCCTCGTCGATGTTGAACAGCATCGTGCGCGCCGCGTTGGAGTGCTCGGTCACGTGGCGCTCGCGCTCGGTGAAGTTCCAGATCAGCCAGGTGTCGATCGTCCCCGCGAGCAGCTCGCCGCGCTCGGCCCGCTCGCGCGCGCCCTCGACGGTCTCCAGGATCCAGGCGATCTTCGACGCCGAGTAGTAGGCGTCGTTGAACAGGCCCGTCTTCGCGCGGATCGCGTCGTCGAGCCCCTCGTCGGCCCAGCGCTGGGACACCGCCGCCGACTGGCGCGATGACCACACGATCGCGTTGTAGAGCGGCTCGCCCGTCGCCTTGTCCCACACGAGCGCCGTCTCGCGCTGATTCGTCACGCCGGCCGCGGCGATGTCGCGCGGCGAGACCTGCGCGCGCTCGAGCGCGGTGGCGATCGTGTCGCGCTGGGCCCGCAGGATCTCCTTGGGATCGTGCTCGACCCAGCTGGGCCGCGGGTAGAGCTGGGTTATGTCCGACGTGGCCTGGCTGACCACGTTGGCTTGCTCGTCGAAGACAATAGTGCGGGCGCTCGTGGTGCCCTCGTCGATTCCGAGGATGTAGCTGGGGCTCACTGCTCCTCCTCCGGTCGGGACAGTCGCCGCTTGCGTCGGCGTCATGAGGGAGTCGTACCTCGACCGCGGGCGGGGCAAGCCTCAGGAATCGCTGAAGTTTTCCCACGGACGCTTGACGAAGTGCACGACAGCGATACGGTCACGGGGCTGGAGGAGAGGCGGCCGCTGCCCGCGCACCGGCCGGGGGACCTGACCGGGAGGAAACGACATGAGCGATCTCGTCATCGGCGTCGACTGCAGCACGACCGCGAGCAAGGCGATCGCCTGGGACCGCGAGGGCAAGGCGGTGGCCGAGGGCCGCGCGGACCTCGAGGAGATCCGGCCGACGCCGGCCGAGAGCGAGCAGGTGGCGGAGGGCTGGTGGGACGCCACCGTCGCCGCGCTCGAGCAGATCGTCCAGGAGACCGGCGCGGATCGCATCGCCGGGATCTGCATCACCCATCAGCGCGAGTCCTTCGCCCCGGTCGACGAGAACAACCAGTCGCTGCGCAACGCGATCCTGTGGGACGACGCGCGGTCCGGCAAGCAACTCGACGAGCTGGGGGAGAAGTTCGGCCACGACGAGCTGCTGCGCCGCACCGGGCGCAACCCGTCGCTCACGCAGGCGTTCCCGAAGCTGCTGTGGGTGGTCGAGCACGAGCCGGAGGTCGCCGAGCGCGCGCACAAGTTCGTCGACGCGCATGGCTACCTCGTCCAGCGCCTGACCGGCGAGTTCACGACCAGCCTCGCCTCCGCGGACTCCTTCGGCATCACCGACGTCGAGAAGGACGCGTGGGCCGAGGACCTGATCACCGGCATCGGCCTGCGCGCGGACCAGTTCTGCGACACGGTCAAGCCGGGCACGGTGATCGGCGAGGTCACGGCCGAGGCCGCCGAGGCGACCGGGCTGCCGGCCGGCATCCCCGTGGTCGCGGGCCTCGGCGACGGCCAGGCGGCGTGCCTCGGCGCCGGCGTGACCTCGCTCGACCGCGCCTATCTGAACCTCGGCACGGCGGTGACCGGCGGGCCGATCGAGACGAGCTACATCTCCGATCCCGCCTTCCGCACGCTCTACGCGGGCGCGCCGAACACCTTCCTGCTGGAGAGCGTGCTGCGCGGCGGGATGGCGACGATGACCTGGTTCATGCGCGAGTTCGGCGACTCGCTGGAGACGAAGGCGGACTTCGACGCCTACGAGGCCGCCGCGCGCAAGGTCGGCCCGGGTGCCGCCGGCCTGGTGCTCGTGCCCTACTGGAACAACGTCATGAACCCCTACTGGGACGGCACGGCGAGCGGCATGATCGTCGGCTGGCACTGGGGCCACGACCGCGAGCACCTCTTCCGCGCCGTCGAGGAGGGCATCGCCTACGAGTTCCGGCTGGCCATGAACGGGATCGAGGCGGCCAGCGGCGAGCACATCGACGAGTACGTGATCCTCGGCGGCGGCTCGAACAGCTCGCTGTGGTGCCAGATCATGGCCGACGTGCTGGGCGCGGCCGTCGTGCGCGCCCACACCGTCGAGGCGACCAACCTCGGCGCCGGCATCCTCGGCGCCTACGGCGTCGGCTGGTATGACTCGGTCGAGGCGGCGGCGGAGGCGATGACCGACGTGGCCGAGCGCTTCGAGCCCGAGGAGCGCGCCGCGGCGGTCTACGAGCAGATCTTCGAGGACGTCTACAAGCCGCTCTACCCGGCCGTCCGCGAGCCGCTGCGGCGCCTGTCGGAGCTGCGCGACGCCTTCGGCGCGGAGCCGGCCGGCGTGGAGGGGTGATGCCCGGCCGGGTCACGGTGCTCGGCGCGGGCGCGATGGGCTCGGCGCTGGCGACGCCGTTCAGGACGGCGGGCTGGGAGGTGCGCCTGTGGGGCACCTGGCTGGACGACCACCTGCTCGAGGCGTGCGCGGCCGGCTCGCCGCACCCGCGCACCGGCGTAGAGCTGGCGCCGGGCACCGAGCTCTTCGAGTCCGGGCGCCTGGACGAGGCGCTCGACGGCGCCGACGTCAGCGTGCTCGCAGTCGCCTCGGTCGGGGTGCTCGAGGTCGCCCGCCTCGCGCTGGCGGGCGTCGCGAAGAGCCGCGCGCTGCTGCTGACCAGCAAGGGCTTCGCGCCCGACGAGGCGGGCCGGGTGCGGCTGCTGCCCGACGCGCTGCGCGAGCTGGCCGCCGCGCAGGACGCCGACCTGCCGCCGATCGTCGCCGTCGGCGGGCCGTGCAAGGCCAACGAGGTGGCGGCCGACCGCTGGACGGCGACCATCTTCGGCTGCCGCGAGCTGGCGGTGGCCGAGGAGTCGGCGCGCTCGCTGGGCACGGCCGCCTACCGCGCCGAGGCCACCGACGACGAGACCGGCGTGGAGATCTGCGCGCCGATGAAGAACGTCTACGCGATCGCCCTCGGGCTCGCCGACGGGCTCGAGGAGCGCCACGGCGAGCCCTTCCACGACCTCAAGGCCGCGACCTTCGCCCAGGCGGTGCGCGAGCTGATGCTGCTGGCCGAGATGACCGGCGGGCGCCCGGAGACGGCGATCGGGCTCGCCGGGGTCGGTGACCTCGAGGTCACGGGGCTCTCCGGCCGCAACAAGGTCTACGGGGTGCGGATCGGCCGCGGCGAGGCGGCCTCCGCGGCGCTCGAGGCGATGATCGCCGCCGAGCAGACCGTGGAGGGCGTGCCCGCCGCGCGCCTGGCGAAGGACCTCGTCGATCAGCGCGACGCCGGCGCCTGGTCGTCGCTGCCGCTGCTGGCCGCGATCCTCGCAGTGCTCGACGACGCGCCCGACCCGGTCGGCCGCGTCGTCGAGGCCGTGCTGCCGGGGCGCTCGGAGGTGCCGGCGGGGCGCTGAATCAGTGATTCCGCGGCCGCGCCGCCAGGCGGTCGTGGGGTCGTGGAATCACTCATCTAGGCCGCCGGTGTGACGGTCTCCCCGACGCGGACGACGCCGGGCTTGGACACCAGCCCGCCGACCGCCAGGCAGGCGTCACGCTCGCGGGCGATCGCGCGCATGACCTGGAGGTCGCGCTCGAGCCCGTCCGGCTGGGCGCGGGTGGTCATCACGCAGCGCTCGATGCGCTGGCCGACGTCGACCACGGCGTCGCCGAGCGTGACGCTCGTGCCCACCAGCGCGTCCTCGCCCTCGCCCTCGACGAGCACGTTGGAGCGGAAGCGCCGCCGGTCCCAGTCGCCGATGGTCGCGGTCGACACGAGCGAGACGCGCACGCTGGCGGAGTCGTGGAAGGCGCCGCCCGCGCCCTCGAACGGCGCCCATTCGGCCGCCTCCTGCTCGAAGTCCACCGGGTTCTCGAAGGTCATGGCCGGATCGCGCTCGCCGGAGCGCAGCCGCACCGGCTTGCCGAGCCAGGCCGAGAGCGCGTCGTCGTCCTCCGCGGTCGACCCGTCTGGCAGCGTGATCGTCACCCCGCCGTCGTCCTTCAGGCTCGCCGAGGCGAACAACAGCTCGGGCACGCGCCGGGCGGTCAGGCCGAACCCGGTCTCGACGTCGTAGATGGCGTAGCGCCGGTCCCCCTCGAAGCCGTCGGGGGTGACCGCCACCTGGTCGAGCTGCTCGCCCTGGAGCGACTTGACCGGGTAGCGCCAGAGCTCTCTGATCCGCATGCCCGGAACGCTACTTCACGCGTTGTTCCCGATCGGCGCGTAGCGGTGGTGGAGCATCAGGTGGTTGCCCTCGGTGTCGGCGAAGAAGGCCATGTGGCAGACGCCGGTGTCCAGCGTGTCGCCGAAGAAGCTCACGCCCTTCTCCTCGAGCGCCTTGCGAGCCGCGCCGACGTCCTCGACGCCGAGCGGCAGCGGATTGCCCTGCTGGGCGACGAACGGCATGCCCTGCTGCTCGGGGGCCCATACGCCGATGCAGGTGTCGCCGGCCCAGAACTCGTACTCGGCGTGCTCGTCGCGCGGCAGGCCGAGGATGTCGCGGTAGAACTCGCGCGCGCGGTCGGCGTCCTGCGCGGGGATCCCGATGAAGTCGACTCGCTTGATCTCGCTCATGGTCCCTGGGTGCCCGTCGCGACGGCGGGAAAACGCTCCGTCCCGCGCCGCCTTTCCGTCCGATACACGAACTAGTGTTCGGGTCATGGAACGACGGTGGCTGGAGCGAGAACTCGGCGCCGGTCGCTCCATCGAGTCGATCGCCCGCGAGGCCGGCAAGCACCCGTCCACCGTGGGTTACTGGGTCGACAAGCACGGGCTGACCTCGACGTTCGCCGCTCGCTTCGCCGCGAAGGGCGGCGTCGACCGCCAGCGCTTGCTCGAGCTGGTCGAGGCCGGCATGACCCTGCAGCAGATGAGCGCCGAGCTGGGTCTCGGTTCGGCGGCGGTGCGGCACTGGATGCGCCGGTACGGGCTGAAGACGGCCCGGGCCCGTCGTCGTGCCGAGCGCGTCGCCGATGAGCGACAGATCCTCCGCGAGTGCGTCCGGCATGGCTACACGCTGTTCGTACGCAGCGGCCGCGGCGGCCGCGTCCGTTGCAGGCTCTGCCGCGTCGAGGCCGTGTCCGCCCGTAGGCGCCGCGTCAAGCAAGCGCTCATCGAGGAAGCCGGGGGCTGTTGCCGGCTCTGCGGCTACGACCGCCTCCCGCGGGCGTTGGCGTTCCATCACGTGGATCCGGCGACGAAGTCCTTCGGCCTGGCGACCCAGGGCATTGCCCGCTCGCTGGAGAAGGCCCGTGAGGAGGTGCGCAAGTGCGTCCTGCTTTGCGCCAACTGCCACGCAGAGGTCGAGGACGGTGTCGCTACTATTCCGCGGTGACCGGCCGTCGCACCGGCCGATACGGTCGGGGGTAATTCAATCGGCAGAATGCTCGGCTGTTAACCGAGTCGTTGTGGGTTCGAGTCCCACCCCCCGAGCTCAGGTGGATCGCCCGACTGCGGCGCTCGGATGAGCGGCGGCGGCGCCCCTCGAGGTCGTGCAGGCGTGGCAAGCGGCGGTCAACGCGGGTGCCGCCGACCGGGTTCGAGCGCTGTCGGCGGCGGAGATCGAGGTCACCGGGCCGCGCGGCACAGCGCGCCTGCTCGCTGGGTGGAGCCGGCGACGGGTGCCGAGCAGGGCCGCGCCGTCGTCGCCACGCACTTTCGGGTGCGGGATGGCCTGATCGCCCGCGTGGCGCACTACGGCGACACGGCCGCCGCCGTCGCGGCGGCCGGGCTGCGGCCCTCGGACGAAGTCATCGGCGCGTAGTCCGCCCGCACCAGGGCAGGGCCCGGCCGACGCCGCTAATCTGTACATTGTCGATCCGATCAATCGGTATTCTCTCGATCGACTTGGGGGTCAGGGCGACGCGGCGGTGACGGTCACCGGCGCGGGCGCCGGCTCCCGAGCGACGTGACCGCTCCCCACTGCCACCCCTCGGAGACCTCCCCATGAGACGACGCCTGACCGCCCTGCTCGCCCTCCCGCTGATCGCGGTCGCGGTCGTCGCCTGCGGCGGCCCGGCCGAGAGCGAGGACGCCGGCACCGCCTCGGGCGACGCCCAGCGGTTGTCGCTTGTCGCCTACTCCACGCCCAAGGAGGCCTACGCCGAGCTGATCCCGGCCTTCCAGAAGACCGGGCAGGGCGAGGGCGTCGAGTTCGACCAGTCCTACGGCTCCTCGGGCGACCAGTCGCGCGCGGTCGAGGCCGGGCTGCCGGCCGACGTGGTGGCCCTGTCGCTCGCGCCCGACGTCGACAAGCTCGTCGAGCCGGGCCTCGTGCAGGCCGACTGGGCCAAGGACGCCTACGACGGCTTCGTGACCAACTCGGTCGTCGTCTTCGCCGTGCGCAAGGGCAACCCGAAGAACATCAAGACGTGGGACGACCTCGCAGAGGACGGCGTCGAGGTCATCACCCCGAACCCGTTCAGCTCGGGCGGCGCGAAGTGGAACCTGATGGCGGCCTACGGGGCCAAGCTCGAGCAGGGCGCCTCGCCGCAGCAGGCGCTCGACTACCTCAAGCAGGTGCTCGCCAACACGCCGGTCCAGGACAAGTCGGCCCGCGAGGCGCTGCAGACCTTCTCGGGCGGCAAGGGCGACGTGCTGCTCGCCTACGAGAACGAGGCGCTGACCGCCCAGGAGAAGGGCCAGGACATCGACTACGTGGTCCCGGACGAGACGATCCTGATCGAGAACCCCGTGGCGGTCACGACGGAGTCCAAGGCGCCGGACAAGGCGCGGGCGTTCGTCGACTGGCTGCGCGAGCCCGAGGCCCAGAAGATCTTCGCCGACAAGGGCTACCGGTCCGTGCGCGAGGAGCTCGTCGACGAGCAGAAGTACCCGACCCCGTCGGGCCTGTTCGAGATCGACAAGTTCGGCGGCTGGGAGAAGGTCAACGCCGAGTTCTTCGATCCGGACAAGGGCTCGGTGGCGAAGATCGAGCGCGAGCTCGGGGTGTCCACTGCGAAGTAAAACGTCATCCATGGCGGGCCCCGCCGGGCCCGCCGCGGCGGTCGCGGTCGGCGACGGCGCCGGCGCGACCGCCGGCGCCGGCCGCGGCCGGCGCGGCCCGCGGCGCTCTCGCCCCACAGCCGCCCGCGCCGGCCTCGGCGGCGTGGCGCTCGGCGGCCTCAGCGTCGCCTGGCTGACGCTGATCGTCCTGATCCCGCTCGCGGCGGTCGTCTCGCGCTCGCTCGAGGGCGGGCTCGAGGCGTTCTGGGCGAGCATCACCAACCCCCAGGCGGTCGCCGCCCTGCGCCTGACGCTGATCGTCTCGCTGGTCGTCGCGGCCATCGACGCGGTCATGGGCACGCTGATCGCCTGGGTGCTCGTGCGCGACGAGTTCCGCGGCAAGCGCGTCGTGAACGCCGTGATCGACCTGCCCTTCGCCTTGCCGACCATCGTCGCCGGGCTGACGCTGCTGGCGCTCTACGGGCCCAACGGGCCGGTCGGGATCAACATCGCCTACACCCAGGTCGCGGTAGCGCTCGCGCTGCTGTTCGTGACGCTCCCGTTCGTCGTCCGCGCCGTGCAGCCGGTGCTGATCGGGCTCGAGCGCGAGGTCGAGGAGGCCGCCGCGTCGCTCGGCGCCAAGCCGGTCACGGTCTTCCGCCGCGTGATCCTGCCCTCGCTGCAGCCGGCGATCCTCGCCGGCGTGGGGCTCGCCTTCGGGCGGGCGGTCGGCGAGTTCGGCTCGATCGTGCTGATCAGCGGCAACCTGCCCTACAAGACCGAGGTCGCCTCCGTCTTCGTCTTCGGTCAGATCGAGAGCGGCAACACCGGCGGCGCCGCCGCGGTGTCGGTGCTGCTGCTCTTCGTCTCCTTCGCGGTGCTGCTCGGGATCTCCTATGTCGCCCAGCGCGGCCGGGAGCGCTAGGTGATCGGCTGATGGCCGCCCGCCTGACCCTGCGCACCGTCGCGCTCAGCTACCTGGCGGCGCTGCTGCTCGTCCCGGTCGGGATGGTCTTCTACCGCGCCTTCGAGAACGGCATCGACGCCGCCTGGGCCGCGGTCACGACCCCGCCCGCCCAGCACGCGTTCTTCCTCACCATCACGATCACGCTGATCGCCGTGCCGCTCAACGCCGTCTTCGGCGTGATCACCGCCTGGGTGCTGGCCCGCTACGAGTTCCGCGGCAAGCGGGCGCTCGACGCGCTCGTCGACCTCCCGTTCGCGGTCTCGCCCGTCGTCGTCGGCCTCGCGCTCGTGCTCGTGTGGGGCCGCGACGGCTGGCTCGGCGCGCCGCTGACCGAGGCGGGCTTCCAGGTGATCTTCTCGACCCCCGGCATGGTGCTGGCCACGGTCTTCGTCTCGCTGCCCTTCGTGGTGCGCGAGGTGGTCCCGGTCCTGCGCGAGGAGGGCACCGAGCAGGAGCAGGCGGCCAGCACCCTGGGGGCCGGCGGCCTGCAGATCTTCTGGCGGATCGTGATCCCGACGATCCGCTGGGGCCTCGCCTACGGCGTCATCCTCTCGACCGCGCGCGCCCTGGGGGAGTTCGGCGCCGTGGCGATCGTCTCGGGCCGGATCAGCGGCCGCACCGAGACGATGACGCTGTTCGTGGAGGAGCGCTTCCAGTCGTTCGACCTGACGGGCGCGTACGCTGCCGCCGTGGTGCTGGCGGTGCTGGCGGTGGGCGTGCTCCTGCTGATGACCCTGCTCCAACGCGACCGAGGAAGCTGAACCGACCATGGCCATCGAAGCCCGCGAGGTGACCAAGCGCTACGGCGACTACACGGCGCTCGACGCCGTGTCCGTCACGGTGCCCGACGGCTCGCTGACCGCGCTGCTCGGCCCCTCCGGCGGCGGCAAGACGACGCTGCTGCGGGTGATCGCCGGGCTCGAGGTGCCCGACGGCGGCCAGGTGTTCATCGGCGGCGAGAACGCCACGCGCGTGCCGACCCGCCGCCGCGACGTCGGCTTCGTCTTCCAGCACTACGCCGCCTTCAAGCACATGACGGTCGCCGACAACGTCGCCTTCGGCCTGAAGGTCCGCAAGCGCTCGCGCGAGCAGATCCGGGGCCGGGTGGGCGAGCTGCTCGAGCTCGTCGGCCTCGCGCACCTGGCAAAGCGCTATCCCTCCCAGCTCTCCGGCGGCCAGCGTCAGCGGATGGCGCTGGCGCGGGCGCTGGCGATCGAGCCGCGCGTGCTGCTGCTCGACGAGCCCTTCGGCGCGCTGGACGCCGGCGTTCGTGCCGACCTGCGTACGTGGCTGCGGCGGCTGCACGACGAGGTGCACGTCACGACCATCTTCGTCACCCACGACCAGGAGGAGGCGATGGAGATCGCCCACCAGATCGTGGTGGTCAACGAGGGCCGGATCGAGCAGACGGGCAGCGCCGACGACCTCTACGACCGTCCGGCCAACGACTTCGTGATGCGCTTCGTCGGGCCGGTCACGCGGCTCGGCGCCCAGCTCGTTCGCCCGCACGACGTCCAGGTGCTGGTCGAGCCGCGCGAGGCGACGACCGAGGCCGTCATCACCCGGCTGGTGCGGCTCGGCTTCGAGGTGCGAGCCGAGCTGCACCTGGCCGACGGGGAGCCGGTCACCGTGCAGCTCAGCCGCGCCGAGGCCGCGGAGCTCGAGCTCGCCGAGGGCCAGATCGTGCACGTGCGCGCCGAGCCCGTCACCACCCGGCTGGCGGCTTGACGTGCGCATCTCGGCCAAGACCGACTACGCGCTGCGCGCGGCGATGGAGCTGGCGGCGACGGAGGAGAAGTGGCCCGTCAAGGGCGAGCGGATCGCCGTCGCCCAGGGCATCCCGCTGCGCTTCCTGGAGAACATCCTCACCGAGCTGCGCCACGCCGGCCTGGTCGAGAGCCGCCGCGGCGCGGAGGGCGGCTACTGGCTGGCCCGCCCGGCGGCGGAGATCGCGCTCGCCGACGTGATCCGGGCGATCGACGGCCCGCTGGCGGGGGTCAGCGGCCGGCGCCCGGAGACGCTCGACTACGACGGCTCCTCCGAGGCGCTGCGCGACGTCTGGGTCGCCGTGCGCGCCTCTTTGCGTGACGTGCTCGAGCGCACGACGATCGCCGACGTGGTGGCCGGCCGGCTGCCCGAGCACGTATGCGAGCTGACGCGCAACCCCGACGCCTGGGTGCGCCGCTGAAGCGCGCTACCGTCGACGGGGTAGGACACGCCCCATGCCGACCGAACCCGCTCCCGCCACCCTCTCAGCGCTCGTCCGCCGGGCGGCGTACATCGTCGACCCCGACGACGAGGACGCCGCCGTCGGCGCCTTCGAGGAACGCCACGAGGACGACGACGAGCCCGTGCGCGGGATCCTGGAAGAGCTCGAGGAGCGGATCGCGTGGGGCGTCGACGAGGAGCCGTCGGTGGTCATGGCCCAGGCGCTCGTGCTCTACCTCGCCCACCGGCGCGACGAGGTCGACGGCCGACCCGAGGAGTTGATGCGCCTCGCCGCGCGGGCCGAGTTCGACGGCCGTCCGCCCCAGGCTGTGGAGATCTGGCTGTCCGAGCAGGAGATCGAGTTCTGAGCGAGCTCGACCTGGCCGAGGTGGAGCGCGAGCTCCGCGCCCGTCAGCGGGCGCTGGAGGACCGGCTCGCCGGGCTGGCGCGCCCGCCCGAGCGCGGTGCGGACATCAGCTTCGGCAAGCGCATCGGGGAAGGCACGACCGAGGCGATCAGCCGCCTCACCGACGTGGGGGTCGGGCGCAGCCTGGAGGTCTCAGAGGCGCGGATCGCCCGCGCGCTGGAGAAGCTCGCGGAGGGCAGCTACGGCGTCTGCGACGGTTGCGGCGAGCCGATCGCGCCGGCGCGGCTGCGGGCCGCGCCGGAGAGCGTCCTGTGCATCACCTGCGCCGCGCGGGCGCGCTGAAACGCACGACGGCCCGCCGAGGCGGGCCGTCGTGGCGAAGCGTGATCGGGTCAGCTAGCCGAGGGTGCGGACGTTCGCCGCGTTCGGGCCCTTGGGGCCCTGCTGCTCCTCGTACTCCACCTTCGCGCCCTCGGCGAGGGACCTGAAGCCCGAGCCGTCGATCGCGGAGTGGTGGACGAACAGGTCCTTGCCCTGGTCGTCGGGCGTGATGAAGCCATAGCCCTTGTCGTCGCTGAACCACTTGACGGTTCCGGTCGCCATCGGTGTACCTCCGGTTGTTCGGTGCTGCGAGACGCGGAGGATGCTGGGCAACAACTGCGAACCGCGCGCACTACGATTGTCGCCGGGCGGTCGCCCGGTCTGAGACATGGTACGAGGTCGGGCGCTTCGGTGCCGGCGCGGGTCACACGAGCGTCGCATCGCGGCCCGACGCCCAGCGCTCGAGGGCCGCCGCGGCCGCCGCGCGCCCGTCGTGCGCCGCGGCCCAGGCGGCGACGGCGCCCGCCCGCTGCCGCGCCCCGCGGTCGGCCAGCGCCCGGGCGACGGCGAGCCGCAGCGACCGCGGGCCGAGCAGCCGGCGGGGGAGGCGCACCCCCAGCCCCGCCCAGTCCACCCGGGCCGCGTTCTCGGCCATGTCGCCGCCCGCCGGGCAGACCACGACCGGGCAGCCGCACTCGAGCGCGCGGACGAGCGTCCCGTGCCCGCCGTGGCAGCACGACGAGGTCGCAGCCGGGCATCGTCGCGCCGTAGGAGAGCCAGGGGACGAGCACGGCGTTGGCGGGCACCTCCACCGGCGGCGAGGGCTCGCGCCCGTTGAAGGTGGCGATCACCCGCACCGGCGCGCCCGCGAGCCCTGCCAGCGCGGCCCGCAGCAGCGCGTGGCCGGGGTCCTGCGAGGTCGAGGGCGCGACGAGCACGACCGGGCTGTCGCCGGGGAGCGGCGCGACCCGCTCCCCGGGCGGCTCCCACGGCAACGGCCCCGTGACCTGAACCCACTCCGGCCAGGCGCGCGGGTACTCGAGCTGGGGGAGCGTCGCGACCAGCGTGAGCTCGCGCGACATGCCCGTGTGCACCCACGGCAGCGGCCACAGCCCGAGCCGCGCGCGGGCGGCGTTGTACTCCGAGCGCCCCAGCTCGAGCCCGCGCGCCACCAGCCGGTCGCCCTGGTGCCACAGCGCGCGCCCGGCGGCGCTGCGGGGCAGGCGCGCGCCGACCGAGTAGGCGGGGAAGCCGGGCTCGCCGTGCGGGTAGACGTGCGGCACGAGCGTCGCCACCGGCACGCCGGCGAGCTCGGCGGCCAGCGCCGGCGCCGGCGTGAGGATGTCGGCCAGCGCGACGTCCGGCGCGAAGTCCTCCACGACTCCGACCGTCTCGCGCGCGGCGCGCACGGCCGCGGCGTAGGGCTTCAGCGGCCGCTCGCGGGTCGGGAAGACCTGGTACTCGGGCGCCGCGGCGAACGTCATCCCGGCCGCCTCCGCCGGCTCGCGCCAGCGCCGCCAGGTCTGCAGGCAGACGTCGTGCCCGCGGGCGAGGAGGCCCTCGCCGAGCGCGAGCATGGGGAAGGCGTGCCCCGGGTCGCCGAAGGCGCCGAGGAGGACCCGCACTAGGCCGCGAGCTCGGCGACCACCCGCAGCTGCTCGAGGCGCTCGTCGAAGCTCCAGGCCATGGGGGAGACCATCAGCGTGCCGACCCCGGCGTCGCGGTAGACCGCGAGGCGCTCGCGCACGACGTCCGGCGGCCCGCACAGCGAGACGCGGTCGATCAGCTCCGCCGGCAGCGCCGCCGCCGCCTCGTCGCGGCGGCCCTCGAGGTAGAGGTCCTGCACCGTGCGCGCGGCGTCCTCGTAGCCGTAGCGCTGGATCAGGGCGTTGTAGAAGTTCTGCTTGCGCGAGCCCATGCCGCCGACGTAGAGGGCGACGAACGGCCGCATCGTGTCGCGCGCCGCGTCGAGGTCGTCGGAGACCATCACGTTGACCGACGGGGCGATGTCGAAGCCGCTCGATCGACTTGCCGTCGCCCGCCGCCGCGAAGCCCTCCTCCAGCAGCGGGCGGAACTCCGCGACGTGCTCGGGCGAGAACAGCGTCGGGATCCAGCCGTCGGCGATCTCCGCGGCGAGCGTGGTGTTCTTCGGCCCGATCGCCGCCAGGTAGACGGGGATGCGCTCCTGCACGGGGGCGATCGTGAGCTTGAGCGCCTTGCCCGGGCCGTCGGGCAGCGGCAGCTCGAGCGTCTCGCCATGGAACTCGAGCCGCTCGCGGGCCAGCGCCTTGCGGACCACGGCGATGTACTCGCGCGTGCGCTGCAGCTGGCGGCCGAAGCGCTGGCCGTGCCAGCCCTCGGCGACCTGCGGCCCGCTCGAGCCGATCCCGAGCATCATCCGCCCGCCGGAGAGCTGGTCGAGCGTCGCCGCGGTCATCGCGGTCATGGCCGGCGAGCGCCCGGGCATCTGGAAGATCGCCGAGCCCAGCCGGATGCGGTCGGTGGCCTGCGCGAGCCAGCCGAGGATGGTCGCGGCGTCCGAGCCGTAGGCCTCGGCCGTCCAGACGGAGTCGTAGCCGAGCCGCTCGGCCTCCTGGACGAGCGCCAGCTGCTCGTCCGCGGTCAAGCCGAGTCCCCAGTAGCCGAGGTGCACGCCGAGCTTCATGGCGCCCATCCTGTCATCCCCTGGTGCCGCTCGACCCCAGGTCGTCCACCAGGCGCAGCAGGTGCAGCGGGGAGAACGGCTTGGTCAGGTAGAGGTCGGCGCCGGCCGCGCGCGCCCGCTCGGCGGCGGCCTCGCCGGTCATCCCGGTCAGCATCACGATGCGGGCGTCGGCGGTCGCCGGGTCCGAGCGCAGGCGACGACAGGTCTCGGCGCCGTTGAGGCGCGGCATGTCGTAGTCGAGGAACACCAGCTCCGGCCGGATCGCGGCCGCCGCGGCGAGCGCCTCCTCGCCGTCGCCGGCCTCGGCGAGCTCGAAGCCGCCGACGTCGCGCAGCGTCGCGGCGACCAGCGCCCGGATCGTCGCGTCGTCGTCGACGATCAGGATCGTGCGGCTCATCGCAGCCGCTCGAGCGTGCGGGCGAAGACGGCGCCGTCGATCCGGGCGTAGGCCGCCACGACGGCGGGGTCGAACTGCGTCCCGGCCATGGCCAGGATCTCCTCGCGGGCGGCGGGGAAGCCGATCGCCCCGCGGTAGGGCCGCTCGGTCGTCATCGCGTCCAGCGCGTCGGCGACCGCGAACACGCGGGCGGCCAGCGGGATCTCCTCGCCGGCGAGACCGTCCGGGTAGCCGGTGCCGTCCCAGCGCTCGTGGTGGTTGCGGACCACGAGGCGGGCGTCGCCGAGGAAGTCGATGTGGCGCAGGATCTCGGTGCCCACGAGCGGATGGCGGCGCATCAGCTCCCACTCGTCGTCCGACAGCGGGCCGGGCTTGAACAGGATCCCGTCCGGGACGGCGACCTTGCCCACGTCGTGCAGCAGGAAGCCGAACTCCATCTCGGGCGTCGCCGCGAGGTCGGCGCCCAGCGCGCGGGCGATCTCCAGGCCGTAGGCGGCGACGCGCTCCGCGTGGCGGGAGGTGTAGGCGTCGCGTGCCTCGACGGCGTCGGCGAGCGCCTGCACGGTGGCGCGGTAGGAGCGGCGCAGCTCGCGCGCGCGGCTGCGCTCGGCCTGGAAGACCTCGCGCAGGTCGGTGGCGTAGCGCTCGAGCTGGCGCTGGCGCTCTGACGCCTGCTGCTCGGTGTGCTCCAGGCGGCTGCGCAGGCCCTCGACCGTCTCGTCCTCCGGCGACACGGGCGTGACGCTACAAGGCTTCGTCGGGGCGCTGGAAGACGATCTCGGGCACCAGGCAGTAGCGCGAGGTGCGCAGGACGAAGCGCACCCCTTCGGCGACGTCGGCCGGCTGGATCATCTCCTGCGGGCTCACGTGCTCCTTGACGAAGTCCGTCATGGCGGTGTCGACGAAGCCCGGGCACAGTGCCACGGACTTGATCCCCTCGCCGGAGAGCTCCTTGTTCATCGCCTGCGTGAAGCCGATCACGCCGGCCTTCGTCGCCGAGTAGGTCGACAGCCACGCCTGCCCGGTCTTGCCGGCGATCGAGGCGGTGTTGACCACCAGCGCCGTGCCGCGCTCGGCGGCGGCGGCGCGCAGGAGATCGACGCACTCGCGGTAGTAGAGGATGATCGAGCGCAGGTTGACGTCGAGCTGGAGGTCGACGCGCTTGGTGATCGCCTCGCCGATCGGCGTTCCGATGCCCACGCCGGCGTTGTTGACCAGCACGTCGAGGCGGCCGTGGCGCTCGCGGTGGCGGGCCACGACGGCCTGGATGGTGGCCTCGTCGGCCATGTTGCCCGCCACCTCCTCGACGGCGGGGGCCGTCTCGCGCAGTGAGGCGGCCGCGGCGGCGAGCTTGTCGGCGCTGCGCGAGGCGACGGTGAGCGCGAAGCCCTCCTCGGCGAGCATGCGGGCGATCGCCAGCCCGATCCCGCTGGAGGCTCCGGTGACGATGGCGGCGCGGTCGGCCATCGCGGTATCCAATCAGGAGCCGAGGCCGCCGACGAGCACGAGCCCGGGGGCCAGCGCGAGCGCCACCAGCGCGCCGTCGCGCGCCCGGACCGACACGAGCGCGCGCCGGGCGGCGGCGTCGCCGGTGCGGAAGGTGGCCGCCTCGGCCGCCACCCAGGCGATCACGGCGTCCGCGATCGGGAGCGGACGGCGCGGGACGGCCGCGAGCGAGGCCACCAGCCCGCGCCCGGCGGCGAGCAGCCGCGGGCCGGCGTCGAGTGAGTCGAGCACCGCGCCGGCCTCGCGCGCGGCGGGCAGCCGGCGCAGGCGGTACAGCGTGCGCCGGAAGACCTCGCGCAGGCCCTCCGGGCCGGCGGCGGCGCGCAGCCAGGTCGCGGTCGCGACGAGCAGCGCGGCCCGCGCCGCCCGGCTGAGCGCCTCCTCGGCGCCGAGCCCGGCGAGCAGCGTGCCGGTGAGCGCCGTGAAGGCGAGCATCGCCGCGAGCGCGAGCCCGAGCGGGACGGCCTCGCGGCCGGCTCGTGTGACCGCCCAGGCGAAGGCGAGCCAGACCGTGACGCCGGCGAGCAGCGGCCAGGCGGTGCTGGAGAGCAGCAGCGCCGTGGCGAGCACGGCGGCGAGGGCGAGCGCCCGCGGGTCGAAGCGCCCCGAGCCGGTGCCGGCGGGCGTTGCGGCGGCGGGTGGCGCCGCGGTCGCGGTCGCGGAGGTCGCTGCGTCCGGCCATTCGGCGAGCGCCCGGCGGTAGACGATGACCTGCAGGACGCTGTAGACGGCCGCCCACACGACGTTCGAGAGCATCCCGAGCGCGAGCGCGGCGTCGGCCCCGGACGGCAGGAACCCGAGCCAGCCGGTCAGGGTGTCGTAACTGCCCGCGTAGGCGTCCAGCCCGCCCAGCACCACCCAGATCAGCAGGGCGCTCAGGATCGTGTAGTGCGTCAGGCGGATGGCGAAGGCCGCCGCGACCTGGCGGGCGACGCCGGCGCCGCGGGCGTGCAGGCGGCCGATCAGCGGGGCGGAGAGCGCCTGGGTCAGCGGGCCGTTGATGCGGGCGGGGCCCATCACCGCGACCGTCTGGAGCATCGCCGCGGCGGCGGCGCCCGTCCCGCGGCGCAAGCCGCCGGTGGCCGCCGCCCGCGCGAGTGCGATCCCGCCCGCCAGCGAGACCCAGAAGACGCCGGAGGGCACGACGCGGCCGGCGAGGAAGGAGACCGTGGCGACGTGCGCGAGCCCGGTCTCGGGTGGCGAGGCTTGGTCGGCTGGGCGCGGGCTCACCGTGTCCATTGTGACCGGCCCTTCGTCGGCGTCCCTGGGGCGACCCCCCAATGAGGGAGGCCCGAAGGGTCGCCGCCGGGCTCGCCGGCGGTCAAAACGTCGAGATCGGCAGTGCTCGTCGGGGTCGGCGAGGACGACGTACACCCAGCCCTGTCCCGCGCGCTCGCCGTCGCCTTATGTGAGCGAGGGGTCGACGTCCATGGCTGCAACCCTAGGCACCGGGTCCGCGGGTCATACTGCGCGGCCTCAGGGCCGGTAGCTCAGTGGTCAGAGCCGCGGACTCATAATCCGTCAGACGCAGGTTCGAGTCCTGCCCGGCCCATCGAGCGCCGTCGTCGTCGTGGAATGCCGGTTCGCCGGAAGGCGTCGGTCACGGCACGATGACCAGGCACGAGATCTACCTCGCCACCCGCGCGATCAGGTTCGTGGACGAGCACGGCGTCGAGGCGAATCTCGACCGCGCGCTCGACGACTACTTCAGCCGCATCCGCGACCTCTACGACCTGCCGGTCGGCTGGCGCTGGTAGCCGGCGGCCGCCTCGGCGCCGGCTTCGGCGTCCCGGAACCGCCACGTCGCGCGCCCGTCGGACTCGAAGCGCAACCGCACGGCCTCGACGAACGCCGGCTCGCCGGGATCCTCGCCCACGACGTACTCGCGCAGCAGCGCCCGCAAGGGTCCGGAGTGGGTGACGCAGACGACGTGGCGTGGCCGCGCGACGTGGGCGTCGGCCAGGCTGCGCGCGAACGTGAAGCAGCGGCGGGCGACGTCCGCGGCGCGCTCGCCGGGCGGGTCGTCGTCGGACATCCACACGCCGATGCGGTCCTTCCGCGACCAGAAGCTCGTGAAGAACGGGTTGCCGGCGGCGACGTCGTCGCGGCTGGTCGAGATCCGCGGGTAGCTGCTCGGCCAGCGCGTCCTCCGAGGAGACCATCTCGACCCGCGTGCCGGCGACGAACAGGTCGGGGTTGCGGATCGCGGGCTCGACCCGCGGCTCGCCGAGCTCGACGCCGGAGCCGGCGCCGGCGCCCGCGAGCGCCCCCTCGAGGCCGCGGCGCATGGCGACCAGTGTCTGCAGCGTGCGATGCGTCGGCGCGTGCAGCAGCTCAACGAGGGCGCCCGGCTCGAGCTCGCCCGCGAGCCGCGCGCCCGCGAGCTCGGCGTCGCGCTCGCCGGCCTCGGTGAGCGGCACGTCGCCGCGGTGGGAGGCGATCTCCCCGTGGCGGACGAACCAGACCGTGACGGCCCCGGCGCCGGCCCCGTCGGTCACGCGCCGCCCGCGTCCTTGGGCACCCACTTCGCGAACGCCTCGATGTGCTTGCGCAGCGCCCGCCCGGCGACGCGGCCGTCACCGGAGCGCATGGCCTCGACGACGGGAAGATGGGCCTCGGCGATCTCCGGCAGCTCGTCCTTGCTCTTGATCAGCGTGATCAGCGTGCGCGCCTCGATCCGCAGCGAGCCCCACACCCGCCGCGCCGTCTCGTTGCCCGACGCGTCGACGATGATGCGGTGGAAGCGCACGTCGTGCTCGAGCAGGCCCTGGATGTCGCCGTCGGCGGCGGCGGCGCGCATCGCGTCGAGCTCGGCCTCCAGCGCCGCCACTTCGCCGGCCAGCGCGGGGGCGGCCTCGCGGGCGGCGATCTCCTCGATCGCCGCCCGGATGGGGTAGATCTGGGCCAGCTCGCGCGCGGTCACCTCGCGGACGCGCGCGCCGCGGAAGGGCTCGGAGACCACCATGCCGAGGATCTCCAGCTCGCGCAGCGCCTCGCGCACCGGCGCCTGGCTGACGGAGAACTCCTGCGCGATGCGGGTCTCTTTTACGCGCTCGCCCGGCGGGTAGGTCCCGTCCAGGATGCGCTCCAGCAGGACCTCGCGGATCTGGTCGCGGAGCATGCTGCGCGAGACGGTCGCCATGGTCACGAGTGTTTCATCGATTCTCGTTGAGGGCAAGATTGACCCTCGATAATCGATGATGTAACGTCGAACGCAGGCAGACGTCCGGGCCCGCCGACAGCGGGCCGCCTGCACGGGTCGGAGGAGGAGCACGATGGCAGTCGACGAGCAGGCGGAGGTCCTCGGGACCTTCCACGGGTCCGACGAGTTCCCGATCGAGTGGCAGGAGGGCGAGCAGGAGCTCTTCTGGATCTACGACGACCTGCACTGCCCGAACCCGGTGTCGCCGCTGTTCTTCGACATCGGCGGCTGGTGGTTGACCTGCGACCACATGTTCCGGCGCTTCGGCACGCCGTTCGCCTCCGACTGGGTGGCCAAGAACATCAACGGCTACGTCTACACCGCCGCGATCCCCGCCGACCCGTCCGTGAAGGCCGAGGCCACCGAGTACGAGGCCCGCTACGTCCCGCGCGTGCCGCGCAACGGCGCCTACGCGGGCGCGATCGGCGCCTACCTGGGCTTCGTCCTGCCCCACTACGCCGAGAACTTCATGGCCTGGTGGACCGACCGCCTGCGCCCGGAGATCGAGCGCAACTTCGCCTATCTCGACGGCCAGGACTCCGACGGCGCGTCGTTCGCCGAGCTGGCGATCCTGCTCGAGGACGCGATCGACATCCACGACCGCCACTGGAAGATCCACTGGATGCTCAACTTCGCCCAGTTCTCGGCGACCACGGGCCTCAACGCCGCGGTCGAGGAGGTCAAGGGCGAGGCCGACCCCGGGCTGCTCGGGCGCCTGCAGAGCTCGGTGGCCGACCGCAACTGGGACTCGATCGAGGACCTCTGGAAGCTCAAGGAGGAGATCAAGGACGACGCCGAGCTGCGGGCCGCCTTCGACGGCGGCGAGACCGCGCCGGCGGTGATGGAGGCGCTCGAGGGCTCCGAGCGCGGGCGGACGTTCGTCGCCGAGCGCATCCGGCCCCACCAGGAGACCTTCGGCTACAAGGCGATCTGGTCGCACGAGTTCGCCTTCAAGACCTGGGTGGAGGACCCGGGCCCGATCGTCGAGGCGATCCGCGGCTACCTGGCCACCGACTACGACTACCCGTCGAACATCCAGCGCGTCCGCGACGACCTCGAGGCGGCCAAGACCGAGGTCATGGAGGGCGTCGAGGGCGAGCAGCGCGAGACCCTGCAGGGCGCGCTGGACCGCTCGCTGGGGATGAACCCGCTCACGCCCGACCACCACTTCTTCATCGACCAGGGCACGAACGCCCGTCTGCGCCTCGCGCTGATCGCGATCGGCCGCAAGCTCACCGAGGCGGGCGCCCTGGCCGACGCCGAGGACGTCGTCTTCCTGCACTACAACGAGGTCCGCCTGCTGCTGGCCGACCAGTCCGCGCTCGACGCCCAGGAGCTGGTCTCCGACCGCCGCGACGAGCACGAGGACGCCGCCGAGAAGCGCCCCCCGTCGTGGGTCGGGACCGCGACCGAGGAGGCGCTCGCCTTCCCCTACGCGTCGCTGTGGGGCTTCCCGGAGAAGTTCCACGCCGGCGAGCCGTCGATGACCGGCGAGGTGACGGGGCTGGCCGCGTCGCCCGGGGTCGTCGAGGGCACCGCGCGCTACGTGACCTCACTGGCCCAGTTCGACGAGGTCCAGGAGGGCGACATCCTCGTCTGCCGGATGACCAACCCCGCCTGGGTCGTGCTGTTCACGAAGATCCGCGGCCTGGTCACCGAGGCGGGCGGCACGGTCTCGCACCCGGCGGTCGTGGCGCGCGAGTTCGGCATCCCGGCCGTCGTGGGCACGACGAACGCCGGCGACCGGATCGCGACCGGCGACCGCATCCGGGTCAACGGCACGACCGGCGTGGTGGAGCTGCTGGGGTGAGCGCGGCGACGGCCGAGTGGCTCGCGCCCTCGTCGCTGCCCGACGCCCTGACCCTGCGCGCCGAGCGCGGCGAGGAGGCGACCGTGCTCGCCGGCGGCAGCTTCCTGGGGATCCTGGTCAACCAGGGCTTCCTCCAGCCGGCGGCGCTGCTCTCCCTCCAGGACGTCGGCGAGCTGCGCGGGATCGAGGTGGTCGACGGCGAGCTGCGGCTCGGCGCCATGGTCAGCCACCGCCGGGTCGAGCGCGACGAGCGCGTGCGCGGCGGCTGGCCGGTGCTGGCCGAGACGTTCTCGCTCGTCGCCAGCCCGCGGGTGAGAAACCAGGCGACGGTCGGCGGCGTGCTGGCCGACGCCGACTACGCCTCCGATCCCCCGGCGGTCCTGCAGGCGCTCGGGGCGCAGGTCGTCCTGCGCTCGAGCACGGCAGAGCGCGTCGTGTCCGTCCAGGAGCTGATCCTCGGCTACTACGAGACCTGCATCGCGCCCGACGAGCTGCTGGTCGAGGTGCGCGTGCCGGCGGCGCCCGAGCGGGCGGTGTACCGCAAGTTCCGCTCGCGCTCGAGCGAGGACCGGCCGTGCGTCGCCGTCGCCGCGGCCCGCACGAAGGACGAGCTGCGCGTCGTGGTCGGGGCGGTCGCCGAGACCCCCCAGCACTACCCCGACGCCTGCGCGCTCGCGCGCGGGGCGCCGCTCGACGCCGCGCTGGCGACCGAGATCGGGCGCCGCTACGCCGAGCGCATCGAGCCGATCGACGACGCGCGCGGCTCGGCCGGCTACCGGCGGCGCGTCACCGCGGTCGAGGTCCGGCGCGCGATCGAGGCGCTCGCCGCGTGAGCGCCGTCGGCGTCGATCCGCGCGTCACCGGCACCCAGGCCTACTCGGTCGACGCCGAGCGCCCCGGCATGCTCCACGCCGCCTTCGTGCGCTCGCCGCACCCGCACGCGCGCGTGAGCCGGGTCGACGCGACGGGCCTGCCGGAGGACTGCGTGGCGCTCGGGCCCGAGGACGTCGAAGACCTCGGGCGCTACGGCTGCCAGGCGCGCGACCAGCGGGTGCTGGCCGACGTCGCGCGCCACGTCGGCGACGTCGTGGCGGCCGTCGCGGCGCCCACCGCCGCCGCCGCGCGGGCCGCCGCCGCGGAGATCGAGGTGGACTACGAGGAGCTGCCCGCCGTCTTCGACGCGGTGCAGGCGGTCGCGCCCGGGGCGCCGCTGCTGCATCCCGACGCCGCCGACTCGGCGCAGGAGGCCGTCTCGATCGGCGTCCGGCCGCTGCCGGACACGAACGTGTGCCACCGCTTCCGGCTCCTCACCGGCGACGTCGCCACGGGGTTCGACACAGCCGACGTGGTCGTCGAGGAGGTCTTCCGCACGGCGAGCGCCGCCCACGTGCCGATGGAGCCGCACGCCGCGCTGGCGGAGTGGGAGGACGGCCGGCTGACGGTGTGGGCGGGCACGCAGACGCCGTTCAACACCCGCGCCGACCTGGCCGGGCTCTTCGGCCTCGAGGAGGAGCGCATCCGTGTCGTCGCGCCGCCGATGGGCGGCTCCTTCGGGGCCAAGACCTTCGTGCGCACCGAGGCGCTGGCCGCCGCGCTGGCCCGCAAGGCGGGCCGTCCGGTCAAGGTCGTCCTGGACCGCACCGAGGAGTTCCTCACCCTCAACCGCCACCCCGCGACCATGCGCGTGCGGCTCTGTGCCACGCGCGACGGGACGCTGGTGGCCAAGGAGCTCGACTGCTGGGTGGACACCGGCGCCTACGCCGACTGCGGCCCGGGCGTCGCGACCAAGCTCGGCTACGCCGGCGTCGGGCCCTACCGGATCCCGCACGTGCGCGTCGACGCGCTCGCGATCTACACCAACCTGCCGCCCAACGGCGCCTACCGCGGCTACGGCGCGATGCAGTCCGTGTGGGCGTCCGAGCGCACGATGGACGTGCTCGCCGAGCGCCTGGGCATGAGCCCGCTCGAGCTGCGCCGCAAGAACCTGCTGCGCGACGGCGACCGCTTCGCCACCGGCGAGGTCATGCACGACGTGCACTTCGAGGACTGCCTGCAGTCCGCCGCCGACGCCGTCGGCTACGAGGCCGACCCGCGCGGCAAGGGGCTGTGCGTGCTGCTCAAGGGCATGCAGACCCCCAGCCGCGCGGCGATCTCGGTGCAGCGCACGCCGGTCGGCTACGTGGTGCGCTCGGCGTCGTGCGAGATGGGCCAGGGCGTCCGGCGCTCGATCCAGCTCATGGGCGCGGAGCTGCTCGGCTGCGAGCCGGGGCAGATCGAGCTGCCCGAGCCCGACACCGACAGCTCGCCGTTCGACACCCGCACGACCTCCAGCCGCTCGACGCACATGATGGGCCGCGCGCTGACCGAAGCGGTCGCCGACCTGCGATCCAACGGCGGCGAGGAGGGCTACGGCGAGGTGCGCGACGAGGGCGGCCTGGACCCCGACACCGGGCAGGGGATCGCCTCCACCCACTGGCACCAGGGCGCCGCCGCCGCCCGGGTGGACGTCGACGAGGAGACCGGCCGGCTCACGGTCGCCCAGCTGCACGGCGTCGCCTACGCCGGGCGCGTCGTGGATCGCGCGGGGGCCGAGCTGCAGAACGAGGGGTCGTTGATCATGGGGCTGGGCACCGCGCTGTTCGAGGCGATCGACACCGGCGACGGCCGCGTGGCCAACGCGAACCTCTCCGACTACAACGTCCCCGCCCCGGGCGACCTGCCCGCCGCCTTCACCCACGAGCTGATCGAGCGCGACGGCGCGCAGGCGCACGGGCTGGGGGAGACGGTGCTGCCGCCGGTGCCCGCGGCCGTCGGCAACGCGCTCGCGTCGCTCGGCCTGCACGTCCGCGAGCTGCCGATCACCGCCGAGCGCGTGCTGGACGCGGTCGACGCGCGGGACGGCGCGGGGTGACGGTGCCGGTGCGGCTCAACGGGCGCGCGACCGAGCTCGACTGCGGGCCGGGGGAGATGCTCGTCGACGTGCTCCCGCGCGCCGGCCTGCGCTCGGTGCGGGCGACGTGCGGGATCGGCGTCTGCGGCGCCTGCACCGTGCTGCTCGACGGCGAGCCGGTGTCGGGCTGCCTGACGATGGCCGCCCAGGCCCGCGACCGCGAGCTGACGACCGTCGAGGGGCTCGGCGGCAGCCATCCGGTCCAGCGCGCGTTCGCCGAGGCTCACGCCTTCCAGTGCGGCTGGTGCACGCCCGGCTTCGTGCTGACCGCCAAGCGGCTGCTGGAGGAGAACGCCGCGCCCAGCGACGAAGAGATCGCGGAGGCGCTCGGCGGCAACCTGTGCCGCTGCGGCTCCTACGTGAAGATCACCGACGCGGTGCGCCTGGCGGCCACCCAGATCCAGGAGGAGCGTGCATGAAGGTCGTGACCTACGCCACCGAGCAGGGCCCGCGCGTCGGCGTCCTCGACGGCGACGCCGTCCTCGACGCGGGCTTCGACGGCGACATGGTCGCGTTCATCGAGGCCGGGGCGCCGGTCGCCGCGGCCGGCGCGCCCGTCGAGGACGCGCGCCTGCTCGCCCCGCTGCGCCCCCGCACACTGCGCGACTTCCTCGCCTTCGAGGGCCACCTGATCAACGCCTACGGGCGGCTGGGGCGCGAGATCCCGGCCGAGTGGTACGAGGTCCCCGCCTACTACAAGGGCATGCCCGACACGGTCGTCGGGCCCGACACCGAGATCGCCTGGCCGGCCTACTCCGACCAGCTCGACCACGAGCTCGAGCTGGCGGCGGTGATCGGGACGACGGTCAAGGACGTCGCGGAGGAGGACGCGCTGGACGCCGTCTTCGGCTACACGATCTGGAACGACTTCTCCGCCCGCGACGTGCAGAAGCGCGAGGTCCCGATCGGCATGGGGCCCGGCAAGACCAAGGACTGGGACGGCTCCAACGTGCTCGGCCCGTGCATCGTCACCGCCGACGAGTTCGACCCGGCCGATGCCCGCATGCAGGTGCGCGTCAACGGCGAGGTCTGGGGCGAGGACTCGAGCGCGAACATGCACCACAGCTTCGCGGCCATGATCGCCTACGTCTCGCGCAGCCAGACGGTGCGCGTCGGCGAGGTGCTCGGGTCGGGGACGGCCGCGGGCGGGTCGGGCCTCGAGCTCGACCGCTGGCTGGCCGAGGGAGACGTCGTCGAGCTCGAGATCGAGGGCATCGGCGTGCTGCGCAACAGCATCGGACGAAAGGAAGCGTGACCATGGCATACGTCGTTTCGGCCAAGTGGCGGGCGAAGGCCGGCAAGGAGGACCGGCTGCTGGAGGTCATCCGCGAGATGACGCCGCCCTCGCGCGCGGAGCCCGGCAACCGCTTCTACCAGGCCCAGCGCTCGCTGGAGGACCCACAGCTCTTCTACCTCTACGAGCAGTACGCCGACGAGGCGGGCTATCAGGCCCACCAGGACTCAGAGCACTTCACCCGCCTGGTCAAGGGCGAGGCGATCCCCGAGCTGCTCGAGGACCGCGAGCGCGCGTTCTACGAGACGATCGACGACGAGGCCGGCGGGCTGGCCTGACGGCCGTGATCGTCGACCTCTCACCGACCGTCCCGCACGGCTTCAAGGGACCGCCGTCGACCGACCTCGGCGTCCAGCTCGAGGTCCGCACCAAGCCGGGCTACTGGCAGTCGGCGCAGGCGGCGCTGAGCTGCCACACCGGCACCCACGTCGAGTCGGCGCTGCACGTGCTCGAGGACGGCGAGCCGATCGACGCGGTGGCCCTGGACCGGGTGATCGGCACGGCGGTCGTGCTCGACCTCACGCCCGTGGACCAGCGCGAGATCATCGGCGTCGCGGCGCTCGAGCGAGCGCTGGAGGGGCTGCGGGCGGCCGGGGAGGAGATCCGCCCGCACGACATCCTGCTGCTGCGCAGCGACTGGGCGCAGCGGGCGATCGGCACGCCGGACTACTTCCGGCGATCGCCGGCGCTCGACGAGCAGGCCGCGGAGTGGCTCGTCGCCCGCGCGCCGCGCTGCGTCGGCTGTGACTTCTTCGAGGAGCCCGCCGCCCGCGACCCCGGCTGGGAGCCGCACGAGTTCGTCGTGCACCGCCGGATCCTGGAGGCCGGGATCCCGCTCGTCGAGGGGCTGGTGAACCTCGCCGCGCTACCGCCGCGGTGCGAGTTCTTCGCACCCTTCTACAAGCTCGGCGGCATCGAGGCCGCCCCGGCGCGCGCGTTCGCCCGCGTCCAGGAGCCGGCGTGAGCGGCGAGCCGGAGTACCAGGACACCCCGGTGGGCCGGCTCCCGGTCGGCCCGGCCTCGGACGCCGCGCTCGCCGCCGCCGCCGCGAGCAGCAACGGCGACGGCCCGCCGGCCGAGCCGCCCCCCGACCGCCGCGCCGTCCTGCGGCGCGCCGTCCCCGCCGTCGCGGCCGTGACCGGGGTCGCGATCACCGCCGCCGTCGTCCTCTGGAGGAGGAGCCACCCATGACCATCGACCAGTCCCGCGTCCCCAACCGCGCGCCGACCGGCGAGCGCGCCGGCCGGCGCATCGTCGACCTCTCCATGCCGGTGCACCCGGACATGCTCACGTTCCCGCGCATCCCGCCCCCGGCGCTGTGCGTCAACGAGACCCACGAGCAGTTCGCGGAGCGCATCGGCGCCGCCGAGTACGGCGTGAACATGCTCACCGCGCACTACCTCGTCGTCCAGAGCGACCACGTCGGCACCCACTGCGACGCGGTCAAGCACATCGTGCCGAGCGCCGGCGGGCCGGACGCGATCCCGCTGGAGTACTGCATCGGCGACGGGGTGCTGCTCGACTTCACCTGGACGGAGAAGGGCCACGGCATCACGGTCTCCGAGCTCGAGGCCGAGCTCGAGCGCATCGGCTACGAGCTCAAGCCCTACGACATCGTGCTCATCCACTCGGGCGCGGGGGCCTACAACGACGAGGAGCGCTACCAGACCGACCACTGCGGCATGACCGGCGACGCGACCCGCTGGCTGATCGAGCGCGGCGTACGGATGATGGGCATCGACGCCATCACCTTCGACCCGCCCGTGTGGGCGATGTTCGAGCGCGAGCAGTTCTGGGAGGCCCACCGGGTCATGTGGGAAGAGGAGTACTGGCACCTCGAGAACCTCATGAACCTCGACCAGATCGGCCGGCCCTTCGGCTTCCAGCTGTGCGTGCTGCCGATCAAGTGGGTGGGGACCACCGGCGCGCCGGTGCGCGCGGTCGCGATCGTCGAGGACTGAGGCCGACGTGCTCGTCTTCTTCGACGAGGATCGCTGCACGGACGTCGCCGTCGCGGGCGGCAAGGGCGCCTCGCTGGCCCGCATGACCCAGCTCGGGATGCCGGTGCCGCCGGGCTTCGTCGTCCCGGCGGAGGCGCTGGAGGAGACGCTGGCCGGCACCGTCTCGGAGATCCGCGCGGTGCTGGCCCGCGGCGAGGCGGGCGAGGAGCTCTCGACGATCGCCACCGAGGCCGAGGCGTTGGTGCGAGCGGCTGACTCCCACGGCGCGCTGCCGGGCGAGATCGAGACCGCGTACGCCCGCCTGGGCGAGGACGACGTCCCGGTCGCGGTGCGCTCGAGCGCGACGGCGGAGGACTCCGAGGCGGCGAGCTTCGCGGGCCAGCAGGAGACCTACCTGCACGTCGCGGGCGTCGAGGCGATCGTCGAGCGCATCCGCGACTGCTGGTGCTCGTTCTTCACCGAGCGCGCGCTGTTCTACCGCAGCAAGAAGGGCTCGCTGGAGGACCTCGAGATGGCGGTCGTCGTCCAGCGGATGGTCGAGCCCGACGTCGCCGGCGTGCTGTTCACGATCGACCCGACCAAGGGCCGCAAGGATCGGATGGTGGTCGAGGCCGTCCGCGGCCTCGGCGAGGGCGTCGTCTCGGGGCAGCTGACGCCGGACCAGTACGTGCTGGCGCGCGACGGCCGCGTCAAGCGCACGCGGCTGCACACCCAGCCCTACGCGATCGTTCACGACCCGGCCGGCGGCGTGCGCGAGCAGGAGCTCACGCCCGAGGAGGCGGTGGGTCAGACGCTCGCGGAGGACCAGCTCGCCCGCCTGGCGAAGGTGGGCGTCGAGCTCGAGGAGCGCCTGGGCGGCCCGCAGGACGTCGAGTGGGCGATCCAGGGCGACGAGCTCTTCGTGCTGCAGTCGCGCCCGGTCACGACCTGAGCGGCTCGCCGGCCCGCTAGGTCCCGGGCCCATCGACGCCCAGCCAGCGGGCGATCGCGCTGCGCACACGCTCGTCGAGGACGAGATCCCAGTGGTCGAGGCCGGGAAGATCGAGCTCGTCCGACCCGTAGAGCTGCGCGACTCGCGTGCCGCGCTCGTCGCGGAAGGAATCGCCGAAGACGACGAGCGACGGACACGGCAGGCGCGGGACCGAGATCCCGCGCTTGCGCTCCCCGCGCGCCCGGGCCGACTCCGGCCGGGCCCGGATGCCGGCCGGGAAGCGGCCATAGACGGCCTCGGGATCGAGGCTCCCGTCGGTCACCTCAACCTCAGGATGGAACCCCTGCACCTCGGCAGGCGCACTCGGTTCGATCACGACCACGGCGTGTGGCTGCACCCGCGCGGCGGCTTGCAGGACGGCCAGGCCGCCCATGCTCCAGCCACACAGCGCAACCGGCCGCGGCAGCTGCGCAGCCCGTCGACCGACGGCCTCGGCGTAGTCGGCGTGCGAGGCGTGGTTGACGTCGAGGTCGGCCTGCAGGTCGACGGCGACGACGTCCACGCCCGGAAAGGCCGAGGGCCATCCGTCATAGACCCAGGGGCCGCTCCCGGAGCCGTGCACGAGCAGCAGGGACGTCGGCGGGTCCGTCCGGAGCTCGGCCATCGAGCCATTCTCGCGCACGCCGGCGGCGCCGGGCGGTCAGGCGGCGAACCTCGCCGTCGAGCCCGGCGACTATAGGATCGCGAACGACGGGGGAGGAGACGCGGAACGTCGGGGCACGCCTCCCTCGGCCGCACGGTCCAACCACCAGCGAGGTGAAGTCGTGACGCAGGCATTCGTCGGCATCGACGCCGGAACCACCGGCTGCACGGTCATGATCTTCGACGAGCAGGGCGAGCGGCTGGGTCAGGGCTACCAGGAGTACCCGTGCACCTCGCCCCGGGCCGGGTGGATCGAGCAGGACGTCGAGGCGGTCTGGCAGGGCATCTGTGCCGCCAGCCAAGAGGCCGTCGCGGCCGCGGCGGTGCCGGACTCCGCCTACCGCTCGGTGGGCTTCTCGAGTCAGCGCGGGACCTTCGTCCTGCTCGACGAGGACAAGAACCCGATCGCGCCGTCGATCGTCTGGAACGACGGGCGGGCGCTCAAGTACCAGGAGGAGTTCGCGAAGGAGATCTCGCCGGACGAGTACCACACCCACACCGGCATGCAGCTCTCGCCGCTGTGGTCGGCCGCCAAGATCGCGTGGCTCCGTGACGAGGAGCCTGAGCTGTTCGCCCGTGCGCGCTGGTTCGCCAACGGCCAGGAGTACTTCCTGTATCGCCTCGGCGCCGAGGAGTGGGTGACCGACCCCGCATCGCTGACCCTCAACGGCATGCTCGACATCGAGAAGCTCGACTGGAGCGACCGCGTCCTGGCCCTCTGCGGGATCGACCGCGACCGGGTGCCCCCGGTCGGCATCCCGTCGGGCCAGGCCGGGGTGGTCTCAGCCGCCGCCTCCGACGCCACCGGGCTGCCCGAGGGCCTTCCCGCGTGCCGCGGCGCGGGCGACCAGCAGTGCGCCGCGATCGGCGCCGGCGTGGTCGCCCAGGGGATGGCCGAGTTCACGGTCGGCACCGCGGGCGTGATGGTCGCTCACCTCGACGGGCTCGACCGCATCACCGGTCACAACCTGTGGTGGGGCGGTCACGCGGTGCCCGGCGCCTGGGACATCGAGGGAGGCGCGTTCGCGCTCGGCTCGTCGCTGAAGTGGTGGCGCGACCATCTGGGCGGCGACGAGCAGAACGAGGCCGACGCGGCAGGGCAGAGCGTCTACGCGGTGATGGTGGAGAAGGCGCACACGTCGCCCGCCGGCGCCAACGGCCTGCTGTTCCACTCCTTCCTCGCCAGCCAGGTGACGCCGTACTACGACGCGGCCTCGCGCGGCGGCTGGCTCGGGCTCGGCCAGTACCACAACCGCGCCGACATGCTGCGGGCGCTGCTGGAGGGCTGCGCGAACGAGATGCGCATGGTGGTCGATGCCTTCCAGTCCGACATCGTCGGCGGGATCACCGACCTGCGGCTGACCGGCGGCGGCACGAAGTCCGACGCCTTCGCCCAGCTGATGACCGACGTCATCGGCCAGCCGACCAAGGTCACCCGCGAGCGCGAGTGCACGGTGCTCGGCGCCGCCATCCTCGGTGCGTTCGGCTCGGGGAGCTTCTCGTCCATCGACGAGGCGGTCGGCGCGATGGTCAACGTGGAGGGCGACTACGAGCCCAACCAGGCCACGCGAGACCTCTACGAGCAGCAGTACGGCATCTATCGCGGCATGTACGAGGCGATCGCCAACGCCGGGCAGTACCAGGCGCTCTCGGGCTTCTCGGCCCGCCACTTCTGAGCGCTAGGCGAGCTCGAAGACCACCTTCTCGCCGGCGGACATCAGCGCGAGCCCCTGGCGCCACTCGCCCAGGGGCAGGCGCGCGGTGATCAGCGGCTCCAGCGCCACCCGCCCGTCGGCCACCAGGCGCAGCGCCCGGCGATAGTCCGCGGAGCGCTTGCCGCGCGAGCCGACCAGCTCGAGCTCGCGGTTGATCAGGACGTCGACGTCGATCACCGGTGGCGTGCGGAAGAACGCCACCAGCACGATCCGCGCGCCCCGCTTGAGCAGCGGAAGCGAGTCCTCGACGATGGTCGCTCCGCCGCTGCACTCGTAGAGCACGGACGCGCCGACGCCGTCGGACAGCTCGTCCACGAGCGCGTTGACGTCCGTGTTGTCAGCGTCGACCGCGTGCCGGATCCCCAGCGAGCCGGCGACGGCGAGACGCTCGGCGTGACGCTCGCGCCCGACCAGCACGACGGTGGCGCCCACCGCGCGCGCCACCTGTGCCACCAGCAGCCCGACCGCACCCGGCCCCGTGACCACGACGACGTCGCCCCCCACCGGCGGGCCCTGCTCGATCACCGAGTGCACAGCGATCGAAAGTGGCTCGATCAGCGCCCCCTCGGCCAGCGAGACCCCCGCCGGCAGCCGGTGCACGCACGGCCGCCGGATCGCGATCCGCTCCGCCATCCCACCGTCCGTCGTCGTCCCGATGGCCAGCCGGTGCGGGCAGCGGTTGTGCTCTCCCTGCAAGCAGTAGTGGCACACACCGCACACGTGGGCGTAGGTCTCCAGCGTGACGTGATCGCCGACCGCGAGACCGTCCGCCTCGGTCTCCGGGCCGAGCGCCTGCACCACGCCCGACACCTCGTGCCCGAGGATGCGCGGCGTGGGGAAGTGCTCGGCGCCCTCGATCGCCTGGCGATCCGTCCCACACACCCCGACCGCGGCCACGTCGATCAACACGGCCCCGCGAACCAGCTCGGGCTCGGGCACGTCGCGCAGCTCCACGTTCCCCGGGCCCGGCGCGTACTTGACCAACGCCTGCATTCACCCTCCCGGCCGAGCCGTCCGCGCGCGCTCAGAGGCCCCCGTGCTCCTCGACGGCCGGCTGCTGGAGGCTCTGCCCGCCCTCAGAGGCGATCCAGCCCGCCGACACGACGAGCCTGACGTCGTCCAGCGCCGCGAGATCGGCGAGCGGGTCGCCGCCGACCACGAGCGCGTCGGCAGCGTAACCGGGCAGCAGCCGCCCGAGCTCGCGTTGGCGCCCGACGAGCGCCGCTCCGGTCGTGGTGGCTGCGCGCACGGCGTCGAGGCTCGAGAGGCCGCCGTACTCGGCGAGCAGTCGCATCTCGCCGACGACGCTGGACTGCGACGCCGGCGTGTAGGACGTGTCGGTGCCGGCGGCGATGGGGATGCCGCGCTCGCGGGCTCCGGCGATCGTCACGCGCAAGGCGGCCAGCATCTCCTGTCCGCGCGGCACCAGCCGCGGGTCGGTGTACTCGCCGCCCGGCTCCGCGAGATCGCGGACGGCGGACACGGTCGGGACGAGATAGGTCCCGCGGGCCCGCATGAGGTCGAGCGTTGCGGCGGAGGCGAACGTCCCGTGCTCGACGGATCGCACGCCGGCGAGGATCGAGTCCCGGATGCCCTCGTCGCCGTGACCGTGGCACGCCACGCCACCTCGCAGTCGCCGCGCCGCGTCGACCACGGCGCGGATCTGGCGCACGTCGTAGACCTGGACGCGCGGATCCTGCTCGAACAGGCCGGCCCGCTCGGTCGAGCGGGTCTTGACGAGATCGACCCCGCGCGCGACGTTGACGCTGGTCATGTAGCGCAGCGCCTCGGGCGTGCGGACACCGTCGGGCAGCGTCGCCAGCGGAGCGAGACGGGGATCCGCGAGCACGCTGTCGCCCAGGTTCGGCGTCACGAACAGACCGGCGGCGAAGGTGCGCGGGATCCCGAGGCCGCCCTGCTCGGAGAGCGCCCGCAGCCCGACGTCCTGGTAGAACGACGTCGAGCCCGAGCGGATCGCCGTCGCCCCGCCCGCAAGGGCCTGCCGAGCCGCGGCGACGGTGGCCGCGTGGGTGTGCGCGTCGAGCAAGCCGGGCACGACGAAGGCGCCCGCCACGTCGATCCTGCGCCCGGCGCCGGCGGGGCGGGCGCCGCGGCCGGCGCGTCGGACCACACCACGCGCGAACACGATCGTGGCGTCGTCGGTGACCTCACCGGTCGCGGGGTCGAGCAGCCTCGCTCCGGTCAAGGTCAGCGGCGGGGCGACGCGCTGGGGCGGCCGGCTGCTTCCCGAACGCGCCCCGGCCGATCGGGCCGTTGCCGCGGATGGACGCACCAGTGCAGCCGCGCCCGCAGCCGCCGCTCCGGCCAGCGCCCCCCGGCGCGTGAGCCCGTGATCAGCGTGATCTGTCCGTCATGACCCGCTCCCCCCTCGAGATGTCCCGCTGCACCCTACTCCGGGGAGCTGTAGGCCTCACTCGGGGCGGTGCGTGACCGCCTCCACGTTGTTGCCCTCGGGATCGAGCACGAACGCGCCGTAGTAGGTGTCGTGGTAGTGCGTCCGCAGCCCCGGCGGGCCGTTCTCGCGCCCGCCGGCGGCGAGCGCCTCGCGGTGGAAGGCCTCGACGGTCGCCCGGTCAGGTGCGGCGAAGGCGACGTGCAGCGGGGCGGAGGAGGGGCGGTCGGAGATCCAGAAGTCCGGCTTGCCGTCGCGCCCGAAGCCGACGCCGTAGGGACGGTCCATGAGCGCGACGTAGCCGAGCGGCGCCAGCGCGCGCTCATAGAACGCGCGGCTGACGGCGAGGTCGGCGACGCCGAGGTTGACGTGGTCGATCATTCCGGCGCCGACGCTACCGCGGCAGCGCCGGCGCCGCTTGGACGATTGTCAGGGCCGCGGGAGCTTGCGCAGGGCCGGGGTCAGCGGCAGCACCGGCGTGCGCTTGTGCGCGGGCGCCGGCGGCAGCGAGGTCACGACCTCGGGCTCGTAGCGGCTCTTCTCGGCGCGGTCGATCGCCCCGGCCACCGCGACCGGGGTGGAGGTGAGCATCGGCGCCGAGAACACCCGCGCCGCCGGCCCGCCGCACGCCGGGCACGCCGCCGACCCCGGCGGCGCGCCCAGCGGCGCGGTCACGTCGAAGCCGCCGTCGCGCTCACAGCGGAACTCGTAGAACGCCATCCCTCGCCCCTAGTTCGGTGCCATCGGGACCTGCATGCCCTGCGTGACCTGGTGCGGCTTGCCCTCGGCCGTCGGGGCGGGGTCGAAGTCGAAGATCCGCCGCGGGATGTAGACGGTCGCGCACGAGTTCGGGATGTCGACCACCCCGGACAGCCGCCCCTCGATCGGCGCCGAGCCGAGGATCATGTAGGCCTGGATGTCGGTGTAGCCGAACTTCATCAGGTAGTCGATCGCGTGGTGGCAGGCGCGCTCGTAGGAGAGCTGGGAGTCCAGGTAGTGCTGCTTGCCCTCGAGGTCGACCGACACGCCGGAGAACGCCAGCCACTCGGAGTACTGCGGGTCGCGCAGGCCCGGCATGAAGATCGCGTTCTCAGAGACGCCGTAGATCTCCATCCCGCCCTTGATCAGGTCGACGTGCAGGTCCATGAACCCGCCCATCTCGATCGCCCCGCAGAAGGTGATCTCGCCGTCGCCCTGGGAGAAGTGCAGGTCGCCGAAGGACAGGTTCGCGCCCGGCACGAACACCGGGTAGAAGACGCGCGTGCCGGCGGTGAAGTTCTTGATGTCCTGGTTGCCGCCGTTCTCGCGCGGCGGGGCGGTCCGCGCCCCCTCGCCGGCGACGCGGTCGAACTCGTCGCCCTCCAGCGTGCCGAGGATCGCGGAGTCCGGCAGCGGCGGCAGCGCCAGCGGCGGCACCCGGTCGGGGTCGGTGGCGATCAGGTCGGTCTCGCGCTTGGTCCACTTCGCCAGCAGCTCGGCGGAGGGCGCGGTGCCCATCAGGCCGGGGTGGTGGATGCCGACGTAGGAGCACTCGGGGATGTGGCGCGAGGTGGCCACGTCGCCGGTGAAGTCCCAGATGACCTTGTAAGCGTCGGGGAAGCGGTCGGTGAGGAAGCCGCCGCCGTTGGTCTTGGCGAAGACGCCGGTGTAGCCCCAGCCCATGCCGGACAGCGGCCCCTCGTCCTCCTGGTCGCAGGCGTCGATCTCGAGGATGTCGACGATCAGCAGGTCGCCCGGCTCGGCGCCCTCGACGTGGAAGGGCCCGCTGAGCACGTGGACGCCCGGCAGCGGCGCGTTGCGGACGTCGTCGGCGGAGTCGTCGTTCTTGATCGCGCCGTCGAACCACTCGCGGCAGTCCGCCCGGAAGACGTCGCCCGGCTTGACCGTGACCGGCGCCGGGATGTCCGGGTGCCAGCGGTTGTGCCCGACGTGCTTCTGATCGGTGAACTTCTTCGAGTTGTCCAGCGGGAACAGGTTGCGAGGCACAGTCGACTCCTCCTGCTTCGTGGTTCCGCTTGCATACGGACCGCCCGCTCGGCGACCCCCCCGCAGCCACCCCACCGGATCGCGGCGGTGCTGTCAACCCCGGCTTGCCCGACCGCGCGTCGAGCGCGCTTCACCACTCGGGCGAACGACCGGCCGGCTGTCGCGCCGGCCGGATGCCCTGTGCGAAGCGGAACCGCCCGTCGGGGTCGTAGCGGGCCTTGATCCGCTGCAGCCGCGGGTAGTTGACGCCGTAGTAGGCGTGCTCCCAGTCCTCGAGGCCGCGGTCGATGTAGTTCTGGTAGCTGTAGCCCGAGACGTGCGGGCGCATGGCGGCATAGATGCCGCGCGCCCAGGCGATGTTCGCCCGCGCGACCGACGGCGGGTCCTGCGCGCCCCAGAAGTTCAGGTAGACGATGTGGCTCAGCGCGTCGCGGTGCACGAAGGCGGTCGCGCGCGCGGGGATCCGGTTGACCGCCGAGCGCGGGCCGATCGCCTCGATCTGCACCCCGCCCTCGTGGGCGCCGGCGCCGCCGGGCCAGCGCTCGATCCAGCCGAGCATCGTCTCGATCGCCGCGCGCGAGAGCGGCTCGCGCGCGAAGTCCGAGCGCTGGTAGTTCGGGTACAGCGTCGTGTCGCAGGTCACGCCGCCGCCCGGTTGGACCGTGCAGCCGTCGGGCTTCCACGCCTGGGCGAAGGGCACGGTCTGCACCGTCGTCGTCAGCGGGCCGACGGCCAGCAGCGGCGCGAGCAGGTCGCGCAGGTCGGCCTGGGAGCCGTAGAAGATCCCGCCGGTGGTGGCGCGCAGCTGGTCGGGGCCGGTGCCGGAGGCCGGCGGCGTCTTGACGGCCCGGAAGGTGGACTCGGCCAGCGCGGCGGGCGCGGTGGGGATGCTGCGCTGCCAGGCTTCGAGCGCCTCGGTGGCGTCCGCCCACGCGAAGGTCAGGCCGAAGGTCGAGAGCTCCGGCGTCGGATGGGTCCGGAAGGTGAACTCGGTCGCGATCCCGAAGTTGCCGCCGCCGCCGCCGCGGCAGGCCCAGAACAGCGCCGGCTCGGTGTCCTCGTCGCAGCGCACGACGCTGCCGTCGGCGAGCACGACCTCGGCCGAGACCATCGAGTCGACCAGCAGCCCGCCGGTGCGCGTCATGTGGCTGAAGCCGCCGCCGAGCGCCAGCCCGCCGACGCCGACCGTCGGGCAGGTGCCGGTCGGGATCGAGAGCTGCTCGGCGAGGATCAGGTCCTCGTAGACCGACAGGTTGTTCGCGCCCGCGCCCACGCGCACCGTGCCGGCCCGGCGGTCGACGGCCACGCCGGCCATGCGCGAGACGTCGGCGACGATGCCGCGCGTGTTGCAGTAGCCCTCGAAGGAGTGGCGGCCGCTGCGGGCCGAGAGCGGCCAGTCGCGCGCGCAGGCGAACTCGATCACGCGGGCGACGTCGCGCGGGGTCTCGCAGAAGGCGATCGCGCGCGGCGGCACATCCAGGCGGACGTTCCACAGCTGCGCCGCGGCGCCGTAGCCGCTGTCGCCGGGAACGACGAGCGGGCCGCGCAGCTGCCGCGCGAGCCGCTGCAGCGTCGCGCGCGGCCGGCGGCCGAGCGCCGGGGCGCCGGTGAGGCCCGCGGCGGCGGCGCCGGCGATGGCGGCGCCCGCGCGCGCGAGCAGCCGCCGCCGGCTGAGGGTCATTCGCCCCGCCAGATCGGCGCGCGCTTCTCCAGGAAGGCGGTCATGCCCTCCTGGGCGTCGCAGGTCATGGCGTTGGTGGCCATCGTCTCGCTCATGTGCCGGTAGGCCTCGTCCTGCGGCAGGTCGATCTGCTCGTAGAAGGCGGCCTTGCCGATCGCCATGGTCAGCGGGCTGGAATCGGCGATCCGCTCGGCCAGGCGGGCGACCTCGGCGTCGAGCGCCTCGGGCGCCACGACCCGGTTGACCAGCCCCCAATCCGCGGCCGTCGCCGCGTCGACCGGCTCGCCGGTCAGCAGCATCTCCAGCGCGCGCTTGCGCCCGATCGCGCGCGAGAGCGGCACCATCGGCGTCGAGCAGAAGAGCCCGATCCGCACCCCCGGGGTGGCGAAGGTCGCGACGTCGGCCGCCACCGCGAGGTCGCAGGCGGCGACGAGCTGGCAGCCGGCGGCGAACGCGCTGCCGTGCACCGCCGCGACGACGGGCTGCGGGACGCGCTGGACGGCCTGCATCAGCCGCTCGCAGGTGGCGAAGATCTCGCGCTCGGCCTCGAGCGTGCGCTCGACCAGCTCGGAGAGGTCGTGGCCCGCCGAGAAGGCGGGGCCCTCGCCGCGCAGGACGATCACGCGCGCCTCGGGCCGCGCCGCCTGGCGCTCGAGCTCGGCGGTCAGCTCCTCCATCAGGGCGACCGAGAGGGCGTTGCGCTGGCGAGGGCGGTCGAGCGTGATCGTGGTGGTCGCGCCCTGCTCGTCGACGCGCAGGTGCTCGCGGGGTGGGGCGCTGGTCGGGACGGACACTGCTCGCCTCCTGGGCTTGCTCGCGGTCTCGCCGGAGGGTACCCGTGCGCGCCGGCGAGGGGGAGTCGGGACGGCGGTGTCGAATGCGTCGGGCAATGTCTGCCCACGCCACCCCACGGCGCGCGCCGACCACCCGGCCTGCCACCATCTGAGAGCCAGTGGCGACCCGCCGACGCGACACGACGAACAGCAGAGTGGAAGCCTGGCCCGGCCTCGTCGCCCTCGGGGCCCTCCTGCTTCTCGTCAGCCTGTTCCTCGACTGGTACGAGCCGGGCGTGACCGCCTGGACGGCCTTCGAGGCCTGGGACCTGATCCTCGCGGCGCTGGCCGTCGCGGCGCTCGTGGCTTCGGCCGGGCTGCTCGCGCCCGAGCTGGCCTACGTCGACCGAGCGTGGCTCGCGCCCGCCGCGGCGGCGCCGCTGATCATCGTCGTGGCCGAGATGCTCAACCCCCCGCCGGCGGTCGACGGGGCGGCGCCCGAGCTGGGCGCCTGGCTGGCGCTGGCCAGCACGCTGCTGATGGCGGCCGGCGCGATCCTGACCTTCGGGCGCGTCCACTTCGCCGTCGAGGTCGAGCGGCGCGACCCGCGCCGGCGCGTGCAGGCCGTCGACAGCCGGCGCGACCGGACCAGCGACTCGCCCGCCGTGCCCAGCCCGGCCGCGGAGAGCCGGCGCGCCGAGGGGACCGGAGTGCCGGGGCCGGAGGCCGGCGAGCCGGACGAAAGCCGCCGGCCGAGCGCCGCCGCGGCCGCAGCTGGCTGCAACGAGAAGCGGACGAGGCCGCGGCCGAGCCGGCGGCGGGCGAGGACCCCGAGCAGCGGCCGGGCGCCGGGCGCGGCTGATGCCCGGGCGCCGCGAGCTCGGGTTCGAGGTCGAGCGCTTCGGCTGGACGACGGCCGACCGCCTCGAGGTCGTCGGGCGCTGGTACGGCCTGCGCGGCCGGCGCTTCGTGCGCCCGGTCCTGACGATCGCCGTCGGCGAGGACCGCCGCCGGCTCGTCGCCCTGCTCGAGCACAAGCCGTGGGCCCCCGCCGAGGGCGAGTCCTGGATCGCCGCCTTCGACTGGGCCGGCGAGCGCACCGGCGTCGGGCCGGCCGAGCTCGAGGTCGGGCGCAACCTCGTGGTCGAGTTGCCGCCCCCGCGGCTGCCGCGCCGGCGGCCCAAGCCCGCCGAGCCGCCGCCGGAGGCCCCCGTCGAGACCGACGCCGACGCGCCCGCGCTGCGCCCCGACGAGGTCGACGAGCTCGAGGTCGAGCTGTGGCGCGTGCGGGCGGCGCTGGCCGCGGCGCGCGAGGACGCCGAGGCGGCACGGGCCGAGAACGACCGCGACCGGGAGGGCGAGCGGGCCGAGCGCGAGCGGCTCGCGGAGGCGACGGCCGCGACCGAGAGCTCGTTGCGGGCCGACCTGGGCGAGCAGCAGCGACTCCACGACGAGGTGGCGGCCGAGCGGACGCGGCTCGACGAGGAGCTGACCACCGCCAGGGCGGAGATCGACCAGCTCCGCGGCGAGTTCGCCGAGGCCGCCGAGGAGACCGAGCAGGCGCTCGCCCGCGAGCGCCAGGTGACGGCAAGCGTGCGCGAGGAGCTGGCCGCCACCCAGCGCGAGCTGTCGGACGCCCGTGAGGGCCACGGCCGCGAGGCGCTGCGGCTGCGCGAAGAGGTCGAGCTGTGGCAGGGCCGCTTCGCGGAGGAGCAGCAGGCCCACCATCGCGTCCGCGGGGAGCTCGCCACCACCCACGAGGAGCTCGCCGCGGCCGTCGCCCGTGACGATCCACCCGGCGCCGCGGAGCGCGCCGACGCGGCCGCCGCCGCGCGCGACGAGGCGCTCGCCGCGCTCGGCGCCGCGGCGCAGGAGCGCGACCGCACGCGCGACGAGCTGCTGCGCACGGTCCGCGAGCGCGACGAGGCGAAGCAGGCGCGCGACGACGCGGCCGGCGACCGCGATCGGGCGCTCGCCGCCCGCGACGCCGCCGAGGCCGCGCTCCGCGACGCGCGCGCGGCCTCGACCGAAGAGGACGCCCCGCCCGGCAACGGTGTCTCGGGCGAGACGACCACGGGTCGCCTGGCCCCGTTGCTCGGTCGCCGCCCGCCGCAGCCGCCGCCGGGCGACGCGCCGGGCGCCGACGCGGACGACGTCACCCGACCCACCGCCGCGCTCTCGCGTACCCCGGCCGCCGGCCGGACGACCGACGCCGCCGCGCCCACCGGCGGCGTGGACGCCGGCCCGGAGGAGCCCACGGTCGAGGCGAACGGGAACGGCAACGGCAACGGCACGCCCGCCGAGCCGCTCGGCGCCCGCGTGGCCAGGGCGGTCAGCGAGACCGCCGAGCGCGCGGCCGGTCAACTCCAGCGGCTCACCGCCGGGAGCGCCGGCCGCACCGCGACCGAGGAGGAGGCGACGCCGGCCGGCGACGAGGCCGTGTCGCCGGTCACGCCCGAGTCGCCCGGCAGCCGCGCGCGGGCGCGCAGCGCCCGTGCCGCCGAGCTGGTCGCCAGGCGCAGCACCGCGAGCGAGGGCGGCCGCGCCGCGCGCGAGCCGGTGGCCCGGCGCTCGACGCAGGACGAGTCGCCCAAGGCGCTGTGGGCGATGCGCGTCGCCGCCCTGGCGCTCGTCGCCGTGATGCTGTTCGCGCTGGTGATCCTCGTCAGCGCGCTCGCCTGATCAGCCGGCGAAGCGCACGGCCGCGCGCGGCACCGACGTCACGTCGAACCCCTCCAGCAGCTCGGGCGGGCCGACGGCGCCCGGCTGTCCCAGCGAGCGCGCCAGCCAGGCCCGCACCGCGGCGGGCTCGAGCTGGCGCAGCGTGACCGCGCCGTGGCGCTTGGCCAGGCGCGTCCCGTCCGGCCCGAGCACCAGGCCGACGTGCGCGTAGGCGGGCTCGGCGAGCCCGAGCAGGCGGGCGAGGAAGAGCTGGCGCGGGGTGGTCTCCAGCAGGTCGTCGCCGCGCACGACCTCGCCGATGCCCTGCGCGGCGTCGTCGACGATCGTCGCGAGGTTGTAGGCCGGCGCGCCGTCGTTGCGGCGCACCACGAAGTCGTCGACGGCGCCCTCGAAGCGCCCGTGCAGCCGGTCGGTGAAGGCGACCCGCGCCGCCCCGGCGCGGACCCGCAGGGCCGGCGGGCGCCCCTCGGCCAGCCGCGCAGCCCGCTCGGCGGCGGTCAGCCGCAGGCAGGTGCCGGGGTAGGCGCCCTCTCCAAGCGGGCCGTGCGGCGCCGAGGCGGCCATGCGGATCTCGGCCCGCGTGCAGAAGCACTCGTAGGTGTTCCCGGCGACCCGCAGCGCCTCGATCGCCTCCTCGAAGAGCGCCAGGCGACGCGACTGCCAGGTGACCTCGCCGTCCCAGTCGAGCCCGATCGCCGCCAGGTCGGCCAGCTGGGCCTCGGCGACTCCGGGGCGCACGCGGCCGGTGTCGAGGTCCTCCATGCGGACCTCGAAGCGCGCTCCCTGCGAGCGGGCGAACAACCACGCCAGCAGCGCCGTGCGCAGGTTGCCGAGGTGCAGGACGCCGGTCGGGCTCGGAGCGAAGCGCCCGTCGGCGCTCACATCCGGAAGGGCAGCGTGTCGGCCACCTCGGCCAGCGTCGGCGCCGTGCGGTCGCGCTCGGAGGAGCGCAGCTCGAGGTGCTCGGGCCAGTTGATGGCGACCGCGGGATCGTCGAAGCGGATGCCCGCCTCGGTCGCGGGGTCGTAGACGCTCGTGACCTTGTAGACGAAGTCGGCCAGCTCGGAGAGGACGCAGAAGCCGTGGCCGAAGCCGACGGGGATCCACAGCTGGCGGCCGCGCTCGTCGTCGAGCTCGATCGCCTCCCACTCGCCGAAGGTGGGCGAGTCGCGGCGCAGGTCGACCACGACGTCGAGCACGCGGCCGCGGGCGCAGCGCACCAGCTTGCCCTGGCCCGGCGAGGTCTGGAAGTGGATCCCGCGCACCGTGCCGCGGCCGGAGCGCGAGTGGTTGTCCTGCACGAAGGCGTCGGGGATGCCCAGCTCGCCCCAGCGGTCCGAGCGCCAGGTCTCCACGAAGAACCCGCGCTCGTCCCCGTGGACGTCGGGGGCGACCAGGACCGGTCCCTCCAGGCGTGTCTGCACCTGCTCCATGCCGGCCGTGGATGCTGACAGGACATCTCTGCGCGCGAGCGGTGAAGGAACCACGGTGGCCACCGTCGAAACCCCTGGGCGCCATGCCGAGGACCGCGCCTACCGCCTCCGCCGCGTCTCCCGCCCGCGGACACCAGACCCTCTCCGCCTACATCGCCTCGCGCTTCGACGAGTTCTCGCGCTCGCAGAAGGACGTCGCCCAGTACGTGGTCGACCACCTCGACGAGGTCGCCTTCCACACCGCCGAGGAGCTCGCCCGCCGCGCGAACACCTCCTCCTCGACGGTCGTGCGGTTCTCCCAGGCGCTTGGCTTCGAGGGCTTCCCGGAGCTGCAGGAGGCCGCGCGCGAGGAGTACCGCCACCACCATCGCCAGACGGGCACGAGCAACGGCCACGTCGAGCCCACGCCGTTGTTCTCGCTCGACCAGAACCCGTTCGAGGCCGCCGTGGCCGCCGACCACGTCAACGTCGAGGACACCGCGCGCAAGGTGTCGCGCTCGCAGGTCGAGGGCGCGATCGAGTCGATCGCCGCGGCCGAGAAGGTGCTGATCGCCGGCACCGACCAGATGGCCTTCTTCGCCTCCTACCTGCGCCACCTGCTGATGCTGCTCGACATCCGCGCCGAGATCGCGGCGTCGCCGTCGCAGGAGGCGCTCTCGCGGCTCGGGCGGATCGACGAGCGCACGCTCGTGGTCGGGCTGAGCGCCGGGCGCCCGCATCCGCTGGTGGTGCGCGCGATGAAGATCGCCCGCCATCGCAAGGCCGCCACGCTCGCGATCGTCGACGCGACGCTCTCGGAGGTCTCCAAGCTCTCCGAGCGCACGCTGTACTACTCGTCGAACTCGCCCGCCTTCGTGCGCTCGCACACCGGTCTGCTGTCGGTCATCCAGGCGCTCGCCTACGGCGTCTACGCCCGCGACGCCGCGCAGTACGACGACCGCATCAAGGCGTTCCGGCTCAAGTAGCCCGCGGGGCGCACGCCGGGCTCGCGGTTTGGACTCGGCGGTCGCCCCGGGCGCGGCTATCCTGGCTGGCGACCATGCGTGACGAGGCGACATTCCGTGTCAAGGCCGGCCTGGCCGAGATGCTCAAGGGCGGCGTGATCATGGACGTGGTCACCGCTGAGGAGGCGCGGATCGCCGAGGACGCCGGGGCCGTCGCCGTGATGGCGCTCGAGCGCGTCCCGGCCGACATCCGCCGCGACGGCGGCGTGGCCCGCATGTCGGACCCCTCCATGATCAAGGGCATCCAGGAGGCCGTGACCATCCCGGTCATGGCCAAGGCCCGCATCGGCCACTTCGCCGAGGCGCAGGTGCTGGAGGCGCTCGAGGTCGACTACGTCGACGAGTCCGAGGTCCTCACCCCGGCCGACGAGGCCAACCACATCGACAAGTGGGCCTTCAAGGTCCCCTTCGTGTGCGGCGCGACCAACCTGGGCGAGGCGCTGCGCCGGATCGCCGAGGGCGCGGCCATGATCCGCTCAAAGGGCGAGGCCGGCACGGGCGACATCGTCGAAGCCGTTCGCCACATGCGCAGGATCACGGGCGACATCAAGCGCCTGACGATGCTCGACGACTCAGAGCTCGCCACGGCCGCCAAGGAGCACGGCGCCCCGTTGGACGTCGTGCGCACCGTCGCCCACGACGGCAAGCTGCCGGTCGTGCTCTTCTGCGCCGGGGGCATCGCCACCCCGGCCGACGCGTCGCTGATGATGCAGCTCGGCGCCGAGGGCGTGTTCGTCGGCTCGGGCATCTTCAAGTCCGACGACCCGGCCCCGCGCGCGGCCGCGATCGTCGAGGCGACCACGCACTTCCAGGACCCGCTGCGCGTCGCGACCGCGTCCGAGGGCCTCGGCACCGCGATGGTGTCGCTCGAGACGCGCAAGCTCGAAGAGCGCCAGCTGCTCGCCAACCGGGGCTGGTAGCCGTGGCGGCGCAAGCCGCGCCCCGCGTCGGCGTGCTCGCCCTGCAGGGCGACTTCGCCGCCCACGTGCGGATGCTCGCAGCACTCGGCGCCGACCCGGTCGAGGTGCGCCTCCCGGCCGACCTCGACGGGCTCGAGGGGCTCGTCATCCCCGGCGGCGAGTCGACGACCATGACGCTCGGGATCGAGCGGGAAGGGCTCGCGGACCCGCTGCGGGCGCTCGCGCGTTCCGGAATGCCCGTGCTCGGCACCTGCGCGGGGATGATCCTGCTCGACCGCGAGCACCTCGGCGTGATGGACATGACCTGCGCCCGCAACGCCTTCGGGCGCCAGGTTCGCTCCTTCGAGGCCGACCTGGAGATCCCCGGGGTCGCGGGGCCGCCCGTCCGTGCCGTCTTCATCCGCGCCCCGTGGGTCGCCTCGCACGGCGACGCGGTCGAGATCCTCGCCTCCGTCGACGGCCATCCCGTCGCCGCCCGCCAGGACGAGCTGCTGGTGATCTCCTTCCACCCCGAGATCGCGGGCGAGGACCGGCTGCACGCGCTCTTCCTCGACCGTGTGCGGGCCACCCGCGCCGTACGCCAAGCCGCCTGACGTGCCCGACTTCTCGCTGTACTTCGTCCGCCACGGCGAGTCGGTCGCCAACGTCCACGACCGCGAGCGCACGCGCGCGCCGGAGGACGCCGACCGGCTCTCCGAGCGCGGCTGGGAGCAGGCGCGCGGGCTCGGGCGACGGCTCGAGTCCGAGGGGCTCGAGCTGATCGTCGCCAGCCCGATGCGCCGCGCGCAGGAGACGGCGGCGGGCATCGCCGAGGTGCTCGGGCTGCCGGTCGAGACCGACGACGAGCTGCACGAGGTGCGCCAGTCGCGGGCGTTCTACGACGCCTCGCCGGACGGCGGCGCGCACGCCACGCTCGCGTGGATGCCGGGCGCCGCGCCCGACTACGCCGAGCCGGGCGCCGAGTCCTTCGCCGCCATCGTCGGCCGCGTCCGCCGCGTCCGCGAGCGCCTCGAGGCGCACGCCGCCGAGCGCCGTGTGCTCGCCGTCAGCCACTATGGCTTCCTGCACTTCTTCCTCGGCGACACGCTGTTCGACGAGGACTTCGCGCCGGGGCACGTGGTCGCGCTCTACCAGGCGGGCCACGCCAACACCGGCATCAGCATCTTCGAGCACCACGACGAGCGCCGCATGGACGGACTGGACTTCTCCGGCTGGACCCTGACCACCTGGAACGACCGGGCGCACCTGTGACCCCGGCGCTGCGGTCCCTGGGGAGGACCGGCCTGCGCGTGAGCTCGCTCGGGCTCGGGCTGGCGGCGCTCGGCCGCCCGGCCTACATCAACCTCGGCCATGACGCCGACCTCGGCGAGGACAAGAGCGTCGCGGCGCTCCAGGCGCGGGCGCACGCCGTGCTCGACGCGGCTTACGCGGCCGGCGTGCGCTACTACGACGCCGCGCGCTCCTACGGCCGCGCGGAGGCGTTCCTCGCGAGCTGGCTGGCCGCGCGCTCGCCCGAGGACGTAGCGGTCGGATCGAAGTGGGGCTACGAGTACGTCGGCGACTGGCGGCTGGACGCCGACACGCACGAGGTCAAGGACCTCAGCGCCTCCCAGCTGCGCCGCCAGCTGGCCGAGACGCGGGCGCTGCTCGGCGACCGGCTCGGGCTCTACCAGATCCATTCGGCCACGGTCGACAGCGGCGTCCTGGAGGATCCCGACGTGCGCGCCGAGCTCGACGCGCTGCGGGCGACCGGCGTGGCGATCGGGATCTCGACGACCGGCGCCGACCAGGCCGGCACGATCGACCGCGCGCTGGCGGTCGGTGGCTTCGACACCGTGCAGGCGACCTGGAACCTGCTCGAGCCCTCCGCCGGCCCGGCGCTCGAGCGCGCGCACGCGGCGGGCCTGGGGATCATCGTCAAGGAGGCGCTCGCCAACGGGCGCCTGACGGCCCGCGGCGGGATCGCGGCGCTCGACGACGCGGCCGCCCGGCGCGGCACGACGCCCGACGCGCTGGCCATCGCCGCCGTGCTCGCCCAGCCGTGGGCGGACGTCGTGCTCAGCGGCGCGGCCACCGCCGCGACGCTGCAGAGCAACCTCGCCGCCGGCGAGCTCGACTGGGAGGACGGTGGGCTCGGCGCACTCGCGGAGCCACCCGAGGCCTACTGGGAGCGCCGCGGCGACCTCCCCTGGCGCTGAGCGTCGCTCGTGCTCGGCGCGGACCCACGGCAGACGACCGCCGAGAACTACCGGCGCTTCTCCCGACACGCCGCGGCGGGCAAGTCGCCGCTGTACGCCGAGCTGACCGCGCGCATCGCCGACGACGCCGAGCTGCTCGGCTTCCTGGGCGAGCTGCCGCCGGCCAAGCGCCAGCCCAACCTGCTGCTCGGGGCGGTGCGCTTCCTCTACGGCACCCAGTTCGACTACGCCGCCTTCCGCGCGGCCGTGCTCGACCAGCGGGACGCCGTCGCGGCGGTCATGCAGCGACGGCGCACGCAGACCAACGAGCCCGCGCGCTGCGCGATCCTCCTGCCGCTGCTGGCGCGCTTCAAGCAGCCGCTCGCGCTGCTCGAGGTCGGCGCCGCCGCCGGGCTGTGCCTGCTGGGAGATCGCTACGGCTACGCCTACGGCGGCCATCGCGTGGGGCCGCAAGAGGTCGTGTTCCCGTGCGAGCCGCGCGGCGCGGTCCCGCTCCCGGACCGGCTGCCTGAGATCGCGTGGCGGGCCGGCATCGACCTCGAGCCGGTCGACCTCGCGGCCGCCGAGGACGTCCGCTGGCTGGAGGCACTCGTCTGGCCGGGACGGCCCGACCGCCTCGACCGCCTGCGGCTCGCGATCGCGATCGCCCGCCGCGACCCGCCGCGCATCGTGCGCGGCGACCTGCTCGACCGCCTCGAGGACGTCGCCGCCGAGGCCCCGCGCGACGCGACGCTCGTCGTCTTCCACACCGCAGTGCTCGCCTACCTCGGCGACGAGCAGCGCGCCGAGTTCGCCCGCCGGGTGCGCGAGCTGGACGCGGTGTGGCTCGCCAGCGAGGCCCCGGGCGTGACGCCGGGGGTCGCGGCGGCGGGCGAGGCGGGCTTCGTGCTCGCCCACGACGGGCGCGCGGTCGCGCGCTGCGACTCCCACGGTGGCTGGCTCGAGTGGCTGTGAGCCCGGCGCGGCGCGCGTCAGCGCGCGCGGTCGAAGCCCGTGGCGGCGGCCCCGTCGCGGTAGGAGAGCGCGGGGTAGATCGTCTGGTGGGCGGTGGTCGTCTGGCTCATGGCCGCCACGCTACGCCGGCCGCCCCGGCGCGGATTGGACGGATGTCATCCGGCGAGGCTCGCGACGCCGCCCTCGTCGGGCAGCAGGCTCGCCAGGTAGCCGCTCGGGGTCGTGCCGGCGAAGGCGCGGAAGTCGCGGTTGAAGTGCGCCTGGTCGTAGTAACCGGCGTCGAGCGCCAGCGGCCCCCAGTCCTCGCCGGGCGCCGCCTCGAGCGCCCGCACCACCCGCCGGAAGCGCAGGATCCGCGCCATCGCCTTCGGCGGCAGCCCGAGCTCGCGCCGGAAGCCGGCGGACAGGTGCTGCCGGCTGACGCCCAGCTCGGCGGCCAGCGTCGCCACGCCGAGGCGGCCCTCGCTCGCCGCCAGCCGCCGCCACGCCCACTCGATGCTCGCCACCGGGCGTGGCGCCCGCTCCAGCCGGCGCTCCAGCGCGGCGCCGAGCAGCGCGAAGCGCGTGCCCCAGTCCGGCGCCGCCTGCAGCCGGTCGGCCAGCCGCGCCGCGCCCGGCCCGAGCACGTCGGAGAGCTCGACGGTGCGGTTGGCCAGCTCGTGCATCGGCACGCCGAGCAGCCGGCGCGCGCCGAACGGCGTCAGGTCGACCTCGATCCCGCGCTGATGGCCCGGCGAGGTCACCTCGGCCGGACCGTCGTAGAGGCCGGCCACGAACGAGGTCAGCTCGACCGGCCCCGTCGCCTGCCGCGGGCCGGCGACGCGGATGGGCGGGCCGAAGCCGACGATCAGCGTCACGTCGGTGCCCGGCAGCTCGAGGCGCCGGGTGAAGCCGGGGGTGTCCTCCTCGTAGCCGCAGAACTGCCGCACGTGCCGGCGCAGGGCCGGGCCGGGGCGGCCGAAGGCGAGCTCCCAGGCGCCGAGCGCCGAAGCGTGGCGCACCACCCGCACGCCCGCCGCCGGCGCCGCCGCGGCGACGGTGGCCGGCTCAGACCACGAGGCCATGGCGCATGGTGTTCTCGGTCACCACGCGGGGCTCGACGAACTGCAGCAGGTAGCCGGGCCCGCCCGCCTTGGTCCCGGTGCCCGACAGCCGGTTGCCGCCGAAGGGCTGGCGGCCGACCATCGCGCCGGTGATGTTGCGGTTGACGTAGAGGTTGCCGACCGGCGTGCGCGCGGCCACGTAGTCGACGGTCTCGGGGTTGCGGGCGAAGAGCCCGCCGGTCAGCGCGTAGGACGAGGCGTCGACGCGGTCGCAGGCCTCCTGCACCCCGGACACGCGCTCGACGGTGAGCACCGGCCCGAAGATCTCCTCCAGCACGACCGGCGAGTCGGCCGGCAGGTCGGTCGCGACGGTCGGGGCGACGAACCAGCCGGCGCCGGCGGGCGGCTCGGCCTGTGCGGCGATCCGTCCGCCGGCGCGCGCCTGCTCCACGTAGCCCTGGATGCGCTCCTGCGCGGCCCGCTCGATCACGGCCGGGACGTCGACGTCGAGCGCCTCGGCCTGGCCGACGCGCAGGTCGCGCACGCGGCCCGCCAGCCGCTCGACCAGATGGTCGTGCACGGCCTCGTGGCAGAGCACGCGCGAGGCCGCCGAGCACTTCTGGCCGGCGTAGCCGTAGGCGGAGTAGACGAGGTCGGGCACGACGTCGTCGAGGTCGGCGTCGGCGTCGACGATCACGCAGTTCTTGCCGCCCATCTCCGCGATCACCCGCTTGAGGTGGTTCTGCCCCGCGGGGACGTCGGCGGCGGTGCGGACGATCTCCAGGCCGACCTGCCCCGAGCCGGTGAACGCGATCGTGTGCACGCGCGGGTCGGCCACGAGCGCGGCCCCGACGTCGCCCTCGCCGGGCAGCAGCGCGAGCGCGTCGGGCGGCACGCCGGCCTCGCGCAGCGCCTGGACGACCATCAGCCCGCAGCCGGGCGACTGCTCCGCGGGCTTGACCACGACCGCGTTGCCGGTCGCCAGCGCGGCGCTGGTCATCCCGCAGCAGATGGCGACCGGGAAGTTCCAGGGCGAGATGACCGCGACGACGCCGCGCGGCGTCCAGCGCAGCTCGTTGCGCTCGCCGGGGACCTGCACGAGCTCCGGGCCGCGCGCGAGCTCGATCGCTCCGCGCGCGTAGTACTCGAGGAAGTCGATCGCCTCGCAGACGTCGGCGTCGGCCTCCTTCCACGGCTTCGCACACTCGCGGACCTCGAGCGCGGCGACCTCCAGGCGACGCTCGCGCAGCCACGCCGCCGCGCCGACCAGCACCTCCGCGCGGCGCTCGGCGGGCGTCGCGGCCCACTCGCGCGCGCCGCGCTGGGCGGCGGTGAGCGCGCGGTCGATCTCCTGCGGCGTCGCGGCGGCCGCCTCGGCGACCGGCCGGTCCGGCGCCCCGGGGTCGGCGGAGACGATCTCGGCGCCCTCGCGGCGCTCGCCGGAGACCCACACGGGCACGCGCAGCGGGCGGCGGGCGTCGAAGGCGGCCAGCGCGTCGGCGAGCCCGGCGCGCACCGGCGCGCGGCGCAGCTCGAGCACCGGCTCGTTGCGGAACTCGTCCATCAGGCCGGCGACGCCGCCGCGCCGGGCGGCGCCAGCAGCTCCTCGACCGGCACGCCGCGCGCCTGCTCCTGCAGGAAGCTGTCGTTGCTGGTGTTCTCGAGCAGCCGGCGCACGAGGTAGGCCATCCCGGCCACCAGGTCGCCGACCGGGCAGTAGCTGCGCACCCGCAGGCCCTGAGCGGCGATCGCCTCCTGCAGCGGGTCGCCGAGGCCGCGCAGCACCTGCAGCTCCAGGCCGGCGTCGTCGCCGCCGGTGAGCCGGTTGTAGGCCACGGCGTGCGAGACCGAGCGCAGGTTGTGCGAGGCGATCGCGACGCGCAGGACGCCGCGGGCGTCGATCAGCCGCCGGGTCAGCGTCTCGAAGTTGCGGTCGCAGTCGGCCTTGACCTCGAAGACCGGCACCGACCAGCCGTGCTGGCGCGCGTCGACGACCTCGTGGTCCCAGTAGGCGCCCTTGACCAGGCGCACGGTGAGCGGCTGCGCGCGGCCTGCGCCCGCGCCGTCCGTCGCCCAGGCGAGCACGGTGTCGAGCGTCTCGGGCGAGTCGCGCAGGTAGGCCTGGAGCACCATCCCGGCCGACGGGCCGGCCTGGAACTCGGGCTCGGCGAGCAGCTCGAGCACCAGCTCGAGCACCGCGTCGCGCGAGTCCATCGACTCCATGTCGATGTGCAGGTGGGCGCCGAGGTCGCGCGCCTGGCGCAGCAGCCCGCGCAGGCGCTCGGCGGCGTCGGCCTTGCCGCGCGCCGGCGCGTCGGGACGCAGCAGCGGGGTCAGCGCGGTGACCTTGACCGACAGGTTCGCGCGCGGGAGCGGCCCCTGCCCGTCGTGCTCGAGCTGCGGCCGGTCCGGCCACTTCGCCGTAGCGCGCACCAGACTCTCGAGCGCGGTCGAGCAGCGCGCGGCGTAGCGCTCGGCCTCGGGCTGGGTGATCGTCGCCTCGCCCAGCAGGTCGACCGAGGAGGCGACGCCGTCCTTCCACAGGTCGCGCAGCACCGGCAGCGCCGCCTGCGGGTCCTCGCCGACGATGAAGCGGTGAGCCATGTGGCGCACCCCGACGGCGGCCGCCTTGCCGAGCGCCGTGCGGCCCGCGCGGCTGCCGCTCATCCTCATCGCGACTCCGACGGGTGGCGGCGGGGTGTCGAGCTCTGAGAGGAAGCCGGTCAGGTGGCGGGCGAGATCGTCGAGCGAGCGGCAGGCCGGCACGACGTCGACGAAGCGAAACAGCGCGGCCTTGAGCTCCTGGTCGGCGGAGGCGAGGTCCATCGCCTTGTCGTCGAGCGCCTTGAGCGGGCGGCGGGCCGTGGAGGGCAGGTCGGCGGCCAGCCGGCTGCCCACCGCGAAGAGCTCCTGCTCCAGCGCTCGCTCATCGACCATGAGACGGACCTTATAACGCGGGTTCTGGGAGGGGTCGAAGCGCGCCACGAGCCCGGCGAGCGCGAGCGGCTCGCCCGGGACCACGAGCCGGCCGCGCAGGCCGGCGAGATCAACGTGGCCCGCCGTGTCCCAACGACGCGGTCTTGGTGCAGTGCAGCTTGACTTGGTAGGAGTTCGTGCCGCTCGTCCAGTTCGTCGCGCTCGAGTTGAACGTGCCCGTGTCTATCCCGGTGACGCGAAAGACCGTTGTGAGATCGACGCTGAAGAACCCCGTGATGGACACGCCGATCGGGCCGAGCCCGGCCACCTCGACGCCCTTGATCAGCGCCGTGCCGGCGGGTGCGTAGTTCTTGTCGTACAGGTAGGGGTGCGACGTCGGACACTTGTAGGCGGGTACGAACTCGTTCGCCCAGAACCCGCTGAGGGAGCGCGCCGCGAAGGCGCTGATCAGACAGGGGTTGTCGGTCTCGTTGTCGCACCTCGCTATGTATGGGTCGTCGTGGGTGCCGGTGCCGGAGACGGGTTGGCTCTGCGCGGCCTTGGCGGCCGCCGGCGTGCGGGTAGTCGGCCGGACGTAGCTGACCTGCGACCGCCCCTGGCGGCAGCGCGGATGCAGCGAGTCGCCCCGGTCGGCTTGGATGCGATTGACCGATCCGCGCGCGCATATGACGCGCTCGTCGCCGTCACCGTCGGCGATGTGCACCTCGTTGCGACCCGACCCGGTGGTCACGACCGTCTCGCCTTCGCTGTCGACCAGCCGATCGTTACCGGGACCTCCGTGCAGGTGATCGCGACCGTGCCCGCCGAACATGTGGTCGTGGCCTTGGCCGCCGGCAAGGACCTGGCGGCCGCCCTTGCCGTGGATCAGATCGTGACCGCGCCCGCCCCGGACCACAGACCCGGCCCCGCTGGCGCCGAGCTGGTCGTGCCCGTGCCCGCCGACGATCCGCTGGCGCGGGGCGAGCCCCATCATGAAGTTGACCCGTCCGGGCACGCCGACGAGCAGCGCCTCTGCGGCGGTCGCGATGTGCGTGTTGCCACCGAGCCGGGCGCCGGGATCAAGCCGCGACAGCTGCGCCGCGCGCCGGTCATCGGACACGTCCGCGGTGGAACGCTCGACCAGCGCAGGAATGGCCGCAGCCGCGCAGATCGCCACCGCCATTGCCCCAAGCACCACCCGCGACCTGCGCGGGTTCCAGAACGCGATCACCTCAGCCTCCCAGTTGTCCACCGCGAAGGGCCGGCCGCCCGGCCTCACCGGTGAAGCTATATGGATTTCGTGGCCTCGTCCAGCCCGTCACCCGGGCCGCGTCATCTTCCAGGCCCGTCGCTGCCGGCCCGCGGGCGGCGACCCGGCACGCACGCCGGCCGCGCGCTCACCGCATCCGCGAGCGCTGGGTTGACCCCCGGCCACGGAACCTGAAAGCTTTGGCTCGTGGGGGTCCGGCGACCGTGGAGATGCCTGGTGGGTGCGGTGCTGCTCCTGCTGCTCGTGGCCATGGCGACGCCACGACCTGCGGGTGCACAGCAATGCCCGGAGGCCACCCCGACGTACACGAGCGCGTGCGGGCCGACGTTCGTGCTGGCGCCGTGGGGGGATGCGGGTGGCTGGACGGACCCGTCGAAGTACTCGACGATCCAGCTGGCCGACTTCAACGGCGACGGCAAGGACGAGCTGGCGGCGCGCAACGACCAGGGCCTGGAGATCTGGTCGTTCGACACGAGCCTGGGGCAGTGGCGCCCGCAGGTCGACGCCGACGGGGTGCCGCAGGCCCTGACCGATTTCCGCTCGCCGCGACCGGGCGAGGCGCTCGCGACGAACTGGACGCAGGCGCAGTACTACTCGACGATCCAGGCCGCCGACGTCGACGGCCAGCCGGGAGAGGAGATCCTGGCTCGCTTCGCGGACGGGATGCGGGTCTACAAGTACTCCCCGCCCGCAGGTGGCCAGAGCATCGACGGCGGGGGCTGGCAGGCGATCGCCAGCGGCGGCCCGTTCACCGACGCCGGCGGCTATGCCGGGGCCGCGCTGTACTCGACCATTGACGTCGGGCGGCTCACCGACGGAGGGCCGGCGACGCTCTACGCCCGCAAGCCCACCACCTCCTTCGGGCAGACGGCGCTCCAGTTCTTCGCCTGGTCCGGTAGCGGGTGGACGGAGAGGGTCTTCCCCAGCAGGGACTACTTCTTCGACTTCATCGATCAGAACTGCTCCCAGCCCTCGTGCTACCTCACGCTGCGGACCGCCGATCTCGCCCCGGGAGCCCGAAACGCTTCCGATGACAGCGCCGAGGTGATCGGTCGTACCAGCCTTGGCGTCGGGATGTGGGACGTCGGCGCCCAGGGCCAATGGGAGCTGCTCAACGAGGACTACGACTTCACGGTCGGGGGCCTTCCGCCGTTCGCCGACGCCGGCACCACGGGCTATCCCGATTGCCCGTTCTCGGCGGGCGGTGCGACGGGACCCGGCAGCGGCGACTGCGTCGGCAGCAGCCCGTCGTACTACGAGACGCTGCAGCCCGCCGACGTCGACGGCTTGCCGGGCGATGAGCTGATCGCCCGCGCCAGCGACGGGCTGCGGGTCAGGAAGTGGGAGCCCGGTTCGTCCGGGGGATCCTGGGATTCCCTTCCGACGCTGACCGCCCTGAGCGGCGCGCCCGCCGCCATCCAGCCGGGCGAGTGGGGGTCGATCCGCGCCGGCGACCTCGACGACGACGGCAAGCAGGAGGTGCTGGCCCTCGACGGCACGGCGCTGCAGGCGTGGACCTATGACCGGACGGCGAAGGCCTGGAGCCGGATGCAGCCGTCGACGGTGCTCAAGCTCACCGGCGGCTGGATGACGCGCCCGGAGTACTACGCGACGATCCGGCTCGGAGACGTGGACGGCGACGGTCGCGACGATGTCGTCGCGCGCGGCCCCTTCGGTATCCGCACATGGTTCTACGACCGCCGCAAGACCGGCGGCTGGGAGCGCTACCTCCCCGAGGGCTATCAGCCCTTCGTCACGGACACGGGTCAGCCGGACACCGGGAAGCAGAACGCGTTCGACGCGTTGAACGCGCTCGCCAAGCAGAAAGGCGCCATCACTGCGGGCGTGCTCCGCGACGTGTGGACGGGGGCGACCGCGCCGGACCGGACCACCTTGTCGGACCTGCGCGACGACCTGCTCAAGGAGAACGTCGGCAACTGCCCGGCGGGCAACCAGACGACCGACGCGCCGCCGGTCTACTCCGCGTGTCTGCCGCCGTCCGGGAGCACCGGCTACGACGCGGAGGACTGGACGGCGGCGGTCAACGAAGTGCTCAAGGAGATCTACTTCGCCGGCCAGGTGCTCGGGCACTTCGGCGACGTCGACACGATCCGCCGGGGCGTGTTCGAGTCCGAGACCGGAGCGCTGCCCGCGATCGGCAGCGACCTGCAGCTCGCCGGCGCGGCCGGCACCAGCACGAGCTTCGACCTGCAGAACTTCTTCGCCGGCACCACGGGGATCGCCGCGTCGCTCGCCGGGCTGGTGACGGTCGGGGGACCCGAGGTGAGTGCGGCTCTGTGGGTGGCCTCGGAGATCGTCTCCATGCTTCCGTCGGCGTCCCCGACGGCGACGTCGACCTTCCAGGCGACCTACGGGGATCTGCTCACCAAGCTCGGGACCGCACAAGACGAGATGGCCACGGCGCAGGTCGCCCAGAGCCAGCAGGTGCGGGGGGATCAGAGCCTGCTCGAGCTGGTCGGCCAGCTGCGCTCGCGCGGGACCTGGAAGCTCGACGTGCAGGGGATCCAGAGCGCGAGCCGGCAAGCCTTCGCGCAAGAGACCTATCGGGTGCTCATGCCGACGGTGTTCGACCGCTTCGTGGTCTCCAACTGCGCGAACTACAAGTTCAGGTACTGCAGCGGCCCGTCGCCGGGGCCGGGCGTGATCGGCAACAGCCAGAGCTTCACGACGCTCGGGCTGCCCCCGACGACCTCACTCGGCCTCCCCTCGACGCCGTGCATCTACCACGCCAACACCGGCACCTACTACTGCCGGTACGCGGCGAACGCCCCGCCGGCCGCGCTCATGAACCGGATCTGGGGACCGGTCTCGGCGGTATGCGACTACCAGCCGCCCAACTTGAACACGCTCTGGACGTACGGCTGTTCGCTGGGCGTTCCGGCGGCCGCGAGCGTCAGGGCCAACGCGCCCGGCTGGACGTTCACGACGCATGCCGGCAACCCCGTCACCACCAGCAGCTCCGTCGCCGCCGTCAGCGCGACTGCGGGCATGGTGCGGGCGCACGACGTGGGCGCCGGCTCGGACGCACGCTCCTCGCAGCTCCGAGCGACCGCCAATCCCAGGGCAGCGCGCGAGGTGCTCGGTCCGGTGCGGTCCACCGGCCGGGTCGCGCTCTCACGCCGACTGCGTCTGCGCCGGGCGCGCGTCGTGGTGGAGCGGACGTTGTTCGAGCATGGTCGCCGCGAGGAGCTCGCCCGATCGCGCTCTGGGCGCCGGTTGCGGCCGTTCACGCTCAACCACGTGCGCGGTGGCTTGTTCGCGACAGAGCGGCGCGGCGGGCCCCGGGTGCGCCTGGGTCTAAGGCGGCTCGCCGGGCGCGCCAGCGCCCAGCTCGATCTGCGCTTGACCGGGGTCCGCACGCGCGACATCCGCGAGCTGTGCACGGTCCTGCCGGCCGGCGTCAGCCGTGCCGGCCGCCCGCTCGAGCTCGAGACGCGCCTGCGACTGCACGACCGCGGAATCACCGAGCGGATAACGACCCGGCAAGCCTGGCGCTGCGTGCGCGACGGCAGACACGAGTTCACCGCGATCCGGCCCGTGACGCCGAAGCCGACGTCAGCACGTCCCGGCTTGGCCGTGCGCCTCCAGAGCCCCCGCGCGCCGGCTTCGGGGCGTCGCGCGACGGTCCGCGTCACGCTCGCCAATCAGCGCCGCGCCCGTCCCGGACGCGTCGAGACCTCGCTGTGGCACGTGCGGCTCACCGCGAGCGCCGGCGGCCCAACGCGGGTCATCGGCTTCAAGGAGCTGCGCGCGCGGCGCTCGCGCACCGTGGACGTCACCGTCCGCATACCCCGCGGCTCGCGGCGACGCGCCTGCGTGCGGGTCGCCGCCACCGCACACAG